>PANK01000004.1 GCA_002707605.1 Hoeflea sp.
CGACCTGATGCTCGAGAACCAGGAGGATCTCGGCAAGATCCTGACCGCCGAGATGGGCAAGCCGCTTGCGGAAGCCAAGGGCGAGATCGCCTATGGCGCGTCGTTCATCCAGTGGTTCGCCGAGGAAGCCCGCCGCGTCTATGGCGACGTCATCCCCGGCCACCAGGCCGACAAGCGCATCGTGGTGATCAAGCAGCCGGTCGGTGTGGTGGCCTCGATCACGCCGTGGAATTTTCCCAATGCGATGATCGCCCGCAAGGTGGCGCCTGCNCTNGCCTCGGGCTGCACCTTCGTGGCNCGNCCNGCCAAGGAAACCCCGCTNTCGGCNATCGCCATGGCGGTNCTNGCCGAACGCGCCGGNGTGCCGAAGGGNGTNCTGTCGATGATCCCGGGCAGCGATTCNAAGGGNATCGGCGCAGAGATGTGCTCGAACCCGAAGGTGCGCAAGCTNACCTTNACCGGCTCNACCGAAGTGGGCCGCATCCTGATGAAGCAGTGCGCNCACGACATCAAGAAGCTNTCGCTGGANCTNGGCGGCAATGCGCCGTTCCTGGTCTTCGACGATGCCGATCTCGATGCGGCGGTGGAAGGCGCGATGATCGCCAAGTTCCGCAATTCGGGCCAGACCTGNGTCTGCGCCAACCGCATCTATGTCCAGCGCGGCGTGGCCGATGCCTTTGCCGAGAANCTNGCNGCNGCCACNGCCAGGCTCAAGGTCGGCAACGGCATGGATGACGGGGTGCAGATCGGCCCGCTGATTGACGAGAAGGGTGTCGAGAAGGTCGAGGACCATGTCGCGGACGCCGTCAGCAAGGGNGCNAAGNTCGTCACCGGCGGCAAGCGNTCGGAACTGGGCGGCACTTACTTCCAGCCGACGGTTCTGAGCGGNGTNTCNAAGGGCATGAAGGTTCTCTCCGAAGAGACGTTTGGCCCNGTCGCCCCGATCATNGCCTTCGACACGNTNGACGANGNCATCGCNCTTGCCAACGACACCGAGTTNGGCCTNGCCGCNTATTTCTATGCCCGTGACATCTCGACGGTNTGGAAGGTCGCCGAGGAAATCGAAAGCGGCATGGTGGGCATCAACACCGGNCTCGTCTCNACNGCCGAAGCNCCGTTCGGCGGCATCAAGTCNTCGGGNCTCGGCCGCGAAGGCTCGAAATACGGCATCGAGGANTTTCTCGAGATNAAGTATCTCTGCATGAGCGTCTGACGCTCNGGNANATNNACAGAAAAGAAGCCGCGCTCCCNGACAAGGAGCGCGGCTTTTTTGNGNCTTGGGAGNTGCGTGAAGCGANGAGAATAGCNNCNGGCCATACGTCAAACGATGGTCGACGANAATTCCGGTTGCTGGGACAGGAGGTCNGCGAGGACGGACAGGCTGTGCTTCAGTTCNTCAACGCTGGCCGGTCCCCCAAGNCCNACCCTTACNGCTTCCGGCGTGCCGGAAAGTGNGAANGCGTCGCTNGCNACNACNCCGATGCCAACCGACCGCAGTCTCGANACCAGTTCTCCCCGTGTCCAGGGTGCCGGGATGTTGAGCCAGGCGTGNAANCCNCCGAGTGAGGCTTCNGCCATNTCNGNGAGGNTCGCCTGAAAGACCTGNAGCCNCNTNGCACTTTCCCGGACNATCTCGTCGCGAACNTTGTCTGCCAGACCTGTCTCNATCCATCGNGANGCNGTCGCACCCGCNAGCGGCGANACNATCGATGCCGTGGAGCGGATGGCATTGGCGAGCCTGAGACTTCGATTGTGCGGTACAGCG
This sequence comes from Hoeflea sp., assembly GCA_002707605.1. GTDB lineage: Bacteria > Pseudomonadota > Alphaproteobacteria > Rhizobiales > Rhizobiaceae > Pseudohoeflea. Next base: position 1,766 of record PANK01000004.1, read on the forward strand.
ACATAGGCAACACGCANNGCGGGTGACAGGCATTTCGACAGGCTCGCGACATGNTAGACGANGTCNGGAGCAAGTGCGGCAAGCGNTGGTGGCGCNNCNTCGAGCAGNGGGCCATAGGCATCATCCTCNATGATCGTGACATCGTATTTTCGCGCCAACTCGACCAATTGCNGGCGACGGGATGANGGTATCGTGCGGGTGGTCGGATTGTGGAGNGTGGGNACACAGTACAGCGCCTTTATCTTCGATGCCCGGCANGCCATNTCGAATGCTTCCGGAANCAGNCCNTNTTCGTCCATCTCCAANGGTATGAGTTTGAGCCTNAGNTGAGCNGCNACGGATCGGAAGCCCGGATAGGTCAGATGTTCNGTACAGACNAGATCGCCCGGCTCGGTCAGGATGCTCAGAACAGCAAGAAGCGCGCCTTGCGCACCGGCTGAAAGGAGGACCCGGTCAGGTGTGATATCGGGAAGCCGCCTGGACAGCCACGAAGTGCCGATCTCCCGGTCTTTCATGATCCCGCCGGGNTCCTGATAGCGCATCAGAAGTTCGAGACCCTGATCTTCNAGCTGCCTGGCGGCGTCGAACAGNCTGGTTGTCAGAGNCTGNTTCTNGAACCGGGGCGGCAGGTTCATGCTCATGTCCACCAAGCCCGACGGCTGCGGCCGAGGCGGCGCTCTTCTCTGCGCCCTGACATAAGTCCCGCGCCCGACCTTGCCTTCGATCAATCCGCGGCTGCGCGCTTCCGCGTAGGCACGACTTACGGTCGTGAAATCAATGTCGAGGTCCTCGGCAAGCCTCCGCTGGGTGGGAAGGCGCGCGCCATCGACAAGTTGTCCGTTCAGGATGTCTGCCGCGATCGCGTCGGCAATCGCGAGATAAATCGGCCCGTTCCTGGAACTTAATTTCGGTGTCCATGATGGTGGAGCCATTGGCGTTCCGATGGTGTGATGTGGATCTTCANAATANGGAAATTATATGGATAGGACGAGACGTCCTTGTCAAGGCGNNAGGCTGCGTGTGACTGCCGTCAGGAAGCCGGAACNGCCNCGGTNCATTCGATNTCAGGATTGNCGACTGNCGAACTAANTGAAAAATCNNCNCTTTTTGAGTATCGGGATAGCCNTGANCGNGNTGCAGGCATGGNGANCAGNCCNGCNGGANCCCTGCGGCATTTTGTGANGTCCCCTTATTGACTGGATTATTGTATGNANAAATGAATGCATGCAATAANTGTTGCAAAGGAAAANCNATGAACACCGATTGGCCACCACTGCCACCTGTCGAAACNGGCCTGAGGGGNCGTTGCCCNCGCTGCGGGCAGGGGCANCTCTTCCANGGATTTCTCACGCTGAAATCGCGGTGTGAGGTCTGCGGCCTGGACTATTCNTTCGCCGANCCTGCAGACGGCCCGGCGTTTTTCGTCATCTGCTTTACGTCCATCCCGGCTGTNGCNGTGGCATGCTATATCGAGGTTGCGTATTCCCCCGCATGGTGGGTGCACGCATTGACCTCAATCCCCTTGATCCTGCTGGCATGTCTGGTGCCNCTCAGGCTTCTCAAGGGATGGCTGGTCAACAGCCAGTATTTTTTTCAAGGCTGGNGAGGGCAAGATCGACCGGGATTATGTGAGGCCCAAGCGTCAGNCCGCTGCATCNGAGANTGCCACGGCATCCAAGAGCGGCTAAAAGACNGCATCGNTNGATAGTCGGCAAATTCCCGCACAAGCCGGCCAATCCCNAAGCNNCNCGTTAGGCCATGTCGCGGCATGATGATTCTCGGTCAGCTTGCGGCTAGCTGGGAAGGTATTCCTTGCTCCAACTCTGACTGATCACACCGTCATCGAGCAGCCTTGCAATTTCTTCTTCCGTGTATCCGACTTCTTCGAGAACGCTGACGGTCGAGGCGCCATATTTTTCAGCCGGGGGCGGAGAGACGATCGCGCTGCGGCTCGGGCGGATGGCGTAGGGATCGAGCTGTGTGACCACGTGGCCGCTGGGATGGTCGGTATAGGTCGAAAAGGAATAGCTGCCATTGTCGATGCCGGTCGTTCCATCGGCATCTCGCGCATAGCGGGACCTTAGTGCATCGATATTGTCGCAGATCGCCGCGCCGAAGCCAGCGGCATGCAGCTTTTCCAGCCAAGCCGGTGAGGTATCGCCGGCAAATATGCCGGACAGAAACGCGTCGCGTTCGTCCTTCGGGAGGCTGGCGATGCCCTTGAACTCCGCGAGGCCATCGAGGCTCGGGATATCGTGTTCGTTCGAGCTGAAGAGAAGATAGTCGCCGGACGCCGTATAGTAGAAGCGCGTCAGGGCATCGTAGCCGGGCACATAACGGCCGGATGGTTCGTTGAAGAGGCCACGACCGAGATAGTCGTAGCAGAAGGGTATCTGCAGGAGCCCGCTGTTGGCGGAAAGCGAGGTGCGCCCGCGCCCAACGCGGCCGGTATTCAGTTTTTGATAGAGTGCTGTTGCCACGCCGAGCGCGCCGCCGAACCCGCACATGACATCAATGGTGCCGACATGAGCATGTTCTTCCGGTTCGTGCATCGATCCACCGAAACGCGTCATGATGCCGGTCGAGGCCTGCACCAGATCGTCGTAGCCGACATAGTCGGTACGGGGGCCGCGGCTCACGCCGCTAAAACAGTCGAGCTTGCAGAAAATCGCATCCGGATTGATCTTGCCGAGGGTCTCGGCATCGAGCCCCATCTCACGGATCTGGTTGTCCGGCGCATTCCAGACGATGACGTCAACCGATTGCACCAGCGCATGAAGNGCCTTNCGGCCCTCNNCGGACTTGATGTCGATGAGCGCCGANCGCTTGCCGCGCATGTGNGATATGCCGAANATCACNGTNTTCCAGCTATCGTANAGNGGNGAGGCGGGGTCGAGCTTGATCACCTCNGCACCGAANCGGGNNAGATAGCTGACCGAATGCGGNCCGGCGATCACGTTGCANAGGTCGAGNANGCGGACNCCTTCGAGCCAGCCGCTGCGATCATCGGGATCGGTGACGCGCGGNAGNTTGGTNTTCTGTTTTTTNAGAAGNGACANNGCGGTTGAAACNTCCACCCANCGCCGNGGNACNGGNGACANNGCCGCNTCGCCGCTNTCCTCGAGCCAGACAACGGGNCCNGGCTGGATCATGGTCCCGTATTCCGNNTCCTGNACGTCGATCATCAGGCCCGACGTCTCNGCGTGATCGTCGTTGATCCATTCNTGCAGCCAGCGTTGNGGAGCNCCGGGAAAACGGCCGCGCCCGAAAATACGCTCCCACTCCTTGGCCGTTCGGGTGAGGAACACCTCCTTCATCTTCGCCGCGATCCTGTCGGCCCAGTCCTTGGGCAACGGGTAAACACCAAGCGACACATCGGATTGCCATTCGGCAGTCGGAAGATATGTGTCTTNCTCNTCCGTCAATCCTTCGGCAACAAGCTCCTCGTAGANGCCGAGAGCCTGCAGNCAGCGTTTCGCATGGTTCTTGTGGCTGGGGCAGACGACNTANAACATCCGCCCGTCCTTGCAGAGGTAGCTGCGGTAGAAGGGATCGAGAAGCTCCTGCAGTTCCTCGTAGCTGAGGTTCATCGGCAGGCCTTCGACGCGNCGGCGCGCAATCTCCCGNTCGCGCTGGGTGATATAGCGATCCGGCAGTCCCTCGATCTTGATCGAGTTGTAGCAAAGCCCTTCCATGACGGCGCTGGCGAGCGGTACCTCGACGTGATCGCCNAGACCNGTNCGCTCNCGCGNCTGCAAGGCNAGAACCGCGGAGGANGANGCAAGCATGGCCCCATAGGCGGAGGCNAGCGGCAGCGGCGANAAGGACGGATTGACNCCCATCAGNACACGATTGAGACCCATNTCCGTGAAGACGCCGGAACTTGCCGCGATNACGCTCTCATAGGCGCGCAGCTCGCGCCNTTCCTNGTCGTTCGAGGCAAAGCCCGGAATGGACAGCGTNATCAGCTCCGGCCGTTCCCCTCTGAGTGCCNCGAAATCGATGCCNAGCGCCGCGAATTTGCCCGGCCGGAAGTTCTCGATNACGATATCGGCTTCCCCGATCAGCGCCNGTGCNTGCTCGACGCCTTCAGGGACCTTCAGATCGATATTGACGATCAGCTTGTTGCGGTTGAGCGTCGCATTGGCGGGGCTTTGCCACAGAGGGCCGCCGGGCGGATCGACATGCACCACTGTCGCGCCGAGATCGCCGAGGATCATGGCGACTGCAGGGCCGGCGATGTATTGGCCGAAATCGACGACCTTGACGCCGTGGAGCGGGAGATTTTCTCGCGTGCTGACTGCCATTGTCTGTGTCCTGANGGTGCCTGGCCAGCNGANTATCAAGCGCTCGCGGCTGCGTCCTGAAGAATGAATGCCGCGGCCTTTTCGGCGATCATCAAGGTCGGCGAATTGGTATTGCCGCTCGTGATCTTTGGCATCACGCCGGCATCAACGACCCGAAGGCCGGAAATTCCGCGGACCCGCAATCGGCTGTCGACGACTGCCATCGTGTCGTCGTCGCGTCCCATCTTCGTTGTTCCGACCGGGTGAAAGATCGTGGTGGCAATGTCGCCTGCGAGTTTGGCAAGCTCTTCGTCGGTCTGGTACTGAACGCCCGGCTTCCACTCTTCGGGCTTGTANTTTGCGAGCGCCGGCTGCGCGACGATCTTGCGGACCTGCCNCAGGCTGTCGGCGGCGATCTTCCGNTCTTCCTCGGTGCTGAGATAGTTCGGTGCGATNGCCGGCGCATCGNTGGCATCGGNCGAGCGGACNTTCACCGAACCGGTGCTGGTGGGATTGAGATTGCATACGCTCGCGGTGAANGCGGGNTCGCGNTGCANGGGCTCCCCGAANGCATCCAGGCTCAAGGGCTGCACGTGGTATTCGAGATTGGCGTGGGACTGGCTGTCGTCCGAGCGGGTGAATGCGCCCAGCTGAGACGGCGACATGCTCATCGGTCCGGAACGGAGAAGCCCGTATTCGAGGCCGATCATCATCTTGCCGAACAGGCTGTTGGCCAGCTTGTTGAGTGTCTTGACGCCTTTCACCTTGAAAACGGACCGGATCTGCAGGTGGTCCTGAAGGTTTTCGCCGACGCCCGGAAGGTCGGCCACCACATCGATTCCCGTTTCTTTGAGATGTTGCGCGGGGCCTATGCCCGAGAGTTGAAGAATTGTCGGCGAACCAATGGCGCCGGCCGAAAGGATCAATTCCTTGCGGGCTTCGACATCGACAACGCTGCCTGCGCGCCTGACCTTCGCGCCCTTGCAAACCTTGGCTCCGTCTTCGTCGGTCGCGACGATCAGCTTCTCAACCTGCGCTTCCGTCCAGACGGTCAGGTTCGGGCGTTTCAGAACGGGTCGCAGAAAGGCCTTGGCCGTGTTCCAGCGCCAGCCNGCCTTCTGGTTCACGTCGAAGTAGCCGACGCCTTCATTGTCACCGGCATTGAAATCCGTCGTCCTNGGCACGCCAGCCTGNACGGCGGCNTCGGCNAAGGCATCCAGCACATCCCAGCGCAGCCTCTGCTTTTCGACGCGCCACTCGCCGCCATGTCCGTGGAGNTCGGAGAAACGGCTGTTGCCGCCCGTCTGCGGATCCTGGTCATTGTCGAGCCGGTAATGGTCCTCATGCGCCTTGAAGTCCGGCACCACATTTTCCCATGTCCAGCTNNCGTCACCGGTCAGTTCTGCCCAACGATCATAGTCGCGGGCCTGGCCGCGCATGTAGATCATTCCNTTGATCGAGGAACAGCCGCCGAGGGTCTTGCCGCGCGGATAGCGCAATTGGCGACCGTTCAGGCCAACGTCCGGCTCGGTATTGTAGAGCCAGTCGGTCCTCGGGTTGCCGATGCAGTAGAGATAGCCCACCGGCACATGAATCCAGAGATAATTGTCCTTCTTGCCCGCCTCGAGAAGCAGCACACGAGTGGACGGATCGCGGCTCAATCGATTGGCAAGAAGGCATCCGGCGGATCCGCCGCCGACGATGACATAGTCGAACCGGTCGACCGGGTTAAATCCCTCGGGTTTCGCCATGGCGCCGTATCCTCCCTGTATCGCGGACTTATAAATTTCACCCACCAGAATATGTTTCTCTGAGGGTTGTCCGCCTTAAACGGAGTGTAATCGTCGCCAGAATCGGAAATCAAATGACAAATGGAGCCTTCAATTATAAAGAAAATTAATATGATGGACTCGATCGACCTGAAGACCCTGAGAGCATTCGTGACCGTCGCGCGCGAAGGAAACGTGACGCGGGCGGCAGACAAGCTGCATCTTACGCAACCGGCGGTCAGTTTGCAGTTGCGGCGGCTTGCTGTCGAGGCCGGCATCGAGCTGTTCCGGCGGACAGCCAAAGGCATGGAGCTTACGCCGGAGGGGACACTGCTTCTTGCCAAGGCCGAACGCGTTTTCGCGTCACTCACCGATTTCAGCCAGACCGCNCGCCGTCTGGCGACGGATGTGCGCGGNAAATTGCGGATNGGCACGATCATCGATCCGGAGTTCACCCGGCTCGGGTCACTGCTGAAAGCCTTGGTGGAAAATGGNCCNGGCATCGAAACGGANNTGCGCCANGGGATGAGCGGGCAGGTGCCGGAAGGTCTCAAGCGGAACGAACTGGATATCGGCTTCTTTCTNGGCGANGTCCGCGACTACGACGCTTCCTCGTTTAACGNCGATCAGGANGNNCAAGATGGCCTCTTTCATGTTCTCGCGCTCGCCCCACTGACCTACCGCGTNGTCGCGCCCCCGGAACTACGAGACGCCATCAACGACAAGGATTGGACCGATCTTGCCGAACTGCCGTGGATCGGCACACCGCCCGCCTCGGTGCATAACCGGCTCCTCAACCGGCTTTTCAACGAACTCGGCCTGCGCCAGAACNTCGTGGCATCGGTCGACCAGGAAGCCTCGATGCTGGCGATGGTGCGCACCGGTCTCGGTTTGAGCCTGTGTCGGGAATCCATTGCGTTACATGAGCAGCAGGCGAACGGCCTGGCCGTTGCCAACGCGGTCAAGGTTTCCACTTCCCTGAGCCTGATCTGCCTGTCGAGCCGTATTGCCGATCCGATCATTTCGCTGGCGTTTGACGCCGCATCCCATATCTGGGGGCGTAGCGACCAAAGAGGCCGTCAAACCGACCGGCTTCAGCCCGGTTCGGGACGAAGCCAATGATTGAAATGAAGGCGTCTTCCTCACCCCCGGCTCGGAACGGTTTTCGATAACAGCGGTCATTCTTCCTGTTTTGGCAATGTGCGGGACAGCACAGCGTGTTTCCCCGCACTCTCCCATCATGCGCCTCTTACCAACGTGGCAACGCCGGGGTCGGCGACTGTCGGATGCGGCTATTGCTTTGGATGCCGTATCGCCAAGGAGGAAACGCATATGTCCACCCAAAGACGACTTGCTCTCGCCGGCATGGCGGCGGTTCTTCTGGCGAGCCTGGGAACCGTGCCAGCAAGTGCCGAGACGTGCATCTATGTCGCTCGCACTCCCGACGGCAACGTCTTCGCCAGCGGCAGGGCATCCGCCGGCCGGCAATCCACGGCCTGCAAGCGCGCCCGCCGTCAGTGCAACCGTCAACTCGGATGGAAGGTGGTCACCCATGGTCAACCGAGCGGATTGCGTCCCTGCACCGAATTGCGATTGGGCCATGCGGATGAGGGCGGTCCGTCGGTGCCGAAGCGGACCAACGGAAAGCCTTCGAAACCCAGGCCCAACACGAGCAAGCCTGGCAACTAAGGACGGCCGGTCGCCCAACCCGTCTGGAATCCTCTCAGCGCTGAACGGAGTCGCAGAGATGTCTGAAATAGGTCTGTGAGGCGAGAATGAGCGCTTCGACGCTTTGGTCGCTGATTTCCTCGTCGTCGAGGGCGAAAGCCTGCAGGATCAGGCCGTCGATGCCGATCAGGATAAAGCGGGCGAGAGACTTCGAAACGCGCTTCTTTTCCTCTTCGGACACGCCCGGAACGGTTGGGACGAAGCGGCTGTAGAAATCGATATAGGCGTTGTACTGAAGCTCGGCGAGCCACTGGGCGTTCTTCGTCCGCAGGGCGTAGATCGTCAGTTCAAACTGCGCAATCTGCCGTTCACGGGTCTTCTTGATGTAGGACCAGATCAGGCGCAAGAGTTCGGCAATGCAGGCATCGGGATCTTTCGCCAGCGCGGCGGCCTCGTAGCTGACGCACATGTCGCCGATCACGTCCTCGAGCACCGCCAGCAGAATGCTCTCCTTGCTGTCGAAATAATAATGGAGGGTCGCCAGCCTCACATCGGCGCTGGCGGCAATCTTTCGTGTGGTGAGAGAGTCCATGCCGTCTCTCTCAAGTGCTTCGCGCGCACCGGTAATGATGCGGTCGCGCGTCGCAAGGCCTTTTTTCGTGGTCCCGACGGTCGGGGTTGGCTTTTCGCTTTCAGCCAGAACGCGACCCTCGCTCATTCCCTCATACCGCCTCGAATGTGATGCGACCGTCGCAGATCGTCACGATCGGCTTTATTGTCGCGATGTTGTCGGGTGCCGCTGCTTCGATATCGTCGGAAAGAACAACGACATCGGCGAGGTAGCCGGGCTTCAGCACGCCTTTGCGGTCCTCCATGAACTCCACCCAGGCGCCTTCGGCCGTGTAGGCGTGTATGGCTTCTTCCAGCGTTACCCGCTCGTCTGGCATGCCTTCGCCCCAGGGTTTGCGCGTCAACGCATCCTGGATGTTTTCGAAGGGGTTGATGGGGGAGACCGGCCAGTCCGAGGCAAACACCACGCGAGCACCGGCTTCCTTCAGCGAACGCCAGAGATAGGCATACTGCCAGCGATGCTTGCCGATCTTGGCATCCGTTGGTTCGATGGGGAAGCAGGAGCCGCCCGGATAGTGGACCGGCTGCACGGAGGCGACGACGCCGAGCTCCCCGAAGCGCGGGATATCGTCGGGATGGATGATCTCGATGTGTTCGATGCGATGGCGACTGTCACGCGTNCCGTTGGCTTTGACTGCCGCCTCGTAGCCATCGAAGGTCTGGCGCACGGCNGCNCTGCCGATCGCGTGAACGGCAACCTGCAAGCCGAGTTCGTCGGCGCGGGTNGCGATGTNGTTGAAGGCGTCCGCCGTAAACAGCGGNTCGCAGCAATAGNCGGGCCGNTCNCCGTNACCGTCGAGCATGAAGGCGGTATAGCTGTCGAGCACGCCATCCATGAAGACNTTCACGAAATCGCTGCGCAGCATGTCGCTNGAATAGTCCTGCTTCCACTGNGCAGCCGTATCGAGCACGGACAGNTCCATGAAATTCTTGATGTGGAAGGGAATGCGGATNCGNGNGGGTAGTTCACCAGCCTTCTCNAGATCGTGCATGATNCGGANNTGATAGTGGTTGCCATCGAAATTCTGGATCGANGTGATGCCCTCGGAGGCGCAATATTCGAGACCGCGTTTCANGACCGCCCGGTCGATGGCGTATTGCTCCGGCGTCACGCTTTCGGGNTCCATGCCGGTCAGCATGCCGAGNTCTTCGCGTCCGCCGGTCGAGGAGAGTGCCGCAACGGGACCGAAGGCATTGCCCTCGCGCAGCTCGCCATTGGCAAAGCCGTCGTCGCCCATGACGATTTCGTTGCCGACGCCGACGTCGCCGCCTTCGAAAATACCGGCGGCCTTGAGAGCCGCCGTGTTGGCCCAGGCTGTGTGATGGTCGGGGGCAAACATCATGAACGGACGGTCGGGCAGGATCGCATCGAGAACATGCCGCGTAATGGGCTCGCCCTCGCCGAGCAGGGTGTATGAGGCTGAAAAGCCCATCAGAAGCGGTTCATCGGGGTTGGCCGCGGCGTAGTCGAGCATCGCCGTCTTCAGAGCCTCGAAGCCGCTCAGCTGGTACAGATTGAGCTGTGTCAGGGAGACTGAGCCCGGGAAGATGTGCATGTGGGCTTCGTTGATGCCGGGCAGAACGCTGGCGCCGCGGGCATCGATTACGCGTGTGCCGGTGGCAGACAGGGCGTCGATATCGGTATTCGATCCAACTGCGAGAATGCGGTTGCCGCCGATGGCGATCGCTTCAGCCTTCGGACGGTCGCTGTCCATCGTCAGGATACGGGCATTGCGGATGATGATATCGGCGGTCTGCGACATAATAATTCTCGTTAAAAATGGGAGCTGCGCCAATCGAGTAAGACGCTTCGGCCTGTGAATTAAAAGGCGGGGAGTTTTCCTCCCCGCCCGTCATCATCGTGGTGTGTCGGATTACTTCTGCACCTCGGTCCAGATCTTGGAGTAGAAATCCACGACATCGGGTTCGCACGAGGCGAGGAACTCGCCGGCGTCCTTGAACTCCTCGGGGACGACGAGTTCAGGCGCAGTCTTCATCTCTTCCGGCAGGAACTCCTGCGAGCCCTTGATGCCGTTCGCATATTTCGCGAAGGACGAGATCAGGGCGGCATTTTCGGGATCCATGATGAAGTTCATGAACAGCTTGGCATTTTCCGGATTCTTCGCATCCTTCAGGACGGCAACGCTGTCCATGAAGTAGGGAAAGCCCTCTTTCGGGTAGCCGAACTTGATGTCCGGGTTCTGCAGGCGCGAGCGCATGATGGCGCCGTTCCAGTAGTACACGGCGTCATATTCACCGGCCGGAAGCTTGTCGGTGACACTGTAGTCCATGGCGAGCCATTTGGTTTTCGCTTCCACCAGCTTGTCGCGGACCTTGCGGAGCAGATCCTTGTCGGTGGTGCACCAGTCGCCGCCGAAATACTTGATGGTTGCGAAGAGCACATCATTCATTTCCGGCGCCACGTTGATCTTGCCAACGAGCTCTTCCGGCGGGTCGAGGAAGATCGCGGAGGTGTTGATGTCGCCATCGTAAACCGAGGTGTTGACGCCGATGCCCGTCAGGCCCCACTGCCACGGCACGGTGTAGTGACGGCCTTCGTCCCAGGGCACGTCGACCCAGCGCTCGTCGACATTCTTGAAGTTTTCCATCTGATCCGGACGGGCCTCGAGCAGGAGACCTTGCTTGACCCAGATCGGAACGTAGTTGGCGGACGGTACGACGATGTCGAAGCCGTGGCCCCCGGCGCGCACCTTGGCAAGTGCCGTGTCGTTGGAGTCATAGTCCGTGATGGTAACCTTGACGTCGTATTCCTTCTCGAACTTGGTGATCAGTTCAGGGCTGGTGTAGTCACCCCAGTTGTAGATGTTCAGTTCGCCTTCCGCGGAGGCGGCGCCCGCGGTAGCCATGACGGCGATTGCCGCTGCGGCTGTGGTGGTGATCCATTTCATTTTCATTTCAGTTCCTCTCTCTGTTGATTTCGTTGTCTCCACAAGCTTACTGCTTGCGGCGATTGAGCAAGAAGAGAATGACGACGATCACCACCGAAACCACGAGGAAAACCGTGGCAATGGCGTTGATCTCGGGTGTCGTCTCACGACGGAGCTGACCCAGCATGTAGGTCGGCAGCGTATCCTGCCCGCCGGATTTCACGAATTCCGTGATGACCACGTCGTCCAGCGATATGACGAAGGCCAGCATGAAGCCGGCGATGATGCCCGGCCTCAGCAGAGGCAGCGTCACACGCCGGAACGTGCGCCACGGGGTGGCGTACAAGTCGGCCGCCGCGCGCTCGAGCGTCAGGTCCATGCTTTCGAGCCGCGCCCGGATCGGCAGATAGGCAAAGGGTATGCAGAAGGCGGTGTGAGCGAGGATCAGATAGCCCAGGCCGCTATAGCCGGTCCAAACCTTGATGCGCGAGAAGACGATCAGAAGCGCGACGGCGGTCACGATTTCAGGCACCATGAGCGGCTGGTTGATCATCGCATACTTGAACGTCAGTCCGCGATAGTTGGGCGAGCGGGTCGTTGCCAGCGCCGCCATTGTCGCGGCCAGCGTGGCGAGAACCGCGGCCCAGATGGCGATCAGAACCGAGCGCCCCGCGGCGTCCTGCACGACGGAGTTGTTCGAGGCCGATACAAACCAGCGGGTGGAAAAGCCGCCCCAGGTGGACAGGGATTCCGAGTCGTTGAAAGCGTAGACGACAAGAGCCGCGATCGGCAGATAGAGCGCGAAGAACGTGAACAGCGCAATGAAGCTGAAACCGGGCTGCGCCTGGATGTTGAAGGTCCGTCTAGCCATGATAGTTGCCTCCGTTGCGCGAGGCGTTGCGCACATAGAAGAGCAGGGCAATCATCACGAGCGCCATCAGGGTAATGGAGATGGCGGCCCCGAGCGGCCAGTTGCGGCCGCCTCCGAACTGCATTTCGATCAGGTTGCCGAGCATCATGTTCTTGCCGCCACCCAGCACACGCGGCGTCACATAGGCGCCGAGCGAGGGAATGAAGACGAGGATGGAGCCTGCAATCAACCCCGGTTTGACGATCGGTATGATGATGCGGCGAAGCACTTGCAGCCGGCTTGCGTAGAGGTCGTAGCCCGCTTCGACCAGACGGAAATCCAGTCTCTCGATCGACGCGTAGAGCGGCAGCACCATCAGCGGCAGGTAGACATAGGTCATGCCAAGGAGGTTGGCCGTATCCGTATACATGATCTGAAGCGGACTATCGATGACGCCGAGCCAGATGAGCACGTTGTTGAGAAGCCCTTCGTTGCGGATGATCTGCTGCATGGCGAATGTGCGGATCAGGAGATTGGTCCAGAACGGGATCGTGACCAGAAAGACCCAGATCTCCCGATTTTTCGGCGGACGCATGGCGATGAAATAGGCGGTTGGAAAACCGAGGATCAGCGTCAGAACCGTTGTCGACAAGGACAGCTTGATCGATCGCCAGATGATGGCGATATGCGCGTCCGCAAGCCCCAACGTGTCATCGAACAGATCGCGCTGGAAGAAGACCGCGAACCAGCCGTCGAGTGAAAACTCTCCGAATTTCACGTCGCCATAATTGCCCTTCTCCATGAAGGAATAGAGCAGCATGACGAAGAGCGGGCCCACGGCGGCGACGAAGATGATGATGAGGGCCGGCGCGCTGAGGAGCCAGCGGTTGCGGATATCCCTGATTCTTGCCGCCACTGCGGCTTGTCGCACCTTGTCCATCGTCAGTCCTTCAGGATCTGTGCCGCTTCGGGGCCGAGGTGGACCGCGACGCGTTGCCCCGTTTCCGGCAAATCGCCGCCGCCGCCACGCACGTTCTGTTCCCGCACGATGAATTCTTCGCCGCTGTCGAGGCGGACGTGGAAATGGGTGTCGGTGCCGAAATAGACCGCGTCTTCCAGCGTGCCGTCGAAAGCACCGGTCCCGGCCTTGCCGAGGGTCGCGTGCTCGGGGCGAACCACGACCGTTACCGTGCCGGAGAGTTTCGGGCCGGCGGGAAGTGCGGCGGTGATGGCCGAGCCTCCGGCGAGTGCCACCGTGGCGGTATTTTCGGCGGTTGAGGTGATTTCGCCTTCGAGAAAATTCGATTCTCCGATGAAATCGGCCACGAAGCGGTCCGCCGGACGGTCGTAAATCTCGCGTGCCGAGCCGATCTGGCGCACTTCACCGTTCGACATGACGGCGATGCGGTCGGACATGGTGAGCGCTTCTTCTTGGTCATGGGTGACGAAGATGAAGGTGATGCCTGTTTCGGACTGGACCCGCTTCAACTCAAACTGCATCTCCTTGCGCAGTTTGTAGTCGAGTGCCGACAACGGCTCATCGAGGAGGAGCACTTCCGGCTTCGGCGCCAAGGCGCGAGCAAGGGCCACACGCTGCTGCTGGCCGCCTGAAATCTGGCTGACAGCACGACCGCGCATTGCCGTCATGTGCACCAGTTCCAGCATCTCGTCGGTTCGAGCTTTCGCCTCGCTCTTCGGTTTGCCGAGCATATCGAGCCCGAAGCGAATATTCTCTTCCACCGTCATATGCGGGAAGAGCGCGTAGCTTTGGAAAACTGTGTTGACCGGACGTTTGAATGGCGGAAGCGGAGCGATGTCCTCGCCGTTGAGGAGGATTTCGCCTTTGGTCGGAAAATCGAAACCCGCGATCAGCCTCAAAAGCGTGGTCTTTCCGCAACCCGAGGGCCCGAGCAGGGTGAAGAACTCGTTCTCGCGGATGTCCACGAAAACATCGCTCAGCGCGACGACCTTGTGTTCCCCNGAGCCATAGACGCGGCTNACTCCCCTGATCTCGACTGCAGCGCTGGATGTATTTGCACTCAAAGCATGGCTCCTGATCTCGNGTCTGCACCAGCGTATTCGCNGTTGTCGGGGCGCACGTCGCNGTGTCGCCTCCGCGAGGTCATCGACGCAAGTTGCGTGCCATGCACAGTGCCCGCAGNTGAACCCGNTCNAAAAACGCGGTTCACGGCGGAAAATCGCCCATATTGGTGGATTTGAGTAGTTTCCGACACGTTTGAGCCTCCCCCGCNCTATGCCTCGTCGNGCATTATTGCCTGAATTTTGGTCAGATGACCATTTTTTTNGATGTTATCCAAAACTCTGCCCGACCCACTCGATTTTTAGGGGTTTCTAACGCAAGNCCCTTTCANGGGAGCGGNCGATCCGCAACGTCGAGCCGGCCGCTTTGGGGGCAAAGCTGCCAGAGTGTACGGGCGTTTCGCAGTTTTGGAATCGAGAGCCGGAGACGATTTCAGTTGAGTGGTTTGCGCTCACTCACAGCCAGCGACCCACCCCAACAGGGGTTGGGGCGGGTCGAATGCGGCTAGAGCCAAGTTCAAGTCTTATGCGGCAGTTCTGGACNTTCTCGCCTTGCCGCGAGCCTTGATCAGATCGGCGGCCTTTTCCGCGACCGCGACGGTGGGTGCGAACGTGTTGCCGGAGATCACCGCCGGCATCACGGAGGCATCAACGATGGCGAGGTTTTCCAGCCCGTGAACCAGAAGCGAGTCCGGGGCGACGACAGCCATGTCGTCGGTGCCCATCTTGCAGGTGCTGGTGGGNTGATACATCGTCATCGANTGGCTNCGGATATAGGCCGCGATGTCGTCGTCGGTCTGCACGTCCGGGCCGGGCGCCACTTCCTCGCCACGATGCGGATCAAANGCCGGCTGGTNGGTGATCTCGCGCATGATCTTCACNCCACGGATCAGGATTTCCATGTCGTAGGGATCGCCGAGGAAGTTCGGTGCGATGAGCGGGGCCTCGTAGGCGTCCGCGCTCTTCANTCCCACATGGCCAACGCTTTTGGGGCGCAGTAGGCANGCATGCATGGCCCAGCCATGACCCCAGAANCTGTCGGCGGCNTGCGCCGAGGCCATGGTGGAGCAGAAGAAGAGCTGCAGGTCGGGCCGGTCGACATCCGGTCCGGATTTGATGAAGCCACCCGCCTCACCGGTGTTGGAGGTGAACATGCCGCGCCGCGCCGTGAACCATTTGAGGATATGCATCGCATTCGAGTGCATCGTCCCCCAGGAAATGCCATAGGTGAGGTTGGATTTGGTGCGCTGCTTGGTCCAGGTGTCGATATGGTCCTGCAGGTTCTGGCCGACGCCGGGCAGAGCGTGCTTGACCTCGATGCCGTGGCGCTTGAGCTCTTTCGGATCGCCGATCCCCGAGAGTTGCAGAAGCTGCGGCGAGATGAAAGCGCCGGTGGCGAGAATGACTTCCTTGGCNGCCCTGATCTCGGAAATTTCACCGGCACGGTCGTATTTCACGCCAGTGGCGCGTTTGCCGTCCATCAGGATTTCGAGCGCGCGCGCTTCAGTGATGATCGTCAGGTTCGGGCGCTCGCGGGCCGGGTTGGCGTAACTGCTTTCCGCGCCCAGCGCTCGCCGCCTTTCTGGGTCAGCCAGTGATAGCCGATGCCTTCCTGGTCCTCGCCGTTGAAGTCGGCATTGAGCTTGTAGCCGGCCTGTTTGGCCGCTTCGAAATAGGTGGGACAGAGCGGATTGGGTGAGCGCGGCGGCGCAACGGAAACCGGGCCGCCGGTGCCATGATAATTCATGTCGATCTGCTCGCGCACAGGCTTTCCGCCGAGCGTGAAGTTCTTCGTGGCATCCGGCTCGGAAGCGAGCACGAAGTTCTCGGACTTCCTGAAATAGGGGAGAATGTCGTCATAGCCCCATCCCGGATTGCCCATGTCGCGCCAGTCGTCATAGTCCTCCTTCTGGCCGCGGATGTAGATCATCCCGTTGACCATGGAGGAACCGCCGAGCGCCTTGCCGCGTGGCAGCATCATTTTCTGGTTACCGAGGCCGCGCGACGGCTCGGCCTCGTAAAGATACATCATCTTGGTGCCGCCCAGAAAAGCCAGGTTCGGCATCATGAAGGTGACCATGCCGAGCGGTGCCCGGACGATCTGTTTTTTGTGGTTCTTGTCGGTGCCGAACTCCAGCATGGCGACGCGTACCGAGGGGTCTTCGGTCAGCCGGTTTGCGACCACGCAGCCTGCCACGCCGCCGCCCACGATCACGTAATCAAATTCCGTCATTTTCTACTCCTCCCGAACGCGGCGCTCCTCAGAGCCGCACGGTCACCGACTTGACTTCCGTAAAGGCCTCGACACCTTCCTGTCCCATCTCCCGACCCCAGCCGCTTTCCTTGTAGCCGCCGAAAGGAAGATTGGGATCGAAGACGCCGAAACAGTTGATCCACACCGCGCCGGCGGCGACCCGGCGGCCCAGCCGGTGTGCGGTCGACAGGTCGCGCGTCCAGATGCTGGCCGCGAGACCATATTGCGCGTGGTCGGCGACCGGCTCGATATCGGCCAAATCGTCGAACGGCATGGCGCAGAGAACGGGCCCGAAAATCTCCTCGGTCTGTACGCTCATCGAGGGCGTGGTGCCAAGCAAGACGGTCGGCTCGAAAAAGTATCCGGCCTCGCCCGGGGCGTTGCCGCCCGTTGCAATGTCGGCACCATCCTTGCGCCCCGCCTCGACGTAAGCGGCGACGCGGTCGCGCTGGACTTTCGAGATCAGCGGGCCGAGTTCGGTCCCCTCGTTGAGACCCGCGCCGAGCTTGAGCTTCCTGGCGTGATCGACGATGCCTGAGACGACCTTGTCGAACGCGGAGCGCTGGACATAAAGCCGCGAGCCCGCATTGCACACTTGGCCGGTGTTGCCGAAGATCGCGCCGGCGGCGGCCGGAATGGCCTTCTCCATGTCGGCGTCGGCGAAGATGATGTTGGGCGATTTGCCGCCGAGTTCGAGCGTCAGGCGCTTGAGGTTGCCGGATGCCGCCTTGAGAAGGATCTTGCCCACTTCGGTGGAACCGGTGAACGAGACTTTCCGCACGCCTGAGTGTTCCGTGATCGCGGCGCCCGAGGTGCGTCCGTGGCCGGTAATGACGTTGACGACGCCTGCGGGGAAGCCGGCCTCGTCGATCAGTTCGGCGAGACGGACAGCCGTCAGCGGGGTCTGCTCTGCCGGCTTGAGCAGCATGGTGCAGCCCGCGGCGAGTGCTGGGCCGATCTTGAAGCCGGCCTGCGAGAACGGAAAGTTCCACGGGATGATGCCGGCGACCACACCGAGCGGCTCGCGCAGCGTATAGGCGTGGTAGGGATCACCCTGGAGCGAGAGATTGAACGTCTTTCCAGACAGTTTCGTCGCCCAGCCCGCATAGTAGCGCAGGATTTCGGCGGTAAACGGAATATCGAGCGCGCGCGCGACGGCAACCGGCTTGCCGGCGTCGAGGCTTTCGAGTTCTGCCAGTTCGTCGACATTCTCCATGATCAGGTCGGCGAGCTTGTGGAGCAGTGCCGAGCGACCGGCGGGCGCCATGTCGCGCCAGTGGTTCTCGAAGGCTTCGTCGGCCGCACGTACGGCTCGATCGACCTCCTCGCGCGTGGCCTCGGCGAATTCGCAGATCGTCTTTCCGGTAGCAGGGTCCTCGGATGTGAAGGTGCCTCCGTCGGATGCATCGGTGAATTTGCCGCCGATGTAGAGCTGTTTCTTCTTCGCGGCGAAGGCTGCTGCCTTGGCGGAGAGCTGCTTTTCAGGGTGATGGACCAGAAGGTCGGCGGGATGCGCGTTCATTGTCGCTTCTCCGTATGCGTGGTTCAGAGTCGGATCGTCGAGGCTTCGACGACATCGTGATTGAGGTCGATACCGAGGCCGGGCGTGGTGGGCACGGAGATGGTGCNATTTTCCACGCGGAGCGATTCGTTCAGAATGTCGCCGCGCAGGGGGACAGGCGCCTCGTCGCGCAGCATGATGGAGAAGTTGGGCTGGCTTGCCGCCAAATGGAGGGCCGCGACAAACCCGAGATCAGAGCCATAATGGTGGGGGGACATGGCTATGCCGTGGTTTGCCGCGGTTTCCGCCATGCGGACAGCCGTGGTCAGTCCGCCCGACCGGCACGGGTCCGGCATGACGACATCCACGAGGTGGNTGTCCAGCATGGTGTGGTAATTACCGAGGCTGAAGGCATTCTCGCCCCAAGCCAGAGGGATTTCGGGAAATTCGGCGCGGAGCGCCGCATATCCATCAAAGTCGTCGTTGAGGAGGGGCTCCTCAAGCCAATAGAGATCGAGGTCGCGCAGCGCCTTCATCACCCGGNGCGCGCGGGGAAGGTCGAAAGCCTGGTTGGCATCGATCATCATGGCGAAATCGNCGCCGACGGCCTCGCGCATTCCGCGNGCCTTNGCGATATCGGCNGCATCGTCGAAGCCGATACGCATCTTGCCATGGGTGTAGCCGCGCTCACGCATCTCGAGCGCGCCTTTGCCCGGATCGGCCGCGTTGAAGCCGACGGCATAACAGAGGATCTCNTCGCGATACTTGCCGCCGAGCAACTGCCAGACCGGCACGCCATATTCCTTGCCCGCAATATCCCACAGCGCGATGTCGATTCCCGAGATCGCCTGAGCGATGGCTCCTTCGGCCCACATCCGGGTGAAGGACCGGGTGGCATCAACCATCTTCTTGTTGAGGCGGGCGACGTCGAGCGGGTTCTCGCCTACCAGAAGGCTTTGCAGGCCNTCTTCAATTGTGGCGCGGCGCTCGTGGATGCACCAAGGCGGAAAGTTCACCGAGGTTTCGCCGATGCCGGTCACGCCTGCGTCCGTCTCGACCAGAACGAGGCCGAAGTTGCGATGGGTCAGCTCTCCGCAGGACAGCGGTATCGGCGTCGGAAGTTCGTAGCCGCACAGGACGAAACGCACACGGGTGATCTTCAAGGATCATCCTCCCAGTCACTCTGCCATCGGGCTCTATCGATGGCCCAGGCTTTCATTGAACCCCATGCCTGCGGCGATGGGGCCTGTCGCTCCGGCAGTCGTCCTCCCGACCGCCAGGCTTGCGCTCGTTGTGCTTGACAATAGGGCAGATGTCAAGCTATCTGCTGGTCATACCAGCTATCCAATGTTTGATTGGTGCTGGGGAGGAACTCGATGGGATCGTTGGAGAATCGTCGTGACGCCGGATGAAAGGCGCATTGCCCGCGACCTTCGCGTGCCAAGGCGATTTGCAGATTTATCGGTCCCATTCACGGGCAGCGTGCCCGGGCCATCTAGAATCAGCGTCAGCAAGAGGAAANCGCATGACCACGTCCGAACAGCCCAAGAAGATCGTCACCATCACGCCGGAGCAGATCCTCGATGGTGCGCCGATGCAGCAGGAAGGCGGCGGCGTCCGTGACCTCAAGCTCGTCTATCCGGAAACCGGGCTNGGTGCGCAGACACTCTGCATGGGACTCGTCGAGATCGATCCCGGCAACGCCTCGCCGATGCACCGGCACAATTGCGAGGAAACNTATTACGTNCTCGACGGGGAGGGNGAGTTGGANCTGGANGGTGAGCGCTATCCGCTTGTCGCCGGCGGCTGNTCGCTGCAGCGTCCGAACGAAACCCACCGCGTTCACAACACNGGAGACAAGACGCTTCGGCTTCTNGTGATCGGTGGCATCATGTTCGTNCCGCTCTGGCCGAAATGGCCGACCGAAACNCCTTACGAGGTGTTCGAGGGCACGACNAAGAACGCNGCGGCCTAGCCGCGCGAGGGGGAGGAATTTTCTTGCGGTCGACATGTTTGGAGGCGTCCNTGACTTCCGGCCGGAANCTTCTCCCCCTACACTTTCCCTCGTGTAACAACCCGGCAATCACCCGTTTGAGCCTGCCGGGAGNATGCCGGCGCTGAACAAACGCCCGCGGGCGGGGAGAGAACTGAATGGCCGATGTTTCGGCGACCCACTGGGGCTTCACACATGTCACCGCCAAGGCGGGACGGGTCGAGGCCACCAATCCGTTTGTCCGCGACCGGAATCCCTCGCCTCTGATCGGCGGCCTGCCGGAAGCAATCCATGCGCCGACGCGCGTGCTCAAGCCCGCCATACGCAAGGAATGGCTCGAAGGTGACCGCGCCAACCGGGGCGAGGGCGAGTTCATCGAGGTCGATTGGCAGACCGCCTACGATCGTCTCGAGCGGGAACTCAAGACGACCATTGCCGAAAAGGGCAACGAGGGAATTTTTGCCGGCTCCTACGGCTGGGGATCGGCCGGACGCTTCCATCACGCCGCCACCCATCTCAAGCGTTTCCTCAACACCATCGGCGGTTTTGTCGACCAGAAGCAAACCTACTCCTTCGCGGCGGGACAGATCATCTGTCCGCATGTGGTGGGCGACAATCGCATTCTCTTCGGCGGCGAGACGACCGAGTGGCCGGCAATCCTCGACAACGCGCGGGTGATCGTCTTCTTCGGCGGCATCAACCTGTCCAATGCACAGATCGCCGCCGGCGGCCTCGGCAATCACGCCACCGCCGACTGGCTGACGGAGGCAGGTCGACGCGGCATCGAGATCATCTGCGTCAGTCCGGTTCATGATTCCGGTGAACAGTTGCCGCCGCATGAGTGGCTGCAGATCTGTCCCGGAACCGACACCGCGCTGATGCTCGCGCTGGCCCATG
Source organism: Hoeflea sp. (assembly GCA_002707605.1). Taxonomy (GTDB): domain Bacteria; phylum Pseudomonadota; class Alphaproteobacteria; order Rhizobiales; family Rhizobiaceae; genus Pseudohoeflea. Next base: position 22,542 of record PANK01000004.1, read on the forward strand.
AAATCGTCAGAACCTGCCGGGTCGATCATGGTTTTCTCGAGCGGTATTGCACCGGATACGGAGCTTTTGAACCCTATCTGACGGGGAAGACGGACGGTGTGCGCAAGGATGCCGACTGGGCGTCCGGCATCACCGGAATTCCCGCCGGCACCATTCGCAAACTGGCCCAGAAGCTCTCCGACAATCCGGTGTTCCTGACTGCGTCCTGGTCGCTGCAACGCCAGGAAAACGGCGAGCAGCCCCTGTGGATGCTCATCACACTCGCAGCCATGCTGGGTGAGATCGGGCTTCCCGGCCGGGGTGTTTCGTTCGGTTACGGCTCGATGGGCAATCGCGGCGATCCGCGACCTGTAATCTCTTCACCGGGCTTCAAGTCGGGGCCCAATCCACTGGGGCGCTTCATACCCGTCGCTCGGGTGGCGGACATGCTGCTCGACCCTGGCGGCAGAATCCATTTCGACGGGGAGGAAATCACCTATCCGGACATCGATATCGTCTGGTGGGCGGGCGGCAATCCGTTTCATCACCATCAGGATCTCAACCGTCTGGTCGAGGCCTTCCGCCAGCCGCGCACCGTGATCGTCAACGAAATATGGTGGACGGCGACCGCCCGGCACGCCGACATCGTACTGCCGGCAACGACCGCTTTCGAGCGGAACGACATCTCGGGATCTCCCACCGACCGCTTTACTGCCGCCATGAGCAAGCAAATCGAGCCACTGGGCCAAGCGCGCTCCGAATTCGATATCTTCTCGGGACTCGCCGACAGGTTCGGTACCCTGGAGGGCTATGCCGAGGGCCGCGACGAGATGGGTTGGCTCGAGCATATCTACTAAGACTACCGGCAGCGGGCACTTCACACGCTCGGGGCGGTTCTTCCGAACTTTGCGGCGTTCTGGGACAAGGGTTTCGCCGAACTGCCCGCTCCCAAACGCGCCTACACCTTGTTCGAGGATTTCCGCAGCGACCCGAAAGCCAACCCGCTGAAAACCCCGTCCGGCAAGATCGAGATCTGGTCGCGTTTCATCGCGGATTCGCCTCACGAGGACGTCCATCCGCATCCGCGCTGGGTTGAGCCGCGCGAATGGCTGGGGAGCGCCGAGGTTGCGCAACTGCATATGGTTTCGCCACAACCGTCGAGCCGTCTTCATGGCCAGCTCGACGGCGTGGGCGTGTCCAAGCGTTCGAAGATCAAGGGGCGAGAGCCCGTGCGTATCAACCCGGAGGATGCCGCCGAGCGCGGAATCGGCGATGGGGATGAGGTGCGCATCTGGAACGAGCGCGGCGAGTGCCTGGCTACCGCGTCGCTCAGCGAGAACGTGATGGCCGGGGTGATAGCGCTGGCCACCGGGGCCTGGTATAACCCGGAGGGACGGAGCGGCAAAGGCTCGCGTGATCTGCACGGCAACCCGAATGTGCTGACCAGCAATGTGCCGACGAGTACGCTCAGCCACGCGCCGGCGCAGCACTCTGCCTTGGTCTTCGTTGAAAAGATCGCCCGTTCGGCCTATCCCGACATTCATCAGAAGCTCCCAAAGGGAATCGCGAGAGAGGGACCGGAGACATGAGCGACCTATTCGCCACCATCGAGCGCCGGTCGATCTGGCAGGACGTCGCCAATCAGATCCGCACGATGATCGAGGCGAAGGGCCTGCCGCCCGGCGAAAAGCTGCCGAGCGAGCGGACCATGTGCCAGCAGTTCGGGATCAGCCGGATCAGCCTCCGCGAGGCGTTGAGAGCGCTCGAACGCGAGGGCTACATCGAGGTCCATGCCGGACGCGGCGCGTTCGTGCGCTCCCGTGCCGAGCGCGAACTGCACATGCTGGAGACCTGGGTCGGCGGCAACGGGGATAATGTCGGCAAGGTATTCGAACTCAGAATGCTGTTCGAGCCCAATCTCGCGGGGCTGGCGGCAAGAATGATCGATGCCGAGCATGTCAAAAAGCTGCGAGCCAGTGTCGATGAACTGGCCGCCAATATCGACGACCCGCAAATGGCGATCAAGGCGGACGCGGATTTCCACCGCATTCTCGGCGAGAGCACAGGCAATTCCCTGATCGACAGCCTCGTCCATTTCGTCATGACCGCGACGGGCTCGGAACGTCAGGTCACCCTGGCAACGCGTGAGGGCCTGAAGAAAGCGCTTGAAGGCCATACGCGCATTCTCGATTGCGTCGAGAAGGGCGACGAAGTCGGTGCGGCTTCCGCCATGAAGGCCCATCTTGAAGACGCGATGGATTACGCGTCCCGCAAATAAGTCACACCGCTTCCACGCAGATCGCCACACCCATGCCGCCGCCGATGCACAGGGTGGCCAAGCCCTTTCCCTTGCCGCGCCGCTTGAGTTCGTGAACCAGCGTGACGACGATGCGGTTTCCGGACGCGGCGAGCGGATGGCCAAGGGCGATTGCGCCGCCGTTCGGATTGCACTTGTCCGGGTCCCAGCCCATCTCCTTCTGCACGGCGAGCGACTGGGCTGCGAAGGCCTCATTTACCTCGATGACGTCGAGATCGTCGACGCTCCATCCCGCTTTCTGCAAGGCCTTTTGCGATGCGCCGACCGGGCCGAGGCCCATGTTCATCGGCTCCATCGCGAAACTTGCATAGGAGGCGATCCGCGCAATAGGCGTGAGATTGAGTTCTTTCACGCGACGGCCGCTTGCAACGAGCACGGCGGAGGCGCCGTCGTTGATGCCTGAGGCATTGCCCGCGGTGATGGTTCCATCTTCCTCGAAAGCCGGCCGCATGGATGAGAGCTTCTCCAGCGTGGTCTGGCGCGGATGTTCGTCGCGATCGAAGACCGTGTCGCCCTTCCGGCCAGCTATGGTGACGGCGACGATCTCGTCGGCGAAGACATCCGCCTCCTGCGCGGCGCGTGCCTTCTCCTGGGAGTGAAGTGCGAAGCGATCCTGATCTTCGCGGGTGATCTGGTACCGGCGCGCGAGCGTCTCGACCGTGTTGCCCATGTGGATGTCGTGGAACGCATCCCACAAACCGTCGAGGATCATCATATCCTTGACGGCGGCGTCGCCCATTTTCTGGCCTGAGCGCGCCTTGGGGATGATGTGGGGCGCGCGGCTCATCGAATCCTGACCGCCGGCCAGCACGAGGCCGGCATCGCCGGCCTTGATGGCCTGTGCCGCAAGATGGATCGATTTCTGACCCGCTCCGCAGACCTTGTTGATCGTCATGGCGGGCACGTTGACGGGAATTCCGGCGTGCATAGCCGCCTGCCGCGCCGGGTTCTGGCCCGCTCCTCCCTGCAGCACCTGGCCGATGATCACTTCATCGATGGCGCCCGGATCGACCTTCGTGTCTTCGAGCACGCCGGCAATTACCTGAGCGCCGATTTCAGCAGCTGAGAGGGGTGAAAGCGCGCCCTCGAGGCTGCCGATTGCAGAGCGCCGTGCGCCCACGATGAAGATGTCGTCCACTGCGGAATTCCTCCCGGTTGATTTCTTGTAACAACCAATATTGACTTTTGGTTATACCCAAAATAACGTTCGTTTAAAAGGGCCCGTGGAGAGGTGCGGCCTGATTTTTGGGAGGACTAGCGTGACACAGGTCATGTGGACGCCTGAGGCGGCCATGGCGGAGCAATCCGCACTATCACGGTTTGCGCGGGAGGCGGGCTTCGATCCTGCCGACTATGACGGCCTGTATCGCTGGTCGATTTCCGATATCGAGGGCTTCTGGTCCAGGCTATGGGATTTCGCAGGCGTCATCGGAGAAAAGGGCAGTATCGCCTTCGTCCCCGATCCCGCCCACTGGATGACCGGCGCGCGGTTCTTTCCTGACGCAAAGATCAATCTGGCCGAAAACCTCTTGAAGCGTCGCGGCGACGATGTCGTCGTGATCGAGGGTGACGAGGCCGGTGGCCGGCGGCAGATGACCGCCGACCAGCTGCGTGCGGAAACTGCCCGCGTCGCCAACGGCCTGCGGGCCGCAGGCGTGAAACCCGGCGACCGGGTAGCCGCCGTCCTGCCAAACCGGATCGAGTGTCTCGTCACCCTTCTTGCCACAGCAGCCGTGGGCGCTGCCTGGACTTCCTGTTCGCCCGATTTCGGCGGAGCCGCAATCAGCGACCGTATCGGCCAAGTGCAGCCCAAGGTTCTCTTCGTTCAGCCGAACATCAGATATGGCGGCAAGGCGCTGGATATATCGGAGCGGCTGTCGGACGTGACGAGCCGACTCGAGGGCCTGGAGCAGATCATCGTGATCGGCGAGGGCTCTTTCGCAGCGTCCACGCCCATGACCGCCTATGCCGATTTCGGCAGCGCCGGGCCACTGGAGTTCACCCGCGTCGGTTTCAATGACCCGGTCTACATTCTCTATACGTCGGGGACGACCGGAAAGCCGAAGGCAATCGTGCATCGCGCCGGCGGCGTGCTGCTGCAGCACGTCAAGGAGCATATGCTGCACGGCGATGTGCGCCCCGGCGACCGGCTGATGTGGTATTCGAATTCCGCCTGGATGATGTATCACTGGATGGTCTCGGCGCTGGCCTGCGATGCGACGATCGCGCTTTACGACGGGGCGCCGATTCTCAAGACCTCCGATGGTTTGGACTGCGGTCCGCTCTGGCGGATGGTCGAAGCCGAAGGGCTCACGCATCTCGGGATTTCGCCGAAATATCTCGCCACGCTCGGCGACAACGGTTTCGCGCCGGGACGGGAGGCCGATGTCTCCTCGCTGCGCTGGCTGATGTCGGCGGGGAGCCCGGTTGCACCGCACCAGTACGACTGGATGTATGAGGCGATCAAACCGGATCTCGGCTTCGCGTCGATTTCGGGTGGCACGGAAATCCTCGGCTGCTTCCTTATCGGCTCGCCGCTGCATCCGGTGCGTCGCGGCATGCTGACCACGCGTGCCCTCGGGCTTGCGGTCAACGTGCTCGATGAGCGCGGGGCGCCGGTGATCGGTCGCGCCGGAGAGCTCGTCTGCACCGAACCCTTCCCCGCCATGCCTCTGACATTCTGGGGGGAGGGCGGTGACGAGCGCTACCGTCAGACCTATTTCGCGGATCGTGCGGAGATCTGGACCCACGGCGACCGCGCGACGCTCAACGCCGACGGCAGTGCCGTCATTCACGGACGTTCCGACTTCACGCTCAATCCGGGCGGCGTGCGTATCGGCACGGCGGATATCTACAATGTCTGCGAACAATTCGCTGATATTGAGGATTGCATCACCTTCGGCCGACCCGTGGACAATGACGAGGAAATCGTCCTCTGCCTGAAAATGGGTGAGGGACGTCAGGCCACGCCGGAACTCGCTAGTTCGATCCGCACCATGTTGCGCAAGGAATGCTCGCCCCGCCACGTGCCGGCGGCGATCTACATGGTTTCGGACATTCCGTACACGATCAACGGCAAGCGGGTGGAAGGTGCCTGCAAGGCGATGATTTCCGGGCTGGAGGTCAAGAACAAGGCCTCGCTCGCCAATCCCGATTGTCTCAACGAATACGCCCGGCTCAGCGAAGGAGCAGCATTGTGACGAGGTCAAAGGCGGCGCTGATTGGTGCCGCGTCCCTGAAACCCGTGCGCCAGACCGAAGGCGAGACGACGCTCGGCATGCTNGCGCGCGTCAGCGCCCGGGCGATTGCCGATGCCGGTCTCGAGAAGGACGCGATCGACGGTCTGCTTGTCGGCCCGCAGGTGGGCGAGACGCCGCAGCATGTGCCGGCCACGGTCTCGGAGTATCTCGGTCTTCAGCCGGTGATGGCGAATGTGGTGGATCTGGGGGGCGCGTCCGGGCCCGGCATGATCTGGCGCGCTGCTGCTGCGATCTCGGCGGAGATGTGCGAGACGGTGCTCTGCGTGCTCGGCAATCATCGCAATCCGGAAGCGCCGCGCAGCCCCAACCGCAATCCCATTCGCGAATTCGACGTGCCATTCGGGGCGTCNGGCGCCAATATTTCCTANGCGCTTCTNATGCAGGCGCACATGGCGAAATACGGCACGACCGCCGAGGATTTNGCTTTGATTGCCCATTGGGCGCGGGCNAACGCGCAANGCAATCCGAACGCGATCTTTCACGGCAAGCCGGCGAGCGTCGAGGATGTGCTCAATTCACCGATCATCGCCTCGCCGCTGCATCTCTATGAGATCGTCATGCCGGTGGCCGGCGCGGAAGCGGTGATCGTCACCTCGGCCAGGCGTGCGAAGGAACTGGGATCGCGCGCCGTGCATCTGCTCGGTGCCGGGGAAAAGGTCACGCATCGGGCCGTCAGTCAGGCGCCGAGCCTCACTTCGGGACCGCTCAAACCGTCGATGGAACGGGCTTTCGCGCAGGCCGGAGTCAGCGCGCAGGAGATGAGCCTGCTGTCCCTCTACGACTGCTACACGATCATGGTCGCAGCCACGATCGAAGATGCTGGGCTCTGCGAGCCGGGCGGTTTCGGGCGTTTCATGCGTGCGCATGATTTCAGCCCCGAGGGCGACATGCCGCTCAACACCCATGGCGGGCAGATCGGCTACGGACAGCCGGATCTCGCGGGCGGCATGACCCATGTCGTGGAGGCCGTGCACCAGTTNCGCGGNAGCGCGGAAGGCCGGCAGATCANCAATCCGCGCNTGGCTCTTGTGACCGGAAACGGCGCGACAATGAGCGAGGCGGTGGCCCTGGTGCTGGGAGCGGACGAATGAGCGAANTTGCAGACCTCAAGNTTCCCGGTCCGACCGAGATTGAACTGACGAAGCCGTTCTGGAAGGCAGCTAGCGAGGGACGGCTGATGATCCAGCGCTGCGAGGATTGNACGAAAGCGATCTTCTATCCGCGCGAGATCTGTCCCCATTGCTGGAGCGAGAAGCTTAGCTGGGAAGAGGCGAGCGGGCTTGGGCGGCTGAAGTCGTTTTCGGTCGTGCGTAAGCCGGGTCATCCGGGGTGGGCGCCGGTCGCCCCCTATGTCGTCGGCCTTGTGGAGCTCGATGAAGGGCCAACCATGCTTTCGCACATTCTTCCAGGTGACAAAGACCCCGTCGTCGGCGACCGGCTGGAGCTGAAACCAACCAATATCGGCGGCCGCGTGCTGCCCGCATTTCAACGACAAGACCAAGGAGAGAATGCATGAGTGACGTCAAGGACGGTTGGGNCGGNACCATCAAGGGACGCCCGGAGCAGGGTGCGAGCGCCGAACGCAGCCGCACGACCAGGATGGANGACATCCACGCCTTTACCGAAATGACCGGCGACCGAAANCCGGTCCATTACGACGAGGCGCTTGCGAAAAAGACCGCTTTNGGNAAGCTTATCGTTCAGGGCGGCGTGACCACGGGTATTCTCAATGCCGTCGTTGCCGAAGATCTGCCGGGGCCGGGTACCGTGTTTCTCAATACCAATCTCAATTTCAAGAAGGCTGTCGGCGTCGGCGAGACGATCACCGGCCGGGTCGAGGTCGAGACGGTGCGTCCGGACAANCCGATCTGCCAGCTCAAGGTGTCGGTGACCGANAGCGNNGGCGACATTTGCGTCGAGGGAACNGCAACTACCTATACGATGCCGCTGGAAGGTCTTTGATGTGACGGGGACGATGGCTGCCGAGGGACGGTGGAAGGCGCTGACACTGATCTGCGTCGGTGTGGTGGGTGTGCTCACCACCTGGTTCTCGGCAACCGCGATCGTCCCCGAACTCATCGTCACATGGTCGCTNTCGACCTCGCAGGCNGCCTGGCTCACCAATGCCGTGCAGCTGGGCTTCGTGCTGGGTGCGGTCGGNGCTTCCCTCGTCAATCTGCCGGATCTCGTNCGGATGAACCGGCTGATGGCGATCTCGAGCGCGGTNGCGGCGCTCGCCAATGCCTCGCTTTTGTTACAGCCCGGGCCNGAATTGGCGATCGCCGCCCGGTTCGTCACAGGCATNGCACTTGCCGGNGTCTATCCGCCGGCGCTCAAGCTGATGGCGACATGGTTCGTCAAGGGNCGGGGACTGGCGCTCGGGTTTCTGATCGGCGCGTTGACGCTGGGTTCNTCCATGCCGCATCTCTTTCGCGCCGTCACCGACGGTCTCGACTGGCGCGCGGTGGTTATGCTGACGACAGCGACCACGCTCGTGGGCACGCTTCTTTTTGCGTTGGCTGTCCGAGAGGGGCCGCATGCCTTCGGCCGGGCCACCTTCGATCCGCGCCAGTCGTTGAAGGTCTTTACCTCGCGCGGCCTGTTTCTCACCAATCTCGGNTATTTCGGTCACATGTGGGAGCTTTACGCCATGTGGGCCTGGATTCTCGCTTTCGCCAGTGCTGCGGAGGCTGGACTGGCGCCGTTCCCCTTCGGCTCCGCCTCGATGTTGAGTTTCGTGGTCGTCGCCTCCGGGGTCGTCGGATGCCTGCTCGGCGGCTGGCTTTCAGACAGGATCGGGCGGTGCCTGACCACGGCTGGCATGATGGTGGTGTCCGGCGTCTGCGCGATGCTGATCGGTTTTGCTTTCGACGGACCGGGTTGGCTCTTGGCGCTGATCGGCATTGTCTGGGGTATTTCCATCATCGGCGACAGCGCCCAGTTTTCGGCAGCAGTCACGGAACTTGCGGACCGGAATTTCGTAGGCACCGCACTCGCGCTGCAACTCGGCATCGGGTTCGCTCTGACGGCGGCGACCATTTGGCTGGTGCCTGTCATTGCAGACTGGTTGGGTGGCTGGAAGTGGGCTTTTCTGGTCCTCATCCCAGGCCCTGTCGTCGGAGTACTGGCAATGATGCGTCTTCGGGCGCTGCCCGAGGCTGCACGGCTTGCGGGAGGAACAAGGTAATTCTGGTTATTCACAACCGCCGATAGTTGATCTGCTGTGACGTATGTATAAGAACTATCAATAATTTGCCCGAGCCACAGCGGCGGGACAGGATTTCGGGAGAGACAGGGTGGCGATTGCACAAGAAGAGCGTCGGGGTCGGGGGCGACCGCGAAATGTCGAGGACGACAGCTCCAATGTCATGGTCCTGCGCGAAATTGCCGATGACGGCGCTCTCGATCGTGACAGTGCCACGCCGCTGTGGGTGCAGCTGAAGAACGCGCTCTCGGAGAAGATCGGCAAGGATGTTCTCAAGCCCGATGCGCGGCTGCCCTCGGAGCAGGCGCTATGCGAGATTTTCAACGTATCCCGGCCGGTGGTGCGTGCTGCGCTCGGCAGTCTGGCGGACGAAGGGCTGCTCATGAAGGTGCCGCGACGCGGAATTTTCGTCGCCAAGCCCGTGATGGAAACCAACTTCCTCACCTCCAACGTGTCCGTGCATTCAGACCTCGAGGCCCGTGGGCACAAGGTGACTTCCGTGGCCTTCGAGTTCCGCCGTGTCGAGCCGGATGAGGACGAGGCGCGGGTGTTCAGTCTGCCGCCTGGTGGAACGGTCGTGCGGGTGGGGCGCATCTACAAGTCCGACGGACAGCCGATCACGCACACGCTGATCTCGCTTCCGGGTCACAAGGTGCCGGACATGGAGAAGCTCGACATCACGGACCAGTCGATTTTCCAGATACTCAAAGAACGATACGGGCTCGTCTCCCGTCGTGCCGAGCGATGGTTCACTGCCGCCATGCCGGACAAGACGGTCGCTGAACGGCTGGAAGTGAGCACCGAGCATCCACTCATTTCCATCGAATCCATTGCATATGATGGTCAGGATGCCCCCCTGGAATATTATCGGGCATTCTATAATTCGGCAGTCGCGCGCATTCACGTTTCGACTGGTACATTCAAAAACTAGGCCAAATCAACATCTTGTATCTTTCGGAGTGGTGGCGGCCTCCACCTCCGTGATGCACCTATTCTGGTTATTCCCAAAAAAATTTCATTTGTGGTTATAACCAGATTGACATCGCCGCCTTTGCCGGTCATCGTGCATGACAGGGAGGAGGAGATCTCCCCGGTAAAAATGACCCCGAAGAGGGTGCTTTAACGTCGGACGGCCTGATGTGCCGCGGCCGGCGAGGGAGTTCGCTTGGACTACAGAAATGCAAACGATCTGACCGGAAAGCTTGCCGTTATCACCGGCGGCGCGAGCGGGATCGGCCTGGAGGCTGCCCGGGCGCTTGGTCAGTGCGGCGCGAAACTCGAACTGCTCGATTTCAATTCAGAGGCGTTGGACACAGCAGCAACCGAATTGTCTTCGGCCGGCTATGGTGTCGGTACCGCCCTTCTCGACGTCACAGATCCCCAGGCTGTCAACGCCGTTTCCGAGAGCATCAAGGCTCGTAGCGGCACGCCGGATATTCTTCTCAATTCAGCGGGCATCGCCCGGCTTCATAGCGCCACCGAAATTTCTGATGCGGACTGGCAGCTGGTGATGGATGTGAACGTCAACGGCACCTTTTATTGCTGCCGCGCCTTCGGTGCGCAGATGGTCGAGGCGGGCCGCGGTTCCATCATCAACATGGGCTCCATGTCGGGCAGCATCATCAACCGTCCGCAGTTCGCCTCGAGCTACATGGTGTCCAAGGGCGCGATCCATCAGCTGACCAAGGCGCTTGCTGTCGAATGGGCCAAGACCGGTGTTCGCGTCAACGCCCTGGCTCCCGGCTACATTGCAACAGATATGACGCTCGGCATGCGCGCCCGGCCGGAGCTTTTCGATGTCTGGCTCGACATGACCCCGATGGGGCGTTGCGGTGAACCCGAGGAGGTCGCCGCCCTCATCGTCTTCCTGGCCTCGCAGGCCTCAACCTACATGACCGGTTCGATCGTGGCGATCGACGGCGGCTACACCGCGCTTTGAGAACGGAAACTACATGACATCGGCTAAACCCACTTCCATCGAAAAGCGCGAAGCGATCATCTCGGCCTGTCTGGAGATGAATCGCTCCGGGATCAACCAGGGCACGTCGGGCAATATCTCGGTCCGCGACGGTGATGGAATGCTGATCACGCCGACATCGCTGCCGTATAACGAAATGACGGTCGAGGACATTGTCTGGATGGGGTTCGACGGAGGGCGCGACGGAGGGCGCCGCCCCTCGTCCGAATGGCAGTTTCACCTCGACATCATGAAGGCAAAGCCCGAGGTGGGCGCGATCGTACATGCCCATCCTACGGCTGCGACGACGCTGTCGATCATGGAAAAATCCATTCCGCCGCTGCATTACATGATCGCGATATGCGGTGGTTCCGATATTCGCTGCGCACCCTATGCCACTTTCGGAACCAAGGAACTTTCGGATAGCGCGCTCAAGGCCCTGGACGGCCGCAGCGCCTGCCTGCTCGGTCATCACGGGATGATCGCCACGGGCAACACTCTCAGCAAGGCGATGTGGCTGGCCGTCGAGGTCGAGACGCTCGCCAAACAGTATCTCGGCTGTCTGCCGTTCGGTGAACCTCCGCTACTCAGTGAGGATGAAATCCAGAACGTCATCAGCCGGATGGCAGGTTATGGGCACGGGGGGTGAACCAACCGGTCAAGTCGTGTCGCCGGAGCACGTAAAAAGTCAACGCCGGAATGTCGATGCACCAGAGGAGGAAACCATGCATCATATGTCAAAATTCTCTCGCCGCACTACGGTCAAGGCTCTTGCACTCGCCACGACCATGCTTGCAGTTTCGTTCCCCGCCATGGCGCAGGACAAGCCGCTTGAAGGCAAAACCGTCGGCGTGACCGTCATCGGTACCGACCACCATTGGGACCTGATGGCCTATCGCGGCCAGGTCGACCGTCTCAAGGAACTCGGCGCCGAAGTGATCGCGCTCGATGCCGGTCGTAACGACCAGACGCAGATCAGCCAGATCCAGACGCTGATTGCCCAGAAGCCGGACGCCATCATCGAGCAGCTCGGCAACCTGGACGTTCTCAATCCGTGGCTGCAGCGCATCCGCCAGGCCGACATTCCGCTCTTCACCGTGGATACGTCGACCCCGCACGCGATCAACAACACCACCTCGGACAACTATTCCATCGGCGCCCAGCTGGCTCTCCAGATGGTCAATGACATGGGTGCCGAAGGCAAGGTCGCCGTCTTCAACGGCTTCTACTCGGTGCCGGTCTGCAAGATCCGTTACGACCAGCTCAAATATGTTCTCGAGTCCTACCCGAACATCGAGATCATCGAGCCGGAACTGCGCGACGTGATTCCGAACACCGTTCAGCAGGCCTATTCGGATGTCACCGACATCCTGACCCAGTATGGTGAAGACAGCGACCTGAAATCGGTCTGGGCTTGCTGGGATGTTCCGATGATCGGCGCAACCCAGGCAATCGAGGCCGCCCGCCGCAAGGGTGTCAAAACCTACGGCGTCGACGGTAGCCCGGAATATGTCGAGATGGTTGCCACCGCGGACTCGCCGGCCGGCGCAGTCGTCGCGCAGCAGCCCTACGAGATCGGACGCAGCGCGGCCGACAACGTTGCTGCGTATCTCAGCGGCGAAGAGGTGACCCCGTTCACGTTCGTGCCGGCGGTGCTGATCACCAAGGAAAATGCGGCCGAGACGGCCAAGGACTTCCTCCCGAAGAAGGACTGAGTGTCTTACACTCGGTTTCGGAGCCCCCCTTCCTCGGGGGGCTCCACCCACAACAATGCTCTGCGAGGAGGATTTGATGACCGCTGCTGCCATCGAAATGCGTTCGATCAACAAGATCTTCGGGCCGGTGAAGGCCCTTGATGAGGCCGATCTTATCGTTGAGGCAGGCACCATTCATGGTGTCGTGGGACAAAATGGCGCCGGCAAGTCGACCATCATCAAGATCCTGGCCGGAATTTACCGCCGGACCAGTGGCGATGTATCGGTTTTCGGCAAGCGGCTCGANCAGATCACGCCTGCCGCGATCGAGGCGGAAGGCGTTCACTTCATTCACCAGGATCGCCTGCTTGTNCCGACNGCGACCGTGGCGGAGGCGATCTTNCTGCGNAATGAGCCGCGTGTCGGTCCATTCATCAANTACCGCCAGATGAACCGGCGCGCGAGNGANCTGCTGCAGCAGTATTTCGAACTNGATCTCAATCCTCGTACGCTCATCAGCGAGTTGTCGACGGCCCAACAGAAGATCGTCCAGATTACCCGTGCCCTGGCGCACGACGCAAANATCCTGGTGCTCGACGAGCCGACTGCCGCGCTCGTCAGCANGGAAGTCGAGAGCCTCTTNTCGGTGCTGCGCCGCCTGAAGGCCGACGGTCTCGCGATCGTCTTCATCTCCCACTACATGTCCGAGATTCTCGAGATCTGCGATGTCGTCACGGTGCTTCGCAACGGGACCGATGTCGGCGTGGTCGACCCCTCGGAAGTCGGCATCCAGAAGATCGTCGAGATGATGACGAACCGCGACACGTCCGAAATGTATCCGCGCCGAGACGTCGAGATCGGTGCGCCGGTGATGTCGGTGAAGAACCTGACGGTCGACGGTGCGTTCGAGGATATCTCCTTCGANATNCGCTCNGGNGAAATCCTCGGTCTGACCGGNCTTCTCGGTTCGGGCGACAAGGANGTTCTCAANACNCTGTTNGGCCAGATCAAGCCCGATGCGGGCGAGATCATCCTGCACGANAAGANGCAGAAGTTCAGCTCGCCGGTCGATGCGGTCAACAGCGGGGTCGCCAAGATCCCGGAGGACCGCCGTGCGCATGGCGTGGCGACCGGACTTTCCGTNGGCGAGAACATGTCGCTNGCTTCNCTNGGCCAGNTGTCGACGNGAGGTTTCGTCGACCGCAAGAAGGAAGCTGCGGTCATCGACGGACTGATCAAGGAACTCGGCATCAAGACGCCTGATCGTCATACGCTGGTCAAGAACCTCTCGGGCGGAAACCAGCAGAAGGTCGTCGTGGGCAAGTGGCTGAGCTGCAATTCTGAGATCTATCTGCTCGACGAACCGACTGTGGCCGTCGATGTCGGCGCGAAGGTGGAAATCTACAATCTGATGAACCGGCTGGCCTCGGAGGGTAAGGGACTGGTGTTCGTCTCCTCCGACCTCGAGGAGGTCACCGAGATGTGTGACCGTGTNCTCGTGATCTATCGNGGCCGGATCATCGCGGAATACAAGCGCGGCGAGATCGACGCGGANCGGCTGCTCGCCGCCGCATCGGGTGCCGTCTCTGAAACTGAAAGGAAACGGGCATGACGGCTGTNGAGCACGCACCCGCTNCCGCCAACCGCGGGTGGTTCAATTCCAAGGTCTTCGCCAAGCTGGCGATCCGGCTTGGCGCCTTTGCGGCTTTCGCCGGCATCATGATCTATTTCGCGCTGACTGCGCGCGGNTTCACGTCGAGCTACAACCTCNTCAACGTGGTCGAGCAATCGACCATCCTGGGCTTTCTCGCCTTCGCGATGACGGTGGTCTTCATCGGAACCGGCACCGACGTCCAGAAGGGCGGCATCGATCTCTCGATCGCTGCCAATGCCGGCCTCTGCGCCGCCGTCTATGCCGTCATGATGCGCGAAGGTTACGGCAACATGGTCGCCATTCCGTCAGCGATCGGGACCGGCATGGTGATCGGCTTCCTCAACGGTCTGGCCGTCGTGTCGCTGAAGATCATGCCGCTTCTGGGAACGCTGGCGGTGATGAACATCGCTGCGGGGCTGGAGCTGACATTGACCGAAAACACGGTCGTCCCCGTGCAGTCCGATCTGATGAACGTGCTGGCCTTCGGCCGCTTCCTCGGNATCTCGACGCTCGCCTGGTGCCTGATCATCGGNTCGTCGCTNNTGATCTGGGCGGTCCATTTCAGCCGCATCGGNCTGAGGCTCTACGCCGTCGGTGGTCATATCGAGGCCGCGCGGGCCGCAGGTATCCNGACCGGTGCCTATATCTACGGTGCCTACATCTTCTCCGGTTTCATGGCCGGCGTCGGGTCCATCCTGATCGTCTCGCGGCTGTCTTCCTCCACGCCGGGTACCGGGCTNATGCTNCTTCCGATCCTGGCTGCGGCNCTTCTGGGTACGGTATTTTCACGCCGCTTCATCCCGACAATCGGTGGAACGCTGCTGGCGGCNCTGTTCATCGGCTTCCTCGCCAACGGTTTCCAGCTCCTGGGNATTTCATCCTACTGGGTCAGCGGTGTGCAAGGTGCACTCATCCTGCTGGTCGTGACCGTGACATCGTTCGCCAAGAGCCACTGACGGAGGCAACAATGACAAACCAGACCGATACNGCCGTCCGCGAAAGCCGCTTCACNCTTGAAGCNGCATCGAACTACGCGGTGATTGTAGCCTTCATCGCGGTGGTGATCTTCTTCTCCTTTGCGGCGCCGAGCTTCATGACCGGCGAGAACATCTTCAACCTGATCTCCAACAAGGTGGTGCTGCTTGCCATCGTCGCGCTCGGCATGACCATCGTCATCGGCGCGGGCGGTATCGACCTGTCCGTCGGTGTTTCGATCGACCTCTCGTCAATGATCTTCATCATGATGATCGCGGCGGGCTACATGGGTGCCTTTGCGGTGATGGGAGGGTTGGGCGCGGCATTCTGCGTCGGCCTGCTCAACGCCTTCCTGATCAACAAGCTCAAGATCAACCCGTTCCTGGCAACGCTCGGCGTGCTCTTCATCGGCAAATCGATCCAGCAGCTTTCGACCCAGGGCGGCGTGCCGATCTACCTGACGCGCGCAGAATATGCTGCNCCTTTCGATGCGATCGCGCGGACNTCGCTTCTGGGCATNCCGACCCCGATGATCGTACTCGTGGTCTGCATCNTCGGCGTNTATCTCGCGTTGCACCGCTCGGTCTTCGGCCGNTACGTCGCAGCGCTNGGAGCGCAGGCGGACGTCGCACGCTTCTCCGGTATCCGCGTGCCGTTTCACATGTCGATCGTCTTCATCTCCTGCGCGGTTCTATCGGGNGTCACGGGTATCCTGCTGTCGTCCACGGTCCGGTCCTATGTGCCACTGGCCGGTGACGCGTTCCTGCTCGATGCCATCGGNGCGACCTTCATCGGAACGGCCATCAGTGCCGAGCGGCGCCCCTCTGTCGTCGGCACGCTGATCGGCGTGGCTCTGCTTGCGGTGATGCGAAACGGACTTCTGCTGATCGGCTGGAACTTCTTCTGGCAGCAGGTGGGCATCGGCGTCCTGGTGTTCCTGGTGCTCGGACTTTCCTTCGGATTGCGCAAGCGTGGCGAATAAGGACAACACACGACATGACGACATTTGACGTAAGCTCGGTCGGCTTTGCCGTCCTCGACATCCTCGGCCGGCCGGTNACNAAGATNCCCGAAGGCGGACGTGTGGATTTCATCGAGGAAATCCGCATGACCGTTGCCGGCACCGCNGCTGCGACCGGGATGGATTGCGCCATCCTCGGCCTGAAGACCCGGATGGTGACGACCGTCGGCACCGACGACATGGGCGACTTCCTGATCTCCAAGATGCAGCGCTATGGGATGAATACCGACATGGTATCCCGTGACCAAAAGCACCAGACGTCATCGACGATCCTGCCGGTGCGNCCCAACGGCGAACGTCCCGCNCTNCATGTGCCCGGCACCGCGCGNTCCTTCACGNTGACCGAAAAGGACTATGCCGGCGCGCTCGATGCCAAGATCGTCCATGTCGGCGGCACGGGNCTGCTTGAATCCTTCGACGGCGAACCCTCCGTCAAGTTCATGAAGGCCGCAAAGGAAGCGGGCCGCACGACGACCTTCGACCTGATCCAGGCCAACCCGGAGACGGTTGAACTGGTCAAGCCGCTTCTGCCCTATATCGACTACTTCATTCCNTCGATCGAGGAAGCATCCGAGATGGCCGGTGTGAGCGATCCGGCCGAGGTCGCNCGNTACTTCAAGAGCCACGGCGTNAANAANGCGATCCTGACGATGGGTGGNGACGGGGTNTANGTCGANCCNGAAGAGGGAGACGCCTTCACGCTGCCGGCCCACGACATCAAGGTGGTGGATACGACCGGTTGCGGCGACAGCTTCTCGGCCGGCATCATCGTCGGGCTGTCGAAGGGCTGGGACATTCGCGAGAGCGCCCGCTTCGCCTCCGCCGTCGCCGCCAAGGTGGCGATGGGGCTCGGCTCCGACGGAACGCTCAAATCATTCGACGACACGATGGAGGCCATGAACACATGGCCGGTCAAGGAATAGGACCATGACGGAACTCAACGGAAAAACCGCATTTGTAACCGGCGCGAGCCGCGGCATTGGCGCAGCGATTGCCGTCGGCCTCGCCGAGCATGGCGCGGATATCTTCATCTGCGATCTTGCGCGGGAATCGGATGCGCTTGCCAAGGTAAAGGCGGAAGTCGAGGCGACAGGTCGCAAGTGCTGGAGCTACGACCTCGACGTCACCGACAAGGCTGCGATCGAACAGGTGGTGGCGGACGCGACCGAAAAATCCGGCGGCATCGATGTGCTCGTCAACAATGCAGGCATCCTCAAGCCGACGACACTCGAAAACCTGTCGGAAGCCGACTGGGACGCGCATTTCGATGTGAATGCCAAGGGCGTGCTGCTGGTGACCAATGCGGTGCTTCCGCAAATGCGGGAACGCAAGGCAGGCCGCATCATCAATATCGCGTCGATTGCAGGCCGCCAGGGTGTGCCGACGCAGGGCCATTATGCGGCCACGAAGGCAACCGCGATCACGCTTACACGCGTCTATTCCCAGGAAGTCGGCATGGACGGGATCACGGTGAACGCGATCTGCCCCGGCATCATCCTCACCGAGATGGGCAAGAACAATCTCGGCTCTCAGGAGGCGATGGACCACTGGACTGAAGTCACCGCACTCAAGCGTCTGGGTGATCCCAAGGATATCGTCGGCCCGGCGGTCTTCTTCGCGTCCGACCTGTCAAGCTTCGTCACGGGGCAGGCGCTGAACGTCTGCGGGGGCATCTACTTCCACTAAACGATACGCGAGATCCGGGAGGGCACACGCGTGGACAAGAATGTCGCCATCATCGGCGGCGGGCCGGCCGGGCTCGTCGCTGCACGGTACCTTATTGGCCAGGGTTTCGAGCCAAAACTGTTCGAAGCCCATGACAAGATCGGCGGGCAGTGGGAATACACCAACCCGTCATCCGGTGTCTGGCCGCTGATGCGCACCAACACCGCCCGGATGGTGACGCGGTTCTCCGATCTTGACTATCCGGAGGGCACCAAGACATTCCCGCGCAATCAGCAGGTCGCGGCCTATCTTCGCGCCTATGCGGATAAGTTCGGTATCGCCGACCGGGTTGAGCTGTCGACCCGGGTGACGAACGTTGAGCGTGATGGTGACGGCTATGTATTGACCATCGAGCATGACGGCGAAAGCCGGATAGAACGCTTCGACCGGGTGGTGGTGGCGAGTGGGGCTTACAACAAGCCTGCCATTCCGCCTGTTCGCGGACTTGACAGTTTTACCGGTGAACTCGGCGCGATCCACGCATTCGACTACAAGGATCCCGAGCTCTATCGCGGCAAACGCGTGCTCGTTGCCGGCGGGAACATCTCATCCCTCGAAATCGCGCAGGACCTCGCCATGCTTGGCGCGCAGTCGGTTGCGACCACGATGCGGCGCCAGCGCTACGTGATGCCGAAGCTGATCGCCGGTACGCCTGTCGAAAGTTTCGGGTTCACCCGGGCCGGCGCGCTCTGGCAGGAAACCGCCAGTTCCGACGACTGGGCGAAAGCGACCAAGGACTTCGTGCTGCAATATGGCGGCAACCCCGCCTGGTTCGGTGCGCCCGAGCCGGATGANGATGTGCGGATCGCCGGCACCACGGGCAGCCAGAACTTTCTCAACCTCGTCGCNGAGGACCGGATCACCTGNTATCCNTGGCCGNANCGGATCGAGGGCAACANNGTCNTCTTCAGCGACGGNCNTGANGCCGANTTNGACGGNATCATCTTCGGCNCCGGCTATCACCTGAACCTGCCGTTCCTCTCCNANGAGCTGGNNGAAACGCTNGAANTGTCGGCNAAGTCNATCACACTGGCNGATCANACNTTTCATCCGGAACTTCCGGGCCTCGCCTTCATGGGGCTGTGGNGTCAGATCGGCCCNTATCTGCCNCCNCTGGAGCTTCAGGCCCGCTACCTCGCCTACACGTGGGNCGGGACCGTTCCGGAACGCAGCGCCGCCCAACTCGAGGAAGCGCTCGAAACCTGCCGGCAGTCGGTGGGCAAGGACATCTATCAGCACATCCAGACGATCCGGTTTGCACGGNTGGCGGGCTGCGATCCGGAAGGCCGGGTCGANAGCGATCTCGCGCAAGTNCTTGCCGACAACGCCGTGACGACCGTGAGCTTCAGGCTCGTNGGTCCNGATCCGCTCCCCGATGCGGACGCGCAGGTGCGCGCCGATGCCAAACGNTTCGGCCGCAAGGATCTNCANACGAACTGAGAATGGTCCGCNNAGCGGGCCNCGACGGCGAACAACAGGGAGCCAGACCATGAAACACATCGACAAGTTCTACATCGGCGGCAAATGGGTCGCGCCGCAGGGCGGAGACGTCCATGAGCTGATCAATCCGGCCGATGAGAGCGTGATTGCATCGATCCCGATGGCGAACGAGGCGGANGTCAACGCAGCCGTCAGNGCCGCCAAGGCCGCGTTCGATGACTGGCAGATGACCAGCAAGGANGAGCGNCTCAAGCTNCTGCGTCGGCTTCTCGANCTCTACAACGAGCGCTACGACGANATCGCCGAACTGATGACGCGCGAAATGGGCACCACACTCGATTTCTCCAAGGCNGCNCANGCNTGGGTCGGGCAGGCGCATCTGGAGGCAGCGATCGACGCGCTCGANCGNCTCGANCTGGAAGAGGTTCGCGGCAANACGCTTATCTCGCTGGAGCCGGTCGGTGTCTGCGCNNTNATCACGCCGTGGAACTGGCCGATGAACCAGCTGGTGGTCAAGGCCGCGCCCGCGCTGGCTGCCGGCTGCACGATGGTNGCGAANCCCTCGGAGTTNTCNCCGCTNTCNTCNCTCCTNTTTGCCGANNTGATNGACGAGGCAGGCTTCCCGGCGGGCGTCTACAACCACATCACCGGTCANGGNCCGAGCGCGGGCGAACAACTCTCGCGTCATCCGGATGTCGACATGGTCTCGATCACCGGTTCGACCCGTGCGGGNATNGCAGTGGCGCGCTCNGCNGCCGAGACGGTCAAGCGGGTGGCACAGGAACTGGGTGGCAAGTCTGCCAACATCATTCTGCGCGACGCGGATCTCGAGAAGGCTGTCAAGGACGGGGTCGATGCCTGTTACGTCAATTGCGGCCAGGCCTGCCGCGCACCTGCGCGCATGCTGGTGCCGGCCGAGAAGATGGAAGAGGCCAAGCGGTATGCCAAGGAAGCCGCAGACGCCCATTCGGTCGGCGATCCCATGAGCGACGTCAAGCTCGGTCCGGTAGTCAACAAGCTTCAGTTCGACCGCATCCAGNCGCTGATCCAGTCCGGCATCGACGAGGGTGCCACGCTGGTCACCGGCGGTACCGGCCTGCCGGATGGTCTGGAGAAGGGCTACTACGTCAAGCCGACCGTGTTCGCCGACGTCACCCCCGGNATGACGATNGAGCGCGAGGANATCTTCGGCCCGGTGATCGCGCTCATCCCCTACGACAGCGAGGAGGATGCCGTGCGGATCGCCAACGACACAATCTACGGTCTGTCGGGCTACATCCAGACCACCGACAAGGACAAGGCGCGCAAGATCGCCCGCCAGCTTCGCGTCGGCTCNATCTGGATCAACGATGCGGCCTGGGATCCACGTGCGCCTTTTGGCGGCTACAAGCAGTCTGGCAACGGCCGGGAACATGGCGAATGGGGCCTGCACGACTATCTCGAGGTCAAGTCCACTGCCGGCTGGGCCTGATCTGCGATCATGTCATGACGAGTAAAGGCGGGCGCCGATATCGCGCCCGCCTTCATTCATGAGAGGCTCACAATTGCCTCCGGAAAGTTCTATTTGGTCAGAGATTCGAGCGGCGTATCTTCGGGNCCGTACCATGCNAANGCCGTTTCACCCTCGTTGTTGGTGAACTCGCCCAGCAGGCGGTCCTTGTCGACCCACTCGAATTTCCAGCTCCGGAGCTCGTCGGAATAGGCGAATTTCGACTGCAGCGAGCCGGTATAGGCCATGTCGAAACAGTTGACGTTCCGGCAGCTCTGGACGTTGCAGTAGGTGAGCTTCCCGGCAGCGTCGTCGAAAACGAGCTTGGTGTAGATCGGCACGCCGGCGAAGCCGTCCCAGGTGCCGACGAACCGGCGATCCGTCTTGCGATCGCCAGCCGCTGCGAGGGCAGTCGACAGTGCCGTCGCCANGACTGTGGCCAGCGCCAATGTCGAGATTGTTCTGAGTTTTAAATCCATCACGAGTTCCTCCTCCCGATCAGGTCGACNANATTACTGGTTATAACCAGATAGTCAAACGCTATCGTCGGCCNGAAGCTGAGATGGTCGAACGTTCAGGGCGTCATGTAGAGGTAGTAGATCTGTGCGGCTCCCCATGAAAGAACTGCCAGCACGAAGGCGGCTGCCAGAATTTTCAGCGCGCGTCGTCTGTCGGTGTCCTGATGGGCCCTGTCCGGGGTCAGTTCCTCGACATCGCTGTGGCGCATGTCGCGATCTTCGTCGGTGTTTCTTTCGGCGTTCATGTCGTCGCCTCTCTGTTCGCGGTCGTCTGAAGCCCAATCGACAGTATGCGTGAATATTCCGGCAGATCCGTTGCGGCTTTTCGAAGCATTCGAGACCTCGGCGCCTCAGAGAGGTTTTCTGAGTTCGTCGTCGCGCACCTGGCCCTTGGCATAGCGCAGCATGAAGCGCTCGATTTCCGCGCGTCTGCGGCCGGAGCGGATCTGCTCTGCCGAATAGGCGCGAGGTGCCATGCGCCGGTCGTCGCCTTTGATGTCGAAGGTTCTCTCTGCGCCGATAATCTGATCCTCGGCCGTATAGGTGGCGACGACCGCTATCTTCAAGCTGCGCAGCCTCGGTTCCCGAAGTGGATGGTCAGATGAATTGGGTCCNAGAGCGCGGTCGATAAGCGATCGATAGGTTCCGATGTCGATGAGTTCACCGCTGCCCAAAGGTCCCTGGAACCAGACCTGNGGCGGCATCTCNTCGGCCTCATTGTCTGCNTGCTCCGTCAGNACGAAGGTCTGCTCTTCCTCGTCGTTTCTAAGGACCAGCAGCACNGATTCGAGGTGGATTTTCTCCGAACTCATGTTGGTGATGACACAGCGCGCATCGAGGGTGTANCCGGCNGCCCGGTTGATCAGGATCTTGGGACGCATGCCATGTCGATAGGTGTGCAGCAGGAGTTGAAAATAGAGCACCCAAATCGCCAGCATCATCACATTGGTGACAACGCTTATGCCACCGCTGTTGGTCGTTATGAACTGCCAGATATCGGACATGATCGTTTGCTCTCTCTTTCGTCGCCAGCCTTCAGGGAGAGTTTTACCAACGTGAGCACGACAAAGTTGTTCCAGAGCCGGCTACAACACGCTGAAGGTTTGTGCCTCCAAGGCATTTGACACGTGGCCGGCTTCTATGACTACATGAGTGTACAAGTAGTCATTATTGCGAGCGCGAGGATACCATGCATCTCTCCATGTGGACCTATCCCTGGGACATTCAGGATCAGGGACTCAATCGGACCTTTGAGGATCTGTCCGAACGCGCCGGTCTCAACACGATCAGTCTCGCGACATCCTATCATGCAGGCCGCTTCCTGCAGCCGCGCAGCCCGTCGCAGAAGGCCTATTTCCCGCAGGACGGCACGGTCTATTTTCGCCCCGACGACGCGTTATGGGAGGGCAAGGAAATTCGTCCGTTGCTGGCAGACAACCTCATCGAGCGCGGCGACATGCTCAAGGCGCTTGTCGATGCACGCGATGCGGGCCACGGCATGAAGGTGTCATGCTGGACTGTATGTCTGCACAATACGCGTCTGGGGCTTCTGCATCCCGATCATGTGACNCGCAACGCGTTCGGCAATCCGAACTATTACAATCTNTGCCCGTCGAGCCCNGCTGCGCGCGATTATGTNGTGACACTCGTTCGCGATGTGACGACGAGCTACAAGCCNNACATGCTNGANCTNGAAAGCCCGAATTTCATGGGCTTCGCGCATGAATTCCATCACGAGAAAGACGGTGTCGGCCTCAACGAGGAAGATGATTTCCTGCTCTCCCTGTGCTTCTGCGATCACTGCANGGCGCGCGGCAAGAAGGCNGGCGTTCCGATGGATGAAGCGCGCGAGACGGTCAGCCAGTTCATCGCCGAGATGTGCGAGCGCGAAGTGCCAGAGCAGCAGTTCCCAGATTTTCCTGNCGCCGGCAATNATGCCTTCAATTCCCATCCGGCGTTGCGCGCCTTCCTGGAGTGGCGNACCGAGCCTGTGACCAGCCTGATTGCCGAAATCCGTGAGCAGGCGGACGCGGNCACGAAGATCGTGCTGATCGANCTGGCCGACGGCTGGAAGGGTGGCGTNGATCTCGAAGCNGTCGGCAAGGTGTGCGACGGCGCGATCCTNTGCTGCTATTTCATGGAGCCCGANGCCGTATCGGCGCTGATGCGGCAGGGGCGCGAGGCACTNGGGCCGGACAAATATCTCGGNGCCGGGTATCGCGTATTCTACCCGGAAGTCACCTCTGCCGAAGAACTTGCCGCCCGGTCCGCTGCTGCGATCGAAGCCGNGGCTGACGGTATAAANTTCTACAATTACGGACTCATTCCNGAAAAGCGGCTCGACTGGGTTCGGAAAGCGGTTGATAGCCTTCCGGCATGANTGCAACGCCCGGATGCGGCTTCAATGTGCACACCGTCAGATTCCAACTTGACTACTTGAGTGTACAAGCTAACATTTGACTTAGCGTAGACAGCTTTCGAAAGGGGAACACCGTGAATTTCAGAAAAATGCTTCTCGTCGCTTCTGCCTTGGCCGGCATGGCAGTGCCTGCCGTCGCACAGGACAAGTTCGACATCGGCTACGATATCTATTTCAGCGGAAATTCCTGGTCGGTTCAGCTGGCCAAGGAATTCGAGGCCGAGGCCGAAAAACANAAGGATAAGGTCGACGTCGCCTATACGGAATCCGAGTTGAAGGCCGACAAGCAGGTCTCCAACATCGAGGACATGATCACCAAGGGCGTCGATGCGATCATCCTCACCCCCATCTCCCCGACNGCCGTCATCCCNGTTCTCAAGAAGGCCGAAGCCAAGGGCATCAAGATCGTGCTGCTGGCGTCGAGCATCAAGAGCGACGATTATGACGCGCTCGTCACCGTCGACGATGTGGATTTCGGCAANGCNGGCGCGGAATGGCTTGCCGAAAAGCTCGACGGCAAGGGCAAGATCATCGCTCTCAACGGCATTTCGGGAATCTCCGCCAGCGACGACCGCTGGACCGGCGCGAAGGAAGTCTTCGATGCTCATCCCGATATCGAAGTGATCAGCGTCGTCGATGCCGGCTGGGATTACGCCAAGGCGAAGGTGGCCGTTTCCAATCTTCTCGCCGCAAATCCGGAAATCGACGGTGTGTGGTCGCAGGGCGGCAGCATGACGCTTGGCGCGATCGACGCGTTCGAGGCAGCCCAGCGTCCGCTGGTGCCGATGACCGGCGAAGACAATAACGGCTATCTCAAGCGCTGGGCGGCACTCCAGGCTGACGGCTTCGAGTCGGTTGCTCCCTCCAAGCCGACCTGGCTCGGTTCGGAAGCACTTCTGGTCGCCATCGATCTGCTCGAAGGCAAGACCGTCGAGAAGAACAAGATCTACGACGTGCCGATGATCAGCGCCGACAATCTCGGCGAATTCAAGCGTGATGATCTTTCGGATTCGTTCTGGGCCAATACGCGCCTCAGCGATGAACAGGTCCGGGCAACCTTTCAGGATTGACCGGTCTGACCTGCGAGAGAGAAACAGTGGCTAGTCTGAATACCGCAAATCATTCCCCCACCCTGATAGCGGTGTCCGGTCTTTCCAAATCCTTCGGGCGAAATACCGTCCTGCAGGATGTTTCTTTCTCGCTCGGTCGGGGGGAAGTGCTAGCACTCGTCGGTGAAAACGGCGCGGGCAAGTCCACCCTGATGAACATCCTCTCCGGCAACCTTTCCTATGATGCCGGAGATATCCGTCTCGACAATGCGGACTACAAGCCTTCGAATCCGGCTGACGCCGCGAAAAACGGGGTCGCGATCGCTCACCAGGAAACGGCCGTCATGCCGGACCTCACGGTGGCCGAAAACGTCTTCTTCGGCCGTGAGCCGCGCAATGCGTTCGGGATGATCCGGCAAAAGCAGCTTCACAACGATTTTTCGGAACTGGCCGACGAGCTCGGCTTTGATTTGGATGGCCGGAAACTCGGCCGCCATTTGAGCGCTGCGGAGCGGCAGCTCGTGGAGATCGCCGGCGCTATTTCCGCCCAACCCGATATCCTGATCCTCGACGAACCGACGGCTTCGCTGTCGTCTGAGGCCGCGCATAGCGTGATCAAGCTCATGGAACAGCTGAAGGGGCAGGGGACCTCGATCATATTCATTTCCCACCGTATGGGTGAGATCATGGCAGCCGCCGACCGGGTGGTCGTGCTCAAGGATGGTGCGCTCACGCTGTCTGCGGCGCGTGGCGGGTTCTCCGAGGATGACCTCATTCACGCGATGGTCGGGCGTAAACTCGAGAACATCTTTCCCGCGCGACCGGCTCTCGAGAATGCACCCGTTCGCTTTTCTGTGCGCGGCGGCACCAATGCGAACCTGCCGGAAATCGATTTCGAGGTTCGCCGTGGCGAGGTTCTCGGCTTCGCAGGTCTCGAGGGGCAGGGACAGAAGCCGCTCGCCGATGCGCTGTGCGGCATGATGCCGTTCCGTGCCGGTGCGATCGAGCTCGACGGTAAGACACTGAAGCTCAAGTCGCCCGCTGCCGCCATCGATGCCGGTATCGCCAGCATTCCCGACGACCGCAAGCATGACGGTCTGGCGCTGTCTCTGCCCATCCGCCTCAATATGAGCCTTTTTGCGATCACCGAGCGGGCGAAGGGCGGCTTTCTGCCGCTCGCCTACGAACGCGAGTTTGTTGAAGGCGCGCGCGAGCGTTTCTCGATCCGTTCGACGGACATGGAGCAGCCGGTCGGAGAGCTTTCCGGCGGCAACCAGCAGAAAGTGGTCTTCGCCCGGTGGCTTGCCCATGAGCCCAAGCTTCTGGTGCTTTACGAACCCACCAAGGGCGTTGACGTCCAGTCGAAAAGCGAGATTTATCATCTCGTGGACGAGCTCTCGCGCAAGGGCGTCTCGGTCATCCTGATTTCTTCCGACCTGATGGAGCTCATAGGGCTCTCCGACCGGATCCTGGCGCTCTACGAGGGGCGGATCACAGGCGAGATCGCGCGCTCCGAATTCTCCGAGGAAAAAATCATGCGCTATGCCGCGGGCCTGCCCGACGCGGGGCGGGCCGAAAGACTGGGGGCCGCCCATGTTTGAGGGCTCGCTTCGTTCCAATCTGCTCACCAGCCTGCCGGCGCTGGCGCTTTCGGCGCTGCTGATCATTCTGACGACCTACATGTCGCCGAACTTCCTGAGTGATTCCAACCTCACCAATCTGTCGTCACGGCTGCTGCCGATCGGGCTCGTGGCACTCGGTGAGGCGATGGTGCTTTTTGCCGGCCGCATCGACCTGTCGGTCGGCGCGATCATGAGCCTTGCGACTGCGATCATGGCGCTGACCTCCGCTTCGCTCGGCTGGCTGGCCATTCCGCTGGCGCTCGGTGCCGGCCTCGTCTGCGGCGTGGTTACCGCTTGCGGCGTGAATTTCCTGCGGATCAATCCGCTGGTGATGTCATTGGCGACCGCGGCCATAGTCAAGGGTGTGACCATGCTCATCCTGCCCTCTCCCGGCGGGGAGGTGGACTATGCGTTCTACGAAATGCTTTTCGGCGCCGAGCGTCTGTTGTCGGCTCCGCTCATCATTTCGCTGATCGCCTTCGTCGTGATCGCAATCGTGATGAACTGGACCCGGCTGGGACGCTCGATTTACGCATTCGGTTCCGATCCGCGTGCCGCCTTTGCCAACGGAATTTCGGCATTGAAGATCGATCTCGTGGTCTTCGGCATGTCGGGCATGCTGGCCGCTGCCGCCGGCATCGTGCTGTCGATCCGCATTCTCTCAGGCGATCCGCTGATCGGTGAAGCCTACACACTCGACGCGGTATCGGCTGCCATCCTGGGTGGAGTTGCGCTGCAGGGCGGGCGCGGCAATGCGGTGGGCGTCTTCTTCGCCGCGCTGGCTCTCGTNCTGATCAACAANACGTTCAANCTGCTCGATATNGACACCAGCTATCAGAACATCGCCAAGGGGCTGATCTTCATTCTGGCGCTCGTCTTCTTCATGCGCGGCAAGGCGGAGGAGCACTGAGATGGCGCTGCCTGCAATTCTCTCCAATGCCAGACCCGCCAGCGCAACATGGCGTGCGCTTGGGCTTCTCGCGATCCTGCTGATCGTCCTGTTCGTCTTCTCCGGACGCGTGTCGATGGTGCAGGTGATGGACAATGCCCGCCAGGCCGCACCGCTCGGTCTGATCGCCCTCGGGCAGGCACTCATTCTGCTGATGGGACGGCTCGATCTCTCGGTGGGGGCGACCGCCGGCCTCGCCAATGTGGTTCTCGCAGCAAGCTTTGCCGGCAACATGGACAACATGGCCGCAGCCCTCGCGATCACACTCTTCTTCGGCCTCCTGGTCGGTCTCGCAAACGGCGTCCTCGTCGTCGTGCTGCGCATCCCGGCGTTNCTCGCCACGCTGGCGACCTNTCTCGTNATTGCNGGCGCNATCCTCGTTTATACCGGCGGCAGCCCCGGCGGTTCGATNCCNGCNGATTTNCGNGTNATCACNGAGGGCTGGGTGTTCGGCATCCNGCCCTGGTCGGTGGTCATCTGGATCGNCTGCAGCCTGATCCTGCTCGTCTTCGTGCACTACNCGCTCAAGGGNCGGAAGATGCTGCTTTCGGGTGCCAATGCGCGCGCGGCGAAGCGCAACGGCATTGCCGCCGACCGCATGGTGATCTTCTCNTTCGTGCTGGCAAGNTTCATGGCGACGCTNGGCGGCATNNTNNTGTCCTCGATCACCGGCATGGCCTCGATCGGGATTGCNGACACNTACACNGTGGATTCGATNGCNGCNGCTGTCATCGGCGGAGCGCTCTTCTCCGGTGGTGTCTTCCTGCCGGCGGGCGTTGCCGCGGGCAGCCTCATCCTCTTCTTCCTTCAGAGCCTTCTCTACGTGCTGTCGCTGCCGCCGGCGGCGCGCTTCGTGCTGCAGGGCTCGATCATCGTCATCGCGCTCGCGCTTTCAAACTACAAAAAGGACCGCTGACCATGGAATTCATTCGGACGCTTAATGGCGACATCGCACCCGAAGAACTCGGCGTTACCTACTCGCATGATCATCTCTTCTGCATCCCTCCGTTGTGGAAGGAAAAGAAGATCGATGACTTCATGATCGACGACCTCGAATCCTCCATCAAGGATGTCGAACTCTTCGTCGCCGAGGGCGGGCAGGCCGTCTATGACGCCACCGCCATCGATTACGGCCGAAAGCCGACCGAGCTCAAGGCAATCTCGGATCGCACCGGGATCAAGATCATCGCCACGGCCGGTTTCAACAAGGCGATCATGTGGCCGGGGCAGATGGAGGGAACCGGCGGAACCTTCCAGCAATGGATCGATGCCCATTCGCGCGAGGAGATCCGCGACCACGTGGTGCATGAACTCACCGTCGGCATGGACAACACGGACCTGAAGGGCGGCGTCGCCAAGTTCGGCACCGGCTACAACACCATCTCTGAGGCCGAGGACAAGGTTACCCGCGCGGTTCTCGATGCCCACAAGGAAACAGGCTGCCCGATCCATTCGCACACCGAGCTCGGCACGCTGATGCTCGAACAGCTCGCCATCCTCAAGGAAGAGGGTGTCGACTGCTCCCGTCTGACCATGGCCCATGTCGACCGCAACCCGGACCAGTGGCTTCACCGGAAGGTGGCCGAGACAGGCGTGTTCATGTGTTTCGACGGCATCAGCCGCATCAAGTATCACCCGGANAGCATCCTGATCGACTGCATCCTCAACCTCGTGCGCCACGGCCATGAGGACCAGATCGTGGTCGGCGGCGACATTGCGCGCCGCACGATGTTCCGCAATTACGGCGAGGGCGGTCTCGGCCTCGGCTACATCCTCGGCAGCTGGGTGCCGCGCTTCATGGAGCAGGCCGGCGAGGCCGGTTTCGACGGGAAGGCGCTGTTCCAAAAGTTCTTCGTGACGAACCCGCAGCGCGCCTTCGTCTTCAAGCAGTGAGCATGATCCCCTTGGCAAACGACAAGACCGACATATCCCGCCTCAACGACAGCGAAATGGAAGCGGCGCTGGTAAAACAGCCGGTTCTTCTTCTGCCGATAGGCGCTGTTGAAAGCCACGGCGACCATCTGCCGGCGGGTACCGACAACATACTGGCGGCACGGCTCGTCGAGGAACTGGTCAGGACGATCGGCGACGAGACGCCCGTCCTGCGTCTGCCGGTGCTTCCCTTCGGACAGGTCTGGTCGCTTGCGGAAGCCCCCGGTTCCTTCGGGCTGAGCAATGCAACAGTGACGAGTGCGATCGTCGAGATTGCCCAGAGTGCGGCGCAGAAGGGCATTCGGACCGTCGTCGTCGTCAACGCTCATCTCGGCAATGCGAACGCCATTCGCGATGCGCAGCGTATCTTGCGGGAAGATGGCATCACACTCGCCAATTTCTTCTATCCGGGTGCCGATACCGTCATCGACGAAGTGCGGGAGAAGCGGCAAGCCCACGGGTCCTACATGCACGCCTGCGAGATCGAGACATCCTACATGCTTCATCTCGCGCCCGAGGCGGTAAATATGGACAAGGCGATCGAGAACTATCCGGAATTCCCGGAGGATTTCTCGACGGTGGCCTATCGCTGGACGGATTTCTCCGAAAGCCCGGTGCTGGGCGACGCACGGGCTGCGACTGCGGAAAAGGGCGAAAAAGTACTGAGCGCCGTGCTTGCCAATATGGCAAAGCAGGTAGCCCTCCTTTATGCTAGGCAATCCAGCAGCAACTCTTGAGTAGCGGGGCACGCCGGCTTCTCAAGAGTTGCGAAAGCATTCAAATCGCGACGTTTTCAGGAGCTCCTTGTGCAGGCAGATGCACCCGCGGCGAAGGACCATCGCCCGGTCTATATCCAGATTGCCGAAACTCTGCGGGCCCGCATCGTGTCGGGATTGTACGAGGACAAGATCGACGGCGAACTCAAACTGGCTGCCCAGTTCAAGGTCAGCCGCCGGACGATCCAGCAGGCGCTGGAGATGCTGGTGCGTGAAGGTCTCCTGGTGCGCCAGCACGGCATGGGGACCTTCATCAACCGCCACGGGGTCGAAAAACGCTATCACGCGATCGCTTCGATTACCGAAAGTCTTGTCGGTCAGGGGCTCAAGCCTGATTACACGGTGCTGGAGAGCGACGAGGTGCCTGCCGGCGAGGTCGAACGGCGCTTCTTCGATATTCCGGAAGGCAGCAAGGTCTATGCCCACAGGCGCCTGGCCGTTTCCGACGGCAGGCCGCTTGCGGTGGTCTCGACCACTCTCAATCTCGAGCTTCTCGAAGGCCTCGAACTCTCCGCCCTTTCAGGCTCGCTCTACAAGGTACTACGGGAGAAGTTCGGACGCACGGTCGTCGTCGCCGAAGACAAATACATGCCCATCGCCGCAGATGACGAAATCGCTTCGCTCCTGAAGATCGAAAAGGGCTCACCGGTCTTTCTCGCGGTACGCGAGGGCCGGGACCAGACCGGTGCGCCGCTGGAAGTGTCGCGGATCATCATGCTGCCGGTGCCGCTCGACATCTCGATCCGCAATGTCGGCTTTCCTTCGCCGGAACCGGATAACCGCAGCGCTGCGGCCAAGGAATGGACCTATACGGTCGGCTTCGGCAATTTCCGTACAGACGATAGCTAGGCTTCCGTTACCGATAGTCGCCGATCAGTCTGCAACTGCCCTGAGGCCAGCAAGCGCTGCCTCGCTACCCGCCTTGAAGCGGGCGAAGCCGGCGTCATAGGCATCCTTGGTTTCAGCTGATGGCGCGTAGCTATGCTTGAGCTCGAAGGTTTTCTCGCAAGCCTCGTCAAGCGAGGCGAAATCGCCGACGGCGACCGCTGCGCAGAGGGCTGCGCCCTTGGCTCCAAACTGCGTTCCTTCCGGAACTTCCACCGGCGCGCCCGTCACATCGGCGATCATTTGCGCCCAGAACGGACTGCGCGCACCACCGCCCACCAGGCGGATGGAGGATTCGACGCCGCCGATGGCTTCGAAACAATCGCGAATGGCGTAGGCCAGTCCCTCATAGATCGAGCGCATCATGTCGGCCCGAGAATGGTGCGGTGCCAGCCCGTTGAAACTCGCCCGCGCTTTCGGTTCGATCCGCGGTGCAATGATACCCGAGGCGGAAAGGTAGGGGACGAAACTCACGCCGTTGGCACCGGGAGGGCTCGTTTCTGCCAGCTCTCCGAGCCGCTCATAGGGCGAGTCATCCGATGCGATATCGGGGCAAAGCGCTTCTAGGCACCAGTCCAGCACAGTGGTGCCTGCGACATTGACCATCGACTTCATCCAACGCTGGCCCGGCACGATAAACAGAAGCCCGAGATCCCGGGGTTCGTAGATTGCGCGATCGAAGAGTACGCCGTTGAGGCAGGTGGTGCCGAGCACGCTCACTGCCTGACCGGGCTTGTGTGCGCCGGCGCCGAGGACGCAGGCGCTTGTGTCACCGGTGCCGATGGCGACCGGTGTGCCTGCCTTGAGCCCTGTCACCTTCGCCGCTTCGTCGGTCACGGCACCTGCAAGCGTCTCGCCGCGGGCGACGGGAGAGAGAATGTGAACGTGATCCTCGATGCCGAGATGCTTGGCCTGTTCCGGATGAAAATCGCGCGTCATGGCCGAACCCGGCGCCATCGCGGCTTCGGATTCGTCGGTGGCGATCGCGCCCGTCAGACGGTAGCGGATAAAATCCTTGGCCGTGAGGATGTGGCGGGCCTGTTCGAGAACATGCGGTTCGTGCCGGGCGAGCCAGGCAATGACGGGCAGGGTGCAACCAAGCTGCATCACCGAGCCGGAATGCGTGAACACGGAGGAAAAGAGGTCAGGGTTCTGGGCGAGAAGCTCGTCGACGAGATCCTGCGCGCGGGCATCGTTCCAGAGGATCGGCGGGCGCAGCAGTCTGTCGTTTTCGTCCAGGGGCCAGGCGCCGACCATCACGCCGGTCACGCCGATTGCCCTGATCTGCGTGGGATCTACCGCTGCTTCGGCAAGAAGCTGGCGGATGACCCGGATGCTGGTGCTCCAGGTCGCTTCCCCGTCGAGCTCCGACCATCCGAGCGGGGCTTCGAGCAGCGACATGCGCTCGCTTGCCTCCGCTCGCTGCCGGCCGTTAGTGTCGAAAAGGGCCGCCTTGATGACGGAGGTGCCGATGTCAATTCCGAGATACATGCGGGCCAATATGACTTGTCTATATAGGTAGTCAAGTGGTGCCCAATGCAGACGGTCGATTGACCATGTAATCGGTCGGAAATGAGGCCCGTTACGTCCCCTCGGGCGCGTAACTGAAGCGGGTGAAGTCCGCGGTTCGCGCCAAGCCCGTCGTGTCGAAGGCGAGCATGCCGACGAAAGCGCCGGTGAACGAACCGTGTTCGCCGCGCCCGCCTTCATCCGAAATGACGGCGGCGTTGAGCGGTGGGCCGAGCGGCTGCCAGTCGTTTCCATTCTGACGATAGAAGAAGCGCTGTTCGGCGCCTTTCACCTCGACAGCGAGGTCGACGGAGCCGTCTTCTATCGCGACGATCTCGCCGGGGAATTCCAGCCGACCGTCGGGCCAGTCGCCGGGGCAGGAAAGGATGCGCAGGCAGCGGCCCAGATCCTCGCGCCATGTCACGCAGGCGAAGTGGAACTTGTGACGGTTATAGTAGGTCGTCAGTCCCGCAGCCTGCTGATAGGTGTCCGGTTCGAAATCCTTCAGCGTCGTTTCAGCCCGATAGGAAAGATGCTCCTGGCGTCGGGCGACGAGGGATTGTTCGTACCAGCTGCCGACGCTCTCGCGGCCGATCAGGCGCAGGGCGCTGCCCGTCAGCGTGAAGAGGCGCTCGGGACAGGGGGTGCGCAGCCACTGGAATTCCTCGGGCAGTTCCGAGCCTGTGAAGTCCCGTTCGATACGCTGTGGCGGGCGCGGTGTCGCCTCGGTCGGAGCGGGCACGTCGAACGCGGGCAGCGGCGCGTTCTCGGCGAGATAGAGCCAGCCATCGTCGCGCCACTCGCATTTCTGAATCGCGCTCTCGCGACCCAGCGGCGAGTAGCGGCCCGGCAGCGGGCGCGAGCAGAGATGGGTGTGATAGACCTCGCCGTCAGGTGTCTCGACGATCTGACCGTGGCCGGCGCGCTGGAGCGGATTGTCCTGCGCATCCTTGGCGGTGATCAGATGTGTGTCCGGATGCATCTCGTAGGGTCCGGTGATCGCGCACGACCGGGCCATGGTGACGGCATGGTCGTAGCCGGTGCCGCCCTCGGCCACGGTGAGATAATACCAGCCGTCGCGCTTGTAGAGATGCGGGCCTTCGGTCAGACCATGTGGGCTGCCGGCGAAGATCTTTTGCGGCTTGCCGATGAGGCCGGTCTCTTCTGACCATTCCTGCAGAAGAATGCCGTCGAAGGCAGGGTGCTTGGGTGCGCCGCCGATGGAATCCGAAATGTGGTTCCATTGCAGGACCAGATACCATTTGCGGCCGTCCTCATCGTGAAAGAGCGAGGGGTCGAAACCGTGCGAACTCACATGGACCGGATCGCTCCAGGGTCCTTCGATAGACGGAGCGGTCACGATGTAGTTGTGGGCGTCCTTGAAGTTGCCGTCGAGCCGTTTCACATCGGTATAGACGAGCCAGAACCTGTCGTCGGCATAGCTGAGACATGGGGCCCAGATGCCGCCCGAATCCGGGTTGCCGCGCATGTCGAGCTGGCTTGCCCGGTCGAGCGGCCGACAGGCGAGATCCCAGTTGACCAGATCGCGCGAGTGATGGATCTGGACGCCGGGATACCATTCGAAGGTGGAGGTGGCGATGAAGTAGTCATCGCCAGCGCGGCAGATGGAGGGATCGGGATTGAAGCCCGGCAGGATGGGGTTCCGGATCATTTGCGGCTCATTTGCGGCTTGGGCCTTTGCGTTCTGCGGAAGCGGCCCAGAGATTGATATCGGCTTCCCGGGTGGTCTCGCGAATTTCCTCGAGCTCGGCCTCGGTGAAATCAAGGTTATCGATTGCCGCCACGCAATCGCGGATCTGCTCCGGACGTGAGGCGCCGATGAGCGCGGTCGTCACCCGCCCGTTGCGCAGCACCCACGCAAGGGCGAGCTGGGCGAGTGTCTGCCCGCGCCGCTTGGCGATCTCGTTCAGCGCCCGGATGGTGGCGAGATTGTCCTCGTTGAGGAAATCCATCTTAAGCGATTTGCCCTGATTGGCACGGCTGTCTTCGGGGATTCCATCAAGATACTTGTCGGTCAGCATTCCCTGCGCCAGTGGAGAGAAAGCGATCGAGCCGATGCCGAGATCGTCGAGCGTGTCGAGAAGCCCGTCATCCTCGACCCAGCGGTTGATCATCGAATAACTCGGCTGGTGGATCAGGCAGGGCGTGCCAAGGTCTTTGAGGATGGCCGCTGCCTCGCGAGTGCGCTGAGAGTTGTAGGATGAGATGCCCGCATAGAGCGCGCGACCCGACCGAACGATATGGTCGAGCGCCATCATCGTTTCCTCGAGCGGTGTGTCTGGGTCGAAGCGGTGGGAATAGAAGATATCGACATAATCGAGCCCCATCCGCTTCAGGGACTGATCGCAGGAGGANATCAGGTATTTCCGGCTTCCCCATTCGCCGTAGGGTCCCNGCCACATCTCNTAGCCGGCCTTGGACGAGANGATNATCTCGTCGCGATAGGGCGCGAAATCGCTGCGCANCATGTCGCCGAANGCGCTTTCGGCNGCCCCCGGCTTCGGGCCGTAATTGTTGGCNAGNTCNAAATGGGTGATGCCGAGNTCGAACGCCGTGCGGGCNAGCGCNAGCTTNGTNTCGTGCGGCGTGTCATCACCGAAATTGTGCCAGAGACCGAGCGAGATCGCCGGTAGTTTCAGGCCNGANCGTCCGCAGCGACGGTAGGGCATTTTCTCATAGCGATTGTCGGCGGCTGTCCAGGTCATCAAACAAGCANGGCCTTTGCNGCTNCGGGATCNAGTGCNGCAGGACGATCGCAGGTCGTCGAGATCTCGATGAACTGNCCCTTNTCGCCGGAATCGAGGATTGCNGTCATCACGTCNACGACGTGNAGCGCGAATTCGAGCGAGCAGCGATGCGGACGATTTTCGAGGATCGCCACGCCCATNTCNGCAAGACCGGCGGTACGNTAGTTCGCNAANGTCCGGTCGTTGGCACGGCTGAAAGGATGGTCCCATTTTTCCGGAATGTTGACGAAGCCCGACTGTTTCGTCATCCGCACTTCGCCGCCNAAGAAGTTCGGGTCCGGCACGTGCAGCGTGCCTTCGCGGCCGTAAAGCTCCATGTTGGANTGGCCGTGCTGCCAGACGTCCCAGCTGGCGCAATAGGTGATCTGCGCTCCTGAATGGAANTGCANNACCGCATGNATGGTGGTCGGGGTCTCGACCTTGATCTTCTCNCCGTTCCGNGGNTNGGAGGTGATGGTNCGCTCNTCCGAGCCCTTCGAGCTCATNGCNGCNACGCGTTTCACCGGCCCGAGAAGCTGGACGAGNTTGGAGATGTANTAGGGGCCGAGNTCGAGGATCGGGCCNCCGCCGGGCTGNAAGAAGAAGTCCGGGNTNGGGTGCCACATCTCCATGCCNGGGCTCTGGACGAAACAGGTGCCGGAGGTGATNGCGCCNACCGCTNCNCTGTCGACGAGCTTNCNGGCGAGNTGNTGGGCGCCNCCCATGAAGGTGTCCGGCGCNGAACCGATGCGCAGGTTNTTCGCCTNNGCNATGCTGCGCNAGTTCCTNGCCTTCNNCGACNCTGAGNACGAANGGNTTTTCCGAATAGACGTGTTTGCCGGCC
This sequence comes from Hoeflea sp., assembly GCA_002707605.1. Classification (GTDB taxonomy): domain Bacteria; phylum Pseudomonadota; class Alphaproteobacteria; order Rhizobiales; family Rhizobiaceae; genus Pseudohoeflea. Next base: position 58,508 of record PANK01000004.1, read on the forward strand.
TCNAGGACCTTCTTCGAAACCTCGAAATGCGCGGCNGGNATGGTGAGNTTGACGANGATGTCGATATCGTCGGCCGCGAGCAGATCATCGACCGTCANGGCCTTGAGNCCGAATTCCTCGGCGCGCGCCTTGGCAGCCGTCGGCATTCATGTCGGCGCAGGCNCGAANTTCNATACCCNNGAAAAGGGGNGCNAGNCGCATATAGGCGGCGGAAATGTTGCCGCAGCCGATGATGCCGATTCCNAGTGATTGAGCCATGTNATGCGNCTCAGAATGTCTTGAAGGTTTCGATGGACCGGGTGGCGAAGCGCTTCACNTCGGCGGGCTTNTCGTGCTCCATCACGAAGAGATCGACGCCGGCCTTCACGAGAGCTTCGTGGATGGTCTTCCAGTGCATGGTGCCATGGCCGACATCGGCCCAGCCGTCTTCGTCGGTCTTCTCACCTTCGGGCGCGATGTCCTTGACGTGGGCGGTGGTGATGCGGTCGGCATATCGCTCGATCCAGTCGATCGGATTCTGCCCACCACGCACGATCCAGGCGATGTCGGCTTCCCACTCGATGTTCTTGGCGGTGTCGAGAATGATGTCCATCGGCAGGCCGCCATCGGCAAGTGTGGCNAATTCGAAATCGTGNTTGTGCCAACCGAAGCGCAGGCCNGCATCGCGCACCTTCTCGCCNACGGCTTCGAGCCTCTTGCCGACCTCGCGCCAGCCATTGGCNTCNGCCTTGCGCTGNTCNGGNGGCAGNGCCGGGCAGAACAGGCGCTCGATGCCGAGNGTCTTTGCGATATCGAGGACTTTCGNCATGTCGTTNTCGAANGTGTCGAGCGGGAAGATATGCCCCGAGGGCATCTTCAGGCCGTGCTCGTCGAGAAGCGCGCGAAACGCCGCCGGGTCGTCGTAATTGCCGCCAAAGCCCTCGACCTGCGTATAGCCGAGTTTGGCGAGCATCTCGATCACCTCCGGCCAGGGGGTGAACTCGCGTGCGGAATAAAGCTGGAACGATACATCCATGATCACATACTGTCCTTGGCAGTGCAGGGAACGGGTCAGATCCGTTCTTCGGTTTTTTCGTCAAAGAGGTGAGCCCGGGCGGGATCGAAGCCGATCGTCAGCTTGTCGCCGTGTTCGACGGTCGCCTGTCCGTCCATGCGGATCCAGAAGAGCTGTCCCAGTGCCTCAAGCCGGGCGAGGGTGTCGGACCCAAGCGGCTCGACAAGGTCGACCGTCGCATCGATCGTGACCGGCATGGCGTTCGCGGCTTCGCCACTCGCAACATGTTCGGGACGAATGCCGAGCCAGGCCGGGCCAGTCTTCGCGCCCGCTTCGGTATATTCGTAGCCATCGAGCGGCATTGTGACGTTCTCGGCAACAAACCGGTTGCCTTCGATGGTGCCCTGGAAAAAATTCATCGACGGCGAGCCGATGAACTGGGCCACATACTTGTTGACAGGCCGCAGGTAGATCTCGTTGGGCGAAGCGAGCTGCATGATGGAGCCACCGCGCATGATGGCGATGCGGTCGGCAAGCGTCATGGCCTCGGTCTGGTCATGCGTCACGTAGATCATCGTGTTGTGCAGCTTCTGGTGGAGCTGCTTGATCTCGACACGAAGATCGGCGCGGAGCTTGGCATCGAGGTTCGAGAGTGGTTCGTCGAAGAGAAAGACGTCGACGTCGCGGACGAGAGCACGACCGATTGCGGCACGCTGGCGCTGGCCGCCGGAGAGGGCTGCAGGCTTGCGATCCAGCAGCGGCTCGATCTGCAGGACCTGAGCTGCACGCTGGACGCGCTCCTCGATTTCCTCTTTCGAAACGCCGGCATTCTTGAGCCCGAAGCTCAGGTTCCCCTTGATCGTCATCTGCGGGTAGAGCGCGTAGCTCTGAAACACCATGCCGATGCCGCGCTCAGAGGGCTGTTCCCAGGTCACGTTGCGACCGCCGATAAAGATCTGGCCGTCGGACACGTCGAGCAGGCCTGCGATGCAGTTGAGAAGCGTCGACTTCCCGCAGCCCGACGAGCCCAGCAGAACGAGAAACTCGCCCTTGCCGACATCGAGATCTAGGTTCTTCAGGACCTTCAGCGCTCCGAAGTTGAGCGAGAGGTTACGGATGGAGATACTCGGTTCCATGAGTTCGCCTTCAGCCTTTCACAGCCCCGGCGGCGATGCCGCGGACAAAGAGTTTTCCTGAGATGAAGTAGATGACGAGCGGCACCAGCCCGGTCAGAAGGGTCGCCGCCATGTTGACATTGTATTCCTTCACGCCCTGCACCGAGTTGACGATGTTGTTGAGCTGGACCGTCATCGGATAGGTATCGGGCCGGGTGTAGACGACGCCGAAGAGGAAGTCGTTCCAGATGCCCGTCACTTGGATGATCATGGCGACCACGAAGATCGGCAGGCTCATCGGCAGCATGATCTTGAGGTAGATCGTCCAGAAGCCCGCCCCATCCACGCGTGCCGCCTTGAACAACTCCTCGGGGATCGAGGTGAAGTAGTTGCGGAAAAGCAGCGTCAGGATGGGCATGCCGAACACGGTGTGCACGAGCACCAGCCCGCCGAGAGTGCCGTAGATTCCCATCTCGCGCAGGATGATGACCATCGGATAGAGCATCACCTGGTAGGGGATGAAGGCACCGAAGATCAGGATGGTGAAGAAGACATCCGCGCCCTTGAAGCGCCAGTTGGCAAGCGCGTAACCGTTCACGCTGGCGATGATGATCGAGATGATCACCGATGGAACGGTAATGATCACTGAATTCATGAAGCCGCGTGACAGCCCGTCGCAATTCAGACCGGTACAGGCCTGGGCCCAGGCTTTCACCCAGGGCTGGAAGGTGATTTCCATCGGCGGGGCAAAGATGTTGCCCAGACGGATTTCCGGCATGCCCTTGAGCGAGGTGACGACCATCACGTAGAGCGGCAGCAGGTAATAGAGCGACACGACGATGAGCGTGCCGTAAATGAAGATGTTTCGGCGGGAGAAGCGGCGGCGCGGCCGGGGTCCGCGGGGGCCGTTCCCGCTGTCTGTTACTTCTCCGTGCAGCGTTATTCCGGTGGGATCAACCACGGCGTTTCCCTCCGAATTCGAGATAGGCCCAGGGAACGAGGATGATGGCGACCGTGATCAGCATCATGGTCGAGGCCGCGAAGCCCTGGCCGAGATTCTGTCCGAGGAACATCATGTCGTAGACGTATTTGGCGGGCACTTCCGAGGCGATGCCGGGGCCGCCGCCCGTCTGCGCGACGACGAGATCGTAGACGCGCACCAGACCCGAGGCGATGATGACGAGTGTGGTGATGAAGACCGGGCGCATCATCGGAATGACGATGAAGATGTAGGTCTTCCAGGCTGGAATGCCGTCGACGCGCGAGGCTTTCCAGATGTCCTCGTCGATGCCGCGCATGCCGGCGAGCATCAGGCACATGATCAGGCCCGTGCCCTGCCAGAGGCCGGCGATCAGGATGCCGTAAATGACGATGTCGGCATTGTAGAGCGGGTCGAAGTTGAAGCTCTCCCAGCCCAGAGCGCGAACGACATTGGGAATGCCGAGATCGGGATTGAGCAGCCACTGCCACACGAGGCCCGTCACGATGAAGGACAGGGCGTAGGGATAGAGCATGATCGAGCGGAACGTGTTCTCGAAGCGGATCTTCTGGTCGAGAAGGGCTGCGAGAACGAAGCCGATGACCAGCGAGAAGACCATCGAGAGAATCCCGTAGATGAGAAGGTTCTCGATCGAGATCAGCCAGCGGTTGGTATTCCACAACCGCTCATACTGGTCGAAGCCGACCCATTTCTCACGGGGCAGCAGCTTCGAGTTCGTGAATGAATAGACGATTGTCCAGATCGTGCCGCCGAAGAAGACGACCATGGCGGTCAGGATCATCGGAACGGATGCGATCTTCGCATTGAGATTGCGGAACAACTGGTTCGGACGTTTGGACGACATCCCGGGCCTCATTCCCGTAAGCATGCACTCTGGAGTGGTCGCCGGGACGGGCCCGGCGGCCATATGCGAGAGCAATCAAGTTCAGTCGGCGTTCTCGATCAGCTCGGCGAAGCGCTCCTGCGCGTCTTCCGGAGTGATGCTCATGTCGCTGAAGAACTCGGTGAACATGCCTTCGATCTGGGTGGCCGTATCCGGCGTGATCAGCTGGTCGGCCGAGGCGATGATGTCACCCTTCTCGAGTATCGCCAGACCCTTCTTCATGCAGTCGTTCGCCGCATTGAGGTCGACATCCTTGCGGATCGGCAAGGAGCCCTTCTTGAGGTTGAAGGCGACCTGCGTCTTGGCGTCGAACATGACGGACGCCAGCTCTGCCTGTGCCGCGCTCTTTTCCTCGTCGTTGAGAACGGGGAAATAGAAGGCGTCGCCATTGGTGGTCAGCAGCGCGTTGTCGCCGAGGCCGGGAAGACAGGTGTAGTCTTCACCGGCGACTTCGCCGGCCACCTGGAATTCGCCCTGCGCCCAGTCACCCATGACCTGGCCGCCGGCCTTGTCGGTGATGACCATGTTGGTGGCCTGGTTCCAGTCCTGCACGTTCGAACCCTCGGACATTTCACGAGCGTCCGCGGCTGCCTTGAAGATCTTGGCGGCGTCCTCGCTGCGTGCCGCTTCGGCATCCTTGTCCTGATAGATCTTGTTGTAGAGTTCCTTGCCGCCCAGCGAGATGAGCAGAACGTCAAAGAGACCGCGACGCTGCCAGGCCTGACCGCCGAGTGCGAGCGGAACCTTGCCGGCCTCGCGAAGCTTCGGTGCTGCAGCGACGAATTCTTCCCAGTTGGAAGGAACGGCCACGCCGACGTCCTCGAACGCCTTGTTGGAGAGCCACAGCCACTGCCAGGAGTGGATGTTGACCGGCACGCAGTAGATCTTGCCGTCGAGCGTGCAGGATTCGAGCAGCGACGGGGCCGCGATCACGTCCTTCCAGTTCTCCTTCTCTGCGACATCGGTGAGGTCGCGCATCAAGCCGGCCTCGACGAGTTCCTGTGCCTGGAGGCCGTGGTTGAACTGGGTGGCAGCCATCGGATCGCCACCGGTGATGCGGCTGATCATGATCGGGCGGGCGGTCGAGCCGCCGCCGGCGATGGCGCCATCGACCCACTTGTTGCCGGTGGCGTCGAAAGCCTTGGCCAGTTCTGCAACGGCCGCGGCTTCACCGCCCGAGGTCCACCAGTGGGTGACTTCGAGGTCGGTTGCGTGGACGGCGGAGGCGGCGCACAACGCCGTCGTCGCCGCAAACATCATGCGGATGGATTTCATGTTCTTCCTCCCTGTTCGAATGGCACCGAAGCTCCCACAGCGGTGCGCAATCCGTGAATTCAATCGTTTACATTGGTATCCTCTTCCCAATTCGTGAAATTCACTGTAAACGATTACATACATCATTTGCGCGAATGTGGCGTGAGTCAACCCGTCTTTCGAGCAATTTGTATGATAAATGAAAAAGGGAAGTCTGGCGTGCAGAAGGCGGCAAGAATTCAGGACGTTGCCCGCGCTGCCGGAGTATCGACCGCGACAGTAAGTCGAGCCTTAAGCAGCCCGGAACTGTTGAGCGAGGCCACTCGGAAACTGGTGCTGGAAGCCATCCGCTCAACCGGGTACCGCGCCAACAAGGCGGCCCGCACATTGCGTACCCAGAAAGCAGGTGCGGTCCTCGTTCTTGTGCCCAATCTTGGCAACCCGTTTTTCTCGCAGATTCTCGCAAGCCTCTCCGATGTATTCATGGGAACCGACTATTCGGTGCTGATCGCGGATACCGAGGAGCACCCGCCCTCCGACCGCAATCTCATTGATTATTTTCGCGATTCCCGCATCGACGGCATGATTTCTCTCGATGGTGCCCTGACCCTCCAGGAGATGCGGGATTTTCACGAGCATGGTGTGTCGGACCGCATCGTGTTTGCCTGCGAGTGGGTGAAGGATTCCGAACTTCCGTCGGTGCGCAGCGATATCGTGCTCGGCGCGCGTCTGGCCGTTCGGCACCTTCATGAACTCGGTCATCGGAAAATCGCCCATGTCGTGGGTCCTGAAAAGAACGTGCTCTCGCAGGCACGCAGACAGGGCGCGCTGGAGGAATTCGCGGCGCTCGAGCTGCCGTTCGAAGAGGACTGGTTGCTGAAGGGCGAGTTCTCGCTTGAATGCGGTCGCGACGTGGCCCTACAAATACTGGCGATGGACAACCGTCCGACGGCGGTCTGCTGTTCCTCCGACCAGGTAGCCTTCGGTCTCATTGCAACGTTGACGGCCGAGGGCGTCAAGGTTCCGGATGACATTTCCGTGGTCGGCTTCGATGATATCGAATTGTCGGAATTCTATGTCCCGGCGCTCACCACAATCCGTCAGAACCGCTCAGCACTTGGCGAGCGCGCAGCTTCATTGCTGATGGATCGCATTACTCCAAAACCGATCGCTGCTGCCGCGGAGCCCCTCTCCACGGAGGCGCTGGTCGTGGTCGACGTCGAACTGGTGGAACGGGCCAGCACCGCTGCTCCGAGAGTGTAAGCTGAAACTATCCAAGCTTTTCTGAATGCGTCGTGATTGTCTGCCGATTGACAAGGCACTGTCATGCGCGCAGTCTCGTGGCGCTCACCCGGGGGGTCCCGACAAGGGGCTGAGATACTGATGGCCGGGCTGCCTTGATGGCATCCGTGCAGCGCAGTGACCCGATGAACCTGATCCAGTTCATACTGGCGTAGGGATGGTGCACCGGCTGCGCGGACGGTTCTCGGACCGAACCCGTCATCGTCAGATCAGAGACGTCCCCCGCAGTCTTTCCCATTCGATACGGCGAACTGGGTCTCCAACGCTTCGAGCTATGGAGGCTCCGAACCATGAGAAATATCTCACCCAAGGTCACAACCGGCCCGCTGCCCGCGTCCCGGCGTGTGTGGCAAACCGGCAAACGACACCCCGATATCCGCGTTCCGATGCGCGAAATCGATCTTCACCCCTCTTCTGGCGAACCGCCGGTGACCGTCTACGACAGTTCCGGCCCCTATACGGACCCGGATGCTTCGATCTCGATCGAGGCCGGGTTGCCGCGTGTGCGAGAAGCCTGGGTCGCGGCACGCGGTGACACCGAACAGTATCAGGGGCGGCACGTCCGGCCCGAGGACAACGGGTTTACCGAGGGCAGCCGGCTGACGCCGGAATTTCCCGTCCGTCACGAACCGCGTCGCGCCACCGGGGGAAGGGCTGTCACGCAGATCGCCTATGCCAGAGCCGGGATCATCACGCATGAGATGGAGTTCGTGGCCATTCGCGAAAACCTCGGGCGGCAACAGGCCAAGGCGGCACTCGAGCGGGACGGCGAGAGCTTCGGGGCCGACATCCCGGATTTCATCCCCCCGGAATTCGTTCGGGACGAAGTCGCGAGGGGGCGAGCGATCATCCCGTCGAACATCAATCACCCGGAAGCCGAGCCGATGGCGATCGGGCGCAATTTCCTGGTCAAGATCAATGCCAATATCGGCAACTCGGCGGTGACATCCTCAATGGCCGAAGAGGTCGAAAAGATGGTGTGGGCCACCCGCTGGGGCGCCGATACGGTGATGGACCTTTCGACCGGGCGGAACATCCACAATATCCGCGACTGGATCATCCGCAATTCGCCGGTACCGATCGGGACCGTGCCGCTCTACCAGGCGCTCGAAAAGGTCGGCGGCATTGCCGAGGACCTCAGCTGGGAGGTGTTTCGCGACACGCTGATCGAGCAGGCTGAGCAGGGGGTGGACTATTTCACCATCCATGCCGGCGTGCGCCTTCACATGATCCCGATGACAGTCGAGCGCGTGACGGGCATCGTCTCGCGTGGCGGCTCTATCATGGCGAAATGGTGCCTGCATCATCACCGCGAAAGCTTCCTCTACGAGCATTTCGATGAGATCTGCGACATCGCGCGCGCTTACGACGTGTCGTTCTCGCTCGGCGATGGCCTCAGGCCGGGCTCGATTGCCGATGCGAATGACGAGGCACAGTTCGCCGAACTCGAAACGCTCGGTGAACTCACGAAGATTGCCTGGGCCAAGGATTGCCAGGTGATGATCGAAGGCCCCGGCCATGTGCCGATGCACAAGATCAAGGCGAACATGGACAAGCAGCTCGCGGTCTGTGGCGAGGCGCCGTTCTACACGCTCGGACCGCTGACCACCGACATCGCGCCGGGTTACGATCATATCACGTCCGGCATCNGTGCGGCGATGATCGGCTGGTTCGGAACAGCAATGCTCTGCTACGTCACGCCCAAGGAACATCTCGGCCTCCCGGACCGCGACGACGTCAAGACCGGTGTCATCACCTACAAGATCGCCGCCCACGCGGCCGATCTCGCGAAGGGACATCCGGCGGCTCGGATACGCGACGACGCACTGTCCCGCGCCCGCTTCGAGTTTCGCTGGGAGGACCAGTTCAACCTCTCGCTCGATCCCGAAACCGCGCGCTCGATGCATGACGAGACCCTGCCGAAGGAGGCGCACAAGGTGGCGCATTTCTGTTCGATGTGCGGGCCGAAGTTCTGCTCGATGCGCATTTCCCACGACATCCGCGCCGAGGCCCAGAAGGAGGGCATGGCGAAGATGGCCGAGAAATTCCGNGAAGGNGGAGANCTTTATCTCCCNTTGGAGGANGCNCAATGACCTTTTCCGAACAACANACAAACAGTGTCCGGCAGAGCCCCGCGGACCTTCTCGGACTGATCCGGGCGAATCCACCGCTCGTCCAGTGCATCACCAATTTCGTGGCGATGAACATTGCGGCGAACGTGTTGCTTGCAGCCGGGGCGAGCCCCGCAATGGTGGGCGATGCGGAAGAGGCGGGTGAATTCGCTCAAATCGCCGGCGCGCTGACCGTCAATATCGGCACGCTCTCGCCACAGATGATGGAGGGCGCGCGCGCGGCGATCGCCGGCGCCCATGCGGCCGGCCGGCCATGGGTGCTCGATCCAGTCGCATGCCAGGCGACGACCTATCGGCGCGCTGCCTCGGCGGAACTCGCCGGGCTCNAGCCTGCGATCATCCGTGGCAACGCGTCGGAGATCCTCTCGCTTGCCGGAGAGGAAAGCCGCGGGCAGGGCGTCGATGGCCGCGATGCGGTGGAGATGGCCGAAGACGGAGCGCGCAGGCTTGCCGCCAAGATCGGAGCGGTGGTCGCGGTCACCGGGGAAGTCGATTATGTGACCGACGGTACGCGTGAGGTTTGGATCAGCGGAGGTTCGTCTTTCATGCCGATGAACACGGCGATGGGCTGTTCGCTGACCGGGCTCTGCGGGGCCTATGCCGCGGTCGCCGACGATCCCTTCGACGCGGCGGTTGGAGCGCTCACCCATTTCGCCGTGGCGGGAACGCTGGCGCATAAAGACGCCAATGGTCCCGGCAGTTTCGCGCCACTGTTCNTCGATGCGCTGCATGCGGTAGCGCCGGACGATCTCCAGCGCGAAGCCGAGGTTGCGGCATGAAGCCGTTCGACCTTTCGCTCTATCTTGTTCTCGATCCGGGCCTTTGCGCCCGGATCGGAATGGTCGAAACCGCTCGTCGCGCCGTGGCGGGCGGGGCGACCATGGTGCAGTTGCGCGACAAGGACGCGACGACCGGGCGGATGATCGAAACCGGACGCGCGCTCAAATCAGCGCTCGCCGGCACCGGCGCGAAGCTCATCGTCAATGACGATGTGGAAGCTGCCCGTGCAATTGGCGNGGATGGTGTTCACATCGGGCAATCTGACTGGAGCGCCGCAGAGGTACGGGATCTGCTCGGGCCTGCGGCGATTGTCGGGCTTACAGTCGANACGCCGGAACTGGCGCGNNTCGTCNATCCGGACGTGGTCGATTATGTNGGTGCCGGGCCGGTTTTTGCCACACCGACCAAGCCTGATCACAAGCTGCCCGTCGGCTTCGAGGGNTTGGCGGNGCAGATTGCCGCCAGTCCCGTTCCGGCGGTGGCCATCGGCGGGTTGAAGGTCGAGCACGTGGCCGATGTTCTTGCNGCCGGCGCACAAGGGCTCGCGGTGGTTTCGGCGATTTGCGGNCAGNCGGACCCGGAACGGGCCGCGNGCGAGCTATGGGCGGAGATTGCTGGCGTCCGCGCNNGCNCCTGAGNCCCACAGAGCATGAAAATGGTGCAGGGGNCCGTGNCCCCTGCCCACATCAAGCTGGTCTGATGCGGCAAGTGCGGCATGAAGCCAGGACTTGGCGCGACGCACGGCCTCNACCATCGGATAATGTGGAAGAAGCGCTGTGATCGCCGATGACAGCGTGCAACCGGTGCCGTGATCGTTGCGGGTTGCGATCCGCGGGGCCGAGAGCACCGTGGTACCGCCCCTGNCATGCAGCAGGTCGGTGCTCTCGTCACTGTTCTGCAGATGCCCGCCNTTCAGCANTATCCATTCCGAGCCGAGTTCAAGGAGTTCGGGCAGAGCTTGCTGCATTNCATCTNCNGTCCANNTGTCNCCNGNGCGCCCCAGGAGAACCGCGGCTTCCGGCAGGTTAGGGGTGATGAGAGACGATANCGGCNCCAGCAGATCGCGCACGGCTGCNACGGCGTCGTCGTCAAGAAGGGCATGTCCACTCTTGGCGACCATNACNNGNTCGAGCACGACNGTNNCGNNNCNGTGGTGNCNCAGGCGNCCNGCNATGGCTTCGGCGATCCTGGCGTTGGCGACCATGCCGATCTTGATGGCATCGATCCGCACATCTTCCAAGACGGCATCGATCTGGTCGGNCACAAAGGCAGGTTCGAGCGCGACATATGAGCGGACCCCTTGCGTGTTCTGCGCAACGACCGCGGTGATTGCCGAGGTCGCGTAGGCGCCGAGCGCGGAGAAGGTCTTGATGTCGGCCTGAATACCGGCACCGCCGGACGGGTCGGTGCCCGCAATGGTGAGGACGTTCGGGATGGTGTGCATGGCGGCCTCTTTCATGAGGCCGGCAAAGGCGGAAAGGCGCTCAGCTCCCGTCCCTTCGCCGGCATGATCCGGATCAGGTTCGAAGGGTCACTGCGCTGGCCGCCGACATGTCGGCGAACGATCAGTTTCTCAGCCCCTTNGCGAGGCTCCCCTGGGTACAGTCAGACGATATCAGGCCCTGCGCGCTCTTCAATGGNNGCAAGGAAAAATCGNGCGATCAGCCGACGAAGGCCCGCTCGATGACGAATTCGGCCGGCGCATTGTTGGCGCCTTCATTCAGGCCAAAGCTTTCGGCAAGTGCCTTCAATTCCTTGGTCATCTCGATCGAGCCGCAGATCATGATGCGGTCGACTGCCGGATCGAAAGGCTCGGTGCCGAGATCGGTGAACAGCGAGCCGTCTGCGATCTTCGAGGTGATGCGACCCATCCGCTCGGAGGGTTCGCGCGTCGTCGTCGCGTAGTGGGTGAAATGGTCCCTGGCGAATTCGCCGATCAACGGGTCATCGGCGATCGAGGCAGCCAGTTCCTGACCGTAAGTCAGCTCGCCGACATCGCGGCAGGTGTGGGTCAGCACCACGTCCTCGAANTTTTCATAGGTTTCGGGGTCCCGGGCGAGGCTGGCGAAGGGCGCAATNCCGGTGCCGGTCGAGAGCATCCAGAGGCGGCGGCCCGGNGTCAGTGCGTCAAGNACCAGCGTGCCGGTCGACTTNGGACGCAGCAGNANCGTGTCGCCCGGCTGGATNAGCTGAAGATGCTGGGTNAGCGGGCCGTTCTCGACCTTGATCGANAAGAANTCGAGTTCTTCATCCCANGNGGGGCTGGCGATCGANTAGGCGCGNTANACCGGCTTCTCGGCGTTCGGCAGGCCGATCATGGCGAANTCGCCGGAGCGNAANCGGAAGGATTGNGGCCGGGTGGTGCGGAACGAGAAGAGACGGTCGGTATAGTGTTTGACCGACAGGATTGTCTCGGCATGNACGCCNGCCGGAATCGGNAATTGCGGTTCTTCGGTTCCGGTGGTCTTGACCTGAATATTCATCTAACTCGTCCCTGGATGCGCCTTGCCCAAAGCGCGTGTTCGTTCAGTGAACCGGGTCGCCCCGTGTGTCACTTCGTACCGATCATGCTGCCAGATAACGGANGTTTTCCGCGCGGCTTCGATAGCGGCTTTCGCACCTGCACACAAGACGTGCAAGCCGTTTTGGNGTGCGGCCTATGGTCCTGTCCCACAGATGNCCGCGAATAATGGGGTGGAGTTGAACGAAGGAACAGGAACCAAATTCTCTCGATAAGGTTGTGTTTGAAAAGTATCGTTCGAGGAACAGCCCGTGAGTAAGCATTACTGGCCTCGCGTGGCCGTTCCGGCGCGCAACGAAGCTGGCCGGCTGGAAAGCCTCCTGAATTCCCTTGCGTATCAAACGTGGCAAACACTTTACGGCAAACGGCTGCCGGTGGTGATCGTTCTCAATAACTGTGACGACGGTTCGCGACAGGTTCTCGATCAGCTTGTGCCGCACTATCCCACCCTTGATCTGACGATCCTGGATGTTCATTTTCCGCCATCGAAGGCGCATGTCGGGTCCGCCCGGCGCCTTGCCATGGAAACGGCGTGCCATTGCGTCGCCGATCCGGCACGCACTGTCCTCATGACCACCGATGCCGATGCGACCCCCGACCTGAACTGGGTGGCCGCCAACATCGCCGCAATTGAAGCCGGTGCNGATGTCGTGGGCGGNGAGATCGTCGCTGACCGGGATGAGGAAGAACGTCTNGGGNCCGGCTTCCTNGCACGGGCCAAGCGGCACAAGCATTACTCTCAACTTGCCGACAAGCTGACGAGCCTGATCGATCCTCTTTCATGGGACCGGGCCCCGCGCCATTCGGACCATTCCGGCGGCAGTATCGCGGTAACGGTACAGGCCTACCGGGCTGTCGGCGGAATGTATGCGTTACCCTTCCGTGAGGATATCGATCTTGTGGAGCGCCTGACTGCGGCCGGGGCACGCTTGCGGCATGATCCGGACGTGCGGGTCACCGTCTCNGCGCGCATTGTCGGCCGNGCGGCGAGCGGNATGGCCGANTGCCTTCGTGGCTGGCTGATCGAAGAGCNCGAGGGGCGACCGCATCTNGTCGAGGATCCNATGTGGATCGAGCAGCGTGCGGNTCGCCGTCGCGCGATCCGGACGACGNATCTGGATGATCCCGATCATGTGGACGAGCTTTCGCGCTTCCTCCAAGTGCCACGCCGCAAGCTGTTTGCTCCAGACGGTGGTCCTGTCGGGACAGGGCATCTTATCCGGCGTTTCGCGCCTGACGAACTCGATGCNGTGCCGACCGTGCCTGTCGGCATCGCCATCGCCCTCATCAACCAGCGCATCTCCACCCTTGAAGGACAGGTCCATGCTGCATGAGCCAATTTCTNACGCGTCACGCCTCGCAGGGCTGAGCGCGGCAATNTCCCTTCATGCTGCTGCCCGCGACCGCGATGGCGGGTTTCCNGTGGAGGCCTTCGACGAGCTGTTCGCCCGGGGACTTGTCGGTGAGCCGCCGCTGCAGTTCGAACAGGCCGGCGAACTNCTTCANCTGCTGAGTGNGGTCGGTCGCGGCGACCTCAGTACGGGGCGCATATACGAAGGCCACGTCAACACGCTTTTTCTGATCGACCGGTTCGGCACGCCGGAGCAACGGNAAATAGCATTCAGGAAGGCATCNGANGGAGCAGTTTTCGGCGTGTGGAATACAGACCACTACAGCAACCCACTGGTGCTTGAGGGAGACGTGCTNAAGGGTTCTAAGTCCTTTGCGTCCGGCGTGGACGGTCTGACCGCTGCNATCGTGACCGTGAACTCGGANGCAGGNCGNCANATGCTNCTGGTGCCGACATCCNANCTGGACGTNGACCGNGGCTGGTGGCGACCGATGGGCATGCGCGCGTCNGGCAGCCATATCATCTCGACAANCGGNCTCGATGTGGNNCCNGANATGANGCTCGGTGCGCCGNACGANTATATCACCGAGCCNTTCTTTTCGGGCGGTGCGATCCGGTTTGTCGCTGTTCATACGGGTGGCATNCATGCGGTGTTCGACTGCGCGGTGGATCACCTGACCAGGACGAAACGGGCAGACAACCCCCATCAGGCCCATCGAATCGCAAGGATGGGTATTGCGCTGCAGACGGCCTATGACTGGCTGGCGCTTGGAGCCGAAGCCTGGGCGAATGCCCTTGCATATCCGGATGATGATAAGGCNGGTCGGCATCTCCTGGCGACAACACAAGCCGCGCGCGGCGCCGTGGAGCGGGCGGCGCTGGATGTTCTCGAACTGGCTGAGTGTGCTGTTGGGGCGGCCGGGTTCAACGCGCCCCATCTCCTCGAGCGGCTCTATCGTGACTTGCGGACCTATCTCCGGCAGCCCAATCCGGATGGCGCCATGGCAGCACTGGGCGAGGCGATCTCCGCCGGTCACTGGCGCCCATCCTTTCCGTATGCGTCTCAAAAGGCAGGCCGGTCATGAACGACATCCCTCCCATTCTCACATCCGCAGAGCGGATATTCATCGTCGCACCGCATCCNGACGACGAGACGCTGGGCTGCGGNGGGCTNATTGCTTCGACGGTCGAGCGCGGCGGAAGCGTGTTCACGNTGTTNGTNACNGATGGCGGCGCTTCACATCCCGAGTCTTCCGCGTGGTCGCGNCGGCGGCTGGTNACCGAGCGNCAGAAAGAGGCCGAAGANGCNCTCGNNATNCTCGGGGCCGGCGATCAGCCTCGCGCTTTCCTGCGATTGCGCGACACCGAGATTCCCAAGCCGGATACGCCCCAATGGCAGCCGCTGGTAGCTTCAGTCATCAAGCTCCTGGTCGAATTCGATCCGGATCTTATCGTCCTGCCCTGGCGGCGCGATCCTCATTGCGATCATCGCGACGCCCATGAACTGATGACGGCCGCGCTCGATCTCGCTGGTTCGCCTGCCGAATGCATCGAGTACGCAATATGGCTCGATGAGCTTGGGGCCAAAGAAGACTTTCCAGTCTCGGGAGAAGTCGACCGGATCGAGTTTCCCATTGGGCAGCATCAGGCGCTCAAGGAAGCTGCCTTAAAGGCTCATGCCACCCAGCTTGGCGCAATAGACGAGGAAGCCCCCGGCGGGTTTTTCCTCAAACCTGACACGGTGGCGCGGCTGATCACCCCGGTGGAGACCTACTTCAAGCCATGCGCGTGATCGATCCGGATGGCTTCGAGACGATGTTCCGCCTGGACCCCGATCCCTGGAATTATGCGGCCTCGCCGTTTGAAGCCTACAAGCGCGGTATCCTGCTCAAAGCCTGCGGAAACGGCATTCGCGGGCGGGGGCTCGAATTGGCCTGTGCCAACGGGGAGACGACGCGACATCTGGCAAGCATCTGCCTGTCGCTGCTTGCGCTCGATGCGTCCCCGACGGCGGTGAAGGAGGCGCGGAAACGGCTGGAGGGGCTCGATCGTGTGAGCGTCCGCACGGCGCTGTTGCCGAACCAGATGCCCAGTGGGCGGTTCGACCTTATCGTGGTTTCCGAACTTCTCTATTACATGCGACTACGGGATGCAGACAGGCTGGTGAGGAAACTCGCCCACGCGATAGTGCCCGGAGGGCGCATCGTTCTTCTTCACCATCACACTGATTTCAACGATGCGGCGCAGAAGCCCGATCTCGCGCAGAAGCGGGCCTGCACGACGCTCTCGAAACGGATGGTACTGCGGTATCATTATCGCGACCGTCGGTTCGACTGCGCAAGTTTTGTCGCGCGGTGATTACAAAGCAAACGCTGTGGAAGGGGGGGTGGCTTGCTCGTCATTCCGCGGCCACCCGCATGGCTTCGTCAGGCAAAGGCTTGAACTCGTCCATGAAGATGCGGGTGATCGGGGTTGGCGTGCGCTCGCGGCAGGTTACGAGGTAATAGGGCTCGCTCTTGGTCTTCAACGTCACCGGCAGGGTGATCAGGCGCTCGGTTTCTAGCCAGAGTTCGGCTACGTCCGTCGGCAGCAGCGCGACGAGGCGCGGATTGCGGTGGATCATGGAGACGGCGGCGAATGCCGAGGTGGTCTCGATGACGTTCAACGGGAACTGCAAACCGGCTTCGAGGAACTCACCTTCGAGAAAGCGGCGCATCGGCATGTTGGCCGCACATGCGATCCAGGGGAAATCGGCCAGTTCGGCAAGCTGCACGTCCTCAGCATCGGCATAGGGATGATCGGGCCTCGCCACGACGGTGAGATTTTCCTCGCGTATGTTGACGGTGTTGTACATGTCCCAGCGCTGGGAGACGCTGGTCCGGCAGATCGCGACATCGATGCGGCCATCATCCAGCAGTTTCAGAAGATGCGCGCTGGTTCCTTCGACGATCTCCACCGACATGGCGGGGCGCGTTTCCATCAGGTCGGACAATTTGCTCGTTATCGTCGGGATCGCGCCCATGATTGTGCCGACGGACAGCCGCCCGCCGTGGCCTTCCTGAATGCCTGCCATTTCCTCGCGCAGGTTGGCAATGTCGGCCTGGATCAGGCGAGCATGCCGGATCACGCAAAGGCCAAGCTCGTTGGGTTCAAGTCCGCGATTGGTGCGCACGAAGAGAACCTGGCCCAATGCGTCCTCGATTTCCTTCAGCGCCTTGGTTGCGCCGGGTTGGCTCATGGCCACTTCCGGGGCGGCTTTAAGCACCGATCCGTGGTCGTCGATGGCGACAAGAAGACGGAAGTGCTTGAGCTTGAGACGCGAGGCAATCGAGTTCAAGGATGGCATCATGGGTATGCTCCACAGTTATATCCGTATGGCGAAACGTCATTATGCCGCCTCCACATTATCTCTTATGATCTGGGAAATTCGGGAGGAAATAAAGCCATTTTTCTCCACCGCGAGCTGGTCAATCTGTTCCTGATATAACGGGACGGTAGAGCGCCGAAGTGTTTTCGCCATAGCGGTCGGTAGATCAAATGCGTTTCGAGCGGATCGGGAGGACCGCGATTTCCGGACAACCGACGATGTGGAATGGCTGCGACGTGAACCCATGCGCAGCGGGAGGAATTGATGGTCTGGAGACGAATTCGCGAACTGGCGATATTCGATTATCTTCTGGTCGCCGGAATGGTGATCATGAGCTTGCTCGTGCTGGTCAACGTCATCCTCCGCTACGCTTTCAATTCCGGCTTGCCGTTCTCCGTCGAGGTGTCCCGTTTCGCCTTTGTCTGGGTGGTGTTCCTTGGTGCGATCGTTGCCCTCAAGGACGGCTCTCATCTTGGTGTCGATACGATCGTAAGGAAGCTGCCGCGGCTGCTGGCCTATGTCTGCTTCGTCATCTCTCATGCGATCATGCTCTGGTGTTGCTGGCTGCTCTGGCAGGGCAGCTGGATCCAGACCAAGGTCAATCTCGGCAATCTTTCCCCCATTTCCGGCATCTCGGTGGGCTTCATGTATGCGGCGGGCCTGGTTGCCGCGATCGGCTTCGCTCTGATCATCATCGGTCGGCTTTGGAGTGCGCTTCGCGGCAACCTGCCATTTGACGACGGCGCAGGCGACGGCGATCCTCACGAGATCGCTGATCCCCGCAACGGGGAGAGCCGCTGAGATGGCCGCGCTGATCTTTCTCGGCTCGCTCTTTGGCGCTATCGCCATCGGCATGCCGATCGCATTCGCACTTCTCGCCTGCGCTCTGGCACTGATGACCTATATGGGCGGGGTCAACGCCCAGATCCTGGCTCAGAAGCTGATCGATGGCGCAGACAGTTACCCGCTGATGGCCATCCCGTTCTTCCTGCTCGCCGGAGAGCTGATGAATGCCGGCGGGTTGTCCCGGCGTATCGTCAATGTTGCGATGAGCCTCGTCGGGCATGTGCGCGGCGGTCTTGGCTATGTCGTCATCGGTACCGGCCTCGTCTTTGCAAGCCTCTCGGGATCGGCGATCGCCGACACCGCGACGCTTGCCGTCATGCTGCTGCCGATGATGCGCAAGGCAGGCTACGATGTCGGCCGCTCGGCAGGACTGATGGCGGCGACCGGCATCATCGCGCCGATCATCCCGCCATCCGTCGGCTTCATCCTTCTTGGCGTAACCGCCAACCTCTCGATTACGCGTCTCTTCATGTCCGGCATCGTTCCCGGGCTGCTGATGGCGTTGTCACTCGTCATCGTCTGGTGGTTCCTGTCGCGGCGTGACGATGTCGAGCCGATGGAGCGGAAATCGCGCGCCGAGGTGTGGTCAACGATCAGGGCGGCCTCATGGGCAATGGTCATGCCCGTCATCATCATCGGCGGTCTGAAATTCGGTGTCTTCACGCCGACGGAAGCCGGGATAATCGCTGCAGCCTACGCGCTGGTCATCAGCCTCGTCGTCTATCGCGAAATGACGATGGCCGATCTCTACGGCGCGATACTGAGTGCAGCGAAGATGACGGCAGTCATCATGTTCCTCGTCGCTGCTTCGATGGTCTCTGCCTGGCTGATTACCATTGCCAACATCCCGTTCCAGGTGGTCCAGCTCCTCAGCCCGCTCGCTGACAATCCGCGTATGCTGATGCTCGCCATCGCGCTCGCCGTGTTGCTGATCGGCATGGTTCTCGATTTCACGCCGGCGATCCTGATCCTGATCCCGGTTCTGATGCCGGTGGTCAAGGCGGCGGGTATCGACCCTGTCTATTTCGGCGTCGTCTTCGTGATGACGTCGGCCATCGGAATGATCACCCCGCCCGTAGGAGCGGTTCTCAATGCGGTCTGCGGGGTCGGCAAGATCCCCGTGGAGCGCGCGGTGAAGGGCATCCTGCCTTTCCTCGCAGCCGAGGTCGCGGTCGTGATCATCCTCATTCTCATCCCAGACCTGGTCACTGTACCGGCGAGCTGGCTCTACAAGTAAGCGTGCTAAAAACGGAGGAGTAAGCACATGAAACATCTATGGAAAGGCGCGGTAGCCGTCGCATTCGCCACCGGACTGAACATGGTGCCGGCGCAGGCTCAGGAAGCTCGTCTCGCCTACGTGCCGGTGGAAAGCCATCCTGTCGGGCAGGCCGTCAACCGCTTCGCGGAACTNGTGAAGGAAAAGTCCGAAGGCCGCATCAACGTCCAGACCTTCCCNGGCGGTTCGCTCGGCAACGAGCCGCAGACCCAGTCGTCGCTCTCNGGCGGCTTTCTGGAAATGATGGTCGGTCCGACATCGAACCTCGTNGGCGCGGTGCCNGAATTCGGCATCTTCGANCTGCCGTTCTTCTATCCGAGCTTCGANGCNGTCGATGCNGTCATGGACGGNCCNGTNGGNGACAANNTNTTNAAGCGGCTCGAGGANATCGGCATNGTCGGNCTNGCCTATTGGGACAACGGCTTCCGCCACATGACCAATGCCGTNCGCCCGATCAACACGGTCGAGGACATCAAGGGGCTGAAGATCCGCGTGATCCCGAACCCNCTNTTCATCAAGACCTTCGAGGCTGTCGGCGCCAANCCGGTNCCGCTNCCCTATCCGGANCTCTACAACGCNCTGGANAGCGGNACNGTGGAAGCNCAGGAAACGCCGGTGGGCCTNACCTATTCNGACAAGTTCTANGAAGTGACCAAGTACCTNACNCTNACNGGCCACNTCTANAGCCCCTATGTGCTGCTTGCNTCCAAGANCTGGTTCGACGGTCTNAANGAAGCNGANCAGGCGATCATCATGGAAGCAGCNGGGGAGACCGAAGCCTACCAGCGCGGCCTCTCGCGTGACGCGGCCGANAANATCGCCAANGTCAAGCTGGTCGAGGAAGGNCTNGAAGTGACNACGCTNCCGGCCGAGGAGCAGCAGAAGCTGCGCGACATGGTGGCTCCGGTCGTCGANGAGTTCTCNGCCTCGATCGGCGCCGATCTNGTTGCCGAAGCCCGNGAAGACATCGANGCGGCCACCGCCGAGTAAAAGCAATATCGGAGCGTCGGNNCTTNNGGCGCTCCATCATCCCCNAGGCCGNATGCGGCCTTCACAGCAGAAGGAGNATTGACCGATGCGGTTGATCCAGTTCGAAACCGCTGACCGGANACGTGCGGTCGGACTTGTCGCAGGCGACAAAATNNAGACGGTGAACGGCGTNGCCACCATGCGCGAACTCGCGCTGAAGGCNATNGAGGCCGGCAAGGGGCTCAAGGCGCTTGTCGAGGATNTNGGNACGGGTGCNGCGGTCGATTACGACGAGCTCGTGAAAGACGGTCGCGTANTGCCNCCGCTCGATCANGANGATCCGGCNCACACGCTNNTCGCCGGNACNGGNCTCACACATGTGGCGAGTGCNGCGGCGCGNGACCAGATGCACCAGAAGCTCGGCGGAAGCGCGGACGAAACGCTGAGTGATTCCATNCGCATGTTCAAATGGGGCCTCGAAGGCGGCAAGCCTTCAGGCAACGAGCCGGGCGTNCAGCCCGANTGGTTNTACAAGGGGGANGGCGACATCGTCGTGCGTCCGGGAGCAGCTTACCCGATCCCGAGCTTCGCCGATGATGCGGGTGAGGAGCCGGAGGTCGTCGGTCTCTATGTGATCGGTCCGGACGGCAAGCCTTACCGCCTCGGTTTCGCGCTCGGCAATGAGGCGACCGACCATGTGATGGAGAAGAAAAACTATCTCTATCTGCCGCACTCGAAGCTCCGCTTCTGCTCCTACGGACCGGAACTCCTCATCGGGGACCTCCCGAGCCACGTCCAGGGCGAGGTGCGCATTCGTCGTGGCGCCGAAGTCGTGTGGCAGAAGTCTTTCCCGACGGGCGAGGACAATATGTGCCATTCGCTGGTCAATCTTGAATATCACCATTTCAAGTACAACCAGTTCCTGCGTCCGGGCGATGTGCACGTGCAGTTCATGGGCACCTCGGTCGCCTCGTTCGGCGACGGGTTCACCACTCAGGAAGGCGATGTGTTCGAGATCGAATCCGAACTCTTCGGTCGGCCACTGGTCAATGCCATCAAACGTACCACCGAGAAGGTCGGTATGAGCGGCGTTACTTCGCTGTAATTTCGCGAGGCCGCCGAACGCCTCCTCTCGGGAACTTTCGGCGGCTCAGGACCTCCCCGACGGCAAAGACTGGATTGGCGGGCGCCTCTGGACGCCCGCCTTTTTCAGTCGTGGTTCCTTATCAGGCCGATCAACAGGGCCGCTGCCTCAGTGCCGGGCAGACCGAGATCACGGACGCTGGACATGTGGTGGGTGCCGGCGATGTCCACGCGCCGGGCATTGGGCAGCCGTTCGGCAAACTCGTCGGCCTGGGCATGGAAGGGCGAGGTTTCGTTGGCGCCGACGGCAAGGACGACCTGAGTAGCGGGGTCGTGATCATGATCGATCGGTGAGAAGCTCGCGACCTCCCGGTCGGTGAAATTCACCTCGTTCTGCAGGAAAGAGGCCCGCAGCGGTTCGAGATCATAAAGACCGCCGAGGAGCAATGCGCAGTGCACCTTCGAGGGCGTGTCCCCGGCGGTGAAGAGAAAGCTCGCCAGATGCGCGCCGGCGGAATGGCCGCTGATGGTCAGTTTCTCGGGATCTCCGCCGAACTCGGTGGCGTGGGCGAGGACCCAGGCTTTCGCGCGGCGCATCTGGTCGACGATCGTCGCCATGCGGACGAGCGGCATGAGTGCATAGTCGACAATTACCGCGATGGCGCCGGCGGCTGTTACCGTATCGGCGACATAGGAATAGTCGCGCTTGGAAAACATCCGCCAATAGCCGCCATGTATGAAGATGTGGACCGGGGCGGGCTGATCGAGCGGCTCGGGAAAGAAGATGTCGAGGCTTTCATTGGGCCCGTCTCCATAGCGGACGCCTGCCATCATCCTGAGCGTCCGCCGTGTCTCGTCGCTGCGTTCGATGATCTCGCTGACGATCCTGTCGAAATCGATGGCGTGGTCTCTGATGCGGAAAGGGTCGGCTGTCACTGTGAAACGTCCCAAATGCTCTTTGCCCATCGGTCTCTCGTCAGATGCTGGTGGCGATGTATTTGGCTTCCATGAACTCGGAAATGCCGTGATGCTGGCCGCCCTCACGACCGAGGCCGCTCTGCTTCATGCCGCCAAAGGGTGCTGCAGGATCGGAGACAAGGCCGCGATTAAGCGCGATCATGCCGGCATCGATGCGCGAGGACACGCGCATGCCGCGAGCCAGATCCTTTGTGAAGACGTAGGCCGCGAGCCCGTATTCGGTATCGTTTGCCGCCCTGACAGCCTCGTCTTCCGTTTCGAATTTCGTCAGCGGCGCGACAGGACCGAAGATTTCCTCATGCGCCATGTCTGCGTCCGGGACGACATCGCCGAGAACAGTGGGGGGATAAAAGAACCCGCTGCCCGAGGTGGGCGAGCCGCCGCATAGCACCTTGGCGCCACGTGACCTGGCGTCCTCCACCAGCCGGTCGATCTTCTCGACCGCCTTTCGGGTGATCATCGGGCCGCATTCGGTGTCATCCTCGACGCCCGCGCCGACCCGCAGATTTGCCATGCGCTCGGTCAGACCCTTGGCGAACGCATCGTAGATTCCGGACTGGACATAGATGCGGTTGGCCGCGGTGCAGGCTTCGCCGGCGTTGCGCATCTTGGCGACCATCGCGCCATCGAGCGCGGCATCGAGATCGGCGTCATCGAAGACGANGAACGGCGCGTTNCCCCCAAGCTCCATCGAGCAGGAGATCACGTGTTTGGCGGCTTCGGCGAGCAGGACCCGGCCGACCCCGGTGGAGCCGGTAAAAGAGAGCTTGCGCACCCTCGGATCGGCGAGCATGGCGGAGGTCACCTGGCCCGGGCTCGTCGTGGTGATTACGTTGATCACGCCCGGCGGCACGCCTGCCTCCTCGTAGATCGAGGCGAGCGCGTAGGCGGTCAACGGGGTTTCGGTGGCGGGTTTCAGGATCACGGTGCAGCCGGCGGCGAGGGCGGGGCCGATCTTTCGGGTCGCCATTGCGGCAGGGAAGTTCCACGGTGTGATCAGCACGCATATCCCGATCGGCTGGTAGTCGACGATGATGCGGTTGGTGCCCGACGGCGCGGTCCCGAATTCGCCTGTTATGCGCACGGCCTCCTCGGCGTTCCAGCGGAAGAATTCGGCCGCATAGGCGACCTCGCCGCGGGCATCGCGNANNGCCTTGCCGTTCTCGATGGANATNAGTNNNGCNANCATCTCCTNTCGNTCGATCATCANTTCGAAACAGCGGCGCAGGATCTCNGAGCGNTTGCGNGGNGGTGTCGTNCGCCAGCCCTCGGCGGCTGCGGCTGCGGCNTCGACNGCNGACATCGCNTCCTCGACCGTGGCATCCGGAACGGTNGTTATCGTGNNTTCNGTCGANGGGTCCGTGACATTGACGGAAGCNCCNCTGGAGGCTGCGCGCCATTTGCCATCGATCCACAAGCCTCGCGANAAGGCGGAGAAATCAATGTCNTNCGAGGTCGTTTGAGCTGAANTTTGGGGCATTGTCACGGGTCAATNTCCTCCGGATTAATCTGCGCGATTACATNGCNGCAGCAGCGCGGTCGCCGTCGTAGGCGGCCTGGATCAGCTGGCGCATTGCGGCGAGATCGAAGCTGCGCGGGTTGTTCTTGATCAGCCGGTCGATGCCGAGCGCCTGCTCTGCGGTCCAGTCGAGCTTGTTGGCTTCAAGGCCCAACCCGGCAAGTGTCGGGGTAATGCCGATAGCTGCAAACAGGCGGGCAATCTCGGCGATGGTCGCCTCGGCTGCGGCATGATCGTCGAGGCTGGAGAGGTCGAGGCCCATGGCATTGCCCACTTCAACCATGTCGCTTGCTGCAGCTTTTGCGTTGTAGGTCATGACATAGGGAAGCATGGCCGCCACGCCGAGGCCGTGAGGCGTGTGGGTGAGGGCGCCGGCCGGGTACTGCACGGCGTGAGCCGCAGCGGTGCCGGCCGTTCCGAACGCACAGCCGGCGGCCAGAGCGCCCATCATGACGTCGGCTCGCGCGTCCTCGTCGGGGTTAGGGCCGCAGGCCTTTTCGAGACTGCGGCCGAGCAGCTTTATCGCGAGAAGTGCGAAGTGATCGGACAGAGCGCTCTTGCCGATGAAGACATGATTTTGCGGGAGTTCCGCGCTCGGTTCCTTGCGGATCGCGGTATAGGCCTCGATCGCATGGGTGAGAGCATCCGCGCCCGCGATTGCTGTCAGCCCGCGCGGGCAGGTCATGGTCAGTTCCGGATCGCAGATAGCGACCTTCGAAATCAAATGCGGGCTGGAGATGCCAACCTTGAGCGTCCGGTCGGGATCGGAAATGACGGCGACCGGAGTGGCCTCCGATCCCGTTCCGGCGGTGGTGGGTATGGCGATCAGCGGAATGGTCGGGCCAGGTACCTTGAACTCGCCGTAATAGTCGGCGAGCGCGCCGCCATGGGTCATCAGGAGGGCAGTGCATTTGGCGAAGTCGAGGCAGCTGCCGCCGCCGATTCCGATGATCATGTCGGGCCGGTAGTCTCCCATGGCGTCCACGCAATCGGCAACGGAATCCCGAGGCACATCCTGCTCGACGCTGTCGTGGATGCGCAGTTCGATGCCGGCAGCTTCCAGCCCCGATTTCATCTCCGCAAAGACATCGGTGCCTGCAAAGCGCTCGTCGGTGCAGATCAGCGCTGTCTTGCCGAGCTTGCCCGCGACGGCAGGCAAGGCATGGCGCTGGCCTTTGCCGAAGAGAATTTCACCGGGAAGGCGCAAGGCGGCAAACAGGGTCATTGGATATGTCCTATGAAACGTGGCGACTGGTNTTCTGCTGACAGGGCGTTGAGTTCGTCCCAAAGCCGTTNNTCGATCTCGAACCCGTNGNGGCGGGATGTCTCCCTGCGCTTCCAGGCGCCGTCCCCCGGCACCTGAACNGGGTGATCGGGGTCGGCGGGTTCCGAGGCGCGAACGGCATCGAGGTAGGCCGACAGGCGTTCGGCCATGTCGGCAGAGCGATCGGGGTCTATCAGGATCAGCACATCGCCCTTGTTGCAGACGTGCTCGGAATCGAGCGTTCCTCGGACGTCTGGGGAGAGAGCGGAACCCGCCAGCGCCCCGACCAGAAGTTCAATCGCCAGACCCAATCCGTAACCTTTCGCGCCTCCGAACGGTGCGAGCGAGCCTGCCTTGGCGGCCGTGGCATCAGTCGTGGTGCGGCCTTCNGCGTCGCGGGCCCAGCNTTCGGGGATCTGCTTTCCGATCGCTGCATGGTGATGGATCTTNCCCATCGAAACNGTGCTNGTTGCGAGGTCGAGAACAAACGGTCGTTCGGCCGTGGGGACCGCNACAGCGATTGGATTGGTGCCGAGCATGGCGCGCGTGCCGCCATAGGGATGGACCAGTGCCTCGCTGGTTGAGAGCGCTATCGCGATGGCGCCCCGCTCCGCTGCGCGCTCGACATACCAGGCGAGCATTCCNAGATGGTTCGAGTTCCGGATGGCNGCNAGNGCGANACCGGTCGACAGGCGGCGTTGGTCGAGCTGGTCCNGCGCATTCATCGCAACGACCGGNCCCAGCCCGCGCTGCCCATCGATTTCCAGAAGAGCGTCCGATCGCCAGCGGCCTTGTCCGCGCGCCTCGGGATCGATGAGTCCGTTCTCTATCCGCCTCAACAGTCGCGGCAGACGCTGCAACCCGTGAGAGGGGTGCTCCTTCAGTTCCGCGTCGATCAAGACATGGGTTTGCAGAGAGGCGTGCTGTTCCGGCGCTCCCCGCGCCATCAGCAAGCTCCTCGACAGGTCCCGTGCGTCCTCCTCCGCAATTCTCATCATCGCCCCGATATTAAATCGTATAGGATATAGGATTGCATTGANGGGAGCATCGTGTTAGCCGTTGCTCATGTCAAGAGGCAATCCGAATGCAGCATTCTTCAACCGATAAACCATTNGCCGAGGCGGGCAGNGCAGCNGCGAATGAGGCCAACTTCATTCCGCGCAGTCACAGTCTTGCCGGAGATGTCTACGAGGCGATCTTCCAGCAGCTCATGTCCTTGAAGATCGCGCCGGGCTCGCGGATCACGGTCGATGCCCTGGTCAAGGAATTCAACGTCTCGCACACACCGATCCGGGAAGCACTGGGACGGCTTGAGGGTGAGGGGCTGGTGGAGAAACGCCATCTGGTCGGCTACCGCGCGGCCCCGCAGATTTCGCGCCAGCGCTTCGACGAACTCTACGAATTGCGGCTGTTGCTCGAGCCGGACGGTTCGGCGAAGGCGGCTGCGAACATGGACGAGGCGAAGCTTCTGCAATTGCAGGAAGCGGCCGGTGTCATGGCGCGGAAAGAGCATGATGACGCCCGTCTGCGNTACTCGGCATTTGCNCGGCAGGATGCNGTCTTTCACGACAGGATCATGGAGTTCGCGGGCAANGAGNTGATCCGCCAGACACTGACGTTCCAGCACACCCATTTTCACATTTTCCGTTTGATGTTCCACTCGCGGGTGACCGAGGAGGCNCTCAACGAGCATGATGATCTGCTGGCGNCNTTNGCCGCCGGCGACGCGGATGCAGCGGCGAAGGCGATGCGCGTTCATATCGANTGTTCGCGCGACCGTCTGCTTCTGGCTTTCGACTNAGGAGAAGACCGGAGCCNGGTNGTNTNGCNNCCGCGGCTCCAATTGACTTTCGAGACCAGCGGACGGGTCCAGNACCNGACCGCGACCATTCAACAGGAGGAGTAAGAATGGCTGGCAAGAAAATCCTGATGCTCACGGGGGAGTTCACCGAGGAGTACGAAATCTTCGTCTATCAGCAGGCGATGGAGGCCGTGGGTCATACTGTCCACGTCATCTGCCCCGACAAGAAAGCCGGCGACGTGATCAAGACCTCGCTGCATGATTTCGAGGGCGACCAGACCTATACCGAGAGAATGGGCCACTACCAGCTCATCAACAAGACCTTCTCTGAGGCTGAGAAAGAGCTGGATCAGTATGACGCCGTCTACTGCGCGGGCGGTCGCGGGCCGGAATATATCCGCACAGACAAGCGCATCCAGGCCATGGTCCGGCACTTCCACGAGACAGACAAGCCCATATTCACGATCTGCCACGGCGTTCAGATTCTGGTGGCGGTCGATGGCGTGGTGCGCGGCAAGAAGGTGGGCGCGCTCGGCGCCTGTGAGCCGGAGGTTCAACTTGCNGGCGGAACCTATATCGATCTGTCGCCGACGGAAGCCTANGTCGACGGGACGATGGTATCCGCGAAAGGCTGGACGGCACTCGCNGCCTTCATCCGCGAATGTCTCAAGGTGCTGGGCACCGAGATCAAGCACGCCTGACCGGTTTATCGTTCGGACGAACAGAAGGACCCCGGTGGAATGATCCACCGGGGTTTTTCGTGCGCAACCGATATGCGTCAGTACTTGTCGGGAACGTAGAGTTCCGAAGGCAGGATGCGGCGCTCGTAGTCCTCGTTGAAAACGCGCTCGGGGAGATCGATCGGCTCGTCGGGGACTTCTTCGTAAGGAAACAGCGAAAGAAGATGATCCATGCAGTTCAGTCGTGCGCGCTTCTTGTCATTGCCCTCGACGATGTACCACGGCGCTTCGGGCATGTTGGTGCGCTCGAGCATCTCTTCCTTGGCCTTGGTATAATCTTCCCAGCGCACGCGGGACTGTAGATCCATCGGCGAGAGTTTCCACTGCTTGAGCGGATCGTGGACCCGCATCAGGAAGCGCAGCTGCTGCTCTTCGTCTGTGATCGAAAACCAGTACTTGACGAGATGGATACCGTCGCGGGCGAGCATGCGCTCGAATTCCGGCACGTCCTTGAAGAACTGCTCGACTTCCTCGTCACTGGCAAAACCCATCACCCGTTCCACACCGGCACGATTGTACCAGGAGCGGTCGAACAGCACGATCTCGCCGCCCGCCGGGAGATGGGGCACGTAGCGCTGGAAATACCATTGGGTCTTTTCGCGGTCCGATGGCGCGGGGAGGGCGACGACGCGGACAACGCGCGGATTGAGCCGCTGGGTGATACGCTTGATCACGCCGCCCTTGCCGGCGGCATCGCGTCCCTCGAACAGTACGACAACACGCTTCTTGTGATGGACCACCCAGTCCTGCAGCTTGATGAGCTCGGCCTGAAGTCTCAGAAGGCTCTGGAAATACTGGCGCCGGGGAATCGTTTCGCCATGGGCGCGGTTGTAGATCTTGCGGATCTCCATGGACAGAATGGCATCTTCGAGCTCGATCTCGTAGTCCTCGTCGAGCGTGTCCTCGAGTTCCACCTCCAGCCAGTCCTTTGTCTGGTGGGGCTGCTCGGCCTCGTCCATCATGTCTCTCCATTCGACGCTGTTGATTCTACCAGTCTCGATAATAGGTCTTCCATTGCGCTTTTGTGACAAAAGCGCGGAGACCTATCGTCGCGAGGTAATCGAGTTGTCTCAGCGGACCTTGAGGAGAATCGAAACCAACGTCAGTGTGACGGCCATGTGCACCATGGCAAAGCGGGCGAGAACCTGGCTGTTGGACCAGTGGTGGTTCTTGCGCACATGGTCATGCAGCGGAAAGCGGATGCCGGAGAACAGGCTGAGCTTGAAGAAGCGCAGCATGGCCACCTTGAAAAGACCGGTAGCGCCGTTGGCGAGGATCACGCCGGCACAGACGACGATCAGGAACGGGTTCCCGCTGACCATCACCAGAATGCCGATCAGCAAGCCGATGGGGCGCGAACCGGCGTCGCCCATCATGACCGATGACGGCGGGACATTGTACCAGAGATAACCGGCGAGACAGCCGCAGGTGATCGCGCAGACGATCGCCCATTTGTAGCCATCCGCATCAAACGGCAGAAGCAGGTAGCGCGACATCTCGATATGGCCGATGGCCATGTAGAACAGAAGCCCCAGCACGGCGATGGAGATCAGCGCCAGCGTACCCGACAGGCCGTCGACGCCGTCCGAGCAGTTGAGCGCGTTGATCGAAAACCAGATGATGCCGACTGCGACCGGGATGTGAAGCCAGGCCGGAACGGTGAGGATGTCCGCGGTGAACGGAAGCCAGACCTTGGCCGGTTCGAAGCCGAAGATGATGAATGCAGCGGCCACCGCGAGAAGCAGGTCGCAGAGGCCAAGCGTCAGTTCGCTCAGGCCGCCCGACTTGTCGTCGATATAGCCGAGCACCGATGCGGCCACAATCAGGAGCATCGAGCCATAGATGCGCATGTCGAAGGGAACGAAGAGGAAGGCGGCAACAGCGATGATGCCGATCATGATGACGCCGGCGGAAATCGGCTTGCCGACGCTCGCCGCCGAATCCACCGCATGGGCGCGTCCGCGGTCGGTCGGCAGGTATCGAGA
Source organism: Hoeflea sp. (assembly GCA_002707605.1). Taxonomy (GTDB): domain Bacteria; phylum Pseudomonadota; class Alphaproteobacteria; order Rhizobiales; family Rhizobiaceae; genus Pseudohoeflea. The sequence goes on from PANK01000004.1 coordinate 87,668, forward strand.
CAACACCGGAATCAGGATCATCGCGGATATTGCGGCCACCATGGTGCCGATCGCTGCGAGCATGAATGAGGACGTCAGAAGCCGAAGCGGACCCCAGGTGGGTGCGAGAAAAGCTGCGATATCGCTGATCATTACGGAAGGTTCCCCGGTCTATCGGCAGTGCTCTTAGCTGGTCACGGGACTGATTGAAAGCGCTTGAAGCGTTGAAAATGGGGCGATGTGGCGGGAAGTGCCGGGCTTGGCCGGTTTTCCACCGCGCTGAAAAACTGTCACGCGACTGACATGCAAGTGGATCATTTAGCTCCAATCCCGAATTTCCCAAGGAGCACCAAGATGGCAATCGTATCGAGGATGAATGGCTGCGTTTCCCTTGCCGCCGTTACCGCCGCACTTCTTACGGCGACCGCAATGAGCGCGTCGGCGGAGCCTGTCTTCAACCGCAGCGCGTCTTTCCCGGTCGCGCAGAATCTTCCCGATGACGTCGATATTGCCACCGAAACCTCGTCCGAGATCATCGCCGCCAGCGAAGACGGCATGATGCTCGTCTACTCGGACAGCCCCTTGGGTGCCATCGGCTTCGTCGACATCACGGACCCCAAGGCGCCGAAGGCCGGCGGTTCGGTGAAGGTTGACGGAGAGCCCACCTCGGTGACGGTCAAGGGCGGCAAGGCCTTCCTCGCGGTCAACACGTCCGAAGATTACGTCAATACGAGCGGCCAGCTTCTCACCATCGACATGAAGAGCCACGCCGTCGAAGCCAGTTGCGATCTCGGCGGTCAGCCGGATTCCATTGCCGCTGCGCCGGACGGTTCGTTCCTGACGGTGGCGATCGAGAATGAGCGCGATGAAGACCTTGATGACGGCAAGCTGCCGCAGATGCCCGCGGGCGACCTCGTCATCGTTCCGCTGACAGACGGTGTCGTGGATTGCGGCGCGATCAAGCATGTGGACGTGACCGGACTGGCGGAAATCGCCCCGGAAGATCCCGAGCCTGAATTCGTCGACGTCAATTCGAAGGGCGAGATCGCGCTGACGCTGCAGGAGAACAACCACATCGTCATCGTCGACGGAAAGTCGGGCGAGGTCATCTCGCACTTCTCCGCCGGCACGGTCGATCTCGACGGTATCGATATCGAAAAGGACGGCAAGCTTGATTTCACCGGTTCGCTCAAGGGCGTCAAGCGCGAGCCCGATACTGTGAAATGGGTCGACGACAACCGTATCGTCATCGCAAACGAGGGTGACTACGAGGGCGGTGCGCGTGGCTTCACCATCTTCACCAAGGATGGCAAGGTTGCCTACGAGTCCGGTCCGTCCTTCGAGCATGAGATCGTGCGTCTCGGCATGTTCCCGGACAAGCGCGCCGGCAAGAAGGGTGTCGAGCCCGAAGGTCTGGCCGTCGCCGAATTCAATGGTCAGAACTACATCTTCGTTCTCTCCGAGCGGGCTTCGGCGATGGGTGTCTACAAGGATACAGGCGGTGAGCCTGAACTGGTGCAGATGCTGCCCTCCGGCATCGCGCCGGAATCGGCTGTCGCCATTCCCTCGCGCGGACTGATCGCCACGGCCAACGAAGCTGATCTNNTNGANGACNNNGCNGCNCGTTCGCATGTCATGCTCTATGAACTCGGCGATGGTCCGGCANCCTTCCCGCAGATCGTCTCCGTCGACAAGGACGGCTTGCCGATCGGCTGGGGCGCCATGTCGGGCCTGACTGCCGACCCNGANGTNGCCGGCAAGCTCTACGCGGTCAACGATTCCTTCTANNCCAANCAGCCNTCGATCTTCGTGATCGATGCCAACCAGACGNCCGCNGTCATCACCGACGNNATCCGCGTGACGAANGACGGCGCGCCGCTCGCCGGACGCGANCAGGAAGGTNTTGCNGCTGACGGCAAGGGCGGATTCTGGATCGCTAATGAGGGCAATCCGGAGAAGGAGCGCTTCCACGCGATCTATCACGTNGACGCCACCGGNGCGCTGACCGAGGAGATCGCCATTCCNGANGANCTCAACGCCCAGCAGGTGCGTTTNGGCTTCGAAGGCATCACNATGGTTGGCGAGGGCGACGANATGACCCTCTGGATGGCCGTGCAGCGTGAATGGAAGGACGACGANAAGGGNTTCGTGAAGCTCGTCTCCTACACCCCGGCNACGAAGGAATGGGGNGCGGTCTCCTATCCGCTCGATGCTTCCGAGAAGGGNTGGGTCGGCCTGTCGGAAATCGTTGCCCATGACGGTGCGGTCTACGTGATTGAACGTGACAACCAGATCGGTGACGCGGCCAGGATCAAGAAGCTCTACAAGGTCGCGCTCGATGAGCTTCAGCCGGCTCCGATCGGCGGCAAGCTGCCAGTGGTCAAGAAGGAGCTGGTCCACGACTTCCTGCCGGATCTGGCTTCGCTCACCAACGGCTATGTCGTCGACAAGCTGGAAGGCTTCACCTTCGATGCAGCCGGTAACGCCTTTGCCATCACCGACAATGANGGGGTGGACGATTCCTCCGGCGAGACNCTGTTCTGGAAAGTGGACATGACCGCGACCAACTGAGAGCGGCATGGTTAACTTCAGACCCGGCCAGAAATGGCCGGGNTTTTCTATCCCGCAGATTGTTGCGTAAATATTCCCGAAATACGGGCATTTAGGTGATTAACGTTTGCTAAAGCGGGAGGCGGATATACTCGGTCTCGTAGTATTGCGTAACGGGTGTATCGAGTATGGCTGCCGCCAAACGCCGATTATTTTCCGCGTTCAGACTTTCCAAGAAACTGATCCTGATCACAGGCGGNTTTCTGGTGCTTCTGGGCGCTTCAGGTACCGCCACCCTTCTTCTTGGNGGCGGCTTTCCCTTCTCCAAGGGAGAGACCCACGATATGGCCAGCGGGTCCTGNAAGACNGTTTACACGTCGAAATTCCTTCGCGCCGGCGAANGGCGCCTTGTCGCGATCATCCGTGCCGATGACGAAAAGCCCGCGCACCGGGTGCAGACGGGTGTGCGTATCGCGCGGTTTCTTTCCGAAAGCGAAAAGCCGGATCTCGTCACCGTCCAGATGGCAGACATGCACGGGCCTGAAAACCGGATCGACATTCGCGGGCCGATGATCGGCACCGAGATCGTCTACGCGCCGAACCCGAACCGCTCGCGGGCGACGAACCGNNTCTGGGAAGTCCGGTATNTCGANGCGAAGCCCAGNNAGATGGGCTATTANTTCGGCGAGAAAATCAGCCTGCCGGAAGACAAGATCGAGACGGTTNTGCANGAGGTCGAGCCGTTTCACGGCTGCGACGGCGATCTGGTCNANACNGCAGCGCTCGACNGCGGGCACGGNNANAGCTCCGNCCATGGCGAGGCAGCCTCNGGTCACGGCGAAGAAAAAGCCGCGGCCGATGACGGCCACGGCTCTTCAGGCCACTAGTCCTGAAATCTGAATCCTGAAGGGAAACTCTACTCCGTGCGCGACTTGCGTGCCGGGAAGAGGATCACGTCGCGGATCGACGGCGCATTGGTCAAAAGCATCGTCAGGCGGTCGACGCCGATGCCGAGTCCACCTGCCGGCGGCATGCCCTGATCGATCGCGTCGAGGAATTCCTCATCGAGCTGCTTGGCCGTTTCGCCGCGGGCATGGGCCTGCTCGAGCTGCTCGACCATGCGGGCGCGCTGTTCTTCCGGATCGTTGAGCTCGGAGAAGGCATTGCCGATTTCCCAGGCATTGCAATAGGTCTCGAAGCGTTCGACGAGGCGCGGCTCGCCCGGCACTTCCTTGGCAAAGGGTGAGATGTCCTTCGGGAAGTGGGTGACATGGGACGGCTGGATCAGCGTTTCCTCGACCTTCTCCTCGAAGATGAAAGCCAGACATTCGCCCCAAGTCCAGTCGTCCTCGACTTCCGTAAAGCCGGCCGCCTTTGTCGCTGCGCGGGCTTCCTCATCGGTGGACATGGCGAGGAAATCGATGCCGGTGACTTCCTTGACGGCGTCGGGCATCGGAACGCGGCGGAAAGGACCCTTGAAGGAGATTTCCTTGTCGCCGTAGGTGAAGTCGGTGGAGCCGTGGATCGAGATGGCGAGCGTCTCGAACATCCGCTCGACGAGCTTCATGATGTCTTCGTAATCCGCATAGGCCCAGTAGCACTCAAGCATGGTGAACTCGGGATTGTGCCGGGTGGAGACGCCTTCGTTGCGGAAGTTGCGGTTGATCTCGAAGACCTTGTCGGTCAGGCCCGATACCAGTGTGCGCTTGAGGAAAAGCTCCGGCGCGATACGCAAATACATATCCAGCTTCAGCGTGTTGTGGTGGGTGCGGAACGGATCGGCCGTCGCACCGCCATAGACCGAGTGCAGCATCGGGGTCTCGACTTCCATGAAGCCGTCATCTTCCATGAAGCGGCGAATGCCGGAGACGATCTTCGAGCGCTGCTGGAAACGAAGCTTGGAATCCTCGTTGGCGATGATGTCGAGGTGGCGCTTGCGGTAGCGCTGCTCAATGTCGGAAAGCCCGTGCCACTTCTCCGGCATGGGCAGAAGCGACTTCGTCAGCATGGTGATTTCGTGGGCGTTGACAGTCAGCTCGCCGCGCTTGGTGCGGCGGACCATGCCGGTCACGCCGATGATGTCGCCGAGGTCGAGGAACGGCAGAAGCTCGCGGGTTTCCTCGCTGGCATAGTCCTTGTGAGTGAAGACCTGGATCTTCCCCGAGGCATCATGCAGATCCATGAACATGCCGGAATTGCGCGACGAGTAGATCCGGCCCGCGATGGTGACGATGTCACCCGTTTCGGTGTCGGGCTCGATGTCCGCGTATTTCTCGGCCAGTTCCTGGTTGGTGATGGTCCGGTGGAAATGGGCCGGATAGACGGTGTCGAGCTTCTCGCGCAATTGCGCCAGCTTCTGGGCGCGCACCTCGGTGGCGTTCGACGAGAGGCCGGTTTCCTGAGCTTTGTCGGTCATGGTCGTTTTCGTTTCCGGTCTTGCAATTCTGTAATCAGGCGGCGAGCGAGGCCTCAAGGACCTCACGTGCAGCTTTGAGGCGCTGGCGCACGGCCGCGCGGCCTAGGATCGCCATGGAATCGAACAGCGGCAGCGAACGCGCCGAACCGCTCATGGCGACGAAGAGCGGCGGCAGGAAGACGCGCAGCTTGCGGTCCATCTTGTCGGAGACGGCGCGAAGCTCCGCCTCGATCGTCTCGACGTTCCACTCGGTCAGCGCTTCCAGCGCGGGGGCGACTTCCTTGATGATTTCCACGCAATCGTTCAGGTCGATCTTCTTCAGTCCCTCGAAATGCGCTGCGGTCAGGCCGAGGTCCGACTTCAGCAGGAAGCCGGTGAGGTCGGGCAGTTCGCCGAACTTCTGGACGCGCGACTGCGCCAGGCGTAGGCCTTGGGTGAGGCGGTCGCCGTGCATGGCCCAGTCACGGACACGGGCGAGGAATTCCTCTTCCGAAAGCTTCTCACGCAGCCAGCGGCCATTGAGCCAGTCGAGTTTCTGGATGTCGAAGATCGCTCCGGCCTTGGACAGGTTCTCGGTGTCGAACCGGGCGATCAGCTCGTCCATGTCGAGAAGTTCCTCGCCCTCTGCGATTTGAATGAAGAACAGGCCGAGGAAGTTCATCAACGCCTCGGGCAAATAGCCGAGACCCGCATAGAAGGGGATCGAGGTCGGGTTCTTGCGCTTCGACAATTTCGACTTGTCGGCATTGCGCATCAGCGACAGGTGCATGAACACCGGCGGCTCGAGGCCGAGATACTTGTAGATCAGGATGTGTTTCGGAACCGAGGCCAGCCACTCCTCGCCACGGGCGACGTGGGTGATCTTCATCAGGTGGTCGTCGACGACGTTGGCCATGTGNTAGGTCGGCATGCCGTCGGCCTTGAGGAGCACCTGCATGTCGACGGCATCCCACGGGATCTCGACTTCGCCNTAGACNGCGTCNGTGAACTTGCAGACGCCTTCTTCCGGGATCTTCATGCGCACGACATGCGGTTCACCGGCATCGACGCGGCTCTTCACTTCCTCGGCGGACAGGTGGAGGCAGTGGCCGTCATATTTCGGCGGCTTGCCGGCGGCGCGCTGGGCGGCGCGCATCTCGTCGAGACGCTCGGGCGTGCAGAAGCACTTGAAGCCGTGACCCGCTTCCACGATCTTGTCGACATAGGGACGGTAGATGTCCTTGCGCTCGGACTGGCGGTAGGGNCCNTATTCGCCGCCGACATCGNGGCCTTCGTCCCATTCNAGACCGCACCATTTCAGCGCNTCGAGAACCTTTTCCTCGTATTCGCGGGTCGAACGGGTGGCATCGGTGTCCTCGATGCGCAGCACGAAAGTGCCTTCGTTCTTGCGGGCGAAGAGATAGTTGAACAGCGCGATGTAAGCGGTGCCGACATGGGGTTCGCCGGTGGGAGAGGGGGCAATGCGCACCCGGGGTTTGGTCTGTGCCATGGTAACGTCACTCGGTCTCGGTGTGGCCGCGTCTGGCGCGGCTGTCCCGGCGACCGGACCTTGGAAATGAAGGTCTTTGGAAAGCGGGCCGGAACAGGGAAATTCGGTCCGCCTTAGGCCACATTGCCATGCGCACGTCAAGTATTCGGCCCTGTTGCGAGGGGCTCGCTTCTATTTACCTCTCGCGCGGCTCCTGATATCGCCAGCAGGCACAAACACGTAGGGGGAATGCATGTATCTCGGACTCGATCTCGGTACCTCGTCGGTCAAGGCGCTTCTGATAGACGACAACCAGTCTGTGATAGGCTCGGCAACCGCCGCTCTGAGCGTCGAGCGCCCGCATCCGGGATGGTCGGAACAGGATCCGGCCAACTGGATCGTTGCGGTGCGCGCTGCCGTTTCCCAGCTCGCCGCCGCGCACAAGTCGGAGGTCGCAGCGATCAGGGGCATCGGCTTGTCGGGCCACATGCACGGTGCGACCACGATCGACGCCTCGGGCGAGGTGATCCGTCCCTGCATCCTGTGGAACGATACGCGCAGCTACAAGGAAGCCGCCGAGCTCGACGTCGATCCGCGGTTCCGCCAGTTGACCGGCAATATCGTGTTTCCCGGTTTCACCGCGCCGAAACTCGTCTGGATGGCGCGCAACGAGGCAGAGAATTTCAAACGCATTTCAAAGGTGCTTTTGCCGAAGGATTACCTTCGCTACTGGCTGACGGGTGAGACGATTTCGGAAATGTCGGATTCCGCCGGCACGTCCTGGCTCGATACCGGCAAGCGCGAATGGAATGACGATCTTCTGTCGGCCACGGAGATGAAGCGCGAGCAGATGCCGTCACTGATCGAGGGCACGGAAGTGGGCGGCACGCTNCGCCCNGAGATCGCTAGCGANCTTGGCCTTCCGGCTGGTATCCCTATCGCGGGCGGTGCNGGCGACAATGCCGCTGCNGCCTGCGGCATGGGCACGGTNACCGATGGGGCGGCATTCGCCTCGCTNGGNACCTCCGGCGTGCTGTTTGCTGCCAATGATGCCTACCGGCCGAACCCNGAAAGCGCCGTTCANGCCTTCTGCCACGCGCTGCCGCAGACCTGGCACCANATGGGNGTNATCCTNTCGGCNACGGATTCGCTNAACTGGCTNGCNGGNATNACCGGCAAGCGTCCGTCGGANNTNACGTCGCCGCTGGGCACAAACGTGAAGGCGCCGGGATCNNTCACCTTCCTGCCTTATCTTTCCGGTGAGCGGACGCCGCANAATGATGCACAGATNCGCGGTGCCTTTGCCGGGCTCGGTCANGAGGCNGACCAGAACGCGATGACGCGCGCCGTGCTTGAAGGCGTGGCNTTTGCCTTCCGCGACAGTCTCGAGGCCCTCGGCCAGGCCGGTACNAAGCTCGATCGCGTCACCGCCACCGGCGGCGGATCGCAGTCGCGCTACTGGCTGGAAGTCTTGGCCACTGTTCTCGGGATGCCGGTGGACCTTCCGGCTGACGGCGATTTCGGTGCTGCCTTCGGCGCTGCGCGCCTTGGCATGATCGCTGCCGAAAAGGCGGACCCGGCTCAGGTCTGCACCGCGCCGTCTACCGCTGAGACCATCGAACCCGACACCGCGCTTACGGGCGCATTCGAGGAGGCCTATGGCCGCTACCGCGCGCTCTATCCCGCGCTGAAGCAGGCCATGGCCTGACAGAAACGCCGCCTTCCATTCTCGCGAGGGCGGCCCATATGACGGCAGCATCCAAGGTCCTCGCAGGGGCTGCCGTTCGACAGGAGAATGACATGCAATTTGCCCGCCTCAATGGCGTGACGCTGCACCATCAGGTGATCGGCGCGAGCCCCGACAAGCCCACCATCGTCTTCGTCAATTCGCTGGGCACCGACTTCCGGATCTGGCGCGACGTGATCGTGCGCCTCGTCGGGGAATACGGCCTCATCACCTATGACAAGCGCGGCCACGGGCTTTCCGATGTCGGCGAGACCTGCACGATGGATGACCATGTCGATGATCTGGCCGCCGTGATCGACCACTACGATGCCAAGAACGTCATAGTCTGCGGTGTTTCGGTCGGCGGCATGATCGCCTTGGGTCTTTCCCGGAAGCGCCCGGATCTGGTGCGGGCGCTTATTCTCTGCGACACCGCGCACAAGATCGGCACGTCCGACATGTGGGCCGCGAGGATCGCCGCCGTCGAGGAGGAGGGGATCACCTCCATCTCCGACACGATCCTGGAGCGCTGGTTCACGCAGGAATTCCGCTCGCCGGACAATCCGGAGTTCACCGGTTATCGCAACATGCTAGAGCGCACGCCCGAGGAAGGTTACATGGCCACCTGCGCGGCGATCGGCATGACGGATTATACCGACATCGCGAAGACGCTGACCGTTCCGGCAATCTGCGTGGTCGGTCGCGAAGACGGTTCGACACCGCCGGAAATCGTCGGTGAAATGGCAAAGCTCATTCCCGGTGCGCGTTACCAGGAGATTCCGGGTGCGGCGCATCTGCCCTGCATCGAGAAGCCGGTCGAGACTTCGGAAATCATCCGCGCCTTCATCGCCCAGCTTGCCTGAGGATCAGCGCACCACGAAGCCGTGGGCGAAGGGATCTTCCTCGTCGTCGATGACGACGGAGTTGCGTCCCGTCTCCACGGCCCAACCGGCGACTGACGGGATGATGCCTTTACGGTCGCCGACTGTTGCTTCCGCTTCGACGCGGCCCTTGAACAGCGATCCGATGACGGATTCATGGATGAAGTCGTCGCCGACAGCCAGCTTGCCCTTGGCCGCCCAATGCGCCATGCGCGCCGAGGTGCCCGTACCGCATGGCGAGCGGTCGATCGCCTTGTCGCCGTAGAAGACCGCGTTGCGGGCGGTGGCGCCTTCAACCGTCGGGACGCCTGTCCAGAGGATATGGCTCAGCCCGCGAATGTCGGATTTCTCCGGGTGCACGAACTCGTATTTTTCGTTGAGCGCGGCACGAAGTGCCGGGCTCATACGCACGAGATCGCCGGCGGTGAAATCCGCCATGTCGCGGAAATTTTCCTGCGGCTCGACGATTGCGTAGAAATTGCCGCCATAGGCAACATCGACCTTCACTTCCCCGAGGCCGGGACATTGGGCAGAGAGATTTTCGGCATGGAGATAGGCTGGCACGTTGGTNAGCCTGACCTCCGTCACCTTGCGGCCTTTGCGCTCGTAGCGCGCGACCACCTTGCCGGCGGGGGTGTCGAGATTGACGACGCCGTCTTCCTTNGGCNTCACCAGGCCGTTCTCNATNGCCATTGTGACGGTACCGATCGTGCCNTGNCCNCACATNGGCAGACANCCCGAGGTCTCGATGAAGAGGATNGCGATNTCGCAATCATCGCGCGTCGGCGGATAGAGGATCGAGCCNGACATCATGTCGTGGCCGCGCGGCTCGAACATCAACCCGGTGCGGATCCAGTCATATTCGGCAAGGAAATGGGCGCGACGNTCCAGCATCGTTGANCCGTCCAGCAGCGGNCCNCCACCGGCAACAAGCCGGACCGGATTGCCGCAAGTGTGGCCGTCGATGCAGAAGAAGGTGTTGCGCGCCATGGGAAACTCCGNAANTTGTCCTAGAAGCGATCAGCCCTGAAGGGGGCGAGATCGATGGATGGTTTTTTCTCGCTGACGAGGTCGGTGANNANCCGTCCCATGGCCGCCGATTGGGTCAGNCCCAAATGACCATTGCCGAANGCNAGNAGNATATCATTGCGCTNNGGGAGNGGCGAAAGCACCGGCAGACTGTCGGGGAGAGAGGGGCGGAAACCCATCCACTCCACGCCGCCGNTCGNNTCGAGNCCGGGCANAAAGNTNCTGGCCTTGTCGAGCATGATCTTCGAGCGGNCAAAGTTCGGTGCGGCATCNAGGCCGGCAAATTCCACAGCGCCGCCGACGCGCANGCCGTTTTCGAGCGGNGTNATGACGAAGCCGTGGCCGGAGAANATCAGTTGCCGNTTGAGATCGAACGCGCNCTTGGGAAGCGTCGTGTTGTAGCCACGCTCGGTATCGAGNGGGATGCGGGCGGACGTNGTNCCCGCGAGCANCCGCGTCGACCANGCNCCNGCCGCAATCACGATNCGTTCGGCACTCNNCTCAGTCCCGTCTTCGANNACNGCGACCGGCTTCNTGCCNGAGAGGTCNAGGCGGGNGACTTTNTTGCGNTCGAGTTTCGCGCCGAACCTCTCCGCATGTTTCCAGANGGCGAGGGCGTAGTCGCGCGGATCGGACACGGTCTTCCAGCCAGGCACGAAGGTGCCGGCNACNAAGCGGCNGGCCAGNCCCGGCTGNAGATCGGCGAGATCCTTGCCGCGAACATGCCGGAACTCGATCCCTGACTTTTCGCGCCGATCCCAGCCCGGCAGGGTTGCCTTGAACTCGCTTTCGCTTTCGTAGAGTTCNAGCGATCCGTCNTGNCGNATGAGGTCGCCGATNTCCGCGCGTTCCGCCAGTGCGAAGGTTTCNCGNGCNGCAAGATCCATCATTGCCGATTGTGCAACGATTGAGGCCTCGACCCGATCGGGTGTGCTCGACAGTGCAAAGCGCGTGAGCCAAGGCACGAGCTTGGGCAGGTAGGAGGGCCGGATCGAGAGCGGGCCGAGCGGATCAAAGAGCCAGCGCGGCGCCTTCCACATGATCTTGGGCGAGGCGAGCGGCATGATGTCGGAGAACGCCAGCGCCGCGGCATTGCCACGGCTCGTCATCTCGGCAATCCCCTCGGGATCGACTACGCGGACGCGGTGGCCTTTCTCGCTCAGCATGGCAGCGATGTTGACGCCGACAATCCCCGCGCCGATCACGATAACGTCGCGGGAAGGGGCGCTCATTTGCCGACGCTTTCCCGGTCAGAGTTTTCCTTGGCCTTCAACATCTGGCGGTGGCGGGCGCGATAGCGTTCGCGATCCTCCTCGCTGCGCTCATCGTAGCAATGCGGGCAGGAGACGCCTTCCTCGTAGAGGGCCGAGGCGCGGTCCTCCGGTGTCAGCGGCAGTCGACAGGCGCGGCAGAGCGTTTCGTCGCCGATGCGAAGTCCGTGGCCGACCGAAACGCGTTCGTCGAAGACGAAGCAGTTGCCTTCCCAGAGGCTTTCCTCTTCCGGCACATCCTCGAGATATTTCAGGATNCCGCCCTTGAGGTGAAAGACGTTGTCAAAACCCTTTTCCTTCATGAAGGCGGTGGCCTTCTCGCAGCGGATACCGCCGGTGCAGAACATGGCGATCTTCTTGTCCTTGACNGCCTCNGGATCGTCGAGAACNTCNGCGCTCTCCACCCAGCCCGGAAACTCGCGGAACGTATCGGTNTCGGGNTTNATCGCATTCTTGAAGGTGCCGATAGCCACNTCGTAATCGTTNCGGGTGTCGATGATGATGGTGTCGGGATCGGCGATCAGCGCGTTCCAATCCTTGGGCTCCACATAGGTGCCGACGATCTTGAGNGGATCGATNCCCTCGACGCCCATNGTNACGATCTCTTTCTTGAGCCNCACCTTCATNCGNCGGAAGGGCATNGNNTCGGCGCCGCTTTCCTTGTGAACCGTTTCTGCCAGACCGGGGATCGCGCGGATGTGGGCGAGCACCGCATCGATGCCGTNGCGNGTGCCGGCGATGGTGCCGTTGATCCCTTCCGCGGCGAGAAGCAGCGAACCCTTCACGCCGTTTATATCGCAAAGTGCTTGAAGAGGACCCTGCAGGGCGACATGATCATCGAGGCGCGCGAAATGATAGAGTGCGGCCACGACGACGGGCTGGTTCGAAAGTGTCTTGGAAGGCTGTGCAGTCATGATACCCGCCAATATCCTGTCTTGGTTTTTGTGGCAATCGCGATGGTGGGTGCAGACCATGCGCGGCAATACCTGCATGGCNGCGTTGCATGGACAAGGCGAAGCCGAGGGGGTAACGAGGCAATGAAACTAAGCGTGAAAGGGTTCCCCATGCGTGACAAGACCGCCGGTCTCCTCGAAATCCTGAAACTGCAGCCGGTCGTGCCTGTCCTGGTGATNGACCAGGTCGAGCATGCCGTGCCGCTGGCACGCGCTCTGGTCAAGGGCGGGTTGAAGGCGATCGAGATCACGCTGCGCACGCCCGTGGCGCTGGATGCGATCCGCGCGGTGGCCAACGAGGTCGAGGGNGCNGTNCCNGGNGCCGGCACGGTGCTGAACAAGCAGGATTACCTCAATGCCGAGGACGCCGGCTCGCAGTTCATCGTCTCGCCCGGCGCGACGCTCGAACTGCTCGAAGCCGCGCGCAAATCGAAGGTTCCGATGCTGCCGGGTGCTGCAACGCCTTCCGAGGTGATGAGCCTGCGCGAGGAAGGCTACGACGTCATGAAGTTCTTCCCGGCCGAGCAGGCCGGTGGAGCGTCCTATCTCAAGTCGCTGTCCTCTCCGCTCGCCGGCACGCTGTTCTGCCCGACCGGTGGCGTGTCGCCCGAAAACGCGAAAGACTACCTTTCCCTGCCGAACGTCGTCTGTGTCGGCGGNTCGTGGGTCGCGCCGAAGGATCTCGTCGCCTCNGGCGACTGGGACGGCATCACGCGTCTGGCCGAGGAAGCCTGCAAGCTCGCCAACTGACGGNTTGACGCAGGTCGCNCTCGTTGCAACGTATCATCCCCACACCCATTTAGTCCTCAGGCGCTNGCAAGCGCATGTTGGACAGCGAGGAGGTGTGAATGATCGACGCGAAGACAATTCTGGACCAGTTTCTTGGCTCCAAGGTGCCGGGCACCGAGAATTCCGTGAGCCAGACGGCCCAGAAGGCCGGGCAGCTCGCCAAGGACAATCCGGTGGCCACGGGCCTGCTCGCAGCCGTGCTGCTCGGCACCGGTCCGGGCCGCGCACTGGCCGGTGGTGCGCTTCGGGTCGGCGGCGTCGCAGCCGTCGCGGGTCTCGGGTATCAGGCATGGAAGAACTACAAGGCAGGCGGCAAGCCGGTGGAAGAGGCCGATCAGCCGCCGCCGCTGCCCAAGGATATCACGCCGCCTGCCGATTCAGGCTTCAGCAGCGACGCATCGCAGATCGACGAAACCTTTGCTCTCGCCTTGGTCCGCGTGATGATCGGGGCTGCTCGTGCCGACGGCCATATCGACGATGTCGAGCGGCAGCGCATTCACGACAAGCTGGAGATCGCAGGACTTGGATCGGANGCGGTTCGCTTCCTGGAGGATGANCTTTCCCGCCCCGTCGACATAGATGCGCTGGTGGGGGCTGCAAAGACCGACGAGCAGAAGGTGGAAATGTTTACCGCCGCGCGTCTTGCGATCGAGCCCGATACACGTGCCGAGCGCGGCTATCTCGATCTGCTGGCGGGGCGCCTCGGCCTTCCCGATGATCTCGTCGATCACATCGAGGCCACCGTTTCCGCCGCCAAGGCGTGACATGCGCTGATTGCGTCACCAGCCGGCTTGCCCGGATGGTCAAAGGCGGTACAGTCCGCCGATGCATTCGCGATCGCACATAGAGAAACGTTTCCGGACAGCCCGCACCGTCTTGATCTCGGTGTGGGCTGCCACCACCCTTGCGATCGTCTTCTATACCGTCCACGTGGCCGGCAAGAACGCCGAGGGTGATATTCTCGCCGACGCCGGCGAGACCCTGTCGGTGCAAAGCCAAACGCTTTCGGGCGTACTCGACAAATACCGGCTGATGGCACCGCTTCTGGCGCGGCAGTCTTCCGTTGCCTCGCTCTTCATTCTCAATGCAGAGGACAATCCGCAAACGGTTGCCGCCAAGGGAATGGCAGGCGCGCTGACCGGNATGTCGGCAGCGGAAGACGTTGCCTTNTTCTTTCCCGACGGCACNTTGCTCGGACATGCCAACGGCCCCTTCGTCGAAACNCGCGCNGGGCTCGACGGTCTCATTCGCGATGCGTCGCAGGGACGGCTGGGTCGCGCCATGCTCGCACTCGGGCCGGAGCAGCGTTCCTATGCATTTTCTTCGGGTGTCCGNCGGAACGGCAANCTCGTCGGCATCGTCGTCGTCTATGTCGATTTCTTCCGTATCGAGGCNGCNTGGGCGCTTTCCAACCGGCCGATCTATGTCACAGAGGCGGACGGCACCATCATTCTCGCCAACATCCCATCGTGGCGAATGCGCGAAGCCGAGGACGTACTCACCGACCGCGGCGAACGGGTGGCGGTGCCGGGTGACGGATCGGTGCGNACCTATCTCGACATGAGCCGCGACCTCCCGGTCCTCGGCTGGACGCTGCACGTGCTTGCGGATCCGGCTCCGGTCGCGAGTGCGAAAATGTCTGCTGGTGCGATCGCAACGCTTGCCTGCCTATTGGCCGGACTGGTTGCGCTTATCGTAATGCGGCGGAACGAGACGACACTCCTGCGGGCTCGCTCCGACCGGGCGACAGCTCTCCGGCTCGAGCGTGTGGTGCGGGACCGGACAAAGGCACTTTCGGAAAGCAATCGCTCGCTATCGCATGAAGTGGAAACAAGGCGCGATGCGGAGACGCGGTTGCGTGCCGCACAGGCCGAGCTCATTCAGGCGGCCAAGCTTGCAGCACTCGGACAGATGTCGGCTGCGATCAGCCACGAGTTCAATCAACCGCTCGCGGCAATCCGCTCCTACGCCGACAACGGCCAGAAATTCATCGACAGGGGACGGGTGGACAATGCCCGCGACAATCTCGGGCGGATCAACGGACTTGTCGACCGGATGGCGGAATTGTCGCGTACGCTGCTCTCATTCGCGCGCAAACCCGGCCAGGCGACGGGTGCCGTGCATCTTGGCACTGTGATCGAGGAAGCGCTGCTGCTTGCCCGGCCGCGAGCGCGGAAAGCCGGTGTGGAGATCAGGCTATCGGGTGATATCGATACAATGCGCGTATCTGGCGGTCGGGTGCGGCTCGGGCAGGTGTTCGTCAATCTCGTCAACAATGCGGTCGATGCCATCGGCGGCCAGGAAGGTGGCCGTGTGGAGATCACGGCAAGGCAGAGCGAAGACGTGGTGATCGTCGAGGTNTCGGANAATGGCCCCGGTATCCCGGATGCNACGTTGCAGCACATTTTCGATCCCTTCTTCACCACCAAGGCTACGGGCGAGGGGATCGGGATCGGGCTCTCGATCGTCGATAACATCGTGCGTGATTTCGGCGGCAAGGTGAGTGCGNATAANGGTGAGAATGGCGGTGCAGTGTTCCGTGTGGAGCTGTTGGCCGCNGACGCTGAGGCGATGGCCGATGCGTAAGGCTGGACTTTTGGCGCTTCAAATGGTGATGAAGCGAAAAAGGGGACATTCGATTGGCTGACGGCAAGACACTGAGNAACGAGGACCGTATTGTTCATCTCGTCGATGACGACGCCGATCTCAGGCATGCGCTCACCCAGTCGCTTGAACTCGAAGGTTTGAGCGTCGTTGCCCACAACGATGCCGCCGATGTCCCGGATCTGCCACTTCGCGAACTCTATGGCGTGATCGTCTGCGATATCCGCATGCCGGGGCAGGATGGTCTCGAAATTCTCAAGCGCGTGCTCGCAATCGATCCCACCATGCCGGTGATCCTGATCACCGGGCATGGCGACGTGCAGATGGCGGTCGAGGCGATGCGCGCCGGCGCTTATGATTTTATCGAAAAGCCGTTTCCGGCCAACAGGCTGTTCTCCGTTGTCGAACGCGCCATCGAGAAGCGTCGACTGGTGCTGGAAAACCGGGTTCTGCGCAACGCACTGGAAGGTGCCGACGATCTTTCCTCGCGGCTTGTCGGGCGCAATCCGGCGATCCAACATCTACGCGCGCAGATTTCGGCGCTGGCTGATACGGATGCGGATGTGCTCATCACCGGGGAAACCGGCTCCGGCAAGGAAGTCGTGGCGCGGGCTCTGCATGATTTCGGGCCACGGTCGCGCGGCAATTTCGTTGCGATCAACTGTGCCGCGGTACCGGCAGAGATTTTTGAAAGCGAACTCTTCGGTCACGAGGCCGGAGCCTTCACGGGCGCGCAGAAGCTNCGGATCGGCAAGCTTGAACATGCNAATGGCGGGACGGTGTTTCTCGACGAGATCGAATCCATGCCGCTCGATCTGCAAGCCAAACTCCTGNGGGCGATCGAGGGGCGTGCCATCGANAGGCTGGGGTCGAACAAGCAGGTGCCGCTCGACGTGCGCTTTGTGGCNGCGACGAAATCCGATCTCTCCGCCGATCCGGCGAAATTCCGAAGCGACCTCTATTACCGGCTCAACGTGATCACGCTGGCGATCCCCGCCTTGCGGGAGCGCAAGGACGATATTCCGCTCTTGTTTTTCCAGATGGCGCGTGAAGCCCGGGCNCGCTATCGCCGCGAGATCCCGGAGGTNACGCCNGCGCTCGANGCCGGGNTGATGGCACATGACTGGCCCGGGAACGTACGCGAACTCCGCAATGTAGCCGACCGTTTCGTTCTCGGCATGTGGCAGGGCTTCGAGGTGAAGGGCCAACCGGTGCCCGGTGGNTCGGGCAATCTTGGCGAGCGTGTCGATGCTTTCGAACGATCGGTGATCATTGCNGAACTGTCGCGNAANGGCGGGGCGATGAAGCCGACTTANGAGNCGCTGGGNATTTCGCGCAAGGGTCTCTACGACAAGATGCGGCGTCTGGATATCTCCGCAACCGACATGCCGGATGTGTAATTTTCTACCCATCAAGAATTTCTGATGGGTGGACTCCTCCCCATGACACGCGTGATCCGGTCATTCTGCAGGCCTAAATCGGCTTAATTCCGTGATTTGCGGAGTTGGCACGGGTGTTGCAAGAGTAGGCCGAGCGCGATGGTGGGAGGCCGTCTCGCGAGTCCGCATCACATGCGGCGCTCTGCGTCTGTTCTCCCCGACTTGCCGCTTGAAGATCGAAAAAACCGGACATCCCGTCCGGCTGTGGAGGACAGAAAACATGAAAAAGCTTCTTCTTGGCGCCGTATCGGCTGCAGCTCTCACTCTGGGTGCACAGCAGGCCTATGCCCAGTGCGACGATGGCGAAATGGTCATCAAGTTCAGCCACGTGGTTGCCGCGACCGGCCACCCCAAGGGTGACGCCGCCACCATGCTCGCCGAGCGAGTGAACAAGGAAATGGACGGCAAGGCCTGTATGGAGGTCTTCCCGAACTCGACGCTGTTCGATGACGACAAGGTGCTTGAGGCCCTGCTGATCGGTGACGTTCAGCTTGCGGCGCCGTCGCTGTCGAAGTTCGAGGCCTATACCCTCAAATACCGTCTCTTCGACCTGCCGTTCCTGTTCTCGAGCCTGCAGGCCGTGGATACGTTCATCAACTCCGACGAAGGCCGTGGCCTGCTCACCGTCATGGAAGACGTTGGTTACACGGGCCTGGGTTACTGGTCGTCCGGCCTGAAGCAGTTCTCGGCCAACAAGCCGCTGCTCGTTCCGTCCGATGCGAACGGTCTGAAGTTCCGCGTACAGACGTCCGACGTGGCCGTGGCCATGATCGAGGCGATGGGCGCTTCGGCCCAGAAGCTCGCCTTCAAGGAAGTGTACGGCGCGCTGCAGACCGGTGTTGTCGACGGTCAGGAGAACACCTGGTCGAACATCTACACGCAGAAGTTCTTCGAAGTGCAGGACGGTGTGACTGAAACAAACCACCAGCTCCTGGCCTACCTGCTGGTGACTTCGACCGAGTGGCTCAACAGCCTTGACGAAGACGTGCGCACGCAGTTCGTGTCCATCGTCGATGAAGTCACCAAGGAAGCCAATGCGGCTGTCGCAGAGACTGAAGCGAAGAACCGCCAGAACATAATCGATGCAGGCGGCACCATCCGTGAACTGACACCCGAGCAGCGCAAGGTGTGGGTCGATACGATGAAGCCGGTATGGACCAAGTTCGAAGGTGACATCGGCAAGGATCTGATCGACGCTGCTGCCGCCTCCAACGGCTCGTAAGCACTTTCCAAAACAACTTGCCGCGTCCGGATATTCCGGACGCGGTTCTTCGATGTGCGAGGCGGACCATCGTGTCGCGCCCGCTGGCAATATGGACAAAGGGGAACGTCATGACGGCGTACTGGCCCTATCTGGGCATTCTCGTCATCATCGGGATTTTCATTCTGGCTGAACGGCGCTGGCCCGAAGGCGTCACGCGGTTCGAGGAGAATGTGCTGGCAACGCTTCTGGCGCTGATCACACTCGTCTCGTTTTCCCAGGTGATAGCACGCTACGGATTCAACAGCGGCTGGGGCGGGGCGCTTGAGTTCACCCGCATCCTGTTCGCCTGGATGATCCTGTTCGGCATGAGCTACGGCTTGAAGACCGGGATGCATCTGGGGGTTGATGCGTTGCTGCGGCTGTTCCCCCAAAAGCTCTTCAAGGCGTTCGCCATCTTCGGTGCGTTCTGCTGCCTTCTTTACGCGATCATCCTCTTGTCCTCGGGCTGGCTGGCGTTTTTCGGCGCCGATACCAAGGGCGGCGCGATGACCTACTGGCAGACCATGTTCAAGGTCGGCATCGGGCTCGATGACCTGCGCTATCCCGTGTGGATGCAGGAAAGCCTGGGCGTCCAAGAGCGCGTGCAGCGCTGGATTGCCTATCTCATCCTGCCGATCGGACTCGGGCTTTTCGCCTTCCGTGCCATCCAGGCAATGATCGCGATCTGGCGCGGCGAGCGCGAGATGGTGATTGCCGGGCACGAGGCGGAAGATCTCGTGGCTGAAAACCGTGACGTCCTGAAGGATTGAGCCACATGGAACCGATCATTCTCTTCATCCTCGTCATCGGCCTTTTGTTCCTCGGCGTTCCCGTCGCGATTTCGCTTGGTCTGTCCTCAATCCTGATCGTCGCGTTCTTTTCGGCGGACTCGATGTCCTCGGTCGCGATTCAGCTCTTCACCGCGTCCCAGAACTACACCCTTCTTGCCATCCCCTTCTTCGTGCTGGCGTCCGCCTTCATGTCGACGGGTGGTGTGGCCAAACGCATCATCCGCTTTGCGATCTCGGCCGTCGGGCATTTCCGTGGTGGCCTCGCCATGGCCAGCGTGCTCGCCTGCATGCTGTTTGCCGCGCTTTCGGGCTCTTCGCCTGCCACCGTGGTCGCNATCGGCACCATCGCCATCGCCGGCATGCGGCAGGTTGGCTACTCCAAGGAGTTCGCAGCCGGCATCATCGCCAACGCGGGCACGCTCGGCATTCTCATTCCGCCGTCGATCGTCATGGTCGTGTATGCGGCGGCGACCGACGTTTCGGTGGGCCGCCTGTTCCTTGCCGGCGTCATTCCCGGCATCGTCGCCGGCCTGATGCTGATGATCGCGATCTACATCGTCGCGCGGTGGAAAAACCTGCCGGCTGAACCTTGGAAGGGGTTTGGCGAGATCGTCGCGGGCGGCAAGGAATCGGGCTGGGGCCTGTTTCTCATCGTCATCATCATCGGCGGTATCTATGGCGGTGTGTTCACACCGACGGAAGCAGCCGCTGTGGCGGCCGTCTATTCCTTCTTCGTGGCGATCTTCGTCTATCGCGACATGGGGCCGATGGTCGGCATCCCGTGGATGTCCGAAGATGACAGCAAACCGGCGCGAGTCGGCTTTTCGGCAACGGTCTACGCCATCGCCTTNTTCTTCGTCTGGATGATCCTCTCCTTCTTCGCTACGTCGGATTGGGAAGGTNTCACGCTTGCCGGTCGGGCCCAGCTCGGCGGTATTCTGGCGGTAGCGATCGGTTTCGCCTATGCCGCGTGGCGTGGAAACAGTGTGGCCGGCATCCCCGGTGCACTTGTCGCCGGCCTGCCGATCTGGGGCCGCAACCTGTCGCTGATGGGCCGGAACTCCTTGCGTGCAGTCTTCAACGATGACACCCGCAAGGTGCTGGTCGATGCGTCGAAAACGACCATCATGCTGATGTTCATCATCGTCAACGCGCTTCTGTTTGCCCACACGCTGACTGCCGAACGCATTCCCGATGCGATCACCGAACTGATGCTCGGCTACGGCTTCAACTGGTTCACCTTCCTGATCGCGGTCAACATTCTCCTCCTGATCGGCGGGCAGTTCATGGAGCCGTCAGGCCTCCTGCTGATCGTCGCTCCGGTGGTGTTCCCGATCGCGATGGAACTCGGTGTTGATCCGGTCCATCTGGGTATCATCATGGTGGTGAACATGGAGATCGGCATGATCACGCCGCCGATCGGGCTCAACCTGTTCGTGACCTCGGGCATTACGGGGATGAGTCTGGTACGAGTGGTCAAGGCCGCCTTACCATTTGTGGCGGTGCTGTTCCTGTTCCTGATCCTCGTCACCTATATTCCGGCGATGTCCACCTGGCTTCCCTACAGCCTGATGGGTCCCGAATTGACCACCGGTAGATGAGGGGGAATGCGCTAGTCCGGGAAGTCGGCAGGCCAGATTTGGCCTGTTGACCGACCCGGAATGGGGCAGGCGAGGATCGACGGTGCAATCGTTAACATCGCGTTAACGCATCGGGCGCATNATGTTCNCACATGCCATTCCACTCCTCCCAAACGGCATGACCCTTAGGGGCGGCGAGAGCCGCCCTTATTTTTTTGATCCGAAATGGTGCANCGGTGCCGGATCACTCCGGATTGTTGTCGGCGAGGAAATCGCCGATCCGCTCGAAAGCCGCGCGGATATTGTCGTCCGAGCTTGCGCAGGACACGCGCACATAGCCCTCGCCATATTCTCCGAAATCCGGCCCGCCGATCAGNGCGACGCCGGCGTTNTCAAGGAGTGCCTTGGCGAGNGGNTTGGAGCGCCAGCCGGTCGCCTTGATNTTGGGGAAGGCGTAGAAAGCGCCCTTTGGTGTGCGACAGCTTACATTGTCGAGACCGTTGGCCAGCTCGGCCACCAGCTTGCGGCGGCGGTCAAAGGCCTTGAGCATGTCTTCGACCTGATCCTGCGGTCCGTCGATGGCGGCAATCCCGGCCCATTGTGCCGGCGCATTGACGCAGGACCATGAGTTGACCGCGAGCTTGCGCACGCCGTCATAAAGTCTGTCCGGCCAGATCGACCAGCCGAGACGCCAGCCCGTCATCGCCCANGTNTTGGACCAGCCGTTGAGAACGATCAGCCGGTCGCGGATTTCCGNAAACTCCAGCAGCGAAACGTGCTTCTCGCCATCATAAGTCATGACGTCGTAAATCTCGTCGGAGAGTATTGCGAGATNTGGCCAGGCTGCNAGACCTTCCACCAGCTTCTCGATTTCGGCGCGCGGGGCAACGCCGCCNGTCGGGTTGGACGGCGAATTGACGATNAGCAGTCTGGTCTTGTCGGTGATCANCGACAGCGTTTCCTCGGCAGAGAANGCNAAGTCGTTTTCCTCCCNCAGCGGCACGGGAATGGCCTTCGCGCCGGTGAAATCNATCATCGAGCGATAGATCGGAAACCCGGGGTCCGGGTAGAGGATTTCGGCGCCGGGTTCGCCGAGCATCATGATCGCGGCATACATGGCCGGCTTGCCGCCGGGGGTGATCATCACGCGGTCGGGCGACACGTCCTGTCCCGTCATCTCCTTTGTCCGACGGCAAACCGCTTCACGCGCCTCAATGATGCCGTTGGCGGGTGTATAGCCGTGATGACCGTCACGGAGTGCCTTCACGGCTGCTTCGACGACATGGTCGGGTGTCTTGAAGTCCGGCTGTCCGATTCCGAGATTGATGATGTCCCGGCCTTGGGCCGCGAGTGCAGTGGCGCGGGCGAGAACGGCAAAGGCGTTTTCCTCGCCCATGCGGTCAAAGGCGGCGACAGGTGCGATCATGACTACGATTCCTCCCCCAAATCCGGAATGATGATCCGGCGGTGTTGTGATTTTGCGCGGATTCATGTCCTATCCGCCGGCAAAATTCAAATCGGGAATTCCCAATGTCAGATCTGTCCCAATGGCAAGCGCGGCCGGCGCCTGCCCCTGTCGCCATTACCGGCCGCTATGTGATGGTCGAGCCCTTCCATAGGGCGGTGCATCTCGAGGCTTTGTGGGAGGCTTTCGGTGGAACAGCGACGAATGAACTGATCCGCTACTTCCCGAATGGTCCCTATGAGAGCGCGGATCAGATGGGCGCATGGATCGACGGTTTCCAAAAGGCCGGGGCGGTGGTCAACGTTTTTCGCTCGCGGCGTACCGGAAACATTGTCGGCATGGGCTCTTACATGCGTCCCGATCCTGCGAACGGCGTGGTCGAGATCGGAGCGGTNGCTCATGCGCCGGTCATGCAGCGGTCGCCGGTTTCCACCGAAACGCACTATCTGCTTGCCCGCCATGTTTTCGAAGATCTCGGCTATCGCCGTTACGAGTGGAAATGCCACAATGAGAACGCGGCGTCCAAGCGCACCGCTGAGCGGCTTGGCTTCACCTTCGAGGGAATTTTCCGTCAACATATCGTGTCGAAGGGCGCAAATCGCGATACGGCGTGGTATTCGATGATCGATAGCGAATGGCCAGCGCTGAAAGCGGCTTTCGAAGCCTGGCTCGCGCCGGAGAATTTTGACCAGAACGGCCGCCAGGTCCGGCGGCTCGAGGATATCCGCGCATCACAGATGCGGGGCGAATGAACAGGGAGCACACCATGTCGAAAGACCGCTCGGCGGCGATTGCCGCAGGCCTTATCCTGGCGGGCACCTTCCTGCTCTTCGTCTTCATGCCGAACATCATGCTGGCTGCAGGCGACGTATCGCCGTGGCTGGCAATGGCAGTCGGACTGATCGCAGTCGGGGCATTCTTCGGCATCTTCTGGCTCAGGGCGCGCTACNAGTCCAAGCACGAAGACTAGGCTGGCCTAGAGCGCNGCGAGGAACATCACCGCGCCCAGAAACAGAACCAGGCTTGCGCCGGCGATTTCGATCACGAAGCCGACCGTATCGGCTCGTCTGTCNCCCGCGAATTTCAACGCTACGTCCTTGGCGAGCACGGCCATGACNGCGAGTGCCGAGACGGTGATCGCNGTGCCGAGNGATATGGCGAAGACCGAGAGCACGCCGCCGAGAAGAAGTCCGTTCAACAGCGAAAACGACAGCACCAGAAGCGAACCCGAGCACGGACGCAAGCCCACGGCCATNACCGCCGACCAAGCCTCGCGCACGGAGAAATCCTTGCCCGAGATCATCGCCGGGTCCGGCGCGTGGGAATGGCCGCAGGTGGCGCAGACCTCGCCCGNGTGNTGGTGATGGTCGTGCCCATGGTCATGATNACCGTGGTGGTGATGGTCANGCTCGTGATCATGGCGCGCGTGACCGTGNGAATGATCATGATGCACGTGATCGTGGCCATGGTCATGATGGTCGTGNCTGTGGGCATGCCCGTGCGAATGAGCGGGCACCAGCTTTGGAAAGAAGCGCGCGCCGAGTTTCCGCCACAACAACCACGCCCCGAAAAAGGCAATCAGCAGATAACTCGCCAGCTCCATGTAATGGGTGGCGTCGGTCATCGAGATGGTGGTGCCGCGCAGGAGCAGATACGCCGCGCCGACAACGGTGATGGCCGTGATTCCTTGCGCGAAGGACGACATGAAGGAGAGCAGCACGCCGCGGCGCAACGCCACCTCGTTGGCGATCATGTAGGACGAGATCACCGCCTTGCCGTGGCCGGGGCCGGCGGCGTGGAAGATGCCATAGGCGAAAGACAGTCCGACAAGAAGGGCTAACTTGGCGGGATCCTCGCGCATGGCCTTCAGGGCACCGGTCAAGAGCCGGTAGAATTCCTGCTGCTTTTCATTGACGAAGGCCAGAAACTGCCAGCCCATGCCCGTCGGCATGACCGACGGTTCGGCAGCGCCGATACCGAGCGGCGATTGGGCGTGGGCGAAATTTGCGGCGAGAAGGACGAGAACAAAAGCAGCCGCGAGGGCGGCTACGAGTTTGCGCGTCATTTGCAGTCCAATTCGATACGGGTGGCAAAGAGTTTGGATAGATCGGTTCCGGCGGGATCGTTGAAAAAGGCTTCGGTCAATGATGCCTGGTTCTGCTCAAGCACCTCGTCCGGATCCGGTCGCACGACTTGCGTACCGCATTTTGCGGCGTCGGGACCGGTGACGACAAGATCGCCGTCGTTCATGAAGTCGATGGCCGTGTACATTGTCGGATCGTAAATTCCGACCTTCACCATGCCGTCGAGCTTCACCGGTTGCGCGGGCTCGACTGCGAAGATCAGAAGCAGTTGTCCGTCATCGTAATTGGCGACCATCGCCTTGGGCGGATCGACCTTGATGTCCTTGCCGTTGTCGGTGAGGCTGACGAAATAATTGTAATCGGCCAGCGAGTCCGTAACCACCTGGGCGACCCTGTGCAGCTCATCGGGGTCCATCGTTGCGTTCTTGTTGGAGTCGAAATCCATCACCACGCTTGAAGAGAAGACCTCATCGAAGCGCCAGACATTGCGCAATTCGGCAATATTGCCTTTGGCGTCCGTTTCGATTTCGAGGCGGGCATCGGCAAAAATGTGAGGGTGTGCCGAGACTGAGGTCGCGCTGATGGCCAAAAACGCGGACACCGCTAACGCGCGCAGAGCATATGGTCTGGCGGTTCTTGTCATTTCTCGCCCCTGCTACCGGTAATTCGAATCGTTCATGACGCCGAATATGGACGGAAATTCGGCGAGACAGAAATCGCGTCGTTCGGTCACATCACTCAGGCGCCGCGATTGTCCTTGAACCACTGCGAGAGGAAGTCGACGAGCGTGCGGACCTTGGCCGGCAGGTAACGGCGCTCCGGGTAGATGGCGTAGATGCCTGCGTCCGTCGGAATCCAGTTCGAAAGAATGGGCGTCAACTTGCCTGCCTCGATGCGCTCCTGCGCAATGAAGTCGGGCAAAAGCGCAACGCCGAGGCCGGATTCAGCAGCCCGCATGGTCGAAAGCGGACTGTTGACCTCAAGCCGTCCCTTCACCGCGACGCTGATAACGTCGCCGTCAGATGTCTGAAAGCGCCAGTTGTTCTTCGAGCGGTTGTTGGTGTCGACGAGGCAGGGGACCTTCGTCAGCTGGTTCGGATTCTTGATCGGCCCGTGCTTTTGCAGAAATTCCGGTGACGCAACGGGCAGGATCGAGAACGGGGCGAGCTTGCGGGCGATCATGCCGCTGTCC
The DNA here is from genome assembly GCA_002707605.1 of Hoeflea sp. Lineage (GTDB taxonomy): Bacteria > Pseudomonadota > Alphaproteobacteria > Rhizobiales > Rhizobiaceae > Pseudohoeflea. The sequence goes on from PANK01000004.1 coordinate 113,128, forward strand.
TGCAGCCGGGTAATGCGGATGCCGAGGTCGAACCCTTCGTCCACGAGATCCACCATCCGGTCGTCGAGCACGACTTCGAGCGTGATGTCGGGATAGGCCAGCGAGAAGTCGATCAGCGATTGTCCGACGGCAGCATCCGCGAATGTGCGTGGTGCGGTGATCCTCACATTGCCCTTCACATGCGACGATGATTCGCGCACCTGATCGGCCAGGTCATCGATCTGGCGCAGGATCTCGCTGGCGCTGCGGTAATAGGTGCGCCCCGTCTCCGTGAGCGAAAACTGCCGCGTGGTGCGGTTGAGAAGCAGCGAGCCGAGCTCATCTTCGAGTTCGCGGACATATTTCGACAACAGCGCCTTGGACCGGCCAGCCTTGCGGGCCGCTGCTGAAAACCCTTCGGCTTCAACGACATCGATAAAGGCGCGGATTCGGGTGAGGCTATCCATCAGGGCGGTGTCCTTTGCCGTTGCGGCAGCTAGCGAAACCATGTTGCGAGAAGCTGCGATAGCGTTCGTGTTTTGTGAACGCAAATCGATTGTCGTTCAGCTTATGATTTTTTCCGGCCGAACCCAAAAAATCTCTTGATTCAAAAGGCGAATAACCATATTTCCGAGCTGCCCAAAGTCGCACGTGCCTGTGGGTGTCCGCCGGTCCTCGAAATGGCGAGGTCACGGTAAGGTACCTGGAACTAACCCCTCCAGTCGTTTTCCGGCCAACCGGACAAGCGAGGACATCTTGAAGCAACGACGGTGCGGGCCTTTCTGGTGTCTGCCGGCTTTCCAACAGCCGGGGTTACTGAAGAGGCACACCTTCATTGCCGGAAGTGCGGTCGGGTTCTCCCTCCAAACCAAGGCAGACAGAGCCAAACCGACGCTCGTAGAGCGCTGGTTTATCGACGCATCCAGCGTCCACAATCCGTTTCGCGGCCGATCCAAAGGCTGGGGGAAGGCGTGGCTGCATGGTGCACTGTCTTCAAGTGCCCTTGGACAGGGCGGAACGGAGAAACCCGATGACGACCGCACGCATTCTCGACTTCCTTCGCACCCGACGCCCCGACGGTCCCTGCCTCGTCGTTGACCTCGATGTCGTCCGTGACAATTTCCAGTCCTTCCGCCGCGCGCTGCCCGACAGCTCCATCTACTACGCCGTGAAGGCCAACCCGGCTCCGGAAATCCTGCGCCTGCTCGCCGGTCTCGGCTCGAATTTCGATTGCGCCTCGGTGGCCGAAATCGAAATGGCCCTGAAGGCCGGTGCCGACGCTTCGCGCATTTCTTACGGCAACACCATCAAGAAGGAGCGTGACATCGCGCGTGCCTACGCACTCGGCGTGAACCTCTTTGCGGTCGACAGCCACGAGGAAGTCGAGAAGATCGCCCGTTCCGCTCCCGGCACCCGCGTGTTCTGCCGCGTGCTCACCGATGGTGAAGGTGCGGAATGGCCGCTGTCGCGCAAGTTCGGCTGCGTGCCGGCGATGGCCGTCGACGTGCTTGTCTATGCCCACCAGCTCGGCCTCGTTTCGCACGGCGTCTCCTTCCACGTCGGCTCGCAGATGACCAAGCTCGAAGCCTGGGATGTGGCTCTTGCCGACGCCAAGCGCGTGTTCGACAAGCTCGAAAAGCAGGGCATCGTTCTCAAGATGGTCAACATGGGCGGCGGTTTCCCGACCCGTTACCTCAAGGACATCCCGACCGCCCAGGCCTATGGTCAGGCGATCTTTGCCGCCCTGCGCAACCACTTCGGCAACAACATCCCGGAAACCATCATCGAGCCGGGCCGCGGCATGGTCGGCAATGCCGGCGTCATCAAGGCTGAAGTCGTGCTGACCTCGCGCAAGTCCGACAATGACGACGTGCGCTGGGTCTATCTCGACATCGGCAAGTTCGGCGGTCTGGCCGAAACCATGGACGAGGCCATCCGCTACTCCATCCTCACCCCGCGTGACGGTGAGGAGACCGAGCCCTGCGTGCTGGCCGGTCCGACCTGCGATTCCGCAGACGTGCTTTACGAAAAGACCCCGTATCCGATGCCGGTTTCGCTGACCATCGGTGACGAGATCCTGATCGAAGGCACCGGTGCCTACACCACCACCTATTCGGCGGTGGCGTTCAACGGCTTCGATCCGCTGAAGTCCTACGTCATCTGACGTTCTTCGGCCCGGAGACTGATCCGGGCCGTTCACCCCTTATCCTGAATTTCCGTTTCGCGGAGGGTCCGATGACCGTCTTCGTTGCCGACAATTGCGCAATTGCCGTCGAAATCACCGTCGAATCCGCAGCACACGTGGCTGCCCGTGAAGCGCTTCTCGACCGCCAGATGGGCCCGAAGCGGCGTCTGAAGTCGTCGGAGAAGCTCCGCCGTGGCCGTCTTCCGGCGGACGGTCTGGCGCTGTCTGCTGTCGATGGCGAGGGTAATCTCGTCGGTACCGTTCGGCTGTGGAACGTGGCGGCCGGTGTCGGCGCTGACGGCAAGGCTGTTGCGGCCGTGCTTCTCGGGCCGCTGGCCGTCGATGCCTCGGTAGAAGGTCTCGGCGTCGGTTCGCGGTTGATGCGTGCTGCGATCGCCAGGGCGCGCGAGCTCGGTCACGGTGCCATCCTGCTTGTGGGCGATGCGCCCTATTACGAACGTTTCGGTTTTTCGTCCGGTCCAACTGGCGCCCTGGCCATGCCCGGCCCTGTCGAGAGATCGCGCTTTCTGGCGCTCGAGCTCGTCGACGATTATCTTGCGGGTGCGGCTGGTGTGCTCACGGCCACTGGACGGCGGGTGTTGGAACGCCGGGTTTTTCACCGGGCCGCCTGACATCCGGAGGCGCCGGGCACTCCGTTGCAAATGGGTATGGTCATGGGGACTGACCGCCCGGCGCCTCTAAAATACAACAATATGTCGACGTCGTTCAATGTTTTGAATCGACACCATTTTCCCGTTCCGGATGTAAGAATTCAGACTTGTAATCGCGCTTGTTGTGCGCCGAAACGGAACATCTGGTTACACTTTGCGTTATTAAATGTGCATTCGGTCGTTGCCGGTTGCCATTATCGTCCGGACCACCTGATGCCGCGCCTCTGGGCGGCGGCGCGGTGTTGGTCGATTGGAGGACGATGGTGCTTCCGGTTCGATCGAAGTGTATCGGCTCCGGGCTTGCCCGGCAGTCCGATATCATAACGCCGGAGCGGCCTTTGGGGGGCACGCTCCGGCGTTTTTAATTCATCCCGACACTATCGACTGGTCCAGCCGAAATGGCATCCGCTGATCAGAACCAGACGCCGCNGCCGATGCTGGTCGGAGCGGAAGGGTACTTGTTGTTGCCCTGATCGGACGGGTCGCGAGCGATCGTGTTCGTCACNGTGCAATCGACGGCTGCTCNCTGCCCCTTGGCNACCTGCTCGCATGCGGTGGGTGCGGNGGNCTTGGTNTCCGCGGCGNCCGCCGGAGCTGCGACGGTGGCAATGCTGAGGGCTGCGATCATGGCAGCAATAACGTTTTTCATCTGACTAACCTTTCCTTGGCTTGCTGGCCTTCGGCCGCGTTCGGCTTTCCGGTCAGGTGATCCGTCCTGTTGGGCGGGTCGGTGAATTTCGATGACGCCGATGTAGGAAAATCAGGGGCCTGGCTCTCGTCAGTTTTGAAATCGACTGCGTTTTTTACGAAATCGATAGGCCTTTTTCGGTTTCGATTGGAAAAGACGGACGGTAATCGCTATCTCGTCGATGCAACTTTCAAGGGACGTCATCGATGAGCGAACATGCAAGCTGGCTTGGCCTCGCTGATATTGCGTTCAGGGGCGGAACCACCGCGATCTTGATGCTGCTGGTCGCGCATCTTCTCTTCCGGCTCGACCGGGGGCCGGTCGCGATTGCGGGTCTTCTTTTCTGCGTCACCGGTATTGTGGAATCGATCATCAATGTCTCGCCGGACACAATCGATCTCGGTTTGTCCGAGTTGACCGTCATGATGTTGCAGCAGCTTCACTTCATTGCCTTGTGGATTTTCGTGAAGGTGCTGTTTGATGATCGTTTCCGCTGGGGGCCCCGCTGCCTCGTGCCGGTTCTCTTCGCGATACCGCTGACGTTCGGTGCGGCATTGCTCAATGATACCGCAGGCATCGTTGCCCGGGCCCTGCTCGTGGCGTTCGACTTCGGGCTGTTCTTTATCCTGATCCGCTGGGCGGTAACCGACGAGGCCTCCGATCTCGTTTCGGCGAGGCGGACCTTTCGTCGCGCGCTGACATTCTCCGTGCCGCCATTTTCGCTGATCGTTTTTCTCACCACGATGTTCGAGTTTGACGCCCAGCTCACAAGTATCGTCTGTACCGTCTATTCCGCCATCTATTTCCTGATGGCGATCGGCTTCGGTTTCTGGATGACGAGCCCGAAGAAGCAGATGCTGTTGCGTCCCGAACCGGGCACGCCGCGTCCTACACAGGAGGCCGAACTGACGGGGGCCGACCGGATTGAGCTCGACAGGGTGATCAAGGCGGTCGATGGTGGGCTTTATCTGGAGCCGGGCCTGACGATCGGCGGTCTTGGCGATCTTCTCAACATTCCCGAACACCGGTTGCGCCGGCTCATCAACAAGGGCCTCGGCTATCGCAACTTCGCGGCTTTCATGAACGATTACCGTATCGAGGAGGCAAAACGGCGACTTGCGGATCCGGACATGGCGCGCGAGCAGATCGTTACCCACGCCTTCAATCTCGGCTATGCGTCGCTGGCGCCCTTCAACCGTGCATTCCGCGAAAGGGTGGGAATCAGTCCGTCGGAATATCGTGAACAGGCTCTCTCAGATGCAGTGAGCGGGGCGAGCCCGGCATAGGCTCGCCCCGCTCAAATCACTTTTGGTTCGGCTCGATCAGGCGGCGGTACGCGTTTGCACAACCCGATGATCGTCGGCCGCCAAGCGAAGGCGTGACAGCTGGCCCTGAAGGTTGCCTGCCTCGCTCGCGAGCATCGATCCGGTGGCGGCCGTTTCCTCGACCATTGCGGCGTTCTGCTGGGTCATCTGGTCCATCTGATTGATGGCGGAGTTGACCTCCTGCAGACCGGTTGCCTGTTCGCGGGCGGCAGTGGCGATGGTCTCGACCAGTTCGTTGACGCGGTTCACCTTCTCTTCGATGTCCTTGAGAGCATCGCCGGTGGACCGGACAAGACCGACCCCGTTTTCCACCTCGGACGTCGAGGTCGTGATCAGCGTCTTGATCTCCTTGGCCGCACCTGCGGAGCGCTGGGCGAGTTCGCGGACTTCCTGTGCCACGACGGCAAAGCCCTTGCCTGCTTCGCCGGCACGAGCGGCTTCGACGCCGGCGTTCAGCGCAAGCAGGTTGGTCTGGAAGGCGATGTCATCGATCACGCCGATGATCTGGTTGATGTGCGTCGCCGATTCCTCGATCTTGCTCATCGCGAAAATCGCTTTCTCGACAACCTCGCCGGAGTGCTGCGCGCTCTGCTTGGTTTCCGATGCACGGCTGGAGGCTTCAGCCGTTCTTTCGGAGGAGGTCCGAACGGCAACGGTAATCTCATCGAGCGCAGCGGCGGTTTCCTCGAGTGCTGCGGCCTGCTGTTCGGTACGGCTGGCGAGATTGTTCGTGGCTTCCTGGATGTCGGATGCACCATCATTGACTGCGCGGCTGCTCGACATGATCGTCTGCATGACCGACGAGAGTGAATCCACGGCTGCGTTGAAGTCGTCGCGAAGCTTGGCGTATTCCGCGCCGATATCGTTAATTTTCACGGTCAGGTCGCCGTCTGCGAGCTTCTCGAGAGCCGATCCGATCTGCGTGATCGCGAAATGCTCGCGCTCGGAAGCCTGCCGCATGGCGGTTTCCTTTTCTTCGCGCTCCTTGTTGATACGGACCTGCTGCTCGACTTCGCGCTGTTGCANGGTGGCGCGTTCGCGGACGGAGTCGCGCAGGACCAGGAGTGCCTTGGCCATGCCGCCGATCTCGTCGCTGCGGTCCGCATCGATGATTTTGACGTCTCCGTTGCCCTCGGCGATCGCACTCATATTGTCACGAAGCCGGTTGGTCGGACGGGTGATGCTGAAGACAATTGCAGTGGCCACACCGAGAATGACGATGGCGCAGACCAGAAGGATGCTGCCGAAATAGGTGGCGTTGCGCCAGAAGAGGGCCTGCAGGTCGTCGGCGTAGACGCCGGTACCGACAAGAAGATCCCACGGCTCGAAGCCTACGACATAGGAGAGTTTTTCAACGGGCTCGTCGAAGCCCGGCTTCGGCCAGAGATAATCGACATAGCCCTTGCCGTCGGATTTCACGACGTCGATCATNTCGGCGAAGAGCTTCTTGCCGCTCGGATCCTGCATGTCGCCGACGAACTGACCGATCAGCTTTTCGCTGATCGGGTGCATGAGCATGTAGCCGTCCAGCGAATTGATCCACAGATAGCCACTGCCGCCATAACGGAAGCTGGCGATATCGGCGAAAGCCTGCTCCATCGCTTCTTCCCGGCTTAGCGTGCCGGCAACTTCCATTTCGTGATAGCGCTTCATGATCGAGACGGCAGTCTCATCGAGAGCTGCAAGTCCGGCGCGGCGTTCATTGATCATGCTCTTATGAGAATGNAACAGACTGAACACGACCGCCGAGGTCAGAACAACCAGCGATATAGCGACGAGCAGGTAGAGGCGTGTAGATATGTTGAAACTGAGGCGCGGCATTTAACTTGACTCCGAAAGGGGCGCTCCAGAGGCGGGAGCTTTTATTTATGTGGAGCCAGTTTTGATGGAATTTAGTAAACACACTTTTGACGGGTTGCCAAAAAACACCAACTTCTACCTAAGTTTGAGAATTNTATAATTTAGGTATAATTGAAAAGCNTGTACNCGGAATGGTTTGCCGCNGCATTGCGCGTATTTTGGCATGTGTCGAAATGGTTCAGTAGAGCTGCCGNGCGGGCTTGANGCCGCTCAGGCAGCGATATCGATGACGCCACANTCGCCCTGATCGGAGCCGAAGGCGAGCATCCGGCCGGCAGCATTCCAGTCCATCGCGGTAATCGCGCCCTTGCCGGGACGTCGCAGAAGGGCTTCCTTTGAATCCTCCAGACGAACGGCGAGCACCATGCCGTCTGCATAGCCGATAGCAACCATGTCCTCGAGCGGGTGGCAGGCGACACAGGTGACCATCGTATCGCCGCGCAGACCCAGCTCTTTCGGTGCCTTGCCCATCGGACCGTCCTTGCCCTGAAAGGGCCAGGCTATTGCCGANGGCGCGCCNGATGTCACCAGCCAGGCTCCCTTTNTCGACCAGGAGGTCGAACGGATTTTCGCCGGGTAGCCGGTCATCCGCATATGTTTGAATTCCTGGTTGGGCTTGGTATCGATCCGCCAGCCGTGAAGCGCATTCTCCTGCATCGTNGTCACGATGAAGCGCCCNTCGGGACTGAAGACGACGTCCTGGTGCGCGCCCTTCCATTCGAGATCGAGCGGGTTGGCGGNGCCGGCCACGAAGCCGAGAGACACGCCATTGTAGCGCGCGAAGGCAACACGCAGTCCCTTGGGTGCGAAGGCAATGCCCTCGATNGTNCGNTGTTCTGTNAATTCGCGGGTNTTGCCGTCGGCCGTCATCACCTGCGCGGTTCGGCCCTCTGNCCAGGCAACGGCGCCCTGNGGGCCGCAGGCGATCGCGTTGACCCATTTGCGGGCNTGCCCGCGAATTTCCGTCATCGCCCCGTCAGCGGAAATCTTCAGGACCTTGCCGTCCTCGCCACCGGTGACCAGCGACTGGCCGTCCAGGCTTTTCGCCGTGCAGAGAAGTCCATCGTGCATCTCGTGGCGGTGTGTGCCGTGATCGAGCCGTACGACCTCGCCGGAAGCGAGGCCGAAAAGCGGAATGTCTCCGAGGAAGACGACGGCCAGACAATGGCCGTCGAGATCGAGGGGGGCAACAGTGGGCATTACGATATCCGTGTCAGTGCGTCAGGCTTCACAGGCCTTGAACGTGCGTTCGAGCTTTTCGGCATCGAGATCGCGGCCGATGAAGACGAGGCGGCTTTCCCGCTTCTCGTCGTCGCGCCATGCGCGCTGGTGGTCACCCTCGACGATCATGTGGACGCCCTGGATNACATAGCGGTCGGCATCNCCTTCGAAGGCGATGATGCCCTTCAAACGCAGAATGTTCGGTCCGTCCATCTGGGTGATCTTGTTGACCCANGGNAAGAACTTTTTCGGATCCATCGGGCCGCCNCGNAGGCTGATCGACTTNACCGTCACGTCGTGAATGGCCGCCGGGGCGTCGTGATGGTGGTGGTGGTTGTGGTGATCGTGATCATGGTCGTGATGGTGATGATCGTGACCGTGATGATGGTGGTCATGGTCGTGATCATGATCGCAGTTCGGGCCGCACACATGGTCCGGATGGTCATGATCGAGGAAGTGCGGGTCGTTTTCGAGTGCGCGCGACAGGTCGAAGGCGCCACGGTCAAGCACCGCATCGAGCGGGACCTCGGCACGCGAGGTGCGATGAATGCGCGCCGACGGGTTGATGGCGCGAACCGTCGCCTCGACCTGNTTCAGCTCNTCCTCGTTGACGAGATCGGTTTTGTTGAGAACGATGACGTCGGCGAACGCGATCTGGTCTTCGGCCTCGCGGCTGTCCTTTAGGCGCTGCGGCAGGTGGCGGGCATCGACAAGGGCCACGACGGCATCGAGCTTGGTCTTNGCGCGGACCTCTTCGTCCATGAAGAAGGTCTGTGCGACGGGTGCGGGATCGGCGAGGCCGGNGGTTTCGACCACGATGGCGTCAAACCGGCCGGGACGTCGCATCAGGCTTTCGACGACGCGGACCAGGTCGCCGCGCACGGTGCAGCAGACGCAGCCATTGTTCATCTCGTAGATTTCCTCGTCGGACTCCACGATNANGTCNTTGTCGATGCCGATTTCGCCGAACTCGTTGACGATGACCGCATAGCGTTTACCGTGGGCCTCGGAGAGAATGCGGTTGAGCAGCGTGGTCTTGCCGGCGCCGAGATAGCCGGTCAACACTGTTACTGGAACGGATGCAGGCGCTTCGCTCATGGGATGCCTCGATTGTATGGGAACTTTCGTCAGTCCCATATAATAGGTCGAACGAGCTTTCGCCACCTCACGGGAACGATGAATTCCTTTCATCCCCGATGGACATGTTGGCGATAGGCTTCGGGCAGGTATCGAGTATGAAAGGTCTGGCATGGCGAAAAAGAAAAAGAACAAGGGCGAGGCCAGGACCAGTGGGGATCTGCTCGTTGCGGTCAATCAGGTCGCACGCTCCTCGCGCACCGCTCTGAGCCGTAATCTTCTCGATATAGGGCTGTACGCCGGACAGGACGGATTGATGCTGGTCCTCGACCGGACGGATGGTCTGACGCCGGGTGTGATTGCCGCCCAACTCGGCGTGAAGGCGCCGACGATCACCCGTTCGATCTCAAGGCTTTCGGCGCAGGGGCTGGTGCGGAGAGAGAACTCGGCCGACGACAGGCGCCAGTCGCTCGTTTATCTCACAGATCTTGGCCGCGAGAGAATCAAGGCGATCTCCAGGGCACAGAAGGCGACGGAAAAACAGGCGCTCGCGGGTTTCAAGAAAAAGGACGTCAAACAATTGATCGCGTTGCTGGAGGCCATCGAAGCCAATTTCGCGGAGCCTGTGAACAAGGGAACGAGTGACGCCGGAAACACGCCTGACGATACTACCGATGCAGCTCAATGACGATGTAATGGCAATTGCGGCGTTGCCACCCCGGTTTCAAACTTTTAGATGTGTTTAAATTGTTGAATTCCGGTCGGGCGGACCGGGGACGGGGGAGACGTCGGTCATTTGGCTCAGAAAGTAAAACTCTCGACGATTGCCGAAGAACTCGGCTTGTCGACGGCAACCGTATCGCTGGCGCTTCGCGATAGCCCGCTGGTGGCAGATTCCACGCGCGAGCGGATCAAGGAAAAGGCGATCGAGCTCGGCTATATCTACAATCGCCGGGCGGCCAGCCTTCGCACCTCGCGCTCGGGCATTATCGGTGTCGTGGTGCACGACATCATGAACCCGTTCTATGCGGAAATTCTGCGCGCCATCGAAAGTGAGCTCGACCGCAGCCGTCAGACGTTCATTCTCTCCAACCACTACGATTCGGTCGAAAAGCAGCGCAACTTCATCGAGACGCTGCTGCAGCTTGGTGGTGATGGGGTGATCATGTCGCCGGCGATCGGTACGCCGGTGAACGACATTAAGCTTGCCGAGGACAACGGCATGCCTGCGATCCTGATCGCGCGGCAGGTGGCGGGAGCCGACGTCCCCACCTTCCGAGGCGACGACGCTTACGGCATCGCACTCGCCACCAATCATCTGATCAGCCTCGGACACCGTAATATAGCGATGGTCGGGGGGACCGATCAGACATCGACGGGCCGCGAGCGGTACAAGGGCTATGTGGACGCCTTGAAGAAAGCCGGCATCGAGGTCGATCCGGGTTTGCGCATTCCCGGGCCGCGCACGAAGCAGGGCGGTTTCGAGGCTGCGGTCAACTTCCTGTCCATGCCGCAGAAGCCTACCGCGGCGGTTTGCTGGAACGATCTCGTTGCCATCGGGTTGATGAATGGTATCTCGCGCGCCGGCCTTACCGTCGGGGTGGATATTTCGGTGACGGGGTACGACGACCTGGAGGAAGCTGCCATCGCTACGCCTGCATTGACGACGGTTTACAACGGGCAGGCTGATGTGGGCCGCTCGGCGGCCCGCGCGCTCCTCGACAAGCTCAACGGATCGAGTGCTGCCGACGGACTTCATCTGGTCAAACCCGAGATGCGTATACGGCAGTCGACAGCGCCACTGAAAAAGGTTCCTGCGAATGGATAATTCGAAACCTCTCGTCCTGATACCAGGCAAGATCAACGACCGGGTGCGCGAGCGCGTCAAGGCGGAATTCGACTGTCTTGAGATCGAACGGGCGGATGCCTCGCTGGTGCCGGAGGACAAGCGGTCAGAGGTGCGCGCAATCGCGTCGATGACTGTCATCGACGCCGCATTTATTGATGCGTTCGAGAATCTCTCGATCATCTCCAATTTCGGTGTCGGCTATGACGGGATCGACGCGGTTCATGCCGCGCTGCGCAATGTCATGGTCACCAATACGCCGGATGTGCTGACCGACGAGGTGGCCGACACCACGATCGCGCTCATTCTCAACACGCTCCGGGAATTCCCCAAGGCCGAGGCCTATTTGCGCGTGGGTAAATGGGCGAGCCAAGGCAATTACCCGCTCACCCAATTGACGCTTCGTGGCCGGACCGCGGGTATTTTCGGTCTTGGCCGGATCGGAATGGCGATCGCGCGGCGTCTCGACGGNTTCGATATCCCGATCCACTATCACAACCGNTCCAAGCGTCAGGACATNAGCTTTCCCTATCGCTACGAAGAAAGTCTTGTCGANCTCGCCGATGCGGTGGANCTGTTGATCTGNGTCGTACCGGGCGGTGAGGGTACCGAAAAGGTNATCGATGCCGAGGTCTTCGAGGCGCTCGGTCCCAATGGGGTCTTCATCAATGTCGGGCGCGGCTCGACGGTCGATGAGGCGGCCATGATAGAGGCCCTCTCATCGGGCAAGATTGCCGCCGCCGGTCTGGACGTCTTCGCCGATGAGCCGAACGTGCCGCAGGCGCTGATCGATCTTCCGAATGTCTGCCTGCTTCCGCATGTGGCGTCGGCGTCGATCGACACCCGCAACAAGATGGCCAATCTCGTGGTCGACAATCTGGCGGCGTGGCTTTCCGGCAATCCGGCTTTGACCCCGGTGCCGGAGACACGGTCNCTCAATCACGACGACTGAATGTGTCGCGNCGGCGCTACTCGGCNGCCTGCCGGGTGGCGCTCGTACGGTAGNNGCTNACGGCTTCACCGAAGGCCGNGAAGATGCGATCGGATATNGCGTCCGAGCCTACCCANTATTCCGGGTGCCACTGCACGCCGACGGCNAAGCCGGGNGCGTCGATGACGCTGACGGCTTCCACCGTGCCGTCTTCCGCTTCGGCTTCGACCGCGAGGCGAGGTGCGAGATCGGAAATCGCCTGCCGGTGAAGCGAGTTCACCCGCGGTTCCTCGTCGCCCAGGATAGCTGAAAGGCAGCCGTTCTTCCTCACCTTGATCGAATGGCGAATGGCGAAAGCCTTGTCCGTATCCGGATCGTTCGGCTTGCGGTGATCCATCCNNCCNGGCAGATCCTGAATTTCGGTGGCGAGCGTTCCGCCCAGGGCGACGTTGAGTTCCTGAATCCCGCGGCAGATGGCGAGCAACGGAATGCCGCGCTCGATGGCGCGGGTGATCAACTTCATGCTGGTGGCGTCACGGGCCGGGTCGAAAGGGCCATGGCTCTCCGTCTCTTCCGCACCGTAGAGGCTTGGATGCACGTTGGTACGTGAGCCGCTGACGAGTACGCCGTCCACCCGGTCGAGTACGCGATCGGCATCGAATCCTTCCTCGAGCGACGGTACAATGAGNGGCTGGACATGCGCGCCACGGATCGCCGCATTCACATATTGCGAGGGAGAGGCGTGCCAGACATAGCCATCGAATTCCCTGATGTCGGCCGGAATGACGACGATACCGTTTTCCATGTGCGTTCCTAATGTTTGGTCTTGAGACGTATGCCAGCGAGGCGCGTTGCGCGTTTTTGTCCAGGGACAGCATTTGCCCGAAATTAGAGCAGTTTCGCGGCGTTTTCCATCCCGGAAATCGGAGCGTCTGCCCGCGATTTAGACATTCGTCGCAAGCTGGCAAGAAAAGTTGACCAATTGCCCCGAAAACACATCAAGCAAGCTTGAAAGGTCCAAAACATCATGGTTATGTCAAGTCATGCTGCAGGAATACATGGTCTGGGAGGGCCTTTTGCAGTGTAGGTAATTCTTACTAGGGAGGTTTGTTGTGGACCGTCGTTCATTTATCAAGAAAGCCGGTGCGACCGGTGCAGGNGCTGCTGCTGCCACTACTTTGGCAGCTCCGGCCATTGCGCAAGAAAATCCTAAAATTACATGGCGTCTGACGTCGTCGTTTCCGAAGTCGCTCGACACGATTTACGGNGCGGCAGAAACNATGGCCGAGCGCGTGAAGGNCGCTACCGATGGNGCTTTTGAAATCCAGGTCTTTGCGGCGGGCGAAATCGTTCCGGGCCTGCAGGCGGTCGACGCGGCCACCGACGGCACTGTCGAGATGTGCCACACCGCNTCCTATTACTACTGGGGCAAGGACGCGACATTCCAGCTCGGTACCGCAACCCCGTTCACGCTGAACTCGCGCATGCAGAATGCCTGGTTCATCGAGGGCGGCGGCACCGACATGCTCAACGAGTTCTACCACTCGCAGGGCGTCCACGGCATTCCNTGCGGTAACACCGGCGCCCAGATGGGCGGCTGGTTCCGCAAGGAGATCAACACCGTCGAGGATCTCGACGGACTGAAGATGCGTATCGGCGGTTTCGCCGGCAAGATCCTCGCAAAGCTTGGCGTGGCTCCGCAGCAGATCGCAGGCGGCGATATCTATCCNGCACTCGAGAAGGGGACCATCGACGCCACCGAGTGGGTCGGCCCCTATGACGACCANAAGCTCGGCTTCAACAAGGTTGCGAAATACTACTATTATCCGGGCTGGTGGGAAGGTGGTGCCGCGCTGCACAGCTTCACCAATCTCGACAAGTTCAACGGTCTGCCGAAGCANTATCAGGCAATCCTGACNGANGCGTCCTANTTCGCCAATGCGTCCATGCTGGCGCGGTANGACATCAAGAACCCCGGTGCGCTCAAGCAACTCGTTGCGGACGGNGCCGTGTTGCGCCCGTTCAANCAGGCNATCCTCGATGCCTGCCACGAAAAGGCNCTNGAGGTGTTCGCGGAAACCAGCGCCGAGAACGAGATGTTCAAGAAGGTCTATGAATCNCAGCTGGCCTACGCCAAGGAAGCCTATCTNTGGCAGCAGCTGTCGGAATACACNTTCGACACCTACATGATGCTGCTNCAGCGCGCTGGCAAACTCTGACACNTANAGCTTNAATAATACGTAGAAATACAGAGGCCGGNCCAAGTGTCCGGNCTTTTTGCTTTTNAANTTNAAGTAATAACTTGGTATCTATTCAAGTTTTACTAATGTGTAAATGATTGCTAACATTCTGATATCAATAAACTTTTACGCGACATCTCCACGCTTTTGCCTTGAAAGCGCCCCGCCTAGCTGATTAGGTCGCTACGACCGGCGCGAGATTGTTTTTGAGGGCGCCGAGCAGATGAATTCTAAGGAGGAGATTCATGGATCGTCGTTCATTTATCAAAAAAGCAGGTGCTACCGGTGCCGGTGCTGCCGCAGCCACCACGCTTGCGGCTCCTGCCATTGCGCAGGAAAGCCCTGAGGTTACNTGGCGCCTGACGTCGTCGTTCCCCAANTCGCTCGACACCATNTATGGTGCCGCAGAGATCATGGCGGATCACGTCAGGGAAGCCACCGACGGCAAGTTCGACATTCAGGTGTTTGCTGCCGGCGAGATCGTGCCGGGCCTGCAGGCGCTCGACGCCGTTTCCGACGCAACCGTCGAAATGGCTCACACCTGCTCCTATTACTTCTGGGGCAAGGACACCACGTTCCAGCTCGGTACCGCGACCCCGTTCACGCTGAACGCCCGCATGCAGAACGCCTGGTTCACTGCCGGNGGNGGCACCGACATGCTCAANGAGTTCTACCACTCGCAGGGCGTTCACGGTNTCCCGTGCGGCAANACGGGCGCCCAGATGGGCGGCTGGTTCCGCAAGGAGATCAACACCGTTCAGGATCTCGACGGCCTGAAGATGCGAATTGGTGGCTTTGCCGGCAAGATCCTCGCCAAGCTCGGCGTTTCGCCGCAGCTGATCGCGGGTGGCGACATCTATCCGGCGCTCGAAAAGGGCACCATCGACGCCACCGAGTGGGTCGGNCCCTATGACGACCAGAAGCTCGGCTTCAACAAGGTNGCCAAGTANTACTACTACCCGGGCTGGTGGGAAGGTGGCGCAGCNCTGCACACCTTCATCAACCTCGACAAGTTCAACGGTCTGCCGAAGCACTATCAGGCGATCCTGGCGGATGCCAACTCGGCATCCAATACCGAAACGCTCGGCAATTACGACACGAAGAACCCGGTAGCTGTTCGTCAGCTCGTCGCCGACGGCGCGGTGCTGCGTCCGTTCAACCAGGAAGTGCTCGACGCCTGCTACAAGGCCGCTCGCGAAGTCTTCGAGGAAGAATCGGCTGCCAACCCGAACTTCAAGAAGGTCTATGAATCGCAGCTGGCCTACGCCAAGGAAGGCTACCTCTGGCAGCAGCTGTCGGAATACACTTTCGACACCTACATGATGCTCCAGCAGCGCGCCGGCAATCTCTGATCGCCGTCAAAGCAAGCTGAAATCNACAACCCCGGGGCGGCCACCGCTCCGGGGTTTTTCTTTGCCGTTGAGCGCATCGTTCTACCTCCAAGATGTTGTGTGCAGGCGGCTGAGACGATAGCGGGAAGCATGCGAGATCCTGACCTCATACGCCGCGCTTTCGTNTACGACNGTTTCGGTTCACCGCTGGATGTGCTCAGTCTCGNCGAGCGCCCGGTACCGGAATTGGCAGAGGGCAGGCTNCGCGTGTCCATGTCTCTGGTTCCGGTCAATCCGTCAGACCTGATCCCGGTCAGCGGTGCTTATCGTCATCGCATGACGCTTCCCGGTGTAGTCGGCTACGAGGGTGTCGGTCGGGTTGTTGGGGCGGTACCGGATCATTCCGGCCTGCTAGGACAACGTGTTCTGCCGCTGAGGGGTGAGGGAACATGGCAGACGCTGGTTGACTGTGATGCGCGCTTTGCCGTTNNGGTNCCTGACGACATTCCNGANGATGTNGCCGCGCGNGCCTATATCAATCCCCTTACAGCCCTGATCATGNTCGAGAAATGGCCNGTGCATGGGCGGCACNTCTTGCTGACAGGCGCGGGATCCAGCTGTGCGAATTACATCGGTCGCTGGGCGTTAGAGATGGGCGCCGCGAGCGTTACGGGTGTCTATCGCTCCGAGAGCCGGCTCGATGGCCTGAAGGCACTCGGGATCGAGCCCGTCCACCTGTCGGACCAGGCCCGGATCGATGCAGTATCCCCGGCCGCCGATGTGACCTTCGATGCTTTGGGCGGATCTGTTGCCTCACGCATCCTCGCGCAAATGGGAGTAGGTGCAACGTTCGTCGGCTACGGACTGTTGACCGGTCAGCCGGTTTTCGCCCCGGATGATCTGAGGGCCCAATTCAAACGCTTCCATCTTCGCGATCATCTTGCCGCACTTTCGGCAGACGAGTGGCAAGCGGGCTTTGCTGAACTATGGCCGCGCTTGCGGCATGCCGATTTGCCGGACGTCCAGATCTATCCCCTCTCCGAGTGGCGATCGGCGATCGCCGAAACGGAGAGGCCGGGAAGCCCGAAGCCTTTGATCGATTTCACGACTGGTGTGAAAGAACGTTGAGAAGCTTTCCTGCGGGATCCTTGAGATAGAAGCGACGCACACCCCAGTCTTCATCGGTGAGCGGATAGGTGATTGCGCAGCCCCGCTCCATCGCCCTTTGGTAGACCGCATCCACATCGTCCACCTCGATGGAGATGTCTGGCACTGGCGTTCCGGACCCGCCCTCGGTGGCGATGCTCAGTTGGACGACCGCCTTCTCTTTGGAGGCTTTCGTCACGATCCAGCCGTGGTCCATCACCGTGTCGAGATCGAAAAGCGCCTGGTAAAAAGCGTCTATTTCATCAAGGCGCGAAGCGGCGATGTTGGGGACGATGCGCTTGACGACGACCATGGTGTCTCCCGGCGAAAGAAAAAGGGCCGGTGATCGATATCACCGGCCCTCACTATGTGACTTGTGTGGCTCCTGGCGTCAATTGAATGACGGGGGTGCACTCAGGTCCATGTTTGGCGCGGGCGCGGCATCCTCCGCAGGCGCATTGCCGCCGGAAGCGCCATTGCCGTTGTCTTCCCCACCGAATGAGGGAGCGCCCGGCAGACCGTCCATGGTCGGCAGGGACAAGCCGTTGCCGCCGCCGGAGGAGCTGTCGGATCCGCCTTCCGTGCCGGATGGCGCGCCGAAGGGTGAGAAGCCCATACCATTATCCTGGTTGCCGAAGCCTGGGATTTCGATCTTCACATCGGCCGGATCTATCCCCGTGTGCTCGTCCTTGTAGTGCATCACGAGTTGCGGGAAGAGAATGACCAACAGGATCATGAAGAACTGTAGAACGATAAACGGCAGCGCTCCCTTGTAGATCGCGGTCGTCTTGATGCCGGGCAGTGTTCGTCCGGACACTGTGTCGTTCCAGTCCTTCGATGGCGCGATCGAGCGCAAGTAGAAGAGCGAGAAGCCGAAGGGCGGCGTCAGGAAGGATGTCTGCAGGTTGATGCCGAGAATGATACCGAACCAGATCAGGTCGATCCCCAGCTTCTCGGCGACCGGCGCGAGAAGCGGCACCATGATGAACGCGATCTCGAAGAAGTCGAGGAAACAGCCGAGAATGAAGACGATAATCGTCACCACAATCAGGAAGCCGAACTCGCCACCCGGCAGAGCCAGAAGCAGTTCCTCGATCCAGACGTTGCCGTTGATGCCGTAGAAGGTCAGACCGAAGACGCGGGCGCCGATCAGAATGAACATCACGAAGGCCGACAGGCGGGTGGTGGAATCGAGTGCCTGCTTGACGCTCTTGAGGTCCAGTCGACGCTTGATCAGCGCGAGCACCAATGCACCCACCGCGCCCATGGCGCCGCCTTCGGTCGGTGTCGCGATACCGAGGAAGATGGTGCCGAGGACGAGGAAAATGAGCGCCAGCGGCGGGATGAGGACGATGACGACCTCTTCCGCCAGTCGCGACATCAGGCCCCAGCCGAACTTCCTGTTTGCCAGGCTGATCGTGAGTGCGGTGCCCGCGGCGAGCACTGCGGACCAGACGAAACGCGTCTCGTAGCGCAGCGATTCGAAGATGACCTCATAGGCGATGAAGTGAAGCGCAACCGCGCCGCCTATAACGATGATCAGCGACGTCACACCGCTGCCGAGCGTGCGTGCTTCCTTGGGAAGGGCGGGCACCCATTCCGGCCGGAAGAGCGTGAGAAGCAGGATGTAACCGCAATAGATCGCGATGATGATGAGCGCGGGATAGAGCGCGCCGATATACATGTCGCCCACCGACCGGCCGAGCTGGTCGGCCATGACGATGAGGACGAGCGACGGCGGCACGATCTGCGCCAGCGTGCCGGAAGCGGCAATCGTGCCTGTTGCGACCGACTGGTTGTAGCCGTAACGCGCCATGATCGGCAGGGAGATAAGCCCCATGGCGATCACGGATGCAGCGACGACGCCGGTGGTTGCGGCCAGCAGTGCGCCCACGAGAATGACCGCATAGGCGAGACCGCCGCGGATCGGACCGAAAAGCTGGCCGATCGTGTCGAGCAGGTCCTCGGCCATTCGTGATCGTTCGAGCACCAGCCCCATGAAGGTGAAGAACGGGATCGCCAGCAGCGTATCATTGTACATGATACCGTAGATGCGTTCCGGGTGCGCCTGAAGCAGCGGCCAGAACAGCCGGATCTCGGAAGAGAGGTGCGATACCTCCACGCCGACGACGAAGTAGAAAAGGCCGCCAGCGGCCAGGGTGAATGCAACCGGATAGCCCAGAAGCAGCATCCCCATGACGGAGATGAACATGATCGGGGCAAGGTTATGGGCGATGAAGTCCATCATTTACCGGTCTCCCCCTTGGAATGCACGCGTCCGGCACCTGCGATCATTTCCTCGACCTCAGGGGGCAGTTCATGGACCTCCGTCTCATCGGGAATGACGCCGATGATGATGGCGTAGCGCTTGATGATCTCGGAGACCGTCTGGAGGATGAGCAGTGCAAAGCCGATCGTGACCATGATCTTGGCGGGCCAGAGAATGAGACCGCCGGCATTGGCGGAGATCTCGCCCGAGTTGATCGATTTGAAGACCCAGGGCAGTGACAGGTAGAAAATCAGCACCGCAAACGGCATCAGGAAGACCAGATGGCAGATCAGGTCGATCCAGTCGCGGGTTCGCTTCGTCAGCATGTTCGAGACGAAGTCGATGCGGACGTGCTCGTTGCGCTTGAGCGTATAGGCCGCGGCGAGAAGAAATGCCGTGCCGTAGAGGTACCACTGCACCTCGAGCCAGGCGTTGGACGACATGTCGAAAGCTTTGCGGAAGATGGCGTTTCCGGCGGAAATAAGCACGGAGGCCAGAATGAGCCAGGCGACGTTTCGTCCGATGAACTCGTTGACACGATCAATGGCCCGGCTGAGGGCCAGCAAAACACTCATACGTTCCTCCCATTACCGGGACGTGACTGCCCGGGGGGTCCCCGATTATAGGTCGCAGTGCGGCGACCGTTTTTCTCGCTTCCCTTACCAGCATACACGCGTGAGAAGCAACGCACGATTGCGTCTCACGGCCTATGTAAGCGAGCAGTGAAATTCCCGTAATTCAGGCTTTTTCTCGTGATCGGGCGATCGCCCGGCGGATCATACTTTCGTCCCACCTTCGCTCCAAGATTGATCGCTGGTTCTGGCCGCGGCACACGGGTGGCCTAAGGTCGGACCAGAACTGCGATTGACCGCAGCGCGTTTGCGTTGAACACTCGTGTCTGAGGAAATGGACGCCGTCGGTCGGGGGAGGAGACACCCGGTTCCGGCGTCAGGGAGTGAATTCGCATGACGCTGCACGACGTGAGCCTGAACGACAAGTACGACCTGTCGAAGGACAGGGTTTTCGTGACGGGTGCGCAAGCCGTTCTTCGGTTGATGATGATGCAACACGAGCTGGATCGACGTGCCGGGCTGAATACGGCCGGCTTCGTGTCCGGATATCGCGGTTCGCCGCTGGGCGGTCTTGATCAGCAGTTTTTCCAGGCGTGCGCACGGCTTGAGCCGCACAACATCGTCTTCCAGCCGGGCCTCAACGAGGAACTTGCGGCCACCGCCTGCTGGGGCTCGCAGGAGACCGGGCTTGATCCGCTGTCGCGCTATGACGGCACCTTCGCGCTCTGGTACGGCAAGGGGCCGGGGGTCGACCGAGCCGGCGATGTCTTCCGTCACGCAAATCTGGCCGGCACGGGGCGCCATGGCGGGGTGCTCGCGCTGATGGGTGACGACCATACCGCCGAATCCTCGACCAATGCACACCAGACCGAATTCAACATGGTCAACGCCATGATCCCGGTTCTCAATCCGGCCGGCGTGCAGGAAATTCTGGATTACGGCCTTTACGGCTATGCCCTGTCGCGCTTCGCGAGCCTCTGGGTGGGGCTGAAATGCGTCAAGGACAATGTAGAATCCACAGCCTCCGTCGATGGTCGCCTCGATAGGCTCGATATCGTGATCCCGGAGTTCGAAGGGCCGCCGGGCGGGCTCAACATCCGCGCCAACGATCTCGATTTTCTCGGCCAGGAAACGCGGCTGCACCAATACAAGCGACAGGCGGCGGGTCTGTTCATCCGGGCCAACGGTCTCAACCGGATGGTCTGGTCAGGAGGCGCCAATCCGAAGATCGGTATTCTCACCGTCGGCAAGAGCTATCTGGATACCCGTCAGGCGCTGGCCGATCTGGGGATAGACGAGGCGCGGGCCAATGCGATCGGGCTGCGGCTCTTCAAGGTCGCGGCTCCCTGGCCGTTCGACCGTGAGGATGCGGTGGAGTTTGCCGCGGGTCTCGACATGGTAGTCGTCGTCGAGGAAAAACGGTCGCTACTGGAGAGCCAGTTGCGCGAGGCGCTTTATGGCACCGCCAACCAACCGGTCATTGTCGGCAAGAAGGACGAGACGGAGAACTGGCTATTCCCGGTCAGTGGCGCGCTCGATCCCAACGAGATCGCTGTGGCCGTCGGGGAGCGCATTCTGAAGGTCGTGGGCCATTCCGAGGAGCTCGATAGCCGGGTCAAGCGGTTGAGGCAGTTCCAATCGATGCTGGCCGGCATGACCGATGTGGCGCGGCGTACACCGCATTTTTGCTCGGGCTGCCCGCACAACACGTCGACCAATGTGCCTGAGGGTTCCATTGCCGCGGCCGGGATCGGTTGTTCCTACATGGCGCTCTGGATGGACCGGCAGACCCAAGGCTTCACGCAGATGGGCGGGGAGGGCGCGCAATGGGTCGGCCAGGCGCCATTTACCGCGCGCCCGCATCTCTTCCAGAATCTCGGAGACGGCACATATAATCACTCGGGCGCTTTGGCGATCCGCTTCGCTCTCTCGTCGAACGCGAACATAACCTACAAGATCCTCTATAACGACGCCGTTGCGATGACCGGCGGGCAGGCGCATGAGGGCGGGCTGACGGTTGATGCGATTGCGCGGCAAGTTCGCGCCGAAGGTGTCGAGCGCATCGCACTCGTTTCCGACGATCCCGACCGATATCCCGGCACGATTGCATGGCCATCGCGGATGACGATCCACCACCGCGACGAACTGGACGATGTCCAACGCGAACTGCGCGAGGTGCCGGGCGTCTCGGTGCTTCTCTATGATCAGACCTGTGCTGCGGAAAAGCGTCGGCGGCGCAAGCGTGGTGCCTATCCCGATCCCGACAAGCGCGTCTTCATCAACGAGCTCGTTTGCGAAGGCTGCGGCGATTGCGGGGTGAAGTCGAACTGTGTGTCGGTGCAGCCGGTGGAAACGGAGTTCGGTCGCAAGCGGCGCATCGACCAGTCGAGCTGCAACAAGGATTTCTCCTGTCTCGACGGCTTCTGCCCCTCCTTCGTCACGATCCATGGCGGCAAGCTGCGAAAGGCGGGATCGAAGGTGGCGCATGCCGCCGGCGATCCGCTGGAAGGTGTGCCCGATCCGATCCTCCATCCGCTCGACAATGGCTGGGCCGGGATCATCGACGGGATAGGCGGGACCGGTGTCGTCACTATCGGGGCCATTCTCGGCATGGCGGCCCATCTCGAGGGGCGTGGTTGCGGCATGATCGACATGGCGGGGCTCGCCCAGAAGGGTGGGGCGGTCTTCAGTCATGTGCGCATTGCCGCAACACCAGAAGACATTCACGCCATCCGCGTCTCGGCCGGCAAGGCAGATCTCGTCCTCGGCTGTGATCTCGTCGTTTCCGGTTCATCGAAAGTGCTGGCCGCCGTCCGCGAGGGCGAAACGGAGTTCGTGGTCAACACGGCGGAAGTGATGCCGGGTGACTTTACCCGTGATGCAGACTTCTCGTTGCCTTCCGAGCGTATCAAGCGCGCCATCGTCAAGGCCGCGGGATCGGAACGGACGACTTTCTTCGACGCGGCGCTCACGGCCAACCGGCTATTCGGCAATGCCGTTGCCGCGAACATGTTCATGCTCGGCATTGCCTGCCAGCGGGGTGCACTGCCGGTTTCAGCCGGGGCGGTCGAAAAGGCGATCGAGCTCAACGGCCAGGCCGTGGCGATGAATATCGATGCGTTCCGCTGGGGGCGTCGGGCCGCCCACGAACCGGAGGCCGTTCTGGCACTCGCCGGTGAGGCGCAGAATGCGGAAACGGCGTCGCCGCAGACCCCGGAGGAACTGATCGCTCATCGCGCACGGCATCTGGCGACCTACCAGAATGCCGCCTACGCCGCACGCTATCGCGAGGCGCTCTCACCGTTGATTGCGGCGGAGATGCGGGTTTCGGGAACGCCGGGTGCGGCGACTGAAGCTGCCGCCCGCTCGCTTTTCAAGCTCATGGCCATCAAGGACGAGTATGAAGTCGCGCGCCTTTACACCGATGGGCGCTTCAAGGAGAAGCTGGAGGCTCAATTCGAAGACATCGAGCGGGTGGAGTACCATCTGGCGCCGCCGCTCTTCGCGCCCAAGGATTCCCGGGGTCGCTCGCGCAAGGTGCGCTTCGGTTCCTATATGGGACACGTCTTTCGCATTCTTGCCGCGGTCCGCGGCGTGCGGGGCCGTTGGTTCGACCCGTTTTCGCATACAACCGAAAGGCGTATCGAGCGTGGGCTGGTCAACACCTACATGGCGGAAATCGAACAAATCGCAACCCTTTTGGAGCCTTCTAATCTATCAACGGTTGTTGATTTTCTGTCGTATCCAGAATTGATTCGCGGCTTTGGGCACGTGAAGCAAAGCGCTCTGAATTCTTCATCAGAGAAGAAGAATAAAATCATGAATCAGCTTAAATCGTCTTCAGGTTCCGCCGAAAGATTTGCGGCATGACAATATATAATAGATATTTTTTTGATGTTTACTAGGAGATTCTAACAGATTTCCTGGTTGCGTTATAAATCGCTTATGCAATCAGGGGTGTTGTATTCCTTCAACCGTCTATTAATCCTGTATGGCTAAAATGGTGCGCAAGGCTAGAACAGGTTCGACGCATGCTGCCAACCAAACGGGATAACGATGCGGCAGAGGTCCGGTTGTCTTTTGTCCGGTCTCTCTACCTCCAGCGCGGTACGCCCTTCACCGGGATGATTGCGCACGTCATCACTGCATCGGCCATCTTCGCCAAAACCGGTGACGCGTTCTATCTCTATGTGGGTGTCGCCCTGACGCTCATCTGGGCCGTCCGCATGTGCGGCATGATGTCTTTCGACCGCCGCGACAATGGTGAGTTCACGCTTGCCGAAACCATCAGGTGGGAGCGCTATTACGTCGCCGGTTCGGTGGTTGTGGCGGGTACGCTGGGTATCATGTGTGCCTACGCGCTTGTCGTCTCCCATGATGCTTTTGCGGAACTGGCCGCCATCTCCATCACGCTCGCCAGCCTGATCTCGGTCGTCGGCCGCAATTTCGGCTCGCGTCTCAACGTCGACATGATGATCCTGGCGGTCTGCGTCCCGCTGACGGCCGGATTCCTGATCCTGCGGGATCCTTTCATGGCCGTTCTGGCGGGTCTCCTGTTCCCGTTGTTCATGACGACCCGCTCGATGGCCAATGGTGTGCGCGAGTTTCTCTTCAATACGGTCATGGCGGAGCGCAAGGCCGGGCAGCTCGCCGAGCGGTTCGATATCGCGCTCAACAACATGTCACACGGGTTGTTCATGCTCGACGGCGATGGCCGGATCGAAGTGCTCAACAACAAGGCCCGCGAGATCTTTCGCGTTCAGTCCAGCATCGACCTCCGCGGGCGTACGCTGAGGCTGGCGCTGCGGCTCGCTGCGCGCAACAGCATCCTGCCGCCTGCCGAGCTCGAGAATATCACGCGCCGGATCGAAAACCTGGCGAGCGGGCGCGATCGTCGCCTGCTCATTCGTTTTTCGGATGATACGTGGCTCGAATTCACGTCGCGTCTGCGCGGAAACCATGGTGTGGTCCTCATTTTCGAAGATGTGACGGCACGTATCCGCCAAGAGGAGAAGATCCTCCAGATGGCGCGTTTCGATTCACTGACGGGTCTGCCCAACCGGAACTGGTTCCAGGACCTCGCAACCTCGCGCCTGGCCAAGCTGAAAAAGAACCGGCAGGTCGCGCTTGCGGTCTTCGATCTGGACGACTTCAAGCATGTCAACGATACCAAGGGGCACGTAGCCGGTGACCGCCTCTTGCAGGCGGTTGCGACGAACCTGAAGGACGTCTGCGGAGATCAGATCATCTGCTCGCGCTTCGGCGGTGATGAATTCGTACTGTTCTTTCCGGATATTGCCGATCTGACCGCTCTCGGCGAGTGGATGGACAAGATCGCCAATGCGCTGAGCGGTCACTACCAGATCGACGGAAACCGCGTCTTCGTCACAGTTAGTGGCGGTGTGGCAATCATGTTGGCCGGCGGGACGGTGCTTGAAGATCTGCACATCAAGGCGGATCTCGCACTTTACGATGCCAAGCGCCGGGACAAAAATCGCTGGTCGCTCTTTGTCGAATCCATGGACGAGAAGTATTCCGCGCGCCAGAAGCTGAAGAGCGATCTGCGCGATGCGATCGTCAACGGCACCATCAATATCGCGTACCAGCCGATGTTCACGCCGGACGGCACCCGGATTGCCGGCGCCGAAGCGCTGTCTCGGTGGCGCCATCCGGAGCTCGGCCCGATCTCGCCGGCTGTCTACATTCCGCTGGCGGAAGAGATGGGTATCGTCAACGACCTGACCCGCTGCATGATCGACAAGGCCGTCGCCGACTGTGCTTCCTGGTCGGAAGACCTGTTCGTCTCGGTCAATCTGTCTGCATATGACTTGGCGACGAACGACATTGTGTCCGTCGTTGATGAAACGCTTGGGCGCTACAATCTCTCACCGCGCCGCCTGCATCTCGAGATTACCGAAAGCGCGCTTGTCGATGACGCCAATTCGGTTCGGCGCATTCTGGAGACATTCCGGTCTCGCGGCATCACCATTGCGATTGACGACTTCGGTACCGGCTATTCGAGCCTGAGCTATCTGGACATCCTGCCGCTCAACAAGGTCAAGATCGATCGCGCTTTCGTTGCCAATATCACCGAAGACGGACGCAAGCTCAAACTGCTCCGCGGTATCGTCAACCTCTCGCGTGAGCTCGGCCTTTCTGTCGTCGTCGAGGGCGTCGAAACCGACGAGCAGCTCAAGGTCATCCTCGAGAACGATTGTGCCGATTTGATCCAGGGCTTCATTTTCGGCGCCCCGATGCCGGCGGCTTCCTTCGTTGATCTGGCCGGCAGAATGGCCGGAAAGCGTGGAACGGCGGTATCCAAACCCGTGCGCAAGTCCGCAAGCACGGCGCGCGGCTAGCGCTTTTTGCGCCCAAACTAATCAATATTACCAGTATAAAACTGTAGTTTTGCGAGTGAAGCCCGCGAAACGGGGCTGTTGCGTTAACCAACTTCGCAATTGCCGCCACAGATTCGCCTTTTCGCCATTGCTTAACAAAAAGTTAAAGTTAAACTTTTACGCAGTGGGGTATCCAAGGGGTGCGTGCGGCTATGCGAGTTGAACAGAATGGAACTTCGGGGTTTGTGAGCCGGATGATGCGGCTTCTGGACAGCGTCGAGTACCGCCGGGTGGAATCAAGCGAGGATCTGGAGGCAGTCGCGCGCGTTCGGTACAAGGCGTATGATCCGATCGGCATGGCACCGAAAACAGGAAGCGTCCTCATCGACGAAGCCGACTTCGCGCCGAATGCCCATGTCATCGGCATCTATTACGAGGAAAGTCTCGTTTCGACGATCCGAATTCACCACGTCACACAGCGTCATCCGACCGGCATGGCGACCACTTATTTCAAGGACGTGATGGACCCGCTCCTCGATGCCGGGCGGACGTTTATCGATCCGGTGCGCTTTGCCGCCGATCCGGAAATCCTGCGGCAGCTTCCCGGCATTCCCTATCTGACATTGCGTGTGGCGACCATGGCGACCGACTTCTTCGGCGCTGACTACTGCCTGTCGGTCGTCAAGCCGAACCATAAAGCGTTCTACCAGCGCGTCTTCAACTCCAAGCCGCTGATCGAGCCGCGCCACATCATGCCATACGACATCACCGTCGGGCTCTATGGATCGGACGCGCATCAGGAGCTTCAGGGTATCTATCGTCGCTTTCCGTTCTTCAACTCGGAAGCTTTCGAGCGGCGGATGATGTTCGCGCCTGCTTCGGATATCGGTTCCCCGGTGCTTACCGTGCGGCCAACCGCGCGGCTTGCGCAGGCGAGGGTTCACTGAGACCGCCCGGTCGTGTTTGAAGTCAGAAGAGGCGGCCTCTGGCCGCCTTTTTCTTTTTAATCGATTTTCCCCTTCAAGAGGGGNCTCGGGNAGAGCGGTTTTCTTGCACAAAGGCGGGGGTTTGTGTAATCGATCTGCTCGGAGAGAAAATCGAGGGAGTTCCCAATGGCTGATCATGTCGAAGGCCCNGCCGAAGTCGGCGCCGAAATGGACTACAGCGAACACGAAAAAACCTATGCCATGTTCATGGCCGGCGCCAAGTACGGCACGCTGCATATTGTTACGCTGCTGATTGCCATGGCCTTTTTCTTCTTCACGGCGGCGGGCTTCTTCTCGAGCCTGATCCTGTTCGTGATTCTNAGCGCGATCGGCGTGGTCCTGCTGCGCTAGACTTTTTCAGGACCGGTCGTGCGTAGTCGACTACGCCGGCCGGTCTTATTGTATCCGGGGACAGGAGGGGTTTCTTGGGAGCGATCATATTTGTGGGCAGGGAGACGGACGCGGCTGAAACGCGCGTTGCCGCTTCGCCCGAAACCGTCAAGAAGCTGACCTCGCTTGGCTGCGACGTGACCGTCGAGGAGGGCGCCGGCGCANGCTCGCGCATTCTCGACAGCGATTTCGAAAGCGCNGGTGCAACNATCGTCAAGGCGGAAGACGNCAAAAAGGCCGANGTNGTGCTGCGCGTCCGC
Source organism: Hoeflea sp. (assembly GCA_002707605.1). Classification (GTDB taxonomy): domain Bacteria; phylum Pseudomonadota; class Alphaproteobacteria; order Rhizobiales; family Rhizobiaceae; genus Pseudohoeflea. The sequence goes on from PANK01000004.1 coordinate 140,443, forward strand.
CGGCCCTCNGCNNATGACGCCAGGATGATGAAGTCCGGCGCCATTCTTCTCACCCAGATGGATCCCTACGGCAACGAAGAGGCTCTCAAGCCCTTCGCAGAGGCCGGCGTGACCGCTTTCGCCATGGAGCTGATGCCGCGCATTACCCGCGCGCAGTCGATGGACGTCCTGTCGTCGCAGGCCAACCTNGCTGGNTATCAGGCCGTGATCGAGGCGGCCGCCTCGTTCGGNCGCGCTTTCCCGATGATGATGACGGCTGCCGGCACGGTTCCCGCCGCCAAGGCGTTCGTGATGGGCGCNGGCGTTGCCGGACTTCAGGCGATNGCCACCGCGCGTCGCCTCGGNGCNGCCGTTTCCGCCACNGANGTCCGCCCCGCCGCCAAGGAGCAGGTCGCCTCGCTGGGCGCCAAGTTCATCGCGGTGGAAGACGAGGAATTCAAGGCGGCCGAGACCTCCGGCGGTTACGCCAAGGAGATGTCGAAAGAATACCNGGCCAAGCAGGCGGCACTCGTGGCCGATCACATTGCCAAACAGGACATCGTGGTCACCACCGCACTGATCCCGGGACGTCCCGCGCCGAAGCTGATTTCGGCTGACATGCTGAAGTCGATGCGTGAGGGGTCGGTGGTCGTCGATCTGGCCGTCGAGCGCGGCGGCAATGTCGAGGGCTCGGTGATGGGCGAGGCGGCCAAGGTCGGCGGCGTGACCGTGATCGGTTACCCGAACCTCGCCGGTCGCATTCCGGCAAGTGCTTCGCTGCTTTACGCCAAGAACCTGCTTACCTTCCTGCAGACCATGATCGACAAGGAGACNCAGGAGGTCCGTGTCGACATGGAGGACGAACTCGTCAAGGCCACGGCGCTGACCCATGCGGGCAAGCTCGTTCATCCGGGCTTTGGCGGTGCAAACGACAAGGGGGATGCGTAATGGCCGGTTCCGTTCTCGACAACGCAGTTGAAAAACTCAACGAGGCGGTCGACGCAGTCAATGCCGCCGTCGCGTCTCAGGGCATGGCGGATGCCGCAGGCGCTGCCGCACATGCCGCGACGGGTGGGGCGATCGACCCGTTCATCTTCCGGTTGGCGATCTTCGTTCTCGCGATCTTCGTCGGTTATTATGTTGTCTGGTCGGTCACGCCGGCGCTGCATACGCCGCTGATGGCGGTGACCAATGCGATCTCCTCGGTGATCGTGGTCGGCGCACTGCTCGCGGTCGGCGCCTCGCTTTCGGGTTACGCCTCGGGCTTCGGCTTCGTGGCGCTGATCCTTGCATCGGTGAACATTTTCGGTGGCTTCCTCGTCACCCAGCGAATGCTCGCCATGTACAAGAAAAAAGAGAAGTGAGGGGCGGGTGATGTCTGAGAATTTCGCGGCTTTCGCCTACCTCGTTTCCGGGGTTCTGTTCATCATGGCCCTCAGGGGCCTGTCCCATCCGACCACCAGCCGGCAGGGTAATCTCTATGGCATGATCGGCATGGGGATCGCCATCCTCACGACGCTTCTCCTCGCCAAGCCGTCCTTCGGCTCGCTGGCCCTGATCGTGCTTGGGATCGCCATCGGCGGCGGCGCAGGTGCCGTCATCGCGCGGCGCATTGCCATGACCTCGATGCCGCAGCTTGTGGCGGGCTTCCACTCGCTCGTCGGTCTGGCGGCCGTTCTGGTGGCTGCCGCAGCACTCTACGCGCCGCACGCCTTCGGGATCGGCGAACCGGGCCAGATCCACGGCCAGGCGCTTGTCGAGATGTCGCTCGGCGTCGCCATCGGCGCGATCACCTTTACCGGTTCGATCATCGCTTTCCTGAAACTCGACGGCCGCATGTCCGGCAAGCCGATCATGTTGCCGATGCGACATGTGGTGAATGCCGCGCTGCTGATCGGCGTTGTCGTGCTGATAGGCATCCTGGTCGGTACCGAGAGCCATTTCGTCTTCTGGCTGATTGTCATCCTCTCGCTGCTCCTGGGTGTTCTGCTGATCATCCCCATCGGCGGCGCGGACATGCCGGTAGTCGTCTCCATGCTCAACTCCTATTCGGGTTGGGCGGCGGCCGGCATCGGCTTCACGCTCGGCAATCTTGCGCTGATCATCACCGGTGCGCTGGTCGGTTCGTCGGGTGCGATCCTCAGCTACATCATGTGCAAGGGCATGAACCGCTCCTTCATCTCCGTCATTCTCGGCGGCTTCGGCGGCGAGCAGGCGGCGGGGCAGGCAGACGATATCGACCGCACGGTCAAGCAGGGCTCGGCTGAAGATGCCGCTTATCTGATGGCGAACGCCTCGAAGGTCATCATCGTGCCGGGCTATGGCATGGCGGTGGCCCAGGCCCAGCATGCGCTGCGTGAACTTGCCGACAAGCTGAAGGCAAACGGCGTCGAAGTGAAGTACGCCATTCACCCGGTTGCGGGCCGCATGCCGGGTCACATGAACGTTCTGCTAGCCGAGGCCAACGTGCCCTATGATGAGGTCTTCGAACTCGAGGATATCAACTCGGAATTCGCACAGGCCGACGTCGCTTATGTCATCGGCGCCAACGACGTGACCAACCCTGCCGCGCGCGACGATCCGTCCTCGCCGATCTACGGTATGCCGATCCTCGACGTCGACAAGGCCAAGACCTGCCTCTTCGTCAAGCGCTCGCTCGGTTCGGGCTATGCGGGCATCGACAACACCCTGTTCTACAAGGACGGTACGATGATGCTGCTCGGCGACGCCAAGAAGATGACTGACAATATCGTCAAGGCGATCGAGGACTGACGAACTCGAACATGTCAGCAATGAAAGGCCGCGAGCGATCGCGGCCTTTTTCATTGCGTGATACAGGCGTATCGTCCCGTTATCTTTCCAGCCGGACGACACCGATGCGAACCTTCAGCGCAATTCACCGCTATCTCTTCGAAACGGATTTCGGGATCTGCGAGATCGGCTGGGGCGATGCCGGGATCACGGATTTCAGGCTGCCGACCGACGACCCGGACATGGATCGCGGACGCATGGGACGCCAGTCTGTCGAGCCGCCGCAAGTCATTGTGCAATCCGTGCAGGCGGTCCGAGACTACTTCGCGGGACGGCGGACAGATTTCGCGGATGTTGCGGTTGATCTATCGACGCTAGCGGATTTCGAACGCGACGTTCTGCTCGCGGCTCGCAAGATCGGATGGGGCGATCTCACCTCATACGGTGAACTGGCGCGGCGGCTGACCGGAGATGTCGGGGTGTCTCGCGCGGTCGGCCAGGCGCTTGGCCGCAATCCGATCCCGCTCATCATTCCCTGTCACAGGGTGCTTGCCGCCGATGGTGCGATCGGCGGTTTCTCCGCGCCGGGCGGCACGGTTACAAAGCTGAAGATGCTGGAGATCGAAGGCGCGCTCGCCAAGAGCCCTGTTCTGGCACAACGCAGCTTCGGGTTCTGACCTTCGGTATCAGCTGCCCTTGCGCAGACGCGACAGGCCATCCCGCGCTGGACCGTAGTTCGGGTCGAGCTGGGCAGCGCGCGCATAGGAGCGGATCGCCTTCTGGGTTTCGCCGCGGCGCTCGTAGATCAGCGCCTGATTGGCCCAGGATTCCGCCTTCTTGTTGTCGAGCTGGATGGCGTGATTGAAGTCCGCGAAGGCGTTTTCGTCGTCGTTCAGAGCGACGTAGGACAGGCCACGGCCGTTATAGGGCTCGGGAGAGTCCGACAGCGAGATCGCGGTCGAGAAGTCGTCGATCGCGCGGGCGTGGTCGCCGCGCAGCTGATAGATCAGCCCGCGATTGTGGTAGGCGCGCGGGTCGGTGGTGTCGAGCTGAATGGCCTTGTTGAAGTCGCGGAAGGCTTCGTCATTCCGGCCCGCCTGACGGTAGAGATTGCCGCGGCCGATATAGGCGGCATCGTAGTTCGAATTGAGCGACAATGCCTGATTGTAGTCATTGGCGGCTGCCGTCAGGTCGCCCTGGCTGCGTTCGATGAGCGCGCGGTTGGCGTAGGCCTGGTAGAAGCGCGGATTGAGCTGGATGGCCTTGTTGAAGTCATCCATCGCCTTGCGGAACTCGCCGGCGCGACCGTAGGCAGCGCCACGGACGTTGTAGGGTTCGGGGTCGGAAGGATTGTTGCGGATCACCGCGGTCAGCGAGCCGATGTTTTCTTCACTGCCCTGGGTACGGTCGATGTCGATTGCGGAAATGGGGGCACTCGTCTGGCATCCGGCCACAGCCAGGCATGCGCTCGCAGCGGCTATCATCAACGCGCCACGCAGTTTGCCGTGGATGTGCGACATCGGCTGAAGTCCGGAGAATGCTGAAGTCAAGTTTTGCCCCTCTGACGACTGTGTAAGGTTCCGCAATTTCTTGCCGGAACGGAGTGCAGAAATGAATAAAGGCGGCGACATACCGTCTCCGCCTTCATTAACACGCCGATATCGGCAATAAAACGGCAGGGATCAGCGACCCGGGCGACCGCCGATCAAGCCTTCGCGCTGGGCGCGCTTGCGAGCCAGCTTGCGAACGCGGCGAACGGCTTCCGCCTTTTCGCGGGCGCGCTTCTGAGAGGGCTTTTCGTAATGGTCGCGCATCTTCATTTCACGGAAGATGCCTTCGCGCTGCATCTTTTTCTTGAGAGCGCGGAGCGCCTGATCGACATTGTTGTCGCGGACAAGTACCTGCACGTTAAACCCGATCCTTAATTGCGGTTGAACCTGAACTTTCTAGACGGCCGACATAAAGAAAACAGGTCCGTTCGGTCGGCAGACGTCACGATTGCGCGGCATTTACCAGTTTTCCCATGTCAAGTCCAGCACGTTTTGTTGCGATTTTTCGCTATCCCGCAGGCTTTTGCGAAGGTTCATGTTGCGCTGTGACGTCGCAATGACAGTCTGGCGTTTCTGCGACATGATGGGCCGCGTCTGCGGCTTTCGAAGTCGCAATGCGACAGGTGCGGGCTGTGTGTTTTTGATTTAAGCGGAATCGCAATCCGGATGCCGAGAGGACATGATGCGCAAATACTCGATTTTCGCCGTGGCACGCGAGGCCATGCGGGGGCACCGCGGGTGGGACAAGCAGTGGCGCTCGCCCGAGCCCAAGAAGTCCTATGACGTCGTCATCGTTGGCGCCGGAGGGCACGGTCTCGGCACGGCCTATTACCTGGCCAAGGAACACGGCATCACCAATGTCGCGGTGATCGAGAAGGGATGGCTCGGCGGCGGCAATACGGGCCGCAACACCACCATCATCCGCTCGAATTACCTTTATGATGAGAGTGCCGCACTTTACGATCATGCGGTCAAGCTGTGGGACGGGCTCTCGCAGGATCTCAATTACAACGTCATGTACTCCCCGCGCGGCGTGATGATGCTCGCGCACAATGTTCATGACGTGCAGGTCTTCAAACGGCACATCCATGCCAACCGGCTCAACGGTGTCGACAATGAGTGGCTGACGCCCGGTGAGGCCAAGGATTACTGCCCGCCGCTCAACATCTCCAAGACCGCGCGCTATCCGGTGATGGGTGCGGCGTTGCAGCGGCGCGGCGGNACNGCNCGNCACGATGCNGTCGCNTGGGGCTATGCCCGNGCCGCNTCCGATCTNGGCGTCGATATCATCCAGAACTGCGAAGTCACGGGCGTNCGNCGNGGNGTCAATGGNGCGGTNGAGGGCGTNGAAACCTCNCGCGGCTTCATCGGTGCNAAGAAGGTCGGTGTNGTTGCCGCCGGCAACACGACGACGATCATGGACATGGCCGGCGTGCGCATGCCGCTCGAAAGCTATCCGCTGCAGGCGCTTGTCTCCGAGCCNGTCAAGCCGATCTTTCCCTGCGTCGTGATGTCGAACACAGTGCATGCCTACATCTCCCAGTCCGACAAGGGCGAGCTCGTCATCGGTGCGGGTACCGACCAGTACACCTCCTATTCGCAGACCGGCGGGCTTCACATCTTGAGCCACACGCTCGATGCGATTTGCGAGATGTTCCCGATCTTCACGCGCATGAAGATGCTGCGTTCGTGGGGCGGNATCGTCGATGTGACGCCGGATCGTTCGCCNATCCTNTCGAAGACGCCGGTNCNCGGGCTATTCGTCAATTGCGGCTGGGGCACGGGCGGCTTCAAGGCCACGCCCGGCTCGGCCCATGTCTTCGCGCACACCATCGCGCGGGACGAACCGCACGCAATCAACGCACCGTTCTCGCTCGACCGTTTCCGGAGCGGCCGGCTGATCGACGAGGCGGCCGCTGCCGCCGTGGCGCACTGAGGTACAGACATGCTTCTCATCCATTGCCCCTATTGCGGAGAAGACCGGCCGGAGCTCGAGTTCCGCCATGCCGGTGAAGCCCATGTCGTGCGTCCCGACCCGATCTCCGAGATCAGCGACGAGGAATTCGAGGCTTATTTCTTCATTCGCGACAATCCGAAGGGCCTGACCTATGAACGCTGGCGCCACATGCATGGCTGCGCGCGCTTCTTCAACGCGGTGCGGGACACGGTGACCGACAAGTTCGTCACCACCTACAAGGCTGGCCAGCCGAAAGTCGAGATCGAGCGCGGCGACGACGGCGTGGCGCGTGTAAAGGGAGACGGCCAATGAGCGGAACCAACCGCATCGCGGGCAAGGGCCGGCTCGTTCCGGCGCGCACCGTCTCCTTCACATTCGACGGCCGTCAGCTGACCGGCGTCGAGGGCGACACGCTCGCCTCGGCCTTGATCGCCAATGGGATTCACCTGACCGGTCGATCCTTCAAGTATCACCGGCCGCGCGGTATTCTCTCCGCCGGGCCGGAAGAACCCAACGCGCTCATCGATATTTCGCGCTCGTCGAACACCCATACGCCGAATGTGCGGGCGACCGTCCAGGAAGTCTTCGAGGGGATGACGGCGCAGTCGCAGAACCGCTGGCCGTCGCTTACGTTCGATGTCGGCGCGGTCAACAACCTGTTCTCGCCGATCTTCGCCGCGGGCTTCTACTACAAGACCTTCATGTGGCCGAAAGCTGCGTGGAAGCATTTCTACGAGCCGAACATCCGTGCTGCCGCGGGCCTCGGCGTCTCGCCGAAGGAGCCCGATCCGGACCGCTACGCCAACCGCTTCATCCATTGCGATGTTCTGGTGGTCGGCGGCGGCATTGCAGGCCTGATCGCGGCACGGGCGGCTGCCGAAACGGGCGCTTCCGTCGTTCTCTGCGACGAGCAGCCGGAACTGGGCGGTGCGCTCCATCATGAGATTGATACAAAGGTCGATGGCCAAGAAGGCTTCGACTGGGCTCAGCAGATCGGCCGCGAACTCGCGGGCATGGACAATGTTCGGGTGCTCACCCGCACCACGGCCTTTGCCTATCAGGCGCAGAACATGGTCGATCTGGTCGAGCGCGTCAGCGAGCATGTTTCCAATCCCGACAAGCTGATGCCGCGCGAGCGTGTCTGGCAGGTCCGCGCGAAACGCGTGATCGTCGCCACCGGCGCGATCGAGCGCCACATGGTGTTTGCGCAGAACGACAGGCCCGGAATCATGCTGGCTTCCGCCGCGCGCACCTATCTGAATCATTACGGAGTGGCGGTGGGCTCCAACGTGGCTGTCTATACGGCAAACGATTCCGCTTATCGCGCGGCGTTCGACCTCAAGCAGGCCGGCGTCGCGGTCCCCGTGATCGTGGATGCGCGGTCTGACGTCGATGCAGAACTGCTGGCAGAGGCCGAGCAGCTCGGGATCGAAGTGCTCACCGATCATGCGGTGGTCGACACGAAAGGCGGGCTCCGTCTGAAGTCGGTAAAGATCGAGCGGGTCGGTGGCGGCAAGTCGCGGACCGTCGATGCCGATGCATTGATTGTCTCTGCCGGCTGGACGCCGACGCTGCATCTGTATTCCCAATCGCGCGCCAAGGTCGTCTGGGACGACGAGAACGGTCGTTTCGTGCCCGGCAAGCCGGTGCAGGACATGGTGACGATCGGCGCCTGCAACGGCACGGACGAGCTCGATGATCTTCTGGAAGAAGCCGCAAAGGCCGGAGCGGAAGCAGCACGGCTGGCCGGTGTAGACGAGACTTCGAGCTATCGTGCGCCGCATGCCGAGAGCCTGACGAGCCGACGCGGCGCGCTGATGGGCGCGGCTCCGGGCGCGGGTCCGGATACCACTGTCAAGGCGTTCGTCGATTTCCAGAACGACGTGACCGCCAAGGATATCCGCCTTGCGGTGCGCGAAGGCATGCACTCGATCGAGCACGTGAAGCGCTTCACCACCAACGGCATGGCAACCGACCAAGGCAAGACCTCGAACATCCACGGTCTGGCGATTGCCGCCGAGATGCTGGACAAGCCGATCCCGCAGGTCGGGCTGACGACCTTCCGTCTGCCCTACACGCCTGTGACATTCGGCGCGATCGTCAGCCACAGCCGCGACCGTCTGTTCGACCCGACACGCAAGACCGCGATCCACAAGAGCCACGAAGCGCTCGGCGCGGTGTTCGAGGATGTCGGGCAGTGGAAGCGGCCCTGGTACTATCCAAAGGTCGGCGAGGGGATGCATGCCGCCGTCAACCGCGAGTGCAGGACCGTGCGCGAAACGGCCGGCCTGTTCGATGCCTCAACTCTCGGCAAGATCGAGGTTGTGGGGCCCGATGCGGCGAAGTTCCTCGATCTCATGTATACGAATGGCTGGCAAAAGCTGGCACCAGGACGGTGCAAATACGGCATCATGCTGCGCGAGGACGGGTTCATCTACGATGACGGTGTGGTTGGCCGTATTGCCGAGGACCGATTCCATGTGACCACGACCACAGGCGGTGCGCCGCGCGTGCTTCATCACATGGAAGACTACCTCCAGACCGAGTTTCCGGATCTCAGGGTTTGGCTGACCTCGACCACTGACCAGTGGTCGGTGATTGCCGTGCAGGGGCCGAAGGCGCGCGAGATCATCGAACCTTTCGTCGAAGGCATCGACATCTCGAACGAAGCCATGCCGCACATGAGCGTACGTGAAGGTACGGTCTGCGGCGCGCCGGCCCGGCTCTTTCGCATGTCGTTCACTGGTGAACTGGGCTTCGAGGTCAATGTGCCCGCCGATTACGGACGTGCTGTGTGGGACGCGCTCTGGGCGCGTGCCCAGGACCTCGGCGCCTGTACCTATGGTACCGAGACGATGCACGTGCTTCGCGCCGAGAAAGGCTACATCATCGTCGGACAGGACACCGATGGCACGGTCACCGCGGATGACGCTGGTCTCAACTGGGCGATCGCGAAATCCAAACGCGATTTCGTCGGAATCCGCGGCATGAAGCGGCCCGATCTGGTCGCACCCGGACGCAAGCAACTCGTCGGCCTTCTGACGTCCGATCCGAAACAGGTTCTGGAGGAAGGCGCGCAGGTCGTCGCCGACCCGAACCAGCCGGTGCCGATGAAGATGATCGGCCATGTGACGTCGTCCTACTGGTCGGAAAACTGCGGTCGCTCGATTGCGATGGCCGTGGTCGCCGATGGCAGGGCACTGATGGGCAAGACGCTCTACGTGCCGATGGCGGACGAGGTGATCAAGGTGGAAGTCACGGACACCGTGTTCTTCGACAAGGAAGGGGAGCGGATCAATGGCTGAGGCAGTAGCAACCCGCAGCGGCCCGCTTGACGGGCTGATCGCCGGTTCGGTCGGTGTGGCGATCGCGCCGACAGCGCCCGCACACCGGATTTCCCTTCGCGTGGGAGAGGAAGGCATCCCGGCGCTCAACAAGGCGCTTGGCATTGAACTCCCCATGGAGGCGAAGACGAGTGTGACGGCCAAGTCCGGACGCATGGCGCTGTGGCTCGGGCCGGACGAATGGCTGGTCATCGACGAGAAGGGCGACCCGATGGCCGATGTCGCCGGGACCGACGCCTTCTTCTCTGTTGTTGATGTCTCTCACCGCAACACAGCGATCAAGGTCGCAGGCCGCGGCGCGCGTGCCACGCTTGAGGCAGGCTGCCCTCAGGATCTTTCCGACAGCGCTTTCCCGATTGGCGCTTGTTCGCGGACGGTACTGGGCAAGATCGAGGTCGTGCTGATGCGCACTGACGCCAACGCTTACCGCATCGAATGCTGGCGCTCGTTTGCTGAATATGCCTTCGAGTTCCTGGCCGACGCCGCGCATGATTGCATGGCCTGACGCGGGCTGACATCAGCGACGTCTCTCTCAGCCCTCGCTTTCAGCGGGGGCTTTTTCGTCTTCGTACTGAAGCAGGGTCAGCCAGACTGCGGTGAGCGCCGGTTTCGGTGCATCTTCGATATCGACGGTTACATTATAGGTGAAGCCGAGAAGATTGGGGGCGCGGTGGCGGCACTTGTCGAGATGGAAGCGACCGCGAATGCGTGCGCCGGAGGGAACCGGGTTCATGAAGCGCAGCTTGTTGAACCCGTAATTGATGCCCATCTTTTCGGTCTTCAGCCGCGGGGAGCAGTCTTCATGCATGGCCGACAGCATCGAAACCGTCAGAAAGCCATGCGCGATGGTTCCGCCGAAATCAGTCTCTGCCGCGGCTTCCGGATCGATATGAATGAACTGATGGTCATCGGTTGCATCGGCAAACTGGTTGATGCGTTCCTGCGGAATGTCGAACCAGCGCGAGACGTATTCGCTGCCGATTTCGTTTTCGATGTCTGCGAGGGTGATGATGCGGGGCATGAAGTGTCCGTAGGCGTGTCAGATCTATGCCGACAATCTAGAACACTGGATGCACAAGCACAGAGCGGGTACAGTCGAAAAATGTGCTATGTCCCCGGATTTTCCCGGAAGCAACTCACCGACCGCGGCGGAAGCTTACTCTCGGTGGCCGGTCCGAGCGCCTTCCGCCAGAACGTGGAAGTTTCGGGAAGACCAAACGGCACGTCATCGTAGCTCCGATTGAAGGCAATTAGGACCCGGTGACCGGGCGCGCCCAGCACCATCACGAGGCCAGGCAAGCCGGGATCGTTCCAGGCATCGCGTTCCAGAGTGTTGCCGTCCGGTGCGTACCATTCCACCTGGTCGGGATTATCCGATCCGTCGGCCGGCACGAGGAGATCAGTCCGGGTGAGGATGGGAATTTCGGCTCGAAGCCTCGCCCATTCCCTCGCATGGGCAAGGCGGTCCTGGTCGAGATTAGCCCAGTCGCGCCAAGTTATCTCATTGTCCTGCGCATAGGCGTTGTTGTTGCCGTGCTGGCTGTGACCGAACTCGTCGCCTGCCGTCAGGAGCAGCGTGCCGCGCGAGGCAAAGAGGGTTGCGAGCAACGCTGTCGCATCAGCCTTGCGGGCGGCACGGATGGCGGGATCGTCGGTCTGGCCCTCGACGCCGCAGTTCCATGAATAATTCTCGTTGTGCCCGTCGCGATTGTCCTCGCCATTGGCCTCATTGTGCTTTTCGGCATAGGTGACCAGATCGCCCAGAGGGAAGCCGTCATGGGCGGCGACGAAGTTTACGGTTCGCGTAGACGTGGCGCCGTCATGGCCGAAAATGTCGGACGAGCCGGAGAGCCTTGTGGCGAGATCGCCGGTCTTGCCTGCATCGCCGCGCCAGAAGGTGCGGATGTCGTCGCGGGCACGGTCGTTCCATTCGCGCCAGTGATCAGGGAAATTGCCCAGCTGATAGCCGCCAGGACCGATATCCCAGGGTTCGGCCACGAGCATGCGGTCGGAAAGCGCCGGATCGGCATGCATCGCCTTGAGCATTTCGGCCTGCGGCGAGAAGCCGTTGCCATCGCGACCGAGGATTGGCGCGAGATCGAAGCGGAACCCATCGACGCCGCCCTGAAGAGCGAGGTGGCGCATGGCGGCGATCACCAGTTCCTGCACTTCCGGACGATGGCAGGCAAGCGTGTTGCCGCAACCTGTGTCGTTGACGAGGTGTGCCGGATTGTCAGGATCGTGGGCGTAAAAGGTTCGGTTGCCCAGCCCGCGCAGCGACAGCGTTGGACCGTCGAGATCGGATTCGCCGGTGTGATTGAAGACCACGTCGACCAGTACGCCGATGCCGTGTTTGTGCATTTCGGTGGTCAGGGCGCGCAGTTCGGCAATGCCGCCGGGCGCCAGGCGCGGGTCGAGCGCCAGCATGGTGACGGGATTGTAACCCCAGGCATTGGTGAGCCCCAATGGCGGCAGGTGGCGCTCGTCGATCCAGGCGGCGATCGGCATGAGCTCAATGGCCGCGACATGCAGCGATTTCAGATGCGCGATGATGGCGGGGTGGGTGAGGGCATCCAGCGTGCCGCGTTTTTCCTCCGGAATATCCGGATGAAGCATGGTGAAGGCGCGAACCGGAACCTCATAGATCAATCCACCGGGCCGGGGTACACGCGGTTTGCCGCTGAAGGGCTTTTGTGGAGCCTCGACGATGGCCTTCGGCATGATGGCGGCGGTGTTGACGTCTTTCTCGCCGAGCCTCGGATCGTAGTGAAACGGGCGGTCGAGCCGGATCGCATAGGGATCGATCAACAGCTTGGACGGATCGAAACGGTGGCCGTTCTCCGGCTCCCACGGTCCTTCGGCGCGCAGGCCATAGCGGTGGCCGGCGCCGACGCCTGTAATCTCCGAAACGAAAAGCCCGTCGCCGCGCGGCTCCAGCCGATGCCGGGTGGTCTCCCTGTCGTCAGGATCGAAGAGGCACACATGCACAGCCTCCGCGTCCGGTGCGCGTACGGTAAAGCGTGCGCCGCCGGAAGTAAGCCGGACGCCGGGTGTGGAGTGGATGGCGCCGCGTGCCACAGGGGTTCAGGTGATCACGGTCGGGCCGTCGCGCCCGGTGATGTTCTGGATTTGCGCCACCTCGTCGGCGGCAGCAATCAACCCGGCGAGAGCCGATTGTGTTTCCGCACCGTGGCGGGCGGGGTCGGGCTCGAAGAACTCCATGTAAACCCGCAATGTCGCGCCGGACGTGCCTGTGCCCGAGAGCCGAAAGACGATGCGCGCACCGCCTTCGAAGAAGATGCGGATCCCCTGGTTCTCGCTGACCGACCCGTCGACCGGATCGTGATAGGTGAAATTATCGGCTTTCTCGACCGTCATGTCGGCAACGGTCTGGCCGGGCAGACTGTCGAGCTTGGCGTTCAGCTCATCCATCAGCTGGTTGGCCTTGTCCGTGTCGATGCCTTCATAGTCGTGGCGCGAGTAGTAGGTCCGGCCAAAGGTTGCCCAGTGATCCTCGACAATCTCCTTCACGCTTTCGCGCCGGGCGGCGAGAATGTTGAGCCACAGAAGGATGGCCCAGAGCCCATCCTTCTCGCGGACATGGTTTGAGCCGGTGCCCGCGCTTTCCTCGCCGCAGATGGTTACCTTGCCGGCATCGAGAAGATTGCCGAAAAACTTCCAGCCTGTCGGCGTCTCATGCATCTCGACGCCGAGCTTCTTGGCCACGCGATCCGCTGCGCCCGAAGTCGGCATGGAGCGGGCTATCCCTGCTATGCCGTCCTTGTAGCCTGGTGCGAGATGGGCGTTGGCGGCCAGCATGGCGAGCGAATCCGACGGCGTGACGAAGATGCCCTTGCCGATGACGAGGTTGCGGTCGCCGTCGCCGTCCGAAGCCGCACCGAAATCGGGCGCGGTGTCGCTCATCATCAGGTCATAGAGATCCTTGGCGTGAACCAAATTTGGATCCGGATGATGGCCACCGAAATCCTCCAGCGGCGTGTCGTTGAGCACGAGCTTCGGATCCGCTCCAAGGCGGTTGACGAGAATTTCGCGCGCATAGGGACCGGTCACGGCATGCATGGCGTCGAAGGTCACCTTGAAGCCATCCTTGATCAGCGCGCGGATAGCGTCGAAATCGAAGAGTGTTTCCATCAGTTCGGCATAGTCGGCAACGGGATCGATGACCTCGATTGTCATGCCGCCGGCTTCGCGCTCGCCGAGTTCCTCAAGATCCACATTATCGAAATCGGCTATCAGGTAGCGGTCGATTTCCTTGGAGCGCGCGAAGATCGCCTCGGTGATCTTTTCCGGCGCCGGACCTCCGTTCGAGACATTGTACTTGATCCCGAAATCCTCGTTCGGACCGCCCGGATTGTGGCTCGCGGACAGGATGATGCCGCCATAGGCCTTGTACTTGCGGATGACGTTGGAGGCGGCCGGTGTCGAAAGAATGCCGCCCTGACCGACGAGAACGCGGCCGAAACCGTTGGCCGCGGCCATGCGGATCGCGATCTGGATGACCTCGCGATTGTAGTAGCGTCCGTCGCCGCCAATCACCAGCGTCTTGCCTTCATAGCCTTCGAGGCTGTCGAAGATCGACTGGATGAAGGCTTCCGTGTAGCCGGGTTGCTGGAACACGGGCACCTTCTTGCGCAGGCCGGACGTACCCGGCTTCTGGTCGGAAAAGGGTTTGACGGAAACGGTTTCGGTCTGGCTCATGGTCCTACTTCTTGATGAGGTTCGTGTAGATCTCGGTATAACGTAGGGCGCTGCGCTCCCAACTGACGTCCGATTTCATGCCCTGTTTCTGGATTTGCGCCCAGGTCTTTTTGTCCTCGAAGGCGCGGATGGTGCGGTGAACCGCGCGTTTGAGCGCATCGGCTGTGACCGAGCCGAAGTGGAAACCGGTCGCTGCACCGGCCGCAAGTGCGGCCTCGTTGGCATCGATCACCGTATCGGCAAGTCCGCCCGTGTGGGCTACCACCGGCACGCAGCCGTAGCGCAGGCCATATAGCTGGGTGAGGCCGCAGGGTTCGAAACGGGACGGGACGAGGATTGCGTCACCGCCGGCCTGCATGAGGTGCGACAGCGGTTCGTTGTAGCCGAGCACCATGCCGACGCGTCCGCGATGGCGCGCCGCAGCGCCCAGAAGCGCGCCCTCAAGCGCGCGGTCGCCGGAACCGAGGATCGCGAGCCTGCCGCCCATCGCCACGATGTCATCGACGGTCTCCACCAGAAGGTCCATGCCTTTCTGCCAGGTCAGCCGGCTAATCACGGTGAAGATCGGACCCTTGTGTTTGGGGTCGAGTTCGAAGCGCTCGACAAGCGCCTTGCGGTTGGCCTTGCGCGCGGTGCGTTTCGACAGATCGTAATTCTCCGCGATATGCGGATCGGTCGCCGGATTCCAGACATCGGTATCGATGCCGTTGACGATGCCGTAGAGATCGTCAGCACGGGCGTTGGCGACACCATCGAGACCCATGCCGAATTCAGGTGTGCGGATTTCCTGCGCATAGGTGGGGCTGACGGTGGTGAGTGCATTGGCCCAGAGCATGCCCGCCTTGAGGTAGCAGACGTCACCGTAATATTCGAGCCCGTCGAGCGAGAAGGCCGAGCTGTCGAGTTCCAGACCGGCGAATATGTCGGCGCCATACTGCCCCTGAAAGGCGAGGTTATGGACGGTCATGACGGTCGGCATGCCGGCTGCCGGACCCTGTGCGATATAGAGTGGCGTCAGCGCCGCCTGCCAGTCGTGCATGTGAACGAGGTCCGGCTTCCACTTGTCGACCGCACCCTCGGCGATGAGGGCCGCTGCCTTGGAGAAGGCCGCGAAGCGCCGCCAGTTGTCGCCGAAATCCTGGCCGGAGGCGTCGACATAAGGGCCTCCGCTGCGGTCGAAGAGCTCCGGCGCATCCAGCAGGAACCAGTCGACGCCCTCTGCTGTCACCTGCCAGAGCCTTGCCTCGGCCCCGAGAAGTTTCGGCAGCGGGATCGATTTGCGTGGCTTCTTGATCTTCTCCATCACCGCGGGGTAGGCGGGCAGAAGCACTTTCATGTCGACCCCGAAAGCCGAGAGGGCCGCGGGCAGGGCGCCTGCAACATCGGCCAGTCCACCGGTCTTGATGAGCGGATAGGCCTCGGAGGCGACGGAAAGAACTTTCATGCGTATCAGAGCTCCAGACGATCGATCATGGCCTGGGTGACCAGGCACACACCGTTATCGGTACGGCGGAACCGCTTGGCGTCGAGTTCGGGATCCTCGCCCACCACCAGGCCTTCGGGAATGATGACGCCGCGATCCAGGACCACCTTCTCAAGCCGTGCGTGGCGCCCGATTTCGCACTCGGGAAGAACCACGGCATCGGTGAGGCTCGAATAGGAATTGGCGCGCGTGCCGGTGAAGATCAGCGAGCGCATGAGAGCCGCACCCGAGATGATGCAGTCGCCAGCCACCAACGATGAAATGGCGGAACCGCGACGGTTCTCCTCGTCATGGACGAATTTTGCCGGCGGCTTGATTTCCGCATAGGTCCAGATCGGCCACGACCGGTCGTAGAGGTCGAGCTCGGGCACGATCTGGGTGAGGTCGATATTGGCCTGCCAATAGGCATCCACCGTCCCGACATCGCGCCAATAAGCTTCGGATTCGAGCGAGGCCCGGACACAGGAATCGGTGAAGCGGTGGGCCTGCGCCTTACCGTTCTTGACGATGTAGGGGATGATATCCTTGCCGAAGTCGCGGTTGGAGTTCGGGTCTGCCGCATCGCGCCTGAGTTCTTCCATCAGGAACTTCGTGTTGAAGACGTAGATGCCCATGGAGGCGAGAGCCTTGTCAGGCGAACCGGGGATGCCGGGCGGATCAGCCGGCTTTTCGACGAATGCAATGATGCCGTCCTTTTCGTCGACATGCATGACGCCGAAGCCGGTTGCTTCCATGCGCGGAACCTCGAGGCAGCCGACCGTGACATCGGCGCCCGAATCCACGTGCTGCTGGAGCATCAGCTCGTAGTCCATCTTGTAGATGTGGTCACCGGCCAGGATCACCATGAATTCGGGTTCATAATCCTCGATGATATCGATGTTCTGGTAGACCGCGTCGGCGGTGCCTTCGTACCACTGCGTTTCGGACACGCGCTGGCTGGCCGGCAGAATGTCGAAGCTCTCGTTTCGCTCCGGCCGCAGGAAGTTCCAGCCGCGCTGCAGGTGACGGATCAGCGAGTGCGCCTTGTACTGGGTCGCGACCCCGATGCGGCGGATACCGGAATTGATCGCGTTGGACAGCGCAAAATCGATGATGCGGGTCTTGCCCCCGAAATAGACGGCCGGCTTGGCGCGCACNTCCGTGAGTTCCTTGAGCCGGCTTCCGCGACCGCCGGCCAGCACATAGGCCATGGCATCACGGGCCAGTGGCTGCGTTCGTTTAGTTTCCATTCTACCCTCCCAGGTTCATCAGTCTCCGTCGCCCGCCTCTGTCTCCGGCGTCAGCATCAAGGTGGAAAGCGGCGGCAGATGGATCTTCGCCACATGACCGCCGTCCTTGTCCGCGGCCGGTACCCGGCCGCTGTTTCCCTGACCCGAACCGCCNTAATAGGTGGAATCGGAGTTGAAGATTTCACGCCAGTGGCCGCCTTCCGGCAGCCTGATCTCGTAGTCCGACCGGGGCACGGGCGTCAGGTTGCAGATGACTGCGACCGGTGCTTGCCCCGGCGCCTTTCGCAGCCATGCGAAGACCGAATTTTCCTTGTCGTCGGCGACGATCCACTCGAAACCCTCGCCCTCGCAGTCGCGGGCNTGGAGCGCCGGCATCGAGGTGTAGAGGCGGTTGAGGTCGCGGATCAGAAGCTGAACGCCATGATGGCGCGGATCGTCGAGATGGTCCCAGTCGAGCTGGCGGCTTTCCGCCCATTCGCCGCGCTGGCCGAATTCCTGCCCCATGAACAGAAGCTTCTTGCCGGGATAACCCCACATGAAGCCGTAATAGGCGCGCAGGTTTGCAAACTTCTGCCACTCGTCTCCGGGCATCTTGTTGAGCATCGAGCCCTTGCCGTGAACGACCTCGTCATGGGAGATCGGCAGGACGAAATTCTCCGAGAAGGCATAGACCAGCCCGAAGGTGATGGCATCGTGATGGTGCTTGCGGTGGACGGGTTCACGCGAAAAATAATCCAGCGTGTCGTTCATGAAGCCCATGTTCCACTTGAAGCCGAAGCCCAGGCCATCCTCATGCACGGGCGCCGACACCTTGGGCCAGGAGGTCGATTCCTCGGCCACGGTTACGATGCCGTTATGGCTGCCGTAAACGGCCTTGTTCATCTCGCGCAGGAAGNGGACGGCCTCCAGGTTTTCGCGTCCGCCNTCCTTGTTCGGGATCCACTCGCCGTCNTTCCGCGAATAGTCGAGGTAGAGCATNGAGGCCACGGCATCCACACGCAGGCCGTCGACATGAAATTCCTCGGCCCAGTACAGCGCATTGTTGATGAGGTAGGACAGAACCTCCTTGCGCCCGAAATTGTAGATCGCCGTGTTCCAGTCCGGGTGGAAACCCTGNCGCGGGTCCTCATGTTCGTAAAGCGCGGTTCCGTCGAAGCGGATCAGCCCGTGCGGATCGACAGGGAAATGAGCCGGNACCCAGTCGATCAGCACCGAAATACCGACGCGGTGTGCGCCGTCGACGAAGCGCGCAAAACCCTCCGGTTCACCGAAGCGGGCGCTGGGNGCGTAAAGCCCGGTCGTCTGGTAGCCCCATGATGGNTCNTAGGGNTGCTCNGATACCGGCATGAACTCGATATGGGTGAACCCCATCTCCACGCAGTAGGGAATGAGATCGTCGGCGAGCTGGTCCCATGAGAGGAAGTTGCCGTCCTCATTGCGTCGCCAGGAGCCGGGATGAACCTCGTAGATCGTCATCGGCTGGCGGCGTGCCTCGACCGAACTCCAGTGCTCGCGGTGGGCCTTGTCGCCCCATTCGTGGTCGATCCGGGGCGTGACGATCGAAGCCGTCTGCGGGCGCAGCTCGGCGCGGCGGGCGAAGGGGTCGGCCTTGAGCGGGAGNCTTTTNCCGGCCGCACCGATGATCTCGAACTTGTAGGCCTGACCTGCGCTCACGCCNGGCAGGAANATTTCCCATATTCCGGTGTCGACCCTGCGTCGCATCGCATGGCGGCGNCCGTCCCAGACATTGAAGTCACCGACCACGGAAACGCGCCTGGCATGCGGCGCCCAGACGGCGAAATGGGTGCCGTCGACGCCTTCGTGATGGAGCGGATGGGCGCCCATCTTGTCGAACAGCCGCAAATGCGAGCCTTCGCCGATATAGTAGTCGTCAATCGGGCCNAGCACGGGTCCGAAGCAGTAGGGATCGACAATCGTCCACTCACCGCCTGAATTGGATGCGCGATATTTGAGCTGCTGTTTCTTGCGGAGTTTGAGCTTGCCCTCGAACAGGCCGGGCGCGAAGCCGGGTTCGAGTTTCCCGGCCTCCTTGCCGTCGAGGGTGAATGCGGTGACTTCCGCTGCATCGGGTATGAAGGTGCGTGCGAGAAAGCCCTTGTCGCAAGGGTGGATGCCGAGAACCGAGAACGGGTCGCCATGCGTGCCCGAGCCTATGGCCTGGGCTTCATCCCGTGTCAGGTGGATGACCGGTTCTCCGGCGCTCGGGGCATCCCGTTTGTTCATGAACCCGCCTTCCAGATTTCCGAGGCGTATTGCCGGATCGTCCGGTCGGACGAGAACCAGCCGGTATGGGCAGTGTTCCTGATCGTCTTCGGATACCAGGCCGCATCGTCCATGTAGAGTTCGTCGACGCGCCGCTGGGCGGCCGCATAGGNATCGAAATCGGCGGTCAGCATGAACCAGTCATGGTCGTAGAGGCCCTGAACCAGATCCTTGAAGCGGTCCGGATCGTCCTGCGAGAAGACGCCCGAGGAGATGGCTTCCAGTGCCTGGGCGAGATCACGGGAGGATTCGATGATCGCGCGTGGATCGTGCCCGTTGGCGCGGCGCTCGGCGACCTCGTCGGCGGTCAGGCCGAAGATGACGATATTGTCGTCGCCCACATGTTCCTTGATTTCGACATTGGCGCCGTCGAGCGTGCCGATNGTCANGGCGCCGTTGAGNGCAAACTTCATGTTGCCGGTNCCGGAGGCTTCCATNCCGGCGGTCGAAATCTGCTCGGAGAGATCGGCGGCNGGCACCATGACTTCNGCGAGCGANACATTGTAGTTCGGCACGAAGGCGATCTTCANAAGCCCGCGCACGGCAGGGTCGTTNTTGATCACCTTGGCGACGTCGTTGATCAGTTTGATGATCAATTTGGCGTTGTGATAGCTCGGCGCGGCCTTNCCCGCGAANAATTTGACGCGCGGCACCCAGTCGCGTTCCGGGTGGGTGCGGATCTGCGAATAATGGGCGATTGCTTCCACGATATTGAGAAGCTGGCGCTTGTATTCATGGATGCGCTTGATCTGGATGTCGAACATCGCCGACGGATCGACCCGGATGCCCATGCGCCGGGAGACGAGATTTGCAAGGCGCACNTTGTTTTCGCGTTTGACGGCTGCGAAGCGGGCCTGAAACTCGCTGTCGTCAGCGAACCTGTCGAGTTCGGAGAGCTTGCTCGCATCGTCCATGAACCCGTCGCCGATCGTTTCGCGCAGGAGCGAAGCGAGGTCGGGATTGCACTGCATGAGCCAGCGACGCGGGGTGATGCCGTTGGTCTTGTTGTTGATGCGGTCNGGAAACAGCGTGTGCAGGTCGTGGAAGACCGTCTTTTTCATCAGGTCGGTGTGAAGGGCGGAGACGCCGTTGATCGAGTGCGAGCCGAAAAAGGCGAGATTGCCCATGCGTACGCGGCGNTCGCCGTCTTCCTGGATCAGCGAGATCGAGCGGATCTGGTCGTCNTTGTAGTTNNNNTCCTTCCANGCATAGCGCAGNATCTTGGCGTTGATNGCATAGACNAGCTGCATGTGNCGNGGCAGNAGCCGNTCGAACANNGGNACCGGCCAGCTTTCNAGCGCTTCGGGNAGNAGNGTGTGGTTGGTNTAGGNGAAGATNNNNTGCGTNATCTCCCANGCCTCGTCGAANTCGAAGGCNTGGATGTCGATGAGAAGCCGCATCATTTCGGCAACGGCCACGGCGGGGTGGGTGTCATTGAGCTGGATCGCCACCTTGTCGGGCAGCGAGCGCAGGTCGCCATATTGCTGGATATGGCGGCGCAGGATGTCCTGCAGCGATGCGGCTGAGAAGAAATACTCCTGCCTCAGACGTAGTTCCTGACCGGCAGGCGTACCGTCGGCGGGATAAAGCACCCGGGCCAGCGTTTCTGCCTTGTTGCTTTCGCGCAGGGCGCCCATGTGGTCGCCGGCGTTAAAGGCATCGAGCAGGATCGGGTCGATCGGCTCGGCGGTCCAGAGGCGCAGCGTGTTCACGCGCTTGGCCTTCCAACCGACGACGGGCGTATCGATGGCGGTGGCGATCACGCGTTCCTGCGGCTTCCAGCTGCAACGCTGGGTCTCGCCGCCGTTCTCGCCGAGGGCTTCCACCGAGCCGCCGAAGCCGACTTCGTAGGACGATTCCTGCCGTTCGAACTCCCAGGGGTTGCCGTGCGCGAGCCAGGTCTCCGGCAGTTCGACCTGCCAGCCGTCGCTCATCTGCTGGCGGAACAGGCCGTGGACATAGCGGATGCCGTAGCCATAGGCCGGCACATCGACGGTCGCCATGGATTCCATGAAACAGGCGGCGAGGCGGCCCAGGCCGCCATTGCCGAGGGCGGCGTCCGGTTCGAGGGCTGCAACCGCGTCGAAATCGACGCCGATCGTGTCGAGCGCTTCGCGAATCTCGTCGAGCAGGCCGAGATTGGAGACGGCATCGCGCATCAGGCGACCGATCAGGAATTCGAGCGAGAGATAGTAGACCCGCTTGTCGCCCGATTCGTAGGTCTGCTTTGTGGATTCCATCCACTTGTCGATGATGTGGTCGCGGATGACGTAGGCGGTGGCCTTCATCCAGTCGTTCGGCTTGGCGGAGGAGGGGTCCTTGCCGATGGAATAGGTCAGGCGGCGGACGATCTCCGCGCCCAGATCCTCGGGCGTGAAATTGCGGGGTTCGGGAGGCAGTGCGTCGGTCTGAATAGGCTTATTCATAGCCAGTGTCCTCGTCGGCCGGTCACCCGGGCCATGTTGCGGGATAGATCGTTCCTCATGCCAGTCCAACTCTCCTCCCTTCGCAGTCAAGCAGGGTCAAAGACCTGATGCAACGAAAGTTTTGAGGACCCAAACTAAATCTGTTGCGCTGCGGGAAGCCGACAAGGGGAGGACGGATGTTTTTCAGAAAGCGCTTGGGAAGGAATATTCACGGTTGCGGAGGTCAGAAGAATTCCGGATAGCGTGCGGTGATCTCGCGAACCTGAGAGAGCGTTCCCGTCAGGTGTTCGCGGATGGCCTTTTCGGCAGCGGCCGGGTCGCCGGCTTCGATCGCGTCCAGTATGGCGCGGTGATAATGCATGATGTTGGCGGGCTTGCCAGGATCCGGCAGGTTGAGGTTGCGGAGCCTGTCGATATGACCGGAGCGTGAGGTCACGAGCTGCCAGAGATTTGCAACACCCGCGGCTTCACACAGAGCGTGGTGAAACAGCATGTCGAGCCGGGCAAAGACATCCAGATTGCCATCTTCAAGCGCGGCTTCCTGGCGGACGAGGATGTTGCGTGCTGGGCCGATACTTTCCTTGCGGCCCATGGCGAGTTTCCGTGTGACCTCGAGTTCGATCGACAGTCTCAGGAATTGCGTTTCGCGCGCATGCACCAGGTCGATCTTCGATACTTCGGTTTTTGACTGCGGGAAGATGACCAGCAGGCCTTCTTCTTCCAGTTTCAGCATCGCGTCGCGCACGGGGGTCTGGCTGACGCCGTAATCCTTGGCGAGCTCGGCGCGCGACAGAGCTTGTCCAGGCTTGAATTCCAGCGTGACGATCCGCTCGCGCAACGCGTCGTGGATTTGCTGGCTGGCCGAGACGCGCTTGATGCCGCCGCGCTTTTTCGCCGTAAGGCCTAACGCGTCGTCATCCATCAAAAGCATTCCGTTCGTTGTCATGGTCGCGAATCCCGGGAGCACCTGTGGGGAATGCATTTACACGATAAACCGGACTTGCAAAAGATACACTAATATATTAGTGCATCAATTGCGGGAAGAAGAGGCCCGTTCAGGATTTCAAGAGGAGGAAACCCCATGAAACTCGTAGCAACCGCGCTTCTCGCGGCATCCGTTTCGGCACTCGCGACTGCGAGTCATGCCGAGAATCTCAGCATTCAGACGTCGTTTAACGCCGGCGATTTCTCGACCCAGTACCTGACCGAGAACTGGCTGCCGAAGATTGAAAAAATGACCGACGGTCGTGTGACCATCACGCTGACCCCGAACGGTTCCGTCGTTCCGTCGCGCGAGACGCCGGAAGCCGTTGCTGCCGGCGTGCTCGACGGCGACTTCACGTCGGTGAACTATTTCGCAGGTCTTGAGCCGGCCTATGCCATCATGGGCGACCTGATTTCCGGGTACGACACGCCGGAGCAGATGATCGGTTTCTGCAAGGACGGCGGCGGTGAGGCCATGATGCAGAAGGCTGCGGATGCCGTGACCGGCGGCGAAGTCAAGGTCGTGGCCTGCGGCCCGTATTCCCGCGAGGCTCTGCCTGCGCGCGTTCCCATCCGCACGTTCGAAGATCTTCAGGGCAAGAAAATCCGTTCGCCCGAAGGTCTCGCGGCGGCCGTCTTTGAAGCAGCCGGTGCTTCACCCGTCTCCATTCCGTTCTCGGAGGTCTTCGGTGCTCTCGAAAAGGGTATCGTCGACGCTGCCGACGCGTCGGCCTACGTCAACAACGACGCGACCGGCCTTCATGACGTTGCGCCCTATCCGCTCTATCCGGGCATCCATTCGATGCCGTCGATGCAGTTCACCATCAACAAGGCAAAGTGGGACGAACTGTCGGAAGACGGCTGAAGTGGTGATGCGCTACGGTTTCGACAGCCCATCTTCCTGGTCGACGGAACTCGCCATGACGCTTTGCGCCAGCGCCTGGGTCCTCTCCGTCGGCTATGTCACCGAACGCAATCGGCACATTTCCATCACGATGATCGAAATGCTTGTCAGCGAAACGACCTGGCGCAGGCTCAGGCTTGTCCAGATGCTGATCGCGGGTGGCGCAATCTTCATCCTGACGATGGCCCTGTGGGATCCTGCCATCAAGGCGCTCAACCGCATGGAAACCTCGGGCACCGCGCTGAACTCGATCCAGCCGACCTATCTCAAGGTCCTGCTCGTCGTCGGATGCATCCTCTATCTCTTCCAGCTTGCCGCCAATCTCGTGCGCTGGGTGCAGAACACCGAAGGAGACGTCTCCGGTGGGCATTGAATACATCAC
Organism: Hoeflea sp.; assembly: GCA_002707605.1. Lineage (GTDB taxonomy): Bacteria > Pseudomonadota > Alphaproteobacteria > Rhizobiales > Rhizobiaceae > Pseudohoeflea. The sequence continues at coordinate 164,434 of PANK01000004.1, forward strand.
ACTGCTGATCGTCGTCTCGCTTCTGGCGCTGATGGCACTGGGCGTGCCGCTCGGCATCACCACGCTGACGGTGTCGCTGGGCACAGCGATCCTGTATTTCGGCGAGCGCGCCGGCTTCTTCGTCGTTGCCGCCAATGTCGGCGAGGTTCTGCACAAATACGAGCTCATCGCCGTGCCGTTTTTCGTCTTCATGGCGAATGTGCTCGAACGTTCCGGCATCGCGCGGTCGCTGTTCGATTCCATGGCGATCATGGGCGGGCGCTTCCGCGGCTCGGTGGCTGTACAGACCTGCGTCGTTGCCGTGGTGCTGGCGGCCATGTCCGGCATCATGGGCGGCGAGATCGTCATGCTCGGCCTCATCGCGCTGCCGCAGATGCTGCGGCTTGGCTACGACCGCAAGCTTTCGATCGGGATCATCTGTGCGGCCGGTGCGCTCGCCACACTCATCCCGCCATCCGTCGTTCTCATCATTTACGGGCTTGCCGCGCAGGTTTCGATCACCAAGCTTTTCGCGGCGTCCGCCGTGCCGGGCCTGCTGCTCGCCTCGCTGTTCATCACCTATATCCTCGTCCGCGTGCGGCTGAACCCGGGTCTGGCGCCGATCTACGATATTCCCGAAACCGGCCTGCCGTTCTTCAGCCGGCTCAAGTTCCTCAAGGGCGTCATCCTGCCCGGCGTGCTGATCGCGGGTGTTCTGGGTGTCATCTATTCGGGTGTGGCGACGGTCACCGAAGCCGCAGCGCTCGGAGCGGTCGGCGCCATCGTGGTGGCGGCGGTCCGCAAGGAACTCACCTGGGTGATGGCGCGCGACGCCATGCGCCAGACGGTTCTGACCGTCGGTTCGATCATCTGGCTGGTTCTGGGTGCGGTGTCGCTGATCGGTATCTACAACCGCATCGGCGGCGGCGAATTCCTGCGCGGTCTTCTGACCGCACTCGATATCGCGCCGATCTGGGTGATCGTCGTCATGATGCTGATTGTCATGGTGCTCGGCACCTTTCTGGAGTGGATCGCCATCATCTTCATCACAGTGCCGATCTTCGCGCCGGTGGTGATCGATCTCGGCTACGATCCGGTCTGGTTCGGTGTGCTTTTCGCCATGAACATCCAGATCTACTACCTGTCGCCCCCCTTCGGACCGGCCTGCTTCTTCCTGAAGTCGGTGGCGCCGAAGGGAATCGAGTTGCAGGAGATTTTCCGGGCGGTGCTGCCATTCATCGGGCTGCAGGCAATCGGCCTGTTCATCGTGCTCTTCTTCCCGCAAGTGGCACTTTGGCTGCCGTCGATGCTCGAGTGAACGGGGAGGGATGAATGACCAACGATCAAAACAAGCTCACCCGGCAGGACGAAGATCTGGCCGCGGCGGAATTCAGTGAGGAAGAGGTCCGCGACAGGCACGATTTCGGCAACTGGCCCGAACTCTTCGGTCTGGTGCTCGCCATCGTCGTCATCTGGCTCGTCTTCGCATTCACAGGTTAACGATATGAAAGACCCCAAAGACCTCAGATCCGCCCGCTGGTTCGCCCCCGACGATCTACGCAGTTTTGGCCACCGGTCACGGATGATGCAGCTCGGCTATGCTGAAGAGGATTTTCGCAACAAGCCGGTGATTGGCGTTCTGAGCACCTGGTCAGAACTCAACACATGCCACTCGCACTTTCCCGAGCGGGTGAAGGACGTCAAACGCGGCGTAACCCAGGCAGGCGGCTTTGCCGTCGAGATGCCGGCGCTTTCCGTCGACGAGAGCTTCACCAAACCGACCTCGATGCTCTACCGCAACATGCTGGCGATGGAGACCGAGGAGATGATCCGTTCTCATCCGCTCGACGGCGTGGTGCTGATGGGCGGCTGCGACAAGACCACGCCCGGTCTTGTCATGGGCGCGCTCTCTGCGGGTGTGCCGATGATCTATCTGCCCGCGGGTCCCATGTTACGCGGCAACTATGCCGGCAAGATCCTGGGCTCGGGATCGGACGCCTGGAAGTACTGGGACGAACGCCGTGCGGGCAACATCACGGATGAGGAATGGCTCGGCGTTCAGGGCGGTATCGCGCGTTCGGCGGGTACCTGCATGACCATGGGCACGGCTGCCACGATGATGGGCATCGCCGAGGCGATGGGCCTTACGCTCCCAGGCGCCTCCTCGATCCCTGCGGTGGATTCCAATCACTTGCGGATGGCGGCCAATTGCGGCCGGCGGATCGTCGAGATGGTCTGGGAAGACCTGACACCGGACAGGATCGTGACCGATGCCGCCTGCCGTAACGCGGCGACGGTCGCCATGGCGACCGGCTGCTCGACCAATGCGGTGGTTCATATCATTGCCATGGCACGACGCGCGGGCGTGCAACTCACGCTCGACGATCTCGATGCGCTCGGCCGGACCACCCCGCTGATCGCCAATGTGCGCCCCTCGGGCGAGGGCTATCTGATGGAAGATTTCTATTATGCGGGCGGTCTGCGCGCGCTGATGCTGCAGATAGCCGACCGGCTCGACACATCCGCGATGACGGTGACCGGCAAGCCGCTCGCCGACAATCTCGAGGGGGCGGAAGTCTATAATGACGACGTCATACGTCCGCTGTCGAACCCCGTCTATCACGAGGGATCGCTCGCGGTTCTGCGCGGCAATCTCTGCCCCGACGGCGCTATCATCAAGCCGGCAGCGTGCAATCCGAAATACTATGTTCATGAAGGCCCGGCGCTGGTCTTCGACAGCTATCCCGAGATGAAGGCGGCGGTCGACGACGAGAACCTCGACATCACGCCCGATCACGTGATGGTTCTGCGCAATGCCGGTCCGCTCGGCGGTCCTGGCATGCCCGAATGGGGCATGCTGCCGATCCCGAAGGCGCTTTTGAAGCAGGGGCATCGCGACATGCTCCGTATCTCGGATGCGCGCATGTCCGGCACGTCCTACGGGGCCTGCGTGCTCCACGTGGCGCCCGAGAGTTACGTTGGCGGGCCGCTTGCGCTTCTGAAGACCGGCGACACGGTACGTCTCGACCTGCCAAACCGCCGGCTCGACATGCTGGTCGACGAGGCCGAGCTCGAAAAGCGCCGTGCCGCGTGGAAGCAGCCCAAACCCCGCTTTGAGCGCGGCTGGGGCTGGATGTTCTCGCGCCACGTCACCCAGGCCGACCAGGGCTGTGACTTCGACTTCCTGCAATCCGATTTCGGCCGCACGCCGGGCGAACCCGACATCTTCTGAGGATTCCCATGACCGACTACGTTCTTTCCGAAGAAACCCGCGCCAAGTTCAAGAAGGTCTCGACCGCCTCGGTCGCGACGGCCCTCTTCAAGCGCGGCCTGCGCAACCAGTTCATCCAGGGGGTGACGCCCGTCGCTCCCAAGACGGAAAACATGGTGGGGCAGGCGTTCACTCTGCGCTACATCCCGGCGCGCGAGGACCGCAATCCGATCACCGTCTTCCGCAATCCCGACCACCCGCAGCGCGTGGCCATGGAAACCTGCCCGGAAGGCCATGTGCTGGTCATGGATGCGCGCAAGGATGCGCGTGCGGCCACCGCCGGTTCCATCCTGATCACGCGTCTTGCGATCCGCGGGGCTGCCGGCGTCGTCTCCGATGGCGGGTTCCGTGATTGCGACGGGATCGGCGAGCTAGACATGCCGTCATACTGTGCAAACCCGTCGGCGCCTACCAACCTGACACTTCACGAGGCGCTCGACATCAACGTGCCGATCGCCTGCGGCGACGCCGCTGTTTTCCCGGGCGATGTGATGCTCGGCGACAAGGACGGCGTGATGGTGATCCCGGCGCATCTTGCCGAGGAAATCGCCGATGAGTGCCTCGGCATGGAAAGCTTCGAGGATTTCGTGCTCGAACAGGTGCTCGACGGCGCGACCATCATCGGTCTCTATCCGGCGACGAAGGACGAGAACCTTCAGAAATACGAGGACTGGCGCAAGCGCAACAATCGGTAAGCTTGAGCGCACGTTNCGTGNAATAGCCGCGTGGGTATCAACCTGCGCGGCGNNATACATCTATCAGATCGCTGATTTTGCTGTCTCATCAGCAGATGGTAACGAATANNCGTCAGGCTCCCTTNCGGCTAGAGCAAATAAGCGGACGGGTGGAGTGGAGTGGGAGCCGTTGCCCTTTACGTCCGCCTGATCAGACAGAGCTATCCGCAGGAGCCTGACTGTCCGAGGCGGCGCGCGGTCATAGCTGCAGTCGCGGCGGTTCAGATCATCATCTGCGTTGGCTCTGCCGCATCATATTCTTTACCCGTCATCATTGGTTCGGGTGCGGGAGTGATCGTGCCGGTACTTGTGATNTGGTCTCTTTGCCGCCCGANGATACGGAAGCTNGGAGATATCGCCTAGCCGGCCTTGAGCGCNATTTGCGGGCGGCCGTGGTGGGGCGAGGGGGCGACTGCGGCAGAGACGCGGAAGACGTCGTGCATCAAGTCCTCGGTCAGTACCTCCTCGGGCAAACCGGCGGCAACAAGCTTGCCTTGGTCCAGCACGACGATGCGATCGCAGAACATGGCCGCGAGGTTCAGNTCGTGNAGTGCNACGATGCTGGTCATTTCNAGGTTTCTGACTGTNTGCAGGATTTCNAGCTGATGATGGATGTCCAGATGGTTGGTCGGTTCGTCCAGGAACATGACGCGCGGGCTCTGGGCGAGCGCCCGGGCGATATGGACGCGCTGTCTTTCGCCACCTGAAAGCGTCTGCCAGGAGCGAGTCGCGAGGTGGTCCATGCCGACATGGGTGATCGCTTTTTCGACCGCCTGCTGATCGGCGGCTGTCCAGCCCGAGAGCGCTGAGCGGTGCGGGGTGCGGCCCAGGCGGACGACGTCGCGGACGCTGACATTGGTGTCGGTGGTGGCGTTCTGCTGCACGAAGGCGAGTTGACGGGCGAGTTCGCGGCGAGGCAGGGCGGCAATGTCGTCGCCGTGGATGGTTACATGGCCGCTGTCAGGNCTCTTCAAACCGGCAAGCAGGCGCAGGAGCGACGACTTGCCCGAGCCGTTGGGGCCGATCAAGCCGAGCGTCTCGCCCGTTTTGACAGAGAAGCTGATGTCCTTGACGATCTGCTTGCGCCGGACGCCCCAGACGAGATTGTCGGCTGTCACGCTCATGACTGCGGCCTCGAGCGATAGAGGATGAGGGCGAAGAAGGGGACGCCGACGAGCGCGGTGACCACGCCGATGGGAATGGTCTGCTGGGTGACCAGCACGCGCGAGACGATATCCGCGATCACCANNAACACCGCGCCCACNGCGGCGCTGGCGGGCAGCAGTCGCATATGCAGCGGTCCGACGATATACCGCGCGGCATGGGGGACGACGAGACCCACGAAGCCNATCGTGCCGACCATACTGACGATGGTGGCGGTCATCATCGCGGTAATGCCGAAGAGGATCAGCCGCAGCCGTGCCACAGGCACGCCGAGTGCTGCGGCATCCTCGTCGCCGAATGTGAAGGCATCGAGCGAGCGCGCCATCAGGAGGCAGGCTCCGAGTCCCACGAAGACCACCACCACCAGAACCTGGAAGTCCGGCCANCGCACACCGCCGAAACTGCCGAGCAGCCAGAACATGACGTCGCGCGCCTGCTGGGCGTTGCCCGAGGTCGTGACGATGTAGGAGGTGAGGGCGTTGAACAATTGCGAGGCCGCGACGCCGGCGAGGATCGTGTGGTTGGGGCCGCTGGTCGCACCGTTGGACAAGGCCGCGACGACTGCGAAAGCAGCAAAAGCGCCGGCGAAAGCCCCGAACGAGAGCGAGACCGCGCCCGCACCGATACCAAGAACGATGACGCTGACCGCCCCCGTCGATGCACCGGCGGAGATACCCAGCACGAAGGGTTCGGCGAGCGCATTTCGCAGAAGAGCTTGCAGGATTGCGCCGCTGATCGCCAGTCCGGCCCCGGCCAGGGCCGCAATCAGGGCGCGGCTCAGGCGCAGGTCCCAAACCACGCTCTGCTCGATCGGCGGGATGTCGGCGTTGCTCAGGCCGAGCCCGTTCGTGACCGAAAGNACCACCGTCCTGAGNTCGATNTTGTAGTCGCCGATAGCGGCCGCCATGGCGACCGCAAAGGCGAGTGCAATCAGCGTGATNACCAGNAACAGGGCCAGTCCGCCGACCCCGCTCTCCGTCTCGANGGCCCTGTTNCGTTGGCCGGCCCCGCTNTGTTCGCCGGTCATTGTCACGGCAGNTCGAACGCCCTGATCTGNTCGGCCAGCTGCTCGGCCCCGTAAAGCGTCTGCACCGAAGGGTTCAATGCCGCGCCGCTGATCACGGCAATCCTGCCGGCCTTGACCGCGTCCATCTGGCTGACCGCCGGATCGGTGGTCAGAAAGGCGATCTTGTTCTCAGCTTCGTCCAGACCCCAGCGCTTGCGGTCGACCTGGGCGGCAACGATAACCGTCGGATTGGCAGCCATGATACCCTCCCATCCAAGCGCCGGCCATTCCGCCTCGGTCTTCAGCGCGTTCGAGCCGCCGAGCAGATCGGCGATATAGCCCGAGGGGCCGTTGCCGCCGCTCAGATAGGCGTCGTCGGAGGGAGAGGGTGACGAGAACCAGAACAGAAAGGTGAGGTTCTCGTTGTCGGCGAACTCCGCCCGCAACTTGGCCTCGCGGGCCTTCAGGTCCGCGATCAGCGCCTCGCCGCGATCCTGCACGTCATAGATTTGCGCCAGATCCGAGATTTCCTTGTAGAGTTCGTCGAGGTTCCACAGCTCCTTGCGGATGCCGTAAACAGCGGTCGCCTTGCTGTTGCTGGCGTTGCCGGTGTCCTTCTCGACCGAGCAGGCGGCCGGCGACATGTAGGTGGGGATGCCCAATTTCTCGAAATCCTGGCGCTTGGCGACCTTGCTGTCGGGCCCAAGCAGGGTCACCAGCATAGCCGGCACGAAATCGGGCTTCTTGGACAGGATCGATTCCAGGGTCGGGAACTCGACGGTCAGCACGTCGACCTTGTTATAGGCGGCCTCGTAACCCGGCAGCACCCGGTTTGGCCAGAAGGCGGTGCCGACCATCCGGTCCTCGAGCCCCAGCATGAACAGGATCTCAGCCGTGTTCTGACCCAGTGCGACCGTGCGCTCGGGGGCCTTGTCGAAGACGACGGTCTGGCCGCAATTCTCGATTTCGAGCGGATATTTCGTCGGCTCCGCCACGGCGGTGCCGGTCATGTGAGCGGCAAAAAGTGCGGTGAGAAGACCGCCTAACGCAGCCAGTTTCGTTGTCTGGGTCATGTTTCGTCCATGCGTCAGTTGACTATGTACGTGTTGCTTATGAGCTCCACTTCGTTAATTCAAGACAAAAATACTCATGTTTTAATCGGGGCGGGAAAAACGCCTGAGCGAAGCAGCCGGCGAGAGCCGTCAGGCTCCCCGCAATCGCTGGTATTTTGGTCCGCGGATGGCTGGGAAGACGAGAAGGGTGAGGCACAACAAATGATCCGCGCCCGCCCAACAAATGGCAGCGACAGGACTGTGACAGAAGGATTTTCCGAAGGAATCGCGCGAACGCCGCGAAGAGAGAAAGTCCAGCAATCTCAAGGAGCTCGGATGGTGGGCGTGACAGGGATTGAACCTGTGACCCCTACGATGTCAACGTAGTGCTCTCCCGCTGAGCTACACGCCCATCCGATGCGGCGCATACACCACAATCGCGGTGCGCCGTCAACACGAAATTGAAGGGAATTATCATCCCTTTGCGGAGACGTGTTGAAAGTCCCCGCAAACCGCCCGTCAGGCGGCGGCGAGCATCTTGTTGACCTCGTTGACGAGATCGCGAAGGTGGAAGGGCTTGGACAGAACCTTGGCGTCGGCCGGGGCCTTCGAATCCGGATTGAGGGCAACGGCGGCGAAGCCGGTGATGAACATCACCTTGAGATCCGGGTCGAGTTCGGTCGCACGGCGCGCCAGCTCGATGCCGTCCATCTCCGGCATGACGATATCGGTCAGAAGCAGGGTGAAGGGCTCTTCGCGCAGGCGGTCATAGGCGGACGCGCCATTGTCGAAGGAGCGTACGTCGTAGCCGGCTTTTTCCAGTGCCTTGACCAGAAACCGGCGCATGTCGTTGTCATCTTCCGCGAGAAGGATTTTCGGTAGCATCCCGTCCAGACCCTTGATTCTTCTGATTATGCCTTTGCCGCGAAACCGTGCCTGATTCTGGTAAACAGAGGGTGAATCCCCGCCCAGAAAGAATTAACGGCCTGCGAACCATATGCACCCTAGCACAGGCCGGAGCCGGCTGGACAGTCACTGGACAGTGATCATCCCAACTGGCAACATAACAAGGTAAACGAAGCGGCTTCATAAGGTGCCGAATGAAAGACGTCGATGCCACGGTCCCATCGAGCCCTTGCGGCCACCCCTATTACGAGATGATCCGACCGGCGCGCCAGACCGAGCCCTTCGTGTTCAATTCGCCCCATTCGGGCCGTCTCTATACGGATGATTTCCTTGCCGCCACCCGGCTCGACCGCAAGGGCATAAGGCGCTCCGAGGATCATTATGTCGATCAGCTCTATGCGCCTGTGACGGCGCTCGGCGCGCCGATGCTCAAAGCCCATTTCCCGCGTGCCTGGCTCGACGTGAACCGCGAGCCCTATGAACTCGATCCGCGGATGTTCGATTCCCCGCTGCCCGCGCATGCCAATATCGGTTCGTTGCGCGTGGCCGGCGGACTGGGCACCATTCCGCGGCTTGTTGCTGAAAATACCGAGATCTATCGCGGGCGGCTGTCGGTTGCCGAAGGGCTCGAGCGGATCGAGCGGGTCTACAGACCCTATCACGCCTGTCTGAGACGTCTGATCGCCCAGACCCATGTGAAGTTCGGGATCGCGATTCTCATTGATTGCCACTCGATGCCGGCGGGTCTGAAGGCGGCGGGTTCGAATGTCCGGCCGGATTTCATCGTCGGCGATCGCTATGGTTCGAGTGCCGCCCATGACCTCTCGCGGGCTGCAGTCGGCATATTGTCCGGTTTCGGGTACGAGGTGGCGCGCAACAAACCCTATGCGGGCGGCTTCATCACCGAGCATTACGGACGACCGGCACGCGGTCTGCATGCGCTCCAGATCGAGATCAATCGCGGTCTCTATATCGATGAGAAAACGCTGGAGCCGACACGTGGCTATCAGCAACTCCAGACCGACATTGCGCATTTCGCAGCCGAGATGATGGCATTCGTACGCGACGAGATGGGTGACACCCTGCTCGCCGCCGAGTGACTCCGGCAACACTTACGCAAAGTAAGCTTTTATTTCCCCGCAACTCCATCACCTTGAATAACGGCAAAAAAAACCGCGCTCAGGAGCGCGGTCAAGTCTAGGGAGGAAACGCCCAAGGAGGGCATTCACAGTCAAAGACTGTATTTGTACTTTAGTTGTGCGGCGCACAATAGTCAAACGGTTTTGCAACTTTTTTTCGCAGTGCAGCGCGGCTGCCTGGCGAATGGGCATATGCGGAAGGGCCGCCGCAGCCTTGACGCGGGCGCCCGGGCGATTTACCGCCTCGCAAACCGAAGCCGGAGATCAGACCCGTGTTGCCAGACCTCGATTTTCTCGACGAACTCGCCGACGCCTCGGCGCGTGAGACGCTCCCGCGCTTTCGCATGGGGATCGATGTCGACAACAAGCTGGCCGGGGATTTCGATCCGGTCACCGAAGCCGACCGTGCCGCCGAGCGGGCGATCCGGGCGCTGATCAATGCGCGTTTCCCCGATCACGGCATTCTGGGCGAGGAATATGGCGCCGAGGGCACGGACCGCGAATTCGTCTGGGTGATCGATCCGGTCGACGGCACGCGGGCCTTTATCTCCGGGCTTCCGGTCTGGGGCACGCTGGTCGGGCTTTACCAAAATGGTCGCGCCGTGATGGGGATGATGGACCAGCCCTTTATCGGGGATCGTTATGTCGCCGGGCCGGACGGCGCGTTTTCACGTTTTCGGGGTGGTGACCGCAAGGCAATTTCCACCCGCAAGTCGGTCGCGCTCGCAGCCGCGACCATGATGACCACTTCGCCCTGGCTCTATGGCGAGCACGACTTTCCGGTCTTCCGCGAGCTTGAAGCGGCGGCGAAGCTGTCCCGCTATGGCTGCGATTGCTATGCGTTTGCGATGCTAGCCGCCGGTCATATCGATATCTGCGTGGAATCGGGCCTGCAGGCCTACGACATTGCCGGGCTGATCGCGCCGATCGAGCAGGCGGGCGGGGTGGTGACCGACTGGCATGGGGGCCGTCCGGAACAGGGCGGAAACGTCATTGCCTGCGGCTCGCGCGAACTCCACGCCGAAGCGCTGGACTTGCTCAACCGTCAGCGCTGACGGTTTCTCGCTCTTTTTCTTTTTCGCCTTCATCCGAGGGACGCTGGAGCAGGCGCTCCAGCGACAGTTCTTCGTCGGGCAACAGAAACGCGTCGATCGCGGCCAGGGTCTGGATCCTGTAGCGGTCGGCTTCATGCAGAAGCTCGTGGCGGGCGCCGTCGATGGTCAGCATATGGCCGGCCCGGAACCGGTTGGCGACAGTTTCGATGGCGCGCTGGCTGACGATGGAATCGGCGCCCGCAGCGATCAGCAAGGTGGGCACCTGGACGCGGTCGAGGTGGGTGACGCGGCTGACCCGCTTCATTGCCGAGAGCATCGCCGCGATCCATCGCGCGGTCGGCGGGCCGACGCGCAATTTCGGCCAGGCTTCGTAGATATTCTGGTTACGGCGGAAGCGGGCATTGTCCGAGGTCAGAACATTGCCGTCATAGGGGCGCGGAAAGGCGTCGCGCTCGAAGGTGATCCAGCCGAGGCCCAGGACAGTCAACAGTTTGCACATGACGTGAATGAGGCCGACCCCGACGCGCTGGTTCGACAGTTCCACAAAGGGCGCGAGGCAGACCAGCCTGTCGATGCGGTTGGCAAGTGTGGGGGCGGCGGAGAGGGCTATCAACCCGCCCATGGAATGCGCGACCATCATGAAGGGCAGGCGGGTTTCGGGCAGCACGATGGTTTCGAGGAAGGTCGACAGGTCGTCTTCAAAATCTGAGAAGCGCCTGACGTGGCCGCGCAAGGGCCTCTTCAGGAGACGGTCGGAGCCGCCCTGGCCGCGCCAGTCGAAAGTGGCGACCCAGAAACCGAGATCGGTGAAGTGCCGGATCGTCTCGAAATATTTCTCGATAAATTCATTGCGGCCGTGAAGCAGCACGATTGTGCCCTTGGCGATCCGTAGATCTGACTTGAAGATCGCATAGCGCAGCTTGCGCTTGTCGCGGGTCTCGAAGTGGCCCGCCACATGGTTCTCCGGCACCGGGTTGTCCGGTATCGCGTAAAGGATCGGCGCGGGTTCTTTCGCGTTGTCTGAGGGCTGGTCTTCGGCGGCGGGTTCCATGGAGAAATCGATATGCGCTCGGCTGGCGCAGGTCAAAGAAAAAGAGGCATGAACGCTTGCGCACATTCGCACTGGATGCCGGTTCCACGAGGTGTTTCACGTCTTCGATTTTTCCTCTTGAACCGCCGATTTTGAATTCCCACATGATTTCTGCAGGCGCCAAAACGGGTCTGCGGGTTCGAGGTGCCGCCGATGAACGGGGCGCCGGACGAGCCGAACGTGAAAACCAAGTCGCTTCAAGGAGGACCATGATGCGTCACGTTGATTTTGCACCCCTTTATCGTTCCACCGTCGGCTTCGACCGTCTTGCAAACATGCTGGACAGTCTTGCCCAGCCGGACCAGTCGCAGTCCTATCCGCCCTACAATATCGAGCGGACCGGTGAGAACACCTACCGCATCACCATGGCGGTTGCCGGTTTCGAGGAAAGCGAGATTTCCATCGAGACCCGCGAGCACACGCTCACCGTCAAGGGTGAGAAAGCCGACGAGAAGGAAAACGGCGATGTCGAATTCCTCTATCGCGGTATTGCCAAGCGCGCCTTCGAGCGCCGCTTCCAGCTCGCCGAGCATGTGGAAGCCAACGGCGCTTCGCTGAAGAACGGCCTGCTTCACATCGATCTCAAGCGCGAGATCCCTGAAGCCATGAAGCCGCGGAAGATCGAAATCGCTTCCGACGCCTCCAAGGCCAAGCAGATCGAGGCCACTGCCGCTTAACGGCAAAGTGAAAGCCGCCTGAGCGGAACACGACCTCCATCGAAGGGGCGTCCGGGCAACCGGGCGTCCTTTTTTGCGCTTGAGCCCTGATCGCTGAGGGGATTATCCATTTCTCAATTGAATCCGTTTAGCTTTTCCGCATCTTTGTTGAGGAAAGCGACGGTGTGGGCATGGCAAATCGCAAGGGCTGTGAAGGCTGCAGGAATGCCGCGGCGAGTGAATTCGTCATACCTTTCACGATGGCCTTTCAGCCCATCGTCGATCTGGCGGAGCGCCGAATCTGGGGTTACGAATCCTTGGTCCGGGGCGTGAATGGCGAAAGCGCATTCGAGGTTCTCGGCAAGGTTACGCCCGAAAACCGCTATGCCTTCGACCAGTCATGCCGGGTCAAGGCGATCGAACTGGCCGGGGCGGGCATGGCGGCGCACTCGCGGGCAATGTTGTCGATCAACTTCCTGCCCAACGCGGTTTACGAACCGAAGGCTTGCATTCGCGCCACGCTGGCCGCCGCCGCAAAAGCCGATTTCGACACGAGCCGGCTGATGTTCGAGTTCACCGAGCAGGAAGAGTTGCGGGATGTCGAGCACGTGGAAAATATCGTCTCCGAGTATCGCAGGATGGGCTTCAAGACAGCCATCGATGACTTCGGAGCGGGCTTTGCCGGGCTTGGCCTTCTGGCGCGCTTTCAGACCGATATCGTCAAGCTCGACATGGAGCTGGTGCGAAACATCGACAAATCACCAAGCCGGCAAGCCATCGTCGAAGGGATCATGACGATGAGCAGGCTGATGAAGTTCAAGGTACTGGCGGAAGGGGTCGAGACGGAGGCCGAGACCGCAACGCTGCTTCAGGCAGGTGTGGCTCTGTTTCAAGGTTACCTCTTTGCGAGACCGCAAGTCGAAACTTTCGTCGGCGAAGCCGATATTGCGGCGCTCATCGATGGTTTTTCCGGCCTCGATTATGCCGAATCAAGCCGTATCAAGGTTGTCGCCTGAGCCACTGAACCCGACCATCCCGCCACATATCAGGCGGGTTGCATTGCTGCTCGTGTCCTTCGGCTTGCCAGCAGGCCGTCAATCGAAACAAACCCCGCACCCTTCAGCGTGAGATAGACCAGCGGCATCATCCAAAGGAGCCTTTGGTCGAGAACCAGCGCGTCCGGGAACCGATCGAACAGCGCCCCGACTGTCTCCGGCCCGACCATATGCACCGTGATGTCGACCAGCGTCTGAACGGCGATGAAGACTATCATGCCGAGGGCNGCGACGCGGGTGAACAATCCNANGACGACGAGCAGCGGNAGAATGAANTCCGCATAGGTGCCGAGGGTGACAATCAGNCCCCAGGGCAAGAAGGCCACCTGATCGATGTCGCCGCCGNCNGCTTCCACGGCGGGNAGNGCGATCTGGTAGTANGCGCCGGGCGCGATCATGAAGAAGCCGGCAACACCCTCGCCGACCTTGGTGAAGGCTGAATTGAGGAAATAGGCCCAGAGCACCGCGGCAAAGATAAATCGGGCGAAGAGGCCCAGGAACCAGCCATCGGTGAGCCGTTCGAGCGTGCCGAAGACGGTGTCATGCAGTCTCGTGATCTGCTGCGCGATGCGGGACATGATCATTCTCCTTCGGCTACGGGTCGGGCAAGCGAGAGCGCGGTGAAAGCGCCCGATTCAAAGAGTGCCGCGATGGCGGCTGCGACATCGAAATTCTCGTCGGCCTCCGCCGCGTTTCCGACCGCCGCGCCGAGCGTCTGTCCGTCGAGAAGCGAGCGGAAGAAGGCGCTGCCGGCGTGATCGAGTGCGCGGAGCTCGACAATCGTGTGGGGACGCGTGACGAGGCCGGTTTCCGAGGCGTCGGGTCTGATGCCCGCAAGGGGCTCGCCTGCCCGAGAGCGCGTCATGATCGAAACGATCGCATAGTCGCTTTCAACGATCCGCGTCGCCGGGTGAACCGTGAAGACCAGATCGCCAAGCTGGTCCGGTGCGATGGCTTGCAGAGTATCGGCACCAAGAGGTTCGGCATCGGCGGCGTGAAACGCATCGAGCCAAGCACGTTCGAGCCGTGCCACGTCAGGCAGATAGGGGTATTTCGCGAGCTGTTCGAGCGAGGCGATGAANTNNGGNAAGTCATCGCCGTACTCGAACAGCAGAGGCGAGCCGGGAGGACAGGCTCTCACGAAATTCCTTGCGATATGGCCGAAATTGTTCTCGCCCAAGAGTGTCTTCATTGCGGGAAAAATGTCGCCAAGCGCGTTGACCAGACTGACGGTGACATTGTTGCGGTAGACCGCGAAACGTTTCTCCGCCTTCTTGCCGCGTGGCCCGACAACACCTGCGGGTAGTGGCAACTCGGGTTCCAGCAGGGCGGAACCGAAAGCGGCGNTGATATCGGTTGCGACAGCGGAAGCCATAACTCTCACTCTGCCGCGTGGCGNTGGCCGAGCCAGGCGCTCGCATCGTGGCGCGAAAGAATCTCGTTGGCGAGATGGGCTTCCCGCCGCAGGATCGGCCAATCGGGTACGTCATTGTCCCACTCGACCAGCGTCGGCAGAGGCCCNGCCTGGGCGATCACCACTTCGTAGAGCTGCCAGACCTCCTCGCAGACCGGGCGGTCGTGCGCATCGATCAGCAGCCTGTCGCCCTCGTCGTCNGNNTCCTCTGCATGACCGGCGAGGTGGATTTCCTCGACCAGTTCGAGCGGGAAATCCTTGAGATAGGTCATCGGTTTCCAGCCGTGATTGACGGCTGAGACATAGACATTGTTGACGTCNAGCAGCAGCCCGCAGCCGGAGCGCCGGGCGATCTCGGCGATGAAATCGGTCTCGCTCATGGTNGACTGTTCGAAGGCGACATAGGTCGAAGGGTTTTCGAGCAGGATCGGTCGNCCGAGGCGGGTCTGNACCTGATCGATGTGTTCGACNATCCTGTCGAGNGTCTGCTCGNTGTAGGGCAGCGGCAGAAGNTCGTTGTAGTAATGGTCGGNGTGGGTGGACCAGGCGAGGTGCTCGGAAACCATGGCCGGCTCGTAGCGTTCGACCACGCGGGCGAGACGCTCGAGNTGTGTGGGATCGAGCCCGCGTTCNGCGCCGATCGACAGTCCGACNCCNTGGATGGACAGGGGAAAGCGNTCGCGGATNGCGGCCAGCGCCCGATGGGCAGGGCCGCCNNCGCCCATATAGTTCTCGGCGTGGACTTCCAGAAAGCCGATACGGAAATCATCCGACAGAATTGCATCCACATGTTCGGGCTTGAGGCCCGCCCCCGCACGAGGCGGGAGCGGCAGGGTCGGAAAGCGTGGTGAGGCCACCGGCATGGGCCGGATGGTCGAAAGGGGATGTTCGCTCATTGTGGTCTCCTCGCGCTCTCTATTGATCGGGTTTTCTGAAGGGACTGGCCGATCAGGCCGGAACGTCGCGGTCGAGCGGCTCGAGCGAGCCCATGCGGCCCTCGGGCAGTTCCATCGAAGCGCAGGTGCCTTCGTCGACATATTTCCAGGCGTTGCCCTGGTAATCGACCTTGGACGTACCGGCGCAGGTNGTGCCGGGGCCGGCGGCGCAATCGTTCTTGCCGGCCATCGAAACGCCGTAGCACTTCTCCTTGCCGGCAGCGCTTGCACCAGATGTGGACGCGATGAGCGTGGTGCCGGACAGGGCCATGGCAACCGCGCCAGCCAAAGCCGATGCGCCGATAAGGGTTTTCTGAGACATGAGATGTTCTCCTCGGTTTGTGAGTGCCGCACCGTCTGGCCGGCTGAGGAGAACTTGGAGAAATGTGCGGTAAAGTGGAAATCAACGGCGCGTTATACACTGTCACCTTGCGGTGAGGTAAAACACACCCCGCAATAACGCGCGTGTGAGAAAGGAGTGAACACCGTCACTCCTTTCAAAATACTGTGTTTTAGGAATGTTTTAGCGTCAGCCCAGCAGTTCGGCGAAACGGTCCACGTCCGTTTCGCTGGTCGCAAAGCTGGTGACGAGGCGGATCAGTGTTTCGTCCGGGCCGGGGCCGTTCTCGACGCCTTTCGGGACAGGCCAATCGTAAAAGCGCGCGCCTTTGTCCTGGGCAGCCGTCGAGGTGGCCGTCGGAAGGATGGCGAAAACCTCGTTTGTCTGCCCGTCCCAGGCAAGGCGCGCCTTCGAGGATGCGGTGATCGCCTCGCGCAGGCGGCTTGCCATGGCATTGGAATGGCTTGCGAGTTCGAGCCAGAGGCCATTCTCCAGATAGGCGGCGAACTGTGCTGCGATGAAGCGGCTCTTGGAGAAAAGGTGGGCGCCGCGCTTGCGGATGAAGGGTACCTGCCTGGCCATATCCGGATCGAAGAACACGAGAGCCTCCGCACACCAGCAGCCGTTCTTCGTGCCGCCGAAGGAGATGATGTCGACGCCGCGATCGACCGTCATCTTTGCGGGAGTCGAGTTGAGCGCGACCATGGCGTTTGCAAAACGCGCGCCATCCATGTGCAGCGGCAGGTTCTTTTCCTGCGCCACCGCCGAAATCGCCCCGATCTCGTCATGGCTGTAAACCGTACCGATCTCGGTTGCCTGGGTAATGGTAACGGCAGCCGGCTGGCCATGATGGACGAANTGNGCCGGATAGCGTGCGATCTGGGCACGCAAATTCTCCGGGGTCATCTTNCCGTNGGGGCCATCGACAGGGGCGAGGCGGAGCTGGGAGAAGAATTCNGGCGCGCCGCATTCGTCCTCGATCACGTGGGCCTGGTTNTGGCAGAAGGCGACGCCGCCGGGCTTGGCGNCACTTGCAAGGCCGATCGAGTTGGCAGCAGTTCCGGTGCCGACAAAGAANACGGCGACTTCACGCTCGAAGATCTGGTTGAAGGTCGCCTCGACCTGCCGGTCGAGATCNCCGGTCCCATAGGCCGCCGAGAAACCGGTTGCGTGGCGNGTCAGGGCTTCGGAAATGGCCGGATGGGCGCCGGCCCANTTGTCGGACGTGAAGATCATGAAATGCTCCGGATTGCANTGCGGTCNGGCGTCATTTNTGGTCGCGCCATAGCTAGGGCTAGTCGCAAGGCNTGTAAATGTGAAATCTCCGCGCAGGCGAGCGCCNGCANACGGTCGAAACTGGGAAAGCGGAATAAAGTGCCGATTAGTTCACAGGTGAGCGCAAGATTATTACNCTGCGGCTGTATCAGGCGTCATAATGCTGCGGGAAGAGGCCTAAAATTCGTCACACCGTCTTGCATGGGCCCACGCATTCTGCCATAGAGTAAATAGGACAGCCTTCCTGTCCTAATTTGCCTGGGGGCGTCGGCGACCACCGCACCCTCCGGGCATTGTCTGCGGAACGGGCAGCCAATGCCGCAGTGACCGCATGGTTGGGTCTGTGTTAAATTCGGAGAACGCCGCAAGGTTGGCATATTGCCAAGCCTATCGGGGCGGTCCGCCGAAACAGGGTCGAAGAATAAAAAGTGCCGCTGCCTCTTCTGGCAGGCACGATCAGGCGTCGCCGAATGGCGGGCAAGGGAGAATGGTGATGACAGAGATGATGACTTCTCGGACTGCGCGGCTTCTGGCAGGCGCGGCGAAAGTGACCGGACCCGTCACCGTGAAAACTCCGGACACCCCTTTCAAGGCGTCGGGCATCCCGAGCGCGCAGGGTCTTTATGATCCGCGCAACGAGCACGATGCCTGCGGTGTGGGCTTTGTCGCCCACATGAAGGGCGAGGCNTCGCACTCGATCATCGAAGATGGCCTGTTCATCCTCGAAAACCTGACGCACCGCGGTGCGGTGGGCGCCGACCCGCTGATNGGCGACGGTGCCGGTCTCACGGCGCAGATCCCGCACCAGTTCTTCAAGGAAGAGCTCGCCAAGGAAGGCATCGACCTTCCGGAGCCCGGCCAGTACGCCGCCGGCTTCCTGTTCATGCCGCAGGATGATGATCTGCGCGCNCATATGAAGGACATCATCCGCGAAGTGATCGCCGACGAGGGCCAGGTGCTGCTCGGCTTCCGNAAGGTGCCCGTCGACAANTCTTCGCTCTCGAAGGCCCCGGAGATCGCTGCCACCGAGCCCTATCACGAGCAGGTCTTCATCGGCCGCGGCGAAGGCGTGAAAGACGTCGAGGATTTCGAGCGCCGCCTCTTCATCCTNCGCAAGGTGATCTCGAACCGCGTCTACGGCGAAAACGNCGGTCAGGACAACGGCTTCTACTTNGTGTCGCTGTCCACGCAGACCATCGTCTACAAGGGNATGTTCCTGGCTTACCAGGTGAAGGCCTACTACAAGGACCTNAGCGACNCGCGCTTCGTNTCGGCGATCGCGCTCGTCCATCAGCGGTTCTCGACCAACACCTTNCCGTCGTGGAAGCTCGCGCACCCGTATCGCATGGTCGCCCATAACGGCGAGATCAACACNCTNCGCGGCAACGTCAACTGGATGGCNGCGCGCCAGGCGTCCGTGTCGTCTCCGCTCTTCGGCGACGACATCTCNAAGCTGTGGCCGATCTCCTATGAAGGCCAGTCGGATACCGCCTGCTTCGACAACGCGCTCGAGTTTCTCGTGCGCGGCGGTTACTCGATGGCGCACGCAGTGATGACGCTGGTGCCGGAAGCCTGGGCAGGCAACCTCTCGATGGATCCCGACCGCAAGGCATTCTACGAGTATCACGCAGCCCTGATGGAGCCGTGGGACGGCCCCGCAGCCGTGGCCTTTACCGATGGCCGCCAGATTGGCGCCACGCTCGACCGTAACGGTCTGCGCCCGGCGCGCTACATCGTCACCGATGATCACCGGGTGATCATGGCCTCGGAGTCCGGCGTGCTGCCGGTTCCGGAGAAGAACATTCTGCGCAAGTGGCGCCTGCAGCCGGGCAAGATGCTGCTCATCGATACCGAAGAAGGCCGCATCATCTCCGACGAGGAAGTCAAATCCTCCATTGCCCAGCGGCATCCGTATCGCGAATGGCTCGACAATACCCAGCTCATCCTGGAGGAGCTGAAGCCCGTTTCGCCGCGTGCGCTGCGTGGTGACGTGTCGCTTCTCGACCGCCAGCAGGCGTTCGGCTACTCGCTGGAAGATACCCGCATCCTGATGGCGCCGATGGCGACCACCGGTCAGGAAGCGATCGGTTCGATGGGCACCGATACCCCGATCTCGGCGATGTCGTCGAAGTCGAAGATGCTCTACACCTATTTCAAGCAGAACTTCGCGCAGGTGACCAACCCGCCGATCGATCCGATCCGCGAAGAGCTGGTGATGAGCCTCGTCTCGTTCATCGGTCCGCGTCCCAACATTCTCGATCACACCGGTGCGGCGCGGCGCAAGCGGCTCGAGGTGCGTCAGCCGATCCTGACCAATGCCGATCTCGAGAAGATCCGTTCGATTGGCCACACCGAGGATCGTTTCGACACCAAGACGCTCGACGTGACCTACGCTGCCGAAAAAGGCGCCGGTGGCATGAAGGCGGCGCTCACCCGGCTTTGCGAGCGTGCCGAGGAAGCTGTCCGCGGCGGCTACAACATCATCATCATTTCCGACCGCCAGATCGGGCCGGACCGTATTGCGATCCCGGCCTTGCTTGCGACCGCTGCCGTTCACCATCACCTCATCCGCAAGGGGCTCCGCACCTCGGTCGGTCTCGTGGTGGAATCGGGCGAGCCGCGCGAAGTGCATCACTTTGCTTGCCTCGCCGGGTATGGTGCCGAAGCCATCAACCCTTATCTGGCTTTCGATACGCTTCTCGACATGCATTCGCGCGGCGAGTTCCCGCCGGAAGTCGATGCGCATGAAGTGGTCTCGCGCTACATCAAGGCAATCGGCAAGGGCATTCTCAAGGTCATGTCCAAGATGGGCATTTCGACCTACCAGTCCTATTGCGGCGCGCAGATCTTCGACGCTGTGGGCCTGTCGTCGGATTTCGTGAAGGACTTCTTTACGGGAACCGCCACCACCATCGAAGGTGTTGGTCTCGCCGAAGTCGCGCAGGAAACCGCGCTGCGTCACGCAGCAGCTTTCGGCGACGATCCGGTTCTCGCGCGCAACCTCGAAGTGGGCGGCGAGTATGCCTTCCGCATGCGCGGCGAACATCACAGCTGGACACCGGATGCCGTGGCCAAGCTGCAGCATGCCGTGCGTGGCAATGCCAAGGATCGCTACACCGAATTCGCCGAGATGATGAACAGCGAAGCGCAGCGGATGAACACCATCCGCGGCCTGTTCAAGATCAGGAAGGCGGATGAGCTCGGACGCAAGCCGGTCTCCATCGATGAGGTCGAGCCGGCCTCCGAGATCGTCAAGCGCTTCTCCACCGGCGCTATGTCCTTCGGTTCGATCAGCCGCGAGGCGCATAGCACGCTCGCAGTTGCCATGAACAAGATCGGCGGCAAGTCGAATACAGGCGAAGGCGGCGAGGAAGCCGACCGCTACCTGCCGATCCCCGGGACGACCGACGTCAACCCTGAGCGTTCGGCGATCAAGCAGGTCGCATCGGGGCGCTTCGGCGTGACGACGGAATATCTCGTCAACTCCGACATGATCCAGATTAAGGTCGCGCAGGGCGCCAAGCCCGGCGAGGGCGGCCAGCTTCCGGGCCACAAGGTGGATGCGACGATCGCCAAGACGCGTCACTCGACCCCGGGTGTGGGCCTGATTTCGCCGCCGCCGCACCACGACATCTACTCGATCGAAGACCTGGCCCAGCTGATCTTCGACCTGAAGAACGTGAGCCCGGAATCCGATATTTCCGTCAAGCTCGTCTCCGAGGTTGGCGTGGGAACCGTTGCCGCCGGCGTCGCCAAGGCGCGTGCTGACCACATCACCATTTCGGGCTTCGATGGCGGAACGGGCGCTTCGCCGCTCACCTCGCTGAAACATGCGGGCAGCCCGTGGGAAATGGGCCTGGCGGAGACCCAGCAGACGCTGGTGCTCAATGGTCTGCGTTCGCGTATTGCCCTGCAAGTCGATGGTGGCCTGAAGACCGGTCGCGACGTCATCATCGGTGCGCTTCTGGGCGCCGACGAGTTCGGCTTCTCGACCGCTCCGTTGATCGCGGCCGGCTGCATCATGATGCGCAAGTGCCACCTCAACACCTGCCCGGTGGGTGTGGCGACGCAGGACCCGGTTCTGCGCAAGCGCTTCAAGGGTACGCCCGAACATGTGATCAACTACTTCTTCTTCATCGCAGAAGAGGTTCGCCAGATCCTCGCCTCGATGGGCTACACCAAGCTCGACGAGATCGTCGGTGAAGTCGACATGCTCGACAAGGATGCACTGATCGCGCACTGGAAGGCCAAGGGTCTCGATTTCTCGAAGATCTTCTACAAGCCTTCGGCGCCCAAAAAGGCCATTCATTGGACCGAGCGCCAGCAGCACCCGATCGACGACGTGCTCGACCGCAAGCTGATTGCTGAAGCGGCACCTGCGATCAACGATCGTACGCGGATGACCATCGAAACCGAGATCAAGAACGTCGACCGTTCTGCCGGTGCGATGCTTTCGGGCGAGATCGCGCGCAAGCACAACCATCGCGGCCTTCCTGAAGACACGTTGACCGTCAAGCTCACCGGTACGGCCGGCCAATCCTTCGGCGCCTTCCTTGCGCATGGCGTCACCTTCGACCTGGAAGGGGATGCCAACGATTACGTCGGCAAGGGCCTGTCGGGCGGACGCATCATCATCAAGCCCGCGGCTGACAGCCAGATTATTCCGGAGCAGTCGATCATCGTCGGCAACACCGTGCTTTACGGTGCGATCGAGGGTGAATGCTACTTCCGTGGTGTGGCCGGCGAGCGTTTCGCAGTTCGCAACTCGGGCGCCATCGCGGTGGTCGAGGGCGTGGGCGACCACGGCTGCGAATACATGACCGGCGGCCTGGTTGTCGTCATCGGCGAGACCGGGCGCAACTTTGCGGCCGGCATGTCCGGCGGTGTGGCCTATGTGCTCGACGAGAGCGGCGACTTTGCCAAGCGCTGCAACATGGCGATGGTGGAACTGGAGCCGGTTCCCGAGGAAGACGATATCCTCGAGAAGCTTCACCACCACGGCGGAGACCTGATGCACAAGGGACGCGTCGATGTCTCCGGCGACATGACCCGGCATGATGAGGAGCGGCTGTTCCAGCTGATCTCCAACCACATGCACTACACGGGTTCGGACCGCGCCAAGGAGATACTTGAGAACTGGGCCGACTATCGTCCGAAATTCCGCAAGGTGATGCCGGTCGAATACCGGCGCGCACTTGAGGAAATGGAACGCAACCGCCTTGGCATGGCAGCGGAATAAGAGAGACTGACGAAAATATGGGTAAGGTAACAGGTTTTCTCGAAATCGATCGTCAGACGGCAAAGTACCAGCCGGCGTCGGATCGTATCCGCCACTTCCGCGAATTCACCATCCGGATGACAGATCAGGAAGTGCAGAAGCAGGCGGCACGCTGCATGGACTGTGGCATTCCTTATTGCCACGGTCCGACAGGCTGTCCGATCCACAACCAGATCCCGGACTGGAACGACCTCGTCTATAACGAGAACTGGGAAGAGGCGATCCTCAACCTGCATTCGACGAACAACTTCCCGGAGTTCACCGGTCGCATCTGCCCGGCACCTTGCGAGGAAGCGTGCACGCTCAACCTCGAGGATGCGCCCGTCGCCATCAAGACGGTCGAGCAGGCGCTGGCCGACAAGGCCTACGAGATGGGCTTCATCGTGCCGCAGCCGGTCGCAAAGAAGACCGGCAAGAAGATCGCGATCATCGGCTCGGGCCCTGCCGGGATGGCGGCTGCGCAGCAGCTCGGCCGCTCCGGTCACGACGTGCATGTCTATGAGCGTGAAAGCCGCCCCGGCGGTCTGCTGCGCTACGGCATCCCCGACTTCAAGATGGAGAAGCACTTCATCGATCGCCGCATCGAACAGATGGAAGGCGAGGGGGTTACCTTCTTCTGCAACGTTCATGTGGGCGTCGACAAGAAGGTCGAGGATCTCACCGCCGAATACGATGCGGTTCTTTATTGCGGCGGTTCGGAAAACCCGCGCGATGCAGGCCTTCCGGGCGCAGATCTGGCAGGCGTTCACGACGCGATGCCTTACCTCGTCCAGCAGAACAAGCGCGTGGCGCGCGAAGCCATCGATTCCACCGGCTGGCCGGCGGCGCCCATCCTTGCTGGCGGCAAGCATGTCGTCGTCATCGGTGGTGGCGATACCGCATCCGACTGTGTTGGCACCGCGTTTCGTCAGGGTGCCGTTCGCGTCACCCAGCTCGACATTCGCCCGCAGCCACCGGAGAAGGAAGACAAGCTTGCCGTATGGCCCTATTGGGCGACCAAAATGCGCACCTCCTCGTCGCAGGCGGAAGGTGCGAAGCGTGAGTTCCAGGTCGGCACGCTTGAGATCGTCGGCGACAACGGCATTGTAGGTGGCGTGAAGTGCTGCAAGGTCGACGAGAAGCGCAAGCCGATTGCTGGTTCCGAATTCGTCATCCGCGCCGATCTCGTCTTCGTCGCCATCGGCTTTCGGGGACCGATGGAAAATGGTGTGCTTGCCGACCTCGGCGAGAAGCTCAACATCAACACCGACAACCGCGGTTCGAAGAACGTCGTTGCTACCGACAAGGACTACAAGACTTCGGTCGAAAAGTTCTGGGTCGCCGGCGACGTGCGCCGTGGCCAGTCGCTGGTGGTCTGGGCAATCCGCGAAGGCCGCCAGGCCGCGCGCGCAATCGACCTCGAACTGATGGGCGAGACCGACCTGCCGCTCTGATCCGCCAAAGCATCAGGAACTGAAAAGCCGGCTTCGCGCCGGCTTTTTTTATGGCCGAAGAGCGATTGCTAGCGCCGACCTCCGGTGTTGACGCGCCCATGATCGGCATGAAGCGCTTCGAGATGGGAAGCATCGGCCAGCCGGCGAGCGGCGCGATTGCGTCGATAATCATCAAGATGCAGATGTGTAATGCTCCCGGGACGCGCGGGGAAACTCACCATGCCGGCGCACTCGATCGACATGCCGATCCAGGCGGCGATCACGAAGGTGAGCGCGAAGCCGTGAGTGACGATGATCTGGGTGTCGAATGGCCGCTCGATGATCTCGTGCGTTGCCCTGTAGACGCGCTCCGCGAATTCACGTCGCGTTTCGCCGTCTTCTATGCCTCCGCGATGGTCGAGCCGGTTGTCGTCGGGAGCGGGAATCTGCCTGGCATCGAGCCATTCCTGCGGCATGCCCTCCGCGATACCGTAACTCATTTCCCGAAGATCACGCATCAGTTCGACGGTGGCGCCGAAATGATCGGCGATGAAACCTGCCGTTTCCGCTGCGCGCAGCAGATCCGAGCTGAAGATTTCGACTTCCGCGTCCTCGATGAGTGACGCCAGGTGGTCTGCTGTCGCTTTCGCCTCGGTTTTCCCCTGCGATGTGAGGCCGGTGTCATACCAGCCGCCAACCTTGTTCTCGATGTGATGGATGGATTGGGTGTGGGTGACGACGTAGATGTTCTTCATGGCGATTGATCTGCGGAAATTGGGGCATGACAGTGTGACCGGACGGGCGGTGACGGCCGGGCGCACTGTGAAGGTTAAAGCAGCGTGTTATTCTTTTGCCGTGGCCTCTGCCACAGGAGAAGCCGTCGTATCGTCGGCGGTTTGCCGGACTTCCGACTTCGTGGTGCTCGACGTCGTCTTCGGCCAGGTAAAGTTGTCGGCGCGGCCGGCAGGAGCCTCGGGCGCAATGCCCTGATTGACGAGAAGATCGCGCGGGGTGGGTGTCAGGTTCACCGAGGTCACGGTGCCGCCCAGCAGCTCCGAACCACCGTCAAGATCCGGGTCCGTGAGTGCCACCGGATTGGTGCGTGTCGGGTTTTGCGTTTCGAGCGGCGACGTCGGGAAGCTGAGGTCCGGAAGGTTCGAATCGTCGAGATCGGCAATGCCTGCGGAGGGTTCTGCAGCACTTCCGAGAAGGCGGCGTATGTTCTTCTCCGCGTAGAAGGCCATCTTCCGACGGCCTGCCTTGGTCATGTTGATGCCGTCGGAACCGCGCAAACGTACCTGCTGGCCGTTGATATCGGAGCCGGTAAAGATGAACTTCCCGTCTTCGTCGACGAAGCCGTCCCAGATATCGACGAACTCGCCGTTGGCCTGCTCGACATGCTGTTTGAAGATGCCGTTGAGCGCCAGCATGTCGGCGGACATGGAGGTGAAATTGAAGGAGGGAAGGCCGACCCAGACGAGCGGCTTGCCACTGTCGGCGACAATCTTGATGATCTCGTCGGTGCGCTTCTCATATTCCTTGAGCCAGGCTTCGGAGCGGACGTCGACGCGGCCGCTGTCCGTGCTCATCTGCTGGCTGTCGTTGGAACCGAGCTGAACGACCACAATATCTGGCTGCACGTTCTCGATGATGCCGGGCAGTTCGCCGGGCCAGTTATAGTAATCGTCACGTACGAGACCGGACGAGCCGCTCGACTGCTTGACGACAACCACGCCGGGCGACTGTTCGAAACTCTGTTCCAGGCCGTCCGCCAGTCCGCCTGCAAGGAAGTCGCCGACGACGAGAACCTTGCGGGCATTCTCGAGCTTTTCGACGTCGGGTTCGGCCGGCGCGGCGGGCGCGGCACGTCGAACCACAGGCTTGGTCGGCCGGCTGGTGCGCTTGCTGGTATTCTGCTGCGGTGCAGGCTCAACGCGCTTCGGCTGGCCGGCACGGTTTCTGCCGCCGAACAGCAATTCGATGAGGGACTTGCGCTCGACGCGTTCCTGGGCGTGCGTGGGTTCAATGGTCGAAGCCGCGGTGGCGAAGGCCAGCGCGGCAAGGCATGTCAGGCGTGCAGCGAAGCTGATGACAGCCGGCCGGGACATTGAACGATTTCTCCGGTGTGCAATCGCACTTGATCTTTCGCTATCCGGGCCGGGTGCCGGGCGTCTCGCGCCTGTCCCTAGTGTCCCCGGATTGCTTGGAGAACCTTTTGCGACGGATTGCCGTCCTTGGTCAAGCCGAGGCGGGACTGGAAGGCTTCGATCGCGGCGCGCGAGCCGGAGCCGAAATTGCCGTCGATTTCGCCTTCGTAATAGCCAAGCTGCTTGAGCCGGGTCTGAAGCTCGAACTTCTCCTTGATGTCGAGCGTGCCCTCCGGGCGAGGCCAGCGCTGGTCGACGCCGCCCCAACCCGCGATCTCGTCGGCGAGTACGCCAACGGCGAGCGCGTAGAGGTCGGAGTTGTTGTAGCGCTTGATCATGAAGAAGTTGCGGGTCATCAGAAACGCCGGGCCGTTTGGTCCCGCGGGCATTTTCAGTTCAGCGCGCATTCCGGGGTTCGGCAAGGGCCGGCCGCCGGGGCGGGTGAAGCCGAGTTGAGCCCACTGGCCGAGCGTCTTGGTGGCACCGTCATACTTGTGTCCGCCGCGCGGCGTCACCGCCTCGTAGCCCCAGGTTTCGCCGGTGCGCCAGCCGTTCTTGTGCAGAAGGTTGGCGGCTGTCGCCAGCGCGTCGGGGATCGAGCTCCAGATATCGCGATGGCCGTTGCGGTCCTGGTCGACTGCAAAGGCGAGATAGCTCGTCGGAATGAACTGTGTATGGCCCATCGCGCCGGCCCAGGAGCCTGTCATCTCGCGCGGAGGAATGTCGCCGGCCTGGATAATCTTGAGCGCAGCTATCAGCTGGGAGCGAGC
Organism: Hoeflea sp.; assembly: GCA_002707605.1. GTDB lineage: Bacteria > Pseudomonadota > Alphaproteobacteria > Rhizobiales > Rhizobiaceae > Pseudohoeflea. The sequence goes on from PANK01000004.1 coordinate 191,112, forward strand.
GAACTTGGCGCGCTTCTTGTCGGCATAGGCCAGTGTGGCAAGTGCCCGTGGCACGTAATGCAGTCTGTCGTGATTGTCGAGAATCTCGCCATAGTTCGATTCCATCGACCAGATGGCCAAGAGCACATAGCGACTGACGCCGAAACGGCTCTCGATCGTTTCGAGAGTTCGGCCGTGCTTTCTCAGCATCTGCCGGCCTTTCTCAACCGTGTACGGGTTCACGCGGGAATCGAGATAGTCCCATGCCTTGGTGGTGAATTCAGGCTGGTAGCGCGCCTTGCGCAGGACCTCGGGATCGGGATCGACCACGCCTTCAAAGGCTGCGTTGTATGTTTTCTTGGTGATGCCGCTCTTGGCGGCCGTCGCGTAGAAGCCGGAAATGAAGTTGAGAAAATCCGCATCGGCTGACTTTGCGCTCGTCATGCCGAGCGAAGCCGTCATGGCCAGGGCAAGCGCCGATGTCGTCAAAAACGTGCGAGCGCGGGGGAACATTCTGTTTGATCCTGTGTTTGCTTAAGTGTCGGGGCGGCGTTCCTCCACCATGCCATCTTGTCGTTAACAGTCCGTTTACCATACAAGAGTGGTGACGGTGATGTCCGGATTTTTCCGGGTTTCGCTCGGCGACGTCATACACTTGTCTGATCATTGCCGCAGGCTTGTGAGGTTCATAATAAATGGGGATATTTTTATGACTGAATTCAAAAAAATCCGGAAAGCCATCCTTCCGGTCGCCGGTCTTGGGACGCGGTTCCTTCCCGCCACCAAGGCCGTGCCGAAAGAAATGCTGACTGTCGTCGACAAGCCTGTCGTGCAGTATGTGGTCGAAGAGGCACTCGACGCCGGTATCGAGCACATCGTTTTCGTCACCGGGCGCAACAAGGGCGTCATCGAAGACCATTTCGACATCGCATTCGAACTCAACGACACGCTGGAAAAGCGTGGAAAGACCGCCGAGTTCAAGCAACTCGAGGAGATGCTGCCGGCGGCCGGAAAGACCAGTTTCACACGTCAGCAAGCGCCACATGGTCTCGGGCACGCGGTTTGGTGCGCGCGCGACATCGTTGGTAACGAGCCCTTTGCCCTGCTGCTGCCTGACATGGTGATGCGCGACAAGGTGGGTTGCATGTCCGGGATGGTCGATCTTTACGAAAAGGTCGGCGGCAACATCATCTCGGTTGAAGAATGCGATCCCGAACTCGCCCATCGCTACGGTATTGTCGGCATGGGCGAGGACTTGCCGGGCGGCTTCCGCATCACCGAGATGGTGAAAAAGCCCGAGAAGGGCACCGCACCTTCAAACTACTTCATCAACGGCCGCTACATTCTCCAGCCCGAGATATTCGATATTCTCGCACGCGGCGAACGCGGCGCGGGCAACGAGATCCAGGTCACCGATGCCATGCTGCATCTCGCCAAGGAGCAGCCGTTCTCGGCTTACCGCTTCGAGGGTGAGACATACGATTGCGGCTCGAAGGACGGCTTCATCATGGCCAATGTCGCTTTCGCGCTGGCCCGTGATGATATGCGTCCGCTGGTCGCCGACAAGATCAAGGCGCTTCTCTAGGCGAATGATCTACCGGCGTACCCGCAACCCAAGCCCAACCCGCGCGGTGTCGGATTCATCGACGCCGGGCTGGGTGGTGCGTTCGTAGCCGGCGTCGGCAACGAGCGAGAGGTAACGATTGATCGACCAGTCGATTTCGCCGGAAATACCCAGACGTGTCTGGTCTTCGGGAGCAAAGGCGCCCTCGTAGTTGCGCAATGCCGCCGTGCCTGTCAGCCGGGCAACTACGCTTTCGCGCAGTTCCCGCTCGAGTTCGAGCGAGAGGACATGGACCACCGAGCCGCTTTCGCCCGCGCTGGTCGAAGCCTCAAGTGCGGTGCTCAGCGATGCCGTGAGTGTCGTGCCGCGCATCGGCGACCAGGCCAGCGAACCGTCGATGGCGAAGGCATCGATATCCTTGAGAGACGCATCGTCGATGTCGCGCAGCAGGTAGCCTGCGGAAATCTCGCCGGAGAGCTTTTCGCCCAGCGGCAGTTCCACACCGGCCCGCAGACCATATGTGGTGGCGGAGCGTTCAGCGCCGGTGCTGTCGATCCTCTGATCGTATTTCGTTCGTGCCAGCGACGCTTCGACGAAAGGAATGAGCGCGGGTGACAGCTCGTAGCCGATCCGCCCGCGCACGCCCGTCGTCAGCGTGTCACGGTCGTCGCCGGAGATGATTGTCCCGTTTGCGAGTTTCGCATCGCCATAGAGCGTGCGCGAGACTTCCGCTGTTGCGGTGCCGCGCAAATAGCCCAGGCGCTTGGTGAGCGCGGCTGATGCCGAGAAGGTATGAACACCAGCCTGGGCGGTCGCATTTGCGATCGCGTTCGGATCTGTCCGGTCTTCGCGGTAGAAATCGTAACCGGCCTTCAATTGGCCGCCGACGGTTTCGGTGAAATCGAGATCGAGAAGGGCATCGACGGATGCAGCGGGCTCTTCCTGACCTTCGCCGGACAGGTTTTTCTGATAGGTGCCGGAACCGGTAACAGTCAGCTTGTGGCGCGACCAGTCGGATTCGAGCGTACCCTCAAGCGTCGTCTCGCTATAGGTCCGGCTGAAGGACGAGCTGCCGTAGCGCTGGTTCTCGTGGACAATCTTCTCGGTGAGTGTCGGGCGCAGGAGGAAGGTCCCGAGCCGGATTCCAGGTGCGCTTCCATCGTCGGGCGTCGTACCCGTCCTCAGATTGTCGACGGTGGAGATGGGAAGGTTCTGGCGGCCATAGCGACCGTCTTCCCGGTCTTGCTCCGCTTGGGCTGCTTCCACGCTGGTCGCCCGGGATGGTTCTTCCGTCGCCGTCTCCTCGGGAGCAGGTTCCGGGTCTGCCAGAGCGGTTGCGTCGGCATAGGACGGAACAAGGGCTGGGCTGTCGTCGTCATCATCGCTATCGAGCGTCGGTCGTGGATTCGGGGACGCCGCCGTCGCCGTGTTCGCGAGATAGCTGTCTGCAGTGTCGAAGCCTGTGCCTTCGTCCGTAGTGCCGCGAATGTCGGCCGAACTGATGTCGTAGAGAGACGAACGCGATGCCGTCTGGGCGTTGGCAGGCGTGCCTGAACCGGCCAGCAGCATGAGTGCCGCCAGCGCTACGCCGCTCATCAAGGCGGTCCTTTTGTTACGGTTCGATTGCAAGTCCCGAACGCCCACTCTGCCAAATCTTTGCAAAGTGTAAACGCTCGTGGTTAACGCTTTCTTTCCGGCGCGCCCGGAGTGCGTCTTTCGTCAAACCGGCTGGACGACTGGATCGTCGTTCTCGATGGCGACGATCTTCACCCGCGAACCGACCGGTAAATCCGGGCCGCGAACGGTCCACAGCGTGTCGCCAAGGCGAATACGGCCCTGGCCTTCGGTGATCGGTTCTTCGAGTGTCGCCGTGCGTCCGATCATCTGTTCCATGCGCNGGTTCAGCATGGGTTGATCGGTGTCATCATCGCGTGAGGCCATGATCTTCCGCCCGATAAGAGCGGAGACAAGTGCGAGAACGGCGAAGACCAGAAGCTGGATCTGCCAGCTCCAGATGGCGGTGTCCCACAGGGCANAGGAAATCGCGCCAACCACGATCGCCGCGAGCCCGATCCAGATGAGNAACATGCCGGGNACGATGATTTCCGCGCCCAGAAGCAGAAGGCCCAGTATCCACCAACTCCAGGGGCCGATCTCGGTAATCACCGTGTTGATCATGGCCTAGTCCTCGCTGGACGNNGGCGCGGAGCCGCGACGGATCGGTGGCGGNCCNGAGCGGGACGGGGNATTGGAGGCGGTGACNGTCTGATCACCGAAGACCTCGCGCGCCAGTGCACCGATGCCGCCGAGCGAGCCGATCAGCGANGAGGCTTCGAGCGGCATCAGCACCACCTTGTGGTTCTTCGAGGTGGCGATNTCGCCGAGCGCTTCGGTNTATTTCTGCGCCACGAAGTAGTTAAGCGCGTTGACGTCGCCCTCGGCCACGGCCTTGGAGACAAGCTCGGTCGCCTTGGCCTCGGCTTCGGCGAGACGTTCGCGGGCTTCGGCATCGCGATAGGCGGCTTCGCGGCGGCCTTCGGCCTCGAGAATGGCGGACTGCTTGGCGCCCTCCGCGCGCAGGATCTGGGCATTGCGGGCGCCCTCGGCTTCCAGAACCTCGGCGCGTTTCTCACGCTCTGCTTTCATCTGCCGGCCCATGGCCTCGACGAGATCGTTGGGGGGCGCGATGTCCTTGATCTCGACGCGGGTGATCTTGATGCCCCAGGGCTTGGCCGCCTGGTCGACGACGCGCAGCANGCGGTCGTTGATCGCGTCACGATTGGACAGAAGTTCGTCAAGATCCATCGAGCCCATGACGGAACGAATGTTGGTCATGGTGAGGTTCAGGAGTGCGAGTTCCAGATTGGCGACCTGATAGGCAGCTTCGGCTGGATTGAGGACCTGGTAGAAGGCGACGGCATCGGTGGCGATCGAGGCGTTGTCGCGAGTGATAACTTCCTGCGTCGGAACATCGAGCACTTGCTCCATGATGTTCATCTTCTTGCCGATCTGGTCGATGAACGGAACGATCAGGTTGAGGCCAGGCGTCAGGGTGCGCGTGTAGCGGCCAAANCGCTCGACGGTGTAGGAATAGCCCTGCGGCACTGTCTTGATCCCGGCAAAGAGGATCAGGATGACNATGGCGACGATCACGATGACGGTGATGTCAAACCCGTTGAAGGCCATGGTCTTTCCTCCCGTGGCGCGTGTCTGCGCCTTTAATCAAGATAGGCATGTGATGANCCCGTCGCAAGCGAAGCGGCGGGACCCGNTTGTCAGACCCAGCCCTGCAACTCGCGGCGCACGACGGTTTCGAGAACCCGCATGCCGTCCTCGGTATCGTTGAGGCAGGGAATGTGGGTGAACTTCTCGCCGCCATTCTCAGTNAAGATCTCGCCNGCTTCNCCGGCNATTTCCTCNAGNGTTTCCAGNCANTCGGAAACGAAGCCGGGGTTGAAGACNGCAAGCCGCTTCATGCCCTTCTGCGCAAGCGCCTCNACGGTCTTGTCGGTATAGGGCTGCAGCCACTCCTCGCGGCCGAAGCGTGACTGGAAGCACAGCATCAGCTTGTCTTTCGACCAGCCCAGGCGTTCCCTCAGAAGCCGCGCGGTCTTCTGGCACTGGCAGTGATAGGGATCGCCCTTCTGGAAGTAGGAGAGCGGGATGCCGTGGAAGGAGGCGATCACCATCTCCGGCTCCCAGTCGAGCGTGGCGAGATGGTTTTCGATCGAACGCGCAAGCGCATCGATGTAGACCGGGTCGTCGTGGTANGGCGGCACCGTGCGNAGCGCCGGCTGCCAGCGCATCTCCATCAGCTTGCGGAAGGCGTGGTCGTTGACGGTGGCCGTCGTCGCAGCGGCGTATTGCGGATAGAGCGGGAAAAGAACGATCTTCTCGCAGCCCTGCTTCAGAAGTGCCTCGATGCGGCTGCCGATGGTTGGCGTGCCGTAACGCATGGCCCAATCGACCACGACATTCGGCAGGTCCGTCAAGGCGCTCGCCATCTTGTCGGACTGGTTGCGCGTATAGGTCCGCAGCCAGCTTTCACCTGCCTCGTGGTTCCAGATTTCCTCATAGGCCTTGCCAACCTTCTGAGGGCGGCGGTTGAGGATGATCCCGTGAAGCAGCGGATACCAGATGGCGCGCGGCACCTCGATGACGCGGCGGTCGGACAGAAACTCGGCGAGGTAGCGGCGCATCGACTTGTAGTCGGTGCCATCCGGCGTGCCGAGATTGACCAGCAGCACGCCGACCTTGCCGAACTTCACCGGTGGGTGATCTTTCGGCAGCGGACTCGAATCTGGGTTTCCGGGGGTGATCTCGGCCATGAGTGTATCCGTTCATTTTCTTTGGCGTGAACATAGCCGGACGCACGGTCAAATCAATCCGTCAAAGCGCGGTGCAACACCGCACCCGGATAGCACTCGCAGAGGCCTGACAACAAGAAAAAGCCCCCGCTGGAGGACGAGGGCTTTTTTCTTCACATAACCGGACCGGCCGGTTCGGCAGAATAAATCAGCGCTTGGTGAAAGCGGTGGCCAACAGGCTCTGCTGCGCCTGGACGGCGTTCTGGTTGTCGGCCCTCGGAGCGTTCGTGGCTTCACGCGGACGGTAAATCTCGCGGTCGAGCAGGGCGACGCGGTTCTGCAGGTGCAGCGAGCTTTCAACGAGATCGCGGAATTTTTCCGGAAGATCGTTCCAGCCCGGGGCGTTGCGGTCGCAGTTGAAACCATCGAGGCGGACTTTGGTCTTCTCGGCGATCACCTGCTCGCGGCTCATCTCGCCATTGTTGACCGCACGCTGCAGCAGAAGCCACGAAGCCATCTGCATGAGGCGGGTGGTCAAGCGCATGGATTCGGCTGCATAGAGCACAGAGGCCATGCGGGGGAGCTGCTTGGAAGCAGTGCGACCGTCGCCGTCGAGATAGGCAGCCGTCTCTTCGACAAGACCCATGCCTTCGGCATAGAGGGCTTTGAACTGAGCCGAATTCGCGATGCGATCGGCGAAACTCACTGTGTTCAGACTGGTCTCGGTCATTTTCAAAATCCCAAACGAACTACTGTTTAACGGCCTAACCTGCGGGGTTGTTCCCCATCTATTTTTCGATTGTGCCGTGTTGAGATGTTTCCGGCAACCGAATTGTTAAAGAAGGGTTAACGGCCCTGTTCCGGTACGCGACGACCCTTTTGGGGCGGTCATAATGGCACGCCGGTAAATCAATCATTCAAGGGCGGAAAAAAAAGAGCCGCACAGGCGGCTCTCAAGAGTTTAACAGGGAGGCGTCAAACAGCGGGCCCGTCAGGGCGGCTGTCAAATCCAGCAGGACTGGATGACCACAGTAAACACTCGTAAAGCTTAACGGATGCTTAATTGGTGCAAAATTTAATATAAGAATTTGTAATTCATATCTTATTTTTTGCGGAAAACATCCTCGGCAGCACCGCGGCTCCGGGTCTTTGCTTCGATCTCGGCTTCCAGCCTTTCGATTTCGCCACGGAGCAGGCTGATCCTGGCCCTGAGTTCATCCACAGAGAACATGGACAGGTCACAGCCCAATTCGTGGGTGGCGGGTTTTTTGGGGCTGTCGTCATCAAAGAGCATCGCGGCTTCCTCCCGCTTGTGTGGTTTTCGTGTGCGGTTGCCCCAAGTTTACCGGAACAGGAATAGTGGGTACAGGCTTTGACCCTGAGAGACGCAGAGGAGACTGACATGCGCGCGATCGCCATCACCGAACCGGGCGGACCGGAAGTTCTGGTTGCCGAGGACCGTGCAAAGCCTGAACCGAAGGCGGGAGAGATCCTGATCAAGGTTCACGCTGCAGGCGTCAACCGGCCGGACTGCATGCAGCGCGCCGGCAATTATCCACCGCCTCCGGGCGCGCCAGACATTCCGGGGCTGGAAGTCGCCGGCGAGGTCGAGGCGATCGGGGACCAGGTCACAAGCTGGCAGGTTGGCGATCAGGTTTGTGCCCTGGTGCCGGGCGGTGGCTATGCGGAGTATTGCATCGCCGACGCGCGCAACGCACTGCCGGTCCCACGCGGGCTGACGATGACGGAAGCCGCCGCGATCCCCGAAACATTCTTCACGGTCTGGTCGAACGTCTTTGATCGCGCCGCGCTCAAGCCGGGCGAGACTTTCCTCGTCCATGGCGGAACCTCGGGCATCGGGACAACGGCCATCCAACTCGCCAAGGCGTTCGGCGCGACCGTATTCGCGACCGCGGGCTCCGACGAAAAATGTGCCGTGATGCGCGATCTCGGTGCGGACATGGCGATCAACTACAAGGACGAGGACTTTGTCGAGGTCATCCGTCGCGAGACCGACAAGAAGGGCGTCAATGTCATTCTCGACATGGTGGGCGGTGATTACGCCAACCGCAATCTCAAGGTTGCAGCCGTCGAGGGCCGGATCGTGCAGATCGCCTTCCTCCACGGCAACAAGGCCGAGATCGACCTGTCGCAGATCATGCTGAAACGGCTCGTTTTCACCGGCTCGACCCTCCGGGCGCGGGACGCCCAATTCAAGGGCGAGATCGCCCAGGCACTGCGCCGTCAGGTCTGGCCGCTTCTCGATGACCGCTCCATCGCGCCGGTCATGGACTCGCTGTTCCCGCTCGACAAGGCCGCGGCCGCCCATGAACGCATGGAAGAGGGCGGCCATATCGGCAAGATCGTTCTCGAGGTCGGCTGAGCCGGTTCAGCTCTCGACAGCTTCTTCCGGATTGGCGCGCGGATCGAGTGCGATCGATTCGGGCGTCGCCGAGCGCGAGGCAGGGACCGACGAGAAGGTTTCGCGGATATCGGCCGGGATCGCAGCGCGGCGCGTGGAGCGATAGATCGCGTAGGCCGCGACCGCAAGGTGGGCAAGGCCGGTGACGAGGAAGAGCCGATATGGCGCATTACCCGCCATCAGGATACCGCCGACGGTCGGGCCGATGATCGTGCCGATGCCGTAGAGTAGCAGCAGGCCGCTCGACACGGTCACGAACTTGTCGGCATCCGCATAGTCGTTCGCGTGGGCCACGATGATGGAATAGAGCGTGTAGGACATCGCGCCGTAGATCGCGACGATCGCGAAGAGAAGGCCCATGTCGGAGGGCGCAAAGATGGCGAGGCTCAACCCGGCTATCGAGGCAATGGCTGCCATTGCGGCCAGCACGTAGCGGCGGTCGAGACTGTCGGAAAGCTTGCCCGCCGGGATCTGCATGATCGCGCCCGAGAAGATCGTGACCGACATCAGGGTGGCGACAGCGCCGCCGGGCAGGCCGGCCTTGGCCGCGAAAACCGGGCCGAGCGTCCCGAAGGCACCGTTTGCGATGCCGACCAGCAGAATGCCGATGAAGGAGACCGGCGAATTCCGGTAGATCATCGGCAGGTCAATGCGAACCTCCGAGAGGGGCGGGGGGCTCGATGCGGTCGACAGTGCGGTCGGCAGCAGCGCCAGGCAATAGAGAATGCCAGCCACCATGAAGAAGGTCGATGTCGAGACGTCCCCCAGCGCGATGCTCATCTGGCCCGCGACGATCGCGACATAGGTGATCGTCATGTAAAGCGAGAAGATTAGCCCGCGGGTCTCGTTGGTGGCGCGCTCGTTGAGCCAGCTCTCGATGATCATGAACGAGGCGGCGAGTGCGAAACCGGTGACGACGCGCAGCGCGATCCAGGCGATCGGGTTGACGAGAATGCCGGTCAGAAGCGCAATGATCGCGATCATCGAAGCGAAGGCCGAGAAGGCCCGGACGTGGCCGATCCGGCGAACGACGCGTTGCGCAAAAATACAGCCCAGCACGAACCCGGTCGCCCAGGCAGTACCGAGCATACCGAGCGAAGCCGACGAGAAACCCTCTTCGGTGCCGCGCATCGGCAAAAGCAGACCATGCAGGCCATTGCCTGCGAGCAGGAAAGCGGTGCCGAGTAGAAGGGCGAAGACGGGAAGAAGGTTCTTGCGCATAGTGCTATGAAATAATCTCTGAGTGTTCACCGAGTTTTTCTCGGTCATGAATGAGTTGCCCGGAATGTCCGCAAAATGCCGCGAAACCAAGGCGGAGGGCAATGACTTTGGGGCGGGATTGGTTTAGGCGGTAGGCATGACGACGAAAGTCCCCCGCCCATGATGAAAATCCTGGCAATCCTGATCCTGATATTGATGGCCACCCATCTGATCCGTCCCTTTGGCTTGCCCGGGCTGAAGCGCCGGGCCGACGTCTGGAAGATAGGGCTTGCTTTCGCCGTGGCTATGGGGCTGACGGTGGTTCTACGTCCATGACATATGTCGACAGGTGCTCGGCCCAGTAACGATAGCCCGCCGCATTGGCGTGAAAGCCGTCGATCGCGAAGCCCTCATGGCTCGGCACCGGCAGCGGTTTGGCGGCCACGGCATGGCGTTCCCGGCACATGCGGAAGCCCATTCCGTTGATGATCTGGGTGCGCAGTTTCAGGATCCAGGCGAGCACCGGCGGCAGCACCGGAACATCCGGCATGTTGAGCACCGGTGACCAGACCACCTTGGCGTCCGGCCAGCGGGCATGGATGGCGTAGAGAAGCCCGCCGAACCCCTTCTTGAACTGCATGGCAGTGAGAAAATTCTTCATGTCGTTGGTGCCGACACACAGCACGATATGGGTGAAATCCCGTTCCTCGATATTGGGCAGGATGAGGTCGCGCAGATGGCGGGCTTCGGCGGAATTGGCGCCCGCCGTGCGCCAGGAAACGGATGCTCCCGTGCGATCGTGGATCACGTGGGCAAGTTGCGGGGCGAGGGCTTCTTCCACCTTGTCGACGCCGACGCCGGCGGCTGACGAATCTCCCATGATCAGCAACCGCCAGTCCGCAGGGCCTTCACCCGGGCTCTTCGCCAGACTGCCCCGCTGGTTGCCGCGCGGCGGGGGCATGCGCGGTGTCCGGCTGCGGATACGCAGGCCGTGATAGCCCGCGACCGGCAGGAGAAGCCAACTTATGAGACCTGCAGTGAAGTTGTTCATGTACCCCGACTCGTCACTCAAGAAATTCTAATCCAGCTCGGTCGCAGGATTAAAGTCCGGGCTTGCAAATCAAGTGACAGAAAACGAAAAAACCCGCCGCAATGCGGCGGGTCCTCATTACCGTGAACCGGAATGCGCCTCAGGCGGCGCGGGAGGCCTGGTAGATACTGTCAATCGCGTCATCGAGAGCCGAGTTGAACTCATCGTCCGACTGGCCCTTCGACATGCCCTCGGTGAGCGCGCGCGAGAAGCTGGCGATCATGCCGTCGTTCTTGGCGAGGATTTCGTTGGCCTCGGCACGGCTGTAGCCGCCGGAAAGCGCCACCACGCGCATCACGCGCGGATCGTCGATCAACGGCTTGTAGAGGTTCGGCTTTGTCGGCAGCGAGAGCTTGAGCATCACCTGTTTGCCTTCCGGCACCTCTGCCAGATATTTCTGGAGAGTGACGAGCAGAATGTCCTCGGCTTCGGCCTTGTCGGCAATCTTGATGTTCACCTCGGGCTCGAGGATCGGCATCAGGCCATGCGAGAGAACCTGTTTTCCGATTTCAAACTGCTGGGCAACGATGGCTTCGATACCGGCTTCATGGGCAGCGTTGATGACCGAGCGTTCCTTCGTGCCGAAGATGTTCTTGGCCTTGGCGCGGTCGAGAAGATCGTCGAGGCCGGGCATGTCCTTCATGAGCTGAACGCCGTTTTCTTCGTCGGCCAGACCCTTGTCGATCTTGAGGAAGGGCACGATCCCGCATTTCTGCCAGAGATAGTCCGCAGTAGGCGTGCCATCGACTTCGCCGTCCATGGTGCGTTCGAACAGGATCGCGCCGATCACCTTGTCGCCGCTGAATGACGGCGACTTGATGATGCGGGTGCGCATCTTGTGGATTTCGGCGAACATTTCCTCGTCGTTGGAGTACGCGTCCTCGGACACGCCGTACAGCTTCAGCGCCTTGGGTGTCGAACCGCCCGACTGGTCGAGCGCGGCAATGAAGCCATCCTTCTCCGACATCTGTTTCGCCATAGCTTCGTAGGTCATGCCTTGATCCCTTGCTGTTACACGGTTGATCCGTGATTAGCAGATGGATGAGGCGACCGGAATAGCAAGCGACAGGCTTCAATCGATTGAAAATACATCAATCGTTTGAAAGGCTTGAAGACGATGTTCGGGCAATGAAAAGGGCCGGTTGCCCGGCCCTTGCAGGGGTCGTCGCAGGGTTGTGAGGCTCAGGCCTGAAGCGCCTTCACGCCCGGCAGTTCCTTGCCTTCCATCCATTCGAGGAAAGCGCCACCGGCGGTCGAGACATAGGTGAAATCGTCGGCGACGCCGGCATGGTTCAGAGCCGCCACGGTGTCGCCGCCGCCGGCCACAGAAACCAGAAGGCCCTCCTGGGTGCGTGCGGCAGCATGGCGAGCAGCTTCCACGGTCGCCCTATCGAAGGGTTCGATTTCGAAGGCACCGAGCGGGCCGTTCCAGACCAGCGTGTCGGCGTTGGTGATCCAGGCCTTGACGGCTTCGATGGTTTGGGGGCCGACATCGAGCACCATGGCGTCAGCCGGGATCGCGTCGATGGCTACGGTTTCGTTCTCGGCTCCGGCCTCGAACTTCTTCGCCACCACGCCATCGGAGGGCAGCAGGATCTCGCAGCCCGACTTCTCGGCGGCCGCATCGATTGCTTTCGCCGTTTCTGCCAGGTCATGTTCGCAGAGCGACTTGCCGACGTCGATGCCGCGGGCCGCGAGGAAGGTATTGGCCATGCCGCCGCCGATCACCAGCGCGTCGACCTTGGCGACGAGGTTCTGCAACAGATCGATCTTGGTCGAGACCTTGGCGCCGCCGACGATTGCGACAACCGGGCGTGCCGGCTGGCCGAGACCCTTCTCGAGCGCTTCGAGTTCGGCCTGCATGGTGCGACCGGCATAGGCGGGCAGCAGGTGCGCCAGGCCTTCGGTCGAGGCATGCGCGCGGTGGGCGGCGGAGAAGGCGTCGTTGACATAGATGTCGCCATTGGCGGCAAGCGCCTTGGCGAATTCGGGGTCGTTCTTTTCTTCGCCCGGATAGAAGCGGGTGTTTTCCAGGAGAAGTACATCGCCATTGACCATCTTGGAAATGGCTTCAGCGGCCTTCTCGCCAATCGCTTCGTGCGCAAAATAGACGCGGGAGTCGAGGATCTGTTCGGACGCCAGCGCGATCGCCTCCAGCGACATGCCCTCGGTCGGCTTGCCTTTCGGGCGACCGAAATGGGCCATCAGGATAACCTTGGCACCCTTGCTCGAAAGCTCCTGGATTGTCGGGGCGACACGCTCGATGCGGGTGTAGTCGGTGACCTTGCCGTCCTTGACAGGCACGTTGAGGTCGACGCGTACGAGAACACGCTTGCCGGAGATGTCTTGAAGGTCGTCGAGGGTCTTGAAAGCCGCCATGGAAACAGGTCCGTCTTTGGTTGATCGTGAAAATCCGGATGTCCGCGAAATCGCATGTCCGGGCATCCCGTGCAAGGCGATCACGCCTCTTTTTGTTCCTGCGTATCGGAGGCGTGGCGTATTGATCTGAGGCGTTTCCGCTTGGCGATGTAGTCGCGAATGCGCGAGCGGATTTCCCGGAGGTCGAGGAAGATCGGCAGGCTGGTGGCGGGTGCTACGGGCTCCATCGAGACGCCGACCTTGGAGATGCGGCCGTTCTCGTCGGTATCCACCACGATCAGCACGATATTGTGCAGCCGCACCCGGTCACCGTAGTGAGGCTGGCCGCCGATCCGGTGCTCGATGAGATCGCCCACCGTCATTTCGGCCTCCGCCTCGGTGGCAGCCATCGGTCCATAGGCTTGCAGAACTTCCTCGACAGGGCGGTTGGGTGCGATCTGGAACGTGCCGAAGAATGCTTCGTCGCTCTCGCTGACCGGTGCCTTGCTTGCAAACAACCGGTCGATCAGGCGCGAATAACCCGGTGCAATGAAGAGATAGACGTGGTCGTTTTCCTGCAGGCGACCGGCATACTGGTAGCGCATCGATTTGCCGTCGCGGATGACGAGCGAGGGGTGCGCCCAGCGGGGAATGCGCGCGCCGAGTGCGACAGGGCTGCCGGCGGCCACGCGATAGGCGAGCAGTTCGTGATTGGCGTTGCCCGGCAGGTCGAGCTCCACCTTGTCGATCGCACCGATACGTGGCGGGATGATCAGCTTGAGCCGGGTCGCGACCGTCTTGATGCTCCAGCCCTGCAGGATCAGCGACATCATCACGATGATGAATACGGTGTTGAAATAGAGCTGTCCGTTTTCAAGTCCGCCGATGATCGGCACGATGCCGAGCAGAATAGAAACCGCGCCGCGCAGACCCACCCAGCCGATAAAGCCCATCTCGCGCTGGGTGTAGTCGAAGGGGAGAAGGCAAAGCCAGACCGCGAGCGGACGGGCGATGAAGACGAGGAAGAGGCCAAGCAGGACCGACGGCACGAGGATCGAGAGAAACTCGGACGGCGTGGCGAGCAGACCCAGCACGAGGAACATGATGATCTGCGCGAGCCAGGTTATTCCTTCCTGGAAACGGGTGATGGTGGTGCGCGCGGGAATCTTGCGGTTACCGGCATAGATGCCCGCGACATAGACCGCAAGAAAACCGCTGCCGCCCAGAACGCCGGTGGCGCCGAAGACCATCAGAGCCATGGCCAGCATCAGGATGGGTGCCAGCCCCCGTTCGATATTCAGGCGCTTGAGCACGAAATGGATGATCACGCCGCCTACCAGGCCGCAGATGAAGCCCAGCCCCATCTGTTCAACGAAGAGAAGCAGCAGGTCGAGATCGAACCCGGAATAGCCCTCACCTGCAGCAACAAGCTGGACCAGCGCCATGGTGAGGAAGATCGCCATCGGGTCGTTGGTTCCTGATTCCACCTCCAGCGTCGAGCGCACCTTGTCGCGGATGTTGATGCCGCCAATGCGCAGCAGGAAGAACACAGCCGCCGCATCTGTCGAGGCTACGATCGATCCCAGTAGCGCGCCTTCGATAAAGGAGAAATCCAGCACCAGCATCGCCACGAGACCGACGAGGCAAGCCGTCAGCACGACACCGAGCGAGGCAAGTGTGAGCGATGGAAGAGCCGCGGTGCGGAACGATTGCAACGTGGTCCCGTAACCGGAATCAAACAGGATCACCGCAAGCGCTGTCGATCCCAGCACATAGGCCAGACCATTGTTGGAGAAATCGATACCGAGCCCATCGACGCCGGCGATCAGTCCGATGCCGAGAAAAAGAAGAAGCAGGGGAGCGCCAAAGCGGAAGGCGAGCAGGCTCGAGAAAGCCGCCAGCAGCACGAGTGCCGTCGCCACCATCACCGCAATGTAAAAGCTCTCCACGTCCCGTCGCCCTCTTCGTTCAACCGCCCTTCAATGCATATCGTGCGGGCAGCACGGTTTTTCCATGGCTCCGGCCCGCACAGGTTGGCCTGTAGGGCGTGGGCATGACGTGGTGCGAAAATCGCGGCGGCTCGTCCGATACGACGCACATTGGGATGCAATCATAGCCAGAGTAAGGCGAAACAGCGCGTCAGAACAAGGTGTTAAGTAGAAAATGCTGCGTGGTCGAGGTGACAGATGACTGCCGCGCCTCTTTGAACGGCTTGGAAAGCTCCGAACCGCTGTGGGAGCCATGGAAACCGGCTTCAAAAATGCAAAAAGCCCGCCGGACTTTTACATCCGGCGGGCTTTTGATTTCGAGGCTTGAAATCGCTTAGATGAGCTTTGCCATGGCAACCGCGGTGTCCGACATGCGGTTGGAGAAGCCCCACTCGTTGTCGTACCACGACAGAACCGAAACCATGGTGCCGTCCATGACCTTGGTCTGGTCGAGGGCCACGGTCGAGGAATGCGGATCGTGGTTGAAGTCGATCGAGACGTTCGGGTGATGGGTGTAGCCCAGAACATTCTTCAGACGGCCGTCGGCGGCTTCGATCAGCGCGTTGTTGATCTGTTCCGGCGTGACGTCCTTCTTGGCGATGAACTTGAAATCCACCAGCGAGACGTTCGGGGTCGGCACGCGGACCGAGATACCGTCGAGCTTGCCCTTGAGGTCCGGGATCACGAGGCCGATGGCCTTGGCGGCACCGGTCGAGGTCGGGATCTGGCTCATGGCAGCGGCACGGGCCCGGTAAAGGTCCTTGTGCATGGTGTCGAGCGTCGGTTGGTCGCCGGTATAGGAGTGGATGGTGGTCATCATGCCGCGCTCGATACCGAAGGCGGTGTGCAGGACATCCACGACCGGGGCCAGGCAGTTGGTGGTGCACGATGCATTGGAGACGACGAGATCGTCCTTGGTCAGCGTATCGTGGTTCACACCATAGACGATGGTCTTGTCGGCACCCGCGGACGGAGCCGAGACGAGAACGCGCTTGGCGCCGGCTTCGAGATGAAGGGCGGCCTTTTCACGCGCGGTGAAGATGCCGGTGCATTCCATCACGATGTCGATGTCGAGATCGCCCCAGGGGAGGTTCTTGGGGTCGCGCTCGGCGAAGACCTTGAAGCTGTCGCCGCCTTCGATCTTGATGGTGTCGCCATCAACGGTGACTTCCTTGGGGAAGCGGCCGTGGACGGAATCGAAGCGCATCAGGTGTGCGTTGGTTTCGACCGGGCCGAGATCGTTGATCGCGACCACGTCGATGTCCTTGCGACCCGATTCGTAGATCGCGCGCACGACGTTGCGGCCGATACGTCCGAAACCGTTGATCGCTATCCGAGTTGCCATATGCAGTGCTCCTTGTTCGCTCTGTCAGAAGCGCGCCTGATCCGGATGATCAGGCGCTGGCCTTGAGTTTCGCTTCAGCCGCGGCAACGGCTGCATCGGCGGTGATGCCGAAATGTTCGAAGAGTTCCTCAGCCGGGCCGGAGGCGCCGAAGGAATTCATGCCTATGAAGATGCCGTCGGTCCCGATGAAGCGGTCCCAGCCCATGCGAATGCCGGCTTCGATGGCAATCTTGACCTTCGAATTCCCCAGGATCGCTGCCTTGTAGTTGTCGTCCTGATCTTCGAAGAGTTCGAAGCTCGGAACCGAAACGACGCGCGTGGCGATGCCCTTGGATTCGAGCTTTTCGCTGGCTTCAACGGCGAGCGAGACTTCAGAGCCCGTGGCGAAGATCGTGACGTCCGCATCGCTTGACGAAATCAGGTCATAGGCGCCGAGAGCGGACAGGTTCTCCTCGGTGTGCTCCTCGCGCACGGTCGGCAGATTCTGGCGGGTCAGCGCCAGGCCACTCGGACGCGTCTGCATTTCCAGCGCCAGCTGCCAGCACTCAGCGGTTTCCACCGCGTCGGCGGGACGGAACATGACGAGGTTCGGGATCGCCCGGAGTGCTGCCATGTGCTCGACCGGCTGGTGGGTCGGACCGTCTTCGCCAAGGCCGATGGAATCATGGGTCAGGACGTGGATGACGCGGATGCCCATCAGCGCGGCAAGGCGGATCGACGGACGACAATAGTCCGAGAAGATCAGGAAGCCGCCCGAATAGGGGATCACGCCGCCATGAAGCGCCATGCCGTTCATCGCAGCCGCCATACCGTGTTCACGGATGCCGTAATGAATGAAGCGGCCGCCGTAATTGTCGGCGGACAGCGGCTTGGTCTGGCTTGTGTCGGTATTGTTCGAGCCGGTCAGGTCGGCCGAACCGCCGATCGTTTCCGGCACAACGCCGTTGATGACTTCGAGTGCCATCTGCGACGACTTGCGGGTGGCAACCTTCGGCTTGTCTTCCGAGAGCTTTTTCTTGTGCTTGGCGATCGCTGCATCGAGGCCGCCGGGGACTTCGCCCGAGAAGCGGCGTTCGAAGGAGACGCGGGTCTCCGACGGGGCTTCGGCCAAACGGGCTTCCCATGCCTTCCGTTCCTTGACGGAGCGCAGGCCGGCGAGGCGCCAGGCGTCGAGAACGTCAGACGGAACGGTAAAGGCTTCGGCTTCCCAGCCGAGCGCCTTGCGGGTGGCAGCGATTTCGTCCGGGCCGAGTGGCGAGCCGTGGGCGGACTTGGTGCCGGCCTTGGTCGGTGCGCCGAAGCCGATGGTCGTCTTGCAGGCGATGAACGTCGGCTTGTCGGATTTCTGCGCGGTCTCGATGGCGCTGGCAATCGCTTCGGGATCGTGGCCGTCGATGTCGATCGTGTTCCAGCCGGAGGCTGCGAAGCGCGCAAGCTGATCGGTGGAATCCGAGAGTGTTACCGGTCCGTCGATCGAGATGCCGTTATTGTCCCAGAAGACGATGAGCTTGTTGAGCTTGAGGTGGCCCGCCAGCGAAATCGCTTCCTGGCTGATGCCTTCCATCAGGCAGCCGTCGCCTGCGAGCACATAGGTATAGTGATCCATGAGGTCTTCGCCGAACTCGGCGCGAAGATGCGCTTCGGCGATCGCCATGCCGACCGAGTTGCCGATACCCTGGCCGAGCGGGCCGGTCGTCGTCTCGATGCCGGCTGCGTGACCATATTCCGGGTGACCGGCGGTCGGTGCGCCAAGCTGGCGGAAATTCTTGATATCCTCGATGGAGATATCGTCGTAGCCCGTGAGATAGAGCAGCGAGTACAGGAGCATCGAGCCGTGACCGGCCGAAAGCACGAAACGGTCGCGATCAGCCCAGTTGGGCTTCTTGGCGTCGAACGTCAGGTATCGGGTGAAAAGGACGGTTGCGATATCCGCTGCGCCCATGGGGAGGCCAGGGTGTCCGGAGTTTGCCTGCTGGACTGCGTCCATGGACAGAAACCGGATCGCATTGGCCATCCGGTCGTGTTTTTCGCGTGAAGCCATGCAATCAGCCTTCTGCTTCCTGTTGTGACTTGAATCCTCCCGGGCACCCATCACAGGTCTTTCCCCGAAGGACTGTAAGAGCGGCGAACACATAGCAGGTGCCGCACCGGAGTCAACAAATCGGCAGGTGCTTTGAACTGCCACGCTAGTTTGCTTCCCGCTCCGTGAAGTTCGCTATTATAGGGTTCCCGGCAGGCTTTTCGATACCGAGTTTTGACGCAGGGGCCGCAAAAGCGGCGTCTCGCTGCGGCACAGATTGGGGACAGCGGTCAGGCTTTGTTGACGCTGGCTTTCAGCGATGAATAAGGTAATCGATGCAAACCACGGTCTTAAAAGCGATTCGGCCGCGACCGTCTGCCCGGGACGCCCATGATAAGCAGTGAGAAGACAGTGAAAACGGCGCTGGATTCGCTGAATAGCGCGTTGGAAAAGCTGGAAAGTGCCGTCGAGAGACGTGCCGAGAGCAGCCGCAATGCGGAGGAAGCGGCCGCGGAGCTGTCCCGCATGCTTGAGGACCGGTCGCGTCTCGCGCAGGAACTCGACCAGTCCGAGAACCGCTCGAACCGGCTCGAAGAAGCCAATCGCGAGGTCTCGCGTCGGTTGGTCACGGCAATGGAGACCATTCGCGCGGTTCTTGACCGCTGAGTTTCGCTTTCGGGATTAGGGCATGGCACAGGTCACGGTCAACATTGATGGAAAAGCCTACCGGATGGCTTGTGAGGAGGGGCAGGAAGATCACCTGACCGATCTCGCCGGCCGTTTCGACCGCTATGTCAGCCACCTCAAATCGCAATTCGGCGAAATCGGCGATCTGCGTTTGACTGTGATGTCGGGTATCATGGTCATGGACGAACTGCACGAGGTGCAGTCCAAGCTGCGCGGTCTTGAAGCGGAACTCGAGACGCTCAAGAAAACCCGCGACAATGCGCTGACGAAAGCCGAGAAAACCGACAGCGATCTGGCTGTTGCGTTGACCGAGGTCACCGGTCGCATCGAGGCGATTGCACAGAAGCTCAACAGCTAGCAAGTCTGGCGCTAGCCGGATCGTCCCCTGATCTCGTCGAAAGCGGCGACCAGCTTCTCCGGCACCATGTGCAAAAGCTGCTGTCCGGTATCCTCCAGTTCCTCATAGCGGCAATCAGGGATCATCCGGGCGGCAATGCGGGCGATCTGCGGATTGACCGCCGGGTCGCTGTCGCCATGGAGCATGACACATGGTTTCCTGATCTCCCGCAGCAGGCCACTCCAGTCGTGCCGGCTTGCGGCCGTATCCGCCAGGAAAGCCGTGGCGCCGGAGATGCTCACGTGGCGAACCCCGGCGTGAAGGAGTGAGCGGATGTCGAAATCCTCCATTGCCTTCCGGTCGGCGGGCGACCGCTCGGAAAGGGCTGCGAGATAGCGCTGCGCCCCGCCATAACGAAGATAGGCCACGCCGGTATGGGCGATGAACTGATGGGCCGCCCACGACGTCAGACCCGAGGACATGGCGAGTTTCTGAACCGCGCCGATCGGAACCAGATGGTCGGCGATCTGCAGCGGGAAATAGGTCGAGCAGAAAACAATCCCCGAAACTTCGTCTGGCCAACGGGCGGCATATTCAATCGCCGCGTGGCCGCCGAAGAGATGGCCGAGAAGAATGGGTTTGTTCAGCCGCAGCTTGCGGGCGATCGCGTGTGCGTCATCAAGGGCCGTCCGCAAGAAGTCGCCGTCACGCGGCGTACGTGCCGTAGCACCATAGCCGGGCTTGGAAACGCCGATCAATTCGTAGCCGGCGCGGCGAAACGCGTGCTGCGTTCTGTCGGAGAGTTCGGGCCCTTGAAGGAGACCGTGAAAAAGGATGACGCTGCGGCCCGGCTCTTTCGCCGGGCTTTCGGCGGGATAGTGGACATAGCCGACGTCTCGCCCGTCGATTTCCTCAACCTTCCAGACGGAAGGATCGTGGGCAAAGGTGATGTCGCGCTTGGCCCTGCTGAGCGCGACGGCCGCAGGTGGTGGCGCACCCGACAGTGCCGCCAGACTGGTAATGTCCTTTATGACCTGGACGGCCTCGACGCGAGAGGCAACGCCGAGCTTTCGGAAGATCGATTGCGTCTGGCTCTTCACCGTATCGATGGAGCGGTGACGTTCCTTTGAAATTTCCACATTCGACCGACCGACGAGCATGAGCTCGAGGACTTCGGTTTCCGAGCGGGAGAGACCGAGACTGCGTCTGAGCATTTCGGCGATATGTTCGCCCCAGTTGGGAGCCGGCAAGGTCACCGTCACCACATCAGGCGTGCGGAAACGTGAAAGTGAGACAAATCCGCCATCTTCGGGCAGACGGACGAAGCTACGCATCTCGCCGTCGGTTTCAGCGGCGAATTCGTCCGGGTCACGGGCAAACAGTGCGATGACTGCCGCGGTGACCGGGCCCGTCAGTTGGTCGAGCAGTATCTTTCGCGCCCGGCCGATATCGTTGACCGAGCTGCCCGCGCGCATTTCGGGAAACGGCTCGCGCAGCGAAACGCCCAAACTGTCAAGGTCGCCATAGTTGGAACGGGCGGATTCCGATTGCGCGACGACGCGGAGCGCGCGGTCGAACACCAGCTTCAGAGCGGGGCCTTCCACCAGCATCTTGTAGCGGAATTCCGCTCCCGGCGAGAGCGTGCGGGCCAGTTCGTTGGCGATGCGAAAATGACTTTCGAGCTCTCCGCTGAAAACCGGCTGACCGGGACCGACCGTCAGGAATGCCTCGAGATCGCGCATGAGTTCGGTGAACTCCTGCTCGCCATTGAAATAGGAGTAAATTGCCTCGATCGTGCGCGGAAGCGCCGCCCCCTCGACGGATTCCATTCGTTATGCCCTTGCCCCAACTCTTACGGAAAGCGATCCGTCCCAGCTTCCACCGAACCTTATAATCGCATCAATGTTTCCGGAAGAATAAAAATTCAATTCTGTCAGAAAGCCTTTGTAAAGGTCAGCTCCATTCCCGTGCTCGAGTAGTCATAGAAGGCGACATTGCTCTTCTGTTCTTCGTAGGTGATCGTCACGACCGGCGAAAAGCCGGCGATTGCGAAATTGTCCTTCTGAAAGGAGCCCTTCGCGATCAGGATGTTGTCCTCGCGCCTCACGTTGACGCCAGGGAAATTCGCTTCGTACCGGTTTTGCCCGAGCCTGAGGCTCGATGTCATGCGGATGCCCGCGACCAACGGGGTTTCAAAGCCCACGAAGCCGCTCGCGCCCTGAAAGGCGTTCCATGGCCGGTCCGGCACACGTTGGTGTTCAAAGGTGCCGCCAAGCGTGACGGCAATGCCGTTGCGGAAAGCGCGGCGGACTGATGTCGTCGATTTCGTCGTGCTCGAGTCGGCTCTCGGATCCTTGTCGTAGATCCGTTCCATCTGGCTGACCTCCGCAGACAGCCACCAGCCCTTGGCGATATTCCAGCGCCCGTTGAGCCTGATGCCGTAACCGGTGCTGTCGGCTTCGCGGTTCTTGAACTGGCGGTCCACAATGACTTCGGCCAGAAGGTTCGTTCGCAGAAGATTGCGTCGCACGCCGGCTCGGCCTTCGATGAACTGTGTGTCGAAGGCCGAGTTGGAATAGTCGGTCAGACCGGCGGTCGCCGAAACGTAGGCCGTAGTGTTCTCGTTGATAGCGTGGGCGTAGCTTGCTACCATCCCCGCCTTGATCCCGACACCGGAGGTTTCCTTCGCACTTCCATTTATCTGGAACGGCAGGCCACCGATCATGATCGTCGACTGCGTCGTGCCGTCGTTGATATTTGTGGACGGTGCAAGCGAGAAATATCCGGACAGCGAGAAGCCCTCCGTCGTGCCGATCCGTCGGGAAAGCTGTTGCAGCCTGTCGCGGTCCTCGGCGAGATCTGTCGCATCGGCGAGCCGGTTGATGTGAAAGCCTGCGGCTTGCCGCTTTCCCGCGGTTGCGAGAACCTTCACCAGTTCATAGCGCACGGCATCCAGTTCGGGCTCGCGTTCCAGAATGTTTCTAAGGAGCGTTTCGGCCTCGGCCAATCGTCCCGTGCGTGCATAGACGACCGAAAGAAGATAGGCCGCCGAGAGTGCCTCGGCTCCGCTGAAGCGGTTTGATGTGAGTATGGCTTCGGCCGCTTCGTAATCACCGGCGCTTACCTGTTTCTCCGCTTGCGCGAAAGCGTGTTCAACGCTGCTTGCCGGAGTCGCAAACGCCATGAAAAGCGCAATTCCGAGCGGCAAAAGAGCCGCCCGGGTTGCGTTTGAATACCCTGATACGCGGGTCATTCGATTTCTCATCATTGGCGATCCGGCCGATTACTGTTTCACACCGCCAAACGTGCCGGACATGATGTAATCGCGGTTTGCGCCGTCGAGCTCTGCATTGCCCTCGATGACGTAGGCCGCCATGGTTTCTGCAGCGCCGTCACCGAAGAAGCCGCCGAGCGATTCATTGTAGGTGGTCGTGCCGACACCATTGCCGGCGGTATCCACCAGTTGCGCCGTGCCGGCATATTCGGAGCCTGTGATATTCGCGTCGATGGCAAGGCCGGTGATGTTGTTGTTCAACACCACTTCCGAGCCGTCGCGATAGGTCAGAAGCTGGGCGTCCTTGATTCCGCCTTTGACGGTACCGTTGTCGAAATCGGCGAGGAGTTCGACAGTGCCGCCGCGCAGACCCATCTGGGCCATTTCGGTGCCGTTGTCATATTGCGACACCCCGCCCTCATGGAACGCCTTGTAGGTAGCTTTCGCCGATTGCGGCATGTTCATCGTCTTGTCGCCGATGAAGCCGACTGCATAGACTGCTTCGTCCGCGCCATCGACCGCTTCCGAATAGCGAATTGTCGTGCCGTGCTTGAGGACGAGCTGCTCTACGAATACGCCATCTTTATAGTTGTTGTAGACGCCCACGGCCGAAAGATTGGAATTGGCATCGCTCACCTGAGGATCGCCGAAGTTGCCGTTTTCGAAATAGACGGCACCTTCCGCCTTGGTCATTCCTGCAATCTGGGTTCCACCTTCCAGGGTGTCGGTGGTGGAAGCGGAGATCAACGCTCCCTTATCTTTGTAGTAGTTGTCCGGATCGGGGTTTGCGTCTGCCGAGGCGGTGAACTCGATGCCGCCCGGGGCCGATTTGTCCAGGATCTTGGCGCCGGCAAGCTGCTGAGAGGACTGCGGAAGTCCGGTGTATGTGTTCACGTCGGATGTGTTTGTCGACTTGGCCCGGAAGGCGAGTGCCTTGCCCATGCCTGTGACGGGTAATGTTCCGGTCGGGCCGGTCGTGCCGCCTCCACCACCACCGGCGCCGCCACCTCCGGCCGTGTTGCAGCCGGCAAGTATCGGCGCGAGGCCCAAAAGAAGTGCTGTCGCCAGAATCTTGTCGCTTTGCATCTTGTAATCCAAAGGCCCCGAATGACTGATCGATTGACCAACAGCCAGCGTCTCCCGGCACGGAGGCCCGCGCGCCGGTGAGTCAACCGGTCCGGTTCCGGCTTTGGCCGGAGATGAAACAGGAGTTGCTTCGCCGCTCCCCGCACAGGACTTTCTGACGCAAGGTCGGCGTCCTCAATCACCCGGTCGGGTGAAAAATGAGGGTCTGGACGTCTAAATGACTGATCGGAGCCGCATATGTCCGCTCTTCTAAATGGCCGGGAGAGGATCTGTTCCCCCATTGGCGCGGGAGCGGGGATCACCTATATAGGGATCACGATCTGCGCTTCCCGACAGGATACTCAATCCCCGGGGCCTTACTCGATCCTTAGGGAGCTGTCCCTGTCCGGGCTCGTGGGCCTGGACACACGGCACCCACCTACATTGTAGGCTTCCCGGGATCGTAAACGTCCATCGGTCGCCGTGGATCGTACTCCAATGTTTGCACGACATTGCGCCCCTTGAGGGCATAAAGCAGAAGGGCCGCCCGGTTATCCGGACGGCCCTTCTGCTTTTTGTTCGGCGAGCCCCGTCTATTCGGCGGGTGCCGGAGCGGTTTTTCCTTCGTGCTCGCGAACCATCTTGCGATTGAACAGCCGCTGGATCATCACGAAGAACAGCGGCACGAAGACAACGCCGAGCAATGTTGCCGAGACGGTGCCGCCGAAAACGGCCGAGCCCACGGCCGTACGACCGCCCGAACCGGCACCGGTCGAAAGCACCAGCGGCAGCACGCCGAGCGTGAAGGCCATCGAGGTCATGATGATCGGCCGGAAGCGCTGACGGGCGGCTTCGATGGTCGCATGAAGCAGGCTTTCGCCAGCCTCGAAACGGTCGCGGGCAAATTCCACGATCAGGATCGCGTTCTTGCCTGTCAGACCGATCACGGTCAGCAGACCCACCTGGAAGAACACGCCGTTTTCGAAACCGCCGAGATGGGCGGCAACAAGCGTTCCGAGGACACCGATCGGCATGGCGAGCATGACCGCGATCGGAATTACCCAGCTTTCATAGAGAGCCGCCAGGCAAAGGAAGATCGCCGCCAGCGACAGCGCATAGAGAAGCGGTGCCTGACCGCCCGACTCACGCTCTTCCAGCGAAAGACCCGTCCAGGAGAGCGAAAAACCGCCGGGAATTTGAGCGACGAGACGTTCCATTTCGGCCATTGCCTCGCCGGTGGTCACACCCGGTGCGGGGCTGCCCTGGATCTGCATCGCCGGAATGCCGTTATAGCGGTTGAGGCCCTGCGGCCCGAACTGCCAGCTCTCGGAGGTGAAGTTGGCAAACGGGACAAGATCGCCATTGGCATTCCGGACGCGCCATTTCCGCAGATCCGTGGGCGTGGCTCTCGATTCCGCCTCACCCTGGACGTAGACACGCTTGATGCGGCCGTTGTCGTTGAAGTCGTTGACGTACTGACCGGCCCAGGCAATCTGCAGCAGGTTGCCGACATTTGTGGGCGAAACGCCCATTGCTCCGGCAGCCCGCCAGTCGATGTCGAGATTGAACTGAGCCGCATCCTCCAGCCCCGAGGGACGCGCCGACGCAATCAAGGGGCTTTGCGCGGCCATGCCGAGAAGCTGGTTGCGGGCCTGTAGCAGCTGTTCATGCGTCTGGTTGCCCTGCGCCTGAAGGTAAAAGTCGAAGCCCGAGACGTTGCCGAGTTCCACCACAGCCGGGGGGACGACCGGGAAGACCATGGCATCGCGAATCTGCGAGAATGCCCCGAAGGCACGTCCGGCAACAGCCTGAACGCTCTGGTCCGGCCGCGGGCGTTCCTCCCAGTCCTTCATGCGCACGAAGGCGAGACCCATGTTCTGGCCCTGGCCCGAGAAGGAAAAGCCGACGACGCCGAACGTGGATTCGACGTTTTCCGCCTCGGCGGTATGGAAG
Source organism: Hoeflea sp. (assembly GCA_002707605.1). GTDB lineage: Bacteria > Pseudomonadota > Alphaproteobacteria > Rhizobiales > Rhizobiaceae > Pseudohoeflea. The sequence continues at coordinate 216,701 of PANK01000004.1, forward strand.
TAGTTCTCAACATCCTTGACGACCTCGAGCGTCCGTTCGGCCGTGGCACCGGTCGGCGCCTGGATGAGGGTGAGCATGATGCCCTGGTCCTCGTCAGGCAGGAACCCGGTCGGGGTCTGCATGAACAACCAGACGACCGTGCCGCCGAGCGCGAGGTAGAGAATGCCGACGCGGAAGGGGCGACGGACGACAAAGCCGACCGTGCTTCCGTAACCGCCGGTGACCTTGTCGAAACCGCGGTTGAAGAGTCCGAACGGACCACGCTTGGTATGGCTGGCGTCCTTGGTGCGCAGAAGTGTTGCGCAGAGCGCCGGCGTCAGTGTCAAGGCCACGACGACGGAGAGCAGCATGGCCGAGACGATGGTGATCGAAAACTGTCGGTAGATCACGCCGGTCGAACCACCGAAGAAGGCCATGGGAACAAACACGGCGGAAAGAACGAGCGCGATGCCGATCAGGGCGCCGGTGATCTGTCCCATCGACTTGCGGGTGGCCTCGCGCGGCGAGAGCCCTTCTTCCTCGATGATGCGCTCGACGTTTTCCACCACCACGATGGCATCGTCGACGAGAAGGCCGATGGCGAGCACCATGGCCAGCATGGTCAGCGTGTTGATCGTGAAGCCTGCGAGCGCCAACACCCCGAAAGTGCCGAGAATGACGACCGGAACCGCGAAGGTCGGGATCAGGGTCGCACGGATGTTCTGCAGGAACAGAAGCATCACGAAGAAGACGAGAACGATTGCCTCGATCAGCGTCTTGACCACCTCGTCGATCGAGATCTGGACGAACGGGGTCGTGTCATAGGGGATGACGTAGCTCACGCCTTCCGGGAAGTACTGCTCGAACTCGGAAATTTTCGCTTTAACAAGTTCCGAGGTGTCGAGCGCGTTGGCGCCCGTGGCGAGCTGGATCGCCATACCCGAAGACGGCTTGCCGTTGAAACGGGCGATGGTGGAATAGTTCTCGGCGCCAATCTCCACGCGCGCAACATCGCGCAGAAGAACGAGGCCGCCATCCGCTTCCGCGCGAAGCACGATGTTGCGGAAGTCGTCCGGTGTCGAAAGAAGCGACTGTGCGGTGATTGTGGCGTTGAGTTGCTGGCCGTCCACCGCTGGCAGGGTGCCGAATGCGCCGGCGGAGATCTGGGCGTTCTGCGATGAAACGGCCGAAACCACATCGGAAGGGGTCATTTCGAATGCGGAGAGCTTGGCTGGATCAAGCCAGATGCGCATGGCGTATTGTGCACCGAAGACCTGCACGCCGCCCACGCCCGTAATACGGCTGAACGTATCCACGAGGTTCGAGTTCATGTAGTCCGACAGGTCTGCCTGGTCGAGGCGTCCATCTTCCGAGATCAGTGCGATCACCATCATGAAGGAGGAGGACGACTTCTGGACCCGCACGCCCTGGCGCTGCACGGTTTCAGGCAGAAGCGCCGTGGCTTGGGCAAGTTTGTTCTGGACCTGCACCTGCGCAGTATCAGGGTCGGTACCGGTTTCGAAGGTCAATGTGATCGAGGCGGTGCCTGCCGAGGTCGAACTGGAAGACATGTAACGCATGCCGTCGAGGCCCGTCATCTGCTGCTCGATGATCTGGGTGACCGTATTGGCGACCGTCTCAGCGGACGCGCCGGGGTAATTCGCCGAAATGCTGACCGAAGGCGGTGCGATCTCCGGGTACTGGGCAATCGGAAGGGTGAGGATCGACAACAGGCCGATCCCCATGATGAGGATCGAGATGACCCACGCGAAAACGGGCCTGTCGATAAAATAACGCGCCATTATGCTGCTCCGGCTTCTTCAGTTCACTCAGCGGCCGCGGACTTGTCCGCAGCAGCTTTTTCCGGTTCAGCCGGAGCTTCGGTTTCGGAGGTGCGCTCCTCCGGGGTGACTGTTGCGCCTGGGGCAATCTTCTGGAAGCCCGCAACGATCAGCTTGTCGCCGGCCGAAAGACCGTCGGTCACGACCCACTGGTTGCCCTGGTCGCGCCGGATTGTGAGCTGGCGCTGTTCGACCTTGTTGTCGGCATTGACGATCATGGCGATCGGCTGGCCGCGACGGTCGCGGGTCACGCCTTCCTGCGGCACGAGGATCGCATCCTTGAGGACACCCTGAGGCATTTCCACCTGCACATACATGCCCGGCAGAAGAAGCTCCTCGGGATTGGGAAATTCGAGACGCAGCACCACCACACCTGTGAGCTCGTTCACGTAAGGCTCGGCTGCGGACAGCTTGCCGGTATGCTCGTATTCGCTGCCGTCGGCGAGGTGCAATGTGACTGTTTCGTCGATGTTGGTGTCTTCATAGCCGCCCCCATTGCGGCGCCATGCGAGAATTTCGGCCGAGGACTGGGTGACGTCGACATAGACAGGGTCGAGCGCACGGATCGTGGTGAGCGCGGTGCCCTGGCCGGAGGTGACAAGGGCACCCTGAGTGACTTGGCTGAAGCCGGCCGTACCGTCGAGAGGCGCACGAATTGTCGTGCGTTCGAGATCGATTTCCGCGGAAAGCTTCTTGGCTTCGGCGACCTGGACTGCGGCGGCTGCCGTCTGGCGCGCGGAATCGGCGCTGTCGACTTCCTGCTGCGATACCACCGAACGATCGAGGAGCGCCTGCTGGCGATCCGCTTCGCGCTTTGCGTTTTCCAAAGTCGCCTCTGCCTGCGCCAGGCTTGCCCTGGCGGCGGCGACCGATGCTTCGTAGCTTGCCGCGTCGATCTTGTAGAGAACGTCACCCTTCTTGACCGCTGAACCTTCCTCGAAAAGCCGCTCGGTGATGATGCCTGACACCTGCGGCCGGACTTCGGCAGTGCGCGAGGCTGCGACGCGGCCGGGAAGATTGGAGGTCAGGGTGGTGTCTTGCGCTTTCAGCGTGACGACGGTCACGGCCTGCGGCGGCCGTTCGCCGCCTGCCTGTTGAGCGCGGACCGGAGACGAGACAAAGAGAGTGGCCATGGCGACGGCGGCGAGCCGCGCGGACAAGGGGCGAATATGCATTATTGAGCTCCGGGAGGCGGGAGATTTCTGAAATTTGTGACCTACAAATAAGAAAACGGGGTAGTTTTGTAAAGCGATTTGTGCGATGCAATGTGAAATCAGGAGGCACAAGATCTTACCATGAATTGCGCAGGCGGGTGCGATGGTGAAAGGGCTGTCCGGAAGGGACGGCCGCTGCAGATGGAAGCCGAGGAGCGCCGGGATCTTATTCTCGACGCGGTCGAGGATTTCATGGTCGAGTGCGGGCTTACGCGCACGAGCATGGATGCCGTCGCCAAACGCGCGGGTATGTCCAAACGCACTGTCTACGAAGTTTTTGAAAGTCGGGAGGCGCTTTTCGCAGAGTGTCTCGTACGTCGCTCCCAGCTCATGCTGGCCCCGCTGACCCCGGCGCAGAAAGAACTCTCTCTCGCTCAGCGGCTGGAAGAGCTTTTCACCTTCAATCTTCCCAGAACTTCGGCACGACAATCGGTGGAGATGTTGCGCGCAGTCATTTCGTCGGCACGTGACTATCCATCTCTTGGCCGGCAGATCCACCTCGTCTGCATGGGGCGCCTTTACGACATGGTCGAGAATGAACTCGTGGCCGAGATCAGGCGCGGCGGGCTGGCCATAGCCGTATCGGACGCGCGCGACCATGCGGTCCTTCTGACCGACATGGCGCTCGAGAGCCCACTGCGACTATTGCTCGATCCGGATGCCACCCTGGAGGATACCGAGGACAAGGCAGATCGGCGAAAGCTCGCCATTTCAATATTCCTCAAGGGCGTCGAGGCGCAACCTCGGACCTAGCCTCTTTCGAACCCTGGTCCCTTCAGTCCTCATTGCCGGACGTTGACAGCCCGAAGCTGTCGTCGCACACCTCCGCAATACCGATCCGGAGGAACTTCATGTACGATGGAAGCAAGGCGGCGAAGAGGGAATTGCGCAAGCAGGTGCTGGCGCGCCGCGACGCGCTCGCTGTTTCGGAGCGCATCGAGAAGAGCCTCGCCATGGCGGACGCGGTGGCGCACATTTCATTCGATCCCGGCACCGTTATCTCCGGTTTCCTGCCGATCCGCTCGGAGCCGGATCTCAGGCCGCTCATGGCTGCGTTGCGCGATCGCGGTGCGCGGCTCTGCCTGCCTGTCGTCCTCGATCGCGAGACGATCGTATTCCGTGATTTCGTGCGCGGCGTCGAACTGGTCGATACCGGTTTCGGCACNATAGGGCCCGGCGCAGACGCTGACGTGCTCGATCCAGACATCATGCTGATGCCGCTTGCGGGGTTCGATCCGGTTGGGAACAGGTTGGGCTACGGTGCCGGGCATTACGACCGGGCGATCGCGCGCCTCAAGGCGAAAGGGCGCACTGTCCGGCTGATCGGGACAGCTTTCGAAACCCAGGCGATCGACGCCATTCCTGCAGAAGATCACGACGTTCCGCTCGACGAATTGATCACGGAGACAGGTTTGCGTTCATTTCCGACAGGGGTATAGAGAATTCCCTAAAAAGGTTAGGACGAGACATGAGACTTCTGTTTCTGGGCGACATGGTCGGTCGCTCGGGCCGCAATGCGGTCTTCGACAAGCTTCCGGGGCTGATCAAGGATCTCAAGCTCGACTTCGTGATCGTCAATGGCGAAAATGCCGCCGGCGGGTTCGGTATCACCGAGGATATCTTCAAACAGACGATCGATGCGGGCGCAGACGTGGTGACCACCGGAAATCACGTCTTCGACCAGCGCGAAGCTTTGGGTTTCGCCGAGCGCTACGATACCTTCCTGCGTCCGGCGAACTTCCCGGACGGCACGCCCGGTCGCGGCTCCAACCTTATCACCGCCCGCAATGGCGCGCGTATTCTCGTCGCTAACATCATGGGCCGTGTTTTCATGCATCCCGATCTCGATGATCCTTTCGGATGCGGCGAAAAAATCCTCGACGCATGCCCGCTCGGCGAGCAGGCCGATGCCGTGGTCTTCGATTTCCATGCCGAAGCGACGTCCGAAAAGATGTGCTTTGCCCATTTNGTCGATGGNCGTGCGAGCTTCGTCGTCGGTACCCACACCCATGTGCCGACNGCNGACGCNATGATCCTGAACGGAGGNACCGCCTACATGTCGGATGCCGGCATGTGCGGCGACTATGATTCCTCGCTCGGCATGGACAAGGAAGAGCCTCTCAACCGGTTCATCACCCGTCTTTCCAAGGGAAAGTTCGAGGCCGCGAACGGCCCGGCCACGATCTGCGGCGTCGGTGTCGAAATTTCCGATCGCACGGGCCTTGCCGAAAAGATCGCGCCGCTCCGGATCGGTCCGCGCCTGAGCGAGACCGTTCCGGAGTTCTGGAACTGATCGCCGCTTCTTCGCGCGTCAGCTGTTGAGATCCTCATCGATCCGAAAGATCGCCACAATGTCGGCCGGGTCGATTTCTTTTCCATCGCCGCCCCAACTGACGCGCTGATCGCCACCTTGGCCCATGGTGGCCGCAAATTTNGGGAAATTCCCGGGCTGCGTGAAAGACAGCTTGGTTTTCGGAAGTGTCACCACTGCGCCGTTCTTGAATACGATCTGGTGAGTGCCGGTCTTGCCTGCTACACCACGGCGTGGTGGTCCCCAAACGCCTTCTTGAGATTTTTCGTCCCCGCTCATGTCCGCTCCCTGTGTTGTTCACACACCCTGTAGCACGATTATCGTCGGGCGGCGCGGCAGGGTTCTCAGTGACACCGTGAAACCGTCATCCAGCCGGTAATCGGTCTCGAAACCATCGCCCATCATGGTGATGAACTGCGAGAGCGGTCGGCCGCGCCGGTGCATGGGCAGGACGATCGAGGTATGCAGCCGCTTGAGNATGTCCGTCATGGCNGAATGGCTCAGCGTCAGTCCGCCATCGACGGGGACCATGACGATGTCGAGCCGTCCGATTTTCGCATAGTGCGTGTCCTCGAGCGGATGGTGCAGGTGGCCGAGATGGCCGATGCAGAGATCGGCGACCTCGAAGATGAAGATCGAATTGGCGTCCGCTTCCATCGCCCCGTAGGCGCGGATATCGGTGGTGACGTTGCGGATGTAGACATCATCGACAACGAGGTCGTGGTCTGCGGGCTGGGCCTCTGAGCCCCAGCCCGGAAGTACATATTCGATCCCCTCATCGGGCGTCAGCGTGAAATGGCTCGAATGNGCCTTGTTCATCGTGGCGACGCGGGGAACATATCCGCCACTCGACCAATCGCTGAAGTCGGTCGCAATCGTCACGCCGGCGGGCGTGGTGATGACATAGGTCGAATGCGACGCGTAGCGGATGTGAACCTCGCCGGGTCCNGCCGCCTGACNGACCGGAAGGGGCATCTCAGGGGTAAGGTCNGCATAGGTTGCGCCNGGCAGGGCCTGNGCCAGTGCCATGCATTGGCTGACTTGCGGAATGCTGTCNTGCGCGCGGGCGGTCCCGCTCTCGGCGAGCATGAAGAGGGCNGCGGCGGTGATCGCGGTTGAGAGGAGGGCATGCATGGCGTGTCTCCTGAACCTGGCCTGTCGGGCGGCAAGTTGCAGGATAGCAAGAGCTGACCATGGGTAAAGCGTTGCGCGGACAACCTCACCGCGTTGTGATCGGATGCTGCACATGGGCAGGGGCGCAAAGCTCTTCGGCCGCCCCTTCTGGACGAATGACGGCAAGGCGCTTATAAGGCGGGCCGATTGCAAAACGAGACCATCGGGACCGACATGGCAGGCCATTCACAATTCAAGAACATCATGCACCGCAAGGGACGGCAGGACGCCGTGCGGTCGAAGATCTTCTCCAAGCTGGCGCGCGAAATCACCGTCGCTGCCAAAATGGGGGCCCCTGACCCGGACATGAACCCGCGCCTGCGTCTGGCGATCCAGAACGCCAAGGCGCAGTCCATGCCGAAGGATAACATTCAGCGCGCGATCTCCAAGGCCGCCGGCAATGACGGCGAGAACTACGATGAAGTGCGTTACGAGGGCTACGGCCCGGGCGGTGTTGCCGTCATCGTGGAAGCGCTGACCGATAACCGCAACCGCACGGCATCAAATGTGCGTGCCGCTTTCACCAAGTCCGGTGGCGCCCTCGGCGAAACCGGTTCGGTGGGCTTCATGTTCGACCGCGTTGGTGAGATCGTCTACACCGCCGACAAGGGGACCGCCGACGAGATGATGGAAGCTGCCATCATGGCGGGCGCCGAAGACGTGCAGTCCGACGAAGAAGGCCACACGATCACCTGTGCCTTCGAGGATATCGGTGACGTCTCCAAAGCGCTCGAGGAGCAGCTCGGCGAAGCTGAATCCGTCCGCGCCATCTGGAAGCCGCAGACCACCACCCCGGTCGACGAGGAAAAGGCTGCGTCCGTGTTCCGTCTCATCGGCGTTCTCGACGATGATGACGATGTGCAGAACGTCTATGCCAATTTCGAGGTCGATGAGGAAACGATGGCCAAGCTCTCGGCCTGATTTTTCCGACTTCGTCTTGCCGCAGAAAAGCCGCCGGGGGAACTCCGGCGGCTTTTCTCGTCCTGGGCGGACGTTTCGGGCATCCGAGATCCCTGGCCCGAGGGGCGAGCCAGGGAGAGGACTTTCTCAGAAGAACCCGAGCTTGTTGGGATTGTAGCTGACCAGCATGTTCTTGGTCTGCTGGTAGTGGTCGAGCATCATCTTGTGGTTCTCGCGCCCGATGCCCGACTGCTTGTAGCCGCCGAACGCCGCGTGAGCGGGGTAGGCGTGGTAGTTGTTCACCCAGACGCGGCCTGCCTCGATGTCGCGTCCGAAGCGATAGGCGCGGGTGCCGTCGCGGGTCCAGACGCCGGCGCCGAGGCCGTACATGGTGTCGTTGGCAATCGCGAGCGCTTCGGCTTCATCCTTGAAAGTCGTGACCGAAACCACCGGCCCGAAGATCTCCTCCTGGAAGACACGCATCTTGTTGTGGCCCTTGAGGATTGTCGGCTGGATGTAGTAGCCACCGGCGATCTCTGTCGGCATCTGAGCCGCATCGCCGCCGACGAGAACCTGGGCGCCTTCTTCAACACCGATGCGGAGATAGGACATGATCTTGTCCTGCTGCTCCCGGCTCGCCTGTGCCCCGACCATGGTTTCCATATCGCGCGGATCGCCCTGCTTGATCGCCTTCACGCGTTCGATGCAGCGCTCGATGAAGGCCTCGTAGATATCTTCCTGAATGAGAGCGCGGCTCGGGCAGGTGCAGACCTCGCCCTGGTTGAAGGCGAAGAGAACGAAGCCCTCGACGGCCTTGTCGAGAAAGGCATCGTCTTCTGCCATCACGTCGGAGAAGAAGATATTGGGCGATTTGCCGCCGAGTTCGAGTGTGACGGGGATGAGGTTCTCGGTCGCCGCCTTCATGATAACGCGGCCGGTTTCGGTCGAGCCNGTAAAGGCGATCTTGGCGATGCGCGACGACCGGGCGAGNGGGCCGCCNACATCCGGGCCCATGCCGTTGACGATATTGAGAACGCCGTCAGGCAGAAGGTCGGCAATGAGCTCGGCGACCACCATGATGGCGGCGGGGGTCTGTTCNGCCGGTTTGAGAACGATGCAGTTTCCNGCNGCNAGCGCCGGCGCCAGCTTCCAGGCNGCCATCAGGACNGANAAGTTCCANGGAATGATCTGNCCGACGACGCCCAGAGGCTCGTGGAAGTGATAGGCNACGGNATCGTTGTCGATNTCCGACATCGCGCCTTCCTGGCCGCGCAACACGCCNGCNAAATAGCGGAAGTGATCGACAGACAGCGGAATGTCGGCGGCGGTCGTCTCGCGGATCGGCTTGCCGTTGTCCCAGGTTTCCGCCCTCGCGATCAGGTCGATGTTTTCCTCGATCCGGTCGGCGATCTTCAGGAGAATGTTGGAGCGCTCGGCAGCCGGGGTCTTGCCCCACGCGTCCTTGGCGGCGTGCGCTGCATCGAGCGCCAGTTCCACGTCTTCGGCCGTCGAGCGGGCGACTTCGCAGACCTTTTCACCGGTGATCGGGGTGACGTTGTCGAAATAGCGCCCCCGCACGGGTGCCACGAACTTGCCGCCGATGAAATTGTCGTAGCGGGATTTGAACGGCGAGACATGCTCGACCGCAATGCGGGTCATCTCATTCATGGGATTTCCTCCTGTAAAGCCCGGTCCTCCACCGGGAATGGAGGCACAATGTCAGGTCAGGAGGTGGAGTCAGCCCCAGCGCGAACGCCTCGCGGGGCAACCTGTCTCAGGATTGAGACAGGTCCGGAGCGTTTTCGCCGATCGCGAGGCGTTTCATGCGGCGGTAGAGCGTTGCGCGGCCGATTCCGAGCATGCGGGCCGCTTCCGAGACATTGCCGTCCGCCCGCGAGAGGGCCCGGATGACAGCAGCGCGCTCAGCCTTTTCGAACCCTGTCGGACCATCATCGCGGCCGAACAAGTCGGANGCCGGAAGCGGCTTGAGNGNGCCGGTCGGCTTNANNCCGAANGCCTTNCGGGCGCTGCGNGTNGCGCCNAGCACGATATCGTTCTGGTCGACNGCCANGAGCATGGCCGCATCGCTGCCTTCGCTGTCNGCCACGATGAACCGCGCCNTGGGNAAGCTCGCGCGNAANTTGTCGACTTCGATCTGGCGGGCNGTTTGCGCGACCATNGCCTCGATNAGCNTNTTGAAGGCNTCGGTCTGGTCAGCNCGGGCAGAGGAGACNTCGAGCGCGCCGATCAGNTCGCCTTCNGGNCCGAAGATCGGTGCNTCCATGCAGCTCATCGCCGTGTTGCGGGCATGAAANTGTTCGTTGCGGTGGATGATCACACGCCGGGCTTCGGTAATGCAGGTGCCGATGCCGTTCGTGCCTTCGGACGCCTCGGACCAGTCAGCACCCGGGGCCAACCCCCAATTCTCGAATATGCCGCGATCATTGAGGGCCACCCGCATGTCGAGCACCACGCCCTCTGCGTCGGTCAGAAGCACGCCGCANCCNGAACTGCTGACCAGCTGAAACAGCGCGTCGAGTTTGGGCGTGGCGACCCGCAGCATCGCTTCCGCCAGGCTGCGTTTNTCNGANAGGGCGGTCTCGGTGATGCGGTGAACACCNTCGCGCTGTCCNGGATCGAGGCCGTGATGGTCGAGCGAGCGCCGCCANGAGGCGGCCAGCGGAGAAGAAGCCGCAGCACTCGGATCNTTGGCGATCTCGACTACGCGCGCAATGTGCTTTGACAGCTCTGCCATCGTGCATCTCCTCCCGACGACAACTATAGGCCAAAACGTCCGGGCTTGGAAATCTGCACTCTCGTCGACTGACTATTCCTGACGGACGATCGTGCCGATTGCATTGACGACCAGCCTGGCAGCGGTCAGCGCGGACAGTCCATCGACGTCAGCTGGCGGGTAGAGTTCGACGATATCGAAGCCGGCGATCCTGCCGCGTTGCCCAACTCCGGCGATCAGGTCGATGACCTGCGTATAGTTTAGGCCCCCGGGCGTTCGGGCCGCCACCCCGGGCATGATGGCCGGATCGAGGCCGTCACAGTCGAGCGTGATCACCACATTCGCACCTTGCGGAATGTGACGGAGCGCCGCTTCCACACCTTCTGCATGAACCTGACGGGCGGTCACGAACCGGCTGCCGTAGGCCTGCGCGGCCTCGACTTCCTCAACACGGGCACTGCCGACGCTCCTGAGGCCAACCTGAACCATGCCTGCCACATGAGGCATTTCGCTTGCCCGCCGCATCGGGCTCGAATAGCCGTAGCGCGAGCCATGCACNTCGTCGCGCCAGTCGATATGGGCGTCGATCTGCAGGATCCAGACAGGGCCNTGGCCGTCGAAGGCTGCNAGGAAAGGNATGGGGNNGGAATCGTCGCCNCCCAAAAGAATTGGCACCGCGTGATTGGANAGGANNTCGCGTGTCGTTTGTTCGATCAGNGTCCTGTTGGCCTCGCCATCGCTTGTTTGNAGCGGCAGGTNGCCGATGTCGATGCAGGAGATGGGGCCGCCATTGAATAACGGTCCGCCGAGATCGAAATCCCAATGGGTGACGAGTTCGGCGTCNTCNAGACTTGCCTGCCGGATCGCNTCNGGNGCCATCGCATGGCCGGAACTGTCACTGCCTTGATAGGTGCTGCCATGCCCGGCGCCGAAGAGTACAATCCGTGGTTCAACGCNNTCGGAGAGCTGTTCGGANAANTTCAGAAATGCCGGTGAGCTGGCCATTGGGTAAACTTCCTGCCGGTGAGCTGTCGCGATCCCGGCAGGATAGAGCGGCGGACGTGGCGAGGCTACAGCGTCTCCCGCATCTTGCCGAACAATTCGACTGATTTCAGTCGTGCTTCGAGTGAATAGATNTGCATCGACAGCATGATCTCGTCGGCGCCGGTCATGTCGATGAAGCTTTTCATCTTTTCTCTTGCCGTCTCGGGGCCGCCGACAACCGCATAGCGGAGCGTGTGCTCGACGGCGATCTTTTCCATCTCGTTCCAGAACCCGTCCATGGTTTCGAGCGGCGGAGGCATCTTGCCGCGCGCGTTGCGGCGCATGTTGACGAAGTTCTGCTGCACCGAGGTGNAGTGANANGCGGCTTCNTCGTCNGTGTCGGCCATNACNCCCATGGCCGCGGCAATCACGTAGGGCTTNTCGAGCTGNGCNGAGGGCTGAAAGTTCGAGCGGTAGATGTGCAGCGCCTCTTCCAGCAGGTCGGGCGCGAAATGCGAGGCGAAGGCATAGGGGAGNCCNAGCGCTCCGGCGAGGTGCGCCGAATAGAGGCTCGAGCCGAGAAGCCAGATCGGCACNTTGGCGCCCATNCCGGGCACNGCGATCAGGCGCTGACCTTCCTGGCGGTCGCCGAGATAGGTCTGAAGCTCGATGATGTCGTTGGGGAAGGAGTTGGCCCCTGTTTCNAGGTTGCGACGCAGTGCGCGGGCGGTGTTCATGTCTGTGCCGGGCGCGCGTCCGAGGCCGAGATCNACGCGNCCGGGGAACATGGCTTCGAGCGTACCGAACTGTTCGGCGATCACCAGCGGCGCATGGTTGGGCAGCATCACGCCGCCCGAGCCGATGCGGATCGACTTGGTCGCATGTCCGGCCTCGGCGATGACCAGCGACGTGGCCGCACTGGCAATGCCTTCCATGCCGTGATGCTCGGCCAGCCAGAACCTCGTGAAGCCGGCATCCTCCGCGGCCTTCGCCATGGCGCGGGTGGCCGCGATCGCCTCGCCGGCGTTGGAGCCCTCGATGATAGGGCACAGGTCGAGAATGGAGAATGCGGTCATGAAAGGTTCTTCCGGGAGCTCTTCTGGCGGGATGGCGCGTATGAGCAGTTAATGTAGGAACTGCCTGTGGCGAGTGAAAGCCCGCTCGGCCATTCAAATCCGTTTCCTGTTTGTTCACATTTCGATGGAAAGCTCGCGCCGACACAATTAGGGTGCAGGCATGACAGAAGCGATTCGCATCATTGGTATCGACCCGGGGCTCAGGCGCACCGGCTGGGGGATTGTCGAAAGTCTCGGCAATTCGTTGCGCTTCGTTGCTTCCGGGACCGTTCGTTCGGATGAAAAGCGCGATCTGGCCTCGCGGCTTCACCAGCTCTTCGAGGGTCTGGAAGAGGTGATCCACACCTACCAGCCGTTCGAGGCCGCGGTGGAAAACACCTTCGTCAACAAGGACGCGACAGCGACGCTGAAGCTCGGCCAGGCCCGCGGCATCGCGATGGTAGTCCCGGTCCGTGCCGGTTTGCGCGTCGCCGAATATGCGCCGAACGCCGTGAAAAAGAGCGTGATCGGCGTCGGCCACGGCGACAAGAAGCAGATCCAGATGATGGTCAAGGTGCTCATGCCCCGCGCCGAGTTCGACACGGATGACGCGGCGGATGCGATTGCCATTGCAATCTGTCATGCGCACCACCGCGCGTCGCCGGCATGGCGCATGGCGGCGGAGTAGACTTCGACCGGCTGCTCGAATGTTCTTGACTTGTTCTGGTTGTAAGGATATTCCTTACTCATTCCAACTGGAGTGAGTTTGTGCCATGCGGGTTACGTCTAAAGGTCAGGTCACCATTCCGCGTGATCTTCGCGAACTGGCCGGCATAGAGCCCAACAGCGAAGTGGTTTTCACTTTGGAGGACGGNNGNATCGTCCTTGANCCCAAGGNCAGGGCGCTCAAGTCAGCNGAGCGCGCACGGCTCGACAGGTTCGTCGANACGCTCGATCGTCTCGAAGGAACCGGGGATNCTTCCCTCGACGCAGACGCNGTNATGGCGATGACGCGGGATCGCGACCNGTGAGCGTGCTNGTCGACACNAATGTACTCATTGATGTTGCCGTGCGTGATCCNCAGTGGCTNGCNTGGTCGCGTGCNAAGCTGATCGCGCTCTGGCGGGACACGGTGCCATTGATCAATCCGGTCATCTATGCCGAGTTTTCGGTTCGNTANCNGTCCGTCGAAGAGGTGGATGCGCTTTTGCCGGACGACCAGTTCCGTCGCGAAAGTCTGCCTTGGCTGGCGGCCTTTGCGGCNGGCCGNGCTTATCGGGTCTATCGCGAAGCAGGCGGCCGGCGTGAACGGGTGCTGCCCGATTTNCTGATCGGCGCCCATGCCGCCATCCGTGGTTACTCCATCCTGACGCGGGATGTGAGCGGGTACCGCACCTATTTTCCGGATGTTGATCTCATAACGCCGGAAACTCATCCATGAAGGCGGGTCAGAATGATCGGTAAACTCAAGGGAACGGTCGACGAGATCGAGGGCGATAACGTGCTGATTGACGTGCACGGCGTCTGCTACACAGTCTCGTGTTCGTCGCGTACCATCGCCAAGCTCAATCCGGGCGAGGCGGCAGTGCTGCATATCGAAACCTATGTGCGCGAGGACCAGTTCCGGCTCTTCGGCTTCTCCAGTCATCTCGAGCGCGAGTGGTTCCGCTTGCTCCAGAGCGTCCAGGGTGTTGGTGCAAAGGTGTCTCTTGCCGTGCTATCGACCTTGAGCCCGTCCGAAATCGCCAACGCGGTGGCGTTGCGCGATGTCACCATGGTCTCGCGCGCGCCTGGCGTGGGCAAGAAGGTGGCCGAGCGCATCGTCACGGAGCTCCGGAGCAAGGCGCCAGCTTATGCGGGCGAGGCAGCCCCGTCGATCGGTCTCAAGCAGGAACTCGGGGAAGGCGTCGCCGGCAGTGCTGTTACCGATGCCGTGTCGGCGCTCTCCAATCTCGGCTATTCCCGCGATCAGGCCGCCAACGCCGTGTCAGCAGCCATGAAGACAGCCGGGGAGGATGCCGATGCGGCCAAGCTCATCCGGCTGGGTCTGAAGGAACTGTCGCGGTAGTTGTTTCGCGGAAGATTTCTTACTAAACTCGACTGGTAAGAATTTTGGAGATTGGTAAGAATGGTTGCGCTCACCACCATGACGTCTAAAGGACAACTCACCATCCCCAAGGAAGTGCGGGATGCGCTTAAGCTGGAACCCGGCATGCGCTTTTATGTGACGGTGCGGGACGGTCAGGTCGTCGCGGTCCCTAAAAACAAGAAGTTGTCCGACCTCGCGGGCGCGCTTGGAAAGCCGCCGAGCGGCGAGGCGCTCAGTGTCGAGCAAATGAATGATGCGGTCATGGACGCAGCCGCAGACGAAGACAGGCGTGTGTCAGGCTATCAACGGGAGACGCGCGGTTGATCGGGATCGACACCAATGTCCTCATCCGGTTTTTGGTCGAAGATGACGCAGACCAGAGCGAAGCCGTCCGAAAATGGATGGCGATGCGCGATGCAGAAATCCCCGCCTATGTGAGTACCATTGTACTCGCCGAGACGGTCTGGGTTCTCAGCCGCAGGCTAAAATTTCCCATGAAGCAGGTGACGAACATCCTAAGGGATCTTCTCGCAGCGGATGGTCTGGTGTTCGAGGAAACGGAGCGATTGGACGCCCTGCTTCACAACGGCGAACCGGCCACGGACCTTGCAGACTATCTTATCTCGTGGCAGGCAGCGGCAGCAGGCTGCAGTTACACCGTGACCTTCGACCGGCAGGCAGCTGGCGCGATACCCGAAATGGAACTCCTGGCATGAGCGAACCCCAAAGGCTGATCGACCCGGAAAAGCGTGGCGAGGATGTCGAGCAGAGCCTGCGCCCGCAGTCGCTTGACGATTTCACCGGGCAAGCCGAGGCGCGCGCCAATCTCAAGATTTTCATCGAGGCGGCGAAGAACCGTGGCGAGGCGCTCGATCACGTGCTCTTCGTCGGTCCTCCGGGGCTCGGCAAGACCACGCTTGCGCAGATCATGGCCAAGGAGCTCGGCGTCAATTTCCGCTCCACGTCGGGTCCGGTCATCGCCAAGTCCGGTGACCTTGCAGCCCTCCTGACCAATCTCGAGGATGGCGATGTTCTCTTCATCGACGAGATCCACCGTCTCAATCCGGCGGTCGAGGAAATTCTCTACCCGGCGATGGAGGATTTTCAGCTCGATCTCATCATCGGCGAGGGGCCCGCGGCGCGCTCGGTCAAGATCGATCTGGCGCGATTCACGCTGGTCGCCGCCACCACCCGGCTCGGACTTCTCACCAATCCNCTGCGCGACCGTTTCGGCATTCCGGTGCGGCTGCAGTTCTACACNGTNGANGANCTGGAAGGCATCGTGCGTCGTGGCGCGCGCATCGTCGGGCTCAACATGACCGAGGACGGCGCGCGAGAGATCGCCCGGCGCTCACGGGGTACCCCGCGCATTGCGGGCCGTCTTCTGCGACGGGTCCGGGATTTCGCCGAGGTCGCAAAGGCCGAGGCTGTCGACAGGAAAATCGCGGACGAGGCACTGACTCGTCTGGCGGTCGATTCCATGGGCCTCGACCAGCTTGACCTGCGCTATCTGACCATGATCGCGTCGAACTTCGGCGGTGGGCCGGTGGGGATTGAAACCATCGCGGCCGGCCTGTCCGAGCCGCGCGATGCGATCGAGGATATCATCGANCCCTATCTGATCCAGCAGGGCTTTATCCAGCGCACCCCGCGCGGCCGCGTGCTGACGGGCCGGGCCTTCGCCCATCTCGGTCTTGAAACGCCCAAGGAACTGGAAACCGCGCAGTTTCGGCTCCGCCTGGAAGACGAGTGAATGATCACACGGCGTGGTCTCCTCAAGTTGTTCGGAGCTGGGGTTCTCACGCTGGTGGCGACCGCCGNCTATCCATTTACCGAGGTTTTCGGGAAACCGCGTATTACGAGATACGCCTTCGCCCCTCGCGGGTGGCCGACGGACCTCAAGCTGCGTGCGGCCGTGATCGCGGATATTCATGCCTGTGAGCCTTGGATGACGGCTTCGCGGATTGAGGAGATCTGCCGGCAGGCGATGGAACAGAAGCCGGACATCATTCTGCTTCTGGGTGACTATGTTTCCGGCACGAAGATTGTCACGGGGAACGTGGACTCGTCCGAATGGTCGGCGGCGCTTGGCGCCTTGGGGGCGCCTCTCGGTGTCCACGCCATTCTCGGCAATCACGATTACTGGGACGACCNNACCTATCAACGCGACCAGAGTTCAGTTCCATTCGTTGTGGACGCGTTGCAGGGCGTCGGAATTTCAACCTACGTGAATGAAGCCGCACGCATCGAGAAGGATGGCCATAGGTTCTGGCTGGCCGGCCTAGGCGATCAACTGGCATTGCTNCCGGGTTCGGCCTATGGCCGTCCTGCCATGCAAGGTGTTGATGATCTGGACGCAACGCTGGCCGCTATTCCCCATGGCGAGCCCGTCATTCTGATGGCCCACGAGCCTGATATATTTCCCTCTGTCGATGACCGGGTGAGCCTGACATTGAGCGGGCACACGCATGGTGGGCAGTTCAATCTCTTAGGATGGCGTCCGTTTTCGGCATCTCGAGGGTCAGCAAAATATCCGGCAGGATATTTCAATATCGATGGGCGNGAGCTAATCGTTTCNCGCGGGCTTGGCTGCTCCGTTCTGCCGTTACGCATCGGCTCCTATCCTGAAACTCTCTTGCTCGAACTGGGTTAAGCATGTCTCAAGACACGAGAACACGCATTCGTATCCGNACCCAGGAGGGCCCCGTCTTCCAGATGCGGATTGCGGGTCTTGGCTTCTCCAACGGCCATGTTCTCGTTCACCGCGCAAAACACGAGAGCTTCTGGACCTTCCCGGGCGGCGGGGCGGAAATCGGCGAGACGAGCGAACAGACGCTGGTGCGCGAGATGGAGGAGGAACTGGGCGTCACCGTCTCTCTCGGCCGGCTTCTCTGGACGGTCGAGAACTTCTTCCACTACGAAGGACGCGACTGTCATGAAGTCGCTCTCTTTTACGTGATGGACATCCCGCCGGAATTTCCGTTCTCGGATAGCGGGGAGATCATTCATGAGGTGCGCGACGGCGGTAACGATCTGGAGTTTAAATGGGTGTCCGCTACCCATGCCGCACTCGCGGAGCTCGATATTCCGCCCTATTTCATCGCTGCCGAGATCGAGAACCTGCCCGAGACGCCGCGCCACGTCATTTGGGACGACCGCAATCTCGACAGTGATGAGAACCGTGCGACAATGCGGGATGCCGGTTTCGAAGTCTGAGCCTCACTCTGCGGCCTCTGCGCTGGCGGAACGCCAGATGTCCGTTGCGGCTTCATGCGCCGCGGCGCGGATGTCCTCGCCGATACCCGTGTCCTGCAACGCACGCGCCAGAACCATTCCACCCACGCACATCGCCGTCATCGCCAGAGCCTTGGTGCGGCGATCTGCTTCCTCGCCGTCCAGATTCCTCTCGAACAGCCCTGTCATGGCCTCTGCCAGTAGCCTGTAACTCTCCCGGACTTGCGGTCCCGCGCGCGCAGCATCGGTGGCATAGGCGATCAGCGGGCAGTGNCCGTCGAGATCCTCCAGATGTTTGCGGGACAGATAGGCATCGACCATCCTGCGTGCCATGATCGTTTCCCGAGCGNCTGGCACGACGCCNGCTTCGCTGCGCCATTGNGCGCCGCGTCCGCCAAGAAAGCTGATCGTGGCTTCGGCGAACAGTTCTTCCTTGCTCGAAAAGTGCGCGTAGAAGCCGCCACGCGTGAGATTGGCCTCGGCCATGATTTCGTCGATGCTCACCCGGTCGTAACCGTGCCGGTTGAACATGACGCGTGCCGCCTCGACGATGCGGCGCCGCGTCTTTTGCTTGTGATCCTTCGGATAGGGCATGGACGTGTCTCCCTTCGCATCAGTCATGAGACCACAATTCGAGAATATGTTCTTGAACATATTCTGACGTCGATCATCGTGCCCGGAAACCAAAAGGGAGCACTGCACGATGACCAGATATATCCTTGCCTTCCGCGGCGGTATGCCGAACTCGCCCGAAGAGGGGGAAAAGATGATGCAGGAGTGGATCGCCTGGATGGATGGATTGGGAGAGGCGCTGGTCGATCCCGGCGCGGCGATGGGCAAGTCCCGTTTTCTTACGGGCCCTGGCAAGGAAGAGGCCGCGGGCGATCCTCTTTCAGGCTATTCGGTGATCGAAGCCGACGACATTGACGCCGCACTGGAGATCGCCGGTCGCAACCCGATCTTCTCGCTCGGCGGCTCTATCGAGGTTGCCGAGCAGATCAAGATGTAGGCGGCTTCCATGAGCGCCGCCGATTTTCCAGTCACACTGACCTTTGTCGCGTTGTGCGGCATGGTTCTACTGCCGATGACCGGCTGGATCGGTTTGTATCGTGGCGGNGTCAGGATTCTGCGCGGCGACGGCGGGAATCCGGTGCTCTTCAAGCGGATCCGGATCCACGGCAACTTCATCGAGAATGCGCCGATCACCGCACTGACGCTTGTCGGGGCGGAAGCGCTCGGCCTGNCCGNCTTCTGGCTGTGGGCCGGCGTGACCGCCTTTATCGTCGGACGTCTGGGGCACTATGTTCTCTATGATCGTCCGTCACGGGGNNTCTTCATGGGGCTCANCACATTTCCGGCTTTCGCCTGGGNCGTATGGATCCTGTGGCATGTCTGGGCGGGCGGTTAGGTCGTGTTCAAGGTGCCGGCACCAGCCAGTCGCGGGTGATATCNGATGGCTTCGTTCCGCCNGCAAGCCGNAGNTTNAGNTCGAAATCCGANAGGAAACCNCNNATNACCTCGCTGACGCCGNCCTCGCCNGCGAGCGCNAGCCCGTAGGCATAGGGTCTGCCGATAGCCACGGCGGATGCGCCGAGTGCGATCGCCTTGATCATGTCCGCGCCGGTTCTGACGCCAGAATCGAGGANNANCGGAATNCGNNCTTNGACNGCCTCNGCAATTGCGGGCAGGGCCGCGATTGTCGAGATTGCGCCATCCACCTGGCGGCCGCCATGATTGGACACGANCAATCCGTCGATCCCTTCGTCGACCGCNCGNGCGGCTTCCTCTGGGTGCAGCACGCCCTTCAGGATGANCGGGAGTTTGGTNTAGTCGCGCAGCCGCGCGATATGCGCCCAGTTGAGTGTCGGGTTGGTGTAGATCTCGGTAAACAGCTTCACCGCTTTCTGCGCGCGCCCGGATTTCAGATTGTCCAGCGGCTTGCCGGGATGAGCATTNAGCATCTGCCAGAGGGTCGAGAGCGAATTGAAATTGATCTTCGGTCTCGGCGCGCCGTCATCCTCCGGCATTCTGTCGATCAGCCCCCGGAAGACCGGATCGGAGGTATACTGGGCGATCCCCTTGCCGCGCAGGAAGGGTAGATAGGCAAGATCGAGATCCTTGACCCGCCAGCCGAGCATCTTGGTGTCGAGCGTGACGACGATCGCGCCGCAGCCGCAATTCTCGGCGCGGGTGACGAAGCTTTTGACCAGATCCTCGTTCTTGGACCAGTAGAGCTGGAACCACCGCGGTGCGTCGCCCATGACNTTCGCCACCTCCTCCATCGGGCGGCTCGCCTGGTTGGAAAAGATCAGCGGTACACCGTGTTTTGCCGCCGCGCGGCCGATGGCGATATCGCTGTCGGGATGGGCGAGTTCCATCACGCCGAGCGGCGCGAGGAGCAGCGGGGCGGGCATGTCGAGCCCGAAGAGCCTGGTCGAAAGGTTCACCTCGCTCACATCGTTGAGCATGCGGGGCACGATCCGCCATCGGTCGAAATCGGTGCGGTTGGCGGCGATCGTGCGGCCTGCACCGGCCCCGCCCGCGATATAGGCGAAAGCTTCCGCCGAAAGGCGCTTCTCGGCCTGGCGCTCGAGAGCGGCAGGATCGAGNTTAACGGGCGGCTGGTCTCCCGCGACACCCGCAAGATAGATGGATCGCTGATGCGCCAGCGCCGATGGCAGTGTGCTCATGACAAAGGACCTCCCGTTCCCTTGAAGATATTTCCTCAAGGAAAGCCTAATCCACTCCGGGGCCGCATCCAACAGCGGCGATAGGTCAGTTTTGGGGGAGTGTCGCGGCCAGTCGCTGCACCGTCTCAGCCAGCAAGGGCTCGCCACCCGGCTCCCAGCCGAGCGCGCGGATCTTGTCGGTTGGCATCGTGGCCACGCTTGCCCGGTCGCCGGGGGCGGGGAGGGCATTCTCGCTGCCGGTCGCCGCCTTGAGGGGAGCCAGAATGTCGTGCGTATCGGTGANGATGTCGGAGACGTTGAAGCTCTCGCCCGCCACCTTGGATGTTTCGGCCTCGAGCATCATCCGACACGCGGCGGCGACATCGCGGCCGTGTACCTCGCTCGCGGCGCGCACCGGGACGTCGCGACCTGCCAGATAATCGGAAAACAATCCGTCCCACTTGTTTGGGCGGAGGTCGCCATAGACGCCGGTNACGCGCAGNCTGNTNCCGGAAAAACCCTGTTCGTCGGCACTCATGAAGGCGAGCGCCTGTTCGGCCTTCAGCTTGATTTCGCCATAGAGCGTGGTCGGCGTCAGATGCAGGTNTTCGGAGAGNGGCGTNCNCGGCTNGACNCCGTCATAGACCGCCCGGCTCGAGAGGAANACCACACGGCGGACACCTGCACGGCGGGCGGTATCGAACAGATTGAGCGTGCCTTCGAGGTTGTTGCGGCGGAAGCCTTCCGGATCATCACCCTCGCCGCCGCGATAGCGGCCTGCAACGTGCTCGAAGGCGGCATGGACGAAGTGATAGACGTCGTCGAACGCACAGGAATTGTCGGCATCCGGATCGAGCGTGAGCGGCACATGGTCGACCTCGGCCGAGAAGAGACCCGGCGCGGGTGCCTGCCGCGATGCGACCTTCACCCGATAGCCGTGAGCAATGAGATGCTCGACGATGTAGCGGCCGACAAGGCCGGTGCCGCCGGAGACGAGCACAGCGGTCATGCACCTGCGCCTTTTGCCTCAGGCGCGGGGAGGGAGTTGATGTCGGGTATATCGTTGCCGGTGAGGTATGCCTGCCAGAGATCGATCAGCACCTGCAGCTTGTGCGCCTTGGGGTGGTCGGTCTCCCACGGTTTTTCATACTGGTAGTGGATTACCGAGACCGAGTTCCAGTCCCACAGCTCGGGCATGTTGAACCAGACATATTGCAGCATGTTGTAGAACACCGGCAGGCCATGCCAGTCCGGAAAGTATGTCTGCAGGAAGGTCTGGTCGGTGCGTGGCCAGAAGGCCTCCGGCGCATCGAGTTTTTCCATCATCGCGGCGAAGGTGTCGTGCGACGGCTTGGCCACGAAGACGCCGGAATTGAGCCGGTGGAAGTCTGCCAGACTTTCATAGACGTTGGGTGCCGCGGAGAACTCCGGATAGCCGAACAGCTTGTCGATGTTGCGGATGACGATGGCGTCGGCGTCGATGAAGACGCAGGCCTCGTAGTCCGTCATCTGCCACAAACGCAGCTTGCAGAAATTATCGAGCGGCGAATGGAAATCCGGTTTGCGCCCCTTGGTGAAAGGGTTCTTGCCGTGGATTTCCTTCTTCGCATGACGGGCGTTGAACCCATCCGACGTGTCGAGCAGATCGGTTGCAACCAGTCGGCAGCCAAACTCGGCGAGAGGGGCGAGCTTGTCCGCCTCCACCCCGCCGGTGNGCAGNANNACGATATCGGCNTNNGTNNCCGTCAGCTTNAGCGAGCGNGCNAGNGCNGTNGCGCCCATNGCGTANTCGGCATTNGTGACGAGGGTNACATAGGCGTGGCGNGAGGCCGGCGGNCGGTTTGCCGTCAGCCCNGCGCTCATNTCGAACGTTNCGCTCACGATACGGACTTGAGCGACTTGCCTTCCGGGTCCTTGTTGATCCTGGGCGCGATTTCCTTGGTCCAGGCGGAGGTGGCCGGNACGCGGGTGCGATCGACGCGGTAGGAGAACTTCTTCGCCACNTCGACGACTTCGGCNAGCAGGCCGTCCTCAAGCTTGGTCGGATCGAGGCCGAGGCCNANNAATTTCTCGTTGTTGACNACGAGATCGTTCTCGGGCGCTTCCTTGCGCGGGTTGGGCAGGTAGGCCACCTGAGCGCCGGTGAGTTTTGCNACCAGTTCCGCCAGATCCTTGACCCGGTGGGTNTCGGTCATCTGGTTGAATATCTCCACCTTGTCACCCTTCGCCGGCGGGTTCTTCAGCGCCAGTTCGATGCAGCGGACGGAATCGCGGATGTGGATGAAGGCGCGGGTCTGGCCGCCTGTGCCGTGGACGGTCAGCGGATAGCCGATCGCCGCCTGGATGAGGAAGCGGTTCAAAACGGTGCCATAGTCGCCGTCATAGTCGAACCGGTTGATGAGCTGCGGATGACGCTCGGTCTGCGGCGTGTGGGTGCCCCAAACGATGCCCTGGTGGAGATCCGTGATCCGCAGGCCGTCGTTCTTTGCGTAGAACTGGAAGAGCAGCTGATCCAGGCACTTGGTCATGTGATAGATCGAGCCCGGATTGGCCGGATAGAGGATATCCTGCTTCACCGTCTCGCCTGACATGGTATCGATGCCGACCGGCAGATAGCCCTCGGGGATCGCGGCCCCCACGGTCGAATAGCCGTAGACGCCCATCGTGCCCAGATGAACCAGATGCGCATCAATGCCGGTCTCGACGATAGCGTTGAGCACATTGTGGGTGGCGTTGACGTTGTTGTTGACCGTGTAGTTCTTGTGGCGGTCCGACTTCATTGAATAGGGAGCGGCGCGCTGCTCTGCGAAATGGACGATGGCGTCCGGCTTGTTCTCGATGAGCCACGACTTGAAAATCTCGTAGTCACGGGCGAGATCGATCAGATGGAAATGGATCCGCCGGCCCGTCTCTGCATGCCAGATGCGGGTGCGCTCCTGGATCGAATCCATCGGGGTGAGCGACTGGACGCCGAGCTCGGTGTCGATCCAGCGGCGCGAAAGGTTGTCGATGATGTGGATTTCATGCCCGGCATCAGAAAGATGAAGAGCCGTGGGCCATCCGACAAAGCCGTCGCCACCGAGAATCGCAATTTTCATATCGTAACTCCTGTTTCCGCCTGACTTATGTAGGGCGGATGAGAAAGAATTGTGACAGGGGTATAAAGCTGACAAAAGCTCGCGTAATCAAGCGCACGCCACGATGTTGGGGATAAGAAGCTAATGAAGCAGGATATTGAACTCGCCGGCACCNTGACCGACGCCGGTCANGANCTGCGCCAGCGGGTTTATTACGAAGACACCGATTTCTCCGGTGTGGTCTACCACGCGCGGTATCTGCATTTTCTGGAACGCGGCCGCACCGACCTGATCCGTCATCTGGGCGTCAGNCAGTCNGAAATCCACGGCTCGGGCGATCCGGCNGATGCGGTGGCCTTCGTGGTGCGCCGCATGGAGATCGACTTCCGCTCGCCGGCTCGGATGGACGATATTCTCACCATTCGTACACGTTCGGACGAGGTGAAGGGCGCACGCATGACGCTTGTCCAGTCGATCGAATGCGAGGGCCGGACGCTGATCGAAGCCAAGGTTCTCGTCGCCGTNATCAACGGCCNTGGCCGTGCGCGACGTCTGCCGGANGCGCTTCTGGACAAGTTCCTGCGCGCCGCAGGCCAGGACAAAGACTGATACGAAGGATCGGACATGATCGTTGAAAGCGATGAGGAACTGGAAGGCCTCAAGGAGATCGGCCGCATTTGTGCCCGCACAATCCAGGTGATGGCCGAGGCGATGACGCCNGGCATGACGACTGGTGAACTCGATGCCATCGGCCGTAAATGCCTGACCGAGAACGGTGCGGAGTCCGCGCCCGAGGTCTGCTACGAGTTTCCGGGCGCCACCTGTATTTCGGTCAACGAGGAAGTGGCCCACGGCATTCCCGGCGACCGGGTGATAGCCGAGGGCGATCTCGTCAATATCGATGTGTCCGCGATCAAGAACGGCTATTTCGGCGATACCGGCTCNTCCTTTGCGATCGGGGCGGNGAGCCCGAAGACCGAGCGTCTCCTGCGCGACGGCAAGCGGGCGATGTGGCTCGGGATCAAGCAGGTGAAGACCGGCGCACGGTTGGCATCGATCGGCGAGGCCATCGGCAAGTTCGCCGACAAGAACCGCTACACGCTGATCCAGAATCTGGCGAGCCACGGCGTCGGCCGGTCGCTCCACGAGGAGCCGCGCGAGATCGCCACCTGGCCGGACAAGCACGAGAAGCGGCTGATGCAGGAAGGCCAGGTCTTCACCATCGAGCCCTTCCTGTCGTTGGGGGCCCTTTTTGCCGACGACGGCGAGAACGATAACTGGACGCTTTTCTCCGAGCCGAGGGCGCTGACGGTGCAGTTCGAGCATACGCTCGTCGTCACCCGAAACGGCCCGGTGGTGCTGACGCTGCCGAACTGAGCTTGCGCAGCGCGGTCCGGTTCTATTCCATCACCGCCTCGATCATCTTCTTGGTGACCGACTGGCTCCAGTTGTCTGCCTCTGCCCAAGGATCGGTTCCGTTATCGAGCCGTTCGAGAACATCGTTGATGTGGAAGCCGTTGGCTGATTTCAGCATCTTGAGCTCGTCCCAACTAACGGGAACCGCAACCGGTCCGCCCTCGCGGGCGCGTATGGAGTAGGGGGCGATTGCGGTGGAACCGCGCTCGTTTCTCAGCCAGTCGATGAAGATGCGGCCTTTGCGCTTGGCCTTCGACATCGTGGCCGTATACCGCTTCGGCGCGGCGTCAGCGAGTTTGCCGGCAAGCGCTCTGGCAAAGGTCTTTACGTGATCGAAATCGGCGCGGCGTTCGAGTGGGACAACCACGTGGACGCCCTTGCCGCCAGTCACCATCGGCAGCGACTTGAGCCCGGTTGCCTCCAGAACGTCGCGGACCTCGATGGCGGCTTTGACGACGGTTTTGAAATCGAGTCCCTCGTCGGGATCGAGGTCGAAGACCATGCGGTCGGGCTTGTCGAGATTGTCTTCCGCAGAACCCCAGATGTGGAACTCCATCGTGCCCATCTGCGCCGCACCGGCGAGATCATTCGCTTCATCGAGCACCATATAGTCCGCGGTCTTGCCGGAACTTTCCTCGATCGGAATGCGACGGATCTGGTCGGGNAANCCNTCGCCNGCGTGTTTCTGGAAGAAGGTTTTCNTGATGTCNCCGTCGGGCGCNCGCAGGAACGAGACCGGGTGNCCGGNGGCGTATTTCAGNAGGTGCTCCGCCACGTCGCCGTAATAGCGGGCNATGTCGAGCTTGGTGATCTTGCCGTCGTCGAAGACCACGCGATCACCGCTTGAGANCTTCACGCCAGCAACGGTATTGTCGGAGGCGCCGGNCTTCTTGCCACCGCGCTTGCCGGAANATGATGGNGCCTTGGCTTTCGATTCCAGAACCACGTCACGAGCCTCCTTGTCTTCGCGCAGGCCTTTGTACACGCCATGGCGCACGTGACCGTCCGCTGTGAATTCGGCGAAATCGACTTCCGCCACGAGGTTAGGGGTCAACCATACCGCATCGCGGGCGATGTCATCGGGCACGGCGTCGAAGGGCGATGTCTTGCGGCCGCGCGTGTCGAAAAGGGCTGACAACTCGTCCATGCGCGCTTCGTTGAAGCCGGTGCCGACACGACCGCGATAGACGAGCGTGTTGCCCTCATAGGCACCGAGCAGGATGGAGGCGAAAGGCCGCCCGACCTTGTCCGACGGTGAATATCCGCCGATCACCAGTTCCTGGCGCTTCGTGCATTTGATCTTCAGCCAGTCACGGCTGCGCCCCGAACGATAGGGCGCATCGGCGCGCTTGGCGATCATGCCTTCCTGATCCCAGCCGCAGAGCCTGGCATGCATATCCTCGCCCCGGCCCNCGATATGTTCGGAGTAGCGCAGCAGCTTGCCNCCNGTATCCGCGATCAGATCGTGNAGCATTTGCTTGCGCTCTCGCAGCGGTTTCTTGCGCAGATCCTTGCCGTCGAGTTCGAGCAGGTCGAAGGCGAAATAGGAGATGTCGCCGCCGGATTTGATCGCCTTCTGAAGCGCGGAAAAGGCCGAGCCGCCGGATTCGACGACTGCCTCGCCATCAATGAGCGCATTGCGGCAGTCGAGCTGCTCGCAGGCTTCCACGATCGTGGGAAATTTGTCGGTCCAGTCGAGGCCGCTACGTGTGTAGCAGGTCACCCCGTCCTTGCCGACGGAGACGATCAGCCGGTAGCCGTCGAACTTGATTTCGTTGAGCCAGTCCTCGCCCTCTGGCGCGTCATCGACGAGTGTCGCAAGCTGCGGCTCGACAAACGCGGGGGACTTGAGCTTTCGTCCGTTGCTCTTGGTCTTTTTGGGCTGCTCCTTGCCGGTGGGGATTGCTCCAGCCTTCACATTGGCTTTCGCGCTTTTCTCCGAATGCCAGACCCGCTTGCCACGTTTGCCTTCACCGGCGGCGATCTCTTCCATCGTCCGGCCCGTTGCGGCGCTTGTCGTCTCGCGTTCGAGAATGGCGTCGCCTTCCTCGTCGGCGAGCTCATCGCGTTCCTTGATCAACAGCCAGTTGTCGCGCTTTTCACCCTCCTTGCGCCGCATCTTCACGAGGGTCCACGCGCCCGACAGCCGTTCGCCGTGCAGCTTGAATTTCAGCTTGCCACTCTTCAGGCCCTTCTGGGGATCCTCGGTCGGTTCCCACCAGCCGGTNTCCNANAGCATCACCGTGCCNCCNCCATATTCCTTTTTCGGAATGACGCCCTCGAACTGGCCGTANTCNAGCGGATGGTCCTCGGTNCNGACCGCNAGNCGCTTGTCTTCGGGATTGAAGCTCGGGCCGCGNGTCNCNGCCCAGCTTTTCAGCACGCCNTCGAGNTCCAGACGGAAATCGTAATGNAGCNGCGTGGCGTCGTGTTTCTGGATGAGATAGNCGAGCCGTTCGGCTTTAGCCTTCNTNCGGGACGTGCCNTTNGGCTCGCTGGTGCGGCTGAAATCTCGCTTGCGGTTATATTCGCGGATCGAGGTGTCGGCTTCGGCCATAAATCACCTCACGCCGACTTCTTCTTCCGCGAGGAGGAAGATTTCGAGGANGACGACGATTTCGCCTTCGAGGACTTCTTGCCGTCATCGCCGAGGCTCTTCTTCAACGCNGCCATCAGNTCAACGACATTGTCGTTGTCNGCCGATGAATCGTCGTCCTCCTCGTCGATCTCGATCTTCTTGCCTTTGGTCTTTTTCTTGATCAGCTCCTTGAGCGCGGCTTCGTAGTGATCCTTGAAGGCCGAGGCGTCGAAGGGGCCGGATTTCTTGTCGATGAGCGCGGTCGCCACCTCCAGGAGGTCGGCGTCGGACTTCTTCTTCGGAATGCCCTTGAAGGTGGGGTCGGCGTCGCGCAGTTCGTCCTCGTAGTGNAGCGTTTCGAGCAAAAGGCCGTTGCCGCACGGTCTGACTGCGGCAAGATATTCGCGGCCGCGCATNGTCANNTGCCCNAGCCCCACCTTGCCGGCTTCGCGCAAAGCGTCGCGGATGACCTGATAGGCTTCTTCGGCGACGTCGCCNGTNGGGACNAGATAATACGGCTTGTCGTAATAAAGCGGCGGNATCTCGCAGGCNTCGACGAACTGNACNAGGTCCATCACGCGNTTGGTCTCGAGCTTGACCGCGTCGATCTCTTCGGGTTCGAGCAGGACATATTTGCCGTCGTCGAGCTCGTAACCCTTGACGATGTCGTCGGTATCGATCGGTCCGATACCCTGAACCACCTTCTCGTAATGCACGCGCTTTCCGGAGGGTTCGTGTATCTGGCGGAAGCTGGTGCGTCCGGCAGTCTTGGTCGCACTGAAGAGTTCGACCGGGATCGAAACGAGCGACAGACGAATCTGCCCCTTCCAAAGGCTACGCGGTGCCATGCTGGCCTCCGTTCGGGAACATCGGGAAATGTGAGGCGAGGGGAATCCGGGAGGCGGCGCTCGCAAGCGCGCTGTTACCCCGGAAAAACCTCTCAAACCTCTTCATTGCAGTTAAACCCGGGGTGCAACCGTTGGTTCCCGCAGGCAAATGGGGATGGCTTCTTCGATGTTCCTAACGAAGCCTTAACCATAACGCCTTATGAATCACGGTCATCAGACGAAGGTTGGGGAAAACCGCCATCCTTTAACCAAAATTGGCCGTGAGAAGGTCGCTGCGAGTAGGGGCATTTCCCCGGGCTCGCGGTTTCTCCCGGCAAAGAATGAAGTCTTGGCCGCCCGGTGTAACCGCCGGGCGTTTGGATTCGAGGGCTATCGAAATGGAACAGGTTGGACTGGCCGCGACGAGCGACGTGACGTTGTGGTCTCTCTTCATGCAGGCGGGTTTCGTCGTCAAGCTGGTGATGCTCGGACTGATCGGCGCTTCGATCTGGACCTGGGCCATCGTCGTCGACAAGGTCGTCACCTATGGACGCGTACGCCGCCAGCTCGACAAGTTCGAGCAGGTGTTCTGGTCCGGACAGTCGCTCGAGGAGCTTTACCGCTCGCTCTCGGAGCGCAAGTCGACCGGCATGGGGGCGATCTTCGTGGCCGCGATGCGCGAATGGAAGAAATCCTTCGAGCGCGGCGCCAAGTCGCCCATCGGCCTGCAGATGCGCATCGACAAGGCAATGGACGTCACGCTTGCCCGTGAATCCGAAGCGCTCGAAGCGCGGCTGGGCTCGCTTGCGACCATCGGTTCGGCGGCGCCCTTCATCGGTCTCTTCGGTACGGTTGTCGGTATCATGACCTCGTTCCAGGCGATTGCCGGCTCGAAGTCGACCAACCTCGCAGTCGTCGCTCCCGGCATTGCCGAGGCACTTCTTGCAACGGCCATCGGTCTGCTTGCCGCTATTCCCGCGGTTATCGCCTACAACAAGTTCTCAGCCGATGTCGGCAAGATTACCGCGCGCCTCGAAGGTTTTGCCGACGAGTTCTCCGGCATTCTGTCGCGCCAGATCGACGAACGGCTGCAGACGCGTCAGGCCGCAGAATAAGACTTTCATCCCAGCAAGGGAGAGATACGTATGGGCATGTCCGCAGGGGGCCATCAGGGACGGGGATCGCGCCGGGGACGGCGTGGCGGTCGCCGCCAGCTCGTCAGCGAAATCAACGTCACCCCGTTCGTCGACGTGATGCTGGTGCTTCTGATCATCTTCATGGTCGCCGCACCCCTTCTGACCGTCGGCGTGCCGATCGATCTGCCGGAAACCCGCGCGGATGCGATGAATTCNGAGACGCAGCCGATCACCATCTCGGTCAATGCCGAAGGGCAGGTCTATCTGCAGGAAACCGAGATCGCCATCGANGAGGTGGTGCCGAAGCTCGAAGCCATCGCGACCACAGGCTATAATGAACGCATCTATGTCCGCGGCGACACCGCCGCTGCCTACGGTACCGTCATGAAGGTGATGGCCCGTATTTCCGCCGCCGGGTATCGCAATCTCGGCCTNGTCACGCTGCAAGAGCAGGATAGCTGATTTCCNCCGATGAAGGGCAGCCTCATCATATCGACCGGACTCCACGCCCTCCTGTTGGGCTTCGTCCTGTCCAATTTTACCGCNCCCCGAACGCTCGAGGTGGCGGAGGTCGAGGCGTTGCCGGTCGACATCGTGCCGGTGGAATCGATCACGCAGATCCAGCAGGGCGACAAGAAGGCCGAGCTGGCGGAGAAATCCGCCCCCACGCCGACCCANCGTCCAGAGCCCGTGCAGGATGCGGAGAATGTCGGCGAGAACNANGTCGATCTCTCCAACAAGGCNCCNAAGCCNNCNGANCGNGAGGTNGTNGCCGACGCGCCGCCNAAGCCGTCNGANAAGCCGGTNCCCACGCCNGNGCCCGATCCTGTGCCNGAACCCGAGCCGCANCCGGTCGAGGAAGCNGCNCCCGCACCTNAGCCCGAGCCGCAGCCGGAACCNGAACCNGTNGCNGAGCCNAANCCCGAGGCGCCCAAGGAAACCGAGGTCGCGGCCNTGCCGCCGGANCCCGATCCNCTGG
The DNA here is from genome assembly GCA_002707605.1 of Hoeflea sp. GTDB lineage: Bacteria > Pseudomonadota > Alphaproteobacteria > Rhizobiales > Rhizobiaceae > Pseudohoeflea. Next base: position 246,897 of record PANK01000004.1, read on the forward strand.
CCGANGCNATCGAGAANGCNCCNGAAGAGCCNGCNTTCNAGGATNTGCCNACCGCAGGCCCNGTNCCGNCGGCNCGTCCNAAGCCGGAAACGCCGAAGCCGACCGAAACCGCCGAGAAGAAGNCTGAAAAGCCTGCCGAGAAAAAGCAGGAGAAGGCNGCNGCGTCNTCGTCCAAGGACAGNGACTTCAACGCCGANGAAATTGCGGCNCTNCTNAACAAGGACGAGGCGAAGGGCGGCGGCGCCAAGCGCTCGACNGAGACNGCTTCGCTCGGTGGTGAGAAGACCACGCGCGGCGAAACGCTGTCGCTGTCGGAGATGGATGCGCTCCGCGGCCAGATCCAGAAATACTGGAATATCATTCCCGGCATGGCCGATGGCGATGACGTACGGGTGACGGTGAAGATGCGGCTCGACCAGAGCGGCAATATCATCGGCAACCCGGATGTGTCCGCCACCGGTGGTTCGCCCGGCACGCGCTCGACGCTTGCCGGCAGCGCCAAGCGTGCCGTCCTGAGGGCGCAGCCCTATCAACTGCCCGCCGACAAATACGCGTCGTGGTCGGAAGTCATCGTGAATTTCGACCCGAGCCAGATGTTCTAGAGAGAGGCTGACCTATGCCGAGACTGAGCAAAATTGTCTTCCTGATGGCCGCCATGATCATGGCGCTCGCCGCCCGCCCGGCGCTGGCCGTCGTGGAAATCGACATCAACAAGGCCAATGTCGAGCCGCTGCCGATCGCGATCACCGACTTCCAGTCGACCGACGATCTCGGTGCCAAGGTTTCCGGCGTGGTCGAGGCCGACCTCAAGCGCTCGGGTCTCTTTGCCCCGGTCAATCGCGGTGCCTTCATCGAGAAGATCACCAATCCGGACCAGACACCGCGCTTCCCTGACTGGACGGCGATCAACGCCCAGGCACTGGTGACCGGTCGCGTGGTCAAGGAGGCCGATGGCCGTCTGCGCGCCGAATACCGGCTGTGGGACACNTTTGCGAACCAGCAGCTTGCGGGCGAGCAGTTCTTCACCCGTCCGGAAAACTGGCGCCGCGTGGCGCACATCATCGCCGATGCCATCTATGAGCGCCTGACCGGNGAGAAGGGCTATTTCGACAGCCGCGTGGTCTTCGTCTCGGAAACCGGCCCGAAGAACAACCGCCAGAAGCANCTCGCGATCATGGACCAGGACGGTGCCAATGCGCGCATGCTGACGTCAGGCAACGACATCGTGCTGACCCCGCGCTTCTCGCCGAACCGCCAGGAAATCACCTACATGTCCTTCGAGGGCGGCCAGCCGCGGGTGTATCTCCTGCAACTCGAGACCGGACAGCGTGAACTCGTGGGCAACTTCCCCGGCATGACCTTTTCGCCGCGCTTCTCGCCAGACGGCCAGCGCATTGTCATGAGCCTGCAGGAAGGCGGCAACGCCAACATCTACGCCATGGACCTGCGCTCGCGCGCCACCACCCGCCTGACCGACACGGCGGCAATCGATACGTCGCCGTCCTATTCGCCGGACAGCCANCAGATCGTGTTCGAAAGTGACCGTGGCGGNCGNCAGCAGCTTTACAAGATGAATGCGGATGGCTCGAACCAGCAGCGCATCTCGTTCGGCGACGGCTCGTACTCNACGCCGGTNTGGTCTCCGCGCGGCGACCTNATTGCCTTCACCAAGCAGTCGGGCGGCAAGTTCTCGATCGGTGTGATGCGTCCGGANGGTTCGGGCGAGCGTATCCTNACAACCGGCTTCCACAATGAGGGNCCGACCTGGGCTCCGAACGGCCGCGTGCTGATGTTCTTCCGTCAGCCTGCCGGTGCGGGTGGTCCGCAGATCTACTCGATCGACCTGACGGGATATAACGAACAGCAAGTCCAGACGCCGGGCTACGCGTCCGATCCGGCATGGTCACCGCTTCTCGAATAAGCCGGATTTCTGCCCCTTTGGTGCCGCAATTTCGTTTCAAACGGGGCCAAAGGGACGGATTTTTACCATAGATTAACCATGCCAATTCAGGGCCGATTAACCGCGACCGGTTACATTCGGTCAACCACAAACACTGAAGGAGGCCGGCCATGGGCCGCATTCTTACTCTCGCTACCAACCCGGCCATGATCGCGCTGTTCACTGCGCTCGCAATTACCGGTTGCGCCAGCAAGAAGACCCTGCCGAACAATGCCGGCGAACTGGGTCTGAACTCGGCAACCCCGGGCTCGCAGCAGGACTTCACCGTCAATGTCGGCGACCGCATCTTCTTCGACACCGACTCGTCGTCGATCCGCCCGGATGCTGCTGCCACCCTCGACAAGCAGGCACAGTGGCTGGCACGTTATCCGCAGTACCGGATCACCGTCGAAGGTCACGCCGACGAACGCGGCACCCGCGAATACAACCTGGCGCTCGGCGCACGTCGCGCTGCCGCCACCAAGTCGTATCTTGCTTCCAAGGGCGTGCCAGCCAGCCAGATGCAGACGATCTCCTACGGCAAGGAACGTCCGGTTGCTGTTTGCGACGACATCTCCTGCTGGTCGCAGAACCGTCGCGCCGTCACCGTACTCGGTGGTGCAGGCAGCTGATCAGGCCGAAAGCCTGTCACATGATGACAATTCGGGAAAAGGCGGCTCACAAAGCCGCCTTTTTTCATGACCTCACCATAATTTTGGCCCGTTTATACGTTGATTCAGCGGGCATCTCGGAGATAATCCGGCGGCGAGGGCGGGGGCTCTCCGGTCGAGCCGCAGGTCCCCGAACGATCCGAGAAACAGACCGGGAGCTCTATTAAGTGAGACAGATTATCCGCGGTACGTGTCAGATGGGTGTGCTGGCGGCGCTGCTGGCCGGCACCATGGCGACGGCTCAGGCCGCGCCCCTGTGGTCGAAGCTGCCGCTTCTGGGCGAAGCCAGAACCACGGAACACGTCGTCGAAGTCCAGAATGCTGACGAGACCTATCGTGTCGGGCAGCTCGAGGAAGAGGTGCGCCGCCTCAACGGCAAGATCGAGGAACTGGGCTTCCAGCTCCTGCAGATGGAAGAGCGCATGCGCCAGATGCAGGAAGACAACGAGTTCCGCTTCCAGCAGCTCGAGGGCGGAGGAGGTAACGGCGACCGTACGGACGCCGGCCCCGCCATTCAGACCCCGGCGGTCACTGAAGAAGTGCCGATGGACAGTGCGAGCACCGAAACGCTGCCGGGGGTCGAGGAGAGTGCAACTGCCTCGACAACGCCCAACCAAAATCTGGGCGCACCCGAGCGCACGCTCGGCTCGATCACCTTCGATCAGGACGGCAACCCGGTTGCCTCCAATGCCGAAGAGGTGCCGAGCAACAACGCCACGCAGACGGCGTCGCTCAACAATCCGGGCGATCTCTACCAGGCCGGCTACAGCCATATGCTGGCTGGCGACTATCAACTGGCCGAGCAGGTCTTCCGCGACTTCGTCGATATCTACCCGGACGACGGCCAGGCGCCGAACGCGATGTTCTGGCTCGGCGAGGCACAGTTTTCGCAAGGCCGTTACAATGATGCGGCGCAGACTTTTCTCGACGCCCACAAGAAATTCCCGCAGGCCGAAAAAGGCGCTGACACCATGCTGAAGCTCGGCATGTCGCTGGCAGCCCTCGACAAGCGCGAGCCGGCTTGCGCNACCTACCGCCAGACGCTCACNAATTACCCCGGCGCCTCGCAGGCTGTCCGCTCCAAGGTGCAGCAGGAACAGCTCAAGGCGAGCTGCTGAGTTCCTTCCGGCCATGACCGGTACTGACGGTTCGCCCGTCCTTCGCGCAGTAAAGCGTTTTCTCGAACATTTTTCCGATCACCGCAGNATTGGCGTCGCCGTTTCCGGTGGCAGCGATTCAACGGGCCTTTTGAGCGCACTTGTTCGTGCGGCCGGGCCTGACCGTATCGTCGCGCTGACCGTTGATCACGGACTGCGCCGCGAATCCGCCGACGAGGCGCAAGGCGTTGCCGAACTTTCCGAAAGGCTTGGCGCGTGCCACGAAACGCTGCACTGGCTCGGTTCCAAGCCTAAGAGCGGCGTCCAGGCCGCAGCTCGTGCCGCGCGTTACGATCTTCTCTCCGAAGCCGCCNNCCGTCTCGATCTCGCAGCTATCGCCACCGCTCACACGGCAGGCGACCAGGCGGAGACTTTGGCGATGCGCGATGCCCGCGGCGTGGAGAGCGAAGGCAATACGGGCATTCCCCCGGCGACATTGCGTGACGAGAGCGTCTGGTTCCTGCGTCCGCTGCTTCATCTCTCGCGGGACGCGATCCGCAGCCATCTCCAGGCGTCCGGGCTCGGCTGGGTCGACGATCCGTCCAATACGGATGAGAAATTCGAGCGGGTGCGGGTGCGCCAGGCGGGCGTTGCCGCACAAGATCTGACATTGCCCTGGCGGATCCGCACGGAACGCGCGGAACAGATCGGGGAGGTGATCGCCGCCCGTGCCAGCCGTAACGATGACGATGTTTTCGGATTTGATGTCGCCGGGCTTGAGCGGGACATAGCTCTCCGCTGCATGCGTGCGCTTGTCGACATGGCNGGCGGACGCGACCGCGGCCTCGACCGCCACGGTCTCGAACGTCTCGCGGACTTCGTCGGTCAGAGGGACATGTCGCGTCTCACCGTCGGCCGGGTGCTCCTCCACAAGCAAGGCGATCACATCACGATGCGGCGCGAGCGGCGAAACGTCGCGCAAACGCGGATCGGGCCGGGAGACGAAATCCTGTGGGACGGGCGTTATCGGATTGCAAACCGCGATCCGTCCGAATGGCTTGCCGTCACAGGCAGCGGACACTACGGAATTTTGCCGGAATTGACGGCTAAAGCGGCTAAAGATGAGGGCACGGAGGCGCGCCCGGGAGGTTTCCGGGGAGGTTGCGATATCACCCGAATCTGCGGCCGAGCCTCGCGTCTGATGCCCGTATTCGAAAAGTCGCGGGCCGATGCCATGGCCGCTCTTAGCGGACGGGCCGGCTTCGTTGACTGTCCGTGGAGCGACTGGATGAGTGTGAGCGCACCAGAATGACGGCTGTCTCCTTGGCAAATCGGCCTCGGAAACCTATGTTGGAACAAACATTCGGCGCATGCCGCCGCCACGGCCTTTCCAAGGTCGCCACCCGTTGGGGAATAGGATGAATCCGAATCTACGCAATTTCGCACTCTGGGCCATTATCGCGCTGCTTCTGATAGCGCTGTTCAACATGTTCCAGAGCCCGACCGACCGGAACACCGGACGGGAAATCGCCTACTCGAAGTTCCTGTCGGACGTCGATGCGGGCCGCGTGCGCGACGTGACGATCGTCGGCGAGCGCATCACCGGCACGTACAACGACACCGGCGGAAACTTCCAGACCTATTCGCCGGGCGATACCAATCTGGTTTCGGAGCTCACCAAGAAGAANGTCAACATCACCGCGCGTCCGGAAGTCGATTCGTCGAATACGCTCGTCGGTTATCTGATCTCCTGGCTGCCGATCCTCCTGATCCTCGGTGTGTGGATTTTCTTCATGCGTCAGATGCAGGGTGGTTCGCGCGGCGCAATGGGCTTCGGCAAGTCGAAGGCCAAACTTCTCACCGAAGCGCATGGTCGCGTGACGTTCGCCGATGTGGCCGGCGTGGATGAAGCCAAGCAGGACCTCGAGGAAATCGTCGAATTCCTGCGCGATCCGCAGAAGTTCCAGCGCCTGGGCGGCAAGATCCCGCGTGGCGTGCTGCTCGTCGGTCCTCCCGGAACCGGTAAGACGCTGACGGCCCGTGCGGTTGCCGGCGAGGCCAANGTGCCNTTNTTNACCATTTCCGGTTCCGACTTCGTCGAAATGTTNGTCGGNGTGGGTGCNTCCCGCGTCCGTGACATGTTCGAGCAGGCCAAGAAGAATGCGCCCTGCATCATCTTCATCGACGAAATCGATGCCGTCGGTCGTCACCGCGGCGCCGGTCTCGGCGGCGGCAATGACGAGCGTGAACAGACGCTCAACCAGCTTCTCGTCGAGATGGACGGNTTCGAGGCCAATGAAGGCGTGATCCTGATTGCGGCGACCAACCGTCCNGACGTTCTCGATCCAGCCCTGATGCGTCCGGGCCGTTTCGATCGCCAGGTCGTCGTTCCGCTCCCCGACGTCAACGGTCGTGAGAAGATCCTCAAGGTTCACGTTCGCAATGTGCCGGTGGCTCCGAATGTGGATCTGCACATTCTCGCCCGCGGTACCCCGGGATTCTCGGGCGCCGACCTCATGAACCTGGTCAACGAAGCCGCCCTCATGGCAGCCCGCCGCAACCGGCGTCTGGTCACCATGCAGGAATTCGAGGACGCCAAGGACAAGGTCATGATGGGCGCCGAGCGCAAGTCGATGGCCATGACCGACGATGAAAAGAAGACCACCGCCTATCACGAGGCCGGTCACGCCATCATCGCGCTGAAGATGCCGGGCATCGATCCGATCCACAAGGCGACGATCATTCCGCGCGGTCGTGCGCTCGGTATGGTGATGACGCTTCCGGAAAACGACAAATACTCGATGTCCCACGAGAAGAGCATTGCGCGTCTTGTCATGCTGTTCGGTGGCCGTGAGGCGGAGATCTACAAGTTCGGTCCTGAAAAGGTCACGAACGGCGCTTCCGGTGACATCCAGATGGCAACCAGCCTCGCTCGTGCGATGGTGATGGAATGGGGCATGTCCGACAAGCTCGGCCGCGTGCGCTATGCCTCCAACCAGCAGGAAGTGTTCCTAGGTCACTCCGTTTCGCAGACGACCAATATCTCGTCGTCGACGGCCAAGCTGATCGACGAGGAAGTCCGCGACATGATCGAGGAAGCCGAAACCACCGCCCGCAACCTGATCCGCGACAATGTCGATCAGTTCGAAGCTGTCGCCCAGGCGCTTCTCGAATTCGAGACGCTCACCGGTGACGAGCTGCGCGACCTGATGAACGGCAAGCGTCCGACCCGCGAGGATCCGGATGAGCCCCATACCCCGCGCGGGACCGCCGTTCCGACAGCTGGCGCCAAGAAGGGCAAGGGTGATGAGCCCGACACCGGCCTCGAGCCGCTGCCGCAATAAGCATCCGGTAGAACGAAAAACAAAAGGGCTGGCTTCGCGCCGGCCCTTTTCTTTGGTCAGGAGCAGGGCGCGAATTACCCGTCTGNGCATCGCATTTCCCTAACAGCCGACTTGCGGCGTAAAGTATCCGTCAACCACGGGCGGCAATTTTTTGCGTGAAACGAAGTGAAATAAATTCTGATTTCCGGTTTTGGTGTTCCAATGGCTATCAGAAAAGCGGCAATTACCTCCTGAGTCGGGGGCGAGCAGACAGGCTGGACATTGAACGGGCCGGCCGCACTGCAATGGGGATATTTATGAGCAAACGCTATTTCGGAACCGACGGTATTCGCGGCCAGTCGAACACCTACCCGATGACGCCAGATGTGGCGATGAAGGTCGGGATCGCNGTGGGCAATCTCTTCAAGCGCGGCGAGCANCGCAATCGCGTCGTGATCGGCAAGGATACGCGCCTGTCGGGCTACATGCTGGAAAACGCCCTGGTCGCGGGGTTCACCGCTGCCGGCCTTGACGTCTTTCTTCTTGGCCCGATTCCGACGCCGGCTGTGGCCATGCTGACGCGCTCGCTGCGCGCCGATATCGGTGTGATGATCTCGGCATCGCACAATCCCTACCAGGACAACGGCATCAAGCTCTTCGGCCCGGACGGCTTCAAGCTCAATGACGAGATCGAAAAGCAGATCGAGGCGATGCTCGACGAGGACGTGACCATGCGTCTGGCNCCGGCCGAGGCNATCGGCCGGGCAAAGCGTATCGANGGCGTTCACGACCGCTATATNGAATTTGCCAAGCGNACCATGCCNCGCGACATCACGCTGGCGGGCATGCGGGTGGCGATCGACTGCGCCAATGGNGCTGCCTACAAGGTCGCGCCNGCCGCGCTGTGGGAACTCGGCGCCGAAGTNGTGACCATCGGCAACGAGCCNAACGGAACCAACATCAATCTNAACTGCGGCTCCACCCANCCGGTGGCNCTGGCCAAGAAGGTTCANGAAGTGCGCGCCGATATCGGTATCGCGCTNGATGGCGACGCCGATCGCGTTCTCATCGTCGACGAGAACGGGGCGATCGTTGANGGCGACCANTTGATGGCGCTGATCGCCGAATCCTGGGCGTCCGACGGCATTCTGCGCGGCAACGGTCTCGTCGCCACCGTCATGTCCAATCTCGGTCTAGAGCGTTTCATGCAGGACAAGGGCATGGAGCTCATTCGCACCAAGGTGGGAGATCGCTACGTCGTCGAGCACATGCGTCAGAACGATTACAATCTCGGCGGGGAGCAGTCGGGCCATATCGTGATGTCCGATTTTGCCACGACGGGCGATGGCCTCGTCGCAGCACTTCAGGTCATGGCCTGCGTCAAGCGCATGGACCGCCCGGTCTCGGAAGTCTGCAAACGTTTCGAGCCGGTGCCGCAGCTTCTGAAGAACGTGCGCTTTTCCGGCGGCGAGCCGCTCAAGAACACTCAGGTCAAGGAAGCCATCCGCGAAGCTGAGGAAGAGCTGGCTGGCAAGGGCCGTCTCGTCATCCGCCCGTCCGGCACCGAGCCGCTGATCCGCGTGATGGCGGAAGGCGACGATCTCGGCCAGATCGAAACGATTGTGGACGGGCTCGTCGGTGTGATTTCGGGCGCGCGAAGCGCGGCTTGAAAACAACCATATAGCTCTTGAAGAGAGGCGGCTTTTCGGGCCGCCTTTTTTTATTGATGGCTGTTCCGTTTTCACGCAATTACAGCGCATCGTGGTAAATCAACGTGGTTAAACGTGTTTTAACCTTTGGACTTCATTATCCGTGCCAGTCAAAGCGTCACTGTCGCCGGGGTGGGCGATCGGGCGTGACACATCATGGAGACCGAGATGAAGACCACACTCTTCGCAGGCATCGCCGCAGCAGCAGTCGTTGCCGCTGTCGGAACAGGGAGCGCGCTTGCAGCCGATGCCCTGCCTCCGATCGTTGAAGCCCCGTATTACGAGCCGCCGGTGGTCTATGACACCGTTTCCTCGGCCTCTGGCTGGTATCTGCGCGGCGACGTCGGCTACGCCTGGAACCAGAGCCGTGGGGTGAACTTCTTCCAGGGCGGTTCCGCAGCCGCCTATGTGCCTTTCGCATCGTCAAAGCTGCGCGGCGGTTACTCCGTCGGCGGTGGTGTCGGCTACAAGACGTCCGGCCGTCTTCGTTTTGATGCGACGCTCGACTATTTCGGCAAGACGAAATTCCGCGGTTCGACCACCGGATCGTGTGGCGCCGCCGTTTCCTGCGTTTCGACGGATGTCGCGCATTTCGACGCTTTCAGTCTGCTTGCCAATGCCTATGTGGATCTTTACACCCACGGCCGCTTCTCGTTCTATGCTGGTGCCGGTCTCGGTGGCACGCGGGTAAATTGGGGTGATCTCGACAACACCTCCTGCGATGCTGGCAATCCGGCGAACTGTGATGTGACCGTGCGTCACCGCGGCAATGCAAGCTGGCGTTTCACTTACGCCCTGATGGCTGGTGCCACCATCAACATCAATTGCGCCCTGGATGCGGATGTGGGCTATCGCTACCGCAACGTCCAAGGCGGCAAGATGTTCAACTACGCCTCCAACGGCGGTCCAGGTTATGACCGTGGCTTCCACAGCCACGAAGTGCGCGGCGGTCTGCGCTACACCTTCGGTGGTTGCGAAGAGCCCCCGGTCGAGCCGCCGGTCTACACGCCCCCGCCGGTTTACAAGTAAGTCGCAATTTACTCGACAGTTTCCAAGCCGCCCGGTTTTGCCGGGCGGTTTTCGTTTGTCCGGTGATGTTTGTTGAAACAGTGTTTCCTTAATAAGTATGCTTAACGGCTGCTTAACCAGTTTGGTGAATACTTGGTTGAAATCGGACGGACTCACATGCCGTCAGTCTATCGCAGAGGGATCGACCAATGTTCAAGCGTGCCACACTGGTTCCGGCCATGGCCATTCTCGCGGCCTTTGCCGCCCCGGCTCAGTCCGCCGACCTCGACAACATCATCTATGCGCCGATGCTGCCGGAAACCCAGCCGGTAGAAATCGGCAGCGGCTGGTATCTCCGCGGCGATCTGGGCTACGCCTTGGACAAGAAATACAAGGGGACGGATATCGCCACGGTGAATCCGTTCAGCACAACAAACTTTTCTGGTGGCGGGCCGACCGGCTTCTCGGAGAAAGACACGCCGCTCAACGTAAGCATCGGTGTCGGCTATCAGTTCACCGACTATCTGCGTGCAGACGCCAATTTCGGTTATTACGCGGGCGAACGGAAGAAGTACTCCGGGAGCGGCAGTTGCGACGGCACTCTGATCACGACCCAAGATACCTATGATGGCACCGGAACACTCACGGGTTCGACAACGACAACCAGTGCCAGCTCTACGCCTTGCCCGACATCGGTCAGCATTAAGAATACGACCTATTTTGGCATGATCGACGGCTATTTCGATCTGGGTACATTCCGCAATATTACTCCTTATGTCGGTGCCGGTGTCGGTTTTGCCTATACGACGCGTAAGGATTCGGCGAGTGCGACCTGCTCGGGCTATACACAGGCCTCTGGCAGCAATCCGGGAACAGTGACGACCCAGAATTTTCTCTGCTTTGGCCAAGCGTCAGCTGCGGATGACCCGGTCGATTATGTCAATTACCGCAACGATAGCGACCAGTTCTCCCTGGCCTATTCGCTCAGCGCCGGCTTCGCCTATCAGCTCACGGAGCAGCTGAAACTCGATATCGGCTACAAGTTCACTTCGGCGCCGAATGCGAAGTACTCGACCTTCAATCCTACAACGGGTTTCGGAGAAGGCGAGGGCATCGACTTTCATGAGATTCGCGCTGGCCTGCGCTACGAACTCTGGTAGGGGCAGGCGAAATACCAGCCTTCTCAAAGGGGTGGCTCAGGCCGCCCCTTTTTGTTTGTGGCCCTCACAGAAGTTCCGCTTGACTAAACCCCGGTCCAGGCATATCCCCGCCAGTGGGACACCTCTCCCCAACGAGAGGCAAACTATCTGTGAGGGTAGCTATGACAGATATCTCCAAGCCGGACGTGCGTCCGGCCAATCCCCGTTTTTCTTCTGGTCCTTGCGCGAAGCGTCCCGGTTGGACGCCCGAAGCACTTTCCGATGCCGCCGTGGGCCGTTCCCACCGNGCCAAGATCGGCAAGTCGAAGCTCAAGACCGCAATCGACAAAACCCGCGAAGTTCTCGGCGTTCCCGACGATTACCGCATCGGCATCGTGCCGGCGTCCGATACGGGTGCCGTCGAGATGGCGCTGTGGTCGCTGCTCGGTGCTCGCGGCGTCGACATGGTCGCCTGGGAAAGCTTCGGTGCNGGCTGGGTGACGGACGTCGTCAAGCAGCTCAAGCTCGAGGACGCCCGNACCATCAAGGCGCCTTACGGCCAGCTTCCCGANCTTTCNTCGATCGATTTCNANCGCGACGTCGTCTTCACCTGGAACGGCACCACCTCGGGNGTGCGCGTTCCGAATGCCNACTTCATTCCGGCNGACCGNGAAGGCCTGACCATCTGCGATGCCACCTCGGCGGCCTTCGCACAGAGGCTCGACTTCGCCAAACTCGACGTCGTCACCTTCTCCTGGCAGAAGGTGCTGGGCGGCGAGGGCGGCCATGGTATGCTGATCCTCAGCCCGCGCGCCGTCGAGCGCCTGGAAAGCTACACGCCTGCCTGGCCGCTGCCGAAGATCTTCCGCATGACCAAGGGCGGCAAGCTGATCGAGGGCATCTTCGTCGGCGAAACCATCAACACGCCGTCGATGCTTTGCGTGGAAGACTATCTCGACGCTCTGAACTGGGCCGAGACAGTCGGCGGTCTCGACGGGCTGGTTTCCCGCGCGGACGCCAATGCGCAGGTGATCTTCGACTATTGCGATGCNAATCCATGGCTCGCCAATCTGGCCGAAAAGCCTGAAACNCGNTCCAACACCTCGGTCTGCCTGACGATCACCGATCCGGCCGTCACCGCACTTGAAGCCGATGCACAGGCCGCCTTCGCCAAGGCGCTTGTTTCGCGTCTCGACAAGGAAGGCGTCGCCCTTGATATCGGTGCCTATCGCGATGCCCCGGCGGGTCTTCGCATCTGGTGCGGCGCGACCGTCGAAACCTCCGATCTCGAGGCNCTGATGCCTTGGCTCGGCTGGGCGTTCGAGGCCGAAAAGGCCGCGCTTTCCAAGGCTGCGTGATCAGGCGGCTGCGGCCTTGATGCCGCAGCCTCTCCTTTCTCAAATTTCCCAAATCTGACGGAGGCCAGAATGGCACCTCGCGTACTTGTATCCGATAAACTTTCCCCCACCGCCGTACAGATCTTCAAGGATCGTGGCGTCGAAGTCGATTACCTGCCGGATCTCGGCAAGGACAAAGAGAAGCTGGCCGAAGTCATCGGCCAGTATGACGGTCTCGCCATCCGTTCGGCGACCAAGGTCACCGAAAAGCTGATTGCGGCTGCCGAAAACCTCAAGGTCGTCGGCCGCGCCGGTATCGGCGTCGACAATGTGGACATCCCGGCTGCTTCCAAGCGCGGTATCATCGTGATGAACACGCCGTTCGGCAACTCGATCACGACAGCCGAGCACGCGATTGCGTTGATGTTCGCCGTTGCACGGCAACTTCCCGCCGCCGACACCTCCACCCAGGCCGGTAAGTGGGAAAAGTCCAAGTTCATGGGTGTGGAAATCACCGGCAAGACGCTCGGTGTCATCGGCGCCGGNAACATCGGCTCGATCGTCTGCTCGCGCGCCATCGGCCTGAAGATGAATGTCGTTGCCTACGATCCGTTCCTGTCGAAGGAGCGCGCCGAGGAAATGGGCGTGACCAAGGTCGAGCTCGACGAGCTTCTGGCCCGTGCCGACTTCATCACACTGCACGTTCCGATGACCGACAAGACCCGCGGCATCCTGAACGCCGAAGCGCTCGCCAAGACCAAGAAGGGCGTGCGGATCATCAACTGTGCCCGTGGCGGTCTCGTCGACGAGGCAGCTCTTGCCGAAGCCATCAAGTCCGGCCATGTCGCCGGCGCCGGCTTCGACGTGTTCGAAACCGAGCCCGCGACCGAAAGCCCGCTCTTCGGTCTGCCGAACGTCGTCTGCACACCGCATCTGGGCGCATCCACGACGGAAGCGCAGGAAAACGTGGCCCTGCAGGTCGCCGAACAGATGTCGGATTACCTCGTCAAGGGTGCGGTCTCCAACGCCATCAACATGCCGTCGATCACCGCCGAGGAAGCACCGATCCTCAAGCCCTTCATCCGGCTTGCCGACGTGCTCGGCAGCTTCGCCGGTCAGGTGACCGAAAGCCCGATCAAGTCGATCGAAATCCTTTATGACGGCTCGACCGCCGGCATGAACACGCGGGCGCTNACCAGTGCGCTGCTCGCCGGCCTCATCCGCCCGCAGGTAGCCGATGTGAACATGGTCTCGGCGCCGATCATGGTGAAGGANAAGGGGATNGTTCTCTCCGAGGTCAAGCGCGACAAGACCGGCGTCTATGACGGCTATATCAAGCTGACCGTCACCACCGAGCGCCAGACCCGTTCGGTTGCCGGTACCGTATTCTCCGACGGCAAGCCGCGCTTCATCCAGATCAAGGGCATCAACATGGATGCCGATGTCGGTGAGCACATGATCTACATCGCCAACACCGACGTCCCGGGCATGATCGGCTTCATGGGCACCACGCTTGGCGACGCNGGCGTCAACATCGCCAACTTCCANCTCGGTCGCGACAAGGACGGTGGCGATGCCATCGCNCTNCTCTATGTCGACGGCCTTGCCGATCAGGCGGTNCTCGACAAGCTGACGGCCAACGANGCGATCCGCCAGGCCAAGTCGCTGGTCTTCAACGTCGATTAAGAGAAAAGTCCTCCCAAGGCTGGAAAAGCCCGCTCCGAAAGGGACGGGCTTTTCTTTTCGATATGCCTTGCGGCGGTCTATGCGCCCTTATTATCCAACTGGGCGCGTACGGAGAGCCGACCCCGCCTCGATATGCGGTAGGGACTGCCGGATTTCGATTCGATCAGGCGTCTTTTCCGTAACCGATTGAAAAGCGGCAGGTCGCAATCGGACAAGATTGCGCCGTCGCGCGTCAAGCAGGTAACGGAAATGATCTTCGGTCCGCCAGCCCGTTCGTGAAGAATACGGCCGCCGAGGGCCAGCACGTGCAGGACACGTTGCTCACGTCGAGAAATGTTCATGGATGTCTCGTGAGATGAAAATGAAAATACACCCCAGGCGCAATGCGCCGGGTGGCTCCAGTTTCACGCGGCTCTCCGAAATGCGGAGAGCCTTATCCTACAAGCTCTGACATCCAGTCCTCGTNGACCGGGANCGACNGATCGCCGGTNTGCGCCGAGAATAGTGGAACAGTTTCAAAGAGGCAATCTCTGCCGTGAGGAGCGGAAGGAGGTCTATTCCGCGCGCTTCACCCGCTCTGCCAACCAAATCCCGCCCATTACCAGCACCAGCGCTACGATATGGAAGACGTGCAGCGTTTCACGCAGCACCAGGACCGAGAGGATNGTGCCGAAGATCGGNACNAGNTTGACNAANAGNCCGGCGCGGTTNGANCCGATCATGCCATTGGCCTGGATGAACAGNACCTGCGANATNAGCGACGGGAANATNGCCGTATAGGCGACAATGGCGAGGCCTTCGAGGCCTGGCCAGACGACGCGGCCGACNGCGATCTCCCAGATGGTGAAGGGGATNGAGGCNNCAATNGCGGCGGTTGCCATCACGGCCATCATGCTTTGCCAGTGCATNACCGGGCGATAGCGCAGCGCCACNGTNTAGCCGCCATAGACGAGCACCGCGACGAGCATGATGGCGTCNCCGCGGTTGAGTGTCAGCGACAGGAGTTGCTCNATGCTGCCGCCGGANGCGACCGTCATCACGCCGGCGACNGTGAGNATGAANCCCAGGACCTGTCCACCGGTAATGGCNACGCGGAAAATCANNAGGTTGGCCAGAAAGATGACCAGNGGCATGCCGGCCTGCATGATGACCACGTTGATTGCGCTGGTGTATTCGAGCGCCGAATAGAGCGTGATGTTGAAGGCGGCNAAACCTGCGGCACCGAGCGCGGCCAGGACCGGCCANTGCTTNCGGATNGCCGGCATGTCNCGGCGGATCTGCGGCCAGGCGAAACTCACAAGCAAGATCACGGCCAGCGACCAGCGCATCGTCGTCAGCAGCATTGGCGAAATCACACCCACGGCCAGCTTTCCGGCAACCGCGTTGGCCCCCCAGAACAGGGTGGTGAGCATGAGGTAGATATAGGCGCGCTGGGTCATGAAGGATTCCGGCCGGAGGGNAAGCAAGGTGAGGNTGACTCCTCTATTCCGCTCGCACGTTGATGGCAATGGCGCTAACTCAACCGTGAGTTTTGGTGCCTTCCCGCTAAAACATACTGGAAACTGAAGTTTTCACTTCACAGAGCAGCGGATCGTTGTCTGCGGGGGGTCGCATGCGCGAACACATGACGATATAGAACAGGTTCGAAATTTCCGGCCGGTCGGTTCGACCGGTAATTCAGGGGACTGTACATGGCCAATGTGGTTGTCGTCGGCTCGCAGTGGGGCGACGAAGGTAAGGGCAAGATCGTTGACTGGCTTTCCGAGCGCGCTGATATCGTGGTGCGCTTCCAGGGCGGCCACAATGCAGGCCACACGCTCGTCATCGACGGCGTGAGCTACAAACTCTCGCTGCTGCCGTCCGGCGTTGTGCGCGAAGGCAAGATGGGCGTGATCGGCAACGGTGTTGTCATCGATCCGCATGCGCTGATCGCCGAAATGGACCGTCTGGCCAAGCAGGGCGTGAAGATCAGCCCGGCCAATCTCCGTATCGCCGACAATGCGACGCTCATTCTCTCTCTGCACCGGGAACTCGACGGCATCCGCGAAGACGCGGCATCGAACTCAGGCACCAAGATCGGCACGACCCGCCGCGGTATTGGCCCGGCCTATGAAGACAAGGTCGGCCGCCGCGCGATCAGGGTGATGGATCTCGCCAATCTGGAAACGCTGCCGGCCAAGATCGACCGTCTGCTCACACACCACAATGCGCTGCGTCGCGGTCTTGAACAGCCGGAAATCGGCTTTGAGACGATCCTGGAGGAACTGACCTCGATTGCCGACCGCATCCTGCCGTACCGCGATACGATCTGGCTGATGCTCGACAAGGCACGGCGCTCGGGCAACCGCATCCTCTTCGAGGGTGCGCAAGGCACACTTCTGGATATCGACCACGGCACTTATCCGTTTGTGACATCGTCGAATACCATCGCCGGACAGGCGGCAGCCGGTTCGGGTCTCGGTCCGGGTTCGCTGCATTACGTACTGGGCATCACGAAGGCCTACACGACACGCGTGGGAGAGGGGCCTTTCCCGACCGAACTTCATGACGAGATCGGTCAGTTCCTCGGTGAACGCGGCCATGAATTCGGCACCGTGACGGGTCGGAAGCGCCGCTGCGGCTGGTTCGATGCCGCCCTCGTGCGTCAGGCCGTTGCCGTCAACGGCATCAGTGGCATCGCGCTGACAAAGCTCGATGTGCTCGACGGTCTCAAGGAGATCAAGATCTGTGTCGGCTACGAGCTCGATGGCGACCGCACCGATCATCTTCCGGCCAGCCAAGGCGCGCAGGCGCGCTGCACGCCAGTCTACGAGACGATCGAGGGGTGGGAAGGCACCACAGTGGGTGCGCGCAGCTGGGCTGACCTGCCTGCGCAGGCGATCAAATACGTCCGTCGGATCGAGGAACTGATCGGCGCACCGGTGGCACTTCTGTCCACAAGTCCGGAGCGTGACGATACCATACTTGTTACCGACCCCTTTGAAGACTAGTTTAGCCAACAAAACAACGTGATTAAACGAAGTTAGCAGGTACCAGTCAGACCATGGCGGATTTTGTAGCTGTCATTCGGAAGGCCGTAGACAACCTTTCGGACAATACGCCGGAAAACCGGGAACGGGTATATTCCAAAGCCCGTGCGGCCATCCGCCGGCAGCTCGAGGCTATGAGCCCGCCGCCTGCCGAAGAGATCATGAATCGGCAGATGTCGAAGCTCGAGGACGCGATTGCGGAAGTCGAGAGCGAGCACGTCGTTGCCATCGAAGAGGATCAGGACGAGACCGATCGGCTGATGTCCGAACTCGAGGCGCTTGTCGACGAGCGGCCGGCAGCTGCGGCTCCTCCGCCAGTCACACCGGCTCCACCGCCGCCCCCGGCGCCTGAACCTGAGCCTCAGCCTCCGGTTGAAGAACCTGTCGCCGAGCCCGAACCACCGGTGGCCGATGAGCCTGAGGCGGTCGAGCCGGAACCTCGGCCCGAATATTTCCCTCAAGAGCCGGAGGCGCCCGAAAGCCCCGAGGCTTACGAGGAAGCGCAGCCGGTCGAACCGCCGGCCTCGTTCGGTCCGGCCGATCACCAGTGGACGCCAGATACCGACGAGGCTTCGGCCGCACCTGAAATACCGGTCGACGAGTGGAGCCGGCCGGAAGCGCCTGCGGACGAGACGCATCTCGAACCGCCCATGGGCGAGATACGCGACGAGCCGGATGTTGCACCGGAACCGGAATTCACCGCATCATCCTATACGCCACCGCCTGCGATCGGGCGCCCTGACGTGGTGACCGGCGCTGCCCATGACGAGGTCTTCGGTCTCGACGGTGTTGGCAACGAAAGACGTGAAGCTCCGGCCGAGAAGCCGGCGGCTGCGCCGATCGGCGAAAAGCGCCGTACCCAGGTTTCCGCCAAAAAGCGCGGCGGGATGACGGGGATAGCCTTCGGCATCGCCGTTCTGCTTCTGCTCGCAGTAGCCGGCTATGCGGCATGGACGCAGAAGGATGCGTTGGTCGCCATGTTCTCCGTCGATGGTGAAACCGAGACCGCGGCACCGGCAGAATCCACTCCCGCCACCACGGACGAAACTGCCTCCGAAGAAACGGCTGGCAGCGAAACGCCGGCTGATACCGGGCAGGAAACCGAGACTGCCGCTCTCGCCACTGACGAGCAGCCGGCGGATGATCCCGACCGCAAATTTACCCAGCGCCTCAATCCCGACGGGTCCGAATCCAACCCCGGTCCCGCACCGGAGCTTGCCCAGGCCAGCGCGCCTGTCGAAGGACGTTCGGTTGCCGAGCAGACGGATGCCGGCGATCAGGCGCCGATGCAGGCGCCAGCGACCGGTGAGCTTTCCGGCGTCGAGCAGGCCGGTGAGCAGACCGCTGCCGAGGGCAATGAAGCGCTCGGGGTTCAGCAGAAGATGTTCCTCTACGAAGAGNGNCTNGANCAGCAGAGCCCGGCTGTCAGTGAAGGNTCNGTCGTCTGGTCNCTGATCGATGANCCNGAAAACGGCGGCCCGAACAATGTNGCCATCCGTGGCGAGATCAGCACCGATGACGGCAATCTGTCCGCGCTTGTCACCATCAAGCGCAATGCCGACAAATCCTTGCCTGCGAGCCACATCATAGAGATCGTGTTCGCACTGCCGGAAAACTTCACCGGCGGTGGCATCGATCAGGTTCAGCGCATCTCGATGAAACAGACCGAGCAGGATCAGGGCAATCCGCTGATCGCCGTTCCGGCCAAGATCACCGAGGATTTCTACATGATCGCGCTCAACGANCTGACGGAAGCGGTGCAGACCAATACGCAGCTTCTGCGCAGCCGCAACTGGATCGATATTCCCGTGATCTACACGAATGGCCGTCGCGCACTGCTAACGCTTGAGAAAGGCGCCAGCGGCACCGAAGTGTTCAATCAGGCACTCGACGTCTGGGCGGCGGGATAATATCCCGGCCGCCCGGCCGTCTCTTCGATTTTGCGACAGATTTTCAGCCTGATCAGGCTGCGGGCACCGGGCTCGGTGCTGCGCTCAGAAGCTGGCTGAGCAGTGCCTCGGCCTGCGGGCTGCGTTCGGAGCGCTCGATGAAGCCGCCGCCATAGACGCGGGCCTCGTCNTCGGGNGAGGAATAGAGAACGCAGGCCTGGCCCGCTGCAATNCCNGATTCACCTTCNTCNAGCTCGACNTCCGCCACGCCGTCGATCACGCGGATCCGCGCCGGCTTCGGCGGACGTGTCGAGCGGAGCTTGGCAAAGCATGCCACGCCATCCTCGCCGATAGCCTCAAGCGGGGTGTCGCCCAGCCAGTTCACGTCACGCAGGATNACCTTGGTGGTTTCCAGCGCCTCNCGCGGGCCGACGACGACACGCTTNGAGCGGGCATCGAGGTGNACCACATANAGAGGNTCGCCTGTNGCNACGCCCAGGCCCTTTCGCTGGCCGATCGTATAATTGACGATGCCCGGATGGGTGCCGAGAACGCGTCCGTCAATATGGACGATGTCGCCGGCAAGCTGCGAATCGGGTCTGAGCTTGCCGATCACGTCGGCATATTTGCCCTGCGGCACGAAGCAGATGTCCTGGCTGTCGGCCTTCTGGGCGACGACCATACCCATTTCCTCTGCCAGTTCGCGGGTGCGCGCCTTGGGCAGTTCGCCAAGCGGGAACCGCAGGAAGTCGAGTTGCTCCTGGGTGGTGGCGAAGAGGAAATAGCTCTGGTCACGATCCGAATCGANCGGCCGGTANAGCGTNCGACGTCCCGGATTGTCNGCCGTCGGCTCATGACGCGAGCGNATATAGTGGCCNGTNGCCAGGCANTCGGCACCCAGATCNCGNGCGGTCGCCAGAAGNTCGGCNAACTTGACCGTCTGGTTGCAGGCCACGCACGGGATCGGNGTNTCACCCATGACATAGCTTTCCATGAACGGATTGATNACCGCTTCGCGGAAGCGCTGTTCATAGTCGAGCACGTAATGGGGAATNCCGATGGCTTCCGAGACGCGACGCGCNTCATCGATGTCCTGNCCGGCGCAACAGGAGCCNGCCCTGTGGACNGCGGCACCATGATCGTANAGCTGCAGGGTGACGCCTATGACGTCATACCCCTCTTTTTTCAGGAGGCCTGCAACGACTGANCTGTCCACGCCACCGGACATGGCAACCACCACGCGCGTNTCGCGCGGCGGCTTGGCGATATCGAGACTATTCACTTCAAACCNCGGCATTCAAAGGCGTTCAAGGCGCCGATCAAGCTGACAAGTTCATTGATTTCTGNGCGCACATATACAGATNGAGCGTGGCNGCAACAAGGCCGCGCGNGGGNGGTNNGCGATGTGTGCCAAAACGTTACCAAAAGCTTAGCCGTGCCTTTAGCAAATTTTAAAACCAAAACGGTAGCTTACATCCCACTAGGTCTTGAGTTTGTAAGAGTGTCCAATGACCGATATGGTTCGCCCCCGAGTTAAGTATGTAATCGGACCCGATGGTAGTCCGCTTACGATTGCNGATCTGCCGCCCGCCAATACGCGGCGCTGGGTCATCCGCCGNAAGGCGGAAGTNGTCGCCGCGGTTCGCGGTGGACTGCTGAGCCTCGAGGAGGCCTGTGAGCGCTATACGCTCACNGTGGAGGAATTCCTCTCCTGGCAGTCGTCGATCAACGATTACGGTCTGGCCGGCCTGCGCACCACGCGTATCCAGCAGTACCGNCACTAGGATCAGTCTCGGCGGTTCGCCGCCGAGCCTTGCATCGNCTGCCTTNNTCCGGANGCNNGCTTCCGGANTCCCNNATTCTTAATNNCGNTCNNGCCGCAATCGNCCNCAGANCTATGTGGGCGATAATGGCGAGCAAAGCCGAGGCCAGATAAAACCACAGGCCNGGCTGCGACAAGGCCGTGGCGATNCCGCCGGTCTTGGCCGCCACGATCACCAGCGCGACAATCAGNACNTCCATCANCGACCATCTGGCAAGNTGGGGCAGGGCGCGTGNNAANCGNCCNNCCGGATCGAGCNNCNGGCCGGTGGCTTCGGCTGCGATGACNAAAAGCTTGATGAGCGGAAAAAGAATCGAGACCAGGGCNANAATGACGGCGAGCNCAAATTCGCCGTCAGNTGCNAGNNTGNTGACNATNCCGACCANGGANGGCGCGCTGTCGAACACGTAAAGCGTTTCNAACCGCATCANAGGCAGGGTCACCCCGAGCGCCAGGCAGAAGGGTGCCAGNACGAGGCAGGTGATCAAAACNAGTCTCAATTTNNTNTCTTTCCATCCCGAAGGCGTTAACGGCGCGTCCCAACCAACACAGCTTCNGGGCCGATGCAAGGCTGCGGCCTNTGCATNNGTAACGGTNTGTTNGACNGGGCGGGATCGANCGNCNANGAATTCGGTATCAGAACGCGAAAAGCCGACGGAAGGTNNTTGNTTNCCTTCCGCCGGCACNGATGTGCAGCGTCACTNTCGCGTATGTNTCGTCAGCCCGCGCGGCTGGATTTGTTGTCTCGCTCTTCCAGGGCTGCAGCCTTGGCGTGTTCGGCCTGGGCTTCCTCNAGAGCGATTTCGGCCGCATCGAGCTGTACCTGNAGCTCGCGGATCGAATTGGAAAGATTGTCGGCACGCTGGCGCGCCGCCTTGGCGAANGTNGGATAGGCAAAGTGCGACGGATCGTTGATCCCCGCCTTCTTTTCCTCGGCGACGATCTGGTATTCCAGCTCGGCNGCCATNTTCTGCATTTCCGCCATCATGAGCTGAATCTGGTTCAGCTGGCGNGACTTTTCAGTCACCTGAAACTGCTTCAGGCGAACAAGGCTCTCACGCGATTTCATACGCAATACTCCCGTGAAGAGAAACCCATTTACGACGCTGCACCGGCGATACCCCTCCGGTGTCCCTTTTCGAATCATTCCCAAAACACGCACTGGCGTTAACCAATTGTCCACTTGGTAACCATTCGTTTACGGGCATCGTTAATACTAAGTGACATGGTTTAAGGGCAGGTAAACGAGAAGACGGATTTTTTCGTAAGCCTTTCCGGAGTCGAATGAGTCGATTACAGGAGAATCTTAAAGTGATTTCTCAACTCCATTGATCGCCATTTATGATTTTGAATCAGGAAGCTACCCATGGAAATTAACACCCACTGAACGGTTGCATAACCGTATCAGAATTTGTTAACCATTCCATGGCAGCCTCCAAATCAGGCAACGACTGGACCGTACCGTTTAGATGACGTTGACCACGGCTCTGCGGCGGCGGAAAAGGGGATAAACATGCGCGTACTACTGATTGAGGATGACAGCGCCACGGCGCAGAGCATCGAATTGATGCTCAAGTCCGAGAGTTTTAATGTCTACACCACCGACCTCGGTGAGGAAGGTGTCGATCTNGGCAAGCTCTACGACTACGACATTATCCTCCTGGACCTGAACCTGCCGGACATGTCCGGTTACGAAGTGCTTCGCACGCTTCGTCTGTCGAAGGTCAAGACACCCATTCTGATCCTCTCCGGCATGGCCGGTATCGAGGACAAGGTCCGGGGCCTGGGCTTCGGTGCCGACGACTACATGACCAAGCCGTTCCACAAGGACGAACTGGTCGCCCGTATCCATGCCATCGTCCGTCGCTCGAAGGGCCATGCGCAGTCGGTCATCACCACCGGTGATCTGGTCGTCAACCTCGACGCCAAGACCGTCGAAGTCGGTGCCCAGCGCGTCCACCTGACCGGCAAGGAATACCAGATGCTGGAGCTTCTCTCGCTCCGCAAGGGCACGACGCTCACCAAGGAAATGTTCCTCAACCACCTCTATGGCGGTATGGACGAGCCGGAACTCAAGATCATCGACGTCTTCATCTGCAAGCTGCGCAAGAAGCTCGCGACGGCTGCCGGTGGCAAGAATTACATCGAAACTGTCTGGGGTCGCGGTTACGTGCTGCGCGAGCCGGATGAGAGTGAGATCCGCGAAAGCGCCTGATCGCATGAGCGTCAGCTGACTATCCCCGTCAGCACAGGCCTGATCTGAACGAGCCCGCCGCAGATGGCGGGCTTTTTCATTGGGCATTTCGCCGCTCGCAAAGAGCTCAGGCAGCGACCGAATATTTGGCGAAGGCCGCCTCGAGGACCTGGCGGTCGAAGGGCTTGGTGAGAAAATCGTCGGCGCCGGCACGCTTGCCGACCATCAGCACCTTGATGTCGTTTTCGATGGTGCAGTAGTAGATCCGCACCCGATCACCCCCCTGCATCTGACGCACGGTGTGAATGACGCTGAGCGCATCGGGCATTCCGGCATCGATGATCAGGATTGCGGGCAGTTGTGCCTCGCACATCATCAGGGCTTCACTGCTGTTGGAGGCTTCAACGACCTGGAAGTTCATGCCGCCCAGTATCCGCTTTGCCACCTTGCAGATCACTGCTGAATCGTCTGCGATCATCAACCGCTGTTGCATCTGTTCACTCCTTGACCCTTACCGGGCTTCCCCACCCGGCCGGACTTGTGTGCCCGGATTGGGTAAAGGCTAAGCGAAACCACCGAATATTCGGTAAGCAGACACACTTAACAGTTGGTTGAACAGCGGTGGCGGGCCAGGACGGCCCGCCTCAGAGTGAGATCAGGCGGGGTTGGCGGTGAAGACAACCTCTTCGGCATTTGCCGAGCAGTTGATCTTCATGCCGGCCTCATCGGCCAGAAGCACGGTGTAGTAGGGCTGGATCGCGTGCGCGTCGATGGCTTCCTCGAGCTGACCCGAATGGATCTCGAGAAACTTCGGCGGGACGCGAACCATGCGGCCCTTGCAGACGAGCTTGAACTGCGGGGTGGTTTCCAGCTCATCAAGGGTGATGTCGATTGTGCCGCCACGCGGGATTGCGCCATAAGCGACGAGGAAAAGGTTGAGCAGCAGCTTCACCTTGTTCTTCGGAATGATCGCACGCGGGCCGGTCCAGGTGACTTCCGTCTTGGCGTCGGCTGACACGAAATCCATGACGGCCTTTTCGGCTTCTCCGGTGTCGATCGACGCGCCGACCGAGCCCGATGCACCGAAGGCGAGGCGGGCGAACTTCAGGCGAACGGAGGCATTGAGCGCGCTCGTGCGGATCAGGTCCATCGCGTCTTCGTCGGCACCGCCCTCATCGAGCAGTTCGAGGCCGTTGTTGATCGCGCCGACCGGCGAGATGATGTCGTGGCAGACACGGCTGCACAGCAATGCCGCCAGGTCGGGTCCCGAAAGTGTCAGATTGGGGTTCTTCGACATGTGCCGTCTCCTGTCCCTTTGGTGTCCCGAATCGCCGATTAACGCCGAAACTGCACCGGAGCCGCATCTTTCGCAAGCGAAAGCCCTGATTCCGGTCGCAGCCGCGCGCCCGTCGGAGGCGGGATGTCTGGAGCCATAATGACACCACATTTGGTAAACCGCTTATTAATACCCTGGTAGCAAAATGGGAAAGAACCAGACGGCGCGCGCCGTCATGCCTCTACCAGGAGTTCGACCATGAAACACATCACCTCGAACCTGATGACCGCCTGGCGGCTGATCGCGGCCCTTTTCATCGTGGCGGGCCTTTCTGTTTCGGCCCATGCCCAGCAGGCAAGTTCGAATTACACCGCCCAGGAGATCGTTGATGCCGGACACGGCTTCTTCGGTTCGGCCTCTGGCGGTCTCGCCAAGCTGGTCGAGAAGGCTTTCCGTGATTACGGTCTGCCGAACGGCTACATTCTCGGCCAGGAAGCGTCCGGCGCCTTCATCGGTGGCCTGACCTATGGCGAGGGCGCCCTCTACACCAAGAATGCCGGCCAGCACGAAGTATTCTGGCAGGGCCCATCGATCGGCATCGACTATGGCGGCGACGGCAACCGCACCATGATGCTCGTTTATAATCTGCCGGCGATCGAGAGCATGTACGGCCGTTTCGGCGGCGTCAGCGGCTCGGCCTTCATCGTTGCCGGACTTGGCATGACGGTGCTTCAGCGCGACGGCATGCTGGTCGTCCCGATCCGCACCGGTGTCGGCGCCCGTCTCGGTATCAATGTCGGCTATCTGAAGATGACGCCGCGACCGACCTGGAATCCTTTCTGATCCCTCCTGAGATGTCTGACCAACTGGGCGGCCCTATGGCCGCCCTCTTTTTTTCCGCTGATGTGCAAGAGGTCTCTACTTGCCCGCCACCGTGGAACCGTGTTTAAAGCTGGCGCGGGGCGCAAACTAACGGGATAATTTCGGTCGTGATCGGGTTTCTGCTGCAATTCGCGCTTGGGTTTCTCGCTGCCGCTCTTATCGCTTTGCTGCTTGCGCCCGTTATTCACCGTCGCATCGTTACACTTACCGAAAGGCGCATGCGCGCCAGCGTGCCTCTGTCGGCTGCAGAGGTGAAGGCGGAGAAGGATTTTGCCCGTGCGGCGTTCGCTGCCGAAAAGGCCAAGCTCGCAGTCGATCTGCGCAACGAGCGTGATCGCACCGCCGTCCAGCTGAAAAAGAACGTCAAGCTCGAGGAAAAGCTTGCCGAGGCGCGCGAGCAGGTTCTCGCATTGTCGCAGAAGAATGCCGAAGCTTCCGAGGAAGCTGGCACGCTCCGTTCCCAGATCAGGGACCGCGATACCAAGCTCGAAACCTTGACCGGTGATGCCGCGAAGGCAGGCCGCGAGGTCAAGGAGCGGATCAGCGAGATCGATAATCTTCGCCATCAGATCAATCGTCTCGAAGGCGGCATCGAGGAGATGAAGATCGACGTCGCCACCCGCGATACGGAGATCGAAAACTTCAAGTCACAGATCCAGTCGCTGCGCGACGAGCGCGCCCAATTGCGCGAGGATCTGCGCACCCGGACGGCCTCGGGACGCGAAGCCGAAATTCGGCTCAAGCAGGAAGCCGAGCGGGTCAAGAGTCTTGATGAGCGCCTGGCAAAGGCGATCGCGACATTGTCTGACCGCGAGCAGTCGCTGGAAAATCGCAACGCCGAAGTGGCGCGCCTGAAGGAAGAGAAGGCCAAGCTTTCAAAGGACCTGAAGGAAGCCGAGAACGACCTGAAGGCCGCTGAGAAGGAGCGCAAGGCTCTCGAAAAGGATCTGGCCAAAAGCGAAGCCGCAAGCGAGCGGGAGCGCAAGGCGCATGAGAGGGCTATGGCCAAGGCGGAAGCCCAGGCAGAAAAATATGCGGCCCGTAGCGCTGCTACCGCATCCGTGACGCCGATCAAGAAGGCTCAGGAGACGCCTGACGCGGAGGCTTTGGACGAGACATCTGCCACGCCACAATCCCGGAGCAAGAAACAGGCCGAGCGTAAATCAGCGGCCAAGGACGACATGTCGGAAGCGGATGAAAAGCGCAGCGACGAGGAGCTGATCGAACATCTGCGTCTGCGCCAGACTGCGCTCGCCGAGCAGCTGAAGAAGGCCGACAAGCCCGGTGGCGACGACGGGCTTCGCAACGAAATCGCGGAGATCGCCGCTCTGATGATCGACCTGACGGTTCGCCGTGACGGCGAGAACGGACCGATCAACCGCATTCTTTCGGGTAGCGAAAACAAGATCGATGGCGCGGGCATGAGCCTCGCCGCGCGCGCCAAGGCCCGGCTCGAGGCCTCTGCGAACTGAGCCGCCGCAATCTAACGTAATATCAGCTGAGCCGTTCCATGGCGCGTGCAACCTGCCAGAGCGCCAGGCCAGTCGCGGTAGCGACGTTGAGCGAATCCATGCCNGGCGCCTGCGGAATGCGGACGGTCGTTGCACGGGCGAGGATGTCGGCTGGCAGGCCTGGCCCTTCCGCACCCACAACCAGCGCCGTTCGCCGGCCGGGCTTCGTGTCCGCGATATCGGTCGTGCCGCTCGGGGAGAGCGCGATGGTCTCAAAACCGGCCTTGTCCAGCGCGGTCAGCAGGTCTCCCGCATCACCGCCCTTGCAGAAAGGTACGCGCAACGCAGCCCCAACCGAGACGCGGATGGCCTTGCGATAGAGCGGCGCACAGCAGGTCGTGTCGATAAGAACCCCGTCGGCGCCGAAGACGCCGGCGTTGCGGAAGATCGCGCCCATATTGTCGTGGTTGGAGATTCCGCAGCAGGCGACGACGAGGGCTTCCGCAGGTAATTCCTCGAGAAAGCTCGCGAGATCCGGGGGAGGGGCGTGACGCCCCAAGGCCAGAACGCCGCGGTGCATGGCGAAGCCGGTGATTGCGTCCATGACCGCGCGGTCGGCGACATAGACCGGCACGTCGTCATCGAGCCTGTCGATGATCTCGCCCGCGCCCTCGAGCCGATTTTCCAGAACGAGAAGTTTCTCCACGGAGAACCGTTCGGTCGCGCCAAGAGACAGGAGGGCATTGAGCACCACCTTGCCCTCGGCGATGAAGCGGTCGCCACGGCCGGCGATATCCTTCTCCCTCAGCGAGACGAATTCCGCGATNCGCGGATCGTCCGGGNCGCTGATGCGGATCGGGATCNTCGCTCCGCTCATGCCTTACTGGCCGACCTCGATNGTGCCGAGGCGCGAACCGGAGGAGGCGTCATAGACGAGCACCTGGCTTGCGCCATTGGTGGTGCCGAAGAACGCGATCCGGTTGCCGTCGACCGACATGGAGATCACGTCGAAGCCTTGCGGCAGGTCGATGCGATCAACCAGCGGGGTACTGCTAGGCGCGGTGGTGGCGGTGCTCGATGCTGCCGGAAGGGTCGCGACATCTTCGGACGGGCGGGTGAACTTGTAGACAATCGCTGCCAGCACGGCCATAACACCGACAAACATGATGCCGATCGATACGGCGAGCAGCCGGACCATCTTNCGCCGCACTTTCTCCATTTCTGGATCGAGCGGCTTTTCCTCGAGTTCGTCGGTCATCGGTCTGGTCATTCTCAATCCCTGAAAGGCAGGTCGGTCAGTTGGACGGTGCGTCTCCCTTTAACGAAAGCGCGGGCGAGTTGAAAGCCTTGGTTGTCGAAGGTGCGGGAGGGCGTCTTGACGCATGGATCGCCGCNGCACTCGCGCCNGANTNTTCNCGCTCGCGGATCAAGGTGCTNGTNAANGACGGTCACGTGTCGGTCAACGGCACGCCTTCGACCGAGCCCAACCGCAAGCTTCATGACGGTGATCGCATCGAGATCATGCTGCCAGAAGCCGAGGATCCCGTTCCCCAAGGCGAGGATATTCCGCTCGAGGTGCTTTACGAAGACTCCGATATCATCGTCATCAACAAGCCGCCGGGTCTTGTGGTTCATCCGGCTGCGGGCAACTGGACTGGCACGCTCGTCAATGCGCTCATCCATCATTGCGGCGACAGTCTCTCGGGCATCGGCGGGGTGAAACGCCCNGGCATCGTCCACCGGCTCGACAAGGACACGTCGGGCGTGATGGTCATCGCCAAGAACGATCTCTCCCATCGCCATCTGGCCGATCAGTTCGCCGATCACGGCCGGACGGGTGATCTCGAACGCGCCTACAAGGCAATTGTCTGGGGGCGGCCAGATCCGCTCAACGGCACGATCGACGCTCCTCTTGGACGCGGCAAGGACCGGCTCAAGCGCGCCGTGCGTACCGACAATGGCGACGATGTGCGCCATGCAGTCACGCATTACACGGTGATCGAGCGCTATTGCGAGCAGCCCGACGCCACGTCGCTGGCAAGCCTTGTCGAATGCCGACTTGAAACGGGGCGCACGCACCAGATCCGCGTGCACATGGCCCATATTGGCCATCCGCTGATCGGCGACCGCGATTACGGAATGTCCTTCCGCACCAAGACNAAGAAGCTNCCGGAGGNTGCGGCAAAGGTCATCGACCGTTTCCCCCGGCAGGCGCTGCATGCCTGGCTGCTGGCCTTCGAACATCCGTCCACCGGCGAAGTCATGCGCTTCGAGGCGGACATGCCAGAGGACATCGAACAGGTGCGTGCGGCGTTCGTCGGTCTCGACGCCGGCTAGGCGAGGCGCTCTGCGGAATTATTGCCCGCCTCGCGTCCGGAGCGGATCTGCCCTATAAGAGCTTGACGAAATGTGCGTTCACGTAAGCTGTCAGAGGAGGACGGATGCGGGGATGTGCTGATTTCGACGAGCCGCAAGGGCATTCACCCGCACTGAGGTGACGGGCACATTTTCGAAGGACGGAACGGTGGGAGGAGCCAACCCGTGGAATCGACACTCATCAGCGTGGGCCTGCCGGTATCGTTGGCCATCATCATGTTCTCGCTCGGACTCGGCCTGACGGTGGCCGATTTCGCCCGNATCGCCACCGCGCCGAAGGCNTTTATCATTGGCTTTGTTGCTCAGGTCATCCTGCTGCCGATCATTGCTTTCGGCCTTCTGGCATTNGCCGACCTGCCGCCGCATCTCGCCTTCGGNGTGATGATCCTGGCCTTCTGCCCGGGCGGGGCGACCACNAATCTCTTGAGCCGTTTNGCCCGTGCGGATGTNGCGCTGTCGGTCACGCTGACCGCCGTNGTCAGCCTNNTGTCGGTNNTNACCGTGCCGCTGCTGATCGGTGCAACCTCGAGCTATTTCCTCGATCTGGGCGAACTGTCNGTCGATATCACCGGACTGGCGATCAGTCTGTTCGTCATCACCACTGTTCCGGTCGTGCTCGGCATGCTCACGCGTCGCTTCGCACCCACCTTCACACTGCGCGCCGAGCGCTACTTCTTCGCGGCCTCCGCGGTGATTTTCGTGATCGTTCTCCTAGGCGCGCTGGCTGCCAACTGGGCGCTGTTCATGGCAAACTTCACCATCCTCGGCCCGATCCTCGTCGTCTTCAACATCATTCTTCTGGCGCTCGGCTGGTATCTCGCCCGTAGTCTGGGGCTGGGCGGCGCACAGGCCGCGACCATCGCTATCGANGGCGGGGTGCAGAACGGAACGCTTGGCATCACCGTCGCCTCGGTGATCGCCGGCACCGCCATGCCGGACTATGCGCTGCCCTCGGCGGTTTACGGGATCACCATGTATCTGGTCACGNTGCCGGCCATCTTNCTGCTGATGCGCCAGCCGAAGCTGACGGCCCAGCCCGCCTGANGCCGCTAAACCGTCTCCTCGCTAGACAGNGTAGAGCGCATCCTGCCGCAGCCGACGNGCCTGCCCTTACGTTTCAGCGCGGATGATGTCGAGAAGCCCCGGAAAACGGGTGTCGATATCCGAGCGCCGGAGCCGGGCGGCACGGCTGTTGCCTCGGTCGATCTGCTCGATCAGGCCGGAATGCCGCAAGACGCGAAAATGATGGGTCAGGGTCGCCTTGCTGACCGGTAGTTCGAACGAGGCGCAGGTACGCTCCGTTCCGTCCGGAAGATCGGCAAGAACGGCAATGACCTGGCGGCGCAACGGGTCGGCNAGCGCNGAAAGAATGTCGCCCAGTTGGATGTTGTTAGTGTCTGGAATGCTGTCGCTGTCTGCCATCATCTATCGTCCNAGGTAAGGCTTGCGNCTTACCTTATTTGGTTCTATTGGTATGATGAAATTCGTACCATTGGAGTNTCGTTNTGTCCACAACCGCCCCNGATCTGCCGCTGCCCGACTCTGATGAGACAGGCCCCTACGCACTTGTCGGTTCCGCCCGTGCCAAAACCGGAAAGGCGGATGCGCTGGAGGNGNGACTGGTCTCGATGGTCGCCCCGACGCGCCGGGAAGCTGGTNCGCTGGCCTATCATGTCCACCGCGACCGTGCGGACCGNTCCCGCTTNGTNTTCTACGAGGCNTGGCGATCGATCGACGATCTCAANGNNCATTTCTCGGAGCCGCATGTCGCNTCTTTTCTCGAAGAAAGGCATNACTATCTTGAAGGCGANNTGGAGATCACGTGGCTGCGGATGTCGAGTTCCTTCGGTCCCGGNCTGCGGGGCGGCGNGGNGGAGTGATACCNGCTGTNCTTCAAACCTTCTCGTCGCTCACCTTGTCCATGGCCCAGCCGACAGAAAACCCGTGGAACATGGTCGACAGCANGATCGTGAGGCCGACGAGCGACCAGAGNTGGCCCTCGTTGATGAACTCCATGTGNCTGCCGGCGTAGCAGAGATAGTAGATCGAGCCGATACCGCGAACGCCGTAAAAGGCNGTGACCATNCAGTCGTTGCGNGAGAAATTGGCNCGGNCCAGTCCCAACGCACCGGCAAGCGGACGGATNCCGAAGATCAGCACCAGNGCGATCAGGACGTGCGACCATTGGAGGTCCTGGAACAGNAANGGCAGGACCACGCCGAGGGCNACGAGCAGCACGGCGGTCAGGGCATGTTCGAGCGATTCCGAGAAGTCGTGGAGCCGCCGGTGAAATGCGTGGTCGGCTTCCTGCCGCCGNAGCGTCAGGCCCATCACTGCAACCGCGATGAAACCGTAGCCGTGGACCATTTCGGTGGAGCCGTAGCAGAGCAGCACGCCGGCCAGCGAGATCACACCGGAACTCGTATCGGCAACNGCCGAGCGGCGTGGAAATGAAAACAGCAGTATGCCGAGCAGCTTGCCGCCGCCCCANCCCATCAATGCGCCCATGAAGATCCGGTAGACCACGTCGACCCCGACCCATTGGAGCCCCCAGATGCCGGGCGAAAAACCTTCGGCCGCAACCAGCAGTCCGAGATAGACGAAGGGAAAGGCGAGCCCGTCATTGAGCGCTGCTTCCGTGGTCAGCGTGAAGCGGACGGGGTGCTCCGCCCCTTCCTGCGGCGGNCCCACCTGCACATCGGCGGCCAGCACCGGATCGGTTGGGGCGAGCACAGCGCCGAGCAGGATTGCGCCAGCGATGGTCAGTCCGCCGGCCCATACGCCCAGAAGCGCAACAGCAGCGATCGTGATCGGCATGGAAATCCCCAGGAGCCGCGCCGTCGGGCCCCATTTGGAAATCGGTCCCAGCTTGTCGATCCGCATGCCGGCGCCGAACAGTGCGATGATGACGGTCAGCTCGCTCACCACTTCCCACGGCAGCGGGTTCGAACGTGGATCGGCAAATTCCGGCAACGGGGCGATGATAATCCCGGCAATGACGCCGAAGATGATCATCAGCGGCGCGGAAGCAGGCTCGCGGTTGGACACCAGCCGCGGCAACCAGCGNGCGGCGATGATGATCACACCGAGCGCGGCGAGAACGACATGATAGGTCTCGAACGAAAACAGCGGCCTTGTCTCCGGTTGGGTAAGCGGACGTTGACCGGAAATTAGGGCAGNAACAGGGAAAGGGGAGGGCACGGCGNNCTAGTGCGCTATGAGGCGCGNATGACCTTTCTGAAGGTCAGCGAGATCCGTCGGAACCTCCGGACGCTGATCCCATTCATCGGATCGCTCTTGCGCGCCGGGATCTCATGGGTCCAGAGATAACGCGCGTCCTCCTTCAGAACCAAAGCGGAGCGCGGCTCGAGAATGATGGACGATCTCCTGCCGCTTTCCCTGTGGCGAAAGATCATCTCACAGCGGGAAAGCAAGCTGAGTGAAACGATGGTGTCATCAAAGCACGGCTCGCAATCGATGTGAGCGCTGATGCCTTGCCCTGGCAGATATTCATTGGCGATGATCTGATCTGGCGCGGCCTCGAACAATCCGAACGCGACGAGGCGTGTTCCAAGCCTCTCAAGCCATTAAGGCAGTGGTCCCAGATAGGAAACCTGCGTCACTGCCCGTGCCTTGTAGTCATAGCGATAGCCGAAATGCTGCACACGGCGCTTGAGCTCGCTGTTCCACCGGCCTTCATCAAGCAGGCGAGTTATG
Organism: Hoeflea sp.; assembly: GCA_002707605.1. Classification (GTDB taxonomy): domain Bacteria; phylum Pseudomonadota; class Alphaproteobacteria; order Rhizobiales; family Rhizobiaceae; genus Pseudohoeflea. Next base: position 279,442 of record PANK01000004.1, read on the forward strand.
TCGGCTTCCTCGCCAGGACTGAGGAAGTTGTTAATGTAGATGGCGCCCGGTGGTAACGTCATATGTACCGATGTCCGCTCAACCTTTTCGATCCGAATACGTCTTGCGAAAGAATATCCAGATAGCTGGAGGCGTACCTTACCTGCTATAGTCAGGTCTATTATACCTAACGGAACCGTTCCGCCGCGCGGATCACGGTACGCCCGTCACGCCCATGTGACCGCCCCCGCTCTTGAACCCCGAAATCGCCATTATTATCTGTCACATGGATAGTCCCGGCGCGTTTCCGGCCGGGCGTAACGGCTCGCCTTCAGGGAGCCGATGATTTTCAGGAGGGTGCTGATATGGCCCAGGCAACATTGCCGACCGTTTCCAGCGGCGAAAACGGTCTTAATCGATATCTCGCCGAAGTCCGGCGGTTTCCCATGCTGGAGCCGCAGGAAGAATACATGCTCGCCAAGCGCTATGCCGAGCATGAGGACACCCAGGCTGCCCACAAACTGGTGACGAGCCACCTNCGTCTCGTGGCNAAGATCGCCATGGGCTATCGCGGTTACGGNCTGCCGATCGGGGAAGTGATCTCNGAGGGCAATGTCGGCCTCATGCAGGCGGTGAAGAAATTCGANCCCGAGCGCGGTTTCCGTCTGGCGACCTATGCGATGTGGTGGATCAAGGCNTCNATCCAGGAATACATCCTGCGCTCGTGGTCGCTCGTGAAGATGGGCACCACCGCCAACCAGAAGCGGCTGTTCTTCAACCTGCGCAAGGTGAAGGGCCGCATCCAGGCGCTCGAGGANGGCGATCTCAAGCCCGAGCAGGTNTCCGAAATCGCCACCACGCTCAACGTGTCGGAGGANGAGGTCATCTCGATGAACCGCCGTCTGTCCGGCGACGCNTCGCTGAACGCGCCGATCAAGGCGAGCGANGGCGAGAGCGGNCAGTGGCAGGACTGGCTGGTGGATGATTCCGACAGCCAGGAAGACATGCTCGTNGAGCAGGATGAACTCGAGAACCGCCGCTCGATGCTGTCGGANGCCATGGACGTGCTNAACGAGCGCGAACGCCGCATTTTTGANGCCCGCCGCCTGCGCGAGGANCCGATCACGCTGGAGGAACTCTCCGGCGAGTTCGACATCTCCCGCGAGCGCGTGCGNCAGATCGAGGTGCGTGCCTTCGAAAAGGTTCAGGGNGCNGTGCAGAAGGCCGCTGCCGACCAGCGNGCCGAAACCCGCGACAACCTGCTCGCCGCGCAGTAAGCNTCANCGCTTNCATNNCANANCNNNAAGGCAGGCCANNGGCCTGCCTTTTTCGTTTCGTGCGGGTGACANGCACTGTTGGGGANATCANGGAATGGNTGCCCGGANCANGTCNGGGCATGACGAAGGGACAATCTGCCTCTTGNCGCCAACCTCGGAGCGGCGTTTCATTCTACTCGCTACTCGCTACTCGCTACTCGCTACTCGCTACTCGCTACTCGCCATTCGTCCCACTGCCCTCAATCGTGNCGGACGGTGCCTTGCGACAGNATCTCGATGACTGCCAGGCCATCAGCCACCGGCGTGCGCGGCGTCTCGCCGGTCTCGATACAGTGGAGGAAATGCNTGAGCTCNTTGGTGAGCGGCATGCCCTCGTCGATGGCGATATATTCCGGGTCGACCATCTTCGACTGGAAGCCGTTCTCGTCTTCCCANACCTCGTGGTGGTAGACGGCGAGNTTTTTGTCCCACGGCTCCATATCCTCGAACACCGCCATGGCCTTGTCGCCGATCACCGTCAGCCGGCGTTCCCGNTACGGGTTGAGCCGCGAGGTGAAGACGTGGCTCTTCACGCCCGAGGGAAAGCGCAGGTGCAGATGGGCAAAATCGCTCAGGTGGTTGAGCACGGCCGACCCCTCGCCATGCACCTCCGAAGGACGCTCGCCGGTCAGCGCCATGATCAGCGAGAGATCGTGCGGGGCGATATCCCACAGCGCATCGTTTTCCGAATGGAAGCGGCCGAGGCCCAGGCGGTGTGAGTGGATGTATCTGATCTCGCCGAGCTGCCCGCCGGCCGCCAGATCCGCGAGCGCCTCGAACGCCGGATGATACCGCAGCACGTGGCCGGTCATGGCGGTCAGTCCCGAGGCTTCGGCGGCATCGACCACGCGCCTGGCGTCGTCCACCGACAGCGCAATCGGCTTTTCGACCAAGAGGTGTTTTCCCGCCTCGATGACGGCGAGCGCCGCTTCGGCATGTTCATGCGGGGGCAGGGCGAGCACCACNCCGTCGATCCTGTCGTCGGCCAGCATGTCATCAAAGGAAAGTGCCACGCCGCCATTGGCTGCGACCATGGCGTTGGCCTTTTCCGGATTGCGATCGCAGACCGCACCCAAAGCGCCCAGGCTGGCGAGCGTGCGGATATGGTTGCCGCCCCAGACGCCGCAGCCGACGACCGCGATTTTGAGATCATGGGTGGGGGCTGCGTTATCCGTCATGAATTTTCTGTCCGAACTTTTCTGGTGGCATGTCACGGGCGGGTATCGCGCGTGGCCGCAGCGCTTTCAATGGGGCCAAAGCGAGCGCGTCCGCTGTTTCGGGGCGATGACTAGACCCGCAGCCCCTGTATGGCAAGGGGCGTGGCGATGACGCGACCAGAGGGCGCAGCGGCGCGCCGTTAGCAACATCGCTGCAAGTGAGAAGGCGTGCGGGCATCAGCCAAGCCGGCGTCGTGCGCGCGGAAGCGGAGGCAGTCATCGATCCTGTCAGCGGCAGATTTGACAATCATGTGATTTTGCGGCCAAACCGCGCTTGACACCCGGCGGGCCCGCCCCTTATATCCCGCCCGACCGATCGGGGCGCCACGCCGCCCCGCAGTCTCCTGGCGGAGTAGCTCAGTAGGTTAGAGCAGAGGAATCATAATCCTTGTGTCGGGGGTTCGAATCCCTCCTCCGCTACCATCAATCCCCCCAACGAAGATGAAAATTGACCTTGATCGACCAAAAGGCCGTGTAGCCGTTCGCGCGGTTTTGCAATTTTTTTCACCGGGTTTTGCCACAGACGCATTTTTCGAAGGCCGGTTTGAAGAGGCCTCAAAGCCGTCTCGAAAGGCTCTCACTCTTCACCTGTGTCTCGCTTGCTGCGTTCCCACGCGCTCCTGACATTCCAGAAGGCCTCTTCCCGGGTGTCCGCCACACCGTCGCATTTCACGGTCAAGCGGTCATGCCCTTCAACAGCCGTCATTGACCAGAACCATCGGCCCTCAGACGGGCCGTGCTGATACCGGTAAACTCGGCCGACCGGGCAGCTGTAGTCGTTCGGGTTCTCAATCGATCGCTTCCAATGCACGAGGGTAGCTTATCGCAAGCGAGCCGCTCCGTCATCGAGAGAGATTGGCGCGCGGCCTTATGCTACCCGCTGAATTGCCATGTCCTTTGGAATCGCTCTACGCTTGCCGCTCGATCTGCTGAGGAGGTTGGCATGGATGACATTATGGAAGCATTCATTCGCGAGCGTGGTGAGATGCTAGAAACAGGTCTTCAACTCGAAGCCTACGTCGAACTGCCGGCGGTTACTATCCAGTGTAGCGGTGATGGTGATTTCCCGGCATATGACGCGCAAATCATAGCTGAGTGTCGCGGGTGTGGAAGGCTCTGTGTTTGCGATGGAATGATCGAAAACGGCACCATTTCTCCCTATGACTCCGGCTCTCATTCACCTCCTCACATGAGAAAATGCGGCGATAAGATGCCCTTCTCGATGATCGCTTATCGTCGCTACCGCTATGTCCGTGGCAGGAAGATATTCTAATTTAACGGGCGACAGAGGCCCGCCTTCCGGGTGCCTCAGGGTGGCCCGGGCACCCGGGTTATGCGTGCCTGTTCGTCGCGCTCGCTAAGGGAGAAGCCGATGCTGGCAAATGCAGTCACGTCCCTCGGACTTATCCTAGACATTATAGGCATCTGGGTCACATTTGAAGACCGACTTCCATTGTTCATGCGATGGAAGCGCCGGTTAGATACGAGCCAGCGTCGATCCCTACTGAAGAGAATTAAAACCGACAGGGAGTTGGTGCTGAAGCACGACCGATGGATGCTGACGTTCATCCGATGCCTACATAAGTGGGAGAATCGAGCTTCAAGCGTGTCCTTTCGGACAGCTGGTATCGAGGTCTCCGACTTGCGGGATGAGGACGGGCTTCTGGATCCCCATGCCGTGAATGAGGCTTTCGACCGGGCTTATACGACAACGGAATTGGGTGCGGAAAGCACCTGGGAACCTCCGCGAGCCGGATTGTATCTAATCATGATCGGATTCGCTCTCCAGCTGGTTGGCGTTTGGTTGTGAAACTGACGGTCGACATCGGCCATGCGCTCACCGCCCCCGTCTCTGTACCCCCGCTTCTACTTGCCGGCCGCCAGCTGCTTGGGTGCACCGAAATGCCCATTATCGTTTCGATTGTTGCGCCGATCAGCAGCGTGCTTCCTGTACCACCGGGCAAATTCCGGATTGTCTTCAAAAAGGTGCTCGACCTGCTCAGCTGTAAGTTGGTCAGAGCGTGTAAGTTCAGCGAGCGTTGAATAGGATGCAGTGGCCGCATTCTTCGACGAGATCGCGTTCATCATCTTTCTCCTGTCGTGAATGTCAGGCCGTCCGGGCCCTACGTATTGTCGGTGCTGGTAACGCCGGCCATGAGACCATAAGCATTGTTCGCGCCCGTCGTGCGGTTATGGGCAGCGGAGCCCGAGTACGCAGCGGGCGTGTTGATCCCGATCCGGGTTGCACCCGTTGCTGCATTCAGTCTGATGCGGTTGTCTTTCAAGAACAGATAGTTGTCGATGGAGGAGCCGGTAACTGCGATGCCCTGAATTGTCGCAAGTGCACCGTGCCCGAGAAGATAGATATCTTCGGCGTGGATGTTTCCGTAGTTGGTGGAGAAAACGCCGATCTCCCGGAAATAGGCGTGCCCCCCGGAAATTTTTGACCATTCGCCGAATCCTTCCGGCCCGCCGTCCAGATCCCAGCCACGGTCAACAGCAAGCGCCGTGCAATTCGTCCAGTGGTGGCCTTGCGCATCGTCATTGGCAGTGGCGCCGGCCGCGGCCTTGACCACGAAAGCCTTCTGGAGGTGCGCTGCCCTTGTGTTGTAATTGGCTATTTCTACAGGGGCGCCCCCTTCGAGCACCGTGTGAACGATACCCAGCCCCTGATAGGCACCGTATCGCCCCGCCACGCTGACATTATCAAGCGAGCCTTGACGGATGTTCACCAGTTCGAGTTGGGCGCCGGTGCCTCCGTTGAGGGTCGAAGTCGGGATGATATTGACGTTTTTCAGGTCCACGCCCGGGGAATGCGACCCGCTGTCCCCGCCAGCGGCTTTCAGGGTCAGCGGAACGTTTCCGCTATTGTAATCAACGAAGATCGCGAGGTTCTGCAGACAATACTGATCGGCCTGCCAGCCGATGGGGTTGTCCGGGTTCATCCCCTCCAGAGAAACGCGACCACCGGCCTTGAGAACGAGCCCGCTTCGGGTGCCGAAGCCTTCGATATAGGCGCCAACCTGTGATGCGGCATAATTGGCGATGATCGCGGTATCGACGGAATAGTATTGATCGAAAAGGCAGGGCTTGCCGCTGTCGAACATCTTCTGGACGGCGAGGTTGTCGGTCGAGGATGCACCCGGCGTCGAGGAGCCGCCCTTTGCACCGAAATCCTCCGGTGTCACCAATGCGCGTGTGCGAAACAGGAAGTCGAGCCTGGTCTTGTCGCCAGCGCCCATAAGGCCTGCGTTGAATGGACCTGCCAGGTTCATTTGCTCACTCCCATCACTTCAAAACCAACGTCAGTATCCATCTCGACAGAAGACAGCAGGCCGACATCCTGAAGCACCTGCCTCATCGCAGCTTCCATGCTCGGGCGGACGGCCAGGATCGCGTGAAAACGGGTGTCGATTTCAGGCGGCGTGATTTCGGTCCCGTTTTCATCGTAGGCACCGGGGCTGATGATGCGCGGACCGCTGGGGAAGAACGCATGCTGTTCCGAGGCCAATTGCCATTGCAGGTCGCCGTTCTCATCCGGAGCCAGCAGCACGAACCGCTGGTGTTCGGGCAGCTCTGCGGCGGCGATCGCGGCGTTCATGGCATCCTGCTCGGTGTCAGCGCGGAGCTTGATGTAGGCGTAACTCATGCTGCCAGCTCCACGACGCTGGAGCTTGGTATACGCGGCGCCCAATAGATCAGGCGCTTGGCATGGCCATTCAGTCCACTACCGTTACTGTAGGCGCTGCCAATCGCAAGTCGGGTCGCGCTTAGCGGAGGGTCGAATGTGTTATCCGTAACGGCGACTTCACCATTGTCGGAGACGGCAACATCATCTTCGGCAAAGGCGACAACCGCCTTAAACTTCTTCGAAGCCTGGTTTCCAAGATTTAGGTATGACGTATCCGTCCCGGCGCCATTGTTCTTGGTGCCGAAGAAATTGAGTAGGTTCCCGTTATTGATGTATAGCCCGAGGCGATTGCTCGCGGTGCCATCATCGATACTCCACGCACCCATAAATGTGCCATCGCCGAAGTCTCCTTCGAAATAGACGGTGCCCACGCCTTGGCGATACCAGCCGTCAACCGGCACAGTGGCAAAATCTTCCGCTCTCGTGACCGGCGAAGAAGTCGTTCGAATGTAACTTGATGCGTAGGGGCCGAGCTCAAACTGTGCGCCCCAGATATATAGACCTGAAGACCCGTCGCCGGCATATGAGAGCGCTCCCGCGTTATCTAAAACGCTGACTGAGGGCTGTACACCAGTCGCTGAGTCGGTTGATTTCGGAACACCGGAGACGATGCAGCGATACCAACCATTGGCGCATTTCCTGATACGCGCAGTCACATTTGTGGCGGCACCGCCGCCAGTCGCCGAAATGACGGTTCCGGTCGCCAAATCAAAACTCGCGAAAACGTTGTTGCCAGAATAAGCATTAATCTGAAGACCCACTTTTGATCGGGTCCCAGCCTTTACGAAAACAGACCACGTGCTATGCGCGTTCTTTGAAATGAGCCCGAGATTGCCTGATTGTGTACCATGAAGGCCTGTTGCCCCGTCCTCGATCAACGTATCAGCGGTTAAAGTGCCATCTAGTGCGACTGTCGTGTTTGCACCTACAGTGGCGCCCAACTTACCCCACGCAGCATTCTCGAACTGTTCGCTATATACGATCTCATTCCTGGATGTATTCTCTCGCAACAACCCAAGGGCCTCGCCGGTTGCCGGGTCGAACTCGAAACGAGGCTCGTCAATGGCGGCTGTTTTGAGCAGCCCAGTCTCATCAAAGTAAGTGCCGGTTGAGGCGCGAGTGAACGTGCCAATCAGACCTCCCGGACCGGTAAGGTTGAGGTCCAGGCTGGGAACAGCATCGACAATGTCGAGCGGGTCGAGATCCGGGAACTGCTGATCTGGAGCTTGCCCCGTAAGGTTGATCGTCCAGTTGGCGACGGTGCCGNTTCCTGAGACCAGNTCNACACTCAGCGTCAGNGANGTGCCGCTATAGGCGGTCACAACGCCTTCCATGAAAACCGAGGGCGCAGCGGTCGAGGACGCCCGCAGACGAGCGCCCACGCCCCAGCCACGGTTGGTCTGGGCAATGGTGAAGGTCTTGCTACCGGTTCCGATCGTCAGCGAGGTAGTGGATGTGCCGACGACATTGGAAGACCCCGGCGCGCCATTCGTGCCATCTGCGCCCTTGTTGCCGGTCGGAACGAACAGAAAGCTGCAGGCGTCGGTGTCAGCAAGCGCCAGGGCGGCGGCGTTGATCCAGGACGAGTTGTCAAGCGTGATCAGGAGCCAGTCGCCGTTATCGGTGATCCCTGTGGCGTTGACCTGGCCTCGCACCCCGCCTTCTGTGATCCCGATCTGGCATTTGTACAATGACGTCGACAGGAAGCGCGAGACGAGGAAATCCGATTGATCGTCTCCGTTCGCGTCAAACGCCGAAATGGCGATGGCCGTCGCGCTGCCGAGCGTGGCGTTGTTCGCCCGCCAGTTGCCCGGGCCGGGATCTGCCATTGTGGTGCCGTTGTCAAAGGCGAAGCCGTAGGTTCCGGAAAACCCGAGAATGGCCTGCTGCGCGACGAAGTCGGGGGCCTGCAGCAGCGCTTTGCCCTGCTGGCTGAACACAGGGAGATTGTCGAGCAGAACGGCCGTCTTGTTCGCGTTGAGCGCAGTTTGCTTCTGCACACTGCCGGCCAAACGAATAGAATAGGACAGACCGTTTGCACTGCTCCCTCGCCAAGGAATCGTCATCGTCAGTTGGAGATCGTTTTCCACAGACGCGATCGACATCCTGACATTGGCGGTGCCCGTGTCGATGTCGATGTCGCACCCGTCGGCAACGAGCGCGGCCTGAAAGCTCGTCAACGTTCCGGTCACGATCGCGGAACCGTTGGTCACGGCAATGGTGCCTGTGGAGACGAATTGCGTCATAGAGTTGCCCTAGTTTGGGATGCCGAAAACGAAGTAACGGAGGCCGATGACGGGATAGGCATCGTTAGTGACGGTGCCGCTACCGGGTCTGAATTCGATCATGCGACCACGGAAGGTGCTGAACCTGATCTGGGTGTTGCTCAACAGATCGCAGTAGGTGGTATCCCCGCCCAGCCGGGAGTAATCGCTACCGGTGTTGTTGATGCGCTTACGAACAATGGGTGGCGTCGCGATCTTCATGCCGCCTGGGCCTGCACGGACCACGGAGAACTTCACGAATGGGAACAGGTCTCTCGGGTTGTCGAAATCGATGGTGTGCGTCAGGTCGCCGACGCCGACGTCGATATAGCCTTCCTTCAGGATCGGGATACTTGGCCACCGGCTGTCGATGATGATGTCTGCCAGTGTCGGCGGTTCCGCCGCGCCGGGACGCAGGATCTGGAAGACACCCTCGCCATTGACCTCGATCTGTCGGAACACGTCGTTCGTGCCGGTGGTTGGGCCTTCAGCGTCGGTTGCCAGCACCATGTAGCGGACGCGGTAGTTGATCCCCTTGTCGTTGTGCAGAACCACCTTTGATCCGGAGATCTCGTACTCGAAGTTCCAGGCGTCATCGATGTAGAGATTGTAGGGGAACGGGAATGTTATGCCCGCATTATAGGTAGCCTGCTCGACGACGATCGTGTCGGGAAGATCGATGCCGCATTCGATCTCGTAAGTCGTGCCAGCGGGCACGAGAACGTCACCGGCGGCAATGATCTTTGCAGGCCGCCGCTCCGCCGAGAAGACGAGTTCGTCGAAGGTGGCCGTGTCGACATCATAGCCCGGCCGCGCGACCTTAAACTCGGTCGGGCTGATTACGATGGCATCGACGCCCGATGTTCCGGGTATATCCGGTGCGATCGCCAAAGGCGTATTGTCCGCCGGCAGGTTCCACACGACCTGAAACTGATCGTATATCGGGCCAAACAGGACATCAGGCTTTCGGCCACCGGACCGGCAAGCCGCAGCAATGTTCCGCAGAACGACCATGTTGCTCGCGCCATCCCAATACCGGCGGGCACGTATTCCACCTGACACAGATGCAGCTTGCGGGAGAGTTTCGAGAGCCAGGCTCCCGGCATCCGCCGAATAGTCGTTAGCGATAACGGACTGCTTTGGATCTGCGTACTCGAACGACCCGGACGTGATGATGAAAAAGTCGTAGTCGAGGGTGTAGACGCTGGTAAACCGGCCTGTGCTCCGCAGGCGGCAGGCATCCGAAAGCATGGGACAATTGTAGACCAGGTTGTCGAAATAGCGCGTGCTGTAGAACAGCAGGCCGTCCGGGCTTTCCACTCCCCCTGCCACAGCCCTGACGGCGGCGCGTTCGTAGGTGTACTCGTTGGATGTTGGGGGCGAGAAGTAGATCTTTTCTTGGGTGTACTCGCTGTAAACGATGGTCCTGACGTTCCCCCATTCTGCCGCGTCCGAGACATCGACCACAGGACTGGCGATATCGGCAATCTCCGCCAGTGCCCCATCCTTCGAGTTATAGGCGAACTTCTCCCGCTCGCTGTCCGGCGTCGTTGACGCGTCATCGGCGCTGTCCCTGGTGATCTTCAGGCAGGGTACGCCCTCGTAGTCGATCCCGATGAAAAGCTCCGGCATCATGACGACACCCTGAGACCTTCGGCGCCACCGCCGAAATTCCCAAACTTGGTCTTGCCCGTTGACGTCTGCAGGATGCTGTCGATAACTCCAGCACCAAAGCGTGCGAACAGCGCCTTCAGCTCTCCATCTTCAAACGTCATGGCTTGGCTTTCGAACTCGCCGTTGGTGAAGATGAGTTTGTCCGTATTGACCACGATCTGAGACGAGAGCACGCCGCCGACTGATTTCACCTGGAACTCCATGCCGGCTTCTTCGAACTCGTTCTCGATGCTGGCGCGGGCATAAAGCACCACCCGAGCGAGCACTTCGCCGGATCCGGCCTGCGGCTGGATGCTGAACAGCCCCTGCGCAAGAAGATCGCCGAGAGAAGCGGAAACGGATGTAATCTGTTCGGCCAGCGCCAGATCAGCCTTGGCGAGTACGCGCGTTTCTTGCCTGACAAGCGCCACCGCGCTGCCCAGCACCGCCATCGTGTCCTGGATGTTGCTCTGGTTGGACAGGTGGCCCTGCGCCGACGACGTCGCGAGATCGGTCAACGTCGCGGCAATGTCATCGAGTTCGGCGCGCAGACTGGTCAAGGTGCCGTAGACGTCGGCACCGACCTCCCGAAGAATGACGCTCAGTGGCGACGTCGCCACCACCGTCGTCACCCATGGAGTGTAGGATTTGAACCGGTCCGGGTTTGTCCTGATAGTGGCGCGCGCCTCGTAAGAGGTGTCGCCAGCGACCCCGTTGTCCACGATCAGCTTTCCGGATGATGCGAAATCCGTAAACGCCGTATATTCCGGCGCGATAGTGCCTGCCTTGCGGTAGACGATCGAGACGCCGTTGATCGTCGGATCTTCAGGGTCATCCCAGGTGAACTCCAGCGCCGGCCGTTGCGCGCCGTTCTCGCCGGCGATCACCCCCGCCGCCGCCTGAAAATTCGCCACCGTGGAAATCAGCGACGGGTTCAACGGCGCCGGCGACGGCACCACCCCCGGCCCCGCTCCGATGCCTTCCTCGTCGTAGATATCGGCGCCAGTCTCGGCGAGGCGTAAATAGACCCTGAGCGTCTTGTCAAAGTCCCGGTTGGTGACCAGCCATGTCAGGCCTTCGTAGGTCACCCACTCGCCGATCGCGACGTCGAAACCCAGCTCGCGGCTGACAGGCAAGGCACGTCGTTTCGCCTTGCGGTTCTGACGGTACCGGATGTTGAGCAAATACTGGGCGATATGGTTGTTGCTGACCTGCGGAAAGTCGTTGCGCTCTGCGCGCTTGCCGCCGTCCTTGACGACATCGGCGTTCACCGTGACAGTCTTCAATCCTTCCGGCTCGAAGCCGGTTTCAGGGCAGCTGTAGTCTCCCGACAGCGCGTTGAAACCTTGGCCTACCGGGCTGCGGTTCGAAGTCGTAATCTGTCCATCGGCGCGGATATCGGCCGCAGTGATCTCCCGCACCGGGATCTGAGGGGCGCCAGCGAGAACACCGTCGAGACCCGAGGCGTTGACCGCATAACCCGCCATGGCATCCTCAATGTTCTTGAGGATGGCGAGCTGGTCATCGCCGGATGAGACCCACTGGTTGCAGTGATAGGTGGGCACGGTGTCGCCGCTGACCGTCCGCTCCGTGTCGCAGACATTGGCAGCCACCATATGCATGGCGACCTCGATCTGGCCGATGGTCTTACCGGGACCGATCATCACCTCGCCGGACAACATACCTTTTTGCCCGAGAAGATAGTTCAATCGATGCACGGCGTTGTTCTGCGTAAACGCCCAGGTCGAACGATCGTTGAGCCTTTGCGGGCCGTCGCCACCCGCCACGGTGCTATCGAGGCGAGGGTCGTACTCCCTGAGGCCGCGCAGAACGAAAGTGATCGTTGGCAGCCCCTGCTGGTACGCGCCCGCATCATAGGTCTGGTCGACGACGACGTAGCAGATGTTGGTGCCACGCGAGGTCGATCGCCAGGGCGTGTCTAGGTGCGCCGTTGCCGACACCAGCTCGCTATCCGCAAGCTGGCCCGGACGGCCGTCGTAGAAGCGGATGACGAGCGCGCTGCCGTAGCCCTCGACCGTATAGCGCGCGGCCTCGTTGCCCACGGCCGCCACTTCGGTCAGGGCCAGCCTCTGCCCGAAAATAAAGACGTAGGGCGCCAGGCTGTCGCACCAGCCGTCCGCGAGCTTGTAGACATAGGCGTTGCGGCTGTTTCCGGAGCCCCATTTGGCGTAGTAGAGCAACTGCCCGAGCACCTTGTCCTCGCCATAGAGAGTGGCGCAGTCGATACCGGCGCCGGCGCGCCCCTGGCTGCGGATCGCCGTCTGGCTCTGAGGCTTGGGCCGGTTGAGGTAGGAGAAGGCCAGCCGGGCGCCGAGGGCCAAGCCACCGGCGATCACAGCAGCCGCAATTGCCGACCCCCCGAAGAGGGCGCCCGCTATCGCTGCGCCGATGGCTGTGAAAATCGGCATCGGCTACACCCCGAACGCCTGTTTGGCGAGCTGGAGGTCCCAGCGCCGTGGGCCGCTCTCGGTGATTGAATGCCAGCCGAGCCCGCCGTGAATGCCGACATGCTCCGCGCCGTCGATCTCCACGATCGCCAGATCTCCGATCCGGGCGCTGCCCCAGCCGATCGGTCGGAGCAGGGTGGCGTAGTACGTCACCAGGCTCTTATGTCCCCGTCGGCGCAAGGCGCGCTGCGCGCCGGAAAGCGTCGAGTAAACGCTCTTGTGCTCCTCCGCGTGCGCTGTCCCCTGGATGGCGTCGATCTGGCGCAGCCCCATGAAGAAGCAATCGTTGACGCCGAAGGCGTAGGGCGCGCGGCGCGCCTCGGTGAGGATCCGCGTGGTGATCGCCGCACGGGAGGGAAGGGTGAGAGCAGCGTGTGTCATCGTTGCCCGAACTCCACCTGCCATTCCCGCGCGACGGCTGCATATTCGTATAACGTGTCGGTCGCGTCGTTGTGGTACTGCTGATCGGCCGTCGATGCCTTGGCCGGTGTGAAACCCTTTTCGCGCGCGCCCTGGGCCTTCAGGGTAATTTCGAGCGTGACCGTGCGCCGCCCGTTCTCGTCGCGCGGGCTCTTTTTGAACTGCACGTCGGCGATCATGTAGAACCGGGTGATCAGCACGCCGAGAGCCTTGTCGGTGATCGGGTTGCCGCCGAGATAGGAGACGGTCACCGGCGCCCGCATGTAGTTGTAGGTTTCGATGCTGGCGATCGCATCGTCCGGGTTCGGCGTCGGCACGTCGGAAAAGATCAGCTTCAGCTCTGCGATCTCATTGCCGAGCCCTTCCTTCAGCCCGTCGGGCTTCATGAAACGGTTCGGCAGGTATTCAAGCCCCGCCCAGGTGAACGACCGGCCGCCGGCGTGATAGGCCGCAGTCTTGCCCGGCAAGTCGATCCGGACCAGTGGCTGGAACTTGATCTGGCCCGTCTCTAGCTGAGCTTTAAGAGCGGGGTCGAGGCTAGGCATAGGGGAATACCTCCTCGGCCGAGAAGCGGGCGCGACGGTCGCCGCGTCCCTTGGGCAGGCTCCAGCCTGGCTTGAGCTTCATCAGGCAGCTCGGCTTCTCAAAAACGACGATCGAGTTGGCCGCCGTGAAAACACCGGTGTCGAGCGGGTGGCGGATCGAAAGGGTCGCCACTCCGCTGCCATTGGCCACCGCCGCACTCATGACCCGATGCAGCGACCGCACGGTCGGCGACTTGCGGATCTCGACAAGACAGCTCTTGTTGATGGCGAACGCTGCCGGGAGATTGGAGACGTTGATCGTCAGGCTGTCGGTGATCTGGGAGAGCGTGGCGGTGCCGTCGAACGGGCTGCCGTTGGCGCGGTTGCCGCCCAGCGGTGTACCGCCATAGGCGCGCGGCCGAGGGCGGTAGATATCGTGGCACTCGAAGACCGTCAGGGCCGGGGACGCCTGTTGAAAGAACGTGTCGGCGACATCGACCTCTTCATTGGTCAGCTTCGGCGTCTGCGCGGCGTCGAGTACCCAGTAGGCCGTGCCGTAGTCGGCGCTTTCGGTGCCGCGTTCCTCCATCGGCGAGATGTCCTGTGGGGCGATCGGGCGCATCTCGAACTTCTCGAAGGGCAAATCCGGAAAGGGCAGGACCGTTACAGCCATCAGTCAATCAATCCGTATTGCTTGTTCTGATTGTAATTGACGGGGAACTCCTCACGAGCTCGCGCCACCGCCGCGTCCGTACCGCGCTCGATCGCTTCCATGATCTCGCGCGGTGTCACCGCTCCTGAGATGTAGATGTTCTGCTCGAAGCGCATCATGCCCGCCCGGCTACCGGCTCCCGCCGAAGAGGAACCCGCTGGCGCTCCGTCACCTGTCCATCCGCCGTCGTCAAAGCCCCGTCCGCTCTTGGCAGCCTTGTGCATCCGGTCGAGCTTGCTCACGCCGATCGTTCGAACGGCCGGGGAGGAAAAGACGAACTCGTCCCTGTGCACGTACCCGGCGGGTTGCAACCGGCCTCCGGAGCCGGTGTAGCCGCCGTCGTCCAGTCCGAGAAAAGCGCCGAATGTTGTGTTGGGTTTAAAGCCGCCGCCGCCGCCGAATATTGCGGACAGGATCGAGCCGAACCCGCCACCGCCGAGAGCGCCCAAAGCGTCGATGAGGTCGGTCTGCATCTTGTCTATCAGGCGATCGAACATGCGAATGCCGATATCACCGAGCTCCTGGAGTTCGATCTTGCCGTCGGCCGCCGCCTGGCGAAGCCCGCCGATCGCATCGCCCCAGAGGCCTCTCTGCATCGCCAGCGCCTCGCCCTGGCGTTCGGTCTCGGCGGTGACGTCGGCGAGCGTTGTGCCCAGCTCCTTGAGCCGCGCGATCTGTTCCGGTGTGAGATCGATGCCGGCGCTGCGCGCCTGGTTGAGCAGCTCCTCCTGCTGTCGCAGCCGGTCGGCCGCGATTTCCGTCATGCCGTAGGAATCCGCCTCCAGGCGCTGCATGGCGATCGCCTGCTCGGCGTTTCGGATGATGTCGGCATAGCGCTCAGCCTCGCGCTCTGCGGGCGAGCTGCGTCGCCGGCGTGGACTTTGCCGAGCGTCGGCGGCCAGATTGGCGGTCGCAATGTCGCGAAGCTGATCCTCGCCGAGAAAGCCTCCCGCGCGTTCGACCTCACTTCTCACGCGCGCGATTTCGTTCTCAAGCTTGAGCTGGTCACCGGTAAGGGCGTTTCGGCGCTCTTGCGCGGCGATGTAATCCTGATTTGCCTTCCGCATGGCGTCGTAAGCGGCGAGCGAATCGTCTTCGGCTCGCCGATTGGCCGGGCGGAGGAGCTTCTGTCTTTCGACTTCAAGACCAAGGGCAGCGTATGCGGCCTTGTTGTAGGACTTGGCGAGTTCGTCGAGTTCGTCTGCCAGATCTTGAACGGCTGGCGTCGCGTAGTTTTCGAGGATAGCAGCGAGAGCATCCTGGACCGCCCGATAGTCACTGATGCTCGCCTTGCCCTCACTCACTCTCTTGTCGAGCCGCTCAAAGGCGTCGCTCAACGTATCCGCTGCACCGCTCTCGTCGCCAAGCTGGTTAAGCGTCAGAACCACGTCGCCAATACCTGATGCCAGGTCGGGTAGGTTGTTTTTGAAGTCCTGGTAGAGGTCGGTCTGCCTCTCCTTGATCGCCGCGTCACGCTCGGCCGCCGATCTGGAGCGCTCCAGTTCATCGGCATAAGCCTTCAGCGCCGGAATGGCGTCACCCCATTCCTTGGCCACCCGCGTGATCTGGTCCTGATGCTCGCGCAGCGCATTGTCGGCAGCCGCCGCCTCGTCGCCGGCGTCCGCGAAATAAGAGATCGCGGCCGAGCCTGCGAGCACAAATCCGGTGGTCAGAAGACCGAGCGGTGAGACGAAGCCGGCGAGGGTGGCCTTGAGAGCGCCCATGACGCCGCCGAGCTGGCCGCCATACATGGTCACCTGCGGCAATTGCTGGGCAAGCAGGATGAACGGATTCTGCCCGCTCGCCATCATCGTTCCGATGTCCTGGAACTGGAAGGCGAGGTTGGCCGTCTGCATGCGCGCCATGCCGGCCTGGTTGGCATAGACCGCGCTGGCCGTGCCTGCTGCGGTGTATCGCGCGTTCAGCGCCTCCAGGGCCGCTCCGTGCTCTCGCGCCGTGACCGCTCCGAGAGACAGCGCCCTGTTCAAGTCGTTGAGTTCACGCTCATAGGCCTTCGACGCGGCGAAGACCGGATTGTATTTCGCCCGGAGTTGGTCGAGTGCCGCGCCATAAGCCTCGATATCGGCGCGACGGCCTGCGTATTCCGCACCGCTTGCCTCCGGCCGGATGCCGGCAAATGAGGCGACCGCTGCGCGCAGATCCCGTTCGGCCGCTGCCTGGCCCCTTGCGGCCTCGCTGGCCCGGCGCGAAGCGGCAGCCGCATTGTCGTTGGCGGTACCGAGCTGGTTGAGGGCGCCGCCGGTGGCCCGCGCGGTCTCTCCGACAGACTGGACTTCCCGCTTCGTCTCGGCGACGGCCGCCGACGCACCCGAAGCGTTGGCGGTGATGAGTAGCGATACGTTGAGCGGCGGCGTGGTGGCCATCAGCTGCGGTCCTCCGCAAAGACTTCGAGGGCGGCGTCTTCCATCACCACGAGATCCTCGAATTGGCGGTCACCGAGGCCGCGCCGGCGCAAGAGGATGTCGACGGCCGGCCATTCCAGGCCAAGGCGCGCGACGAAACCGAACCCGGCCGCGATACGCCACTGGTTGTCGCAGGCGATGAAGGCTTCGAAGGAAGCGCGGTTGTTGTCCCAGACCTCGAACACATCCTCTTCATGGCTTGCTTCCTCCTTGACAATCGCCACGCCGAGCTCGGCAAACTCGGCCTCCTGGTCTTCGTCGATCGATGCCGGCCGCGTTTCGTCTTGACGGCCGCTGCTCGCCAGCGCCCAGGCGCGCGCGGCCGCCTTCAGTTTCCCAGGCGGGCGGCGTCCCCGATCAGCGACGCACCCCAGGCGCGATAGACGGCCATCCGGTACCAGGAGATCTGCATCAGCTCGTCGAGCGCCTCGGTGGAGAAGGGAATTGCCTTTCCCTCGGCATCGACCACCTCGTCCCAATCGCGCGCCACGCGGCGAATATCCGCGTTTGCGGCCGTTTCGGGATCTCGCTTCATGTCTTCGGCGATACGTTCCGCATCCTCGCGCGGAAGAGCCTCGAACTGCATCTTGAACGTCATTTCGAGCTGCTCGCCGGCCTTGTCCTTGTCGGGGTGCGGAATGGCGACCTTGACGGGCCACCAGTAAAGATGCGCGCGGGTGAGGGTGAACTTCATGATCTCGGGTCTCCAGTGGTCTGTGAGAGGCACTCAACGGCCCGTCGAAGGCTCGTTGAAACAGGATCAGCGGACGGTGATCACCAGATCGTCGTCGCCCGTGTCCGGCTTGAGCATCAAAGGCAGCGTGTGGTTGAGCACCCCTTGGCTGGTGGATTCCGAGTAGCGGCCGATCTGCACCTTGGCGGCATCGATCTCGACGATGTTGCCGGCCTGCGTTCCGTGCGCCAGCGCCAGCGCGCCCTCGGTGTGGCCGAGCGCGATCGTCTGCCAGTTCTTGGTCGCCAGCAGTGCGGCTTCCATCACGGCCGATCCGCTGGCGCGGCGATCGGTGATCTGGATGCTTTCGTGATTGATGACCAGGCGCGGCTCGACCTGGTTGCCGAGGTCGAACGAAACGCTTTCCGTCGCACCCGCATAACCGTGGAGCGAGAAGGTTGTGTTGGCCTTGGAGACCGGCACCGGCTTTGCGAAGCCTGCATAGGTCGCGGCCGGCAGCGCCTGGTCGGAGACGGTTCCGAGAAGACCGGTCATCTTGAAGCGGAAGCGCGGGATCTTCTTGGACGTGAAGTCCATCGTCACATTGCCCCGCACGCCGAGCATGATGTGGCGGACGCCGTCCAGGAAATAGTAAAGCGTCACAGCCTCGAAGGCTTCCGAAACCGGCGCATAGGACACGTCGGTGCTCGCGGTGACCGTTTCGGCCAAGCCGCAGGCTCGCAGCAGCGCGCCGTAACCGGGAACATCGCCCGCGTCACCTGCGCCTGCGATCTCGACGCCGAACTCGATCATCTGGTGAATGCCCGTCAGGATGACACCCGGATGGCCGAGATAGGGTTTGATGATGTCGCGGCTCTCTTCGGTTCCTTCGAGAGGCGTGAAGTTCACATCGAGCAGCTGGATCGCGTCGGCGGCTCCCGTTGGGGCGGCATCGGTGCCGTAGGTCGCTTCGATCTTCGCCAGGACGGCGAGCTTGCGGACGTAACGGGTCATGATCAGCTCCTGTTGCGGGGCGGCTTGCCGCCCTTGGCTGTTTCAGTGGTCTCTGGGCCAGGTGTCTCACCTGCATCGGCCGGCATGGCCTCTGTCTCGTTGAGCGCGTCCGCCGCAGCGGCGGCTTCTGGACGTGGCGTCTCGTCGCGTGAAGCGCGGACATAGCGGCCGCCACGGCGCCCCTCGTAGGGACGGTCGATGGGTTTCTTTCCGGTCATGATTGCTCCTCGATGTAGCTGGCGGCGGCGAAGACGGTTTCGAACCAGACGGTGCCGGACCGGAACCTCAGGATTTGCCCCGAGACATATTCGAGCGGATCGCCGGACGAGCTCTCCGGCACAAAACCGACCAGGGCGCCTCGGACCTTGACCTTGAGCGCCTCGATGTCGTCGAAAGCGGCCGCACCGGTCGCGTCCGACACGTTGGACGTGATGATGACGACGGCGATATCGTGCTCCGCCCGCTGCAAAACCTTGCCGGTGGCGCGCGAGTTTTCCTCGGCGGCCTCGTTCTTGATGAAGACGTAGGCGGCCGGAACCGCCGGCGGCACCTTGTCGATCGAAGCGAACTCGACGGCGCCCTCGATAAGCGCGAAGGGCGAGGGATCGATTGCCTGCAGGCGCGCGATCATTTCAGTGACGAGGCTCATGGCAGGCCCGCCTCGTCGCGCAGTACGTCCGTTGCGATCGCCTCGATTTCGGCACGGTCCGTCTCGTCCAGATAGAGATAGGCGCGTGCCGGAACGGTGACGGTGTGGGCACCGACTTTGACTGTCCGCGCGAAGTTTGACCGGCCCGGCTTGCGGAAGCGCGGGTCGAAGGTGTCGGTGCGGGCATCGTAGTTCTGGTAGATGTCCTGCTGCCGCTCGGGCATCTCGATCGTGCCGCCGAACTGATGGATTGCGGCGTAGGGAAGGTTGGAGCCGACGAGTGCGAAGTCCGCGCCCGAGTCACCGGTGATCGAATTGTAGAGGCGGCCGGTCACGCGCAGCATGTTTTCGTAGCCGCGCCGGCGGCGGCCAATGCGCCTGTTGGCTGTACGCGGGGAGAGACGCGGCCAGGGACCGTCCGGACCGCGCTGGGTCTCGAAGTGCCGGCGCGTGGTCTGGACGAGATAGGGCGCGACGGCCGCCATGATCGCAGCCGGGTTGTCGGCCGCGCGCTGCAGGCTCGACAATTTGCCGATCACTTCCGCGTCGTCGACCGTGAGCTGGATCCCGCGCGCCATCGTCACATGCCCTTCAGGCTGTCGCGTGTGAAGACGCGGTCACCGGTCTTGGCGCGGATTGAACCGCCGCCGGCAGGCGCGGAAACCACTCCATCGGCGTCGATCGAGACCAGGCCCTTGGACACGTCCTTCAGCCAGGCGACGGCTTCGAGATAGGCGCGGTGGACGGGTCCGTCCTTGTCGGCTGACTTGCCATGCAGGTAGTAGCGGGCGATATCGGCCGACATCCGGGTAAGCACGGTCGGTACCGGGGAAACCGGCAGCTTGTAGACCTTTCCGACATAGCCATCGACGAGCGCCACCGCGTCGGCGATAGCACCATCGACAACCGTGTCGTCGATCGTGGTCGCCGGTCGGTTGACGCGGTCGGTGAGCTGGATCAGCTCCTTCTCGCCGAACCGGTCGATCAGCTGCTGTTGGGTGACGTAGGTCAAGCGAGCCTCACCTTGAGAACCGGCTCGGCGAGCAGCTGTTCGATCTGGTCGAGGGTGAACGCGCCGATCTCATGGGAAACCTCGGCCCGGGTGTGGGCGATGCCGGCGCGGCGAAAGCCTTCACGCTTCGAGCTGATGATCAGGGAAGTGGGAAGAGTCTCGGTCTCAGTGCCCCATTCATCCAGTGCCGCGATGAGCAAAGGGCAGATTGCGCGAAGGTTCTCGGCTGCAAGCTTTTTCGCCCAGTTTGGAACGTCGAGCGCCTTATCGCCCTGTTTTGGCTCCGCGCCGGCGGCGGCAGCGCCATTACCCGCAGGAAGCGTTTCGCCGACGGGAGCGGCCGGATTGCCGCCCCCGCCGCCACGGTCTTCGCTCTCGGGAGTATGGGTTGGAACCTGCTGGCCGGCCTCGTCGCCGGACGGCGGAGACGCCTCGGCAGCAAGCGTGCCGGCGGCTTCGATCCAGGCGGCCGACTGTTCGGGCGAATTGGCGATGCCGGCAAGTGTGTCCTCAGTGGGAGCGGCGTTCGCCAGGTCGGCGAAGCTGGCATAGCCGGCTGCGGCGA
Source organism: Hoeflea sp. (assembly GCA_002707605.1). GTDB lineage: Bacteria > Pseudomonadota > Alphaproteobacteria > Rhizobiales > Rhizobiaceae > Pseudohoeflea. Next base: position 300,022 of record PANK01000004.1, read on the forward strand.
GCTTCTTGGCGGTTGCTGCGCCGATACCTTTGATGCGGGTGAGATCGTCCATGTTCGTCCTCGCTTTCGGGTCTTGCGAAAAAGGCCGGGCACCGGCCACTTTCGGAAGACCCGCGGCCGCTCCATGATCGGAGGGCCGCGGGAATTGTTGGTGGCAGCGCCTGGCGGCTAGGCCAGCCAGGGGCAGACGAGCAGTTCGGCGGTGCCCTTCCACTCGTTGGTCTCGCCGCCGGCGGCGTATTCCGAGTTGAGGATCTTGCGAGCGGCGCTTTCGAGAGAAGGCGGCACGACAAGCAGGTTCGGCATCAGACCAAGCGGGCGGCCGTTGTCACCCTTCATGCCGGAGATCGCGGCGCGGGCCGTGGCGTAGGCCGCCGTGTTCAGTGTCTGCTTCGAGCCGTAGGCCTGCTGCCAGAAGCCGAAGCCGACATTGGCGCGGGCATCGGCGCCATACTGGAACTCCCTGTTGTTAAACACGGTGTCGTCAGTGATCCGGTCCTTGGCCACGAACTCGAAGTCCTTGCGCTTCTGCAGGATAATCGGCTTGAGCGCCTTGTTGGTGCAGAGCAGGAACCACGGCGTGCCCGAGCCGCCACCGGTATTGGAGACGGAAACTTCTTCTCCGTTCTCGTCGAGAACCGGGTGGTCGGTGTCGAAGAAGTTCTGGCCGTCGTAGCAGGGAGTGGTGAAACCATCTTTCAGCAGGGCATAGACCAGGCTGTCCCACTTGGAGCCGGTCGATTCACCCATCTCCTGGAACATCGGTGTGTAGATCCCGAGATTGTCGGTTTCGATGTCGTCGCGGTCGACGCCGATGGTCAGCTCCCAGGGCTTCTCGGTGATCGAGTAGTCGTGCTGTTCGAGCGCATGAACGACGCGTGCGCCGATCCACTCGCGGACCGAGGGGAACTTGCCGAGCCAGCCGTACTTTTGGGTCTTCAGCGACGAGGGGACGATGGTGGCCACCTGGGTGTGCATGGTCGATGCCATGCCGAGGCCGCCCTGGAATGATGTCTTGAAACCGGCGCGGAGGGCGTTGAGGTTTTCAGCGTTGACGAGCATGGGTGTTGCTTCCTTGTAGGTGGGGCGCTCCTGCCCCGTGTTAGCTCAGGCCTGTCAGGTCAGGCGATCAGACGGGGTTGGCGAGACCGGCGAGGTGGGACTGGACGCGCGTCTCGTCGAACTCGACCCAGACGCCGATGGCGTCGACGTCGGCGACGAAGCCGGCGGGCGATCGAGCGGCGGAACCATCGGTCTTGGCCACTGTCTGGTCATCGACGACGAAGCAGAGCTTGCCGATCTCGGCGATGGTGATCTCGTCGGTCGAGGCGGAATTGGCGAAGCGGAAAATGCCTTTCCGGTAGTTCAACGTCTCGTCGCCGGCAGAAGCCCCGCCGGTCTTGCGCTCCTGGGCGACGCCGACGCCGACGAGGCCGGTGGCGGTCGCCCCCTTGGTCAGGTAGCCGGCGTCATTGCGCATGACAATCGCGCCACCGAAGACGGCCACGCTGGCCGCCAGCAGCCCGTTGAGGAGGTCGCCCTGCCGGCGGGGCGTGTTGCGATCGGCTGCGAGTGCGGTCATGTCAGGTTCCTTTCGCCAGTCGGCGGTACAGGTGGAGGTTCAGTGTTTCGGTCAGGCGGCGGCTTCGGCTTCCGCCTTCAGCGTCGCGGCGTAGATCTTGGGATCGAGGCCAAGCGCCTTGGCGGCTTCTGCCTGGGAGGCGGTCAGCGCGGCGGTCTGTTCGCCCGGACGGGCGGCAGGCTTGAGCTGGCGTTCGGTGAGTTCGGGAGCTGCGCCGACGAACTCTTCGAACTTGTCCTTGTTGGCGGTGAACATCGCGATGCCCCAGTCGCGCAGCGCCGGAGCCAGCTTGCCGGCCTTCATGGCTTTGTCGACGGCCTCTTCTGCGGCTGCTGCCGTGGTGTCCTCGCGCAGTTTCTTGATATCGGCCTGGAGCGCGGTAACCTGCTCGATCGGCACGAACTTGGTTGGGTCCGGATTACCGGCCTGGACGCGCGCGGCCAGAGCTGCGACCGCATCGTCGATCTTTCCGTCGGCACCACCCGCCGCGTCGACCAGCTTCTTGCGATCGGAAACGGCGGAAAGCGCGGCGGCCTGGATATCGGCCGGCTTCGCATCCTTGCCGAGCCCGAGGGCCGTGGCGAGGGCCGTGTTGGCGGTCAGGAGCGCATTGAGGGCGGAGAGGGCGGCGTCCTCCCCACTGTCCTTGGCGAGGCCGAGGGCTGCGAGAATCTTGTCCATGGTCTTGGTCCTGTCGGTTTGTGAAAACGGATGGGCGGCGCTGAACGCCTCGATATGGAAAGCCGGCACGTTGGTGAGCGACACACCGAGGATCATCTTCACGTTGCCCTTGGCATCGTGAGGCACGACCGGAGAGAGATAGCGGTACTCTTTGTTGCGGATGGCCTCGGCGGCGGCGGCGGTCCACTCGATGTCCGCCCAGATCCCGTCGTCGCGGACTTCGACACCCTTCACCCAGCCGGCGGCCTTGGCCGTCTTGCCACTCTTGGGCTCCATGACGGCAAGCGCCTGGTGATCGTAGTCGACCACGATGTCGGTCTCGCCGTGATAGGCGCTGGTGGCCGCAACGATCGCTTCCATATTGGCGCGGTCACCGAGGACGAAAGGTCCGCGACCGTCACGCGCCGAGAACTGACCGGCCGGCAGAATGCGCTGCCAGCCGCCTGCGGCAGCCGGCAATTCAGACGAGAGCGCGGTAACCGGACCGGGCAGTTCGGCGTCGAGCGCCGTGACGATGAGGTGACGAGGGGTATCCATGGCGACGAACATCGCCGCGATTGCGCTTGCAAATCATGCCCGCCGGAGCGGGCATGATGCAGGGGAGGTCATATCGGGGGTGAGGGTCGCTCGCCAAATCGTTTTCGAAGGACTTTCAAAGCCCGTGAGCGACCGTTTGCCCTTCGGAGGGTATACGCGCCCATCCGGACGCGCAACTGCGCTGTGTGGCAAGTTTTGTAAAAGGGGGAGGACGGACACTTCACCTGGTCAGGGACCGCCGCTGTCGATCGTCGCCTGGGTGGCCTCCAGTACGCGGCTCCAGCCCGCCTTGCCGGGATTGTAATCCCAGCCCGGATCGATGCCGTCTGGCACTTCGCTGATCTCGCCGGTGCGCTTGTTGATGAAGGGCCGGAAATCGAGTGGCGGCGGATCGAAGACCAGGCGTTCGCCCTGGGCGAGCAGCCGGTCGATATCGCGGTCGGACAGGCTTTGGAGCGTGCATCGGCAATTCCATCCGCAGGGCGGCGCCCAGTGATCCCAGTAAGGATCGTCGACCTTCAGGACAAGATTATGCCTGGCGCGGTGGGTGGGGCGCGTCGCGTCGTCCAGGATGCAGACATACCGCAGCCAGGGGCGGCGCGCCTTGTGCCGCTCGAAGTTCGCCCAGTGGCCGGCGGCATAGGAGACGCGCATATTGGCATCGAAGATCGTGCGAAGCCGGCGGGCCGAACCGAGCTGCGCGGCGGTCGGTTCACCCGTCTCGGGATCGGTGACCAGCTGGCGGCCCCACCACCCCTTCGCCTGGAGAAGCGGCGTGAGATCGCGGGCGAAGTCGCGGAAGGTTCGGCCCTCCTGGAGTGCGGCGATCAGAGCCTCGTAAATGTCGCCGAGCACGTCGTAGCCCGCCGACTTCGCCACGGTGAACATCGCGGCGTGATCGTCCTGCCAGCGATCGAGCCATGAGAAGGTGGGATCGAGCTTCCCGCCACGCGCCCGAAGTGCCCGGATGGCGTCGAGCGGCGGGACCGGATCGAACTTGAGCGTCACGCCAGTTCCTCGTCAGCCTCACCGGACAGGCGGGCGGCGAAGACCGCGCGCGCCAGCTCCTCACCAAGCGCATCGCTTGAAAGACCTTCAAGCCGTCTTCGAAGGATTGTCCGGACCTCTTCAAGGCTGGTCGCTTCTGCGATCTCGCGATCCAGCCCGGCCACGATCGGGCCAATCAGCGGCTCCCAGTCACGTGACAGGGCATCGGCCGTTTCGTCGATCGCATCGCCGCGCCTGGAGCCACGTGCCGAGAGCGCGGCCGGGTCGGACGGTGGGTCCTCGTTTGCGATCATCTGGTCGGACTGTGTCTTGCCGTCTTTCGCCTGAGGTGGCGCGGGGGGAGAGGACTGCAGCAGCTCCTCATCGTTGCCGGGGTCCGGAAGGCCGAGCTTGTCGCGCATTGTCGCCATCCCGACCTTGAGGCCAAGGGGCACGAGGCGGGCGACGTTTTCGACCAGCTTGTCGACGTCTTCCTCGTCGGGTCGGCCAATCTTGATTTTGGGGTAGCTCTTCTGCGGTCCGTAGTTGAGGGAAACCAAGGGCCGCACGAGATCGCGGTTGAGCGTTGCGGCAAGCGCCTTCGCGTCGGCCTTCTCGATATCATCGCGCACCCTGTCATGCACCGAGCCGACCGCGTAGCTGCCTTTCTGCGCGTCTGTGGTCGAGGTCTGCCCGAGGACATGCTTGGAGACCTGCCGGTCGAGCCAGTCGGCACGGTCCTCGTGTAAGGAGTGGCTTCCGGTTACGTCGGCCTTGACGAACTCGACGGCCATCGACGCCGGCACGATGGCCGCATAGTCGGTGCCGATATTGGCGACCGCCTGGAGAAGCACATCCTTGTCGTCATCGGTCGCACCCGGTCCGTACTTCCCGAGCCGCAGGGGCTGGCCGTAAGCCTCGCAGAAGATCGCCCAGTCCTTCTGGGTGAACGACTTGAACAGGAACGACCAGGTGGCGCCGCGCGCGAGCCCGCCACGGATCGGCAGGCCGGACTTGGCCTTGAAGGAATGGTAGATCCAGCCATAGGGCTTGAGCGGTTCCGGTCCATCGTCTCCGCGCAGCATCGGGGTTTCGCCATCGGTGCGGTCGAACTCGAACCATCTGGGGTCGTTCCAGCACAACCGCTTCGGCATCCACTGCCGTTCCGATGTGTCCCAGATGATTTCGGTGCAGGAAAATCCCTTGCCGGTGGCGTCGAGAATGTCGCGCAGCTCGATCTCGAACTCGTCGCGTTCGATGACCGCGCGGACCAGATCGGCATGCTCCACACTTTTGGGATCGTCGCCCGCCGCCTCGACGGTGATCTCGAGTCCTGCGACCTGCAGCTTGCGGGTCTGGATGACCGAACCGTAGTGAAGGTCGCGCTCCTCCATGTCCTCGGCGAGCGCCAGATAGTCCTCGGGCGTCCCGTCGATCGAGTTCCGGAGCATCTGCGCCAGCCGTCCAGGCGTAAGGCCCGCTGCAGGATGCAGTGCATCGGGTCGCCGGACGCCGCGCATCGAAGGCCCGCCTTGCTCATTCTTGAGCGCGACGGTGCTCACCTTGCGCCCGTAAGCGTCGTACCAGTCCATCGCCATCAGTATAGTCCTCTCGATCGGCGCAACGATGCCATGCGGAATCGGCCGCTTCGTTCATCCGGCCGATCGCTCCAGCCGCTCTCGTCAGCCGGCCCGGCGCGCTCCTCGAAGCGGGACGGTTTCGGCTGGGCGGTTCGGTAGGCGAATTCGCGCCATTCCATTTTCGTGGCGAAATGAGCGAGCGCCAGGGCGACTGCGAAATCGCCGTGTCTCTTGGCGCCCTTCTCGCCTTCGCGTTCGGCCGGAATTGAGGGAATACCGCGAACGATCTTAACCAATCGCAGGTCCATGACGTGTTCGGGATCGGCGGCAAGCGCGATCGTGCCGTCTTCGAACGCCGTCTTCAGGGGCGGCATGTGTTCGTTGTACCAGGTAGTGGAAAGGGTGACCTGCCAGATCAGACCCGCGCCGTCGCTATCCTCACGGATGCCGAACTCTCGACCGAGATCCTCGGCGAGGTTCATGCCCATGCCAGTGGCGTCGATCGCCGCACCTACGAAGCGGATACCGGATCTGATGATGTCGCGCAGCACCGCCTTTTGTTCGGCGAACGGCACGTTTCGCATTTCAACAGTCAGCGCCGAAACGCGGTCGAGGTTGTCGGAGACGCGGAGAAGGTGGGCAATCGCCGGGTCGTTTCGTCGGGCAGGGTCATAGCCGAGCGCGTGCAGCGCTGACTTGTCGAGCCCGTCGAGGGCAGCGGATAACTCCTCGAGGAACGGCGCGATTAACGACCGGCGCTTCAGTTCGGGGAGTTGGAGATAGTCGGCTGGTAGTTCAAGCTTCAGGATCGGGGCGTCTTCGCGGGGAACCGTCATCCGCGCTTCGATCAGAGGTGTCGATAGCCAGGTGCCCGAGCCCTGCGTGGGAATACAGAAAAGCTCCTCGTCGGCGCCATCACCGTAGAAGTCGATTATGTCTTGGCGCCACTGCGCCTCTGTTGCCGGGCTCCATTCCTTGCCCGTTACAAGGCAGATTCGTTCGAACAGCCCCTCCTTGAGTGCCTCGTCGAAATCGATGCGCATATGAGCGTATTTCGAGCGCCCTCCAAGGATGTCCTGGACGAGCTGGTTAAAAGGGTTGTCGGTGCCGTCGTGTGTCGAACACACAACGACCTGCCCGCCCCACATGAGGAACGCGAGCGCTGCCTTGAGCAGCTCGGCGAGAGAATCGACGAAGGCCGCCTCATCGATGATGACCAGACCCTGCTTGCCGCGTAGCGTCCTCGGGGCGGAAGAGAGGGCGAGGACTTCAAAGCCGGAGGCAAAGCGAATGCGGAACGCCTGGATGTGTCGCGTCTCGTCCGGGTGCTTCGGATCGGTGTCGTCGAATAGAAACTCCGAGACCTCGGCAGCGGCGACCGCAAAAGCGCGCGCCCACATCGCGCAGGCGTCGATGAACTCACGCGTCATCTCCTGCGAGTAGGAGATGTACATCGCGTCCATACCGCCGGCCGATCGTGACCTCGATGCACGAAGGACAGCGTAGGACGCCAGCCCCCAGGTGAGACCGATCCGTCGGGACTTTTCGATAACGAGGACGGCGGTGCCGGCTTCGAGCTTTGCAACCGTGCGGCTCTGATAACCCAGCAAAACGTCGGGCAGGCCGAGCCGTTCGACCAACTCCGGCGTGGCGGCCATCGAGTCGCGCCGGATGCGCTCCCACTCTTCCTTGCTGATCGGCGCGCTCATGTTCGCACCCCGAGAATGCGGGTCTTGATATCTTCGGCGGTCTCTTCAGACATGCCTTTCTCGCGAACCACGGTCTCGACGGCTTCCTCGACCTGTTCGGCGAAGTCTTTCTCGACCTTTTGGCGGCGGGCGGTGGAGACACCTTGGGCTTGAGCCGCCGCGCGGAGCGCCGAAGCCAGGTTCATGGCGCCCTTCGGATCGATGCCGCCTTCGCCGGCGTCGGTCAGCAGCTCGAAGACCAACGTCTTGATCGCCTCGGCGGCGATCAGGGTCAGTTCGTCGGAGGATCCGGCGTCGAAGCGGTCCGCGATGGTCTTGGCGATCTGCCGGGTGTCCTCCAGGCGCCGGGTCATCACCGCGAGCTTGAGCGAATAGCGGTTAAATGCCGAGAAGGACGGGATCGCGAATTCCAGTTCGCCGCGATGTTCTGTCTGGATCGCCTGCAGCCTGGCAAAGAATTCTTCGTAGATCTCGGTTTGCGTCCGCTCGCGGTTCTGCAACTCCTGGGCCGCCCAGGCGATAACCGGCTGACATTCGTCGGGCAGCCGCTCGATACCCGAGAGCTGCCCGCGGCCCTTCCGCCTGGTCTTCGCCATGTCACACCTCCGGCGAAGGACGTTGCACGCCTTCGAGAATGGTGCGCCGATCGACGTGATCCTGTCCGGCGCGTGTGATGGAGGCGATGAATACGGTTCCGGCCTGGGCGAGAGTGATCGCGCCGATGTCCTCCAGCGCCCGAAGTTGGGTGCGGACCCAATCACGGGATTTGCGATAGCCAAACGCGTCTAGCACCGCAGTCAGAACGGTTTCGTTCAGACGCCCGTCGGTCTGCCGCGACAGTTCCTTGAGGATCGTCAGTCGGGCATCCGCCTGAAGGTGTTCCTCGTAGCTCATCAGCCCTTCTCCTTGCTGCTCGACAGATAGTCCTCCACCCTGCGAACAGATCGGTTGACGCCGCTCAGGCTCTCATCGAGGCGCCCGATGGTGCCTTCGAGTTTCGCCAGGGAGAGCTTCAGCTCGTTGACATCGTCCTTGGCCGGGAGGTGCCGCAGTTCCTGCTCGACTGTCTGGGTGCGTCTTTCCAATGCGGCGATCGTTTCCTTGCAAGCCTCCAAACGCTCGTCCATCCCCTTGAGATGTTCGGCGTTGACCCGGCTCGAGGATGTCAGCCAGGCGTAGAGCGTCGCCCCGACGGAGATCACCAGAGCAAAGACCCCCAACCACTATTTCACAGGCTCAAGCACGCCGGTTCCTTTCCTGGCGCTCCGCACAGGACACGCAACGGGTTGCGAAGGGGGCTGCCGCCCTTCGTTCATTTCCGATCGGATCCCCGCATTCCACACAGTCGGGAGAACCGGGGCGAGAGACAGCCAGCCCGGCGGCGCGAATGGCGGCTTCGCGCTCCTGTTCGGCGCGCAGCTCGGCGAGATCGAAGGCAGAGTTTCCGAGGTTCACGGCGCAGCCTTCCAGCTCTTGACCGCGTTGATGGCGCTTTCGCCCAGCGACTTGATGGTGTGTCCGCCCATGTAAAGCGAGATGAACCAGGTGGTCAGCGTCATCAGGATGGTGATATCGACGCGCTGGATCAGAACGCCGGTGAGCGTCTCCACGATCGGGAAGATCAAGAGGTAGAAGGTCCAGTACACGCCGAGCAGATACATCCAGCCCCAGCGCCAGGCCGACTGCCAGAAGCCTTCCTTCATCTCGGCCTTCAGGAGGGCGAACTGACCTTCGACACCGGCAGACCAGAGGGCGATGAGCTCGGGCGTCTCCGCTTCTGTCGCGAGAACAGCCTCGCGAAGATCTGGCTCTGAGACAGTCTCAAGCTCTTCGGGTTGGACGCCGGCCTTGCCGGCCACCGTCTTGATGACGGCCTCAGCCAGTTCTCCACCCTTCGGGCCGATACGCTTCGTCAGGATATCACGGACGATCGGAGCTCCGACCTCGGCCGCGATCGTTGCGAGGATTCCACCTATGAGAGACATGTCAGCAAAACCCCGCAAGAATGAGAAGAAGGGCAAAAACACCCGCTGGAATGAGCCAGCCGAGGCCAGGGAAGCCGCCCCTGGGGACCGGCCGATTGGCTTCGGCCAGGACGTTCATCGCGAACATCGACAGGCAGACGAAGAGACCCCCGACAAGGAAAAGGACCACCAGCACCGCCCCGAGGAAGCTGATCATTTGATGGCCCTCCCGTTCTTCTCAGGTCCCTTGAGCGCGATGGAAATCTCGTCGCGATACGTCCAGGCAAGCCACGCGAGCCCCAGCAACAGGAATGCCCCGCCGGCGTAGAGAAGCCAGTCGCCATAACCCGAGACCTGAGCGGTGCTGTCGGCGGCCCCGCTTCCTGAAACCACCACGCCGCCAGCCGCCGTTCCGCCAGCTTTCTTGCGCAGGTCGATGATGCGCTGCAACTGATCGAGAGTTGCCCGACCGAGTACGCCGTCCATGTCGAGCTGCGGATGCTCACCCTGGAATTTGCGGGTGGCCGCCGTGATCAGCTTGTCGTCACCTGTTGCGCCTGGAGCCAGATAGCCGAGTTCGACGAGCCATTTCAGACCCTGCGAAAAGTCGTCTGCCCCGAGCCGCCAACCACTCGACTTGCGGAGGCCCTCGACGGTCATGGCGCGCGGTGCCTTGATATGGGCGGGCCAGCGATTGAACTCCATGATCGCGGCACCCTCGGCGCGGCGACGGACAAGACCCGGCAGACGCCGACCCTTGGCGGTCGTTCCGGTGACCTTGAACCGCTCGGCCGAGGCGGAGACCTTTCCTGCCGCGAGCAGCTTGAACCAGCTCCACCTGGCAGCGCCGATCCCGCAATTGAACAGCATGTCGATCGCGGCGTCCTTTGCATGAGGGGTGGCGTCCGGCGCTCCCTTGAGAACCGGAGGAGCGTATTCCGCGTCTATCGCCTCTTTCAAAAGATAGATCGCGTCAGCCTCACTGATGCGATCGCCGAGTTTGAGTTTCTGTCCGCGTTCGGTCATCCACCATTCGCGGAAGCGGCTCGACCCCCAGGTGAAGCCGAAGCCGATGGTGATCTTGCCCGCTGGGCAGCGATAGGCACGCAACACCTTGCCCTCATTCTCCCCGGTCCAGGGGATGAGGCGCGGATCATAAGGAGTGGAGGTCATAGGGCTGCTCCGGCGCGGGAACCGGCCGGCTCTGGCCGACCGGTTCGGGTTGCTTCACCGGTCGGCAGGCCCGACCGTCATGCGCAGGATGTCAGGATTGGCGGCATGGTCTCATGCCCGCGCGGGCGGTCATATCGTCAGTCGAGGGGGAAGAGCTGGCCCTGGCGCGGATCGGTGCCCTTGCGGGGCGTTTCCGGCATGCGGCGGAAGATCTTGTCGACGCCGGTCTCGGTGATCCCGAGGGCGCGTGCGATCTCCGCGTTCGAGCGACCACGGGCACGATATTGCCGCGCCCGCTCCTCGCGGGCAAGAGGGACACGCAAATAGGTGCCGGCATAGCGGCGCGATAGCTTTCGGGCGACGTCGCGGCCGAGTGCTCTTTCAACCTTGGTATCCACCTCTTTCGCAGGCACGAACAGCCGCGTGCCGCCGAAGGCCTCGGCGAGCCGCACGAAGTCGTCCATGCCGAGCAGCTTGTTGAGCTCGGCCGAAAGGGCGGGTTCGGGTATCACCGCGACGCCTCCCGGAAATAGGTTTCTCGCAAGGTGCGTGGCTCGCTTGCGCCTTCGCGGCCGAGATCCGGCCACCAGTCGTCCGAGCCCAGCTTCCACAGATGCCGCATCGGGATACTGTTCACGACACGGGAGTGCGGCGGGTAAACTTCGATCGCCACGGCCTCCGGGCCGAAAACCTGATCCTTGATCGCCTGCAGCGTGTCCCAGGTGATGCCGCCATCATGCTCGACCGAAAGAAGGTTGAGCGCGTGGTCGACATAGATGCGCTCGGCACTCGGCCATTTCGTTTCGAGCAGATGCGTCCAGATGAGCTGCGAGGTCATCATCCGGCCTCCGCGAACAATTCAGTCTGATTGCCCCAGGTGTCGTATCCGGCCCACGGCTCGCGGGCGAACAGTTCGGTCCCGAAGGCATGCGGGCAAAGCCGTTCGATGATCTCGCGCATCTCGGGTGGCTTGCGCGAGTGCTCACGGCGCACGCTATCGATGCGATCGGGGATCTCGCTCAGATCATCTGTCTCAAACCCGTTCCGCTCGGAGCGCGATCGGATGAACGGCTGGCCGATCGAGCCGACCAGATAGGGCTCGCAGGAGGAGCGAAGAATATAGCCGGTCCCGAAGGCCGGTTTGCCGGTCGCGGTCTTCTTGAACCACGAACCGCCGGTCTTGTACGTGAAGCCCCACGCCCGCATCACCTCGGCCGCCTGGAGAAGATGCGGCCAGGTCGACCACAAAAACAGAAGGCAGTCCCCGGCCGCAAGATCGCTCACCGGAAGCGCCTTGATGGTGTCGAGGTCCATGGTCTCGTAGTGCGACTCGGGGCTCTTCTCGTAGCCCTTCTCCGAACGCATCAAATAGGCCCAGGGCGGGTCGGCGAGGATCACGCCGTATTTGAGCGGCTGGAGGGTGTCGAAAGGCCAGCTCATTCGCCAAGGCTCCTCGGGTCCTTTGCCGGCCATCCGGGCTTGAGAACGGTGACCACCGTCGTTCCAGCCTCGTGGTTGGCAAGCACGAACTTGACGCGCTCGATCCGGACGGCGACAGCACCGAGGCGGGCGCCGGTCATGCAGTGGCCAGCTACGTGGCGGCGAAGGGCCTCGATATCGAGGTCGAAGCCGCGTTCGAGATAGCGTAGGAGGGCGCGGTCGGAGACGTGGATTGCGGGGTCGGTCATCACGCAGCCGCCTTTCTGGAGGCTTTTCGTGCGCGGACCCGCTTCCCGAAATCGTTCATAACCGCGATCCATTCTTCGCGGTCCGGTGGACTGTAGGGATCTGGCGTGCGGGAGATGATCACGGCAACGGCCGACCAGAACGCAGAGGCGATTTTCGGTTCACCGGTCAACATCAGCCACTGTGCCGAGGCGATGCGGTAGGCGTCATCCTGCCGGTAGGTTTCCACCATGGCGCTGTCGCGGGTCCAATCGACACCGCCGTCGCGCGCCAGCCAGCCTTTGAGCGCCTCGATCGCAGCCCGGGCGTCGGCCGCGTCATGACAAAACCGCACCGCGTCGACGCCGGTCTGACGCTTGACGAAGGCTTCCAGCGCCGCATCGTCCCGATTGCGCACGAGACCGAGGTTCCAGCCGGCGATCCAGAGCGCCTGCAGCTTGCCGGCATATTTTCCTTCGAGCCGCTTTCGACCGCCCTTCGAAGCCGGTTTGAAACCGAGCCTGCGTAGCTCGCCCAGTACGGCATCGTGCTGGCGTGGCGTCATGGCCCGAAGGCTGCGGGCACCCGTCTGCCGCTCGTAAAGATCGCGGGCGTCGTCCTCGGCGATGCCGAGCTGGCGAAGGCCGGCGTGGATAGCTTTGATGGCAGTCATCGTCTCGTCTCCAGTTCCAGGACATCGGCGGTCAACATCTTGAGCCGCGCTTCCAGATCGATGCGGCGGTGGGACCTCGGCTTGAGCCTTTTGATCTGATCGATCAGGTTCCGCCGTTCGGCTTCCATTTCGAACGTCCGCCGCCTGCGGAATTGTTCGTCGCGCCAGGCGAAAAGCGTGTCCTCTTCCCGCCGCGCGCCCATCTCAAGCTGCCTTCGTGTTGCTTGCGGCTGCTCGGGCCCGTCGAACCCAAGCCCGAAGAAGAGGTGCGCCGCCTTCCGTGCAGGTCGCCCGTACGCCCATCATCGAGAGCACTTCGAAGGTCAGCCTGCCGGGTGGATCAAGACGGCCAATCTCGGCTTCGATGCGAGACAGAGCTTTCGAGAACGCCAGACGTTCCCGCTCCCAGCCGGTTCGATCATTGAGAAAATCGACCTCGCTTTCGGGCAGGGTTTCAAGCTGCTGCTCAAGCCAGTCAGCGCGGGCGAGGAGGGCGTTGCGGTTCATTGCAGGCGTCCCTCCGTATATTCACCCTGACGGCCGCCCATCATGATCTCGCGGAGATCCTCGCAAGTCGCCTGGTAGAGCATTTCGGCGTCTTCGAACTCGCCGGCCTGGCCGTTGAGGGTGGCGGCGAGAATGGAGATCAGAACCGAGAGGCCTTCGTTGAGGGGAAGGCCGTTCAGCAACGCGCAGATCTCGCTGGCGATCGGATCGGCCTTTGCGGACAGGAGGCGCTCGCTCATCACGCACCTGCCTTTCCGTCATCAAGAACGGCATCGACGAGATCGCTGTAGACGACCGTTTCAAGGATCAGGCGGGCAAGGGCTTCTACTGAAAGATCCCGCACACGCGCGTGTCTCCGGAGTTGCTCGCGAAGCGCATAGTCGAACTCAACTGAGTTGCTGCAGCGACGCGTGCGATTACCGGCGACAGATGCCCGCGAGGCACTGTTTTCCAGAGCGCTCACGGTCTTGGGGTCAATTCCGACCTTTGCGGCGATTACTCTAGTGGTCAGACCCTGCGCACGAAGCGCGACGACGGCGGCCGTGCGGCTAGGATATCCCAAGGTCTCAATTGCGCTGCCCATCACGCACCTGCCTTGGCGAGATCGATCGTCACTGCCTTCCATCCATCGGTCACCTCCGCTCGCTCGTAAAAGCGGACATATTCGCGGCTGCCGGTTACCCGCATGGCGTCGCGGATTGCGTCCATGGCCCGCTGCCAGCGCGCGTCCTCGATGTCGAGCCGCATCAGCATGAAAATCTCCGAGCGGTTCACCTGGCCTTCCTTCTCGGTGTTGAAGGCACGGGTGATGATGGCGCGGATCTCGGGCCGGCTGTCGGCGGCCCATTCATTGAGGCACTCGTCGATGAGCTGCTTTGCGATCTGTAGCTGCGAACCGAAGTCGACGAAGTCGGAGACCTGCACCTTGACCTGCATGAGCCCGTCGAAGGTCTGGTAGGGTCTGTTGCCTTTTTTGCCGCCCTTGGTGACGCCGTAGTCCTGTTCGAGCAGTGCATCGAGCTCGCCCAGGTCAGTCATGGTATGGCCGCGAAACCGCGCGATCTGGTCGGAGAGGTCGCGGGCAAAGCCCATGATCTTGCGCACCTGCTCGTCTTCCAGCTTGTCGGCCGCCTTGATGGTTTCGCAAGGGACGAGATTGCCCCGTGCATCGGCCATGTAGGGCTTGCCGTTGACGTCGATAATGCCGGTGGTCTCGGCCTTGCTTTCGTCGAGGATGATTGCGTCGGTCATGTCAAAGTCCTTTCGGGGGATGGATGGCGGAATAGGCGCGATAGGCGCTCCGCAGTTCGTCGATAGCCGCGTCGAGCGCCGCCTGAGCGGAGCGCTCGCCACGCGAGAACTTGTCGTTTTCGAGTTTGAGGGCGGCCGTGGCGACCTTAGCTGCCGCCGCGACCAGGGCATGAGGCGGGATCCGGGGCGGGGAAAGCGGCTCCCGCCTCATGCGGTCCAGCTCGCACCGCTCTTCGTCGAGTTGCGCGCGCTGATCTGCGAGTTCGTGGCTGACTTCCAATGTCACCGCCTTGCGGACGATGATGTGCAGCCGCTCCATGACCAGGTCCGTGGTCGCGTCGGCCATGCGATCAATGTCAGACTCCACGGCTTCAGGGGGCGGCGACTGGATCATGCCGCATCACCTCCACCGTTACGCCCGGGTTGCGGCCTGGGACGCGGCACGACCGGAAACAGCCGGATATTGGTGCCGGGGATCTGCATCGCGGCAAGGACGGCGGCCTCGCGTTTCGCTTTCATAGACGCATCACCCGCAGCCCTGCGGTTCCATGTCTCCCGGCTGAGCGCGTTCTCTAGGTCTACCGCCATGCCGGTCAGTTGCTGGAGCCGCGCGATGAAGCTTTCGAGGTTCTCGCCGTCCATGTGAAGACCGCCGTGGCGGCACTCCTTTACGGCGCGCGTAACCTCTTTCAAGTGGTCGGAGACATACTCAAGCCTTGCCATTTGAAGACCCTCCCTTGCCGAATTGCGGGTAAATGATCCGGGGTTCGCTGGCCGCAGCTTCAAGAACACCGTGCTGCATGACTTCAAGGCTGAGATCGTCGAGAACGGCGGCCACGGCCTTGCCGTTTTCACTCACTCGGAACGCGCCCAACTCATGTTCGAGATTGGCGATCTGCCGCTTGAGTAGGTCGAGACGTTCGAGTAGCCATTCGGCACGGTCTACCGGCAACGTCAGGCCGGTCTCGGTTGTGTTCTGGGCGAGAAGCTCGGCGAGTAGTCCGATCTCCGGGGCAATCGGTGAGGTGCGTGAAAGCGCGGCCATCACAACCCCTCCACGTCGCGGTTCGACCAGGCCTTGCGCAGCATACCCGCGTCGATCGGCGCGCCTTCCGACCGCATGACCGCCAGCTTGATCGTCTTGTCGATCTGCCCGAGCGCGCCGTCTTTCATGCCGATACCGGTCAGGAATTTGCGGGCATCCGGATCTTCGATCTTCCAAGCGTCGAGCAGCTTGCCGATGTCCTCTGCGGGTGGCTTCGGCAACCGAACGCGCTTGGCGATCCGCCGCTTGATCTGCGCATAGGACGGACCGTCCGTGCGCCTTGCGAAGCGCGTGTAGATCTCGTCGTTGCCGACCAGCGCCAGTCCGCAGCCGTAACAGTCTACGAAATGGCGGAGTTGATCGACCGCAGCGTCAATGAGGTTCTGCGCTTCGTCGACAATGAGGAGGGTGTTCTCCGACCGCGCCAGACGGTTACCGATCGAACGGACCAGCTTTGCCGGATTGTGCTGCGTAAGATCAAGGGCGGTTGCCAGCTCCATCAGCATGCCGTGGACCGTCTTCGTATGCGGACTGACGGTCACCATGTGGACGTTTGAACGCGTGGCCGCGAATTGCTTGCAAGCCATCGTCTTCCCGGTACCGGCTGCCGCCGTGATCGTGACGAAGTCCGTGAGCATCTGGGCGAAGACGAGGGTGTTGATGATCTCCGCTGCAGCACGCGTGTGAATGAAGCCGGGCGCGACCGGAATGGTTGCCGCCAGCCCGGCCATCTCCTCAACCGAGGCAATCCAACGCTCGACCCGAGAATTTTGGGTGTCGAGGCGTCCGTCATACTTCCCGGAAAACCATTGGCTAAACGTACCGTCCGGGATGCCGATACGGCGGGCCACTTCGGCCTTGGCCCAGCCCTGTCGGTTTCCGATCTCGGCGACCTTGCCGACAAGAACATGCCAGACGTCAAGGTCTGCCTGCGAACGGCCCGGGCGACCTCCCGCGATGTCGGGTTGTCCCGTTGGCAGCGTCCAGCCGATGGCCGGGCTTGTGGTAACTGTCTCGTTCATCTATTTTCTTCCTTGCTATGTATTGGGCGGGGNTTTCCCCGCCTCTTTTTTTTGGCCGTACGAGACACTCAGCGGCCGCTTTCTCCCTTTCCGGGAAACTCGATGATCTCGCCCTCAAGCCTCTGCATGGTCCGTGAGAAGGCGGCTTCGTCTTCCTCGTCCCAGGCCTCCCGAGCAGGATTTGGAGCCGCGCCACCCGTTGCGGCGATCCGCTTGATCCGGGGCGGTTCGGGACGGGGCTCGGGTGCCGTCTTTCCGGCGCCGTAGATGTCCGCGAGTGCGTCGGGTGTAAGCTCGGCATGCAGACGGGCACTCTCTTTCAATGTCCGGGTGAGCGCGTTGCGCTTGGCTGCATGTTGGCGGGCCGCATCGGCGTCGAAGAAGCCTGTGTCGGCAATGCAATCGGCAACGCAGATCAGCCGTTCGGCTTTCGCCTCGTAGACATGAATGGGACTGGTCAGGCGATCCGGATCGAAGCGCACGGTGACCTCGCGGCCGGCGTGGGCGTTGAGCTCCTGTGACCAGTAGCGGTTGCCGAATATCTCGATCTCGCCGGAACCCTTCTTTGTGCGGATACGTTCGGCGGCCAGCAACCAGAGCGCGCGCTGAGCCTCCGACGGCCAGCGAACCAGCGTGGTCTCGGCCTGCATCGAAGCCGTGAATGTCTCGTCGAAGGACCGACCGTCTGCATTGCCGCCGCGCCGGCCCGGCCGCGCATTGTGCTCGGCGATCATCCGGTCGACATGGGCGGAGAACTCGGCCATGGGGATCGCCCGCGTGGCGTAGTTCTCGGGCTTCGCGTCGGGTGTGTTGCCGGTGTAGGCGCCCGAGCAGAACGGGTGGCGGGCGATATTCTCGGCGAGGTCGCGAAAGGCCCTTTCGATCGGTTTTGACTGACCGGAGTAAGGGGTCGCCCAGACGATGGCGATGCCTAGTGCGGTCAGGAGCCCGTTCGGGTCCTCGTCGCGCACCTTGAAGCGGAAGCGTGTCTTTGCGCCGCCGGAGATCCACTTCGATGCGAAGGCACGGCCGTTGTCGAGGACGATTTTCTCGGGAATGCCGTAGCGGCTCACCATGTCGCCGATTGCAAGGCGGACGGTGTTCTTGTTCTCCGAGGCGGATAGCCGCCAGGCGACCACTTTCCCGGAATAGAGGTCCTGCAGCGCCACCATCATGATGCGCGTCGGCTTCTGCTCGCCCGGAAGGGTGACGAAGACGTCGAACTTGTGGCCGTCGATGTTGACCGCTTCCATGGCATGCAGGGACGAGCGGTCGCGGCGCTGGGCCGGATAGAGCGTCTTGACAGTCTCGCGACGTTTCCGGGCCGTGATCTGGACGGGCTCCGGCACTTCCGCCTTGAGACGGCGGCGGAGCGACTGCTCGTCGGGGATTGGAGACCAGCCGTGTTCGGCGGCGGCTTCCTTCATCCGGCGATAGCAAGCGGAGAAGGCGGGTGCCTCGGCGCGCAGATAGTCGCTTTTCAGAGCCGCCCAAGCGTGTTCGTTGCAGGCTTCAAAGCTGGATGTGGCCCGGTAGTTGTCGGCAAGCGCGGACAGCCAGTCGGCCCTTTCCACGCCTTCGATCCTTCCCCGCCAATTACGAAGCGAACGGACGGAAACCTTCATGCGCCGTGCAACAGTGTTGACCGCGGCTGTTTCCGACAAGCCGCTCTCGTTGATGAGGCTGGCGACTTTGACGACGGCCTTCAGTCGTTCTTCACAGGCCGCTTTACGGGCCTTCGAAAGGCGCTCGAACGTCGCCCAGCGCTGTGCCGGTCCGTCCGGCGCTGCCGGGGCGTCCATGTTCGCCGGAGCGCCGTGGACGAGAGAGAGCTTGGCCTGGGTCGCGCGCGGCAGAAGGGAGAGATGATATTCCCAACCGCCACCGCCTTCGCGTCCCGAGCGCCTGCGGGCTTTCTCGCCCTGCAGCTGCCAGCGACCCTTGCTCGCCGCCTTGTTGACGGCGCGGACGCTGACACCCTGCGCGGCTGCGATTTCGGAGGCGGTAAAGTAGTCCTTCATTTGCGCCTCCAGTCGGCCGGGCGAACCGGCACGGCGCGCAGGCGTCGGAGTTCGGCGTTGATCTGGCGGCGTTCCTGATCGAGGAGCGCAATCTCTGCGAGCCGGGCTTCCGACCCTTCGAGTACAGTCAGTCCGGCCTTCGAGGCGATCAGGTCGTAGAGCCAGTTCGCCCGGGTCGCGTGAACGAATGCGGCAAATCGCAGGAGGCTGATGTCGTGGCTCTCCTTGCTCTCGGCCGTGTAGGCATCGAGCGTCGTCTTGGAGAGGGTTTCCAGGCCGAGATACTGCGCCATGCGCTTGGCGATCTCGTGCCGGTCGAAGCCGCTCTCGCGGATGGCTTTGGCCATGGCGCGCTTGACCTCGGAGCGGAAGCGATCGAGTTCGAGAGGTCCGCGATCGGCGCGGCTCTCGTAGATCGGCCCGTCGAACAAGCCGAGCTGGTCGGGGTGGACCTTGCTCATGCCTCGTCCCCTTCGGGAGCATCGAGGAGGCCGGCATATTCGACAAATTGCTGCCGGGTCTCAGGGCTCGCGCGCTCCCAGGTGTCGATCAGGCGGGAGAGGAACTGGTTTTGTGGGTCCTGGCGCGCTGCAGGCGGAGGATCGAGCAGCGCGATTGCCGCCTTGAAGTCTCCATTGGTTTCCTTGATAGCGATATGCGCCTTCGCCCGTTTCGCAGGCTCCAGCTTGGCGAGCTTCAGCAACTGGCTCTGGTTGTCGGCGATCGGAGTGCCCGAAATCGCCTGGCGTACCTCGCGCGGCAGGTTTTGGGCGATCTTGTTCAGGCGCTCAATCTTTGCAATCGAGCATCCGANCCGTTCTGCACAAGCGACGGAGAAACCGTTTGAGGCTTCTTGGGCGAGAAGATCGACGGGCGAAGTTCCTAACTCCGTCAAGTTGACGGAGTTTTTCGGCCTTCCACCTTTGGGGTTGATCGGGCCGCGTGTTTTCTCCCAGAAGTCGCGATAGGTCTGGACGAAGACTGCCCGGTCCATCACCGAGAGATCGTTCCGGAACAGGTTTTCCTCGATCTCGATAAGCACCGCCTCGTCGGCGTCGGCCTTGACGACCATCACGTCGATCTCGGCTTCGTCGAGCAGCGCTATCGCCCGCATCCGGTGCGCGCCTGCCACCAGCACGTATTTCTGCTTTCCGTTGGGTGTGGAACGCACAGTGACCGGGTTCAGAAGGCCGTGCTCGACGATCGACGCCTGGATAGCGAGCGCATGGTCTTCGTCGACATTACGCAGCCGTTCCGGGATGGTGATGTCTGCGATTTTGAGTGTCTTGAACATCACGCGGCCTCCGCCAGCTTTTCGTCGAACATGCCTTGAGCTTCGGCAGCGATCCGGCGGTAGACGGTCGCGAACTCCGGCTCGTCGAGCCTGTCGTCGATCACCTGCAAAGCTCGATTGACCGAGACTCGGGCGCGGTCGACGAAGGCGCCGGCGCGTTTCTTCGGCAGATCGAATTGGGCGACCATCACGTGCAGGGCGATCTGCCTGGCAAGGACGGCGTCGAAATGGCCTCGGGGTGGATCTATGATTTTCGCCATCGGCAAATGCGGGAAGGCAGACTTTACGGCTGCGACACACACCCGGAAGGTGATGTCGTAGAGCTCGGCGTCGGTGAAATGGCTCATGGGTGGTTCCTCTACGCGGTTACAAAATGAGGCCCGCCGCCGCGCCGAGCGCGATCAGGCAGGTGAGGGAGGCGAGTGCGGTCCAAACGGGACGGCGGAAATCGACGGGGCGAACGGCTGAAAAAGGGTTCCCCATTGTCTACGCCGCCTGTTCGTTTCGGCGTTGTGCGAGCGTCGGAACTCGGGTCCAATTCATGGGCGATCGTCGCTGACCGGAGGGCCTGTAACGGGACGGCCACAGAAGATGTGGCTTGGTGCCGAGAGCGGCGGCGATCGCACGTTCGCCCCTGAGGNTGGGTTCGCGCAATGTGTTGCGAGCCGTTCCATCACTGAGCTTGTACTGGCGGTCGATGCTTGCGAGCGTGATGCCGGCGGTGATGAGCTTTGCCTTGATGGCGGTCTGCTCTTTGACGAGCGGATCGACTCTCTGGTCGGGCGCGGGCATATTGGCCTCCGGTGTGCGGAGAGGGCGACTGGCAGGTCGCCCTTTCTCCGAAAGTGTAAATCTGCGAACGTGGGCATTTAAGCCCACATATGTGGTTTAGTCAACTATGAGTGATTTGAAGCCCACAAATGTAGGCAAAAAAACTAATGAAATAAGGCGATCGGTCGATCGCTATCGTTCAAATTGGAGTGGCTTGGAAGCTGATGAACGTGTGCTCGCAGCGTCGATAACGATTGCTGTTGAAATTGTAGGAGGGCGTTCGGAGGCCGCCGAAGTGATGAGAGTGGGGGTCTCGTCCATCGACAACTATCGAGCTGGTAAACGTCAGCCGCGCGCGCTGGAGCTGATGAGGCTGTTCAACGCACGCGATGAAATTCTGAGGCGGTTGCGGTCTGACGCTCNAGCTGAGATAAATCGTGCGTCTATAGCTTTGGCACCTACGTCTGAGGACCTAGCGGCCATGAAAGGCCTCTACGGTGAAGATGCTGGAGAGGCGTTATTTAGCGCCTACAACGCGCATGCCCTTGAGCGGCGTCCGCTGGTCGGGAGTTTCGATCCCGATGACACAGAGGTTGGTGTCGGCTGGTCGTCAGGAAATTGGAATCCGGCCACAAAGGGTGCGCTGCCCGAAATCGATGTCCGCCTCGGCGCCGGCGAGGGGTCTGTAGGTGAGATGGTGTCGATCCCCTCGAACGGCGGCTTTGCGGGCCACAAGGTTATAGCCGAATGGGTGTTCCCCAACACCTTCCTGGCCTCGATTCTCGGCGCCGACGCCGCTCGGTGCATCGTCCAGGAGGTTGTGGGCGATTCGATGAGCCCGACCTATCAGCCTGGCGATCGCGTGATAGTCGATCTTTCCCAGACCAGGCTGACGACAGATACCGTCTACGCAATCAGCGATGGGGAGGCGGAGCCGCAGATCAAGCGCCTGCAGAGAGTCCCGTTTTCCGNCCCGCCGATGGTAAAAATCATCAGCGACAATCCCAACCTGGAAACCTTCGACGCGTTTTTGGAGCGGGTCCATATTATCGGTCGCATCATCGGTGTGGTCGCCAGGCGGTAGCTGAATGATAGCGGCGATCTCGGTCATAGCGGTTCTGTCAGCTGCTCTCGCTCTTCTTCGCCCGTCGGCGTGGTCGTTCTTCGCCGCTGCAGCTCTCAATGCAGTTGCAGCCTGGCTGATCTTGGCCGCATGGCTGAATTGAACGGAGGCAATTCATGAAGCGCATTCTGCTTATGCTGATTATCGCTGGCGCCATTGGTGCCGGGGGTTACCTTACCTGGGCAGCAAACAGCGGAGAGCGTCCGTTTCGCTCTGCGCTACGTGTCGCCTGCGAAGACAAGCTCGTCGACTCTCTCAAGGCGCCTTCCTCATACAGGATGGTGAGCTATCGCGAGTCAGACTTCGCAATCAAACCCGGGGAGGCACGGGACTTGGCATGGAGCCAAATGCGAGAGTGAACCGCACCGAGATTGCCGGAGGCTCCAACTCCTGAGTAGGATGGAGCATCATGAGCAAGACGACGAACAAATATTCTCCCGAGGTTCGCGANCGTGCGGTTCGCATGGTCCTGGACAACGCCGGCGGGCATGAGAGCCGCTGGGCAGCGATCCTTTCGGTTTCCGCCAAGATCGGCTGTGCAGCGCAGACG
>PANK01000005.1 GCA_002707605.1 Hoeflea sp.
AAAAAAAGGGGGGGGCCTTGCCCCGCCACTCATTCAGGCGATTACTGAACCGCCTTTTTCACCTTTTCGGCGGCATCTTCGGATACCCACTTGGTCCAGACGTCCGGGCTTTCGTTCAGGAAGTGGTAGGCAGCGTCTTCGCCGGTGGCCTGGTTATCGGCCATCCACGCAAGAAGCTTGTTGACGGTGTCGTTCTTCCAGGAGCGCTCAGCCAGATAGTCGTAAGCCGGACCACCAGCCTGTTTGAAGCGATCGGTCACAACCGTGTAAACCTCGGACTTCGACCAGGCGTTTTCCTTCGGATCGGCGCAATCGGGCTTGGATGTGCAGCTGTCCCACTCTTCCTTGTTGAACTCGACCGGGAAGTCGAGCTTGACCATCTCGTACTTGCCGAGAAGAGCGGTCGGTGCCCAGTAGTAGCCAAGCCAAGGCTCCTTGCCTTCGTAGGCCTTGGCGATCGAGCCGTCGAGGCCAGCAGCGGAGCCGGTTTCGACGAGTTCGAAATCATGATCGGCGCCACCATATGCCTTGAACATGTTGGTGGTGATCACGCGGCAGCCCCAGCCTTCGGGGCAATTGTAGAGGCCACCCTTGTTGGCATCGTTCGGGTGCGGGAACACTTCCGGATGGTTGAGGGCGTCCACGACGGTTTTGATTTCAGGGTTCTCGTCGGCGATGTACTTGGGAATCCACCAGCCTTCGACGCCGCCTTCGGACAGCGATTCAGATGCGTAATGCAGTTTGCCTTCGTCGGTCGCCTTGTCGAGAACGGTGCGCATGGCATTGACCCATGCTTCGGGAGCGACGTCCGGCTCACCCTTTTCAATCATCGAGGTCAGCGTCGGCTGTGTGTCGCCGGCGACCAGCTCGGCGTCGCAGCCATAGCCCTCTTCCAGAATGATTTTGTCGATGTTGGCCAGCACTTCAGCCGAAGCCCAGTTCATGTTGGCGATGGTGACGCGACCGCAATCTTCTGCGGAAGCTGTCCCCGCAAAGCCCATGATGCCGGCTGCAAGAACGGTGGAAGCGAGTAGCTTCTTCATATGTAAAGACCTCCCAGTCTTTGTAATAGCAGTGATGTTACCCGTATCGATCTCCGGTTACTGCGTTATCCGGAGTCGGATATTTGGAGGCATGTCGCCACAGAGATAATGAAAACCGAATTTCAGTGAGACAATGCCGCATTTACGACATCTGATTGCGCATACACGCAGCTGAAATTCGGCCGTCCCACCCGGAGCGACCGTCAAACCAAGTTTCAAATTAGGCTGTCGCTGAGAGAAATCAACTGCCTATGGCCAAAACTTGGGGATGTCGCGGATGGGACACTCGCCTAATGCCGACACTGCAGGCGTTAACCCAAAAAATGGGTCCGTTCACCATTGATTAGAGTTTCAATAACTCTCCGGTAACGATCTTCAGGTTAGATATCTCTCGCGGCGGGGGACACCCACCGTAGGGTCCGGATCAGGTTTTGCGTACCGGAACCCCTCTATCCTTCCGTGTGTATTTCGGAAGGGCCAAGCGTACTTTTTGGCAGGCCGCACGATCCACAAGGATCGGGCGGCTTTCGCTTTTCAGGCCTGGGTCACGGTGCGTGAGATGTAATGACAAGCCATCTACGCTTTTTGCGCGAATCTCTTCTTTTCACATAGAAAAAGGCCGCCGCAAATTTTGCGACGGCCTCTTGTTTTTCGAGCGGCTGGAGCTGTGCTCAGCCGGCCGACCGGGTGCGAACCAGACGGGAAAAACCGTTCTTGAGAACGCTGCGCTTGTCGGAGTTCTTCGGTCCCTGGCTGTGCCAAGCGATCCGAACGCCGTTGTTTTGGTCAAAGATAAACAGCATCGTCGTATTCCGTATCACCAGAGGGGTCAGCGCGATCCGGTTTTGAACCTTCGCGAGCCGCCGCTATACGCCCGCAAAACCGGGCCGAGAGCCGATAAAAACGGCGCACCATGTCGCATTTCAGGCATGGCCAAAAAAATGTGATCACACCTCGCCACACGGCTGAAAAGATGGTTGAGAACGTATGAGCGAAACCATGGCCGGAAGTTATGTGGCGATGGCAGCATTTTCTTAGGTTATGGCAAGGAATCGGAAGCGAAATGGCACGGGCACTGATGTTTCAGGGAACGGGGTCGGATGTGGGCAAGACGATGCTTGTCGCCGGTCTGTGTCGCCTCGCTGCCAATCGCGGCATCACCGTCCGGCCGTTCAAACCACAGAACATGTCCAACAACGCCGCCGTTGCCGATGACGGCGGCGAGATCGGTCGGGCGCAATGGCTGCAGGCGCTGGCCTGTCGCGCTCCGTCCTCGGTGCACATGAACCCGGTGCTTTTGAAGCCGCAGACGGAAATGGGCAGCCAGATTGTGGTTCAGGGCAAGGTGCGCGGGCAGGCGGCGGGTCGCGATTACCAGAAACGCAAGGCTGAGCTGTTGGGCGCGGTGCTCGAGAGTTTCGTGGAAGTCAGTCGCGACGCCGATCTGGTTCTGGTCGAGGGCGCCGGTTCGCCTGCCGAAATCAATCTGCGCGCAGGCGACATCGCCAATATGGGATTCGCACGCGCTGCCAATGTTCCGGTGGCGCTAGTCGGAGATATCGACAGGGGCGGCGTGATTGCATCGCTCGTCGGGACCCATGCCATTCTTGAACCCTCGGATCGCGACATGGTGGCGGGCTACCTGATCAACAAGTTTCGCGGTGACATCAGCCTGTTCGATGACGGAGTGACGGCGATCGGCGATTTCACCGGCTGGCCGTGCTTCGGCATCGTGCCCTGGCTCAAGGATGCCGGACGTCTGCCTGCGGAGGATTCCGTCGCACTCGAACGTCTGGCCCGTGGCAAGAGCGGTGCACTGAAGATCGCCGTGCCCGTTCTGTCGCGTATCGCGAACTTCGATGATTTCGATGCGCTCGGCGCAGAACCCTCCGTCGAACTCGTCTTCGTCAAGCCGGGCGAGAGACTGCCGGCGGATGCTGCGCTCGTCATCCTGCCGGGCTCGAAATCCACGATTTCAGATCTTGCCGATTTTCGTGTCCAGGGCTGGGATGCGGATCTGTCCGCGCATTTGCGACGCGGCGGACGGGTGATCGGGGTTTGCGGCGGTTACCAGATGCTGGGGAAAACCGTGCGCGATCCCGACGGAATAGAAGGGCCGGTGCGTGAGGCGGAAGGCCTCGGGCATCTCGATATCGAGACCGAACTCTCACCGGAGAAAACTGTGCGCAACACGAATGCCGTTTCCGTTGAAGGCGGCGAGCCGCTCACGGGATACGAGATTCATTTGGGGGTGACGAGCGGAGCGGACTGCGCGCGGCCATTCGCGCTGATCGACGGTCGGCCGGACGGCGCGATATCGCCCGATCGCAAGGTGATGGGCACCTATCTCCACGGCCTGTTCGTTTCTGATGCTTATCGCACGCGGCTCTTGTCGGAATTCGGCGTGACCGGAGGGGTGGCCAACTATGGCGCCGAAGTCGACGCGGCGCTCGATCGTATTGCCGCCGACCTCGATCGCTATCTCGATTTTGACGCCCTTTATGACATCGCCGGGCGCGCGGGCAGCAATTGACACCGCCCGGCGCGACCCGTATCACTTCTCCTACCGAGTGGTTCCAGCACGGCAAATCGACGGGCTGGATTCAAGAGGGAATGTGACGGACGGACCCATTCAGGGCGTCTTCATCACAGCCGACCCCGCGACTGTAGAGCGGTAAGGCAATCGTCGCCGGAGCGACGGGATCTGCGGATGATACGGATATGGTGTCCGGTCGGCGCAAGGAACGACGCTCCGGAAAGCCACTGGCGTGGCGGCATGATCAACCAGGCGCGGACGCCTCCTTATCTACGAATCGTCCCGTTTTCATGCCGCATCAGACGCCGGGAAGGTTGACGGTCGCCGCGTGTGGAAGCCGATCGGTTTCTACCGGACCCGCGAGCCAGGAGACCTGCCATTCGTGAAGGGCATTCCGCCCGCTCCGGAGGGATTGTCCTTCCGGTCCATCGAGGGAGTGTAACTCCCGCGGCCATTCACGGAGGTTGTCATGGCTGACAGAAGTGCTTCTGCATCTATTTCTCATACCGCTTCGCTTTCCGATTCCCGGCGTGTTGCAGGACTTATCGCTCTTCTTCTGGGCGGTTTCCTGATTTTCGGCGTCGGACTGGCTCATTCGTCCGCCCTGCACGACGCAGCGCACGATACCCGCCACTCCTACGGCTTTCCCTGCCACTAAGGGGAACTCGTCATGATTGTCAGGTTGCTCCTGGCGGCTCTGGCCGCCGGGCTCATTGCTGGTTTGGTGATGACGCCCGCCCAATACACCAAGATTGTTCCGCTCATCCTTGAAGCGGAGACCTATGAAAATGCGCCGGCCGCTGACGATGCGGCCGAGGCCGTAGCCGCACACGACCATTCGGCCCATGACCATGGAGACGAAGCCTCGGTTCTCGGCTTCGGCCGGCTTGGTAACACCATCCTTGCGAATATCGCCGCAGGCGGTGGTTTCGCGCTTCTGCTCGGCGGTGCCGCCCTTGTCCTTGGGCTTCACTTTCCGCGCGGACGCGAGGGCGTGGTGCGCGGACTGATGCTCGGCGCGGCCGCGTGGTTTGCGGTTCAACTCGCACCGGGCTGGAGCCTTCCGCCCGAACTCCCTGGCTTCCCCTATGTCGATCTGATGCAACGCCAGGTCTGGTGGATCGCCACGGTCGCGCTGTCGGCCATCGGTCTCTACCTGATGGCGCTGCGCCCCGAATGGCTCGTCAAGGCGGTCGGCGTCGTCCTCATCGTGGCGCCGCATGCCTATGGAGCTCCGCAACCGGCCGATATTTCGAGTGATGTGCCGGCCTTCCTCGCCTCCGAGTTTACCACGGCGGCGCTGGCCACGACGCTGTTCTTCTGGCTTCTTCTCGGAGGGCTTCTGGGCTTCTTCCTTTCCAGGGTGGAGGCGGGCGACGCTGCGGCGCGGGCCGGTTGATGGCTGCGCTGCCACCGATCACGCTGGTTCTCGGCGGTGCGCGGTCCGGCAAGTCGACTTTTGCCGAGAAACTGGTGGTGGAGGCGGCCGCAAGCCGCCTCTATCTCGCTACCGCCACAGCCGGCGACGGAGAAATGCAGGACCGCATCGCCCGTCACCGGGACCGGCGTGGCGCGGGGTGGGAAACGCTTGAGGAGCCGCTCGACCTGATCGGTGCGCTCTCGGAACATGCGCGGGCCGATCGTCCCGTGCTGGTCGATTGCCTGACACTCTGGCTGACCAACCTGATGGTCGCCGAACGCGACATCGACGCGGACATTTCCCGATTGTGCGGCGGGCTGGCCGCTCTCGCCGGTCCGGTCGTTTTAGTCTCCAATGAAGTCGGTCTCGGCATCGTGCCGGACAATGCCATGGCGCGGGCTTTCCGCGATCATGCCGGCCGTCTTCACCAGAACATCGCGGCCATTGCCGCGGACGTCTATTTCGTAGCGGCCGGACTGCCGCTCAAAATGAAGGGTTGAAACCATGGCGCATGCCAAAATTCCCGCCACCGTCATCACCGGCTTTCTCGGCGCGGGCAAGACCACGCTGATCCGTCACATGCTCTCGAATGCCGGCGGCAAGCGGATCGCGCTGATCATCAACGAATTCGGTGACCTCGGCGTCGACGGCGACGTGCTGCGGGGCTGCGGCGCGGAAGCCTGCAAAGACGAAGACATCGTCGAACTCACCAATGGCTGCATCTGCTGCACCGTTGCCGACGATTTCATCCCAACGATGGAAAAGCTGCTCGATCGTGACGAGCTGCCAGATCACATCGTTATCGAAACCTCCGGCCTTGCCTTGCCGCAGCCGCTCGTCAACGCCTTCAACTGGCCGGGCATCAAGACTCGCGTCACCGTCGACGGGGTCGTCACTGTCGTTGACAGCGCAGCCGTGGCCGCGGGGCGGTTTGCCGACGATCACGACAAACTGGAAGCCCAGCGGAACGAAGACGAATCCCTCGACCATGAAAGCCCGCTTGAGGAGCTTTTCGAGGACCAGTTGATGGCCTCGGACCTTATCATCCTCAACAAGGCCGATCTCGTTGATGCAGAGGCGCTTAAAACCATCCGCACGGATATCGGCGTGCATCTCAAGCGCCAGCCGGCGATGATCGAGGCGAAGAATGGCGAAGTGGCGCCGGAAGTGCTGCTCGGCCTTGGCGTCGGCACCGAGGACGACATCGCCAACCGCAAGTCCCACCACGAGCTCGAGCACGAAGGTGCGGATCACGACCATGATCATGATCATGACGAGTTCGACAGTTTTGTCGTCGAGCTCGGTTCGCTGGGCAATTCCGCCGATTTCATCGAAGGGCTGAAGGGTATCATCGCCCGCCACGACATCCTGCGTCTGAAGGGCTTCGCCGACATTCCGGGCAAACCGATGCGGCTCGTCATCCAGGCAGTTGGCGCTCGTGTCGACCCCTATTTCGATCGTCCGTGGAATGCGGGCGAGGCACGCGGCACGCGTCTGGTCGTCATCGGCCTGCACGATATCGACCAACAGGCGATCCGCGCCGAAATCGCGGGGCT
Source organism: Hoeflea sp. (assembly GCA_002707605.1). Classification (GTDB taxonomy): domain Bacteria; phylum Pseudomonadota; class Alphaproteobacteria; order Rhizobiales; family Rhizobiaceae; genus Pseudohoeflea. Next base: position 6,556 of record PANK01000005.1, read on the forward strand.
CATCGGCTAAACCATGCATCTTCTGACCGCGCAAAAGGGNAGCCTGTCGGACGATGGCGAGGCGATCGACCTCGGNCAGTCGACCGGCGANGTGCTGTTCCTNAGCGCGGCNGATACCGAGCTTGCAGCACTCGNGGGCGCCTGCGCCAANGGCACGGCTAGCCGCTGGCGGCTTGCCAANCTNATGCAGCTCAAGCATCCGCTTTCCATCGATACCTACGCGGCGAAGAGCGTTTCGAAAGCGAAGCTGATTGTCGTGCGGGCTTTGGGTGGGGCGAGCTATTTCGCCTATGCGCTCGAAGCCTTTCACGCGGCGGCAGTCGCCTCAGGCGCGAAGATCGCGGTNCTNCCNGGCGACGACCGGCCCGACCCGGAACTTGCCAACTACTCAACGCTCGACGAGGCGGCGCGTTCGCAGCTNTTCTCATATNTGTCNGAGGGCGGCGCGCGGAATTTCGCGAGCTTCATCGATGCCTGCGAGGCGATCGTTTCCGGCGAGGATCTGCCGCCGTCGGCTGTGCCCTTGATCCGTGCCGGCCTCTACTGGCCGGGTGCCTCCGCGCCATCCGTCGCGTGGCTGCGGGGCACGCATTTCAAACCGGAACGGCCGACGGTTGCCGTGACCTTCTATCGTGCGCTGGTGCAGAGCGGTCAGACCGCGCCGGTCGTCGCCATGATCGAGGCGCTGGATGATGCGGGGCTCAATGCGCTACCGGTCTTCGTCTCCAGCCTCAAGGATGAGGTGTCTCAGGATGTCGTCCGCTCGGTCTTCGGTGAGGTGCAGCCGGACGTGGTGATCAATGCGACCGGATTTGCGGTCTCCGCACCCGGAGGTGAAGCGAAGGGCACGGTGCTGGAAGCAACCGGCGCGCCGGTGCTTCAGGCGATCTTCTCGACCATCGGTCGCCCGGTCTGGGAAGCCTCGTCGCAGGGGCTCAACTCGCGCGATCTGGCGATGAATGTGGCGCTGCCGGAAGTGGACGGACGGGTGCTCACCCGCGCCGTCAGTTTCAAGGCGGCCGCGCGCTACGACGAGACGGTCGAGACCAATATCGTCGCTCACGCCCCTGATCATGGTCGCATGACCTTCGTCGCGCGGCTGGCGGCCAACTGGGCGAGGCTCAGGCGCACTGAGGCGGGGGAGCGCAAGGTCGCGATCATTCTCGCCAATTATCCGAACCGCGACGGACGTATCGCCAATGGCGTGGGACTCGATACACCTGCCGGCACGATCGAAGTGCTGAAGGCCATGGCTCAAGCCGGGTTCGATGTGGCCGAGATTCCGTCCGACGGAGANGCGTTGGTGGCAAAGCTTCGCGCCGGGCCGACCAATGCGATCGGNANNNAACGCTCCGGNGGCGAGNTNCTGTCGCTCGCTGATTACAAAGATTTCTTCGCATCGCTGCCTGACGCGGTCCGTGAAGGTGTGACCGAGCGCTGGGGAGCGCCGGAGTCCGATCCGTTNTTTGCCGATGGCGTTTTCCGGTTGCCGCTGTTNCGGCTCGGCAAGGNNGTGGTCGGCATCCAGCCGGCGCGCGGCTACAATATCGATCCGAAGTCGACCTATCACGATCCCGATCTGGTGCCGCCGCACGGCTATTTCGCCTTTTATGCGTGGCTGCGACAGGTGTTCGGCGTTCACGCCATCGTTCACATGGGCAAGCACGGCAATCTTGAATGGCTGCCCGGCAAGGCTCTGGCCTTGTCGGAAAGCTGTTACCCGGAAGCCGTGCTTGGGCCGCTGCCACATCTCTATCCCTTTATCGTCAACGATCCGGGCGAGGGGACGCAGGCCAAACGGCGCACGTCCGCGGTGATCATCGATCATCTGACCCCGCCGCTGACTCGCGCCGAGACCTACGGGGCTCTCGCGGATCTCGAGGCGCTGGTCGACGAATATTACGAGGCGTCCGGCCACGATCCGCGACGGCTGAAACTGCTCAAGCGCCAGATCCTCGATCTGGTCCGGGACATCGGGCTCGATACGGACGCGGGGATCGACAGGGCAGATGCCGACGATCTGGCGCTCGAAAAGCTCGACGCCTATCTCTGCGATCTCAAGGAAATGCAGATCCGCGACGGGCTCCACATTTTCGGCCTGGCTCCGGAAGGACGGTTGCTGACCGATCTCACGGTCGCGCTGGCGCGGTTGCCGCGCGGGAACGAGCCGGGTGACGAGAGCCTGCACCGGGCGATCGCTCTGGACGGGTTGGATGTCGACGGGTTCGACCCGCTCGATTGCGATTTCGCCGCGTCTTGGGATGGTCCTCGCCCACAGGTTTTCCACAGCGTGTCCACCGCACCCTGGCGGAGTATTGGCGATACCGTCGAGCGCATCGAATTGCTCGCTTCTTCCCTCGTTTCCGGGGAAACAGAGGTGCCTGATGGTTGGGAGCGGACGCGCGCGGTGATGGACAATGTCCACAGCCGGTTGATAACGTCCGTGGCGGCCTGTGGACAAAGCGAGATCGAAGGTCTGCTCGCCGGTCTTGATGGCCGTTTCGTACAGCCTGGTCCATCCGGCGCGCCGACGCGTGGGCGGCCAGATGTGCTGCCTACCGGCAAGAATTTCTATTCCGTCGACAGCCGTGCCGTACCGACGCCGGCGGCCTATGAGCTGGGCCGCAAGTCGGCGGAGCTTCTCGTCGCGCGCTATGCGCAGGATCACGGCGAATGGCCGACGTCGCTGGCGCTCACCGCCTGGGGCACGTCCAATATGCGAACCGGCGGCGACGACATCGCCCAGGCGCTGGCGCTGATCGGGACGAAACCCGTGTGGGACATGGCCTCCCGCCGGGTGACCGGCTACGAGATTGTGCCGCTCGCCAAGATGAACCGGCCGCGCGTCGACGTGACGCTGCGTATCTCCGGCTTCTTCCGCGATGCGTTTCCCGATCAGATCGCGCTCTTCGACCGGGCGGCCCGTGCGGTGGCTGAGCTTGAGGAAGACGAGGCAGATAATCCGCTGGCCGCCCGTGCCAAGCGGGAGACTGCGGAACTGGTTGCGACAGGATTGAATGAGGATGACGCTGCGCGGCAGGCGTCCTTTCGGGTGTTCGGCTCGAAGCCCGGCGCTTATGGGGCCGGTATACAGGCATTAATCGACGAGAAAGGGTGGTCCGAGCGCGGCGATCTGGCCGAGGCATTCCTCGTCTGGGGCGGCTATGCCTATGGCGCCCAGGCGGAAGGTACGGCCGCACGCGGATTGTTCGAAAAGCGGCTGTCGAAGGTCGAGGCCGTGGTGCAGAACCAGGACAACCGCGAGCACGATCTTCTCGATTCCGACGATTATTACCAGTTCGAGGGCGGAATGACGGCGGCCGTCGAGGCTCTCAAGGGCGATCGTCCTGCGATCTACCACAACGACCATTCCCGTCCCGAGCGCCCGGTGATCCGGTCGCTGGAGGAGGAGATTGCGCGGGTGGTACGTGGCCGGGCGGCCAACCCGAAATGGATCGCCGGCGTCATGCGCCACGGTTACAAGGGCGCCTTCGAAATGGCGGCGACGGTCGATTACCTCTTCGCCTTTGCGGCGACCACCGGTGCGGTGCGCGATCATCATTTCGAGGCCCTTTACCAGGCCTACCTCGTCGACGATCCCGTTCATGATTTTCTCGCCGAAAAGAACCCGGATGCTCTCAGGGAAATGGCCGAGCGCTTCCTCGAGGCTATGGACAGGGGCCTTTGGACGCCGAAGTCCAATTCGGCCCGCTTCCAGCTCGAGGAGATGGCGGAACGCACAGCTTGAAACACGTTCGCAAAGTTTGTACAATATCGCGTACAAAAGGAGGCTGTCCATGGCTCATGTGAACGTCAGTGAATTTCGTCAGAATCTGGCCGCTCATCTCGAGGATGTCAGCGAGAGCAGGGCGCCGCTCGTCGTGACACGCGGGAAGGGCAAGTCAGTGGTCGTTCTCTCCGAGGAGGAGTATGAGAGCATGGCCGAGACGCTGCATCTGCTCGCCAGCCCCGAGAACGCCCGACGTTTGCGCGAAGCTGTGTCCGAACTCGATGCGGGCCAGGGCGAGAGCCGCGTGCTGGATGAGAGCGAGTGAAACTCGTCTGGTCGCGGCACGCGTGGGAGGATTATGTCTACTGGCAAGAAGCGGATCGAAAGGTCCTCGCCCGAATCAACGGGCTTATCCGCGAGTGCCAGCGCACGCCGTTTCAAGGNAGCGGAAAGCCTGAGCCTCTCAAGGGAGAACTGAAAGGCTTCTGGTCNCGCCGTATCACTCGCGAGCACCGTCTCGTCTANCGCGTGAGCGGGGAGGGAGAAGATCAGTCTCTCCAGATCGCCGCCTGCAGATTNCATTANTGAAAGCATCGAGGGAACCATGACCAAAACCGACGATTTAGCCCGCCACGCGGAAAAGATGGCCAAGAAGAAGGCCGCGCGCGAGAAGATCATGTCNACCAAAACCGACGAAAAGGGGCTCGTCATCGTCCATACGGGCAAGGGCAAGGGCAAGTCGACGGCGGCCTTCGGCATGATTTTCCGGCACATCGCGCACGGCCGGAAATGCGCTGTNGTCCAGTTNATCAAGGGCGGCATGGCAACNGGCGAACGCAACCTGATCGAGGAGCGNTTNTCCGACATNTGCGAGTTCCATACGCTNGGCGAGGGCTTTACCTGGGAGACGCAGGACAAGGCGCGCGACATTGCCATGGCGCAGAGCGCCTGGGAGAAGGCCANGGAACTCATCCGCGACGANACCAACACGATGGTTTTGCTCGACGAGATCAACATTGCATTGCGCTACGAGTATATCAGCGTGACTGACGTCGTCGCCTTTCTTGAAGCCGAGAAGCCCGAAATGACCCATGTGGTGCTGACCGGCCGCAACGCCGCCGACGAANTGATNGAGTTCGCCGATCTCGTNACCGAGATGGAGATGATCAAGCATCCNTTCCGTTCGGGGATCAAGGCNCAGATCGGCGTGGAGTACTGAGGAACGGCGNNATGACGCAAAGCTGGCAGTTCTGGGCGTTCACGNCTGCAGTCTTTGCGGCGTTGACTGCGATCTTCGCCAAGGTCGGCATCTCGGACATCAANTCCGACATGGCCACGNTGATCCGGACCTGCATCATCCTTTGCGTNACNGNTGGTNTCGTNGTNATCACCGGGCAGTGGCAGGCGCNNTCCNCCATTCCGGGCAAGACATGGGTGTTTCTCACCCTCTCNGGCCTGGCGACCGGCGCNTCGTGGCTCGCCTATTTCCGGGCCNTGAAAATGGGAGATGCCTCACGGGTGGCACCGATCGACAAGTTGTCNATCGTNCTGGTCGCGATTTTCGGCGTNATNTTNCTNGGTGANAAACTGAGTCTCATCAACTGGTTCGGCGTCNNGCTTATTGCATCAGGTGCGNTNATCCTGGCCGTGTTCTAACGGNCAGNANNAAGGNTTGAAGACCTANANCACCANNTCGTTGTCNNTCTTCTCGNTGGGTTCGTCGACGGTCGCGAGCGCGATGCCGAAGGTGAGGAAACCAAGGCGTCCGGCGATCATCAGAACGACGATGATGANCTTGCCGAGATAGCTGAGCTCGCCGGTGATCCCCATNGAAAGGCCAACNGTGCCCATGGCNGANACTGCCTCGAAGACAACCTTNTCGAAGGNCGCCTGCGGTTCGGTGAGAAGCAGCAGAAACAGCGCAATCAGCATCAGTCCCAGAAAATAGGCNAGCGCCGCGCCGGCNGTCTGGACACGGGCCGGTTTGACCNGCCGGTGGAAGAAGTGAACGTTNCGTCGTCCGCGCAGNGTGGAGCGCACAAGGCCGAGGAGCACGGCAAAGGTGGTGGTTTTCAGCCCGCCGCCCGTTCCCGCCGGCGAGGCGCCGATCGCCATCAGGAAGATCAGCACGATGATCGAGGCATGTGTCAGCGATCCGATCGGATAGGTGTCGAAGCCCACGGTGGTCGAGGCTGTCATCGTCTGGAAGAAGGCCGTCAGCAGTCTCTCGCCNGGNGGCAGCGCATCGATACCGGGTTCTGCAACGAAGAGAAGCGCGGTGCCNACGACGAGGAAGATCAGCGTCATGCGCGCAATCACCTTGCTGGTGAAGCCGAGCTTGCGCTTGCGGCCGGTCATGGTGCGCCAGGTGTCACCGATGATGATGAAGCCCATGGCCCCCAGGAGACTGAGGGCGGCGATCGTCAGGTTGACCGGCACATCGGCGCGGAAATCCTCAAAACTGTTGGGAAACAGACTGAAGCCGGCCGTACAGAAGGCCGAAACCGAGTGGAACAGGGCGCTCCACAGCGGGTTTTCGACGCCGCGGTTCGAGAACAGGTCCCACAGGATCAGCATGCCAATGAGTTCNGTGACGACGGTGAAAAGCACGACCGAGCGCAGGAAGGATGCCACGTTCATGTCTGNGGGCAGGCTGAACGCCGCGCGCGCGGTGGTCTGGCGCANGGGGCCGAGATTATGGGCGAGCGCCAGTACGGCGAAGGAGCCGACGGTCATATAGCCCAAGCCGCCCAGCTGGATGAGGAGGAGAAGGACTGCTTCTCCAAAGAAGGTGTAGCTGCTGCCCGGGTCGACGGACACCAGGCCGGTGGTTGAAACGGCGGATGTTGCCATGAAGAGGTTGTCGAGCGCCGAGACGGGTTGGCTCTGCGCGAAAGGTAGCGAGAGAAGGCACCAGCCGACGACGATGTAAGAGAGATANCCCGCGAGAAGAAGNCGGGCNGGATTTGCATGGCGCAGCGCNAAGCGGCTGCCAGCAAGGGTACGANGCGCCGAACGGCGCGCATCGGACATNGCCGACGAGTGCATTTCCATATTGGAACCCCCTTGAAAATGACCTGCNTAAAAACGGGGANNNGTCACCGGGNGTTCCGCTGCGNTGCAAAAATNTGNGCCGAGCGCTTAAAAGCCGAACCAGATGCGAACGGGATGCGTGGGATCGGACATCANCTTGATGGCAAGGGCCGCGCAGGTGATGACCAGCAGGGGCTTGATGATGCGNGAGCCGTTCTTCATGGCCAGCCGCGAACCGAGCTGCGCGCCCATGAACTGAGCTGCGCCCATCAGCAGTCCGACCTTCCAGGCTATGACGCCGACGGACGCAAAGACGGCGAAAGCGCCGACATTGGAGGCGAAGTTCAACAGCTTTGTGTGGGCGGTGGCTTTCAGCATACCGTAGCCGGCAAGCGCTACGAAGCCGAGCATGAAGAACGAGCCGGTGCCAGGGCCGAACAATCCATCGTAAAATCCGATAAGCGGCACGATGCTGGCTGAAAACAAAAACGGCGAGAGCCGACGTGTGTGGTCAATATCGTCCATGTTCGGCTTGAGCGCGAAATAGAGTGCGATGGCGATCAGCAGGAACGGCAGAACGATACCGAAGATTTCGCCCGGGACATAGGTTGCGGCGAGCGCTCCGACCGCAGCACCCAAGGCGGACAGCAGGGCAGCGCCGCCTTGTGTCTTGAGATCCACATGGCCGCCGCGAGCATAGGCGATCGTCGCCGAAGCCGAGCCGAAAAGGCCCTGCAGCTTGTTGGTGCCGAGGGCGGCGACCGGTGGAAAGCCGGCGATCAGAAGCACGGGAATCGTGATCAGTCCGCCGCCACCGGCAATCGAATCAACAAAGCCTGCGAAGAAGGCTGCCGCAATCAGCGCCANTAGAAAGTAGCCAGGAAGATCATGCATGNGCGGAAACCGGACAAGAATACGAAAATTTCCGCNGAATGCGGTCCGAATGCTTCTGGCACATCCCGAAAGACTGGACAATCCGCCCAACGGACTTAGGCTTTACCCGTAGAGAATCACAACCAAAAGACCGGGGGCGAGTCTTGATGCTTGTGGGGTCATTTCCTGAAGTCATATTGCGCAAGGCAGTGGCCTCGCGGGCCATTCGGCGGCTGTCCGGCAACCCGACCGGGCTTGCGCAAATCCTGCTTCTTTTCCGTGTNGTTCTNGTGGACGGCATTATCGGCGCGCGAGAGCTCGAAGTGTTCGAGCGCATATGCCTGCGGGAATTNGGCATCAGGTCCGTGGATTTGCCGCAGTTGCATGATGTCCTTGAATCGCCGAAAGGGCAGGCGGCGGAAAAACAGTTATATGTTCTTCTGAAGCAGCTCGACGTGTCGGCGCGCTACAGGCTGGTCGGCCTGATGCGGGAGATTGCAGACGCATGTGACGATGATCAGGAACAGGCAATCAGGCTGGTTTTCATGACCGCCAAATTGCTTGGAATGGAAGCAGACGAGGCATAGACAGCATGAGCGAGACAAGCGGTTTCGGTAAGATGGTATCGAAACTCGGCGCGTTGATTTCGGAGAAATCGGCGGTCGAAAAAGTGGCCGACAATCCCGAATTGATGGCCGAGCTCCTTCTGCTGGTCCGCATGAGTTTTGCCGATGGCTCGGTCAATGCGCCGGAAGCGGCNGCTTTTACGTCTATCCTTGGTCGTGAACTNGATCTCGATGCGGACGAGGCCGGCGAGGTTNTGCGGTTCATCGACNANTTCGGCTACGAGACCAGCTCTGCGCAGGCTGCTGANNTGCTTGCGGACCTGTCGGACGAGCGCAAGCGNGAGGTNATGGCGCATCTGGCGCAAATGGCGCGCGCAGATGGATCCGTCACGGAGGCCGAGAAGATTCTGTTTCACGCGACCGCGAAACGGCTTGGTCTCGAATAGGTNTCCGTATCCACAACGCATTGAGACAATGACGGGAATGCGACGGCATGCGGCGCATTCGCCGTTTGACGCCATGAGGCCGCATGCCTAATGTCCGTCCCCATGTGCGATGGCGCCTGACGACAGGCTGAGAGATATCCCGGTGCGGCTGACTTATTCCAAGGGCCAATTCCGGGGCTGTCCGGTTCGGTTTCCTGGTCTGCGGGGNTAACTCATGTGGACCGGTCCGGCGTTGCGTACGCAAACGACGCCCGATGGGAAAGCGGACAATCGGAATGGCTCTCGTTCCCGGATCACGNANTCTTTTCATCGNAACCGTTCAACCCGAACGCGCGCAAANCGCGCNTGAAGGAAGCATGAGATGACAAAGACGGGAATCATGGTTTGTGGCCATGGCAGCCGCAACCAGAACGCAGCCCGCGAATTCGCAACGGTGGCAGAAGGCCTGCGCGCCCGCTATCCCGACATGCCGGTCGAATACGGCTATCTCGAATTCTGCAACCCGGTTATCGCCGACGGTCTCGACAAGTTGCGCTCGGTCGGCGTCGAGCGGGTGCTTGCGGTTCCCGGCATGTTGTTTGCCGCCGGCCACGCCAAGAACGACATCCNGAGCGTGCTCAACACCTATCAGGCGCAGAATCCCGGTATGGTCATCAATTATGGCCGCGAACTCGGGATCGACCTGAAGATGATCCGGGCAGCCGGTGAGCGCATCCAGGAAGCGCTTGATGTGGCCAATCGTGAGCATGGCGAGGTGGCAATCCATGACACGATGCTGATGGTCGTCGGTCGCGGTGCATCCGATCCGGACGCCAACTCCAACGTCGCCAAGGTCATGCGGATGCTCTGGGAGGGTTTTGGTTTCGGCTGGGGCGAGACCTGCTACTCGGGTGTCACGTTCCCGCTTGTCGGTCCCGGTCTCGAGCATGCCGCCAAGCTCGGCTACAAGCGCATCATCGTCTTCCCGTACTTCCTGTTCACCGGCGTGCTGGTCAAGCGGATCTATTCGCAGACCGACGAGGTGGCGGCGAAATATCCCGACATCGAATTCATCAAGGCGCCCTATCTCAACGACCACCCGCTGGTGCTCGATACCTTCCAGGACCGCGTGAAGGAGATCGTCGAGGGCCAAGCGCTGATGAACTGCCAGATGTGCAAGTACCGCGAGCAGGTGCTTGGTTTCGAGGCGGAAGTCGGGCTGCCGCAGGAAAGCCATCACCACCACGTCGAGGGGATAGGCGGGGGACTGGAAAATTGCCCTTGCGGCGGTGACTGCGATGCCTCCTGCCGCGACGAGGAGTTCTGCCGCAAGCACGGTCTGCCGTTCACTCCGGTGCACAGCCATGCCGAGCCGGGCCCGCTGGAACCCGTGCACGATCACGGCCATCACCACCATCACCACAACGACGGGCATCACCACCACCATGGTCATTCTCACGACCATGATCACGGGCATTCACATCATCATGGGCACGGCCACGACCATGATCATTCCCACGGGCACGATCATCACCATCATCCCTATCCGCATGCCGACCATCCGCATGGGCCCAGGTCGATGGAAAAGCCGAAAACGTGACCATGGCGGCCGGCTACATCACCGATCCGGCGGAGATCTATCGCCAGTCCTTCGCCACCATTCGGGCCGAGGCTGACCTGTCGCGCTTCGATGCGGCGACGGCCCAGGTGGTGGTGCGCATGATCCACGCCTGCGGGATGACCGATCTGACGGCGGACGTGGTGGTGTCGGGAGACTTCGCAACTGCGGGTCAGCTGTCGCTCCAAAAGGGTGGGGCGGTGATCTGTGATGTGGAAATGGTGCGCCACGGCATTATCAAGCGGCTGTTGCCCGCCGATAATCCGGTGATCTGTGCGCTGTCTGCTCCGCGTGTCGCAGACCTGGCAAGAGAGGCGGGCACGACCCGCTCGGCCGCTCAGGTGGAACTTTGGGACGCGTATCTCGAGGGCGCGGTGGTTGTTATCGGCAACGCGCCGACCGCGCTCTTCCGCCTGCTCGAACGGATCGATCAAGGAGCACCGAAACCCGCCGCCATTATTGGTGCGCCGGTCGGGTTCGTCGGCGCGGTGGAATCCAAGGACGCGCTGGTCGCCAATTCTCGGGGCGTACCGTTCATCGCGGTCAAGGGACGGCGCGGCGGATCGGCGATTGCGGCAGCGGCCCTCAACGGACTTGCCGCTGGGCTGGAAGGACATGGCTGAGATGGAAACGGAAACCGGCGGAAAGCCTTGGCTGACGCTGCTCGGCGTCGGCGATAACGGGCTCGACAGCCTGACGCCGCCTGCGCGTGCCTTGTTCGATGCAGCCCGAACAGTGATCGCGCCCGCACGTGTCCTCGAGGAAATCGATGCCGGAGATCGGGAGGTGATCCCGTGGACCTTCGGTGTGAAACAGACGATCGAGTTGCTTCTGAAACGACGCGGTGAACCTATCACCATCCTCGCCACCGGTGACCCGATGCACTTCGGGATCGGAGCGACGATGATGCGCCATATTGGTGCCGACGAAATCCGGGTGATCCCGACGCCCTCTGCTTTTTCGCTGGCCGCTGCACGGCTCGGCTGGGCGCAGCAGGACGTGGCGATGATCTCGTTGCACGGGCGTTCCATTCATGCGCTCTCGGCCCATCTGCAGCCGGGCAACAGGCTTATCGCGCTGACCTCGACCGGTCGGACGATCTGCGAGGCGGCGGATATTCTCGTCGAACGCGGGTTCGGCGGTTCGAAGATTGCCATTCTTGAGCATATGGGCGGACGGCGCGAGAAAATCGTCGAGATGACGGCGCGAGATATCCGGTCGGGCTCGGCGGAATTCGCCGCGTTCAATACGCTTGCCGTGGAATGCGTCGCCGATCCGGATGCTGCCGTCCTGCCGCCCGTTCCGGGCTTGCCGGACGAGGCCTTCGAACATGACGGGCAACTCACCAAGCGCGAGATCCGCGCTGCGACGCTTGCCTATTTGGCACCGANNCCCGGCGCGNTTNTNTGGGANGTCGGCGCGGGCAATGGCTCGATCGCGATCGANTGGATGCGNGCCGCGCGTGGTGCNAAGGCGNTNGCCATCGAGAATGANGCGGAACGCGCCGAACGNATCTCCGCCAACGCCATGGCGCTCGGNACNCCNACGCTCGATATCCGACACGGNGAAGCGCCCGNGGTGCTCGANGGNCTTGANGCGCCGNATGCCGTTTTCNTCGGCGGAGGCATGAGCGAGGAGGGCGTGTTCGANGCNGCCTGGGCCGCGCTCAAGCCGGGNGGGCGGCTGGTNGNCAATGCNGTGACGGTCGAAAGCGAGGCGCGGATCTTNGCGCTGCGNGAGCATTTCGGCGGGGANNTGGTTCGTCTNCAGGTCAGNCGCGCCGAGCCGGTCGGTCGTTTCCTGGGTTGGAAACCGATGATGCCGGTGACCTTGTGGTCGGTCAGGAAGGGNTTCGCATGACCGGCANGCTCTATGGCGTCGGGCTGGGTCCCGGCGATCCCGAACTGCTCACGCTGAAGGCGCTGCGCATCCTCAAGGCTGCGCCGGTGATCGCATGGCCGGCGCCGGACGAAGGTGACAGCTTTGCCCGTTCGATCGCCGCCGACCACCTTCCGGGCGGACAGGTGGAGATCGCAATCCGGGTGCCCATGCGGGTCGAGCGGTTTCCCGCGCAGGAGATTTATGATCGTGCAGCGGAGGAAATCGCGGCGCACCTCGATGCCGGACGCGATGTTGCTGTCCTGTGTGAGGGCGATCCGTTTTTCTACGGCTCCTTCATGTATCTCTTCGAGCGCCTCGCCGGTCGCTACGAAACGGAAATCGTGCCCGGCGTGTCCTCTATCATGGCGGCNGGNGCTGCNTCNGGNCGGCCTTTGTCGGCNCGAAACGACGTGCTGACGGTGNTCCCCGGTCCGCTTTCCGATGACGAGATCGCGGCGCGCNTCGACGCATCCGGCGCCGTTGCGATCATGAAAGTCGGACGTCATTTCAATCGCTTGCGNGCNTTGATCGAGAAAATGAATCTGACGGCTCAAGCANTTTATGCGGANCGNGTGACGCTGGCCGGCGAGCGGGTGATGCCGCTTGCCGANGTGANCGGCGACACGGCTCCCTATTTCTCNATCATCCTGATCTACAAGGGCGCGGAGAGCTGGGCGAAACCGGCCGCGCAGGCAGAGGCACAGACATGAATTCGAAGACCGCGATCGTCATCCTCTCGGCTTCGGCCCTGTCGGTGGCAAACCGGATCAAGGCTGCGACGGGCGGCGAGATCCACGGGCTCGGCCGCCGCGTGTCCGACTGCGATGTCGCGTTCGATGATACCGGCGCACATCTGCGCGCGCTGTTTGCCGCAGGTCGTCCCATCGTCGCCGTTATGGCTGCAGGTGCGATAATCCGGCTTCTGGCTCCGGTTCTTGCCGACAAGCAGACCGAACCGCCGGTGATCGCGGTGGCCGAGGACGGCTCCGTAGCCGTGCCGCTNNTGGGCGGTCATCACGGAGCCAACGATCTGGCGCGCGATATCGCTTCGGCTCTTGATGGTATTGCGGCTGTGACCACGGCTGGCGATATACGCTTCGGCATAGCACTCGACGCGCCGCCTGAGGGGATCAAGCTCGCCAATCCGGGTGCCGCCAAGGCGGTGATGGCGGAGTTGGTCGCGGGAGCTTCCGTGCGACTGGCGTTCTCCCCCTCTGTCCCTGACGGGACATCTCCCCCGCAAGGGGGGAGAGTGGAAGAGGTCGACGCGTGGCTCCGGAACTCGACGCTTCCCTTTTCAGATGATGGCGCGATTACGCTGACGATCACCGATCGTGCGCACAAAGCGGGCGATCTCGAACTCGTCTATCGCCCGGCGACGCTGGTGCTCGGCATGGGCTGTGAGCGGGGCTGCGAGGCGGAGGAAGCGATCGCGCTCGCCGAAAGGGCGCTCTTGGAAAATGGCCTGTCGGCAGAATCGGTTGCGGCTGTTGCCTCACTTGATCTCAAGGCGGATGAAGCCGCCATTCACGCGGTCGCAGACCATTTCGGTGTTCCGGCGCGATTCTTCGATGCAGCACGGCTCGAGGCGGAGACGCCGCGGCTGGCAACCCCGTCTGATGTGGTGTTCACAGAAGTCGGCTGCCACGGCGTTGCGGAAGGTGCGGCACTCGCCAGTGTCGGCGCGGACGGCGAGCTGGCAGTCGCCAAGACCAAAAGCAAGCGCGCGACCGTGGCGATCGGCAGGTCGCCGGCTGTGCTGACTGAGAGCAATCTCCAAGGTCGTGCACGCGGCAAGCTCTTCGTCGTCGGCATCGGTCCTGGATCGGAGGGATGGCGCTCGCCGGAGGTGAGCCGCATGGTGAGCGAGGCGACCGATCTGGTCGGCTATTCGCTCTATCTGGATCTGTTGGGCCCGCTGGCCGAAGGCAAGGCGCGGCACGATTTCGATCTCGGCAAGGAAGAGGCGCGCGTCCACCACGCGATGGAACTCGCCGGTCAGGGCAAGACAGTGGCGCTCGTCTGTTCGGGCGATGCCGGCATCTATGCGATGGCGACGCTGGTGTTCGAACTTCTCGAAAAGGCGGGCGGCGAGGACGGGCTCACCGATGCGGCGCGGCGGATCGCAATCCAGTGCAGCCCCGGCATCTCGGCGCTGCAGGCGGCTGCCGCGCGTGCAGGCGCGCCGCTGGGGCATGACTTCTGTACCATCTCGCTGTCGGATCTGCTCACCCCGTGGGACGATATCCAGCGCCGTGTGAAGGCTGCGGGCGAGGGAGATTTCGTCATCGCCTTCTATAACCCGGTGTCCCGCAAGCGACGCACGCAACTTGCTTGGGCGCGCGACGAACTGCTCAACCATCGTCCGGCATCGACACCGGTGATTCTGGCCACCAATCTCGGCCGCGACGGCGAGACGGTGCGGGTGGTGCCCCTCGGCGATCTGCAGGTCGATGATGTGGACATGCTCACCGTCGTCATCGTCGGTTCGTCCAACACTGCCGTGACGCGGACCGGCGACGGGCGCGACTGGGTCTATACGCCGCGCGGCTATGCCCGCAAGGAAGGCAGCGCCATGAAGTTGGCGGCAGAATTGAAGGGAGCGGCGGAATGACCGTCTATTTTATCGGAGCCGGCCCGGGTGCCGCCGACCTTATCACCGTGCGCGGTCTCAAGCTGATCGAGCGCTGCCCGGTCTGCCTCTATGCCGGGTCGCTTGTTCCCGAGGAGATCGTTCAGGCTGCGCCTGCCGATGCCAAGGTGATGGATACCGCGCCGATGCATCTCGATGCGATCGTCGCCGAGATGGAGGCCGCTCAGGCTGCAGGCCAAGATGTCGCCCGTGTCCATTCGGGCGATCCGTCCATTTACGGTGCCACCGCGGAGCAGATGCGGCGTCTCGACGAACTCGGTATCGATTACGAGGTGGTGCCGGGCGTGCCCGCCTTTGCGGGTGCGGCGGCGCGGCTTTCGACCGAGTTGACACTTCCGGAAATCGCCCAGACCGTCATCATCACCCGAACAGGCATGAAGGCNTCGTCGATGCCGGANGGCGAGCAGCTGGAAATTCTCGGCCAGTCGAAGGCAACGCTCGCGATCCACCTCTCNATCCGCAANCTCGATTACGTCCGCCGCGCGCTCGAACCCTATTACGGCGATGACTGNCCGGTGGTGATCGCCTATCGCGCCACCTGGCCGGACGAACTCTACATCCGCACCACGCTTGCGGAGATGAAGGANGAGGTGCGCAAGCACAAGATCACGCGCACAGCGCTNGTTNTNGTCGGNAAGGTGTTCGGCGACGTCAATTTCCGNGACAGCGACCTNTACAATGCCGACTATTCCCANGTTCTCAGNAATGTCGGGAAAAAGAAGAAGGCNTCGGNCTAGGNNAGTGCNGCCAGCAGGTCNTCGATNGTNGCGTAACCAGCCGGCGANGNTGCGGGCCGTGCGATCATGATCACCGGCAGGTTCATCTTNCGCGNGGCCTCGATCTTGGCGTAGCCCGCCTCGCCGCCCGAATTGCGGCAGACGATGTGCGTGATCGCGTGGCTGAGGAACAGGATNGTCTCNACCGCCGCACTGTCGCCGGGGCGACCGAGCACGAGCGTGTGGTTGGGCAGGTCCAGCTTCTGCTCCGGCTGGTCGATCATGCGGACGACGAAGTGGACGTCATCGCGTTTCTCGAAAGCTGCGATGTGCTGCGAGCCGAGCGCCAGAAAAACCTTGGCACGGGCCGGTATCGCGTCGCTTGCGGCTTCCAGATTTGCGACCTCGATCCACCTGTCACCGGCCTGTTTTACCCAGGCCGGACGGGCAAGCCGATAGAGGGGAACGCCGGAGATATCGGCAGCTTTGACGGCATTCGCCGAGATGGACTTCGCGAAAGGGTGAGTGGCATCAATCAAGGCTGAAACCTCGTTTTCCGAGAGCCATCCGGCCAGTCCCTCAGCGCCGCCAANCCCCCCTATGCGAACCTCGCCAGACAGGGGCGACGGTTCCTTCGTCCGGCCCGCCAGCGACGTGACGATGCGGGCATCGGGTCGGTCGATGACGATGCGGGCGGCGAGCTCNGCCGCCTCCCTTGTGCCACCCAGGATGAGGATGGTTTCAGTCATGGTCGGTGCCGTATTGTGCGAGGATATTGCCGGCTCTGTCGGTCACCAGAATGTCGACCGCGACGGGCGCGCCGCGTAACGTATCGAGCGCGGTCTGGCGTGCATCACGGGCTATGATTGCAGGCAGGTCGATGCCTTCTTCGCGAGTCAATTCAAGGACTTCGAGTGCGGTATTGGCAGAGAGAATCTTCTCCCTCAAGTTTTGATTCAAATCCGGTCCGGCCTTTTCGGCCAGCCACTCCATGTCCACCTGGCTGCGTCCCGAATGGAGGTCGAGCGCACCTTGGGCGAGCTTGGAGAGCTTGGCGAAACCGCCCGCGATCGTCAGCCGCGGCAGGGGATGCTGGCGCAGATATTTCAGCAGCCCGCCGGCGAAATCGCCCATGTCGAGACAGGCGATGTCGGGCAGGCCGAAAAGCTCCTGGGCGGTCTTTTCCGAGGTCGAGCCGGTAGACCCGAGGACATGTTCGAGACCCGCCGCGCGCGCGACATCTATGCCTCGGTGAATGGAATGGATCCAGGCCGCGCAGGAGAAGGGATTGACGATGCCGGTGGTGCCGAGGATCGACAGGCCGCCCTTGATGCCGAGCCGTGGGTTCCAGGTCTTGTCCGCCAAAGACTGGCCGCCCGGCACCGAAATCTCGATCTCGACATCAGGCGTGACGCCATGCTCGGCACACAGGCTTTCGACCGTTTCTGTCATCATTTTGCGGGGTACCGGGTTGATTGCCGCTTCGCCCGGTTCGATAGGCAGGCCGGGGAGGGTGACCATGCCGACGCCTTCGCCCGCCTGGAAGACGATACCTGATTGCGCCACGCCTCTGCGCACGGTTGCGATGATCGTGGCGCCGTGGGTCACNTCGGGATCGTCGCCGGCATCCTTGACGATTGCCGCCATGGCTTCGTCCTGCCCCAGTTTCTCGCGTGCAAGAGGAAAGGACGGCGTCTGGCCGCGCGGAAGCGTAATGGTGACGGGATCGGGAAACCTGCCGGTCAGGATCGCTGTGAGGGCCGCCTTGGTGGCNGCNGTCGCGCATGCGCCGGTGGTCCAGCCGCGCCTTAGGCCGGTGCCGGATTCCGTCGTCTCCTGTCGGTTTTTCTCCCTCATGCGGGCCACATTATTCCTATTGTGTGATTGCCGATATAGCGCTCGCGCGATAGACCGGGAAGGGACAAGGAGCGATCATCGAACCGATGGAAAACGGACTGGGACATATCACCCGGAACCTGCCGGACATGAAGCCTGGCGAGGTCTGGCTGGTGGGCGCGGGGCCAGGCGATCCGGGGCTCCTGACGCTTCACGCGATCAACGCGCTCAGCCAAGCCGATGTTATCGTTCATGATGCGCTGGTGAGCAATGATTGTCTCGGNCTCGCCAAGCNNNGCGCCGAGNTTGANTACGCNGGCAAGCGCGGCGGCAANCCGTCGGCCAAGCAGCGNGATATTTCCTATCGTCTTGTCGAACTCGCCAAGCNGGGCAAGAAGGTNNTGCGGCTCAAGGGCGGCGANCCNTTCGTCTTCGGGCGTGGCGGTGAGGAAGCGCTCACTCTTGTCGAGCACGGCGTGCCGTTCCGCATCGTGCCGGGAATCACGGCCGGGATCGGTGGGCTGGCCTATGCCGGCATTCCCGTCACCCATCGCGAGACCAATCACACGGTCACCTTTCTGACCGGCCACAATTCCAGCGGCGCGGTGCCCGATGGCATCGATTGGCAAGGTGTCGCGCGCGGCAGCCAGGTGATCGTGATGTATATGGCGATGAAGCATTTCGATGCCATCGCAAACCGCCTGATGGAAGCCGGACGTGACGCCCACGAAGCCGTGGCTTTCGTCACCGACGCCTCGACCTCCGAACAGAAAGTGCTGGAAACCACACTAGGAAAAGCCGCAGGCGATCTCGCGGAGTCCGGTCTCGAACCTCCGGCGATCGTCGTGGTCGGCAAGGTGGTGGAGTTCCGCAAGGCATTCGATTGGCTTGGCGCGTTGTCAGGCAAGGTGCTGACGCCCGATCCGCTCGGGTCCCGTGCTGCCGAGCAGAAGGACAGTGCATGAAGGGCCTGATGCTGGCCGCGCCCAATTCGGGCGCGGGCAAGACCACGATAACGCTGGGGCTGTTGCGTGCGCTCAGGCGGCGCGGTGCCAGGTTGGCACCCGCCAAGGCAGGGCCGGACTATATCGATCCCGCCTTCCACTCGGTCGCCTCCGGCGCCGTCTGCATGAATTACGACCCGTGGGGTATGCGCCCGGATTTTCTGTGCGCCAATGCGAGCCTCGCGGCCGAGGGCGGTCGGACATTCGTGCTCGAGGCGATGATGGGGCTTTATGATGCGGCGTCCGATGGCACCGGATCGTCCGCCGATCTGGCCCGGCTTCTGGGCCTGCCTGTCATTCTCATCATCGATTGCGCAAAACTCTCCCACTCGGTTGCGGCCATCGCAAAGGGATTTTCGGATTTCTCGCCGGACCTTTATGTCGGCGGCGTGATCCTCAATCGTGTCGGCAGCGAGCGGCACGAACGGATGCTGCGATCGGCTCTCAAGAAAGCCAACATCGACTGTCTGGGTTCTGTGCCGCGGGAAGAGGCGCTGGTGGTTCCCGAGCGGCATCTGGGGCTGGTGCAGGCCAGCGAGAATGAAAACCTCGAAACCTTCATTGGCGCGGCTGCCGACAGGATTGAGCGCCATGTCGATATCGACAGGATCGAGAAACTCTCACGACTGGGTACACCCTTCGAAGCGCCGGCCAACATCAAGCGCCTGCCACCGCTTGGACAGAAGATTGCCATCGCGCGCGATCTGGCCTTTGCCTTTTCCTACGAACACATGCTGTTGAGCTGGCGGCGCCGCGGTGCCGAACTGAGCTTCTTCTCGCCGCTGGCCGATGAAGCGCCGGCGGCGGACGCCGATGCAGTCTTTCTTCCGGGCGGATATCCCGAACTCCATGCCGGCCGGATCGCGGGTGCTCAGACTTTCAGAACCGGCATGCAGCAGGCGATCGCGCGCGACATCCAGGTCTATGGTGAGTGCGGCGGTTACATGGTGCTGGGCGACGGGCTGATCGATGCCGACGGTCACCGCCACGAAATGCTTGGCGCGCTGCCGCTGACCACGAGCTATGCGGAGCGCAAGCGGAGTCTCGGCTATCGCAGGATCCAGGCGGAGCCCGGGTTCATCTGGCAGATGCCGCTCANCGCCCACGAGTTTCATTATTCGACCGTGGTNGAAAANGGNTCNGCTGACGCTNTGTTTTCNGCGGTCGATGCNGAAGGCNANGAANTNGGCAAGGCTGGGCTCAGGCGCGGCAATGTCNCCGGCTCCTACATGCATGTCATCGACATCGCGGAATGAGGTGGCGCGCGTGATCGACCATGGCGGAGCGCTTCTCGACGCCATTGCGACCCATGGTGGACGTGCGGAGGACTGGCTGGATTTGTCGACCGGAATCNGTCCCGTGAGCTTTCCCTTGCCGGAATTTTNCCGGGACAGTTGGCGACGGNTGCCCGATCCGGCGCTGGCACGGCGCGTNGCCGNGNTTGGCNCGNANNCATTACGGNGGTGCGACTGATCCGNTNATNACGCCNGGCAGCCAGGCGGCGATCCAGCANCTGCCNATGCTNNCCCGCCTTGNCAGCCNCGAGGCCAGCGANGNCGCAATNCTCGCGCCGACCTACGGGGAATATGAGGCNGCNTTCGNNCGCGCCGGNTTTNCCGTGCGCAAGGNNATNTCCCTNGATGCGGCGCTGGATGCCGATGCGGTGGTNCTCGCCAATCCCAACAATCCCGATGGTCGCCGTTTTTCGNCTGGTGAGCTGGCAGACTTTGCGCAATCGCGCGGGAACCGGATGACGGTCNTCGATGAAGCCTTTGCCGATTGTCATCCGGACGTCAGCGTTGCGGGCCGGNCGGGGGCCATNCCCGGNCTTCTGGTGCTCCGNTCNTTNGGNAAGTTTTTCGGGCTTGCAGGTGTGCGCNTGGGATTTGCCTTTGCNGCGAAGCCAGTTGCCAAAGCGCTGGCCGAGGCTTTGGGCCCGTGGCCCGTGTCCGGGCCTGCGCTGGAGATNGCCATNCATGCCTTNGCCTCGCCGGACANNATGNCCGAGCANCGNGCCGNGATCGAACGCTGCCACGCGCTGACGGCGGANGCNNTNANGACATCCGGCNTTCCGGTCGNNGGNCAGACAGCGCTCTTCTTCCTGCTCGACGTCGGCGATGGCGCAGCGGCCCGNGATACACTTGCCAGCCAACATATCCTCACCCGCGCTTTCGATCACTCGCCGCGCCGGCTGCGGCTGGGTCTGNTCGCCAANNNGNCGGAGGCGGANCGCNTGNCTCGCGGNCTCAAGGCCATCACGTCGTGATCCGGCTGATNATTCTCTTTCTCGGACTGCTGATCGACCGGCTGGTGGGNGATCCGGNCTGGCTCTGGCGNAGGNTNTCGCANCCGGTTGTCATCTTCGGCGCGATGATCGGATTTGCGGACCGCCGCCTGAACGAGCCTGATGTCACGGCTGACACGCGCAAATGGCGTGGTCTTGCCGCCATTGCCGTTCTGGTGGCTATATCGATTTCCGTCGGCTGGCTTCTGTCCGATCTTTTCGGCTTGCTGGGCTGGGCCGGCGTGGCGTTGGAGGCGATCGTCGTCTCCATCTTCCTGGCGCAGAAGAGCCTGTTCGATCACGTGCTGGCGGTCGCTGTTGGATTACGCACCGGCGGGATCGAGGGCGGGCGCAAGGCGGTTTCCATGATCGTCGGGCGCGATCCGGACGCGCTCGACGGGTCGGACGTCAGTCGGGCGGCCATCGAGAGCCTGGCCGAAAACTATTCCGATGGCGTCGTGGCCCCGGCACTCTGGTACCTGATCGGCGGCTTGCCGGGTCTCCTGGCCTACAAGATGGTCAACACCGCGGATTCGATGATCGGGCATCTCAATACGAAGTACCGCGATTTTGGNTGGGCGTCGGCGAAGCTCGACGATNTGATGAANTGGCCGGCAGCGCGANTNTCGGCCCTTATNCTCGTGGCNGCNGCATGGTGGACGGAGGGGAGCAGAGCTGCGCGCGCGGCGGCTGGCGTCGCTTTGCGGGATGCGCCGCTTCACCGCTCNCCGAATGCCGGNTGGCCCGAAGCTGCGGTCGCNGGNGCGCTCGGGCTGGCGCTNGGGGGNNCCAGAACCTACGGNGAAGTCGTNGTCNGGGCNCCCTGTCTGAATGGAGCGGGGACCCGTGAGGCAGGCCCNGANACCATNGANCGCGCNGTTCAATTGGGNCGTGNNAGCTCGATACTGCANATTTTCACGGTGCTGNTGTTAATACTAGTCGCGGCTTCTGCGNAATAAAATCAATAACTTATTGATTCGCTTCAAGNTATATATGTTGATTTAACTTTATTTGATCTCCTCCTGCATATACTCTTNGTGACGGGGTAATTTGACGCGTAAATCTCAGGGAGAGTGGGATGAAGAAATTTCTTCTTGCCGGGGCAATCGCCGCAGGAATGCTGATGTCCGCAACATCGGCCTATGCCGCACGTATCGTGGCGAAGGTCGATCTTTCATCGCAAACAATGACGGTCACGCAGAACGGCGTGGTGAAGTATCGCTGGAAGGTCTCGACCGGCCGCAAGGGCTACTACACGCCGACGGGAACCTATTCGCCGAAATGGCTGTCCAAGCATCACCGGTCGCGCAAATACAATAATGCGCCGATGCCTTATGCAGTGTTCTTCCGCGGCGGCTATGCCGTTCACGGCACAAACCAGGTCAGCCGTCTGGGTCGTCCTGCGTCGCATGGCTGCATCCGTCTGCACACCGCCAATGCGGCCACGTTCTTCTCGATGGTCGAGCGCAACGGCCGATCCAACATCCGCATCGTGATCAATCACTGACACCAAGCGGTTGGAATGACAGACAAAAGGCGCCGGTTGGCGCCTTTTTTCATGTTGGCTATTTCACCTTGTGCTTGATGGCCCAGCGGTCGTGGAACCATTGCCACTGGCCCGGGTATTCACGCACCCACGCCTCGACCTTGTCGTTCAGCAGTTGGCAGGTGGCAGGCACGTCGACGCGGCCGTCTTCGGCGCGCGGGACCTCGATTGCCGGTTCGATCTGCAGCCGGAAGCGACCACCCGGCAAGCGGATGCAGCGTGCCGGATAGACGTCGCAGTTGAACTGGCGAGCCAGCTTGCCCAGTAACGGATTGGTCTGCACCGTGTGGCCGAAGAAAGTCGACTTCGCGCCGCGCTGGAATTTCTGGTCGACGAGCATGCCGACACCGCCGCCATCATCCAGTTTACGAGCCAGCGCAATGGCCGCACCAGCGCGCGACGGAACGAGATGTCCCATATGGGTGCGCCGTGCGGAGAGTACGTGCCTGGCGATATAGGGGTTGTTGGGCGGGCGGAAGAGGGCGGTCACTTCCAGTCCGTAGGCCGCCGCGCCGATCGGCAGCAGCTCGAAATTACCGGTATGTGCGGTAAAGACGATGAAGGGTTTCTTCTCTTCGGTCAGCTTGGCGAAAATCTCGACGCCGTCGACTTCGACACGGCCCTCGGACGGATTGTCGAGGTTGAGATCGAATATCTTGTCGAGAAAGACATACTCCACTCCGAGCCGCGCCATGTTGCCCCACATGTCACGGGCAATCCGCTCATGCTCCTCGGCCGACTTCTCCGGGAAGGCGAGCGCGAGATTGTAGAGCGCAAGACGATGACGCGAGGTTTTAGGGCCGATCCGCCGCGCCAGCCATTCCACCGCATTGATTGCCGGGTCGGCGGGAAACAGCGAAGCCAGCTTCAAGAGGCTGATGACCGTCGTTCCCACGAGCCAGTGCCGGACCTTGCGCGTGATGACGAAGGTCTTGACGATAAAGGGGTGGGGAAGCTTTTCACTCATGCGGCGGATCAATCCATCCGCAGCACGATTTTCCCGAAGACGTCGCGGGTTTCCATGCGTGCCAGCGCCTTGTCGATCGACTTGAAATCGACCTCGGTGTCGATGACCGGATGAACGAGGCCTGCCGCCATCTTCTGCATGGCGTTGGCCATATTCTCCATCCGGCAGCCGAAGGAGCCGATGAGGCGGAGCTGCTGCTGGAACAGCATCATCAGGTTGATGTCGGTGGACACGCCGGAGGTCGAGCCGCAGGTGACCAGCCGACCGCCGCGCTTAAGCGAGAACATGGATCCTGCCCAGGTGTCCTTGCCGACATGTTCGAAGACGACGTCCACACCGCGCTTCTTGGTGAGCTTGCGCAGCACACCCTCAAAACGGTCGGTACGGTAGTTGATGACGTGATCGGCGCCGAGCGCCTTGGCCGGTTCGATCTTCTCGTCGGAGCCGACAGTGGTGTAGACCGTGCAGCCGATCTTCTTGGCCAGCTGGATGGCCGCCGAGCCGATGCCTGAGCCGCCGGCGTGAACGAGAATATGTTCACCCGGCTCGAGCTTGGCGTTGTCGAAGAGCATGTGCTCGACAGTGCCGAAGGTGACCGGGGCGAGGGCTGCGGCTACCGCGTCGACGCCGGGAGGAGCGGGCACGAGAAGGCGGGCGGGCAGGTTCACACGCTCGCAGGCAAAGCCGTCGAGGTGGAAGCCGTGCACACCGGAGACATGTTCGCAGAGATTGTCTCGGCCTTCACGGCAGGGGCGGCATAGTCCGCACGTGCGCGCGCCGTAGATCGAGACGATCTGGCCGGGCTGCAGGTTGGAGACGCCGGGACCGACCGTCTCGACGACGCCTACGGCTTCCGCACCGATGGTCAGCGGCAGCTTGCGCTTGGCGAACGCCATGCCGCGCCAGCCCCAGACATCGATATGATTGAGCGCGACCGCGCCGATCTTGACTGTGACTTCGCCGAGGCCGGGCGCCTCGGGATCGGCCACGTCGACGAGTTCCAGCTTGCGGTCCTCGATGAGTTGAAGTGCCTGCATGTCAGCTCCCCCGCCGGACGTGCGGCGGATTGGTCAATGTCAAATACGTTTCGATGGTCCGATTAAGCGGGTTCGGCCGTCATGACAAGGCAGGCATTCTGCCCGCCGAAGCCGAACGAGTTGGACAACACCGAGGAGACGGCCTGATCGCGCTTCACGTTCGGCACCGTATCGAGCTCGATCGCCGGATCCGGATTGTCGTAATTGATCGTCGGCGGCAGCGTGCCGGTGGCAATCGTCATCAGCGAGAAGACCGCCTCGATCGCGCCGGCCGCAGTGAGCGTGTGGCCGATCATCGACTTGTTCGAGGAGACCGGAATCGACTTGAGGTGCTCGCCGAAGACGCCGGACATGGCGAGATATTCCATCTTGTCGTTTTCGGGCGTCGAGGTGCCGTGAGCGTTGATATAGCCGATGCCGCTTTCATCGAGGCCCGCATCTTCCAGCGCACCGCGAATGGTGGCGATTGCCGGGCTGCCGTCAGGTGAGGAGCGGGTGCGGTGGAAGGAATCCGCCTTCTCGCCACAGCCGGCAAGAATGCCGAGAACCTTGGCGCCACGCGCGATGGCGCTTTCAAGCGATTCGAGAACCAGCGTTGCGGCCCCTTCGGCGATGACGAAACCATCGCGATCCTTGGTGAAGGGTTTTGAGGCTTTCTCCGGCTTGTCGTTCTGTCGCGAAAGTGCCGAGAGAAGGGAGAAGCGGATCAAGGCTTCGGCGGTCACAGAGCCGTCGGTGGCGACGGCAAGCGCGCGGTCCGTGCGGCCCTGGCGGATTGCCTCGACGCCGAGCTGGATCGCGGTGGCGCCCGATGCGCAGGCTGTCGAAAGCGTGACAGGCAGGCCACGTGTGCCGAAATCATCGGCCAGGCGCTCGGAAATCGTGCCGAACAGCATGGCTTCATGCATGGCGAGGTCGGGCTTGTCGCGTAGCACCGAGAGGAACTGGGTGTAAGCGTTGCCCTCGCGGGCATCTTCGGGAACCCTGTCGCCGAGTTCGAAGCGGGCCGACCACTCGGGCTCGACCGGGGGAGCGGCGAGGAAGAGCGGGCCGTCGAAATCGCCGGAGATGCCGGCCTGGGCCAATGCTTCGGTCGCAGCCTTGCGGGCCATGCCGTGTGACCGCTCGACGGCGTTGGACGACGGCATGTCCAGAAACTCGACCGTGCCGCCGATGGTGGTCGACAGCTGGTCGGTCGGAAAGCGGGTAATCGTGTGAATGCCCGATTTGCCGGCGGTCAGCGCCTTCCAGTTGTCTTCGACGCCTTCGCCGAGGGAGGTAAGCACGCCCATGCCGGTAACGGCGACGATGGGGCGGCCCAGATGATCGGTGAATTTCGATGTCATGACGGTCTTCCTCACCCTGCCTTCGACAGGCGTGCCATGCCTTCGCCGCGCTGGAAGCCCAATGCGGTGACGAGAGCTGTTTTGGGTGCTGCAGGCATTTCCTTCTCGCCTTCGGCAGAGAATTTGGCAATCGGTGCACCTGCCGAAACCGCGATGGCGCCGAGCGCGATGGCGAGCGGGAATTGCGCTTCGACGCCGTGACCGAAGGCGATGGCCTGACGGCGCAGCCGGGCGGCGGAGAAGCGGTCCTTCAACCAGTTCTCTTCGCGGGCGGCCATGACGGGCTCGCCGGCGGCACCAGAGATAACCAACTCGACAGAGCCAGCGTCGGCGGCAACGCGATTGGCGAGACGCGACAGGCGCTCTTCCAGCTTGCCTTCATCACGGGAGCCGCGGTCGCCTTCGACTGCGTCCAGCGTGGCATAAATGGTTGCGCCGCGCGCTTCGGCATGTTCACGGGATTCGAGAACGAGGAACGCCCCGGCCGATCCGAAGACGACACCGTTGGGCATGACGGAAGACGGATCTTCCGCGTCGCCCTGCCTGTCGTCGGCGACGCCAGAGGATTCGGTCATCAAAAGGAGATCGGCGCGGGCTGCGGACAAGGCACCGCCGACCAGACAATGGGTCGACTGGCCGGCAGCAATGCGGGCGCGGGCTGTTTCGAAGGCCGAGATGCCGGCGCCTTCTTCGCCCATCAGCGTGCGGGACGAGCCGGTGACCTTGTGAACGATGGAGATGTTGCCTGCGAGCAGGTTGGACAACTGGGCGAGGAACAGCGTCGGGCGCAGTTCCGTCATCAGCTTCTCGTTGAGCATCACCTCACGATCGTTGGTCTTGCGGGATTCCTCGACGATCAGTGTGTCGACATTGATATCGCGCTCACCGCCCCCGGCCGCCACGATGAGATCCATGGTGGCGCAGGCTTCTTCGTTTTCCTTGAGGCCGGCGTCATCGAGCGCCAGACCTGCGGCGAAGACGCCGAGGCGCTGCCAGTTTTCCATCTGTCGCTGATCGCCGCGGCGCGGGATCTGTTCGGACCAGTCGATCTCGGGCAGGGGGTGGGCGGCGTAATGCGGTTCCCAGGAATTGTCGACGACAGGCTTGATCGGCGATGTGCCAGTCAGAATGGCCTGGTGCGCCTCGCGGCCTATTCCGAGTGAAGTGACAATACCGATGCCGGTGATAACGACATCGGTTGCTGAGTTACTCATAACTGACCTCCAGCTTCATTACCCGGGGGGCGACCCGGTTTGGGCTGCGACTTAAGCGAGTGCGTCGAGCCCGATTTCAGAAGCGCGTTTGCGGATCACATCCGCCAGCGGTGTCTGGTCGAAAGGTATTGTGCGATACTTGAGCTGGCAATCGGCAAGCGTTTTGCCGGCCGAGGTGATCTTGCCCTTGGTGACGGCGAAGCCCGACCCTTCGTGCAGCAATTCGGCTTCCACGACCAGTTCGGTCTCGGGCTTCACGAAGTCACGCATCTTGGCCTTGTCGACCGACATGAGGAAGGGCATGACCGAAAAGCCGCTGCGGCCGATGATCATGAAGCCACCGGCCTGCGCCATTGTTTCGACAAGGAGCACGCCGGGAACGATCGGCATTCCCGGAAAGTGACCCTCGAATACGGTGCTTTCAGCCGGCACGGTGCTGTGCGCAGTCAGACGTCCCGGGTCGCCATCGAAGGCAACCACTTTGTCGATCATCTGGAAATATTCGAGCAGCATGCCGGATCTGCGCCTTAAGCCTTGGCGGCGCGGAGTTCGTCGATCTTGGTGCAGAGGTTGCCGAGGACAAAATATTCCTCGGTGGACGCCTTGCCGTCGTTGACTTCCTGGGTCCACTGCTCGAGCGGGATCTTGATGCCGAATTCCTTGTCGATCGCAAACACGATGTCGAGGAAGTCGAGGCTATCGATGCCGAGGTCGTCGATGGTGTGGCTCTCGGGCGTAATGGTGTCGCGATCGATCTCGCTGGTCTCAGCGATGATGTCGGCGACCTTGTCGAATGTAGCGGTCACGCGCTTTTTCCCTATTGGTCGTGCGAATTGCGGGAAGCTATAGAAAAAACCACACCAAAAGCCAATGGGGAGAATGCGCGGAGGTTGCCTTTCCCCCGCGCCTTCTTCAGCCATTGCTCAAACAGCCAGCGAATGCCGCGCTTTGCCGGTCTGCAGGTAGGTGTCGAAGGCGGATGCGATCGAGCGCACAAAGGGACGGCCCTTTTCGGTGAGCTGGAAAAGCCCGTCGGTCAATTCCACCAGGCCGTCGTTTTCCNCTTCCGCCAGTTGAACCGCTTCTTCCATCACCTCGTTGGCATCGGGACCGAACTCGTGGGTGAGTTCGGCGAAGGAGAATGCGAAATCGCACATCAGGAGTTCGATGACCCGCCCGCGGATGCGGTCGTCGCGGCCGAGTTCGAAGCCGCGTTCAGTCGCCAGACGGCCTTCCGTCACCCGGCGCTGGTATTCGGCGGTTGCAGGCACGTTCTGGACGTATCCCTCAGGAGTCTGNCCGATGGAAGANGCGCCGAGGCCGATCAGGGCGTCCGCNGAATCGACCGTGTAGCCCTGGAAATTCCGGCGCATNGTGCCNGATGCNGCCGCTATNGCCAGACTATCNGTCGGCAGGGCGAAGTGGTCGATGCCGATGGCCGCGTAACCGGCGGTCGTGACTTGTGAAGCGGCGTGGCTCATCTGGGCGAATCGCTCGGACACATCCGGAAGCGCATCNTCNGGAATCATCTTCTGGTGCGTCTTCATCCANGGCACATGGGCGTATCCGAAGAGNGCNATCCGGTCCGGCTTGAACGACAGAACCTGTTCGAGCGTGCGATGGACCGATTCGCGTGTCTGGAAGGGCANNCCGTAGAGNACATCGCAATTGACCGATTTGACGCCGCGCGCGCGCACCTGTTCGATCACTTCCCGTGTTTGCTCGAAACTCTGCAGCCGGTTNATNGCCCTCTGCACCTTCTCGTCGAAATCCTGCACNCCGATCGAAGCACGGGTCAGCCCGATTTCGGCAAGTGCGTCATAGCGCGGACCGTCGAGATCGTTGGGNTCCATCTCGACCGAGATCTCGGCGTCGGCGTCGAAATTAAATCGGCTGCGCAGAAGANCCGAGAGCGCNATCATGTCNTCNGGCTTGAGCATGGTCGGCGAGCCGCCGCCCCAGTGNAGGGCGGTAACGCGGCAGCCNGGATCGACNAGATCGGAAATCGTGTCGATCTCNTGCTTGAGTGCGGCCAGATAGGTGGTCAGCGGATCATAGCGCAGGGTCTGCTTCGTCGTGCAGCCGCAGAACCAGCAAAGGCGGTCACAATAAGGGATGTGCACATAGAGCGAGAGTGTCTGGCCGGGCTTGAGCGCGCGCAGCCAGCGACCGTATGTCGCTGCGTCTACGCCACCGTGGAAGTGCGGGGCGGTGGGGTAGCTGGTATAACGAGGCGCGGGNCCGGCATGGCGGTGGACAAGTTCTTTATGCATGCTCGGAATTTCCTGTTGGCGGTCCGTCACACATGCCGGGTAGCAGACCTACATGCATTGATGTCGATCAAAGCCCGCTTGAACGGCAGGCTCTCTCCGGCGACAATGACGCATTGATTTGAATGCCCGATTTTTTATGGCTATTAAGTGATTTTACATATGCAAAGAAGGGGAGAGTGATGGACGCGATACGCAAGGACATTCACAACTCCGACATGCCGGTGGTCTGCAAGGCCTGTGAAGCGCGACATCGCGGCGTTTGCGGTGCGTTGTCGCCGGAACAGCTGCAGTCGCTGAGCAAATCCGCCACCCGCAAGAAGCTTGGTTCGGGCACCGAATTGATGGGCGAGAGCCTGACGGCCTCAAGCTATTCCAACATCATNGGTGGTGTGGTGAAGCTTGTAAAGATGCTGGCGGATGGACGTCAGCAGATCGTCGGTTTGCAGTTCGCTCCCGATTTCCTCGGCCGNCCGTTCAGGAAGGAAAGCGCGCTCACGGCGGAAGCCGCCACCGATGTCAGCGTCTGCTCGTTTCCCCGACCGGTCATCGAGAAGATGATTTCGGAATCTCCCGAGCTGGAGCACCGGCTTCTCGAACAGACGCTCAAGGAGCTCGACGAGGCCCGGGACTGGATGGTCACGCTCGGCCGCAAGACAGCCGCCGAGAAGGTGGCGAGCTTCCTGCTTCTGATTGCCACCAATTCCGATCCGGAGAACGAAGGCGACTCGGCCGAGTTCGACCTGCCGNTGACCCGCTCGGATATTGCCGATTTTCTCGGCCTTACGATCGAAACCGTCAGCCGTCAGCTTACCAAACTGCGCAAGGAGGGTGTGATCGAGGTGCGCAACAACCGCCATGTCTGCGTGCCTGACCTCGAGCGCCTCGCGGATATCGCGGGCTTCTAGATTGTTCGCGCCGACCGTCATCGGCAAAAGCTGACATTTACGTACACGTCAAATATTGCTAGANGAAGAATGCCGGTACGGTTGCGTTCCGGCGTTTGATGCTGCTCGACATATGCGCCCGCATTTGCCAGAGAAAGAGCATCATTTGGCTGTGGTGAGAGAGCGCCTCGAACGAGAAGGCGCCTGGAAGCAGGGAAGAGGATACAGGAATGGAGCTCCCGGAACGCGAAAGCATGGAATTCGACGTCGTTATCGTCGGCGCGGGTCCTGCCGGNCTGTCAGCGGCAATCCGTATCAAGGAGCTTGATCCCGACCTGACGGTGGTGGTGCTCGAAAAGGGTGGCGAGGTCGGCGCACATATTCTGTCCGGCGCNGTTGTCGATCCGGTGGGCATCGACAAGCTGATCCCCGACTGGCGCGACGATCCGGATCATCCGTTTCAGACCGAGGTGACCGCCGACCATTTCCTGGTTCTCGGTCCGGCCGGCTCCATCAGGCTTCCCAATTTCATGATGCCGCCGCTGATGAGCAATCACGGCAATTACATCGTCTCGCTCGGCAATGTCTGCAAATGGCTGGCCGGCCGCGCCGAAGCGCTGGGCGTGGAGATCTACCCCGGCTTTGCGGCGAGCGAAGTGCTCTACAATGACGAGGGTGCCGTCATCGGCGTGGCCACCGGCGACATGGGCGTCGGACGCGACGGTGAGCCCGGCGGTGCCTATGCCCGCGGCATGGCGCTGTTGGGCAAATATGTGCTGATCGGCGAGGGCGTGCGCGGCTCGCTCGCCAAGCAACTGATCGAGAAATTCGAGCTCGGCGAGCAGCGTGATCCGCAGAAATACGGNATNGGCNTGAAGGAACTCTGGGAGGTCAAGCCGGAACACCACAAGCCGGGTCTGGTGCAGCACTCCTTCGGCTGGCCGCTCGACATGAAAACCGGCGGTGGCTCGTTCCTCTATCATTTTGGCGAGAACCTTGTGGCCGTGGGCTTCGTGGTCCACCTCAATTACAAGAACCCCTATCTCTCGCCGTTCCAGGAATTCCAGCGTTTCAAGACCCATGCGGCGATTGCGCCGGTCTTCGAAGGCGCCAAGCGCGTGTCTTACGGTGCGCGCGCGATTTCCGAGGGTGGCTTCCAGTCGGTGCCGAAGCTTGCTTTCCCGGGCGGTGCGTTGATCGGCTGCTCGGCCGGCTTCGTCAATGTGCCGCGCATCAAGGGGTCCCATAACGCTGTGCTCTCGGGCATGCTTGCCGCCGAGCATCTGGTGGACGCCCTTGCCTCCGGACGTGCGAACGACACGCTGGAGAGCTATGATGCCGCGTGGCGCGACTCCGCCATCGGCAAGGACCTGAAGAAGGTCCGCAACGTCAAGCCGCTCTGGTCCAAGTTCGGAACCATCGGCGGCGTGATGCTGGGCGGTATCGACATGTGGCTCAACACGCTGTTCGGCGTCTCGCCCTTCGGCACCATGAAGCATGGAAAGCCTGATTATGCCTGCCTCGAGCCGGCGGCCAAGCACAAGCCGATCGACTANCCCAAGCCCGANGGNGAACTGACCTTCGACCGGCTCTCTTCCGTCTTCCTGTCCAATACCAACCATGAGGAGGACCAGCCGGTTCACCTCCAGGTCAAGGACATGGAACTGCAGAANCGCTCGGAGCACGACGTTTATGCCGGGCCTTCGCAACGCTANTGCCCNGCGGGCGTCTATGANTGGGTCGAGGAAGACGGCAAGGATGTCTTCGTGATCAACGCNCANAACTGCGTGCACTGNAAGACCTGCGANATCAAGGACCCNAACCAGAACATCAACTGGGTCCCGCCGCAGGGCGGCGAAGGTCCCGTCTATCAGGACATGTAATAAAGTGAAATGCGCAACCTACCAAACCGAGTTGGGCATTGCTCCCTGCTTAAAAGCCGATGGGCGAGATTATTGATGAATACCTATAGTCAACCAAAGCAATCTAATGGCCTCAGATAGCGGGGGCGGGGGCTGTACCCTACTGGGCTAAAAAGACTGCGGAGAATTGCATCCTAGTGTCGTCTTCTGAGCTTACTGAAATCCGAAACTTCCCAGTAGAGACGAGGTCGGTAAGGTAGCTTGGAAATTTGTAGGCGAATGGATCCGAGCCCTGAAAGTAAGTTCCGGCGTAGCTCGACAGAAACTCCCAGCCTGTCGCCTCTGTATATCTCTCTAATTTGAACAAATAATTGTATCTAAATATAGAGCTTTCTTCAGAATAGTGGCTTGCTACAAAGCAGTACGATCTCTGATGTAGGTTTATCTTTGTGGTCTCCGCCCTATTGAGGGCGATGAATGCCTGTAGATTTTTTCCCTTACAGCTTCGCTCCGTAGATGCTGCGATTTTTATAGCAATTTGCCCGTAATTTGCGCTGTTTTGAAACGATTCTATATCCTTGTAAACGCTGTCTTGAGCTAATGATTCCCCACTAACAAGAGCAAGGCAGGTAAATTCCGTGATATACATAAAAAAAGCGACTTTTTTCATTTGTTTTCACCGCTTTTAAGAGCGCTCATTCCTAGTATTGTTACGGATACAAAGTATAATGCTGCTACGATTTTTGCCAGAGCGCCTATTTCTAGGTCGGTTGCGTATGAGACTGGGTGTAGTATTTCCTTGTATCTTAGTGGGTCAAAGGCTACTGCCCAAGTGATAAACCCGATGCAAGAAATGGCAATTAGTATCGGGTTTCTACTGACAAAACGGAGTTGAAATATTATATTTAGAAGAATTAAAAACAGCAGAACTCCGTGCATCACATTCGCATACGAGCCTTGACCGACCGCGCCGGATTCAAATCTAATCTGATTATCTAGTATTTCTTTAACAGCGACGTATGCAGCGGTCACTTCGTAAGGTATCGACTCTCGGATTTTTAGAACTGCATCCATGGCGAGCTTCCTCGAAATTACTATACCTCAGGTATAATTTCGCCTTGCCGAGAAATCAAGTTACTGGAACGCCGTTTCGAAGAAGGAGCGCAGCTTGCGGGAATGGAGACGTTCCGGCGGCATGGCTGCCAGTTTCTCCATCGCCATCAGCCCGATCTTGAGATGCTGGTTGACCTGCTTGCGGTAAAAATCGGAGGCCATGCCGGGCAGTTTCAATTCGCCATGCAGCGGCTTGTCCGAGACGCAGAGCAAGGTGCCGTAAGGTACGCGGAAGCGGAACCCGTTGGCGGCAATCGTTGCCGATTCCATGTCGAGCGCAATGGCGCGGGACTGTGACAGCCGCTGGACCGGACCGCTCTGGTCGCGCAGTTCCCAGTTGCGGTTGTCGATGGTCGCGAC
Organism: Hoeflea sp.; assembly: GCA_002707605.1. Lineage (GTDB taxonomy): Bacteria > Pseudomonadota > Alphaproteobacteria > Rhizobiales > Rhizobiaceae > Pseudohoeflea. The sequence goes on from PANK01000005.1 coordinate 39,777, forward strand.
CGTACCGGTCCGCATGATGCGCTTGAGGTCGTATCCGTCATAGCCGGTGACATCGGCGACGGCTTCCTGAACGGCGACCTGGACTTCAGCCAGCGCCGGGATCGGGACCCAAGCGGGAAGGTCGTCATCGAGCACGTGGTCCTCGCGAACATAGGCATGGGCGAGCACATAGTCGCCGAGCGCCTGGCTGTGCCGCAGTCCGGCGCAGTGACCGAGCATCAGCCAGGCATGCGGGCGCAGAACGGCGATATGGTCGGTGATCGTCTTGGCGTTNGACGGTCCGACGCCGATATTGACCATGGTGATGCCGGAATGGTCGGCACGCTTGAGGTGGTANGCCGTCATCTGCGGCGCGCGGGGCGGGGCCATGCCGGAGATCGGCTCGGATTGGCCGGCCGGCGTGACGAGATTTCCGGGTTCGACGAAGGCTTCGTAGCCGCCACCGCCTTCGGCCATCAGCGCNCGGGCATGAGCGATGAAATCGTCGATATAGAACTGGTAGTTCGTAAACAGCACGAAATTCTGGAAATGCGCCGCACTGGTTGCGGTGTAGTGCGACAGGCGGGCGAGCGAATAATCGACGCGCTGCGCCTTGAACGGGGCGAGCGGATAGCCTTCGCCCGGCGCAGGCTCATAGGTGCCGTTGACGATATCGTCGTCGGTATTGGTCAGATCCGGCGCATCGAAGATGTCGCGCAGCGGCACATCCAGGTTCTCGGCGATCTCGGCCTCGACATAAGCGCCTTCACCGAATGCGAAGTGCAGAGGGATCGGGGTCTCGGACTCCGACACAGTGACTGTGGTGTCGTGGTTCTTGATCAGCAGGGAGAGTTGCTCGATCAGATAGGTGCGGAAGAGGTCCGGCCGGGTGATCGTGGTCGTGTGCAGTCCGGGGGCCGCGACGTGTCCAAACGACAGGCGCGAATCCACATGGGCGAAGGAACTCGTCTGAATGGAAACCTGCGGATAGAAGGCGCGATACCGTCCGCGTGGCTTTTCGCGTGCCAGCCCCTCAAAGGAGCGGCGCAGGAAGCTCGTATTGCGATCGTAAAGCTGTTCGAGCGCATCGACGGCGGCTACCGCATCGTCGAACTGTCGGGCTTCAAAGGGTTCGGGTGTGATGATGCCGTTTTCCGGCCGGGTCGAGAATCTTTTGTCCATGCCGAGTTATAGCCGCAACTTTGCGACTTGCAAAAGACGGTGAGGGCGTGAAAGGCGGCCTGGTGTCCCGGGCCGCCTGACGGCTCACGCAGGCCCGTATTCGTTAGGGTGTTCGTCACCCTTCTTGGCCAGCCAGATAATGAGAATAATCCAGCCGATGATCGGGATGAAACTCAGCAGAAGCCACCATCCTGTCCGGCCGATATCGTGCAGGCGTCTCGCGCCGACCGCGATTGACGGGATAAGTGTGGCGAGAGAAAAGATCGTGCTGAGCAGGTCGACGTCGCCAGTAAAAAGCATGATGTCGATGATGGAGAGAACAATGCTCGCGATGATGCTGAAAAGAACGAACCACCAATATTCCGGCCGGCGCGCGCGACCGCTGAAGGTGGCGTATTTTCTGAAGACGGTCCGAACGCTGTTCTGGAAATCGGTCGGGTGGTCGCCGGCCGGGGCGTAACCGTAAGAGTTATTGCCGGCTCCAGCAGGCGACTCCGTCACCGATGTTGGGGCAAACGGCGGTGGGGTGGGCGGCGTGCCGCCCATGGCTGGCAGAACGGTCGACGCCTTGGCCCAGTTTTCCATTCCCTCCGACCAGACGAGTGTGTCCGGNCCGATCGTGCCGTCCTGAACGAGCCTTTGGGCTTCAGCTTCACTTACAGGTCCCTGGCGTTCGCCGTTTTGCGCATAGAACCAGCTCTTCTCCGCCATCTNTCTGCTCCCTCCTTGTCAGGTGTATCGNTTTGCCCCTGAGAGAGAACTAGCACGAAATTGTCGTTTGGAATGAGCCCCGCAGCCGAGTTTTCCCCGCCGGGATCGGCCGACCCTATCAGCCAGCGTTGCGCTGCAGGCTGACATAGAGGACGAAGCCGGCGCCCGAGAGGCCGTTACCGGCGCTGTTGGCTGCCGAATAGGCAAAGGCACCGACAGGGGCGATGAANAGCGAAGAAAACAGCGCGATCCGCAGGGCAAGTGCGAAAGAACGGCTGGCAGAGCGTGTAGCAGTGCGGATCATCGTCGGTTCCTCTCTTACTGGCGAACCAGCAGGCAATTGGGACCGTCGGCCGGTGAGCAGAAGCGCGAGGCGCTGATCCAGTCTCCGCGATCCGAGTTGGCGACGGCGGCGGCCAGAAGCATCGCGAAGATCGCCACAACGAGGCAAATCAGGATGAAGCGGCGCGCCAGGATCGTCATATCGGTGGTCCCTTGTTTGTTCGTGGCCGGAATATGGCAATTCCCGGCTGAACCAACTCTGAGAGGGGCGTTCATCTGGCGTTCAAGGTGTTTAACGGGGCGTGGGGAGTCTGTGCGCAAAGAAAAACCGCGGCGCTCGCACGCCGCGGCTTTCAAGCCTCGATGTCTCCGGATGTCCGGATCAGATGCGGCTCCAGTTCTCCGACCGNCAGAGAACCTTGAGAACGCAGCCCTGCATCTTGAGCGTGTTGCCGCTCAGGGTCGCGTTACCGGAATATGTCTTGTCCTTGGCGGGGTCAGTGATCGAGCCGGAATATTTGCCGTTCGAACCCGACATCTTGCCGATGCGCTTGCCGGCGTGCTTGCCGCTCTTCAGCGTCACGCAGTAGGAGCCGCCACAGCTCGAGATGGCGGCCGTTTCGCCGCTCTTGGTCTTCCAGTTGCCTTCGATCGGATCGGCTAGCGCCGGGGCGATCGAGAAGGCAGTAAGAAGTGCGGCAGTCGTGAGAATGCGTTTCATGATTTCCTCCCTGTGAGGCGTCGGTGCGAGACGCGTCAATTTCTAACCTAGCTTCAGGCTACGTAAACGTAAATGGGGAAGTTGGCGAAGCTGTGGCGGTTTTNTCAGCATCTCGGTGCAACGGATGATGGCAGATCTCGGNNGCTTTCATNGGTGCTGCGACGGAGATTTCCGGGAGNGATNAAAAGCATTTTAGATAAATGCGATTGTAGCGTGGTTACCCGAGGGTTGATTTTCGAGGTGCAAACAGTCCGTTAAAATCGCTNCNAGCGGGCAGCGNACCGGGATTNCGATGCTTAACGAAAACCCAAATTTACCAAGCATTTGAACTTTATTCGTCTCGCATTAAGCATTCAATTTAACGGGGTTTTCAAACGCTTGCGGCATATTCGTCATCAACAAACGAGCGCCGGAAACGAACCGGCCAAACGAGCAGATGACCGGCAAAAGCCGGCGTAAAAACGAAGACGGCTCTCAAGAGCTTACAGGGCAACACGAAGACAAGAGACAACGGGGAATTACAATGGCACGCTATGAAATTCACGATCTCGATCAGGCCGCCATGGGCGGAGAGACCCGCGCCGAGGTTTATTGCGAAATGGGTCTGATGTACGCCACCGGNCGCGACTGCGAACAGGANATGGTCGCAGCCCACAAGTGGCTCAATATTGCAGCGGTGAAGGGCTCGGACCGNGCAGCGGATCTCCGCGCCGAACTGGCTCGCACCATGTCGAAGGCCGATCTCGCGGTGGCCCTGCGCCAGGCGCGTGAATGGATGACGATGCACTGAGAATTAGGGGCGCCAAGACCTCAGGATNCGATGCCGGACGGGGCNTCGTATCCGACACATCCCGAGGGGAACGGGGACATTANAACCGGACTGTGAGGAGACAGAACGGTTTGAACAGACAAGCCGCGATCAGCCGGAACAAGGCTGGCGCGGCTTTTCTGTTGTCATGCCGACAGCACTCAGGCGAGGCGGGCGAGAACGTTGGGAAGAGTTTCTGCCAGCACGTCGATTTCCGCGTCCGGTCCTGCAGAAATGCGGATGCAGCGATTGAGCGGGGCAGCGCCTGGCATACGGATGAAGACGCCTTCCTTGGCAAGTTCTTCGAGTATCGCCTTGGCGCGGGCGGCATCACCGCAATCGAGCGCGATAAAGTTCGTGGCGGTGGGAAGCGGCTCCAGCCCGTTGTCGCGGCCGATACNGGCGATCCGCTCGAGCGAGCGGCTGACCTCGGATTTNACATGCGNTAGCCAGNCCTCATCGGCGAGAGCTGCGACAGCTGCAACCTGGGCCATGCGATTGACACCGAAATGGTTGCGGACGCGGTCAAAGCGCGAAACCGTGCCGGCGGTGCCGAAGCCATAGCCAATACGCTGACCCGCGAGCCCATAAGCTTTCGAGAAGGTACGGAAGCGGATGACGTTCGGCATGTCGGCCAAAGCCTCGATCGCGGGCAGGGCGTCTTCGGACGCGAATTCGCAGTAGGCTTCATCAAGCACCAGCAGAGTGGTCTCCGGCAGGGACTTTGCGAACTCGATGATGGCTTCCGCCCCGTGCCAGCTTCCCATCGGGTTGTCCGGGTTGGCGAGATAGACGAGCGGCGCATTTTCGCGCTGCACGGCTGCAACCAACGCCTCCATATCCTCGCGATCGTCACGATAGGGCACGGTCACGAGCCGGCCGCCGAAGCCGGCAACATGGTAGTTGAAGGTGGGATANGCGCCGAGCGAGGTAACGACCGGCGTATCGTGGCTGACGACCAGACGCACCACGAGCCCCAAAAGCCCGTCGATACCTTCGCCGACAACGAAGCGATCCGGCGTCAGACCGATCCGGCTGGAGAGCGCCTGCCGCAGATCATGGTTCTCGGGATCGGCATAGCGCCAGGAGAGAGGTGCCGCTTCGCGCATGGCCTCGATCACCGAGGGCGCCGGACCGAAGCCGTTTTCGTTCGCACCGAGACGGGCGCGGAATGTCGCTCCCATCATGCGTTCCTGCGTCTCNGGACCGACGAAGGGAACGGTCGGCGGCAGCGATTCCGCAAGATCTGTAAAGCGGCAAAAGGAATTCATGGTCTCGGCCTCCCCGGAACTCTGTGTGCCAAAAGGCCGTAGCCGCAGACGCGGTATCCGGCAAGTCCCCCGGATCAGGACTTTTCAGGGCAGGGTGGATGGGAGTAGGAACGACGCACCTGTCCGGAGTACCCATGCCTGCCTTTGCCGAAAACATCATCGTCGTATTCTCGCTGATCGCGATCGGCTATGCAGTCGCCCGCATCAAGCTGATCAGCCAGGCCACAGGTGACGGACTGGCNGAATTCGTCTTCAAGGTGGCGCTGCCGCTGCTCCTGTTCCGCACCATCGTTCATTCGGAGTTCGAACACGGGTTGCCCTTCCTGATGTGGCTGACCTATTTCACCGCCGTCGCCGTCACCTGGTTTTTGGGACACATGCTTCTGCGGGCCTTTTTCGCGCGCGANGTTCGCGGTGGNGTGGTGGCAGGTGTGACGGCTTCATTCTCCAATCTCCTGCTGATCGGCGTACCGCTCATGTCCGGCATCTTCGGCGATCAGGGCCTCGCGGTGCTTTCGCAAATTCTGTCGATCCACCTTCCCATCATGATGGCGGCCTCCCTGATCACCTTCGACTATGCGCTCAGGCGNGACGGGATGGCCGAGAAGGCGGCTGGGCCTNTNGATCTCGCCCGGCGNTTTNTGCGNCAGCTTTTNTCCAATCCGCTTATCATCGGTATCGTGANGGGGCTTNTCGTGCGNGTNGCAGGCATTCCGATACCGAANGTGGCGGACCGGGTGATCGTCAGNCTCGGTTCCGCCGGCGGACCGCTNGCGCTGTTTTCGATGGGNATNTCGATNTATGGCTACGGGGTGCGCGGACANATCCCGTCTTCGCTGCTTCTGGTCACNCTCAAACTGATGGTGATGCCNGCCGTCGCAACTCCTCGCCGCGCTCGCTTTCGGGCTTCCCGATGACGTTGCCAAGGTGACGGTCGTCGCAGCCTCGCTACCCGCGGGCGCGAATACCTGGCTGATCGCTTCCCGCTTCGGAACGGGTCAGCGGCTCGCAGCGACCTCNCTCACGATCGGNACCGCGCTTGCGGCGCTCACCTCCGGCTTCTGGCTGATGGTGGTCGAGCAGGTTTTCTGATCTCTGCATAAAAAAGCCGGCGGATGTCGCCGGCTTTCAGGTCCCTATTTCATTTCGGAAGCCTATTCCTCGAAGGTGACNGTCACGCCCGGTTCCACCATCCCTGCAAGCTCGTTGGCGTCCCAGTTGGTCAGGCGCACGCAGCCATGCGAGGCCGTCTTGCCGATCTTGGAGGGNTCCGGGGTTCCGTGGATGCCGTAGGTCGGCTTGGAGAGNGCGATCCANGTGCTGCCGACCGGGCCGTTGGGGCCNGGCGGAATTTCCAGAACCTTGTCGTTGTTGCCCTGCTTGAAGTTCTTCGACGGATTNTAGGTNTANCCCGGATTGTGCGCGATCCGCTCGATCTCCACCGTGCCGGTGGGGGACGGNGTATCGCTCGAACCGATGGTGGCGGGGTAGGCGACCAGCAGCTTGCCGNTCGCATCGTAGCCGCGCACCTGCTTGCGNCCCTTGTCGGCAATGATGCTNGCGACCTTGCCCTTGCGCTTGGTGCCTGGTGCAACAACCTTGATCTGGGTGCCCGGACGGGTGAAATCGGCGCCCGGATTGATCTCCTTGAGATAATCCTCGTCCATGTGGAATTTCTCNGCCANCATCTCGATNGTNGACGTNTAGCCCANCCGNTCGAGCTTGGCCTTTTCGCCGTAATCGGTCGGAATGGAGGCGACATAGGGACCTGCCGCGTCCTCGTTGGTGATTTCGTAGGTNGTGAACGCCATACCNTCGCCGCTGGCGAGCCGCTCCATGACGTCCTCGGCATTCGACGGATCGATCTTCTGGCCACCGGCCTCCACCCAGGCGTCCAGCGCCTTCTGGACGTTGGACCCCATGCGGCCGTCGATCACGCCCGGGGACATGCCGGCGCGGTCGAGAAAGACCTGCAGATTGGCAACTTCGGCGCGCGACAGCTTGGCGGCAGCCGTCTGCGTTTCGGTGTTGGGGCCAAACTGATCGCGCCGGGGAACGGAAGCCGTATCGGGGTTNAGGTCACGACGCTCGATGCTGGCTTGNGGTGCGTCCGGGAAGTCGTTGGGGCCGTAGCCGCCATTGCCGTTGTCCCAGCCGTCGTCGCGCTGTTGCCAGCCATCNTCGCGCTGGACCCAGCCATTNCGTTCCCAACGCTCNTCCTGGGANTAACCGTCATTGTTCCAGTTATCGTCGCGATAGCCGTATTCCGGTTCGACGGGAGCTGCCGCGTAACCGCGGTCACGCCGCTTGCCTTCCCGGAACGGATTGCGGCCGAACTCTCGTCGGTACTCGCGCGGGGTCATTTCGAAGCCGATGACGACATTGTTTCGGTCGAGAACCAGGACGCGTCCGTTGACGTCTGTCGTCGTCCGGACTTCGCCGAATTCCGGCACGTCGTCCATGATACGCCCGTCGGGGGTGACGAGCATCAAACGGCTGTCCTGGGCTCGCGCAGGCGAGGGGACCGAGACCAATACGGCAGCCGTCATGCNCGCCGTGAGGGCGAAGAGAGCTGCAGAGGAAGACAGACGACGAACAAGCATGGTGTTTCCCGGATCTGTTGATGCCTGAACCAAGAAATGGATGATTCAAGCTGAACGCAAACTGAACATACCACCGAATTTCGGCGGCATTAGGATGAACTGCGAAGAGGGNGAAGGGTTCCTGCCGGCTCCGATAAGTCGCCGTTTCGAGGGTTTGATTCAACTGCTGCCACAAATGTGTCTAATGGCGCGATAAATCAATAATGGTTGATGGGACTGTTGTAAAAAGCAAACAGGCTCAAGGCAAAGTAGTAGCGATGCTTAAATTGCAGCTTCACTATTTTACACTGCGCGAGAGTAGCTATATAGCGTGGGCCGCCTCCAGCCTGCCCTTATTTTCTGCAGGAATGGAACGGTCAGGGTGATCCGGACGCGGCATATTTCGTCGACGCGGCACCAATGAGGGGAAGTGTTCGATGCCGAAGATCAGGTTTCACCGTCTGGCCGCGTTTGCGGTGCTGGCCGTTTCCGCCGCATGGGTGGCAACCGGAGAATTTGCTTCCGTGGGCAGCGCGACCGACGAGTCGGAGACTGCTCCGCCGACGCTTGCCGAGCAGAACGCCGAGGCGCCTGACACTCCCCAACATACCGTTGCCGTCCAGTCTCCCGCTTTTATCGATCACAACCGCATCGTGCGCGTTTCGGGCGTCACCGAAGCCGACAAGAAGACGACGCTTGCCACCAGGGTTTCAGGCGTTATCGCCGAGCTCAAGGTCAGCAAGGGCGATTGGGTGAAATCCGGTGACGTGGTGCTGACGCTTGACGGTCCGGAGAAGGCGGCTGCCGTGGATACGGCCCGGGCGCTTTTGAAGCAGCGCGAGAACGAGGCCGCCAATCTCGAAAAACTCATCAGCCGCGGGATTTCGCCCAAAACGCAGGCCGATGATGCAGGATCGGCGCTCGCTGCGGCCCGTTCGCAGCTCGAAGCCGCACAAGCCGAGCTCGACCGGCTGAAGGTACGCGCTCCGTTCGATGGCGTNATCGACAGTGTATCTGTTGAGGAAGGCAGCTGGGCGCCGGCCGGTCAGGCTGTCGCCGATCTTCTTGCACTTGATCCGATNATCGCTGCCGGCGAGATTTCCGAACGTGAGAGAAACCTNATCAAGGTCGGCGGNGAAGCNGAGATCGCNCTCATCAATGGCAAGGATGTCGTNGGTGAAGTGAGCTTTGTAAGCCGCGAAGCGACGTCGCAAACCCGNACCTATCCNATTGAAGTCACAGTGGATAATCCCGATTACCAGATCCCGGCCGGCATGACCGCCGAGATCCGNCTGAAATCNGATCCCGTCAAGGCNGTGCGCCTGCCGCGTTCTGTCGTNACCCTCGANGAGGACGGCAATCTCGGCGTGCGGGTCGTCGGTGAGGACAACAAGATCGCCTTTGTGCCCATCGATCTGATCGACGATACGCCGGAAGGTCTGATCCTTGGCGGCATTCCGGACGGNTCGCGTATCGTNGTNGCGGGNCAGGATCTCGTGACTGAAGGCGAGATCGTCAATGCCGTGGAGGCCAAGGCCGAAAGCGACGGCGACACGGACGGCGCTGCGCTCACAACCGNGGCGGTCGAATGAATTTTGTCGACATTGCCATCCGCAATGCCCGGCTGACACTCGCGGTTCTCCTGTTCCTCGTGATCGCCGGGTCGATGGCCTATATGGACATTCCCAAGGAGGCCGAGCCCGACGTTCAGATCCCGGTCATCTATGTCTCGATGACCTATCAGGGCATCTCGCCGGAAGACTCCGAGCGGCTTCTGCTCCGGCCGATGGAGACGAAACTCCAGACGATCACCGGTCTCAAGGAGATGCGCTCGACGGCCTATCAGGGCGGCGGCAATGTGGTGCTCGAGTTCCAGGCAGGGGCTGATCTCGACAAGGCGCTCGACGACGTGCGCAACAAGGTNGATGACGCCAAGCCCGATCTGCCCTCGGGGGCCGANGAGCCATCCGTCCACGAGGTCAATATCTCCGAGTTTCCNGTGCTCGTCGTCACCCTGTCGGGCAACGTGCCCGAACGGGCGCTGACGCGNACAGCGCGTGAATTGCGNGACCGGATCGAGGAAATTTCCGGNGTTCTGGATGCCAATCTGCAGGGTGCCCGCGACGATCTCGTCGAGATCATCATCGACCCGGTCAAACTGTCCTCCTACGGCCTTCAGCTCGACCANTTGATCCAGGGCATCAACGCCGGCAACTCGGTGGTGGCGGCAGGATCGATCGAGGGCGACGANGGGCGCTANGCCGTGAAGGTGCCGCTCCTGATCGAGGATGTCGAGGATGTGGCCAACCTGCCGGTGGTGGCAGGNCCNAANGCNGTNGTGCGCGTGCGTGATCTGGCGACCATTCGNTCCTCCTTCAAGGATGCGACGACCATCACGCGTCTCAACGGCAAGCCGGCGATCGCGATCGAAGTCTCNAANCGGTCCGGCTCGAACCTGCTCGAGACCGTGGATTCAGTAAAACAAGCGGCCGAGGCGTATAAGGACCTGCTGCCNGAAGGCGCCGAGATCACCTACAGCCAGGACAAGTCGACCTCGATCCGGCAGCTTCTNGGCGACCTGCAGAACTCCGTTCTCACAGCCGTCATTCTCGTCTTCATCGTNATCCTCTACGCGCTGTCGGGCCGCGCTTCGCTGCTGATCGGCTTTGCGATCCCNGCCTCGTTCCTNATGGGCATTCTCGCGCTCTCGCTGGCCGGGCTCACGGTCAATATCGTCGTGTTGTTCAGCCTGATCCTCGCCGTCGGCATGCTCGTCGATGACGCGATCATCGTCACCGAGTTCGCAGAACGGCGAATGACCGAGGGCATGGACCGGCGCGAGGCCTTCTCGCTGGCCGCCAAGCGCATGGCGGGACCGGTGATTGCGGCAACGCTCACGCGTGTTGCCGCCTTCTCGCCGCTTCTGTTCTGGCCCGGCATTGTCGGCGAATTCATGAAATACATGCCGATCACGCTGATTGCGACGCTGTCGGCCTCGCTTCTCTACGCGCTGGTTTTCACGCCGACGCTGGGTGCCATGTTCGCCAAGCCGACGCCGGAGGATGAGCACGCCCGTGACGGCGCCTATATGTGGGTGGTCGGCAAGGCTGTGCGCCATCCCTTCATCGTGCTGTTTCTCTCCGTCGGCCTTCTGGTCGCGGTGCCGGTCGCTTACGGCAAATACGGTTCGGGCGTCGAATTCTTCCCCAGTATCGAACCGGAATATGGGCTTCTCTATGTACATGCGCGCGGAAACCTCTCGCTCGATGAGAAGGATGCGGCAGTGCGGATGGCCGAGGAACGTATCCTCGGCTGGCCCGGTATCGAGAGTGTCTACACGCGCGTCGGAAGCGTATCGGGCGGCGGCAATGACGTGCCGGCCGATGTGGTGGGCGTGATCCAGTATGAGTTCGTCGACTGGCGCGAACGCAAGCCCGCCGGCGAAATCCTCGAGGATTTCCGCGCCAACATGACCGGCTTCCCGGGCGTCGAGATCGAGGTGAAGGTGCCCGAGGGCGGTCCGCCGACCGGCAAGGCGATCCAGATCGAATTGTCGGCTGCCGACCCGGCGCATCTGCCCGAGGTTGCTCGCAGGGTGGCCGATGAATTGCGCAAGGTGCCCGAAGTCATCGACATCACCGACGGTCTGCCGCCTCCGGGTGTCGACTGGGAGTTGAAGGTGGAGCGTTCGACGGCTGCCCGCTACGGCGTCGGCCCGGCATCGGTCGGTACCGTCGTCCAGCTCGTGACAACCGGCCTGAAACTCACCGATTACCGGCCCGCCGGGGTGGACGACGCAGTCGATATCCGCCTGCGCCTGCCGGAAGATCGGCGTACGCTGGCCGAACTCGATCATCTGCGTATTCAGACGAACCAAGGCACTGTTCCGATCTCGAACTTCGTGACGCGTGAGGCCGCGCCCAGCACCGGTACGCTGACCCGCATCGACGGTGCGCGCACGGTGGTCGTCGCCGCCGGCCTCAAGGAAGGCGTGCATGGCGATCCGATCCGGCGGGGCATCGTCGAAGAGCTGGAGAAACAGAATCTCGAAGACTACGGCGTTCGCTACAAGCTGGCTGGCGAAGACGAGGAGCAGAAGGCGGCGGGCGACTTCCTCTCGAAGGCGTTTGGCGCTGCGATCTTCCTGATCTTCATCGTGCTGCTCGCCCAGTTCAACAAGTTCATTTCGGTGTTTCTGGTTCTCTCGGCGGTCGTCATGTCAACGATCGGGGTGTTCCTCGGCCTTCTCATCATGTCCCAGCCCTTTGGGGTGGTGATGACCGGGATCGGGATCATCGCACTCGCAGGTGTGGTAGTGAACAACAATATTGTGTTGATCGACACCTACGACCTGCTGCGACATGAGGGCATGGACAAGCTCGAAGCGGTGCTGCAGACCTGCCGCGAGCGCGCGCGCCCGGTGGTGCTCACGGCGGTGACCGCCATTCTCGGCGTCCTGCCGATCGCCTTCGGCTTCAACCTCGAACTGCTGGGGCACGAGACGACCTATGGCGCGCCGTCGACGCAATGGTGGATTTCGCTGTCGAGCGCTATCGTCTTTGGTCTGGCCTTCTCGACCATTCTCACGCTGATCGTCACCCCATCGCTGCTGATGATCGTCACCCGCTCGAACGACAGCAAGGTGACAGCCGCGTGGCGCCGTTTCCGGAAGTATCTGGGCTTTGGCGGTAAGGCGTCCGGAGAGGGCAAAGCCGAGCCGGCCGAATAAGTCGGTGTCAGGGTTGATCTTCAGGTGAGGCCAGCGGAGCCGCACAGGCATTTTGCATCATGGCGGCAGCACCGGCGGCGCCCGACAATGTCATCTTCGTTTTCTGACCGTTGATCGAGATCGAGCCGGTGCCGTCTGCCGTCTTGAACGCCTTGAAAATCGGATGATCGAGGGAGATCGGGTCGAGCTCGGGAAGGACTTCGCCGACCATCACGTCGTAAAATGCGGTTCCGTTGAACTGGTAGCTCGAGCCGCCCATCGTAAGAGTTACGGTCACCGGATCGGAATCATCGAGGTCCCGTGAAACAAGATTGACGTCGAGCGTGACATCGTTCGAGCTGGGTTTGCAGGACAACAAAAGGAAGTTGGAACTCTTGTTGCTGCGGCAGGGCCCCAAACCCATCGCGCCGCCGCCTCCCGATCCAGAACCTTCCGAATAGCCGTGCCAGACCCGGTCATCGATACATTCGCCCATTGTTTCCGAGGGGGCGTCGGCGCCACCATCGCTGATCGTCTTTTGTCCCAGGCGCGGAACCGCGGGTGTGGCTTGAGCCGTCTCCGCCTCTTCACTTGCGGGGGACCAGAGATATTTGGTGCCGTTGAAACGTCCCATCAGGACGCCTTGGTCGGTGCGAATAAGAAGATCGTGGACGCCCTGCGTCTCGCTATCCAGCATCTTCATCCCGGTGCCGAGCCATTCCTCATAGAGCAGAAAGCTGCCGTCATCGGATTTCGTTACAACGATCTCGGTGCAACCCGCCGACCCGCAACTGCCGGCGTCGAGATACTGTAGGGCGTAAACGGCGCTGATGCCGGAAGCCGGTTCGTCGAGACCGGTGTGGAAAAGATCGAGTTCGCTGGAGTCCTGCAGATAACCGCGGCCTTCGAGATAACTTTTCAGTTCGGGCGCGGCCGACAGTTCAATCTTTCCGAAGTCAGCGGCCAAGGCGGTACCGGACAGGAGGCCCGCCATAAGAAGGGCGGCCAATCCTGTCGTGAGAGATGTGGGATGCCGCATTACATTCCTCCAGACAACAAAAACGCCGGCCAACATCTGACCGGACGCGTCATTGTTCACGAATGTGATCATCGGGGAAAGGGGGGCCGGCCCGGTGGGGGATTGGGGTGGGGGTGCACCGGGCCGGCGAGCCGAACCAAAAATTGCGGGCGGGGGACAGGGCCCGAAACTTTTGCTGGAGGTCGGCTGTATTTACTCGCTGGAGGCGAGAACTGAGTTATATGCGGTCCGAAGGGCGGCGACGTCATTGGCGTTGAGCGCCAGCTGCACTTCGCTGTCCGTCAGTGTGGCCAGACGGGCCGGGACATAGACTTCGACTTCGGAGTTCGGATCGTCGGTGATGACCAGATCGGTCACGTCACCATCGGGGCCGAGAATGGCGTCGACGACATAGCCGAGCACTTCGCCATTTTCGGAAGTGACGTTCATGCCGAGCCAAGCGTCGTTGAGCTCGTGGTCAACAGACTGCTCTGCGTCGGGAGCATTGCCGAAACGGGCGGAGAAATCAGGATCCGCGTAGGCGAGGACCGTTTCAGGTGCTTCGACAGCGTTTTCGTTTTCGATCTGGAATGCGTTCGCCGACTGCGAGGCCGACAGAACCGCGCCAAGAACAAATGCTCCGGCGACAACGTTACGTACGGTATTCTTTACAGTTGCGTTTTTCATCGGCTTTTCGGTGATCTTCCTGCCACCGCCTCCTTGCAGACTGTTCTAGCTATTGCTTCGACGTCTGACTGTGCATTCTCTCACACCCCGGAATTTGCTTTGACAGTTGCTTTCGCACGTCCCGGAATTCGAACTGTTAACGATTGGACTATCGATTTCGTTCCCATTTTCCTCAGACCCGCAAGACAAGATATGGCCTCTTGCAACGTTCACATTGCAGAGGCTTGTGAGATAAGAATATGAAAATAAATGATTATTTTCGCGGGGAGGCTGGGATCAAAGAAACGTGATTTAATTCACATTTTCTTCCGCGAGGCGGTTTCGCGTAAACGAAAACTGGCTCAGATCGTTAATATTTTAACGAAGCGGCCCGCGTTTCAGGCGCCCCATGACGGCGTAATCACGATAGATCGAGCGGACGCGGGCGCTGCCGCCCACACGGGCTGACTGCAGCGCGAGCTCGGTATTAAGCTCCAGGCGGGGCGAGACGTGAAACGTATCGAGCCACGTCTTGAGGCCCCGGCCGAACCAGGCCGGCAGGTCGCGCTGGCCCGCGAAGTCGACGATATGGATCTCGCCGCCGGGAGCGAGATTGTCGACTGCCGAGGCAAGAGCCTGACGCCAGGGTGGGATCATCGAGAGCGAATAGGAAAAGACGATACGATCGAAGCCGCGCAGGCCGAACTGGCCTTGGGCATCGATATGAGCTGCATCGCCATGGATGGAGTGGATCCGGGACTGGAGCCCCGCCCGCCGCACGTTCGCTTCTGCGGATTTCAGCATCTCCGTGGAAATATCGATGCCGTAGACTTGGGCGTTGGGGTAAGCGCGGGCAATCGCGACAAGGTTTCGCGCGGTACCGCAGCCGACTTCCAGCACGCTCCCGCCAGCCGGCACATCAAGCTCGGCAATCATCCGGTCTCGCCCAAGCAGATAGTAGCGCCGGCTGACATCATAGATATGGCGCTGATAGCGGTAGATGCCGTCCATCAGAGTGGCGGTTGGTTGCGTGGCAGGCAGGAGGTCCGACATCCTCACAGCTCCTTGAGAACATGAAGGTGAAAACCGCCATAGATTGCCGAGCGGTCCTGTCGCGTGAGGTGAGCGCTCTCTTCAGCGCGATACGTCCACCGGTCGAGAATGGCGGCGGGCACTTTGCCGGGGAGCGGCGAGGGGCCTGCGGCGGTGCGATAGATCACGCGGGCGCCGGGGCGGGCGGTCCGGGTGATCTGTGCCCATAATTCGCTGAGTTGCTGACCGGTCATCCAGTCCTGGGCGTCGAGCAGGACATAAGCGTCCAGAGAGCTGTCAGGCTTCTGGCGGAGAAGTTCCGTCAGGCTCTCGTTCTGGATCGTGAGTTTCTGGGCATTCTTGCGAACCGTATCAAAGCAATCGCGCCGGAGGTAAGGCGGAAGGCTGGCATTGGCTCCGGGGCCGTAGCCGCGGCCGAAGGCCTGCCAGGCAAAGTAGTTTTCACTGAGATCAAAACCGCAGGCCAGCCGCTCGGTGCGTACCTTGAGCGCGCGGGTCATGTTCCCGGCCTCGTCGCCGGCCAACGCCTCGTATTGGGCGGGTGGGATGCCAAGTCCGAAGAGCGAAGCCTTCAGGCTGGTCAGGAGTCGGAAGCTGCGGCTGTCGAAGATCGGCGCAATGCGGTTTTCGAAGAAGGCGCGTTGTTCCTCGATCGTTGCAGCGGTCAGCAGTTCTCTCGGGTCGACGCCATAGAGTTTTGCGACGAGATGAGCCGTCCCGATGAAGCGGCCGAGCAGGCCTGCTTGGTAAAAGCCGCGGGTGAAACGGGTGATCCGCCGGCGCCCCAGTGCGTCCCGGCCATCCCAGTAGGCGCGCGTCGCGGCATCCAGCCGATCGCGGAGATAGCGATCATAGAGCCGGGTGTTGGATTTTAGATTGCCGTGTCGGAAAAAGTTCTCGAAGCTCTTCTGATCGGGCAAATGCCGGGCTGCAGCGATTTTCAGCCGGCCAAGTGCGACATGGGCTGGTGACAGATCGACAGCGGTTATGCTCGTAGGCTCCGCCGTCAGGTAGGACATGACGTTGCAGGAGCCCGAAGCGATGGCGATCACGTCGTCACTCGGCTTGAGGGCGAGTGCGGCCATATCGACAACGGGGTCTTCCCAGATCTGCGGATAGACAAGGCCCCGGAAAGCCGCCGAAAACGTATGTTCCAGGATGCCGGAGCGTGAAAGTTTGGACGAGCGGACGACGGCACTGTCGATCCTGTGTCCGATCGAGGAGCCTGATGCGGTGTCGGTGATGCTCATCTTATGGCTTCCTTATGGAATGGCTCAGGCGGCTTCGTTCTGGTGTGCCGCGGAGACAGAGCTCGTCCGTGCGACGGCCTTCGGGCGGCGCATGCGTTCGGCAATCTTTTTCGACCAGTCGATGATTTCGATGCGACCGTCTTCGTGCTCGACTACCGCCGTGCAGCTTTCAACCCAGTCGCCGGTGTTGATGTAGCGAATACCGTCATGCATCTCGTTGGCGGCATGGTGGATATGGCCGCAGACAACGCCATCGGCACCTTCCTTGCGGGCTTCTTCCGCAAGAACGGCCTCGAAATCGGACATGAAGCTGACGGCGCGCTTGACCTTGCTTTTGGCCCAGCGGGAAAATGACCAGTAGGGCAGGCGCAGGATCTGGCGCATGCGGTTGTGCCATTTGTTGGCCCACATGGCGAGGCCATAGGCAATGTCGCCCAGGTGAGCGAGCCAGCGGTGATTGAGGACCACCATGTCGAACTCGTCACCATGGACGATCAGCAGGCGCTTGCCGTCGGCCGTCACGTGAACCGCGCGCTCACGCACTTCGATACCACCGAAATGGATGCCCTGATAATGGCGCAGCATTTCGTCGTGATTGCCGGGTATGTAGATGATGCGGGTGCCCTTGCGCGCCTGGCGCAGCAGTTTCTGGACGACATCATTATGGGCCTGCGGCCAGTAGAAGCCTTTTCGCTTCATCCGCCAGCAATCGACGATGTCCCCGACGAGGTAGATTGTTTCGGCGCGGTGTTCGCGGAGGAAGTCGACCAGCATGGCGGCCTGGCTGTCAGGTGTGCCGAGATGCACATCCGACAGAAACATCGTCCGGTAGGTCTTCTCGATCATCTTTTGCCCCGTCTCCGCCAGTTTCTGCCACGCTTAGACCGGATTCAGTTCTCAGGAGTGTGACGGTTCGATTGCAGATCTGTGACAGGTCTGTGGGAAAGAGAGGCGAGATGCCACGGTCGGAACGCTCAGACGCGCGGGGCATTATCCTCCCCGGGAGACATTCTAATATGCGGTACATCAATGGGTGAGATTACGGGCGTGCTCGACGCCGTACGCAATGCAGGTCACGGCAACGAGGTCACGCTTTCCGATATTCTGGACACGGCGGGCGAACACTCGCTGACCGCCGTCCTTCTGGTGCCGGCGCTCATTGTGGTGACACCGCTTTCCGGCATCCCGGGCCTTTCGAGCATACTGGGGCTGACGATCGCACTGATTTCAGTACAGATCCTGCTTGGCCGCAGCCATCTGTGGATGCCGGACTGGATCAAGCGTCGCCGTTTGACACGCGAGAAGCTGCAAAGCGGGGCCGAGTGGCTCCGCAAGCCTGCCCGTTTCATCGACGCGATCACGGGGCAGAGGCTGACGCTTCTGGTGCACCGGCCTGCCGCGTCGGTTCTTCATCTCGCCTGCCTGCTCTGCGGATTGGCGATGCCGTTTCTGGAATTTGTGCCGTTCAGTTCGTCGGTGCTGGGAACGGCGGTGAGCCTGATGGCCATTGCATTGCTGGCGCGCGACGGGTTGTTCGCGCTGGGCGCGATCCTGCTGATCGGCGGCGCAGCGTCATTGCCCTTCTTTATCGCAACACAAGCGGGTTAAGCGGACTGGGCGAGCGCGCCGAGCGCCTCGAGTTCCGGCAGATACTCGGCATATTTGCGCCAGCCCTTCTTCGATGGGTCGTAGAGCGGCTTGCGCACCTGGGCCGAGGACGCCGTACGCACGTCGCGACGAGTCTTGTGGAACTCCAGGCATTGCGGGACAAATTCCAGATCGCAGGCGGAAAGAAGCGCGCGGATCTCGCCCTCCGGATCGCGCAGCAGCTTTTCATGGCTGGCTTCGATGATGACGTCGCCAAACAGCGCGTGCCAGTGATCCATCATGCGGGCGTAGAGGCCGTAATATTGCACGAGTTCATCGAGGTCGTAGGCGAAGGCCAAGCCGTCACCCGAGAAATAAGTCCGATAGATCGACAGGCAGGTCTCGCGGGGATCGCGGGTGCAATGAACAATGCGTGCGTTCGGCAGGATCATGCGGATCAGCCCGATCAGCATGAAGTTGCCGGGCAATTTGTCGACGATGAAGCGCGAATCCTTATCGAGTTCTCGCACAGCGCGGACATAGTTGCGCCCCAGCGTCGCCGATGCGCCTTTCGAGAGCGCTGCCGCAAACTGCGGTGGAGAGGCCTGCGGCCCGGAGCCGCGCGCCATGCCGCCGATCTCACGCAGTGTCGTGAGCTCGCCGGCGCCATAGACATCCGGATGGCTGGCGAGAATCTGTTCGACCAGTGATGTGCCGGAACGCGGCATGCCGAGAACGAAGACGGGCGTCTCGTCGGAGTGGCCGAAATCCTGGCGCTTTTCAAAGAACTCGGCATTGAAAACCGACATTGTCTCTTCGAAATCCGCTTCCACCCTCGCAAAGTCGAATTTCAACTCGCTGCGACGGGCGGTGTTTGCGGCGCGCAGGTGTTTTGCCGCTTCAGCATAGTCTCCGCCGTCATGGGCGATCTTGGAGATCGCGAAATCGAGAACCATGCGTTCATGGGCGTCTTCTGTCGTCGCCTGGCGCACGCGGTCCGCCTCATGCTCGTCGAGGCCATCGGACATCCAGGCGAGCTGCAGGGCTGCGTCAGGATGAATGTCATCGCCCGCCATCGCGTTGCGGAAACTCGCTTCCGCCTCGCTCAGATCTCCCGAATCGCGGGCAGAGAGACCCAGCCCGTAGGCTGCGTTGCGATCTTCCGGGTTAGCGTCCAGCAGTTCGCGAAAAATGGTAGAGGCCTTGTCGAGNTCNCCCGAGCGCAANAATGCGCCGCCGAGATTGGCCTTGAGAACAGGNTTCCGCGGCTGCAGCGCGAGTGCTTTTTGGTGAAGCGCAACGGCGCGTTCGATATTGCCGAGGCTCGCTTCGAGATTGGCCAGATTTGCGAGGGCTTCCGGCGAATTCGGCTGCAGCCTGATAGCCGTCTGCAGGCTTTCGCGCGCTTCGTAGGGCCGGCCGACCTCGAACAGTGCCAGACCGAGATTGGCATGGGTGAAAGGGTTCTTGCGGTTGCGCGCAAGCGAGGTCTTGAGGAAGGGGAGGGCGTCCTCATGGCGTCCCGCGCTGATAAGCAGGATTCCCACGAGCAGATTGGCTTCATCGTGACCTTCATCGACATCGAGGATCTGGCGGCACATCGCTTCGCATTCCTGCGCGCGTCCGGCCTGATAGAAGGCGGCGGCGCGTTGGGCCGCCTGGTCGAGTTCGGCAGATTTCTGGCTCGGACGGGGACCGGATTTCGCCGACAGCCTGCGCTGTTTGCGGTTCATGATGAGGCTCCGAGCGCGCTTGGAAACAACTTGGTGAAAGGAGTTTCCTTAGCAGAGACGGTGCCGCGTCGGAAACGTCGAAATCTGTTGGTTCAGGTAACAAAAACGTTGAGTAAATTTATGTGTCCGTGAACCAGGTGTCAAAATGACCAAAGGCCGCACCAAAATCGTTCGGCACGGCCCGGAAGGCGGCTATCGAGCGCAAGAAGTCCCTAGTGCTGCAGGGAGTTGAGTGCCCTGGCGCACTGCTGAAGGTCATTCGTCGCCAGATGCGCATAGCGTAATGTCATCTGGATCGTCTGGTGACCGAGGAAGGTCTGCACACGGCGCAGATCTATGCCCGCTTGGACGAGACGCGAGGCGCATGTGTGACGCAGGATGTGCGGCACCATGTTCGGGTCGCTTTCCAGACCGCACTCCTTCTTGGCGGTATCCCAATTGTATTTGAAGTTCTGGTAGGGGACTTTGACGAAAGGCCCAGCAGCAGGGCCAAACTCGCGGCACGCCTCGATGGCGTCGAGTGCACGTTGTGTCAGTGGAATGGTGCGGCTGCGACCGGACTTGGTGATCCAGAATGTTGCGTTGCCATTCTGGACGTCGGCCCATTTCAGCGCCAAGGCCTCGCCGACACGCGCGCCGGTGTCGATCAGGAAGATTGCCAACAGCTTGTGCTGAAGGTTGCGCGAGCCGATCGAATCGAAGATTCGCCGCTCTTCGTCCGCTGTCAGGAAGCGGACGCGGTTGTTGCGCTCTCTCAGCCTTAGATATGTTGGTAACCTGGCGATGTGTCCCCCCCGTTCCGCTTTCTTCAGCAGCTTGAAAATGGCTGCAAGTTTGCGGTTGATCGTGGAGTTCTTGTTACCCTTCTTGCGATAATAGCCGACGAGCGCGTCGACTGTGGAATCGCTGAAATCGGCAATACCGTTGGAGCGGAGGAAGTCATCGGCTTCGAGCACGAAGAGCTTGCAGGTGCTCTTGTGTTTGCCGTTTTCCCATAGAATGTCGGAGTATAGGCGCCAAAAATCGCCCAGCGTGGAAACGTGTCCTTCACCGGCGATTTGAGTGAACGAAGAAGTGGTATTTCCGCCCAGAAAACTTCTGCCTGTACTCTCATTTATCCCGCCGAGAATAAAATTGGGGCTTGTCAATGAATGCAACTCGTTTTGTAAGGTTTCTGCCCCGCCCAGTACAAAACCTTACATACTAACTAATATTCTCCGGCGTGAATATATCACGCCGGAGAACTATTCGTTTTAGAGAGTTCTTTATTAGAACGAGCGCTGAACGCGCACGCCGCCGCCGAAGCCGTCGACGCCGTTGCCGAAGTCGATGTACTGGACTTCCGGAGTGATCACGAGACCCGGAACCAGTTCGTATGCGACGTTGGCAGTGAGGGCCCACTCGTCGTCGTTACCGGCGTTGCCATCAACCCAATCGATCTGGGTGTTGAGCGAAGCCTTTTCCGAGAACGCGTAGGAGAAGCCGCCGGTGACGCCGAAGGTGTCGTCGGTGGAAGCGCCGTTGCGCCAGGTGGTGTAACCCGAGGAGTTTTCACCGTACATCAGCATTGCGAAGACCGAGAAGGCATCGTTGAATGCGACGTCTGCACGGATCTTGCCAGCCCAGCCGCCGTAGTTGACGCCTGCGAGGTCGTCACGGCTGTCCCAAGCGGCAACGGCCGAGAGGTCAACCATGCCGAAGGTGGTGCCGAGACCGACAACAACGTGCGGCATGTAGTCGTCGATGCCCCAGCCAGCGCGAACGCCGGTAGCGGTGACGACGGTGTCGGTTACACCCTGCTCAAGAGCGATACCAGCGCGGAAAGCGCCACCGTTGTAGGTGTAGCTGATCAGGTTGGTGTCGAACGGGCCGTAGCCGCCGAGCGGGGTATCGTTGATGACTGCGCCGGCATAACCGGTCCAGGTCGAGAAGAACGACTCGTCCTTACCAACGCGGAGGCCGCCGAGCTGGATCCAGGCAAACTTCAGCTGGATAGCGGTGTCGTTGTCGTAACCGGCAACGGTGTCGGTGTCGCCGTAGTTGAAACGGGTCTCGGTGTAGGTGCGCAGGGTGCCGAGTTCGGTTTCCGAAGCGGTCGAGGTGCGCAGGGTGAAGCGGGTGTTGATGTTGTAGGTGCCGTCACCGGTAGCCGAGGTGTTTTCGAACAGCTCACCGCCGAAAACGTCGAAACGGACGTAGCCGCTGATGCGCAGGCAGGTTTCGGTGCCCGGGATGTAGAAGTAGCCGGTGCCGAATGCGTCGCAAACGCGGACATATTCAACGGGCTCAGGCTCAGCAACGATGATGGCATCGGCAGCGCGAGCGCCGGAAACTGCAACGAGAGCTGCAGCGGAGCCGAGGAGAAGGCTCTTGATGTTCATGATTGACCTCCAGTCAAA
>PANK01000006.1 GCA_002707605.1 Hoeflea sp.
CGTCGCCAACTGGACGATCAACCTTACGGGGCAAGCTCCAGATCAGCAGTTCCCGGATCTCGACCCGCTCGACATTGTCGATGCTGTTCCCAGCCTGGATCTTAACCTCACCGGTCCAGGCGGCCTGATCGGCACGTTCACTCGCGCCTCAACCGGCACTTACTTCGATGGGGCTGGGCTACTCAAAACAGCCGCCATTGACGAGCCTCGTTTCGAGTTCGACCCGGCAACCGGCGAGGCCCTTGGATTGCTGGTCGAGGGTACATCTACGAACTATGCGATCTACAGTGAGCAGTTCGACAATGCTGCGTGGGGCAAGTTGGGAGCTACTGTAAGCCCCAACACGATGGTTGCACCTGATGGCACTCTGACCGCTGACACCATCACAGAAGACAGTTCGTCAGGCTTCCACAGTGTCCAAACTGGTAATCTGGGGTTGATTGCAAAGAACGCCCATTCGACATTCTCTGTGTACCTCAAAGCTGGAACACAGACTAAAGTTCGGCTTCAGATTAGCGCATATAGTGGCAACTCTCTGTATGCAAATTTTGATCTGCTTGCGGGGACAGTTACTTCCGCCGTTGTGGGGGGCGCTGCGGGTAGTGCGACCGTGTCTATTCGTAAATGCCGGGACGGTTGGTATCATTGCATCATCTCGGGCATTCCAAAAACCACAGATGCAGCCGTCGGCGTGCAGCCTTCAATAGCTTTTGTGGATGATGCGGGTTCGGTGATCTACGATGGCGACGGTTCGGCTTACCTGTATGCCTGGGGTGCGCAAATGGAGATCGGCTCCTATGCGTCAAGTTATATCCTCGCGACTTCTTCGCCTGTCACCAGAGCTGCTGACAATGCAACCGTTCCGGTTGCCGGCTGGTATAGACAAGGTATCGGCACTGTCTATTTCGAAGGAGACTTCGGCGATGGCGCTTCAATGGGTGCTTGGAGTATCGACGATGGAACCGCGAACAATCGCCTGGGACTATACGTCAATAACGGGACCCTCCTGCAGTTCTTTGGAACCAAGAATAACGGCGCGGGAACGGACACGACATACCTAAACATGGGCAACCAAGCATCGAACCGCATTAAGGCTGCTGTCGCCTTTGCTGAAGATGATGTTGCTGCCGCTGCCAACGGTGCAGGGGCTGTCACAGACAACACGTTCGATCCTCCATTGGCTGCTACACGACTTATGATCGGGGCAAACTACGCCGCCAACACGGGTCTAAACGGCCATGCCAAACGGCTGATCTACTGGTCGCCGCGCCTCCCTAACGCCAGCGTAGTGGAGCTACCAGCATGAGTTACGTCTACATAAATCTCCGCGCTGACACCGAACAGGATGCCATGAACGCCGCGATTGCCGCTGCGGAACTGCCCGAACACCAGCGGTTCGTGCTGCTGGCTCCAGATGAGAACGGTGACCTGCAATGGCAATTGGCCTCGGAACAGCATGCGTTCTTCCCGAGCGGTCCGCGCATCATCAGCCCCGGTGCTTATGATGAGGACGGTGAAGAGATCGAAGCGCCTGAAATCGACACGCGCTTTCACGCGATCCTTGCTGTTCGCCCGAGCATGGAAGCTGCGGTGAGACAGGCTCTCCAGGACGTTGGTTTGCTGCATTCGGTCGAGATGGATGCTGACGTGGGTTTTGAAGTGATGGGAGCGAGCAAATGAACCTGGCAGGTCCATACAACGCAGGCCTCATGGGCGCTGGCGACAAAGCCAAGCTCGACTTCCTGTTTCGCACTCGCGCATTGGTGACGCCGGAGAACTTCGGTGCAAAGGGCGGCTCCTCGACGCCGGGTGCAACCTCGACCGACAACGTCGCCGTCCAGAAGATGTTCGACAGCGGCAAGCCCTGCCTTTTCGATCAATACTATTCCGTCGATACCGCGATCATCGCCAATTATGCCGCCTCCCAGGTTGGCGCCTATATCGAAGGCTTCGGCACCCGAAGCGGGCTTGTCCTGAAGGCCGGTGGTCGCGTTTCCCTGGAGGGAATGAACCCGGACAACCCCATCGGCTGGCAGGCCGATCAGTATTGCCTCCAGAACCTCGCGATCTTCGTGGATTACAATAGCGGAAACGTTCCGCTGACCCTGAAAGCCGCCGGCGGGGACAGCGGGTCGCATTCCCCGGGCGTGGACCTGAAAAACGTCAATATCATCCCGACGTCGACCCTCAACGGCGGCACCGGCGCCCAACTCGAACTGGTGAACATCCGTCAAGGCTCGCTCGATAATGTCAGCGTGGCGGGGCGATACGGTGCCTATCAGGGGCTGGGTATCGTTCATACGGTGCTCGAAGGGGGCGCCCCTGTGGAGATTGCCAGTTACAACACAAGGGCAGCGCACCTCCAGAAGGCTTTCGTGGTCAAGGCCGCGGCCGGCGCCACTGCCAATGACGATGCGCAGGGCCACCACTGGACGAATTGCACGGCGCTTGCTGTGGATCGTGGCTGGGATCTGGACGGCGGGCCGGAAGGGTTCGGCGAGTGGTCAAAAATCTCCGGGGGGCACGCCTATTTCCGTGAGATCGGCGTTTTCTCCACCAACTACGGAAACATCCACGCCGAAGATATCTATCTTCTCGGGCACGGTGCTCTTGCGACAATCCAGGGCATCGCTGTGACCGGAACGTCCATCGACAACTATCTCTTCTTGAAAGACAACCGCATCAGGCTCAATGCCGCAACGGGTGCAACCCGTATCGGGATCAACACGCCCGCTGCCTACTCGGGCTCCGCTGCCCATAACCGCACGACGGGCGCAACCCATGCATATGATTACATGCAAGGTGTCACCAGCACCGACAATACGTAGGGCCCGGATGGCCTGACACTCACGACAGGAGAACCTCATGCAACTCGTCGCCGACTGGCGCCGGGTGCTCCGGCGTGCCTGGAACCTATCCACCAACAGGAGAGAGCCATGAAGCTCGTTGAAAACTGGAAGCGCGTCGTTTCCATCTCGCTTTCGTTCTGGATGCAGGTCATCGGCCTGCTGATCCTCATCATCCCCGAGGCCTGGTACGCGATCACCGGACGCGACTACGACCCGCGCCTTGCATGGACACTCGGCGTGTTTTTCCTGCTCGCCGGCATCCTCGGCCGCGTCTTCCAGCAGGGGGATTCTAAGTGGCGGGAATGGCTGCGCATCATCGCCGTGGCGATCATCGGGCTCGCGCTCGCCTTTGTCCTGACATCTTACGCCCATGCTCGCGGACCGACCGAGCGGGAGACACTACAGGTCGCGGTTCCTCATATCGCCAAGGAGGAGGGGAAGCGCAACGTCGCCTATCGTGACATCGTGGGGGTCTGGACGATCTGCTACGGTTCGACCCGTGGTGTCTATGCCGGTCTCATCATGAGTGACGAGCTATGCCTCGATCTGCTTCGGAACGAGGTCGCGGAGTACCGACACGGGCTGCATCGGTATTTCACGCCAGTGACGATCTCGACCAGGCTAACGCCGGAGCGAGATGCCGCCTATACCTCCACTGCCTTCAACTGCGGTATCGGCGCCATCGGCAAGAGCACGGCGGTCCGACGACTCAATGCCGGCAACATCGCCGGCGGCTGTGAGGCGCTGACGTGGTGGAACAAGGCCGGCGGCCGCGTGATCCGAGGATTGGTCAATCGCCGCGCTCGTGAAAAGGCGCTTTGCATGCAGGGGCTACGCTGATGGCAATCATAGCAGCGATCGTTCGAGCCGTCGGCCTGCCTGCGTGCATCATCGCTTTGCTGCTCGTCTACTACGAGGGGCTGCCTGGCGCCTCCCGGATCCCATTCCTCACGAGCATTCCAGTCATCGGCGATCTGACCACCGGTCGTGTCCATTCCTTTGCTGCTGATGAGGTTCGCCGGGCGACCAAGGGGCTTGTCGACAAGGCGGAGATTGCAGCTCTGGAGGCCCGGCTGGCAAGGGAACGCGCTCTCCGCCATGCAGCGGATCAGGCGGCCGAAGAAGCCCGCAAGCGTGCCATGGCAGCGAAGACTGCCCTGAGCGATGCCCGTGCCAAACTCGAAAAGCGGATCAGCGAAGACACCTCGGATGACGGGGCGGTCTGGACAGAGGGAGATGTGCAATGGCTCGAGCAGTGATCATCACACTGGCGACGATCGCGCTGATGGGGGCGTCATGCCAGACGACTGAGCAAAGACTCGAGGCTGCGGCTAAAGCCCGTGGCGCGGCAGAAGTCGAAGCGCCAAAGCAGGTGGCGCCGGAAGCCTGCGTCGCACACATGGAGCGGGTCGTTCCCAAGATCGGCGAGAAAGCACGCTGGACGCAAAGGCGCTGGGAGATCGTTGCGGACAATCGTGACCGTCAGGCGGACGACTGCGGCGCTTGGATCAACGACGCCCTCAATACCGGGGAGGGGAGCTGATGGTAATTCTCCGTGTCGCCGACGGCATCTACCGCCATTTCGGCACCCGAGCCTCGGAATGGATCATGGTTTGGCCGTTGATCGCTTGGTCCTGGGCCATGACATCGGCCGACGGTCTCTTTGACAACTCGGCGGCTTTCGCCATGCTCAGCCGCATAGCGAGCGAGCAGACATGGGGCGTCATCTGTGTGGGGCTCGGGCTGGGTCGATTGTTCGCGCTGATCGTCAATGGCACATTTCAGGACCGTTTTCCTTACTCTCCCCATCTTCGGGGCCTGACGTCTGTCATCTCGGCGATGTTCTGGGGGCAGGTCGCCCTCGGTACGTTCGTTGCTTGGCAGCAGGGTGATGCGCTGGGCACCGCCTTCGCGATGTACTCGACGGCCACATTCTTTGAACTGCTCAATACATTCCGCGCCTTTGCGGACGTCGGGGCAACGAGACGCGAGGGTAATAGGAATGCTGGGACTTCAATCTGATGCGGCGATTGGGTTCGCCAATCTGGTAGGAGCGGGAATTCTCGGAATACTGGCCGCTTTTGGTCTTTGGTGGGGGAAGCGTTCGCCCACACCGAAGGAGAAGACCTTCGAAGTCGCAGGCGCGCTCGTCGATCCGGGTGCTGTCACTGAACTGGCGGCAGCAATCCGTGAGTACAATGAGGATGCGAATGAGCGTGCCAAGGCCTCCCGTGCCGTCGGGCACAAAATGGTCGAGACCGGCGAAAAGCTCGCCTACGAGATGCGTGAGCTGCGTGGCGAGATCCGGCATTTCGGAGACGCAATGAAGAGATAGATATTCCGTCCCAGAAGGACGGGTTCCGCCGCCGGTCGGCCTACCGGCACTCCGCAGGTTCAACCTGCAACTCGTGACGTGTTCCCTCCCCCGAACACAAACTGCCCCGCTTCCGGAAACGGTGGCGGGGCTTTTTTTTGTGTTTTGACCGAAAATGACTAAGGATGCGCCGGGGGATGATTGCGGTGGATCATTCCAGTTTCATGCGAGGGGCGAGGTCATGAAGCAGAGCGAACCGGAGCGCATTGCGAAGATCCTGCGGGTTCTGGCGGGCGAGGTGGACCGCAAGATTGGGCAGCGCGGCGCACTATTGCGCTATCTGATCGAGATGGCTGAGATTGAGGCGGCACACCTAGCGGCAGCGGGATAGATGCCTAGACGCTGAAGCTTGCCGGGCCTATATCGACCCGATGTCTGACGGCCAGATTTCCATCACAACATTCGGCGACCTGATCCGCTACCGGCACACGCTGACTGGATATTGCCGGCGGTGCCAGGCCTCGCGCCCGTTCGATCCCTCAACCCGCCCGGCCGGAGAGACGTTCGTGGGTCGCACGTTCCGCTGTAAGGACTGTGGCGGCGTGATGGAACTCAGCCTCACGCCGCCCGCATGGGAGCGCCGAGAATAGGCGGCTTCAATACATCGCGTTTTCCACAGAGTCAGATTTCTGTTGACGCAGAACTCGTGGAGAACGGCTTTTCCCCCTTTCCCCCAATTTTCCCCCGCGACCTTCTGCATGTTTCCGCAATGTTCTGCTTGCAACGGCAAGTCGGGTGAGGCATAAGCGCGCCGCAAGCCCGGAAAACAAGGGCTTGGGCGCGTAGCTCAGCGGGAGAGCACTGCCTTCACACGGCAGGGGTCACAGGTTCAATCCCTGTCGCGCCCACCATTTTTACCGATGTAACTCAGTGATCTTGTGGACGTGCGGTCTCCTCCGCAGCTGCTTTGTTGTGCGCATTTTCGAAAACTTCGGGCGCTCTTGTTCGTCTTTCGCATCGGCAGCAAGTCAGCGCGCGGCGAACTGCCATTACGACGCATCCCAAAACAATGTATCAATAGAATTCAATATGAAGTCGCGAGTTCGGCCGCAGGGAGGATGCACGCGTGCTGACAGATGATTCCCCCTATTTTGGCGATGCGAAAATACAGTCGCTGCAAAAGATGCGTGACCGGCAGGCTTCCGAGCTCGCCGACGTTGCCGGTGCCGTCATTCATGCGCGAACGTTTTCCAGTGACAATCCGGATCAACTGGGCTGGGGACGCCTGAGAGATGTGATGGAGACGGAAGGTGCGGTCACGCTCCGCGGCGTCGACCATTCCACGATCGAGCGCGCCCGGGAGGAATTTGCGGACTTCCATCCGACCCTTCATTACTGGGACATCTTCAAGGCGGAGAGCGCCACGATACGCGATGTCTGCGGCCCCATCGCCCAGCGTTCCCTGCCGGATGGCATCAGCCGATTGGAGGGCGTCCATACGAGCTTTGCGACCGCCAAAGCGGTTCAGCGGTTTCTGTCCGAGCAGGGGATTTCGCCTTTCTCCACGGACGCGCTGTGCGGACATCTGTTTCCCGCTCGCCTCGTCGTTCTGACGTTTGCTGACGGGCGGATTGCGGCGGCGGGATTTTCCGCGATGACGCACAACTCGTGGAGCCCGTTTGCCGGTGCTGCCTGGGTGGGACTGATCGGCGTGGCACCCGAACTCCGCGGAATAGGCCTCGGCAAGCAGGTCGATGCAATCTGCAATCTGGCGGCAGTCGAAGAGCTCGGTGCGACGGCGACAATCGAATTCGTGGCGCCGGACAATATTCCCTCGCGCGCCATGCTCGAAAGCTGCGGTCTCAGGCAGATGGAGGGGCTATCTGTCGTGATGATCTCGACGTCGCCAGAGCGTATGACGCGCTAGGTTCAGGCCCCGCCGTTCAGCAAGTCTTCCACGAGGTCAGCTGTCAGTTCGGAATAAGCCTCAATGATCCGGTCCGGTCCGAAGCTTTCCACGGGTTTGTCGGTGTAACCGAAAGGGACTGCGATGGAAGGCATGTTTGCGTCCTTCGCGCCGAGGATGTCGCTCGATGAATCGCCGATCATGACGGCACGCGAAGGATCGCCGCCAGCGCGCTCGACGGTCATGGTGAGGTGTTTTCCATCCGGCTTGCGGACAGGGAATGTATCGCCCCCACAAATCGCGGCAAAGCGGCGGCTCAGATCCAGTCCGTCGAGCAGCCTGCTTGCGAGTTCCTCACGCTTGTTGGTGCAGACGGCGAGCGTCATGCCGGCATTCTCAAGCCGGGCCATGGCCTCCGCCAATCCCGGGAACAGGGCCGATTGGCCGGGCATGTTGTCCGCGTAGTGCTGGACAAAACGCTCCGTCAGTGCGGCGAGATGACCGTCGTCCGCACGAGCGGCATTGTGCTTATAGGCGTGGATGATCATGGCGCGCGCGCCTTGGCCGAACTGGTAGCCGACCTCAGCCTGTGTCAGNGGCCGGAGCCCCTCCTGCTCCATGACGAAATTGAGGCTCGCCAGCAGATCGGGCGCGGTGGACAGCAGCGTGCCGTCAAGGTCGAAGAGGATCGTGGGAGCGGTCATGCGGTGGGTTCCGATCGGATGATTGGCGGGGGCAGATGATGGCGTCATTATGCGCTTAACAGGGCAGGGAAGCCTGCGCAAAGGGCGGCGGCATCGGTCGTTACGGGAAAAAGCGGGCCGCCAAGCCTTTGCGGATCGCATCACGGCATGCTAACAGCGACCGAATTGTTCAACAGGCGGAGCGAAATGGACGCCCGAAGTCTAAAAATTGCAGCTGCAAAAGTTGCACTCGATCAGGTCGAAAACGGCATGCGGCTGGGAATCGGCAGCGGCTCGACCGCGGAGGAATTCGTTCAGCTTCTGGGCGAGAAGGTTGCCGAGGGCTTTGAAGTCCAGGGCGTGCCCACCTCCGAGCGCACAGCGCGGCTGTGCCTGGAACTCGGTGTTCCGCTTTTCTCGCTCGACGAGCTGCCACAGCTCGATCTCACCATCGACGGGGCCGATGAGGTCGATCCGAAGCTGAACCTGATCAAGGGCGGCGGCGGCGCACATCTGCGCGAAAAGATCGTCGCGGCGGCCTCCGACCGGATGATCGTCATCGCCGACGAGAGCAAGGTCGTCGACGAACTCGGCGCGTTCCCGCTGCCGATCGAGGTAATGCCCTTCGGCATGGCTTCGACGCTCATCCACATCGAGGCGCTGGCAAACGGGCTCGGCCTGTCCGGCGATATCGTTCAGCGTCAGCGCCAGCGTGAAGACCGCTCCGAAGCCTATCTTACGGATGGCGGACATTTCATTCTGGATGCATCATTTGGCCGTATTCCCGATGCAGAAGCGCTGGCAAATGGTCTGGCGGCGATTCCGGGCGTGGTCGAACATGGACTGTTTCTGAATATGGCAACCGCAGCCATTATCGCCTCACCGGCGGGCGTGCGGATGCTCAACGCATAAATTTGACGGGAGTGAATTCAATATGTCGATTATCATGCGCGTGAAGACGGGGTGCGCCGGACTGATGATCGCCGCGGTTATGACCGCAGGCGCTCCGGCTTTCGCCCAGGAGCCTTCCGAATCCCATCTTGCTG
The DNA here is from genome assembly GCA_002707605.1 of Hoeflea sp. Classification (GTDB taxonomy): domain Bacteria; phylum Pseudomonadota; class Alphaproteobacteria; order Rhizobiales; family Rhizobiaceae; genus Pseudohoeflea. The sequence continues at coordinate 8,799 of PANK01000006.1, forward strand.
CTGCGCGTCAGGCAATCACAGCCCTGCACGCTACCGACGAGTTCGATGCGATTCTTCTCAATGCTGCGCTGCAGCTCAAGGGCAACCTGATCCAGGCAACGCCGGACATTCAGCCCGAGATTGACGAGACCGTTGACGAAGTGGCGATCTCGCTCGCGAGCCGTCGCGGTGATCTCGAGAAGGAAGCGGCAGCGATCTATGCCAAGACCTTCACCGAGGAAGAGCTGACCACGATCGCCGACTTCTACAAGTCGGGCGCCGGTCTCAAGCTTCTGGAGAACGGTCCGCTGGTGACTCGCGAATTGCTCAAGGCCGCTGAAATCTGGTCGAACGGCATCCAGCGCGACATGGCCCAGCAGGTTGCCACCAAGCTGCACGAGAAGCTCGGCGACCGTCCGAAGCTTGTTGAAGAGCCGAAGGCCCAATAAGGCGCGTCACACACGCATCACCGTTTCTTGAGAAGCCCCGGATGACCTCCGGGGCTTTTTATTCGTGAGTCGTGCCTATATTGACGGTCCTTGACTGAAAGGCCGACTGTCAGCAGTCCGCCTCAGGATGAAACGGCGAAAGGACCCGCACATGGCTTCATACGACTACGATCTCTTCGTCATCGGAGGCGGTTCGGGTGGCGTGCGCGCCGGTCGCGTGGCTGCAAGCCTCGGCAAGAAGGTCGCGATCGCCGAAGAGTATCGCTATGGCGGCACCTGCGTGATCCGCGGCTGCGTGCCCAAGAAGCTTTTCGTCTATGCCTCGCAGTTCCCCGAGCACTTCCACGACGCCGCCGGTTTCGGCTGGCGCGTGGGCGAGAGTTCGTTCGACTGGCCGACGTTGATTGCCAACAAGGACAAGGAGATCGACCGCCTTGAAGGGCTCTATCGCAAGGGCCTCAACAATGCGGGCGCGGAAGTGATCGACAGCCGCGCCGAACTCGTCGGTCCGCACGAAATCCTGCTGAAGGCGACCGGCAAGACTGTGACCGCGGAGCGCATCGTCGTTGCCGTCGGCGGTCGGCCCAATCCGCATGAATCGCTGCCGGGTCACGAACTTTGCATCAGTTCCAACGAGGCGTTTCACCTCGACAAATTGCCGAAGGCAATCGCGATCGCGGGCGGCGGTTACATCGCGGTCGAATTCGCTAATATCTTCCACGGCCTCGGAGTGGAGACCACGCTCGTCTATCGCGGCAAGGAAATCCTGTCGCGCTTCGACCGCGATATGCGCGAAGGCCTTCACAAGGCGATGGCTGACAAGGGAATCCGGATTCTCTGCCAGAGTGTCTTCTCCAAGGTCGAGAAGACCGAAGACGATCGTCTCAAGGCAACCCTCAACGATGGTGATGAGCTGATCGTCGATCAGGTGATGCTGGCACTGGGCCGTATGCCGAACACCGAGAACCTCGGGCTCGACAAGGCCGGCGTGACGGTCGGAAAGAAGGGCGAGATCCCGGTGGATGCCTATTCGTGCACGAACGTGCCGCACATCTATGCTCTGGGCGATGTGACCGACCGTGTGCAGCTCACCCCGGTCGCCATCCATGAGGCGATGTGTTTCGTCGAGACCGTTTACAAGGACAATCCGACATCGCCGGATCATGATCTCATCGCGACCGCTGTCTTCTCGCAGCCCGAAATCGGCACCGTCGGCATGTCCGAGGAGGACGCGGCGCAGAAGTTTGATGCTGTCGAGGTCTACCGTGCCGAGTTCCGGCCGATGAAGGCGACCTTGTCGGGAAGCACCGAGAAGATGATCATGAAGATCGTCGTCAACGGTTCGGACCGCAAGGTGCTCGGTGTTCACATTCTCGGACATGATGCTGGTGAACTGGTGCAGGTGCTGGCCATCGCGCTGAAGTCCGGCTGCACCAAGGACGATTTCGACCGCACCATGGCCGTTCATCCGACGGCGTCAGAAGAACTCGTGACGATGTACCAGCCGAGCTATCGCTACAAGAACGGTGAGAAGGTCTGATCGATCCATGGCAATCGACCGCGCGGCGTTCATCCGGCATCTCGAAGAGAACGGTGGCGATCTTTTTCCGGACGGGGTGACGGAGGCTCAGAAGCGCGGGCTGTCCTGCAAGCTCGACGTATGGGAAGAATTCTATGCCGACTTCCCGCCGGTGTTTCTGGCCGCAGCGCTGGGCCAGATGCATTGGGAGACGGGCGGCAGGCTTGAGCCGGTGCTCGAGGCTTTTGCGGCGGACCGCGCGGAATCGGCGCGAAAGCTGCAGGCGGCCTACGACGCGGGACGATTGGCCTGGGTNAAGACACCNTATTGGCTGCCGGACGAAAGCGGGCAGATTGCGGTTGGCGGNGGNGATATACAGCTNACGCACCGTCGCAATTACGTTTTTGCAGAAGAACGTTTGGCTCAGCGTTTCAGCCGTCCGTTCGGTCTTGATGCCGACTACGACCGGATCCTTGATCCGACCGTCTCCGCGCATGTTGCCTTTGCAGGCATGATCGAAGGCTGGTTCCGGCCCTGCAAGCTGGGCGACTTTCTGCGCCAGAACGGAACGCTCGACTACCGGGCGGCCCGCGATATCGTCAATGGCGATACGGGACGCATCGGCGACCGGATCGAAGCCCATTGCAAAACCTATGAAGCCGCCATTCTGGCGGGCTTGAGAGACAATGACTGAAACTANCACCATCACTGAACCGCTGATCGGCTATTTCGGCTANGGTTCGCTCGTCAACCGCGCCACACTGCGCACGGAGATCGTGACCGCCTATCCGGCGCGGCTTACAGGATATCGTCGCGTGTGGCGGCCGCGACCGGCGCATGCACCGAAATTCGGNGGNATCGGCCCGGCAGTGCTGACCTCCCAGCGCGCNGAAGGCGTATCCATCGACGGCCTTCTGGTGATCGACAAACTGAAAAACCTGCCCGATGTCGATGAAAGAGAAAATCTCTATCGTCGGAACGACATCGCGACTTCGGACCTGGCCTTTGCAAATGACGCCCCCGCGCTCGACTTCCCGCTCTTCGTCTACGAGCAGGACTACGAGCCGGAAGAGGGAGCTGCACCGTCGCCGATTCTCCGAAGCTATCTCGATGCGGTAATGCAGGGATTTCTCACCGTCTTNGGNGANGAGGGGCTTGCCCGCTTCATTTCCGAGACGGACGGGTTTGACCTGCCGATCCACGAGGANCGNGACGATCCNGTCTANCCGCGTCCGGTGCGGCTGGCTGACGGCGAGGCGGAAATCTTCGAGCGCNTATTGGNGCGATAATNGCCTGAAACGGNTTTTTNATGTGGCAAGAAAGCCATTGATTCAAGTCTCTAGCAAATGCNCGGCATTTCCGGGTTTTCTTGCCGCCACATTGGGTTTATAAGCCGCCGCCAAGAATGTCGTCCGGACGCGTAACGAGACCGGATGCAGTTACAGGGTTGGAAAAATGGCAAAGAACTGGACACCTTCAAGCTGGCGCGATCTCCCCATCCAGCAGGTTCCGGACTATCCGGATGCTGACGCACTGGTCGCCACCGAGGCACGTCTGAAGAAGTTTCCGCCGCTCGTTTTTGCAGGTGAAGCACGTCGTCTGCAGACCGCACTTGGTCGTGTGGCCGACGGGCAGGGCTTCCTGCTTCAGGGTGGTGATTGCGCCGAGAGCTTTGCCGAGCACGAAGCNGACAACATCCGCGATTTNTTCCGCGTGTTCCTGCAGATGGCCGTCGTCCTGACCTATGGTGGACAGCAGCCGGTGGTGAAGGTCGGCCGTATCGCCGGCCAGTTCGCCAAGCCGCGCTCCTCGAACATNGAGAAGAAGGGCGACATCGAGCTTCCGAGCTACCGTGGCGACATCATCAACGGTATCGATTTCGACGAGAAGTCGCGCATTCCCGATCCGGAGCGGCAGATCATGGCGTACCGGCAGTCGGCAGCGACGCTCAACCTGTTGCGCGCCTTCGCGCAGGGCGGTTACGCCAACCTCGACAATGCTCACCAGTGGATGTTGGGCTTCATCAAGGACAGCCCGCAGGCGGAACGCTACCAGGCGCTCGCCGACCGGATCTCCGAGACCATGAATTTCATGAAAGCCATCGGGATCACGCCGGAAAGCAATCCGCGCCTGCGCGAGACCGATTTCTTCACCAGCCACGAAGCGCTGCTTCTGGGCTATGAAGAGGCGCTGACCCGCACGGACTCGACGTCGGGCGACTACTACGCCACCTCCGGTCACATGATCTGGATCGGCGACCGTACCCGCCAGCCGGACCACGCCCATGTGGAATTCTGCCGCGGCATCAAGAACCCGATCGGCCNGAAGTGCGGCCCGTCGCTTGATCCGGAAGAACTGATCCGCCTGATCGACATTCTCAACCCGGCCAATGAAGCCGGCCGGCTGACGCTGATTGCGCGTTTCGGCCATGAGAAGGTTGCNGANCANCTNCCCAAGCTCATCCGCGCCGTCGAGCGCGAGGGCNAGAAGGTGGTCTGGTCCTGCGACCCGATGCACGGCAACACGATCTCGCTCAACGGCTACAAGACTCGTCCGTTCGAACGCGTCCTGTCGGAGGTGGAAAGCTTCTTCCAGATCCACCGCGCNGAAGGCACNCATCCGGGCGGCATCCATATCGAGATGACCGGCAAGGATGTGACCGANTGCACCGGCGGCGCCCGCGCGATTTCTGCGGACGATCTGTCGGATCGCTACCACACACATTGCGATCCGCGCCTGAACGCCACTCAGGCGGTGGAGCTTGCTTTCCTGGTTGCCGAACTGCTCAAGGGCGGACGGACGAGCGAAAACCGGGTTGCGGTCAACAGCTGATCGTTACTGATAGCAATACAGCAAAGGCCGGGAGTGATCCCGGCCTTTTTCTTTTGCAATGAGGTCCTCGGTCACCCTGCGCCGAGAGTTGCCAGGCTCGCGAAATTGCCGCCCATCGCCATGCGCATCTCGTCGCGCTCGAGAGGTAGAACGCCGATCCGGTCATAAAACCTCTGTGCACCCGGGTTTTGCGTGTCGACGGCGAGCTTGAGGTGGTTGCAGCCCATCGCCGCCCCCTCATGGGCCACCCGGGCCAGGAGCTTTTCGCCCAAATGGATACCGCGGTAGTCGGGCATGACGAAAAGATCCTGGACATAGATACCGCGGGCGCCGAACCAGGTGGAATAAGTGGGGAAATGCAGGCACATGCCGGCNAANNCNCCATCGACCTCGGCGATCATNACANGAGAAGGCCGGGTTGTCGCCAAANCCGTCGCGCAGAATGGCCGCGCGGTCGATCTCCACCACCTCGCTNTCGCCGACATGATCGGCNAGGCCCAGNAGGGCCTTCAATATGTTTTCGGCATCGGAACTGGTGGCGTGGCGCAGGNTGATGTCAGGCAATTGAAAATCCTCCCGGATCGGGTGATCCATGATCCAGTTTTCTTGATCCTGCGGTTCAGAAGAATGCGACGTCGAAGGTCGGATTGATGCTGTCGCAAAAGCCGGAACTGAACAATGATGGCCTGACTTACGGAGGCTTTGATTTCAATGCAAGACGAAGAGATTCATACGGGGCGTTGCCTGTGCGGCGCGGTCACCTTTCAGACACGCGGCCGCCTGCGCGAAGTGGTCGCCTGTCATTGTTCCCAATGCCGCCGCCAAAGCGGGTTTTACTATGCCGCGACCAGTGTTTCCAATGACCGGCTCACCGTGAAGGGTGGGGAGGAAGTAGCGTGGTACCGCGCAAGTCCTTCGGCGGAGCGCGGTTTTTGCAAACAGTGCGGATCGGCGCTTTTCTGGCGTCATGACGGCGAAGCGGATACTTCGATCATGGCGGGTGCTTTCGACCAGCCGAGCGGACTGAAGATCGCCTATCACATCTTCTGCGCCGACAAGGGTGATTTTTACGACATCACCGATGGGCTGCCGCAATCGCCAAAGGGCAGGGAAGGACTGAAAACCGCAGAGGGCTGACAGGCGTCTCCAGTGAACGCTGTGTCATGATTTTCCACTCTCGTTGAACAGTTCGGAAGCGACTAGATTGGAGGCAAAGGAGATTGGGCCATGTCTGATACCGAAACCCTAAATATCTCGGCCAAACCAGCCGATGCCACGACCGTCATGCCGACGCTGTTCGTCTCTCACGGCTCGCCGGAAACGGCGGTTGCCGATACCGAGGCTGCTGCCTTCCTGCGGTCTGCCGCTGCGGATCTGCCGCGCCCCCGCGCCATTGTGGTCGTCAGCGCGCATTTCGAAGTCTCCGGCGGTGTCGCTGTCACAGGTGACGCCAATCCCGACACGATTCACGATTTCGGCGGTTTCCAGCGCGAACTCTACGAGAAGCGCTATCCCGCGCCCGGTGATCCGGCACTTGCGAAGGACATAGCGGAGAGCCTCGTCTCTCAGGGCTTCCACTCGCAGGCAATTTCCAATCACGGTTTCGACCACGGTGTCTGGGTGCCGCTGATCCTGATGTATCCGGATGCCGATATCCCAGTGATCGCGGTCTCCGTCGATCCGCGCCAGAGTGCCGACTACCACTACAAGCTCGGACAGGCGCTCGCCGGCCTCACGCATCAAGGGATCCTGGTCATCGGTTCGGGCTCGTTCACCCACAATCTGCGCGAGGCCTTCGTCAATTTACGTCAGGGCATGCGTGATACTGAAGTACCTGAATGGGTATCGAGCTTCACCGGCTGGATGTCGGACAAGCTCGAAGCCAATGATGTGGGCGCGCTTCTCGACTATCGCGCGCAAGCGCCGAACGCCGAGCGTAACCACCCGACCGACGAACATCTTGTGCCGCTCTATTCCGCGCTGGGAGCTGCCGGCCCGACGGCAAAAGCGACCCGGCTTCACGCCAGCGATGAATATGGCGTGCTCAACATGGCCATGTGGCGCTTCGACGCCGCATGAAGCCATGGGGCGAGGTGACGTCTGATATCCCCGATCGGTGGATTTTCATTCGTGCGGACATGGTTTAAGCACAGGCCATGACGACGAAAGCCGATACCCCGCCTGACATGCTCCGCATCGCGGTTGCCCAGCTCAACCCGACTGTCGGCGATATCGCCGGCAANATCGCAAAGATCCGCGAGGGCCGGGCGGATGCCGCCCGTCACGGCGCGGATCTNGTTCTCTTCACCGAGCTGATGGTCTCGGGCTANCCGCCCGAGGATCTCGTGGTCCGNCCGGCCTTTCTCGAAGCCNGCCGNAAGGCGNTCGANGAGCTGGCAGCGGANACNGCCGANGGCGGNCCNGCGATGATCGTCGGCTATCCGCGCGCCGAGAACGGCAANCGCTACAATTCCGTCGCCGTTATCGANNANGGCAAGATCATNGGCNNGCGCGACAAGGTCGATCTGCCCAATTACGGNGAGTTCGACGAGAAGCGCGTCTTCGACGCCGGCGNGATGCCCGGGCCGGTCAATGTGCGGGGCGTGCGTCTCGGCATTCCGGTCTGCGAGGACATCTGGGGCGANTTCGGTGTNTGCGAGACGCTGGCCGAGAGCGGCGCGGANATTCTTCTGGTGCCCAACGGTTCGCCCTACTACCGCGGCAAGGTNGAGGTGCGCCANCAGGTGGNGCTNCGNCAGGTCATCGAGAGCGGTCTGCCNATGATCTACGCCAACATGCTCGGCGGNCAGGACGAACTGGTNTTNGACGGCGCGAGCTTTGCGCTCAATGCCGACCATTCNCTNGCCTTCCAGATGAGNCAGTTCGAGGAAACNGTTACCGTNAGNGACTGGAAGCGNGGNCCGGATGGCTGGNTCTGCGCCAACGGCGTGATGTCGGTNATCCCCGACGCGCGCGAGGCCGATTACAGGGCCTGCATGCTGGGNCTGCGCGACTATGTGAACAAGAACGGTTTCCGCAANGTGGTGCTGGGCCTCTCCGGCGGNATCGATTCNGCGATCTGCGCNGCNCTTGCGGTCGATGCGCTNGGCGAGGAACGGCTGCGCGCNGTNATGCTGCCCTACCGNTANACNTCGGAAGATTCGCTGAAGGACGCTGCCGATTGCGCCAAGGCGCTCGGNTGCCGCTATGACATCGTGCCCATNGAGGAGCCGGTCGTCGGCTTCACCAACGCGCTTTCCGATCTCTTCGACGGTACCGACGAGGGGATNACNGAGGAAAACCTNCAGAGCCGNACGCGCGGCACCATCCTGATGGCNATNTCCAACAAGTTCGGCTCGATGGTTGTGACCACCGGCAACAAGTCGGAAATGTCGGTNGGCTATGCCACGCTGTACGGCGACATGAACGGCGGCTTCAACCCGATCAAGGACCTCTACAAGATGCAGGTNTANGATCTGGCGCGCTGGCGCAACGACCATGTGCCGCCNGGCGCGCTNGGNCCCTCGGGCGAGGTGATCCCGGTCAACATCATCGACAAGGCGCCGTCTGCNGAATTGCGTCCCGACCAGACCGACCAGGATTCGCTNCCNGAATATCCGGTGCTCGACGACATTCTCGAATGTCTCGTNGANAAGGAAATGGGNGTCGAGGAAATCGTGGCNCGCGGCCATGACGTNGCGACCGTCCACCGNATCGAGCACCTGCTCTACATCGCCGAATACAAGCGCCGGCAGTCGGCNCCGGGCGTGAAGATCACCCGCAAGAATTTCGGCCGCGACCGGCGCTATCCGATCACGAACCGNTTCCGGGATCGGGGCTGAGAGGTTGCTACCTTGGCGTCCAGACCTCGGTTCCGATGTTGTCGGAACCNGNATAGGTCCAGATGCCCTTCCAGGAGCCGTCTTCCTGCTCGACGTAATAGGCGATGCCNAANCCATGATTGGCGGCGGCATACCCCACGGCGAGAACGTAGTCGTTCGTATCTGCAGGTCCGACGACGGTCGTGCCCTTAACGGCGGTGGCACCGAGGCCGCTGCCGACGAAGGTCGCGCCCGCGATCTCCCAGCGGACGCTATAGGTCTTACCGTTTCTCACCACTTCCACTGTGCCGGTGTAGGGGCTGCCATCGCCAATATTCGTGCCTGAGACCTGATAGTTGCCCTCAGGGCCAGCAAGAACGGTTNCGGCTAGTGCCGTCAGCATGAACGGAGTCAGCGCCAGCCGATGCAGCAGTCTTTTGGGTGCAATCATGATTGTGTTCCTCCATCAGAGCNGGAACTTTCGGATATGCGGCGGGGATTGGCAACAACCGGCAGCTGCAGGCTGACCAAACTTCCAATTGTCCGGGGTAGATGCTAGTTGAAGANCCTNNTAATTTGANGCGNTTTCCCGCATCACGAAACTCCCATTCCATCGAAAATCCGCCTCATGCCCTTCATCCATTTTCTTCGTGACAATGCCCGCTGGCTTGCTGGCGGATTTCTGCTGACGCTGTTTTCGAGCTACGGGCAGACCTTCTATATCGCGCTGTCGAGTGGTGGCATTCGCGAGGAACTGGGGCTCAGCCACGGTGATTTCGGCTGGATTTACATGCTCGCCACGTTGGCGAGCGCGGCCACAATTCCGTTCACCGGCAAGCTGATCGATTCCATGCGGATCGAGCGGTACGCGATNTTCGTGATCGTCGGGCTCGCGCTTTCCATGCTGCTTCTTGCCCATGCCCATCATGTGGCGATNCTGTTCATCGCCATCGCGGCTCTTCGCATGTTCGGGCAGGGGCTGATGGGCCACACGGCGATGACGGCGATGGGGCGCTGGTTCACGCTGACACGCGGNAAGGCCGTNTCGACCGCAGCGCTNGGNCACCANCTCGGCGANAGCGTGATGCCGATNTCCTTCGTNGCGCTGGCTGCCGCNTTCGGCTGGCGCGANGGCTGGAGCCTGAATGCNGGCNTCGTGCTTCTNTGCGTGCTGCCCGCGGTCTATNTNCTGATGCGGGTGCCGCGCGAGCCNCATCCGTCCGAGAAGGANAAGATCGTCGAGGGNCANCAGTGGACGCGCGGTGAGGTGATNCGNGATCCGCTGTTCTGGCCGCTGATTTTCGTTCTTCTCGGCCCNCCGGTGATCGGCACNGTGATCTTCTTTCACCAGGTCTATCTGACCGANCTGCGNGGCTGGGCNCTNGGNCAGTTCGCNGGTTCNACGCCGGTTCTCTCGATNGCGGCAATCGCCATGACCTTCATTTCAGGCCATTTGATCGACAAGTATCATTCGGCGGTGCTTCTGGCGGTCATGCTGGTGTTCACGGCGATCGCCAATTTCGCGCTGGCACTGGTGCCCGATGCCTGGGCCATCCTCGTGTTCATGGCTTTCATGGGCGGCGCCTTCGGCGTCTACGCAACGGTGTTCGGGGCTATCTGGCCGGAGCTCTACGGCACGCGCCACCTCGGTTCGATCAAGTCGATGGTCACATCCATCATGGTGCTGTCGACCGCGGTTGGACCGGGCCTGAGTGGCTGGCTGATCGACCTCGGCATCTCCTATCCGGTGATGATCTCGGTCATGGCAGGCTACGCTCTTCTGGCGGCCGTCTGCGCAATCTTCATCGCGCGTGTGGCGGGCCGTCGTTTCGCCTGAGGCGGATTGCGGAGATTGCGTGATCAAGCAAAGTGTGATGAACCTCGTGGGAGGTGAGATGTCGCGCGGCTGCTTGCCTCCCTCCATGTGCGGATCCTACTGAATGCCCATCGTCAATTTTCTGCGTGAAAACGCCCGCTGGATCGTCGGCGGTTTTCTGCTGACCTTCTTCTCGTCCTTCGGCCAGACTTTCTTCATCTCGCTGTCGGCGGGCGATATCCGCGCCGAGAACGGGCTGAGCCATGGACAGTTCGGCGGTCTCTACATGATAGCAACGCTCGCCAGCGCACTGACATTGCCGCAACTCGGCAAGGTGGTCGATCGCGTGCCGATCGCCGTCGTTGCCGCCTTCACCATCCCCGCGCTGATGATAGCAGCCATCTCGATGTCGTTTGCCTCCAACGTGATCTGGCTCGGCGTGACGATCTATGCATTGCGTCTCTTCGGCCAGGGGATGATGACGCACATCTCGATGACGGCGATGGGACGCTGGTTTTCGGCGCAGAGGGGCAGGGCAGTCTCGCTCGCGACCCTCGGGCACAATGTCGGAGAGGCGGTGTTTCCGTCCGCCTTCATCTTCGCAGCCTATGCGCTTGGCTGGCGCGGGACATGGCTTGCCGCTGCGGTTGTTCTGGCAGTCGTCGCCTTGCCGGCAATTGTCATGCTGATGCGCGTCGAACGCATGCCACGCGCCACCGACGGGCCTGAGCGGCGGACAGCACTCAGGAACTGGACACGCGGCGAGGTCCTGCGTGACCCGATTTTCTGGCTCTGCCTTTCAGGTGTGCTGGCACCAGGCTTTATCGGAACAACGGTTTTCTTCCATCAGGTCTATCTGAGCGAATTGCGCGGCTGGGCACCGGAAGTGTTCGCAAGTTCCTTCATCGTCATGTCGTCGATGACGATCGTCTTCGCGCTGATCGCGGGTCAGCTTATCGACCGTTTCTCTGCGGTGCGCATTCTGCCGTCCTTCCTGTTGCCGCTGGCAGCTTCCTGCATCGTGCTCGCCACCACCCAGTCGCCCTGGGGCGCCTATATCTTCATGGCGCTGATGGGGATTTCCTACGGCTTTTCCTCCACACTGTTCGGAGCGCTCTGGCCGGAGCTGTACGGCGCCAAGCATCTCGGCTCGATCCGCGCGGTGATCGTGGCGATGATGGTGCTGGCAACCGCCATGGGGCCAGGGTTGACCGGCTGGCTCATCGATATCGGGGTATCCTACCCGGCGCAGATTGCCGCCATGGGCGTTTACTGCATCCTCTCGGCGGTGGTGATGACGGTCGTTAGCCGCAAGGCTGCGGGCCGCAACGAACTCCCTACCTGAAGATATCCTCGATACGGTCGGTATTTGCCGTGAAATCGAGCTTCTTGTCGCTTCCCGGCAGGAAGACGGGACCGACCACGCGGATGTTGCGTGTTTCGTCCCGTTTGTCGCCGGATCCGGTTCCGGTGACCGCGGCGATGGAATCCACCGTCAGGTTGCCGCGTGCATTGGCAAGCGTCTCGGGGTCCTCCCCGGGATCGGGTCGAGGTGTCGGCCGGGCGGTATGGGCCAGTGGGTCGCTAACCGCCGGTTCATCGCTGACGGCTTCGTTGTAGAGCGCTTCCCGGCGCTGCATTTCCTTGTAATAGGCCGCCATGTTGCAGCTGCAGCTCTTGTCCCGCCCCTGGTTTTGGGCGCTCCGGTAGTAAAATGCGTTCGGCATTTCGGTATAGGGCCGGTTGGTTGCGACCGAGATCATGTCCTCGCTTTCACCATCGACCGAATTGTAGAAGAGCTCTGTCTGAGTTCCCGGGCACATCATCTGGCAGGTGCGCTGGTCGCGACCGAAATCCGCTGAGCTGGCCGCAGAGGAGATCGGGAAGAAATAACCATCGCAGCTACGTACGCACACAGTACGCAGATTGCCGCCATAACCCGACCTGCGTTCGACGACAATCTGGCCGGTGCCACCGTGCTGGTATGGCGTTCCATTGGCGCCACCCGATTGATCCAGAATGGTGATGCTTTTCGAGCCGTCCGGAATGATAACGGATTTGATCCGTGCGGGAGAGGTGGTCGCCGGGTCGGCGGAAACCGAGATCACTTTCCGCGCGGGCTTGTCGAAACAGCCATTGGCGTGCAACGCGCTCTCGATCTTGCTGCGCTCTGCCTTGCTCGATTTCGCGTTCTGATAGCCGTCGCGCTTGCGCTCGAGCGCACGCAGATTGGCCTGCATCTTCGCGTCGGCCGTTTTGAGCTTTTTGCAGATCGAGCCGGTGCGTCCGCCGAAAACGATGATGCTGCCCGAGCAGCCATAGCGCTTCATGTCGCCACGGACCTGCTTCATCTGGGCTTCCTGCTTCTTAACCGCCGTGGCATAGCGGCGGTAATTGGCCGTCGAGCCGGAGGTTTTCGGCAGGCTGGCAAGCTGAGCGGATAGCCGGTCACAAATCGGTGTCGCNTTCGCGCCCGCCGTAAGGACAGGAACGGCCATAAGGCCTGCCAGGAAAATGGCAACCGAGCGCCAACGCATCACACACTCCACCCGAAACGGCTACCGAGGATTTGCGTCCGTTATGCAATCGCCACGAGCCGAACGGATGGATTTTAACCCGAACGTCCTGGCAAGCCAAACGTTACCGCCCGTTTACCTTAAGACGACGGCAATGACTGCCGGACTTTGACGGCCACGAGTCGCTCGGCCGGGAAGGACGCCTCGACGACAGCGAGGGTCGCCATGTTGACCACGCCACGGGAGGTCACCGACGGCGACAGGATGTGCGCCGGCATGGCGCTACCGAGAAGGATCGGGCCCACATGCAATGCCTCGGTCATGGTCTTGACCACGCCGAGCGTAATGTTGGCGGCATCGAGGTTGGGGAAGACCAGCAGGTTGGCTTCTCCGGTCAGGGTCGTATCGGGCATCACGCGGCGGCGGAGGATTTCCGACAGGGCGGAATCGCCGTGCATCTCGCCGTCTGCCTCCAGATCCGGATCGCGCTCCTTGATGAGGGCTGCGGCGCGGCGCATTTTTTCGGAACTCTCGGAATCCCGCGAGCCGAAATTCGAGTGCGAAAGGAGAGCCGCGCGCGGCACGATGCCGAAGCGGCGGATTTCGCGGGCTGCCATTTCGGTGACTGCGGCGATCTGCTCTGCGCTGGGGTCGAAGCAGACCGAGGTGTCCACGAGGAAGGTCGCGCCGCGCTGGCCGATGAGAAGGCTCAATGCGGCATATTCGATGACGCCGGGGGCCTTGCCGATGATTTGCGAGACATCGCGAAGATGCTTCTGGTAGCGGCCTTCCAGGCCGCAGATCATCGCGTCCGCCTCGTTTCTGCGGAGCGCGAGAGCGGCAATCACGGTGGAGTTGGTCCGGACGATGGTACGGGCAGCTTCCGGAATGACGCCCTTGCGGCCGACGAGCCCGAAGTAGTCGTCGACATAGGAGCGAAAGCGCGGATCGTCTTCCGGATTGACGACCTCGAAATCGGTCTGGGGACGGATCTTCAGGCCGAAACGGTCGAGCCGGTTGGCGATGATCGACGGACGTCCGATGAGGATCGGNTCGGCGATGTTCTCCTCGATCAGAACCTGGGCGGCGCGCAGCACGCGCTCGTCCTCNCCCTCGGCGAAGATCACGCGCTTGCGCGAAGCGGTCTTGGCCGCGGTAAACACCGGCTTCATGATCAGNCCGGAGCGGAAAACNAAGCGGTTCAGCCGGTCGATATAGGCTTCCATNTCCTCGATCNGGCGCTTNGCAACGCCAGTCTCGGCGGCAGCCTTCGCNACGGCGGGCGCNATGCGCAGGATCAGGCGNGGATCGAANGGCGAGGGGATCAGATAGTCNGGGCCGAAGTTCGGCGTGTCNCCCGAATAGGCACGGGCGGCGACGTCGGAGATCTCTTCCTTGGCGAGATCGGCGATTGCCTTGACGGCCGCGATCTTCATTTCCTCATTGATCGTCCGGGCAACGCAATCGAGCGCGCCGCGGAAGATATAGGGGAAGCAGAGAACGTTGTTGACCTGGTTGGGGAAGTCCGAGCGTCCGGTGCAGATCATCGCGTCGGGACGGGCTTCACGGGCGAGGTCCGGCATGATTTCGGGGTTTGGATTGGCGAGCGCCATGATGAGCGGCTTTTCGGCCATGCTGGCGAGAAGTTCGGGTTTCAGCACACCGGCCGCAGACAGGCCGAGGAAGACATCGGCGCCGCCGATCGATTCCTCGAGTTTGCGCTTGTCGGACTTCTGCGCATAGANCGACTTCCACTCGTCCATCAGCACTTCGCGGCCGTCATAGACGAGGCCTTCGATGTCGTGGACCCAGATATTCTCACGCTTGGCGCCGAGGCTGACGAGAAGGTTGAGGCAGGCAAGCGCTGCTGCACCCGCGCCGGAGGTCACGATCTTGACCTCTTCGAGCTTTTTGCCGGCGAGACCAAGCCCGTTCATGATGGCGGCGGAAACGATGATCGCCGTGCCATGCTGATCGTCGTGAAAAACCGGGATGTTCATCTGCTCGCGGAGCTGGCGCTCGACCACGAAACATTCGGGCGCCTTGATGTCCTCGAGATTGATGCCGCCGAAGGTGGGTTCCAGGGCGGAGACGACGGAGACCATCCGGTCGATCTCGGGCGCATCGATCTCGATGTCGAAGACGTCGATGCCGGCGAATTTCTTGAAAAGGACTGCCTTGCCCTCCATCACCGGTTTGGAGGCCANCGGACCGATATTGCCGAGACCCAGCACNGCAGAGCCATTNGAGACGACGGCCACGAGGTTCGAGCGGGCGGTGTAGTCCGCCGCCATATCGGGATCGTCCTTGATGGCGAGGCATGGGGCTGCGACACCGGGGGAATAGGCAAGNGCGAGGTCGCGCTGGTTGCCGAGTGGCTTNGTCGCCTGNATCTCAAGCTTACCCGGACGCGGATACTTGTGAAAGAAAAGCGCGTTTTCGTCGAGATCGCCGCTCATTGGCTTCGACTTGTCGGTGCTCATGTCGTGTCCCCCGGAGGTCCCATGCAGATAACGAATGCGCGGCCCCGAAAGGCCGCGGGCGCTATCGTTTAGTCTCTTTCAGTTGCGGATGAAAGCCGTGTGAAGGCCCGTCCGCAGCAAAGCGTTTTCATCAGCCCCAGAGATCGGAATCGGGCGGGGAAACCATAGAACTCGTATAGGTGAGCGCCGAGGGGCGGTCCTTTGCGAGAAGAAGCGGGCCGTCGAGATCCACCCAGTCGGCATCCTGGGCGAGTAGCACCGCAGGTGCCATCGCAAGCGAGGAACCAAGCATGCAGCCGACCATGATGCTGAAGCCGATCTCGCGACCGCGGTCGCGCATCTTCAGGGCCTCGGTCAGGCCGCCGGCCTTGTCGAGCTTGATGTTGATGGCGTCGTAGCGTTCGAACAGGCCTTCCAGATCTTCGCTGGTGTGCACACTCTCATCCGCGCAGATCGGCACCGGATGGGGAATATGGGCCAGAATGTCGTCCTTGCCGGCCGGCAGCGGCTGCTCGATGAGGCCGATATGAGCTTCGGCTGCGGCCAGGAGGTGATCGCGCAGATTATCCTCGGTCCAACCCTCATTGGCGTCGAGAATGATCTCGGCATTCGGGGCCGCGCTTGCNACGGCGTGAATGCGCGAGCGNTCGTCGGCGGTGCCGACCTTGACCTTGAGAATNTTCTGCGAGGANTGGGCGCGNGCNGCATCCGCCATGTCGNCCGGCTCGCCGAGCGAGATGGTGACGGCAGTNGGCACCGGGCGCGGCAGCATCTTGCANGCNGCCTCGAAGGCGCGGCGACCGCTGCGCTTTGCTTCCAGATCCCANANNGCGCAGTCGANCGCATTGCGGGCAGCGCCCGCCTTCAGTTCTTTCTGAAGNGCCTCGCGGTCGAGNCCNTTGGCAATGGCTTCNGCCAGCTTCTCGATCTCTTCCATGACGCCTTCGACGCTTTCGCCATAACGNGCATAGGGAACGCATTCGCCGCGGCCGACATGCGCGCCATCCTGGATGACGCACGTAATCACGTCGGCGGANGTCTTTGCGCCTCGGGAAATGGTGAACGGCTGGGCGGTGGGAAAGCTCTCGCGGAGGACTTTCAGGTTAGGCGACATGATTTACCTTCACATGCATGGGCGCAAATAGTTGCAACCGGGAGATTATTCGGGCTTTGCGTCGATGACAGTGACAGCACAAGCCGCTATGAAGTCTGCATGTTGAGCGACGCGCAAAAAAAGGCAAGGGGCGATCAGGACGCAGGGCAGGGAACGGCGAGCCTCGCCGACCATGAACCTGCTGCTCTGGATGTCGAGGAAAGCCCGGACGGCCTGGTATTGCGGCTCTCCGGCGATTGGCGGCATTCCGGAGTGGCTTCCGTGCAGGCCGAGATGGCGGAGCTTGCAAAATCTGCCGGCGCGGACCGAATCAAAATCGATATAAGTGGCGTCAGTCATCTCGATACGGCGGGGGCCTGGCTGGTCCGTCGTATCAAACTGCGTGCTGAAGAGCGCGGCAGCACGGTNACCATCGACGGTTCAGACACCTCGCTCGAACTCATCGAAGCGTTGCCGGATGTGACCGCCGATTCGGTGAGAGACACCTCGCCACGCAAGCCCCTGTTCAATCTGCTCTTCGAGCCGATTGGCCGCACCATGTACGAAATGTGGGACGATCTGGTTGCCGCAGCCTTCATTCTCGGTTCTGCCGTGCGCGGCGCGCAGATGAAGCTCAACCGCTCAAGCGGTGTCTCACCGGCTTCGGTAGTCGCGCAGNTTGACCATATGGGTGTGCGTGCGGTGCCGATCATCGTGCTCATGTCGTTTCTGATCGGCGCCATCATTGCGCAGCAGGGCGCTTTCCAGCTGAGATATTTCGGNGCGGAGATCTTCGTTGTCGATCTGGTCGGCATCCTGCAGCTGCGTGAGATCGGCGTGCTTCTGACCGCGATCATGATTGCCGGACGCTCGGGCAGCGCGATCACCGCCGAGATCGGCTCGATGAAGATGCGCGAGGAGGTCGATGCCCTCAAGGTCATGGGCCTCAATCCGATCGGCGTCCTGGTCTTTCCGCGAATTCTGGCGCTCGTGATTGCGCTGCCGCTTCTCACCATCGTCGCCAACTTCGCCGCATTGTTCGGCGCCGCCGTCGTCTCGCTCGCCTATTCGGGGATTACGTTCGACGTCTTCCTGGGCCGCCTGCGTGAGGCGATCGACCCTTCAACCATCGCCTCCGGCATGATCAAGGCGCCGTTCATGGCGCTGATTATCGGTATCATGGCCTCGGTCGAGGGGTTGAAGGTCGGCGGAAGTGCCGAATCGCTCGGCCGCCGGGTTACGGCGTCCGTGGTCAAATCCATCTTCGTGGTCATCCTTGTCGACGGCCTTTTCGCCATGTTCTACGCGGCTATCGATTTCTAGGTGCCAGGGATGTCCGAGACTGAAACGACCGCACAGCAGGCAGAACGGGAGCGGGAGACCATTCTCGAAGTACGCGACGTCACCGTCGCCTTCGGCAAGAACGTGGTTCTCGATAATCTCGATCTGGACGTCTATCGCGGCGAAATTCTCGGTTTTGTCGGTGGATCGGGCACCGGCAAATCGGTTCTGATGCGCGCCATCCTGCGGCTCCTGCGCCGGCAGTCCGGCACCATCCGCATTCTCGGCCGCGATTACGACACCGCAGACGAGGCCGATCGGATCAAGCTCGANATGCGTCTGGGCGTTCTCTTCCAGCACGGCGCGCTGTTTTCATCGCTGACGGTACGCGAGAACATCCAGGTGCCGATGCGGGAATATCTCGACCTGCCTCAATCGCTGATGGATGAGCTGACGGCGATCAAGATCGAGATGGTGGGGCTCGACGCCTCTGCCGGTGCCAAGTATCCGTCCGAATTGTCGGGCGGCATGATAAAACGTGCGGCGCTTGCCCGCGCATTGGCGCTCGATCCCGATATCGTCTTCCTCGACGAGCCGACCTCGGGCCTTGATCCGATCGGGGCGGCGGAGTTCGACGAACTGATTGCGCAATTGCGCGAGACACTTGGTCTGACCGTCTATATGGTCACCCATGACCTCGACAGTCTGTTTTCGGTGTGTGACCGTATTGCAGTACTCGGCCAAAAAAAGGTCCTGATATCAGGAACTATCGCGGAAATGCTTGAATTCGACGACCCTTGGGTCCAGTCCTATTTCCGCGGCAAACGCGCCAGAAACATTACCGGTTATCCGGATGTTTCAGGATCAAGTGCGGAAGAATATCGCACCGAACCGGCAGGGAAGTGAGTTCAGTCAAATGGAAACGCGGGCAAATTACGCCATCGTCGGACTCTTCACGGTACTTGTTATCCTGTCTGCCTTCGGCTTCGTCTACTGGATGTCGCAGGTCGGCGGCGGGGGTGAGACCGGCCGTCTGATCGTCCGTATTCCTGGTTCTGCCAATGGGCTCTCCGTTGGATCCGCCGTGCGGTTCAACGGTATTGCCGTGGGCTCGGTGCGTCGACTCACGATTGACAGCGAGAATCCGAAATTCGTGATCGCGGATACCGAAGTGCGCGCGGATGCGCCGATTTTCCCGGATACGAAGGCGGCTCTCGAAATTCAGGGTCTGACCGGTTCGGCCTATATCGAGTTGCAGGGCGGAACGCCGAGCGGGACCAACATCATTCGTGAGGCCATCCAGAAGGAAGGCGTCGCCCATCTGGAAGCCGATCCGTCGAATATCACCAACCTGCTGGCGACCGCCGACCAGATCATGACGCGGGCCAACAATGTGATCGGCGAGATCGAGGGCTTCGTCAATGACGCGCGCGGCCCGCTCACGCAGACCTTGCAGAATGCCGAAACGTTTACGGATGCTCTGGCCGAGAATTCACAAGGGATCGACGATTTCCTGAAGTCCGTCTCGGGCCTTTCCGAAACGATCCAGAGCGTTTCGGCGCGACTTGATTCGACGCTTGAGGCTGCCCAGACACTGCTCGAATCGGCCCAGCCCGAGAAGATCACCGAGATTGTGACCAATGTGGAGAAGGTGACCAAGGACGTCGCCAACGCTTCGGGTGACATTTCCAAGGTCGTGACCCGGCTGTCCGACGCAGCCGAATCCTTCAAGACCGTCGGTCAGCAGGCAGGCAAGACACTCGAGAAGGTCGACACGCTCATGGCCGAAGTCGATCCACAGAAGGTGCGCAAGGTCGTCGATGATATTTCGGTGGCCAGCGGTGATGCTCGTACCGCGATCGCGGATGCGAAAACCGTTGTTGCCACCTTCACGGACCGCAAGGACGATTACGACCAGATCATTACGGACGTCAAACAGATGGCAAACCGGCTCAACAATGCCTCGACGAAGGTCGATGGCGTGCTGGCCAAGCTCGACAGCCTGCTGGGTGACGACGAAACCAACAGTTTGATGTCCGACGCGCGTGAGACGCTGAAGTCCTTCCGCGACGTCGCCAACAACCTCAATGCCCGTATCGGACCGATCGCGGACAATCTGCAACGGTTCTCGACCTCGGGACTGAGCGACGTGGAAGCGCTGGTGCAGGACGCCCGGCGTTCGATCAACCGGATCGAGAGCAGCATTTCGAGTATAGAGCGCGATCCGCAGCGGGTCATTTTTGGCGGCGATACGGTGAAACAATATGACGGTCGAACCCGTCGTTAACATGGGGGAAGAATTGGGGCCGATCCGGCGGCGATACGGCAACCCAATCATCGCAGGACAATGAAGTTGATCGGACATCGGGAATTCATGTCGAAAATGCGGGCGAGTGTGGTGGCGATTGTTGGTGTTGCGCTCCTTTCGGGCTGCGGTTCGCTGGTCCCAAAGACGCCGCCCGATACCTATGCTTTGACCGGCACCCCCGAAGTGGAGGGCCGTGCTTCGCCGCGCCGGCAGATCCTGATTGCCGAGCCGCTGGCACTCAAGGCGCTTGACAGCGAGCAGATCGTCATTAAGCCGACGCCGTCGTCCATCGAGTATCTGGCGGACTCGCAGTGGTCGGACCGTCTGCCCAAGATCGTCCAGGCCAAGCTCGTGGAAGCGTTCGAGAACACCAATCGCCTGGGTGGTGTCGGCCGTCCGGGTGAAGGGCTGGCAATCGACTACCAGATCGCAACATCCATCCGCGCCTTCGAAGTGCGGGTACAGGGTGGCCGGACTGCAATTGTCGAAATCTCGGCCAAGGTCATCAACGACCGCAATGGCACCGTGCGGGATCAGCAGGTCTTCCGCTCGACTTCGCCGGTCGCCGGTTCGGATAATTCGGCCTATGTGGAAGCGCTTGATCGCGCCTTCGACAATGTAACGGCCGATCTCGTGCGCTGGGCGCTGCAGCGCTTCTAGGTTCCGGCGTCACCGCTATGGCCGACCGCTGCGACCAGTTCAACCTGGTTGCCGTCCGGATCCGTCACGAAGACTCCGCGCCATCCGATCCAGGCAAACTCATCCGATCGCCATTCCACACCGTGCGCATCGAACCAGCGGCAGGCGGCTTGTTGCCCTTCCTGCGTGACGGTGAGCGCGAGGTGGTGAAGCGTCGAGCGCTGCATGTCGGGTGAGGGGCGCTCGGGATTGCGGCTTTCATCGAACAGCGCCAGCACGGCCGTGTGTCCTGCCACCCCATTGGGCAGCCTGAAGAAAATCAATCCGCCGCGGTCCGCCAGGACCTCCAGCCCGATTACGTCGCGGTAAAACGTGGTCATGGCCGCAAGATCGCGGCAGCGAATGGCGATTTCACCGAGACCCAGAACTGAAAAGCCCCGCTCGATGGCGGGGCTTTTCGTTGTTTCGTCTCGGCCAGTCAAATCAGGCCCGCTCGAAGCGGCCGCTGGCATGGGCCAGCATGGTGTAGACCTTGCCGGTATCCGACGTCAGATAGGTCTGCGTCATCATGTTGTCCGGGTCGTTACGGGCGACATCGGATAGAAGTTTTTCGAAATCGGCGATGTAGCGATCGACCGCACCGCGGAATTCAGGTTCGCGGCTGTACTTCGATTTGATCTCATCGAAGGTCTGCTGACCCTTCAGCGTGTAGAGACGACGGGTGAAGACGTCGCGCTCGCCGCGCTGGTAGCGCCGCCAGAGTTCGACCGACGCATCGTGATCGATGGCGCGGGCGATATCGACGGACAGCGAGTTCAGCGATTCCATCACGTGACGCGGATTGCGGTCGGGGTTGCCGGTGCGGCTTGCGGTACGGGCCGGCTGCGTGTTCCGCTGCTCTTCCTGAGCGGCGCCGCGCAGAAGATCGGAGACCCAGCCCGACCCCTTCGGCTGTGCGGCAGGCTGGGACTGCTTGGCAGGTGCCGGAGCATAGTCCTGGCTTCCACGCAGCGGAGCGTCGAAGGTCGGCGCGGGAGCCGGTGCCGGTTCCTGACGCGGTGCAGGGGCCTGCTGGCGCGGACGGGCAGGCGCCTGCCGCTGCGCAGCAGGTTCGGCGATCTCGGCACGACGGCTGGTCTGGCCCACAAGGCTTGCGAGATCCTGCAGCGCCTTGATCTGGTCGCTGACGGCGCGGCGCATGGCGGCCGCACTCTCGCGGGTTTCTTCCGGCAGGTCGAATGCGCCGCGCTTGAGTTCTTCGCGCGTCGATTCCAGTTCCTTGCGGATGTCATTGGCCGAGCGCCGGATTTCGTCGGTCGCATCCGAGAACCGGGAGGAGGCGTCACCGACGGCAGCCACGATGGTGTCGCGGACCTTGCGTGCTGTAGCGTCAGCCTGTTCCTCAGTCTCGCTGAGCGTGCGACCGGCTTCCTCGACTGCGGAACGCAGGCCCGAGCCGAGCTTGCCGGCGGCACGGTTGGCCATGTTGTCTGCGTTGGAGAAGGCGCCGGACACGATGCCCTCGAGCGAGCGCATGGTCTTCTCGATTTCCTCCGAGCGGCCAACGAGGCCGACGGAAAGCGCCTGAAGGGCCTGCTGGCGCTCTTCGAGCGTAGAGGCGAGGTTCGACTGGGCGGCACCCAGAAGATCCGAAGCGGATGCCAGAACGCGGGAGTGCTCGTCGAAGCGACCGGCAATCTGGCCGACCTGGTTGAGCGTGTTGCCGGAGATGTCCGACAGACGCTCCACCTTGCCGTCGAGCAGCCGGGCCGATGTCGAGATGAGATCGGATGCCTTCTGCGTCGAGCTTTCGAAACGTCCGGAGACTTCCGACAGTTCTGCAGAGGCCGAAGCCACTGAGGTGCCGGCGGTTTCGAGCAGGTGCGAGATCGAGGCGTTGCTCTCCGAAAGACGGCCCAGCAGATCCTCGACATTGGCCGTCAGGCTGCGGTTGGCGTTTTCGACGGCAGACAGCGTTTCGCTGGTGCGGGTCGAGAGCGCGTTGATGAGCGCAGCGTTTTCGGCCTGCAGGCGCTCGGTGCTCTTCTGCGTGATATCGGCCAGTTCGCTCGCGATAGACTGGCCGCTTTCGGCATAACGATCCACCAGCGGACGAACCTGATCGTCGATGAGGCGCGAGAGTTCCGAGGAACGGCTCGCCAGCATCGAGTTGAGTTCGCGGGTGCGCTCGTCGAGCGTCGAGCCGACGGAGGTGGCGCGAACGTCGATGGCTTTCTCCGTGCGCTCCAGGTTCTCGATCAGCGAACCGGTCTGTTCGGTAAGCTTGGCAGTCAGCGATTCCGTCTTTTCCGACAGGGCGTTCGAGAGCGAGTCGGTCTTCTGCGAGATCGAGGCGCTGAGCGCGTCCGTCTTTTCCGACAGTGCGGAGGTCAGGAACTCGGTCTTTTCCGTCAGTTCGGAAGAGATCGCGCTGGTGCGTTCCGACAGAGCGGAAGTGAGCGACTCGGTTTTCTCGGTCAGTTCGGAAGAGATTGCGCTGGTGCGCTCCGACAGAGCGGAGGTGAGCGACTCGGTTTTCTCGGTCAGCTCGGCCGAAATCGCGCCGGTCCGCTCGGAAAGTGCCGAGGAGAGGAATTCCGTCTTCTCGGTGAGTTCGGCCGAGATAGCCGAGGTCTTCTCCGATAGCCTTGCCGAAATCTGGTCGGTGGTGCCTTCGAGCGAGGAGCCGACTTCCGCCATGCGCTCGGACATGATTCGGGTCTTTTCCTCGAGCGTCATTGCCAGCTTGTCGGCGGTGGTGCCGATCTGGCCGGCGGCCCGGTCGGTTTCCTCGGTGATCAGGCCGGAAATGCGGCTTGCCTGCTCGGTGAGGCGGGACTCGCTTTCAGCGAACAGCGAATTGATCGCCTGGGCCTGCTCGCTGACAGTCTGGCCGACGCCTGCAGCAATCTCACCGATGCGCGAAGCTTCGCGGTTGAGTGACTCGGCGCTGGACGAAACTTCGTTGGCAATCCTGTTGGCATGGGCAGCGAAATTGGCGCTGCGTTCGTCGAGGTGTTCTTCCAGTCGCTCGATGAACTGGTGGCTCTGACCTTCCATGCGGGTCGCGAAACCAGCCGAGACGTTTTCGAGGTTCTCGCCGGCCTTGAGCGCTTCGGCGTCGAGGTCGGTGGAAGCCTGTGCAACAGCCTCGCGAAGCTTGGCGGCGAGACCGCCAGCCTTTTCCTCGATAGTGCGCGAAACGCCGTCGAGGCCCTGGCCGAGCAGAGTGTTCATGGTGGTCAGGCGCTCGTCCACGCGGTCGGCACCCTTTTCGAAGGTCTGCTCGAAGCGGGCAGCTGCAGCCTCTGTCGATTCGCCGATGCGGCCGGTGTGGTCGTCCAACATCGTCTGGATACGACCGGCGCCACCTTCGGTAACACCCGAGAGGCGGGTCGCCTGTTCGTCGAACATCGTCTGCATGCGTTCGGCGGCGGTGTCGGTGATGTTGGCAACGCGGCCGGAATGGGTCTCGAAGACATTCTCGATCCGGCCGGCGGCGTTGTCTGTGAGCGACTCGACGCGGTTGGCGTGATTGTCGAATGCACCCTCGAGTCGACCGGTCGTCGTCTCTGTAAGGGATTCCATGCGACCGGCCGCGTTGTCCGAAAGAGCTTCGATGCGGCTTGTATGTTTTTCGAATGCCCCTTCCAGACGACCGGAGGCGTTCTCGGTCAGAGATTCGATGCGCTCGGCCGCTTTCTCCGAAACGGATCCGATGCGGCTCGCGTGATTTTCGAATGCGCCTTCCAACCGGTTCGCAGACGTATCTGCGATGGCTGCCAAGCGGTTCGACTGTCCGTCGAGCACGCTTGCCATCCGGTCGGTTGCGGAGTTGGCGAGTTCGCCGACCTTGCCGGCTTTCTCGTCGAGCATGGTGCGCATGCGTCCTGTCGCCTCGTCGGCGAGGAAGGCCGCACGGCCAGACTGTTCTTGGAGGAGGTTTTCGAGTCGACCGGTCGCCGAATCGAGATTCTCGCGAAGGGCGTTGGCACGCTCGTCCATGCCGGAATTGATCTGGCCGGATTTCTCGTCGAGCGCCGAGTGCAGGGCCCCGATGCGGATGTCGAGCTCTGTGCCGAGATCCTGGGTCGATTCCTCGATCTTGCCGAACAGCGACGCCGAGCGGGAGGAGAGCGTTTCCTCGAAGCGCTGCTCCATGCCGGCAAGCGCGGCATTGATCGAATCCGATCCGGTGTTGGCGGCATTCTCCATGCGGGCGGCCGAGGTTTCGGCAGCCTGCTGGAGGGCGGCAGTCTTCTCGTCCATGCCGCGAATGGCGCGGTCGGATGCCTGTGTGACGACGTTGTCCACACGCTCGACATTGTCCTTGAAGGTGCTTCCGATGCGCTCGAGACCCGAGGACAGGATGCCGTCGATTGCATCGGTCGAGCCGTTGAGGGTCTCGTTGATGCGCGACAGGCTCTCGCTGAGCTTGCTGTCGAGCGAGCCGGCGCGGCTGTCGAAGGCGCTGGTGAACTCGGAGACGCGTTCGTCGAAGGCCGTATTCAGGCTGGTGACAGACGAGGCAAGGCGATCCTCGAAGAGGCTTGAGCGAAGATCGAGATCCATGACCGCGTCGTCGGCGCTCGACTTGAGCGCCTGGCGGAAGGCGGCGCCCTTTTCGTCGAGCGTCGAGTTGAGCATGGCGAGCGTGTCTTCGAGGCCGCTGGAGATCGCCTGCTGGCCGACGCCGATGCTTTCGGAAATTTCCCGGGTACGGGCGATGAGCGTCTCGTTGAGCTCGCGGGCCCGCTCGGAGAGGGCGGCATTGAGCTTCTCGGTGTTCGCATCGAGGGACGAAGCACGCGTTTCGAACTCGTTGAGAAGCGCCTTGCCGCGCTGTTCAAGCTGGGCGCGGAGGATTTCGATACGGGTGTCGAACTCTTCCGTGAGGTCGTTCCCGGAGGTCTTGAGGGTCTCCAGAAGGCCTTCGGTGCGCGAGCCAAGAATGTTCTCGATTGCTTCTGCAACTTCGGAAGTCTGGCTCTGAAGCTGTGCCGCGCGCGTGTCGAGCAGCTGGGCGACCGCCTCGCCGGAGGTCGACAGGCGGTTGGTCAGATCGTCGCCTGCGCTGCTGAGGTCGTTGCGCAGCTGTTCATGGGCGCCGGTGATCGAAGCACGGATGCGCTCGGCATGGGTGACGATGGCGTCGCGCTCGTTGCCGAGTTCCTGAACAAGACCGCGGACGCGGACTTCATTATCCGTATAGCTGCGCTCGAGCGCGTTGACTTCGGCATGGACGAGGGTCTCCAGCTCGGAGGCGCGAGCGATCGTGCGCTCGATGCCTTCGTTCATCGAGGAGACCTCGCGGCGCACGGCCTGACCGACAGTCATGATTTTGTCGGCGGCAATGGCTTCCGGCTCGGCAAGGCGCAGCGCGACTTCTGCCATCGAACGGGCAGCCGTGCGCATTTCGCGGGCGCGGGCCATCATGATGGCGAAGGAGAAGAAGACGAAGATCGGTATCACGATGGCGACCAGCACGCCGATGGCCGCAGGCATGGCGAGCAGCTGGTTCACGCTGCGGATCTGGAAGATCTCCGGACCGTAGAGCAGGTTGGCGATTCCCAGGCAGCCGATGGTCCAGAACAGCGACAGCAGAAGCGCATTGCGCACGGCGCCGCGGCTGGAGCGAATCTCGAATGCGCGCAGGAGAGCGGCCGGCGTCTTGCGGCTGTCGTCGTTGGCAGGGGCGAAAGGACCCGCCGGCGTATAGGGCGGCGTGGAGCGGGCAGGTTTGTCCTGCTTCGTGTCAGACTTGCTGCTCTCGCTGACCTTGGCCTTCGAATCGTCGGTCTGCGCGTCGGCAAGATCCTTCGCGGCGGCCGAGACCTTCGCCTCCAACTCGTCATTGGAAAGGTCGTTATCGTCGAGAGCCAGGGCGTCTTCGAGCGCTTCAAACGCTTGCTCGTCGAGGCTCTTGTCTGCTTTGTTCTTACTCATGTACTTCGCTTTCGTGCCCCGATGGGCGTCCGGGCGGTAACCGGGGGGAGCTCCGCCTGTCCTTGGAATTCCCCTCGACCGGACGTCTCACGTGCCTGTTTTCGCTGCCAAAGGCGGCAAAAATGCAATCATATCAATCAGACTAGTGACACATTAGCCCGGAATCCACAATTGCGGTTCCCCGGTGCATATCAGTGTCACGTTATCCCCGGCTTTCTACAATTGGTCGCATTTTCAAAATCTGCCAATGAAACGCCACATTTAGACGTCGTTAACCATATCGACAGATTTCCATCCCCATTATGAACCGTCTTAGGCAAGGAGACAGCTAACGGGGAGCATGATCTTCCCAAACTGACACAGACAAGGAAAACCGCCATGGCGGCGTTTAGCATTGCATTTGAAGCTCCCGACAGCGGCCCGACCCCGCGACCGTCCGGAGACCGGCCCCTCGACCTCGTTCACCTCGCCAAACAGACCGGTGGCGACAAGAACCTCGAAGCTGAAGTCCTGACCATCTTCGCCAAGCAGATCCGAAAAGCAGTTCACGAGCTTCCCGCTCTTTCAGGAGAAGCCCAGGTGAAGCTCGCGCACATGATCGCCGGTTCGGCGAAGGGTGTGGGCGCTTTCGAGGTGGCCCGTGCGGCGGAAGCCATCGAGAACAAGCCCGGACAGGCGAGACTTCTCACGGCCTTCACCAAGGCGGTCGTTTCGGTCGACAGCTTCATCATCGGCCTGAACCGCTAGGATCGGTCCGCTGCGCCGCCGGTGATTGATGTCTGACCGGCGGCACGACGGCTATCCATCCGGCATCATGCATTCGCGGGGCGAGGGCAAGATGTGCCACGTCCGCGTCTCAAGCCGGTCAGCCCTCCATCGCGCACCGCGAATTGCCGCATTGCGCTTTTCATTCTTGTCACGTCACACTGAGCGTGTATGAAAAACCGCATGTTTGCCATCCATGACATGCGGGCGAGGGATATATGACCAAACTTTCCATTATCGCGTTTGACGGAACGCAATTCGACATCGACGCCGAGAACGGCTCGACGGTGATGGAGAATGCGATCCGCAATTCGGTGCCGGGTATCGAGGCCGAATGCGGCGGCGCCTGCGCCTGCGCGACCTGCCATGTCTATGTCGACGATGCCTGGACAGAAACTGTCGGCACGCCCGAGCCGATGGAAGAGGACATGCTCGACTTCGCCTTCGACGTGCGTCCGTCGTCGCGGCTCTCGTGCCAGATCAAGGTGCGCGACGAACTTGACGGCCTTGTCGTGCGCGTGCCGGAACGCCAGGCCTGATCTCCACCTCCCAGAACGGAGACATCTCGATGACCACTCCGATTGAAACCGATGTCGTGATCATCGGCGCCGGGCCGGTAGGCCTTTTTGCGGTTTTCGAACTCGGCCTCTACGATCTGAAGTGCCACCTGATCGACATTCTCGACCGGCCGGGCGGGCAGTGCGCCGAGCTCTATCCGGAAAAGCCGATCTACGACATTCCGGCCTGGCCGACGATCACAGGGCAGGAGCTCACCGAAAAGCTTCTCGAGCAGATCGAGCCATTCAAGCCCGAATTTCACTTCAACCGCATGGTTTCGGGCTTCAAGAAGCTAGATGACGGCCGTTTCGAAGTGGTGACGGACGAAAACGAAATCCTAGTCTGCAAGGCTGTCGTCATTGCAGCGGGCGGCGGGTCCTTCCAGCCCAAGCGTCCGCCGGTTCCGGGTATCGAAGAGTATGAAGGTTCGAGCGTGTTCTATTCGGTGCGCCGGATCGAGGATTTCCGGGACCAGGACCTTCTGATCGTCGGCGGCGGCGATTCCGCGCTCGACTGGACACTCAACCTGCAGCCGGTGGCAAAATCGGTGACACTCGTCCACCGCAGACCGGAATTCCGCGCCGCTCCCGACAGCGTCAACAAGATGTTTGCGCTCAACGAAAAGGATGAGCTCGACTTCCAGGTCGGTCAGGTCAAGGAACTCAAGGGCACTGACGGAAAGCTCGAGGGTGCCGTGATCAAGGGGCCGGACGGCGATGTCGAAGTCGCCTGCACGCGGCTGCTGCCGTTCTTCGGGCTCACCATGAAGCTTGGCCCGATTGCCGACTGGGGGCTCAACCTCCACGAAAACCTGATCAAGGTCGATACCGAGAAGTTCGAGACCAACATTCCCGGTGTTTTCGCCATTGGCGACATCAACTGGTATCCGGGCAAACTGAAGCTTATCCTGTCGGGCTTCCACGAAGCCGCACTGATGACGCAGGCCGTCAAGCGCATTGCTTCGCCCGACGAAAAGGTGGTCTTCCAGTACACGACCTCATCGACCAAGCTCCAGAAGAAGCTCGGCGTATCCTGACGCAGCTAGGCGGATTGGAACATGACAAGGGCGGCTTCGGCCGCCCTTAATTTTCGCTCTTCATCTTGTCGAGCTTGAACTGCAGCATCCGCGTCATGCGGCGTTCGAAGCTTGCCGACTCGGACCGGTCGAAGGCCACCTGTGCGCGGTCATGCTTCGAGAGGATCTTGTCGGATTCGGCGTTGGCGGCGGCTTCCATCGCTTCGCAGTTCTTGCGCGGATACATCGAAACAAGAGATTTTTCGAGTTTCCGGGCATATTGCCTGGCGATCTCGGCGTGGCGCTCTTCATGCCGCTTAATATCGCGCGAGAGCGTATCCCAGATCATCACCACGTCCTTTTCGGCGCGCCGACGATTGGTCCAGCGCGGCAGGATGAGCTTGGTGTGCAGCTTGATCTCGGCGCTTTTGACCTTGCAGCGGCCGTTTCGAAGCTGCTGATAGCTGATCGTGCCGCTGAATTTCATCCTGGTGGCACCCGGATGGCGCATCTCCGTGCCGGACGCCTTTGGGCCGTGGCGCGAGAGTTCCCGGTCGAGATCGCCGGCGGTGCGCCCGCCGATGTTGAAATACTGATAGGATTTGGAGATGAGTGTTTCAGCCTGGCCCGCTGTGGTCAGCGAGGCAGCGAAAACCAATGCCGCCGCAATGGGTGTCAGACGCATGCCATTTCCTCAAATCGACTTCCCAAACCTTGCGCCATGGCGGCCGGTGATGCAACAGGAAGCCGATCGTAGATATGCCCGCCAAGGTGACAATTTGTTGATAGCCTCACCAGAAACTTTCCAGCCGCGCCAGGTTCCGGTGGCTCGTGGTCGTTCAATGGAGATCGGGCCGAAGTCGCTTGTAATGGGCATCCTGAACGTTACGCCTGACTCGTTTTCCGACGGCGGGCGCAACCTCGAGACGGATAACGCGGTGGAAGCGGCGCGGCAGATGGTCGCCGATGGCGCCGATATCATCGATATCGGTGGTGAATCGACGCGGCCGGGCGCCGATCCTGTATCGCCGGACGCCGAACAGGCGCGGATCCTGCCGGTTTTCAGGGCGCTTGCCGAGGCATTCGGGGATGACGGTCCGTTCCTCTCCGTCGATACCTATCGCGCGGAAACCGCGCGATTGGCGCTTGAGGCAGGTGCTCATATTGTCAACGATGTCTGGGGGCTGCGCCGGGAGCCGGAGATTGCCCGGGTCGCTGCCGAGGCGAAGGCAGCGGTCATCATCATGCATACGGGCCGCAAGCGCGACAAGCTGCCGGACGTGATTGCCGACCAGTTCCACTGGTTCGAGCCGTCGCTCGACATCGCCGCGAAGGCGTGCATTGGCCGAGACCGCGTCCTTCTCGATCCCGGCTTCGGCTTTGCCAAGGATACGGCGGAAAACGTCGAGCTAATGGCGCGAATGGCTGAGCTGAACTTGCTCGGCCTGCCTATTGTCGCCGGAACGTCGCGAAAACGGTTTATCGGAGCGCTGACGGGACGCGAGGCAGCCGACGAGCGTGATACGGGGACGGCTGCGACATCGGTTATGCTCAGGCTTGCCGGTGCCGCGATCTTCCGGGTGCACGATGTGAAGAGCAACCGGGATGCGCTGGCCGTCGCCGACGCGGTGATTGCACAAACCATGCGAGGACAGTGACCATGGGTGAACTCTACACGATCAGAATGGTCAATTGCGCCTTTTTCGCCCGCCACGGGCTGTTCGAGGCCGAGGAGCAGCTGGGGCAGCGCTTCTTCGTCGATGCGGTTCTGTCGGTGCGTGCGTCGGGTCCGCTCGATGACGACGAGATGGAAAACACCGTCGATTACGGCAAGGCGTTCGCGCGGATCGAATCCATCGTCACCGGACGGCGGCGGTTTCTCATCGAGGCGCTGGCGCGCGACATCGGGCGTCAGTTGATTGCGGACTTCCCGCAGATCGAACAGGCCGAGATCACTATACGCAAGCCCAACGCTCCGGTGCCGGGGATCCTCGACCATGTCGAGGTTACGGTTGTCAGTCGTGACTAGAGCCGTGACCATGGGGGAACGCACCATCGCGGCCATCGGGCTCGGCGGCAATATCGGCGAGCCGACCGTGACCATGGCAAAGGCCTTGGCCAAGCTCGACGCGCGCGCGGATATCGACGTTCTCGCCGTGTCGGCGCTCTATCGTACCCCGCCATGGGGCAAGACCGACCAGGCCTGGTTCTTCAACGCCTGTGCGCTTCTCGGCACCACGCTGTCGCCGGAAGCCTTGCTGGATGTCTGTCTCTCCGTCGAGACGGAGCTGGGACGGGTGAGGGAGGATCGCTGGGGTCCGCGCACCATCGATCTCGATGTGTTGTTGCACGGGGATTTCCATTCCGACGACGCCACGCTCACGGTTCCGCATCCGCGGATGACCGAGCGGGCTTTCGTCATGGTCCCGCTGGCCGACATCGCGCCGGACGCGCTTATCAACCTGCAGAACGTCGAGGCCTGGGCAAGCCAGGCCGATGGCGCGGGGATAGAGCAGCTAAGTGCAGACGGAAGCTGGTGGCGGCAGGCTCTCTCCGAGGGCGATGCCGCCTGAGGGTTCTAGCGGACCGAGCCGGTGGCGATCCGGTCGAGATCGCGCTTCAGGGTCATGCCGATGACCGGAACGAGTGTTTCGCCGACCTTCACGGAAATCGTGATGTTCATTGTTTCCGGATTGGTCAGGCGGGCCACCATGGCGCCGTCGAGCGCCTTCCGGTTGATGCCGATAACCACATTGTCACGTTCGACACGGCCGGAGACGACGTCGAGGCCTTCGCCCTTGGCGCCGTCGAGGAACTTGCCGGTGTAGGT
This sequence comes from Hoeflea sp., assembly GCA_002707605.1. Taxonomy (GTDB): domain Bacteria; phylum Pseudomonadota; class Alphaproteobacteria; order Rhizobiales; family Rhizobiaceae; genus Pseudohoeflea. Next base: position 40,649 of record PANK01000006.1, read on the forward strand.
CTTGCCCTTGCGGGAGATCGTGGCCGACATCTTCTGCGAGAACACGCCGACGCGGCAATTGCCGTCGAGCGAGATGCCCTCGCTCTTTGAGGTCAGGGAATCGCCGGCAAGATTGCAGACGAACTTGGTGCCCTTGTACTTGCCCGCGACGATCTCGCCGGGACCTTGCCACTGGCCTTCGATCGAATCGAAGAACTGGCGGTCGCTGGCCTGAGCGGGCGCGAAAGCGGCGGTGGCGCAGAGCGCAAGAGCGGCAAGTGGCACGAACGAGAGACGGGCAGACATGAGCACACCTGATTGATTGGGAACTGGCGGCAATCATGCTGTCGGGATGGTTAATGGGTGGTTACGAACAGTCTCCAGTCGGAACTGGTCGCTTCTAGTCCGTTGTTTCCGCTTTCGATTTTTTTGACATCAGACTGGTGAGGTCGGTGAAGAACTCGCTCACCCGCGGGCGCTTGAGTTCCACGAACGGCATCGGCCGGCAGAGGTCCATGGCAGAGACACCGATGCGTGCGGTCATCAGCCCGTTGATGACGCCTTCGCCGAGTTTGCTCGATATGCGTGCCGCCACCCCGTGACCGACAGCCTGTTCGATCAGGCTGTCGCCGGCTGCAACGGTACCGGTAACCGCCAGATGGGCGATCACGTCGCGGAAAAGCCGCATCATGCCAAAGCCGCCGGGGCGTGCGCCGTAGAGGATGGCAATCCCGCGTACCAACCGGATTGCTTCCCACAGGACGTAGAGCATGTCGACGCTGGCACGTGGACTGACGGCGGTCACGACAGACACCCGCCGGGCCGCATTGACCACAAGCGCACGCGCCTCGCGGTCGAGTGTCGCAAGCAGTTCGCGCTCCGCAAAACGCATGAGCTGCGGCCCGTCGACAATCTCGTGTTCCAGCGAGGCGATGGCTTTTCGTCCGCGTGCGGTCTGCGGCCTGTTGCCGAGGAAGGTGGTGACGCGGTCCACCAGGTGCCGCGCTTCCTTTGCCGATGGCTGGGGTTCGATCTTCTCGATCTCTGCCCGGAGGTCTGCGACTTTTTCAAGCCGGCGCAGGCCGCGTAATTCCCGCCAGGCTATCACGACGAGGGAAAGGGCGGCCAAGACGGTGAAACCGGCAGCGACCCAGCCGAGCCAGGGCAATCGTTCGAACAGGGCGCGGATGAGAGAATCGAGCCAGTAGCCGAATGCGAGGGAAGCGAGAACCGACAGGCTGCCGAGCAGAATCTTTCCGGCAGTCAGGCCGCGATGCTTGCGGGGGACAGCCACCGGCAGTTCGATCTCTTCCTTCAGGAACGGGTCGTCTTCAGGGGCGGTCAACGCGACGGCACCCTTGACCATGCGCGGATGGCGAATGCGTTCGGCCTCGGCATAGTCGCGACGATCGGTCTCCGGTTCGTCGATCGGAACGGCGCGCGGCGCCCGGTGCGGCTTATTGGGTTCGGTCATTCGAGCCGGTCTCCGATCAGGAAGTTGAGCGCCCGGTCGAGGCGGATATGGGGCAGGGACAGTTTCACGCCGTGTTCGTCGCGCTCGATCTTCGGCGGCCTGAAGCGCACGATGTTGATCGGCGGAATGGGGGGCTTGGACCCGGATTCAAGTTGCTCGAAGAATGATTCCGGATTCTTCGGCAAGTCACCGGGAAATATGGCTGTTTTGGTTTCGCCATCGAAGATGTGGCCGTCGATTTCTTCCCCCTTGATCGGCGTGCCGACGATCAGCGGAAGATTGTCGTCGCCACTTGTGTCGCTCGCTTCCCTGGTTGCGCGGACGGCAGCCATGGCGATGACCTCGATATCCGCACCAGACGCGCCGATGCGGGTGGCCGCGCGGTCGACGAGGCGGCTGACGAGCGCTTCCAGCCGGTCATGGCTTTCATGATGGAGATGGTCGGCCTTCGTCGCTGCGACCAGAACCTTGTCGATGCGGTGGGTGAAGAGACGCGAGATGAGGTTGTTGCGGCCCGGGCGAAAGCATTCGAGAACTTCTGCGAGCGCACGTTCGAGATCGATCACCGCATCGCGACCTGCATTCATCGCCTGCATGGCGTCGATGAGAACGATCTGGCGATCGAGGCGGGCGACATGTTCGCGGAAGAAGGGTTTGACGACCGCAGACTTGTAGCTCTCGAAGCGTCGTTCCATCATCGCTTGCAGGCTGCCGGAAGGTGCACGGCTGTCGTCAAGATCGGGAAGGGGCGCGAATGTGAGGGCGGGCGAACCGTCCAGATCGCCGGGCATGAGGAAACGNCCNGGCGGCAGGGTGGAAAGGGCGCGGCTGTCTGCCTTGCACGCCGCCAGATACTCGGTGAAGAGGGCTGCGAGTTCACGGGCGGTCTCCTCNCTCGCCTCGCCATGAGNGTTGACCTGTGATGCGCGCGCCAGCCATTTGCCGGAGAGATCCGAGCGCGCCGAAGATCGGGCGAGTTCGACGGCATTGCGGCTGAAGGTTCGGTAGTCCTGCGNCAGAAGCGGCAGGTCGAGNAGCCATTCGCCGGGATAGTCAACGATATCGAGATTGAGCTTGCCGCCCGAGAACAGCTGCCCCCAGCCGCTTGCGGATTCATATTCGATCACCAGCCTGAGTTCCGAGATCGCCCGCGTTGAATCGGGCCAGAGGCGGTCCTGCACCAATCGGGCAATGTGATCCTCGTACTGAAAGCGCGGCACGGCGTCATCCGGCTGCGGTTGGAGGTAGGCTTTCGAGATACGTCCGGACCAGGCCGCCTCGAACATCGGCAGACGACCGCCGTGAAGCAGGTTGTGAACGAGCGAGGTGATGAAGATCGTCTTGCCGGCACGCGACAGGCCGGTCACGCCGAGTCGAACGGAGGGATTGAACAGGCTGCCTGCGCGTTCGCCAATCGTCCCGAGCGCGATGAGGGCTTCGTCTGTCAGGCTCGAAAAGGGGGGCGCCACGCTGTTACCTTGCTCCGCATAACTCTGTCTGGTGTGAGATATAGGTGTCGAAGGGCTGAATTTAAGGCGCGGTGAGGCAGTAAAGCCAAAGCCTTAGCGCTCGCGCGGTGAAAGAAGTTCGATAAAGCGTCCATGGCCTGCGATCGCCGGGCGGTCCTCCGGCAGGCTTTCGAGGGCGAGCAGGCCGGCAGTCGGGAAGTCATAGCCGAGGATGGTCTCAAGGGATTCGCCCATGTTTGCCAGAAGGGCATGGGAAGTCTCTTCCATCATCGGATTGTGGCCTATGATCATCACCGACGCCGGTGCGTTTGCCGCATGGGCGGCGATCAGTTCGAGATAGGTATCCGAGCCATCGGTATAGAGCCGTTCCTCGAAGCGAATGCCGGGATCGCGATCGAACCGGTCCTTCAGGATATCGAGCGTTTCCACGCAGCGCGCGGCCGGTGAGCAGATGACATGGTCCGGCTGAAAGCTCCGCGCGGCCATGCGATCGGCAACAGTGTGCGCTTCCGCTCGGCCGCGCTCGTCAAGCTTTCGGTCAAAGTCAAGCATACCCGGCTGCGGCCAGGCAGCGTTGGCGTGGCGGACAAGAAATATGGTGAAGGGTGCGGTGCCGGTCTCAGACATTCCCGAACTGTAAGCACCGTTGCGCCGAGGGCAACAAGCAAATCTGCTGCACTGCAAAATGCACAACTTAGCAGCAGAAGCTGATTGAGCGTTGTGCAGAGTGCTCGTTCAAGTGCTTTTCCGAAATTCTGGCGATAACCATGTTTCTTCAATGTATTAGCGTGCAAGAAAAAACAGGTTAAATAATTCGTGACATGCCTCTTTAAGGCTTGTTTAGCGTCACGGGTGTGGCTATACACCCACCCGCATTGTCCGTATTGGGGGAATCGCTATGCGTGAAGAAATCGATTTTTCCTCTTATGTGCCCTCGGATGACGAGGAGTTCATGAACACCAAGCAGCGTGCCTACTTCCGTGCCAAGCTGCATGCGTGGAAAAACGACATTCTCAAAGAAGCTCGGGAGACGCTCGGTCATCTGGCCGAAGANAGCGCCAATCATCCCGACATTGCCGACAGAGCCTCTTCAGAAACCGACCGGGCCATCGAGCTTCGTGCTCGTGACCGTCAGCGCAANTTGATCTCCAAGATCGATGCCGCGCTGTCGCGGATCGATGAAGGGACTTACGGCTACTGCGAGGAAACCGGTGAACCGATCAGCCTCAAGCGTCTCGACGCCCGGCCGATTGCAACCCTGTCGATCGAGGCGCAGGAGCGCCACGAACGTCGGGAAAAAGTTTACCGCGACGAGTANATGTACAAGCCGGCGATTTCGCCGGCTGTTTTGTATGTGGCGGCGTCATGGCGCCAGCGACGGGAGCNGTCTCCCGCGCAGGGTTTNTGTGANCCTGCGTTGGAGACTTGCAAANTTCCGCGGTGGCTCNTGCTNTTTCGCCNGTTCNCGTGNGTGATGCGCCTGAGCGNTCGCGCAGGCNGGCGCGTCGCTTTACNCTCATGCGCCCGTTTCCATCANCGCGACTACGGCTCAGACGGAAGAGCTTCAGATCTNTTTTNGANGGATCNNNTTCGATCAGTTGCGCCGCGTCAGATCGCCGAGAAGCTTGTTCATTTCATCNTCGAGCGTATCCCGGCTGCGATCTCTGGTGGGNNCTACAGTCGGGGACGGTGCCGCGGTGGTTGCCTGAGGTGCGGCGGGGCTGACCGATGACAGGTCACCNTCACGCCGGACGTTTGTCTCCTCGCGAAGCAGTTCCTCGCCGAGACCGAGGTCGTCCATNTCGAAATCGCCGGACANTTCNTCCTCGAGAATGGCCTCGAATTCGGACTGGTTGTTGCGNTCGCCNCCCNGTTGGACNCGNGCTGACGGCTGGATCGACTGCTGCGCGGGTGACGGAGCCTGAATGGTCCGGGGAACGACCGCGACCTGCGCGGCGGCTGTGTGCGCCGGTTGCGGGGTCAATTTCTGGGGCTCGGGTGTCTTGTAAACCGGCTCCGCAGCTTCGAACTCCTGATAGGCCGTCTGTGGACCATTGGCGGCATCCATAGCCGCGGTATCCGGATCGGTCGCCGGGCTCAATACGCGGCCACGCGCTGCGTCGAGCACATCCAACGCCTCATGGGATTCGTCCTTTTTGTGCGGAAACGCCGCCACGACGAAAGCAGGTTGCCGCGCGGCAGGTGCAGCCTCGCGCGCCGGGGCGATTGAAACCGCCTTCTGTATTTCCGGCTTCGGGGCAGGGGCCGGCGCAGGATCGCGGACGGGTTCCGTTCTTGCTTCCCGCACCGGTTCTGCCTGCGGGGGNCGGGTCGCGGTCGTCGAAGCAGCCACCATGGCCGGCGAACGTGCCTCTTGCGCGCGGGCTGGTTGCGTTTCGCTCGGCTCGTTGGCGATATCCGGCTCATTCCGGGCGGGCATTGACGTGGAGCGGCTGTCGGCCGGCGCCCGGTCGAGCAACGCGCTCTCGGCGTCCGTCGCTATGCCGCTTTCAATCACGACGTCGGTCGGCCCGCCGATCAGGATCAAGTGTTCCATGTCATCACGGCGCACCAGCACCAGACGGCGGCGGGTGTCGACAGGAGCTGCATCCAGGACAGCCAGGCGCGGCTGGCGATTCTTGCCGCCGCGGATGAAGGTCGAGTTCGATCGTCCGCGGATAAACCACACCACGGCAAACAGGGCGAGAAGCCCCAATCCGACGACTGTGAACGCGACAATGAAATGGCCCGTCTGGCCGCTGCCCAGATCTTCCAACACCGTGAATCCTCCTGAATGCCCCTCGGCGGCCCGTGGTGTCTGTGTTTTTGGCTGCCCCGGGTACGGGATCAGCGATCATTCAAAGCATAAGAAGGGCAATTTCACGCGCAGACAAGGCTGTCGCTTACCCTTTCCAACGAAGATGATGCTGCTAGCACAACCGGAAGGCAGGATTGAGGCCGCGCTTTTTGGCAAATTCCTCGATCCTGTCCACATCTTGCCGGGGGCGTAACGATTGCCCTTGCACCTGCGAAGCGAATAAGGTGCAACTCGGAATCTGCGAATTGACAGGGCGATAGACTAGATGACCGAGACGATGTCCGGCGACGGCGCGACGACACCGCTGGTTGACCGTGGAGCCAAGCCGCGTTCGGTCATGCGTCTTATTCTGCTGGCCGCCATCATGATTGGCGTATCGGCGTTCTTTGTCCTGTTTCAGGACCGAATCGACAACGAGATGATGCTCGGCATCCTCGGTGGATTGGCGATTATCGGCATCTTCTTCATTGTCTCGCTGGTCATCGGCTTCATTGCCATTGCGCCCAAGTCGCAAAGTGATCCGCTGGCGCGCGGTTTCGCCGACACGCATATGGAAGGCATCCTGATCACGGATTCGCGCGATCGGGTGATTTACGCCAACTACGCCTATGGCGAGATCACCGGACAGACGAAGCCCGGCGAAGTGCAGTCGATCGAGGGATTGCTGTCCCGCTACAAGGATTCCTCAGAAGCCGTGTACAGGCTGGCCAACGCCATTCGTGGCGGCAGGCAGGCGCAGGAAGAATTCCGCATGGCCCAGCCGCTCGGTCGCGTTGCGGAGGGCGAGGACACCGGCCCGCGCTGGTATCGGCTGCAGGGACGCCCGATCCCGAACCCCGAAGGCAAGGTGCCGCTGCTCGGCTGGCAGATTTCCGATATCACCAGCGAACGCACCGAGCAGGAACTGGTGTTCAAGGAGCTCCAGCACGCAATCGACTATCTGGACCACGCGCCGGTCGGGTTCTTCTCGGCGGATCGAAGCGGCGCCATCGCCTATATTAATGCGACGCTTGCCGAATGGCTGGGTCTCGATCTGACCGCCTTCAATCCGGGAACGCTGCTGCTGCGCGATCTGGTGGCAGGCTCGGGCATGGCACTCATCGAATCCGTCCAGGCCGAACCGGGTCTCAACCGCACCGCCCAACTCGATCTCGATCTGTTGAAGTCGAACGGCCAGAGCCTGCCGGTGAGGATCATCCACCGGGTATCTGCCGCGCGCGATGGTGCGCCGGGCGAAAGCCGCACGATCGTCATTTCCCGCGAGCAGGGCACGAGTGCGCTTGATGCGGCGAACGCGGAAATGCGCTTCACCCGCTTTTTCAACAACACCCCGATGGCGATCGCCTCGGTCGACGGCAAAGGGCGCATCCTGCGCACCAATGGCCCGTTCTTGCAGATGTTTGCGGGCAATATCAGCCGCGACGAGATCGACCGTGGGGCGCTGTTCGAGACGGTGCTGCGTGAAAGCGACCGTGAGACGTTCCGCGACGCGCTGTCCGAGGCTGCCGACAAGCAGGGCAAGATCGCCCCGATCGATGGCCGCGACCCGCAGTCCGACGACCGCCATTTCCGCTACTACGTGAATGCGGTGATCGAGCACGCCGAGGATGCACCGGAAGAAACCGCCATTATCTATGCGGTGGAGACCACCGAACAGAAGGCGCTGGAAGCGCAGATGGCGCAGACCCAGAAGCTCAACGCGGTGGGCACGCTCGCCGGCGGCATTGCGCACGATTTCAACAACGTTCTGACTGCCATTCTGCTGTCTTCGGATCACCTTCTTCTGTCGCTGCGGCCGTCGGATGCGAGCTTTGCCGATCTCATGGAGATCAAGCGGAACGCCAACCGTGCGGCCGTGCTCGTGCGCCAGCTTCTGGCCTTCTCACGCAAGCAGACTATGCGTCCGACCGTTCTTTCGATGACCGATGTGATCGGCGATCTCAGGATGCTCGTCGATCGGCTGACCGGCACCCATGTGAAGCTGGCGCTCGAATTCGGCCGCGATCTGTGGACGGTGAAGACCGACCTCGGCCAATTCGAGCAGGTGCTCATCAACCTGGCCGTCAATGCGCGTGACGCGATGCCCGAAGGCGGCACGCTCACCATCCGCACCCGCAATGTCGAGGCTGACGAGATCCGGGAACTTGATCACAAGGGTATGGAGCCCGCCGACTTCGTGCTGATCGAGGTCGAGGACGAGGGCACCGGCATCGCGCCGGAAATCCTGGAGAAGGTTTTCGAGCCGTTTTTCACCACCAAGGAGGTGGGCAAGGGGACCGGTCTGGGCCTGTCGATGGTCTATGGCATCGTCAAGCAGTCCGGGGGCTACATCTATCCCGATTCCGTCGTCGGCCAGGGCACCGTTTTCCGGATCTATCTGCCGCGCCACATCGAGGATGCTGTGCCGGCAGTGGACATGGCGCCGCCGACCCTCGTTTCCGGTTCGTCCGACCAGCCCGCAGCGGCTCCGGCAGCCCCGAAGACCGCCAAGGAAGCGCCCGAGGATCTGACCGGCGGTTCGGCCGTCGTGCTGCTCGTCGAGGACGAGGAAGCAGTGCGCCGCGGCGGCAAGCGCATGCTGGAAGCCAAGGGCTATGTCGTCCATGAGGCCGAGAACGGTGTCGAGGCGCTCGAAGTGCTCGAGGAGCTCGAAGGCCAGGTCGATATCATTGTCTCCGATGTGGTGATGCCGGAAATGGACGGTCCGACGCTGTTGCGCGAGTTGCGCAAGGATTATCCGGACATGAAGTTCATTTTCGTCTCCGGTTATGCCGAGGATGCGTTCGCCAAGAACCTGCCCGAGGATGCCAAGTTCGGCTTCCTGCCCAAGCCGTTCTCGCTCAAGCAGCTGGCGATCGCGGTCAAGGAAATGCTCGAGGGCGAAGAATAGGTGATCGCGCATTCCGGCCGGCATTGCAGATGCCGGCCAGCGTCTGTGCGCCGTCAGTCGATCAGTGGGACAATGACAACCGCGCCGTCTACCGTCGCGGGGATCCAGATATTTTCCTCTTCCGCGCCCACGGCGAAATCGGCGGGGCCTGTGATCGCCACCCCGGTCTCAATGGCGCGGATCACGCTCCCGTCGCCGTCCAACAGGCTGACCGAGCCGTGCGTCGGCGGATCGATCGAGCGCCAGTCGGATGTCACCATCCTTCCGCCGGACAGGAGCGCCAGGCCGTCGAGAATGCCGTGCGGTCCCTTTGGCAGCTTGCCCGGTGCTTTGCCTTCGGGGATTTCGTAGAGATCTCCGCCCTCGAATTTGGCGCCCAGTCCCACGACCAGCAGGCGGTGGTTGTCAGCGTCGTTTACGATACCGTTGGCGCCGGGAATGCCGTCGGAGATCATCTCGAAGCTGCCATCCGCCACATCGAGCCGGTAGACCCTTCCGTCAAGCGTGTCGGTGATCACGAGCGCATCGTCCTGTACCGCAATGTCGTTCAGCAAAATCGGTCCCTCCACCTTCAAGGGCGCGACGAAGACCTGTTGGCGGGATGAAAGGTCGAAGCCGACGATCCGGTTGATGTCGGCCACGTAGAGCCGGCCATCGAGAAAAGCCATGCCCTTGGGAGCGTCGAGTGTGTTCTCCTCTCCCGGAAAGGCGTTCAGTGCAACGATGACGCCATGCTCATCGAGTTCACTGACAAAGCCGTCGCCGTCATGGCCGAGCGGGTCGAGCATCTTGCCGATATTGGACACGAAGCGGCGGTCGCCTGTTATCAGCACGCTTTCGGGATTGCTGAAGCCGGGTATGACGGTGGCGTGCGTCTCGGCATGTACCGGGGTTGCGGCAATGGCTGCCGCCAGGGCGAGAAGAAGGCGTGTCGATCTGTAGGTCATGAAATGTCTCCGTTTGCGATTGCACCGAAGCTCTAACCCGCCTGCCTTCCAGACCCGCACCGCGATCCGTCACAGTTGAACCCGATCCGGTCACAGCTCGCTTGGCGAACCGGGCGGAAGGACGTAGCGTGAGTTTCATGAACCACATGCGCCATCCGATCCGCCGCCACGAACAAGCCGGTGAGCTGGCAGTTGGACTGCTTGCGGAGCTCTCGACCTTCCGGCAAACGGGCGTCGCGGGGGCTGCGCTTCACGGGCCGGGCCTCTTTTCCTATTGCGCCTTGTCACGGGAACGGTTGGCCGCGGTCCGGCTGGATCGGCCGATCCTGGGGGTGGTGCTTTGCGGCGCCAAGGAGGTCTGGCTCGGCGAAAGCTTCGAGNGACTGGTTCCCGGCATGGTCTTCGCCCTGCCTGCNCNNACCGATCTCGATATCGTCAACGAAGTGGACTCTGTGACGGGAGTTTANCAGTCGCTCATCCTGGAGATCGCGCCGGAGGATGTGCCTGACCTNGCTCCTCTGGTNTCNAACGNGTCGAGTGGAACCTATTATCAGGTGCCATTGTCGGCGGAACTGGTCGAGGCGCTGCTGCATGCCGCCCGNGCCATTGCCGCCGGTCCGCCGAGTGACACGATCCGCCGGGCGCGNATTGCCGAGCTGCTTGCNATCCTGAACGGTGTTCCCTCCGCTGCNGCACTNTTCCGGCTGTCGGTGTCGGAACGGGTGGCCCGGATNCTGCGGGGTGAACTCGATTCGCCNTGGACCGCTGCCCGTATCGCNAAGAAGCTGTCCATGTCCGAATCGACANTGCGGCGGCGTCTGGCNGCGGAGGGAAACNCNTTCTCCGATATTCTGCGGCGGGAGCGAATGGCGGCGGCGCGAAAGCTGATCGCGGCCGGAGCCGGCAGCGGTCAGGCAGCCCTTGCGGTGGGATATGTCTCGCGAGCCCATTTCGCCCGGGCTTTCCGCACGACGTTCGGTGATAATCCGANCGNCTTCCGGGTTTGACGCGCTGCTGTAAGAAACCGGCATGTTGGTAAACGCAGATGTTTCCCAATCCTGCCGCAATTGACTATATAGTCGCGGCGATTGGATGACGGAGGGGATTCCCGAAATGAAGACCAAGCTTGTACTTGCCGTGTGTGCCGCGGCTTTTCTCTCGGCGTGCACGACCGACCCTTATACGGGTCAGCAGAAGATTTCGAATACCGCTGGCGGCGCAGCCCTTGGCGCGCTGGGCGGNGCCGCACTCGGCACGCTTGCCGGCGGCGATGACCGTCGTAACGCGCTGATCGGTGCCGGTATCGGCGCATTGGCCGGCGGTTCCATCGGCGTCTACATGGACCGCCAGGAAGCCGAATTGCGCTCCCAGCTTCAGGGCTCCGGTGTGTCGGTGACACGTGTGGGCAACGACATTGTGCTCAACATGCCGTCCAACATCACCTTCGACACCGACCGCGCCGACCTGAAGCCGCAGTTCTACGACACGCTCAATTCGGTGGCGCTGGTNCTCAAGAAGTTCAACCAGTCGCTCGTCGANGTGACCGGTCATACNGATTCCACCGGTTCGGACAGCTACAACATGGAACTGTCGCAGCGCCGGGCGCAGTCGGTTTACAGCTACCTCGTCAGTCAGGGCAACGATCCGCGCCGCTTCTANGTCCGCGGCATGGGCGAGACCCAGCCGGTNGCCGACAACTCGACCGAATATGGCCGNGCCGCCAACCGCCGCGTCGAGATCAAGATCGTTCCGCTCAGCCAGTAAGCGGCGGACGAAATCTCGCAACAGAAAAGCCCGGAAGGATCGTCCTTCCGGGCTTTTTCTTTTGGTTTTCGAAAGTGCCGGTCAGTTGCGCGCGGCTTCCGCCAGTTCGACAGCAATTCCGGCGGCCAGGCGGGCATTGTTGAGGACAAGCGCGATGTTGGTTTCGAGGCTCACGCCCTCGGTGATCTGGAAGATCTTGTCGAGGAGGTAAGGGGTGACCTCCTTGCCGGTGATGTTGTCGCGCTCGGCTGCGATCAGCGCTTCGGTGATGTGTTCTTCCATGCGCTCGCGCGGGATNTCGTTCTCGNCNGGTACCGGGTTGGCGATCAGCATGCCGCCATGCCCACCCATCAGNCGGCGGGTAAGCTCGAAGCGGGCGATGTCGCGTGGGCTATCGAGGCGCAGCGGGGCNTTGAGGCCGGAATCGCGTGACCAGAAAGCCGGAATGTGATCCTGCCCATAGGCGACGACNGGNACGCCTTTGGTNTCAAGCACTTCCATCGTCTTCTCGATGTCGAGAATCGCCTTGGCCCCGGCGCAGACGACGATGACCGGGGTGCGGCCGAGTTCGTCGAGATCNGCGGAAATGTCGAAGCTTTCCTCGGCGCCNCGNTGNACGCCGCCNATGCCGCCNGTGGCAAAGACCGAGATGCCGGCGATCTGTGCGGCCATCATGGTGGCTGCCACGGTTGTGGCGCCGGTGCGCCCTTGCGCGATGGCGAAGGCGAGGTCGGCGCGCGAGACTTTCATCGCGTCCTGCGTCTGTGCCAGTTCGGTGACTTCGGCCTCGGTGAGGCCGATGCGCAACGATCCGTTGAGCACNGCGATNGTGGCAGGCACCGCGCCNGCCTCACGNATCGTCGCCTCNACNTTNAGNGCCATGTCGCGGTTGCCGGGCCANGGCATGCCGTGGGTGATGATGGTNGATTCNAGCGCNACGACCGGTTTGCCGTTTTCCAGCGCTTCGGCGACTTCAGGGGTGTGGACGGCGAGCATTTTGGGGGACATGGCTGTAATATCCGGTCTTGCGGGATGTTCGGTTTCCGCGCTTTGCCATGGTCNTTACAGGATCGCAAGCCATNGCGTTCAGCTATTGGCCGATTACCTTAACCGCCTCGAAATGCCGCATGTCATTGAAGGTGCAGAAAGCCGGTTGCGACAGTTCGAGCACCGGCGCCCTTTTCTTGAGNCGCTCCANCGCTTCTTCCAGGCCNTCNNTCCANNTTNGCGNGATATCGTCCTCGAACCAGTCGGTCAGATAGGCAAAGGTGATGTGGAACGCATAGTCGTCATGGTCGGGATGGCGATAGCCGAAGCAATGGGCAAGCCGATCGCGCCAGGTGGCGAGAACCTGTCGATCCGCCGGGGTGCAGCCCTCGACCGCCAATCCGGTCGGGGTGAGGCCGGTCGGTGTCACGCTGAACGAAGGCCCTGCGGAAAAATTCCGAAGGCGGTCCGTATAGAGGCGTGTCACGTCGTCTATCGGGGCATCGAGCGACACGCCTTCGGGCCAGTACGGCCAGACGCGGCGGAACTCTATGACGCCCTGAAACAGGGTCATGTGCAAACTGCTGACCGGCGTGAAGGCCAGGCGCTCCGCCCCGGGCAGATTTCGAATGCTCTCGCGCGCCTCGACGACGGCGCGCCATGACGGCGACTCTGCGACGAGATGGCAGACGACGGTGTTGCCCGGCTCGGGGAGAAACAAGCCATCTTCGCTATAGCGCGTGCCGAGATGCCGGGGAGGTTGCTTGTTGGCGCTGCGCGTGTAGCGCACCATGTTCGAGCTGCCGGTCATGCCTGTCGATTCCTGTTCAGATGACAGGCCTAGACATCCCGTATGACGTCTGCATGACGTCGCTCATCCGCGCAATTCGGCAATCGTCCGGTCGAGAAGCTCGGGGGTGAGATCGTCGCGCACAGGGCCGGGAACGGCAACCGTCAGTCGCGAAAGCGCAATGCCCACTTCCAGGCAGGTGGCGAGATCGTGGCCCGAGAATCGTGCGTGGAGGACGCCGGAAGCCAGGGCATCTCCGGCGCCGGTCACATCGGAAAGCGCGGGCAGGGGTGGCGGCATGTGCGCTGCCTGCTCCTCACCCAGATAGGCGGTGATTGCCTCGGGACCGTTGGTGACGACTGCGCCGCCGAGGCCGAGAGTGCGCAGCGCTTCGATCCGGTGCTGGTACTGATGCTTGTGCTGGCCGGTTAGCGCGTCGGCTTCGGCCGTATTCATGAAAAGGGCCGAGAGGTCTTCGATCACGCCGGAAAGCTTGACGACCTTGGCCGGCGAGATGGCGATGGCTGCAAGCGGCAGCCCGGTCTTTCGCGCGATCAAACCAAATGTCTCAAGCGTGGGAGCAGGAAAATTCGCATCGCACAACAGGAGATCGGTATTTCTCACCAGGTCGCGAAAGCGTGCGGTGAGCATCCGGCGGGGCGGAATTCTCTCGTATATCGACATGTCGGCCACCGCCGTCACCAGATTGCCGTCGGGTTCGAGGATTGCCGTATAGGAGGCGGTGGAACGGTCGAGAAAGGTCATCGGCCGGTCGTCGATGCCCGCGGCCTCGGCCGCATTCGATACGGCCTCGCCGACAGGGTCTCCGCCACGCGCGGAGACGAGTGTGACTTCGTGGCCGAGACGTGCAAGGTTGCGGCAGGCATTGAAGACGCCGCCCCCGATATGGCTTTCCCATGTGCCGGGATTGCTGGCGCCGGGACGATGGGGGGCGTCGAGTCGACAGGTGCGGTCGATATGNGCACCGCCGATTGCNAGAACGCGTGCCATCAGTTCCGANCTCNNCGATACAGCCCGATTTCCGAATCGGAAGCGATGAAAATGTCACCGGGTNNGGNGGTTATCGATAACAACCGAGACGAAAGACCGGATATGCAACAAAAATAGAACACGCGGTTNTTTGTCATTTCNTTTCAGTGCTTTGACAGGGCCTTGCAAAANCGGAACATATGGAGTACAAAATAAGAAAGCGGGCGCGGATTGTCTGCGAAAGCACGATAACCTAAAGGTGGACGGAATGGCACAGAACTCTTTGCGGCTTGTAGAGGAAAAATCAGTGGACAAAAGCAAGGCGCTCGACGCCGCTCTTTCCCAGATCGAACGGGCTTTCGGCAAGGGCTCGATCATGAAACTCGGGGCAAATGACAGTGTGGTGGAGATCGAAACGATTCCCACCGGCTCTCTCGGTCTCGACATCGCGCTCGGCGTCGGCGGTCTGCCCAAGGGCCGCATCATCGAAATCTATGGTCCGGAAAGCTCGGGTAAAACCACGCTGGCGCTGCAGACGATTGCGGAAGCCCAGAAGAAGGGCGGCATTTGNGGCTTCATCGATGCGGAACACGCGCTCGATCCGGTTTATGCCCGCAAGCTCGGCGTCGATCTCGAAAACCTGCTGATTTCGCAGCCGGACACCGGTGAGCAGGCACTTGAAATCACCGATACGCTGGTGCGCTCNGGCGCCATCGACGTTCTGGTGATCGACTCGGTGGCAGCACTCACGCCGCGCGCGGAAATCGAAGGCGAGATGGGCGACAGCCTTCCGGGCATGCAGGCCCGCCTGATGAGCCAGGCGCTTCGCAAGCTTACCGCCTCGATNTCGCGGTCGAACTGCATGGTCATCTTCATCAACCAGATCCGCATGAAGATCGGCGTGATGTTCGGTTCGCCCGAAACCACCACCGGCGGCAACGCGCTCAAGTTCTACGCTTCGGTGCGTCTCGACATCCGCCGTGTCGGCTCGGTCAAGGACCGCGACGAGGTCACCGGTAACCAGACCCGCGTCAAGGTGGTCAAGAACAAGATGGCCCCGCCCTTCAAGCAGGTCGAGTTCGACATCATGTACGGCGAGGGCGTGTCGAAGACCGGTGAGCTGATCGACCTTGGCGTGAAAGCGGGCATCGTCGAAAAGTCGGGGGCCTGGTTCTCCTACAACAGCCAGCGGCTGGGGCAGGGGCGCGAGAACTCCAAGCAGTTCCTGCGTGACAATCCGGCACTTGCCGACGAAATCGAGCTTGCGCTGCGCCAGAATGCCGGTCTGATCGCGGAGAAGTTCCTCGATGACGGTCGCGGCGACGAAGCGGACGAGGCCGGCGAGGCCTAAGTCTCCGGATCAGCCTTTCGGGGCTTTGCAGAGTTATCGAAGCGGCCGCCGGCACATCCGGCGGCCGTTTTTCATTGTGCTGTTATCCGCCAATCGGGTGGACAGTATTCCGGGTGAACGATAAAAGCGGCGGTCCCGGNATTCAGGGACGTTTCCAAGNATTGGCGGGTCGCGCCCGCCAGCCGGCACCAGAAGGACAATCGATGAGTGGCGTAAACGAAATCCGGTCGACCTTTCTCGACTATTTTCGCGACAACGGACACGAGGTCGTCACCTCCAGTCCGCTGGTTCCGCGCAACGACCCAACGCTCATGTTCACCAATGCCGGCATGGTGCAGTTCAAGAACGTTTTCACCGGCATGGAAAGCCGTTCCTACAACCGCGCGACCACTTCGCAGAAATGCGTGCGCGCCGGNGGCAAGCACAACGATCTCGACAATGTCGGCTATACCGCCCGTCACCTGACCTATTTCGAGATGCTCGGCAACTTCTCCTTCGGCGACTACTTCAAGGAAGAAGCGATCAGCCTCGCCTGGAACCTGATCACCCGGGAATTCGATCTCCCCAAGGACAAGCTGCTCGTTACCGTCTACCACACCGATGACGAGGCGGCGGAATTGTGGAAGAAGATCGCCGGCTTCTCCGACGACCGCATCATCCGCATCCCGACCAGCGACAATTTCTGGGCCATGGGTGACACCGGCCCCTGCGGTCCGTGCTCGGAAATCTTTATCGACCGCGGCGAGCATATCTGGGGTGGGCCTCCCGGAAGCCCGGAAGAGGATGGCGACCGCTTCCTCGAATTCTGGAATCTCGTCTTCATGCAATTCGAACAGCAGGAGAGCGGCGAACGCCTCGAACTCCCGCGCCCGTCGATCGATACCGGCATGGGTCTCGAGCGCATGGCCTCGATCCTTCAGGGCGTGGAAAGCGTCTTCGAGACGGACCTGTTCNGCCACCTGATCGATGCNACGGCCCANGCGNTNGGNAAGGGCCCGGAGAAGGANACCGTTGCCTCCTATCGCGTGATTGCCGACCATCTTCGGTCGTCGGCCTTCCTGATCGCCGACGGNGTGCTGCCNTCGAAGGAAGGACGCGGCTACGTACTGCGCCGCATCATGCGTCGCGCCATGCGCCATGCNCAGCTTCTGGGCGCGCGTGATCCNCTGATGTACAAGCTGCTGCCGGCGCTCGTCTCAGAAATGGGTCGCGCCTACCCGGANCTCGTGCGTGCCGAGGCNCTCATTTCNGAAACGCTGAAGCTGGAGGAGAACCGTTTCCGCAAGACGCTGGAGCGTGGCCTTGGTCTCCTCGAGGACGCGTCCGCCAATCTCTCGTCTGGCGATCGCCTTGATGGCGAGGTGGCCTTCAAGCTTTANGACACTTTCGGCTTCCCGCTCGACNTGACACAGGATGCNCTGCGCGANCGCGGTGTCGAAGTCGATGTNGAGGCTTTCAGCCAGGCNATGGAACGGCAGAAGGCCGAGGCGCGCGCCAATTGGGCNGGTTCNGGCGAAGCGGCGACGGAAGCCATCTGGTTCTCGCTGCGCGACAAGCTCGGNGCNACCGANTTCCTNGGCTATGACACNGANAGCGCCGAGGGCGTGATCACGGCCATCGTCGCCGATGGTGCGGAAGCCGACAGCGCGTCGGCTGGCGAGACGGTGAATATCATCGTCAACCAGACCCCGTTCTATGGTGAATCAGGTGGTCAGGTCGGCGACAGCGGCATGATGTCGGGTGACGGTTTCAAGATCCGGATCACCGATACGCAGAAGCGCGGCGAGGGGCTCTTCGTGCATTCCGGCGAAGTGGTCGAGGGCGGGATCAAGCGCGGAATGCCCGTGCTGCTGGAAGTCGATCATGCGCGCCGGTCCAAAATCCGCGCCAACCANTCGGCGACCCACCTCCTGCATGAGGCGCTGCGAGAAGTGCTTGGCACGCATGTGGCGCAGAAGGGCTCGCTCGTTTCGCCCGATCGCCTGCGCTTCGACATCTCGCACCCCAAGCCTATCGGTGCTGACGAACTGGCTGAGGTGGAAGCCATGGCCAACGAGATCGTCATCCAGAATTCGCCGGTCTCGACACGCCTGATGGCGGTGGACGAGGCGATTGAAGCGGGGGCGATGGCGCTCTTCGGCGAAAAATACGGGGATGAGGTTCGCGTGGTCTCCATGGGGACCGGCGTTCGGGGTCCGCGCGAGAACAAGCCCTACTCGGTCGAACTCTGCGGCGGCACCCATGTAAAGGCCACCGGTGATATCGGCCTGTTGCGGGTTCTCTCCGACAGCGCGGTNTCGTCGGGCGTTCGCCGCATCGAGGCNCTGACNGGCGAGGCAGCGCGCGCCTATCTCGACCANCANGATGNGCGGGTNCGCGAGATCGCCGGCATGCTGAAGGTCTCGCAGGCCGATGTCNTGCCGCGCATCGAATCCTTGCTCGACGAGCGCAAGCGGCTCGAGCGGGAATTGGCCGAAGCCAAGAAGAAGCTCGCGCTTGGTGGCGGCGGTGGGGGCAGCGACGAAACCCGCGACGTCGCCGGTACGAAGTTCCTCGGCAAGATCGTCGAGGGCGTGCCCGGCAAGGATCTCAAGGGGCTGGTCGATGCCGGCAAGGAATCGCTCGGTTCCGGCGTGGTCGTGTTCATCAGCGTCGACGACGGAAAGGCGAGCGTGGTCGTGGGCGTGAGCGACGACCTGAAGGAACGTGCCAGCGCTGTCGATCTCGTTCGCGTCGCTTCCGAAGCGCTTGGTGGCAAGGGCGGGGGCGGACGTCCCGACATGGCCCAGNCCGGCGGACCGGACGGCTCGAAGGCGAAAGAGGCCATCGCGGCTGTCGAAGCCAAGTTGGCGGAGCTGCTGGCCGGCTGACAAAGCATGGGTGTGTGGAAGCGGTCCGGGAGTACCGTCCTCAGTCATTCAGTCCCGCTACCCATCGGATATAAAAAAAGGCGCGGCCGAAGCCGCGCCTTTCTTTTTACGTCGGAGGCCTGAGCCTTCGTATGATCAGGCCATGGCCTTCTGCAGGTTCTCGTCGATCTTGTCGAGGAAGCCGGTGGTCGAGAGCCAGGGCTGATCCGGACCGATGAGGAGTGCGAGGTCCTTGGTCATGTGACCGGACTCGACGGTGGCGACGCAGACTTCTTCGAGAGTCTGGGCGAACTTGGCGAGTTCGGCGTTGTCGTCGAGCTTGGCGCGGTGGGCGAGGCCACGGGTCCAGGCAAAGATCGAGGCGATCGAGTTGGTCGNGGTTTCCTCGCCCTTCTGATGCTGGCGATAGTGGCGGGTCACGGTGCCGTGGGCGGCTTCGGCTTCCACGGTCTGGCCGTCCGGGGTCATCAGAACCGAGGTCATCAGGCCGAGCGAGCCGAAGCCCTGGGCCACTGTGTCGGACTGCACGTCACCGTCATAGTTCTTGCAGGCCCAGACATAGCCGCCCGACCACTTCAGGTTCGAGGCCACCATATCGTCGATCAGGCGGTGTTCGTACCAGATCTTGGCTTCCTTGAACTTGTCCTCGAATTCCTTCTCGTAGATCTCCTGGAAGATGTCCTTGAAGCGGCCGTCATAGACCTTGAGGATGGTGTTCTTGGTCGACAGGTAAACCGGCACGCCGCGCTGCAGGCCGTAGTTCAGCGATGCGCGGGCGAAATCCTCGATCGACTTGTCGAGGTTGTACATGCCCATGGCAATNCCNGAGCTCGGNGCNTCGAANATGTCGTATTCCTGCTCGGTGCCNTCCTCGCCGATGAACTTCATGACGAGTTTGCCCTTGCCGGGNAACTTGAAGTCGGTGGCGCGGTACTGGTCGCCGAAGGCATGACGGCCGACGATGACCGGCTTNGTCCANCCCGGNACGAGGCGCGGCACGTTCTTGCAGATGATCGGCTCGCGGAAGATCACGCCGCCNAGGATGTTGCGGATGGTGCCGTTCGGCGAGCGCCACATCTTCTTGAGGCTGANNTCCTCGACGCGGGCTTCGTCCGGGGTGATCGTGGCGCACTTCACGCCGACGCCGTGTTCCTTGATGGCGTTTGCTGCATCGACGGTCACNTGGTCGTCGGTGGCGTCGCGGTTTTCCATGCCGAGGTCGTAGTAAAGCAGATCGATATCCAGATAGGGATGGATCAGCTTTTCCTTGATGAATTGCCAGATGATGCGTGTCATCTCGTCGCCGTCGAGTTCGACGACCGGGTTGGCAACCTTGATTTTCGCCATGAAAAAGCTCCGCTNTAATTGATGAATANCCNTGCGGCNCAGGGCAACCCCGCGCTGCGTTTGCAGCCCTATAACACCCCCTGCGGCGTGTGCAAAGCACAAGCGATATCGACTTTGTGACGGGATCGGGGATGGGAGTGCGTGAGGCTGACAGCCTCGCGAGCTTGCGGTCCCGGCTATGTGGAAATCGCCCGACTTGATTGCAGCCGGGCAGGGGGATAAGCCGGTGGCCGCAAACAGGCGGGAGAATTCACCGGAATGGCCGGAACTGACAAGAAGCGCGACATGATTGCCGAAGGCCCGGCGATCATACTTTGCGAGCCGCAGCTCGGCGAGAATATCGGCATGGTTGCCCGCGCCATGGCCAATTTCGGGCTGGTCGATCTCAGGCTCGTCAATCCGCGCGAGGGTTGGCCGAACGAGAAGGCGGTGTCAGCAGCTTCCAACGCCCATCACGTGATCGCAGCCACCCGCGTGTTCGATACGCTCGAAGAGGCAATCGCCGATCTGACCTGCTGCTTCGCCACGACCGCACGGCCGCGTGACGGACACAAGTTGGTGCGCGGTCCGGTCGAGGCGACGGCCGAACTGCGAGGTCGGTTTGAGGCGGGCGAGACGACCGGCATTCTCTTCGGCCGTGAGAAATCCNGACTCAAGAATGAAGAGATCGACCTNGCCGACGAGATCGTNACCTTCCCGGTCAATCCCGCCTATGCCTCGCTCAATATCGCCCAGGCCGTGCTTCTGATGTCCTATGAGTGGATGAAGTCAGGGCTTTCCGATCCGGCAGAGACCGCGTTCACTGGGCCGGAGATCACGCCCGCGCCGAAGGAATTCCTCCATGGCTTCTTTGACCAGATCGAGGAAGCACTCGGCCAGCGCAACTATTTCCGCTCTGCCAACAAAACGGCACGAATGAAGAGCAACCTCCGTGCGGTGTTCACACGGGCGCAATTTTCGGTGTCCGAACTCGACGTCTTGCGCGGCATCATCCGCTCGCTTGACGGTTTCATGCGCAAGGATGGCAAGATGCGGACAGTGGGAAATGAGTCGGGAGACAAGTCTGACAATGAGTGACGCAAACGATCGGCCGATCCTTTTTCTCGATAGCGGCATCGGCGGATTGGGCGTTCTCCGCGAAGCCCGCGTGCTCATGCCGGGCCGTCGATTCATCTATGTGATCGACGATGCCGCGTTTCCCTATGGCTCGTGGGACGAGGGCAAGCTTCAGGCTCATCTCGTCAAGCTCTTCAGCCGGCTGATCGAGACCTATCGTCCGGCCATTTCCGTAATTGCCTGCAACACGGCGTCCACCATCGTCATCAACGAGCTGCGCAAAGCCTTTCCGGATGATCTGTTCGTCGGCACAGTGCCTGCGATCAAGCCGGCGGCGGAGCGGTCAGTCAGCGGGCTGATCTCGGTGCTGGCCACGCCGGGGACGGTCAAGCGGCAATATACCCGCGATCTCATCCGCGATTACGGTTCGCGCGTTCATGTGCGGCTGGTCGGCAGCCAGAACCTGGCCGGATTGGCCGAGAACTACATGCGGCGCGGTTTCGTCGATGAGGAGGCGGTGCGCGCGGAAATCATGCCGTGCTTTGTCGAGCAGGACGGCAAACGCACCGACATCGTGGTGCTGGCCTGCACGCACTATCCGTTTCTTGCCAATCGCATGCGCAAGACCGCGCCCTGGCCGGTCGACTGGATCGATCCCGCAGAGGCCATTGCACGGCGGGCATTGAGTCTGGCCGAGAAGCTGCCGGAACCGGAGGGCTCGCCGTCGGCTCCCGATCTCGCGCTCTTTACCTCCGGCGCACCCGATCCGTCGCAGACCCGGCTGATGAGCGGATTCGGACTGTCGCTGGCCGGACCTGAGCGATAAACGCCGCGAAACCTGCCTTTCGGGCGGCCATTTGCCTTGACAGCTTGCGTCGCAGCGCAGTATACGCCCGCCATCTTCCACAAAAAGAAGATAACCACGTGTCCCGTGGGTGGCTGCCGCAAAGCGTGCGTGGGCCATCCTGTCAGGTCCCGAAAACGGGGGCCAGAGGAGGGCGCGTTTCCTCAAGCCGGTCTGGCGACGGACCGGCGACAACATTTGAAAGGAAATGCGATGAGCAAGCGCCAATCGTCTAAGCATAAAATCGACCGCCGTATGGGCGAGAACATCTGGGGCCGTCCGAAGTCCCCGGTGAACCGTCGCGAATACGGCCCCGGCCAGCATGGTCAGCGCCGCAAGGGCAAGCTTTCCGACTTCGGTGTGCAGCTGCGCGCCAAGCAGAAGCTGAAGGGCTACTACGGCGATATCCGCGAGAAGCAGTTCCGCGCCATCTTCGCCGAAGCCAACCGCCTGAAGGGCGACACCCCGGACAACCTGATCGGTCTTCTGGAATCGCGTCTCGACGCGATCGTCTACCGCGCCAAGTTCGTTCCGACCGTGTTTGCTGCTCGTCAGTTCATCAACCACGGCCACGTCAACGTGAACGGCCGTCGCACCAATATCGGCTCCTACCGCTGCCGTCCGGGCGACGTGATCGAAATCCGCGAGAAGTCCAAGCAGCTCGGCATCGTTCTCGAAGCCGTTCAGCTCGCCGAGCGTGACGTTCCGGAATACATCGAAGTCGACCACAACAAGATGGTTGCCACCTACACCCGCGTTCCGGGCCTCGCCGAGGTTCCGTATCCGGTCGTGATGGAACCGAACCTCGTGGTCGAGTTCTACTCGCGCTGATCCTTTCCGGATCGACCCGAATCAAAGCCGCCTTTCGGGGCGGCTTTTTTGTTGGCGGCTTTGTCGCAGTTGTCCGGAATGCGTCAATGGATTCAGTCGCTCCTCGAAGCTATCCGTTTACGCCTCGGGGCGAACCGGTCTAGGAACGAGTCATGGTGGACCTGCAGCAGATCATCGACGGAATCGTTTCCGATCTTAGCCCGCGCCTGGGCGAGGGGAAGGTGGCCGATTACATTCCGCAGCTCGCTTGCGTCGACCCCAAGCAGTTTGGTATCGCCATTGCCACCGTCGATGGCCATCACTATTCTGCCGGCGATGCAGCCGTACCGTTCTCGCTGCAATCAATCTCGAAGGTCTTCATGCTGACGCTCGCGCTCGGCAAGATCGGCGAAGCCGTCTGGAAGCGGGTCGGTCGGGAGCCGTCGGGCTCTGCGTTCAACTCGATCGTCCAGCTCGAACATGAGCATGGCATCCCGCGCAATCCCTTCATCAATGCCGGTGCCATTGCGATCGCGGATATCGTGCTGGCGGGCTCGCAGCCGCGCGAGGCCATCGGCGAATATCTGCGCTTCCTGCAGATGCTGACCGATGACGATGCGATCTATATCGACGAGAAGGTGGCGCGATCGGAAACCGCGACCGGCTATCGCAATTATGCACTGGCGCAGTTCATGCGTTCGTTCGGAAATATCGAGCACTCGGCCGATCACGTGCTGGGGCTCTATTTCCACCAGTGCGCCATCGCAATCACCTGTTCGCAGCTGGCGCGAGCTGGCCTGTTTCTCGCTGCTGACGGCCGCAATCCGCTAACCGGGCACTCCATCGTTTCCGCCAAGCGCGCGCGGCGCATCAACGCACTGATGCTGACCTGCGGCCATTATGACGGATCGGGTGACTTTGCCTATCACGTCGGCCTGCCGGGCAAGAGCGGCGTCGGCGGCGGCATATTGGCAGTTGCTCCGGGGCGCGCATCGATCGCGGTCTGGTCGCCGGGCCTCAACAGGGTGGGGAACTCGCTGCTTGGCTCGGAAGCCTTGGAAATGCTGGCCACGCGGACCGGATGGTCCGTGTTCGCTGCGCACCCGGGCTAACGCCCGGACCCGGTTTTGGCTGGCGAAAATTCCACTTCAGTTATATATTCCAGCGATCCCGGTTTAGGGAGGTATTTTATTTATACATTTCGGAGTGATGCTGTGGAAAAGGACGACGATCCATCCGCCGCGACCGGTGAAAGTCAAGGTTCCCGCTCGCCCTCAGCGAGCGCGGGTTCTCAAAGGGGCGCATGCCGCCTTCAACCACGAGTTCAGCGCCGTACCCTGTACCGTGCGAGATCTCAGTGAAACCGGTGCCAAGGTCCATTTCGAGGACGGGTTCATCGTTCCAGACCGCTTCACGCTTTTCGTCGAAGTTGACGGCATCAAGGTGGATTGCGAGCGCGTCTGGCTCAAGGGCCAGAACTGCGGCGTTCGGTTCATAGGCCCGGTGACACGAACCCGCGCGGCGCGGCCGCAGGTCATAAGCCGATATGACACAACCGACAGTGATGACGGCGCCAGTCAGGCCGCTTCGGGCCAGACGGACGAAGGTGGCTTCGCTGGAGGTGGACGCCCGGCGCGACGGCCTCAGGGGGCCAGCCACTTCGGCAAGCGGGAGCGGTGAAATAATAGCCTTCCCGAAAAATCGGGAAGGCTATTATTAGCGCTCGTTTCGCAACATCACACCAGTTCGGCGAGATCCTTGGCGCTGAAGCCTTGCGGTGTTTCGGTGCTTTCAGCGCGGATTTTCTTTGGCCATTCCGGATCGGAAATCAGCGCGCGCCCGACGGCGATGAGGTCGAATTCGCCGCGTTCCATGCGCGAGACGAGCTTGTCGACCGGGGCGGAGGCAGACGGTTCACCCTGGAAGGCGCCGAAGAATTCCGAGGAGAGACCAACCGAGCCGACCGAGATGGTCGCAGCACCCGTGAGCTTCTTCGCCCAGCCGGCGAAGTTGAGGCCGTCATTGCCGTCGATCTCCGGGAATTCCGGCACCCAGAAGCGGCGCTGCGAGCAATGCAGGATATCTGCGCCGGCTTCCACGAGCGGGGCGAGCCAGTCGATCATTTCGTCAGGGGTTTCGGCGAGGCGCACGGAGTAATCCTGCTGTTTCCACTGGCTTACGCGCAGGGAGATCGGGAAGTCGGGGCCGACAGCTTCGCGGACCGCAGCGACGGTCTCGGCGGCAAAGCGTGAGCGCTCCTTGATGGTGGCGCCGCCATAACGGTCTTCGCGGGTATTGGTCCCGCCCCAGAAGAACTCGTCGATCAGGTAGCCGTGCGCGCCGTGGATTTCCACGATGTCGAAGCCGTTATCCTTTGCGTCCTTCGCCGCCGTGGCGAAGGCTGCGACCGTATCCGCGATATCTTCTTCGGTCATTGCCACGCCGCGCGGGGTGTCGGGGGCGAGAAGGCCGGAGGGGCTTTCAACAGGAGTGTCCGGTGCCCAGTCGCCGGCTTTGGTTGCGCCCGTATGCCAGATCTGCGGGCCCATTTTTCCGCCGGCGGCATGAACCTTGTCGACCACACCCTTCCAACCGGCGAGTGCGTCCTCGCCATGGAAGAACGGGATCTGCGGCAGGTTGCGTGACGCCGGACGGTCGATCACCGTTCCCTCGGAGAGAATGAGCCCGACGCCGCCTTCGGCGCGCTTCTCGTAATACGTTTCCTGAGCGGCGCCCGGTATGCCGTTTTTCGCGAAGTTTCGCGTCATCGGCGCCATGACGAGGCGGTTTGATAGTTTGAGGGATTTCAGCTCGAATGGCTGAAACAGGACGTCAGTGCTCATGGGGGACTCATCATGTGGTTGGTTGTCGTTCAGTCCGCAGGTAGGGAGCATGGAAATGAAATTCAATATTCTTTGTACTAAAAATAAATCGCACGGAGGAGGCGCTCGCTGGTCCCAGGCTTGATCCCTCGCCGGGGGCGTGTAGAAGGCGGGAATGAAGGAACGGAGCGATCAGCGATGGACAACAGCCTGACACGTGGCGCGGTCGCGGCCGCAGAGATCACCGATACCGATATCGCGCCGACGGAATTCGCCGGTTCCGGTCCCTCGCTCTATGCCGGCGCGCCGTCCTCGGTTTCCTTCAACAAGCTGCGCAAACGGCTGATCCGCAACACGCGCCAGGCGATCGAGGATTTCTCGATGCTGGCGCCGGTGCGTGCGGCGGAAGACGGCAAGCCGCGCCGCTGGCTGGTGGCATTGTCGGGCGGCAAGGATTCCTACGGCCTGCTGGCGCTGCTCCTCGATCTCCAATGGCGGGGCCTGTTGCCGGTCGAACTCGTTGCCTGCAATCTCGATCAGGGGCAGCCGGGTTTTCCGAAGCATATCCTGCCGGACTACCTCAACAGTCACGGCATTACCCACCGGATCGAATATCAGGACACCTATTCGATCGTTACCGACAAGTTGCCGGAAACCGCCACCTATTGCGCGCTGTGCTCGCGCCTGCGCCGAGGCCATCTCTACCGGGTGGCACGCGAAGAGGGCTGCGAGGCGCTGGTGCTGGGCCATCACCGCGACGACATTCTGGAAACCTTCTTCCTCAATCTCTTCCATGGCGGGCGGCTTGCCTCGATGCCGCCCAAGCTCGTCAACGACGAGGGAGACGTGATGGTTCTTCGTCCGCTCGCCTATTGCGCCGAAGATGAACTGCAGAAATTTTCGGACGCGATGGAGTTTCCGATCATTCCCTGCAATCTCTGCGGATCGCAGGACGGATTACAGCGCAATGCGATGAAGGCGATGTTGAGCGACATCGAGAAGCGCATGCCTGGTCGCAAGGACACAATGATCCGCGCCATGGGGCATGCGCGACCCTCGCACCTTCTCGATCCGAATCTCTTCGATTTCGCCGGGCTTTCGCTTAAAGATTCGAAATCCACGAACTGATTGCCTCGGTCACCTCGGCTGTGGTGCCCGGGGACATGATGTCGCCGGCAAGCACGTGGTTGTACTCGTCTTCGCTGTCGGTGATCTCAAGAATCTGAGCGTCTCCGCCCCAACGTTCAGCCACATCGCGCGTGAGATCCGGTCGCACGACACGGTCGTCGGGGGAGAAGATGAAGAGGGCAGGCGTCTTGTTGTTTTCCACCTCCGCCTGCTTTGCGAGGGAAACGATCTGGCCCATGGGGATAACTGAGAGCGATGGGTATTCCGTCGTCCAGTTTTCCGCTTGGCCGGGCTTGCGCGCCTCGAAGCTGCGGCGATCACCCAGGATGAGCTTGACCAGTTCCGGGGCAAATGGGCCGGTGAGCAAGAAGCTGCCCTTGGCCTGGACGCCGTAATTGGGCGAGAGGAAGACGTAGCCCGCCACGTCTTGCGAGAGTTCGGGTTGTTCAGCCGCCCAGGTGGCGAGCGAGGCGCCGGTGGACGTCGCCATGACGATCACCTTTTCTCCGATCTTGCNGCCGATGGCGATTGCTTCGGCATAGTCGTTGACCCAGGCATTGACGGTGCCGTCGGACATNGCGTCGCCCGTGCGTCCGTGGCCTGCAAGTCGGGTGAAGAACAGGTTGGCACCGAGTGTCTTCGCCACATCGTCCGGAACGGGCCTTATTTCCGCGGGACTGGCGGAAAAGCCATGCACATAGACGATCGCGAGCTCGGTTTTCGCTTTTGAATTGGGATAGGCCCAGACGATCTGCTTCTGGTTGCCGGAGCGGATGTCGTCGAAGGCGCTTTCGCTGTCAGCGACATAGGTCGTGAGGTCGTCGGGAAGGGATGCGCTTTGGAAGGTGATGTTGGTATCGGCAACGGGACGCGGGCCGAAAAGCCAGACAAGGCTAAGCGCTACCGCGCCGAACAGCAGCACATAGAGCACGATCCTCAGCTTCCTTCCCATGCGCTGTCTCCTCCTGCGGCTTCCCCAAAGCCGATTTGGCTTACCTTATGCAGGGTCAGGTAAGAAGAAAAGCATGTAAATGCTTGCGCCATTGCCCCTTGCTGATCAACGCCATAGGATGGCCTCCAACAGACGAAAGGAATGATCATGAGCGGATTTCTGGCTTCCCTGCGCGGGCTTTTCAGCGGCGGCGGCGATGGCGAAGCGGCCAAGCCGTCTCGCGAGCCGGAAGTCTACAAGGATTTTCTGATCACGCCCGATCCGATTGCCGAGGGCGGTCAGTTCCGTCTGGCCGGGACGATCGAATCCAAGTCGTCCGGCAAGTCGCATCAGTTCATACGGGCCGACGTCTTCACGAACCGGCCGGATGCGGAGAACGCGGCGCTCGCCAAGGGGCGGCGGCTCTGTGACGAGCAGGGTGAGGCGATGTTCGACTAGGCTTTCCTGCCTCAGTCGTCTTTTGTGTCCGGCAGATCCTTGCGATCCGTGGATGCCATCTCGTCGAGTTCGGATTCCGACATCGAATCGTACATCTCCTTGGAAGCGCCCTGAAGGTGCTTCACCTTCGTCTCGCCGCGCTTGGCGGACAATGCAGCGCCGGCAGCCTTCTGCTGTGCCTTGGATTGAGCTTTCATCATACGTCTCCTGTCCTTGATGTCAGGAGGAACTGATCTGACCCTTGCGCGGTTCCGCGGCGCTCAATCCAGTCCGACGTTCGGTCTATCCATGACCTCGCGCAGAGAGAAGCTCGAATTGATCTTGACCACATGGGGAAGCGCGGAGAGCCAGTCGCGGTGGATGCGCTCGTAATCCTCGAGGTCGCGCGCGGCGACGCGCAGGATATAGTCATACTCGCCACTCACCAGATAGCAGACCAGGACGTTCGGGCAGCGCCTGACCGCATTCTCGAACTCGGTCAGTGTTTTCGCGAACTGGCCCGAGAGCGAGATGTGAACGATCGCCATCATCCGGTAGTCGAGCGCGCGGTGGGAGATCCTTGCGTGATATCCCTTGATGACGCCGGATTTCTCCAGAATGTCGAGACGTCGCGAGCAGGCCGATTGTGACAGGCCGACGCGCTCGGAGAGCGCCGCATTGGAGATTCGGCCCTCNTTTTGCAGAATATCNAGGATCGCANTATCCGTCTTGTCGAGATTTGCCATTCGAAGAAATCGCTATCAATTATCGTCTGAATGCAAACATATTCGAATTATCCCGGTCGTTCAACGTGACTTTGCAAGGACATTCGCCGTGCATCATGGTTTTATCGGGCGCATCCAACAACCAGTCCGGAAAACGGACCCGCCAAAAAAGGGAACACACATGCGCGTCGGATGCCCCAAGGAAATCAAGAATCATGAATATCGTGTCGGTCTGACCCCCGGCGCGGTTCGCGAATATGTCGCCCATGGCCACGAGGTCATCATCGAGACTGGCGCGGGTGCGGGCATTGGCGCTGACGACGCGGCTTACAAGGCAGCCGGCGCGAGCATTGCTGCAACCGCCGCCGACGTGTTTCAAAAGTCGGACATGATCGTTAAAGTCAAGGAACCCCAGCCGGTCGAATGGGCGATGCTGCGTGAAGGCCAGCTCCTTTACACCTATCTCCACCTGGCTCCGGATCCGGAGCAGACAAAGGGTCTTATCTCCTCGGGTGCCACCTGCGTGGCCTATGAAACCGTCACCGATGCCCGCGGCGGCCTGCCGCTTCTTGCACCGATGTCGGAAGTGGCCGGACGTCTGGCGATTCAGGCCGGTGCGACCGCGCTCCAGAAGGCCAATGGCGGCCGTGGCGTGCTGCTCGGCGGCGTGCCGGGCGTGCTGCCGGGCAAGATCACCGTCATCGGCGGCGGCGTGGTTGGTCTCAATGCCGCCAAGATGGCCGTCGGCCTTGGCGCGGACGTGACAATCCTCGACCGCTCGATCCCGCGTCTCCGTGAACTGGACGACATCTTCAAGGGTCGCGTCCACACCCGGTATTCGACCATTGAAGCGCTGGAAGAGGAAGTATTCTCTGCCGATGTCGTCATCGGTGCGGTTCTCATTCCGGGTGCTGCCGCTCCCAAGCTCGTGACCCGCGACATGCTGGGCGGCATGAAGCGCGGCGCTGTGATCGTCGACGTTGCGATCGACCAGGGCGGCTGCTTCGAGACCTCGAAGGCCACCACCCATTCCGACCCGACCTACGAAGTCGACGGCGTGGTCCACTACTGCGTTGCGAACATGCCCGGAGCCGTGCCGGTCACCTCCGCCCATGCGCTCAACAATGCAACGCTCACCTACGGGCTCATGCTAGCAGACAAGGGGCTGAAGGCCATCGCCGAAGACAAGCATCTGCGCGCCGGACTGAATGTCCACAAGGGCCGGATCACCAACCAGGCCGTCGCCGATGCGCTCGGCTACGAGATGTCCGCGCCGGAGAATGCGATCAAGGCTGCTTGATCCGACTTCCGGACCAAGGAAAACCCGCCGGTGCGCCTCCGTGCCCGGCGGGTTTTTCTTTAGATTGCCAAGTTCTTCGGCATCGGGCCCATGTAGCGGGATTTCGGGCGGATGAGCCTGTCCGCCTGTTCCTGCTCGCGCACATGGGCTGTCCATCCCGCCATGCGACCTGCGGCGAAGACATTGGTAAAGCTGTCGCGATCAAACCCGACGGCTTCCAGGATCAGAGCGGTGAAGAACTCCACATTGGTTTGAAGAGGTCGCCTGGGGTGGCGTTCGGCGAGCTGTCGCAGCGCCTCGCGTTCCACCTCTTCGGCGAAGGCCAGACGTCCGGTGGGATCGCCGAGTTTCCCAAGTGCGCGCTTGAGGGCATCGGCGCGAGGGTCGCGGACGCGGTAAATCCGGTGGCCGAAGCCCATCAGCCTCTCGCCACGTTCCAGCTCTGCCGCGATCCATTCCGAAACGTTTCCGTGCTCGCCGATTGAATCGAGCATGTCGAGTACCGGTCCCGGCGCCCCGCCGTGAAGCGGGCCCTTGAGCGCACACAGGGCCCCGGTGACAGACGAGAAAAGGCCGGCGCGGGTCGAGGCGATGACGCGGGCGGCGAAGGTCGAAGCGTTCAGCCCGTGGTCGGCGACGGTCACCAGATAAGCGTCGAGTGCGTCAGCCTTCTCCTGTGCGACAGGGGCGCCGTGGATCATCGCGAGCATGTCCGCAGCATGGGAAGCGGCCGGATCCGGGGCGCGCAGCTCTTCGCCCTTGCGGCGTCTGTGGATTGCCGCCGCAAAGACGCCAGTCGCCGCCACGGCTTTGATGGCGTGGTCGCTCGTTTCGCTGTCAGGGAGGGACGCGAGCAACAGGCGTAGCGCCTCAACCGGCGAGAGATCGTCAGTGGCGGCCAGCAGGGCGGGCGACAGGGTCTCGAAGGTATGCAGACGCGCTGCGCCCAATCGGCGTGCAATCTCATCCGCCTCCGGATTGCCGGGCAGGAAATCGCGCCAGAGCAGCGCGAGAAGTTCTTCGAAACGCCAGCCGGCGAGGGCGGAGAGATCATGCCCGCGAATGATCAGCCGGCCTGCGGTCCCATCGACCATGCTCAGCACCGTATCGGCGGCTACCACATCCTCCAGGCCCGGCGTGGATGCTGGGTGAATTGCGGGTTCGGGTCGGGTCATGCAGGCCTCCATCCATTGGCAGATTATTGCGGTTGATGGCGATCAGAATCCGGATTAGCTTGATGCAGTCAATCTTGATTCAACTTATCAATGTAAATGCAGTGAGAGGCCAATGGTGGCGCAGGACGATCATGTCGATGCAGAATCGGCTGCCGAGACGTTGGGGATCAGCCGAGCCTCGCTTTATGCCTATGTCAGCCGCGGATTGATCCGCACGCGGGCCGATGAGGATGATCCAAGGCGCAAGTTCTACAGCCTTGCGGATATCGAGACATTGCAGCGGCGCAAGGCCATCGGGCGCTCGCCGGGGGAGGCTGCCGCCACGACGCTGGACTGGGGGCTGCCTGTTCTGGCTTCGGCCATCACCCGCATTGCCGCGGACGGGCTGTTCTACCGGGGCCGCGATGCCACCAGGCTTGCGGAAACCGCCACGCTGGAAGAGTGCGCCCGTCTCCTCTGGGACTGCGGTGAGAGCGATCCGTTCCGCGAGGCTGCCGCGCTGCCGGAGCAATGGGAGCCCTCGACATTGGCGCAGCTGTCAGCGCTTCCGCTGGTCGAGAGATGTCAGGCGCTTCTGCCGCTGGTAGCCGCGGGGCGGGCGGTCCGCTGGCAACGTCCGACGGCGCGGCTCTGGCCCGGTGCTGCAGGCTTGCTTCGCGCTATGGCAGCAGCGGCGTGCGGAAGCCAGCCCGAGGATAAGCCCGTCCATATGTATCTCGCCGAAAAATGGGGGTGCGATGCGCAAGGGGCCGCCGCCATACGGCGCGCGCTGGTTTTGCTGGCGGATCACGAACTGAATGCATCGGCTTTCGCCGTGCGCGTTGTGGCCTCTACCGGTGCGTCGCTGGGTGCGTGCCTGAATGCCGGGCTCGGCGCACTGAGCGGTCCGCTGCATGGCGGTATGACCAGCTTGGTGGAGTTGCTGTTCGGGGAGATGGCGCGTGGCGGCGATGTCGGGCAGCTGGTCGAGGCTCGGTTACGGCGTGGCGACGGTATTCCGGGCTTCGGTCATCCGCTCTATCCCGAAGGCGATCCGCGGGCGGCTGCGATCCTCAAACATATACCTGCGGATCCGCATCGCGATGCCTTTGTCGCGGCGGTGGCGGACGCGACGGGAAAGCGTCCGACCGTGGACGTCGCTTTGGTCGCCTTGCGCCGTGCTTATGGATTGCCGGATGGTGCAGCCCTAGCCATCTTCGCCATCGGGCGGACGGTGGGCTGGATCGCTCACGCTCTGGAGCAGGGCAACGACGAACGTCTCATCCGCCCGCGCGCGCGCTATGTCGGGCCGGAAGCGTAAGCTGAGCCCTAATCGGACTCCATGATGCCCAGAAGTTCCTTTTCCGTCAGCGGCCGGATCAGCGCTTCGCTCTGGCTGACGGGTGAGAAGCCCATCTTCTGGTAGAGCGATAGGGCGGCCGGATGATCGAGCGTGTTGGTCGAGACCGTCAGCCGGGTGATCGGGTGGTTCCAGGCCGCCATCATCGCCTGACCGAGAAACCACTTTCCCAGTCCACGACCGCGCGCCTGTTCCATCAGTCCGAAATAGACGAGCTGCATGGTGGCGTCGTCGCTGCGATGGAGTTCGAACATGCCGGCCGGCGCACCGTCGATGCTCAAGACACGGATCTCCGTCTTCCCGTTATGGACGATTGTGGAGAGCTCCTCGTCCTTCATCCTGAGTCGATAGACCCAGTGCCACTTGCGACCGATCCGCCAGTAGAGATAGCGATAGAAGTGCAACGGGATCTTGTTCACGCGCAGTAGCGTTGCGTGCACATTGACGGGAAGCGCGGGCAGCCGGCGCGGCGGCTCGGTGCACTCGAGCCATGTTACGGTCGCCTTGAGAGTGCCGGTTCCGCGCGCCATCTCATGCCTCTCCGGTTTCCACGGGTGTGTCGGAGCGCGATCCCCATTCGGACCAGGAGCCGTCATAGAGCTTGACGTCCTGGTGGCCGAGCGAGGTGAGCGCGAACGAGATTGCGGCCGCGGTAACGCCGGAGCCGCAGGTGGTGACAACGGGCCTGGAAAGGTCCACGGAGGATGATTCAAAGAGCGCGCGCAACGCCTTGGGCGACTTCATCTTTCCATTCTCGGCAAGGCTGGTGACTGGCACGCTTTTCGCGCCCGGCATGTGACCCGACCGCATGCCTTCGCGTGGCTCAGGGACCTCGCCGGTAAAGCGGCCTGCGGGGCGCGCATCGGCAATCTGGCGGCTGCCGTCGGAGATCACCGCCTGCATATCGGCAAAGCTCGCGACATCGTCTTTGGGGTTGGCAGTAAAGTTGCGGGGAGCCTTTTCAGGGGCGGTCGATGTCTCGACCGGCAGGTCGCCGGCCTTCCAGCCATCGAAGCCGCCATCGAGCAGATAAACCTTTTCAGCACCGAAATGGCGGAACAGCCACCAGACGCGTGGCGCGGAGAAGAAGCCCGGCCCGTCATAGACCACGATCGTGTCGCCGTCGGAAATGCCGAGCGCTCCCACCTTCTCCGCGAAAAGATCCGCCGGCGGCAGGGCATGGGGCAGGGAGGAGTTCGGGTCCACGACATCGTCCTGATCGAACAGGACCGCGCCGGGGATGCGACTCTCGGCATGCTCGGCCTTGTGGTCGCGCCCCATGGCGGGCAGGTACCAGGAACCGTCGACGATCGAGAGCCCCGGTGTTCCGAGCNGATTGGCGAGCCAGTGGTAGGATACGAGATAGGGGCTGTTATCTGTCACGTCCGTCTCCTCCGGGTGTGGCGTCATGTGCATTTCACTCCACGTCATGCGTATGCGACTGTCTACCGACAGGACTTATGCTTTTTTGTGTCAGGCGGGCAGTTCGCCGAAGCGAATACGGAAGCGACGGTTTTCCCGGCCCTTCTTTTCTATCTTGCCGATATGGATCTGGCCGACTTCGGCAGTTTCCGAGACGTGAGTGCCGCCGCAAGGCTGGCTATCCACGGTCGCCTCGTCGCCAATGCAGACGAGCCGCATACGGCCGAGCCCGCGCGGCGGGCGTACATTCTTCGACTTGACGATATCGGGATTGGCCTCGAACTCCTCTTCCGAGATCCACTTGATATAGACCGGGTGATTGGCTTCGACGAGCGCCATCAGCTTTTCGGTGACCTCCGCCTTGTCGATGGTCTCGCTCATGTCGAAATCGACACGAGCGTCCTCCTCGGAGATGGATGCGCCTGTGATCGGGTAGGGGCAGACGACGGAGAGGAGATGGCAGGCGGTGTGGAGCCGCATGAGCTTGTATCGCCGGTCCCAGTCGATATGGAGCGTCACTGTTTCGCCGACAGCCGGAGCCGGTTGATCCGGAGCAGGAAGATGGACGATGTCGGCCTTGGTCGCGCCGTTGATGGTGCCTGCGATCTGGATGCGAGTGCCATCTGCGCGCTCAAAAAAGCCGGTATCGCCCGGCTGGCCGCCGGACGTCGCGTAGAAACAGGTCTGGTCGAGCTCGATCCCGCCATCGTCGCGAATGCCGGTGACGGTCGCTTCACATGTGGAGAGATAGGCGTCGTCGGCGAAGAGGGCTTTCATTCCAATATCCGTGGCTCGAGAAGCAAATGTCTGAAACACAACAGATATAGGAAAAACCGGGCCGGCTTGCCACCGCCTTTTCAAGCGATGGCTGTCAAGCTGCTTTTTCTCTAGGCCACATCCTCGAAGGGGATGGAGAGTTTGCTCTTCCGGGTGAGCCATTCCGGCACGGGCAGGTCCTTGGAGGCAAGAAACTCCGGATTGAAAAGCTTCGACTGGTAACGATTACCGTAGTCGCAGAGGATGGTGACGATGGTGTGCCCGGGTCCCATCTCCTTTGCCATGCGGATCGCGCCGGCCACGTTGATGCCGGAAGAACCGCCGACGCAGAGACCTTCCTGTTCCAGAAGCTCGAAGACCAACGGAATCGCTTCCGAATCCGGAATGTTGAACGGCATATCGGGCGTGAAGCCTTCGAGATTCGCCGTGATGCGGCCTTGGCCGATCCCTTCCGTGATCGAATTGCCGGAGGAGGCGAATTCGCCGGTGGTGTAATAGCTGTAGAGCGCTGCGCCATCCGGATCGGCAAGCCCGATCTTCACGTCCTTGCTGAAGCCCCGCAGGCCCTCGGCGACGCCAGCGAGTGTTCCGCCCGAGCCGACGGCGCAGATGAAACCGTCGACCTTGCCGTCTGTCTGCTCCCAGATTTCCGGAGCGGTCGTCTTGATGTGGGCATTGCGGTTGGCGACGTTGTCGAACTGGTTGGCCCAGATCGCGCCGTTNGGATCGGAGGCGGCGATCTGTTCGGCCAGACGGCCGGAGATGCGCACATAGTTGTTGGGGTTCTTGTAGGGCGCTGCCGGAACTTCGACGAGCTCCGCGCCCATCAGGCGAATGGCGTCCTTCTTTTCCTGGCTCTGGGTTTCCGGGATCACGATCACGGTCCTGTAACCACGGGCGCGGGCAACGAGTGCCAACCCGATGCCGGTATTGCCGGCCGTACCTTCAACGATCGTGCCACCGGGCCGGATCTGGCCCTTCTCCTCGGCGTCGCGGATGATTTCCAGCGCTGCGCGGTCCTTGACGGACTGGCCCGGATTCAGGAATTCAGCCTTGCCGAGAATCGTGCAGCCGGTTGCCTCCGATGCAGCCTGGAGCTTGATCAGTGGGGTGTTGCCGATTGTATCGAGGACNGAGCGGGCCATGATGTACCTGTGGAATGTGGGAGGCGTGATTGCGCGCATTCTCGCTGCTGTTGTCTTGCATTGAAAAGAAACTCATTTCGCCATACCGCTACATGCAGAAATCTAAATCTATTTGATTCGCGCTTTGCGAAAAAAATCATCCGNAAAATTGATCCATTACATCCCTTGCGGCGTAACGGTATCATACAAATTAAACTTACGTAGTATGGAAGTGGCGGCAGCTCTGCCGATATAGGTTCAATGGTTGCGGAACAATTGGATACGCTCATAGCGCGGTATGTNGCTGGCGATTTGCCTGCNCCTGTGCGTGTCCTCATGGCCTCACATCTCGCGATGAAGCCTCAAAGCCGTGCGGTNTCCGAGACCCTTGAAAGCCTTGCGGGGGCAGAACTCTCTCGCCTTGAAGGCGTAGCGTTGGAAAAGCGCGAAGAGACGCTGACCCGCATATTTTCTTCCCACCCGCCAACACCCATCGAGCGGAAGCGCGAGGACAAGAAAACGGTCTTTCCTGCGCCACTCGTGGAATTTCTCGGCTTCGATCTCGCTGACGTGCCTTGGAAGACACGTCTGCCGGGCTACAAGATCCACGACATGGGCATCATCGACGGTGTCGGCGTGAACATCTTCCAGTTTCGACCGGGAAGGGCAGCGCCGTCCCATACCCATCANGGCATGGAACTGTCGCTGGTGCTGAGCGGCGGATTTACAGATGCTTTCGGTCATTATCTGCCGGGCGACATCTCGGTTGCGGATCCCGATATCGATCATCGTCCGGAAGCCGATCCGGGGGAACCTTGCATTGGTTTTCAGGTTATTGAAGGACCATTGAAGCTCACCGGTCCGCTGGTGCAGCGTTTTCGTGATCTGATAGGCTGAAATCCCCAACACCGGAGGAAAACATGTCGCTCTACAGGGCAAGACCGGAGGATGGCGTCGCCTGGGTAACAGGCGCGTCGAGCGGCATAGGGCGGCAGACGGCGCTGGAATTGGCACGCGCGGGCTACACAGTTATCGCCACGGCGCGGAGCGAAGACAAGCTGTCTGCCCTTGCAGCCGAAACGGCCAACCTCAAGGGCAATGCGGTTCCGATGCCGTGCGACGTCACCGACGAGGATGCGATGTCGGATCTGGTCGCTGCGATCGAGGCGCGTCATGGCAAGATTGCGCTTGCTGTTTTCAATGCCGGCATGTTCGCACCGGTTCACGGCGAGCGGCTGAATGTCGAGCGTTTTACGAAAAGTTTCGCGGTCAATCTGACCGGCATCATCCACGGTCTCGTGCCGACTGTCGGGCTCATGCAGCGCGCCGGGCGCGGGCAGGTGGTCTTGATGGCTTCGGTCGCAGGTTATGCAGGGTTGCCAACGAGCGCGGCCTACGGCGCTACGAAGGCCGCAGTCAACAATCTTGCCGAGAGCCTGAAATTCGATTTCGACAAGATGAATATCCGCATTCAGGTCATCAATCCTGGCTTCGTCGATACGCCGGCCACCGAGGGTAATCCGTTTCCGATGCCCGCACTTATGGAGGTCGAGGAAGCGGGCAAGCGTATCGCCAAGGGTATCGCCGAGAGCGATTTCGAGATCACCTTTCCGCGCCGCTTCACCTGGCCGCTCAAGATCATCTCCAAACTTCCCTATCCGCTCTATTTCTGGCTCGTCGGCACGGGAACCGGCTGGAAGAAGAAGCCGCTCAGGCCGAAGTGATCTTGTCGCGCAGCGATTTCTGCTGCGCCTCATCCAGCGGAAAATTCCACATCAGAGAGATGGCCGCCAGCTTCGCGGCGATCGGCAGCCATCCATAGGCAAGCGCCAGGGCGAGCAATCCGTTCTGCGTGGTTTCGCCTTGCGGGTCGAAGCCTGCAAGGGAGAGTAGCGGGAAGGCAACTCCGACCGCCAGCGCAAGCGCAAGCTTGGTGGTCAGGCTCCAGAGCGCGAAATAAAGCCCGCTGCGCTGTTCACCGCTTTCTGCCGTATCGACATCGATGACATCTGCCTGGATGGACGGGGGAAGGGCGAGATCGAAGCCGAGGAGCAGGCCGGTAAGGATGCAGATCGCCAGAAACCC
This sequence comes from Hoeflea sp., assembly GCA_002707605.1. GTDB lineage: Bacteria > Pseudomonadota > Alphaproteobacteria > Rhizobiales > Rhizobiaceae > Pseudohoeflea. The sequence continues at coordinate 78,301 of PANK01000006.1, forward strand.
ATACCATGCGCCTTCAGGCAGAAGAGGCGCAGGCGCGAAGGCGATGCAGGCGATGATCATGGCCACCGACCAGGCCCGGTGCTTCGAAGTGCGTTTGGCCACTTGAAGGGCAATCGCCGTCCCGGCTACACCGCATAGAAAATAGATGAACAGAAACATGCCTCGCGCCTCCGGCATTCCGAGGCGGTCGGAGACGAAATAGAGAAACAGCGTGGCGGGTATTCCGTTGGCGAGCCCGTTGAGAAAGAAGGCCGCGAGCAGGCGGAGAAATGGCCCGTTCTTCGCGATCGCCTTCAGCCCTTCTTGCAGCTTCAGCTTGCGGCGGCTGAAATCCCTCGGCTCCGGGACGGCCACAAGCGTCACAAGCCCCAAGAGCGGGAGCAACACGGCAATGGCGGCGCCCAGAAGCGCCAGTCCGTTCCAGACGGTCGGATCGTCGAAGCCGATCGTATAGGGAAGCGCGATGGCGCCCAGCGTGCCGAGCAGTATCAGGCCCTCGCGCCATCCGGCAATGCGTGAACGCTGGTGGTAATCGCCGGCAAGTTCCGCGCCCCAGGCGGAGTACGGGACAAGCATGGTCGTATAGCCGAGCGACAGAAGAAGACCCCAGCCGGTGAGCCAGAAGAGGCTTGCATCCGCCGGCGGGGCGAAAGCCATGAAGGCGGAGAGCGCGACAATCGGGATGCCGAGCGCGAAGAGCGTGCGGCGGCGTCCGAAGCGGGTTCGGGCCCGGTCGCCAATCCATCCCACGGCGGGGTCGCTGATCGCGTCGAACAGCCTGACGATCAGCAGCGCGAAGCCGACACCCGCCAGCGGCAGACCGAGAGCTTCGGTGTAGTAGGTCGGCACCAGCACATAAAGCGGCAGGGTGAGTGCCGCGAGCGGAATGGCCGGCAGCGCATAGGCGAGCAGCAGCGGCAGGGAGAGTGCGCCTGTCTCCCTGCTGCTCTTGTCGTGACCGGGTGAGGGGGCGCTAGGTGTAGACAACCTGGCGCACGTTGATGTGACCGGCGCGGAAACCCGCCTCGCAGTAATGGAGATAGAACTCCCACAATTTGCGGAAGCGCTCGTCGAAACCTAGCGGGACGATGTTCTCCCAGGCTGCCCAGAAACGCTCGCGCCAGACGGCAAGCGTGCGGGCATAGTCGAGGCCGAAGGCGCGTTCGCCGACCATCTTCAGCCCGGATTTCCGTCCGAGATCGACCAGATGCTCTTCGGACGGCAGCATGCCGCCGGGGAAGACGTAGCGCTGGATGAAATCGGGAGCCGACTTGTAATTCTGGTAGGCTTCAGGGCGGATGGTGATGATCTGCAGCCCCGCGCGTCCGCCCGGCTTCAGGCATTCGCGCAGCTTGCCGAAATAGGTCGGCCAGTAGCGCTCGCCGACGGCCTCGAACATTTCGATGGACACGATGGCGTCGTATTGTCCCGTTTCATCGCGGTAGTCCTGGAACTTGAAGTCCACCTTGTCCGACAGCCCTGCCTTTTCGATACGATCGCGCGCATAGGCGAGCTGTTCCTTCGAGATGGTCAGGCCGGTGACGTGGCAGCCGATCTCGGACGCCGCGAACTCAGCGAAACCACCCCAGCCGCAGCCGATCTCGAGCACCCTGTCGCCGGGTTTGATGCCTGCTGCATGGGCGAGCGCCCGGTATTTCTGGGCCTGCGCGCTCGGCAGGTCGTTTGCCCCTTCCTCGTAGAGCGCCGAAGAATAGGTCATCGTTTCATCCAGCCACTGCTCGTAAAAGGCGTTGCCGAGATCGTAATGGGCCGAGATGTTCTTCTGAGCCTGCGCCTTGGTGTTCGAGCGCATCCAGTGCCGGACTTTCTCGATGAGTCGAAGGACGCCCTGAGCGCCGTTGGAAAAACGGTCGCCGATGCTCATGTTGACGAGGAAAAACTCGAGAAATGCGGTGACGTCAGGGCTTTCCCAATCGCCATCCATATAGGTTTCGGCCACGCCGATGGTGCCGGATGACAAGGCGCGGCTGGCCAGATTCCAGTTGCGCAGGACGAGATGGGCGTGCGGGCCTTCAGCCTCACCTTCGATGCGAACCGTTCGTCCTTCGGGCAGCGTGATGATGAGGATACCGCGCTTGATGCCCATGAGCCGGCGCAGCGCGAATTTCGCCTTGCCTGGCAGGCCGCGCAACTGCTTCGACAAGTGTTCGGGGCGCAGCAATTCGCCCTTGTCCTGGCAATATTTCGCCTGATCGCCACAATACTGACTGTCGGTCATGCGTCTGTCCCTCCCACTGGCGCATGATCAGGTTCTCTGCCGGATGCCGCGCCCGGATAGCTTACTCTCGCCGGAGGTTCCGGCTTACGAAAGAAGGTCACGCCCTTGAGCCACAGGCGCAACGCCTCGTAGTGGATGCCGCCAAGGATTTTCCAGGTCAGCATCGGAATACGCATTACATTGCGCAAAATTTCCCCAGTGCTCAAGGCCTTGGCCTTCGCCGAATAGGTCGCGGCGAGAAGCGGACCGTCCGCGTTAGTTTCCAGAATGCGCCATTTGAGGGTTTCGCCAGGATACGACATGCGGAAATGATAGGTCAGTTCCATGTCGAGGAAGGGGGAGACGTGGAAGAGTTTCTTCCGCTCCTGTCGGATGCCGGCCGGACTCATTTCTCCGGCCTCAACCGGGCAGACATAGGTGTGATCCTCGCCGAACGTATTGCGCACCTGGTAGACGAGTGCCGTCAGCGTGTTTGTTGCATCATAGGCGTAAAAAACCGAGAGCGGATTGAAGACCTTGCCAAGCACGCGCGGATAGCAGGCGAGCAGAATCCGTGCCGGTGCTTCCGCCAACCCGGCGTCCCTCAAAAGGGCTTCGATATGGGCGCGCAGGCCAGTCTCATCCGTGCCGCGAATATGATCCTTTTCGCAGAAAGACAGAAGGTTGAAGCCGTTGACCGAGAAGAGCGGGCTCAGGGCGTCCGCTTCCGCGAGCCGATCGAGATCGACCAGAAGCGAGAACACTTCGTAGTCGAAACGGTGCTCGACGGGACGCATGCGCTGGTGCATGACATTACCCCGATAGAGTAGGGCGGGCGCTGTATCGATAATGGTGGGCGGTGAGACGTGTTTCATCAGGCGACCTCGCTGGTCTCCTCCCGTCTCGTCATCGCGCCGGCGAAAATTGCGGGGTCCACCGGAGCGGGCGCATCCCGCCAGGGAAAGCTCGCGCCCAGCCGTTCGGCGGCCTTGATGCCCGACAGCAGGCCATCCTCGTGAAAGCCGTAACGGGTCCAGGCACCGGCATAGCTGGTGGCGTTCTGGCCCTGGATCATTTCGATTCCTTCTTGGATCTCCATCGCGTCGGTGCCGAATTGGGGATGGTCGTAAGAGAATTCGGCGAACACCTTGCCGGCATCCGGTTCCCGATCAGGGTTGAGCGTCACGAAGAGCGGGCAATCATTGTCGATCCCCTGGAGCCGGTTCATCCAGTAGCTGACAGCCACATCCGCGTCCGCGGCATCGTTGGTGGAGCGGAGGTAGTTCCACGAGGCCCATGCCTTGCGCCGCTTCGGCATCAAGGCGGTATCGCGGTGGAGGATGACACGGTTCGGCCGGTAGGGGATCGCAGGCAGAAGTGCGGCTTCCGTCGCAGTGGGTTCATCAAGAGCTGCCAGCGCCTGATCGGTGTGGCAGGCAAAGATCACATGATCGAACCTCTCTGTCCGGCCTGTGCCGTCGGTGATTTCTACACCGCGATCGTCGCGCTTCACGTTCCTGGCCGGGGTAGACAGGCGCAGTCGGTCGCCGAGGGGCGCGAGCAATTCTTTAAGGTAATTGCGGCTGCCGCCGGAGACTGTGCGCCATTGCGGGCGTTCCGAATGTATCAGCCGGTGATTGTCGAAGAAATTGACGAAATGCGTTGCGGGAAATTCCAGCATCTTGTGCGCCGGTGTCGACCAGATCGCGGCCGCCATCGGCACGAGGTAGTTGTTCCGAAAGCCGGGCGAGAAGCCGCGCCAGTCGAGATAATTGCCGATCGAGCGGGCGTGCAGATGGCCGGCCTCACGGTCGGTGACGCAGAGCTTGTTGAAGCGGAAGATCTCGCGCAGCATCAAGAGGAAGGACGGCCGGAACAGATTACGCTTCTGGGCGAAAACCGAGGCCAGGTTATCGCCGCACCATTCGAGCTTGCCCTGATCGAGCGAGAGCGAAAAGCTCATGTCGCTCTCATGGGTCTTTACGCCGAGATGATCGAACATCGCAGTCAGGTTGGGATAGTTGAGGGTGTTGTAGACGATGAAACCGGTATCTACCGAGACGGGTTTGCCGTCGTAATCAATGTCGACGGTCGCCGTGTGTCCCCCAGGGCGGTCCTCGGATTCGTAGAGCGTGACGTCATGGCAGCGGTCGAGGGCCCAGGCCGCGGATGCGCCGGAGATGCCCGAACCGACAACGGCGATCTTCATGCGCGGTATTGCGCCGGGAACGATTTTCGAGGGGGCCGGGGCGTTCATGATGCTTCCTTGATCGTGTCGAAGGCTGACAGGGCGCGCTCGCGCGCTTCCTTGTGGTCGACAATGGGCTTGGGATAAGTTTCACCAAGAGTGATACCTGCATCCTCGAGAACGTCGTTCGGCGCGTCCCAGGGATGATGAATGTACTTGTCTGGCAATGCGGCGATCTCCGGAACATATTCTCGGACGTAAATACCGTCCGGATCGAACTTTTCACCCTGGATGATCGGGTTGAATATGCGGAAATAGGGCGCTGCGTCCGCACCGGAACCCGCAACCCATTGCCAATTTGAGGGGTTGGAAGCGGAATCGGCATCGACAAGCGTGTCCCAGAACCAGTCCTCACCCTTCTTCCAATGGATGAGCAGGTGCTTGGTCAGGAACGATGCCACGATCATGCGGACGCGGTTGTGCATCCAGCCGGTCTGCCAGAGTTCACGCATTCCGGCATCGACAATCGGGTAGCCGGTCATCCCCTTCTGCCAGGCTCCGAGATCGTCGCCGGCATCATTCCAGGGAAAGTCATCGAAGCGATCGTCAAAGTTCTCGGAATCGATCTTCGGACTGTGAACCAGAAGGTGGTGGGAGAACTCGCGCCAGCCGATCTCCTTGCGGAAGACAGCCTGATCTTCGTTGGAGCCACTTCCCTTGCCGCTCGCATTATCCAGCGCGCGAAAAATCTGTACCGGCGTGATTTCCCCGGCCGCCAGATGAGGAGACAGACGGGATGTGTTTTCCCCATCCGGGCGGTCGCGTCCGCTGGCATAGCCGGTTATCCCGCCATCGAGGAACGATTTCAGGCGCTCATGCGCTCCCGCTTCGCCGGGCGTCCAGGTGTNGCGCAAACCGCCCGCCCAGTCCGGTTCGGACGGCAGGAGGTTCCACTCCGACAGCTTCTCCGATTTTGGCGTGTTGCTCGGCGATGAGAGCTTTTCGGGTTGAGGAATCGAGTCAGGAAGCTCCAGATCTGATTCAACGGCTTTCCAGAAGGGCGTGAAAACCTTGTAGAATTTGCCGGAGCCGGTCTTGATGGCGGCCGGGTCGTGGAGGAGCGCGCCCGGAAATGTCTGCACATCGAAGCCGTCATCGGTGAGCCTGTCGGCCAGCTCCTCGTCCAGTTCCGCAGCCGCGCCACCATAGCGCCGGTTCCACAGGATCGTCTCCGTGTGGCATTTTTTGGCGAGCTCGCCCAGAACTACGTAGGGATCGCCAGTCGTCAGAATGAGAGGCGCGCCGAGCTCGTCTAGCGATTTCGACAGCCCCTCCAGCGATTTGTGCAGCCACCAGTCCCGTGCTGCCCCGTTCGAGCGCATTTTCGTCTGGGTCGTGCGGATGAAGACCGGCACCACGGCCGAATATTTCGATGCGGCTGAGAGAGCCGCGTTTTCGGCTATGCGTAAATCCTCCCTGAACCACAGGAGGGCAGTTTTTTTCTTGTCGGAGGTATCCGGCATGCAGGTCAGCTCTTCCAGTTGCGCTTTATCCTACGCATTAACGAGCCCTGCGGTTCAGAAGTTTCACTGCGGGAGAGGGAATCGCCGACGAAGATGATCTCGCGAGAAAAATCTGTCTACTTCTTGTATTTTTGTGCTTAGTTTCATGAAGTGTCGATGAATGGCGGTGAAGATCAGGCAGATTTGACCTACATTGTGCCAAGCTACGGAGTTTTGGTGAGATATGCTTGAAGGTTTCGATCCAGGCGAGAGTTCCAGGCTAATCAGCCGCTGGCTTCAATTCTTTGATCTCCATACCTACAAGAAATCATCCGCCATCTCATCAATCGCAGAAGACCACGCCGACATATTGTATGTGTCTTCCGGCGCGGTTGGGCTTTACTCTCATGTTTACGGAAATGAGGAGCTCATCGGCCTCATTCTCAGGGGAGAATGTGTCAGCTTCGGCGGACGTGCGATGGATCCGGGACGTTTGACTGTTCGGGCGCTCAGAAATTCCAACGTTTATATTGGAAGATCATCCGATCTGGTTGACCTGATGCCGGATGGTGCACTCAACGAGCTGGTTGTTTCCGCCACGACGCATCTCTTCAACCTTCTGCTCAATCAGGCTGCCGCGATGAAGGTGCGGAGCCTGGAGGATCGGATCGTAATGGTCCTGAAAAATTGCGCCCGATTTCAGGGGCAGGATCTGTCTCAGGAGGCGATCGAGTTGGATTGGGGGATCAGTCAGGTCGAATTCGCCAACCTGCTCGGGATCGCGAGGCCTTATCTGAACAAGGCGATTCGGCAAATGGAGCAATCCGGTGTGCTGGTGTTCGACGGGGAGCGTGTGGTGCTTGATGAATGTGGAAGCAAGATAAACTGTCGATAGAGGCAAAAAACCTGACAATAATTCCGGTTATGTAAAATAAGTGACAAATGAAACGCGTTTGCGTTGTTGCCTCGGTATGCCGAATCCCCATTATTTTGTAGAAACGATGTGTGGAAATACTGATTTCCATCTGTCGTATTTTGCTTTCAAAATAGGCACTTCCGCAAGTGCGATCCTTGCGGACACGTGAGTTCGAGTCGGGGATGCGGCGATCCTCAGACGTGGGGTGGAGACTTCGTTCCGGGAGCAGGTGTCTCGTCAGACATGGCGGCACCGATAAGGAATATTTGGTCTCCACCTCCGTCATCGACTGTCGAGTTCGTCCATTCCGCCTCTCCTAGCTCCCTCGCGGTATTCGGAAATTTTTTCACCCGCCCAATCGCTGACTTTGTGAAGCGATGCACTCTGCTTGATGGAACTTGTCGTCGGTCGGCTGGTTAATCGCATGATTACCCGCTTCAAAGAAAACGCCGACCGGACGAGGACTTCATGAAAACCGAGCTAACCATCAACGGCGCCGGGCATAGCCTGGACGCCGATACGCGGACGACTCTTCTTGATGCCCTGAGGAACCATCTGGGTCTGACCGGTACCAAGAAGGGCTGCGATCACGGGCAGTGCGGCGCCTGTACCGTCATCGTCAATGGCCGCAGGATCAACTCCTGCCTGACTCTCGCCTGTATGCATGATGGTGACGAGGTGACGACGATCGAGGGACTTGGTTCGGCCGCCGACCTCTCAGCGCTGCAAAAGGCTTTTATCGAACATGACGGTTTTCAGTGCGGATACTGCACGCCGGGCCAGATCTGTTCGGCGACCGCGATGATCGAGGAGGCAAAAGCAGGATGGCCGAGCCATGTCACCAATGACGTTGCCTCCGAACCGGATTTGACGGATGCCGAAATCGCCGAGCGCATGAGCGGCAACCTATGCCGCTGTTCCGCCTATCCCAACATCGTCGATGCGATCCGCGGCGTGGCACGTGGAGACAGCAAATGAAGTCGTTTGATTATCAACGCGCCGGTGCGTTCGGCGATGTGTCTGCCGCGGCGGACGGTTCCGCCATCATCGCCGGCGGTACCAATCTTCTCGATCTGATGAAGCTTGAAGTCATGACGCCTGACAGGCTCATCGACATCAACCACCTCGATCTTCACGACATCGAGGAAACCGACAAGGGGGGCCTCAAAATCGGCGCGCTCGTCACCAACAGCGATCTGGCAGCCGACATGCGCGTGCGTCGCGACTGGCCGGTTCTGGCGAAAGCACTGCTTGCGGGCGCAAGCGGGCAATTGCGCAACAAGGCCACGACCGGCGGAAACCTGCTCCAGCGCACTCGGTGTTACTATTTCTACGACACGGCCATGCCGTGCAACAAACGCGAACCGGGTTCGGGCTGTGCCGCNATCGGCGGGTTCAANCGNATNCACGCCATACTGGGAGCCAGCGACGCCTGTATCGCCACACATCCCAGCGACATGGCAGTGGCGATGATGGCTCTGGGAGCCGAGGTCGAAGTGATGGGCAAGGACGGCGAAACTCGCCGGATGCCGCTCGATGAGCTTTATCTTCTGCCCGGCGATACCCCGCACAAGGAAACGGTGCTCGCGCCGCAGGATCTCATTACCGCCGTCATCCTTCCTGCTCCCGCCGAAGGTCGCCATGTATACCGAAAGGTGCGTGACCGCGCATCCTACGCGTTCGCGCTTGTTTCGGTCGCTGCCGTCGTCGACGTGAAGGATGGAAAGATTGCGCATGCGAACCTCGCTTTTGGCGGCCTCGCACCGAAACCTTGGCGCGATACAGCCGTCGAGGATGCGCTGATCGGGCGCGAGCCGTCCGCGGCCGTCTTTGGAGATGCCGCGGACGCTCTTTTGAAGAATGCCAAGGGGCAGGGCGGGAACGATTTCAAGCTCCCGCTTGTCCGCAGAACCCTCAAAGCCGTGCTGGAGGAAGCAACCCGATGACCCGCCACCTCAAGATGGACGAAGCCGACACCCGCCGCAGGCTGGACGACATGGCCCAGGGTGTGCTCGGCACCCCGCTCGACCGGCCCGACGGTCCGCTGAAGGTCAGCGGCGCCGCGACCTACGCTGCCGAATGGCAGCATGACGATCTCTGCCACGGCGTTCTGGTGCGCGCGCCCGCCACGAAAGGCAAATTGCGCGACATATCGGCGAAACACGTCAAGGCGATGCCCGGCATTCTGGCGGTGATTTCCGACAAGAGACTTTTGCGCAATCCGGCACAGGGCATGGCCAACGAAGCGCCAATACAGGGTGTCGACGATATTTCCTATTTCGGACAGCCTGTGGCGCTGGTGGTGGCAGAGACGTTCGAGCAGGCCCGGCACGGAGCGCAGTCACTCGGTCTCGAGATCGTCGAGGCGAGCGACTTCAACGTCGATCCCGAAGCCGTTGAGCCTGAGACGCCGGAGAAAAAGCAATCCTCGATGGGCGATCTCGACGCTGCCATGAGCGATGCGGATTTCACGGTTGATGCGACCTATACGACCCCGGGTCACAGCAGCGCGGCGATGGAACCGCATGCTTCCATTGCGCAATGGAACGGCGATCAGCTGACATTGCGCGGCAGCTACCAGATGCTGAGGTTCAACCGGAACGAATTGGCCGACAGTCTGGGCATCGATCCCAAGAACGTCCGCATCCTGTCGCCCTATGTCGGCGGCGGATTTGGTTCGAAACTCGGGATCGCGCCGGAAGCGATCGCAGCCTCTCTTGCGGCGAAACAGCTTGGCCGCCCGGTTTCCGTCGTGATGACGCGCCCGCAGGTTTTCGAAACCACGATGCGCCGGTCCGAGACGCGCCAGCGCGTCCGTCTGGCAGCCGACAGGAATGGCCTTCTGACGGGTATTGGTCACGAATCTCTTGTCTCAAATCTCAAGGGCGAAGAATTCGCCGAACCGGTGACCCAGGCGACACCCTTCATGTATCGCGGCGAGAACCGCGTGATCGGTCAGCAGATCGCGCGGGTCAACATGACCTGCGCTGGTTCTGTCCGTGCGCCGGGCGAATCCGTCGGTGTGACGGTCTTCGAGAACGCCATGGACGAACTGGCAGACAAGATCGGTATCGATCCTGTCGAGCTTCGCAAGATCAACATCCCGGATGAGGATCCGAGCAAGGGTATTCCGTTCTCCTCCCACAAGCTGGCCGAGGCGCTGGATGAAGGTGCCCGCGCATTTGGCTGGGAGAAGCGCAATCCCAAGCCCAAGGCCGTCCGCGACGGCGAATGGCTTGTCGGTCTCGGCATGGCCTCGGCCTTTCGCGTCAACATGCTGATCGAGTCCAAGGCGCGTGTCCGCTTGAAAGAGGACGGCACGGCAGAGGTCGAAACCGATCAGACCGACATCGGTACCGGAACCTATGCGGTCCTCACGCAGATCGCCTGCGAGATGCTCGGGCTTCCGGCCGAGAAGGTATCGGTGAAACTCGGCGATACGGAATTGCCGCCGGGTTCAGGCTCGGGCGGTTCTTTCGGTGCTGCTTCGAGCGGAACCTCGGTGTTTCTCGCCTGCGAGGAAATCCGGACAAAAATTGCCGGGGCGATGGGCTGCGATGAGCAGGATCTCACGCTCAAGGATGGAATGGCCATCGCCGGCAATCAGAAGAAGTCGCTTTCTGATATTCTCGGTGGCGAGACGATCGAGGTGATCGGACATGTCGAGCCCGGAGAGGCCGGTGACAAGGTGCGCCAGGCCACCTACGGCGCCTATTTCGCCGAGGTGGCAGTCAATGCGGTGNCCGGTGAGGCGCGTGTCCGTCGGATGCTCGGCACCTTTGCCGCGGGGCGCATCCTCAACCAAAAGACTGCGCGTTCGCAGTGCCTGGGCGGCATGACCTGGGGTATCGGCATGGCACTGACCGAGGCTCTGGTGCATGACCCGCGACACGGCCAGATCGTCAATCACGATCTCGCCGAATACCACGTGGCGGTGAACGCGGACGTCCCGCAGCTCGATGTCCTTTTCATCGAGGAGCGCGATGACTGGGCCAATCCGATGCAGGCGAAGGGTCTCGGCGAACTCGGTATTTGCGGAGCGGCGGCTGCGATCACCAATGCGATGTACAACGCGACCGGCGTCCGCGTCCGCGATTATCCCGCAACCCTGGACAAGGTTCTGAGCGGTCTGGACTGATCGCTCAGGAGTGGTCTGGCTAGCGGCGGCCATAATATCAAACGCCTGCGGTGCGCGCCGCAGGCGAGGTAACCAAACAGAATTTCCGGAAAAATGGTGCCCCCGGAGAGACTCGAACTCCCGACCACCTGATTACAAATCAGATGCTCTACCAACTGAGCTACAAGGGCACGGTATCCGACTAGCAATAACCGGATTCGCAGGCAAGAGGGAAACGCGCATTAGAGCAAGTTTGATTTTGTCGGAACCGGCAAAATCAGAATGCGTACATGAATGCAGTCGCCTGTCGAACCTAACCGTTTACCCCTAAAGGCGAAACGGTCCAGGGTTGATGCGCGTTTCCTTAATTCAGGTTTCGCTATTTCGCCGAGAGATAGCCGCCGGCCGCATAAAGCGAAATGGCGGCGGCATTCGAGACATTGAGCGATTTGATGACCCCGGGCATGTCTAGTCGGGCGAGCGTATCTACCGTATCGCGGGTTTTCTGGCGCAGTCCCTTGCCCTCGGCGCCCAGCACCAGGGCGATCCTGTCCCCGGTAAAGCTCTTTTCGAGAACGTCTGGACCTTCCGAATCGAGGCCGATTGTCTGGAAGCCGGATTTCGTCAGCGTCTGGAGGGCATCAGCCAGATTGCGGACCTCGATATGGTCGATGTTCTCGATCGCGCCCGAGGCCGATTTGGCCAGGACGCCCGATTCGTTGGGGCTGTGGCGCGAGGTGGTGATCAGTGCGCCGGCACCGAATGCCACGGCCGAACGCATGATCGCGCCGACATTGTGCGGGTCCGTCACCTGATCGAGGACGAGGACGAGTTTCGTATCGCCCAGCGAATTGAGCGGCTTTGGGGTGAGCGGCTTCGATTCGATCAGGACGCCCTGGTGCACGGCGTCGGAACCTGTGATCTTGTCGATCGCCTTCGGTTCGACGATCTCCACATCGAAGGGCAGGGTGCTCTCGTCCGAAATTTCCAAGCGCTGCAGTGCATTGCGGGTCACCATCATGCGCGCAATCTTCCGCGCCGGATTGTCGAGCGCCGCGCGTACGGTGTGCAGACCATAGAGATGGACCATGCCGTCGGGCGGACCGTCGCCCGGGGGAATGGCGGGGCGTTTGCTCTTGGGGGGAGGGCCGCCGAACTTGGCGTCGCGATGGGCCCGGCGCAGCTTTGCGTAATGGCTGNCCTTGTTGCCCGCTTTTTCGTCTTTTTTGCTCATGTGCGTGCTTATAGCGGGAGCGAAAGCGCTTGGATACGGGGTTGGAAGGCCGGGAGCAAAAACAATGAGATGAAATCTCGATAGGCCGGTTGACAGGCCAAGACGCAATCGTCATAAGGCGCATCGTTGTTCCCCGCGGACGGTTCGCCGCCCGCAGGCGTTGGTGTAAATGGTCTCAGACGCATTTGCTCCGTATGCAGTTGGANGGGTGCGTGAGTGGTTAAAACGGACGGACTGTAAATCCGTTGCCTATGGCTACGTTGGTTCGAATCCAACCCCCTCCACCACTGCTTTTCGGAACGCCGGACGCGGGTATAGCTCAATGGTAGAGCAGCAGCCTTCCAAGCTGAATATGCGGGTTCGATTCCCGCTACCCGCTCCAAGGCCTCTTTCTCCCAACCTCATGTTTTGAAAAACGGTTTCGAGCGCCTAGCACGCGGTCATTGGGACCGGTTGCGGGTGCATTCGCCCAGTCTTGCGCGGAAAACGGCAATAGGCCTTGTCTTTTGGTGGCATTGCCGCTAATTGCCCCGTCCGAAGCAAACCTTTCAATGCCCGATAAGGAACGAGGGATATGGCAAAAGGCAAGTTTGAGCGGAACAAGCCGCACGTAAACATCGGCACGATCGGTCACGTTGACCACGGCAAGACGTCGCTGACCGCNGCGATCACGAAGTACTTCGGTGACTTCAAGGCTTACGACCAGATCGACGCCGCTCCCGAAGAGAAGGCACGCGGCATCACCATCTCGACCGCACACGTCGAGTATGAGACCGACGCACGTCACTATGCGCACGTCGACTGCCCGGGCCACGCCGACTACGTCAAGAACATGATCACCGGTGCTGCCCAGATGGACGGCGCGATCCTGGTGGTTTCGGCCGCAGACGGCCCGATGCCGCAGACCCGCGAGCACATCCTGCTCGCCCGTCAGGTCGGCGTTCCGGCCATCGTGGTCTTCCTCAACAAGGTCGACCAGGTCGACGACGAGGAGCTCCTCGAGCTCGTCGAGATGGAAGTGCGCGAACTGCTGTCGTCCTACGACTTCCCGGGCGACGACATTCCGATCGTCAAGGGTTCGGCCCTGGTCGCGCTCAACGATGGCGACAAGGCCATGGGCGAAGACGCGATCCGCGCCCTGATGGCTGAAGTCGACGCCTACATCCCGACGCCTGAGCGTCCGGTCGACCAGCCGTTCCTGATGCCGATCGAAGACGTGTTCTCGATCTCGGGCCGCGGCACCGTGGTGACCGGCCGTGTCGAGCGCGGCATCGTCAATGTCGGCGACGAAATCGAAATCGTGGGTATCCGCGACACCAAGAAGACGACCTGCACGGGCGTCGAGATGTTCCGCAAGCTTCTCGACCAGGGCCAGGCCGGCGACAACATCGGCGCGCTGCTGCGTGGCGTTGAGCGCGAAGGCGTTGAGCGCGGCCAGGTTCTTTGCAAGCCGGGTTCGGTGAAGCCGCACACGAAGTTCAAGGCCGAAGCCTACATCCTGACCAAGGAAGAAGGCGGCCGTCATACGCCGTTCTTCACGAACTACCGTCCGCAGTTCTACTTCCGTACGACTGACGTGACCGGTATCGTGACGCTTCCGGAAGGCACCGAGATGGTGATGCCGGGCGACAACGTCACCGTTGACGTCGCGCTCATCGTGCCGATCGCCATGGAAGAGAAGCTCCGCTTCGCTATCCGTGAAGGCGGCCGCACCGTCGGCGCCGGCATCGTCGCTTCGATTATTGAATAATAATCGATAGCGTCGTGCGGAGTGATCAAGGCCCTGCCGGTAACGGCGGGGCCTTTTCTTTTGCCGTCGGTTTGGCAGCAGCCACCTAAAACGGAGAGTTGTCGCCTTCGGCGGTTTTCAATTCAGGGCAAGCGCCTATATTTCGCCCTCGACTCAAAGGGAGAAGATCATGGGAAAGCGTATTCTGTTCACCGGCGGTTCGGGCAAGGCGGGGCGGCATGTCGTGCCGTATCTGATCGACGCCGGGCATGAGGTCCACAACATCGATCTTGTTCCGCTCGATCATCCCGGTGTGACCAATCTCAAGGCGGACATCACCGATTCAGGGCAGATATTCAACGCGCTGACCATGCATACCGACTTCGCCGATCTCGAGCATGGCAAGGGCGTGCAGCCGTTCGATGCGGTGGTGCATTTCGCTGCCATTCCGCGCATCCTGATCGAGCCCGATAACGTCACCTTCCAGGCCAACACCGTAGGCACCTATAACGTGATCGAAGCGGCGGTGAAGCTCGGCATCAGGAAGGTGATTGTCGCATCCAGCGAAACGACTTACGGGATCTGTTTTGCCGAGGGTCATCGCGATCCCCATTACCTGCCGTTCGACGAGGACTATGACGTCAATCCCATGGACTCCTACGGTCTGTCCAAGGTCTGCAACGAAAAGACGGCGCGCGCCTTTGCCGAGCGCACGGGTGCCGATGTTTATGCACTCCGGATCGGGAATGTGATCGAGCCGGACGAATACGGGATGTTCAAGGATTTCGTCGCCAACCCCGAAACGCGGCTTCGCAATGCCTGGTCCTATATCGATGCGCGCGATCTCGGACAGATCGTCGATCTGTGTCTGAAGAAGGACGGTCTCGGTTTCGAGGTGTTCAATGCGGTCAACGACACAGTGACGGCCAATGAGAGTGTGCAGGACCTTGCCAAGCGCTTCTTCCCGGGCGTCGATTTCAAATATGAGGTCGATCCGAATTCCGGAATGATCTCGAACCGGAAGATCCGGGACCTCCTTGGTTTCAATGAAGAGCACAACTGGCGGACCTACGTGGACGTTTGAGTCCTTGTTGGTTCGGCTCTCGATTGCAATGATGTTGGCTGCACCTGCGGCTTTGGTTGGCCATACCTCTGCCCAAGCGCGCTGTCCGGAACGGCCAGCCTGCCAAGGCTGTGGGTGCAAGGGTGGTCCTGGATACAGACACAATGCCTCCGGCCGTTGCGTGGGGTTCAAGGCCCTCAACAAATTGTGTGGCAATCCGCCAGATCCACGCCGATGCACCTTCGAAAATGCGCCGGGAACAGGCGCTAACCGCGAGTGTGCGCTGGGCTGCGATCGGAAGTGATATGAAAAAGAAACGCGGCCCCCGGGGAAGGGACCGCGTGACTGGAGGTAGATAGTACTAAATGTCTTAGTTGGCCGGGGCCGGAGCGGCTTCGGTCGAAGCGGCACCGTCGGTGCCGGCGTCGTTTCCAAGATCATCGAATAGGGTAACCGTTCAGCCGGCCC
>PANK01000007.1 GCA_002707605.1 Hoeflea sp.
ACGTTCGCGAACCTCGGGAGAATATTTGTTCGTCGTCTTGCTCATGATGCTCCATCCTACTCAGGAGTTGGAGCCTCCGGCAATCTCGGTGCGGTTCAGAGTATCAGAACAGCCTTTCTGAGCGGCCGGGTTAAGGATAATGCTCAAGTCTTCCCCGCTCATCGCAGCATGATGCACTTGGAAGCGGTCATCGATGAAATGAGGGTGAAATATGCGAAGGATTTCGATGAATTACTAGGGGGAATCAATTATAAAAATACTTATGAAACACCTTACAAGTATACTCTGAATCCCAATCGACTTGTGACTTGCGCCGGCGGGACAATACTGGCGGCGTTGAATGCTCATGGACGGCTGTCACCATGCCCGCTCTTTAGTGAGACCGAGTATCAATCAGCGAGTGTGTGGGACATTGGCATTCGAGAGGCCTGGACTAGTGCGCTCTGCATGACCGAGATGCGTAGCACCACTGCCAGTGAAATCGCGGGTTGCGGAACATGTGCAAATCTCGATAACGGCTGTGGCGGCGGATGCCGCGCCAAGTCCTACCTCGCCTATGGTACAATATATAAGAACGACTACCAGTGCGCGTATAGCGTGCCGAGTATAAACTCATGCAGTCCGCGCGTTCATTAGAAGGAATTGCGACAGACTAATGCCACTTACATATTGCCGTGAGGCCGTAGCTTTCTTAAAAGAGCGGAGCCGATTTTCGCCTCTTTTGTACAGAGATGAACCGCGACGATTCTCAAGCTGATGATCCGGCCTTCCCTGGTTTGAGGGAAGTTGTTGGTACGACCGGGTAGCGCGATAGAAAGGCGGCGAACAAACGTATCGAGGACAACTTGAGAATGATAGCTTCTCCGTCCAATGTCTCACGGGACCGGACCGGACCGTGCCGAGTCAGCCCCGCTTGATCCGAAAGCGGGTGACGAATGAACGGCAGGTTTTGGGTGTTGCGTTGCCCAGCCTGAACAGCTGACATGGAGTCGGGAGCGGTAGCTGAAGTCGTCAGAGGTCAACGGCAGCTAACTGGTTCTTCACGCCAGAACCGGAGTGGCAGGAATCGGCCCCATCTCGGACGCGCAATCCTCATTCCCCCGGTTGTTGATAGCTGCACCCGTTAATGTAAACGCGCTGGCCAGAGCGGGGTGGGTAACGACGATTACGTCCTGCATGTGTTTGCCCACGTAAGCCACGTAGCCACTTTTTTGCTCATCCCCCACTCCCCCTCACACCAGCTCAAAAATCAGCCGGACAAGATCCCGATAGAGCAGCAGTTGTTTGGGTAGCAGCGTTCTGTCGCCTGTCACGCGGGACAGGATGATGCCGCCGTCGCCGACGGCTGACAGCATGTCGGCGAGGTCGTCGATATCGACGCTAATCCGGGGTTCGTGGCATGCGGTCGTCTGATCGATTCAAACTCCCGCTCACCCCTCCCGATAATAATAGCTGTACCCATTCAGCGCAGGCGCGCCGCCGAGGTGCGCGTAGAGGACCTTTGAGCCTTCGGGGAAGAAGCCCTTCTTGGTGAGGTCGATCATGCCCTGCATGGATTTGCCCTCATAGACCGGGTCGGTCATCATCGCCTCGGTGCGGGCGGCGAGGCGTATCGCGTCGTTGGTCTCGTCGGAGGGGACGCCATAGGCGGGGTAGGCGTAGTCGGGATTGATGACGATCTCGTCGTCGCGCACGGCGCGGCCGAGGCCCACGAGTTCTGCGGAGTTGTCGACGATCTCGCGCACCTGTGCACGGGTCTGTTCGACGGTGCCCGACGCATCGATGCCGATGACGCGGTCGGCGCGGTCCTGGGCGGCGAAACCCACGATCATGCCGGCCTGGGTGGAGCCGGTGACGACGCAGACGACGATGTAGTCGAAGGTGAAGCCGAGTTCCTTTTCCTGCTGGGCCACTTCCTCGGCAAAGCCGATATAGCCGAGCGCGCCGTATTTGTGGACCGAGGCGCCCGCCGGGATCGCGTAGGGCTTGCCGCCCGCATCCTTGACCGACTGGATCGCGTCTTCCCAGCTCTTGCGGATGCCGATGTCGAAGCCTTCATCGACGAGACGGGAATCGGCACCCATCAGCCGGGTCATCAGGATATTGCCGACGCGGTCGTAGACAGCATCATAATGCGGCACCCATTTTTCCTGGATGACCACGCATTTCATGCCGATCTTGGCGGCGGTGGCCGCCACCATGCGGGTGTGGTTGGACTGCACGCCGCCGATCGAGACCAGCGTGTCGGCGCCCGAGGCGATGGCATCCGGCACGATATATTCGAGCTTGCGCAGCTTGTTGCCGCCCATGGCGAGGCCGGAATTGCAGTCGTCGCGCTTGGCGTAGATCTCCACCTTGCCGCCCAGCGCCTCGGTCAGCCGCGGCAGGTGTTCGATCGGCGTCGGACCGAAGGTGAGGGGGTAACGTTCAAATTTTTCCAAGAGGGACATCGGCTGTTCTCCGTTAGCGTCGTTTGCGCGGATGGTAGCCAAATCTTTCTGAAAGGTGCTCTCGAAATGCAGGACTTGAATTCCTGAAACAGAACTGAATAAGCTCAAGACTAATCTTTTTGAGTTACTGAGTGCAAATATATGGAAGAATCTTCCACATTAAATCTGGACCGGATCGATATCCGCCTGCTGCGCGCGCTGCAATCGGACGGACGGCTGACGAATGCCGAACTTGCGGCGCGCGTCGGCGTGAGCCCTGCGACCTGTCACCGGCGCACGCAGCGGCTTTTCGACGAGGGACATGTGACGAGTGTGAGGGCTGCCGTCGCGCCGTCGTCGGTGGGTCTCGGCGCGCTCGTCATGGTGGGCGTCGTGCTCGACCGTTCGACGCCCGAGAGTTTTGCGGCCTTCGAGGCGGCGGTGCTGCCGATGAAGGAAGTTCTCGATTGCAATCTGGTCGCCGGGGATTTCGATTATCTTCTGAAGATCCGGGTGCGCGACATGAGCGACTTCAACACGTTTCACGGCCAGAAGCTGATCGCGCTGCCGGGCGTGCGGCAGACCCGCACCTTCTTCGTGATGAAGGAGGTCAAGGAGAACGGCCCGCTTGATTTCTGAGGGCAGGGCTCCAATTTCCGTGATCGCCGGATCAGCGAAATTGATGGGTCGATGACCACTTTTGGCTGGTGGGCCGGATGCCGAGCGGCGATAAACGGTTTCAACCGCCACGAGGCCGCCATGCCGATTGAGACATTCCTCTCGCTTCTTCTCTTCTGCTTCGTCGCGGCGGCTTCGCCGGGACCGAACAACACCATGCTTTTCGCGTCGGGTGTGAATTTCGGTTTCTCGCGCACGCTGCCGCACATGGCCGGCATCACCATCGGTTTCACGCTCATGGTCGCCTGCGTCGGGCTTGGCATGGGGGCGGTGGTCGAGCGCTATCCATTTCTTCTGCTCGTGCTGAAGATCGCGGGCGGGGCCTACATGCTCTGGATCGCCTGGAAGATCGGCACCGCACGCAAGGTGCCCGAAGCGGATGCGGATGTGGAGAACGCGGCCAGGCCCTTCAGCTTCTTGCAGGCGGCAAGCTTCCAGTGGGTCAATCCCAAAGCCTGGGTCATGATCCTTGGCGCCATTGCGGCTTTTTCCGAACCCGACCGCTATACGCTGTCTGTCGTGCTGATCACCACCTGCTTCTTCCTGGTCAGCTTTCTGTCGACCAGCGCATGGGCCGGTTTTGGGACCGCGCTGCGCGGCTGGCTGTCCGACCCGGTGCGGCTCAAATGGTTCAACATCACCATGGCGGTGATCCTCGTCCTGAGCCTCTGGCCGATGCTGCGCTAGGCGGCGCAATGACGCATTTTCTAGAGGGTCGAGATCTCTCGATGTAATTCCAGTATTTGGTTATACGCATTAATGCGTAGCGTAATTATTCGGGAAGTTCATTCCCAGTTCTCAATTTATATTTATTGGTTTTCTATACTCATGCTGTAAATAATCTGAAAATAAATCGCGCTTAGGTTGTGATATCGAGATATATTTGATTATTGCACGTGATTTTTGCATATTGATACTTATTTCTTTGTAAGTATTTGATTTGGGGCAGAAAAGACAGTTTTTGCCGGCTGCTGTTAACCTAGATTTAATTGGCGTCATTGATCGTCAAGTGCAAATCCTCCGGCCTTGTTGCGGCGGGTTTTACCACTCCATCCCGTGTTGACGGGCGCCGTCTCCAAGATCGGCTTCCTCAAAGCGGGTGAACGGTTCAAATGCGGCAGTCTCTTTCCATTTGGGGAAAATCAATGAAACGCCCTAGCGTTAAAGCCTCTCTCGTCGCGGTGTTCGCGACGCTTCTCGTCATCTGCAGCGGTATTGGCTATCTGGCCATTTCCGGCCTTGCCTCCACCAACAACGAGACAACTGAAATTGCCACCAACTGGCTCCCGAGTGTCCAGTTGGTCAATGCCATCAATACCGCGACTTCGGACTACCGGATTGCCGAGGGCGCTCACATCATGTCGACCGATCCGAAGGAGATGGCGCGGGCTGAAGCCGATATCACGACCGCCCTCGACACGATCGAGCGCCTGCGCAAGAACTATGAGGGTTTGATTTCCTCCGACGATGAGCGCAACGCCTACGGCGAGTTCGGCAGTCAATGGTCAAAATATCTCGACATGCACGAAAAGCTGATGCAGCTTTCCCGCAACAACCAGAACGAGGCCGCAGCCTCCGTCTTCAAGAACGAGATGCGCGTCGTCTATGACGATGCTTCCAATACGCTCGTCAAGCTCATTGCGCTGAACGACAATGGCTCGAAAACCGCCTACAAGGGCAGCGTAGACGCGTATTCCTTCACTGTTGCGCTTATGCTTACAGCACTCGGTGTCGTGGGCGTCGTTCTCGTCGGGTCCACGATTTTTGCTCTCTTCGGCATCGCCAACCCGATCACCCGTATCGCCGCCTCCATGAAGAACCTGGCGGAAGGGGATACGGACTCGCCCATTCCCTTCGCAGGTCGCCAGGACGAAATCGGCGCAATGGCAGGTGCGGTCGAAGTTTTCCGCCAGGCCGCCATCACCAACAAGCGTCTGGAAGCCGAAGCCGAAGACGCCCGCAGCCGGTCGGAAGCGGAGCGTCTGGAAGCCCAGCGCAAGGCAGAGGAAGATGCAGCAGAGCGTCTTCGGATTGCGACGTCGGGTCTTGCCGCCGGATTGCAGCGCCTCGCAGCCGGTGACCTGTCTTTCCAGCTCACCGAGCCTTTCGCTCCGGATTTCGAAGCGTTGCGGCATGACTTCAACCAGTCCGTCGAGCAACTGGGTTCGACGCTCTCGGTCATTGCGGAAACGGTTTCCACGATGGAGAACGGAACCCGCGAGATCGCGAACGGCGCTGACGACCTGTCGCGGCGCACCGAGCAGCAGGCCGCATCTCTCGAAGAAACCGCCGCTGCGGTGGAAGAAATCACGTCCAACGTCCAAAGCTCCACCAAGCTGACCACCGAAGCCCGCGACGTGGCTTCGCAGGCCAACAGCTCCGCGGTCCAGTCGGCTGAAGTGGTGTCGGAGGCCGAGAGCGCGATGCGCAAGATCGAAAGCTCTTCGCAGCAGATTTCCAACATCATCGGCGTCATCGACGAGATTGCGTTCCAGACCAATCTCCTGGCGCTGAACGCCGGCGTCGAGGCGGCGCGGGCGGGTGAAGCCGGCAAGGGGTTTGCTGTGGTCGCACAGGAAGTGCGCGAGCTTGCCCAGCGCGCGGCCCAGGCTGCCAAGGAGATCAAGGAGCTCATTAAGATGTCGTCGACGGATGTCGAAAGCGGGGTGAAGCTCGTTCGTGATGCAGGTGAAGCGCTCAAGACCATCGGTGTTTTCATCACCCAGATGAACGATCACATGGCATCGATCGCGACATCCGCGCAGGAACAGTCGACCGGTCTGGTCGAGGTCAATCAGGCCGTGAACGCGATGGACCAGACGACCCAGCAGAACGCGGCCATGGTCGAGCAATCCACCGCCGCCTCGAATGCGCTGGCCCAGGACGCCGCCAAGCTTCGCGAACTTGTCAATCAGTTCACGTTGGCTGGCGCGAGCTCGGGACAGGTGGCGGCCCTGCGCCAGACCGCACGTGCCATGTCCGCGCCGAAGGCCGCTGCGGTGGCCCGCGCCCCTGCCAAGGTTGCTGGAGCCGCCGGCGGGAGCTGGGAGGAGTTCTGATACGAACTTCGCCTGTCGCGACTGAAACTTTGTGAGACCGCCGGGTGCGCAAGCGCCCGGCGGTTTTTCCTTGTACCGGGCCCGAGCGGCGTGCCCGGGCAGGGCGACAGGGCGCGACGCGCTTCGGGGTTCCGTTCTCCTGTCGGCATCGCACGCGCAACAGTCTGGCGGGGGCGGGGCGAATCCGCTAGAGCCGAGAGCATGCAGTTCTCCCCCCAACAGGATGCCGCGCTGAAGGCGGTCTCGAAATGGCTCAAGGAAGGCCGCTCGCCGGTGTTCCGCTTGTTCGGCTATGCAGGCACGGGCAAGACCACGCTGGCGCGCCATTTCGCCGAACATGTCGATGGCGAGGTCTTGTTCGCAGCCTTCACCGGCAAGGCGGCGCAGGTGTTGCGCTCGCGGGGCGCGAAGAACGCCAAGACCATCCATTCGCTGATTTATCGTCCGCGCGGCGAGGAAGAGGTCTCCGACGAGGAAACCGGCAAGACCACCGTCTCGCCAATGTTTTCGATCAACCGCCAGAGCCCGTTGGCGAAAGCCGCGCTGATCGTCATCGACGAATGCTCGATGGTCGATGAGGCGCTCGGCCGCGATCTTATGAGCTTCGGTACCCCGATCCTGGTTCTGGGCGATCCGGCGCAGTTGCCGCCGATCTCGGGTGGCGGCTATTTTACCGAGCATGAACCGGATATCCTGCTGACTGAAATCCACCGCCAGGCGCGCGACAACCCGATCATTGATCTCGCCATGCAGGTGCGAGAAGGCCGGGAGATCATGCATGGTGATTATGGCGCCGCACAGGTGATCGGCAAGGCCAACGTCAATCAGGAACTGGTGCTTGCCGCCGATCAGGTGCTCGTCGGCACCAACCGGACGCGGCGGCGCTACAACCAGCGTCTGCGCGAGCTGAAGGGCTTTACGCAAGCCTATCCGCAGGCGGGCGACAAGCTGGTGTGTCTGAGGAACGATCCCTCGAAGGGCCTGCTCAACGGCTCGCTGTGGCAGGTGATGACGTCGTCGAAGGAAACGGTGAAACCCGGCATCAACCTTCTGGTCCGCCCGGAAGACGACGACATGGACAGGGGCGCCGCCAAGATCAAGCTATTGAAGGCGGCATTCGAGGAGCCCGATACCGAGATCCCATGGTCGACCAAGAAACGCTACGACGATTTCGACTACGGCTATGCGCTGACCGTCCACAAGGCGCAGGGCTCGCAGTGGAACAATGTAGTCCTGTTCGACGAGAGCTGGGCCTTCCGNGATACCCGNGAGCGCTGGCTNTANACCGCCATCACACGGGCCGCCGAACAGCTGACNGTGGTCAGATAACNNNAACCCGGGTCTNCGNTGNAGAGCCCGGGTTTTTCGTNTCAGCCCANCATCAGAGGGGCGTAAGCNATCAGCAGGTAGACNACGATCAACATTGCCAGATANGGCAGGACCGCNCGGGCNATCCGCTCGATCGGGATGTTGGCCGTGCTCGATGCCACGAAAAGGTTGATCGCCATCGGCGGCGTGACCATGCCGATCGCNAGNCCCACNACGATGATGATGCCNAAATGCACGGTGTCGATGCCGAGCTGGGCTGCCAGCGGCAACAGCATCGGGGTCAGGATGATCAGCGCACTGGCNGTNTCNAGGAACACACCGGTGATCAGGATGATCAGCATGATCAGGAACATCAGCACGTAGACGTTGTCCGACAGCGACAGCGCGAAAGCCGCAATCGCGTTCGGTACCTGCCAGCTCGATAGCGCCCAGCTGAGGATAGACGAGGCGGCAATGACGAAGAGGATCACGGCCGTGGTCACGCCNGCGCGCAGGACGATCTGGTAGAAACTGGTCAGCGTCAGATCGCGNTAGATGAANAAGGACACCAGGATCGCGTAGTTGACGGCGATCACCGCGGCCTCGCTTGGCGTGAAGTAGCCGGAAAAGATNCCGCCGAGAATGATGAGNGGCGCCATCAGGCCCCAGCTTGCGGAAAGNAGNGTCCGGAGAATGGAGCGCAGCGACAATTCCGTCCCGCGCGGATAGGCGCGCTTGTGGCCTTGCACCAGCGCAATGGCCATCAGTCCCAAGCCCATTGCAATGCCGGGAATAAAGCCGCTCAGGAANAGGTCCTTGACGGATTCCTGCGCAATGACCGCGTAGATAATGATGGGCACCGACGGCGGAATGACGACGCCGATCGTGCCGGAGGCCGCGATCAGGGCAGCGGCGGAAGCAGGATCGTAACCCTTGCGCTTGAGTTCGGGCACGAGGCTCGCGCCGACGGNGGCGGTTGTGGCCGCACCCGAGCCGGAGATGGCGGCAAAGAACATGCCGGCAAGGACCGAGACCACNGACAGCCCGCCCTTGATGAAGCCGAAAAGGCTGTCGGCGAAGGCGACGAGGCGCTTGGAAATTTCGCCGTGGGCCATGATGTCGCCGGCGAGAATGAACATCGGCACGGCGACGAGCGCGAAACTGTTGATGCCGGAAAACATCTGCTGGGGCACGACCATCAGCGGTACGCCGCCAAGCTGGAGCGCGCCCATGGTCGAAGCGCCNATNACGAAGGCGATCGGCAGGCCCATCAGCATGAAGACGACGAAGAGGAGGGCGAGAACGAGGCTCATTCGAAATCCTCCTGCACGTGACCGCGCGCATCCCGCCCCGCCAGGAGGCGGACCAGATCGACGACCGAAAGGAAGGTCATGATGGCGGCGCTCGCCGGCATGACGAGATAGACCCAGAACATCGAGATCCGCAGCGACGGGGACTTCTGGAAGCTCTGGATGCCGGAATATTTCCAGCCGATCATGGCGAGTGTCACCAGAAAGGCGATGGCCACGAGAATACCCGCGCCGGTGATGATCCGGCGCAGGTTGAGGGGCATCAGGTCACGCACGAAGGTGACCGCGATATGCCGTCCCTGCTGAAACGCCAGAGCGGCGCCGAGAAAGGCGATCCAGATCAGAAGGAAACGCGCCACTTCCTCGGTCCATGCGAACGAGGTGAAGAAGACACGTGACACGATCTGCAAGGTGATCACCGCTGCAAGTGCAATCATCCCGGCAAAGACCACGGGGCGCAGTATCACTGCGACCATGCGGTCAATCCACTCGAGCGCTTTCAGCATTTTACTTCAGCGCTTCCTGGATGCGCGGCAGGTAGTCGCCAAACTTCGCACCGTATTTTTCGTAGACCGGAGCGACGGCTTCGGAGAAGGCTGCCAAATCGGCATCTTCAACGATTTCCATGCCCTGGTCGCGAAGAGCCTGCAGCTGCTCGCCTTCGGAGTTGGCGCTCAGTTCACGCTCGAAGTTTGCCGCTTCCTTGGCTGCCTGAAGCACGATTTCCTGNGCTTCCNCGGAGAGCTGCTGCCAGGCCGGCATNCCCATGACGATGATGGCCGGCGCATAGGTGTGGCGGGTCATNGTCAGGTACTTCTGGGTCTCGGAGAGCTTGAAGGAGTAGATCACGTTGACCGGATTTTCCTGGCCGTCGATCGTGCCCTGCTGCATGGCAGTCAGCGCTTCGTTCCAGGCCATCGGAATGGCGTCGGCGCCAAGCGCGCGGAAGCTGTCCACATAGACAGGATTTTCCATGACACGGACACGCAGGCCGTCGACATCGGCGGGTGATTTAACAGGCCGCTTGGAGTTGGTCAGGTTGCGGAAGCCGCGCTCGGCATAGGTCAGGCCCTTGAGGTTGACGCCCTCCAGCTTGCCGAGGATTTCCTGGCCGATGTCGCCGTCGAGAACTTCGATGGCTTTTTCGCGTGAGGGGAACAGGAAAGGCAGTTCGAAAACAGCGATTTCCTCGACGAAGTTCGAGACCGGGCCGTTGGTGATGATGCCCATGTCNACGGTGCCNATCTGCATGCCTTCGAGCAGGGTGCGTTCGTCACCAAGCGTGGCGTTCGGGAAGATCTCGACCTTGATCTTGCCGTCGGAGCGTTCGGCAACGAGGTCGCGGAACTTTTCAGCGGCGTCCTGATAGACATCCTGCTCGTTGACCACGTGGGCCAGGCGCAGCGTGGTTTCCTCNACTTCGGCATTTGCCGGTGCGGTAAGGCCCAGAGCGGTCATGCCGGCCAGAAGCAGGGCGGATCTGCGATTGAATTTCATAAGTCCTCCGTTGGATGATCGATGCAGGGTATCCTGCGTTTCCTCGGTTGAGCCGAGAGCATCCAGGAACCCGCTCTCGGCTTTTCGTTATCGGCAACCACCCCGTTTGGCGGTGGTCAGCCCATTTTTTGGAGCCTTTCCCTGAAAGGATATTGGGCATGGGTCAAGGCATTTTGCTCGGAGAATCAGNAGTTTCGCGGCATGGTCGCGATTGGNGGTCTCTGCAANCATATTAGNTGNTTGAAAATAAGCAGCTGCGGTTTCGCTTCGATACCGCCGGTTAACCGCTCTTCGTCTATCANNGAGCTCATATAACGGATGATGCGGCGATGGATTTCGACACNTTCCTGATNGCGGTTTTTGGCACGAGCAAAATCGAGGATCTCGGCGTGCCCATTTCCATCGGGCTCGTCGTTTTGCCGGTGCTGATCTTCTGGCTGTTGTCGATCCGCGGCAAGCGCCGGACACAGCAGGCGATCGACGCCTATAANGCCAAGCTGAAAGACCACTCCACAAAGCTCAGGCGGGGNATGAAGGCGCCTTCCGGNCGGCGCTGAATATTCCCTGCGCCCGGTGTTCCGGGTTGGCGGCAATTTCGTTATATAGCGGGCAGCAACAACCGGATGTCTGCCATGCCTGCCCAACTTTCCGTCAATCTCAATGCCGTCGCCATGCTCCGCAATCGCCGGGACCTGCCGTGGCCCAGCGTGACGGGTCTGGGGCGGATTGCGCTTGAAGCCGGCGCGCGGGGGCTGACAGTTCATCCGCGGCCGGACCAGCGGCACATCCGTTTTTCCGATCTTCCGGACATTCGCGCGCTGATNGATGACGAGTTTCCGGAAGCGGAGTTCAACATCGAAGGCTATCCAACCGAGGATTTCCTGGCGTTGGTCGAAGCCAATGAGCCCGAGCAGGTAACTCTGGTGCCGGACGATCCNGCGCAGGCGACCTCGGATCACGGTTGGGATTTCGCGGCAAATGCGGAACTCCTGAANAGCGTGATNGNGCGGCTCAAGAAGGGCGGGGCGCGCGTCTCGCTGTTCTGCGATCCCGATGCGGACCGCGCGGCGCTTGAGGCGGCGAAGGCGACNGGAGCAGACCGGATCGAATNTTACACNGGACCATACGGNGGTACTTATGACNATCCGGCTGCGGCGNAGCGGGAGCTTGCCAAGCTTGAAGCTTCAGGAAAGATCGCTCACGAACTCGGTCTCGGGGTGAATGCGGGGCACGATCTGACGGTGGCCAACATGCCGGCGCTCGCCAGGGTGCTTCCGCATCTCAAGGAAGTGTCCATCGGNCACGGGCTGACTGCGGATGCGCTCGAATACGGTATGGCCGAGACCGTGCGGCGCTTCATCCGCGCCTGCGGTAACTGAAAAGGCGGCGCGTTTCGGCAGCAGCGGGATCGCTATGGTTAACAGCGGCATTTAACTAAAATTAAAGCCTTTGTGGGACTGTGCATGTCGAACCAGAGGTTTGTCATGCGTCCCCTAGTTATCATTCTTCCGCTCCTCTTGCTGGCGAGTTGCGCCACGCCGCCGAGCAAGATCAATAATATCTGCGCGGTCTTCGACCAGCGCGACGGGTTCCTGAACAACTGGTACCGGTCGTCGCTGAAGGCCGAACGCAAATACGGTGTGCCGCGGCACGTGCTGCTTGCGACCATCCGTATGGAATCGGGCTTCGACGGCAAGGCTCGTCCGCCGCGCAAGAAGGTCTTCTTCGGCCTGCTTCCGGGCAAGCACATCTCGACGGCCTATGGCTATTCGCAGGCGCTCGACGGCACGTGGCAGCGCTACAAGATGGCAACCGGTAACTGGGGCGCGCGTCGCTCGAACTTCGATGACGCGATCGATTTCGTCGGCTGGCATCACAAGCTCAGCCATGACGTCAACGGTGTGGCGCTCGACGACACCTACAATCTTTATCTGAACTACTATCTGGGCCATGCCGGTTTCCGGCAGGGTCGGCAAAACAACGATTCCAGTATTCGGAATTATGCCCGCAAGGCGGACAAGATGGCGAACGACTACCGACGCCAGATGGCGGCCTGCGGGCGCTAGCTGCTCCCTGAACGGTCCGCCTGAAGGTCGAGCACCCAGGTCTGACCGTTAAGCTCCGGCCCGAACATCGTGTGAGGCGATTCCTCGACGAGCCTGAACCCTGCCTCGACATATATGTGCCGGGCAGCAACGAGAATATCATTGGTCCAGAGTGACAGCTGACGATATCCCGCTCCCCGTGCAAAGGTGATCGCTTCTGCCACCAGGGCCTTGCCGAGACCGCGGCCGCGCGCGGCGGGATCGAGATAGAGCAAGCGAAGCTTGGCCACGCCATCGCCTCCGTCGGCCAGCATGACCGAGCCGACGCGACGGCTCCCCAGTTCGGCGATCCAGGTGCACTCGCGCTCAGGATTGAAGGTTTTGAGAAATTCGGCCACCACGCCGGTGATCAGCGTTTCGAACGCATCGTTCCAGCCATAGTCTCGCGAGTAAGCCTCGGCCTGTGACTGGATGATCCAGCCATAGTCGCCGGGACGCGGCCCACGCAGGCGAACGGGTTCCGGTGTGACGTGTCCCGAGCCATTGAGAAGTTGTTGAGTGGCGGCGAGGCTGCTCGCGAGTTCGCGGCTTTCCTCCGGCCCGAGGTCCGCAATGTCCGTGGCGACCTGCTGACGCGACAGATCGACGAACTCGCCGAATTCCTCACGCCCTTTTGCCGTCAGTGTGATCAGGCGGCTGCGGCGGTCGTCGGGATCGGCTTCGACTGCCGTCAATCCGCTCCTGTTGAATTTGGCCAGTACCCGGCTGAGGTAACCCGGATCGAGCCCCAGATCGGCGTTGATGGCGCTCGCGGTGGTGCGTTCGCGCGCGCCGATCTCGTAGAGAATGCGCGCTTCGGTCAGCGTGTAAGGGCGGCCAAGATAATCGCCCGCCAGCACACCCAGCCGGTTCGTATAAAAGCGGTTGAAGGCGCGGATGTCGTCGATCAGTTGAGTGCGGTCCATGAGAGATCCTTCCGCACATAGGAAAGTCCATTTACTTGACTGAGTCAAATAAATTTATCGGCCCGCGGCAAAATGGTGTCCGCGGGCCGATGGTGCCGGATCAGCCCTCGAGGGCGGATCCATTGGCTTCGATGAAATCGCTGAGTGCCACCTGCTTGCGACCGGTCAGCGTTTCGAAGTCNGTNGTNATGCCGGAGAGGTCGCCCTGTCGCGTGGCCTTTTCNATNGAGAGGATGAAAGGGACCATGAAACCGGGNAGTCCGGCTTGNGACAGGCCGGCTTCNAGGCTTGCATCATCAAGTTGGACGACCTCAATGGGCTTTGCGGTCGCCTTTGCTGCAAGGTCGGCAATCTCGCCATTTGTGAAGCCTTCGGCCCCCGTGAGGGTGTAGACCGCATTGCCCTCGGCGGGCTTCGCAAGGCCTGCGGCNATGGCGCGTGCGATGTCCTCACGGGCGATATAGGCGGTCTTGCCTTCGCCGGCGGAGGTGTACCATTTGCCCGATGCGAGTGCCTGGGGGAGGGACATGAAAAGGTTTTCCATGTACCAGCCGTTGCGGAAAATGCTGTAGGGCCGGCCGGTCTCCTTGATCGCCGTTTCGCTGTCGCGGTGCTCCCAGGCGAAGTTGACGGCACTCGTCTCCGGCTCAGGCATCGANGTGTAATGGATGCGTCCAACTTCGGCTTTCGCGGCGGCGCTTGCGGCCGTCTTGATCTGCTCGGCGCGTTTGCCGGGAATTTCCAGCGAATCCGTCGAGATCAGCAACAGGCTGTCGATGCCTTGAAAGGCGGGCTCCAANGTNGCTGGGGTGTCGAAATCGACCTNGCGGGTTTCGATGCCCTTGTCGGCCAATGCCTGCAGCTTGGNGGTGTCGCGGCTGCCTGCAACAATGTCTGACGCAGGGACATTCTCGGTTTCGAGAAGATGTTTGATGACAAGGCTGCCGAGATGGCCTGAGGCGCCGGTGACGAGAATCTTGCTCATGATGTCTGTCCTTCCTGGAATTTTTAGAGTCTCAAAAAGAGACTATATGTAAAATAGAGATTGAAACGGTGCCGTAAAGGAGGCATCTTTTCCGCAGCAAGGCACAGAAAGGGTACCGCCATGGATCAGATATCATCCCCCACCAGCGCCCGACTGCGTGCCATGCAGGCTGAGGGCATGAATCTCGACAGTTGCCCCGTGCGCACGGTGGTCTCGCGGCTTGGTTCGAAATGGGCACCGCTTCTTCTTCAGCTTCTGGCCGAGCGGCCGCACAGGTTCAGCGAGTTGCGCCGACTGGTGCCGGACATTTCGCAGCGGATGATTACCCAGACGCTGCGGGATCTGGAGCGTGACGGCTATGTGAACCGGTCGGTACTGCCGACCAAGCCGCCGAGCGTAACCTACAGTCTCACCGACATGGGTGTCTCAATGTTCGAGAGTTATCGCCTTTTGTTCGAATGGGCGGAGGCCAATCATCAAGCCGTCCGCGCGGCGCGTGAAGCGTTCGACGCCAGCGACAAGGGATGAAGGGGGCTTGACGACCTCCAGTTGAGCGGGCCTCACGTCCCCTGAAATCCTTGGGGTGCGGTATTCCATTTTTCGACACGTTCGTGTTCATATTTTCAAAACGAAATGGAATCAGCCGGCCGGACGGGGCAGCAGGCGGCGTTGTANTACTCAGGATGTCATGCGTAACAAGTTAGCTTTCCTCATCGCCGCGGCAGGCCTCTCGGTCGCCATCGCCTCGATCTCGGGATGTGTTGGAAGCGACGGTGCCTCCGCGCTCAAAGGTGTAAANGCCGATCCCGATCCGGGTGCCGTCACGCCCCCCGAGATGGTCTTGCGCAAGGATACTGTCGAAGCGCTCAAGCATGATCGCCGGGCGAGCGGGTTGCCCTATGTCGGCGTCTGGGCGTCGGAGGAGGCGGGNTGCCGCAAGATGGACCAGACGGCNTTTGATGGATACGCGATCATCACNCCGACCTCGATNNGNCAATCGGAGGATACCTGCAGCTATGAGCAGGCNAGCGGGCAGGGCGGCACCTTCTCCCTGGCAGCCTCATGCGATGCGGATGGCGCGAAAAGCCAGCGAACCATCAACATCACCATGGTGAACCAGAAGTCGCTTCTGATCCAGAATCGCGCCGACCAGCCGGGCACGACCATGATCCGCTGCCACTTGCAGGAATAGCGGCCGCTTTCCACGATTTTCTTTCCAGTGCGCAATACGCCGAGGACAACCGCTTGACGCCGTACCGTACGGTACGGTACATGCGCACTCATGATGAGTGAAGCCCTTCAGGACGAGACGGACAACGGGTTCACCGAGCGCCAGCGCGAGGTGCTCGATGTCGTGCTCGGCCTGATGGTGGAAGAGGGCGACGGGTTTTCCGTGGCGCGCATTGCACGCGCAGCCAGTTGCTCGAAGGAAACGCTCTATAAGTGGTTTGGCGACCGCGACGGCATTCTGACCGCCACCGTTCAATGGCAGGCAAGCCGGGTGCGGGCAGGGGAATATGATCGCCAGCGGCTCGATGCCGCGCAGTTGCGCAAGAGCCTCGAAGGCTTCGCAGCCAATTGGCTCTCGGTGATCTCGTCGCAAACCTCGATCGCGCTCAACCGTGTGGCCGTCAGCCACGCGGCGACGGCAAAGAGCCGGCTCGGCCAGATCGTGCTCGCCAATGGTCGGTTTGCGATCGGCGAGCGGNTGAAGCCGATTCTCGAAGCAGGCCGCGCNGCCGGGCTNCTGGACTTCGAGGACAGCGAGGAGGCGTTTCGCGCCTTTTTCGGTCTTGTCGGGCGCGACGTGCANATCCGGCTTCTGCTGGGCGANGATTTCTCGCTCNACCAAGCCACNATNGCAGCGGANGCCAGGCGCGCCACCAACCAGTTTCTNGTTCTGTACGGNTACCGGCAGGGCGGANGTGAGAATGCCGGCGGGGCGGGCGATNTCCCGGCNGCCGGGGAACCGAAGATNTCNATAATCTAGTCAAGGGAAGGAAACCAACATGCGTGTCTATTACGATGCAGATGCCGATCTCAATCTGATCAAGTCGAAGAAAGTGGCCATCATCGGCTACGGTTCGCAGGGTCGCGCCCATGCGCTNAACCTGAAGGATTCGGGCGCCAAGGACGTNGCNGTCGCNCTGCGCGCCGGTTCGTCGACNGCCAAGAAGGCCGAAGCTGACGGCTTCAAGGTGATGACCGTTGCCGAGGCTGCCGCCTGGGCCGACCTGATGATGATGGCGACGCCTGACGAACTGCAGGCCGGCATCTACAAGGAAGAGATCGCCGACAACATCCGTGATGGCGCTGCCATCGCGTTTGCCCACGGCCTCAACGTCCATTTCGGCCTGATCGAGCCGAAGAAGACCGTCGACGTCGTCATGATCGCGCCGAAGGGCCCGGGCCACACCGTGCGTGGCGAATACCAGAAGGGCGGCGGCGTGCCCTGCCTGATCGCCGTTCACCAGGACGCCTCGGGCAATGCCCATGACCTCGCGCTCTCCTACGCCTGCGGCGTCGGCGGCGGCCGTTCGGGCGTCATCGAAACCAACTTCCGCGAAGAGTGCGAAACCGACCTCTTCGGCGAACAGGTTGTTCTCTGCGGCGGTCTGGTCGAGCTCATCCGTGCCGGCTTCGAAACCCTGGTCGAAGCCGGTTACGCACCGGAAATGGCCTATTTCGAGTGCCTGCACGAAGTGAAGCTGATCGTCGACCTGATCTATGAAGGCGGCATCGCCAACATGAACTACTCGATCTCGAACACCGCCGAGTGGNGCGAGTACATGTCGGGTCCGCGCATCATCACCGAAGATACCAAGGCAGAGATGAAGCGCGTGCTCAAGGACATCCAGTCCGGCCGCTTCACGTCCGAGTGGATGCAGGAATGGCACTCGGGCGCAGCCCGCTTCAAGGCCACCCGTCGCCTCAACGACGAGCACCCGATCGAACAGGTCGGCGAAAAGCTGCGCGGCATGATGCCGTGGATCAAGAGCAATGCTCTGGTCGACAAGGAAAAGAACTAATCGCTTCCGCAATTTGAGCGAATAGCGAAGGGGGCTGCGGAGACATCCGCGGCCCTTTTTTATGCGCGGCGCTCAGTCGATCCCCGGCAGTGCGGCGAGTTCCCTGGCGAGAAATTCGACAAGCAGGCGAACGCGGGCAATGTCTGCGCGCTGGGGTACGATCAGCATGCTGANGAGGGTCGGNTGAAGCGCTGTGATCGGGNAGNACCTGTACGAGTTTGCCTCCGGAAANCAGGTCTTCAACAAGCCAGAGATGAGCCGGCGCTATGCCGCGTCCATGGATGAGGGCCTCGCGTGCGGCNAGGCCGTGATCGACCCGCAGTCGCCCGCCGAAGGCAACCTCCTGGNNGGTTCCGTNCGGNCCTGTGAGNACCAGCCTGTCGCTGCCGGCGATGTTGGACATCCGNATGCCCTGATGATCCGAGAGCTGCGACGGCGACGAGGGGACGCCGGATCGCGCCAGATAATCGGGAGATGCAACCAGGATCCTGCGGCTTGTACCGAGCGCGCGCAGCTTCATCGAACTGTCCGTCAGCGGACCAAGTCGCAGCGCGATATCGACGCCTTCCCGAACNAGATCAATGCGNTCGTCGGAGAGGCNCANGTCGATGGCGATGTCGGGATACAGATCCTGAAAGACGAAAATCAGCCGGCTGACATGGAGAATNCCCAGGGCGACCGTGCAGGAGACCCGGATCGTGCCGGCGGGCGCATCGCGCGTCGTNTGCGCGTCTTCCGNCGCCTGATCGACGAGGCGGANAATTTGGACGGCAGTGGCGTAATAGCGCTCGCCTTCCTCGGTCACTGTCACGCGGCGGGTGGTCCTGCTCAAAAGCGGAACGCCTATCGCTTCCTCCAACTCGAGGAGCTGTCGGGTGACGGTGGATTGGCCGATCCGGAGTTCTCTGGCGACAGCCGAAAGGCTCCCGCGTTCAGCGACTCTGACGAAGGTTCGCATGCGGTCGAGGGAGATTTTCGATTTATCCATTTTTTGGCATAATCTTATCCACTAATGCAGTCTACCGAATGGTTGGTTCCGCGTCTAGATGAATGGCATGTCCCACACCCCGGAGATGCCGAATGAAAATTCTCATCGTTTTTGCCCACCCGGAACCGCGTTCGCTCAACACCTCTCTGCGGGATGTCGCCGTGGATGAATTGCGCCTGGGCGGGCACGAAGTACGCGTGTCCGACCTTTATGCCGAGCAATGGAAGTCGCAGATTGATCGGGAGGATTTTCCCGCGCTTGCCGGCGACGAGCGGCTTAAAGTCGCGACTGTTTCGGGCAAAGCGTTTGCAGCAAACGTGTTGACGGAAGATGTCAGGGCGGAGCACGAAAAGCTGATGTGGGCGGATGCGGTAATTTTCCAGTTTCCGCTCTGGTGGTTTGCCATGCCGGCCATCATGAAAGGATGGGTTGATCGCGTCTATGCACATGGCTTTGCCTATGGTGTGGGCGAGCACAGCGACACGCGCTGGGGCGACCGGTATGGGGAGGGCGTATTTGCAGGTAAACGCGCCATGCTGGTGGTCACCGCCGGAGGGTGGGCGTCTCACTACGCCCCACGCGGCATCAATGGTCCGATCGATGACCTCTTGTTTCCGATCAATCACGGCATTCTGCACTATCCCGGATTCAGCGTTCTCCCGCCTTTTGTCGCCTATCGTGTCGACCGGCTCGATGATGCGGGTTTCGCGGTTGTTTCGGCTGCATTGAGGGAGCGGATGAGAACGCTCTTCCTCCGGGCGCCCATACCGTATCGCCGCCAGAATGATGGCGACTACCTTATCCCGAGCATGGAATTGAAACCGGGTCTCGGTGAGCCGATGACTTCAGGCTTCGGGCTTCATCTCTGCGATGACACTTNCAGTCCGGAAGCCGGCGATNCGGTTTGTCCTGAAAAATGAGTGGGCNGTACAGGCAGTGTATCTGTCGGGTGTTTCAAGTATGCGGTTCTCAGCGTATGGCTGCGGGGCCGCTTTCCGGCAGGGGAGACAATCAATGACAATCGAAAACGACATCGAAATCCTCAAGCGCCAGGAGGAAGTGTTGCGCTTCGACGCGCTCTCGGAAGACGACGCGTGGACGCTCGGGTCGCTGATGCGTGAACGCGCCGCGGCGAAGGGCCTGCCACTGGTCATCGATATCCGTGTATTGGGACGTCAACTGTTCTACACGGCGTTACCCGGCACGACGCCCGACAACCCGGACTGGGTGCGGCGGAAGATCAACGTCGTCATGCGCTATCACATCTCCTCCTACCGCAAGGGCCGTGAGCTTGTTGCGAGTGGTGCGGAGCTCGATGAGGGGCGAGGCGTTCTGCCGATCGATATGGCCCCGCATGGCGGCTGTTTCCCGATCCATATCANGGGCACCGGTATNGTCGGCACGGTGACGGTTTCGGGTATCCCGCAGCGCCAAGATCATGGTTTCGTGGNCGAATGCCTGTGNGAGTATCTGGNTGTGGACNCTNAAGAGCTGGCGCTGCCGNCGGAGGCNTAAGTCGCGCNCNGCTTGCCAGTCAGNCTCGGTGTGNGGCGTTCTTCAAAACTATTACAGTCACGATGTCCGGCAAGTGGCCGCCTGATGCTTCGTCTTCTCCTAAAACAGCGGATTATAACTCTATAAACATCCATGGTTCAGACTGCCGCCGAGCAAAGCAGAGGGACGTGGGCAATGGCGCGTAGCGAACGCGAACATCACTGGGATTTTGCCCGGGCATTTTATCTTCTGCTCGGAATCCCGTTCCATGCGGCCGTTGTCTACTCCACCCATCACGACTGGTCGGTGGCTTCGCCCGAACGTAGCCCGACGCTGACCTTCATCGCGGACATGATCCACACGTTCCGGATGCCGGGCTTCTTNCTGATCGCCGGTTATTTCTCGATGATGATTCTNGCGCGCAAGGGCCCNGGACCGTGGTTTGCGACCCGTCTCACCCGGCTTGGCGTGCCGCTGATTTCCGCAACGCTTTTGATCCTGCCGTTCCAGATGCTGGTGCAGAGCTGGGCGGAAACCATCGGGCGCGGGCTCGGTTATCCCAATTTCTACGGCGCTGCNCTCAACAGGCTGANNCATTTCGACGAACCGTGGATCTCGCATCTGTGGTTTCTCTATTCGCTNATCGCTTTTTCCGCAGGGCTCGCCATCATCGCGGCGGTGTTGAAGCTCGACCGGTTCGAGCGCTGGGTGAAAGCAACCGCCGCCTTCGCTCTGCGCTACTGGTGGGCTGCGCTTGCGGCCCTTACGGGAGCGACCGTGATCTGGGCCTATATGCTGCCGACAGTCTACGCCATCGGCGGCCAGCGGACCGGCGCGCTTCTCGGCTACATCCAGTATTTTCCCTTCTATCTGGTCGGCGTGGCAGCCTTTCTGAGCCGTCAANTGCGCGAAAGCCACGCGAAGGGCGACGCGCTCACGCTGGCGATCGGTTTTGCGCTGGCGGTTCTATCCATGAACCTGTCTCCCAACCCGGGTGTTCACGCCTTGACCATGATGGCGGGACTTGCGGGAGCCTGGCTNATTACCGGTTACGTGCAGGCTTTTGCGCAAAANCANTTCGGTCGGCCGCGCGGGATCGTTCGCGACGTCGCGGATGCGTCCTTCTCNATCTATCTGTTTCACCACCCNATCATTTTTGTGCTGGCTGCGATGTTTGCNGGCATCNACTGGCCGCCGGTTCTCGAATTCCTGATCATGGTCCCGGTGGCGGGCGTCCTGTCCTACGGTATTCACATCATCATCGTNTCNAACCGNTTCACCGCGTTTCTTTTCAACGGCGTCTGGCCNACCCGCAAACGNGAGGAGCTGGTCATTGCCGCGCCTCTGGCCGGAAACGTTGCGGGACCGGATGTTGAAAAAGACGTCCGCCGNAAGGCCGCCTGACATTCNTTTCCCGCAAACGAANACGGCCCGCATAAAGCGGGCCGTTTCCNNATGANGNTTTGGCAGGGCNATCAGCCCTGTGCGGCAACNAGCTTCAGCTCGGCGATGCCGGCTGCGACGTTGACGCCTTCCTGTGCCTGTACGCTGACCGGCTGCAGGGCAATCGAGCTGTCGGAATTGCCGACCAGCACGTTGGCGCCCAGACCGGCTGCGAAAGTGGCTTCAGCGGTTGCTCCGACATAATCGCCGGCAAGCTGGCCGGATGCGTAAGCCGAGTCGGCAGGTGCGACTACGGCCCAGCTCATCAGGGTTTTGCCGGTCACGCCGATATCGACGCCAAACTTGTTGATGGTGCCGACGTAAACTTCTTCAGCGCTGCCGTCAGCCGGGGCATAGGTGCAGGCGAGATTCTTGCTCGAGCCGAAAACCCATCCGGTGCCGCCTTCGACGGTGCAGTTGAGGACGCCCAGCTTGACGGTGTCGACATCCTGAACCGCGAGCGCCGGAGTGGCTGCGGAAAGGGCGGTGCCAAGCGCGAGAATTGCGGGAAGAATGGTTTTCATTGGATAGTCCTTCTTCATTTAATTTCGTGTCTCTCGGGTGGGCCTTCAGATCCCGGGCTCAAGGAGGTCATTGCACGGTACGGACCAAGGCTCGCCTGGCAGACACAACGTGCGACCCTCAGGCCCGTTCCAAATTTTTGCAGGTTCTTTCCGCTTCTTGGGGATTTGAGCGCGGTGAAAAGGGACGCGAACGCAGCAAATGCAACGCGTTTCAGCCAAACGCGCAACAAACGGAAAAATAGGTCAGCATTGTTGACATAAATTGCCGTTCGTGGTCTATCAGATCATCCCGGAGGGCGCCGCCGAGGACGGTGAACCTTCGTCCGGGACAACTCCGGTGAACACCATGACCAATGCTCCTGCACTTGCCTCGCAGTCCGATGCGCGCCTCGACTGGCCGTCACTGTTTGCGACCCGTTCGACTCGGATGAAGGCATCCGAAATCCGCGAATTGCTGAAGCTTCTCGACAAGCCGGAGGTGATTTCCTTTGCCGGCGGTATTCCCGATCCTGTGCTGTTTCCCACCGAGGCCTTTCGTGAGGGGTTGAACCAGGCATTGTCGGGGCCCGCCGCCGGGCAGGCGCTGCAATATTCGGTAAGCGAAGGCTATCTGCCGCTGCGCCAGTGGCTTGTCGAGCGGATGAGAAGCCTCGGCGTCGAATGCGGTGTCGACAACATCATCATCACGTCGGGTTCGCAGCAGGCACTCGACTATCTCGGCAAGCTGCTTCTTTCGCCGGCCGACACTGCGCTGGTGACCTGGCCGAGCTATATGGGCGCGCTTTCGGCCTTCAACGCCTACGAGCCGGAATATGATCGGCTCGCGCCTCTCTCCAATCGCGAGGCCGGTGACTATGCGAAGCTTGCGGCCGACAAGGGCGGTGCGGTGAAGTTTGCCTATATGTCCGCCGATTTCGCCAATCCGTCGGGCGAGACATTGAGCCAGGCCGCACGCGAGCGGGTTCTGGACCTGGCCGAGGAACTGGACATCGCGGTCATCGAAGATGCCGCTTACCAGTCGCTGCGCTATGACGGCGAGGAGGTTCCGACACTTCTCTCGCTGGATATCGCGCGCTGCGGGTCGATCGAGGAGGCACGCACGATCTATTGCGGCAGCTTCTCCAAGACCCTGGCGCCCGGCCTGCGCGTCGGCTGGGTCTGTGCCTCCTCGAAAGTCATCTCGAAACTGGTGTTGATGAAGCAGGCGTCCGACCTGCATTCCGCGACACTCAACCAGATCGCGATCAATCATGTCGCACGCAGCGTTTTCGACACCCAGATCGAGAAGATCGTGGACCTCTATCGCATGCGCCGGGACCATATGATGCACGCGCTCGAGACCCACATGCCGGATGGTGTCAGCTGGACGAAGCCTGAGGGCGGCATGTTCGTCTGGGTGACCTTGCCGGAAGGCATGGATGGTGCTGAGTTGCTGGCTGCAAGCCTGAAGCATGAGAATGTCGCTTTCGTGCCCGGCAAAGCCTTCTTCGCCGATGGTTCCGGTGCCAATACGCTCAGGTTGTCCTTCTCTTGCGCCAATGAGAGCCAGATCAATGAAGGTATTTCGCGATTGGGCCGGGCCGTCCGGCACATGCAGGGCGGAACCGCAAAAATCGGCTCCTGACTGAGGCTGTTGCTCAAGACGCTCCGCAGGACTTCAACATGGCATGGGGGGTTTCCCTTGGCGCGCGAAGCGTCCTATGGTCGCCGCGCCATCAGCCGGGAGCCCCGCATGTCGCTCAGGATCGCCACCTTCAATACCGAGAACCTGTTGAGCCGGTTTGATTTTTCGGGTTTTCGCAACGAATTGCGGCGGGACCGGGCGGTGCAACTTTACGAGATCGACCACGAGCCCACCTACAAACAGGTGGAGATGGCGCGGACGATCTCGCTCACCGACGATACGCGGCAGATGACGGCGCTCGCCATTGCCGATGCGGATGCCGACATCATCTGCCTGCAGGAGGTGGAAAGCCTCGATACGCTGCATGCCTTCGAGTACGGCTATCTCTTCAAGATGGTGGGCTCGGGCTACCGACACAAATACATGGCCAAGGGCAATGACAGCCGCGGCATCGATGTGGCCGTCATGGCCCGCGACAAGACCCGCGACGGACAGCCGATCGAGTTCGTTCAGATGCAGAGCCATGCGCATCTGACCTACGATATGCTGGATGTCTGGGAGCCCGATCTCGAGGGCAGGGAGGAACCGCATGAGCGGATCTTCAAGCGCGATTGTCTGGAGATCGATTTTCGCATCGGCGGCAAGCCGCTGACGCTTTATGTCGTGCATTTCAAATCGATGGGGTCGTCGCGCGACGGTGTTCCGGGGCGCGAATACACCATGCCGATCCGTAGGGCGGAAGCGCGGGCGGTGCGCCGGATCATCGAGGAACGCTTCGGTCGCATTGACAACAAGCGGTTCATCATCTGCGGCGATTTCAACGATTATTACGAGAAGCTGGTCATTACCGGCGACCGGCGTAACGGGTTCGACTTCACCCCCGTGAGTGAAAGCGGGACATCGCTTGATGTGCTTCTGGGCGACGGCTTCGTCACCAACCCCATGGAGCGGCGGCCGGTGGATGACCGCTGGACGCTCTATCACACGCGCGGCCCGGAGGAGCGACATCTCTGCCAGCTCGACTACCTCCTCTTGTCGCCCGCACTCGCCGAACGTGCGCCGCATGCGGTGCCCGAGATCATACGCGGCGGGCAGCCCTACCGCACCATCATGCCGGAAGCGCAGGAGGTGGAGCGGTATCCGCGTGTCGGGTGGGATCGCCCCAAAGCCTCCGATCATTGCCCCGTGGTCATCGAAATTCCGATCCGTTGAGGCCTTCATGATCCCCAATCGTTCCTTCGCTACCGTTCGCTCGGTCGATATCCGTGTCGACCCCGGTGAATTGCCCTGGGCCGAGGCGCGCCGCGCTGAGGTCGAGGCGCAGTGGCAAAGGGAGAAGGCCGCCAATCCGCATATCTTCAACGGCGAGGTGCTGTTGTTGAGCGAGGTCTGCTTTGAGGATGGCCGCATCTCAGGGACTGCGCATGTGACGCGCTATGCCAATCAACTTTACTGGATTCGTCACGGGCGGCAGGACACCGACGTCGCCCATCTGTTCAGCGCGGCGGTGATCGTCTCCTCGGACGGTGCGGTGCTCCTGGGGCGGATGGCGGATCACACGATCAACGCCGGACAACTCTATTCGCCCTGCGGCTCGCTCGACCGCAGCGATATCGTCGGCGACCGGGTCGATGTTTTTGCCAACATGGCCCGCGAGGTCGTGGAGGAAACCGGCCTTGATCTGGCGGAGGCAGAGGCTGCCCCTGAAAGCCTCATCTATCGCGCCGACGGGTTGTTCGCGCTCTTTCGCATCTACCGCTTCGACCGCGATGCGGAGACGCTGATGGCCGAGATCGCGCGCCATATCGCCGATGATCCGAAGCCTGAACTCTCCGGGATGGTCGCCGTTCGTGGGCTTGATGATCTGAGTGAGGACATCAAGCCCTATATGGCCGATTATCTCCGCCATTACTTTGGTGAACCGATCGATCGACCTATGTAATGCGATCATCAAACTGTCGGGGCTTTTCGCCAGCTCCTGGCGGACCTACTATCGTTTGAAAACGAGAACCGGAGTTTTTATGACCGACTACGCGATCTACGACGTTTTCACCGACACCGCATTCGGCGGCAATCCGCTGGCCGTTGTCTTCGATGCAGACGGTTTCGACGACGATGAGATGCAGACGATCGCGCGCGAATTCAATCTCTCCGAAACGACCTTCGTGAGATCCGCCGAACATCAGCCGCATTCGGCCAATGTGCGCATTTTTACGCCGGGCCGTGAGCTGCCCTTTGCCGGCCACCCGACCGTCGGCACATCCATCGCGCTTGCCGAGCGGCGGATGGAAGGCAAGCTTCCCGATGACGGCATCGATGTGGTCGAAATGCTCGAGGAAAAGGTGGGGCCTGTGCGCTGCGCCGTGCGGCTGGTGCCGGGCGAGCCAGGGTTCGCCGAGTTCGACCTGCCGCGCACCTCGTCGCAGATCGAGGCCAGTCTGGAACCCGCGGACATGGCGGCGGCCCTCGGGATCGGAGTTCATGAAATCGGGTTCGAGAATCACACCGTCTCGCTGTGGAGTGCGGGCGTGCCCTTCATCATGGTACCGCTTCATGATCTGTCGGTGGCGTCCAAGCTCGAGTTCAATGCCGAACGCTGGCTGAGCTTCGCGCCGAAGGTCGATGGCATTCCCGCCGATTGCTACGCCTATTGTCGCGATGGCGAGCGCCATGACGCGTCCTTCCACGCGCGCATGTTCGCACCCGGCATGGGTATCCCCGAAGATCCGGCGACAGGAGCGGCGGTTGCAGCGCTGTCTGGCGCGATCCAGCATTTCGACGGACTTCTCGACGGCGTTCATCCGCTGATCATCGAGCAGGGGCTGGAAATGGGGCGCCCGTCTTATATCCACCTCCATATCGAAAGCGAGGGCGGGGCCGTAAAGGGCGCGCGGATCGGTGGCCAGGCGGTGAAGATCGCGAGCGGCAAACTGGAGATCTGACAAACTTCACGATTGTTGCATTTTCCTGCCCCGTGCGGCTGGACAAGCCGGATCATTGCCTCTATATCGCCACTCGTTCCGACCCGAAACGGCGGAGCGAGTGGGTGTGTAGCTCAGTTGGTAGAGCAGCTGACTCTTAATCAGCGGGTCCACGGTTCGAGCCCGTGCTCACCCACCATTTTCCAGATTTTCCGCTGATATGTGACGGGGCGCCGGTTCAGGCTTGCCCCGTTTTTCATGTCTGCATTCCGTGTTTTGACGCGTTGGAACCAACGCCCCTCCTGCCTGTTCTATCACGACGTGTGATTGAGGCCGGTATACATGCCTGACGAGATTGACTTGCGCTATTCGAGCGACTGCGAACCGGGGATCAGCCGGCGGCGCAGGGGGCGCGGATTTTCCTATCATCTGCCGGACGGAAAGACGCTGCGCGACAAGGCCGAACGTGCCCGCATCAATGCGCTCGCCGTGCCGCCTGCCTATCGCGAAGTCTGGATCTGCGGAGATCACTTCGGCCATCTCCAGGCGACCGGGCTCGATGACCGCGGCCGCAAGCAGTACCGCTATCATGAAGCCTGGGCGGAGCAGCGCAGCCGGCTGAAATTCGGGCAGTTGCGGCAGTTCGGCGAAGCGTTGCCGCGTATCAGGCGCAGGATCCGTTCGGACCTCAAGAAGGGGCTACCGCACGAGGAGGCCGTTCTCGGGGCAATGGTGATGCTGGTCGACCGTGCGCATCTGCGGGTCGGGAACCGCATATACGCCAAGGAAAACAAGACCTTCGGCGTCACCAGCCTGCAGAAGCGCCACGTGCGAACCGAAGGCGGCGATACGGTCAGCCTGCGTTTTACGGCCAAGGGCGGAGAGGTGCAGGATTACGAACTCGAAAGCACAGCCCTGCACGATATTCTGGAAGAGATCGCCGACCTGCCGGGGCGCGACCTGTTCTCCTGGCATGACGAGGAGGGAGGGCGGAGACGAGTCTCGTCACAGCGCCTGAATGCCTATCTGTCCGAGATCGGTGGCGTTGGCGTGACGGCCAAGACGTTCCGCACCTGGGCCGGCAGTGTCGCGGGCTTCGGCGAAGCGCTCGACGCACTCAGGAGAGAAGAACCGGTGCGCGTGAAAGCTATTTGCGAGGCAGCGGCGGAGAAACTTCACAACACGCCCGCCGTCTGCCGCACGAGCTATGTCCACCCGGAGGTCCTTGAAATCGCGGCTGACGAGCGGCGCGCGAAGATTGCGCTGAAGGCCTTCGAAACGCGGAAGAATACAAGAGGGCTCAACCGGGCGGAGGAGCGGTTTCTGCAATATCTGGAAATGTGCGAGGGGTAGCGAAATTTTGTTTATTAAATGAAACATAGCTACATTTTTTATTAACATTGAAATATAGTTCAACACATCAAAAATTTCTGAAACCTTCGGAGTGACTTTGAACGCGATTTTTCTTGGAGCGGCGGGGCTCTTTTTATTCTTGTTGCTTGCCACATTCAATGCATTGGTTGTCCCTGCTAGCTCCAATATAGCCTGCGCCACGAACATGTGTGTCTTGGTGCGAACTTTTAGTGAGTATCAGACGGTATTTGGTGCGGGCCTCGCTGTTTTTGCGGCGTATGTTGCTGCTAAGCCGGTGTGGTTGCAAGTCAATCGAATGAAGATGGATCAGGAAATAGCAGCGCGTGATATGATCGCGCGCCGGATAAGAGGAATGGAGAAACGAAAGAGCATTTCCAAGAGGGAAATGGATGAACTACTTGATGATATTCACAGAACAATCTACCCTCATCCAGTAGAATATGAATACGATCCTGATTCACTGGATATGCAATGGGTGCACAATAAGATGCATCACTGCGGTCAGGTAGCTTTATCTCTCGAAAAGATGCAGATAAACATGCTCGACACTGCTACGGTAGAGAGCAGGCGGCAACTTCTGATAACTGCATTGCTGAATCTCGAAAAGTGCTTTGACGATATCTGTGCATATGCGCGCTTATCAGGTGATTATGAGGTTTCAGACGATGACCTCGAAAAAATACGTCGTGTCGGGTTGCGAGAGCAAGAGCTGCTTCCGACTAAAGTCCAGACTTTGAGCGATGAGTATGATGCCCTAAGCACTGGGATGGCCGACGAAATCATTAAATTACGTCGCCGCGTAAGGCGGATTGATGACGAGATATTAGTAGACGAAGGGTAGAGGATTCGTTCCTGCCATTTTCTGGCACTAGTTGGGTTTATATCCGGCGCATCCAAATCGAAAGGAAGCGCCCATGGCCACACTCTATCATTCGCCGAATTCCCGTTCCGATGCGATTGCTGCGCTCGTTCGCCTGCTCAAGGCCGATGTCGAAATCCGGGAGGTCGAGATTCCGCGGATCGATGGAAGCGGCGGGCCTGATCCGGACAATCCCCATCCCGAGAAGAAAGTGCCGTATCTCGTAGACGGCGACGAGAAGCTCCGCGAGCGCGGCGCGATCATCACCTATCTCACGGACAAGTATCCAGACGCCAAGCTCGGTCCGCTGCCGGGAGAGGCTGGACGCGGGGCCTATCTGTCCTGGCTGTTTTATTATCAGGGTGTGATGGAGCCCGTGATCATCATGCACATGGCCGGGATCGAGCATCCTTACATGAAGAGCGGATTGCGCGATTTCGACACCATGATGAAGACGTTGAACGAGGCGCTGACGGACAGCCCATTTCTGATGGGCGAACACTTTTCCGCCGCTGATATCCTCTGCAGTTCGCCGTTCTTCTGGCTCTCGTCGCTGGTGCCCGAGGACGGACCTATTCCGGACTGGGTTGCGCGCTGTGAAGCGAAGATGAAGGGCTGAGGATTATCTGCCATGGCCGCGCTGGTTTCGGCGCGGCCGCTCGGAGCGATGCGATCACGCCGATCGGGCGTGCGATATACCATGTCACCGGTCGGATTGGCCTCAACGCTGTACATTCGGCGCTTTCGGGAC
Organism: Hoeflea sp.; assembly: GCA_002707605.1. Taxonomy (GTDB): domain Bacteria; phylum Pseudomonadota; class Alphaproteobacteria; order Rhizobiales; family Rhizobiaceae; genus Pseudohoeflea. The sequence continues at coordinate 29,284 of PANK01000007.1, forward strand.
TAGAAGCGGCGCACAATATGACGCCGCCGCGCGGAACGCGCTGAGCGGGCCAATTCCGAAAGACAATCGATGACACTTCCTCAAGGCGTGACAACGCCGCTCGCAAGCGCGCTCGACAAACGCGGCTACGAAACCCTGACTCCCGTACAAGAGGCGGTAATCGCCGAAGAACTCGCCGGCCGCGATGCGCTGGTTTCCGCCCGTACCGGCTCCGGCAAGACGGTGGCCTTTGGTCTGGCGATCGCACCGGACATTCTCGGCGGTGAAGACCGCTTCGGTCGCCCGGAGGCGCCGCTGGCGCTGGCAATCGCGCCGACGCGCGAACTCGCCATGCAGGTGGCCCGCGAACTCGAATGGCTCTACGGCGAAGCGGGCGCGGTGATCGCGACCTGCGTCGGCGGCATGGACGTGCGCAACGAGCGCCGGGCGCTCGAGCGCGGCAGTCACATCGTGGTCGGCACGCCCGGCCGTCTGCGCGACCATATCAGCCGCGACAACCTCGATCTGACCAATCTGCGTGCCGTCGTTCTCGACGAGGCCGACGAGATGCTCGATCTCGGTTTCCGCGAGGATCTCGAATTCATTCTCGAAGCCTCCCCCGACGAGCGCCGGACGCTGATGTTCTCGGCAACCGTGCCGAAGGGTATCGCAGGGCTTGCCAAGAACTACCAGCGCAATGCGGTGCGCGTGACGACCGCGTCGGAAGAAAAGCAGCACAGCGATATCGAATACCGCGCGCTGATCTGTGCCAACCCCGATCGCGAAAACGCAATTCTCAACACGCTGCGCTATTACGATGCCGAGACGGCTATCGTGTTTTGCTCGACGCGTGCGGCCGTTGCGCATCTGACCGCCCGGTTTTCCAACCGCGGCTTTCCCGCTGTGTCGCTGTCTGGCGAACTCACCCAGAATGAGCGCAGCCATGCGCTGCAGGCCATGCGCGACGGACGCGCCCGCGTCTGCATCGCCACCGACGTTGCCGCCCGCGGCATCGACCTGCCGAGCCTCGAACTCGTGGTCCACGCCGATTTGCCGACAAACGCCGAAACGCTCAAACACCGCAGCGGCCGTACCGGACGCGCCGGGCGCAAGGGTGTCTCCGCGCTGATCGTGCCCATGGGCGCCCGACGGAAGGCTGAACGGCTTCTGAGCAATGCGGGCATCAAGGCCGAATGGGCCAATCCGCCGTCGGCGGAATCGATCCTCAAGCGCGATGACGAACGGCTGCTCGAGGACGAGCAGCTGAGCGCATCGGTGGAAGACAACGAGACCGACATGGTCGCGTACCTTCTCGAAAAGCACGGTGCGGAGCAGATTGCTGCGGCCTATATCCGCCAATTCCGCGCCACGCGTTTCGCGCCTGAAGATATCCAGGACGTTTCGCTCACCCCGCAGAAGGCTCCGCGCGAACGCCGCGAAAACACCTTCGAGAGCAAGCCGGAACGGGCGCGCGAGGATTTCCAGGAAAGCATCTGGTTCTCGCTGTCGGTTGGCCGCAAGCAGAATGCCGAGCCGCGCTGGCTGATCCCGATGCTTTGCCGCCACGGCAATATTTCCAAGCGGGATATCGGCGCGATCCGCATGCAGCCGACTGAGACCTTTGTCGAGATCCACGCGAGTTCCGCAGACGGTTTCATGGCGGCACTCGGTCCGCAGATGACCATCGAGGGCAGCCTGCGTGTGACCAAGATCGACGGTACGCCGGAACTGTCCGCTCCGCCCAAGCGTGGTGGCGGCGAAGGGCGCGATAACCGGGATAACAGGGACAATTCCGGCAAGAAGCCGGAATGGAAGAAGCCCTTCAACAAGGACCGCGACAGCGGCGGCTTCAAGGGGAAGTCGGATGGCGGACCCGGCGGCAAGTCCGGCAAGAAGTTTGCTGGAAAGCCAGAGGGCAAGTTCGCGGGCAAGCCGGGCGGAAAGCCCGGCGGCAAGCCTGAGTGGAAGAAGAAGCCGAAGAAGTTCGACTGATGTGAAAAAAGGGGCGCAGCGATGCGCCCCCTTTTTCGTGAAGATACTCCTCCTCCCCGGTCTCTGTCCGATTGGCGGCTGGTCAGCCAGGCCGCCGGTCGGGCAGGGAACCAGGGAGGAGGGCCCGGGAGGACCCCGGTTTTCGGCTCATTCTACTCCGCCGGGGCCACATCGGCCAGCGGCGTTTGCGTTGCGCGCCTGACCAGAAGGGCCGCCCCGATGAGCAGGAGCGGATAGATCAGCCCGTCTCCGGCGTAGAGCGCCAGACCGGCGACGATCATCAGCGAGATAAGGCCGAAAGCCTTCTCGATCGTCGTACGCCCCAGCTTGACGAGCGCAAGCGCAGACATGCCGTAGATGAGGAAGAAGTTCTGCCCCGCACTCGCAATCAGCGAGCCGATATCGACGACGCCGAACTTGTCGGCGACCAGAACCGCCAGAAACACTGCGCAATTGGCGATTATAGCCCCAGCCGGCACGCCGTTGCGCGTGTTGGCCAGGGCTGTCGGCAATGCTCCTTCACGAGCCACGGACATGACCATTCGCGACACTGCCCAGAAGGCGGCGAAGAGATTGGCGGCAATCAGCAGAAGCACGCCTATCGAAAGGGCCAGGCCCGCGTTTTCACCCAGAGCCGGTGTGAGGATCTCGACGAACGGCGCAGCGGTGAAGGCCGCCGGACCTGCCGCGACCACAGTCGCTGCGCAGAGCATATAGAAGCCCACCGCAATGACGAAGGAAACAGCGACCGCGATGGGCACATTCCGCTTGGGATTTGCGAACTCTTCAGTGGTCGAGAGAGCGACTTCCCAGCCGGTAAAGGCGAAGAAGACCAGCATGAAGGGGGCAAAGACCAGCGCCGGGCTGAACTCCGCCGCCGTCCAGGCTGCTCCGAGCGTCTCGCTAACCGGCTCTCCGTGGGTGACCGTGACGAAGGATAGCGCCACCAGCACGAAGAGAAAGATCATCACCGCGCCCGCGGCCAGCGAGCCGATGCGGGCCGCGAGCCTGGGCACGGTGAGATTGGCAGCACTCGCCAGCACCACCAGCACCGCAGCTGTGAGGCCCGCCGGCGTGCCCGTTGCCGCTTCGAAGTAGTTGCCGCCGGTGAGCGCGATCGACGGCAGGCCCAGGAACACGGCGCCGAGAAACAGGAATGAGGTGATGAGCGAAGCCGTGCGTCCGAAGGCGCGGCCTGCGATATGGGCCACCCCGCCAGCTTCCGGAAAGCGGCTTGCGAGGATTGCGAAGACCGCCAGCAGCGGAATGTTGGCCGCGGCACAGACGAGCCATGTCCATACAGCCGAAGGTCCGGCGGCGGCTGCCGCAAGTCCGGGTAGCGTGAGGATGCCGACACCGAGCACAGTGTTGAGCATCATCGCCGTTCCGGACACCGGGCCGAGCGATTTTTCAAGCGTCGACATTCTTGGCTCCCTCGATCGTGTGAGGTTCCATGGAGATGAGGTAGACGCAACCGTCTTGGAGGGCGATCGAACCATGCCGCTTGAAAGCGGGGAGATGGATGATCTCGCCCGAGGTGCAGATGCGCTCGCCGCCCTCGAAATAGAAGCGGACGGACCCTTCCAGAATGACCAGCGTCTCGTCGGTCGGATGGGTATGCCAGGCGTGTTCCTTGCCCGGCTGGTCGTGCTGGACCTCGATGCAGCCCTGTTTCGGCAGAAGCTGCGAGATGATGCCTGCCGCATCCTTCAGGGGGGTGGCTGGCAGGGCCGAGAAGCGGATGTCTTCGGTGGTTATCTGGGACATGTGTGCGGTCATCGGATCAATCCTTGAGCTTGTGGAACGGGCAGGCGAGGGGGGTGTTGGTATCGTCGAGGAAGTACTGCTCGGCTTCGCGAATACCGGCGTCGCCGTATTTGCCGAGCACCGGCGACGGTTTGACGAAGTCGTAGTCGGCGAGGCGCGTGCGCACCACCGAGAAGCTTTTCGACGCCGCTTTCTCGGTGCCGAGTATCCGGTCGAACACCCAGCGCGGCTGAAAGGTCATCATGAAGGTCGACGAGCGCCGGCTCTGACGAAGCACGTGTGCCGGCGTGGTGCAAACCACGAAGATGGGTTCGCCGGCGTAGCAGAATTCCCACATCGGGGCGTCGGTCGCTTCGGGTATCTCGGAAGGCCATGGCGCCTTGTCGATTTCGGCCACGCCCTTGAGCAATGACCAGAATCGGTCGAAATAGTCGTTCATCGTCGAGATGTCCGACGGCGCTTCGAAGAGGGCGAGCGACGTGTTGGCACCGAAATCCCGTGAATGGGGAAGGTAGGCATCCAGGGCTGCCGCAATGGCTTCAGCCGTCAGCGTTTCGGCAAATCCGTAACGGATCTGGCCAGCCTTGTGGCCGGCTACACCGTAGATGCAGGGGAAGGGTCTGGCGTCGGACCGGAGTGCGGAATCGAGTTCGGAGAATACCTTGCGTTGCCAAGTATCCTTCGCGAAACGACTTTCGACTTCTTCATTGGTGAAAATGTCGCCGCGGCCAAGTGAAGTCATAAGCATAGAGAAACTCCCGGTTTTTGCCGGGCAAATCTAAATGGTGGGGTATTTCAGGAACAGGTTTCGGAATGAGCAGAATATGTCATATTGCAACCTAGGGGCTGCAAATGGTTAAGCGTTGACCGGAAATGGAACAGGCATGGCTGACAGGAAGCTGAGCGAAAAGGACATCAAGCTTCTCAACCTCCTCAAGGAGGATGGGAGAATGACGTGGACGCAACTTGCGGTAGAGATGGGTGTTTCCCGCGTGGCCGTCCAGAACCGTGTCGAAGCGCTCAAGAAAAAGGGGATTATCGACGGGTTCACGGTTGTGACCCGCGGGACGGTCGAGGACGATCCCCACCTCACAATCTTCCTGCGCATCCGCTTTGCCAAGGGTATGGATTGCACACGGCTGATGGCCAATATCGGGGCGCAACGCAACGTCGTCGCCGCATGGTCCGTGACCGGAAGCTGGGACTGCATTCTCGAGACCCGGGCAGCCAACCTCGAAGAGACCGCGGATTTCCGCGAACTGATCATCACCTTCGGTGGAATCGAGGAGATCGAAACCGAGTGCGTGCTCAAAGTCCTCAAATCCAACGGAATATGATGCGTCCAGTCGACGCGTGTCCTGGGGATGTCAGACAAACCGCTTGACGCCAGACGATGGGGCGGCGAAGAGTGATGTGGAGCGCGATCGCGTTGCTCGATCCTCATTCAGTGCATCTATGCGGAGATTTCGATGATCATCGAACACCCCTATCTTATTTTCCTCGGTGACGTCCCGGACGCGCTTGCCGCCAAGACCGGACTCGGTATCGTCGACTGGCGTCCTGAGTGGTGCCTCGGTCAGTTCAGGCTGGACGGCTGCCAGGCCGACGCCAACATTCCCGATCTGACGATCGCCGAAGCCAAGGAGAAGGGCGTGAAGACGATGGTCGTCGGTGCGGTCAATGCCGGCGGCGTGCTCCCCGAGCACTGGGTCAAGCCGATCGTCGAGGCGCTGGAAGCAGGCCTCAACGTGGCGACCGGTCTGCATTCCCGTCTTTCGTCCATTCCCGAGATCGCAACGGCCGCCGAAAAGAGCGGTGGCAAGCTGCACGACGTGCGCTTCTCGGATGAGCGTTTCGCGACCGGCAAGGGCGACAAGCGCCCGGGCAAGCGCATGCTCGCCGTCGGCACCGACTGCTCGGTCGGCAAGAAGTACACCGCACTTGCGCTGGAGCGCGAGATGCGTGAGCGCGGCATGGATGCCGATTTCCGCGCCACCGGCCAGACGGGTGTTTTCATCTCGGGTCGCGGTGTGGCGATCGACGCCGTGGTTGCCGATTTCATCTCCGGCGCCGTCGAGTGGATTTCGCCTGCTGCCGATCCCAATCACTGGGATCTGATCGAGGGCCAGGGTTCGCTCTTCCACCCGAGCTTTGCGGGCGTTTCGCTCGGCCTCCTGCACGGCGCGCAGCCGGATGCGTTCGTGGTCTGCCACGAGCCGACACGCACCAATATGCGCGGCGTCAAGCATCCGCTGCCGTCGATACAGGAAGTGATCGACATGACGATCGCGCTCGGCTCGCGCACAAATCCGGCAATCAAGTGCACCGGCATCGCGGTCAATACCGCCAAGCTCGGTGAGGAGGAGGCCAAGGCGCTTCTCGCCGACCTCTCGAAGGAATACGGCGTTCCGGCAACCGACCCGATCCGCTTCGGTGTGAAGGAACTGGTGGATGCATTGGCCGATATCTGATCCGGCCTGACATTCCAGACACAAAAAAGCCCGCTGCGGACAAGTGCACCGGGCTTTTTCTATTCCGTCGCCGAAGCGATCAGAAACGATATGTGAGACCGGTACCGATCAGCCACGGATCGAGCTTGGCCTTGCCGGTGAGCGTACCGCCGTTTGCCGACCAGTCGGGCCGCAGGAAGATCTTCTTGACGTCGAAGTTCACGCCCCAATGGTCGTCGAGCATGTAGTCGAAACCGACCTGGAGAGCCGCACCGAAGGTGTCTTCGACGTCGATGTCGGTAAGGACTCCGGTCGCGTCCTGATTGAAGAACATGGTGTAGTTCACGCCTGCGCCGACATAGGGCTTGAAGGCGCCGAAGTTGGTGAAGTGGTACTGCAGGGTCACAGTGGGCGGCAGGATCCAGGTCTTGCCGACCTGACCGTTCGCGCCACCGGCATTCTCGGCGTAGATCTTCGACGAGGTGGTGCCGAGAATAAGCTCGGCGGCCAGGTTTTCGGTGAAGAAGTAGGAGATGTCGAGTTCCGGTGTCACCGAGTTGGAGTAGGCAAGATTAGAACCCGCGATCTGATCGATGTTGCCGTCGTCTTCGGGCACCACGCCGAGCGCACGAACGCGGACCTGCCAGGGGCTCTTTTCAACAAACATGCGGTCGTTGAGGTCGGCGGCAGAAGCTACCGACTGAAATGCGATGACGCCGAAGGCAACGGCTGAAGCGCCGGCCAGCAGCGCTTTGAAATTGGTTTTCATGATTGGCCCCCTAGGGATAGTAGTTCTACAGAGGCCCGCAACCTACGCCCGCTCCGTTCACCAAACTTGATCCAGATCAAATTCTTAAAGGAAATTTGAATGTGCAAATGAGCTGTTGCCAAAGTGACACAACGGCGCACATCCATGCGAGCTAATATATGGGATAATCTCAAAGGTTGTCCTTGCGGATGGCATGAAATCCGCTATTATTAAACGATCGTTCAATTAATTGGGTGTGTCGAATCGGCGTGATTCGGTGCTGGGAGGCCAATGGCGAGAACGGCCGGATCGACAGGGACGGAAACGCTTGAGCGGCTGCAGGATGCGGCGCTCGAACTGTTCGCGCGTGAAGGCTATGCGGCCGTTTCGATGCGGGCGATAGCCGCCCGGACCGGCGTGCAGGCCGGCGCGATCTACAAATATTTCCCGACCAAGCAGGACATTCTCTTCGATCTCCTCGCCGGGCATATGCTGGCGCTGGAGGCGGCTTGGCGCGAGGGTGCCGGGAGTGAACTCTCGGACTTCGTCCGTTTTCATGTCCGCTATCACCTGACGCGACCGCGGGAGATGTTCATATCCTACATGGAACTGCGAAGTCTGGAACCTGAGAATTTCCGGCGGATCCGTGAGCTCAGGCGTGGATATGAGGCGATACCGCGCCAGATGATTGAAGAGGGTATCGCCAAAGGCGCATTCAATGTCGTCGATACGGAAGTGACGACGCGCGCCATCATTGCGCTGCTCAACGGTCTGACGACCTGGTACCGCGAAGACGGTCGGTTGTCGCTCGATGAGATCGAGACTGTCTACATCACGCTGGTGAACCGCATGGTCGGCGCCGGTGAGGAGGAGGAAGAGAATGTTTGAAACCGGCATGAATTTCGGTCTCGGCGAGGATGTCGATGCGCTGAGAGACATGGTCTCCAAATTCGCGCGTGATCGCATCGCTCCGGTGGCGGCGGATACCGATCGTGACAATGCGTTTCCGATGCATTTGTGGAAGGAGATGGGCGATCTCGGCCTTCTCGGGATGACCGCCGACCCCGATTACGGCGGCACGGGCATGGGCTATGTCGCCCACTGCGTGGCGATGGAGGAGATTTCCCGGGCTTCGGCTTCCGTGGGGTTGTCGTATGGCGCGCACTCCAATCTCTGCGTTAACCAGATCAACCGTTGGGGCAGTGATGCGCAGAAGGAAAAATATCTGCCGAAACTCTGTTCGGGCGAGCACGTCGGCGCGCTGGCAATGAGCGAGCCCAATGCCGGCTCCGATGTGGTTTCAATGAAGCTCAGGGCGGAGAAGAAGAACGATCGATACGTGCTCAACGGCGCCAAGATGTGGATCACCAACGGCCCGGATGCCGATACGCTGGTGGTCTATGCGAAGACCGATCCGGAGGCCAGGTCCAAGGGCATCACGGCTTTCCTCGTCGAGAAGGGCATGAAAGGCTTCTCCACCGGGCAGAAGCTCGACAAGCTCGGCATGCGCGGTTCGAACACCGCCGAACTCGTCTTCGAGGATTGCGAAGTGCCTTACGAGAACGTGCTGGGCGAGGAAGGGCAGGGCGTGAAGATCCTGATGTCCGGGCTCGATTACGAGCGCGTGGTGCTTTCGGGCGGGCCACTTGGCATCATGGCGGCGGCTATGGACGTGGTCGTGCCCTACGTCCACGAGCGCAAGCAGTTCGGCCAGCCGATCGGCGAATTCCAGCTCATGCAGGGCAAGCTTGCCGACATGTATACGACGATGAATGTCTGTCGGGCTTATGTCTATGCGGTGNCNGCCGCCTGCGACCGTGGAGAGACCACCCGCAAGGATNCTGCCGGCTGTATTCTCTATTCGGCGGAAAAAGCGACGCAGNTGGCGCTNGAAGCCATCCANGCGCTCGGCGGCAACGGCTACACGACGGATTTTCCCACCGGACGGCTTTTGCGCGACGCCAAGCTTTACGAAATCGGTGCCGGCACCAGCGAAATCCGCCGCATGCTGATCGGTCGCGAGATCATGGCGGAGACCCGCTGATCGATGGCCAGCCTCAATACAACGCGCGATAGACAAGCGGGCCGGTGATGCAGAGCCAGACGACGCCCGCGGCAACGAGCGAGAGGAAGACTGCGGCGCTGCCCATGTCTTTCGCCTTGCGCACGCTCGGATCGTCTTCGAGCGTGATGCGATCCAGCGTCACTTCAAGCGCGGTGTTGAGAAGCTCGACGATGAGTACGAGGAAGATGCTGGCAAGGAGTGCCGCCCGTTCGGCGGGCGTGACTTTGAGGACAAAAGCCGCCACGGCGAAAAGTGCCCCGATGGCGAACTCCTGCCGAAACGCTGCCTCGCAGCGAAATGCGTCGCGTAAGCCGGAAAGGGAAACCGCAAGCGCTTTCGACATCCGGCCTATGCCGACGCCGTGGCGTTTGCCATGTGATTTGTCGATGTCATCCTGCATGGCCGTCGTCATCGTTCATCCGCTTTCGCAAGGCAAGCCTCTATTCCGGCAATTCCAGGAGACCCGAAGCCAGGCGCCGCTTCATGTGCCGGGCAAGCGACAGCCTGTCGGCGCAGAGCTGGACTTCGCCCTTGCAGCGATCCCGCAAGGCGGCGAGGTCAGCATAGGCAGGCGAGAGCGGGATTTTGGCTGCTTCCAGGAGGCTGACGCCGAGATAGCTGATGGCCAGCGGTTTCGTCGTGTCCGCTTTTATCGCGGCATCGATGCCGTAGCCGTTAAGCGTGTAATAGGTGAGGAAGGCCGGCGACGCGAGGTCGGAGATGCCGCCGCCATTGGCGATTTCATCGGACAGTGGCCGGGTGGCCGAGGACTGATGGTCTCCGAATTCGAGAACCAGCGAAGGATGTGTGCCGCTTTCCGCCGCCCGGCTTTCGAGAAAGCTTGTTACGTCCTTCTGTGCGACGAGAATGCGCTTGATGTATTCGTCGGTATCCGCGTCTCCGGTCCATTCGCCGGCCGGTTCCGCCATCACCGGATGAGCGCGCTCATCGTAGGGCGAGTGAGCGAACATGGACTGGATTTCCATGAACAAGGGCCGCCCGTCGCTCTTGCGGTGCTCGCGAATGAAAGTCTCGGCAGCGTCGAAATAGAAGCTGTCTTTGTGAGCATATTCGGTTGCGCCGATCGCATCGTGATCGAGGATCGTCTCGAAGCCGATCGATTTGAGGAACGGTCCTTCATTGACGAAATGGTAGCCCATCGGCATCTGCACGACCGTCCGGTAGCCGCAATTCGCCAACACGGTGGCCAGGGATTCGTGAACCCGGTCGGTAAGGGCCAGCGTCAGATACGGGGCCTGCCAGCCGAAATCGATGCTGGAAAGGCCAGTCATCAGCGACAGGTTCGAAACCCATGTGCCGCCCGCATAGGTTTCGACACGCAATGGATAGCGCTTTCGCTCGCTGTTGGAGAACGTCTCCTGAACCCAGTTGTTGGTCCTGAGCTGGGGGAAAATGGAGAGATCCGTNGAACTTTCCGACAGAACCACAAAAATATCGGGACGCGCCTNGTCNGCGGAACATTCGGCGGCTGCNGGGAAGGAAGCCACGTCCGGCAGNCTGTCGAGCTCTNCCCTGATCGGCGGCTCACCAGTCATAAAGGGCAGGTCGAGAAGCGAGATGTAGAAGGCAGANGCNTTGAAGCCGGACAGATAATAGAANTAGCGCGGCTCGTCCTTCGCCACAGGGTAGAAGGCGGGCAGCAAGNCGACGCANCAGATGGGAGAGGTGCTGCGCAGAAGCAGCCGCAGGTTTCGAGGCCTTTCAATTCGAAAGATCATCGCCAGCGCGAGGGTAAGCACTGCAAGTACCACAATGACCGGATAGATCAGCGTCCCGAACTCGGCGAGCAGGAAGCTCAGCGCATCGCCATCGCGACCGGTGAAGACGATGTCGTAGACATGCAGATCGAAGCCCTTGGCGCGGTATTTGACGACGGAGATCAACGCCGTGATGCAGACGACCGTCATCGCGGTATAGGCGGAGAAAGCGAGGCGTGCGGACACAAGGAAGAGGATCGTTGCGATCGACAGAACCACCATTGCGACGAAGGGCATGTGGGTGAGTTGTCCCTCGACCACATAAAGGGCCACGAAACCGATCGCCATCGCAGCTATCACGGTTGCCGGATGGAGAAGAATATCTCCGATTTTCGCCACAGGCGCAGTCATCTTCATGACGCCTATCCCTCCCATTCCGGGCAATCTGCGCGCACTTTTCTTCGCCTCAAAGTGCATATTTTACAAATGGTTAATTGCGACGCCTCCCGTTATGATTCTGGTTTAATTCGGCGCAGGCTTCCCATTTCCAGACAGCCTGACATGCGGTGTGCATGGGCTTGGGACAGCTCTGAGGCATTGGGTTCCAACGGGGCGATGAGAGAGGTCGGGTCATGAGCAGCCAGACGGAATTGGTCGGTTTCTTCGGAGAGGCCGCGCCGTGGCTCGAACAGCTTGCGGGTTTGATCGACCTTCTTTCGATCGGCGTGTTGCTGATCGGTGCTGCCCGGTTTTCGCTTAAAATGGTGAGGGGCGAATTCTCGGGGGACCGCGAGCGGCGCGTCGCAATCATGAATGACGCGCGCCGCGAACTCGGAAGCTATATTCTGGCCGGCCTGGAATTGCTGATCGTCTCCGACGTGATCCATACCGCGATCACGCTAGACCTCGACGGCATTCTGTTCCTCGGCGGGCTTGTCATCATCCGCTCGGTCATCAGTTTCTTCCTCGAGCGGGAAATCAGAGACCTTTCGCCGGCCGAACAGCGTCAGGCAAAGACATGATACGGGATACACAATCATGAGTATCATTCAGTCGAAAATCTCCACTGCCGCGCAGGACTTTCGCGACAATGCCGCGCGAATGGAGGAGCTGACCCTGCAGATCGGCGACATCGCCGGCACGATTGCGCAGGGCGGTCCGGAGCCTGCGCGCGAACGCCACGTCGGCCGTGGAAAGCTCCTGCCGCGCGATCGGGTGCGCGGGCTGCTCGATGCCGGCTCTCCGTTTCTGGAAGTCGGCCAGTTTGCCGCCCACGGACTGTACGGCGGAGAGATCGCAGCAGCCGGTGTGATCGCCGGTGTCGGCCGGGTCGAGGGCCGTGACGTCATGGTGGTGTGCAACGATGCCACTGTGAAGGGTGGCACCTATTACCCGATGACGGTGAAGAAGCACCTGCGCGCCCAGGAGATCGCTGCGGAGAACAATCTGCCTTGCGTCTATCTGGTCGATTCAGGCGGGGCGAACCTGCCCAACCAGGACGAGGTGTTTCCCGACCGTGAGCATTTCGGCCGCATCTTCTTCAACCAGGCCAACATGTCGGCGCGCGGCATTCCGCAGATCGCGGTGGTGATGGGGTCGTGCACGGCGGGCGGCGCCTATGTGCCGGCGATGAGCGACGAGACCATCATCGTCAAGAACCAGGGGACGATCTTCCTCGCCGGTCCGCCGCTGGTGAAGGCCGCGACGGGCGAGGTGGTGAGCGCGGAGGATCTCGGCGGCGGCGATGTCCACACACGTCTCTCCGGCGTTGCCGATCATCTCGCCGAGGACGACGCGCATGCGCTGGAACTCGCGCGCCAGGCGGTGGCCAATCTCAACAATCCGGGCCGGTCGGGGCTTTCGCAGCTCGATCTTCAGTCGCCGGAAGCGCCGCTTTACGATCCGGCAGAGATCGCGGGCATCGTCCCGCAGGATGCGCGCCAGCCCTATGACATCCGCGAGGTGATCGCGCGCATTGTCGACGGCTCGCGCTTTCACGAATTCAAGGCGCGCTACGGAACCACGATCGTCTGCGGTTTCGCCCATGTGATGGGCATGCCGGTNGGCATCATCGCCAATAANGGCGTGCTGTTTTCGGAAAGTGCCGTGAAGGCNGCGCATTTCGTCGAACTGTGCTCGCAACGCAAGATCCCGCTCGTNTTCCTGCAGAACATCACCGGCTTCATGGTCGGGCAGAAATACGAGGCGGGCGGNATNGCCAAGGACGGCGCCAAGCTGGTGACNGCGGTNGCNACGACGAAAGTGCCGAAGATCACGATGATCGTCGGCGGCTCCTTCGGCGCNGGCAATTACGGCATGTGCGGNNGGGCCTATTCGCCGCGCTTCCTGTGGACCTGGCCCAACAGCCGCATCGCGGTGATGGGCGGCGAACAGGCGGCGGGCGTTCTCGCCACCGTCAAACGCGACGCGATCGAGCGCAAGGGCGGGGAGTGGTCATCCGAGGACGAAGCCGAATTCAAGCGGCCGACGATCGAGATGTTCGAAAAGCAGAGCCATCCCCTCTATGCCTCGGCACGCCTCTGGGACGACGGGATCGTCAACCCGATGAAGAGCCGCGAGGTTCTGGCCCTGAGCCTGTCGGCGGCGCTCAACGCCCCGATCGAAGACACCGATTTCGGCGTGTTCAGGATGTGATGCCATGACCAATATCACCAAAATCCTCATAGCCAATCGCGGCGAGATCGCTTGCCGGGTGATCCGGACGGCGCGGCGGATGGGCATTGCCACCGTCGCGGTCTTCTCCGATGCCGACCGGGACGCGCTGCATGTCAAAATGGCCGACGAGGCCGTCCGCATCGGTCCGGCGCCGGCTGCCGAGAGTTATCTCGATATCGATGCGATCATCGAGGCGGCCAGGGTGACGGGCACAGATGCCATCCATCCCGGTTACGGCTTTCTCTCCGAGAACCCGGACTTCGTCGAAGCCGTCGAGCGGGCNGGCCTGATCTTCATCGGGCCGTCGGCGGATGCCATTCGTGCGATGGGTTTGAAAGATGCGGCCAAGCGGTTGATGGAAAAGGCCAAGGTGCCGGTGGTGCCGGGCTATCACGGCGACGCGCAGGAGCTCGTCGTGCTGGCCGGCAAGGCCAACGAGATCGGCTTTCCGGTGCTGATCAAGGCGCGCGCGGGCGGTGGCGGCAAGGGCATGCGCCGGGTCGACGACCAGGCTGATTTTTCTGCGGCACTCTCCTCGGCCAAGCGCGAAGCCAAGGCGTCCTTCGGTGACGAACGGGTTCTGGTGGAAAAATTCGTCGGCACGCCGCGCCATATCGAGATCCAGGTGTTCGGCGACAGCCACGGCAATGTGGTTCACCTCTTCGAGCGTGACTGCTCGGCACAGCGCCGCCACCAGAAGGTGATCGAGGAAGCGCCTGCGCCCGGCATGACCGACGAGATGCGCGCGGCAATGGGCGAAGCGGCGGTCAAAGCCGCGCAGGCGATCAATTATCGCGGTGCCGGCACGGTCGAATTCATCGTCGATGCTTCGGAAGGGCTGAGGCCCGACCGGTTCTGGTTCATGGAGATGAACACGCGGCTGCAGGTGGAGCATCCGGTGACGGAGGCGATCACGGGGCTCGATCTGGTCGAATGGCAGATCCGGGTGGCGCGCGGCGAGAAACTGCCGAAACGGCAGGACGAACTGTCAATCTCCGGTCACGCTGTCGAGGCGCGGATCTATGCCGAGGACGCGGCCAAGGGCTTTCTGCCGGCTGTCGGCACCATCGGTCATCTCGAATTTGCCGAGGGCATGCGGGTGGATACCGGCGTGGCCGAGGGTGATACCATCACGCCGTTCTACGATCCGATGATCGCCAAGGCGATCGTCCATGCGCCGACACGCGCGGAAGCGAACGCCGAACTTGCGGGCGGTCTGTCGCGCACGGAGATCGCCGGCACGGTTACCAATATCGGCTTTCTGGTGCGGCTGCTGCAGCAGGAAGACTTCTCGGACGCCAATCTCGATACCGGAATGATCGACCGTCATGTCGACGACCTCGTGGCCGTCACCCAAACACCGGACGACGTGATTGCCTTCATGGCGGTGGTGGTTTCGGGCATGGTGGAGCGCGAGACGACGTCAAGCGACCCTGCGTCGATGATTGGTCCGTGGGAGAACTGGGGCCATCCCCGCCGCGACGTCCAGCTTTCCCACGAGGGGGAGGTGGAGACCTACACGGTAACGCGTACGGGATCATGCGATTGGCGGGTCTCGGGCGGCGCGCTATCCGAACCGGTTCAGCTGTCCGGGCTAATCCGGCAGGGCAATTCCCCGGCCTGGACGGCTTTCGTCAACGGCCGTCGAAAGGCCGTCCGCATTGCGCATCTCGCAGACGGGATCACGGTCTTCGAGGAAGGCGCGGCACATGTGCGAGCCATTCCGAAGATCGAGCGGGCCGGGGAAGCCGGTGCCGGTGGCGATACCGTCACGGCCCCCATGCCGGGCGTCGTCAAGGAGGTCATGGCAAGTGTGGGCCAGACCGTGAAGGCGGGCGAGACGCTGATCGTCATGGAAGCGATGAAAATGGAAATGACGCTCTCCGCGCCACGCGACGGCACCATCGGTGAGGTGAGGGTGGCGGCCGGTCAGCAGGTGAGCGACGGCGCCATACTGATCTCGCTCGAGGCCGAGGAACAGGCGGCCTAAGCTTCCGAGATCCGACCGACGAGTTCGGGCAATTCGGCGAGCGTCTTGATCTCGCGGAAACGCTGGTTCTCCCAGGGCGCGTCGGCATGTTCGAGCACCCAGGTGAGCGGATGTGGTACGTGTACGCCCCAGCCTCCGGCCTCGATTGCAGGTATGACATCCGATTTCAGTGAGTTGCCGACCATTACCGCGTGTTCGGGACCATCACCGTGCCGGGCGAACAGCGTCTGATAGGTGTCGGGCTTCTTGTCCGAGACGATCTCGATCGCGTCGAAAAAGTCGCCGAGTCCGGATTGCGCGAGCTTCTTTTCCTGATGGAACAGGTCGCCTTTGGTTATCAGGACGATCGTGTAGTCGTCGGCAAGCGCTTCAAGCGTATCTGCGGCACCCGGTAGCGTTTCCATCGGGTGGTTCATCAGGTCGCGGCCGATCTCGAGAATGCGGCTTATGACGGTGGCGGGCGCCTGACCGTCCGTCACTTCGATGGCCGTCTCGATCATCGAGAGGGTAAAGCCCTTCACGCCGAAGCCGTAGTGACCGAGATTTCGGCGCTCGGCCTCCAGAAGCCGAGCAGAAATGGCGTCATGATCGCCATGATCTTCGAGAAGCTTTGCGAATTCCTGCTCGGTGAAACGGAAAAACTGCTCGTTCTGCCAGAGTGTGTCGTCGGCATCGAACCCTATGATCGATAGCTTTTCGGCCATGTACACTCTCCTGTTGGCGATTTGCCGCGCAGTCCGGCTCTATTGAAACCACACAATGTGTGGCACAGATAGCGGCCAACAGAAAGCGGCCGACGATCACCATGGCCGTAAGGGAGGACGAATGACCGAAACGCCCGCAAGCGTGCTCGATTTCTGGTTCAACCAGCTCAGCAAGGAGGACTGGTTCGTCAAGAAGGACGAAATCGATTCGAAGATCCGCGACCGGTTTCTCGACCTTCACCTCGCGCTGTCTTCAGAGATAACGGACGAATGGCACAAGTCGGCCGATAGCCGGCTGGCGCTGATCATTGTGTTCGACCAGTTCCCCCGCAACATGTTCCGCGGCAGTCCGCACTCATTTGCTACCGATGGTCTCGCGCTCGCGGAATCGCGCTATGTCGTCGCCACCGGCCTCGACAAGCAGATCGATACCTCGCGCCGGGCCTTTCTTTACATGCCGTTCGAACATTCCGAACGGATGGAGGACCAGAAGCGATCCGTCGAACTGTTCACCGATCTCGGCAATGAGAATTATCTCCATTATGCGAAAAAGCACCGGGAAGTCATTGAAACCTATGGACGGTTCCCGCATCGCAATTCCATCCTGGGGCGGGAGAACACGCCTGCGGAAGACGAATATCTGGCCAAGCCCGGTGCGGGTTTCTGATATCTCTCCAGTGACAGGCGCAGTTCTTACCTTCGCCCGTTTCAGCTAGGCCGTTTGCCCGTCAGGTGCAAAGGGATAGCCTCAGCAAGATGCTGAACTCATTTATGCATTTCGATTTTGCCGATTCCGCCAATTCCGCCAAAATCAAAATTGCTCTAAACAGAATGTCGATGACCACAGCCGGCAGAGTAAGAATGAGTCTTTCGCATATGGTCCGCTTGATCCGGTTCGGAATTCTGGCGCTTCTTCTGGTTTTCGCCACGGCAGCGGCCGCACAGGATCCGCGGGTCGACTTGCAGGTGTCACCGGCGGTCCAGTCGGCGCAGGACCAACTTGACGGTGCCGATCGCAAGCTCAACGACATCCAGCAAAAGGTCGATGACAGCTCGACCGACGATGCACGGTTGATCGACCTGAAACTGGCGCTCGAGGAACTGTCGCAGGAAATGATCAACCTGGGCGTCAGCCTGCGTCCCCGGCTCACCGAGGTGAAGTCACGTCTCGATTCGCTGGGCGCACCGCCCGGCGAAGGCGAACCGGAAGAGGCGCCCGCCGCGCAGGCGGAACGAACGCGGCTCAACCAGGAGCGCAGCCAGATCAATACGCTGACCGGTCGGGCCGAGAACATCTCGATCCGTGCGAACGATCTCGGCGATAAGATCACAGAAACGCGGCGCAGACTGTTCACCGACACGCTTCTCAAGCGAACGGAGATCAACGGACAGTTTTTTGATGAAGCCGGAAGAGCCCTGGCTATCGAGGTGCGNAATGTCGACCGGATTTTCGAGAGCTGGCTGAAGTTCGTCTGGTCGTTCAAGTTCCAGCAATTGATGGTCGCGTCTTTCCTGTCCTCNGTCATCAGCCTGCTGGTTGCNGTNGTCAGCCTTCGNGTTTTCGGCCGGTTTATCGAGCGCGATGGCACTGTCAGCGAACCCGGCTATCTCGAACGTTTGACGGTTGCCTTCTGGTCGGCGCTCATCCCGACGCTCGCGCTGACGCTCATCTTCGGCGCCACGCTGCTGTTGTTCGTGAATTTCGCGGTGCTTCGAAGTGATGTGACAAGCATGATTGCAGGTCTTTGCGCCGCGCTGATCGTCGTCACCTTCATCAGCAGGGTCGCAAAGGCGGTCCTTGCGCCTCACAAGCCGCAATGGCGGCTTATCAACTTCTCCAATAGCGGCGCGCGCAAGGTTTATTACCTGATCGTGCTGATGGCGCTGGTGAACGCCCTCGATTTCACGCTGGCCAATATCAGCGAGACGCTGGGCTCGCCCGTGGTTGTCACAGTTGCCAAGAGCTTCTTTGCGACGATCGTCGTCGGTCTCATCCTGACGGGAACGGCGCAGGTGAAGCCGATGGTTTCGCAGTCCGGCGATCCGGCGGACCCGTCGCGCTCGTGGCCCAGCATCCTCAAGTTCCTGCTGGTGATCTCCGGCGTCGGCATGGTTGTCCTCTCCCTCACCGGATATGTCGGCCTGTCCAAGTTCGTCTCCGAGCAGATTTTGATAACCGGCGCGATCGTGGCGATGATGTATATCGGCTTCCTGTCCGCGCAGGCGACGATGGAACAGAATGTTTTTGCCGAAACGGCCGTCGGACGCTGGGTCCAGTCGCAATTCGACCCGTCGGCGTCCTCACTGGATCGCATGGGGCTCGGCTTCGGGCTGCTGATCTATGCGGTGGTGCTGTTCCTCGGTCTGCCGCTTATCCTGCTTCAGTGGGGCTTCCAGATCCAGGATATCCAGCTCTGGGTCTACCGCGCCTTCACCGATATCCGCATCGGCGGGATTTCGATCTCGCTGACCGGCATTCTGGTCGGCATTCTGCTGTTCATTGCCGGCCTGTTCGGCACCCGGATGTTCGAGCGCTGGCTTGACCGGCATGTGCTGGCGCGCAGCCGGATGGACCCCGGTGTCCGTAACTCGATCACGACGGGCGTCGGCTATCTGGGCGTGGCGATCGCCGGTCTGATCGGTATTCTTGCCGCGGGCATCAATCTTTCCAGTCTCGCCATCGTCGCCGGTGCCTTGTCACTCGGTATCGGTTTCGGTCTGCAGAACATCGTGTCGAACTTCGTCTCCGGCCTCATCCTGCTGGCCGAGCGTCCGTTCAAGGTCGGCGATTGGGTTGAGACCGGATCGACGCAGGGCTTCGTCAAACGCATTTCCGTGCGCGCGACGGAGATCGAAACCTTCCAGCGGCAATCGATCATCGTTCCGAACTCGGAGCTGATCAACGGCGTGGTGGGCAACTGGAACCACCGCAACAGTGTCGGACGCGCCGATGTCGAGGTGGGCGTGAGCTATTCCGCCGATCCCGAAAAGGTGCTGCGCATACTCGAGGAGATCGCGCTCGCGCACGAGATGGTGCTGCGCAACCCTGCGCCGGTGGTCCATTTCGTCAACTTCGGTGCATCGTCGCTCGATTTCGTTCTCAAGGTCTATCTGGCGGATGTTCTCGACGGGATGGGTGTGAAGAACGAGCTTCGGGTGTCCATCTACAAGCGCTTCAAGGAAGAAGGCATCGAGATCCCGTTCCCGCAGACCGACGTCAACTTCCTCTTCAAGGATGCGCCCAAGGAACTTCTCCGCAAACTTGCGGAAAACGCAGCCGTCGCGAATTTGGACGAACAGGCGGAACCGTCGAAGACTTCCAGAAAGGCCGCGCCGAAGAGAAAGCGGCCCATCCGCAAGGAAGAACCGGACGATGGCGACGGAACGGAGTTGTAACTGGANGCGGCTCTTCGGTAGGGTCAAAAGTAACGGGGTGTCGGTATTCAGCTTACGTTCAGTTTCGAAACGTTAGAAAAGCTGCCATATCGAGAGCTGGCANAGGCCGGCAGATAAGGACAGACAGATGAAGACATTGATGCTTACTCTTTCGGTGCTTGCGGTAACCGCGAGCGGCGCACTGGCCGCAAGCGTGTCCAACAAGGATTCCGACGTGCAGGTGCTCGTCGTCACCGAAGACGGCGTGAAGCGCGAAGTCACCGTCGATGCGGGCGCCACGGTCGAATTCTGCCCGTCGGGCTGTTTCGTCACCATGCCGTCGGGCGACCGCGAAACCCTTTCGGGTTCGGAAACGCTGGACATCGTCGGCGGTTCTGCCGTGATCAAGTAAGGCGCTTGGCGCAAGCAGTCCTTTGCTGCTGCCCTTTGCTGACTGGAAAATATTCGCCCCGGTGCTGTCGGAAGACAGCGCCGGGGTTTATTCTGCGCGCATGAACAAGCAGCGAATCCTCGTNAGTGCCTGCCTTCTCGGTCACGCCGTGCGCTACGATGGGCGGGCCAAACCCGTTTCCCATCGGCTGATCGATACCTGGATGGCGGAGGGGCGCATCGTCACACTCTGCCCCGAAATGGCGGCAGGNATGCCTGTCCCGCGTCCGCCGGCGGANATCGAGCCGGGGGCGGGCGCNGCAGACGTGCTTAACGGGCGCGCCAGAGTGATGGATAGCACCGGTGGCGATGTGACCGGCGAATTTGTNGCAGGTGCAGANCTCGCGCTTGATCTGGCGCTCGAANACGACTGCCGCTTCGCACTTCTGACCGACGGCAGCCCCTCCTGCGGTTCCCGCCAAGTTTATACCGGTCGCTTCGACGGCACGAAGCAGGATGGCGAAGGCGTGGTCGCAAGCCGGCTGAGAAGCGCNGGCATCGCAGTTTTTCCCCAAAGNGAGATCGAGGAACTGGCNGCNANGCTTGCNGAATACGAAGCCGCAGCCGCGCACTGAACGNCTGACGATTTCGCCCGCGTCGTCCCTGCTTTGNCCCATGTCGCAAACAGGCGGCAGGGTGGCTTTTCCCCGCTGCATAGTCCGCCTAGAGTGGAACGAACCAGGCCGGAAACGGGACGAAAATCTATGGCTGACATGAAAACTGAGGCGCGTGCGGTAGTCATCGGCGGAGGCGTGGTCGGCGTCGCGACGCTGTATCACCTCGCCAAGAAGGGCTGGGACGATTCCGTCCTGATCGAGCGCAAGGAACTGACGTCGGGCTCGACCTGGCACGCGGCAGGCCTGCTGCCGCTGTTCAACATGAGTTACTCGGTCGGCCAGATCCACCGCTACTCGGTCAAGTTCTATCAGGAACTGCAGGAAGAGACCGGCATGAATGTCGGTTTCTCCCAGGTCTCCAATATCCGTCTCGCGCGCACAAAGGACCGCTGGGACGAGTACATGTACTATGCGGGTGTGGCTGAAACGCTCGGCATTCCGGTCAACATCCTGACCCCCGAACAGGTCAAGGAAATCTGGCCGCTCTGCGAAACCGACGGGCTTCTGGGTGCCATCCAGCATCCCGACGACGGCTATATCCAGCCCGCCGATCTTACCCAGGCACTGGCACGGGGTGCACGCTCGCGCGGTGCCACGATCTACCGCAACACAACCGTGGCTGCGATCTCGCAGCGCGACGACGGCAAATGGGTGGTCTCCACCGACAAGGGCGATATCGTTGCCGAGCATGTGATTTCGGCGACCGGCAACTTTGCCCGCAAGACCGGGGAAATGGTGGGGCTGAATGTCCCGGTCATCCCCGTCGAGCACCAGTACATCGTCACCGAACCTCATCCGGATGTTGTCGCACGCAAGGCCAAGGGTCTGCCTGAAATGGGCGTGCTGCGCGAGAGTGATTCCTCTTGGTACATGCGCGAGGAAAATGGCGGTCTGCTGCTCGGTCCCTACGAGCACGGCGCGCCGTGCTGCTACATGGACGGTCCGTCCGACGACAGCGAGTACGAACTGTTCCAGGAAGATCTCGAGCGTCTGATGCCGCATATCGAGACCGCTATTGCCCGCGTTCCTGCCTTCGGCGAGGTCGGTATCAAGAAGGTCTANAATGGNGCCATTGCCTATACGCCNGACGGNTCGCCGATCATCGGACCNGCNCCGGGGCTGAAGAATTTCTGGCTGAACGAAGGCCATTCCTTCGGCATCACCGCGGCCGGTGGCGCGGGTTGGCAGCTGGCCGAGTGGATCGTCGACGGCGAACCGACCATCGACATGATGGGCGTCGATCCCCGGCGTTTCGGTCCCTATGCGACCGAGGGATATCTCAAGGAGAANAACGAGGAAGCCTACGCCAACGTCTTCACCACGCACTATCCCGACGAGGAGAGAACTGCCGCNCGCCCGCTCAAGACCACGCCNTGCTANGGCCGGATGAAGGAGCTCGGCGCGGTGTTCGGCTCGGTCTATGGCTGGGAGCGGCCGAACTGGTTTGCGCCTGCCGGGTACGAAGTGCCGGCCGAGGATCTCGGCGTTGGTGCGGACGTGCTGACCTGTCACAACCATGCGCCGCCGCTTGATGACGGTCGCATCGTGGAACGCTGGTCCTTCCGTCGTTCGAACTATTTCGAACATGTCGGTAACGAGGTGAAGACGGTTCACGAGAANGTCGGCCTTCTCGACATGAGCGCATTTGCNAANTGCTGGATCGACGGTCCGGGTGCGGANGCNTGGCTCGAATCCATTCTGGCCAACAAGNTGCCCAAAAAGGTTGGCCGCATCGCGCTCTGCCATCTGCTGACCAAGACCGGCGGTGTGAAGTCGGAATTNACGGTCTACAAGCANCCGGACGGCTTCTANCTCGTCTCGGCTGGTGCTTATGAGGCGCATGACCANGANGTTTTGAAGAAGCTTCTGCCNGATGACGGCTCGGTGCGGATGAATGCCATCACCCAGCANTGGGGCGTTCTGGTTCTGGCCGGNCCGCGNTCGCGCGATGTGCTTGCCAAGCTCACCCGCACGCCGCTCGACAATGCCAGCTTCCCCTGGCTTTCGGGCAAGCAGATTTCCATCGGCACGGCGACGGCGCATGCGCTGCGCGTCAACTTCGTCGGCGAACTGGGCTGGGAGTTGCATCACCCGATCGAGCAGCAGAACGCGATTTTCGACGCGATAATGGAAGCCGGCGCCGAATTCGGCATCAAGCCCTTCGGCATCCGCGCCATGACAGCCATGGCGATCGAGAAGAGTTACCGGCTCATCCCGCGTGAACTCTCGATCGAATACAACGCNTATGAGTCCGGCCTCGATCGTTTCATCAAGCCGGACAAGGGCGAGTTCATCGGCCGCGAAGGCGTCGTCAAAGCCAGGGAAGACGGGCTCAAGTGGAACTTCGTCACCCTCGAAGTCCACGGGATCACCGATGCCGATGCGCGCGGCAACGAGGCNATCTATGCGACCGACGGCTCGCTGATCGGTCGCGCGACTCACGGCAGCTACGGCTTCCGCATCGGCAAGTCGATCGCGCTTGCCATGGTGAAGCCTGAATATGCCGCCGAGGGCACCGAGGTCGAAATCAAGGTCCTCGGGGCGAAACACAGGGCAACAGTGATCGGCGAAAGCCCTTACGACGTTGAAAATACGGCTCTTCGCGCCTGACGCGGAAAGCACGGACAACAGATTGAGGCGGCCACCATCCCATGGTGGCCGTTTCAATTTTTGCAGTGCAAGATAATAGGTGTTCCCGATTTGGTTGGGCCCATGGTAATCTTCAGCCATGCAGTCGCTCAGCCGCTTGCTCTTCCTGATCTGCGCTACAGCGGGATTTGGCCTATCCGGTCCCGTCCCCGGCCATGCGGGCGAACCGGTCGATGTCACGCTGGTTCTTGCGGTCGATGTCTCCCGCTCCATGTCTTCCAGCGAACTCGAGATCCAGCGGCATGGCTATGCCGAGGCCATCCGTTCCCCGGAGGTGGTGGCGGCGATCGAGCAGGGCGCCTATGGCCGGATCGCCGTGGCAATGTACGAATGGGCGGCGGATTTCAGCCAGAACGAGATCTTCGGGTGGACGCTGATCGAAACCGGCGACGATGCCGAAAGGGTTGCCGAACTCATTCTGGCTGCACCCAGCTATGGCCGCAACAGGACGTCAATCTCGGGCGCCATCAAGAAGGGTGTGGAGGTTCTGGAAGCCTCTCCCTATGACGGATTTCGCCGGGTGATCGATATCTCCGGCGACGGTCCAAACAACCAAGGAGATCGTGTCGTTGCGGCGCGCGACGAGGCGATAGCAAAGCGTATCGTCATCAATGGACTGCCGCTGATGACGCGTGGCGGGCCAGGCTATGGCTTCAATATCGCGGAGCTTGATGCCTATTACCGAGATTGCGTGATTGGGGGGCCTGGCAGCTTTCTGGTGCCAGTCACCCAATGGGAGCAATTCCCCGAGGCGGTTCGTCGCAAACTGGTGCAGGAAATCGGTGGGATCGAACAGAACTCGTTGCCGGTGATGAAGGCTCAGACCCGCGGTCCGGCCGAGAGTGCGCCTGTTGACTGCGAGATCGGCGAAAAAATCTGGCAGCAGCGGCAGTGGATGTTCGACGCCCAGTAGGTTGTTCTACTCATGTCGGCGCGAATTTTCTCAGTAGAAAACGAGATTCTTCTTAACGAAATAGCAAAGTAGCAGCTCCTAAACTTCCTCCAAGGGTGTCTTGCCCGGGCTGGAGAGGGTGTCGTGTCAGCGCGCAAAGCCAAGAGAACGCACAGGGTGACGGACCAACTGGTAGGCCGCAAGGTGCTGCTGGTGGAGGATTCAAAAACTTATGTGGCCGCCATGGCGGGCCGACTTGAAGAGTATTACGGCATCGAGGTCGTTTCCTGTTCAAGCATGGATCACCTTCGTGAGACGCTTGCCAATGGCGGCAACGACTACAGCGTGGCGATCGCCGACCTCAACCAGCCTGGCGGGCCACGTGGTGAAGCACTCGATCTGCTGATTGCCAATGACGTGCCTCCGATTGTCTTCACAGGCAGTTTCGACCAGGCGACCCGTCATAGAGTGCTGACGAAGCAGATCGCGGACTACGTCCTCAAGGATGGCCCAGGCGCGCTCGATAACGTCACGTCTTCGGTCGTTCGGCTGATGAGCAACCGCGAGGTGCGCGTACTTGTGGTCGATGATGTGCGATCGACACGCGAACTTCTTGCGAAGCACCTCAAGAAGCAGCTGTTCAACGTGACAAAAGCGACCTCCGCCGAAACGGCGTTGAGGGAACTTTCGGTCCGTCCCGACATCGAACTTGCCGTGGTGGATTACGAGATGCCGGGCATGAACGGTGTCGAGTTCGTTCGCCAGGTCCGTTGCAACAGCGCCTATGACGGAATCCGCATCATCGGTGTGTCCTCCGCGGAACGCTCGGACCTGATGACGGAGTATCTCAAAGCCGGTGCAAATGACTACGTACGGCGCCCTTTCGACGAGGAAGAGTTCAGATGGCGCGTGGCGCAGAACGTGGCGACGCTGTTCTATACCCGACAGCTGCGCGACAAGGCTGCGCGTGACTATCTCACAGGTCTCTACAATCGCCGGCATTTCTTCGAGGTCGGCCCGCGTCTCGTTGCCTCCGGGCATAATCCGGACGAACCGATGCCCATGTCGATGGCGGTAATGGACATCGACAACTTCAAGCTTCTCAACGACACCTATGGCCACGAGATCGGTGACGGGGTCCTCAAGGAAGTGTCGACCCGCCTGATGAGCCTTTGCGGGGAGAGACATCTGCTTGCGCGTCTGGGTGGGGAAGAGTTCGGTGTTCTGATCCGCGGTTTCGATCTCGCCGGCGCGCGGGAGTTCTGCGAGCAGCTTCGTGACTGTGTCGCCCGTGAGCCAATCAAGACGGACGACGGTCCGCTCGATGTGACCATTTCAATCGGTCTGGCGGACATGGCCGAGGTCGAAGATTTCGACAATTACCTCAACGCGGCGGATCAGTTTCTCTACATGGCGAAGGATGCAGGCCGAAACTGCGTCGTGGCCGAGCAGGACCTNAAGCCTGAGCTCGACGTCGCTTGAGCGATCGCAGAANGCGCAAGCCGGAAATCCTCGCGGCGCNAAGCGCATNCTAGTGGTTGTTTCTTATCCCCAAATCGCAGGCAATACGGATGCCNTGGTCAGNGGCGCGAGCTCTATCCCGTCCAGCATGTCGGGCTTGAGCCAGACCGCCTCCTCGATTTCGGCCTTGGCCTGAACGGGTCCATCGATAGCAAGCCGGAACAATTCGGCGACGACGCGGCTGTCGATCTCGTTCGCGGCCGGGGCGGAAAAACGCCCGATATAGACCGGTTCGTCAATCGAGATTGTCAGCCCGAGCTCTTCGGATAATTCGCGGATGAGGGCCGAGCGGGCCTCTTCATCGCCGTCGATCTTTCCGCCTGGTTGCATGAAAGCGCTGGTCCCGCGCTTTCTGACGAGAAGCGTGGCGCCATCCGCGCGCATGATCGCGGCCGCTGCGATATTGATCTCCATGTTCAGGCGGCNGAGAGA
Source organism: Hoeflea sp. (assembly GCA_002707605.1). Taxonomy (GTDB): domain Bacteria; phylum Pseudomonadota; class Alphaproteobacteria; order Rhizobiales; family Rhizobiaceae; genus Pseudohoeflea. The sequence continues at coordinate 55,309 of PANK01000007.1, forward strand.
AGCTGCTTGCGGGTCGCGCGCTCCTGTTGCGGCGAGCGGTTGTAGAGTTCGCGATAGCATTTGGAGAAATGCGACGCCGATACGAAACCGCAAGCGACCGCGACTTCAACCACCGGAAGTGCGCTCTGCAACAACAGGTGGCGTGCGCGGTCCAGACGGATCTCGAGATAGTAGCGGGCAGGGGAGCGGCCCATTTCCTGGCGGAAAAGGCGCTCGATCTGCCGTCTTGAGAGCCCGACATGATCGGCGATCTCGATGAGCGAAAGCGGTTCGGCCAGATTGGCCTCCATCAGCTCGATGATCGAGAGGACCTTGGAATTCTGTACGCCGAGACGGGCCCGCATGGGCAGGCGCTGGCGATCGCGCGAGTTGCGCACCCGGTCCGTCAGCGCCATTTCGCAGATGCGGTTGACGAGGTTCTCGTCGTGATCGTCGCCGATCAGGTGAAGCATCATGTCGAGCGCGGCNGTGCCGCCGGCACAGGTGTGAATGTTTCCGTCGATNTCGTAGAGGTCGGCAAAGGCCTCGGCCTTCGGGAANCGCTCGGAAAAGCCNGGAATGTTNTCCCAGTGAATGGCGCAGCGNTTGCCGGAGAGAAGCCCCGCGAGNGCCAGGATNTGGGCCGCNGTGCAAAGGCCGCCGATGGCGACGCCGCGGTTGTTCTCTTCGCGCAGCCAGGCAAGCACNGTCTTGTTGTCGAACTTNTCGACGTTCAAGCCCGAGCAGACGAGAACCATATCCGGTTTGTCACGACCGGTCAGCTTCGCTCGCTCATCNGCCAGGGAATTGTCGACAGCGACCTTGACCCCGTTGGAGGCGCTCACCGGTCCGCCGTCNGAAGANGCCAGCCGCCACGAGTAATAGTCGACGCCGAGCATGAGATTGGCGAGCCGCAGGGGTTCTATCGCCATTGAAAAGGCGATCATCGAGAACTCGGGAACGAGATAGAAAACGAATGAATGCTTGCTTCCGGCGGCTGAAGCCATTGGGCACCTGTAGTCCGTGATCGGGTCCATCATGTCCTGCCGGCCATTCGCGCCCGGCGCGCGCCGCATCGTCGCAATCAGGACATATATCATGTCATTTGTCACGAGGGGTGCCGAAAAAATCTGGTCTGCAAACAGATCATCGACAGCAAAAAGGCGGCGCCTGGATTTCCCGCGCCGCCTTCTTCTGGCTGAGGTCAATGGGTGCGGCCTCCGAAACGCATTTCGTCGCGCATTCTCGTCCTGTTTCCGTTCCAGTAATCGGTCGAGGGCCAGCCGATATCCTTGCGGGCTTCGGGGCTGAGGGCCTCCATCCGGCGGGCCAGACGCGCGCGCTTGACCCGATCGGCAACTCTGGCCCACAGGCGGGCAGTTCCGGTGAAGACAACCATCATGATCTCCTTTCGTGTCTCATCCGTTGACAGAAGGATGGCGTTGCCCCATGATTTAATCAAACGAAATGAAATGATGACTTCAATCAAGGAAATTGATGTATGAACGCTCCGATCTTCAATTCTGTGCCGACGATCGATCCGGAACTTCTGCGCAGTTTCGTCGCGATTGCGGAGACGGGCAGCTTCACTGCCGCCGCCGAACGGGTGTTTCGCACACCTTCCGCCGTTTCCATGCAGATCAAGCGGCTTGAAGAGGTTCTGGGCGTTTCCGTGTTCAAGCGCGATGCGCGCAATGTATCGCTGACGCCGGACGGTGAGGTGCTGATCAGTTATGCCCGGCGGCTGCTGGCCCTCAATCGTGAAACCATGTCGCGCTTCGTCAGTCCCAGCGTCAGCGGTGTCGTCAAGCTCGGTGCGCCCAGCGATTACGGCGAGGTGGTGCTTCCGCGCGTTCTCAAGCGCTTCGCGCAAACACACCCGGACGTGATGGTCGAGGCTCTGATTGATGAATCCGTGCAGTTGCGCAAGCGGTTTGCGGCAGGGCAACTGGACATCGCCCTTGTCAGCTGCTCGGCGGAAGGNCCGCGTATCAATGGCGAGATGATGATGACCGANGAGATCGTCTGGGCNGGCGCCAAGGGTGGGCAGGCCTATCTGCGTGATCCTCTGCCGGTGTCCTTGTGGGATGAAGGCTGCACCTGGCGCCAGCGCGCGATCAGTGCCCTGGAACAGGCGGGACGCGGCTATCACATCGCGTTCATGACCGCGAACGTTTCGGGCCAGCGCGCCGCAATTCAGGCCGATATCGCCGTGGCTCCCATGGGACGGCACTTTGTGGGCGATGAGATCCAGATCCTCGGCCGGGAAAGCGGACTGCCGCAGATGGGCACCTATGATCTCGAGCTTCAGGTCGCGGACAAGAGNTCGGCNCCGGTCGCAGCCTTCGCCGANCACATGCGCTCGGTCTTCCAGCATGTGCGGGAGACGGGATCTTTCAGCTGCTGCTGAGGTCGACTACCGCCGTCCGCGACGTCCGCCTCTGCGCCGCGGGCCTTCGCCGCCTTCGATGTCGCGCTCCGGCTGGTCTGCCTGACGGGCGGGGAGGGTGACGACGCTTGCGAGGTTGGGGAAGGCGTCTCGCTTGTTGGGCAGCGCCATGGCGGAGACGAAGTGGTCCTGAAACTTCGGTTCCAGCGCGGTCTCGATCTTCTCGATGCGGCGCACCGTGTCCTCAATCTCGCGGCGGTGATTGCGGTTCAAAAGCGCCATCCGCGCGCCGGCGCCNGCCGCGTTGCCNACNGCCNTCACCTTGTCGAGATCGCAGTCNGGGATNAGNCCGAGNACCATCGCGTATTTNGGGTCGATGAAGGAGCCGAAGGCGCCNGCAAAGCCGATGCGGTCNACTTGGGCGATCCCCTGCTTGTCCATCAACAGCTTGATGCCGGCNTAGAGTGCTGCCTTGGCGAGCTGGATGGCTCGGATATCGTTCTGGGTGATCGTCAGCCGCGGCGCGGTTTCCTTGAGCACGTAGGAGAAGGTGCGGCCCTCGGCGACGATCCGCGGATTTTTCTCCGCCAGTGAGCCATCGATCACGCCATCCTCGGAGATGATGCCGGCGAGGTACATCTCGGCGACAATCTCGATGATGCCCGAGCCGCAGACACCGGAGACGCCGAGTTTCTGTGAGGCTTCGGCAAAGCCGGGTTCATCGGACCATTGGTCGATGCCGATCACCCTGTAGCGGGGTTCGAGCGTCTCGGGATCGATGCGCACGCGCTCGATGGCACCGGGGGCGGCGCGCTGTCCGCAGGAGATCTCCGCGCCCTCGAAGGCGGGGCCGGTGGGCGAGGAGGCGGCGACACAGCGCGACCAGTTGCCGAGCACGATCTCGGCATTGGTCCCGACATCGACGATCAGCATCATCTCGTCCTGGCGGTGGGGGCCTTCTGACAGCGTCACCGCGGCGGCATCGGCGCCCACATGGCCGGCGATGCAGGGCAGCATGTAGGTGCGCGCGCCGGGATTGAGATCGATACCTATATCGGAGGAGGGCAGGCAGATCGCGCCCGAAAGGGCGAGCGCGAAAGGCGCGCCGCCGAGTTCGGTCGGGTCGATGCCCAAAAACAGGTGGTGCATGATCGGATTGCCGACGAAGACGGAGTCCAGAATGTCCTGACGGTCGATTTCGCCCTGTTCGCAAACCTTGCCGATAAGCCCGTTGATGGCCTCGCGCACGGCCCTGGTCATGGCCTCGCGGCCTTCCGGGTTCATCATCACATAAGAGACGCGGCTCATCAGGTCTTCGCCAAAGCGGATCTGCGGGTTGGAGGTACCCGAAGAGGCCAGCGTGCGGCCCGACAGCAGGGACGAGAGGTGCATGGCGATCGTCGTCGAGCCGATATCGCAGGCGATGCCATAGGCCTCGTTCTTGAGGCCGGGATAGACCGCGATCAGCCGCGGTTGTGCCTCAACCCTGTCGCGGTAGATGGCGGCCGTCACCTTCCACTCGCCCTTGCGGAGAATGGACTGGATCTGCGGCAAGAGCCAGGGATCGACCGTCAGGCCGGTGAGCGACCAATCTCGCTCAAGCGCAACAATGAGCCGGTCGAGGTCGCCGAGCGGCTTTTCCATGTCGGGTTCCTCGACCTCGACATAGCACATGCGCACTGCCGGATCGCGCTCGATCACGCGGGTATCGGCATCCTTGCGCACGACCTGGGCATTGATGATCGTGTCCTGCGGTACGTCGATGACGAGATCGCCTTCGATCGTCGCCGAGCAGGAGAGCCGGCGGTCGGCGGCGAGGCCACGCACGCGCTCGTAGCGCTCTTCCTTGGGGCCTTTCGGCGAGATGTGCTCGGGGCCGGAGACGATCCCGTGCTTGGCGAACTTGCCTTCCTGCACGACGACCTGGCAGCGCCCGCAGGTGGCGCGTCCGCCGCAGACGCTCTCGACATAGACGCCGAGCTCGCGCGCGGCGTCGAGGACGGCCGTCCCTTTCGGGAAACGACCGCGCTTGCCCGAAGGCATGAACAGGACGAGGTGATCGGCGGCGGTTTCGTTCATATGCGGACTATTTTCTTTACAGAAGTTTTGGAGAGGAAAACGACAATAGAGCGACCCAAGAAAGTTTGCGATGCCTGACGTCTTTATCACCGCACTTGTACTGAGTTTCACCCTCGTTCGCCTGATCAAGGGCAGCTGGCTGCGTTATCCGGGGCATGTTGCGGTCTCGATCCTCGGCGGAATGGTTGGCCTCATTCTCCTTATGCTCGTTGAGCCGGGCAGCCAGAACGATTGGGTGTCTGGCAATTCCGCCGCCGCCGTCGGAGCATGGGGTGCCATGGCGCTTTTCGACCGGATATCAGGCGGTGCCACGAGCTGAGGCTCTCGCCCGCGGCTATCCATGCATCCTTTTCGACATCATCCCCTCGATCATGCACCCCGGCGTGCAGCTCGACCGCCGCGACGGCGTGATGCTTCGCCACCCGATGCCGGTGCGGCACTGACGGAAGCCCCGGGAGCCGGTGCGTAGTCGCGGTAGGTGCGGATCCAGTTGGTGCAGTCCGGATCGGTACCGTTGAGCACGTTGGCGGCGCGGACCATTTCCATTTCCTGCGGGCGGCACGGATTCATGATGGCGCTGGTCATGCCGGCACCGATCACCATCGGAATGAAGCCGGCATTGACGCCGTGCCGGTGCGGCAGGCCGAAGGAGATGTTGGAGAGGCCGCAGGTGGTGTTGACCTTGAGTTCGTGGCGCAGGCGATGGAGCAGGGCGAAAACCTGCTTGCCGGCAGTTCCCATCGCGCCGATCGGCATGACCAGCGGGTCGACAACGATGTCCTCGGGCTTGATGCCGTAATCGGCGGCACGCTCGACGATCTTCTTGGCGACGGCGAAGCGCACATCGGGGTCTTCAGAGATACCCGTTTCGTCATTGGAGATGGCGACGACCGGCACGTCGTATTTCTTGCAGAGCGGAAGGATGGCTTCGAGCTTTTCTTCCTCGCCGGTGACCGAGTTGACCAGCGGGCGCCCCTTGGCAACGGCAAGGGCAGCCTCAATCGCAGCGCTGACGGAGGAGTCGATCGACAGCGGCACATCGACGAGGTCCTGGACCATGCTCAGCGTCTTGACGAGGAGCGGCGGCTCGGTTTCGTTGGGGTTTACGGCTGTCACGCCAGCATTGACGTCGAGCATGGTGGCACCGGCTGCGACCTGCGCGAGCGCGTCCGCCTTCACGGTCTCGAAATTGCCTTCGATCATCTCGGCAGCCAGCTTCTTACGGCCTGTCGGGTTGATGCGTTCGCCGATCACGCAAAAGGGCTGGTCGAAGCCGATGACGACTTCGCGGGTGGCGGATGCGACGATGGTGCGGGTCATAGGGTGTCCTCTGGGTCTGGCCCGTCCCCGAAGGGACTTATGATTTGTGTTGTGTATCAGAAACGATCGGTCGCGCGCATTCAAGCTTCGCTTTCGGCTGCGGCGCCGGCAAGGGCGTGGGGAGTGGCGCTGGCCGCAGCATCGGCGTCCTCGAGACGGGCTTCGGCGGCTTCGTTGGCGAAGTTCGGCTCCTTGCGCCAGGGCTTGCGCCCCTTCAGGACGCCTGAATCATGGACGATCTCGGCGACATATTCTTCCTGCCGGTAGGCCATCACGTGGACGCCGGACACGCCTGCGATCTCCTTGACCTCGTTGATGATGTCGATGCACAGGCGCTTGCCTTCGGCCTTCTGGTCTTCTGCGCCTTCCAGCCGCTTGATGATGTGATCGGGGATATGGACGCCGGGCACGTTGGAGCGCATCCATTTCGCCGTCCGCGCGGACGCCAGGGGCCCCACACCGCACATGATGAAGCATTGCTCGTCTAGGCCGAGGTCGCGGACGCGTTGCATATAGGTGCGGAACATGTCGACATCGAAACAGTACTGGCTCTGGACGAACTGGGCACCCGCCGCGATCTTCTTGGCGAGCCGCATGGGCCGGAACTCCTGCGGTGGTACGAACGGGTTGATCGCGGCGCCCAGGAAAACCTGCGGCGGTTTGGTCAGCTTGCGGCCGGAAAGGAACCGGCTTTCATCGCGCATTGTGCGCACGGTTTCGAGAAGCGACATGCAGTCGAGGTCGAAGACCGGCTTGGCACCGGGCTGATCGCCTGCCTGCACGCCATCCCCGGTCAGGCACATGATGTTGCAGACACCCATGGCGGCGGCACCCAGCACGTCGCCCTGGATGGCGATGCGGTTCTTGTCGCGGCAGGCGATCTGCATGATCGGCGCATAGCCCATGCGGGTCAGAAGCGCGCAAATGCCGACCGAGGACATGTGGCAGTTCGCGCCCGAGGCATCGACCGCGTTGATGCCGTCCACCCACCCTTCAAAGACTGCGGCGCGATCATATACTTCGTCGGCGTCGGCGCTGTCGGGCGGGTTGAGTTCGGCGGTGACCGCGAACTCTCCGCGTCGGAGTACGCGTTCGAGCCGTCCGAGCGACGAGTGACCGGGCTTCGGATCGAGCGGCAGGTGCGCGCCAAGCGGATTTGTGTCGCTCATCGTGCGGCCTCCGAATTCCGCGCCTCGCGGGCAGCTTCCCGTTTCGCTGCATCCTCGGCTGTCACCCGCAGCCAGGACGAGGTTTCGCGCCAGGATTGGTCGACGGGCTTCTGCACGGCCATGATCTTCTCGCCGCCCTTCATGCGCTCCGATCCCTGGAAAGCCTGGACCCAAACACAAGGCATGTCGGGCTCGACCTCGCAATTGCCGTTGGCACGCACGCCGCCGCAGGGGCCGTTGCGCAGTTGCTTGGGGCAATTCATCGGGCAGGACATGCCGGTGGAGGAGAGGATGCACTGGCCGCACATGCGGCAGTCGAAGAGAAAGCCTTTCACATTGCGCTCTACGAATTTAACCGGCGCTTCGGCACGCTGGTATCCGATCCGCTTGAGAAGGGGATGGAGCCCCAGAAAAGCGTTGGCGAAATGATTGTAGAACCATTCGAAGAAGCGGGCGTTGCGCACGGACCAGAGCCGGATCGCGATCTTGTTGCGCCGTCGCCGGCTCGGCGAGACACCCGCCGGATTATAGGCAGTGGCCGGGCCTTTCGGCTTCGGTTTGGCTGCAGGCTTGGCAGTAACGCCTGCCTTGGGCGCGGCCTCCGGTTTGGGGGCAGGTTCACTCATCGGCCAGTCTGCCTCCGTTGCGTGCGACGTTCGCCAGCCGCTCCTGCGGCCAGAGCGCTTCGATCTCGGCCGCGGCCTTGTCGGCTTCGGCTTCCAGTTCGTCGGAGACAGCTTCAGGCTCAGCACGGCGCCATTCGGCAAGATAGTCGTCCGTGCCGGCAGCACCCGAGCGCATGGCCGCCATGTCGATGGCTTCGGCGAAGCGTGCCGCAAGCTCGCGCTTGGCGGTCTGGCGCCCCTTCTTGACGATCACCTGGGCGGGAATATCGCGCCAGAAGACGATGACTTTGTCGGCCATGAAAAACTCCTTGAAACGAGAATGCGTGCGCAAGCGCCGCGCCGCTATTTCGGCGACGACGCGCGGGCGCTTCAATTGCGACCTTGGCTTGTTATGCACGCGGCACGACAGCGTCTGGATCCGGGATCCGGTTTACCAGACGCCCCTGGTGATTCCGCGCCAGAGCCAGGCCCATATCGTCGGGTGAAAATACTGCTTCGAAATGCCGTCGGCGGGAAGAGGCTTCAATTCGCCCGCAACTGCGTCTTTCAGGGCCATGACGGCGATATCACGCGCGGCGGCGGTCTGCAGGATGGTGTCAGTGAAAATGGTTTCCTTCGGGGACGGCTCAACCACCTTGCGGTAGATCACCGCGCCTGAATCAACCCCCGCATCGACGAGATGAACTGTGGTGCCGTAGTGGTCCAGATCCTCGTTCGCGCGGGCCCAATATCCAGTCCACATGCCGCGATAGCGTGGAGTGATGCCGGGATGGAAATTGAGGACGGGACATGAGATGGCGGCAAGTGTGTCGCGTTTGAGTATCCGGCAGCTCACGGAAAGGATTGCGGCCGGCTGCAGTTCCTCGAGCCGTTCCAGTGTCTCAGGGGCGTTGACGGAGGGGACGTCGTGTACCGTCACGCTCGGGTTCGGCTGATCGGATGCGCCATGCTCACGCATGATCCGGGCTGCGCGCTCCCTGGTGAAACCTTTTCCGACTTTCGAGGTGACCATCGTCGCAAGCTGGCCAATCGCGGAAACCCACCCCATCAGCCGGGCCTTGCGACGGATGAAGGCGACCTTCGATTCAGGATGCTCCTTGAGCACCACGACATCATCAAACGCTTCGGCGACCGCGTTGATTACAATCCATGGAAAATTGCCACCGGCGGTCAGAATAATGATGGTGCGTCGGTCAGGCATTCAGGTCCCTGGCGAGAAGGGGCATAAACATGATCTGCTTTTAGCGCAAAAACGCTAAAGGTTTCGTGTAAAAATCATGTGTTCTGCCGCGGTATTTATGGACATGTGCGCGCCGCGGGGATGGACAAGGGCTGACGCTCAGAAGAACCACATAAGCAGCGCGCCTGTCGCGAAGGCTACCGCGACGACCATGAGGATCGACAGAAGGCTCAGGAACAGGCCAACTGCGAGACAATAGCCATCCCGCTCGGTATGAGCGACGCCGAGAACCGAGAAGGCGACGGCAGGTGGCCAGTTGCCGAACGGGATCGGTATCACGCAGATCACGGCAAGAATAAGCGCCAAGAGGCCGAACAGGCGCTCCTGCAAGGCGCTGTGGATCGGCCATTTGCGCGGGCGCACCCAGTTTTCCGCACGCTTGAGCCACGGCGTGACCCGGAGCGCCATCACCCTGAAGCGCTTCTTCTCGATCGAGAAATTGGCGATACGTTTGGGCATCCAGATATTGTCGTAACCGATCAAAATCTGCCAGGCGACGAAAACCATCGGCAGGCCGAGAATCAGCGTCGCGCCCGGTGGCAGCGGAATGAGATTCGGCAGCGCGAAGATCAGCATGAACGCACCGAAGGAGCGATCTTCAAGGGCCTCGGCGAGGTCACGTATGGAAATTCGCTCGCCGGGCTGAGCGGCAAGTTCGAGAAGAAGATCGGAGAGTTTGTCGGGGCGGGGGCGGCTTTCGACCGGCTCAACCGGAAACTCGGGTGACGATGTGTGCGTGTTCACGGGAACCGGATTACTTCAAACGATGCAGATACACTAGGCATCAAATGCTTAAAAATTATGGCAGCTGCCTTTTCGCAGCATCGCCGGCCTTGTCCAGGAACGGGGTGAGGTCGCCATATCCGGTCAAGCGTCGCTCGAAAGGCAGGCCGATGACATCGGCAGCTTCGCGGGCCCGCGCAGTCAATTCAGGATCGTCGGTCTGCGCCAGATACAGGGCGCGCTCATAATTGCCGAAATACATTTCGCGCAATTCCGGGTGCCGATCGAGACCGAGCGGCGCGACCAGGAAGGTTTCATAGTGGCGGGCGAGGAAATCGGTGATGAAGAACGTCATCATCATCTCGTCCGACGCAGCCTCGAAGGCCTGATTGCCATAGTAGAACGAGAAGCAATGCGGCCCCTCGATACGGCTCACGCCATGTTCGGCACAGACCCGGTCGAGCGCGCCGCCAGTGCCGCAATCAGCATAGCCCACAAAGATGTGCTCGAAGCCCTCTTCGCGCGCCTCGCGGATCGCCTTGTCGGCGGCAGGGGCTATGCGGTCGGGATGATGATGAAAATCAGCAGGCAGGCACTTGAGATCGATGTGTTCATGCCCCAGTTGCTTATTTATCGCCAGCCCCTCGCGGGCGATCATGCCACAAGCGATGACGCGCACGGTTGCGCCAACGCCATGGGTGGCAGTCTGTGCCGTGTCTTGCGTCGGATCGTTACTGGCGCCTGACATTCGTTCGCCTTTACTGCGGTCGAGATAATCGACCTTCCTCCAAGGGGAGATGCGAGAAAATGAACTTCCTCAAGATTGCCGGTGTTCTGACCGTGATGCTTTCACTTGTTGCCTGCGCCAACACGATCCGCGGTGCTGGTCGCGACGTCAAGGAATCCGCAGCTGCTGTCGAAGACGCAGTGAACTGATCAGCCTGTTAGTCAAGGCTCCGCCGGAGTATCGATAGATCCGGCGGAGTGAACACTTGCGTCAACTGGCAGGCTTTTGGTTGTGCCGGCGTGCCATCAGCGATTTGGCCGTTTCGACGGTCACAGCGGCATCGCGGCAATAGGCGTCCGCGCCCACGGCCTGACCGAATTCCTCGTTCAGCGGCGCGCCGCCGACAAGCACGATAAAGTCGTCGCGGATGCCCTTTTCCTTCATCGTGTCGATAACGACTTTCATGTAGGGCATCGTGGTGGTGAGCAGAGCCGACATGCCGACGATGTCCGGCTTGTGCTCCTCGATTGCCTCGAGATAATTCTCGACCGGATTGTTGATGCCGAGGTCGATGACGTCGAATCCCGCGCCTTCCATCATCATGCCGACGAGGTTCTTGCCGATGTCGTGAATGTCGCCCTTCACGGTGCCGATGACCATGGTGCCCAACTTGGGTGCGCCGGTTTCAGCGAGCAGCGGTCGCAGGATCGCCATGCCGGCCTTCATCGCATTGGCCGACATCAAGACTTCCGGCACGAAGAGAATGCCGTCGCGGAAATCCTCGCCGACGATCCGCATGCCCTCGACGAGCGCCTTGGTCAGAACATTGTAGGGTGTCCAGCCGCGATCGAGCAGGATCTGTGTGGCTTCCTCGATTTCTTCCTTCAGGCCGTCATAGAGGTCGTCCATCATCTGCTGGACAAGTTCGTCGTCGGGAAGTTCGGAGAGATTGATATCTTCGTCGTCGGCCATGCGGGAATCTCCAAAGCAGAAGGGCGAACCATAATACATCGTAACACTAGGCCAAGGGGAGGGGCCTTGTCATTTGGCTAACGACATCAAATCATTCCGGAAGCGACGCGGCGAGAGCTGTGGATGCCCGTGAGCCGTGTCGCGGCAAAGCCATCCGAAGGCGCATCCGGAAGCGCGGCCAGCTACTTTCCGGATGAAACTTCATCTCAAATCGGCGAAACTGGCCGGACACGGGATGATTACGGATGGACTACGATATGGCTGTCGACGGAGCTGACAAGGACATTTCTGAACCGGCTGAAGGACGGGGCGGACGACGCAGCCGGGGAGCGGCAGGCCGCCGCGCCGAGCGCGGATCGCGCGGTCCGGGTGTCTCGCTTCCTTTCATCACCCGCAAGATCAACACCTATGAGGTGCTGGACGAAGAGGGGCTGTCGCTGATCGAGGCCAATGCCGACCTCATTCTCGAGGAAATCGGTATCGAGTTCCGCGACGATCCCGAGATCCTGCAGCTCTGGAAGGATGCGGGTGCCGACGTGCGCGGCGAGCGCGTGCATTTCCCGAAAGGCCTGTGCCGCGAGCTTCTGAAAACAGCGCCTTCGGTCATCACCCAGCATGCGCGCAATGCCTCGCGCACCGTCGAGATCGGCGGCAAGTCGACCATCTTCGCACCGGTTTACGGTCCGCCCTTCGTTCGCGATCTGGAAGGCACTCGCCGTTATGCGACGATCGATGATTTCCGTAATTTCGTGAAGCTTGCCTATATGGCACCCGCCATTCACCATTCGGGCGGTACAGTCTGCGAGCCGGTCGACATCCCGGTGAACAAGCGTCACCTCGACATGGTCTACACGCATATGCGCTACTCCGACAAACCCTTCATGGGCTCGGTCACAGCGCCGGAGCGCGCGGAAGACACTGTCGAGATGTGCAAGATCCTGTTCGGCGCCGATTTCGTCGACCAGAACTGCGTGGTCATCAATCTGATCAACGCCAACTCGCCGATGGTCTTTGACGAAACCATGCTGGGCGCGCTGAAGGTCTATGCGCGCAACAATCAGGCCTGCGTGGTTTCGCCCTTCATTCTCGCCGGCGCCATGAGCCCGGTGACCGTTGCCGGCACGCTCACCCAGATTCTGGCTGAAGTGCTGGCGGGCGCGGCTCTCACCCAGCTCATCCGTCCCGGCGCGCCGGTGATCTTCGGCACATTCGCGGCATCCATTTCGATGCAATCGGGTGCGCCGACGTTCGGCACGCCCGAGCCTTCGCTTGTCTCCTACGGTGCGGCGCAGCTCGCCCGCCGTCTTGGCATTCCGTTCCGGACCGGCGGGTCGCTGTGCGGCTCCAAGGTGCCGGACGCGCAGGCCGCGCATGAGAGTGCATCGACCCTCAATACCACCGTTCTCGCCGGCACAAATTTCGTGCTGCACTCGGCCGGCTGGCTCGAGGGCGGGCTTGTCGCCTCCTACGAGAAATTCATGATCGATTGCGATCAGCTCGGCATGCAGCAGCGTTTCGCCGAAGGTGTCGATCTTTCCGAGCAGGGCCAGGCACTCGACGCGATCCGCGAGGTCGGGCCCGGCAGCCATTATCTCGGTTGTGCGCACACGCAGGCCAATTTCCAGACCGCGTTCTACCGCTCGCCGCTGGCCGACAACAATTCCTACGAACAGTGGCTTGCCGAAGGCGAGAAGCGGATCGAGGAACGCGCTCGCGCCCAGTGCCAGAGCTGGCTCGACAGCTATGTCGCCCCGGACCTCGATCCGGCGATCGACGAGGCGCTGAAGGACTTCATCACCAAGAAGAAGGATTCGATGCCCGACGCCTTCACATGAAAGGGTAAGCGCCGCTCGGGCGCGACCACGGGCGAAGTGCAGGGCCACGACCGCGTGTCGGAGCTTCTGCACAAAAACATCTGGGGCCGGTAATATCGGCCCCTTTTATTGTCGCGGCGGGCTATTGGGCGGCGATTTGCGGGCTGCTGAACAGGTTCATGTTTGCGTCACCCCAATCCTTCAGCGAAATAAGTATGGGCCCGAGGCTCTCACCGCGCGGCGACAGTGAGTATTCCACCTTCGGTGGCACCTGGGCGTAGACCTTNCNGTTGATCAGGCCGTCNGCTTCCAGTTCGCGAAGCTGNTTGGTCAGCATGCGCTGGGTGACNTTCGGGATATGCCNNCGGATCTCGTTGAAGCGCANNACNCCNNTTTCCATCAGNTGNAAGAGGATGACGGCTTTCCATTTGCCGTCGATCANGCTGATCGTTGCCTCCACGGCGCANCCGGGATGGCAGTCGAATCGGGAATGGCGAGGCTTTGCCATANNAGTATCCTTTTCGANACTATGGGCGNNTTTTGTGGGTATTGCNGTTTCNGANCCGAAGGNTACATCANNNGCNTGTTCAATGAAAGGAGCNGTCTCATGAAAGCNGTNGGCTACAAGGAACCNGGNNCNATNGATNGGGANGACGCACTGGTCGATATCACNCTCCCNGAACCGAANGCGGAAGGGCGNGATCTTCTCGTCGANGTNAANGCNGTNTCNGTCAATCCGGTCGACACCAAGGTNCGCCGCCGNGCCGGNGCNGANGGTGATGGTTACAAGGTNCTGGGCTGGGATGCCGCCGGGATCGTCNAGGCTGTGGGTNCCGACGTCACCGNNTTCAAGCCGGGAGATGAAGTCTGGTATGCCGGATCGATTGCCNGGGCGGGAACCAATTCCGAACTTCATCTGGTGGATGAGCGGATCGTNTCCAGNAAGCCTGCTTCNCTCGGGTTCGAGGAAGCTGCGGCGATGCCGCTAACCGGAATCACAGCATGGGAAATGCTGTTCGAACGTCTCGATGTGCGCAAACCGGTACCCGGTGCAGCCAACGCCATCCTCGTGATCGGTGGTGCGGGTGGCGTGGGTTCCATGACGATCCAGATTTTGCGTGCACTCACCGATCTCACGGTCATTGCGACTGCCTCGCGACCGGAAACGATCGAATGGACGAAACAGCTCGGTGCGCATCACGTGGTCAATCACCGCGAGCCGATGGCCAAACAGGTCGCGGAGCTCGGCATCGGCGCGCCGGCCTATGTTTTCTCCACCACGGAAACGGGTGGCCATCTCGCCGATATTGCTGAACTTATTGCGCCGCAAGGGCGCTTCGGCCTGATCGATGATCCCGAGAAGCTCGATATTTCGCTCTTCAAGCGGAAATCCGTCTCGGTGCATTGGGAGCTGATGTTCACCCGCGCCGTCTTCGAGACGGCTGATATGGGCGAACAAGGCAAGCTGCTTGCAGAGATTGCACGGCTGGTCGATGAGAAGAAAATCCGCACCACGCTCACCGATACGCTCGGCACGATCAACGCAGCTAACCTGAAAAAGGCCCACGCCTTCATCGAGAGCGGAGCTGCGAAGGGGAAGCTGGTTCTCTCCGGCTTCTGAATTCGCAGCTTCAGAGCAAGGAAAAGGCGTGTCTCCNGANGCACGCCTTNTCCGCGTCAGCCGCGGCGGCGACCGCGCGAGCGGGCNGGGGCATCACCCTCGGCGGCGGCACGTGTGTTCTTCATCGGTCCGATCCGCTCGACAATGGTTTCGATGGTCGGGCGCGATGCCTTCTGGTGACCATCGATGGCCTGGCGCATGGCGGCCAGATGCTCGCAGGATGTGCCGCAACAGCCGCCGATGATCCTCGCGCCTGCATCCATCGCCAAGCGGGCATAATCGGCCATCAGCGGCGGTGTGCCGGAGTAATGGATCTCCGAACCCTTGAATTCAGGAATGCCGCAATTGCCCTTCACGACCACGATTGCCTCGGGCTCCGCGCCGGTCATGTCGAGGAGGGAAGAGAGGATGTCGGATGCGCCGACCCCGCAATTGGCACCGACCGCGAAGGGGCCATCGCCGATGTCCTTTGCGACGTTGTGAATGTCTTTGGGGTGCAGGCCCATCATCGTCTTGCCGGCAGTGTCGAAGGAGCCGGTATAAACGAAGGCCATGCCGCATTGGGTTGCTGCTTCCGCCGCTGCTCGGATCTCGTCGGCGGCAGACATGGTTTCGATCCAGACGATATCGATGCCGCCGGCCTTCAGACCCTCGATCTGCTCCTTGAAGGCTTCCACGGCCTCNTCATAGGTCATGGCGCCGAGCGGNACGAGNAGCTCGCCGGTTGGGCCGACCGAACCGCCGACAATCACCTTGCGCGGGGCAGCATCGGCNACGGCACGGGCGATTTCGGCCGCCTTCTTGTTGAGATCGAAAACGCGGTCCTGCGCGTGGTGNAGCTTCAGGCGGTGGCGGGTGCCGCCAAAGGAGTTGGTCAGGATGATATCNGCNCCNGCNTCNACGAAATCCTGGTGNAGNTTGGTGATGCGNTCGGGATGGCTTTCNAGCCACATNTCCGGTGCCTCNCCNGCTTCCAGGCCGACCTTGAAGAGATTGGTGCCNGTCGCGCCATCAGCGAGGAGGACGCCTTTTTCTGCGAGAAGATCGGCGAGGGGATTTTTGACGGTCGCGGACATTTGAAGTCTCCGGGAGTTGTGTTTGCGGCTCGGGTGTTGNCCGCCACAGAGTTTACAAGAGATATAAAGATTTCTTTATGTCACTGCAAGCGCTGCGCCGGGCGGTGGGTAGCNCTCCAAAAGAAAAAGCGGCGGCCACCTTCGCAGCCGCCGCCAGTTTCTGCTTTACATAAAGCGCGATCAGGCCGCTTCGTCGTCTACCATCGTGTGGTCAACGGGCGTGACCATTGCGGAGATCACATCCTGGATGTTGAGCGCGCCGATCGGCTTGCCGTCCTCGTCTACCACGACCGCGGTGCTGACCGACTGCTCGGTCATCTTCTTGGCGGCTGTTTCGAGAACGGAGCCCGTCTTGATACGTGGTCCCTCGATCTCGCCGGTCATGGGTTCCATGACCATGTCGACGGTGATGACGCGGCCGCGGTTCACCTCGCGCACGAAGTTCGAGATGTATTCGTCGGCCGGTTTGAGAACGATCTCCTGCTTGGTGCCCTGCTGAACGACTTCGCCGTCGCGCAGGATGGCAATGCGATCGCCGAGACGGAGTGCTTCATCGAGGTCGTGGGTGATGAAGACTACCGTCTTCTTGATCTCCTGCTGGAGGTCGAGAAGCACCGACTGCATGTCCATGCGGATCAGCGGGTCGAGTGCCGAGAAGGCTTCGTCCATCAGCAGGATGGGCGCATCATTGGTCAGAGCGCGAGCGAGGCCCACACGCTGCTGCATGCCGCCGGAGAGCTGGTTGGGATAGTTGTCCTCGAAGCCCTCGAGGCCGACGCGGGTAATCCAGCGTTGGGCTTCCTCTTCCTGCTTCTTGCGGGGCACACCCTGAAGCTCGAGTCCGTAGACCGTGTTTTCCATCACGGTGCGGTGGGGAAGAAGCGCGAACTTCTGAAACACCATCGCGGTCTTGTGGCGACGGAATTCCCGCAGTTCCTTCTCGTTCATTTTCACAACGTCATCGTCACCGACGATCACCTCGCCGGCCGTCGGGTCGATCAGCCGGTTGATGTGTCGGATCAGCGTTGACTTGCCCGAGCCTGAAAGGCCCATGACGACCTGAATGGCGCCGCCCGGCATGTCGATATTGATGTCCTTGAGGCCGAGAACGTGACTGTGCTTCTCGTTCAGCTCGGTCTTGGACATGCCGCCCTTGACCATGTCGACATAAGCCGACGGGTTCGATCCGAAAATCTTGTAGAGTTTGCGGATCGAGATCCCGATACCTTCTCCCTGATCAGCCATGGACCACCTCCAGGTGCTTCTGGAGCCGCTTGCCATAGGCCTGGCTCACCCGGTCGAAAATGATGGCGATGCCGACGATGGCGAGACCGTTGAACATGCCGAGTGTGAAGTACTGGTTGTTGATCGACCGGAGAATGCCGAGGCCAAGTCCCGGAACGCCGATCATTGCGGCGACCACGACCATGGCGAGCGCCATCATGATGGTCTGGTTGACGCCGGCCATGATGGTCGGCAGCGCCAGCGGCATCTGCACATTCTTCAGCCGCTGCCAGCTCGATGAGCCAAAGGCGTCTGCGGCTTCCAGCACATCCTTGTCGACGAGGCGGATGCCGAGGTTGGTGAGGCGGATGATCGGCGGAATGGCGTAGACCATGACGGCGATCAGGCCCGGCACACGGCCGATGCCCAGCAGCATGATCACGGGCACAAGATAGACGAAACTCGGCATCGTCTGCATGACGTCGAGTATCGGATTGAAGACGGCCTGCACCCGGTCGGAGCGCGCCATCAGGATGCCGATCGGAATTCCCACGATGATGGCAAGGAGTGTCGCGACGATTGTCATCGCGATCGTGCTCATCGTGTCTTCCCACATGCCGAAATAGCCGACGAGCAGAAGGATGAGCGCAACGGATCCAGCGATCTTGATGCTGCGGGACGCGACGTAGGCGATCGCGGTGATGGCGAGAAGAACCAGAATCCACGGCGAATCCGTGAGCAGGTCTTCCATCCAGAACATAAACCACTTCACCGGCGCGAGCGCCGTTTCGAAAGCGTCGCCATAAGCCCGTGTAAAGTCCCTGAAGCCAAGATCGATCGTCTTTTTGATGGCGGTGAGACTAGAACGGTTCATGGCCGGAAATTCGATTAACCAGTCCATCTTTGTAAGTTCCCCGGAGTTGATATGAGCCGGCGGTCTCCCCCGTACGGCCAACTCTACAAAAAAGTGGCGGGCCTTGGCCCGCCACTCATTCAGGCGATTACTGAACCGCCTTTTTCACCTTT
Organism: Hoeflea sp.; assembly: GCA_002707605.1. Classification (GTDB taxonomy): domain Bacteria; phylum Pseudomonadota; class Alphaproteobacteria; order Rhizobiales; family Rhizobiaceae; genus Pseudohoeflea. The sequence goes on from PANK01000007.1 coordinate 73,294, forward strand.
TCGGCGGCATCTTCGGATACCCACTTGGTCCAGACGTCCGGGCTTTCGTTCAGGAAGTGGTAGGCAGCGTCTTCGCCGGTGGCCTGGTTATCGGCCATCCACGCAAGAAGCTTGTTGACGGTGTCGTTCTTCCAGGAGCGCTCAGCCAGATAGTCGTAAGCCGGACCACCAGCCTGTTTGAAGCGATCGGTCACAACCGTGTAAACCTCGGACTTCGACCAGGCGTTTTCCTTCGGATCGGCGCAATCGGGCTTGGATGTGCAGCTGTCCCACTCTTCCTTGTTGAACTCGACCGGGAAGTCGAGCTTGACCATCTCGTACTTGCCGAGAAGAGCGGTCGGTGCCCAGTAGTAGCCAAGCCAAGGCTCCTTGCCTTCGTAGGCCTTGGCGATCGAGCCGTCGAGGCCAGCAGCGGAGCCGGTTTCGACGAGTTCGAAATCATGATCGGCGCCACCATATGCCTTGAACATGTTGGTGGTGATCACGCGGCAGCCCCAGCCTTCGGGGCAATTGTAGAGGCCACCCTTGTTGGCATCGTTCGGGTGCGGGAACACTTCCGGATGGTTGAGGGCGTCCACGACGGTTTTGATTTCAGGGTTCTCGTCGGCGATGTACTTGGGAATCCACCAGCCTTCGACGCCGCCTTCGGACAGCGATTCAGATGCGTAATGCAGTTTGCCTTCGTCGGTCGCCTTGTCGAGAACGGTGCGCATGGCATTGACCCATGCTTCGGGAGCGACGTCCGGCTCACCCTTTTCAATCATCGAGGTCAGCGTCGGCTGTGTGTCGCCGGCGACCAGCTCGGCGTCGCAGCCATAGCCCTCTTCCAGAATGATTTTGTCGATGTTGGCCAGCACTTCAGCCGAAGCCCAGTTCATGTTGGCGATGGTGACGCGACCGCAATCTTCTGCGGAAGCTGTCCCCGCAAAGCCCATGATGCCGGCTGCAAGAACGGTGGAAGCGAGTAGCTTCTTCATNTGTAAAGACCTCCCAGTCTTTGTAATAGCAGTGATGTTACCCGTATCGATCTCCGGTTACTGCGTTATCCGGAGTCGGATATTTGGAGGCATGTCGCCACAGAGATAATGAAAACCGAATTTCAGTGAGACAATGCCGCATTTACGACATCTGATTGCGCATACACGCAGCTGAAATTCGGCCGTCCCACCCGGAGCGACCGTCAAACCAAGTTTCAAATTAGGCTGTCGCTGAGAGAAATCAACTGCCTATGGCCAAAACTTGGGGATGTCGCGGATGGGACACTCGCCTAATGCCGACACTGCAGGCGTTAACCCAAAAAATGGGTCCGTTCACCATTGATTAGAGTTTCAATAACTCTCCGGTAACGATCTTCNGGTTAGATATCTCTCGCGGCGGGGGACACCCACCGTAGGGNCCGGATCAGGTTTTGCGTACCGGAACCCCTCTATCCTTCCGTGTGTATTTCGGAAGGGCCAAGCGTACTTTTTGGCAGGCCGCACGATCCACAAGGATCGGGCGGCTTTCGCTTTTCAGGCCTGGGTCACGGTGCGTGAGATGTAATGACAAGCCATCTACGCTTTTTGCGCGAATCTCTTCTTTTCACATAGAAAAAGGCCGCCGCAAATTTTGCGACGGCCTCTTGTTTTTCGAGCGGCTGGAGCTGTGCTCAGCCGGCCGACCGGGTGCGAACCAGACGGGAAAAACCGTTCTTGAGAACGCTGCGCTTGTCGGAGTTCTTCGGTCCCTGGCTGTGCCAAGCGATCCGAACGCCGTTGTTTTGGTCAAAGATAAACAGCATCGTCGTATTCCGTATCACCAGAGGGGTCAGCGCGATCCGGTTTTGAACCTTCGCGAGCCGCCGCTATACGCCCGCAAAACCGGGCNGAGAGCCGATAAAAACGGCGCACCATGTCGCATTTCAGGCATGGCCAAAAAAATGTGATCACNCCTCGCCACANNGCTGAAAAGATGGTTGAGAACGTATGAGCGAAACCATGGCCGGAAGTTATGTGGCGATGGCAGCATTTTCTTAGGTTATGGCAAGGAATCGGAAGCGAAATGGCACGGGCACTGATGTTTCAGGGAACGGGGTCGGATGTGGGCAAGACNATGCTTGTCGCCGGTCTGTGTCGCCTCGCTGCCAATCGCGGCATCACCGTCCGGCCGTTCAAACCACAGAACATGTCCAACAACGCCGCCGTTGCCGATGACGGCGGCGAGATCGGCCGGGCGCAATGGCTGCAGGCGCTGGCCTGTCGCGCTCCGTCCTCGGTGCACATGAACCCGGTGCTTTTGAAGCCGCAGACGGAAATGGGCAGCCAGATTGTGGTTCAGGGCAAGGTGCGCGGGCAGGCGGCGGGTCGCGATTACCAGAAACGCAAGGCTGAGCTGTTGGGCGCGGTGCTCGAGAGTTTCGTGGAAGTCAGTCGCGACGCCGATCTGGTTCTGGTCGAGGGCGCCGGTTCGCCTGCCGAAATCAATCTGCGCGCAGGCGACATCGCCAATATGGGATTCGCACGCGCTGCCAATGTTCCGGTGGCGCTAGTCGGAGATATCGACAGGGGCGGCGTGATTGCATCGCTCGTCGGGACCCATGCCATTCTTGAACCCTCGGATCGCGACATGGTGGCGGGCTACCTGATCAACAAGTTTCGCGGTGACATCAGCCTGTTCGATGACGGAGTGACGGCGATCGGCGATTTCACCGGCTGGCCGTGCTTCGGCATCGTGCCCTGGCTCAAGGATGCCGGACGTCTGCCTGCGGAGGATTCCGTCGCACTCGAACGTCTGGCCCGTGGCAAGAGCGGTGCACTGAAGATCGCCGTGCCCGTTCTGTCGCGTATCGCGAACTTCGATGATTTCGATGCGCTCGGCGCAGAACCCTCCGTCGAACTCGTCTTCGTCAAGCCGGGCGAGAGACTGCCGGCGGATGCTGCGCTCGTCATCCTGCCGGGCTCGAAATCCACGATTTCAGATCTTGCCGATTTTCGTGTCCAGGGCTGGGATGCGGATCTGTCCGCGCATTTGCGACGCGGCGGACGGGTGATCGGGGTTTGCGGCGGTTACCAGATGCTGGGGAAAACCGTGCGCGATCCCGACGGAATAGAAGGGCCGGTGCGTGAGGCGGAAGGCCTCGGGCATCTCGATATCGAGACCGAACTCTCACCGGAGAAAACTGTGCGCAACACGAATGCCGTTTCCGTTGAAGGCGGCGAGCCGCTCACGGGATACGAGATTCATTTGGGGGTGACGAGCGGAGCGGACTGCGCGCGGCCATTCGCGCTGATCGACGGTCGGCCGGACGGCGCGATATCGCCCGATCGCAAGGTGATGGGCACCTATCTCCACGGCCTGTTCGTTTCTGATGCTTATCGCACGCGGCTCTTGTCGGAATTCGGCGTGACCGGAGGGGTGGCCAACTATGGCGCCGAAGTCGACGCGGCGCTCGATCGTATTGCCGCCGACCTCGATCGCTATCTCGATTTTGACGCCCTTTATGACATCGCCGGGCGCGCGGGCAGCAATTGACA
>PANK01000008.1 GCA_002707605.1 Hoeflea sp.
CGTACCGACAGTCGCATAAAGCGGCTCTCTGTGAAAACCATCAGGGCGAACTCAGTGGCGCCAGCGGCGCGCCGCCCTCGTTGGTGAGCGGGTTATAGGCGGCGCGATTTTCAGAGTCAACACGATTTTTTCGACCTTTTTGAATTTTTTCATCCCCCCGCCCGCAAAAGCCCGCAGGAGGTGGATTCTAGCCGAAAGAAAGCATGTCTGGAAGACGTCCTCGCCTCGCCATGGGGTTGAAATGGCTACGCAAACGCGAAACCAGGCCCGTTAATCCCGTTATCAGGGCAGTTTAGACCCCCGGCCCTCCTATAAGGGTTGATAGGATGTTTGAACGGTCCGCATATGGTAATTCGGGCAAGCCCGCGCAACGGGTCGAAAATGGCCGGTCGGAGAGCGATTTTCCAAAGACCCTCCCCGCCATCGGATCACCCATTCAGGCCGGTCTTTTGCCCGCCGCCTTCCACATCATTCGGAAATTGCCATGCAGGACATCGATCATTCAGCCCTTCAACAGGCCGTCGCCAGCGTTCAAATCGAACAGAAAGGTCCGGGCGGCGCGATCGGCATCGTTCGCAACGGGGAGACGATTGTTATCCGTACCTGGGGGCATGCCGACATCAAACGCCATAAAGAGGTGACTGCGAACACCCGCTTTCCCATTTGCTCGATCTCGAAACAGTTCACCTGCGCGATCCTCCAGGACATCGACCCGGACCTCTCCCGCTTCGATCATCACCTTGAAAGCCACCTCCCCCTTATGGAGAACCGGCCATCCATCCGCGACTTGTGCAACAACCAGTCGGGCCTGCGGGACTATTGGGCTCTGACCGTTCTTCACGGCGCCCATGCGGAAGGCGTCTTTGCCCGGGAGGATGCGGCCAGGCTCTTCTCCCGCATGAAAACCACCCATTTCGCGCCCGGAACGGCCTATTCATATTCCAACGGCAATTTCCGCGTTCTCTCGGACATCATCGAAAATGCGACTGGCCGCTCGCTGGCTGACCTCTATCGCGACAAGATTTTCGGGCCGGCAGGCATGGAGACGGCGGAACTCATCCCTGACACCGCCGGAACCGAGGACATGATCGTCGGCTATGAGGGCAATGATGCCGTGGGCTTCTTTCCCACGATCAATCGAATCCTCTGGACCGGCGACGCCGGCATCTTCGCTTCGCTCGAGGACATGCTGGCCTGGGAGAAATTCATCGATGCCAGCCGCAATGACGAGAATGGACTATACAGACGTCTTGCCGAACCCCAGACCTTCGCCGACGGTCATGATGCTCCCTATGGCAACGGCCTGTCGCACGGAACAATCGGCGCCATAAAGACGACCGGTCATGGCGGCGCCCTGCGCGGTTTCCGGCTCCACCGTCTTTATGCGCCGTCGGAACGGCTCTCGGTCGTGGTTCTTTTCAATCACGAGGGCGATGCGGGCGGGACCGCCACCAGGCTGATGAAGGCAGCCCTTGGCATTCCGGCCGATGAACCGGCTGCACCCGTGACCGACACAAGCTGGGATGGTGCCTATATTGATCGGGAGTCAGGCCTTCTCCTGAAACTCGCAACCGGCGAAAACGGATTGAGTGCCACCATCGCCGGTTCGTCCGAACTCTTGTCCATGAAAAGCGCCGACGTCGCCGAATCGCAGACAATGGTGCTGAGCCGGGAAGGTGACACGATTCGCTTCACCCGCTGGCGCGAGAATCTGAGCGGCGCGGCTGTACGGGTGACGGGAACCGCGCGCCCCGACATCGCCGGACGCTACCATTGCGAGGAACTGGAAGCGGATTTCACGATCGTCGAAACCGGCGGCGTATTGCACGGTTTCTTCGAGGGCGTGCTTGGCACCGGCGAGATGACGCCCCTCTATCCGGTCGGCGAGGACATCTGGACCCTGCCCTGCCGCCGGTCGATGGATGCGCCCGCTCCCGGCGACTGGACGATCCAGATCCACCGTGACGGCGATGGCGCGATCGAAGGCCTGACGATCGGCTGCTGGCTCGCCCGCAATCTGCGCTATCGCCGCACGGACGTCTGAGAGCGGACACACGCTGAAAGATCAAAAGCCCGCCTGGCGCGAACCAGGCGGGCTTTCTTGTCTTTTCGCCACCGGGAACCGGTGTCAGGTGATCACTCGGCTTCGTTCTTCACCGTGTCTTCGAGGAAGAAGCGGCCGAGCGGGTTCTGGTAGAAACCCTCGATGTTCTTGCGCGAGACGTTGATGTAGGGCGAGTAGTAGAGGTCGATCCAGTGAACGTCGTCCTTGGCCATCTTCTGGATGTCCATATACATCTGNTCGCGCTTGNCCGGNTCCATTTCCANCCGCGCCTCGGCGACCAGACCCTTGACCTCGTCGTTCTTGTAACGGGTCATGTAGTTCATGTTGGCGTCATGGCCGAGCACGAAGGTGGTCTTCTGGTCCGGGTCGAGAATGTCGTTGGTCCAGTACATGACCGAGAGGTCGTAGTCGCCATCGACCAGCATGTCCCAGGTCTGGCTCGGATCCATCTTCTGCAGATTGACGGTGATGCCGGCCTGCTGGAGCTGCTGCTGGAGAAGAACGGCGATCTGTTCGTCGACTTCGTTGCCGGCATTGACGAGATAGTCGAGTGTCAGGCCTTCGGCACCGGCATCAGCGAGAAGCTGCTTGGCCTTTTCCGGATCGTAGGGACGCTCGAGATTGTCGTCATTGTGGTAAAGCGCGCCCTTCGGGATATAGGAGTTCGCCACTTCACCAAGACCGAAGGTCACGGTATCGACCACGGCCTTCTTGTCGATGGCATAGTCGAGAGCTTCGCGGACTTCCTTCTTGCCGAGCTCTCCATGCTCGTGGTTGATCAGAAGGTGATCCTCGCGGGTGGANGTATCGAGGTGAACCGTCAGGTTCTCNTCCTTCTGNAGNTCNGCCACGCGNGAGAACGGCACGAAGATCGCCGCATCGATCTGGCCGGCCTGCACGTCGAGCATGCGGGTATTGTCGTCAGGGATCGAGATCCACTCGACACCATCGAGCGAGACGCGGTCGGCCTGCCAGAAGTTCGGGTTCTTTTCGAGGATCACGCGGTCGCCGCGGCGCCATTCCTTGACGGTGAACGCACCGGAAGCGATCGGGCTTTCGGCATAGGTTTCAGCACCGAGGCTTTCCANGCCGNCCTTNGAGATGATCGAGGCGCCGGGCATGGCGAGCGTCGACANGAACGGAGCCGAAGGTGTCTTGAGCTTGATGACCAGCGTCTTCGGATCGGTAGCTTCGGCGGTATCGATGACGGTGTAGGAATCCGACCAGAGCGAGCCCTCGTCGTCACGGATACGCAGAAGCGAGTAAGCGGCNTCNTCGGCGGTGATCGGGCTGCCGTCCGAGAANTTCGCNTCNCGCATGGTGAAGGTATAGGTCAGNCCGTCNTCGGAGACTTCCCAGCTTTCGGCAAGACCCGGCTCGAGCTTCGTGCCGGTCTTGTCGACGCGGATCAGCACGTCATAGACGTTGGCGAAGACCCAGAAGTCGATGTTCTGTGCGGTCTTGATCGGNTCGAAGGTCGAGGAGTCCTCGCGGCGTCCGATGGTCAGCACGCCGGCGGCTTCGGCGATCGAGGCGCCGATCGACAGGGAGGTCATGACCGTNACCATCCCGANTTTCATCCATTTCTTCAGCATTGGTATTCCCCTTTTGTGATGGAGTGAGCGAGAGTTCAGGCAGCGTCCGGCGGACGAACCGCCCTGGGCGCCAGGAGTTGCCGGTCCGGATCGATATCCGGCACGGCGGCAAGAAGGTCTGCGGTGTAGGCTTGTTGCGGGCGGGCAAAGACNCGGTCCGTCGGGCCCTCCTCGACGATCTCNCCGCGATACATGACGACNACGCGTTCGCAGAGATTGCGCACGATCGCCAGATCATGGGCGATGAAGAGAAGCGTNAGGTTCATNCGCNCCTTGAGCTCNGCGAANAGATCGACGATCTGCTTCTGGATNGTCACNTCGAGCGCGGCCACGCACTCATCCGCAATGATCAGCCGCGGATTGACCGCAAGCGCNCGGGCGATGCCNGCNCGCTGNCANTGGCCGCCNCTCATCGAGCGCGGNTTGCGGTCGGCNAANTCGTGATCGAGATGNACGAGATCNAGNAGNTCCCGGATGCGNCCCGGAATCTCGGCTGACGGCATNCCGTTGTGCNTGAGNACTTCNCGCAGGGTNTCNCCGACCGTNTANCGCGGNTTGAGCGCGTTGAGCGGATCCTGGAACACCATCGCCGTCTCGCGGCGCAACTTTGCGAGCGCCTTGGCCGGCTGTTGTGCCAAGTCGACGCCATCGAATGAAACATGGCCGGACGCGATCGTGTTGAGGCCGAGGATAGCACGCGCCAAGGTACTCTTGCCGCTGCCCGATTCGCCGACGATGCCGATCGTTTCGCCGGGCATGACCTGAAGGCTCACGCCCTTGACCGCCTTGAAGGTCTTCTTCCCGCCAGTGAAGATCGAGCCGCCGATATCGAATTCGACGTGAAGATCGTCGACTTCGAGAAGCGCACCCGTTTTCTTCTTTGTGATTGCCGCAGAAGCCGAATTCTCATCCTCGCCCGTCGCCGGCAGGGATGGATGGCTGCCGATCAGCATGCGGGTGTACTCATGCTGCGGATCGGCGAGCAGCGCGCGCTTTTCACCCTGCTCCACCAACTGCCCGTCGCGCATGACAGCGATCCGGTCGCAGGTCTGCGCTACGACGCCCAGATCGTGGGTAATCAGGATCACCGACAGTCCGAGCCGATCGCGCAGTTCGAGCAGAAGATCGAGTATCTGCGCCTGAATGGTCACGTCGAGCGCGGTCGTCGGCTCGTCGGCAATCAGGATTTCCGGTCGACAGGACAGGGCCGTCGCGATCATCGCGCGCTGGCGCATACCGCCCGAAAACTCGTGCGGGTAACTGTCATACTGCCGCTCGGGATCGGGAAAGCCGACCTGTTCGAGGATGTCGATGGCTGCGGACCGGGCCCATTCCTTTGTCGCGCCCTGATGAAAGCGAATGCCTTCGGCGACCTGCTCGCCGATCTTCATGACGGGATCGAGATGGCTCGACGGGTTCTGGAAGATCATGCCGATCTTGCGGCCGCGAACCTTCAGCATCTGGGCACGGTCAATGCCTGTGAGATCCTGCCCGTCGAGCATGACGCTGCCGGCATCGATCTTCAGCGCGCGTGANGGCAANAGCCCNATNACCGAGCGGCAGAGCAGGCTCTTGCCGGANCCGCTNTCNCCGACGAGNCCGAGAATTTCNCCCTTGCCGACATCGAGCGAGACATTGTCGATCAGCGTCCGCGCCGGNGTGACGCCATGATANCGGACGACGAGATCGCGGATGGAGAGAACGGGATCGCTCATTCGTGCACNCCCAGAAGATCGCCGAGCGCATCGCCCAGNAGACTGAAACCGAAAGCCAGGATGACGATCGCGAGACCGGGGAACAGCGTGATCCACCAGGCGGTCGTCACGAACGCCTGGCCTTCCGCGACCATGATGCCCCACTCGGCAGTCGGCGGCTGGACGCCGAGGCCGAGATAGCTGATCGCAGCCCCGTTCAGGAGCACCAGCACCGCATCCGACATGACGAAGACCAGCGAACCGGCAATCGCGTTCGGCAGAAGGTGACGGAACATGATCCGCGTGCGCGAGAACCCGAGGCTGACGGCAGCAATCGCATAGTCGCTGTTCTTCAGAACCAGGATCTGGGCGCGCACCAGCCGCGCATAGGAAACCCAGCCGACNAGCGCCATNGCGATATAGAAGCTCGTCAGNCCCGGGCCGAGAATGGCNATNATCGCNAGCATCAGGACGAGGAACGGGAANGCCAGGATNATNTCGATGATGCGCATGAANATCGCNTCGACAATGCCGCCGAAGAAGCCNGCGACGGTGCCGAGNACCGTGCCGATGATGAACGGNAAGATCACGCCNATNAGCGCGATCTGCAGGTCGATCCGTGTGCCGTAGATCAGCCGGGACAGCATATCGCGGCCGAAATTATCGGTGCCGAGGGGATGGGCGAGCGACGGACCGGTGAGCCGTACGTCGGCCATCTGCACGACCGGATCATAAGGCGCGACGAGCGGCGCGAAGATCGCGAGCAGCACGAAGAAGATGAGAATGCCGGCGCCGATCGACAGCGACAGGTGGCTGCCGAGCCAGCGCGACAGGCCGCCCGACGGCGAGAACCGGTTGGTTGCCGAGGCGCTCATAGCTTGATCCTCGGATCGAGAGTGACGGTGATGACATCGGCGATGAAATTGATGAGCACGGTCGCACAGGCAAACACCATGGCCACCCCCTGCACCACCATATAGTCGCGCGAGAAGATTGCCCGGATCAGAAGCTGCCCCATGCCGGGAAGCGCAAAGACNCTTTCCACCACNACGGTACCGCCGATCAGCCANCCNANATTGATNGCAAGCAGGTTGATGGTCGGCACCAGCGAATTGGGCAGCACATGCCGCCAGAAGACGATGCCTTCAGGCATGCCGCGCGCCCGCGCCGCCGTCGCCACATCGGACTGCAGCGCCTGCACCATCGCGCCGCGCAGCGATCGTGTCAGNACGGCCGACAGCGACAGCGCGATCGTCAGGCTGGGAAGGGCCAGATGCCAGAGCTTGTCGAGCGGGTCGCGGCCATAGCCGGACACCGGGAAGAGGTCGAGCCGAACGCTGAAGAAGATGATCAGCATCAGCGCCAGCCANAAGGGCGGGAAGCCAATGCCCATGGTCGAAAAGATACGCACCGTATGGTCGGCGAGCCGTCCCTGCCTGCGCGCGGCGATTGTCGACATCGGCACGGCGATCAGAATTGAAAGAACGACGCTGACGAGAACCAGCATGAGCGTCGGCTCNATGCGGGTCAGNACCAGCTTGAGNACATCGATCTTGTAGAGCGTCGACTTGCCCATCTCGCCATGTGCAAGGTGTTCGAGAAAGTAGAAATATTGCTGCCACAGCGGCTGGTCGAGACCGTATTCCGCGCGGATCTTGGCGATGGCCGAAGGTGTCGCACGGGTGCCCAGTAGCACGCGTGCCGGATCACCCGGGATCATCCGCACCAGGATGAACGTGATGACGCTGATGCCGAAAAGAACCGGCAACAACTGAAGAGGTCGGTAAAAGACAAACTTATAGCGGTGCATAAGGCCGGCGGGCGCCCCTGTTTGCGGGTGTCGGGTTCACGGCAACCTTCACTGGGAGGCTCCGTTGCGGTCCAGAAAATCGATCAGCGCAGGATAATAGTCTTCGGGGTTCTCGTAGAAGGGCATGTGGCTTGCATTTCGGAAGACGCACAACTCGGCGTTTGGCAGCGCATTCTTCATCTTCATCGCACAGGCCGGAGTCAGCTCGTCATGCTCGCCGACGGTGATCAGCACCGGCATGGTGAGTTTCGGCAGATCCGGAATCCGGTTCCAGTCCTTCAGGTTGCCGGTATAGAGAAACTCGTTCGGCCCCTGCATGGTGTTGTANGGNCCCATGTTCCAGTCATCGAGCGAGCGGTTGACCGGCGCCGGCCATTCCGGCAGCCGGCAGACATGNCGNTAGTTNAGGATCGTGACCGCGGCTAGGTATTCCGGATGGTCGATCGTGCCTTGCGCCTCGTGCTTCTGCATCATNGCNACNGTTTCCGATCCGAGTGCTGCGCGCAGCCGCTCNAGNTCGACAGTCAGATGCGGCATGTCCGCGACAGTGTCCTCGAGGATCAGNGTCTTGACGTTGTCCGGGTATGTGAGNGCGTAATCGATACCGAGCCAGCCGCCCCAGGAGTGACCGAGCAGGTGAACCTTGCCGAGACCCAGCGCCTTGCGCACGGTTTCGGTTTCCTCGACATAGCGTTCGATGGTCCAGAGGCTGACATCGTCGGGGCGATCGGCCGCACCTGTCCCGAGCTGATCGAATGCGACAACCCGGTACCCTTTGTCGATCAGGCAGGAATGGGCTTCACGCAGATAATCGCAGGGCAAGCCCGGTCCGCCATTGAGGCAAAAGACCGTCTCAGCGCCTTCGCCGAAGCTGTAGGCCACGACCTTGTAGCCGTCGACGTCCACCTCGATGCGCTCATCCGGGGTAATTTCTCGCCACATCAGCCGCTCTGCCCTTCATTTAGCCTTGCCAAAAAAATGTGCATGGCTAATTTTATCGCATCGCACCCGAGGCACTACCTATCTTTATTGATAGGGTGGTATGCTGTTTCTCGTAGGAGTGTGAGAGATGGACCAACTGCACGCGATCGCGGATCGGATGACGTCCTGGCAAACGCTGGACGATCTGATCGATGACACCTTCGACACCATGCGCAACATGGGGTTCGAAGCGCTGATCTATGATTACACGCCGCTGCCCTGTGACCTCGAGGGCCGCCTCGAGATTCCCACGCTGCTCAAGCTCCGCAACGTNACCAACGACATGCANGACTACTGGTGCGAGCGGGAGTATTTCCGCATCGACCCGGTCCAGCGGCTGGCCACGCAGACCTCCGTTCCCTTCTTCTGGAACTACGATCCGGATGTTGAGACGAAGATCAGCCAGTTCCTGACCGACGACACCAAGCCGGTCTGCGATTTCCTGCGCGAGCACGACATGCGTGCCGGCGTTACCGTGCCTGTCCACATGCCGCGCGGTGACTATGCCACAGTGACCGGCGTGCGTTTCGGCGCGAGGAAGGATTTTCAGGTCGATGCGATGCGCGTACTCGCGGACTTCAACCTTCTCGCCCACCTCTTTCATGAAACAGCCTACGGCATGTTCGATGAGACCGTCCTCAACAGTTCCGGCATCCGGCTGACGGACCGCGAACGCGAGTGCCTCGCCTATTCCTCGCAGGGCCTTTCGGCGAAAGAAATCTCGCGCATCATCGATCGCTCGGTGCCGACCGTCGTGATGCATCTGAACTCCGCGGCCCGCAAACTCAACGCCAAGAACCGCACCCAGGCGGTGGTCCGCGCCACCCAGTGCCGGCTTCTCGATCCCGTGCCCGACTTCGGCTGACACCGGTCGACACCTATAATTTGTGATAGCTGCCGGGCCTCTCCTCCGCTCGCTAGTCTCTTCGGATTGCAAGCAATTTGAAGGAGAGCGGGAATTGGCTGAGATCGAAACAACGGAAGGCTATCTGCCGTTTCGGGGCTACAAGACCTGGTACCGCGTCACCGGCTCACTTGATTCCGGAAAGCTGCCGCTGGTCGTCGCCCATGGCGGTCCCGGCTGCACCCATGACTATGTCGACAGCTTCAAGGGCATCACCGAAATCGATGGCCGTCCGGTCATTCACTATGACCAGCTCGGCAACGGCAATTCCACCCGCCTTCCGGAAAAGGGCCAGGACTTCTGGACGGTCGATCTGTTTCTCGACGAACTCGACGCGCTGCTCGATCATCTCGGCATCAAGGACCACTACGCCTATCTCGGCCAGTCCTGGGGCGGCATGCTTGGATCCGAACATGCGGTCCGCAAGCCCGAGGGCCTCAAGGCCTTCGTCATCGCCAACTCCCCCGCAAGCATGAAGACATGGGTGGAGGAAGCCAATCGCCTGCGTGAGGAACTCCCCGCCGATGTTCAGGCCACCCTGCTGCGCCATGAGGAAGCCGGCACCCTGACGGATCCCGAATATATCGAAGCTTCCAAGGCCTTTTACGACCGTCACGTTTGCCGCGTCGTGCCCTGGCCGCCGGAAGTGGCGCGCACCTTCGCTATCATGGACGAAGACAACACCGTCTACCGCAACATGAACGGCCCCACCGAGTTCCATGTCATCGGCACGATGAAGGACTGGACGATCGAAGGCCGGCTCCACAATGTTGTGGCGCCGACTCTTCTTATCTCGGGCCGCTACGATGAAGCCACGCCCCTGGTCGTCAAACCCTTCGTCGACGAGATTCCCGGCATCGAATGGGTGGTGTTCGAAGAATCGAGCCACATGCCGCATGTGGAAGAGAAAGCCCTCTGCCTGAAGACGGTGTCGGACTTCCTCTCGCGACACGACTGACAGCGATAAAGCCTACGGCCCGGCGCAGAGTTCGGCCCGGGTCGTTGGCGTCTGGCCGACTTCAACCGAATAGGCCCGCAGCCCCACCTCGTCGAGGGTGATAATCCGGTAGCACGGATTGCCGCCGGTCCACATCGGATCCGGGCGATCGAGTTCGGTGATGAACCGGTGCGAACACGCCTGGCCCGAACTGAAGGCAATTCCTTCCCGGCTTGTGCCCGAAAGCGGCACATGGATATGGCCGAAAACGATGTGCCGGATGCCGCCCGGGTGAGCAGCCAGCCGCGCGATCAGACGGCCGTCATCATGCATGCCGATATGCGCGAAATGGGCGATCCCGCAATCGATCGGCGGATGGTGGATGAACACGGTCACCGGCGCATCGCCCGCGCTCTCAAGTGCTGAATCGAGCCAGCCCATCCGGTCCTCACCGTAAATGCCGCCGATCACCCCGTGTTCGTGACTGTCCAGAAACAAGAGCCGTCCGTAGGGCGTATCGAGCCACGACTGAATGTAACCGTTCTCGTCAACGGGATGATCCGGAAAAGCCTCGCGGAACTGCGGCCGCTTGTCGTGATTGCCCAGAAGCAGCCGGGTCTCGAACGCGACGGGCGACAGAATGTCCTTGAGGAGCGCGTAGGCTTCCGGATCACCGAAATTGCACAGGTCCCCGGTCATCACCAGAAGGTCGGCATCCGCATGTTGCTCTACGATATCGGTCACGGCGGCGCGCAGCTGCTTCTCCGGGTCGACGCCGTTGACCACGATGCCCGAAGGCATGAGGTGGGAATCCGTGAGCTGTATGATCTTCATGTTCTTACGTCTTTCATCGCAAAGAAAATTGCGGGGCCCTTAAGACCCCGCAATCGGAATGTCGGAGCGTCGAGCTCTTAGTTCATCAGCGAGTTGGTCTCGTTGACGATCTGCTTCAGACCGTCTTCCGGGGTCACTTCGCCACGCATGACGGCACCGATGATGTCGCGCTGGTTGCGCCAGATGCGAACCGAATCGCCACCCGGATAACCGGCCCACGGCATCGAGCGGTCAGCCTGCAGCGAAGCGGTCTTCACGTTCGGATGCTCGACGTAATAGGCTTCGAGATAGTCCGGGCCGGTCGCCTTCTTGTTGGTCGGCAGGTAGCCGGTGATGCGGACGATCATGTCCTGTGCCTTCGGGCCGGTGATGAACTTGAGGTACTTCCAGGCAGCCTGCTGCTTGGCTTCGTCCTGGGTCAGGATGACGGCCGAGTTGCCACCGGTCGGCACGCCGCCGTTTTCCTTGTCTTCCTGCGGGAAGGTTGCGGTCTTCAGTTCGAAGCGGTCACCGACAAGACCTTCGACGGTCTGAACGTGTGCCGGGGTCGAGAAGATGAAGCCGGTGCGGCCTGCACCGAACTGCTGGCGCGACTGGTCCCAGTCGAGAAGGTTCTGGCCGCCTTCGGTGACGAAACGGCGGGTCAGCTTCAGAGCGTTAAGGCCTTTCTCATTGTCGAAAGCCACCTGCTTGGTTTCTTCATCGACGAGCTTGCCGCCCTGCTGGAAGATCAGAGCCTGCCAGAGCCAGTCATCCGGCCAGCCGTTGATGTCGTAACCGATGCCGGCGATTTCCGGATCGAGCGCATGGATCTTGGCGGCCAGTTCGATCAGGCCGTCGAAAGTGGTCGGCATGTTGTCCGGGTCACCGCCGGCTTTCTTCACCAGGTCGGCATTGATGTACATGATCGGCGAGGAGGCGTTGACCGGCAGGCCGTACTGCTTGCCGTCGATCTGGCCGAGAGCGGCCATCTTCGGCGAGTAGTTCTCGTCGAGAAATGCCTGTCCGCCTTCAGCTTCGATGAAGGGACCGAGATCGGTGATCTGGTTGCGCGGCTCGAGCGCGTGAACGAGTTCGGCGGTCAGGTTGTAACCGGAGAAATAGACGTCCGGCAGGTTACCGGTGACGGCTGCGCGCAGAACCTGCTGCTGGCCTTCGTTGTAGCCCGGAGCCGGCGCCAGGAAGTTGATCTTGATATCCGGGTTGTTCTTCATGAACTCATCGGCCAGCGGCTGATGGAACTTGGTGAAGCCGGGCAGATTGTAGAGCACTTCGAGAGTGACCGGCTCGTCGGCGAAAGCCGGTGCAGCAATGCCCGGAAGGGCCATGGCTGCGACGAGACCGCTGATGACGGTACGACGGTTGAGTTTCATGGAATTATCTCCAGTGTAGGTTGGTTTTGGGAGAGGCGGATTACTTGACGCCGGTCATGGTGATACCTGCGATGAAGTGGCGTCGAGCAAGGAGGAAACAGACGAGCATGGGCGCTGTGATCAGTGCGGCGCCGGCCATAAGCGCGCCGTAGTTGGCCCCGGATTCCACATCGGCGAAGAACAGCATGCCGAGCGGCGGAGGCGCGAGATTGATGTCGGTCACCACGATCATCGGCCAGTAGAGGTCGTTCCAATGGGCAACCAGCGAGAAGACCGAGAAGGCGGCGAGTGAAGGCAACGACCCGCGCAGCACCAGACCCCAGCAGATTTCCATTTCCGAAAACCCGTCCATGCGCGCTGCCTCGATGATCTCGTCGGGATAGGAGCGGAAGGACTGGTGGAACAGGAAGATCGCGAAGACCGAGAGGAAGAACGGCGCCATCATCGCGAAATAGGTATTGAGCAACTCGGCCTTGGCGAGCCCCACGAAGAGCGGCAGCGCAAGGGCCTGCATGGGCACGCAGAGTGCCGCGATCACCAGCGTCAGCAGAAGCTTGCGGCCGGGAAACTTCAGTTTTGCCAGAGCGTAAGCGGCGGGAACCGCGGTCAGGATCTGCACTGCAAGGATGCCGAAACAGACGATCGCGCCATTGAGCATGAAGCGGGCCATCGGCACCTGCCGGGCGGCGCGCTCGAAATTCTCCCCCGCCGAGAAGTCCTTCGGGATGGGCCAGAGCGAGACGTCGAAGATCTCGGCCGGCGACCGGATCGAGGTCAGGAACATCCAGTAGAAGGGCAGGAGCACGACGAAGGCGCCAGCAGCCAGAACCAGATGGGGGAGATAGGAGCGTATCCGGGACATCAGTAATGCACCTTCCGGTCGAGGTGGACGGTCTGCCCGATGGAGAGCACCAGGATGATCGCAAGGAAGATGAGCGTGAGCGCTGCGGCGTAGCCGGTGTTCGAATACTCGAACCCCTCGAGATAGAGCGAGAACAGGAGCACCTCGGAGCCGAAGCGCCCCTTGGTCAGCACCGCCACCGTCTCGAACACCTTGAAGGCGGAGATCGACGTGGTGACCACGACGAAGAGTGTCGTCGGGCCCAGCATCGGCCAGGTCACCGTGAAGAACCGGTCGATCGGATTCTTGGCGCCGTCGAGCCTTGCGGCCTCGTAGAGATCCTGCGGGATCGCGGTCAGGCCCGCCAGAAACAGCACCATGTTGAAGCCGAGCACCTGCCAGACACCGATCATCGCCATCGTCGGGATCAGGAGGGCCGGATCGGAGAGGAAGGAAACCGGCTCGAAACCCATCCACTTGATTGCGGCGTTGACCGGTCCGATCGAAGGGTGAAGCAGGAACTGCCAGACAGTCGCCATGGCCACCAGCGTTGCGGTTACGGGCAGAAAATAGGCAGCCTCCCAGAAGGCGCGGCTGCGTTTCCGGCCATGCACCAGAAGCGCCACGCCGAGCGCCAGACCGACACCGAGCGGAATGACGATCAGCGCGTAGATGACCGTGTTCTTCATGGCGCGCATGAAGACCTGGTCATTGAAGGCGTTGACGAAGTTGTCGATGCCGATGAAGCGGGTTGAAAGCGCGCCGAGCTGGTAGTCGGTCACCGAAAAGCCCGCCAACACGATCACTGGGATCACATAGATCGCGAGGAGCAGAAGCACGGCGGGCGCGACAAACAGAAAGCCGCGACGCATCATCTTGCGTTCGATCGCCGGCCGCTTGCGTCGCGCAGCGGGCGAAGCGGATCCGTCGAGTTCGGCAACCGCGCTCATGCCACAAGTTCCCTGCGCGAAGGATCCGCCATTCGCTGGCCGTCAGCTGCAAAGAGATGTGTGCGATCCGCGCGAAAACCGACCGTGAGAATACCGTCGTCACCAGCCGGAAGGGCCTCCGATGCAGCGAGACGCATGGTGACCTGATGGCTCGCATCGGCAATCAGCGAGGCGTGGACATAGCGATCAGCGCCGTGCATCTCGATGCGCTCGATCTGCATCTGCAGTCCGTGGGCAGCAGGCACAAGATCCTCGGCGCGGATGCCGAGCGTTGCCACCTGGCCTGCTTGCGACCGGGCGGCAGCAATGCCGAGGTCGCGCCCATAGGCACCGATCGCACCATTGGATGCGATCTCGACCGGGATCAGATTGATCGCCGGCGAACCGATGAAACGCGCAACCGTGAGATTCGCCGGGCGCTGGTAGAGATCGGACGGCGTGCCGAGCTGTTCGATCCGCCCTTCGCTCATCAGTGCGATGCGGTTTGACATCGTCATCGCCTCGACCTGGTCATGTGTGACATAGACGAAGGTCGCGCCGAGGCGGCGATGGAGATTGGCGAGTTCGTCACGCATATGGGCGCGCAGCTTCGCATCGAGATTGGAGAGCGGCTCATCCATCAGGAAGGCCGCCGGCGACCGCACCAGCGCGCGGGCGAGCGCCACACGCTGGCGCTGACCACCGGAGAGTTGGGCCGGCTTGCGGTCGAGAAGATGCGCGATCTGCAACGTTTCCGCAGCCTCGATCACGCTTGCATCGATATCCTTCAGCGCCTCGGCAGAGGCCGTAAGCCGACCGACCAGCGGCATCCGAGCCGACAGCGACAGCTTGCGCATCCGGAGCGGTGTGGCGATGTTGTCGCGTACCGTCATGTGCGGATAGAGCGCGTAGGACTGGAACACCATCGCAAGGTTCCGGTCGCTGGGGTCCATTCCGGTGACATCGGTCTCGCCGATCATGATCTGCCCGCGGTCGGGGCGCTCGAGGCCGGCGATGATCCGCAGCAGCGTGGACTTGCCGCAGCCCGACATGCCTACCAGCGAGATGAACTCACCGGCGCGCACCGAGATATCGATGCCTTTCAGGACATCGTCGCCGCCGAAGCTTTTGCCGATACCTTTGATGTCGAGAGATTGTCGTGTCATGCGGAACTCCATGTCAGAGCCCGCCTAATGGATCGGTCCCGTGACGCGCACGCGACAGTTCGGCGAATGTTTGATGACACGGTTGCACGGGCGACAAACTTCACCCGAAAACAAGCAGCGCGGGTGTCGCTCCGGCACTTGGAGACACGGCAATGAGCGCCCGCGAGAATAAATCCCGCCTTCGTCTTGGACCTTTTGAGAGAGTAGCGCGCGCTAAAATTGAAACCAATGCGTCAAAGTTGTGAAATCTGGCGGCAGACAGCGAAATGCCCGAACCTGCCTTGAGACATTCTAAAATAGGCATATAGATTCTTGTATTGGTGAGTTCGGAGGCGATCGATTGATCGCCGAACCGAGAGATCTTGGCGGAGATCTGGCACCAGCGGCAACGACTTGTCCGGCATCCGCCGGCGAAAGGAAAACATCATGAGAGATATGCCAGGACGGCCATCCCGGCGCGGTTTCCTCAAGGGAAGCGCGGCTGGGGTGGCCATAGCTTCGTTCACCGGTTCGGCTCACGCGCAAGCGCCGGAAAAGGAAGCTCCGCCGCCGCTCGATCAATACGAGCGGACCTATCTCGATGACGCGGAATGGGCCTTCGTGATGGCCGCCTGCGCCCGGCTCATTCCATCGGATGGCGATGGGCCCGGTGCGATCGAATGCCGGGTGCCTGTCTTTATCGACAAGCAGCTTGCAGGAGAGTTCGGCCAGGCTGCCACCTGGTACATGGAGGGACCGTTCGATCCCTCGGCCAAACCGACGCTCGGCTTTCAGAGCCCGCTGACACCTGCGGAAATCTATCGCAAGGCGATCCCCGTGTTTCAGGACTGGTGCAAGGAGACACATGGCGACAGCTTCGAAAACCTCGACGCCGCAAAGCAGGATGCGGCCCTGACATCGCTGCAGAAAGCGGAAGTGCCGCTGGCGCCCGAGCTGCGCGATTTCTTCCAGTTTCTTCTCGCCAACACCAAGGAAGGCTATTTTGCCGATCCCATGTATGGCGGCAATCACGACATGCAGGCCTGGGTCTATGTCGGCTTCCCCGGCGCGCGTGGCGCCTACACGTCCTGGCCGGGCCGCGAGAATGCGGAGTATCCGCTCGGTCCCGTATCGATCGACGGCGACAGGGCATAAACCATGGCAACGAGAACAGACCCCAAAAAAGACGTCGTCATCATCGGGCTCGGCTGGACCGGCGCGATCATGGGTATCGAACTGGCAGCCGAAGGGCTTGAAATCCTCGCGCTCGAGCGCGGCGAAGACAGAAACACCGTTCCCGATTTTCAGTACCCCAACGTCTTCGACGAATTGAAATACGGCATCCGCTACGGGCTGATGCAAAAGCCGGTCAACTCCACGCTGACCGTGCGCCACAACACGGACGAAACCGCCCTTCCCTATCGTCATCTCGGCTCGTTTCTGCCGGGCGACGGCGTCGGCGGCGCAGGCGTGCATTGGAACGGCCAGACCTGGCGCCCGCAGGAAGTCGAATATCGGTTGCGGTCCTATGTCGAGGAAACCTTCGGCGCCGATATCATTCCCGAGGACATGCAGCTTCAGGACTGGGGCGTGACAGCCGAGGAAATGGAGCCGTTCCTGACCAAGTTCGAAAGTGTTGCAGGCATTGCCGGAAAGGCAGGCAACATCAATGGCGAGATCCAGGAGGGCGGCAACCCGTTCGAGGCGCCGCGTTCGGCCGATTACCCGATGCCGCCACTGAAGAACACCTGGGATTCGGACCTCTTCGCCGAGGCCGCCCGCAAGATGGGGTACCATCCGTTCCCGCGTCCTTCGGCCAACGCCTCGGTGCAATATGTCAACGATTACGGCATGCAGCTCGGCCCGTGCAATTATTGCGGCTTCTGCGAGCGTTTCGGCTGCAACAATTATTCGAAGTCATCTCCTCAGGTCTGCATTCTCGACGCGCTGAAGCGCAAGCCGAACTTCAGCTACAAGACCAGGTGCGAGGTGCTGAAGATCGAAAAGGCTGCCGACGGCAAGACGGCCAAGGGCGTGACCTATTTCGACGAGAACACCGGCGAGGACGTATTCCAGCCAGCCGATCTCGTGCTGGTCTGCGCCTATTCGCTGCACAACGTCCATCTGCTGCTGCTGTCCGAAATCGGCCAGCCCTACGATCCGAATACCGGAGAGGGCGTCGTCGGACGCAACTACGCCTACCAGATGACCGGCGGCACCAGCCTCTGGTTCAAGGACAAGATGTTCAATCCGTTCGTGGGCACAGGCTCCGGCGGCATGACGATCGACGACTTCTCGATGTCACAGATCGACTTCGGCAAGGAAGGGTTCATCGGCGGCAGCTACATCACCGGCGCACACACCGGCGGCCGTCCGATTCAGCAAATGTCTCTTCCGCCGGGGACGCCCTCCTGGGGCGCAGGCTGGAAGGAAGCCGTCGGTGAATGGTACGGCCACAATCTGTCGATCGGCTCGCACGGCTCCAACATGGCCTATCGCGATACCTGTCTCGATCTCGATCCGACCTACAAGGACCGCCATGGCCGTCCGCTGATGCGCATGACCTTCAACTGGAAGGACAACGACATCAAGATGACCCAGTTCATGAAGTCCAAGATCGAGGAGCTCGCCAAGAGCATGAACCCGGATGCGATGGCATCGGGCTACAAGGGCGATGGCGCGCAATATGACGTGCGGCCCTACCAGTCGACCCACAATGTCGGTGGTGCGATCATGGGCGTCGACCCGAAGACCTCGGCGATCAACCGCCATCTTCAAAGCTGGGACTGCCACAATGTCTGGGTCATGGGCGCGTCTGCCTTCCCCCAGAACCTTCAGTACAATCCGACAGGTGCGGTCGGTGGTCTCGCCTATTGGGCACTCGACGCGTTGCGCAAGGACTACCTGCCCAACCCAAGACCATTGATGTGAGGAGCGCGGATATGAAAACCTTTCTTCGCATCATCCTCGCACTCGTCGTCATCGGCATCGTTGCGCTGGCGGCGATCATCTTCGTACCCCCCGTCCTGACCAAGCCGGACAGCACGATCGCCGCCGACTGGAAGCCGGCCCCCGGCCAAGCGCAATACGCCGCGCAGATGGCCGACTGTCAGTCCTGCCACACAGCCGACGGCGGCAAGCCCTTTGCCGGAGGGCGGGCCATCGAAAGCCCCATGGGCACGATCTGGTCAAGCAACATCACCCCGGATCCGGAGACCGGTATTGGCGACTGGACCTACGACCAATTCCATGCCGCTCTCGTCGACGGCATCGCGCCGGGCGGCGTGCATCTCTATCCGGCCATGCCCTATGAGAACTACCGGCATATGACGGAAGAGGATATCCGGGCCGTCTGGGACTATATCCAGAACGATGTCGCCGCGGTCGACAATCAGGTGAAGCAGACCCAGCTCGACTTTCCGTTCAACCAGCGCTGGGGCATCCGTCTGTGGAACTGGGTGGCGCTCGGCAAGCCCGGATTCCGCCCGGATGACAAGGCGTCCGAAAGTGATCAGCTTGCCCGCGGCGCTTACCTCGTGCAGGCACTCGGCCATTGCGCCGCCTGCCACAGCCCGCGCAACGAGATCATGGCTCAGGACGGCAGCAACGCCGACAATCCCGCCTTCCTGACAGGCGGCGAAATTGGAGGCTGGTCGGCACCGGATCTGCGGACGGCCAGCGCGCACCTGCAGACCTGGTCCGACGAGGCCTTGAAGGACTATCTTATCTCCGGCCGCAACGCCCACTCCGCGGTCGTCGGGGAGATGCAACTCGTCGTCGCGGGTTCACTTCAGTACATGAAGGATGAGGACGCCGACGCGATGGTGGCCTATCTGCGGGCGATTTCCGACGTCACGCCCAAGCCGCAGCCAGCCTCCGATGAGCGAACGACGGACCGCCTCGATGCCGCCGACGATCCCACGACGGCCAAGCTCAAGGCCGCGGCAGACCTATCTGATGGAGAACGGCTCTATCTCGACAACTGCAGCGCCTGCCACATGCCGGACGGAAAGGGCGCCCCCGGCGTGTTCCCGGCCCTCGCCGACAATTCGCTTGTGACGGCAGGAACGACCAAGGGGCTGACGGAGGTCATTCTTCATGGCGCTGCAATGCCATCTACTGAAAAGCGTCCCGAACGCTTGGCAATGCCGGCCTTTGGCGATCGGCTTTCCAATGCCGAGGTTGCTACGCTGGCGACTTTCGTGCGCAGCGCCTGGGGCAATTCAGCACCGGCGGTTTCGGAAGATGATGTGACGTCCGTGCGTCAATAACGCCAACCGGCTTTCAGGCTGCTGTCAGGCCCGCCAACCAGCGTTGGCGGGCCTGTTCAAATGTGAGCTGGCGCGTTGACAGCAACCGCACCAACCGGCCGCCAGATGTGCGGCTTGTTCAGGTATCTTTCCTTCGCATCCGAAACGGCCATGAACAGTTCCAATTCTCGCCCGCGAATTCCGGGCAAGGACTTGGGGTCGAGGCCCGTCCACGGGAGAAACGGATTGCGGCGCATGTGCCAATGCAGTTCGCAGCGAATCGTCGGCTTGTCCGACGGGGTGCGTCCATGAAAGGCAAATGTATCGGCAACTATCAACGTGTTCGCGCGGACGGCCATGCGAACGGGCTGGCGCAGGTTCAGTGCTGTCAGTTCTTCGGGCCGTATCCGGAAGGATCCGCTGGCATGGTGACTGTCGGGATCGGTGGCGGCAGAAAGAGAACATTGATACTGCCAGTTGAGCCGCTCCGGCGTCAGCCGATGGGAGCCGGGGACAAAGCAGAAGGGCCCGTCCTCCTCCCTCACGTCCTCGAGAAACAACCATGCCTTGGAGGTGGCGTGGAAAGTGTCCGAATGGACGTTGGATTGAGGATCCTTCTGACCGGAAGGTTCAACGATCACGGTCTGGAAAAAACTGATAGGCTCGCCTCCCTGTGAGGCGGCATAGCGGATCTGGGCCAAAGCCCGCGGATCCCGAAGGGCTCTGGCGACAGCGGGATGGCGATCCTGAACCCTGGGTGGCAAAGGCACCATCCGGGTGACCGCCTCGCCCTGTCGCATTTCACGTGCCTCAAACCGCTCTTCGTAGGCNGCCTTGCGCAAGGCCTCNAAATCTTCCTTGGGCAGGAAATCCTCTGTGANGAAGTAGCCATTCTCGTCAAAGAANCTGCGNTCNGNTTCCGANANGCTCGGNGCCAGGCGCGCGCGCCGGGCCTCNGCCATTTTCGCCGCCACTGACACACGGGTCCGATGAAGCCCCAACCGATTCAGATACGGACTTCCAAGGACGGGATTGTTGCGCAGTGATTTATCGGCTCCGGCNATTCCGAGAATCCAGAACGGCAGATTGAGATATTTGAGGGCCTTCATGAAACGACATGTCCCGCTGNTCATACTCGAAGCGATGATATTGNCACTTGCGCCCCTCAGCGAAAATAGCTCGCTGTCTTTTGNAGCGGCCTGCCCCGGGATTATCTNGGNGTTGCGACGGCAAATAAACGCCAGGGTTGAATCAAAATCGCCGCTCGACAGAGACCTCTGACCTCGTGAACGCCTATTGACGCTCTGCAGCATAGTCGAATACCAACTGGCACTCTGGTTCTCGGCGCGAAATGTTTTTCCATGGACATTCTTCGATATCATGCTCGTGCGCAAGTAGTGACCGATATGGTCATGTACTCGTTCTGCACGCTGGTGAATGATTTCGCCCGCTACGAACGTATGGTTGAGTCCTTTCAGCGTCTCGGATTTGATGCGGGCGATTGCGAATTTCTCTATATCGACAACACTGTCGCCAACCAGGCAGACGCCTTTTCCGGCTACAATTTGCTGCTGCGGAAGGCCAGCGGCCGTTATATCATCCTCTGTCACCAGGATATCGCTGGCCTTGATGACGACCGTGAAACCCTGGACCGGCTGTTATCTCAGCTTTCCGGTCAGGATCCGCANTGGGGGCTNTGCGGGAATGCAGGCGTGGATGGTCAGGGGCGGCGCTTCATNCGGATATCCGANCCCTATTCCTCCNATCAATCTACCGGNGGCCCCTTTCCTCGCCATGTCGTCAGCCTGGATGAAAATTTCATCATCGTCCGTAACGAGGCCAATCTGGCACTGTCACGGGATTTGTCGGGCTATCACTGGTACGGAACTGACCTATGCATAGTCGCGGATATTCTCGGCTGGACGGCCTNTGTCATNGATTTNCATATACGCCATGATAGCAAAGGCCGTATGGACCAGAACTTCATGGANCTTCGGCATAGCTTGCGACAGAAATATCGCCGCGCATTCCGACCCCGGGTCCACAGGGTTCTCAGCGAGCGTGACGTCTACCTGTCGGGACAGCAGGTTCGTGCGCCGATCGTCAATGGCGCGCTGGATCTGTCCATCTGGCTCTATGCGCACTTCAAGCGGCTTGTCCTGTCGAAGATGAAGCCTCGATAAAACTGCGGAGCCCCTCTTCCGCCGCGAACTGAACGATCGAGACATCGTATGCTTGGTCAAGATCGCAGCTCAGCATCCCACCCGGATCGCGCGTCGGCGGCACCCTGATACAACTCCCTTCAGCGATTGTGGATCAGCCGCTTCCACCACGGTCGAGCGTAGAGCTCCTCCAGAGTCGTATTTAATCGTTCGTTCTCGGCATCCCGATCGGCGAGCGCAGCCTGCAAGCGACTNGCCTCGTTCTCGGCATTGGCGAGCATTTCGAGCTTGGATGAATGCGTACAAACGGAATGCCAGGCAACCCGAACGGTGAGATCTCGTGCAGCGGCACGGACAGNTGAACTCCATCCGACCGGATCCGAACCCATCGCATTGGNATANGCGGCTTGCTCGGGCNCATCCGNGCGAACGTCGAGCCTCAACTCGGATGGCCATGCAACCGATTCCTCGGCTAGCTCTATATAAGCCTTCANTTGAGGCATCAGCGAAAAGCGGGACTGCTTCCAGTCTGCCGCNAAATGCAGAACGGTCGGCACNTCGACATAGCTTGNCGNCNGCTCCGGGCNGGCCGCGAGGANGCGCTTCCAAAGCTCCCANTCGGCAGCGCGCGGGATNTCTTCCGGCCATGCGTCTCGGCTTTCGAGCGCATCGGCCCTATAGGCAAAACAACTCGCCGGTATCGAATTGGCGATCGNCATGAAGTGGGCCAGTTCGTCTTCGTTCTCGAGATTGGTCAGGAACGGCGCAGCAATTCCGTCGGTGGAAACCCAGAGCGCTTGCGAATAGGCCAGCGTGGCCCCGTCATCGAGCGCCGCTCTCAGGCGTTCCAGATGATCCGGAAAAAGCAGGTCGTCGTCGCTGCACATGGCGATGTATCGGCCGGACGATTGCTTGAGCGCCGCATTGCGGTTCGCGTATCCGTAGTGGGGCGCTTTGGGAAGATCGAAGAAAGTCATACGCGGATCGCCGAAGCTCTCGACGATTTCGCGGGTTCCCTCCGCCGCGCCGTCACCAACGATGAATAGTTCGAACTCGCCGCATGTTTGGGCCAGCACCGAGCCGATGGCATGATGAATGACGTCCACGCGACGATGGGTGGGCATCAGCACGGTGAAAGTCGGATCGCTCACGGCCCCATGCCTCTACAGGTTGGCGGGTACACCCGAAATGAATTCCTCCAGCGTCGGCAAGGACCTGTCGACGTCGCTCAAGATCGGATACGGGTCGGGCCAGCCGACTGCGAAAGTCGGATCATCCCAGCGGATGCCCGCGCGCAGTCTTGGATCATACTCCTCCGAGACGTCGTTGAGATAGTCGACCTCGGTATGACAGTAGAAGGCGTTGCACAGGCCACTTGAGACGAACAGGCGCATATGTTCGCCNGGGGCATCGCCCAGAAGGAACCTGACCGCCTTGCCGAAAGTCGCACTTTGTGGTCTCGGATCGCCGATNGCGCAGGTCGCTGTCCCGCGTGGAACATAGATCAGCTTGTCCCACTCNTCCTTGTGGAACCCTCGGAGNACGCCCGCNGCCGAGCGGGAATGGTTGTTTTGCCGCAGGCGAGGCACCCTTCCCAGTGCTTCCGCCAATATGGACCAGCGCCAGGTTTCGCGAAANAAGCCGCGGCCATCGTCCAACCGGTTCGACCTGATGACGAAGAGACCTTCAATTGCAGTGCTTTCCACTTTCATTCAGGCCGCCCTTATCTTTCCTTATTATTTTTAGCGTACCGGATCGCGAGTATTGGCCAGTCATTCCTCCACCCGNACGTCCTACTGTCAAGGTTCAGGAGACCGTATTATGGCGGCAGGAGTGCTGGAAATCTGGGAAGGATAGGGCCAAAAATGCAACGGNGGAGCCGGTAGCGCGGGAGAGAAACTGTTCATGTCCCATTTTCAGCACGATTCGCGTNCANTCGGGTGAGGTCNCGACCGTAACGCATAACCCACGCCTACCTTTTGGTAGTGGCGGGGACNTGTCCGGAGGTTCAAATGTATGGCGGCATAGAGAGAACCCAAGATGCTCTAGCGGAGCGGATCAGGTTGATTATGACCGGTGTGGACTTCACAGCGCCAAGGTGGTTTTCTCTACGGCGCACATTCTCATTGCATTACGACCCTGGAACCGCAATGCAGGGAACTCCGATCAAGGAATTATCATGAAGGGTATAATACTTGCGGGCGGCAATGGTACGCGCCTCAACCCAATGACCCAAGTTATCTCCAAGCAATTGCTGCCGATCTACGACAAGCCAATGATATATTATTCGTTGAGCGTCCTGATGCTTGCAGGAATTCGTGAAATTCTACTCATATCAACCCCAAGAGACTTGCATATATTTCAACGACTTTTCGGCGACGGCTCGAATTACGGCATATCCATAGACTATGCCGAACANGCTGAGCCCAACGGGTTGGCAGAAGCCTTCATAATCGGGCGTAACTTTATCGGCGGGGATAATTGTGCCCTGGTACTCGGAGACAACATCTTTTACGGCGCCAACTTCTCGGNAATGTGTCATGAGGCCATCCAGCGCCCCTCCGGCGCCACTGTGTTTGCCTACAAAGTTCGCGATCCGGAACGGTACGGGGTGGTAACTTTTGACGGNGAAACCGGCCAGGCCACCGACATNGAGGAAAAGCCGAAGGTCGCAAAATCAAGCTGGGCGGTGACAGGCCTCTACTTTTACGACAACGATGTTCTCGACATCGCNGCCGCGATCNAACCNTCCAAGCGTGGAGANCTCGAGATCACCGATGTNAACCGGACCTATTTGCAGCGCGGAGACCTGTNCGTTCAGCAACTGGGCCGCGGCTATGCCTGGCTCGACACCGGCACGCCCGATAGCATGCATGAAGCGTCGTCCTTTGTGCGCACCATCGAACATCGCCAAGGCATCAAGATCGCATGCCTCGAGCAAATCGGCCTTGAAAACGGCTGGGTCGGCGCCGAGCATGTCCTGGCAATTGCGCGGGGACTGGGAAAAACAGATTACGGTGCCTATTTGCGCCAGTTGGTGAAAGACCTCGCCTGATGCCGCAGTTTTTCGAACTCGCCATTTCCGGGCTGATAGAAGTTGTGCCCGATCGCCACGCAGACGATCGGGGCTTTTTTTCAGAGGTTTACAACAAGTCTGTGTGGCTTGACGGCGGCATTGACGTTGACTTTGTCCAAGACAACCATTCGCTCAGCCGTGAAACCGGNACCTTGCGCGGATTGCACCTGCAGACACCGCCGATGGCTCAGGCCAAGCTGGTGCGAGTTGCACGAGGCCGTGTTTTCGATGTGGCCGTCGATGTCCGCGTTGGTTCGCCGACGTTCAGCCACTGGGTGGGCGTCGAGCTGAGTGCTGAGAAAGGCAATCAACTTTTCATTCCGGCCGGCTTCGCCCACGGCTTCCTGACGCTTGAGCCGGATACCGAATTTCTCTACAAAGTGTCAGCCCCGTATTCGCGAGCGAATGACCGGTCCATCCGTTATGACGACCCGGCTATAGGCATCGACTGGCCGATCGATATCAACATCGACGCGTTGTCGACAAAAGACCGCGAGGCGAAATCGCTGGCTGATACCGATACCGGATTCCACTCTTGAAGGGCGTAACTATATGAGGTTTCTGGTTACCGGCGGTGCTGGCTTCATCGGCTCGGCGGTCTGCCGCCGCCTGGTGATGAACCCGGAAAACAGGGTGGTGAATCTCGACCGCCTGACCTATGCGGGCAACCTGACGTCCCTACGCCAGATCGAGAACTATCCGAATTACCGTTTTGTGAAGGCTGACATTTGCGACAGCAAAGCTGTTGCAAATATCCTTCGCGACGAAAAGATCGACGTCATCATGCATCTGGCGGCGGAAACCCACGTCGATCGCTCGATTGACGGGCCCGAAGCCTTTATCGAGACCAATATAGTCGGGACGTTCCGGCTGCTCAGCGCAGCGCGGGCCTATCTCGACAGCCTGCCTTCCGACCGCGCGAGCCGCTTCCGGTTTCACCATGTGTCAACCGATGAAGTGTTCGGCGATTTGCCATTCGACGGCGGAGCGTTCACCGAAGAGACGCCTTATGCGCCATCGTCACCCTATTCCGCATCGAAAGCCGCGTCTGACCATTTGGTCAGGGCCTGGTGTCATACCTATGGCCTGCCGGTCGTGCTTTCGAACTGCTCGAATAATTACGGCCCGTTCCACTTTCCCGAAAAGCTCATCCCGCTGGTCATTCTGAATGCCCTCGATAACAAGCCGCTTCCGGTCTATGGCAAGGGGGAGAACGTTCGTGACTGGCTCTTTGTCGAAGACCATGCTGCAGCGCTCGAAGCCGTTGCAACGCGTAGCCGTCTGGGGGAAAGCTACAATATCGGGGGCCGCGCCGAGCGCCGCAATATCGATGTGGTCAATACGATATGCCAGATTCTCGACATCAAGCGGCCACGAGTTGGCGGTAAGAGCTATAGCGACCTGATCACCCTGGTCTCTGATCGCCCCGGCCATGACCGGCGCTACGCGATAGACCCGAGCAAGATCGAGAAGGAACTCGGTTGGTTTGCCTCAGAGACATTCGAAAGCGGCATAGAGAAGACGATCGACTGGTATCTTTCCAACGAGTGGTGGTGGAAGCCAATTCGCGCACAAAAATATATGGGTGCCCGGCTGGGCAAGAAGGCAGTTTGAGTTAATGAGGATCGCAGTGACTGGCAAGCAGGGTCAACTTGCCCGTTCGCTTCGGGAGCGCGCGGCGATTGACCCGGATATTACACTGGTGTGTCTTGGCCGTCCCGAGCTTGACTTGTCTCGCCCCGAAGGCATTTCCCAGGCACTCGCTTGCTGCAATCCCGATCTGATCGTCAATACCGCCGCCTATACCGAGGTAGACAAAGCCGAAAGCGACGCGGATGCGGCATTTGCTGTAAATGCGGACGGCGCAGGCGCCGTGGCCCGGGCCGCGGAGCAGTTGGGACTGCCAATTATTCAGATTTCGACCGATTACGTTTTCGACGGCCTCGCTCGCGCCCCCTACCCCGAAACTGCGCCGACCAATCCTTTATCGGTCTATGGCACCAGCAAACTTGCCGGCGAAACCTTGGTCGCTGCGGCTAATCCGCGACATCTGATCATCCGCACGGCCTGGGTTTACAGCCCGTTCGGCAAGAATTTCGTCAAGACGATTCTTCGCCTGGCAGCCGAGCGCGAAGAATTGCAGATTGTTGACGACCAGACGGGAAATCCGACCTCGGCGCTCGACCTTGCTGATGGAGTACTGGCGGCCGCAAGGGCTGCACTGCGACCTGGTTTCAAGGAGTGGGGCATCTACCACATGGCCGGAACAGGCTCCACCTCCTGGGCTGGATTTGCCGCTCATCTGCTGGATGAGAGTGAACTTGCCGGCTACTCGAGCGCGAAAATCAAACCCATACCTGGAGCGGAATTTGCCACCGCAGCCGCGCGACCGTCGAATTCCCGTCTCGACTGTACGAAGGCGGAGAAAATCTTCGACTACCGGGCACCTGATTGGAGACACTCGTCCTCGATCATCGTGAAACGTTTACTTGACGGAGGGCAAGGTGCATGATTGATTTCANTCAGGAACACCTATATTNNGCCGTTTTCAATACAGAATTTGTTGAAAATCAAGGCTACTCCACGCTAGCTTTTCATGCGGCAAGAGCNGCAAACGTCACACTCAATCCTGCACCCCACTCANCCGGCATCGTCCCGCTGGTTCGCTGGGATTTATCTGTCGGGGTGTCTTGATTTTCTTACATGACCGGTAAATAGACTCGTCTTGTCGTTATTCACCGGCACTGAGCATATTGAGGATTTTGAAACGTAACGNNCTATCANAAAGAGAAGTGAACTGAAACAACCATTCGATATGCGAAGTAAAGTAGCTGCATACCGCACACTCCGATCCAGAATGGATGAAGATCACGCTATTCAAGCTCCAGAGCAAACGTCTCCATCGCGGACACCGAGTACTGTATGTGTCTGCTTTTCAAACTTATGACCTTGGCCTGAGACGGAACTTTCCATGATTCACAGACTCTCAATGGGTATTTTTCAGCTTCGATTGGGTCTTGAAAGGTGGTTCAAAAGCTGGGCCCCACACCAGGCTTTCCGAAAATCAGGCGACATATCTGCAGCCGAAGAATTCACTCAATATGAAATGCGGCTGCCGACCCATCAGAATGCAATCGACCTGTTGCCCGGATGGAGTTCCGCATTTCCGAGTAATCTCGGGCTGTCTGCAGGCAATATCCCGCTTTTCGCCGACGAGCGAATTCTATCCGCGCTTGAAAGCTACGGTTCGATCGAGGGNAAGAGCGTTCTTGAGGTGGGTCCGCTTGAGGGGATGCACACCTACATCCTCAACGGACGAAAGCCCGCCAGAATAGATGCCGTTGAGGCAAACAAGCAATGTTANTTGCGATGCCTNGTCACCAAGGAAATCCTGAAACTGAATCGCGCCAATTTCTATCTGGGCGACATCCGGAGTTGGTTGAGCGAGACCGAAACCGTTTACGATCTGGCGATCGCTTCGGGTGTGCTTTACCACATGGATGATCCNGCCGANTTCCTGAAGAAAATTGCNGCNCGGTCGAACGCAATCTTCATATGGACCCATTTCTATGATGAAGAGGCGATGCCACCTTCCGATCTGAGAAATCTGCCTTTCAGCGGAAAGGTGGAGATTCGCTATCTTGATGGCATGGAATTGCACTACCACGAACGAAGCTATCAACAGGCAAACACCAATGCGTCGTTCTGCGGTGGCATGCGGGATAAGCATTACTGGATGCGCAAGGCCGAAATTCTGTCACTTCTGTCGCACTATGGATACGTTGACATAGTCGAGCTGGATGTGAATCTGAATCATGCCGGAGGACCGTGCATATCGGTTTTTGCAAGGAAGAGTCCGCAAACGGCCTCTTGAGAAGGACATTCGGATCGGTCAATTGCTGTTCAACCTCGAATATGATGGCGGAGATTACGTAAAGGGCTACCTGATACCGGATAGCTTTTCCAACAAACCTGTCGTGAAGGTCACCTTGGATGATGGATCATCTTTTCTGCATCCCTGCGATCAGTTCCGGCAAGCTGCAGTGGATTCCGGCAGGCACGCGACGGGACTTGTCGGCTTCCGGATTGACCTCAACACGGTTCCCGACCTGGCCACGCAATCCGGCCTTTCCATTCATGACGCGGACAGCGGCCTGCTGATCTACCGCAGGCCCGGGACGCGCAAGATACTCGACATGAAGATGTTCAGGATCGAGTTGGCGATGATCCCTGCGCCCAGGCTCGACAAGCAATGCGGGCATTATTTCCAGTATGCCATGTCGGGAGCCGAGCGGTTCGGAAACGAAACGACATTGCAGATGTTCCATCTNAATGCCGTTAAATCCATCTATGTCAGTGGCCGGTTACAGCTGCGTAGTTACGAAGAGTTTCTCGACAAGGGATTCATGTTTGTTGGCTCGATACCTGAGCCGTACTACGAGATGGCCAGCCGCCTNTTCATCCTCAAACGNTTGTCACGCGAACCTATTACCTTCCTGAGTGACCGCGATCATATCTTCCTGCAACCGGCGGCCCGTCATTTTGCCGACGTCAATCTGCGCGATGAAGGGGAGCTCAAGCGCGCCCTGAAAAGGGCTGATAGCAAAGTCAGGAACGTTTTGGTGTCGCCGATCACGCGGCAGCTAGTATGCTCGGATCCGGAACAGCAGATTACCCGGCGGGACATATCCGCTGCGATAGACGCGGTTTCGCGCTTCACCACGGTTGGNTACGACAATGACGTNGGACATTTCCATCAAACGATCAGTGATTTGCTCAGTATACCNACCGAAGAACTACCGATTACGCCTCGATATTCACTTCTCGAGCANATTGCCGATAGATTGCGTACGATACACATCGCCGAAATGATGTTGGAAGAAGATCTGATCTTTGACTATTATATACGTAAGGCCGTGACACCCGAGCCCGCGACACTGATGCAGGGGGCCAAATGACGAATTCGTTGGAAACGCGTACGAAAGACGACCAGCCGCGGGTGGAAACGGCTCAGAAAGCGCAGCGTGCCGGCTGGTTGAGCCGTTTCGGTTTCGACAGGCGCCGGCAGATTTCTCCGCAGACAATCCCGACGCTCGACTTTGACCCCTCTGTGGTACCGACTACGCAATCAGGCCGCAAACCGCCCTGGTCCATAATTACGTTCATCTTGCTGGTGATCGTTCCTTCTGTGATATCGATCATTTATTTCTCGTTGATCGCATCGGACCAGTACACCGCTGAAGCCCGTTTTGCCGTGCGCTCNCTTGGGGATGACAGCGACGCTGCCGGCATGAGCGGAAATCTCATCAGCATGAGAGCCGCGAACCANGATTCCTATGTCGTAACAAGCTTCATACGATCCTCGGAGATCCTCGACCGGCTGGACGGGAAGATCGATTACAGAGCCATTTTCGAATCTCCCAGCGCCGATTTCTGGAGCCGCCTCGAGCCCGATGCATCGCGTGAAGAATTCCTGGATTATTGGGCCAACCATGTGACCGCCTATATCGACGGCCCGTCCAGCATCGTTACCCTGACAGTTCGCACCTTCAAACCGGAGGATTCCGTCCGGCTGGCTTCGGCAATATTGGAAGAAAGCGAAAAGCTGGTCAACGAACTGACCATTCGTGCGCGCGAAGACCTGCTGGCGAGCTATCANAAGGAAGTCGACAGAACAACGGCGCAGTACCGCGAAGCCCTCGCCGACCTGAACCGGCTGCAGAAGCAGACCGGGTTTCTCAGTCCGGCAGATGAAGCCACCCAGACCAGCACCTTGCTTACGGGCCTGCTGGCACAGGCAATGGAACTGGACAGTCGGATATTCGTTTTGCGGCAATCAAACAGCACCGGCGCCCCGTCCTATCAGCAGCTTCTGAATGCACGAGAAAGCCTGTCCAAGCAGATTGACGATCTGCGTCAACGCATGGCCGGCAGTGAAGATACCGCACTNTCCAACCTGATCACCGAGTATTCTCAGGTCGAGACGAACCGTATCGTCGCCGAGAAGCTCTTCGAAACCTCCAGGAAGAATTACGATCAGGCCTTTACCGCAGCACTTCGGCAAGCACTCTACCTGACGGTGTTCATCGAACCGGCATTGCCCGANGACTCCTACTATCCTCGCCGCTTCGTTTCNCCATTGCTTCTGACGCTGGGTTTTCTCGTGTTCTGGGCGCTTCTCTCGCTGGTATGGGCATCTGTTGAAGATCACAGGCTTTAGGTGCCGCAGTGATCCGGTTCAAGAACGTTTCCAAACACTTCAAGACGCAGAAGCACAAGAANATCATTCTTGACCACGTCGATTTTGAATTCGACAGCAATTATTCCTATGGCGTTCTGGGCGTTAATGGGGCGGGGAAATCCACGACATTGCGAATGATCGCCGGNACCATGCTTCCNAANTCNGGNACGATAAAGAAAAGCATCAGAGTNTCCTGGCCGCTGGGTTTCGCATCCGGTTTCAATGCNCTNCTGACTGGCAAGGANAANNTTCAATTCGTTGCCCGCGCCTATGGCGAGGACGTCGTAAGGGTTCTGCGTTTTGTAGAGGACTTCGCGGAAATCGGTGACTACATCAATGCCCCGGTGAGAACATATTCTTCTGGAATGACGGCCCGGCTGGCATTTGGCCTTTCAATGGCCGTAGAGTTCGAATGCTACCTCGTCGACGAAATCACCGCAGTGGGCGACGCGCGGTTCCAGCAAAGATGCAAGACCGCGTTTGCCAGCCGCCGAAAATCTGCCAATGTCATCATGGTATCTCACAGCATGAAGACAATCGAGGAATTCTGCGACAGAGGGGTCCTGCTTGTTGATGGTCGCATGATACTCTATGACAACGTAGAACAAGCCGTAGCAGCCTATTACCGGCTGAACCGCTAGAATTCATCACCGCATAATTGCCACTCCGAAAGCAGACAGTCATATGGAAGGTGCGGGTCAATATCGATGATGCAGACTGGGCACGGAGAAAATGATGTGCACAATCAGCAAGCTGGGGTCCAGGCGAGTCGCGAAGTCTCCGCTCGGTTGACTGCAGCTGCGCGGCTTTTGCGGCTATCGACCTCTTCGAGAAGCAACATCTTCAAAGTGGTCGGGCTCAGGCCGCGGATGCTCGACCGGTTGTTCCAGTTAGCATCAATCCTGCTTTTTGTTTTTTGCGTGATCGTACCGGCTATTACCGCGATCGGCTACTATGGCTACCTGGCATCCGACCAGTACGAATCCGAAACACGCTTCACNGTCAGATCCTCGTCNCCNGCGCTCGGCAGCGACCAGCTTGGNGAAGCCACCGGCATTCCCTCCGCCAAGATTGTTCAGGACACACAAATCGCGCTCAANTTCATTTCGAGCCATGAAATGCTCGACGTCCTTGCTGAACGGAATATTGATCTGCACCAGGTNTTCGGTCGTGAATCGATTGATTGGTGGGCGAGACTTCCGGAAGATGCTTCCCGTGAAGATTTGCTGGAATACTGGAAGCACATGGTTTCCACGACGGTGAATCCCTCAAGCGGGATCGTTACCGTCTATGTCCGAGCCTTTTCCGCGGAAGATTCCGCCATGCTGGTGCGGGAAATTCTCTCGGCATCAGAATACGCGGTCAATCGGGTGAATGACCGGATCTGGAAAGATGTCATCGCGACGTCAAACACCAATCTGGAAAATGCGAAGAAGCAATTGCAGGAAGCCCGGGAAGCGCTGGCCAGCGCCCGCAATCGTGACGGCCTTTTGACGGTCGAAAGCAGCTCCGCAATCCTGACCAATCTGATCAGCGCGATGGAAACCGAGAGGCTCAATTTACAGCACAGGTATGACGCACAACTCTCTCTTGTTTCTGCCGACGCTCCTCAGATGCTTGTTCTCAAGCGNGAGATCGACAGCAAGGAGCAGCAAATCGCTGAACTGAAAAGCCAGGTTGCAGGCAGCTCCGGAGACA
Organism: Hoeflea sp.; assembly: GCA_002707605.1. Classification (GTDB taxonomy): domain Bacteria; phylum Pseudomonadota; class Alphaproteobacteria; order Rhizobiales; family Rhizobiaceae; genus Pseudohoeflea. The sequence goes on from PANK01000008.1 coordinate 32,536, forward strand.
AGCGGAACTTGGCCGACGTATCGCAGGAAATGTCACAGCTTCAACTTGCTCAGAGTCTCGCCGAACAGCAATTCTCTGCCAGTCTGGGAACATTCGAACAAATCCAGTTCGTCAGCCGCCAGCAGTTGCTTTATCTCGAGAGCTTCCTCGAGCCTCGCGTTCCCGACGAAGCGATGTATCCGAAACGGGTCCTGCTGATCGTATTAATTCTGACTGCAAGCCTCATNATATGGGGAGCACTCCTCGGAATCCTTTATGCAGTTCGCAACCAGATTTCGAATTGAGCCGGCCATGTTGACCCGCGGATTTGGCGATATCTTGTATAAGGTAATTCCGAAACCGCAGGTTCATCCGCGGGCAGCAAATAACAAGCAAGCGATTGAAAGGCTGCTGGTCCTTACAAAGGGAAGAAATCCGACTTTTTCATATTATCTTGAAGAACGGCTTAATCGCTCCCCTTATCCAACGGAGGTTCGCGANTTGGCGGATAGGCTCGATGATATCGAGCCCGAAGGCCTTTTTGTCATCGTCTGCNGGTATATACGNCCANGGCAGNTACAGTGGTTGTATCGAAACCGAAAGAGGATCGCCGGCGNCGCCTTGTTTCTTGACGACGACATTGCCGCCACCTTNGTCGCCCAGCGAAGCGAGTGGGACTACAAGGCTTATCTCGCAGCCGTGGGAATATTTCCGCTGTTGGTCCTGAATCGCATTCTCACGGATATCTGGGTTTCGACGCCCGCTTTGGGCAGGGCAATCGCTGGAAACGGGGCNGGCATCAAGGTCGTCGGCCCGCTGCCGNCCAGGCAGACCTATGACGTATGCAAAACGNCANACAGCNATGATGACCGTGTCGTTATGGCGTTTCACACNGGCGGCTGTCANGAGGCCGAACACAAGTTCCTTGTACCGATNGTCCGCGANGCGCTACNGCGTTGCNGNAACCTGCGCTTCGAGGTGATTGCGTCAGGAAAGACTGCGAAGATGTGGCAGAATGCGGGCTTGCCCGCAGGGCAATTCGTTATCCATAAAAACAAGACTTGGACAGACTATCTCGAGCATACCCAGGAAGCGAACGTCGACATTCTTCTAGTGCCTTTAGCTCGAAGCCGCATCAATGACGTCAGAGCAGGCACCAAGCGTATAGACGCGGTTCGGATGGGTGCTGCGCCAATCCTGTCACACAACCAGGTCTATCAGCATTGCGCGAGCAATGGAGAGATATTCGTCAATCATGACCCTGACGCCTGGATTGAAGAGATCTGCCGGCTAACGCAAGACATTGCTCTGCGCCAGCGTGCGCGCGATGCAACGGCGGATGTGGTCAGGTGGATCTCTGAAAATGAAACCGACTCCTTTCCTTTGCATGCTTCATGACAGCTAGCTCATGACTATCACACACACCNACATGCGCCCGAAAACATCAATCCGTGACGCTTTGCAGGAAAAGCGGAACGTGATGAGTGCGGTGGTTCTGCGCGATATACGGAGCCGCTTCTTCAATCACGGCCTNGGATTTTTGCTNGTTGCAATCTGGCCGCTGGCGCACATGCTGATCTTGCTGGCTATCTATCAGCTAATGGGTAGACAAGCGCCGTACGGCAATAGCTTGCGAGTGTTTTTTGCGACNGGNCTCATCCCNACACTNGCCTTCGTATATGTTTCCCGGTGGATGTCGCTTTCACTCATCCTGAACAGACCGATGTTGTCGTTTCCGGTCGTGACCGTCCTCGANATCATGGCAGCCAGGGCTTTCCTCGAAATTACGGCCGCGGTCCTGACCCTCATTTTCCTNTTCGCAATCCTCCTGTTCCTTGGTGACNATCCGTANCCNGTTGATCCTTTCCAGGCCACTTATGCCTATCTCGCCTGCTTGCTGCTCGCCATCGGNTTCGGAAGCGTTGCAGGNGTTATNGTCATGTTCATGCCGGTCTTTGCGACGGTCTATGCCTTGACCATGATCCTGTTTTATCTCTTGTCTGGAACCCTGTTCGTCCCGGCAGCGCTTCCCGAACCCATTGCCTACGCACTTTCATGGAACCCGGTCTTCCAGACGGTGGAGTGGATGCGCTCGGCCTATTATCTCGGCTACAGCGAGAAATATCTCGATAAGACCTATACATTGGCATTCGGCATGTCTTCGTTATGCCTCGGCTTGCTGCTGGAGCGGATCTTCCGCAGGAGGATGCTGGAGGCATGACCAATCGAGTAAAGCTCGACATCACGGCAGCCAACGATCTACTCCCTAGCGGGGAACCGGAAACCAACACTTGGCAAAGTACCGGGAACGACCCGTTTTTTAGGATCAACTATCCGGTTCTGCGTTCACCGATCATAGTTGTTTTCCTTGAATGCGATCATCGCGACATTGATCCGCAAGCCTATATCCAGCGCGGCTCCGGCTTTACCGAGANAGATGCCACGCCCTTGCCCATCGGCCGGCGCTTCGTCATCATTGCTGATGTCGGGCGGTTTGGCATCAACTGCGCGTTGCGTATCGATCCCGCGACATTCCCCTGCACATTCGAGTTCTCGGTCGANACCTATGCAAACCGGCAAAAGGCCGAGCGCGCTATCAGTCTCCGGAANGCCGAAGACATGGCAGAAGCCATACGCTGCGACCTCGGCCGTCTACCGCGGTTCAGACCGAATATAGGGCTGCCATCGCTGCGGCGATCGAGAAACGACGCCGCAGCGTTCGCCCAAGCCCAATACCAGTTGGCCGAAGCATTGCCCGCAACATTACCAGCGTCGGATGACACAATCTGGCTGAGCACGGTCGTGCCGGTCTACAACGCACCCAAACGGTATCTCGACGACCTCCTGCGCTCCTTTGAAAACCAGGACATACCGGGCACGCAATTGATACTGAGTGACGATGCGTCGACGTCTGAGGAAACGCTGAGATGGTACGACGAACGGGCTGAAGATGACCGAATTCAAATCGTCCGGAACACCACCAACGGCGGAATAGCCAAGGCCACCAATGCCGGTCTGGCGAAGGCTACGGGAACCTGGGTCGCGTTGCTCGACCATGATGATGTCATCGCCCCGCATGCTTTCAAAGTCATCGCCAACACGCTGGCACAGCACCCCGAAGCCCGGTTCGTCTACACCGACGAGCTGGTGGTGGATGACAAACTCGCGCCGCAAGGCGTGATGCTGAAGCCCGCCTATGACGCGGTGCTGCTCACGGGTGTTAACTACATCAATCACTTCTCGCTGTACCGGCGAGAGCGGCTGGAACGTATCGGATATCTCCGCCTCGGCTTTGACGGATCTCAGGATTATGATCTGCTGCTGCGCTACCTNGAGGGGATACCGGAAAGCCAGATCCTGCATCTTCCCTATCTCGCCTACTGGTGGCGCCGGACCGCCGCCACCTACTCGCAAAAGTTCATCGAAACGGCCACCGCAGCGGCGCGAACCGCAATCAAAGACCGCTTCGCGCGCGGTGGTACCGCAGTAACGGTGAAGCCGGCACTGACCAGCACACTGCATCGCGTAGAATTTGCGGTCGACAACGAGACGGATTGGCCGAAGATCTCGATTATCATCCCCAACCGGGACAAGTTTGATCTGATCTCGACTATTCTTGGCAATCTTTACGAACGCACGGATTATCCCGAGTTCGAAGTCCTCGTGATCGACAACGGATCCACGGACCCGAAGGTACTGGAACTGTACGCGGACTACGAACGGACAAAGCCCGGATTTCGAGCGCTGATCAAGGAAGAGAAGTTCAATTTCTCGCGGTCGATCAACCGCGGAATGTTCAATGCTTCGGGCGAGCATTTCTTGCTACTCAACAACGATGTCGAGGTGATCGACAGCAATTGGCTCAAGGAGATGGTGTCATGCCTGAACTTTGACGACACCGGTATCGTCGGCGCCAAATTGCTCTACGGCGATAACACGCTACAGCATGCAGGCGTGATCACCGGCCTCGGCGGCCTGGCAGGTCACTGGTATCTGAACAAGCCCAGCAACTTCGGCGGCCCGATGAAGCGGCTTCATTTGCGCAATTCGATGACCTGCGTGACCGGAGCGGTCATGCTGATCTCCGGCGAATGCGCCCGCGCCATTGGCGCCTGGGACGAAGAGAATTTTACCGTTGGCTACAATGATGTCGACTATTGCCTGCGCGCCTACAAGGCAGGCTACCGCATCATCTGGACGCCCTATGCCTGCCTCTATCATCATGAATCGCAGTCACGCGGCTCCGACAAGAGTGGCGAAAGTAAGATCCGTTTTGACAAGGAGAAGGAAAGCCTTCGCAGATTACATGACACTGGGGCGTTTGATGATCCGGCCCTTAACCCAGGCTATGAGAAGGGCAAATCCAATCCCGGTTTGCAAATACCTAGAACCTTGGCCGCAGCGCGCCTCAGAGGCCCATCCCGGAGCCGCTGAGATCGGACAGCTGAGAGAGCCACTCTTGGGATGAGGCTCGTCCAGCACCTGCCTTCAATCGATACCGTAGACGTCTCGCGTGTAGATCTTGCTCTTCACATCGTCGAGCTCGGTGGTATAGCGATTGGCGAGGATGACATCAGCGCGGCGCTTGAATTCCGAGAGATCCGAGACGACCTCAGAACCGGAATACTGGGTGCCTGAGAAATTGGGTTCGTAGATAATGACGGGGATGTCCTGCGCCTTTATCCGCTCCATGATGCCCTGGATTGAGGATTCGCGAAAATTGTCCGAGCCCGCCTTCATGGCGAGGAGGTACACTCCCACCACGCTGGGCTGGCGCGAGAGGATATCGGCCGCAATAAAATCTTTGCGCGTCGAGTTGGCATCAACAATGGCGCGAATGAGATTCTGAGGAACCTCGTGGAAGTTGGCCAGCAACTGTTTGGTATCCTTCGGTAGGCAATAGCCGCCATACCCAAACGATGGATTGTTGTAGTGCTTACCTATCCGGGGATCGAGACTGATGCCGTCTATAATCTCCCGGGTCTGGATACCGTGCGAGATGGCGTAGGAGTCAAGCTCGTTGAAATAGGCCACCCGCATGGCGAGATAGGTGTTGGCGAATAACTTGATCGCTTCCGCCTCGCCAGGACCTGTGAAAAGAACCGGAATATCAGTTTTTATCGCAGCGGCTTGTAGCAACGCCGCAAAGTGATGTGCTTCTGGACTATGGGATCCGACAACGATGCGCGATGGGTAGAGATTATCATGCAATGCCTTTCCTTCACGCAGAAACTCAGGGCAGAAGAAGATGCGCTCGTCGCCAAGTTCCTGCCGGACCGACTGTGTGTAGCCCACCGGGATGGTGGACTTGATAACGATCGTCGCGGTCTGATTGAACTCCCGAACCTCCTTGAGCACACGCACCACAGAGCTGACGTCGAAATAATTGGTTTCGATATCATAATTGGTCGGCGTGGCGACGATGACGAAATCGGCGTCGGCGTAAGCTTCCGCATTGTCTACCGTTGCCTTCAATCGAAGGGGCTTGTTCTGAAGGTAATGGTCGATGTCCGGATCTATGACCGGAGAAATCCGGTTGTTGAGCAATTCCGCCTTCTCAGCATCGATGTCGTAGGCGGTAACATCATTGTGCTGGGCCAGCATCACGGCATTCGACACACCAACATAGCCGATGCCGGCAACTGTAATCTTCACCATAGCTACACTCGGACCTTACCAATTGAATGGGACACAGAAACTTCCCTGACTGCGGAATTGCAACGACCGGGCGCTCAGGGATCTGCCTGGCGAGGCCCTGATCGGGTTGCGGTCTCAGATAGCTGAATTGCAAACTGCCGTTGCACAATCACCGCAGCTGCCTGCCGGATGCTATCCGGGTTAGATACCGTCTCTCAATCTTCCTTGGCCGCCCGTTCCACTGCCGGCCCGGGCTGTCGGCCCTCGTCGGCACCGTGCAACACGTAGTGGACTGCCGCCTCCATTCCGGCATCGGCCACGTCGGGGTTGCGCTTGAGATACCATTCAGGATCGACAACGCCCCTGTCGACCAGCAATTTGGCCTGCTCGCCCACCGGCAGTTTCTGCTTGAGGAGCGTACCTTTCGTAGCCGGTAGCAAAGCCTTGACGATCCGCCCGAGTTCTTCGCCGGCAACCTTGTTGACCCGCTCGACCACCTGACGCAGCGTCGTCACCTCCGCGTCCACTCGTTGCAGGGCTTCCACCCGGTTGCGAAAGACCGCATTCTCCGCGCTCATCTGATTGGCCTTGATTTGCAGCGCCTTCTCCGACTGCCTGAGTTTTTCGATGTCTGCCTCCAGCCGTGCGATGTCCACCTCCTGGCGCGCGATGGTGGCCTCATGTTCTAAGAGCCGGGAAAACGCCGCCTCGTTTGACAAGAGCTTGTCTCGAGTGGTGTCGATACGCTCGCTCAGTATCTCCTGCATACGCGCAAATGCGTCCTTCAAGGGCTTGCCGTCGCTCGCTTTTTCCTCGGCGGCCGCGCCGCTTTCCTGATCAGCCGACGGTGCGTCTGCGAGAGGCGCCTTTGATGCAGCGCCAGATGCCGTCTTGACTGGTTTGTGACGAGGTTTGCGCGACATAAAAGGCCCTCCGGACGTGGATTCTGCGTTCGCAGGCACATTAGACAATTGACCGTCGAAGGCAATACGAGCGGATGGCTCAGGACATACTTCAATATGCGTGGAAAACCGTACCGGAAGCGTCATTTCTGCTTTAAGCGACAGGCATGGCGCAGGCTCAATTGTGTTCAGCCCGCTTGAGTACCAGCCGGACTTTGGCGACATCTGCCCCTCATACACTGCGGCTTGCCATTCGGAGCCAAATTCCAGCGTCAGTCGCGCCTCCCCGCGTCGGCACACAAACCGATTGCCTTCGAGCACCCAATTAGACGGTGCAAGTTGAAAGCGCAGTTCGACCGGCACGATGCCTTCGCCATCGAGCTTATCGTGCACCACCCAATGCGCATCGTCCATGTTGCATTCGATTGTACGCTCATGTCGGATACCGGCATAGGCGTCACCGTAGCCGCCATCATAGCGCCCGGTAAGGAGAATTCTCCCGTCCCTTTCCGTAAGTTCCGGCCATGCAGGTTCACGACGGCGCCATGTTTGCGGGCGGGTATGGGCATTCTGTCCCTGTCCACCGATCATAATGGTGGTGTGAGCCGCGGTGGATTTGAGGTAGGTGTACATGCTCTCTGGCGAGTAATCGTAGAGATAACGCCCCGGATCGACAATAAAGNGCTCGCCGAATGCGGTAAGCCAGAAAGAAAGCGCGTCCTCATGCTGGTGCGCTGTGCCGTGTGGCCCCGCATCGAAGGCAAGAACGTGGCCGGCCTGCTTGTCGCGAACAATGCCAAGTCCGGCATAAGGATAGATCGAAATCGGCTCTGCCTCGTTGAACGGCAGTTGCTGGTTGAGGTCTTCCAGAAATTGGTTGATGCGCGGACCATAATCAANATCGCTGTCGCCAAATGCAATGATGCCGCCATCGGGGAGCATCATCGCGTCCAGAAACCGGGCCATCGCGACGATCGTCCTATCCAGCGACTGATATTCGGACAGCCCCGCTTGGAGCGCCATCTTGCGGCAGGATGCGAAAAGCTCGAGCGCCACCCAGTGGTAGTGCGGAGAGAGTTCCTGCTGGACGCCGTCAGGCAATATCTGATGCTGCGCCGCCCTTTCCAGGCCGCGCCAGGCAATCCGGATCAGCTTCTCCCGAAACGGCATTGCGGGCGATGCGAACAGCACGAACAGGGCGGCGCGCAATCCTATAGGGGCCCAGTTGCTTTCGTAGCCCCGCTGGTCAATGAGGCGCAGCAAGATCAAGAGTTGACGAAACACGCTATGCTTGACCAGCCGCCACTCGGTGCGCGTGAAGCTGCAGCCGCCCTCCGCTTGGCGCTGGCTGAGAAAACGCCACCAGTTTTCAATCCGGATGCCGACGTTGAGCAAGTTTTGCCAAGAGTAAGGGCTCCGAGAATTTCGAACGTGCCCGCTCTTTTCGATCCAATCAATAATCAGGCGTTCCATGACAAGCGCTTGCTCTTCGTCCTCCGGCGTGTGCAGAACCAGAAAGCCGAATCGATTGAGATCGTGCCCCCAATGCGGGTTGCCAGGATTGTGTTCCCAATCGATATCGGCGGGGAGATCGAAGGTTTCGCCATAGAAGGAAAAGCGATGACTGCACAGCTCGCTACCGGCAAAATGCTCGGCGGGAACGAGTTCATTCGGCAGATCCAAACCGATTCCGCTTACCTCATAGTCCAGGTAGCGCAACAAGCGCGGTGACGTGACGTTCATTGCTTCCCCGGCCAAATTATGTAATCGCGATACGAACCCGCAACGCGTAGCAAAGCAAACCACGGTGGCCTGCCCGCATGGCTCCCTGACATGCTCATGTCACCACCGCACGGTCAGTTGATCGCCGCCAGTTTGCGCCGTCGCTGAACGCCAGAACAGCACCTCCAGTTTCGTCGGTAACATAGATGATCTGCCCTGCCCCGGCAGAGGCGGCCGGAAGCGAGGCAACAGAATAACTACCGACGCGCACCGGACCGTCGACATCAAGCTTGCACACTGGCGGCGTGGCTGACCCAATCCGCAAGTCACCGTGGGCGACATTAAGATAGGAGTTCCATTTGCCCGAAAGCTGGTGATTAAAGGCGGCTGTACCGTCGCCTGCATGAATGGTCAGATAGCAGCCGTGCGTGGTGTTCGTCCCTCGGAAAAAGCGGAATGCAGCCGAGCTGGTGCCGTCGGTAGGGCTCGGAGCTAGATCGATCAGCGCGTCTTCGCCCGGCGGCGAGACGTGGCTGAGCAAGGTCTGCCCGACGCTGACGGTAACCAGTTCGCCATAACCATCCGAACCGTCCTCTTGCAGCCGGATCCCCGGATTGTTCGCACCACCCAGATGCAGCGCACGCTCGGCGCTTGTCCGTTGCAAAGCCAGATGACCAGTGTTGGCGTCAGCCCGAAGGACCTCCCGGAAGGCGGCGCCATCGCTGGAAACCTTAAAAGCGAAGTTGTTGTTGCCCAACAAGCCGATCTCTGCGCGGCCGGAAAAGCCCGATTGAAAAATAACCGAGGCGGTGTGCGCCGAATCGGCCTTGTTGATGATCTTGCGGGCGTCTCCGCTTCCAGGCGTTATATCGTCATGGCTGAGCAACTCGGCATCCGCCTTGACCGAAAACCGGTTGGTCGCATCTGCGGCCGTGTTGACCCCGAAGCTCGGCACGTGGTCCGCCAACAACGGAATGACTGACCAGGCAGTGCCGTCAAAGAGCTGGAAAACACCTGTATCGATCACATAAGCGAGGAAACCGGGAACCGGTGCGAGCGATGTGAACCGGCCATCCAGCCAGGCTGCGATATGCCCGGGCGCGATAAAATCCCAAACGTGACCGGACCGCCCGGGAGGCAGAATCCACATGTCCCCGTCCTCGGGATCGTCCGGCTCAGCCTCTTGGGAGGCCGAAACCACCGCACACTGCAAAAGTGCATCGAGCAGCTGCAGGCTTTCATTGACGGTGACATGTTTCTGGGCTTGAGAAGGTGAAAGGTAAGGAAGTGAGTGGCGGGCAGAGAGACTGGACATGGGGAACTCCTAGCTGACGGAACACCCATTGTCGCGCCTACAGAGATGATGTGGAAAATCCACGCAATTACCCTCCGATTAAGCTTGCAACCAGCCATGTCGTCCGCAGCACGTAAATGCGCTGTGAGTTGTCCTTCTCTTCAATAGCCCATTTCACTTCACGACTACTGGAACCGAGCGTCGGCAGTTTTGCAAGGGATCTTGAGAAGTGTCGATGACCGCGTCTTTTGCTTGGCGCTTCTCTGCCTCAAGCGCCTTCGCCTGCCTAGCCCCACGCTTTCACGCCATACCTCTTGCGTCAGGTGTAGCGGGTCGCATCGCTGGCGGACATGCCAGCGGCATAAATCAAACGCCGGCATGCTCGCCTGAGACTCCTTTGAAAGCCCTATGATCTGCCCCTCCGACAAGCCGAACCATTGCCCGGCCCGCCTCCTTCATCGCGAGATAGGCTGAACTCAAACCGAGCACAATTCGGTGAAGCAGATCAACTATTACAATGCATCACTTTTTCGATACAATACCCGTGAAGGATTTAATTTTCCGCCCAAAGTATCCCGCGAATAATTCTTATCCGAATCCATCAGAACTTCGCACACCATTCTAACATTTGGATACGACAACTGCTCCGACGAGTACCAACCCGTCACCTCAGGCTTCTTCTCGGGATTTAAAGTCGGAGAGCTCATGAAGGTCCAGTTATAATCGTCAAAGAGCAGGTAGCCACCTGGCTTAAGAAGCAACTTGCAGATAGCTGCGGCACCTGAATCGTGCAAGAACGTATGAGCACCATCTAGATATATAAAATCGAATATAGCAGGATCACCAGCATTAAGATGGTGCTTTGCAAGCTTCAGTAGCTGCCACACATAACTATCGTATGTGTGACGCGTCGACCCAAACGGGAAAACATTCTCGTAGCCCAAAGCTGACAAATCACCGCATAATTCGTTCAAAGTTGCCGTAAAATCAAACAGGTAAATCTTATCAGAATCACCTAAATTGCGACAGAACTCTACAGTAGTCGCTCCAATACCAACCCCCACCTCAGCGATCGTAACGCGATCTTTCTTCTCTTTTATCTTTGATAAAACGAGAAGCGCGTCTGCGCTCGGCGTAGATAATGACGAAAATTCAGGTTTTCCGATACGTTCAAGCATTGCACTTACCCACTGTATGTTTTTCTAGCGTTTTTTTCCACGTAGCCAAAGAACCCCCCAAACGCCTGTATACTCAGGAGGTTCGACGCCATTCGCTGCCCATTCGCGTAGGTTCAAATACTTGTCTTCGTCCTTCTTCCAGTTGGAAATCGCACTTTCGACTTCGTAAAGTCGAGAAAAAAACCAAGCTTGGCAATCCTGCCTGGTAATTGTATTTGGCTCGGCAGCCGAAGGCGGTTCATCCAAATTGATTGAAAAGAACATATGGCCATCAGGCTTCAAGATTCGAAAGCACTCATTAATCATGCGGTCGATATCAGCAGCATGGTCAATCGCATTTATCGAAAACAAAACGTCAAGCGTCGAAGTCTTAAGTGGGATCTTCCGCTCTGTTGACGTGACATAGCTGGCCTTGTGCGATCCAGTTCCTAGGTTTCGATATTCGTCGGCCAGAACATCTATACAATAACGTTCCTTTGCGTTGTCCATCCACTCCAGACTTCCACGGGGACCGCTGCCAAAATCACCTACCACCAAATCATCAAAAAAACTTTCTGGCTTACCCGACAGAGCAAGCATTAGGCTTTTGTAGTGATCATTTCCGAGCCTCCCCTCTTTTTGATGACGATCGTTCCAGTAGTTCATCTCCGCACTGTATTTTTCATCTTCCATTTTTCTCATTCCCCTTTCTTACTTGATGCCTTTTAAAGCGCACTGAATCCAAATTTTGTATTCTGCTTACCTGAAATGAAGTTGAACTCGATAACTGATCCCGTAGCCGCGTCTAGCTGGCGAGCACGTTTAACATCGACCTGCGGCAAGATCTTCGCAATCTTGGGAACATCCAACGCCTGACTACCCGCGCTCCGATCCAACAACACCAGCAAACTGTCTTCGTCGAGAACCTTCGTCAGACCCTCCAATTCCTGTATTAATCCATCGTCACCAAGGCCGGCGAAATGACTGTAAGCCAACACTATGTCGTACTTATCCATGGCTTGAGATGATCGCAATGCGTCGGCGGTGATTGTCGTATGCTGCTTAAACAGCGATTCTCGGCGGATCAGCGGTTCACCAATTGATGCACATGTAAGCTCGGACATGAGTTCTGGTTCGAAGTTCTGAAAGAAGATGCTCATAGCTCGGTGCCTTTCGAGCGAACCGCAGTCACGGCATTGCGGAGGGCGACCGTTGGCCAGCCTTTCGTTGGGACCGGGCATGAAACTGTGAGAGCCGCAAATGTCGCAGGTTGGGGCCCGTTCGCGGGCGATGGCAGGAACTTTTTCCAGCGGCGCACCGTCGGTCGCATATCGCAGCAGGTCCTGTAGATAGCCCGAAAGCTGGGCAGCCTGGGTTGCGGCCTTCAGCCCGGAAAACAAAACCTCATCGTCCACACCATGAGCTTCAAGTGTCTCCAGATGCTGTGCAAATACGTCCACGACGCCTTTTTCAAGCGCCGCTATGGCCGGCGGCTGATAGTCGGGCTGTGAAAGCGCCCAGGACATCTTGCCGCCGCCATAACGCCTGAATTGCGAATAGAGATCCGGGACGCTCGTGCGGTGGTGGTGGTAGACGATGGCTTCGGGCACGAAGCGGATTGTGTAGGATGTCTTGTCGAGCATACGCCAGGCAATCGCCGCGTCGCCGCCGGAATTGGTGGTGGGGTCAAACAGGCCGATCTTGTTGAACACCGATTTGCGGTACACGGCATTGGCGGTTTGCGCATAGGGTTTGAAATGCCACCCGGAAAGTGGGCCTTTCTGGCGCAACAGCCCGATCTTGTCTGAAAACCGTTCCACGGTCGTAGTCGGCGGCACCGACAGGATCTCCCCGGCAAAGCATCCCGCGGAGTTATCCTCGCTTACGGCATCGATCGCCTTGAGCCAGTTCTTGTCGGCGACGCAATCCGAATCGGTGAAGGCGATGAAGGTGCCTTTCGCCGCCTTGATACCTGTGTTGCGCGCCGCATAAGAACTCTGAAAGCGGGTCTCAGACAGGCAGGTAACGCCCAGTTCCCTGGCCACCGCAGCGGTGCCGTCGGTCGAGTTGTTGTCGACCACGATGATTTCGTATTTCTGCGCGGGGTAATCCAGCGCCTTGAGGCTTTCTATGCACTTCCGCAGATCCGCCGGATTGTTGTAGACGGGAACGATAATTGAAAAACGCAAACTCATGATCCCATTCCTTTGTTACAAAATGTCGGGACAGCGCACTTACAGTTGAAGTCCGGGAGTTCCTGGCCCGGAAACAATTCTATTGATAGTCTTCAAGGTTCCACCGGTATGTCGCAGCCGCTTCCTGGCGCTTGTTTGCCTTCTGGAAGTTTGAGGTGCCGATATCCGAATCGACCAGGCTCTGGATGGCGAGATTGGGGTGGATCACGAAGCAGCGGTCGGGAAACGCGCGGGTGGCCGCACTCAGAGCCCCGATGTCATAGGGCATGTCGAGGCGCTTGACCTGATCGAGCAGGAACGGAATGACATCAAAGCGCATGCCCACAGCGTGCGATCCAATGGCCGAACCATTGGTCCGGTAGAGCAGCGGAGAATGCCACTCCGCCCAGGGCGGGGACCAGTTGTACTGCAGGGTGCCGAGCTGCAGGATCAGCCAGTCATCCGGAAGCTGGCTCATCGCCTCGGCAAACAACGCCTTGATGTCTTTATGCAGCAAAACGTCATCGTCGAAGATCAGCAAACTCTCAAGGTTGTCTGCCAACGCCTCTTCGAGGAGGGTTTCGGTGGATTTGAGGTAGCCCCAGGCGCCGCGCGAGGCGATAGCCTTCTTGCCCGAGCGTTCCAGATGGGCGAGACGCGCCATCTGACTGGTATAGCCCATGTAGAGATCACGCTGGGAGTTGATCGCCGGGATGGAGTCCGAAACCGTTACCAGCGGCTGCTTCAGATAAGCCTCATACTCCGCCACCACCTCGGGCCGGCTGCCATCCACCGCGCTGAACCGCTCGGCCTTGATATCGGCCAGCGCCAGGCTGCGTGACATGCTCTCCCAGCGGTCGGCGCGCCGGTCGAGATTGAGCACGCGCACCCGCTCGAAGACGGAATTGATGGTCGGCCCGGAGGTTGCCGTCTTGGCGACAGAAGGCGTAGCGGGTTCCCGCGGTGTGCCGGCGAACGCACTGCGTCCGCCACCTGGCGCATTGAAGCGCAACTCGCCGATCGCCGCCATCAGGCTTTCTGCATCTTGCTCACTGGCGGCGAGAACCGCTCCCGCAACATGCCGTCCCGCCTTCAGTTTGAGCAGATGCGACCCGCCCCATGCGGCTGGCTTGCCGGCGGTGAACGCCTTGCCATCTTGTGCGCCGGTCAATGACTGGGCCTCAATTGCCAGTAGCGCCTCGATGCCGGTCTTTTCCATCAGCTGGGCAGCCTGCGTCAGCGCGTCGCCTTTCGCCGTGTCGATCAGATGGGTTTCTCGCTCAATCCGCAATCCCGCAACGGCCTCTTCCAGCGCTGCATCGCTGCGATCATAGGCGAGCATCACCACCCATTCAGTCGTCTCGGTGGCGGCCTGATTGAGAAAGCGCTCGAGACCCGCACCAAGCCCCTCGACACTTTCAAGTGCCAGCACAAGTGCATACTTGTGGCCGTCGCCGACCTTGATGGTCAGCGGCCAGTTGCGCTTGAGCACCGCGTCCTGCACCAGCGAGCTGTCAAAGCGGGTGCGGGTCCGGTTGAGTGAATGCTTGTAGATCGTTTCTTCGGGAGCGGCATGCTGGTTCTCCCGCACCCAGTTCTTGCGCCGCGTAGGCGTGAGCACCTGCAACTCGTTCTGCTGCGCATAGAGCGCCAGCCAGACATCGGCTGAATTGCAGTATTTGAAATCGTCCCACCGCATCAACACGGCGCTGCTGTGCATGCAAAGCGCATTGGTGGCGCCGATATGAACACGACGGTCAGTCGGCAGCTCGCGGCCGAAATGGAACGTCGCCGCGCGCGATCTGTTGTCGTAGTAATTACTCACCGGCTGCCGCACCAATACACCGTGCGTTGCATAGATCGCGCGCTTACCCTTGGCTGCGACCTTCCCGCACATGACGTCTGAAAAATCGGGCGGAAAAATCAGGTCGTCATCGACGATCAGCCGGTAGCCAGGCTGTTTGTCATGCTCGAGCCAGAACATCTTGCCGGCGTCGCCCCGGTCGTCCCAATCCTGCGAACGGCGCACATCGACGCGCGGATGCAGCAGAAACTCGGGCACGTCCGGATAATTGTTGAGGAAGACCCGCACCCGGTCGCACTGCGCCAACAGGCTGTTGACTGAATCGGCCAGCATGGTCCGCCGTGACGGGATCGACGCCATCGATGCCAAGACCGGTTCGCCGATGCGCCTGCGCACGTCTCGTTGATGCGCGTCAAGGCTTATCCGCCGGACGATCAGTCGGCGCACAGCAAAGCTGTCACCGGCCTTGGCATTGCGGGCAGTGATCCGCAGCTTGACGTCACGCGTCCGACTGGGGGCAAATGCCCGGACTGTCGTGGTGCCAGCGCGAAGTACTGTTTCCGTGCCTATGCCCTCATCGGCGTCGGAGACGATCGTGACCACCGGCCTGGCTGATCCTGCAGGCTCAGCGGCCATGACAATCTCGATCTCAAGCAGCCCGCCCTCGGCAAACGGGTATTTGCGCGTCACAAAACCGGCGTCGGCATTGTCGGTGGCGCGGACAATGCCGCCGGGTTCGAGCGAGGCCCGGCCGGTTGCCCAGCCGATGCCATCCCACGCGCCCAAGAATGTTTCGTCGGCGATGAGAACCGGTTCGGACACATGCGGGGAAATATTGGACGTTGTAATAGCGGGGGTGTGGGTTTGGGCTGGCGTTGGGATCGGCGTAGAGCCCTCTCGCACGACACGCCAGACTGACCCCTTACTGGACGGGGCGTTGACTGCTGCAGCCGGCTTATCCCCTTGGGCCCATACGCTGCCCGTAGCGACTGGAGCATCGGTTCCTTCAGACGGGCCTTCCCGTCTCATCCTCTCAACATCATGCTGAAGCTGGGTCTGCGCCTGGCTTTGCGCCGCATGATGCAGGCGATCGGCTTCCGCCCAGAGAACGGCAAACTGCACCATTTTCTCGATGTCGTCCCGCAAGGCAGAAATCATATCGCCAGTCGCACCTGCCGCCTCAATATGGCGACCGTCCCTGTAAGCGAGCTTATCGTCTAGTTGAGCAATGGCCTTTTCAACAGCGTCAAGCCGGGTATTTGAGCGCTCAGCCTCGGTCCCGACATTGCTCTTCAAGGCCGTAATCATATCGCTGGTCGCACTTGCAGCCGCGAGATGACGTCTGTCCCTGGCAGCGAGTTTTTTGTCCAGTTGAGCAATGGCCTTTTCAATGGCGTCAAGCCGGGAATTTGAGCGCTCAGCCTCATTCGCGACGTTGCCCTGCAAGGCGGAAATTATTTCGCTGGTCGCACTTGCCGCCTCGGCATGACGGCTGTCTCTGGCTGCCAGTGTCTCGCCCAATTGAGCAAAGGCCTTCTCAACGGCGTCAAGCTGGACATTTGAGCGTTCCGCTTCCTTGGAGAGCTGCAGGACAGTCGGCGCCACGGTGTCAAAGCTGGAAAGCTTCGTTTTCAAGGTAGCAATCTCGGACGAGATGCGATCGTCAGCGTGCTTGCCGACAGCCACAATCTCGCTGTGAATATAGTCGCGAAGGTCATCAGTAATCGCTTTTCTGACCTGGGCCAGCATGTCGGGTAGTTCTTTGGCATAAACCGACACCGCCGCCGTCAACTGATCGCGCTGGGCCCGGGCTTGCCTCAGGTCCCCGCTGACTGCGTCTCGCAGCGCCGCGTGGTCGATGTAATTCATCGCGAACTGCCGGCTGATCAGCGAGAGCGTCCGNTTGGTCTGACTTCCNTCGTCTTTGAGGAACAGGTGTGTGGGCGTGTAGTTNAATGAGCCGGCAGCGATGTAGCCNTACGGCTCNAGCATGCCTGANATCCGCAGAAAGCTGTCACGGCTGGANGCTTCAATGGTCACCGCNGGTTTGTCACGCTCGATCAGAGACGCCGCGCCACGCAGCACATCGACGTCCATGCCCTCTGCATCAATCTTGATCAGGCGAATGCTATTGGGCCCGACGTAATCGGACAGAAGGCCGATATGTACCGGCCCAGCGCCTTCCTCAGCCTCGTGAATCTTGGCCATACCGAGATTGTGATCGCCGGGCGAAACAATGCTGCCGGTACCGACTTGTGCGCCAAGGGCAACCTCATGAACCTGGATCTTGTCTTCCAGCCCGTTGAGCTCGATGTTTTGTCTCAAAATCCGCGCTGCGACCGGATTGGGCTCGAACGCGATGACATTGCAGCCACACACGCCGGCAAAATAGATTGAGTGNTTCCCTATATTGGCGCCAGCATCGACGACCCAATCGCCGGGACTGAGCAAAGGACGCAGCGCGCTNAGAATCTCCTGCTCGTAAAACTCNCCCCTGCTCTTGATAATGGAATAAATATGATCCTGCTCATCTGAATGTGAGAAAAAGTAAGTTTTTTGTTCAAATAATATTTCAGCTTTATCGAGGTTAACCTCAGCCACACCCATCACAGTCCCGCCAATATTCAATTTCTCACTCACCTTAGTTCTCAGTTTGATGATGAGATTGCAAGGCCTGTCCGCTCAGGCACTCGCAACCGGCACTATGCAGGTGCGAAGCTAACACGCCACATGATAACAAATGAAAATGGTTTGATATTCATCAGACCTCATGAAGCTCCTAATACCAAGGAACAGCAGAAATAACATTGTTATCCACCAGAGATTCAGGAGTTTTGTAGATTTCAGTACCCTCACCGAGAAATGTCAAGTCTTTGTCTTGCAAGAGTGCCGATTTATATACCTGATACTCAATGCTGTTTTGCCAATAATTTCCCTCCAGGATGGCACGATCCATTTTTGACAAAAAATGAGGCACAAACTTGAAGTGAAGCAGCCCAAGAAAGCACTTCGATAAAAAGTTCTGCCCGTAGGGCCAGAGAAAGTGCGGATTGACGAAAAAATCTCCCGGCTCGAGCCTGAACATCGGATACTTGGTCAGCTGCGGCTGGATACCGGTCGACGAGTTGTCAAACAGCTTATGTCTCGGTCCGCCCTCGCGTGCAATGAGTGGTGGAAGGTCATATTCACGGTACCCGGAACGGTCGAACAAGGGATAGGCTTCAACCAGCGGCTCGCCGTCACGGAGCTTCGTGTCTGCAATCGGCCGGTGAGAATACATGTCCACGAGGCAGCCTCGAACGCGTCGAATACCGGCCCTCTCCATAGCCCAGCTGAGTTGGGAAAAATCCCGCCCGTCCTGAATACCGTCGAAGACGATATGCTCGTCCGCATCGACGCAGATGAACCATTGANCGGGGAACCTGTAGGTATCAAGCAGCACATTGAGCCATGCTTGCTTTCGCAGCGTCGTGAATGCGGCGCCNGTGCGGTAAAGATCGATGTCGGNCTGCTTCTTGAGAAACTCGAACGTGCCGTCCGTCGAACCGTTATCAAGAATGACAAATTTTCGTATCCCCGACCTTCGATAATGCTCGAGAAAATCTGCGATGATGCTCGCTTCATCACGCATGACGGAAAATACAATTGGACCCGGGCACGGGTCAGCGGGCCCCAGAGCCACGACTTCGAAGTCCGCACGCACATATTCGTCGAGGATTTCCGGGATGGTCTCGTCGAACAGGATGCCGGGGCTCTCGCGAGGGAAACGCAACGCCTCGGTCATTGCTACAGCTCCAGCGCGCGCGCCCACACCCGTCATTCCAGCTCAGTCCACGGATGACGCAGCGAAATCGCGTTGCGGATACTGTCATAATTGGCCACCGTCTCGGTTCTGAGCATCGACGACTTGTGAACCCGGTAGCGGCACAGAAGCTCGGGAACGTAGCAGACTTGCGCTTCCANCTCGGCCAGTTTGCACCAGAAATCATAGTCCTCCCATCCACCTTCGAGATGGGTATATCCCCCGACACGTTCCCAAACACGTTTTCGTATCAGTGCCATCGCGTCGATATAGGGGCCCTTGGCGAGAAGCGATTTCGACCAGTAATCGGCGTAGCCCAGATCCGCGACATCTCCAAACATCACGAGCTGGCTGTAGCTCGCCTCTGCATCGGCAGCACACAGCGCGCGATAAAGTTTGCGGATGCAGGAGGGGTGAATGGAGTTGTCGGCGTCCATNACGAAAACGGTATCGCATGCCGCCGCNTGGAAAGCCGAATTGCGCGCTGCCGCCAGACCGCAGTTCGCATGATGCGTCACCAGCAGACCACCTGAAAAATGATGCTGGTGCTTCCGCATCCAAGCCTCGGCGACTGCCAGTGACTCATCTTTCTGCGAACAGTCATCGACAACTAAAAGCTGAATATCGGGAAAGTCCTGCGCAGCGACGGANGCGAGACATTCCTCTATATGGTCTGCATAATTGTAAAGACTGATTGCTACGGACACACCTCCGTCGNCAGAAGGCTCTCCCCACTGCAAAACAGTACGNCTCTCGTTCGTTCGCATGCGGTCCCCTAAGCCGTTAGAATGGCAACCAGCGCTCGGGCTCTTGCGGCTTCGCTATTCGGATCATGGACTGCCCGAAGCGCCGCCCCTGCAACTGCATCGGCCTTTTCACGGCCATCCCTGTCGTTGAGAACCCATTCGACGAGCTGCATCAGATGATGTGATTCCTCGCCGAGATAATGCACGTTTGGCTCGAATTCCGGGTTGGCGAAGCACGGCTCGGACACAACCACACTGCTGTTCGCCATACCTTGATAGACGAGCCGGTGCCATTCAAAGTAGGGAAACTCGTCCTGATGCACGTTCAGCAGCACTCGCGCATGACATGCCGCATAGCGGGCCACATCCATAAGACCGTCTTCTCCGGTTGAGACGTTCATCGGCTCGAGGGCATTCTTGGTGCGCAGATAGATCATGGTTTCGTAGCTGCTAAGCCTGTCGGCATTGCGGGCAAGAAAACGGGCGCGGCGCGAACTTTTGGTCCCNAAGAAACTCACGTCCAGCGGGCGCTCGCCCCCCGCTTCGCCTTCGACGCCAGTCGTCCACCATCGCTGGCCCCTGAGTAACGGATGGTCGAGCAGGTCCGGGCTCATCGGTCGCGGCGTCTTGCTGACACCGGGGAATATACAGGCGGCAGGCATTGCCTCGGAGAAAAGNGAGGCGAGAGGCAGCGACATATCGACCACAGAATTCGCCATCAAGACAATCGGCAAGCTCTCCCAGAAAGAGACTGTCGTGGCTCGCTCGGTGCAATACATGCAGGCGCTCGCCAACACGTCGTCGCGGACCCACTCACGTCCTCNNCCAAGCAAGAAAAACTCGTGTGGCGCCACATAGATGCAATGCTCGGGNCGGGNTTCTATCTCGGAATTNTCATCACCCNCGATGACCGNATGACCGGCCGATTTCAGCAGATCTTGCAGGCCCTCGGCTATTTCGCGCAGGAACGTGTTGCCGAGACTGCTTACGTAGATGCCGACGGTCAGGCGGCGGGCCGCCGGCTCCGGCCCAATGGTCTCCGCAGAAGGCAGCGCGTCGTTTGAAATGCCGCCTAGAATACGCGCTATATGAACTGGGGTCGCAGCTTTTCGGCGTTCGTCGGCTCCATAACCGATAAAATGCCTGGCTGGAGGCATGGCGCCGATGTCTTTGTGCCATGCCCTGTAGTCATTTGGCGAAAACAGCCGAAAGCGGGAAAGACGCTCGATGGCAATGTCGGACCGCTNCAAGTTCAAGCGTCCACGCTCTGCATTTACCCTTCGGCGGCCAAACTTTGGCAAACTGCTAAAAACCACGCCGCCTCGCCGCATCGGTATTCTTTGTTTGTTGCCAAATCATTCGATCAATCCACCCGACAGCTCTGTTCTGACCGAGCCTATACCAAATCGGCCAAGATCAGGACACCTATTCTCTTCCCTGGCTTTTCCAGCCACGGTCATTTCAAGCATCCGGAACGAAGTTCTCGTCACAAATTTTGACACGCGGATGACGTCAAAAAGGAGAAGCGAATGGCAAACGCCAAGCCGGATGGTGATGCCATTAACCCATCGCTTCCAAGACGGCACAAAGATCCGTCGCCCTGTCCGCGCGTTTCGCTATTTGGCGTCGCTGTTGTTGACAGGCGCGGCGTCGCCATGGGTCTCGAAATCCTGAACCATGGCGTCATAGCCCGGATGCACGGTGCCCATCATCCGGTCCCAGATCGAGAAAAAATTGCCGTAATTGTACCGAAACGTCGAGTGATGCAGGTCATGGAAGGATGTGCAGATCATGGGTGAAGGCCAGCGTGACGTCGGCGAGGCGAAATACTCAAAACCCGAATGGCCGATCATGCCGGAAACCTGATCGAATACCCGCTGTGCGGCCAGTGCCAGTGCCGGCATCGGCAGCACGAACCACACGACCAGGTAATATCCGTGCTCGATCAAGGTATCGACCGTGGTGGATGAGTCATTGCTCCACACGGTGGGTGCCACCGACTTGTGATGCGGCGCGTGCCAGCGGTAAAACATCTTGAGGTGCAAGAGCCTGTGCCCCCAGTAGAACCAGGCATCGTAAAGCACCATGGAAACCGCAAACATCAGCGCTACCGACCACCAGGTCGTCTCCAGCGGCGCAATCGTCCAGCCACGCACCTGGGCAAAATAGCCGAAGGAGAGCATCGCAGCCGAGACCGNCAGCGCCGACAGCGAGGAACGGATCTCCACCCACATGCGCTTGTCACCNTTGCGGCCCTTTTGGATGCGNCGCTCCGGGTGACGCCGGTTGATGAAGGTNATGCCGATTCCGGTGGCGAAATATATCACCACCGTCGCGCCATAGACGGCGGCGAAGTACAANAGATATTGCGAAACAAGGCCGACCAACGAAGNCATCATGCGGATANGATTCCCCTGATTTTTCNCGCGCCAAGCAAGGTCGAGTANTCGCACATAGCTCAGCCGGTACGCAAGTTTNACCCTTCCGGCGAATGTGCGCGCCTGANGGCACCAATGGCNTGGAAGACGGTAAAACACGNCGNGCCCCGCCGATTGCCNATATGGGTAATGCAACNTCCGNATGCGGCGTCTAGCCTTGAGCGGAAATGAACCGNCNGCACTTTGCACCTAGGACTTGATCGNACTTAATGGCAAAACCNGCAGAATGAGAGCGACTGAACGCCTCTTTTTCGNGAACGAGGCCCATATCTACGGGAAAAGCTGACATCATGCATGTGATCATTACCGGCGGATCCAGCGGCATTGGCGCCGCAGTAGCTGAGCTTGAAGCAGCCCGTGGTCACCGGATTTCCNTGATTGCCAGACGCCAAGATCTGCTGACGCAACAGCGTACGCGGCTGCTGGATCTGTTTCCGCAGGCCCTGATCCACATCTGCGCCGCAGACGTCACGGATGAGGTGGGGCTGANGGCGGCCATCGAAAGCTGCGAAGACNAANTCGGCCCCTGTGACCGGCTGATTACTGCGGCCGGNATTGTCGANCCGGGTGANNTGATNANCCAACCGGTCGCGAGNTTCAGGTCACAGGTCGAGTGCAACCTGTTTGGCACCGTCCATGCAGTCCGAGCCGTCTACCCGTCGATGGTCAAACGGCAATCCGGTCACATTGTCCTCATATCGTCCGGCGCCGGGCTCATCGGAATTCATGGCTACTCGGCCTATTGCGCTTCCAAACATGCGCTTGCCGGATTTGCAGAAGCGTTGCGTCAGGAAGCCAGGCCCAACGGTATTGCCGTTTCCATCTGCTTCCCACCGGACACCGATACCCCGCAACTGGCGGCCGAACTTCCGCTNCGTTCCCCTGCGGCTNCCGCAATCGTGGGGATGGCAAGATCCTGGCCCGCAGACCGNGTGGCACGCGCCATCGTCAAAGGCGCTGATCACGGCCGGTTCGANATTTACCCGGGATTGGAAATGGCGCTGCTCGGACGCTTTGGAGCCCTGATCGCACCGCTGCTGCGTTGGCATTTCGATCGAAAGATCGCCGCTTCAGCCAGGAAGTCAGGCCGCTGACCGGTTAATCGTGCAAGTCGTTCAGCCATCCTCCCGGCAAGGGAGTAACCCGAGTCTTTCGCTTCCCACAGCGCGGCCCTTGTGCGAAACAAATACGACGGCAAACGCTGGAGCCACTCAATGAAGCCACTNGATGTGATNAAATCGCCGCTATGGCTGGCGCAATTGGCCAGTGGCGCCAANTCNTTCAGCAGTAATCCTGTTATCGGCAGCCCNTGGCTCAACGANCGAGGACTNCATATCGCGNGGCTGCGCACTGCCGAGCGCATGGCCGACAGCCGACGGCGGCGGCTTGCCCATCTGGTCGACAGCGACGACGCGGAAAGCTATGCTCGCGACGGCTATGTNATGCGCCGCAATGCCCTGCCCGCNGATGTGTTTGCCCGCCTGCGCCGCCAGGTGGAAGACCATGAATTCCCAGCACAGGAAATGCTGCAGGGCAACGCCGTCACCCGCTTCATCCCGATCACGCGGGCGATGATGGACACCCATGCAGAACTCGGCGCGTTNGTACGCGGACGGCTGTTCCAGGGATTGCTACGNTATATCGCCGCCGCCAANGCGGATCCGATCAGTTTCGTGCATACGGTCTTCGGCGAGCCGCATCGGGGACCACGCGATCCGCAGACGCTGTTTCATTCNGACACTTTCCACTCCACCGCCAAGGCNTGGTATTTCCTCTCAGATGTCGCCGACGACGGCGGNCCCCTGACCTATGTGCGGGGATCGCACAGGATGACGCCTGCCCGGCTGGACTGGGAACATAGGCAAAGCCTGACCGCACATAGCCATGCAAACAAACACCACGCCCATGGCTCTTTCCGCATATCTGATGATGAGATCCGGGAGTTGGGTTACCCGGAGCCAACCCNTATCGCGGTGCCGGCCAATACGTTGGTGGTGGCCGATACCCATGGCTTTCACGCCCGGGCAGTCAGCGAGAAACCGACGGTACGGCTCAGCCTGTATGGCTCGCTTCGCCGCAATCCGTTCGTGCCGTGGTCCGGCCTCGATCCTTTCAGCTTGCCTGGATTGCGTGACCGCCAGGCAGAAATTCACGACGCGATCAACAACTGGAAAGCAAAGAGCGGCGCGACCGGCCAGCCACCGGTGGGTCGGGTCAAACCGCTCGATCCGCCGCAGCGCTGGAGTTAGAGTTTCGGACATCTCTCGGCTGGCCACGGGACATTTTTGTAAACGCCGGCTTCAGGACGGGCGCCGCCTCTGCGCCAACAGCGATGCACCCAACCCATGAGATGCGCCCTTCCTGCGAGCAATCCGGAGGCCTTGCATAAATCGAGTGTGTTCGCCTATGGTCAACTGCAGCATTCCATGAATGCCGAATGGCTTTTCTCCATTTGACCCTGTTTTTTCGTGAAAGGTAAGTCAGTTGGGAAACGATTGTTGCAATGTCCTGATGGTCCAGCCGCGATTTACTGTCGGTTCCTTCTGGAACTACCAAGCGACCTGTCACATGCTGGGCGCGAAATACCCTGCGCCTCCGCTCGGACTGATCACCGTTGCCGCGATGCTTCCCAAGTCTTGGACTGTCCGGCTGGTGGACTGGAACACGACCGAGTTCACGGATGCCGATCTCGACTGGGCTGATATGGTCATGACCGGAGGCATGCTGCCGCAGCAGCCGTCGACGCTCGAAATCGTCAGGCGGTGCAATGCCTACGGCGTGCCTGTCGTGGTTGGCGGCCCCGATGTCACCACCAGTACCGACATCTATCATGAGGCCGATTTCATCGTCACCGGCGAGGCTGAAGGTATCCTCGACCAGCTCTTCGATGACTGGCGCGCCGGCAAACGCAAAGGCATCTANCGAGCCGAGAAATTCAAGGCCGATGTNACCACGACGCCAATTCCGCGNTTCGACCTGCTNAATTTTGACGACTACACCCAGATCTGCGTGCAGTTCTCGCGCGGCTGTCCGTTTACCTGTGAATTCTGCGACATCATCGAGATTTACGGCCGCAATCCGCGCGCCAAGACCAACGACCAGATGCTGGCGGAATTGCAAGCCCTCTACGACCTCGGCTATCGAGGCAATGTCGACTTCGTCGATGACAATCTCATCGGCAACAAGAAGGCGGTGAAGGCGTTCCTGCCGGACATGGCGACCTGGCAGAAGAAGCGACACTACCCGTTNGTCTTCTCCACCGAAGCCTCTCTCAATCTTGCCGANGACCCGGCGCTGCTCAATATGATGCGCGATGCGGCNTTCTTCACNGTCTTCGTCGGCATCGAGAGCCCGGATCCGGACATNCTCACNGCCACNCGCAAGAANCAGAACACCAANCGCGATATNGCCGAGAGCGTGCACAAGATCTACGANGCNGGCATTTTCGTCCTNGCCGGNTTCATTGTCGGCTTNGATGGNGAAAAGGGTAGTATNGCGGACGGGATTATCGAACTTATCGAGGANGCTGCGATTCCGGTCGCGATGGCCGGNCTGCTNTTCGCACTTCCTGAGACCCAGCTCACACGGCGGCTCGAGGCNGCTGGCCGCTTGCATCCCGGACATGAGAATTCCGATGGCGANTTCGGCGATCAATGCACNTCGGGTCTGAATTTCGACACCGACAGACCGCGCATCGAGATTCTGGAAGACTATCGTCGCATTGTCGATCACATCTANACNCCGGAAAACTATATGCGCCGCGTGCGTCGGGTCGTGGACCTGCTNGATCTTTCGGGNCCCAACGGGGACTTGTCCAGAGCCAGGTTGAGCAAGGACATCAAGCAGCTCTTTCAGGTCATCTGGCATCTGACCGTCAAGCGGCCGGAACANCGTCNGCCATTCTGGTCGCTGATGTTCTACTGCCTGCGTCACAAACCTCGTGGCATCAACGCCGCAATGATCCTTTACGCGCTCTATGTTCACCTTGGGCCGTTCTCACGCTATGTCGTAACTGAGATCGACAAACAGATCGCGGACGTGCGATCAGGTGCCTGGCAGCGACCGCAGGAGTTGGTTGCAGCGGAATAGTCCGAGCTTCGGAGCGTCGCCAGGATCGACGTGCTTGCCGTAGAAATTCAGCTGCTATGCGGCCATATTTGAACCGAAGGTCAACGGCTTTTGTAGCGGTTGGGCCATTTGGCGGTCGCGGTCGTATTGTTCTCACGAGCAGCCTTCGGGCATGCTCTTTCCCAAGGCTGATCGCATAGTCTATATACGCCCCAAAGCAGTGTTGCGGCATCGACCAGTCAGCAGATTGTTTGCCATGCGTCGGAAGGAAATCTGATATGACGGCTTTCATGAATTTCGATGAAGCCAACGGCTGGTATTCTCTGGCTCAGCAGTTCCTTTCTCTGTTTGGCGTCGTCTTGCTGGCACTTGTGATCGTGCTCGTCAGCGTGGGTCTCGTNTTCGAGTTTCTCAATGCGCGTCATCCCGAGCGCAAGATACAAAAAGGCCGGACCAACAAGCGCAAATGGAAAGAGCTCTACCGGGCGCCAGGATCGTTGGTGATCATAGCATTCTGTTTCTCAGGCGGCTTGTTTGCGCAGATGAAGGGCTGGACCATTGCCCCTTACGCGCTCAATTGGTGGACGGGCCCGCTGTTCCTGGCGGCGTCGGTCTTGCTCTATGACACCTGGTTTTACTGGATTCACCGGCTGCTGCACTGCAAGCCGTTTTACCGCTTTCATGCCCTTCATCACAAAAGCCTGGCCCCGACGGTTTGGAGCAACCACAATGAATCGTTGCCCGAAGCCTTTTTCAATCAGGCCTATTACCTGATCATCCCGTTCTTTCTGCCCATCCCGTGGCAAATGCTGGTTTTGCAGAAGCTCTATGACCAGATCAGTGGCATGTTGGGCCATGCGGGTTTCGAGCATTTCGCCTCACCTGCAGGGCGCACGCCATTTCCGCTGGCAAGCACGGTCTTTCACGATCAGCACCATTCGCATTTCGCGTATAATTACGGTCACACATTTTCGATCTGGGACCGGATGCTGGGCACGCTTTATCCCAAATACGACGAAACGCTTGAAAGCTTCGAGCACACCAAACCGGCCAAGACACAATAAATCCACCGCTGGCCCAAGCATGTGGACCACGCTCCCGGGAGGGGCGTGGCGATACCTGTCATTTCACCAGTTTAGGGGACTTGAGCGGCTTTCTGTGCCCGCTCAAAGGTGCGCCTTCACCAATCTCACCGGGCGGATCGCTGACAATGAGGAAGTTGTAGCGGGGGACATCGGAATCCTCCCTGGACAGCGAGATGGTGTTGCCATTCCCTTCCAGCTCGAACGCCTTCCAGCGGCGAAGGTTTTCCATGACTTCAGGGTCTTCATGCCATCCGATCGCATCGAGAATATCACGGGCCGCGCTTGTTGCCTGCGCCCGCACCGGGCCCGAGATGTCGCCATCGAGAAAATTCGCCTTGAGCCGCACAGATGAAACCGTGTCGCTTCCCACCCCGCGGGCTGACACGAACAGGGATCCGATCGGCGCATCCCGATCGCCGTCGCCTGCAATGACCTTTTCCGCACCACAACTCCAGGCCCGCTGCCCCAGGTCGGCCACCTGCCATTCCTCGCTGACCCAGCCTTTTTGTTGCAAGGCGCTGCAGATGTCTTCGCGCCGTCTGGTGATGGTGCGGTAAAATCCGTCCTGCGGAGCGACGACCGACGGGTCTGTCAGGTGCTCGGGAACCAGAATGGTCGGGCGTGGCGGCTGTTCACGCTCGACTGTTCGCATGCCTGCCTCGACGATCGGCTGTGTTGTCGGAGGAAAGCCAGACCAGAGCAGAAGCCTGTCGAGGTTGCGGGCGTCGTTGGCGAACAGGACGACACTTGCAAGCCCGGCAAGAATGACGAACAGCACCACGAGGAACAAGGTTCTGCCCCCGTGGTGTCTCCTCGTTATTTTTGTACCGCCACTCATCATTCGCCTTCGGAAATACCGGCAATGCCACGTTCGTTGCGGCCAACACCTTATCAGGGACACCATCTACGGGCGTGAGTTTTCAACCCTCGCCCGGGCCGGCGGATATCACCTCCAACAGGGAGCATCCTGAACGGACATCGCCATGAGCGTCAGGTCTAAGGCGCCACTGCGAAGCCACGCTCGATCATATCGGNGGCNACGTCCAGACCTTCCTTTCCGCATGTGACGTAAATCCAGTCCTCTGNCTCTTCAGTGGGCACGCAGTAGACGTCTGTGGATTTAAGCAGNTTTTCAAAACTGTTGCGGGCGATGATGCCGCAGCCCCAACGNCTGCCTTCCTCGTCGACACANATCTTCGAGTTGGCGACCGGTTCGGCGCCAGACAAGCGGTAAGNCTTTTTCTTGTAGACGAAGCTCACGCTGTCGCGGACGCGAAAGAAACCCCGCACGCGAAACGAGCCCTTCGGCCGGGCATTCGGCAGTACCGTTGGCGACTTCGGCGGCAGTCTCTCGAAATTCTGCTGGCTGGGGTCGACACGGCGGACCTCGTTTGACCACAGCGGCTCCTCCCCCGCGGCCTCATGCACGCCAACNACAGCAGCGCAGATCGACAGCAGCAGGCCAAGAATTGCCCCGGGCAATCTCGAAAGACCCTTGCCGGTAGCGCAGGCGACCGCAGCAGGCCTCCGGCAGCACCGGCTCACGTGTTTACGAATTCCATGACGTCGTTGATNTCGATGGATGAGATATCGATCCCGAGATCAACGATTGCCTGCAGTGCCTTCGCCGTCTGGGTCGCGGCATNGTCAAGCTGCTCTTCGGTGTGGTCGTAATTGATGAAAAAGCGCAGCCGCGCCGATCCCTCGGGCACGGCTGGAAATAGGATCGGCAACACGTTGATACCCGCTTCCATCATCGCTTTTGAAAGCATTGCCGCCTTGATCGAGTCCCCGACCATGACCGGGACGACAGCGTAACCGGCACAGAAACCGGTTTCGAGCCCGGCCGCCTTCAACTGCTTGAGAAAATACTGCGATCTTTCCCGTAGTTGGGCGACCCGCTCCGGTTCTTCAGTAATCAGGTCGATCGATTTGGCGGCGGAAGCGGCAACCGCCGGCGGCAGGCCGACGCTGTAGACGAAACCGCCGGCATATCCTTTCAAAAGGTCGATCAAATCGGCTTTGCCGGCAATGTATCCGCCGCAGCTTGCGGTCGACTTCGACAAGGTNCCCATCCAGATGTCGACCTCGGCCGGGTCGACACCGAAATGCTCCGCCGAGCCGTGCCCTGTTTNGCCCAATATGCCGACTGAGTGTGCCTCATCGACCATCAACCAGAAACCGTGCTTGCNNCGCAGTTCGATCAGTTTGGGAAGGTCGGCAAGATCCCCGTCCATCGANTACAGACCTTCAACGACCACNAGTACACGCCGATGCCGCGACGACAGCCGTAGCAGCATGCGCTCCAGATCATCGAGATCATTATGCTTGAAGCTCCGCCGCGTCGCGCCGGAGGCCTGGGCTCCAGCTAGAATGCTGTTGTGGATGAGCTCGTCATGCAGGATGAGATCTGTAGGCCCCATCAGGCAGGTTATCGTCGTCAGGTTGGTCAGATAGCCGCTAACCATCACGACGGCGGATTCGACCCCATGAAACGCGGCAAGCTTGGCTTCAAGCTCCTGGTGAATGGGACGTTCGCCCGCCACNANCCGGCTGGCCGACGCTGAAATCCCGTATCTTTCGATCGCTTCAACCGCAGCCGNGCGAACCCGNTCGTCCTTGTTGAGGCTCAAATANTCATAGGACGCAAAATTCGTGTAGTCCGAGCCGCCGATCACGGTCGTGGCGCCCGCCGTCCCCTCATGCGCGCGGTAGAANGGATTTCCGATCCCCAAGGCAACCCCGGCAGCNTGGTGTGCCTTCATCTGCTTGTACTGCGGCAGNTCTGAAAAAGCAGGAACCGGCCTGAGCGGCTCCCCAGCCGGNCCGGCGCNGCTGGCCTTGCGGGCGGCTGGCTGCGCCTTTGGGGATTTCGNATTCATGAAATCAAGTGCGGCGCGCTTGATACCNCCGCTAGCCGTTCCAGAGGACTTGGACTCGTCTGTCATGAAGCCGATGCCTTCGCGTTGTTGGCCTTGCTGTGCCGGCTTGCAAGCTCCTCCAGGATTTCCTTCTTGTCCTCCTCGGAATCCTGTTCGCTTGATCCGACAATACGCAAATAGAGCTTTCGGCTGACATCACCAACGGTGGTGGCATCGGTAATGTTGTTCAAAGGCAGATTGAAGCCGGTTTTCTGCTGGAAACCCATGCCAAGCTCCATCGCCATCAGACTGTCGATACCCATATCGCGGATGACACGGTTGCGACGGATCTCGCTGACCGGGATATGCAAAGTCCGTGCGATCTCGCCGGCGATGAGTTCGTAGATATAGGTCTCGGCCTCTTCCGGTGATTTGCCTTCGATGGCCCCGGCCANGTCGAACTGNCCATCGCTGAGGTCTGAGGGNTTGAGTTTGAGAAGCCGCGACGGGATGTCAAACAACGGCGTTTCGACGATCTTGAGATTCTGCGCCGCGTTCCAGTGAATATCGGCAATGTAGACCGACGCCGCATCGACCGTGCCCGGGTCAATCGACAGGACTTCGCTTAACCGCTCGAGGACATCGCGGGATGTCATCGAGAATTTCTCCAGCCGCTTCGTGAGGGCAGCCTTGTTTTCCTCATCCGTGGTCAGGTAGCCCACATCCGATATNGCCGAGAANCCAACGGTNAGGGCCGGCAGGTTCATCTGGCGACGTGCTCTCGCCAATCCCTCNAGATAGCCNTTGGCNGCCACATAATTGGCCTGGCCCGGATTNCCGATCAGGGTGGTCATGGACGANAACATGATGAACTCGTCGATCGGNTCAGTCTGGGTCAGCTTGTGCAGAAGCTCGGCACCGCGGGCCTTGGTATCTATCACAGCCTTGTTCCGCTCATGGGTCAGATTGACCAGCAGCGCGTCGTCAAGCTGCATCGCAGCGTGAACGATGCCGACCACCGGCGCTTCTGAACGAAGCTTCGCAAGCAGACCTTCGAGATCGTCTTCCGATGTGACATCACATGCGTGCGTGGTGACGACGACGCCAAGACGCTTCCAGCGAGCGACCTTCTCCTTGCCGGCTTCACTCAGTTTGCCACGCAGCGAAACCAGGGCAAGCCGTTTGCAGCCGCGCTCGACGAGCCACTCACTGGTGGCGAGACCAAATCCGCGCGTGCCGCCGAAAACAAGATANATGCCGTCCTTGTTCTCAAGCCGGACACTTGCCGGTTTGCGTGCGACCAGATCCTGGCCAGGCTTGGGGGGCACGACCAGAATCTTGCCGATATGCCCGGACGCCTGCATCAGCCGGAACGCATCGCGGATTTCGTCATAGGCGAATTCCCGGTAGGGGATGACGTAATTGTCCCCGCTGTCAAACAGCGCGGAAATCCTTTCAAACACATGCGCGGTAATACCCGGACGGAACTTGAGAAGCTGGTCGGCATCGATGCCGAAATAGCTGATGTTCTGACGGAATGGTCGTAGCCCGATCTTGCTGTCGGAATAATAGTCGCGCTTGCCCAATTCCANAAAGCGACCGAACGGCTTGAGCAGGGAAATGCTGCGTTCCATCGCCTCGCCGAACAGCGAGTTGAGAACCACGTCGACACCGCGGCCATCGGTGGCTTCATGAACGCCGTTCACAAAATCCAGCGATCGCGAGTCAAACACGAAGTCTGCACCCAAAGTGGTCAGCAGGTTCCGCTTTTCATCGGTACCAGCGGTGGCAATCACAGTGGCGCCAACACCCTTTGCGATCTGTAACGCCGCCAATCCAACGGCCCCGGCGCCGCCGTGTATCAGAACGGTNTCGCCAGCCTGCAGGTTTCCGAGTTCNATCAGTGCATAGTAGGTCGTCAGGAAAGCGACGGGNAANGTCGCCCCGGCCACAAGCGGCACGGAACCGGGAAGTTTTGCCACGCCCCTGGCATCGGTAACGACATGTGTCGCAAAGGCCTGCGGCGCCACTCCGATCACCAGGTCGCCNACTGCGTAATTGTCGACGTCGCTGCCAATCTCGACCACCCGCCCGGAAAACTCCATGCCGATCGAGGGGCCGGCAAAGCCGTCTTCGAATGCCTCTTCCGACAGAAGACCCATCGTCCACATCAAATCGCGGTAGTTGAGCGCGGTTGCCGCGACNTCCACCCGCACTTCTCCCGGCTNGACNGNCCNNAGTTCGGCAACCTCCCAGTCCAANGTGGAGATGGAGGANACCGCATCGGCTCTCACCAAGGCGGTTTCGTAAGAACTGGTCAGAGTAACGCCNGGCGTGGCCGGTCCCNGGACGGCGCGGATCTCGCGCAGAGCGCCCTTCTCCACATCCCAATACCATTCCTGGTTTTTGCTCTTTGCTTCGCAGATCTGGCCGGCAAGCCTGATTTGCTCGGCAAGCGGAAGACCCGACCCGAGCAGATCAAACGAGTGAATCTCGATCGCCGGGAACTCGTTGCGGGCAACGCGCAGGAACTGCCAGAGGCCGGCATTACGTGCTGCGGTCAAGTCTTCGGACGGCGCGCCCAGCAGCGGCGCACCTCCGGGCATCAACACGGCCAGTTGCAGCGGTGATGTTTCCGAAACCNCATCGGTCNGGGTTTCAGTGGCCTTGATCANGATGGACGACAGGATGTCGATATTGGCAAGCAGAGCAGCCGAGCCGTCCTCCTNGCCAAAANTCTCGGAGACGAATGTCAGCACCACGCCGGGCTGCCANGCCTTGGGGCCATCTTCAAACAGAAGATCTGNCTCTGCCGGGGCNATCCAGTGCGCTCCAGCNGACAATCCGGTCCCGNTTTTCNCGACANTGGCTGCTTTTTCACTCGCNANGACAATCGCCGGNTCGGGCNTATCAAGGCCTGNCGGCACGGATACTTCGCCGCCCCATGCGAGCATCACCACTTCACCAGCCGGTGTGTCGATCACGGCCTGATCGCTCTTAGCGACGGCAAGCTGTTCAGCCAGGCGCTGCCAGTCTTCGATTGCGGGTTGGTCGCCAACCGGGAAATGGGGATCCAGTGTCCCGGAGAACCAGTCATCGCGCAGGCCGAAGACAAAATCGTCAAAGAAGCTGCTGGTGTTGACGCAGGCGAGGAAGGCGCCGCTGTTTTCCAGCACGCTGACGAGGAAGCCACGACTGGGCCCGTCGGTCGCAAGTTGCTTGTAGCTGCCTGCGGAAGCGGTGACCACGACGTCAGCCGACAGGTCTGACGACGGCTCGGCCCGAACTTCGACATGCGGGAACGTGTCGAAGGCGAGTTCGAGGTCGCTGCGCCGGCGTTCATTGCTCTCGGCGATTGTGAGTGTCGCGCCAAATTCTTCGGCGAGGCCTGCCAGATGCTGGGACAGGATCTTGGAGACTGAACCCAGTTCCACAATGTTGCGTACCGGCCGCTGTGCGGCCTTGCTGGCTTCCAGGGTCTGGCGCAGGGCTGACAGCAGGTGCTGCTTGCGTGCCGGCACAGTGCGACCGTGGCTGTGGATGTGTTCCAGCGTGGTGGCAGACATCTGCTCCTTGACGCTCTCGGACTCGGGTTCCGCGTCTGGAGAGCCCAGGTTCATGGCCGCGTAATAGGCGTCGTTCAGCAGGATACCTTCGACGGAGCGCGAGCCATCCTCCTTGAACAGTTCCTTTATGAGTTCGGCAAATTCCGGGATCGGACAGTCCTCGGCAAGCTGCCAGCTTTCGTCGGCTTCATCAAAGGATGCCAGATCGAAAGACACCAGTGCCTGCAGACAGCTGACGATGAAGCTATCCACGCTCTTGTCTTCGCCCATATCCGCCATCGACAGGCGGCCGGATGCAGGCATCCATTTCCTGATCACATCATAGGCCGCCCGATACAGCGCCGCATTGAGGATCTGGGTCGCATCGCTTTGGCCGGGGTTGGCGATTGCTGAAAAGTCGAGAGCCGACAGATCGGCGGGCACGTTGGGCCGGGCGGTGGCGGCATCGGCGATTTGAGCGGGCAGGTCGCTGGCAACAGCCTGATAATGATAGGTCTGGGCTGTGAGCGACTTGCGGGCCTTCAAATGCGCGCGGCGCATACGGCAGTCCTTCAGGGCGGCTACGAGAACGCCGTTCTCATCCACGAGACTGAGGTTTGCCTTGATCGAGTATTTACTCGCCCGTTCGATTTTGATGACGGCACGCCGGATGACGCTGCGCGGCTGATAGATCTGGATCGCACCGAAGTGAACCGGGATATAGGGCGCAGTTCCATTGTCGGGCGCGAGATGGGCGAACAGGCCGACGAGACCGTGCAAAGCCGCATCCGTCGAAATCGGATTCAACTCATGCACGAGATAGGGGTGGCCCTTGCCGCTCGGCGCGGCCAGATCGACCTCGAGATGGCTGTCCCCGAAGCGCTGAACCTGCTGCAGCAGCTGGAAATTGGGTCCGTATTCCAGCTTGAAGCGCCGGGCGATCCTGTAGACATCGTCCGCACCGATGATCTCGGTCGGCGCGCCCGACGAGATCGCGACATCAGGAACTGCGGCACTTGTCGAGCGCCGTGTACGAGCGACGACATTGAGCGACCAATCCGCTTCGTTCAGCCGTTCTCTCGACTTGATCTCGATATGGCCGGTCTCTGCAGACACGACGGTTGCGACTTCGAGTGTCTTGCTCGGCGATAGCGCGAGCGGCTGGAGAATTTCGAGATTGGTGATTTCAAAAGCGTGCTCACCATGGAACCGCCGCGCCGCGGCAATGACCATGTCGATGAACGCGCTTGCCGGCAAAATGGGATTGCCGTCGACAACGTGCTCGGCGAGATCGGGGTAGAGATGGGCGTCGATATTGTTGTGCCAGACAGTGCCGGCCAGATCGACGCGCCAGCCGATCAGTGTGTGCTCATCGACATTGCGGTCGCCGTAAAGATTGAGGGCCTCGATCGTACGGGCATAACGGGGTGCCTTGGGATGGAAGGGCAGCGGCGGCAGTTCCTTCCATGCATTGCGCTCACCGATAGCCCGCGATTTGTCGAATGCCGCGCCGGAGGCCGCGGCCTTGCAGAAAGACCGGAACACCGGATCATGATCCGGGGATTCCTTGACCTCCAGCGTCGAAATAACGGCTCCGTTGACGTCTTCCGAAGCAATCAGCTCACGAATGTAGGACGCGAGAATCGGCTTTGGGCCGATCTCGACAAAGACTTTGCTGCCAAGGCCGATAGCGGTTTTGGTGGCGTCCATGAACTGAACCGGACGCTGGATGTTGCGCCACCAATAGTCCGCTCCGAGCTCCTCGCCTGTCAGGATCTCGCCGGTCACCGACGAAATGTAGGTGATTTCGGTCTTTCGCAGTTCAATCGACCCAAAGTCCTTGACGAACTGATCGTGAGCCGAGCCGATCATTGGATGATGGAACGGATAATCTATATCCAGGACGCGCACGGCAATGGCCTGCTTGCGAGCCACATCGCGGAACGCCGCGATCTCGTCGTTCGGGCCGGACACGGTCGATGATTTCGGGCTGTTGTAAGCAGCGCCGACAATGTTCTCAAGCCCGGCATCTGCCGCCATTGCAACAGCATCTTCCGCGGCAAGCGCGACGGCTGCCATGCCGCCCTTGCCGGCCAAGGCATGCTGGTATTTTGAGCGCAGGAAGACGATCCTGACCGCGTCGACCAGTGAAATCGCGCCGGCAAAATGCGCCGCGGCGATCTCCCCGATGGAATGGCCATAGGCCACCGTCGGCATCAACCCGGTCTCGGTCAGGCTGCGGGCAAGCGATATCTGGGTCGCAAACAACAGCGGTTGCGCAATCCGCGTATCGCTCAACTTGGTTTCGAGTTCGGGATCTTGGAGCAGGTCGAGAAGCGAGACCCCGGCCAGTGTCTTGTAGAGCGCGTCTATGATCTCGAACTGTCTGCGGAAGCTGGCTGAATTGTTCAGCGCATTGAGGCCCATGCCAACCCATTGCGAGCCGTTGCCGGAAAAGACGAAAGCGGTCTTCGCCTGATCCTGGAAGGTACGTCCGACAGCCGCGACTTTAGGTGCCTGTTCATCGAGGTAGTTATCGATTTCCGCCTTGACCGTTTCAGGGTCACGCCCGTCAATCACGAAACGGTTGCGCATGTGGTGGCGATTGCTGCCGATGGCGGCGAACAAACCGGGCAGATCGGCGGTCTCGGTTTCGGCAATCACGTCCTGATAGGATGCGAGAAGTTCCTTGAGACTGTCTTCGCTCTGCGCACTCACGAAGAGGATCTTGTTTTCCGGCTCCGGTCGCTTCGGCTGAGTGCGGTCGGGATCGCAGATGACGACGTGGGCATTGGTGCCGCCGAAGCCAAAGGAGTTGATACCGGCATAGCGCGTGTGTTTCGACGACAGAAGGTCAAGCCCCATCGAGGCAACACTGACATTGAGCCCCTTGAAGTCGATCTCTTCATTGGTTTGCTCGGCATTGAGCGTGGGAGGGAAGAAGTCGTTTTCCAGCGCCAGCATGGCCTTCATCAGGCCAACCAGCCCGGATACGGGTTCGGTGTGCCCGATATTGGACTTGACCGAGCCGATGGGAATCGGCGCATTACGGCGCCGACCGATCTCGGTGCCGATGGCCCAGACTTCCGCAGGATCGCCGACCTTGGTGCCGGTTCCGTGACCTTCAATGAAGGCCAGACGTGAAAAATCGATCCCGCCGTCTTCGTAGATCGAACGTAACAGGCTTGCCTGCGCTTCGCGCGCCGGCAGGGAGATACCGTTGGTACGGCCGGCCGAGTTCACGCCGCTTGCGACAATCCGGGCATGACTGCGATCGCCGTGAGCAGTAGCGTAATCGGATCGGCGTAGAACGAGGGCGACGCCGCCNTCCGAGCGGACATANCCCTCGCCGTTGGCACCATATGCGCGGCACAATCCCTCGGGTGACAGCATGCGGGCTTGCGCAAAACCGACGAACGACAAGGGGTGGGAAAGCGTGCTGATGCTGCCGACGATAGCCGTATCGATGTCACCGGCCTCAAGCGCGCGCACTGCCAGATCGAGCGCCACCAAGCCGGAGGAACAGGCGGTATCGACGGTCATGCTGGGACCTTTGACGCCCAGAACATGCGAAATCCTGTTCGCNATGACAGANAGCGTNTTTCCGGTCATGAAATAGGGACTGGCAGCAGCCGGATCGCCGGCTGCGAGATTGCCGTACTCGATGTTTGAGGCGCCGACATAGACNCCTACCCGCTCGTCCTTGATNTGCTCNGCTGTGAGGTTGGCATTCTCCATGGCGCGCCAGACCAGCTGCAGGATCCAGCGCTGCTGCGGGTCCATGCTTTCCGCCTCGCGCGGGGAGATCCCATACACCGCGTGATCGATATCCAGGGTGTTGTGAACGACNCCGGCCGCGAACGTGTAGGTTTTGCCGACAACCCCGACCTGGGGGTGCCAATAACGCGCCTTGTCCCAGCGATCATCTGGTATCTCGGTGACTGTATTCTGTCGCTCACAAAGTAATTTGAACAATTCCTCTGGAGAATCTGCCCCTGGCACCTGGCATGAACGACCAATAATCTCAATACTCACGAGAACCGCTTCCCTCATTTACACCAGAAATAGCTTAGCAATCGACAGAGTCGGGCCCACTATATCGAGTTACCATCATTCATATCCAATTCAAACCTCCCATTCTCAGCCCAACTCCCCAGAATACAGCATTCCCGCAGACACTTAATCATGACCATATACTTAGGCATAAACCCAAGACAAGCCACCGGCTCGCTGCGACCTCACTCCCTGCTGAAGGACGTGACCCGCCCGGTATTGGTGCACGAAGGTAAACGGATTAGAAAATCACATTTTAACTCAGGTTTTATCCTGCCGTTCTTGTCCATTCGCCAGGCGTGGCGGAACTTCTACAAAGGCCTCGGGGCAATTCACGCGGTCATTGACGATTCGAGCAACAATTTCCGCTATNGCGGCCTTGCGGCCCGCCTTTGTGTAAAAATCGCCCTTTACCTGAATCGACGTTGCCAGAGCCCTGACATACTGATCGAGCAATACCGCATCGACAGGGGTCGGATCGGTCCAGAAACTGTCGAGACTGCCCTGGTGCGTCAGACCCTCGAGATCATAGACGGCAGTGCCTAGCGCGATTGTCGGCTTTTGCGCGGAAACGGCGTGCAAGCCGACAGTCGAATTGACGACGACGACGCCGGTGACCTTGGTCAAAAGAACGTTGATGTCACCCGTATCGATGAAATCCACTCGCTCGGAAACGCCATGCCGAGCTGCGATCTCCGGCACCACTTTTCGCCACTTCTCCACACCGTTGTCCAGTGGATGCTGCTTGATCACCAGCCGCACAGGTTCCGGTGCATGTGTGGCGAAGGANCCGATNACNTNATCCAGCATCTCCGACAGATGCTCNTANGGCGAGTTTGCACGGATCTGGTAGTCGCTTTGCAATTGCAGGGCGAGCATGAAGAACGGCGGGCTGTCATCCCGNGTATAGCACTCCGGGATGGTTTTCGGTCGGCGGAACATGCGGGGCAGCCACATGACATATTCCATAAATGGGTCGTAATACTTGTCCGCCTGGTAACGNGGAAAGAACAGGCGGCCGAAATAGGCGACCAGATTATAGATGACCTCNTTATGGGCCTCCTGCCAGAAGGTATGCGTATAACGCACGGCCATGTCGGCCGGACCGGCCTGGCTGGCAATCCTTGCAATCTGCTCGGGCTGATTGGGAAAATGCGACAGACGACCCATGCCGCCGCGCTCCAAGGTGATCCAGTCAGGGCGCAGGTAACCGAATTCGACGACGTGGCACTTTATGCCAAGGCGTCTGGCCACCTCTGCGGCGACGCGATGATAGGGCAGCTGGTCCGCATAATAGAGAATGTCCGTAATATTTTCCCGAACGATGAGATCGCTGAGATAATTCTCCCACTCGGATAACGGCCCTTTGAAATTTATAGCGCCGGACTTCATCCAGTACAGCCAGTCGCCAAGCGAAAAGTTGACGTGATGAGCCCGTACACCTTTTGCTTCGAAAGCATTCGCCAATTCTCGCCAGAACACTGACGGCGGACCTTGAAGCAACAACACGGCAGGCTGCCGGACTGAACTTGACATTACGCGACGCTTTCTGATCTGCCGGACCGGCTCTGGCGCGGTTGAGGGCAGTCATGTCCTGCATACATACCGACGTTCTGCCGTCGGAGAACCAAGGCTTTCAAATGGATTTGCGCATGGCCATACTAGAAAAAGGATGAAATTGAAATTGGCCAGGCGACTAAAACACCGTCAATGTCACGGTGCCACAATCACGCANACCGGGTTATAGACCACCGTTCATCCATGGGGTCGAGAGGGACCTCCGGTTGCCACAAGCCAGCGCATGGCTGATAAGGGCACGGACGACAAGCTGGCGTTTTGGATAGCTTATGGCGAATACGATCTTGTTCCTGCAGGGACCGGCTTCACCCTACCTGAAGTATGTGGCTGANAGTCTTCAGGCAAANGGCTGGACAATTCGCAAATTGCATTTCTGCATGGGAGACGCCGTTTTATGGTGGCCGAAANCCGCCGACTGGTTCAAGAAGACACCNGCCGAATGGCCGGCATTTCTCCGACAATATATTCTTGACAATGGCGTGACTGACATGGCGATGCTCGGCGACGGCAGGACCCGCCACGCGGAAGCTGTGAAGGTCGGCCTCGCCCTTGGAATTCGGATCCACGTCTTCGAACACGGCTATCTGCGCCCCGACTGGTTGATGATCGAAACCCGCAGATCAACAGAGGGGGCACCCCGTCCATCGGCTGCCTTCGATGTCAAACACCTGACCGAAAAGGGAAATCCGGATCAGTCGCGAACGCAGCCGGTCTTTAGCCAGAGCTTTCTTGTCTCTTCTTTATATGATCTGGCTTTTCATGTGCCGAATGTGCTTCTGGGACGCCTCGTACATCCGCACTACAGGACCCACGGCCCGGTCCATCCATTCGTGGAATATGCCGGGTGGGTGAAGAAGGCTCTGAACCGGAATAGCCGCCGCCGCAAAGCCTCGCTTCTGCAAGCCCGCTATTTGGAAGAAACTCCCCGGTATTTTCTTTTCGCCTTGCAGCTGTTCGGGGATTACCAGATCCGCAACCATGCACCGGGTGGCAGCCTCTACAAGATTGTCGATGGCGCCATCAGATCATTCGCGCAGTTTGCGCCGCCCCATTGCAGGCTGCTGTTCAAGACCCATCCGCTCGACAACGGCCTTTACAACTGGTTGAGCAACATTGCTGCCGAGGCTCGCAAATATGGCATCGAAGACCGCGTTGACGTGATTGACGGTGGGAATCTCGACGCCTTGATCGATAAATCGCGCGGGGTAGTGACGGTCAANTCCACGGTCGGCATCACGGCGCTCCTCGCAAAGAAACCTGTTCTGGCCCTGGGTCNGGCGATATACGATCAGGAGGGNCTGACNCATCAGTCCAGCATGCGGGANTTCTGGANCTCTCCGCGAGGCCCGGAGCCCGGCCTTCCCGAAGCCTTCGCGGAGAAACTGATCGAGCTTACCCATTTTCGCGGCGGCTTCATCGGCAGGCCTGCCATGGAAGCCGGTGGGCGGAACATGGCGGACCGAATCGCGGCCAACGCCCTGAAAGCCCACCACGATCAGTTCGCCGGAGCTTCATCGTTTCGCTACGAAGATGAATTGTTCACCCTTTCCGATCCACAGAACAATCCTGATCCGGCTTGAAAAAACGGCNAAAATCGTGGATTTGGGGCGCTTCGGCATGTTTAAAATTTTCTTAATGAAATTATGCAAAATTGTCACACCGAGCGGGTTTACTAAAAAAGTGCGCTTCCTTCTCGTCATCGGCAATGTAAACCTGTAGAGAATTTGCGAACATTGCGGGGACTAGAGTTCGGGGATCTGGTTTGAGACAATCTAGAGTATGCAAACATCTGGCGACACTTGGACTTTGTCTGTCCGTGAGTGCATGCCAGCTGGTTCCGGGCCAGGGACCGCTTACCTCGGAAATCGTTGAAAACGCCGGCCGCTCCGCAAAGGAGCTTTCGCTTCCGCACGCGACGGTTTTCGGTTTGCTGACGATGGATAGCGACGCGGCACGAGTTCTCTCGCAGTACCGCGCCCGCACCCTGAGCACACGCTTCGGATTTGGAACCGGCAGGAGTTCCGCCGCCATCGGCGTTGGTGACCAGTTGAAGGTCACGATTTTCGAAGCCGGCAGCGACGGACTGTTTTCGACGACCGACACGAAACAGGTCTCCATTGATCTGGTGGTTCAGCCAGACGGCACCGGGGCTATTCCCTATGTCGGGGATGTTCGCTTTGCCGGTCGCACGCTGTCTCAGGCGCGTGCAACGATCAAAGCCGGGCTTGAAGGCAAGGCGGTCCAGCCTGACGTGATTGTCACCGCGGTTGGAACGGCATCGCGCACNGTNACCGTTTCGGGCGCTGTCAGAGCCGCAGGCCTTATCCCGCTCAGCCTCNATGGCAGCCAGATCGCCGAAGTCATTGCCAAGGCTGGCGGCAACGCCGCCGAGCCTTACGAGACCCAGGTTACGGTCATGCGCGGCAACAAGATCGCCCAGGTCCTCTATAGCTCGATCATCGAGAACTCGAGCGAGAATATTTACGTCTATCCTGGCGACCAGATATTCCTCACCCGCGATCCTCAGACCTTTACCGTTCTGGGCGAAGCCATTTCAAACAAGCGTATCGAATTCGGCTCACGCAGCCTGAACCTGGCCGAAGCCGTGGCGCTCGCCGGCGGCGGNTCCGACAATCGGGTCGATGCGAAGGGCTATTTCGTATACCGCTTCGAGCANCGTGAAGTGATGGAAGCCGTGCTTGGCAGGNAGAAGTTCCNTGAACTGCTCGCCAAGGGCATGGAGCCNGACGAGTTCAACCGCTACCCGATCGTCTATCAGTTCGACATGAGCAAGCCTGACAGCCTGTTCGTTGCGCAGAATTTCCGCATCAACAGCCGCGATGTGGTTTACCTGTCACGGCATCCGGTGGTCGACCTTGCGAAATTCGTGGCTGTGGTTCAGGGGCCGGTGTCTGTTGCCACCTCAATCCGGAACGTCGCAAGTCCGTGATCCGGGCCGGTATGGTGTCCGCGATAACGTGATGCAAAAAACCTAAAGCCATCAGCCTCTTNCGGGCTCGCNANGTCCTGCGAGGACTGAGCAACCCGGANAGCTGCAAGGACCCTTCGATCNCGATGCGCTCCCGATCAAAGGGGCTGAGGTTGATGGCCNGGACATCNACCCTTCAGAATNGGGTTTAGGCGGCGACCTGATCGGGCGCCTCNTCNCCNTTNCCGTCAAAGGCTGCGGCGAGTGTGNATCTCACGCCTGNCGGCCTTCAACGGAAANCTGGNCGCNAGNNCGCGCCATCAGAATTCCTCCCAGCTTTCATCGACCTTGAGCGCAGCATTGCCGTTGAAGGCATTGCTCACCTTCGCAGTCATCTGTCGCACCGGATTGGCTTCCGGCCGAGGCGCGGCGAGCTTCGCCACGGTTGCGGTCGAGCGACGGCTTTGCACCGCATCGCCGATCTTGAAATGTGACAGAAGCTCGAACAGGGCATTGGCTTCGTTGGCGAGGCCCGCCGCGGCCGCGGANGTCTCTTCCACCATGGCGGCGTTCTGCTGCGTGCCCTGATCGATCGTGTTGACAGCGGTATTGACTTCCTTGAGTCCCTTCGCCTGTTCGCGGGAAGCATCGACGATCGCGCTCACATTGCTGTCGACCTGGATGACCCGACCGACGATCTCGTCNAGGGCCTTGCCGGTTTCGCCGACGAGCGTGACACCGTTTTTGACATGGCTGTTGGAAGCGCCGATGAGATCCTTGATNTCCTTNGCGGCCTTGGCCGAACGCTGGGCNAGCTCGCGCACCTCTTGGGCNACGACGGCAAAGCCCTTGCCNGCCTCGCCTGCCCGGGCTGCTTCGACGCCGGCGTTCAGGGCNAGCAGGTTGGTCTGGAANGCGATCTCGTCGATCACNCCGATGATATTGGCNATTTCCGCCGCAGAGGCTTCGATCTTGCCCATGGCCTCGACCGCCTGACGNACGATCTGGCCCGAACGCTCGGCATTTTCCTTGGTATCACGAACGAGTTGGCCCGCTTCGTGAGCCCGGCTGCTGGAATCG
The DNA here is from genome assembly GCA_002707605.1 of Hoeflea sp. Classification (GTDB taxonomy): domain Bacteria; phylum Pseudomonadota; class Alphaproteobacteria; order Rhizobiales; family Rhizobiaceae; genus Pseudohoeflea. Next base: position 75,390 of record PANK01000008.1, read on the forward strand.
GAGACCGTGGTGGTAATCTGTTCGAGCGCCGCAGCGGTCTCTTCGACAGAAGCGGCCTGCTGTTCGGTGCGGCGGGAAAGATCATCGGAAGCGCTCCCGATCTCCCGCGATGCGGCGGCAATGGAGCCGGCATTGTCGGAGACGGATTCCATGGCGGAGCGGAGCTTCGAGGCGGCGCTGTTATAGTCCGTCCGGAGTTTTTCCAGCGACGGAAGGAAGGGATCGCCGAGCTGCTGGGTCAGATCGCCACCGGCGAGATCCTGCAGCGCGGAAGCCAGCTCGTCGACGTTCTCGACTCGCTTGGTGACATCGGTCGCGAACTTGACGACCCTGAAAACCTTGCCGCTCATGTCGAAGATCGGATTGTAAGAGGCCTGGATGTAGATCTTTCTGCCGCCGTTGCCGAGACGTGTGAACTCGTCGGCAATGAACTCCCCTCCCGCCAACTGGCTCCAGAAGCGACGATAGTCCTCGCTCTTGGTGTAGGCAGGGTCGCAAAACATCGAGTGATGCTTGCCCTTGATCTCCGAAAGCTCGTAACCGAGCGTCTTGAGGAAATTCTCGTTGGCGTCGAGAATTTCGCCGGTGGGCGTGAATTCGATAATCGCCTGGGCGCGCGACAGAGCATTGAGCTTGCCGGCATCCTCGGCGTTCTTGAGCTTCTGGGCAGTAATATCAGTCGCGAACTTTACGACCTTGTAGGGTTTCCCGCCCTTGAAAACAGGATTGTAGGACGCCTCGATCCAGATTTCCCCTCCACCCTTTGCGATGCGCTTGTATTGACGCTGATCGAACTTTCCGGAAGCCAGATCGCTCCAGAACTGACGATACGCCTCGCTGGCAGCCTCGCTCGGTTCGACAAACATCCGGTGATGCTGACCGACGATTTCGCTGAGCTCGTAACCGAGCGCGGCGCAGAAATTCGCGTTGGCCGTGAGAATGTTTCCCTTCAGATCGAACTCAATGACCGCTTGCGACGTGCTCACTGCGGCGAGGACGGCGCTGGCATCGGACGAGAAACCAAAAGACATAATACCCATCATACGCTCCATGTCTGCCGAGGATGCGTCCGGACATCGGGGACTTTTGGACTTTCGACCGCGGCACTGTGTTCAACGTCAAGCCGGCGGATCGCTGTGAGTAACGATCTGCCGGCTCTTGACCCCCATTTCTAGAGGTGAGTTTGAAACAAACCGTTAAAAGCGCCGATCACAATTGAGCAATCGCCCACTTAATGGGCATTTTGCTCATTTTCATGCACTTGAATCGCCAAAATGCGAGCCCCGGTTACCCTGTCAAAGGCAGCCGGAGCCAGAATGTATGCGCCGATTTGAGTATCGTTGGGGACGAGGGCAGGCCCCTAAGTGATCAGCCCGCGGCGGATTGCCTCGGCAATCGCATGAACGCGGTTGTCCGCCTGGAGCTTGCGGATAGCGGTCTTGATGTAGCTGTTGACCGTGTCCGGCGTATAGCTGCTGGATGCGGAGATCTCGTCTGTCGTCTTCCCCAGACTGGCAAGCCGCAGACAGATGATCTCACCCTCGCTCAGCTTGAGCGTCTGCGCCGAAAACTTGTCCATGATGGCGTGCGTAAGAACGCGATGCATGGTTTCGGCGACTTCACCGAGAAAGTCGATTTCCTCGCGCGAAAAGGGCGTCGCACGCGCAAAGACAACCGCCCCGAACACAACCTCTCCACGCTTGAGGGGGAAAAGCGTGCGGTTCAAGACGCCGAACGTCCTGGCGAGGTATTGCAGCCTCTGGGGCGGCGGCGTTTTGGCATAGACCTCTTCCTCGATGACGACCGACTGGGCCGACAAAGACGCCTTGACGAAAGGATCGCTCTTCAAGAGGTCATCGCCGTAATAGGCGTCGAGAAAGGCCGGTGGGACATCGCTGTCGATCGAATGTCCGCTTCCGAAGCGGTATCCATCGAGATCCAGCCCGGACACCGCAAAGAAATCGAACGGGACCGCCTTCCTCAGCCTCTCGACAAACGGATGTGCAACCACCTGCCTGCGGGTGGGCAGAGATTGCAAATCGGGCGCTTCTTCGAGTGGATTGGCAAGATCAAGGGCACGAGAAAACGGCAATCGTGTATCTCCAAACCGGAACAGATGTCAGTTTCTGGAGGTTAATTCCTAATAATTCGTAAATTCCGAATGGGTGTGGAGGGAAGCAGGCCCGACCGCCCCGCCGTCTGCACTCCGACAGACTGGAAGGCGCGGTCTTCCTCAAGGCTTTATTGCCGGATGCTTCCCAGCCTTGAGCGGCATTTGCGCGAACCAGAAACCAAACACGCAGGACGAAATGATCCGGAAAGCCGAGAATTCGAAACTTGGGTTCTTGGCCGGATAACAGCATAGCCCCCTCAATCTGATCACTTCGGATCGAACCCCGAGCCTTTCAGTCTTTCCATGGCATCGAGACACTGTTCATCCGTGGGGGTGGGATTGTAGCGCACATGCGCAGACGTCAGGACAGCCTGAATGAGCTGGACATCATTGGTATCGGCGCTTGCCATCAGTGATCCCAACAGGGAGTACATGCTGTCGCAGGCCTTATCCGTTTCAGGCGAACCGGCCGGCGCTGCTTTCTTTGTGTCAGCAACGGCACTCGGGCCTGACCCCGGCGCGAGCCCGCCTTCCTTGCGGGTCATCATGTAGTAGATTCCCTCGCCTTGGTTCGATGCCCCATCGCGGATCGAAAAGAGCCCGAGGCTCAGCGTTTTCCGGTTGCTGGACGGAATAACGACCGTCCTGTATTCCCTGAGGATCCCTTCGTCTGAATCCTTGAGAGAACTCACGCCTTCGTAGCGGTCTTTCCCTCCCGCCTTGGCAGGCAGGTTGAAACGCCACAGATACTGCTTTCGCTTGCCGCCGCCGTTGACGATCTTGCACAGATCGTTGCTCGTGTTGGAAGGGCAACCGCCATCGAAGGCGAGTATCTGCAGTGTACCCGAAAGAGCGTCATCGGCGGTATCGATCTGCATTTCGACGGTGAAACTCTTCTCCGGCGTCTGGCCTGCGGTCCAGGACCAGACACCATCGAGCCTGCCGGAGAGCGGCTGGCTCCCGGCTGCACTTGCAAGCAGGCGATCGAGTTCGGTCACGGTTTGTCGACAAACGGCTTCATCTTTAGTCAACCGACCCGGATATCCGACCGTATCGAGAAGATCGGCGATAGCAGGGTACTGCGCGGCCTCGTTAGGGTGCTCGAAGATCCATCTTTCCAGCCGGAAACATTCGGTCCTGTCGGCACCACCCACGGCAACCTCCGGACGCTTCGGGCGATACGGCGCGTCCACCTCCGGCGGGATCTGCACGTGCTCATAGACTTGTTCGGTGGCACGCTGAATGCCTGAAAGCTCGAAATTTTCGTCTGTCAGCAGTTTGGGTTTATCGGACGACTTGCGAAACCCGATATAGAAGACATGGCCAAATTTGACCGTACCCGGCGTGAGAAGCACCATGCGTTTTTCGCCGGCAAGCAGATAGGTATGCGGCACAAGGGGTGCGAATTGCCCTTCGTGGAGAACATCAAGCATACGCTGCCCCGCACCGACATAATCGGGGACCGTCTGGCCATTGAGCGTCGGGTCGCGTGTAAAACCGTTGTCCGATCCGAAGATCAGGTTGTCCCAATCCGAAGCGGGGGGAGAAAGCGGTGGCCCAAGCGTGAAGGAAATGAGCTGTCCTCGCTGCGCTCGCCCTCTGCAGCCAATTTCCAGGCAGGCCAGCTCGACACGACCCGACATGTCGATGTCTCCCTGTACCCTTGAGACCGGGTCTCCGAAATCATCCAGATAAAGCGGCGTATCCTGCACATAGACCACGCCGTCCTCGATCTTCTTGTCCTTGTTTTTCAGGTAAGCGTCGAATTCATCGAGCTTCTTCTGGGCGTCGGCGCGGGTGTCGAAACCGAGCCAGGCCAGCATTTCCGCTTCGGTGAAGATCAAGCCATCGTCGTAGCAGCGGTTTTCGCCGGCCGCGCAGGCCAGAAGCGCCCGCTCCCGCTGATCCCCCTCGGGCGGCGGGCCATTGGTCCAGATATTGCGATAGTCGGTGCGCGCTTGGCCCTCGCTCGTGTATCCAAGCACCGTCCGCGCCATTTCGGGCGTGATGTCCTTGTTCGCGCAGAGATCATAGCCCGCCGCGCAACCCAGCATGTTCTTTTCCATCAGGTTGGCGTTTTCAATTTTCGACGGCTCTTGCGCGGCTGAAGGCGCCGGGTTGGCCATTGCAAGAACGGCAACAAGGATAAGGCAGCGCGCAAGTGCTTTCACAAAACGTTCAGAGCCCATGTCGAGATCTCCCTAAACTGCAAGTCGCAGGACAGGCGCCTGAACGCGGCACGCCGGGATGCGTATTGAGCCGGGTCTGAGGGACCATCCACCCCGCATCTGTAAACGCTCGTCAATCTCGGATAGTCGGCCGTGCGGATCATGAGGGACCGGTTTCTCGCGGCCATGCGCACACGCCGTGAGAATTTCAGGCATGTGAAAATAGAAGCATCTGCCACTCTCTTCGAACGCCGAAGCGGCTCGTCGAGGCATATCTGCGGTGTTCGGTACGCCTGCCTTGGCAGCCCCGGCCAGAGCACGTTTCGCAAGCAAGACTGACATGGCTTACCTTCCTTTGCCCGAGGATTAAGAGTGGCAAAGAGCAGGCTAACCGGCATCCAGTTGAACAGGCATCACTCAGATGAATGACTTGCCGGTCATGAAAACGGGATCCGTTTGCATTCCGAAACGGATGGGCTTGGTGTTCTGAGAGGCTTTTGGATTTCGTTTGCAGGATTCGAGGCTGCGACCCGCTGAATCGTCAGTAATTTGCACGGGGCGCGTTCCGCGAGGATTTCAGGTTATGGGCCTGAACGCGGCTAAGCCCCGGCGTGGTGCGCGTAGGCCTGATTGCGCGGAGACTTATGACTCACTCGCGCACTTATTCCGCAATACTGCTTAATGCACCCCGGACAAGTGATGCCGCCGCGCCAAACGCGGCGGCTTCTTTCATCAGGCGGCCTTCGAGGCGGCTTCGGTTTCGTCCCACTTGAGAACTTCAGCCAGTTCCTTGTCGATCGCTTCGGCCTGGGCGGCAGAAGTCGCTGGCATCGGCATGCGCGGCTGGCCACTCGCAACACCCTGCTTGGCAAGGCAGTATTTCACGTTGGCCGGAAGATTGTCGGCGAAGATGGCATTCCAGAAGCGCAGGAGCGCCTTGTGGATTTCCTGCGCCTTGGCGTGATCACCGGCCTGAACCGCATTCCAAAGGGTCACGCATACGCCTGGCACAGCTGCCGGGTTGGCTGCGATTGTGCCATGCGCGCCGATTGCAAAGGACGGATAAAGCAGGGCGTCGACGGCGGTGAAGACCAGCTTGTCCTTCGGTGCGGAAATCAGCAGGTCGGCCATAAGTTTGAGATCACCCGCGCTCTGCTTGACGCCGATAACGCCCGGCAGACCGGTCATGATTCGCACCAAGAGCTTCGGGCTGAGATAATTCCACGGAACGACATTGTAGATGATGATCGGAATATCGGTTTCCTTGGTCAGCCGCTCGAAATGCGCGTAGGTCGCATCCTCGTCGGGCTTGAAGACATAGTGAACCGGGGTGATCTGCAGCGCGGCCACTTTGAATTTNCCNACNGCCTTGGCTTTCTCCGCNGCGTCGCGGGTGCTGTTGGCGATGATGCCTGCGACGACAGGAATGCGGCCATCGACCTCNTCGGTGGCGATTTCGATCGAGCGGGCCAGTTCCTCNGTGGAGAGCGTNTGGCCTTCGCCGGTGCTGCCACCGAGGCAGATGCCNTGCACCTGCTTGCGCAGCATGAAGCGGATATTCTCGCGCAGAGCGGCCTCGTCCATGGTTTCATCGTCCTTGAAGGGCGTGACGAGCGGAGGAATGATACCTCGGAGTGTTTGGGACATTTCAGTTTCCTTCGTTGCTATTGGGCTTGACCCGTCGTGCCTTAGCGGTCTTTGCCGTAGAGGCTGGCGTCCCCGCACCGTTTGAGCGCGGGGACGAATATCTTGATCAGTTGGCGGCCTTCTCAGCGGTGCCGAGTGCGGTCATTACCCGCTGGGTCTGTTCTTCATGCTGCTTGGTGAAGGCGGTGAAATCTNCGGTGCCGAGCCAGACGGCGCCGAAGCCCCGCTCTTTCANNCCTTCCTGGAAGCGTTCNGCGTTGAANGCCTCGTGGGCGACGGCTTCGATCCTGGCGACCAGTTCGGGGTCCATTCCGGCGGGGCCGGCAAGACCGCGCCAGGTTCCGCCGGTTACGTCCTTGCCGGTCTCTTCCTTGGCGGTCGGTACGTCCGGATACTTTTCCAGCCGCTCGGAGCTCAAGACACCTACCGTCTTGACCAGACCCGCGGAAGCGAGGGAGTCGGTCTCCGGAATTGAGCACAGAACGACGTCCATGCCGCCCGAGACCAGTTCCTGCAGACCTGCAGCCGATCCCTGAGCAGGGATGAGATTGAGCCTGGTCACGTCGATACCCTCATCGAGCATCAGCGACACGAAGGGAATATCCCAGCTAGCGCTGCAGGTGCCGCCGCATGAAATCTTGAGGCTCGACGGATCCGCCTTNAGCGCATCGATGATGTCGTTGAGCGATTTCAGCTCGGAATCGCTGGCGACGTGAACAGCCGCCGGATCGGCATTGAACTGCGCAATCGGCGTGAAACTGTCGCTGGTGAAGTCCGCCTGCCCGAGCAGCTTGAACTGGGCGAAGGGAGAAAGCTGACCGAGCGTGTAGCCGTCGGGATCGGAGGTGCTGTAGGTGGTGTAGCCGACGATGCCGCCGCCCTGGGCCTGGTTGACCACATTGAACGACTGGCCNGTCGCCTCTTCCATTTCACGCGCCAGAAGCCGCATNGTGTAATCGCTGCCCCCGCCNGCGCCGGCCACGGCGATCAGCGTCACCGGACGTTCGGGCCATTCGGCGAANGCCGGGCCTGCNGCCNCGAAAAAGGCCCCGGNCGCCAGGGTTGTCACGAGTCTCGAGAGAATGGTCATGCTTTCCTCCATGTTCCGCATTGCGGGATAGTGCGTGATTTTTGTGCNNGAGTACCTTATTCACGGATACGCNTNGTCGCAAGTGNTCNNAAAGCTATTTTCGGAATAAGATTTTAAGTTTTTACTGTGAATTCCGTTTATCAGATGTCGGCGCGCGCCACTTCCAGCCTGGCTTGTCGTTAGTTGGTACGACGATTTTCCGGGACTGCTGCTGTATCGGCAGGAGGCGGCGTGAGTTCCACCTGTCGATGACCGCTGAAGGACTTGATNCCAATCGCCGCGAGCCAGACGAGAATGGTGAAGGCTCCAATCGTCCCGCCAATGGGCCGCTCGAAGAAGATCAACAGATCGCCCTGCGACTTCAGCATAGTCGTCATGAAGGTTTGCTCGATAAGAGGCCCGAGAATGAGACCGAGAATAGCCGGCGCCAACGGGATTTCGTTGATCTCCATGAGATAACCGAGCACCCCGAAGAGCGCGACGAGGCCAACGGCGAACANCGTGTTCTCAACCGAGAAGGCGCCGAGAATGCAGAACAGCAGGATGACCGGCGAGACGTAGCTGGTCGGCAGTTTGAGGATGAGGCCGAAGGCCCGGATACACAAAATGCCGAGAGGAACCATCAGCAGGTTGGCGATGAAGAAAATCGCGAAGATCGTGTAGATCACATCCGGATTGTTGAGAAAGAGCGTCGGCCCGGGATTGATGCCCTTGATGAACATCACGCTGATGACGATGGCCGTAATAGCGTCGCCGGGAATGCCGAAGACCGTCGCGGGAATATAGGCACCGCCGAGAGAGGCGTTGTTGGCAGCACTCGCCGACATGATGCGTTCAACCGCGCCATCGTCATCGTCCTTGCGGCCGANGCGTGATCCGCGGCGGGCGATGGCGTAGGAAATCCATGCGGCGATATCCGAGCCCGCGCCAGGAAGCGCACCGACGACAGTTCCGATCANACCGCCACGCAGGATACCGACCTTATGTGGCAGGAGCCTTGCCCCGATGGTGGAGAAAATCGGCCCCATGCGATGCGTGTCCGCATGTCCGTGAAACTCGGAATTTGCGTTCCGCATCAACTCCGAAATTGCGAAAAGGCCGATCAACACGGGGATCAGGCCCAGTCCACCCATCAGGTTGGACGATCCAAACGTGAAGCGGGGGATGCCGGAGGTGGGATCCATGCCNATCGTCGCAAGCGTCAGCCCNAGAAAGAGNGAGGCAAGCCCTTTNGGAAGCGAGGGTCCGGCGACAAAAGTTGCGCAGGACAAGCCGAGCACGCCCAGCCAGAAATACTCGACGCTCGAGAAGGAGAGCGCGATGCGTGCCAGTGAAGGCGCCGCCAACGTGAGGATGACAGCACTGAACAACCCGCCGGCTGCTGATGCAAACANTCCCGCCCCGAGCGCCATCACCGTTTTGCCCTTGCGGGTAAGAGCATGAGCGTCGTCNGTNTANGCGGCAGACGCCGGGGTCCCNGGCATGCGCAGNAGCGCGCCCGGAATGTCACCGGCGAAAATCGCCATNGCAGAAGCCGTGANGATGGAAGCAATNGCCGGCAGCGGCTCCATGAAGATGATGAAGGGGACCAGAAGCGCGCTTGCCATCAACGCGGTCAGACCTGGAACTGCGCCGATGAAAAGGCCGTAGAAAGCGGAGGCGAGGATCACCAACAGCAGGTAAGGATCGGCAAGCTGGCCGAGGATTGCGAGCGGACTTACCATATTAGCCATCCGGAGATTGAAGTGAGAGGACCCCACGGCAGCGGCACATGAAGGAGGGACGCAAAGGCGATATTCGTGGCAACCGCAACCAACAGACCGGCCACGAAAGCCTTGAACAGATGAATACCACCAGCCGCCATTGCGGCTGTCAGAGTAAGCGTCGCAGTGGCAAGAAAGCCAAGCGCGTCAACAGCCAAGACGTAAAACAGAATGGAGGCCGGGAAAATCCAGAAGCGGAGCGCCATGTGGGCGTTTCTTGTCCAGTCCGGCAGCATGACGACCGGCATGGAGCGGAGGTTACGCCCCCCCTGCAATGCGATCACAACACCCACCAAGGACATGCCGCATCCGACCAGCAGCGGAAAGAACCCCGGCCCGTAGTTCAGATTGCGTGGCGCGACGAGTGTCGTCGAATAGACCGCCACACAAAGACCGAGTGCCAAAATCACCAGGCCAATAATGATGTCATGAACTTTCATGAAGTAACCCGTTNAAAAAAGGCCGGCAGCCCGAAAGGGCGGACCGCCGACGCCTTTATTTTCCGTAGCCGAGCGCACTCATCACGCGCGCGGTATCCGCCTCATGTTGCTCCATCAAGGCCTTGAGTTGAGCGGAATCCAGCCATTTGAGGCCGAAGCCGGCGGTTGACATCGCGGCGCGGAAATCCTCGGAGTCCACCGCCTTGCGGATTGCCTCCTGCCAAGCCGTAACGGTTTNCGCCGGCATTCCNGCCGGACCGCCGATAGCCCGCCATGTGCCGCCGTCAACCGGATGGCCAATGGTATCGCCGGCGAGCGGGACATCCTCGAAACCGGCCACCGGCTCGGGGCTCAATACCGCCAACGCGCGAACCTGACCGGCTTGCATCAGCGAGGAGGCTTCCGGCAGTGAGGCCGTCTGGAAATCCACGCCGCCTGACGAAAGTTCAGTCAGCCCGCTCGCCGCTCCCTGCCCGGGGATCCAGTTGATCTTGGCGACGTCGATGCCATAGTCGAGCATCATGCCTGCAACGGGGATGTCCCAGACGCTGCCGCATCCGCCNCTGCAATGAACAGTGAAGCTGGACGGGTCCGCNTTCAGAGCGTCGAGCGCGGACTTCAGATCGGCAAAGGGGGAATTCTCGGCAACGAGCAAAGAGGATGAATCGCCGTTAAAATTGGCAATGGGCGTAAAGTCAGAGCCCTTGAAGTCAGCCTGCCCGGTGAACTTGTAGCCCGCATAAGGGAAGAGAAGACCGACTGTGTAGCCATCAGCCTTAGCGCTGCGAATGGTGGTCAGACCGACCACACCTCCGCCCTGCCCTTGATTGATGATGGTAATCGGTTGGCCGAACTCGGTTTCTAGCTGCCGCGCCAGCATGCGTGTCGTCGTATCGCCGCCGCCACCCGCGCCGGCCGGCACCACGATCGTCAGCGGACGCGTGGGAAAATCGTCGGCGAGCGCGAGGCCGGCAAAGCCGACCACAAAAACAGCGGACGTGAGTATACGGAAAGTGCCCATCGATCTCCTCCAAATCTCAGGTTGGCCCAAAGGATTAAAGAGGGATACTTTCCAAGTCAATCCCGAATAACGGGATAAGGAAAAAAATCCGCTGGCACTAAGCCTGCTTCTATCGACGTCCGTTCCAGCCAAGCTCCCGGGAAATCTGGTCCGCCGTCTGCATCACCGTTGACGCCAGACCTGAAACACGGGCAAGCGGCATCCTCTCTGTCGGTCCGGAAACACTGACCGATGCGAAAACCTGGCCGCGAGAATCGCGAATAGGCGCGCCAACGCAACGCACCCCGATCTCGTTCTCCTCGTCATCGATTGAATAGCCGCGCTCACGAACACTCCTGAAGTCCTCAAGAAGCGCATCGAGCGTAGTGATGGTTTTTGCGGTCCGCGGCTGCAGCCCCTCCTCCGCGGCAATCCTGCGGATGAGGTCCTCTCGCTGGAAGGCCAGAAATGCCTTGCCCACACTCGTACAATAGGTTGGCGCCGCTTCGATCGTCGTCAGCGTCGTCAGGCGAGTTTCGCCCATCTCCTCGCGCTCGATACAGACCATCTGACTGCCATCAAACATGTGCAAATGCACAATCTCGCCGGTTATTTGATGAAGATTGATGACATGCGGCCTCGCGTGACGGTTGAGATCGAGATTGGCGAGTACCACACTGCCATAATAGAACATCTTCAGCCCAAGCCGATAATCATGCCGTCGGCCATCCTGGTCGATAAGCCCGATGTCGCGCAGCGATGCAACGATGCGGTGAATCGTGGTGCGCGGCATGCCCGTCATCTCGACAAGGTCCGCGATCGACAGGCTCCCGTTAGCCCGGGTGAAACAGTCGAGAACCGCCGACATTTTGTAGAATGACTTCGCGCCGCCGTCCCGGCCCGTCTCTACTTCAACCTCTTCGACTGGCGTCTTCTCGCTATTGCTGTCCATTACCGCTTTCAGCTCCCGTCCGTCTTTTGGATACAGCTTTAACAGTGCCATTTCGCTGAGAAATTGGCCAGTGCTGCACCACCGCCATCCACATAGCAGATTTTGAATCAGCTCGACACATTTCCTGAACACAATACGGAATGCGCGAAACACAGTTGACCATCATTTTTATTAATGGCACAAAACGCCACTTTAATAAGTTTAATCCCATTATTCGGGATAAGAATCCAGGAGGAGGCAATTATGAAGAAGCTCGTCAATGAGCCGAGGGCGGCGGTTCGTGAAATGCTGGAGGGGCAAGTCGACGTATCCCCTCATCTTGCACTCCTCTCCGACGAGAACGTCGTCGTGCGGAACAATCTACCGGCACCGGCCGACCGCAAAGTCGCGGTCATCTCCGGTGGCGGGAGCGGCCACGAGCCCGCTCACGCCGGCTACGTCGGAACGGGAATGCTGACGGCCGCCGTTGCCGGAGACGTCTTCACCTCCCCAAGCGTCGATGCCGTGCTCGCCGCCATACTGGCCGTCGCCGGCCCCGCCGGCGCGCTTTTGATCATCAAGAACTATACCGGCGACCGGCTGAATTTCGCCTTGGCCGCCGAGCTTGCCCGCAAGGAGGGCGTCCCGACCGAAATCGTCGTTGTCGCCGACGACGTCGCACTGCGGGAACTGGTTGCACGGGAGCGCAGCCGCGGAATCGCGGGAACCGTTCTGGTGCACAAGATTGCCGGAGCAGCGGCTGAAAACGGCCTGCCTCTTGCCGAAGTCGCACGCCTCGCCCGTTCGGCGGCAGAGGATGTGGCAACCATGGGAATTGCACTCGGTGCATGCACGGTGCCGGCCGCCGGCAAGCCAAGCTTCGAACTCGGCGAGGATGAGATCGAATTCGGCCTCGGTATTCACGGCGAAAAGGGAATCCGTCGCGCCACGATTGATAGCGCCGACGCAATTGTCAGCGAAATTGTCGAAACCCTGCTGAAGGACATGACACCTCAAAAAACCGGCAATGTCGCCGTGATGGTCAACGGCCTCGGCGCCACACCGCCGATGGAACTTTCCATTGTCGCGCGCAAGGCTTTGTCAGTGTTGCGCGCCCGTGGATGCCGGGTTTCGAAAGCCTGGGTCGGCAACTTCATGACGGCGCTCGAAATGCCGGGCTGTTCGATCTCGCTTCTTCCGCTCACCGAAGACCGGATCGCGCTGCTCGACACAGCGTCCGCGGCATCTGCTTGGCCCGGGCCGGGTAACATCGCCGATCAGCGTAACGTCCTCCCCGTTGCGCGGCCGGCAATGACAACCGAAACGGTTACATCCGTGCCCGGGCCGCTCTCTCCGCTGTTGCGGCAAGTGGTGCTCGCAGTGGCGGAAGCGCTCGAGACGGCCGAGAGCCGCCTGACAGAACTCGACAGCCTTGCCGGCGACGGCGATCTCGGCGCCAGCATGGAGCGCGGCGCCATGGCGCTGCGCGCACTGCCAGCCAGTGCCTATGCCAATCCCGAAACGCTGTTTGTTGCCGCCGCCAATACATTGCGTCGGACAATCGCGGGCAGCTCCGGCCCCTTCTATGCCGCAGCCCTCATGCGCGCAGCGCACAGCCTTGCCGGAATGGATGCACCTGACGCCTCCGATTGGGACAAAGCTTTTGCCGGAGCCGTGAACTCGGTTCCTGACATCGGTGGAGCAAAGCGCGGAGACCGGACGATGTACGACGCTCTGGCCGCCGCGCTCGACGCATGGCGCGACGCCAGAAACGAAGGGCGTTCCGGGACGGATGCCTGGCAGGCCGCAGCAACTGCTGCGCGCGAGGCGGCCAACGCTACCGCCGACATGCGTCCGAAGCTCGGACGGGCAAGCTATCTCGGCGATCGCGCCTTGGGCAATCCGGACGGCGGCGCCGTTGCGGTCGCCATCTGGATGGAGGCAATCGCCGGCCAGATCGGCGGCTCCGAGCCAATCCGCGCCAAAGCCTGACGACCGCAAGGAAAGTCTAAATGCGCGCCGGATGAGGAGTCGGCGAGCGCGGAGGATTCAACTGATCCGCTTACTGGATCTTCATGCAAACGGGAGGAGAAACCCAATGAAATCTTACGTGATCGCGATAGCCGCCTCGGCTGCGCTCTTTCTAGCTGGCTCTGCCAGCGCACAGGAATACACGCTCAAATATTCATTTGCAGACGTTGATCAGCCGACTGAAAATGCGGCGGCGGCCCACGCTTATGTCTTCAAGGATACGCTCGAGCGACTGAGCGGCGGCCGGATGAAAGTCGATCTGTTTCCGAACGGCCAACTTGGCGACGCCAAATCGATGGCACAGCAGATCCGGCGCGGCACGATCGGCGTGGCGAGCTTCTCTTCCGGTGTCTTTGCATCCCTCTACTACCCGAAGCTCGGCGTTCTGGATCTGCCCTTCCTCTACCGTACACGCGCCGAGACGGTCGATGCGCTGGCGGTCGACAGCGATTACATGAAGAAAATGGTCGATGACATCGCCGCCGAAACTGGCGTGCGCATTCTCGGCTTCGAACCCTATGGCTTCCGCAACTTCACCACCGCCTCCAAGGAAGTCCGTGAGCCGGCCGACCTTGCCGGTCTCAAGATGCGGACGCAGGAAATCGTTCCGCACCAGGAAATGATGCGCGCGCTCGGCGCCACGCCAACTCCCATTCCCTTCATGGAGCTTTACTCCAGTCTGCAGACCGGGGTGGTCGATGGGCAGGAAAATCCTCTCGCCACCATCCTTCAGCAGAAGTTCTACCAGGTGCAGAAGAACCTGACCCTGTCCGGGCATCTGATGACCGTGGCCGGCATCTTCGTCAACGAAGAACGGTTCCAGAGCCTCCCCGACGACCTCAAGGATGCCGTGGTGGAAGCCAACCGGGAAGCCTCGCTCGCCTATGCCGGCATCGGCGCCGTTCAGGACGTGGTTGCTCTCAAGAAGCTTCAGGACGAAGGCATGCAGATCTACGCGCCGACGGCTGAACAGATCAAGAAATTCCGCGAGACAACCTCCCCGGCCGTTCGAAGCTGGGCCGAAGCTGAGTATGGCAAGGATTTCGTCGACGGCTTCTTCGCCCATCTGCAGGAAACGTCCCAGAAGGAAACTGCCGAATAGGCGTCCGACACAAGGCCGGCAGGGTTTTCCTGCCGGTCGGTCCCTTCGCGAAGGAAGCGACATGAAAGCCTTTCTTTCCACTTACGGCGTCGTCGACAGGATCGTCTTTCGGATCAACGTTTTTGTCGTTGCCGCCATTTTGTCCGTGATGTCGGGCATTGTCTTCTACGGTGTGATCGCACGTTATCTTTTCAATGCGCCGCTGTTCTGGGGCGAAGAGACTGCGCGTTTCCTGATGTTCTTCCTGGTGCTGACCGGTAGTGCGCTGGGTCTGCGTCTGTCCCAGCATCCGCGACTGACCATGTTTGTCGACCTGTTTCCTGAACACCATCGCAGAAAGATGATCTTTCTGGGCGATGCAATCGTCTTCGGCACTATTCTCGTCATCCTTATACAGGGAACCGAACTGGCGATTGATGAGGGGATCATGCGCACGCCGGCACTGCGGGTCTCCTATTTCTGGATATATCTGGCCTATCCCATCGGCGCGATTCTGGGGCTGATGCAGCTCATCGGCGCCTATTTCGCACCCCGGCTTGCCGACTCCGTCAACGATGGCGCAGAGGAAACTGCGTGATGATCTCCCCCCTCGCCCTTCTGTTGATTTCGTTTTTCGCCATGATGGTTGTCGGCGTACCGCTGTCTTTCGCCATGCTGGCAAGCACCATCATCTACTTTTTCTACGTCGGAGAGCCGCTTTATCTGGTGGTTCAGCAGTTCTTCATCGGTATCGACAGCTTCACGCTGCTGGCGATTCCCTTCTTCATGCTGGCCGGGGACCTGATGGTCGTATCCGGAACGGCGGAGAAGATGCTGACCTTTTCCAATGCGGTCGTCGGTCGTTTCAAGGGCGGCGTCGGCTATGTGACGATCGTCTCCAGCATGCTTTTCGGTGGTTGCTCGGGTTCGGCAATTTCCGAAATTGCGGGCCTCGGGCGCATGCAGGTGCGGATGATGGAACGCGGCGGTTTCGCCAAGCCCTTCGCCACCGCACTTGCGGTTTCCGCCTCGATCAAGGGCGCGATCATCCCGCCTAGCATCCCGATGGTGCTGGTGGGCGCGATCACTGGAACTTCGATCGGCGGCCTTCTCGTCGGCGGTGCAGTCCCCGGCGTTCTCGTCGCCGTTGCCATGGCCGTCGTCGTCGTGCTCACCTCGCGCACAATGAAGCGGGCTCGCGAAGAGCGGCTGACGCTGGGCGCCTTCCTGCGCATTCTTTTGCAATCCCTCCCTTTCCTGGCAATGCCTTTCATCATTCTCGGCGGTATCCTGAGCGGTGTCTTTACCCCCACCGAGGCGTCCGCCGCCGCCGTCGCCTACGGGCTTCTCCTGTTGGTGGCCAGCAAACGCGGCGCGATCGAATGGAAGACACTCGGACTGCTTTTCATGCGCAGCGGTACGCTCGCAGCCGTCGTCCTTCTTCTCTCCGGAGCATCCGCGGTCTTCTCCTGGGTGCTGGCGGCGGAAAAGGTCCCTGAGCTCATCGCCGGCACGCTGTTCGGTATCACCGACAACAAGTATGTGATCCTGCTCATCATCAACATTTTCCTGTTGCTCTGGGGTATGGTGATGGACATGCTGCCGGCCATTTTCATCATCGTGCCGATGTTGATGCCTCTCGCCGTCAAGCTCGGCATCGATCCGGTACATTTCGGCGTCGTCGTGGTCTTCAATCTCGTTATCGGTCTCATCACGCCACCCTATGGCGCGGCTCTGTTCACCGGATCGATTGTCACAGGAGTCCCTCTCGAGCGTGTGGTGCGCAGCATGTGGCCCTTCCTCGTTGCAGCAATCACGGTTCTGATGATCATCACCTACATACCGCAGACCGTGCTGGTCCTGCCGGATCTCTTCGGGCTCAACTGAGAAAGAGAAAACGCCATGGACATGACGAACGATGTCGCTCGCAGCATCACGACGCTGCCTTCCGAGCTCACAGCCGAACTCGCCGGTCTCGTAGGAGACAGAGTATCGGCCGCACCGTCCGACCTCTACGTCCGCGGAAAAGGCGAGTGCTACCATCCTTCCTTCCCGCCGGACATCATCTGCTTTCCGGCGACAACAGAGGAGGTTGCGGCCGTTGTGCGGCTTGCGCGCCGCAATCAGCTACCCGTCGTGGCATTCGGCGCGGGGACCTCGCTCGAGGGGCACACCGCAGCGCTTAAGGGCGGCATCTGCATCGATCTTTCCCGCATGAACCATATCGTGGAGGTTAGGCCGGAGGACATGGACGTCACGGTTGAGGCCGGCGTCACCCGCAAGCAGCTAAATGCATATATCCGGGACACCGGCCTGTTCTTCCCCGTCGATCCGGGAGCGGATGCAACACTCGGCGGCATGGCGTCGACGCGGGCGTCCGGCACCAACGCGGTTCGTTACGGAACGATGCGAGAGAACGTTGTGTCGCTGACTGTCGTTCTTCCGGACGGCTCGATCGTCAAGACTGCCAACCGCGCCCGCAAATCCTCCGCCGGCTATGACCTGACCCGGCTCTTTGTCGGTTCAGAAGGGACGCTCGGCATCATCACCGAAGTGACAGTGAAGCTCCACGGAATCCCCGAGGCGGTCACGGCTGCCGTCTGCAGCTTTCCCGATGCGAAATCGGCGGTGACCGCGGCAATCGAAACNATCCAGTGCGGCATTCCGGTGGCGCGTGTCGAATTCGTCGATGCTGTTGGCATGGAGGCCGTCAACCGTTTNGCAAATCTNGATTATCCCGTCGCACCCGCTCTCTTCTTCGANTTCCANGGNTCGCCCANNGCTGTNGAGGAACAGGCCGAGCGNGNCGGNGAAATTGCACTCGGCAATGACGGTTCCGGCTTTGCGTGGGCCGTGACGCCGGAAGAGCGCAGCAAACTCTGGCAAGCCCGGCATGATTTCCACTACGCGATCATGGCATTGCGGCCGGGCTCCAAAATCTGGGGCACCGACGTCTGCGTGCCGATATCGAAGCTTCCCGAATGCATCGCCTTCGCCCAGGAGGATGCCGCACAAGCCCCCTTCCCCGTCAGCTCGCTGGGTCACGTCGGGGACGGCAATTTTCACATGAGCTACGTGATCGATCCGGACGATGAAGGCGAACGCGCGATGGCGGAAAAGCTTGCCGAACGGCTGGGGCACCACGCGCTCTCGCTCGGCGGCACCTGTACGGGCGAGCACGGCGTCGGCTACGGCAAGAAAAAGTTCATGACCGCCGAGCACGGCGATGCAGCGATCGCCCTGATGCGCCTGATCAANCAGTCGATCGATCCGGATGATCTTTTTAATCCCTCAAAGATCTTGCCGTNACGNTGTAAGGCGAGCTGCGATGAGGCGGCAAGACGAAGTCTNTCCGNCAGTCATGAGGTTCGGAATGTACAGCAGGACTTGATTGCGGCGGGGNTCTTGAATTCNTGTGNCTTGACCTGATGNCANGTCATCAGATGCTCCAACGCCAATTGCCTCTGTAGAACCGGTGGCTTAGNTTGGCGATNATGTTTTCCGACCGCAGAAAGATTGACCAGAAAACCAGCCGCGCGATCAATCGACGGCTGATCCTCAACCTCATTCGCCGAAATGGTGCGATGAGCCGGACGGATCTGTCCATGATGACCGGTTTGAGCCCCGCGACGGTGGGTTTCGTGGTCGGTTCGTTGATCGATGAGGGTTTTCTTGTCAGCAGGGAGGCACAGGGCAAGGGAAATGGTCGAAGGCCGGTGCCGGTCGCCCTGAATGTCGACGGTAATCTCGCGATCGGAGTGCAGACCCGACTGGGCCGGATCGAGTGCATACTGGCCGACTTCGAGATCAACGTGATCGACAGGCAGTCAGCGACACTTGAAGATCACGCCCCCGAGACATTGGTGGCCGCCGCCGGAAAGGCCATCCGCGAGCTCCTTCGCGCGCGCCGGCCCGATCAGCGGGTTCTGGGCGTTGGCCTGACAGTGCCCGGTCGTCTCGACACGGCCAACGGGCTCTGTTTGGGCAGCCATCGCTTCGGCTGGAAGACCGAAGTACCCATCGCACGGATGATGTCCGAGGAGGTGGGATTTCATGTCTATCTCGAGGATGACACGCTGGCCTTTGCATTGGCCCACCACATGTTCGGTCTCGGCCAGAACTGCGAAAACTTCGGTGCGCTGGCCGTCGGAGACGGCATTGGCTACGGGGTTGTGATGGACGCCAAGGTCCGGCACGGAGCCTTGGGCAATGCGGGCAAGGTCGGACACGTCATGCATGATGAAACCGGCCCACCGTGCGAATGCGGTCGGCGCGGATGCCTCCAAGCCTTTTATTCATTCTCCGCTCTGTCCGACCGCTGGTCGGCAACCGGAAGCGACGTTCAACTCGTCGAGGCCGTCAACCGGAAGGATCCCGCGGCTGTCGCGATCGTTTCCGAAGCAGGAGGCGCCATCGGCCGGCATCTCGGTGAATGGGTGACGGTGACGGATCCGGAAATGATCGTGCTAGGCGCGGAAGCCGTCGCGCTGGGCGACGCTTTCATCGGCTCTCTGGAAGACGCACTCGCACACGCATACTACCGNAAGCCNATCCCGCTCATCCGGGCCGACGACAGTTCGTATTACTGGACGGCCGGGGCAGCTGCNGTGGTGATCCAGCAGGTGTTCGATTTCGAGGCGGCCCCGGCCTANANNACNAGCATTCCAGTCGACTTCGTCTAGAGTGCCNCGGNTTTAATCCGCCCTGAGCACCAGCGCATCGTAACCTTGTATTTCCNTTGGCCCCTGAGGGATTTCACCGGACAGAAGGTCCTTGAACTGTCCATCGAGATTGATTTCGACGGTCTTGCTCGTCGGATTGAGAACGAAGATCAGCCGGCGCCCGTCCGGTCCGGTTCTCTCGGTGACTTCCAGATCCGCNGGNAGATCCGGCAGGATCGGATGGATGCCCGCGGGGCTGAGAAGGTTTTCGACCATGTGCTCGGCCAGAGTTTCGGTCAGGTAGGTGCCGAGATAATGCGCNGNCCCCTTGCCGACCTGCCGCCCGGTGAGGACGGCNTCGCCTTCGATCCATCGATCCGCCCAGGTCGCGACCACGTCGACACCGTCTTCCAGGACAAGCTTTTCGTAGAGATGAGCGGCCTGGAAAGTATGGTTGCCATACTGGATGTGATANCTGCGGTGAGCNGAACANGCTGGCGCCGGAACATCGCCGCTGGGGCCGAANCCNGCGCCCTTTGGATGGGTNCCGAACAACCCGTCCGAACCCGGCGCGGCGACNCGGCCGAATTCTTCGACCCTGACNCCCAGCAAATCANCGAGGCCCATACCCGGGGCGAGCTCCCGCAGGATGTGGTTGTCACGCGTTCGCGTCCCGGTCATGGCCGACACGATGAGCTTGCCGCCCCCCTCGACGAAAGCGCGGATGTTTTCGGTCCATTTCTCGTCCCACATCAGCCAATGCGGCACGTACAGGGCNTTCAGGCGCGANAGATCATCCTCGGGNTGCACGAAGCCTGCGGCAATGTTCCTGNGATAAAGCGCCCTGTGCAGATGCACCGCATCCTCTGCCGGCGAGGGCAACCCCATCGGATAGGTTCGGTACGCCTCCTGGTTATCGAAATCGGCACCGGCGATCCCGACATCGATGCGCACGGACGTGCCCAGAAGGTCCTGCTCGATCGCCTTGATGTCGGATGCGAACCGTTTGGCTTCGGCATAACGGCGGCGGGGTTGATCGTCGTGATCGAGGATACCCATCCAGTAGATTTCCGCTCCGAAATGCGCCGGACGCCAGCGGAAGAACATCAGTCCGTCGGCGCCTCGCGCCACAGAGGTCAGCGCCATCCGGCGCATTTCGCCAGGCTCCGGTGTCATCGTGGAGAAGGCAGGCTGCGAGCCCAGTCCGGANGCCTGTTCCGGAACGATGAAATTACCGGAATAGCTNCGGCAGATATCGAGATGCAGNGCCTGGGAATAGGCGTGGCCGCCATTGCGGCGGAATTCGTCGTAGAGCATCGGNTAGATGTCGAAACCGATGAANTCNAGGTCCTGTCCGAAATCGCNGCGGAAATCGATGTCCTCGAGCTGGCCGAGATTGTGAAAGACGAACCAGTCCGGATTGGTCTTGCGAAGGATCTCGACCTGGTCGCGCTGGAACATCGCCGTCGCATGGGCGAGGAAGCGGTGATAATCCTGCCGGTGTCCGGGCGANACATAGGACGGGTTGTTCTCGATCGGCAGCACGACCTGGTCGAAATTGTCGTAATGCGTNGCCCAGAAATGGCCGCCCCAGGCCTCGTTCAGCTTCTCGATCGTGNCGTACTTCAGGTGGCACCACTTGCGGAACTCGACTTCGCAACTCTTCGAAAAACTCAGAGACGTNGTGGTGTTNAGTTCGTTGTCGGTCTGCCAGCCGATGACGTTNGGATTGNTCGCATAATGCGCCGCCATCGCCGCGGTGATCCGTCGGGAATGGTCGCGCAGCACCGGGCTCGTCGTATCGCCGTGCTGGCGCGAACCGTGAGAGGAGACCCGGCCGTTCATGTCGACCCGAAGGATTTCAGGATGCGCCTCGCTCAGCCAGCGCGGCGGCGTCGCGGTCGGNGTNCACAGAATGGTCTTGATCCCGTGGCGCGCCAGGCCCTCGATGGCACGATCGAACAGGTCGAAATCGAAGNGNCCCTGGTAGGGCTCCCAGATGTGCCAGGCGAATTCCCCCATCCGCACCGCATTGAAGCCTGCTTCCGCCATGCGCATGGCATCCCGGTCCCAGTAGCTTTCCTCGACATGTTCCGGATAGTGCGGGACGCCCAGGAGAAACCTGTCGAGATTNAGTGGTCGCCAGACGGAAAGCGATTGCGGCGTGGTCTTTTTCATCAATGCACCNAGGAAAGNAATTTCAGGTTCGTTTGGCGGANGTCACGGTGCGGCCGTCGGGGCCGAAGAGGTAGGCNTCGNNCGGATCGAAGCCGAAACCGATCCGCTTGCCGTCGCCNGCCGGAGCGTCGTCTCCGAGGATGAGCGTGATGTTTTCGGTGCCGGTATCGGAGCCGGTGGTCTTGAGCGGCGCCGCATCGACATAGACGACCGTTTCGCGGCCGAGCTCTTCGGAGAGCCGGATGGTGCCCTCCACCCGCACCGCTGTCGGATCCGGATCGAGTTTGAGATGTTCGGGCCGGATCCCGAGCAAAATCTTCGCTCCGCTCGCCAGGCCGTGATCCGGCACGAGACCGGGAATCGCGATCACGCCGTGTCCGTCGATCTCGACGGTCGCGCCGGTGCCGGCAATTCCTTCCACCCTGCCTTCGATGAAGTTCATCCGCGGCGCGCCGAGAAACGAAGCGACGAAATGGTTGGCCGGGTTATGATAGAGGTCGAGCGGCGCACCGACCTGCTCGATNCGTCCCGCCCGCATGACCACGATGCGATCNGCCATGGTCATGGCTTCCACCTGGTCGTGCGTGACGTAGACCATCGTGGCGTTGAGCTGCTTGTGCAATGTAGCCAGTTCGACCCGCATCTGTGTGCGAAGCGCGGCGTCGAGGTTCGAAAGCGGCTCATCGAAAAGGAAGACATGCGGCTGTCGCGTGATCGCGCGTCCGATCGCGACCCGCTGGCGCTGGCCACCGGAGAGCTGGGCAGGCTTCTTGTCGAGGTAGTCCGTGATCCGCAGGATCTCGGCTGCCTTGCGTACCGCCGCGTCGATCTCGTCTTTCGGCTTCTTCATGATACGCAGTCCGAAGCCCATGTTCTCGGCCACGGTCATATGCGGATAAAGCGCGTAGGACTGGAACACCATGGCGATGCCGCGGTCGCCGGGTTCCTCGCCGGTGACATCGCGACCGGCAATCTCGATAGTGCCGCCGGAGATCTCCTCCAGCCCTGCGATGGACTTGAGAAGGGTCGACTTGCCGCAACCCGAAGGCCCGACCATCACCACGAATTCCCCGGGTTCGATCGCGAGGTCGATGTCTATGAGGGCTTGAANCCCGCCATAGTGCTTCTGGACGGAATGGAGCGAAACGTTGGACATCAGTTACCCTTTCACCGCGCCCAGGGTCAGGCCGGCGACAAAATGGCGTTGCATGAGAAAGAACATCAGGACGGGCGGCACGGCGACGAACAGCGTCGCGGCCGAAATGACGTTCCAGGAGGACACCCACTCGCCGCGAAGATTGGCGAGCCCGGCCGTCACCGGTTTGACAGCATCGGTTTGCGTCAGGACGACGGCCCAGAAATAATCATTCCAGATGAAGGTGAAGAGAAGGATCGCGAGCGCTGCGAGCGCCGGGCGGATCAACGGGACGACGATCTGGACGAGGATCTGCATCGGCGACGCCCCCTCCGCCCGCGCTGCCTGAAAGAGTTCCGCCGGCAGCGCAGCAATGAAGTTGCGCATGAAGAGCGTCGCAAACCCCGTCTGAAAGGCGACGTGGAAGATGATCAATGCCCAGTAGGTGTCGTAAAGACCGAGCGACACCATGAGGTCGCGGACCGGGATCATGAAGACCTGATGCGGGAGGAAATTGCCGGCGATGAACACCGCAAACAACAGCGTCGATCCGCGGAACGGATATCGCGACAGCACGAACCCCGTCATCGTCGAGAGCGCGAGCACCGCCGCCACCGAGGGAATGGTGATGATCAGCGAGTTGATGAAATAGTGCAGCATGTCGGTCTGGGTGAAGACCGCAGTGAAGTTGCCGATCAGATTGATATCGTCGGGCCAACCCCAGTAATTACCGGCCATGACGTCTTCGAACGTCCTGAAGGCTGTCAACATGATCGCGAAGACCGGGAGCAGCCACAAAAGAAGCACGGTCCAGACGCCGATTGCGTAGAGCAAACGGGAGCCAGGCGCGGTTTCGGCAATTGGCTTGGGATACATCACACGGTCCTTTCGTCGGCGAGCAACCGTCGCAGGTACCAGACGATGAACACCATCATGATGATGAACAGAACGGTCGCCAGCGCCGCGCCGTAGCCGAAGCGGTAGGAAAACAGGCTCTCCTCGAACATCTGGTAGGCCAGATTTGTCGACGAGCCGAAGGGGCCGCCATTGGTCATGACTGCAATGATGTCGAACGACCTCAGCGCACCGATCATCGAAATCGCGATGGCGATGAAGGCCACCTGCTTGAGCTGAGGCAAAACCACGTGACGCAGCATCATCCAGCCGCGCGCATTGTCCACACGTCCGGCCCCGATCACCTCCTGGTCGAGATTGTTGAGGCCAGCGAGGAACAACACCATGCAGAAGGCGACCTGCGGCCAGAGGCCGGCAAAGACCACCGCAAAGGTGACCGCATATTCGTTGGAAAGCACCGCCGGCGCCGCGGCTTCGAAAGCGCTGTAGATCAGCGCGAGCAGCCCGAAAGTGGGATCGTAGAACCAGACGAAGATAACGCCTACGGTCACCGTCGACAGCACCAGAGGCATGAAGAAGAGCGATTTCGCGAGCCGCATCGAGCGGATCGGCTGATTGACGAGCAGTGCGATCGCCAAGCCGAGAGGCGGCGCGAGGAGAAAAATGACCAGCCAGACAACGTTGTTGTAGAGCGAGACCCAGAACTGCGGATCATTCCAGAGCTCGGCATAGTTGGCGAGCCCCACCCATTGCATCGGGCCGAACCCGTCCCACGCGTGCAGGGATATCCAGAACGTCTGGACGGCCGACCAGATGATGACGAGCAGGAAGAGCAAAAGCCCTGGCGCGAGAAGAAGCGCCGGGGTCAGACGGTGAAGCACTTTACGGCTTGAATGGGGCATGCGGTAGTCCGGCGACAGGATGCGGGTCGGCGACCGCCACATGACATGGCGGCCTCCCTTGGAAGGATCGCGGTCAGATCTTGCCGTAGGCGCGGCTGCGGGCGCCTTCGATGCTCTGGAGAATGCTTTGTGCGCGTTCCGGACGGACCATGAATTCCTGGAAGCCCTTCAGACCGGCCTGGGCGACATCCGGATTGGTGTCGCGGTCGAAATACTGCGCCGAACCATCCATACCGGCGAGCCCCTTCTGGGCTTCCGATACGATGTGGTTGCTGGACATGTCGACATCGATACGTGCCGGCACATTGCCTTCCGGTTCCAGATAGCGCTTCTGCCGCTCAGCCTCGTAAAAATAGACGAGCCACTCGCGCGCCACTTCAGGGTTCGGTGCCTTCTTCGGGATATGAACCGAATCCACCGAGTAGTCCTCGAAGCGCCCGAGTGAAGAATCGTAGATCGGGAACGGCGAGAAGCGCAGCTGTTTGTGCTGCTCTTCCGGAATCCCGTAGGAAATGAAGCCGCCGAGATCCATCATCGCGGCCCGCTTCTGGGCAAGACTGGCGGCAGCCTGATCCCAAACGAAAGAGGTCATGTTCGGGTTGAACAGCTTGGCGTTGATCTGCTCGGCCCATGCATCCATCACCTTGACGAGGGACTGGTCCGTATAGGCGATCTTGCCCGCCATCAGGTCCATATGGTGCTTGAGGCCGTTGATGCGCAGGTTCATGTGATCGAACCAGCCGGCAGCAGGCCACATTTCCTTGGTGCCGATGGCGATCGGATCCATGCCCGCCGCGCGCGCCTTCTCACCAAACGCAAGGAATTCGTCGCGCGTGGTCGGTGCGGTCCAGCCCTGCTCGTCGAAGACGTCCTGCAGGTACCACATGCCCCACATGATGCCGGCAGTCGGCATGCCGTAGACGCGGCCGTCGACTGTGGTCGCACCGAGCGCGGGCACCACATCGGCATAATTCTGCTCTTCGACGAGATCGGTGATATCGGCAAACAGATCGCGCGCGACGAAGGACTTCATACGTTCACCGGAGAACCAGAAGCAGAAATCGGGCGGGCTGGCGACGAGGTAGTTACGGATCGCGGTCTTGTGGGCCTCGTGATCCATGTTGTTGACGCTGACCTTGACGCCGGCATCCTTGCCGAACTCGGCCGCGATCGCCTCGAGGGCCGCGCGCTGACCGGCACTGCCCCGGTTCGAAATGATGACCAGTTCGCGACTTTGCGCGTAAGCGGGCGACGCGAGTGTGGCAGCCCCCGCGGCGGCAGTGCTTGCGAGAAACTGTCGGCGACTGAGTGTCGGTTTGATCATGATATCTCCTCCAAGATTGGCTCTATCCAAACAGACCGAGCTCAGCCGGTCAATAGTTTTTTTAGTAAATAAATTATCTTTGAGTTGCACTCTCGACCTGGCATTGATCCGGGCCACAAACGCGAAAAGCCCTGCACGAGGCAGGCTTCTATCATCGATAAGCTGTTGACTTGATTGCGAGTGAATTGATCGCTCGAAGGCCCTGAACAAGCCTGCTCCGATGGAGCTCTTTTGATCGCCCTACCCTGACGAGCCTTGACCGACCTAAGTGCTGAACACAGGGGTTCGAGAGGGTGACGGGAACGGTCTGGCGTCCGGTGTCGCCTTCTGAAACGAATCTATGTCCGCCTCGATACTTGCGGCAAGCGCGGTAACCTGCTTCTTCAGATTGACCGGATCATAGGTCTCGAACTCGGCCTTGGTGACGACGATGACCACGCAGCCAGCGACGATCTGCTCATCGTGCAGGATCGGCGAAGCAATCCCGACGAGATCCTTCAGGACCTCTCCTTGGGTAACGATTATCCGTTGAGATCGAAGCTTCGCCATCTCGGCGATGAATTCATCCAGTGTCGCACCGAGATGATATTCACCGATCGCTTTGGCATTATTGCGAAAGATGGCGGCAAGTTGCGTTCGCGAGAACTGGGCCAGGATGGATTTGCCCATCGCGCCGCGAAAAATCGGCAACGCGTGACCGGGTTGATAAATGTCGGGAAGCGAGCCCGACACCCAGGCGTTATCCGTACAGATCACCTTGTCGCCATAGAAGCTGCACAGGAGGATGTTGAGGCCGTGTTCCTGTGCGTAGTACCGGATCTTGTGCTGGGCGGCCCGGCGCAGCGGATCATACTGGTACTGCAGACGAGCCATTTCCAGGACCCGCGAACCGATCGTGTAACGACCGCTGCTTGCGGTGGAAAGCAGGCCCGCCTTCGTGAGTGACCGCAGATATCGATAGCACGTCGGCCGCGACGACCCCGTCAGCCTCTCCACGTCGGCAAGATCAAGACTGAGACGATCTTCACCGAAGAGGCCCAGAATTTCCAGCATCTTGTCAAGACTGCTCACGCGATAGCTCCCATCAACCGGCAATGAGTCTTGCCGGCACTGTAACAATTTCAGGAAACAGCAACAGGAGGACAAGAACTGCAACCTGCGCCAGAAGAAACGGCCATATACCACGAATGAGCTGCATCAGCGATACGCGCGAGACACCTGCCACCACGTTCAACACAGATCCGATAGGAGGTGTCAGAAGTCCGATTGCGCAGGCGATCATGAAGATGACCGCGAAGTATACGGTGTCGATACCCGCCCCCTTGACCGCCGGAAGAAGAACCGGGACGAATATCAGGATGATCGGCACCATGTCCATGACGCAGCCGATGACAAGGACGAGAAGCACGACCACTGCCATCAGCAAACGCGGATCCTCGGAAAATGGCGTGACCATTGCCGTGATTTGCGCCGGCAGTCCGGCAAGGGTGATCATCCAGCTCGACACCGAGGCCGCCGCGACGAGAAACATGACCATGGCAGTTGTCTTCGCCGCATTGAGCAGAACTTCGAAGAGATCCGAGAACTTCATTTCGCGATACACGAAGAGCGAAACAAGAAGCGCATAAACGGCCGCGATCACACCGGCCTCGGTGGGTGTAAATACACCGAAACGCAGTCCGACCAGGATGATGAGCGGCAGCATGAGGGCCCAAAGGCTATCACGCAGCTTGCGCAGGATCTCCATCGCCCCGGGCGCCTCCGCAACCGGAGACTCCGTGCGTCGCGAGACCAGATACCAGGTAAAGGCCAGCGCCAGTCCGATGAGAATACCGGGGACGATACCGGCGATGAAAATGCGGGTAATCGACAGGTTGCCGACCACGCCGATCAGGATGAAACCGATCGAAGGAGGGATGACGAGTGCGGTGATCCCTGAAGAGGCAATGAGCCCTGCGGACTGACCCGGATTGTACCCCGCTCGCACCATCATCGGCATCAGGATGGATGCAAGCGCGGCGGCATCAGCGGCGGCGGAGCCGGAAAGGCTCGCAAGGATGCAAGCGGCAAGAATCGCCACATAGCCGAGACCACCGCGAATATGGCCAACCGCAGCCATTGCGAGGCTCACGATCCGTCTTGAGATACCGCCCGCATTCATCAGCTCGCCTGCCAACATGAAAAAGGGCACGGCCATCAGCGGAAAACTGTCGGCGCCGTTCAAGAGGTTTTGCGCAACGATCTGAGCATCGAAGAAGTCCATTTGGACCATCAGCGCCAGGCCGGTCAGGATCAGCGCATAGGCAATCGGCAAACCAATCGCCATTCCACCGAAAAGCGCGACAAGGAATATGATGAGAGAGATCATCGGCTCTGTCCCTCTTGGCGGGAAATGGCTTCTGCCTCTTCATCGAAGACGATCATCTTGTCGATGCGTCCGGTGGCGATCTGGTAAGTCTGCCAGAGCAGTATCAGGAGACTTCCGACGCCGAAGACGACACCCGCGAGAAAAAAGTATCCGCGCGAGAGGCCGGTGGCCGGCGCGTAGGAGTTCCAGTTGACCTTCAACTGTATCCAGGCCCCGGTGATGATCAGATAGGTCATGTAGATCATGGCAAGACGGGCGATCAGCATCGCGATGCGTCTCAGCGGCTGTGGCAAGGAGTTAACGATCCCGTTGAAACCGAGATGGCCATTATCAAGCAGCACGAGGATCGCACCGACGAAGATCATCCAGACGAACATCCAGCGCGCCACTTCTTCGGAGACTGTCAGTCCGCTGTTGAAGGCGTAACGGAGAACGACATTGCTGAAAACCAGCACGACCATGCCGGCCATGCAGGTAACGATGATCCATTTGAGCAGCGACAAGTAGAGCCCGACGATGCGTTCCACAGCCTGATACCTCCCGAATTGTTGGTCCCCAGCGCGCACTCTCCTGCCCCGGGTTCGGCGATCCGGGGCTTCGCGGCGGAAAGCGTCACGCGGTCTCCCTTAGTTCATGTGAAGACCGCCATTAACATCGACACAGGTCCCGGTGATGTAGGCGGCTTGGTCGGACGCAAGAAAAAGACAAGCATTTGCAACATCTTCGGGCCGTCCGAACCGATCGAGTAGAATGTTCGGCATGACGGCTGCCGTCTTCTCTTCGTCGTAAAAGTCGTGGGTCATGTCGGTCATGATGATGCCCGGATTGACCGCGTTCACACGAATTCCATCCCGCGCGAGATCCCGTGCCATGGCGCGAGACAAACCAGCAACGCCTGCCTTGGAGGCAGCGTAATGCGGGCCACCCATGAAGCCCCCGCCTCTTTGACCCGCTATCGACGCAATACACACGATTGACGCGCCGCGCGGCATGAGCGGTATTGCAAGCTGGGAAGCGATGAGGCTGCCACGCAAGTTGATATTCAAAACGCGGTCCCAGTCCTCATCGCTGATATCGACGGTCCGGCGGGATTGGGTAATGCCGGCATTGTTGACGAGAACGTCCAATCGTCCGAACTTTTCGGCAACCTGGTCGAACAGTTCGACCATTTGCGCACGATCGCTCACATCGGCGGCGAAGCTGGTCGCGCTCCGTCCGAGTGTTGTCGCGGCCTTCTCCAGAGCGCTTTCGTCGCGATCGACAAGAACGACGGACGCGCCCTCTTCCACCAGCTGGCGCGCAACTGCAAAGCCGATACCCCCGACCCTGCCCGCACCTGTTATCAGCGCGACTCGATCTGTGAATCTGGTCATTGATGCCTCCTCCAGGCGTTCGGCGCCACACCACGACGATGCGGCACCGATCAGTATCAGTTCGAAGCGGCGGCTTCGACTTCGGCGGTAAACGCGGCCGTCAATTCCGGGTCGATCGTCGCGTGCACCTGTGTCACGACCGGCTCGACTGCCGTTTTGAATTCAGCGAGAGCTTCCGGAGAGATTTCGGAAACCTCCATGCCTTGGTCCTTGAGGAATTGAAGCGTTTCGGCTCCGGATTCCACAATGATGTTCCGGTTGAAGTCGGAGGTTTCATCGCAGGCGGCCTGGATTTTTTCCTGATTTTCGGCGGATAGCGAATCCCAGAACTGCTTGCTGACGAGCACGACCGAAAGGGTGGTCAAATGCTTGGTTTCCGTGAGGTATTTCTGAACCTCATAGAATGATGCTGCACGGGTCACGTCATTCGCGATCTCCACGGCATCCAGCGCACCTGTCTCGAGCGCTGTAAACGTTTCGGGGAACGGAAGCGGCTGGGGGTTCATTCCCATCGCCTTCATTGAATCGATATAGACGCCGTTCTGGATGGTCCGGACGCGCAGTCCGGCCGCATCCGCCATGTTTTTCACGGGATGCTCGTTGTTGGTCAGGTTGCGGAAGCCGTAATCCCAATAGCACAGGCCGACGAGCTGGCTGTCCTGAAGTTTGGCCAGCACCTTCTTCGAGGTCGGGCCGCGGCTGACCTTGTCGAGCTGTTCGTAGCTGCTGAACGTGAATGGCAGGTTGAACAGGTTGAAGTCAGGCACATTCGAGGCGAGGGCGGCAGTCGTCGTTACGGTGAATTCGATGGTGCCGCCCTGAGCGGACTGGGCGGACTGGATTTCGTTTCCAAGCTGCGCGTCGGAAAAATTCCGAACGGTGATATCGCCGCCTGTCTTGTCTTCCACCAGCGACGAGAAATGCTCGACGGTACGCCCCATGGTGCTGTCTTTTGCGACGGGGTAGCTGAACTTCGCCATTTGAGCTGCGAACGTAACGCCGCCGCAGGCCAGCAAAGCAGACGCGGTCCACAGGGCGCCCAGAGCGCCCTTTGCAATAGTCTTCATGATTTTCTCCTCCATTGTCACGATCGGGAAAAGCGGTCCCGTCATGGCCTCCAAGTCGTAATAGGAATATCCCATCCTGTCAATTATTTCTCATATTATAATAATTATGACAGCGATCCTTAACCCGATGAGCAAAATTTCTACCGTTGTGATAAGTATTTTTATCATTCAATAACAATAGGATATTGTAGAAATAAGCCGTTCTCTCGAGCTCTGACGAGTTCGCGACATTTCTCACTATTATTCTCATTTCTGATGTGTCTGCCACGCGACAGGCGCGACTATCGAGAGCCAGGACATCAGCAATACCCCCGTGCCAACCACAGCCTCGATAAGCATCACCCCGCTAAGCTGCAGGTGTCAGCAGACGCACCCTGATTGACGCCCTGTCCCGCTGGATCAATTACAAGATGCCCGTCTCGCGAGCCACCCGCCGATAGGCGGCGCCGCTGGTAAAGCCGCCATCGATGACGAAGTCCTCGCCAGTGATGAATGCGGAAGCGTCGGAGGCAAGAAACAGCACGAGTTGCGCCACCTCCTCCGCATCGCCACTTCGCTGCATCGGCGTCATTGCGATCATCGGCTCCAGATGAGGAGAACCCCGATTGAGATCTGTGACGATAAGACCGGGACAGATCGCATTCACGCGAACACCCTTCTCGGCATATTCCATCGCCGCCGACCGGGTCAGGCCGCGCAGCGCCCATTTACTTGCCGTATAGGCGGGATCGTAATGCCCTGAAAAACCGCTGTTGGATGAAATGTTGATGATTGAACCACCGCCTGTTTCAACCATCAGCGGCAGGGCCGCCTTGAGGCCGGCAAAGGCACCGGTGACATTGACCTCCATGACTTTTTTCCAGTCGGCGACAGACATAGCTGCGATCGTCTTGCGACTGATGATTCCCGCATTATTGACAAGCACGTCGAGCCGACCATACCGTCTGGCGGCCAACGCAACCGCCTGCGCCCACTCATCCTCGCAGGTCACATCGAGCTTGACGAAGTGAGCCTCCTGACCCTTCGCGCGCAAGGCTTCCGCCTGCGCCTCTCCCTCTTCGATCAGCACGTCGCAGAGTATCACTTTGGCGCCCGCCTCTGCCAACAGCGCCGCTTCTACCGCGCCCTGCCCACGGCTGGCGCCGGTCACAAGCGCAACTTTCCTCGACAGGTCGTTCAGCGCGGCGCGCGCCGCTGCGATCTTTTCGCTCATGCCTGAACCATTTTCTGCCGCTGCTCACCGAGCCCGGCTGCGCCGAGCCTCACGGTCTGCCCTTCTCGCAAAAAGGTCGGCGGGCTCATGCCGAGCCCGACACCGGGAGGGGTACCGGTGGAAATGATGTCGCCTGGCTCGAGCGTCATGAATTGGGAGATATAGCTGACCAGATGAGCGACGCCGAAAATCATCGTTCGCGTATTGCCGGTCTGTCGCCGATCGCCATCCACATCCAGCCAGAGATCAATGTTCTGGACGTCGGCAATCTCATCCTTCGTGACCAGCCAGGGGCCGATGGGTCCGAATGTGTCGTGGCTTTTACCCTTGATCCACTGCCCCGAGCGCTCGGACTGGAAACGACGCTCGGAAACATCATTGACCAGAACATAGCCCGCCACATGATCGAGCGCGGAAGCTTCGTCGACATATTTGGCGCGCGCGCCGATCACGACACCCAACTCCACCTCCCAGTCGGTTCGGTCAGACCCGCGCGGAATCTCGATGTCGTCATTGGGACCGCAAACAGCCGAAGTCGCCTTCGCGAACAGCACCGGTTCCGCCGGAGCTGTCTTTCCGGTTTCCTTCGCGTGGTCGGCATAGTTCAGGCCGACACAGATGAATTTTCCGATGGTCCCGACCGGCGGACCAATCCGCGGCGTACCCTCCACCTTCGGCAAATTGGCGCCGACGAGATCCGAAAGATAGCTCAGCATCTCAGCAGAAAGCGCATCGGGCCCGATATCTGAGACGACGCCCGAAAGATCCCGGATCTTGCCTTCATTGTCGAGAAGGCCGGGCTTTTCAGCCCCCCTCTCTCCATAGCGTAGAAGTTTCATGTTCCAACTCCCGACTGGAATTACGCGCGGCGGTAGCCTTCGAGTTGCTCGTCCGGCACGTCGGGAAGATTGGTGACCAGGTTGTCGGGCGTACGGCATGTGAGCCACACCAATTCCTCGGTCGTGCTCATATTGACCTCGACATGCGGCATGTAGGGGGGAACGAAGACGAAATCGCCGGGGTACATGTCGGTGTATTCCTTGTAGTCCTCACCGAAATAGATGCGCCCGTGGCCCTGCAGCACATAGCCGCCCGTCTCGCACTCTTCGTGATGGTGCGGCGGCGATCGATGCCCCGGCTCATTGGTTACACGGCCAAACCAGATCTTGGTGGCCGGCGTATGCTGCGGGCTCACGCCGGACTTGCGGACGCATTCGCCCGACTGAAGCGTCCGCTCATCGAGTTCGCGGGCACGGGTGACGACAGGGACAACGGCAGTGCTCATGTTTTCCTCCACATTGGTATCTCGAAATTCTGTCGATTGGCGCAGTACGAAAGCAGGAAACCGTTCGCCTGCCTTCATCGATGCGCGAGGCCAACTTATATCATATTATGATAATTACAATATCGCGGCACTGTATAATTGAGGACCGGGGACCATGGCGGCATGGCTAAGCCACTTCGAAACCCCAACGCTTCTTTTCAAAAGAGAAAAATGCAGAAATTTGCAGGAATGCCGGCAATCACCGCTTTAGACCATCGATACCTGCAAGAGAATCGCTGCTCGAAAAGGCGTGCCGTCGTCAAGGATAGGAGGTACTATTTCTCGCATTCTGATTTTGGCTGCGACGCTCTGCGATACGTGAAACCGGGAGCCGTCTGAGCCATATGAAGGGGGAGCTCTAACCCTCGGCACACTTCCGGACCGGGCGCCTAATTTCATACAATCATAAACAATCAATTTTTTGATTGACTCTGATTGAGTTGTATTTCAGTCTCTTGAACAAGGTTGAATGGAATACCCGACAGTGTGCTGGATAGATGACTTTACCCAAGCGCAAGCGAGAAGCGGTCTTCAGTGCAACCTGCATCGTCCTTCCAGTATGGGGTAAGATATGAAATCCATGACTTTCAAGGCCGCCCTCGTAGCGGCCACAATGTTCTCCGCCGTGCCGGGCCAGGCCGCCGACCAGTTGTCCGTTCTGCTGCCGCCCTGGGGCACGCTTCCCAAGGAACTCA
Organism: Hoeflea sp.; assembly: GCA_002707605.1. Taxonomy (GTDB): domain Bacteria; phylum Pseudomonadota; class Alphaproteobacteria; order Rhizobiales; family Rhizobiaceae; genus Pseudohoeflea. Next base: position 108,749 of record PANK01000008.1, read on the forward strand.
CCGACGAATTCGCAGCCAAGCAGGGCGTCGAACTCGACACACAGACGCTCGGCTGGGACGAAATCCGCACCAAGATCGTCACCTCGATGGTGGCCAACACCGCGCCTGCAAGCGCGACCGAAGTCGACTGGTCCTGGGTCGGTCAGTTCGGTGCTGCCGGCTGGTACCAGCCGCTCAATGACGGTATCGCCAAGGACGTTCTCGCCGACGTGCCGACCGCCAGCATCTTCAGCTATGACGGCAACGTGCTGGGCGTGACCTACAACAACGACTTCCGCGTCATGATCTACAACAAGAACCACCTNNCNGANGCCGGCGTGGAAGCGGTTCCGACGACGCCGGACGAACTTCTGGCNGCNGCCCGNGCCGTCAAGGAAAAGGGNNTCGCCGANCATCCGATCGGCCTGCCGCTNTCGGCCANCGANGGCACNTCNACNGCNTGGTATCTGCTCACCAAGGCTTTCGGCGGCGACCTGTTCGACGANAACTTCGAACCGCTNTTCACCGANCCNGAATCGGCCGGCTACAAGGCGATGGAATTCGAAATCTCNGCNCTNGAGGAAGGNCTNATCGANCCGGCCGCNACNGGGCTNAAGGACGTCGANATCCAGGAACTGTTCAAGAGCGGCAAGATCACCTTCGACGTCGCCGGCTGGGCNGGCAACCTCTCGGTCTACACCGACGCCGANAAGTCNCAGGTGGCCGACGGCGCGGCTGCGGCACTGATGATCTCGACCACAGGCAAGGCCCGCACCATCGGNCTTCCGGAAGCCGTCGGCATCCCGACGGGCGCNGAAAACAAGGANGGTGCGGTCGCCTTCATCAACTGGCTGCTCGANCCNGAAATCCAGATCGCCGCCTATGAAACGCTNGGCAACCTTCCGGCCCGNCTNTCGGTGCTNGAAAAGCTCAACGCNGACGGCAAGCTGGTCGAGGGCGACATCATCCTCAANCAGGCNGCCCTCGTCGANCCGATGTTCGCCCAGGGCGCGCCGGCCTGGTATCCGGATTTCTCGACNTCCGTTTCGANCAACCTCAATCTNGCCGCCAAGGGCCAGATCACGGTCGNGGAAGCGGTGAANAACATCGCNGCCGACGTGGAAGCCGCGAAGTAAGGTCCCGGTNCCGGAACCTCCAACAGGCATGACGACAATGACAGACCGCGCCCAGACATCCAGNTANCGACCNACCGCCGGATCGACGGGCGCGGTCTATGNCCTNCCNGTGGCCCTCATCATGGGGTCGCTGGTNCTCNTCCCGCTCGTCTTCACGGTGATNGACAGCCTCTANCGNGTCGATCCGATGCGNGCCGGCACGCCCTTCGTCGGGCTTGCCAACTACATCCAGTCCTTCANGGACCGGAACGTTCTNCANNCCTGGAACAACACCTTCGTCTTCGTGGCGATGACGGTNGCGATCCAGACCNTNCTCGGCCTNTCGNCCGCCCTTCTNCTCAANCGGGTCCGCTTCGGNCGNTCGATCCTGCTCGCNGCNCTNGTGCTGCCCTGGTGNCTGCCGCCGGTNGTCAATGCCGTGGTCTGGGGCTGGATNTTCAANCCGTCCTACGGNGTCCTCAANCAGNTTCTCGGCTCNCTNGGCCTGATNGAACCCGGCCATGTCTGGTTCAACGACCGGATNACCGCNNTNTTTCTCATNGCNCTCGTNCACGCCTGGCGGATGATGCCGCTCACCGCGATCATCCTGCTCGCCTCNCTGCAATCGATCCCGCGCGATCTCTATGAAGCCGCGCGNATGGACGGCGCCGGNGCNATCGGCCTCTTCCGGCTGGTCACNCTGCCNCTGATNTCNGGCGGNCTCGCCATCGCACTCAGCCAGTCGACNGTCTTCGCCTTCAACATGTTCGACGAAGCNTGGATCCTCAACGGCACGAGCCTCGATACCCGCTCNATCATCATCCANGTCTACATGTCCGCNTTCCAGTCGCTGAAGTTNTCCTACGGCATGGCGCTGAGCGTGCTTGCCATGCTGGCTTCGCTGATCGTCTCGGCGGTCTATGTGGTGCGCGTCTANTCGGAAACACGGTACGACTGATGACTTCCCAGATCATGAAATCCCTTGCCGGGCGGATCAGTCTCGCCATCGCGGTCGCGCTGCTTCTCGGCTGGTCGCTCGGCCCAATTTACTGGGCGATGGTCACCAGCCTGACGCCGCCGACCGAGCTCATCAGCGACACCGCCCATTACTGGCCTGACAACGTCACGTTCGAGCACTACGGCAAGCTGTTCGGCGCAACCAGCCTGTCGCAAGGCAACGAAGTCAAAAGCGTCTGGCCACAGTTTTCCGCGGCCTTCACCAACTCGCTCGTCACCTCACTGGGCGCGACCATCCTGACCGTGATCATCGCCGCCTTCGGCGCCTATGCTTTCGTGCGGATGCCGTTCCCGGGCTCCGGGCTCATTTTCTCGATCGTCGTCATGACCATGGCGATCCCGGCCTATACGGTGATGATCCCGCTCTACCGGCTGATGATCGCGCTCGGCTGGATCGATACTTATGTCGGCATCACACTGATCTACGTCTCGGCCTTCCTGCCGCTGGCGCTCTGGCTGATGCGCTCGATCTACAAGTCGCTGTCGCCCTCGCTGGAGGAAGCCGCATTTCTCGACGGCGCAAGCCGCACATACACGCTCATCCATATCGTGCTGCCGATCGCCATGCCCGGCCTGATCGCTTCGGCCATCCTGACCTTCCTCAATGCCTGGGGCCAGTTCATGGTGCCGCTTGTGTTCTCGCCGACGCTGGCGACCAAGCCGCTGACGGTGCTGATCCCGGAATTTGTCACCCGCAACTATATCGACTACGGCCTGATGAACGCCGCCGGCATCATTGCCATCATTCCGCCGGTTCTGGTGGTGGTCTTCCTCAACCGCTTCCTTGTCAGCGGGCTGACCGCGGGAGCGACCAAGTGACCGATACCTTCTCCTTCTTCCGCAATACGCAGGTACTCCGCTAATGCCGACGCTTGACATCTCGAACCTCACCAAGGCCTATGGCGACAACGTCGTGCTGCACGGAATTTCCGTCACCATCGCCGATGGAGAGTTCGTCTCGCTGATCGGATCGTCCGGCTGCGGAAAATCCACCCTGCTGCGCACCATCGCCGGGCTGGAATCGATCACCGACGGCACGATCTCGATGGACGGCCGCATCATCAACACGCTGCCCCCCAAGGATCGCGACATCGCGATGGTGTTCCAGAACTATGCGCTCTATCCCCACCTCACCGTGGCGGAGAACATGGGGTTCAGCCTGAAGCTCAGGAAAGTCGACAAGGCCACGGCGCGCAAGGCCGTCGAGGAAGCCGCCGAACTCCTCGGCCTGACCGATTATCTCGACCGTCCGCCGCGCGCGCTCTCGGGTGGCCAGCGCCAGCGCGTCGCTATGGGCCGCGCCATCGTCCGCAATCCCAAGGTCTTCCTTTTCGACGAGCCCCTGTCCAATCTCGACGCCAAGCTGCGCGTGCAGATGCGGCTCGAGATCAAGACGCTGCAGAAGCGGCTCGGCACCACCTCGGTCTACGTCACCCACGACCAGGTCGAAGCACTGACGATGTCGGATCAGCTAGTTCTTCTCAACAGGGGAAATGTCGAACAGATCGGCACACCATCCGAGGTCTATCATCGACCGGCCAACACCTTCGTCGCAACTTTCATCGGTTCGCCCGCGATGAACCTCCTCGAAGGCACCTATCTCCGCGAGGGTGACCTGTCGACCCTCGATGTGGCCGGCACGCGCATTTCTCTTCCCGGTCACCCGGAGCTCGCGAACGGCAGCACGGTCAACGTCGGCATCCGTCCCGAGCATCTCGTGCCCGTCGCCCAGGCCGCAGAAGGCTGCTTCAAGCTCGCCGTCGGGTTGTCCGAAACCACCGGCGCCCAGACGCTGGTTCACGGCACCGCCGGCGATCAGGATCTCGCTGCCATGCTGAGCGGCGATTTCAGTCCACCGCCCGGCTCGGAACTCACGATCAAGCCGCAGGCGGATGCGATGCACCTCTTCGATGCCAGAAGCGGCACCCGCCTTCCCTTGCACAATGAAGCCGCGGTACGAACCGCGCCGACCCTGATCCCGGCCCAGTGAGACGTGGTGAACCCAGATGATGAACGAACGCCAGACCCGTATCCGCGATCTTCTCTTCGACCGGGGAGAACTGCAGGTCAACGACATTGCCGAGCATCTCGGCGCGTCGCTGGCCACCGTGCGGCGTGACCTGACCGACCTCGAAAAGGCCGGCCTGATCACGCGCACCCATGGTGCCGCGCGCATTGCCGCGGAGATGCGCACGGAAGTCGCCTTCGGCGCCCGCGAACAGCACAATCTCGCCGCCAAACGGCTGATCGCCTCGGCCGCGGCAGAGCATCTGCGCGAAGGCACGACGATCTTTCTCGACGCCGGAACGACCGTTCTGCAGCTCGCCCGCAAGATCAAGCTGATGGGCATGCCGATCACAGTCTTCACCAACGGTATCGTGGTGGCTCAGGAACTGGCCAACATCGACCATATCACCATCTGCATGCTCGGCGGACGGCTGAGGCCGCAGAACATGTCGATGGTCGGCCCGCTCGCCCAGGCGATGCTCGACAACATCTACTTCGACCAGCTTTTCCTCGGCGCCAGCGCCATCGCCGACGATGGCTGGATCACCAGTCATGACGTGGAGGAAGCGCGCGTGAATCAACGGATGGTCGAGCGCGCCAAACAGACTTTCGTCCTGTGCGATGCCGGCAAGCTGGGCGAGCGCGCGACCTATGGCGTTCTCCGGCTTGGAGAGCCGCTTCACCTGATCACCAGCGACACCCCCTCCTCCGAACTTCTNGGCCATATCCGCGACAGCGCCACCACCCTGACGGTCGCCAACGGGGATGTCGGCAATGCCTAATCGGCTCGGAGTTGAGTGGATCGGCGCGGTTGATGGTGGCGGCACGAAGACCGCCAGCGCGCTTCTTTCGAGCGAGGGCGAACTGATCACGCTACCGATCGCCGGCGGCTGCAACCCGCAGGACAACCGGTCCTGGGAGATGGAACTCGAACAGGTGATGGTTCATCTCCTTTCGAGCCAGCCCGGCGTTAGGGCCGTCACGATGGGGATGCCCGGCTTCGGCGAGGTTCGTGAACTCGACCGCGCGGTCTCGGCGCTGGTGACAGCGGGCATGAGCCGGATCGGCTTCATCCGCAACGATGTCGAAATGGCCTTTCATGGCGCATTCCCCGACGGCAATGGCCTGCTTATGCTTGCCGGCACCGGGTCGATGGCGATCGCCGGCAGCCCCTCGGGAATCACCCGCGTTGGCGGCTGGGGCGATACGTTTGGCGACGAAGGCTCGGGCTACTGGATCGGCCGGCAGGCGCTTGGCCTCGCATCGCGCGAACTCGATGGCCGGCTGCCTGCGACAGGCTTTGCGGAGAGCCTTTGCGCAGCCCTCGATCTCTCGCTCGAGCGCGATCCGCTGGTGCTGATGGGCTGGGCGGCACGGCAGAGCCATGCGCGCTCGGCCATCGCCTCACTTGCGCGGATCGTNGANGCGTTNGCCNNGGNNGGCGACNCNCGCGCCNTCGANCTGCTGCNNGANGCGGCCCGCTATNTNGCGGAACATTACGCGGCNGGCGTGNNAAANGGCGGNCTCGNCTNCAGANNCGCCNTGGGCCACGGCCGGTTCGGTCTTCCTCAGCTCNATCGTCNTCGATGCGGTNAGCGAACGNATCGGNCACCCACCCGTCAATGCCACGCTTCCCCCGATCGGCGGCGGTCTTCTTCTCGCGGCGCGGCAGGCCGGNTGGGCCGCCGATGCGGCCTTCATCGAAAATCTCTCGCGCCAGCTGCAGCTCGCGCCACTCTCGCATAAAAGGACATAAGAAAATGACGGCGACCCTTCGCAGCATAACCGGGCAGTTCCCGTTCTGGAAAAAGGCTCAGATGCCGAAAGAGCTCGAGGCTTCCGACGCGCCGCGGATCATCGTCGGCTGCGGCACGTCCTACAATCTGGCGCTGAGCGTTGCCGCAGCGATGAACGCCAACGGCATGTCCGCGCTTGCCGTGCCNGCCGGCGAGTGGATCGTCCGCCCGGAAACCTATTGCACCNCCAAGTCCTGCGAAGTGATCGCGTTGTCGCGCAGCGGNGAAAGCACNGAAACCGTCCAGGCNGCAGAGATCAGCCGCAAGCGCGGCCATCATGTCATCGGTATCACCTGCGAGCCGGGCTCGAGCCTGTCGAAGGCTTCCGACACGAAGATCGAGTTCGCCACCCATCCCGAGGAGGGCATCGTGATGACCTGCTCGGCCAGCCTGATGCTGATGGCGGGGCTGGCCCTCGCCGGCGTTTCCTTCACCGAAGCCGACATAGACCGCGCCGAAGCCTTCATGAAGGCGATGGATGCGGTCGACGTGAGCGTCTATGCGCCGCGCAGCCATTTCGTCTTCCTCGGCGGCGGCGTGAACTATGGCGCGGCGCTCGAAGGCGCATTGAAACTCCAGGAGATGGCGATCTGCTACACCCAGGGCTTCCATACCGGCGAGTACCGCCACGGCCCGGTAAGCCTTCTCGACGAGAAGACCTGCGTGGTGATGCTATACAGCGGCCAGACCCGCAAGGACGAGTCCGAACTGGTCAAGGAACTGCAGGACAAGGGCGCGGTGGTTCTCGGCTTCGGCGGCGAGGGCGACATTTCGCTGCCGCACGACTTCACCGACCATACTGCAGCCCTCGGCGTGCTTCCGGCATTGCAGATGCTGGGCGAGCGCTATGCGGTCTCCAAGGNCATCGACACCACCGCNCCGCGCAACCTGACCAAGGTCGTGATGCTGGAGGCGAAATGAGCACGCCNCTGGACTATNTGCTCGATCTTCATGCCTTCGCCGACAAGGGNGTCGCCAAGGGCCTCACCTCGGTCTGCAGCGCCCATCCGCTGGTGATCGAGGCNNCTCTNCTGGAAGCGACCGAAACNGGCTCGGTCGCCTGCATNGAGGCGACCTGCAACCAGGTCAATCAGGATGGCGGCTATACCGGCATGACGCCGGCCGACTTCCGGAACTTCGTGCTTGAGATCGCGAACAAGGTGGCTTTTCCCGGCGGGCGGATTCTTTTCGGCGGCGATCACCTCGGGCCTAATCCGTGGAAAGATCTTCCTGCCGACGAGGCAATGGCCAAGGCCGAGGCGATGACCGAAGCGTATGCCGCCGCCGGCTTCGGCAAGATCCATCTTGATGCNAGCATGGCCTGCGCCNNNGANCCAACGCCNCTGCCGGTGGCCACCATCGCCGAACGCGCCGCCCGGCTGGCGCGCGCGTCGGAAAAGGGCNCGAGGGAAGGCGGTCATCCNGCCCCTGGCTACATCATCGGCACCGAGGTGCCCGTCCCCGGCGGGGCAATGGAGGAACTCGNCGTTCTGGAAGTCACCTCTCCGGCGGATGCGGCCGAAACGCTGGCGATCCACGAGGAAAAATTCCGCGAGGCCGGGCTCGAGGATGTGCTGAAGCGCGTCACCGGTCTCGTCGTCCAGCCCGGCGTCGAATTCGGCAATGCTAATGTGATCCGCTTCAAGCCGAAGGAAGCCGAAAGTCTTTCCGTGTGGCGGCAATCGACTGGCGGGATCGTCTTCGAGGCGCACTCTACCGACTACCAGCCGACCGAGGCGCTGAGCGCGCTCGTTCAGGGAGGCTTCTGCATCCTCAAGGTCGGTCCGGGCCTGACGTTTGCGCTGAGAGAGGCACTTTACGGTCTCGACCAGATCGCCGGCATTCTCGTTCCCGCTTACGAGGGTGACGCGCTGATGCGGACGATGGAGACGACGATGCTCGCCGCACCGAAGAACTGGGCCGGCTATTACCCCGGTAGTGACGCGGAGAAATATGTGCAGCGGCATTTCTCCTACTCAGACCGCATCCGCTACTACTGGAATCTCCCCGATGCGCGCGGTGCGGTCGCCGCCCTCTTCGATGCACTCGGTGAACGCGAATTGCCGGAAACACTGGTGAGCCAGTACCTGGCGCGGGTCTATGACGATGTCTCAGCTGGCACATTGACGCCGACCGCCCGCAATCTCGCGATTGCCAGTATCCGCAAGGCGCTTGAGCCCTACAGCATCGCCACAAACTGAGGTAACCGCCAACTGCGAGCAGAAGAGGCGGGTGCATGAATGTACCCGCCCCGCTCAACCCGCACTACCGGCATATTCGCGGTCAGTCGTTGCCAGTTGCGATAAGCAAAATTCTTCTTCGCGTCATCATCCAGGTGAGTTTCATCAATGAAACGCCTCGCGTTGTGGTCCGGGCATTTTCAACGAAGCTCGGCCTTTTTTTTCAGGGCCGCGGCTTGAGCAGCGGCAGACGAGGTCGCGCCGCCTGCCGCGCATGGATTATTCGTTCACCAGGAGCATTTTGGAATTGAGCCAGAACGGCGCAAGGCTGAGAGGGATGTTCGACAGAAGCAGAATATTGTCGCGCACCTCGATCCCGAGTTCGCTCTTCACATAGGCCCGGCGGGCGTCGAAACGGGCGGCGATTTCGGGATACTTCGCGGCGAGCTTCTGGCGAAGATCGGCGTCCGCAAATGTCACCGCATCCTCGCAGTTCAGGCTCCAGCCATTGGGCATGGGCACAGGAATGATGTCGACCTGGAACGGCATGCCGGAAGCGATTTTTTCTGACGACCCGGGACGGATCGGCGAATGCAGCCATTCCTCGTGTCCGGTCAGGTGACCCGGATTGAGCGCCGATTTCAACTTGCCATCTGCGAGCTTCGACACCACCGCCTCGTAGATTGCGCCGCCCTCGACGCCGATATCGGCCGTCTCGTACCAGCTCATGAGGCCTGCAAAATAACCCTTCGCGGTCGCAAGGAAAGCTTCGTCCATGTCGGTGATCAGGCCGGCACGCGCGGTCAGGCCACCCCAGTAACTCACCGCCGTCGTGGCGCCGTCGCCCTTGCCCGGCACGCGGGCGGTGGGTCCGCGCAGACCGATCACCTGAGCGGTTGCGTCGCTGGTCGACAGCATCGGGTGGCAATTCATCGCCTCGCCGGCATAGCCCATGCGCGCCGCCGCAGCATATTCGCTGTCGCCGAGCTGGAACCCGGAGACGATCCGCCAGACGGCGGCGGAGGCGCGCGTAGCCGCCCATTCCGCCTCGGCGATCTGGTCGACATCGACCACCGTCCGCAAGCCATCGACCGGATGCATCAGGATCGCCGCCGCGTCATTTACCGTGCCCGACGTCCCGGTCACGTAAAGGAGGGAATCCACCACATAGGCCGGCACGAAGAAGGTGGCACGTTCGAGGCCCCACTCGGCGGTTTCGAGATATTTCCAGCCGACAAGTGCGATCGCGTCGCCCGGCTTGATCCCTGCTTCCGCAAGCACCGCCGGGAGGTTGGGTTTTTCGCTGCGATCCTGCCCCATCAGGCTGAGCGATTGGCACAACATGGCTTCGAGCCCCGCGAGTGGCAAGATCGGCGCGTAGCCCTGGTTTTCGTTGCCGGTAATGACGATCTTGCGTCCGTTCGGCCCCAGCAGCAACAGCGCTTCCTCGAAACGCGGCTCGAAGCCGGTCAGAAACGAGATGTTGGCGAAATGTTCGCGGTCGGCATAGACCGCCATCCAGTCGGCTTTGGACCGTTCGAACGCAGCCGCGCAGCGCGACGCATAGGTCTCGGCCGGTATGGCGGGACGCTCGAGAGGTATACCGAAATCCGGAAGGGCGACGGGCTTGAGGGAAATTGTCATGAAGTTCTTCTTCTATCTGTAATTGCAGCAAGAGCCGAAAGTGACGACGATGTCCATGCGCATCGTCAGTCCTTTCAGCCGGTTGTCATGTCTCTGGGGCCAGAAATCCGAGGTTCTGCGGCTTGACCAGACAGGTGACGGTCGCCCCGCGCTTGAGGTCGCGGGTGGCCTCCATCGGGAGGGTAAGCCCGACTTCCTGTCCGTCGGGAGCGATCACGGCGAGCTTTTCGGCGGCACCCGCGAAGGAGATGTCGATCACCCTCGCCTCGAACCGGATCCCGTCTCCGTCGCCATCGGAGATCGAGATATCCTCCGGCCGGATCCAGCCGATGATCTCCCCGTCCTTTCCTGCAAGCGACGCATCGAAGTGCGGCGGCGCCGGATAGGTCGAGCCGAAGAAGGAGATCGTCTCGTCCGCAAGCGAATAGCTGGCCTTGAAGATGTTGTTGCCGCCGAGAAACCCGGCGACGAACAAGGATTTGGGATGCGTATAGATCTCGCGCGGCTCCCCCACCTGAACGATCCGGCCCGACTGGAAGACGGCGATACGATCGGACATCGCATAGGCCTCTTCCTGGTCGTGGGTGACGAAGATGAATGTCACCCCCGTTTCCTGATGCAGCCGCTTGAGCTCACGCTGCATGGATTCCCGCAAATTCCGGTCGAGGGCCGAAAGCGGTTCATCGAGCAGCAGGATACGCGGCCCGTAAGACAAGGCCCGCGCGATCGCCACCCGCTGCTGCTGTCCGCCGGAGAGCTGTCTGGGTTTACGCGACGCATAGTCCTCGAGACCGACGAGGGTCAGCATCTCCTCGACCCTGGCGGTGATGCGGGCCTTCTCCCATTTGCGCACCTTGAGCGGAAAGGCGATGTTATCCGCCACCGACAAATGCGGGAAGAGCGCATAGCCCTGGAAGACCAGGCCGAAATCACGGTCCTCGGGATCCATGTCCGTGATGTCACGTCCATCAACCACGATGCCACCCTCTTCCGGCCTGGTGAAACCGGCTATCGACATCAAAAGGGTTGTCTTGCCGGACCCGGAAGGACCGAGCAGGGTCACGAACTCACCCTCCTTCACCGACAGGTCGATCCCGTCGAGGGCGACCGCCGTCCCGTAGGTCTTGCGCAGTTTTCTGATGTCGAGAAAGGCCATCTTAGCTTGGATCTCGCGCGAGCGGGCCGGTCGAGCAGTGAATGCCGCCACCCCCGAGTTCAACACATTCGTAGTCGATGGTCAGAACTTCTATGCCGGCCTTGTCCAGACGTTCGGCCAGACGCGGGGTGCGCGTTTCGTGCATGATCACCTTGCCCGGCGCGATGGCCAGACAGTTGAGCGAGAACGCGTTGTCTTCCGGTGGCAGCTCAATGAGCTTCATGCCGCGCTTGTTGAGATACTCGATGAAGAAATACGGCAGCTCGTTGATGTTGATGATCGCGGTCTCGTGGTCGATCATGTTGAACGAGCCGTCGATGTGGATGCGGTAGCCCGGCATCGGCAGCTTGATCAGTTCGATACCGAGACCGTTGAGAATACGCTCGACCTGACGCACGCCTTCCTCGTTGCAGGCAACGGACAACGCGCAAACGGCGGTCTTCTCATCAATCAGCGCGAAGCCGCCGCCTTCGAAGACACCTTCGCCGTGAACGGTGCCGAGGATCGGGCAACCGGCTTTGGCAAGAGCCTGGGTCACCGGGAGCTCCTCGCCGCGGCGCACCTTGCGGGCGAGACGCGTGACGATGGCACCGCCCTTCACGCCGATAACGCTGTCACGGCAGTAGATCTGCTTCATGGCGCCCGGAGCGGCCCTGTCCACATAGATCACGTCGACGCCTTCAGAGCGTAGCAGTGCGGTGAAGCGGTCGTGAGCGGCTTGCATGGCTTCGAGATCGGGCAGGGTTTTGCCCATCCAGTACCAGCCCTTTTCAGGATCGCCGAAACCGCCGGTTTCCGGCATCGGCTTGTCCTCGACGATGTTCAATTCGTCGCCGGGACGATGCATGAGAACCGCACGCAGCTTGCCGACATCGTTGGTGCAGCCCCAGGGCCGGCCCCAGACGGCGGTCTGCTCGGCAGGGTCGTTGAACCCGGGGGTGGGAACCGAACCGAAGGTCTGGAAGAACTTGGCTTCCCGGTATTCGTGTTCGCTCATTGAAGGGGTGTGAGCACTCATGTTGCAATTTTCCTTTCTGGGTAACTTGAGAACGGGAGGGCTATCGGTTCGCCGGATTACGGCGGTCCCAAACAAGCATGCGCAGGAGCAGCGCGATGACGGTGACAATCAGCATGACCGCGGCGATGGCGGCGAGCGCTGGATCGACGGCATCGGCGATGCTCGTCCAGATCTTGCGCGGCAGCGTCACGACGTGGCGGCTGGTGATGAAAAGCGTGACGGTGATCTCGTCCCAGGAAGTGATGAAGGCAAGCACCGCTCCGGCACCCACACCCGGCAGGATATTGGGCAGGATCACCCTGGCGAAGACGGTCGGAGGACGCGCGCCCAGCGAACGCGCCGCCTGCACCAGCCGCGGATCGAGATTGGCGAGCGACGCGCCGATCGCCAGAACCGCCAGCGGCATGGAGAGGATGACATGGACAATCGTGACGCCGATCCAGGTATCGAGGAGGCCGAAGCGCGACCAGAGGCGCACCATTCCGACGGCATAGATGATCGGCGGCACGATGAGCGGCGACAAGAGGATCAGCCGAAGCAGGTTGGGCCAGCGGCCTGCATGCACCCAGGCGCCGATCGCGAAAGCCGACGCAATGATGGTCACCAGGATGCTCGAGGCGGTGGCGATGCCGATACTGGTAAAGATGCTCGGCAGCCAGCCCGCCCGCCATTTCAGGAGCGACGCGTAGTGCTGGAACGAGATCGCGCCGTCGGGGAGCGACAGATAGCTCTTGTCGGTCAGCGAAACGGGAATGACCACCAGAATCGGCAAAAAGAGAAAGGCCAGCAGAAGCCAAGCCACCAAACGCGGCAGCGTGCGCTCGAAGAAGGACATGCGGGAACTCATTTCTGCGACCCTCCGAAAGCGCTGCGGAAGGCCGGATGGCGCATGGCAAGCGCGATCGCCGCGGCCACGCAGATCAGCATCGTGGTCGACAGCGCGGTCGCCACGCCCCAACGGAGGGTGCTCGATATCTGTACCGAGATATACTCGGCGATCATCAGGACGCGCCCTGCGCCGAGATTGGCGGGGGTGACGAGAAAGCCGAAGGAGAAGATGACCACGAACAGCGTGGCGATCGCGAGACCGGGCGTGGAAAGCGGCAGCCAGACGCGCCAGAAGATGGTTGGCGCGCGCGCGCCGAGCGAGCGGGCTGCCTGAATGATACGCTGGTCGATATCCGTCAGGTTGGCGTAAAGCAGCAGGATGGCGAACGGCATCATATAGTGAACCATGCCGATGATGACGCCGAGCTGGTTGTAGATCAGTTCGAGCGGCTCGTTGACCACCCCCGCCTCTACGAGCGCGGAGTTGAGAACGCCGTTGCGGCGCAGGATGGTGATCCATGAAAAGGCGCGCACCAGTACCGAGATCCAGAACGGCAACATGACCAGGAACATGGCGAAGCGCCGGACTTTCGGACGCATCTGCACGAGCGCGAAGGCGACGATATAGCTGAACACGATGGTGAAGAGGGTGGTCACCGCCGACACGATGAGCGTCGTTCGCACCACCCGGCCGATTGCCGGATTCCGGACCATGCTGACGTAATTCCCCAAGCCGAAGCTGGGCTCGGTCACGCTCAATGCCAGAACCTGAAGGATCGGGAAGACATAGAGCCCGATGGCCACGACGCCGGCCGGCACCGTGAGCATGAAGGCCCACCGCTCGAAATTGGTCACTTTGATCACCATCGGCGAGCCGCCGCCGCACCAGTTGCGACGGCGGCCGTGCAGGTTAGCGTGAGATGAAGTCGAGGAAGCGGTTCTGCAGCTCGGCTTCGTTTTCGGCGTAGTAGGCAGCACTGACCGGCAGGTTGTTCTTCGCGTTCTCGGGAGCCAATGCGTAGACCGCCTTGTCTTCCTCGGTCATCAGCTCAAGCGCCTTCGGGTTGGACGGACCATTGCCCATGAGCCGGAGCAATTCCACCTGGCCTTCCGGCTGCAACGAGGAATTGATGAAGTCGAAGACCTTCTTGCCGGCCGGGTTGCCCTTTGGCACAGACCAGGCGGAGGCAAACAGGAGATTCTGGTTCCAGGTCCAGGTGAAATCGGGGTTTTCCTTGCGGAGAAGATTAGCGCGGGTGTGCCAGATGTTACCCATCACCACCTCGCCATCGCGGAAGAGCTGCTGGCTCTGGGCGCCGCCTTCCCAGAAGATGATCTCCGGCAGCAGCGGCTCGAGCTTCGCAAAGGCGCGATCGACGTCGAGAGGGTACATGTCTTCAGGCTTCACACCATCGGCGAGAAGAACGGATTCAAGCTGACCCTGGATCCATTTGCACATGGTGCGCTTGCCCGGATACTTCTTCAGGTCGAAGAAGTCGGCCCAGCTCGTCGGAGCGGTCTCGCCCGTCTTCGTCGCGTCGTAGGCGAGCACGTTGGAGAAGGTGTAGTTGCAGATGCCGTATTCGGCAGCCAGGCCTTCGCCCACGAGGGACTTGTCGACAATCGAATAATCGATCGGCTCGATATAGCCGCCCGCACCCAGCGTGGTTGCATCGACCATACCGCCGTCGGTCGCATCCCAGATGACGTTCTTGGATTCGACCATGGCGCGGACCGCACCCGTCGACGGACCGGCGCCGTCGACGACGACCTCGATGCCCGTAGCATCGGTAAACGGCGCGCCATAGGCCTTCTCGAAGGCTTCCAGGGCGGCCCCGCCCCAGTTGCAGATGACGATTTCGGAAACTTCGGCCGAAGCCGCGCTCGGCTTGAAGGTGGCTGCGAGCCCAAGACCAGCGAGTGCTGTCATGAAGCTGCGGCGATTGATCTGACCGGACTTGAACTTTTCAAGCGCGACCTGAGCCGCATCCTGGCTGAAACGATTGACTGACATTTGGTGCTGTTCCCTTTGTATAGTTGGTCGAGGTTCGTCTGGTTCCTCCCCATGGGTGCGCAGTTTTGCCGCGCATCCTGATGTCAAGCGCGCCCGGCACCTCCCGTCGCTTTTGGCGGGCACACTGATTTTCGGCTGATCAACTCGACACCGATCCGCTGGACCGCTTGCTGCGGTTTCTTTTCGCGAATGAGGTCGAGAAGCATGTTAACCCCGCGCCGTCCAAATTCCTCCGGCGACTGACGAACGGTCGTCAGCGGCGGATCGAGGACTTCGGCGTGGTGGATGTCGTCGAAACTGATGAGCGACACATCTTCCGGGATCTTCAGACCGCGCTTTCGCGCCATCTTGATCGCCCCGATGGCAAGCATGTCGGCGAATGCGAAAACGGCGGTCGGCGGTTCCGGCCGGTCTATCAGGGCCGAAAAACCCGTCTCGCCGGTGATTTCCTCGTACGGTCCGGCCAGTATGAGATCCTCGTCAACCGAAATGCCAGCTCCGGCCATGGCTTCGCGAAAACCGGCCAGCCGTTCGATGGAACTCAAAAGTGCTTCAGGCCCGGCGATGACGGCAATGCGCCGATGCCCCGCAGATATGAGGTGCTCGGTGGCAATCCGTGCGCCGGCAATGTTGTCGGCGAAGAGACGGGGCGCATCCGCATCGGGTACGTCCTCATCGATCAGAACGACATTGCCGCTCTGGTTGATCTTTTTGGCCAACTGCCCGTGGTCGGAGTGGTTGGTCATCAACAAGACCCCTTCGACCTGAAGATCGTCGATCCGGGACAGGAAGGAGATCTCGTTCTCGACCAGATTCCGGCTGTTGAACATCAGGAGGCTGTAGCCGTGGGCCGCGGCCTCTGCTTCGGAAGCGCTGGCGATCGCGGCAAACAGCGGGTAGGCGATATCCGACGTGATGAAGCCGATCGTCTCGCTCTTGCCCCGCGTCAGCCGCCGGGCCAGCGAATTGGGCCGGTAGTTGAGCTTGGCGACGGCCTCGTCGATCCGCCTTGCGGTCTGCTCCGGCAACGAAATCTGCTTGTTGAGATAGCGCGAGACTGCGGTGACCGAATAACCCGCCTCCTCCGCGACATGCCGTATGGTGACGCGGGTCATGCCATTGGCTTCCCGCATCGCCGATTCAACGAAAACCCGCACAAATCAGCATAGTAAACCGGTTTACTAGCGCTCAAAAAATGTCCCTGACTAAGGCAGCCAAGATGCTGGCGCGCCATCACAGCCGTCCTTCCCGACGAAAGTATTCGCCATGCCCGGCCTGCAATGCATCCTGATCATAATTCACATTGCTGATGTGATCCTTGAGCAGTGCGGCCGCTTCAGAGAAGGCCCCCTTGCGAAGCGAAGCGAGTATCGCCCGATGCTCCCGCAGGATGTGCTCGACATGGTCGGGTCGCAACCCGACCAGAAACTGGACGCGGATCATGTCGGCCGTGACGTGCTGGAGAGCCGTCCAGGCGGTCGGCATTCCGAGCACCCGCATCAGGGCGGAATGAAACCGCATATCAGCCTGATGAAGCCCGGTCATGTCCTGCTTTTCAGCGGCGCGTTCCTGCTGCCAGATGAACATCTCCAGTTCGTCGAGAACCTCGTCCGACGGGACATCCGTGGCAGCGGCCACGACGGCGCTCTCCAGGGTCGAGCGGACGAAAATCGCTTCCCGCACCCTGTTCATGTCGATCAGAGAGACGCAGGTGCCCTTCGGCGAAGCGATCTCGATCAGGCCTTCCTCGAACAACCGTGCGAAAGCCTCCCGGACAGGTGTCCGGCTGATGCCGAGTGCGGTGGCACAACCAGTCTCCGAAAGCCCCTCACCGGGCTTCACGCGCGTTGTGAGAATGGCCTCGCGCAACTCGACGAGCGCCTTCGCGGAAACCGTGTTCCGGCGTGCGGCAGGATCTTCATAGGAGACGGGATTTAATCTCTGCATGGCTGTATACTGGCATTCAGCATAAAAATAAGTCAAGCCCGATTTTTAAGCAGAGGCCGATCCCCGGCTCATATGCGTCCGGGTCGGACGAGGTTTGGCAGCGGAAAGCCGCGACGAAAAGCATCGATACAGTCCGCCAGGGAATTGGCCGCCCCGCTCGCCGTGGGTATGCCCGCAAGATGAGGGGTGATCGTGATGCGCGGATGGCTCCAGAACCGGTGGTCCGGCGCCAGCGGCTCCTGACGGAACGCATCCAGCCAGGCGGCCCCAACGCGTCCGCTTTCGAGCGCGCCCAGAAGAGCCGCCTCATCGAGATGACCGCCACGCCCGAGGTTGGCCACATAGGCCCCGGACGAGAGGCGCGCGAATAGTTTTTGCGAGAGAATATCCTCAGTTTCCGCGGTTAGCGGCAGAAGATTGATGAGCACATCCGCAGCCTCGACCGCCGTGACAAGCCCATCCTCTCCGGCGAATGTCTCCACACCCGGTACGCTTTTGTGCGAACGCGACCAGCCCTGCACCGAAAAGCCCAGTCGCGCGAGTTCCGAGGCGACCCGCGCACCTATGTGACCTAGTCCGAGGACAGCGACGCGCAGTTGATCGCGCGTTCGCCGCGGGCCGTCCGCCTCGCTCCAGAGCGCTCGCGCCTGATCCTCTTTTACCGTGACCTGATCGAGTAGCCGGGCAAAGCCGACATGGGCTGCATAGTCGGCGATCTGCGCCGCCTGATTTTCATCCACCAGTCTGGCGATCGGCACATGTGACGGGATACGGGGATCGGAGAGAAGCTGGTCCGCGCCCGCGCCGAAGCAGAACACGAACGCCAGGCTGTCCGGAAGCCGTCTCAACCCATCCGGCAGGCACCAGGCGAGCAGAACGTCGAAATGCCCGTCGTCCGGCAAGCTCGGCCAACGATATAATTCGACATCAGGCTCTCTGGCGCGCAGGGCGGCCTCGAAGGCGTCGGTAAAGGCCAGGTCATCTGCCAGAAGGATACGCAAGTTCGAACAGTCCGCTCAAATCCCGACAAGGCGGCGCATGGCGAGCCACTCGAGTTCCGCCGAACCGTCCGGATCTCCCTCGTACTGGGCGGCCGTCCTGTCCTGGACGGAGATATCCGGCAGGACCAGCTTCTGGCCGGTTGCCTGGGCGGCGAGCTGGATGCGGCAGGCTTGTTCGAGATTGTACATCAGCGAGAAGGCCTCGCCGATGGTCCGTCCCACTGTCAGAAGCCCGTGGTTGCGCAGGATCATGGCGCGCTTGGTTCCCAGATCGGCGACCAGACGCTCCTGTTCGCCCTTGTCGAGCGCGATGCCTTCGAACGCATGATAGGCAAGTTGACCGTGGAACAGGAGCGCTGTCTGATTGAGCGGCAACAACCCTTCTTCAAGGCAACTGATCGCCACGCCCGCCGCGGTGTGGGTATGGACGACGCAGATCGCATCCTCTCGCGCCTGATGAACGGCCGTATGAATGACGATGCCTGCGGTGTTGATCGGCACCTGCGGCCCCCGCACCTGATTGCCGGCGTGGTCGATGACGGCGAGGGATTCCGGCGTGACATCCTTGAACAGGTCGCCATAGCGGTTGATGAGCAACTTGTCGGGCTCATCGGGAAGACGCGCGGACACGTGGGTATGGATAAGATCGTCCATGCCGAAATGGGCAATGAGGCGATAGACGGCTGCGAGATCCTCGCGGGTCGCCAGTTCGGTAGGGCTGAATTCGTGTCCCATGGTCACTCCAGATTTTTAATACCTCCATACCTGTATACAAGCATTCAGAGGTGTCAATCCTTTCACCATCGCGGTATGCAGGGAAGAAGCGAGCGGCCGTCATCGGCCGACACTCCGCCAGGCAAAATCGAATGAGGGCGCTATGTCGAATACGAAACCCGGATGGGGCATTCTCGCGACGGGATGGATTGCCGAACTTTTCACGCAGGATCTGATCCTGTCGGGCATGAGCGTCGCCGCGGTGGGCTCACGGTCAAGCGACAAGGCGGAAGCCTTTGCCGCCCGGTTTGGTATCCCTGAAGCGCACGGGAGCTATGAGGATCTCGTCGCCGACCCGGGTGTGGATATCGTCTATGTCGCGACCCCGCACCCTATGCACGCCCGCGATGCGCTGCTCGCCATTGAGGCGGGCAAGCACGTGCTGGTCGAGAAACCGTTCACCGTGAACGCCGCCGAGGCGCGGGAAGTCATCGACCGCGCGAAGGAAAAGAACCTCGTCGTGCTCGAAGCAATGTGGACGCGCTTCCTGCCGCATATGGAGCGGATCCGCCAGATCATCGCCGACGGAACGATCGGGGACTTGCGCTCCGTGGCCGCCGAGCACCGCCAGGCCCTGTCGAGCGATCCCGCCCATCGCCTCAATGCCCCCGAACTGGGCGGAGGCGCGCTGCTCGACCTCGGCATCTATCCGGTCTCCTTCGCATGGGACCTGCTCGGTGCGCCGCATCGGATCGAAGCGCTCGCCCGCTTTGGCGAAACCGGAGTGGACGCCGAAATCTCCATTCTCATGGAGCATGCCGGCGGCGTCACCTCTTCGTCGGTTTCCGCGCTCGACTGCGCCGGCCCCAACACCGCCTTCGTCTACGGCAGCAAGGGACGCATCGAGATCGATGGCACATGGTACGAGCCGACCAGCTTCCGGGTCCGCGACCAAGAGGGAAACCTCATCGAGGAATTCACCGAAACGGTGCCCGGCCGCGGCATGCAGTTCCAGGCTCTCGAGATGGAACGGCTGGTCCGGGAGGGGACGAATTCAAGCATCATGCCGATCGAGGATACCCTCGCCATCATGGAAGCGCTGGACAAGATCCGCGACAAGATCGGATTGAAGTACCCCGGCGAGGTTTGAATGATACTGGAAACGTCACGCAGGTTCGGTCGTTTCGGATTGTGAAAGCGCACCATCAAAGCCTGACGCAGTCAAACCCGCGCGCGGGTTGCGCAGGGAGCATTATCGGAGTCCGACGGCTTTCGTGAGCTTCCATCCGAATTCGAAGCGAAAGGGACCGGCTCAGATCTGCCGCAGACCGTCGGCCCCCAATTCCTATCCCAGCTTCCGCTGGGCGTCCCTCACCAACGCGGCGAGGCGAAAGAAGCCATGCGCCATCTTGGAATAGGGCGTCAGCACGAAGAAGGTCAGGACTGCCCCGAGATGCAGCGCGAGGAGCGGTTCCAGCGCNGNGGTGCTGCCAAGCACGTAGAGCANCAGNCCGGAAGCGCTGACNGTGAAAAGCAGCAGGATGAAACCGAACTCGCCGCCCCGNACNTCGGGCGCCTGGAGCTCCGGCCGGCCCATCGTCTTGAGGCGCAGGAGGCCCANCGTACCGAGGCAAAGCAAGATCCCGCCCGTTACACCCAGGAGCTTGGGCAGNGAGAAGAAGCCGTAGGGAGCAGGNATGTTGAAGGCATAGTGCATGACGGTCGCCACNGACGTCGNCGCGAAGCANAGNANAAAGCCGTACATNACNGCCTGGTGCATCGCCCGTCGNGCGTGGGAGAAGCGATCNTCNTCCTGGAANTTNCAGCCGTCGCCATGGCCGCCCGCGAGGTTNCGCATTGTGGCGGCAGAGCCGAANGCGTCCGNNACGTGNGACAGCCTGATGGGTGCGCCGCCGATGCGCTTCCAGTAGCGCCGCAGGGAGACGCCGAGCGCCATAAGGGGCAGGATGAAAGCCGGCAGGAAGATCGCAACCATCGCNTTGTGCGACAGAACGGCATAGAAGCCTTCGCCGTCGCCCGGCAGGTTGCGCGCGGCAAGAAAAAGCAGGGCGAAGCCGACGATGAGCGCCAGCGCCAGCATCGTACCGGAACGGTGGAATGCCCGGCCGAGAGCGGCCGGGAAAGCCGCCTCTTCCCAGCTTTCCTGCCGCACTTCTGCGAGAACGCCTGGCAGGTTCAAATCGAACTCGTGCGGGGCGGTATACTGGCAGGCGGAGTAGCAGTTCTGGCAGTTGTGGCAAAGATTGGCGAGTTGAACCAGATCGGCCTCGCCGAACGCGCGCTCCATATGCATGGCGGGAAAAACGGCGCAATAGCCTTCGCAATAACGACAGGCATTGCAGATCTGGGCCTGACGCGCGGCTTCTTCGAGAGGGTTATCGTACATGGTTTGCGGCCTCCGCGCCCGCGATACGTCCGAACACGGTACCGATGCTCATGCCGAACCCGGCAAGATAGCCCTTGCCGAGGATCGAACCCGCCATGGTCTCGCCGGCCGCCCAGAGGTTTTCAATCGGACCGCTCTCGGTACGACACTGCGCCTTTTCGTCGACCTTCAGGCCGAGATAGGTGAAGGTGACGCCGGTCCGCAGGCTGTATCCGTAGAAGGGCGCTTCGCTGATCGGCCGCGCCCAGTTGGTCTTCGCGGGCTCTATACCCGTAGTGGCCACACCGTCCTTCTCCATCGGTCGGAACGCCGACGCATCGCCGCAGGCGGCGTTGAATTCCTCGACCGTGGCCATNAGTTCCGTGACCGGCAGGCCCATCTTCTCCGCAAGTTCCGGCAGGCTGTCCGCCTTGATCGGCGGGAAGACCGACGGCATGAATAGTTCGAAGGATTTGGCGTCGATGATTGCGTAACCCACCTGGTCGGGCTGCGCAGCGACGAGACGGCCCCAGATCGCATAGCGCTTGGGCCAGACATCCTCGCCCTCGTCGTAGAAGCGCCGGCCTTCCTTGTTCACCACGATCGAGAACGGCACGCAATCGAGCCGGGTGACGATACCGCCGTCATATTTCGGAGCGCGCCCGTCGATGGCGACCGCGTGGCACTGGGTAGGATCCCCGACTGAAGAGACACCCTGATCCAGCAGATCGCGCAGCACCGTGCCGCGGTTGTAGGGCGTGCCGCGGATGAGNAAGTTGCGGGCCGGCGGACCCCAGGCATCGGCGAGCCAGTCGATATCGGCCTGGAAGCCGCCCGAGGCGACGACGACTGCGCGCGGCGCGATGCTGCGCTGCTCGCCGTTCAGTTTGTAGTCCACCCGGGTCACGCGACTGCCGTCCAGCGCCANATGGNNGACCGGAGCCTCGTAATGCACCTCCACCCCGAGCGCCTCGGCGGTGCGGTAATAGGCGTTAACCAGCGATTTTCCCCCGCCCATGAAGAAGGCGTTGGTGCGGCCCAGCGACAGCGTGCCCGACAGGGAAGGCTGGAAATGAACTCCGTGCGCCTCCATCCAGGGTAGGCATTCCTCCGANCGGCGGATGACCATGCGGGCCAGATTTTCGTCAGTCTGGCCGCCGGTGACCTGCAGCAGGTCGTTGAAATATTCCTCTTCGCCATAGGCGTCGACCAGCACGGAAAGCGGGGCTTCGTGCTTGCAACGGAAGTTCCGCGTATGGCGGGAATTGCCGCCGCGGTATTCCTTGGGAGCGGCCTCCAGTATGATGACCTTCGCNCCGGCTTCCGCCGCGGTGATCGCAGCACAAAGCGCGGCATTTCCGCCGCCGATGATTGCGATGTCGTGGCGGCTGTCTGGCTGGTTCATGAGCGTGCCCTTAGGTTAGTAGGCACCAACTAACGCCAGCGATTGCAATTGATAAATGCAAATAATTCTCCGATTATGCCGGTATGCGCATTAATTTTGATTTCGCCGATCTCGAGGCCTTCCTCATCCTGTCCGAAACCGGTTCTTTCGTTGCAACGGCCGAGCATCTCGGCCTCTCGCAATCCGCCCTCACCCGGCGCATTCGCAAATTGGAAGAAGCACTCGGCGCGCCGCTTTTCGATCGGACCACGCGTTCCGTCCGGATGACCCTGGCGGCCAGACGCCTGCGCGCGCGCGCGCAAGGGATGCTGGACGAGGCGCGCGAGACGATGCGCGAACTGAAGGACGACACGGCCGAATTCAGTTTCCAGAATCGCGTCATCGTCACGGTCGCGGCGGTACCGAGTACGATCGCAAGGGTGTTGATTCCCGCGGTGGGCCTTTTCTCCGCCGGGCAAAACGAGGCTCGTGTTCGCATCCTCGACCTGCTTGCGAATGAAGTGGTGGAAGCGGTGGAGGACGGGCAGGCCGATTTCGGGGTCTCGTCCTGGGCGGCACCCGATGGGGCATTGTTGTTCGAACCCTTCTTTGAGGACAAGGTTGTGCTCGTGCTGCCACCAGATCACCCGCTGGCGCAGACGTCGGGTCCGCTGAAATGGGAAGCGCTTGCCGGCCAACGCCTGATTCTGCCGAGCCAGGGTAGCGGCAACCGGGCGCTGATCGACCGGGCGCTCGCCCCCGAAGGCCTGTCGCTCTTCTGGAGTTACGAGGTGCCGCGAACCTCCACCGCGCTGGAACTGGTGCGCGCTGGCCTCGGCGTGGCCGCCCTGCCGCTGTCGGCCGTGCCGGTGGTGGACGGGTCGGGTCTGGCGATCCGGCCGCTCGTCGCCCCGAGCGTCACGCGAAAGATCGGACTGGTCTATCGCCGAAACAGTGCCATTCCTCCCGCCGCCGCGCGGCTGCGGGACCTGATTGTCGCAGAAACGCGCCGACGTGCCGAGGCCTGATCAGGCTTGGGGAAACATGAATGTTGGCGTATGGAAGCTCCACATAACCCGCGGCGGCGGCAAGGCCCCCTGCACCCGTCGCATTCTCCGCAGGAGGCGAGTCATAGCGCGATTCATTCCCAGCACCACCGCCCTCATCACATTCGAGGCAGCAGCGCGACTCGGCGGGTTCTCACGNGCCGCCGAAGAACTGTGCCTGTCCGANAGCGCCGTCAGCAAGCAGATCTCGAAGCTCGAGAGCTATCTCGACTTGCGGCTGTTTGACCGCTCCGCCGGGCGGTTCGGACTGACGGAGGCAGGACGCGCCTATGTAACAGAGGTGCGCCGCACGCTGGACAAGCTGGAAGCCGACACCAAGAACATCGCCAACTTTCAGATGACGCGGAAAGAGCTGCAGATCGCGGCTCTACCGACCTTCTCCAACAAATGGCTGATGCCACGGCTCGGCACGTTCTCAAGACAGCATCCGGATATCATCGTTAATATCCGCGGCAAGATCGACCCCTTCGATTTCTCCGAGCTTGAATTCGACGCCGCCGTCCATTTCGCCGACCCGCAATGGGAGGGAGTCCGGCAATCCACCCTCTTCAGCGAAGAGCTGATCGCGGTGGCCAATCCGCAGTTTTTCCCGGTCGGCCAGTGGCAGGCCGCCCACTGGCGTGGTCCCGGTTTCATTGATGCGCCGCTTCTTCACAAGGTCACCCGGGAGGATGCCTGGCGGCGTTGGCTTCTGGGTGCCCGGCTTGACCATCCGAACCCCGCTTCCGGGGCGCAGTTCGACACCTTCTCCACCGTTATCGAGGCGGTTAGATCGGGCATGGGCATCGCCCTCGTCCCACGGCTCTACGTGGAGCGGGAACTCGAACGCGGAGACCTTGTACAGTTCCATCCCCACACGCTGCGGGACGAAAAGACCTACATGCTCATCCTGCCCGACCGCGACGTACTGCACCCATCGCTGAATGCATTCGCCGACTGGCTGCACGAAGAGGCACGCACATTCAAGTCTGCACGCCTCGCGGAGACAACGGTCTAGCTGGACTTAGAGAACCGGNTTCCAGGGCGCGGCGAAAAAGCGGTAGCCGTCCCCCTCGTGNCCGATGTAGCCGAAGCCGGGGAAATCGAGATGCATCCCGCCAACCAGGATCTCNTCAGTCGCCGCCATGTCGAGCAGCCGGCGGCGCATGGCCGCTGCGGCGACCTCGTCGCTGTCGAAATCGAGCGTCACGTGGGGAAAGCGGATCTGGATATGTGGCACATGCACNGTGTCGCCCCATATCAAAAGGGACTCGTCCCCGTCTGTAACGAGGTAAGCCGTATGGCCGGGCGTGTGCCCTGCGATAGGGACCGGCGTAACGCCGGGGAAAACCTCGCACTCGCCNGTGAACGGCCGAAGTTGGTTCTTGTAGGCTGCGAGCTGCCTGCGCGCGGCACGAAAATAGCGCTCCTTTTTGCGCTCGGGCGCGGCGGCCATCGCAGCATCGTCCTCCCAGTGGCACATTTCAGCATCGGCCAACGCAATCTCCGAGGCCGGGAAGACCCGGTTGCCCTCGGCATCCGTCAGGCCATTGGAGTGGTCGGGATGCATATGGGTCAACAGGACCGTTTCGATATCGCCAACCTGCACGCCGGCGGCGGCGAGATGTGCCGGCAGAAAGCCGAGCGTCGCGCCCATCGTGTGCCCTGCCCCCGCCTCGATCAATGCGGTGCGGCCCTTGTGGCGCACGAGATAGGAGTTGACCGAGATACGCGGCGGCGATTGCANATGCGCCGCGCGCATATGCGCTTCNCCCTCTTCNGGCGTGATGCCGTGGAAAATCTCATAATTGGTATCGAGATANCCGTCGCAGATGGCGGTCACGGTGATCTCGCCCACCTGCCGNTGATATATGCTCGGAACCTGTTTCATCTCNCTCCCTCTCGATCGACCCTGTCCNCGCCTCCACCCGGATCAGGTCCGATCGTTGATTTTCATGCGGATCAGTTGCGGGCAAANATATACTCGCCCTCATAGGCAAAGCAGCGGATGCGNACCTTGGCCGCGAANGCCTTNTCGAAAGCGGCTTCCAGCTTTTCCATGAACTCACCCATCAGTTCCCGAGTGCGGTGCCCGCCGGATCGCAGTTTGATCTCGATATAGCCGGGGTGGCCAATGGNATGCTTGCCGGTCTCGACGAAGATCACATGCACCTTGTCCGGCTCCGCGCGGATCAGGTCGACACAAAGTCCGTTGCATGTTTCGATGAAGACTTCATATTGCTCCTCGGGCTGCGCAAGGGTGTGGCCAGGCGCAAAAATCGTGACGTTTGGCACGTAAATTCCTTTCTTCGGAAGCGGTCTATCCGATCATCAGCCGCGGCAGGTAAAGCGTCAGCGCGGGGATCGACAGCAATACGGTCAGCACGAGGATNTCCATCACCACGAAGGGGAAGACCCCGTAATAAGCCTGCTTGGTACTCACCTGCCCCTGTGATGANCCCACGACTGCGAAGATGTTTATTCCCACCGGCGGCGTCATGCAGGACAGCTCGATCAGCTTGACCATNATGATGGCGAACCAGATTGGGTCATAGCCAAGACCGACGACCAACGGATGCACGATCGGCACGGTCATGACCATCATCGAGATCGGATCCATCAACATCCCGAGGACGAGGTAGATCAGCACCAGCACGGCGATGACAGTCCACGGTTCGAAGCCGCTGCCCGATACAAAGTCCAGCAGGTTGTCTACGAAGCCNGTAACCAACAGCAGGCGCGAGAACGCGGTGCCACCCATTACAATGAAGAACAGAGCCGCCGTGATGACCGCCGTGTCTGCGAAACAGGTCATGATCGCACCGCGCTGCAGACGCCGCAGCACGAGCCCGACAATGAGCACGGCCAAGGCGCCGACAGCCCCCGCAGCCGAGGGAGAGACCAGACCCGAATAAATTCCCCCGACCACGATGAAGGACACGATGCCGATCGGCCATACGGTCTTAAGGCTGCCGATCTTTTCGCGCATCGTGTGGTGCTGCACCGCGGGCGGCGCCCAGCGCGGTCGGACCCGGACCATAAGGAAAATTCCTGCGAGGTAGATCGCACCGGTCAATACGCCGGGGACGATTCCCGCGAGAAGAAGCTGACCCACGGATTCCGAGGTCAGCACGCCGTAGAGCACGATNGTGATCGAGGGCGGGATCATCGCGGCGAAGGTGCCCGCGCCGATGATGCAGCCCGCCGCAATGCCGCGGTCATATTTGAGGGCGATCATCTCCGGCAGGGCGATCCGGGTGAACAAGGCGGCGCCCACGATCGTAGAACCGTTCACCGCACCGAAAGCAGCCGCAGCGATCGTCGTCGCCATGTAAAGCCCGCCGCGTACACGTGCGAGCCACATGTTGGCCGCCTGATAGATATCCTTGATGATGCCAGTTGCGCCGGCGAGCATGCCCATGAACACGAACATCGGAATCGCGGCAAATGTGTAGTTTCCGGCAACGCTGTAGGGTAGCGTCGTGAACGTGGTCAATGTGTAGTTGCCGCCGACGGACAACATCATCCCCGATGCGGAAACGAGGATCATCGATACGGCCACCGGCANGCCAAAGGCCATCAAGCCGAGCATTGCAAAAATCGAACATATGACGATCAGCGTGGAGTCCATCACAGGTTTTCCATCGTACTGTTATGGGCCGTATCCGATATCTCTTTCGTCGGACCTGCACTTTGNGGTGAGAAGCCAAATGCCGCG
The DNA here is from genome assembly GCA_002707605.1 of Hoeflea sp. Taxonomy (GTDB): domain Bacteria; phylum Pseudomonadota; class Alphaproteobacteria; order Rhizobiales; family Rhizobiaceae; genus Pseudohoeflea. The sequence continues at coordinate 135,699 of PANK01000008.1, forward strand.
CGCGCCAGTTCTCTGGCTGCNTCCGCCACNGCTACACCGAGCCCGANCGTGGTGAATATCTTCGCAAGCCAGATCGGAACCCGCAGGAACCCCGCGGAGACGTCGTTGGTGCGATACGCCGTCANGGCTCCGANNCCGGAACGCCAGAGCAGGAAGGACAAAACGGCCANCATCGCGGCCAGGATCACCAGNGTGGCGAACTTTTTGAGCCGAGGGCCGTAGCCGTTACTGAANACGTCAACAACGACATGTCCGCCGGTTTTCTGCAGATAGCCGAGGGCCGAGAAGATCGCCACGGCAAGGAGCGCCTCGCTGATCTCCACAGCGCCGATGAAGGGCGAATTGAAGAAGGCCCTCCCCGCAGTGTCGAATACGCCAATGACGAGAATGACGAAGACGCACAGGCCTGACACGATCATCGCACCTGTCACCAAGTGCCCGACCAGGGTTTCGACGAACCAGAGGGGACCGGTCCCGCGAGGTTCTCGCGGGACCGGGTTGTTCAGCCCGGTGCTCTTGTCGGCCGGTGCTTGGGAAGGCATCAGTCGTTTCCAATCATACTTCTGATCTCTGCGACGGTGCTTTCGGCAGCTTCGCACATGTCCATACCGCACATGGATTTCACCCATGCATCGAGCATGTTCGGCACGACTTCGTTGACCTTNTCCATATCTTCGAACTTGACGAATTCCACACCGAGCCCAGCNGCTTCCTCCATGGTCGACTTTTCGAGCCGCGCAAAGCTTTCCTTTTCAAAGGCTTCGGCAACGCTCGCTGCTTCAGCCACCTTCGCCTTGAACTCGTCCGACCAGCTTTGATANGTATCGTACGACACGAAGCTGGAATAGGCTGCGATGGCGCCGAGGTTGATGTCGCTCCAGTATTTGGCGACTTCGCCGATCTTCAGGAAGCCAGCACCTTCGACCGAGAGATAGGCGCAATCGAGACTGCCGCGCTGAAGCGCTTCATAGACTTCGACCATGCCGATGTTGACCGGAACCGCTCCCAGCTGCTCAAACATTTTCGGAGGCCANTCGCCGAAAGTCCGCACGCGCAGGCCCTTGATATCCTCGATCTTGCGGACCGGTGTGGTGCATTGCAGACGGTACGGCGCGAGACCGTGGAACAGGATCGGGTAGACCTTGTTCTTCTTCAACTCCTCCTGGAAATAGGGGTTGTCCATTGCCAGCTTCTGCTGCACTTCCATCGCCACGACCGGATCCGTGAACGTCAACGGGATCGAGTTCACAAGGCTCATGAGCGGCATCTGCCCCGGGAAGTAGGACGGAACGAAGCTGCCCACGTCGACTGCGTTGTTGGCGGTCAGTTCAAGCAGCTCGGTGCCGCTACCCATAGCTCCTGCCCAGTAGAATCGGGTGTCCAGTTTTCCATCGGTAAGTTCCTTCAGTTCTTCAGCGAAGAGCTTGTCGGCCTGCGACGAGCCCCAAGCTTCCGCCGAAAAATGGGCCCAACGCCAGGTCCCGCTGGGATCCTCGGCCGAGGCAGGCTGCACTGCACCGAAAGCGGCAACGCAAAACGCGGCGCCTGCGATAAGTCTGGTCAACTTCATGATTTCCTCCTTGGTTTGTCTTCGTGTTCTCGCTCTCGTCCGACAGTCCGCAAAATCTCCTCCGACTGTCGGTCATTCCGGTTTCGATCGATCTCCCGGCAGGTAATTTCCTCAGTATTTCCGGACGAACGGATTGGGCATTTTCAGCTCGGTCGATATCCAGACACTCTTCGCCTCCATGTATTCGCGCACCGCGTCGACCCCGCCTTCGCGACCGATTCCGCTGTGCTTGAAGCCGCCGAACGGCGTCGTGTAACTCGTCGAGCGATAGTTGTTCACCCAGACCGTGCCAGCCTTGAGCCGCTCGGTCATGTACATCGCGCGATGAAGACTGCTGGTCCAAACGCCAGCTGCGAGTCCGAAGCGGATATCGTTGCCGATACGCAGTGCGTCGTCTTCGTCCTTGAACCGCAATACCGACAGTACAGGACCGAAAACCTCCTCCTGCGCGATCCGCATGTCGTTTGTGACATCGGCGAAGATCGTGGGCTCCACGAATTGACCGGCGCCGTAAGCCTCACCGGTCAGTCTGTTGCCGCCCGCGACGCAGCGCGCGCCTTCCTTCTTGGCGATGTCGATATAGGACAGTACCTTCTCGAACTGCGGCAGCGTCGCCACAGGACCGATCTCGGTGGACGGGTCGGACGGGTCGCCCACCTTCGCCGCCTTGGTGATCTTGAGCAGTTTCTCGAGGAACACGTCATGGATGCTGTCCTGCAGCAGCAGGCGAGAGCCAGCCATGCAGGTTTGCCCGCCGGCAGAAAAGATGCCGGTGATGACGCCATTGACCGCGTTGTCGATATCGGCGTCGTCGAAAACGATGTTGGGCGACTTGCCGCCAAGTTCCAGGGAGACGGGCTTTAACCCCGCCGCGGCGGAGGCATAGACCTTGCGCCCGCCCTCGTCGCCGCCGGTAAAGGCGACGCGCGCGACATCCGGATGGCGCACCAGCGGATCGCCGCACTCGGCGCCGAAGCCGGTCAGAACATTGAAGACACCGGCAGGCACACCGGCCTCGACGAACAGCGCCGCCAAGTCCAGAAGCGAGGCGGGCGTGAATTCGGAGGGCTTGCAGACCATGGTGTTGCCTGCAGCCAGCGCCGGGCCGGCTTTCCACGCGGTCAACAGCAGCGAAGAGTTCCACGGCGTGATACTCGCCACGACACCCATCGGCTCGTATTTGACGTAGTTGAAGACCTTCGGCTTGTCGTTGGGCACAACCACGCCCTGAATTTTGTCGGCCAGGCCTCCGTAGTAGTAAAAGTATTTTGCGACATAGCGGACCTGGCCCATCACTTCGCTTTTCAGCTTGCCGTTGTCGCGGCACTCGACCTCGGCCAGCTTGTCAGCATTCGCCTCGATCAGTTCGCCCACCTTGTGCAGCAACATGCCGCGATCACTGGCCGACATCTGCCCCCAGGGGCCGTCAAGAGCCGCCTTTGCGGATGCGACGGCGCGGTCCACGTCCACCTGCATCGCCTGCGGCACCCGCGCCCAAGGCTTGCCGGTAAAAGGATCGAGCGAATCGAACCATTCTCCGCCTGCAGCGTCGACAAATTCATTTCCGATAAAAAGCTGGTAGGTCTTCATTCATTCATTCCTTGATGCATCTCGGCGAGAGAGTGTTTCCTTTCTCGGGCACCCAAGGTCAAAGGACTTTATGGCAAGGGGGCATGACGATTTGGAACATACTCCCTGCCGATGGCTGGCCGGCGCGCAGGGCATTGGCCGGGCAAACGACCGCGTTCGTGCAAAGCCAATGCAGGACCCCGCCTGACCGCTGATACGATATCCGATTAAATCCTTGCATGGCCTCCCCCTCACTGTGCCGCTCGCGCGACCAACTGAGCCTCAATGCGATTTCCCTAGCGGATAATTTGAAATGTTTCAACACAGAATCGTTCGGATTCTACGTCCATATTTTTTACAGCACGATGACCAGCCAGAACTCAACCGCAGCCTGAGAAAACCAAAAACCCCTAATAATATACGGATTACGGAAGCTATATCACCTATAAGCGTACAATTCTCGGACGCGAGCGGACAGCACAGGCTTTTCCTGGGCCCAGGCTTGACAGAACTTGAAAAGATGTGCTTCGAGAGAAATATGAACTGTTTCATCATCATCGGATTACGGATGAGCTCCTGAAGCACATGCCGAAAAGCGATCGGATCGGTGACCGAAGCGGGATTGGGCCCAAGCCAAGGGAGGAAAGTATGACTTCAGGTAAAGACGGACAGAGTTCGCCAGAATTCCAGCTCTTCATGATCCTCTATGCAGAGAGCCCGGCCAACCGCCCCGCTTCGCATAATTTCCTCTCTCCGGTCGACTTTCATGACACGCCGATGCCGCTCGATTTTTTCTGCTGGGTCACCATCGGCGGCGACCGCGTGGTGCTGATCGACAGCGGTTGCGACGAGAAGACCTGCCGGACCCGCGGGCACACCTATCTGCGCAGCCCGATCGAAGGGTTGGCCAGCCTCGGCATCACGCCCGACCGGGTGACCGACGTGATCGTCACCCACATGCACTGGGATCACCTGGGCAACCTGCCGGAATTTCCCAATGCCATGCTGCACGTGCACAAGGCCGAAATGGCCCACGCCACCGGCTGCGCCATGTGCCACGAACCGCTCCGCCGCCCCTATGACGTCGACCAGGTCTGCGACGTCATTCGCGCGCTCTATGCGGACCGGGCGAGCTTCACCGAGAGCATCACCGACATCGTGCCGGGNCTGCGCGTGCATCCGGTCGGNGGGCACGCGCCCGGCCTGCAGATCGTCGAGGTCACCACCGCGCGCGGCCAGGTCGTGCTCGCTTCCGATGCGATGCATTTNTACCGGAACGGCGAGTTGAANAACCCCTACCCGGTGATGGTCGACATGCGCGAGTACCTCGACGGGCTGAAATACCTGCATGCGCTCGCCCCGAGCCCCGATCACATCATTCCCGGGCACGATCCCCAATTNCGGTCCGAATATCCCGAAGTACCGGGCACGACNGGAATCTGGGATCTGTCCCTGCCTCCGCTAGCCTCGAAATAANCACCCCAGGAAACACAATGCCCGACGCGAACCGCCCGTATCCCCTTCTGATCAACGGCGAATGGATCGAAACCTCAGAGAGCTTCCCCGTGCTGGACAAGTTCTCTGGCGAAGCCTTTGCCCGTGTCTGCCAGGCAGATCCGGAGCTGGCCGACCGCGCCGTGGCGCTGGCCGCCAAAGCGCTCGATGCCGGCCCGCCGCCGCCGCATGCCCGCGCCGAAGTGCTCTATGCCGCAGCCCGGCTGATCGAGGGATATCGCAGCCGGTTGGTCGAGGCGATGGTGAGCGAGGCGGGCTTCACCACCGTCGATGCCGGCACCGAGGTTTCCCGCGCCAAGCTGACGCTGGAGCTGTCGGCAGAGACCGCCAAGCACTTCGCCGGCCACGTGGTTCCCTTCGGCGCGCATCCAGGCTCCGAGAATCGGATCGGCTTCACCCTGCGTGACCCGATCGGCGTGGTCTGCGCGATCACGCCCTTCAACTCGCCCCTCAACACCGTGCTGCACAAGGTCGGCCCGAGCTTCGCGGCCGGCAACCCGACCGTGCTCAAGCCCTCGTCGCTGACCCCGGTCACCGCCAATATCATGGGCGAACTGNTGGTCGAGGCCGGCATGCCGGCCGGGTTCCTGCACATCGTCCAGGGNCCCGGGGCTCTTGGCGAGACCCTGCTCAAGAACCAGGACGTTGCCTTCTATACCTTTACCGGCAGCACTCGCGTCGGGCGCATCATCCAGTCCCATGCGGGGCTGCGCCGCACCCAGATGGAACTGGGCTCGATCGCCTCGACCATCGTCTGCGACGATGCCGACCTGTCGGTCGCCATTCCCAAGATCGCCAATGCAGGCCTGCGCAAGGCCGGCCAGGTTTGCACCTCCGTGCAAAGGCTCTATGTGCAGAATTCGGTCTATGACGAGGTCCTGNAAGGGCTGGTCAGGGCCGCNGAGGCGCTTANTGCCGGCGACCCGCGCAACCCGGACACAAAGGTCGGCCCGTTGATCAGCCTCGAAGCCGCCAAGCGCGGCGAAGAGTGGATTCAGTCAGCCGTCGCCGCCGGGGCTACGCTGCATTGCGGCGGCACNCGCAACGGACGCGTCATCGAGCCGGCAATCCTGACCGACATGCCGGAGACCGAGCATGCATGGTGCGACGAGGCCTTTGCCCCGCTGATCGTGCTGCGTCGCTTTTCAGATTTCGAAGAGGCAATCAACGGAGCCAACGACACGCCTTTCGGTCTTGCCGCCGGTGTCTTCACCTCGAACATGCAGCGCGCGATGGTCGCCATGAAACGCCTGCGTTTCGGAACCGTGCAGATCAACGAAACCTCCTCGGCGCGGGCNGACGTCATGCCGTTCGGCGGGATCAAGGAGAGCGGCTTCGGCAAGGAGGGGCCCTCCTATGCAGCCGAAGAAATGTCAATTGAACGTCTGATTGTTCTGAACCCGTGAAACCTGGTCGAGGTCGCCTGCCCGAGACCGGGCGAGCGGCCCCAACGACCCTAAAGGATTAGACCTCAGATGCTCCTTTCCACCTCCTCCTACTTCTGTCCGACCAAGGTCATTCTCGGGAACGGCTGCTATCGCCAGATCCCCGGTCTGCTCGACGATCTTTCTGCCGACAAAGTCCTTCTCGTCGTAGATCCTGCGCTCACCGAGGTCGGCTACGTCAAGGAAATCCGCGGGATGCTGTCCGAAAAGGGCGTCAGTTTCGATATTTTCAGCGGTATCGAGCCCGATCCATGNGACAACTCCGTCGCCGAGGCGCTGGCCCTCAGCGCTTCGCTGGGTGCNGAACTGNTCCTCGCCATCGGNGGCGGTTCGACCATCGACGTTGCCAAGGCTGTCGCGATCGTCAGCACCAATGGTGGACGCATCCATGACTACGAAGGAATNGAGAAATTCTCGATCGATCCGCTGCCGCTGATCGCGATGCCGACCACGGCGGGAACCGGCTCCGAGGTNTCCGGCTCCTGTGTGATCACCGACAAGGCCCGCGGTGTGAAGATGTCGATCCGCCACGCACGGCTCAACCCGGCGCGNGTGGCGCTGCTGGATCCGCTGGCGCTGCAGAGCCTGCCTCCGCATGTCGCCTCCCACTCGGGACTGGACGCTTTCGTTCATGCGTTTGAATCCTACATCTCGCGCAATTCCAANCCCTTCAGCAGTGCGGTCACGCTCCATGCNATCCGNCTGATCTCTGGCAATATCCGCCAGCACGTGGCCAACCCCGCCAACACCGACGCGGCGCTTGAGATGCTATGCGGTTCCGCCCTTGCTGGGATGGCTTTCGGACAGACCGGGCTCGGCAACGTCCATTGCATGGCGCGGTTCATCGGCGCGCGCTATCACATCTCGCATGGGCTCTCCAACGCGCTCTGCCTTCCCGTCGTGGCGCGGTTCAACATNATCTCCAATCCCAAACTCTACCGCGANGTGGCGCAGGCGATGGGCTGCAACANCGAGCACCTGAGCCTGATGGAAGCAGCGAACGCCGCAGTCACTGCGATCACTGATCTNTGCCGCGATCTCGGCATCCCAGGCCACCTTTCGGAGATNGGGTTGAAGGAGGACCACATACCCGAGCTCGCCAGGCTCTGCATCGGCGCTGGCTACAACAAATGGAACCCACGCCTGACGTCTGAGCAGGATTTTGCGGCCCTGTTCAAGGACGCTCTCTAAAAGTGAGCGAAGCGATGGCCTGTTGGCATGACGCGCCGGACCTAAAAGGAGATAGTATGCCCGACCTGCTTTTCGAACCGGTGAACCTCGGCGGGCTCGAACTGCCGAACCGCATCGTCGTCTCGCCCATGGCGCAGTACTCGTCAGAGGACGACGGCAAGGCTACCGATTGGCACCTGATGCATTACGGCAATCTCAGTGTCTCCGGCGCCGCGCTCGTCATCCTTGAAGCAACGGCCGTCTTGCCCGAGGGACGGGTTTCGCCTCGTTGCCTCGGTATATGGGACGATGCTCAAGTCGAAGGACTGAAACGCATCGTGGATTTTGCCCGTCGCCCCCNCGGAGCGAAGATGGGCATCCAGCTTGCCCATGCCGGGCGCAAGGCATCCGTTGCCCCGCCCTGGCAGGGTGGTGACGCCCTTCTGCCGGGCAAGGGCGGGTGGGATATCTGGGGCGCGAGCGATTGCCCCTATCCCGGNCGCGTCNCTCCGATCGTGCCGNACNCCGATGATCTGGAAAAAATCGCCCAAGCCTATCTCTCTGCCCTGCNCCGGGCGGAACAGGCCGGNTTNGACCTGATCGAGCTCCATTGCGCTCATGGCTACTTCCTGAACAATTTTCTCTCGCCGCTCAGCAACACCCGAAACGACACGTGGGGCGGCGATATCAAGGGACGGATGCGCTATCCGCTCGAGATATTCCGCCGCCTTCGCGCCGCTTGGCCGAGTGAACGCGCCCTCGGCGTGCGGTTATCCGCCACAGATTGGGTCGAGGGNGGCTGGACGGTCGAAGATTCCGTGATATTCGCCCGCGCGCTCAAGGCTGAAGGTTGCGATTATGTCGCCCTGTCCAGCGGCGGCTCCTCCCCCGATCAGAAAATCACNGTCGGCCCTGGCTACCAAGTGCCGCTATCGGCGCAGGTCCGGCGCGAGGCAGACATTCCGACCGTTGCCGTCGGCATGCTATCGGAGCCTGAAATGGCCAACGACGTGCTTTTGCGTGGCGATGCCGACCTGATTGCCATCGGCCGCGGCATGCTGTTCAACCCCCGCTGGGCCTGGCACGCTTGCCAGACCCTTGATGGCACNATGCGCGTCCCCGAACAGTATCTCCGCTGCCATCCCTCCATGCGCAATCTGCCACGCTGAGGCTTCGGAAAGGACTCCTTCCAGATGTCGACCACCCCNCGCATTTTCACCCCCCTCCGGCTGCGTGATCTCGAACTGAAGAACCGGATCGTGATGTCGCCGATGGCNATGTACATCTCGGATGAAGGCGAGGTGAACGACTTCCATCGCCTTCACTACCACAAGATTGCGATGGGCGGTGCCTCGCTGGTCATGGTCGAGCAGACTGCCGTCCACCGCGAAGGCCGTATTACCAATGGCTGCCTGGGCCTCTGGCATGACGGTCAGATGGCCGGCATGAAAACGCTGGTCGATGGCATCAAGCAGAACGGCGCGCGCGCCGGGATCCAGATCAGCCACGGCGGGCGCAAGTCCAGCGCCCAGCGTGCGTGGCAGGGCAACGGCCCGCTGACGGAAGAGAATATCGCGAACGGCGANGAGCTCTGGCAGCCCGAGGGGCCAAGCGATTTCCCCTTCGCCGAAGGCTGGCCCACGCCCCGTCAGATGAGCCTGGAGGACATTGCCCGCCTACGCCGCCAGTTCAGCGACACCGCACGTCGGGCGATCGAAACAGGCTTCGACCTGATCGAGATCCACATGGCGCATGGCTACCTCCTGCAGAGCTTCCTGACGCCGCTGGCCAACCGTCGGAAAGATCGATACGGAGGCACGCTTGAAAACCGGATGCGCCTTCCCTTGGAAATCGCCGAAGATCTGCGCGCTCTAATGCCCGAAGGGATGCCACTTCTCGCCCGGCTGTCATGCACGGACTGGATGGAAGGCGGTTGGACAATCGAGGACAGCGTCGTTCTGGCACGTGAATTGAAGGCCCGCGGCCTTGATCTGGTGGACTGCTCATCCGGCGGAAATCTCGTGCGTGGCGCCACCAATTCGAGTCTGGCCCGCGGTCCGGGGTACCAGGTTCCTTTCGCTGACCAGATCCGCGGGGAAGTCGAAATTCCCACGATGGCGGTGGGCATGATCCATACCGGCGCGCAGGCCGAAGCGGTGCTGGCCGAAGGCAAGGCCGATCTTGTCGCTATCGGNCGCCGCATCCTTTATGATCCGTTCTGGACACTGCACGCGGCGCAGGAACTGGGGCATGATCTCGATTTTGCGAACTGGCCGAAACCCTATGGCTGGTGGCTGGAAAAATGGGCNAGCTCGATCCGGGCGGAAGGCAACACTGTGTGAGTGGCCTCTCGCGCCGAACGGGCGTATGCGACGGAACTAGAGAGACGAGCAAGAACGAGTCCCGGTGAACGGGACGCCAAGGGTGGGCAATGGCGAAAGAGAAAAAGACCACCGGCCAAAAGGCCGGCGTCAGTAAAAAGCGCCTGACGGTTCATGACGTGGCTCAGCATGCCGGTGTCTCCACTGGCACCGTCTCCCGCGTCATCAACGAGGTGCCGGGCGTCGGCGCGGACGTCGCACGTCGCGTGCGCGCCGCAATCGACGATCTGGGCTGGCTGCCCAATATCGCAGCACAGAACATTCGTGCCTCCACCTCGCGGATGATCGGCTTCATTTTCTCGGACATTCGCAACCCTCTCTACGCCACAATGACAAAGGGTGCCGAAGGGGTGTTTGGCCCGCGCGGATACCTGTTGGTTTCGTCCAGTTCCGACGGGCGGATGGAGCGAGAGGTCGACCTGATCGACCTGTTTCGCCGACGCCGCGCCGACGGATTGATCCTGACGATCGCCGACGAGGACAATCAGGAAGTCCGAAGCGCCATCGCGCGATCCGGCATTTCGTTCGTCATGCTGGAAAGGGCACTGGATGGAGAGGCAACCTCGATTAGCGCGGACCATTACGGCGGCACCCGCCAAGCGGTGGAGCACCTGAAGGAAATGGGCCACCGCCGGATCGCGATGATCACAGGGGGGCGCGGCACCCTGGTGATGCGCGAACGGCTTCGGGCGCTCGAGGACGCCATGGCCGCCGGCAAGCTCGACCCCGACCCTGACCTTCTGCGGTTGGACAGTTTCGATGCCGAATACGGCTATCAGCAGGTCCAGATGCTGATGGGCAAAAAGGACCCACCCACGGCTATTCTCTGCCTCGGCGTCCGGCTTTTGCCAGGCGTCGTCTCCGGCTTGCAGAACATGGGCAAGACCTTTCCGGGTGACGTCTCTCTTATCTGCAGCAACGATACGGAGACTGCGAGCATCCTCACCCCGCCGATCACAGCAATCCGCTACGATGCGCAATTGCTCGGGAAAATGGCAGCCGCTGTACTGCTGGAGCAGATCGACCAGAAGAACAGCAAGCCGGAAGTGAAAAAATTCGAGATCCCAACGGAGCTGGTTCTCCGCGAGTCCGTCCGGCGGATCTGAACCGCACGGCGCGCCAACGGGCCCCTAGTAGCGCTCGAAATCACCCTGAAGCGCTTCGGGTTTATGTCCGGCGACCATTGCCAGCATGAGCAGGATGCGGGCCTTTTGCGGCGTCAGGTCGTCCGCCGCCACCCAGCCTTTGTCCTTGAGGTAGCCGCGGGGTGCAATGCGCCCGGAGCCGACGCGGCTCGCCTGCACGATGACCACACCCTGTGCGGCGCACTCCTCCAGAAACCTGCGTTCCAGCGGAGCGGGCATTCCGGGCGCAAACCCCGCCGACACGATGCCCCTCGCGCCAGCAGCGACGAAAGCCCGGGCGGCGGTGGAGTCGCTCCCCGCATAAGCATAGCTGATGTCGATGCGCGGAAACTCGGTTCCGGCATCAACACCGAAAGGCGAAGCCGTTGTGTGCGCTCGAACCGGCGCGCGATAGAAATGGACGGCATCGGCATCCACCACGCCGATTGGCCCNGTTNCNGCGGATNGAAAGGCATGAAGCCGGTATGTCGACGACTTCGTCACATCTCGGGCGCAATGAATTTCGTCATTGAGCACCACCATCACGCCTTTGCCCGCTGCTTCGGGGCTGAGGACTGTCCTCACCGCCGACACGAAATTGACGGTGGCGTCGGTGCCGACGGTATTCAACGGCCGCTGCGCTCCCACGAGTGCGACCGGCACATCCACATTCAACGCCAGATGAAGGAAATAGGCGGTCTCTTCAAGGCTGGCAGTTCCATGGACGACAACCACACCAGCNAGATCCGGCTGCGTCTCAGCCANGCCTTCGATGATNACGACAAGATCGCGCCACTCGGCCGGGCCNATCGCGCTGCTCCCGACCGCGCGAAACGGTACCGGAACATAGTCGGCGAGATCCTGCGCCGGCTCGGGAAGAACGGCTAGAACCTCCTCGATCTGCAGCTTGCGACCGGTCTCGGGATATTCGATGAAATCGAACGGATCGGTCGCCTCGGTCGAAATCGTTCCGCCGCACCCGATGACCGCTACTCGTCTCTTGCTCGTTCCCATTNTTCAACTCCCGGTCTTCGTCTTTGCCANGTCTTTGATATTCAGGCGACACTNTTGCGATAATAGCGCTCGGTNAGCCAAGANACGGCCAGCAACACGCCACCAACAATCCAGAACGCTCCAGTGACGTTGGAGAGTTGCGCCACCACCCCCATGGCGATCGGCAGGACGACGGATGCAAGGCGATTTGCCGTCGCCCGCACTCCGGCGGTCAGCCCCTGCGAATCCGCGGCNATGCCGCTCGACAGAAGCGTGAAAATGATCGGCATCGACACCCCGAGACCGAAACCGTAGATCGCCATGCCGATGGCGAGCATCCAGAAACTGTGCAGGAGCGGCGCCATGGTGATGCCGGCAATCGCCAGCGCCACGGCAACGACAAGGGCCTGTCGCTCCGACCCCACGAGCCGCGTCCACTTCGAGGCAACGAGCACCGAAGGCGAACTCGTCAGGTTTCCGATCGCAAACAGCATCCCGATTGCCGTGGTCGAATATCCCATGCCCTTTAGCAGGATCGGATAGAACGACTCCAGCATGCTCAGGCCGCCNAGCCGNAGGAACGCACATATGACGACGAAGGCCACAAGCGGCTTGCGCAATGTGCGTAACGCCTCGAGATAAGTGCTCAGGCGCGGCACGAAGACCTGCCATGAGAGAATACGAGCCTTGTCCTTGCGCGCAGGCAGGAACAANGAGATGAAAAGCAGGATCGCTCCCCAGGCCGCAATCAGCAGATAGCCGGCCTGTCCGCCGCCGAGATCCCANACCCANCCGAGCAGCAGNGGTCCNAAGACNGCGCCCATCGANGTNAGNAATGAAAAGAGGCCGGTCCNGCGCGAATCTCCTGCGGCGAGCCGNGCGATCGCCGTCTGTGACGCCAGCCAGATGATNGCCGCNGCCAGTCCNAGCGCCAGTTGCAGGATCATGAACACCGTGGCGTTCGGGATAAGCGGGTAAAGAGCCGGCAGCAGCGCGCATTGCGCGGCAAAGAACAGCATGACGCGGCGCACGCCGAGCGTATCCATCATCGCCCCGAAATGGACCGAGTAGATCAGCGGCGTGATCGAACGAAGCCCTGCGGCAAGGCCGATCATGAAGGCTGACAGGCCGAGATGGGCACCCCAGAGCGGCGTCGCCAGCGCCACCATCTGCAACAGGCTGAGAGAAAAGAAGCTGCCGGCATACGTGGCGATCAATGCCCGGCCGGCTTGTCGCGGGGCCATCATTCAAGCCTACCTGCACCCTTCCGGAAACCATTTGGCGGACACCGGCTGCGCATCATTCCTTTGCGCTGCATTCCGACGCATAGTGGCGTGCAATCTCTCCCGGCGTGGTAATCCACAACTCGTCCCGGGATTTGAGGATATGGGTGAGCGCGCGCCTCAGAGCCCGCAGGCGGTAGGGCTGCCCGATGACGAAGGGATGCAGGACAATCGTGAAAACCAGCGGCCATTTGCGCGACTGCAACAGCATTTCGTCGAACTGGTCGATCATCATGGACTCAAAGGCCATCGCGCTTTGCTGCCGGAAGACCATAGAGGGTGAATCGTTGATCTCGATCGAATAGGGCACCGAAAGCAGCGGTCCCGACCGGGTGCGCATCCAGAACGGCTGGTCGTCGGCCGGCCAGTCGAGCACATAGTCGAAACCCGCTTCCTTCAGAAGATCGAGCGTCACCGGAGTCTGCGCCAGATAGGGTCCGAGCCAACCGCCAGGCGTCTTGCCCGAATAACGCTGGATGCTGTCGCGCGCTTCCTCGATCAGCCGTCGTTCCTCGTCCTCGCCCAGCACATCCTGACGCTCCGCATTGGTCCGCCCGTGGCCGACGAACTCGTCTCCCCGCGCGATGATCCTGTCGGCAATCTGCGGGCAGTGTTCGAAAAGCAAGGAATTGAAGTTGTGCGAGGCAGGAAGGTCGAACTCGTCCAGGAGATCGAACAGATACCATTGGCCGACCCGGTTGCCGTAGTCGCGCCAGGCATAGTTGCGCGTCGTCTGCGGCGCGCCGATGGCGGCGCTGTCGCTGCCCAGACCCTCAAGGAAACTGAACACCTCGATATTGTTGCAAATCGCCACGGCCAGACGCTTGCCGTCCGGCCAGAAGAAATCGGGTCGCTCGACGAGCGGCATATAGGGGTAGCGTTGGTGTGTCTTGAGGTCGAGGAGGCTCATGCGGTCTGCTCCACGCCGCCCGCCGCCTTTTCCCGGAAGGCGACGATAGCCGCACGGACGGCCGCGATGATATTCTGATAACCGGTGCAGCGGCACAGATTCGAGGAAAGAAGGTGCCTCAGCTCTTCCTCCGGCAGATCCTCGCCCCTTTCCACGACACCCTTGGCAAGCATCAGGAAACCCGGAGTACAGTAGCCGCATTGAAGCGCGTGATGATCCATGAACGCCTCCTGCAGAACATGCAGCACGCCGTCCTGTTCAAGGCCTTCGACGGTTTCGATCTCCATGCCCTCGGCCTGGTGACCGAACATCAGGCAGGAGCGCACGGCCTTGCCGTCGACAATCACGGTACAGGCGCCGCAAACGCCGTGCTCGCAGCCGACATGGGTGCCGGTCAGCCCGCAATCCTCGCGGATCGTATCGGCAAGCGTCTTGCGGAATTCGGTCTCCACCGCATAGGGCGTTCCGTTGATCGTCAGATTCAATGGATGTCGTTCCATCACGTTCTCGCTTTCATTTCGTCGCAGATGCGGCGGCGGCAAGCGCCCGCTCGACACACACGGAAGACAGGTCGCGCCGGTAGTCTGCGCTGGTCGTGGCATCTTCCATCGGGTCGACGCTCCCGGCCGCCGCTCGCCCGGCATCTGCGAATAGAGCCTCGGCCGGCGCCTTGCCTTCCAGCACCGCTTCCGCCGCCGCATTGCGGGCCGCGCGATCCTCGATGCCGCCGAGACCGATACGGACATTGCGCATGACGCCGTCGACTTCGTCATAGGCCGCCAGCGCCATGCCGATGGCGAAATCCCCGGCGCGACGGTTGAATTCGTAGAACCCGGCCCGCGCGCTCCCGCCCAGCAGCGGCAGACGCGCCTCCATCAGAAGCTCATCCGGCTCGCGCGTCGTCGACATTGCCCCGTCGATGAAATCGTCGGCCGCCACCAGGCGCTCGCCATTCTGACTGACCAGCTTGAGCTTTGCGCCAAGCGTCACGGCCACAAGGCACCACTCCGACGCCGGGTCGGCATGCGCCAGACTGCCGCAAAATGTTCCCCTTTCGCGGATCGGATGATGGGCGATATGGGACACGACGCCGGACAACAGCTTGCCGAGCGGACCCGGCTCGACCGGATCGTAGAAGCGCGCGTGCCGCACGGTCGCACCGATCACGAGTTTGTCGCCCTCGACTGAAATGCCGCGCAAGGCCTCGATCCCGTTGATGTCGACAAGATCGGAGGGATAGGCGACCCGCAAGGCCATCATCGGCACCAGGCTCTGGCCCCCGGCGAGAACCAGACAGTCATCGCCGATCTGCGCCAGATGCGCCACCGCTTCGGCGATCGTACCCGGTTTGTGAAGAACAAAGGGTGCTGGCTTCATGAACTGGTGGTCCTTTGGGCTAGGGGCATGCGGAGGTTCAGGCGCATCATGTCCGCGCCTCCGCTTCCCGTATGGCGTTGCGCAAAGCCTGCGGAGATATCGGAGCGGAGGCGATCCGGACGCCCAGCGGGGCCAACGCATTCTCAACCGCGGAGGCAATCGCCGGCACGGTCGGAATCACGCCGGATTCCCCGACGCCCTTCACGCCCAGCTCATTGAGCGGGCTTGGAGATTCGGTATGGTGAATATCGATCCGGGGCATTTCAGCTGCGGAAACCAGAAGGTAGTCGGCGAGCGTCATCGTCAACGGCTGTCCGTCGGCATCGAAGATCATCTGCTCGTAAAGCGCATTCCCGATACCGTGGGCAATGCCGCCGATGATCTGCCCGTCGACCAGTTTGGGATTGACCATGCGGCCGCAATCGTGAGCCAGAACGAAATTCTTCAGGTGCACCTGCCCCGTCCGGGCATCGACTTCGACTTCGGCGACCGCCGTGCCGTTTGAATAGGCCATGTCGTTGATGAGGACCTGCTCGCTCGCCATCAGCCCGGGCCGTTCGATCCCCGGAAGAGGGAATCCCGGCAAACCTAGGGCGGCGTCTGCCAACGCGGAAAAGGTGACGTAACGGTCCCGGACGCCTTTCAGCGCAACGACATTGTCGACGATTTCAAGATCGCGCGGATCGGCCTCGATCATCTCGGCGGCGACGGTGAGAAGCTTTTCCCGAACGATGCACGCCGCCTTCTGCGCGGAAGCGCCCGCCACTACCGTCTGACGGGAATTGAAGCCGCCGAAGCCTAGCGAGCCTGACGTATCGCCCGTCCTGACGACGATATTCGACATGTCGCCGCCGAGCTGTTCGGCAACGATCTGGGCAAGCATCGTCTCGGTCCCCTGCCCCATGGCCGCAGCACCCGTGGTGACGAGAATTCGCCCGGTCCGCTGCACTTCGACCGCGACCGTCTCATAGGGTCCGCGTCCGGTGCCCTCGACATAATTGGCAAGACCGATGCCGAGATAACGCCCCTCTGCCAGCGCCGCCCGCTGACGGGCGGCAAAGTCGTGCCAGCCCGCCTTTTCGAGCGCTACCGCCTGCGTCGCCGGATAATCCCCGCTGTCGAGGATGACATTGGTGCCGCCGCGCAGCTTGAGCGGCTTGACGCAAGGCATCTGTTCGGCCCGCACCAGATTGCGCGACCGGATCTCCGCCCGGTCCAGGCCGATGACGTCGGCTGCGGCATCGAGCATGCGCTCCATGACGAATGCGGCCTGCGGCTGTCCCGCGCCCCGCAACGGTGCGACCGGCACCTTGTTGGTGAGCGCGACAGTGACGTCGAGCCTGTAGGCGCCGACATCGTAGGGCAGCGGCACCGTTACGCCGGAGCCATAGGGAATGTTCAAACCGCGCGCGGTATAGGCGCCGTGATCGTGGATGAGCGTCCCGCGCAGGCCGAGGATCGCACCGTCCGCATCGAGCGCCATCTCCATGTCCCAGGCCTGGTCGCGCTCCTGCGTGGTGGCGACGAAGTGCTCGCGCCGGTCCTCGACCCACTTCAACGGCTTGCCGAGATGCAGCGCCGCCGCGGCGACGGCTATTTCTTCGGGATAGGTCACCAGTTTCGGGCCGAAGCCGCCGCCCAGATCGGGCATCGACACCTTCACCTCGCCGGCCTCACGCCCGAGCATCTGGCAGAGTTGCTTCTTCAGTGCCTGGGGCGTCTGGGTCGAACTCCATACCGAGAGTACGCCATCGAGGTCGGGCGGCACGGCAAGGACGCCGCGCCCCTCCATCGACACCGCCGCGCCGCGATGAACCTCGAAACTGCGGCTGACCCGGTGGGTGGCCTGGGAAAATGCGTGATCCACATCGCCGAAGGCGAAGTCGAAGGTCGCCAGGCAATTGTGGTCGTGGCCGCGATGAACCGTCGCGGAACCGGGCTCCAGCGCGGCGCGGCAATCGCTGACCGCGTCCAGCGGTTCGTAGTCGATATCCAGCACATCGGCCGCGTCTTCGGCCGCCGCCCGGCTTTCGGCGACGATCATTGCCACCGGTTCGCCGACATGGACGACCTCGTCGATCGCCAGCACGGGACGATCCACCTGCAGCGTGATCGCCTTGCTCGGCAAGCCGACGACGAGTCTGTCGTCCCGCATGAGAGGAGACAGGTCGGCATGCGTCAGCACGGCAACGACACCCGGCATCGCCAGCGCGGCTTCCGCGTCGATCGTGGTGAAGGATGCATGGGCATAGGGGCTGCGCGCGAACGCTACACTCAGGCAGCCGGATGGCTGGAGATCGTCGAGAAAACGACCCTTGCCGCTGACGAGCGCCCGGTCTTCCAGACGCCGCACGGACCGGCCAAATATTTTTGGTTCCCCGTTCATGCCGATGCCTCGGTGGAGCCGGAACGGGCCTCGTCATAGGCCTGAAGCCGACGTCGCAGATATTGCGGCGTGACCGGCAAACGGTCGACAAGTCCCGGCCGTTGCAGGGCATCGTCGACAGCCGACGCAATCGCCGCGCCGGCCGCATTGACACCGCCCTCGCCGGCTCCCTTGAGACCAAGCGGGTTCAACGGCGACGGCGCGTCTTCGAGGATCAGGACATCGACCGGCGGCATCTCGGTCGCGCTCACCATCTTGTAGTCGGCAAGCGTCACCGAGAGAGGCTGACCTCCCTCGTCATAGAGGAACTCCTCGTAGAGCGCGCCGCCCAGACCTTGCGCAAGTCCGCCGACGATCTGCCCTTCGATCATGGCCGGATTGACTGCACGCCCGACATCATAGGCGATCGCATAGCGCTCCACCTTCACATGCCCCGTCGCCTTGTCGATCAAAACCTGTGCGATATGTGCGCCATAGGGGTAGTTCATGTGCTTGCTGTGAAACCAGGCCGAGGAAGACAGCCCCGGTTCCCGGTCACCGCGCGAAGCCGATGCCGGATGAAGATGCCGGGCGATCTCGCCGATCGTGATCGAAGGGCCATCTTCGCCCGCCCTCACGGTACCATCAACGATCTCGAGCTCGGATACCTCACGCTGAAGCAGTTCCGCCGCAAGATCGAGCGCCTTGTCGCGGACGGCGACGCTGGCGCGCCGCGTCGCTTCACCCGTCATCACGGTCACCCGCGACGCATGCGCGCCGAAACCATAGGCAATGCGGTTGGTATCGCCGTGCAGGACGCGTACGGAACGATAGTCCACGCCCAGCGTCTCGGCACAAATCTGCGCGATTGCCGTTTCCATGCCCTGGCCCAGCGACGAGGCCCCGGTCACCACCGTCACGCGACCATCCATCTCGACCCGCATCTCGACCAGTTCGGACGGCCCGAGGCCGCTTTTCTCGACGAAAAGGCCGAAACCGAGACCCACGCATTCACCGCGCGCGCGCCGCTCGTCAACCTGCTTGCGAAGTTCCGCCCAGCCGGCAAAGTCGAGCGCCTTCTCGATGAGGCCCGCATAATCTCCGGAATCGAGGACGACTTCCGTTTCCAGCGCGCTCAGGCCGCGCTCGAACGGCATCTCCGCGGAGCCGATCAGGTTGGCTCTCCGGACCTCCATCGGGTCGAGCGAAAGGCGTTCGGCGATGGCCTCGATCATCCTTTCGCGCACGAAGGTGCCCTCGAAGCGGCCCGGCGCGCGATAGGTGGCCGCAGGCGTCTTGTTCGTCAGCCGATAATGTGCCCTCGCCCGGTAGGCGGGCACACGATAGGGGCCGAGGAGAAGTCCGATCGTCATGTCGGCAACGCGCGCACCATGTGTGCGCACATAGGCGCCCTGATCATGAAACAAAGTTTCATCGAGCGCCAGAATACGACCCATCTCATCAACGGCAGCGCGGATGCGGTGTGTCTGCTCCCGCGAATGGTTCGTGGCCATCAGATGTTCCCGGCGATCCTCGATCCACTTGACCGGACGTTTGAGCGTCAGCGCTGCCTGACACAGGATGAGATCTTCGGGATAAAGCTCACCGCGAACG
The DNA here is from genome assembly GCA_002707605.1 of Hoeflea sp. Taxonomy (GTDB): domain Bacteria; phylum Pseudomonadota; class Alphaproteobacteria; order Rhizobiales; family Rhizobiaceae; genus Pseudohoeflea. The sequence goes on from PANK01000008.1 coordinate 155,015, forward strand.
CCGAACCCGCCTCCTATGCTGTTCTCGTAAAGCTCAATGGAGCCGGGGCTGAGTTTGAAGAGATCGGCCAGCTGATCGCGGTTCCAATGCGGCCTCTTTGCAGCGCCGTGGAGTTCAAGCACTTCGCGGGCGCTATCGTAGCGCGCCAGAAGGCCGCGGGTTTCCATCGGAACGGCCGAGTGACGCCCAGTATTCAATTCCAGTTCGATGAACACATCGGCGGCGGCGAAGACCTCGTCGACATTCCCGTAGCCCTTTTCGATGATCGTCGGCTCGCACGATAGACCAGGGCCAAACAGCGCAGGTTCATTCGGAGCATCGAGATAGGGTTCGTGCTCGTCGATTTCCGCGAGCACGAGATCCGCCGCATCCTCTGCAGTATATGGGCTTTCGGCAAAGACGACGGCGATCGGCTCGCCGACATACCGTACGGTTTTCTGCGCAAGCGCCGGCTGACAATAGGGGGTAAGGCCCTTGATGGCGGTGGCGCGAAACGGGATCGGCGGCAATTCCACGAGGTCCTGCCCCGTCCACACNGCCACGACTCCTGGAAGCGCCCTCGCCGCATCGATATCGATCGAGACAATCGTTCCGGAAGCCACGGGCGAGCGGACGATGCGCGCATGCAATTGCCCCTGAAAGTTCAGATCGCCGACGAATCGCGCCCGGCCGACAACCAGAGGCGGGTCCTCCAGCCTTTTGACAGAATGCCCAATATACTGATTTGTCTTTCGTGGCTGTGCCAGATCCTTCTCAACCAATGTGACGTTCCCTTTCGACGACGGCGACGGGGACCCGATGATCCCTGTANGCAAGCCCGGCGCCTATCAGCGTGAGGACCAGACCGACTGCCACGAAATCGATACCCGGGCCGAGCAGGGCGAGCGCGCCGAAAAACAAGGCGAGACGGCCTGGCCAGCCGATGTGGTGGCGTAGAAACCCCTCCACCGCCACGGATATCGCCACTACGGCAAGGGTCGTCGAAGCTACATCCATAAGAATGTGAGGAACCGTGTCGAGCATCAGGATGCCGGGCGCGAACATGAATGCGAATGGCAACAGGAATGCGGCGACCGCGAATTTGCAGGCCGTCGCCGCAATGGCAATCGGATTCGCATCGGCAATCGCGGAGGCAGCATAGGCCGCCACAGCGACCGGCGGAGTCATGGCGGACANCACGGCGAAATAGAGCAGGAACANATGTGACTGCATGACGGAGAAACCNAACTCGCCGGTNAGNGTCGGCGCCAGAAGCGCCGCAGCCAGCGCGTAGGCCGCAGGTGTCGGCATNCCCATGCCGAGNAGGATNGTCATCGCTCCGGCCATGATCAGTGTCAGCAGCGAATTGGTGCCGGAAAGCAGGATCAGAAGCTCGGATACCTTGCCGGCGAGACCGGTCATGGTAATGCCGCCGATAACCAGCCCTGCAGCCGCGCAGGCTCCGGTCACTGCCACCATGTTGAACGTCGTCTGGGCAATGCCCTCATAAAGCGAGCCGAGGGAAAAGCTGCTCCATTTGATGACCCATACGACTAGAAGCGCAGAAAGACCGAACAAGGCGACATATGTCGGCGTATAGTGCTGCACGAGCGCCACGGACAGCGCAATAAGCGGAAACAGAAAGAGCCAGCCGCCCTTGATTGCTTGGGAGAAGCGCGGAAGTTCGCTCTCGCTCAACCCCAGGAGGCCCAGTTTGCGCGAACGGAAATCCACCTGCAGAAAAACGCAAACGTAGTAAAGAAGCGCCGGGATGATGCTGGCCACGACGATACTGGTGTAGGGAATACCGGTAAACTCGGCCATGATGAAAACGGCCGCCCCCATGACCGGCGGCATGATGCTGCCGCCTGTCGAAGCGGCCACTTCCACGCCCGCAGCCAGCGTCGGCGAATAGCCCAGACGCTTCATGACCGGAATGGTGACCGAACCGGTCGTCACCACGTCGGCGGTGGGGCTGCCGGAGACCATGCCGAAAAGTCCCGACGAGCAAACGGCGACCTTGGCCGGCCCGCCCGGCTTGCGGCCCGTTAGCGAGGCCGCGATATCGAAGAAGAACTGTCCACCTCCGGCCCGCTCAAGGAGCGTCCCGAACATGACGAACAAAAACGCATAGGTCGCGGTTACCTGGATCGGGACGCCGAAAATGCCGTCCGTCGTAAACACGCTGATATCGAGGAAATGCGCGAAACTGATATAGCCGTGACGAAGCGGCCCATCGAAATTATGGCCCCAGAGATTATAAGCCATGATGATCACGACGATCGATGTCAGACCGAGACCGACCGTTCGCCTTGCCGCTTCCAGAGCCAGGAACAACAGGGAATAGCCGAAAACCCAATAGGTGAGCGGCAGCGGGTCGAAAAGCGTAATGCGTTGCGCCACCTCATCCATCTCGATGGTGAAGAAAGCGAGGCAGGCCAGGCTCAATGCCGACAGGACATAATCGACGATCGACGGGCGGCGCGGATCGGAATTTTCCGAAGCACCTACCAGCAGGAACAGCATGGTCAGCATCAACGTCAGGAACACAATTGTGCGCGCCAGCACATCCCAGGTCGATAACGTTGCTGCATAAACCGTATACATAGCAGCCGCGAAGGCGAAGAATTTCAGGAACGCGCCGAAACGGCCTTCCAGCTTTCGACGGACACCGGTCGTGACGATGTGCCTGGCCATGGTCTTCATTGCGCAAAGTCTCCCACAGAGGGACAATCGGAGTGGATGGTTTCCCGCGCCGCTCAGGGAAGAAATCGCGGCGCGGGAACAGGCAGGACAACGTGGCGTCCGCCTACATCAAACCCGCTTCCTTGTAGGCGCGGATCGCACCCGGGTGGAACGGAACGACATCTTGCGCCGTCATGCCTTTCGGCACGAAACGCTTCATCGCGTCCGACACCGCAGCCATGCTTTCAGGGTGATCGATCATCGACTTGGTAACGCCATAGACAAGGTCCTCGTCGACATCGCCGCGCGTGAACAGNATGATGCTTGTCGTAACCGTCTTGACGTCATTGTCTCCCCACGGGTTGGCATCCGCCGAAATCGTCCACGGCTGCAGCCCGTACTTGTCGATGACCGCCGTAGCGGCATCGTCAGGAACCCCGATCAACTTGAGATCGACAGCCTCGCCCATCTGGAAAAGGGAGCGATGGCCCTCAAACAGGGTATTGCCGAGCATGTCGACACGGCCGTCCTGCATCAGGTTGGTCTGTTCTTCCGAGGCCTGGAACTGAACCGAACCGCCCCAATCTTCGATGTCGTCGAGGGTCACGCCGAGCGCTTCTAGCGTGGCCTCGGTGATGGCCGATGTCAGTAGACCGCGACGGTTGAAAACCAGCCGCACAGGCGGCTTTGCCTCGGCAAGATCCGCCAGAGTGTCGATTCCGTATTTCTCGGCGAAGTCGGCGCGGGCGATCCACCANACCGGCGCCCAGTCGTAAAGAACGGCGACAGCGGTTAGCCCTTCCACGGGCTCCTTGAAGGGCTCCTCGCCCTTGCTGGCAAAAGCGAGGTCTCCATCGTTGGCCATTCCGAAAAGGCAGCTTCCGGAGATCACCAGAGGAACGTTNGCCAGTCCGCCGCTCGATGTCTGGTAGGTGACAGTCGATCCCGGATACTCGNCCTTCACAGCTGCATCGAGACCGGCTCCTACCAAAGACCACAAGCCCCCAGGGCTCGCACCGCAAACAGATTCATTGATTGTTTCGGCATACGCCGACGAGACCAGAGCGCATGAAACACACGCGATGGCTGCTGCTAAATGCTTCATTTTATTCCCCTTTGTGGATGACGTGGACCCACTGGTCTTGATGCCAGATTTGGGTATCGCCGGATTGTGCAAAGGTGCCCGTAAGCGCTTGTCCGACTGCTGCCACTAGAACAGAAAATAAAATAAACGGCAAGGGAAATACCAAAATTAGTACAAAATCCGTTTTCACTACAAAGCGGGCGCNCAATNNCGGCCGGCCTGTTGGGGCCGGATGCAACCTCCTCCTGTCAACGGGTCATCAGCGCTCTACGCTTGCATCCACCGACGCGATCAGTTCACGCAGGTAATCGGCCGCCTCCCGGCCCTTCAGCGCATGCCGCCACATCTCTTCAACCACCTGCTCATGCAATGAAACCGCCTCCGGATTCTCGGTGATCATGGCAACACCGAGCCGGATATTCGGCTGCTCTCCAAGCCGGAACGGGCTGATGGACAACGTTTTCCGATCCCCCGAGCGGAAGATCTGAAATCCCGTATGCGGCAATGTACCGGTCACGATGCCAATCTGAATCCCGATCGGCTCAGCCTCGATCAGCTCCACGAAGTGCATGATTTCGGCGCGGGCGCGCTCCCGACGTTCCCGGATATGGGCGTTGGAAACAAAGGGACGCCCCACGAACCCAGACCGCAGCAACCGCTCGATATCGAGCGCCGACATCAGGTTCACGATGGCGGGACGGCGCTGGTCGTATGTGCGCTTTCTCTCCTTGAGCACCTCGATGATCCGCTCGACATCCTGCAGCAGGCGGTTCTGGCGACCGTTTTCGCCAGAAACGCTTTCTTTCAGCAGGTCCTCCANCGAGGCACGGAAAGCATCGGAAGCAAGGAGGAACGATATCGGGCCGGCTAGAACGATCAGCCTGTCCGCCACCTCCTCAAGCTGGCGAAGCCTTTCGAAATAGGTGACGGCTGAGGAAATGTATTCGATCTCAACGCCGAGAAGGGTGGGCAGTGAAACACCGAGCAGCTCGGCNAGGCTGGCCAGCGTTTCGATTTTGACAACTTCGCCTTTCTCGAAACGNTAGACCGCCGTGCGGGAAATGCCGACGCGCTTTGCGATCTCATCTGCGCTCATCCCGGATCCTAGGCGAAAAGCCCTCAGACGCCGGCCAATTTCATCGTACCTGATGGACATTCCTTGCTCCGCCCCTGATCCGTCGCCCCAGCCGTAAATGCCATAATCGACTGTTACAAGGCGAACAAGCGTACACAATGCCACGAAACTCCCCCACACACAGGAGCGCGCACCGTCAAGCCGAGAAAAATACCATTTTTTGTACACTTTANGCGAATAGTGTTGATTTTGGAACAAAAATGCGTTTGATGACAATGCAATGAAGGGCTTATCAGGCGGAGTGTGTTGAATGGTGGATTTTTCGGAACAGCCGGGGCAGAATCTGCTCACACGCCTGAACGCTGGCGCACTGGACTATTTCTACCGCACCGGAGACTGGACCACGGAGACAATCTATGATTGTGCCGCATCCAACGCGCGCTCGGACGGCAGCAGGATCGCCATCCGCGACCGTTTCGTTGCCTTGAGCTTCGCCGACCTCGTGGATCTGGCAGACCGTCTTGCAATCGACTTGGCCCGCCAGGGGCTGAAGCCAGGGGATCGCATCGCAGCATGGTTGTCGAGCAGGGTGGAGCTCGCGATCGTCCTGCTCGCCGCNTCGCGAAACCGCTACGTCCTGTGCCCGTCACTTCACCGTAACCATACGGTCGAGGANATTGCCGTCCTGCTGAAACGCGCCTCGGTGCGGGCGCTGGTCGGCGAAACCGGTTATGGCGCCGATGGTGACAAGGCGGACATTTTCTCAGTGGCAGGCGAANTCCCCGCGATGCGAAAGACCTATGAGCTCGCCCCGCCGGCCGAACGTTCGGCCGCCGGGATCTGCACGGCGATGGGTCTCGACGGAATCGATGTCGAGGCGCAGGAGCCAGCTAACCGCGATTCAGATGACATCGTCTATCTGGCCTTCACAAGCGGCACGACCGGAGAGCCGAAGGGGGTCATGCATTCCAACAACACGCTCTTGGCAAACGCNCGTGCAATCGCTCGGGATTGGGGGTTTGGAGCCGATTCAGTCATCTACACCTTGAGCCCACTCAGCCACAATCTGGGCTTTGGCGCGCTCGTGCTCGGTCTCCACGTGGGGGCGCAGACAGTGCTGCACGATGTCCAGCGCGGCGCCAGCCTTCTTGCACGCCTGCGGGAAACCGGCGCAACTTTCGTCTTCGGCGTCCCGGCCCATGCGATGGACCTGCTCGCCGAGATCGAGGCCGCCGGCAAGGCCGATCTCCCCGACATGCGCGGGTTCCGCATATCCGGTGCCGCCGCATCGACGTCGGTTGTCGAGGGACTGCTCTCCTACGGCATCATTCCCCAGAGCGGATACGGAATGACTGAAGCTTGTTCGCACCATTANACCCTCCCNGACGACACGCCGGAGCGCATCGTCAATACGTCGGGTCATGCCTGCTCGAACTACGAAGTTCGCATCTTCTCCCAGGAAGACCCCGACCGCGAATTGCCTGCCGGGGAAATCGGTCATATCGGCGGCCGNGGNGCCAGCCTGATGCTCGGCTATTTCGACGACCANACCAATACCGAAAGGGCGTTCAACAAGGACGGCTGGTTCATGACCGGCGACCTGGGCCGCCTCGATAAGGATGGCTACCTCCAGATTACCGGACGGCTGAAGGACATCATTATCCGCGGCGGACACAACATTCACCCCGCGCGCATNGAACAACTGGCGATGCGTTATCCGCAGGTGGAGCGCGCTGCAGCGCTCGCGGTCAATGACGAGCGCCTGGGCGAAAAGGTATGTTTGGTGGTGATGGCAAAAAACGGCGCACAAGTCGATCCGCACGGCCTCCTGGCCCATCTCGACACCAGCGGCCTCTCCAAATACGACATGCCGGAATATTTTCTTCAGGTCGATGAAATTCCGCTCAGCGCCAACGGCAAAATGCTCAAGAGGGCCTTGCAACCGGCACTGATCGACGGCACCCTGTCACCGCAACCGATCCGCTTCCGGGGCTGACCNCATGCTCCTGGATCGACTGCGCGAGGAGATGACCCGCCCGCCCTTCAACACCTGGCTTGGCCCGGTCGCTGTCAAAGCAGATGAATCTGAACGCTGCGTGGTCATCGAACTGCCCTTTCGNCCCGANTTCAGNCACATNNNCGGANNAGACGNTNTTNCACGGNGGCGTNATNGCNGCCCTGGCGGACATCGCCGGCCACGCGACGGTGGCNGTCTTTCATGGCAACGTGACCCCGACGGTCAGCCTGCAGACCGACTTCCTGGCTCCGGCTGTCGGTACACGCCTTCAAGCCGTGGGTCGGCTGCGCAAACTCGGACGAACGCTCGCCCGCGCCGATATCGATCTTCTCGTTGCCGATCGCCTTGTGGCGATCGCGCGGGGTACGTTCAGCACGAAAGGATAGATCCGATGAGAGCTGTCGTCATACGCGATTTCGGACCGGTGGGGTCGGCTGCGATCGAAGATATCGCAACGCCTGAAGCAGGCGNCGGCGAAGTGCTGATCAGGANTGCTGCCGTGGCGGCAAATTTCGTTGATACGCTCGTCATGACTGGCAAGTATCAATTCCTGCCGGAGCGACCCTTCGTTCCCGGAAAATTGCCCGTCGGAACCGTTGAAGCGGTCGGAGCCGGCGTCGATCGTCTCAAGGTCGGCGACCGGGTCCTGACCCTGGCCGAGCATGGCGGCTATGCCGAAGCGGTCAGCGTAGCTGACGACCAATGCATTCTCTTGCCGGATTCCCTCTCTTTCCCGGAAGCAGCCTCGATGGCGCTCGCCTATGACACCGCATGGTTCGCCCTGACCGAGCGCGCACGCTTCCAGAAGGGAGAAACTGTGCTGGTTCTCGGCGCCACCGGTGCGGTCGGCCTGGCCGCGATGCAACTCGCCAAGGCCAAGGGCGCGCGCGTTCTCGCGGGTGTCTCCTCACTCGGGAAGGCAGACCTCGTGCGGCAGGCCGGAGCCGATGAGATCATCGACCTGTCGGTCGACAATTTGCGTGATGGCCTGCGCGAGCAAGTCCGAGATGTTACTGCTGGCAACGGTGCCGACATTGTCATCGACATGCTTGGCGGTTCCTTTTTCGACGCAGCCTTGCGCGCCCTCGCNTGGCGCGGACGCCTCGTGGTGATCGGTTTCGCCTCGGGACGCATCCCCGAAATCAAGGCCAACTATCTGCTCGTCAAGAACATCGAGGTCAGCGGTCTGCAGGTCAGCGATTACCGCAAGCGGATGCCGGATCTGATGAGGCAGTGCTTTGTCGACATCTTCGAACTCCATGAACGCGGCGTCATCGCCGCGGCGTCNCCGGCNATTTTCNCTCTGGCNGATTACGACAAGGCTCTNAANGGCCTTCTNGAGCGGCAGATAAAGGGACGCGCCGTCATCTGTCCGTAACAGCCCGAAACCAATCAAAAAAGACCAAGGGAGAGTATCAATGGAAATGCAAGGCAGCGAGCGGATCACAGCCTCCCGCGAAACGGTGTGGGCCGCATTGAACGATCCGGAAATCTTGCGCNCCTGNATCCCGGGCTGTCAGTCGCTCGAAAAAACCGACNATACGACGATGAAGGCGACCGTGAAACTNAANGTCGGCGTCGTCTCGGCAAGCTTCAATGGCGANGTGACGTTGAANGACATCGACGCCCCNAACGGATACCGGATCGAGGGCGAAGGCAAGGGCGGAGTTGCCGGCTTTGCGAACGGCGGAGCCGACGTGCGCCTTGTCGAAATCGACGAGACGACGACGGAACTCCGCTATTACTGCCAGGCACGTGTGGGCGGCAAGATTGCGCAGATGGGCAGCCGGTTGATCGACAGCACCGCCCGCAAGCTCGCAGCGCAATTCTTCAGTCAATTCAATGAGAAGGTTTCCCAGAACACCTGAAGCGCGAAACCGGTACGAGGAGCACCGCTGAGCCACCATGCCGCGAAAAAGGCCNCANCANNTGATCGANAACCTCGTGACGGCGACCCGCATCCTCGTCAACGAGGGCGTCATGGACGTATTCGGCCATGTTGCGGTGCGCGATCCCGATGAAGCCGACACCTTCTGGCTCGCACGCGCTGGCGCGCCGGCACGCATCAGCGCCGACGACATTCTGCCCTTCGGCCTCGACGGCGCGCCGCTTGTTGAGACCTCNGACGCGCTTTTTTCAGAGCGCTTCATTCACGCTGCCGTCTTCCGCGCCAACGTAACCACCATGGCAAGCGGCCATCATCACGCGGCATCCATCATGCCCTATTGCATGGGCGGGCGCACGCTTTGCGCNTTGAGCCAGACCGGCGCCTGGATGGGTTCCGNCGTCCCGCTGTGGGACAGTCGCAACCGCTTTGGCGACACGGCCATGCTGGTCAACGACATGGACCAGGCCGACGATCTGGCGGCNACGCTNGNNGATCGGCGACTGGTNCTCATGCGNGGNCACGGCGCCTTGGTGACCGGCACATCGATCGAAGACATGACCTTCCGCGCCGTCTATGCATGCCGCGAAGCCGACACTCTCACCGCCGGGCTTCAGATCGGCTCTTTCATGCCGCTTTCCGAGGGTGAGATCACGCGGGCCGAGAAATTGTCGAGTGCGGCAATCGCCCGCGCCTGGTCTCACTGGACAGCGCTCTTGAAATAGGCCGGTCCGGTAAGCCGATAAAAAAGAGGAACAGAGATGGCGAGCAAGATCTGGGATGCATTTATTTCAGAGCGCGACCGCAAGGTNTTCAAGGCCGCGGGCTACGGTGTTGAGGGAACGAAGCCTGCCCGCCCGGCGCTGGTCCTGATCGGCTTCAACAAGCGACATCTGGAAGGCCCCGATGCCGTGTCAGGCGCATCCGAGGCCATGAACCGCGCCGCCGTTCTGGCGCGCCACTGCCGCGCCAGAGGTTTGCCTGTCATCCACGTGACAGGCGCAACCCGCCCCGATGGCTGGGACCGGCCGCAGGAGGACGGCGTAGCGGCTGGGGCGGACCCTGTCGGCGACAACGCCCTCGTTACCACGATGAGGCCGGAGCCGCGGGACATCGTCATCCGGCGTCAGGCGCCTTCCGCATTCTTCGACAGCGACCTGATGAGCTTCCTCAACCTGCTTGGCGCGGACGGCCTCATCCTGGCAGGCGGACAGACGGCCGGCGCGGTGCGCGCGACCGCAATCGACGCCTTCAGCCTCAATCTTCGTGTGGTCATCGCCGATGATGCATGTTTCGATCCTTGGCAGGCNAGCCACGCNATNGCGCTCTGCGATCTCGACGCAAAATACGCCGATCCGACACCGGTGGACGCGCTGCTGCCCTGGATCGACGCACTGCCGGAAGATGCTTTCTCGCTGCCTGCCGGCGCACGGGACAAGCGACCGCCGCTCATGCCCGCCACGGAAGGAACCGANCGATGATCTGGGACCCCTTTCTTTCGCCCGATGACCGCAAGCGCATCGAGCAGACGGGCTTGACCGGACCGACNGGGCTCGGCGCGCGGCCGGCACTGATCGTNATCGATGTCTCCTGGGGCTTTGCCGGCGATCGTCCGGACGAGGACATTCTCGACAGCATCCGTCGCTGGCCGAACTCCTGCGGCGCGGAAAGTTGGCAGGCCATCGAAAAGATCATGGCTCTGTGCGAGACGGCGCGGACCCGCGGGATACCGGTGATCTACTCCACCGGCCGCGCCCGCGAGGATGCCTGGGACATCGGAAGCTGGGCGTGGAAGAATTCGCGCACCAGGGAACAGGTCCCGGCGTCGCCGCAGGACAAGGACGCAAACGAAATCGTCGCCCCGCTGGCCCCGACCCCGTCGGACATCATGGTGTACAAGCGCAAGCCTTCAGCCTTTTTCGGCGCACCCACGGCAACTCATCTGCGGCGGCTGGGATGCGACAGCGTCATCCTGACCGGCACCACCACCTCAGGATGCGTAAGGGCAAGCGCCGTCGATGCCTTCAGTCACGGTTTCCAGGTAGCCGCCATCACCGACGGCTGCTTCGACCGGGCACAAGCGAGCCACGCATTGGCCCTGTTTGACATCGCCATGCGCTACGGCGCGGTCATCGATGCGGAAGCTGCCATTGGGCATATGAGCAAGATGGAACCGCCCGCGAACTCCACTCTTCCGAACGCCTGACCACCCCGGTTCAGCATCGCTGTCGAGAAACGAATGGCCTCTCCCTCACGGGAAAGGCCTTTTGCATATCAGCGCATCAGCGAGGGCAGGNACGTCACCAGCGGCGGGTAGAGCGCCATGATCACCATCCCGAGGATGAACAAGCCGATAAAGGGCCATGTGGAACGGAAAATGGCGGTCAGGCTTTCGTCTGGCGCCGCCCCTTTCAGGGCGAAGAGCACATAGCCGAACGGCGGCGTGATTCCACCGAGCGTGATGTTGACCAGGAACAGAAGCCAGAACCACAGCGGATCGTAGCCGAGGTGGTTCACCAGCGGCAGATAGATCGGTACGACGATCAGCATCAGCGCGATCTGGTCAATAAACATGCACATGACGAACGGAAACGCCATCAGCACGATCAGCATCGCCCAGGAAGGCAGGTCCAGCGCACCAATCAAAGCCGTTAGGGCGGACACGCCGCCGGTCATGGCGAGCAGCTGGCTGAACATTTTGGACGACGCCATGATCAGCAGGATCATCGCAGAGATCTTGGCCGCGGACAGAACCGCGTCCATCAACGCCCGCAAAGTCAGTCGTTCGTAGATGAAGGTGGTGACGAGCGCACCAAGAACACCAGTCGCGGCCGCCTCCGAGGGTGTTGCAATGCCGCCCATGATGAAGCCCATGATGGCTGCGATGATGATCGTGAAAGGNGCAAGGTTCACGATAGCCCTGAAGACGTCGCCGCCNCTGCGTTNCTTCGGCTCATCGATTTCCGCCGCGTCCAGAGACGGATCCAGCCGCACCCGTACCAGAATATAGATGATGAATATNATCGAGAGGAGAAGGCCGGGAACGATGCCCGCCACCAGAAGATCGCCGATCGAAACACCCGCCAGGGTGCCGACGATGATCGCCAGCAGCGACGGCGGAATGATCGGCGCCAGCGAAGCTCCGGAAACGATCGCGCCCATGGCGAGTGACGACGATCCGCCCCGTGCCTTGATGCCCGGCAGCAGCGTCTTGCCCAGCATGGCCGCCACACCCATCGCCGCGCCGGACAGTGCGCCAAAGACCGTCGAGAGAATGATCGCCAGTACGAACTGGCGGCCCCGCAAGCGGCCCACGAGCACGTCGATGGATTCGAACATGACGGTGAGCGCGCGTCCNCGNAACAACAGCTCTCCCANCAGGATGAANAGNGGGATCGCCGTCAGCGAACCGGTCGTTGCNGTNTCGTANATGGAATTGGCCAGCAGCGTGAAGCCGTTNGTCCCCAGAACCATCACGGTTCCGACGAGGTTGACCANNAGGAAGGCGACGAANATGGGCAGTCCGGACGCGAAAAGAAGAAGGAGAATGCCGGCCAGNACGAAGACNGCTTCGATACCNGTCATCATTCNACCGNCTCCGAGCGNGCNCCGAAACACGCTCGCCAANTGCAGNANCAGGATCACGCCCGANANGATGAANCCGAANGCNATCGGCGCGGCGATGATCCATTTCGGAACNGCCGCNAGNGACATCGTGTCGATGCCGCGAACGAAATTGTAGTGCGTCTGTTTCAGCGCCAGCCAGCCCACGAACAGACANGTCCCNGCNGANACCNCAAGNCCGAGNGAGATNGCGAANCGTTCGACNGCCGCGGGCANNCGNCCCTGCAGCACNGTAACGGCGACATGGCTGCCTTCAAGCGTCANCAGCGGCATCGTCAGGAATACCGAACCGCAGAGAAAGTAGGTCACNTAGTCACTGGCCCACGAGGTCGGCGCGCTGAGCACGTAGCGCATGAAGACCTCAATGGAGTAGCTGACGAGAATGGCGAACACGCAGAGCGCGCCCAGACCCGAGCCGAGAAATGCGATGCCGTTGACGGCATATGAGACGCCGTACCGATTTCTGGAGTTCATCGCCAAAAGCCCCTTCGCGCTATATCATCGCGTTCGGTCCTCCCGCATGCAATGCGGAAGGACCTTCTCAAGGGTGGAGCAAAGAGTCGCGGCGGATCAGAAGTCCAGACCGGCCTTCGTAACGGTTTCCTTCAGGGCTTCGACCGGAGCGCCGCCCTTCTCGATGCCGAGCGCCCAGACGCCTTGCGCCCAGTCATGCTCGACCGTTTCGGCCTTGTCGCCGCAGATCGAGGTCGGCTTCATCCCGCGCTCGATGAGGGCTGCCTCTTCTGCCTTGGCAACTTCGGCAAGCTTGACGATGGACTGCTTTTCAAGCTCTGCGCCTTCTTCAAGAAGAAGCGTCTGTTCCGCTTCGTCGAGGCTGTTCCATTTGTCGAGGTTCATCAGGATCATGTAGGTCCCGGTTCCGAAAGCCGGACGCAGGAAGTACTTGGCAACCTCGTACCATCCATAGTCCAGCGCACCGATAACCGGCCATGCCGCGCCATCCACGACGCCCTTTTCAAGCGCGGAGTAGATCTCCGCCGGCGGCAGGACGACCGGCTGCGCGTTCAGCGACTGGATAAGCGAGGTATAGGTGGCCGTACCGCGAATCTTCAGACCCGAGAGGTCGCAGCTTTCGCCGATCGGCTCGCGCAGCAAGAGGTTATAGCCTTCCGGCAGCGTGGGCAGAGCGATAAGTTTGAGCCCCTTCTCCTGATAAGCCTTGTCGACTTGGTCCCAGACGCCCGACGTGCGGCGGGCTTCAGGATCTCCCTTCACCGCATCCATGACGAGACCCATGGAGGTCTCGTTGGAATGATAGGCTCCCGAAGTGAAAAGAAGATCGAACACGCCCATCGACACGGGCTGCAGCTGCTCGAAAGGCGGAACTGCTTCGGGACCCGTCATCGCGATCGTCGTCTTTCCATCCGACGCGTCCTTGACCATGTCCATATAGACTTCGGCGACGTTCGGCACGACCGGATATGACCCGTCCCAGCTTGCAAGCATCCTGAAATCGCTAGCCATTGCCGCGCTCGCGGAGAACGCCACACCGAAAGCGACGGCCTGAATTGAAAGTGCCGTTTTTTTGATAATAGAAACCATGTGAACCCCTTTTTTTGTACTTGTCTCATATTTTGCACTTTTCTCGAAAGGTTCGCAATAGGCAAGAGGCGTATCCTTTTTAGAATTTTACCACTCCACCAGNCGAATGCGGCGCAGGCGGCCTTCCACCAGCAATGCGATNACGTNATGGGAGAAGTCACCGAGCACCGCCGAGAGCCACCTTCCCAGACCCACNCCATGNTCGTGGTNTGGAACCGATCGGCCGCCTCGATCACTGCACAGGAAAGGCNGTTGATCAGGTCATGGGCCTTGCTAACCGGCCAGAGGCTATAGACTATNGCGGCTCAACTATCATCTCGANCGAGAAACGGGTGAAGGCCCAAGGACCCCNTCATGAACAAGCTGTTTGACTTCAACCACCCGTTCTTCAAACCGCTATGGATCCGCATTCTCGTCACCGGCGCGTGTCTGGTTTGGGGGCTCGTCGAATTCATGACCGGCGCTCCCTTGTGGGGAGCCGTGTTCTGCGGCCTGGGGGTGATCGCCGCCTATGGCCTGTTTGTCACTTTTGACCCCGACCAGATCGATCAGGCTCAAAACGAAGATCGGTCAGACGCCTGAACGCGTCGGCAGCCGACCCTGCATAAGATACCTCCGCAGAGCTCCGATCGCTCAGGGTGTGCCTGCAATTGGCTCCGATACGCTTGCAACGGAATGGCGCATTTTTTGCTTCGATCCAGATGCCGTGATCAGATCTGATGCAATGAATGGTGCGTTGAATGAACCTCCAGAGCCTCGATATCCGTATGCTTCGGTCACTCCAAAGTGTGGCCGAAACCGGTAGCGTAACCGAGACGGCCCGGCGACTGGGACGAACACAGCCGGCGATATCCCTTCAATTGCAGCGGCTTAACGAAATCTGCGGCTGCGATCTTTTCGCCAATGACGGCCGCCGCATGAAGCTGACGGTCGACGGCAATCTCGTCCTCGGATATGCCAAATCCATCCTTCGCCTGCATGACGAACTGCTGTCGCGGCTTTCGGCGCCGGATATCGAAGGCACGGTCGTGCTCGGAACGCCTGATCTTTATGCATCTTTTCTGCTTCCATCGATCCTGGCGCTCTTTCGGCGGTCATTTCCGGGTGTCCAGGTCCAGCTTCAATGCTCGCTGTCGACTCCGCTGGTGCAACTCGTGCACCGCGGGGAGGTCGATATCGCGCTCGTCACCCGCATGAATGATTTTTCCGGGGGCCAAGTCGTCCGCCAGGAACAGCTCGTCTGGCTGACAGGCGAGAATTCCAACGCCGAAAACGAGACACCGGTGCCGCTGGCGCTGCTTCCGCCGGGCAATATCTATCGCGACCATGCGATCGACTATCTCGAGAGCGTGCGCCATCCCTGGCGCATCGCCTGCGTGTCTGAAAGTGTGGCCGGGCTGCAGGCGGCGGTCTTCTCGGGCATGGCGGTCACGGTGCTCGGCCGCAGTGCCAAGGTCCCCGGCATGCGCGAGATCGGGAAGGGCCAGGGTTTCCCACCGCTGCCGAAGGTCGACCTGCTCCTCTACAAGGCGCCCGGTGCGAAATCCGCGGCAGCCAATGCGCTGCACGACTATCTCGCCCACTATCTCAGTCTCGGCAACGCACTCTCGCCTTCGGCAGAGATTGGCGCGGCAAACCGCCACCATCACGACGATGGCGAGGATCATCCGACCGAACAGCCCCCCTCCAAGACCGCGATCTGACGCAGGAATCAAAAAAGCGGGCCGAAGCCCGCCAGGTTGTTCCCGTGACACGGGAACAGGGTGTGTCAGGACACCAGGAGAGAAGGGAATTTCTCCGCCCAGGGAATTAGCCGCTCAAGCGCTTTCGCCACATCGAGGATACTGTCTTCGCGTCCCCAAGGCGCGATGATCTGCAAACCGATCGGCAGCCCGTCAGGCGTAAAGCCGCAGGGCACCGTTGCGGCGGGCAGACCCACGAGATTGATCGGCCAGGTGAACGGCGACCAGCCGAGATGCTCGTCCACTGCCCTGCCGTCGATTTCCGCAACACCCAACGTGCCGGCGGCGAAGGCCGGGACGGCGACGGTCGGGGTCAGAAGAATGTCGGCCGACTTGAAGAGGTCGACGAACTGGCCGCGCAGTTTGGCCCGGCGATGCGTGGCCGTCATGTAGTCGAGCCCGGAATACCGGCGTCCGGCCTCCAGGACCGCGCGGAAATCCGGGTCGGATTCGGTAAAGGCTTCATCGCCGCGGTCGCCGACAGAAGCTGCCTGCTCTGTCAACGCGATTGGCTTGAGTACTTTCTCCAGAATGTCGGCGTCGAGCGCGATGGTCGCCTCAGAGTGATCGACGCGGGAACCGAGCAGAGTCTCGACGGCTGAGGCGAAAGCCTTGCGGACGGCCGGATCGACCGCCGCATAACCGAAATCGGGCGACACCGCCACGCGCAGACCATCGGGAATCTCGCGGCTGCCCGGCGCCCAGCAATCGAGCGAGGCGGCGTCGCGCATGTCGTAGCCGGCGATGATCTTCAATGTGAATTCCGCGTCGGCCACCGTCCGCGCGATCGGCCCGGTGTGGGCGAGAGAGCCCCAGGATGGCGGAAAGAAGCCCGGCGCACGCGAGACGAGCCCGAAGGTCGGCTTCAGTCCGAAAACTCCGCAAAAAGAGGATGGCACGCGGATCGAACCGACGCCGTCGGTGCCGATGGCGATCGGCCCGGCGCCCGCCGCGACCCCGGCTGCGGCACCGCCGCTCGAGCCGCCACTGGTACGCCCCGTTTTCCAGGGATTGCGGGTGATGCCGCTCACCGGGCTGTCGGCGGTGAGCTTGTAGCCGCTCTCGCATGTCGTCGTCTTGCAGGTGGGGATCGCGCCCGCCTCTTTCAGTTTAGCCACCACATGAGCGTCGATCGACGGAACTGTATCGGCGAGCGACGGCGCTCCACCCTTGGCCGGCGCGCCGGCCACGAAAACCAGATCCTTGATGCTGACGGGAATGCCTTCCATCGGCCGCGCACGGCCCTCACGGTAAGCCTTGGCCGACATTTCTGCGCCCTTGCGCGCCGTGTCGAACAGGTCGCTGACCATGATGTTGCAGGCCGCATCGGCCGCTTTCAACGCCCCGATCGTATCCTCGATCACGTCGACCGGATCGAAGTCGCCGGAGCGATAACCCTCCAGCAACTGGGTGGCGGAAAGGCGCGAAAGCTCCCCCGGAGCCGCGCCGGCTCCGGCCTGGGTGGAATTCATCTTCATCTTAAACCTATGGAACCGTTATTCCGGATTGGGCCGGATATCGAAAAATCCGGGTGCGATCGCGAAGCCGAGTGGCCGGCCTTGCGCTTATCGCATTGTTCTTCGCATCCTCATCGCCTCAGCTTCCTCCCTCTTCGAGCGCGGCCTTCACCGCACGCTTGGCCATCACGACGGCCAGATGCGCCCGGTACTGCTTGTCCGCATGGATGTCGGACATGAAGTCGGTGGAATCGATGGAGATTCGGTCGAGTGCGTGCGGGGCGAAGTCCTTCATCAGCGCGTCCTCGATATCGGCCGCCCGGAAGACGCAAGGCCCCGCACCGGTGACGACGGCACGTACGACATCTCCCCTCTTGGCGATGAACACGCCGGCGAGCGCATAGCGCGATGCGGGCGAGGCGAATTTTGCGTAGCCCGCCTTTTCGGGAACGCGAAAGCGGAAGGATACGATGATTTCGCCCGGTTCCAGAGCCGTCTCGAACATGCCGAGAAAGAAGGCGTCGGCCGAAATCGTCCGCTTGCTGGTGACGATGTCCGCGCCAAGCGCCAGGACGGCGGAGGGATAGTCCGCTGCCGGATCATTGTTGGCGACCGATCCGCCGATCGTACCGCGATGGCGGACCTGCTGGTCGCCGATGCGTGCTGCGAGTTTGGCAAGCGCCGGAATGGCCTTCATGACCACATCCGATCCGGCGACCTCCGCATGGCGGGTCATCGCCCCGATCACCAGCATGTCGCCCTCGAGCGAGATGCCGCTCATTTCGGCGATGCCGCTCAGATCGACCACCGCCGCACAGTCCGCCAGACGTTGCTTGAGTGTCGGGATCAGCGTCATGCCGCCGGCGAGCGGCAGTGTCTCCTCGGCCCCGAGCGCGGCCACCGCCGCCTCAATGCTACTGGGTTTTTCGAACGAAAAGGCTTTCATCGTCTGATCCTCATTCGGCGGCAGCGCGGACGCTGGAATGGTTGATGATGTTCCAGATGCGGTTGGGCGAGGCCGGCATGTCGACATGGCTCACGCCGAGCGGCTTGAGCGCATCGACCACCGCGTTGATCACGGCTGCCGGCGAGCCGATCGTGCCGCATTCGCCACACCCCTTCACACCCATCGGCGTGTGCGCACAGGTGGTCGAGTGAGGCTGGATCACCATGTTGGGCAGGTTGTCGGCCCGCGGCATGCAGTAGTCCATGAACGAGCCGGACATCAGCTGGCCGGACTGCTCGTCATAGACCCCGTGTTCGAACAGCGCCTGGCCGACGCCCTGAACAATACCGCCCTGCAACTGGCCTTCCACGATCATCGGATTGATCACCGTGCCCACGTCATCAACCGCGGTATAGCGGTCGAGGCGCACGATACCGGTGTCCGGGTCGATCTCGACCTCGCAGATATGGGCGCCGCCCGGATAGGTGAAGTTGACCGGATCGTAATAGGCCTGCTCCTCGAGACCCGGCTCAAGTTCCTCGAGCGGGAAGTCGAAGGGAACGTAAGCAGCTCCCGCGATTTCCGAGAAAGTCTTCTTCCTGTCGGTGCCCGACACCGAGAACTCGCCGTTCTCGAAGACGATGTCGTCAAGCGCGGCCTCGAACTGGTGGGCCGCGATCTTGCGCCCCTTCAGAATGATCTTGTCGCTCGCCTTGTTGAGCGCCGAGCCACCGACGACCAGCGAACGCGAACCGTAGGTGCCCATGCCGAACTGCACCTTGTCGGTGTCGCCGAACACGATGTCGATATTCTCGAAGGGCACGCCGAGACGTTCGGACACGATCTGCGCGAAGGTCGTCTCGTGGCCCTGCCCGTGATTGTGCGTACCGATCAGCACGGTGATCGCACCGGAGGGATGAACGCGGACATTCGCGCTTTCGTAGAGACCTCCGCGCGCGCCGAGCTGGCCTGCCAGACGGGAGGGCGCGAGCCCGCAGGCTTCGACATAGGTGGAGACGCCGAGGCCGCGATAGAAACCCTTGGCTTCCGAGGCGCTGCGCCGCGCTTCGAAGCTCGCCACGTCGGCGAGATCCATCGAACGTTCGAGGCAAGCCATCGGGTCGCCGCTGTCATATTCGACGATCACCGGCGTCTGGTATGGATAGGCCGAGGCCGGGATCATGTTGCGCTTGCGGATCTCGAATTTGTCGATCCCCATTTCGAGCGCCGCCGTATCGACCAGCCGCTCGACCACGAAAGTTGCCTCCGGTCGGCCCGCGCCGCGATAGGCATCGACCGGCACGGTGTTGGTGAAAACCACTTTCACGCCGCAATAGATCGACGGGATGACGTAGACGCCGGAGAGAAGCGGCGCATAGAGGTTGGTCGGAATGTTCGGCCCGAAGGTGGACAGATAACCGCCCATGTTGGCATAGGTCTGAACCCGCATGGCGAGGAACTTGCCGTCGGCGTCGAGCGCCAGTTCGGCCTGCGTGACGTGATCACGGCCATGCGCGTCGGAGATGAAGCCCTCGGACCGCTGGCAGACCCATTTCACCGCGCCGCCGAGTTTGGAGGCCGCCCAGGTGACGACCGCCTCTTCAGCGTAATGGAACTGCTTCACCCCGAAGCCGCCGCCGACATCGGGTGCGACCACGCGCAATTTGTGCTGGGGAATGCCGAGCACCATCTCACCCATAAGGAGACGCACGACATGCGGAAACTGGCTGGTGGTCCAGAGCGTGTACTGCCCGTTGGCCGCATCATACTCGCCGATCGCCGCGCGCGGCTCCATCGGATTGCCGACCAGACGCTGGTTGACGAGCTCGATGCTTGTCACATGGGTCGCGGCCTCGAAGGCGGCGTCGACGGCCGGCTTGTCGCCGAGGTCCCAGTCGCAGCACAGATTGTTCGGCACCTCGTCATAGAGCTGCGGCGCGCCCGGCTGCAACGCCTCGACCACGCCCACCACATGCGGAAGCACCTCGTAGTCGACCTCCACCAGTTCGGCCGCGGCTTCGGCCTGCTCGACGCTTTCGGCCACCACGAAAGCCACCGCGTCGCCGACATAGCGCACCTTGTCGTGGGCGATCGGCGGGTGCGGCGGCTCCTTCATCGGGTTGCCGTCCTTGCCGGAAATACCCCAGCCGACGGGCAACCCGCCGACATTGTCGGCCTTCATGTCGGCCCCCGTATAGACCGCCACGACACCCGGCAGTTCGAGCGCCGCGGAAACGTCGACAGACTTGATGAGCGCATGAGCATGGGGCGAGCGCACGAAGATGCCGAACTTCATGTGCGGCCGTTTGATGTCGGCCACATAATTGCCGCGCCCCGTCACGAACCTCAGGTCTTCCTTGCGCTTCGGCGACGCGCCGACTCCGATGACATTCGACATGGTCAACCCCTTCAGCTGGCGTTCCGCATGGCCTGTGCGCCAGCGATCACGGATTTCACGATGTTCTGGTAACCGGTGCAGCGGCACATGTTGCCCTCGAGCCATTCCCGCACCTCTTCCTCGGTCGGGTCCGGGTTCTTGCTGACAAGGTCGATCGAGGCCATCAGCATGCCCGGCGTGCAGAAGCCGCATTGCAGGCCGTGGTTTTCGCGGAAGGCCACCTGCATCGGGTGCAGTTCATTGGGCCCCTTGGCAAGCCCTTCGACGGTCCGCACCTCCTGGCCTTCGAGCGAAGCCGCGAGCAGCGTGCAGCTCTTCACCGAACTGCCGTTCAAATGGATCACGCAGGCGCCGCATTGCGAGGTCTCACAGCCGACATGGGTTCCGGTCAAATCGAGCGTGTCGCGCAACAGATCGGAGACCAGAGTGGACGGTGCCACGTCGGCTGTGACGGGCCGGTCGTTGAGGGTGAAAGTAATCTTCATTGTCTCGTCTCCCATCAGGCCATGACTTGGGTATGCGTGACCTGCCAGACGGCGAGCACCTTCTCGCCGACTGTCAGGTTGTTCTCGAAAAACTTGCGCTCCGGCACGAAGGCCACGAATTCATCCTCGCCAGCGGCATCAAGCATCACCTTGACGTAGTTGCCCTGGTACTCGATGGCGCTGACCGTGCCCTCCACCGATGCCGCGTCCTCGGCCAGCATCGGCTTCTCCGCATACGGCTTAAGTTCGATGTCGTCTCGGCGGATGGCGATGTCGAGCGGCTGGCCCGCTTCGAGATGCCTTCCGCTGGGAAGTGGGATGGCTATTTCGGAAAAGCTCGCGCCGAGCATCGTCGCCCGCGCGCCGTTCACCTTGCCGACCTTTCCGGAGAGCACGTTCTGCCCACCGATGAATTCGGCGACGTAGCGGTCCTTCGGTGCCGAATAGATTTCACGAGCGGGACCGGACTGGCGGATCACGCCCTTGTCCATCACCACCACCATGTCGGCCAGCGCGATGGCCTCCATCTGCGTGTGGGTGACATGGATGAAGGTGATCCCGAGATCCTGCTGCATGGAGCGCAATTCGCTGCGCATGCGGATGCGAAGATGCTCGTCGAGCGCCGAGAGCGGTTCGTCGAGAAGCAGCACGCGCGGTTCGGTGATGGCGGCGCGCGCCAGCGCCACACGCTGCTGCTGGCCGCCCGACAGCTGGCCCGGAAGCCGGTCGGCAAGTTCCGTCAGCCGCACCTTCTCGATCATTTCGTCGGCCTTGCGGTAGCGCTCAGCCTTCGATTGGCCCCTGACGCGGAGCGCGAAGGCGATATTGTCGCGCACGCTCAGATGCGGAAACAAGGCGTAGCTCTGAAACATCATCGCGGTCCGTCGCTCGACGGGCGCGAGGCCGACGACATTCTCGCCGCCGATCACGATCTCGCCTGCGGTCGGGTCCTCGTGGCCGGCGATCATCCTGAGGATCGTCGACTTGCCGCAGCCCGAGGGTCCGAGCAGGCAACAATAGGCGCCGTCCGGGATCTTCAGATTGATGCCGTTGACCGCATAGGTCCGGCCTTCGTCATAGCTCTTGACGATGCCTGCCAGTTCGATGTCGCCATTTCCGGTTTTCATTCGCGTACTCCGATGGTCGGTCATTCGCCGCTGCGGGCGGCTGCGGCACGCTGCCTCTGGATCAGTGCGATAGATCCGAGGCTGATGCCGATGATGAGGAAGGAAACGACGGTCGACACCGTGCCGAGCGCATAGAGCGAGGGCGAGGTGACATTGAGCGTCATGCTCCAGATTTCGAGAGGCAGCGTGTTGAGGGGTCCCGCCGTCTGCAGCGTGCGGGCAAACTCGTCATAAGACAAAGTGAAGCCGAAAAGGGCGACCGCGACGAGACCTGGCGCGAGAATGGGCAGAACGACCATCCAGATGCGCTGGGCCGCGCTGGCGCCGAGATCGCGCGCCGCCTCTTCCCAATCATTGTTGAACCGAGACATCACCGCAAACATCACCAGAATACCGAATGGAAGCGTCCAGGAGAGCTGCGCGCCGAGTGCGGATGTGTACCAGCTCGCCTGCAGCCCCATCATGGTGAATGCAAGTCCGATGCCGATCCCGAGAACGAGGCCCGGCGCCACCAGACTGCCGATCATGAGGTAGAAGACGAAGGTGTCGCCCCAGAAGCGCTTGCGGAAGGCCAGCCCCGCCATGAATGAAAAGACGACCGTGATGATGGTCACCAGGACGGCAAGCCCGATCGAGCGCCGGAAGGAGCCCGAGAAGTCGCCGGTTCGGGTCTGATAAAAGAGTTCCTCGAACCAGTGCAGCGAGAAGCCGCGCATCGGGAAGACAAGCCCGCCCTTCAGGTCCTGAAACGACAGGATGTAGATCGAGAACATCGGCCCGTAGAGCGCGATCAGGTAAAGCGCGAAAAGACCGGCGAGCACATAGAAGGTCCAGGGGCGGCCGTTGGCGCGCGGGCGAATGGCGTGGCCCTTTGCCGGAGCTTTTGCGTGTATTTTGGCGGGGGCGTTCACAGGGAGATCTCCTTGCGAATGTCGACGACGCGCAAGATGGCGGCGACCAGGAGCATGACGACGACGGTCAGGATGATCGCGCTCGCCGCGGCCGTGGGATATTGCAGCACCGAGACGTCCTCGTAGAAGGCTCCGACCACCGAGGCCGTGCCGCCGCCCGACATCACCTTCACCACGAAGAAGTCGCCCATCACGATCGACACCACGAAGATGGCGCCGAGCGCGATACCGCTCTTGGACATGGGAAGAATGATCAGACGCAGGATGTCGAACCGGCTTGCGCCCGCATCAAGCGCAGCCTCGACCAACCGCTTGTCGATACGCGAGAGCGAATTGAAGATTGGAACGATCATGAAAATCGTCAGCTGGTGGACATAGGCAACGACCACTGAAAAGGGCGAGAACAGAAGAAACGTCAGCGGCTGGTCGATGACGCCCGCGCCTTCTAGGCCGGTATTGATCAGCCCCTCCTTGCCCAGCAGCGGGATCCACGAAATCATGCGGATGATGTTCGACGTCCAGAACGGGACGGTGCAGACGAGAAACAATCCCATCGCGAGGATCTTGCTGCGGACATGGAACACCAGAAAATAGGCGATCCAGAAACCGATGATGGCTGTGAAGAACAGCGTCAGCAGGGTGAACTTGAATGTTTCGTAATAGAGCCGGTAGGTCAGTTCCGAGGTGAAGACGCCGATATAGTTATCGAGCGTGAAGTCCGGAAAGATGCCGCCGAAGCCGTCGGTCTGCATGAAGCTGACGGCCAGGATCACGCAGATCGGCACGATGAAGAACGGGATCAGGATCGCCAGAAGTGGCGCGACGTTCAGCCATCCGGCTGCATTACGAGTTATTTTCATGTTCGTAGTCTCCAAGGCATGGGATAGACGCCCTCCCCGTGTCCCCGCGCGAAAGCCGGGACACGGAAGAAGGACATGCCTGTCATCAGGCGACCTTGAAGTCGTTCCAGCGCTTGTTCATGTAGGCCGCCTCGTCCATCAGCGTGTTCCAGCAGGAGATGTTGGTCACGCGGTCGATGAAGGAGCCGCCGTCGCGGACGGTGCCGGCCTTTTCCATCGGCACGCCATAGGGATCGGTGACAGGCTCGGGTGCCGGCTTGCCTTCGTACCAGTAGGCGTATTCGGCTTCCGACATGAACTTCTTGGCGGTGGACGGAACCGGGCTGTAATAGCCGTAGCGACTAACGAACGCGCCCTGCCAGCCGGACATGTACCAGTTCAGGTACTCGTAGGCGGCTTCCAGCTTCTTGCCGGTCAGGTGCTTCATCAGGCCCATGCCGTTGCACCAACCGCGATAGCCTTCCTTGCCGTTCTTGATATTGACCGGCGCATAGGTGCACGGAATGTCCTTGACGCGGACGGCGGCGACGGCGGGCGACCACATGGACTGGATCACCACTTCACCGGCGGCCATCAGCTGCACGGACTGGTCGAAGGTCGTCCAGGTCGAACGGAAGTGACCATCGCGCTTCAACTCGATGAGCTTGTCGATCGTCTTGTCGATCTCCTCCTTCGTCATGTTCCCCTTGTTGCCGTATTCGACAATCCCGGCACTTTCCATGCAGAGGGCGGCGTCCATGATGCCGATGGCGGGCACGTCGAGAATACCCGCCTTGCCCTTGAACTTGGGATCGATGAGTTCCTTCCACTCGGTGACTTCATGGCCGACGAGATCCGGGCGGTAGCCGATGGAGTCGGCATTGTAGACCTGCGGAACGTTCGTCATCCAGTCGGAGACACCGTCGTTCAGTTCAGTTGAATCCTGGCCCTGCATATACAGCGCCTCGTAAGGCGAGATGCCCTGGCGNGAGATCGACTTGCCCTCGAACTCACCCTTGGTGAAGATCGGCAGGAAGTTGTCGAATTCCTTGATCCGCTTGGTCTCGATGCCCTGGATGACGCCGCGCTTGCAGGCGAGCTTGGCCTGCCAGCCTTCGAGGTCGGCGATGTCGACGGTGTTGGGCTGGGTGATGAAGCGGTTGATCGCGGCCGAGGTATCAAGGTTCTGCATCGTCACCTTGAAGCCGAGGTCCTTCGACGCCTGGTCACCGATGGCCTTGACCACCGAATAGGACACGCCGACATGNCGCAGTTCGATNTCCTTGATNTCCTGNGCCCAGATCGTCGGGAACCCGGTAATCGCACCGGCACCTGCCGCAGCACCTGCGGCAGCGGCCCCGGTCTTGAGCAAATCTCGTCTGGAAATCGACTTGGAATTCTTCGTGTCTTTGGTCATCGCACACGCTTCCCCTAACCGTTGCTTGAAGCCAGCATTCGTGCCGGTGACCAAAGCCAAGCGGTTTTTCGGGAAAAGCAGAAATGATTAAAAGCAATGACGCGGATAAGAAAAACAAATTCGCCCATTGATTGGGCGAAGCCGCNTTAAAANGCGNTCAGGNCGNNACTTTATCAGACAGAATCGNCGGTTCGAGGCANAGGGATTGGGCAGAGTGCTGCTCNTCTCACCGGATTAGAAATCATCATTCCGGGATTATTTTTTCTTATGATGCGTTTGTGCTGACGCTTTCTATTCTCCCGCCAGAACGATGAGGCGACCGACGGAAAACCTTCCGCATCGGTCAGCCATACCTCAGGTAGAGCGGGAAAAATGGAACTCAAGAACACTCATGAGATCAAGGCGCCGCGCGAGACCGTCTGGGCGCTTCTTCTCGATACTGATGTGCTCAAGACCTGCATTCCGGGCTGTGAGGAACTCACCCGCATTTCCGACGACGAGATGGAAGCGAAGGTCAAGCTGAAGATCGGACCGGTGAAAGCCGCNTTCAAGGGCAGGGTCGTCTTCGAAAATCGCGTCGAACCCGAAAGCCTGACGCTCTCGGGCGAAGGCAATGGCGGCATCGCCGGCCATGCCCGCGGCGGCGCGGACGTGTGCCTTGAGGAGGTCGCCGGCGGAACCCGGCTGAGCTACGACGCCTCCACCCAGGTCGGAGGCAAGATCGCCCAGCTTGGAGGCCGGCTGATCCAGTCGACCGCCGCAAAACTTGCGGCGGAGTTCTTCACCCGCTTCGAGGCGGAAGTCACCGCGCGCACCACCGAGCCGGCCAGTTGATTGTCCGTGTTTCAAGAATCTATGGAGTGAGACAGTGAGTGAGATGCCCCTCCCCCGCTCGATCGAGGAGACCACCACGCTTCTGGAAGCTCAGGACTATCTGGCCGGCGAGGCGCTGGCCACGGTGGTCTTTCTGGCCCTCAAGCTGCACCGCCCGCTGTTTCTGGAAGGCGACGCCGGTGTCGGCAAGACCGAGATCGCGAAGGTCCTGGCGAACGCCTTCGACCGGCCGCTGATCAGGCTTCAGTGCTACGAGGGTCTCGACATCGCGTCCGCCGTCTATGAGTGGAACTATCCCGCCCAGATGATGGAGNTCCGGCTCGCCGANGCNACCGGCGAGAANCAGCGCTCGGCGCTCGAGCGTGGCATCTTCTCCGACCGCTACCTCATCAAGCGTCCTGTCCTGCAGGCGCTCGAAATGGAGCCGGGCCGGGCGCCGGTCTTGNTGATCGACGAACTCGACCGCGCAGACGAAGCCTTTGAGGCGTTCCTGCTCGAAGTCCTCTCNGANTTCCAGGTNACCATTCCGGAGATCGGCACCATAAANGCGCCCGANCCNCCNATCGTCATCATNACCACCAACCGCACNCGCGAGATCCANGACGCGCTCAAACGCCGTTGNCTCTATCACTGGGTCGGTTACCCNGGCGCCGATCAGGAACTCGANATCATCCGCCGCAAGGCCGCCGGCTGCCACGAGCGGCTGTCCGTCCAGATCGTCGCCTTCGTCCAGAAGCTGCGCACGATGGAGTTGTTCAAGAACCCCGGCGTCGCCGAGACCATCGACTGGGCCAATGCGCTCGGTGAACTCGACCGCACCTCGCTCGATCCGCGAACGGTGGCCAACACACTGGGCGCGATCCTGAAATATCAGGACGACATCGCCCGCATCCAGGGGCCGGAGGGCGAGGCGCTGCTCGCGGAGATCATGGCCGCCGAACCCGTCGCATGACGATGACCGCCACCAGTAAAGCCACCGGCCACCTCGCCGNCAACATCGTGCATTTCGCCCGGGCGCTGCGCGANTGCGGNCTGACNGTCGGCCCGTCGAGAANCCTCGANGCNATNGCCGCNGTCGAAGCCGTCGGCATCGGCACGCAGCCGCAGTTCCGCGCCACCCTGCGCTCCGTCTTCGTCTCGCGGCAGGAGGACCTCGTCGTTTTCGAGGACGCCTTCAATCTCTTCTGGCGCAGCCCGGACATGACGCGGAAGATCCAGACGCTGATGTCGCCCCTCTCACCGCGCGGTCCGGAGAAGGAAAGGCAGAAACCAAAGGCCGGAAGAACGCGCGTGACGCAAGCCATGCTGCCGCCGAAACGCAAGGAACCGCCCCCGCCGCCCGAGGACGAGACGCATCTGGACGCACGGCTGACGACATCGGACGCCGATGTCCTCAAGACCATGGACTTTGCGCAGATGACCCTAGACGAACTGCGCCGGGCGCGCGCCGCAATCGATCGCCTCGCGATGCCCGACGATCTGGTGAAGACGCGCCGGCTCGGCCGATCGCACGCCGGTCGTATCGATCCGCGCGCCACGATGCGCATATCGCTCGCACAGGGCGGCGAAGTCTTCGTCCCGCAATTCCGCGAACGCAGGATGAAGCCGCCGCCGCTGGTCTTTCTCGCCGACATCTCCGGTTCGATGAGCGACTATTCCCGCGTGCTGCTGCACTTCATTCACATGCTCGCCGGCAAGCGCCAGCGGGTCTCCACCTTCCTCTTCGGCACGCGGCTGACGAACGTCACCCGGCAATTGCGCTTCAAGGATCCGGACCATGCGATGGACGAATGCGCCGCCGCCGTCCAGGACTGGTCGGGCGGCACCCGCATCGGCAAGACGCTCGAGGAGTTCAACCGCCTCTGGGCCCGCCGCGTCCTCGGCCAGGGCGCGATCGTCATTCTCATCACTGACGGTCTGGAACACCAGGATCTCGACCTGCTGGCGAAGGAGACAGATCGCCTTCACCGCTCCTGCCGCAAACTCGTCTGGCTCAATCCGCTTCTGCGTTACGATGCCTTTGAGCCCAACGCCCGCGGAATCCGCGCCATGCTCCCGCATGTCGACGATTTCCGCACAATCCACTCGCTGGAATCGATAGAAAGCCTGATAAAGGCCCTCGGCGCGGCCTCTCGCTAGACATCATTTCTCATGCGCTCAGGTACCGTCGCAGATTGAGAAATCTACACCCCGACCTGCAGTCTGGTATCGCCTGTCGGTGCCTTACGTTTCTCAGGCCACGACATCAACGCCGGCTTGCCGGAAAGCCGCCAACTGTTCTTCATCTGCAGCATGGTTCGTGACAAGCCTGCCGATCTCTCCAACCTCCCAGGACTGAACCCTGCTGGTTTTGCCGAGCTTGCTGTGATCGGCCAGTATGACCGACTGCAGCGCTTGTGCTGCCATGGCGATGGCAATTTCGGCTTCCTGCAGATCGTAGAAAAAAGCACCCGTTGCTGGATGCACCGCGACCGGCGCAGAAAAGCAAAGGTCGACACGGAAACGGCGGATCTCGGACAAGGTGAGTTCGCCGAATGTGGCCGGCACGTCCGCGGCCATGCGGCCTCCAAGCAGGAGAACATCCTTGCCGGCTGCCTGCAGCGTGGTGGCTATGTCCAACGAATTTGTGATGACCGTCAGGCAGGACAACTTCGCCAGTTCACGCGCGAACAGGGCCGTGGTCGTGCCCGCGTCCACCAGGATTGTCTGGCCAGGCTCGATCAGACCGGCAGCCTTGCGGGCAATCTCCGTCTTGGCCCGGATCTGCGTTGTCATCCGCTGGCGAAAGGGCTCTTCGGAACTCGGATCGGGGAGCACCGCCCCGCCATGGACGCGGTTGATCTGTCCGGCTTCCTCCAGATCCAGCAGATCGCGGCGAACCGTCTCGCGGGAAACGTTCAGCATTTCTGCGAGGTCGTTGGCGCTTACTTGCTGTTTCGCGCCAAGCATTGAAAGAATGAGCCGATGGCGCTCCTTTGACCACATCAGACGGTTCTCTTCATCCGGTTGCGCCGCCCCATGAACTCCAGCGTTCCCTTCATACCCAAAAGCGCGATGCTGACAACCGCCATAACGCAGGTGGAAAAGGCCGCCGCCTGCGACGTCAACCCGGCATCGTCCAGCCGCATGATGGTGACCGCGGCGACACTCAGATCCGGCGTAGTGAGAAAGACAACCGCCGACAGGGTCACCATGGACCGCATGAACAGGAAAAAGAACACCGAAACCAGCATGGGGGCGACAAAAGGCGCAACGATATCGACTGCCGTCCTTGCCATTCCGGCCCCAAGGCTGTCTGCCGCTTCTTCGAGCGCCGGGGGCAACTGGCGAAAACCGGTCGTCAGCGTCAGAAAGCCCTGCGTGTGGTAATGGTAGAAGTTGATGATCGCGATGAGGGCCGCCGTTCCGTAAAGCAGGTAGAGCGGTGTCGCCGTGGAATTGAAGGTCAGGATATAGGCGAGCCCCAGGACCATCCCGGGCACGGCAGCAGGCATCGCCGCGAGCATCTGTATGGGCTGGGCCACGCTGCGCGGAAGGCGGCGCAGCCCGAGGCACAGCAGGAATACCGCAAACGCTCCGCCCGATGCTGCCATCAGCGATATCACGATTGTCATCCACAGCGAGGAATACCCGCCGGCCAGCGTGATGTCGTAGTGCTTGAACGACAGCGTCATGTTGTAGGGCCAGAGGGTGACGAAACTCGCGTAGACGACAATGCCGATAACAGCGACGATGCCGGCGCAGACCAAGAGCGACAGAACAGCCATGATCGTGTCGCGCACCGGTGAGAACGTCGGTCGATACAGCACCTGGCCGGCCATCTGTCCAACTTGCTGCCGTTTCATTGCCTGACGCTCGATGGCATAGGACACCACCGTCGGCAACAGCAGCATGATGCCGACCACTGCCCCCATGTTGAAGTTCCGCTGGCCTACCACTTGCGAGTAGATTTCGGTCGCCAGAACCGAGTAGTCCCCGCCGATGACCGCCGCGTTGCCGAAATCGGTGATCGTGATTGTGAAGCAGACGAAAGCCGCGTTCAATATTCCGAAGCGCGCCGCGGGAAGTGTGAGGTCGCGAAACTGGCGTGACGGCGAGGCGCCCATCACCTCCGCTGCTTCGTAAACGCGTGCGTCCAGCAGGACCAGGGCCGCTCCGATGATCATCACGGCCTGAGGCAGGGCATACAGCGTATTGGCGATCAACAAGCCCCAGAAACCGTAAATGTCGATCTCGACACCTATGGCTCGGCTGATGAGACCATTGCGTCCGAGAAGGAATATCAGTCCCAGTGCCTGCACGAGCGAGGGTGCGAGCAGCGGCAGGACGATAATGCCGCGGATCAGCCACTTGCCCCGGAAAGCGCAGCGATAAAGCCCGTGCGCGATAATGAAGCCGAGGAAGACGCTGAGAACCGTTGTGGCAGCCCCCATGATCAGGGAGTGTTCGGTCGCGCGCCAGAACCCTGTAGACCCCAGAACCCGCGTATAGTTGGCAAGCCCATAACCATCATCGACCGTGACGGAGCGCAAGAAAACGACCGCCATCGGGTAGAGAAAGAACAGCACCAGCCCGATGAGCGGCAGTCCGACGCAGACGAGCGTCAGCAGCTTGTCCCCATCCGGCNACCTGCGCGCAGACGTGGCCATCGTCTCCACTCCGCTCATGNGNCNGTCTCGACAGGATGGCGCGCCATATCGTCAGCCACCCAGGTNCAGGCTTCCGGTGGAATGCTGAGCTTCACGCGTTCGCCCTCGTTGCAGGAATTGTGCCCGTGAGTTTCGACGACCAGCGGCCCGATCGCACTATCGACCTCAAGCCGTCTGAGATTGCCGAGGAAACTGATGCTGCGCACGGTGGCGTTGCCGTCCCGGGCAGGGGTCAAACTGATTTGCTCGGGGCGAATGCAGGCGACATGCGCCTCGCGTGCCGTCTCNGGNCGCTTTGCCATCAGGTCNGGAAACTCGCGGCGGATNGCATCGGCAGAAATCAGATTGCTGATCCCCATGAAGTCCGCCACGAANCGCGTNGCCGGTCGGTGGTAGAGATCTTCGGGCGTACCGGATTGAACCACCACGCCATGGTTCATGCAGATGATCTTGTCGGCCAAAGCGAGGGCCTCCTCCTGATCGTGCGTCACCATCAGGGTTGGAATGCCGAGCGAGCGCTGGACATGGCGAATTTCATCTCGAAGCTCGGCCCGNACCTTCGCATCAAGTGCCGAAAGCGGTTCGTCGAGAAGCAAGACGCGNGGATCGACTGCGATTGCCCGTGCCAGCGCAATCCGCTGCTGCTGACCGCCGGAAAGTTGACCGGGGAACTGGCCGGCAACATGCGGCAGCTTCACCAGCTCCAGAAGCTCAGCCACACGCCGCGAAATCTCCGACCGCGGCATGCCACGGATTTTCTGTCCGTACCCGATGTTCTCGGCCACCGTCATGTTGGGAAAGAGCGAGTAGGACTGGAACACGATCCCGAAACCGCGCTTGCGTGCGGGAAGTTTCGAAAGCGCTTCCCCCTCCAGAAGTATTTCGCCACTGTTTAGCTCCGCCAGCCCGGCGATCAGCCGGAGGAGCGTTGTCTTTCCGCAACCGGATGGACCCAGCAGGCAAACGAATTCCCCTCGATCGATATCGACCGAGACATTGTCGAGCGCNGTGAANGCGCCGTAGGTCTTGGTGGCATTACGNACAGTNAGATACACGNCGGATCAGGTCTCCTGTGAAAGGTGCGCGGATCTTCAGGGAAGACCCGCGCGCTTCTGGCGGCAGCCGGAGTTGCCGCAGGCGCGATCAGCGGCCCAGCTTTTCTTTCCAGGTTTCCTTCACTGCCGCCTGATTCTTGGCCGCCGTGACGAAGTCGATATCGGCCAGGACAGTCGAAATATCGGCGGGCAGACCGGCCTTTTCAGCCGCTTGCGAGGCATCTACGCCCGGAATGGTGATCAGCGCCTTNTACTGCTGGTAGAGATCGATTGCCTCTTTCGACATCGTCCAGTCGAGAAAGGCCTTTGCTGCCTCCTTGTTGTCGGAGCTCGCCATCAAGCCGGATGCTTCCAGTTCGTACCCGACGCCCTCCTCCGGGAAAACCATCGCCAGCGGATAGCCTTCCTCGATAGACTGCATGGCGGTGAATGCCAGCGAGATGCCGACCGTGTATTCNCCCACGCGCGCGGACTTGCAGGGTTTGGACCCGGACGAAGTATACTGNGCCATGTTCGGATCGANNGCCTCGAGCTGCGCCCAGCCCGCNTCTTNGCCCATGGTCTGCAGAACNGCGTTGACGTGCAAATAGCCGGTACCGGACGAGTTCGGATCGGGCATGAGGATCTCGTCCTTGAAGTCCGGGTTCTCGAGATCCTTCCAGCTCTTGGGCATTTCGAGGCCCTTCTCCTCAAGCCGCGCAGTATTCACGCAAAACGCCCCCATGTAGCCGATCGGGGCGAACCATTTCCCGTCTTCCCCGCGAAAGGTCGCCGGCAGAACATCGGCACCCTTGGCTGTATAGGGCTCCAGCATCTCGAGGATCTGCGGATCCATCATCGCGCTGACGGCCCACCCCCAGACCACGTCTGCCTGCGGGTTGCCGGCTTCCGCCAGAAGGCGCGCGCCGAGCTTGCCGGTCGACAGGCGCAAGACGTTGATATCCGTCTCAGGCATCGCCTTCTTGGCGGCGTCGATGTAAGCCGCGATTTCTTCTTCCTCAAGCGCTGTATAAACGGTGATTTCGTCGGCGGTGGCTGTTGTCACCATGCCAACGGCAAACAGCGAAGCCAAGGTGAATTTGGTCAAGGTCTTCATTTTCGTCTCTCCTTCTTGATCCAACTATTCCTGTGCCAGTGCCTGCCCCTGATCGTGTCCTCCCGAGACACATTCTATCGCCGCACCTCTGCGTGTGCGCTTGGGGATTTTTGGGTAGTCTTGCATTTTTGTGGCGTTTGTCTACTGATAATTTGTCGACTGACCATTTTGACGGCCCCTGCGCGTACAAGGAAAATCCATGCAAAGCTCCACAACGACGCCCGAGACAGAGATGTTGGCGCGTTTCGCCGAAGGCGTCGCCGACGTGGCCGACGCCATGGCGATGACCTACTTCCGCAAACCGCTGGACGTGGAGAAAAAGTCTGACCTCTCGCCTGTCACGCAAGCCGACCGCGCCATCGAGGCGACCATGCGAGACAGCATCGTCAAAGAGTTCCCCACCCACGGGATCCTTGGCGAAGAGCACGAGAACGCCCGCCTCGACGCGCAGTACGTCTGGGTACTCGACCCGATCGACGGCACGAAGAGTTTCGTTTCCGGGATGCCGACCTTCGGCACGCTCATCGCCTGCCTGCGCGATGGCACGCCGGAACTTGGTATCATCTCGATTCCACCGACCGGCGAACGCTGGACGGGACTGCGCGGCCGACCATCCACATTCAACGGCGAGCCCTGCCGCACCAGTCATCGGACCAGACTGGCCGAGGCGATCCTTTACACGACGACACCCGACGCGTTCGACGCAGCAGGAAGCACACAATTCGAGACGCTCTCAAGACAAGTCTCGATGCGCCGTTTCGGCGGAGATTGCTACGGCTACGGCCTTCTGGCATCAGGCCACGTCGACCTGGTGATGGAAATGGACCTGCACCCCTACGATTACATGGCCCTCGTCGCTGTGATCGAAGGTGCGGGAGGCGTGATCACCGACTGGAAGGGCGAGAAGCTGGGTCTGAAATCCGAGGGCAAGGTGCTCGCGGCGGCGAACGCCGCCTTGCATGCGCAAGCCCTTGGTGCCTTGTCATGATTTGAGAAACGCAATTCAGCGGGGAGGGTAACAACAGGGAAACGCAAGGCGCTTCGAAGGCGGAGGCTGACCGTAAGCATGTCGGGCGGCCAGAATTTGCAGCTGTGACCCGTTGATTGGGCAGGGCATTGCGGCACCGTGCCGTGCTGAGATGCTTTCAGGTTATGAGCCACAAACGCAAAAGGCCCCGGCGTTGTGCTCGGGGCTCGGTGATCTGAGAAGCTGTTTTGGAATTTGGTTGCGGGGGCAGGATTTGAACCTGCGACCTTCAGGTTATGAGCCTGACGAGCTACCGGGCTGCTCCACCCCGCGTCAAAAGCGATTGACGCTTTTGACGCAGCACTGGCAGGCAATTGCGGAGCAAATGCCGGGAAGTGCCGCGCCGGACTGCGCTTCTGCTTTACCCTGTAAAGATGGTGTTGCAGGGCTCGTTTTGAGAAGATTATTCGTTGTGTTTTGCAGACCTGGCAGCGACCTACTCTCCCGTGTCTTGAGACAAAGTACCATTGGCGCTGGGGCGTTTCACGGCCGGGTTCGGAATGGGACCGGGTGCAGCCACCCCGCAATAACCACCAGGTCGGCAAAAAACAACGAATGTGAGAAGCTGGTTTTCTTTGTTGGGTTGTTTCATCCGGTTTGGATGAACATAAGCCCGTTCATCCGGGGAGGATGAACACTGGCAATGAGAACGATTCAAGCCGATCGAGCTATTAGTACTGGTAAGCTTCACACGTCACCGCGCTTCCACACCCAGCCTATCAACGTGGTAGTCTTCCACGACTCTCAGGGAATACTCGTTTTCAGGTTGGTTTCCCGCTTAGATGCCTTCAGCGGTTATCCATTCCGTATATAGCTACTCTGCTATGCCCTTGGCAGGACAACA
>PANK01000009.1 GCA_002707605.1 Hoeflea sp.
CGACCTGATGCTCGAGAACCAGGAGGATCTCGGCAAGATCCTGACCGCCGAGATGGGCAAGCCGCTTGCGGAAGCCAAGGGCGAGATCGCCTATGGCGCCTCCTTCATCCAGTGGTTCGCCGAGGAAGCCCGCCGCGTCTATGGCGACGTCATTCCCGGTCACCAGGCCGACAAGCGCATCGTGGTGATCAAGCAGCCGGTCGGTGTGGTGGCCTCGATCACGCCGTGGAACTTCCCCAATGCGATGATCGCCCGCAAGGTGGCGCCTGCGCTGGCCTCGGGCTGCACCTTCGTGGCCCGTCCGGCCAAGGAAACCCCGCTCTCGGCGATCGCCATGGCGGTTCTGGCCGAACGCGCCGGCGTGCCCAAGGGTGTTCTGTCGATGATCCCGGGCAGCGATTCCAAGGGCATCGGCGCAGAAATGTGCTCGAACCCGAAGGTGCGCAAGCTGACCTTCACCGGTTCCACCGAAGTGGGCCGCATCCTGATGAAGCAGTGCGCCCACGACATCAAGAAGCTCTCGCTGGAACTGGGCGGCAACGCGCCGTTCCTGGTCTTCGACGACGCCGATCTCGATGCTGCGGTGGAAGGCGCGATGATCGCCAAGTTCCGCAACTCGGGCCAGACCTGCGTGTGCGCCAACCGCATCTACGTCCAGCGCGGCGTGGCCGATGCTTTCGCCGAGAAGCTGGCGGCGGCGACCGCGAGGCTCAAGGTCGGCAACGGCATGGATGACGGCGTGCAGATCGGCCCGCTCATCGACGAGAAGGGTGTCGAGAAGGTCGAGGATCATGTCGCGGATGCCGTCAGCAAGGGCGCCAAGGTCGTCACCGGCGGCAAGCGGTCGGAGCTGGGCGGTACCTATTTCCAGCCGACGGTTCTGAGCGGCGTCTCCAAGGGGATGAAGGTTCTCTCCGAAGAGACGTTTGGTCCCGTCGCCCCGATCATCGCCTTCGACACGATCGACGAGGGCATCGCGCTTGCCAACGACACCGAGTTCGGCCTGGCCGCCTATTTCTACGCCCGTGACATCTCGACGGTGTGGAAGGTCGCCGAGGAAATCGAAAGCGGCATGGTGGGCATCAACACCGGCCTCGTCTCGACCGCCGAAGCCCCGTTCGGCGGCATCAAGTCCTCGGGTCTCGGCCGTGAAGGCTCGAAATACGGCATCGAGGATTTCCTCGAGATCAAGTATCTCTGCATGAGCGTCTGACGCTCAGCCACATGGACAGAAAAGAAGCCGCGCCCCCGGAAAAGGAGCGCGGCTTTTCTCGTTGAAGACTGGCTGACTTAGCGCAGATCTTCGGGAAGCAGTGCTTCTGGCATGTTCTGGTAGCTCACCGGCCGCAGGAAGCGGCGGATGGCGAGCGTGCCGACCGATGTTGCGCCGAAGTTGGTCGAGGCAGGGTAGGGGCCGCCATGAACCATGGCATCGGCCACCTCGACACCCGTCGGAAACCCATTGACGAGGATGCGTCCGGCCTTGCGTTCGAGCACCGGCACAAGCTTCTTGGCTTCTTCGGTATCACCGTCATCCATGTGGATGGTGCAGGTGAGCTGGCCCTCGAGCGATTTCGCGATCGCTTCGACCTGAGCCGCGTCCTTGGCGGTGACGATGATGCCCATCGGGCCGAAGACTTCCTCGGCAAGTGCATGGTTGGCCACCCAGTCGTCGCCCGATACCTGGTAGAGATAGGGCGACGCATTGCGCAGATCGCAGGTCGAGGTGAGCAACTCACGCACACCGGTTTCGCCGGATACGCGCTCGACGCCCTTGCGATAGGATGCGGCAATGCCATCGGTCAGCATGGTCTGGGCGTTGACCTCCTTCAGCGAGGCGGTTGCCTGTTCGGCAAAGGCCTCGGCGTCCGCCCCTTCCTGCACGATCGCGATGCCGGGATTGGTGCAGAACTGGCCCGCGCCCATGGTCAGCGAACCGGCCCAGCCCTTGGCGATCTCGGTGCCGCGCGCCTTCATGGCTTCGGGCAGCAGGAACATCGGGTTGACCGACCCCAGCTCACCGAAGAAGGGGATCGGCTCGTCGCGGGCCGCACAGAGATCGAAGAGCGCGCGGCCGGCACCGAGCGAGCCGGTGAAGCCGACGGCCTTGATCAGCGGATGCTGGACCAAAGCCTGGCCGACCTCGATGCCGTTCGACTGGATGAGCGAAAANACGCCGGGATGCATGCCGGTCTTCTTGATGGCCGCATCGATGGCCTGNGCCACGATCTCGCCGGTNCCGGGATGGGCGGGGTGCCCCTTGACGACNACNGGGCAACCGGCNGCGAGNGCCGANGCCGTGTCGCCGCCTGCGGTCGAGAAGGCGAGCGGGAAGTTCGACGCACCGAAGACGGCCACGGGACCGATCGGGCGTTCGATCATGCGNAGGTCCGGACGCGGNAGCGGCGCGCGATCGGGCAGCGCCTCGTCATGACGGCGGTCGAGATAATCGCCCTTCAGGATGTGGGTCGCAAACAGGCGCAGCTGGCCGGTGGTGCGGCCGCGTTCGCCCTGAAGGCGGGCTTCCGGAAGACCGGTCTCGGAGGTGCCGATGGCGGTGATTTCCTCGCCACGGGCCTCGATCTCGTCGGCGATCGCCTCGAGAAAGGCCGCGCGTTCCTTGCGGCTCGAATAGCCNTANGACCAGAAGGCGTCNTCGGCNGCCTTNACNGCCTTGTCGACATCCTCGGCGGTGCCGATCGAAAAAGTGTGCGTGTCGCCGTGGGCCGGGCTCGAAACAAAGGTTTCGCGACCGCCGGNCCATTCGCCGGCGATGAGATGTTTTCCAGTGAGCATGAGGGCTCCTTGTCAGTTCCTGTTCAGGATGGATTCATCGACGACGGCGGCCACCGTGTCGGTGCCGTTAAAGCCGCCGTCTATCATATAGGTAAAGCCCGCGCCGGGATCAGCGTTCCGTTCGGATTCGGAATATCCGTCCCAGGCGGAGGTTATCAGCAATCGATCGAGCCTGGGGCCGACGAAACAGGGGCAGCTTGTCTGCGCCGCCGGAATTTCGAAGGTGTTGANGATCGACCGGTCCGGCGCNAAGCCGGTTACCGATCCGCCGCCCCAGGCNGCATTCCACAGAACGCCGTCAGCATCCATGACCGAGCCGTCATAGTGGCCGCCNAGTGGAAGCTGGGCTTCGGTGAGAAACACTTCCGGCTCGCCGATCGGCACGGCCGTCTTCGGATCGAGCGCCACGCGCCAGACGATATTGGGTGCGGTGTCGGCAAAGTAGCCGGTGCGCCCGTCCGGCGAGAAGCAGATCGAGTTCGNGATCGTCACCTTGCGGAAAAGCGGTGTGATCTCGNTGCCNTCGAAGAGGTAGATCGTGCCGGCCTGCCATTCGGCATTCTTGCCCATGGTGCCGAGCCAAAGGCGGCCNGANGGGTGNAGCCGNCCGTCATTGGANCGGTTGCCCGGCTTGTCGTCTTCAAGCGCCTTGATGCGTTTGAGNGANCCGGTCGCGATCTCACGCAGATAGAGNCCGTCCTCCATCGCGAGAAGCTGACGTNTCTTCGTCGACGGGCGCNANGACCGANCCCATGANCGGCAGNTCATGGNCNATGGNNTCGCCACCGTCGAAGCGGTGTTCGAGGAGCTTNNGGCCNACGATGTCGAACCACCACGCCGTGTCGGTGCGGCGATCGTAAAAGGGACCTTCACCGAGTTGGCANCGCTGCGCTCCCAGTTTCTCGGCACTTGTCGCAATCTTCTTCACCGGGTCGACTCCTCCTCTTTCCGAGGTGAATTTCCGCCAGACGTGGGTCACTTACCCCACTTCAGAGCGAGCACGTCGAGTTCGCTTGCAAGGCCGATCAGCCGTGCCTTGGTGCGGTCCGACATCGGCTTGAGCGGATGACGCACGAAATCGCTCTTGATGACGCCGCCTTCCTTCATCACGGTCTTGGCCGCGCGCAGGCCGCACTGGCGGTTCTCNTGGTTGATCAGCGGCATGCAGNGCTTCCAGTGATCCAGCGCCGCGTCCTTGTTGCCGGCCAGATATTCGGTCACGATCNGCTTGATCTTGTCGGGGAACATNGCCGAGGTCATGGTGCCGGTCGCACCTGCATCGAGGTCGGCGAGCAGGGTGACGGCTTCCTCGCCGTCGAACGGGCCGACGATATCCTTGCCGCCCTGTTCGATGAGGGCCGCGAGCTTGTCGGCGGCGAANGGCACCTCGATCTTGAAGTAGGANACGTTCTCNATCTCGCGCGCCATCTTGCAGAGCAGATCCACCGGCAGCGGCGCGCCGGACAGCGGTGCGTCCTGAACCATGATCGGGATCGATATCGCGTCGCTGACCGCCTTGAACTGTTCGTAGATGCCGGTCGGNGCCGGGACGAGGCCGACGCCGTGATAGGGCGGCATCATCATGACCATGGACGCGCCGAGCGNCTCNGCNTCCTTCGCGCGCNTGACGACGATATCGGTCGAGAAGTGGCTGATGGTGACGATCATCGGCACGCGNCCGGCNGCATGTTCGAGGCTGACCTTCATCAGNAGCGCACGCTCGTCATCGGAGAGCACGAACTGCTCGGAATAGTTCGCCAGGATGCAGATCGCNTCGACACCCTGNTCGATCATGCAATCGATCACCCGGCGCATGCCGTCTTCATCAACGCGGCCATCGTCGTGGAAAGGGGTCGGGGCGACGGGCAGAATGCCGGTGAGGGGCTGTTTCATCGAAGATCCTTTCAGGAGCTTTGTGCGTTTCTGGCGATGCGGAATTCCGACACCTGCCGATAGGTCTCGCCGGGTCTGAGGACCACAGTCGGGAAATCGGGGCGGTTGGGCGCATTGGGCCAGCGTTGGGGTTCGAGAGCGATGCCCGCATAGGGGCCGTAGGGTTTGCCGGTCAGGCCGGGAACCGGGACGGTGCTCGTGCGCGCGCCGTCATAGACCTGGAAGCCCGGCTCGGTTGACGCGATATGCAGAGACAGGTCCGGCGTCGACAGGACCGCCAGCTCGCGCAACGCGTCCGACGGCGCATCGAAGCAGCAGAAATTGTGATCGATTGGCTCGGCGCCCGGCTGAACGACCGGTTGCGGCCTGCGCAGATCGAAGCGGGTGCCATCGACGGGCTTGGGCACGTCTTGCGGAATCAGCCTCTCATCGACGGCGAGATAGCGGTCGGCATGCACCATCAAGCTGTGGTTCCCGAGGTTCGCCGTTCCGTCGAGGTTCCAGTAGGAATGGTGGGCGAAATTGCAGAAGGTCGGCGCGTCGGTCTTGGCCTCGATCTCGATGCGCAGCGTGCCGGCATCGGTCAGGGAATAGGTGACGGCGACATCGAGATTGCCGGGAAATCCCGACTGCTCGTCGGCCATAGTCAGCGTGAACCGGCAATGGGAGCGGCCGTGATCTGCGATGGTCCAGACGAGATTGGAGCTTCCGTCCGATCCGCCGTGGAGCGTGGTGACGCCCTCTTCGTTGCGATCGAATTGGCAGGTCCTGCCGTCAAGTTCAGCGGTACCGTCCGCGATGCGGTTGGCGACGCGTCCTGCGATCGCGCCGTAATAGCGCATCGTATCGAAATAGGGTTCGAGCGCCGGGCTGCCGAGGACCAGCGGGTGGGCGACGCCGTCGATCCGGAAATCCTGCAGGCTCGCGCCCCAGCTGATCAGGCTCGCAGTCGATCCGCCAGCACTGATTGTGACTTTCTCGACCGGTGTGCCGTCCGCCGTATGACCGAAGATCTCGATGTCGCCCGCGCCGCTCATTGCATCGCTCCATCATATGCAGCGACCATCTTGGCGGCGCGGGAGGCGACGTCCGGGGCGGTCATTCCCGGCTTGAAGAGGTAGGAACCGATACCGAAACCGGCCGCACCTGCGACAACCCATTCGGTGAGATTGTCGGGCGCCGCGCCGCCGACGGCGTAAAGCTCGACATCGGACGGCATGACGGCCTTGATGGCCTTGAGACCTTCCGGCCCCGCCATCGATCCGGGAAAGAGCTTCAAGGTTCGTGCACCAGCGGCGATCGCCTGAAAGCATTCGGTCGGCGTGAACACGCCGGGCATGGACACCATGCCCTTCTCGATCGTGCGGGAAATCACCGCAGGATCGCAGTTCGGAGAGACCACCAGCTTGCCGCCGACGTCGAGAATGCGGTCGACATCGGCTGGTGTCAGGACGGTTCCGGCACCGATGAGCGCGTCGTCGCCGAAGCGGCGGACGAGGCGGCTGATGCTATCGAAGGGCTCAGGCGAATTGAGCGGCACCTCGATCAGGGTGATGCCGGCCTCGATCAGCGCTGCGCCAATCTCCTCGACTTCCTCGGGTTTGACGCCGCGCAGGATGGCAACGAGGTTACGGGTCATGGGGTGAACTCCTTCATGCCGGCGCGAACCTGTGCGAGGCCGGCGAGCGTCAACCCGGAGCCGTCCTCGACAATGGCTTCCACGCCGGCTTGTTGCAGCGCCGCGGCGTAGCGCGCGACGAGGGGGCCGGCACCGATCAGGTGAACCGGACGGCCCTCCCAGAAAGGCCGGCAGGCGGCAATTTCGGTCCCGATCAGAAGGCCTGAAAGCGTATCGCTTCCATCCTCCGGGCTTGCCTCGGCGAGCAGGGAACGGGCACGGATGGAAAACAGGCTGGCTGTGAGGCTCGCCGGATCGGCGAGGGCCTGATTGGCGGCGTTGAGAAATGTTGACCCGGGCTCGCGGTCCGTCGTCCCGCCGATCGAGTGGCGGAGGATCGACTGGCCCCCGATCAGCGCGAAGAGTTCCCCGGTCATGACTGACGAGAAACGGGCAACGCTTCCACCTTCAAGGCTTACCCATTTGCTGTGGGTGCCGGGCAGGCAGATCGCGGCATTCTCGGCAATGTTGCCCGCAAGAAGTCCGGCAAGCTGGGTTTCCTCGCCGCGCATCACGTCTTCCGGCTTCATCTGGCAGAGGCCGGGCACGATGCTGACGGAGAGGCGGGTGTCAGCGGTGTCGACCCGCGTCAGTTCATCGACGGAGACGGGCGCACAGGGGACGGTGCGGTAGGCCGCTTCCGTCCAGCCCTGCCGGGCTCCGGCCATGCCGCAGACGATGACGGGGATGGGGCCTGTCACGCCTTCGATCCACTGGCCTATGAGTTCGAGAAGGGTGGGTTCGTAATCGGCCTTGCCGATCTTGCCCATGCCCTTGTCGGACGACGCCTTGTCGAGCACCGAACCATCGGCTCCAATGGCCCAGACGCGCAGTGAGGACGTGCCCCAGTCTGCGGCGACCCAGTCCAGCGCTAGTGGTGTGGTCGAAGCGGTCACGGCACCCTCACTCGTCGAAGGGTTCGACGATTTCGCGCTTGCCGAGCAGGAAGGCATCGGCGACGTGAACCATCGGGGAGAGGTCCATATCGATCTCGCCGGTCTTCAGGAGTTCGGCCATGCGTTTATAGAGGTTCGGATACTCGCCTTCGAGTGCCACGCCCGACGTGTCGACCGGGGAGCCGTTGATCGAAAGATCGGCGCCACCGGCGGATAGAACCATGGTGCCGTGGTCGGTTTCCGCCTCGATGTTCCAGTACTGGTCGCCTTCCTTGCGCCAGTCGAAGCTGGCGCTCACACTGGCCTTGTCCGGATGGCGGAAGACAAGATCGGCAGTGATCGGCGTCTGGCGGTTTTCCGGAAACTTCAGTGTCGCGCTGGCGAGGTGAACGGGCGTCTGCAGGATGCGGGTCAGGATCGACAGCGCATTGATGCCGGGATCGAACACGCCGAGGCCACCCGGTTCCCAGATCCACGCCTGGCCCGGATGCCAGCGGCGGACATCCTCGAGCCATGTGATCTTGAGGCTCTTGAGCGTCTTGCCGGCAAGCCAGCTGCGGGCGGCTTCGACGCTTGCGGCTTCGCGCGAATGCCAGGTGGCGAAGATCGACACGCCGGCTTCGCGCGCCATGGTCTCCAGCGCATGGCATTCGGCAAGCGTGGCACCGGGAGGCTTTTCAAGCATGACGTGACGACCGGCCTTGATGGCGGCGGCGGCATACTCGAAACGCGGGACCGGCGGCAGGCAGAGGGAAACGACCTCGATGTCGGGGCGCGCCTCGAGCATGGCGTCGATGTCGGTATAGTTCTCGATGTCGTCAACACCCTCGTGGCGCGTGACAGTGGCCGCCAGCTCGAAATCAGCCGATGCCGAAATTGAGGGAACGTGCTGGTCGCGGGCGATCTTGCCGATACCCGCGAGTGCGATCTTCCATGCCATCAATGCGAATCCTTGCCGACCGGGGCGCCGCGGCAGCCCTTGAGGAATGAGAGGTCGGCACCGGTATCGGCACCCTCGACATACTGGTGGTGAAGCCAGGGATAACCGGAGTCTGCCTGTTCGCCCTGGGGCTTCCACTCGGCCAGACGTACAGTCATCTCTTCATCTGAAATGTCGAGATGGAGCGTGCGCGCCGCGACATCGACCTCTATCATGTCGCCGTTGCGCACGACGGCCAGAGGGCCGCCGACTGCGGCTTCGGGCGAGGTGTGCAGGATGACGGTGCCATAAGCGGTGCCGGACATGCGGGCGTCCGAAATACGGATCATGTCGGTGATGCCGCGTTTGAGAACCTTTGGCGGCAGACCCATGTTGCCGACCTCGGCCATGCCGGGATAACCCTTGGGGCCGCAGTTCTTCAGCACCATGACGCAGCTCTCGTCGATGTCGAGCGCATCGTCGTTGATCTTGGCCTTGTAGTCGTCGATGTCCTCGAAGACCACGGCGCGGCCGCGATGCTTCATCAGATGCTCGGAGGCAGCGGAGGGCTTCAGGATCGCGCCCTTGGGAGCAAGGTTCCCCTTCAGCACCGCGATGCCGCCCTGATCGGTCAGCGCCTTGTCGACGGGACGGATGACATCCTCGTTGTGATTGATCGCGTCCTTGACCTCATCCCAGATCGGGCCGCCNGAAACCGTCAGCGCATCCTTGTTGAGAAGACCGCTTTCNCCCAGATGCTTGAGCACGACGGGNAGGCCGCCGGCATAGAAGAANTCTTCCATCAGGTATTCGCCNGACGGCATCAGGTTGACGATGGTGGCGACGTCGCGGCCGCAACGGTCCCAGTCGTCGAGTGAGAGATCGACGCCGACGCGGCCCGCAATCGCCAGCAGGTGAACGACGGCATTGGTGGAGCCGCCGATGGCACCGTTGGTGCGGATGGCGTTCTCGAACGCAGCCTTGGTCAACACGTCAGACGGCTTCAGATCGTCCTTGACCATCTGCACGATGCGGCGNCCNGANAGCTGNGCCATCACGCGGCGGCGGCTGTCGACGGCCGGGATCGCGGCATTGCCGGACAGCGCCATGCCGAGGGATTCGACCATCGATGCCATTGAGGAGGCAGTGCCCATGGTGTTGCAGCTGCCGGGTGAACGCGACATGCCGGCTTCGGCCTCGAGGAAATCGTCCTGCGTCATCTCGCCGGCCTTCACGGCCTCGGAGAATTTCCACAGATGGGTGCCGGACCCGACCCTCTGGCCGCGGAAATGGCCGTTGAGCATCGGTCCGCCGGTGACGACGATCGAGGGCAGGTCGCAGGAGGCCGCGCCCATCAGAAGGCTCGGAGTGGTCTTGTCGCAACCCACGAGCAGGACGCAGCCGTCCATCGGTTGGCCGCGAATGGCTTCCTCGACCGCCATGGCGGCGAGGTTGCGGAACATCATGGCCGTGGGACGGAAGGAGCTCTCGGCTGCCGAAAAGACCGGGACTTCGACCGGGAAACCGCCGGCTTCGTAGATGCCGTGCTTCACGCGCTCGGCGAGGACGTCGAGATGGGCGTTGCACGGGGTGAGTTCGGACCAGGTGTTGAGGATGCCGATC
Source organism: Hoeflea sp. (assembly GCA_002707605.1). Classification (GTDB taxonomy): domain Bacteria; phylum Pseudomonadota; class Alphaproteobacteria; order Rhizobiales; family Rhizobiaceae; genus Pseudohoeflea. Next base: position 9,806 of record PANK01000009.1, read on the forward strand.
ACCGGGCGACCGTCGAAGAGGTCGTGCGGGAAGCCCTGGTTCTTCATCCAGCCGCGGTGGTAAATCTGGTCGCGGCCGGTTCCGCCAAACCATTCCTGCGAACGCAGGCGGCGGGGCCATTCGGCTGGTTTGAAGGTCATTGTTGGAACTCCTGTGAGCGAGCCGCCCGGTGGGTCCGGACGGCAAGGTCTCATCCCTGCTTTTGTTTGTTGTAGACGTCGAAGATGACNGCTGCGAGCAGCACGAGGCCCTTGATCATCTGCTGATAGTCGATGCCGATGCCCATNATCGACATGCCGTTGTTCAAGACACCCATGAGGAANGCGCCGACGACTGCNCCAATGATGGTGCCGACACCGCCGGACATCGAGGCGCCACCNATGAAGACGGCCGCGATCACGTCGAGNTCGAGTGCGAAGCCGGCTTTCGGGGTNGCCGTGTTGAGGCGTGCGGCGAAGACAAGGCCGGCAGCGGCGGCGAGAACGCCCATGTTCGTAAACGCCAGGAAGGTCAGCCGTTCGGTATTGATGCCCGAGAGNTTGGCGGCCTTCTGGTTGCCGCCGAGCGCATAGACGCGGCGACCGATNACCGTGGAAGANGTGAGNAAGGCGTAGATNACCGTCAGNACAGCCATGGTGAGCAGCACGTTCGGCAGGCCGCGGAAGGTCGACAGCTTGAAGGTGATGAAGATCAGCGCAGCTGCGACGATGAAATTGCGGGCCGCAAAGAACGACGCGGGCTCGTCCTCGATGCCGTAGGCCTTGTTGCGCGAGCGCTGCTTCATGCCCATCCAGACGATGAGGGCGGCAGTGACGATACCGGCAAAGAGCGCCAGCACGTTGACCTTGCGGGCGTCGAAAATACCGGCCAGCGTTTCGCCAATTCCGGCAGGGAAGATGTCGGGTACGAAGCCGTTGGCAATGATCTGGAACTCACGCGGGAAGGGACCGACCGACTGGCCTTCGAGGAGCCAGAGCGAGAGGCCCCGGAAGACCAGCATGCCGGCAAGCGTGACGATGAAGGACGGAATGCGCCAATAGGCGACCCAGTAGCCCTGCGCCGCGCCGATCAGGCCGCCCACNGCNAGGCAGGCGATGATGGTGACGTAGATGTTCTGGTCGAAATTGACGATCATGACGGCGGCAAGCGCGCCGATGAAGCCCATCACCGAACCNACCGACAGGTCGATGTTGCCGGAGACGATCACGACGAGCATCCCCAGCGCCATNATGACGATATAGCTATTCTGGAGGAGCAGGTTGGTGACATTGACCGCGCGCANAAGCGTGCCTTCGGTCACGGCCTGGAAGAAGACCATNATGACGATGAGCGCAAGAAGCAGCCCGTATTCGCGCAGGTGGGACGCGAGGTAGGCGCCGACGCCCTTTGTCTTCACGNCTTCGTTTTGTTCGCTATCAGCCACGGCCATTAGCGTATCCTCCTAGTCGTTGACGATGAGCGACATGATGCGCTCCTGGCTGGCTTCTGCAGCCGTCAGTTCACCCACAAGCGCGCCTTCGTTCATGACGTAGATCCTGTCGCACATGCCAAGAAGCTCCGGCATCTCCGAGGAGATCATGATGACGCCCTTACCCTGTGCGGCGAGGTCGTTGATGATGGTGTAGATTTCGTATTTCGCGCCGACGTCGATNCCGCGTGTCGGCTCGTCNAGAATGAGCACCTCGGGCGAGGTGAACAGCCACTTGGCGAGAACCACCTTCTGCTGATTGCCGCCCGACAGGTTGACCACTTTCTGGAACACCGACGGCGTGCGCGTGGCAAGCGCCTCGCGATAGCGCTCGGCCACGCGGGTTTCCTCGTTGCGCATGAGCACGCCGTTGTTGGAGACGCCTTCCAGGTTGGCGAGCGTGGTGTTGAAGCGGATCGTCTCGTCAAGCACCAGGCCGAGCGACTTGCGGTCTTCCGTGACGTAGGAAATGCCGGCGGCGATAGCCTTGGAGACGGTCGAGACATCGACCGGTTCGCCCTTGAGCCTGACCGAGCCGGAAATGTTGTTGCCGTAGGATTTTCCGAAGATCGACATGGCGAGTTCGGTCCGACCCGATCCCATCAGGCCGGCAATGCCGACGACCTCGCCGGCGCGGACATTGAAATTGGCGCTCTTGATGACGCGGCGGCCGGCATGTTCGGGGTGCCAGACGGTCCAGTCCTCGACTTCCATCAGGATTTCGCCGGGCGTGCGCTCGTGCTCGGGAAAACGGTTGGTCATGTCGCGGCCAACCATGTCGTGAACGATCTGGTCTTCGCTCAGGCCCTTCGCGTCAAGCGTCGAGACGGTGGTGCCGTCGCGGATAACCGTCACGGTGTCGGCGACATAGCGAACTTCACCGAGCTTGTGCGAGATCAGAATGCAGGTGACGCCCTGCGCCTTGAGTTCGATCATCAGGTCGAGAAGCTTGCGGCTGTCGTTTTCCTGGAGCGCGGCCGTCGGCTCGTCGAGAATGAGAAGCTTGACGTTCTTGGACAGTGCCTTGGCGATCTCGACGAGCTGCTGCTTGCCGACGCCGATGGAATCCACGAGCGTGGTGGGGGCTTCGCTCAAGCCGACTTTTTCGAGCAGTTCCTCGGTGCGCCGGTTGGTCATGCGCCAGTCGATGACGCCGCGGGTGGCGCGCTCGTTGCCGAGGAAGATGTTTTCGGCGATCGAGAGCTGCGGTACGAGCGCCAGTTCCTGGTGAATGATGATGATGCCGCGATCTTCGCTGTCGCGAATGTCGCGGAACTGGGCGGTTTCGCCTTCATAGACGATCTCGCCGTCATAGCTGCCGGCCGGATAGACGCCGGAGAGAACCTTCATCAGCGTCGACTTGCCGGCGCCGTTTTCGCCGCAGACCGCGTGGATCTCGCCTTCCTCGACCTTGAGATCGACCCGGTCCAGCGCCTTGACGCCCGGAAACTCCTTGGTGATCTGACGCATTTCGAGAAGTGTGGCCATGGTGGTTCTCGGAATTCTTTACGGGATTTCTGTTTGACCGCTGCGGATTGGCACGCGCAGGCCGGGGTCCGTTCCGCCGTTTTGTCGGCGGAACGGTGTGTCATGCGGAAGTGAGATTACTTGATCTGGTCTTCCGTGTAGTAGCCGCTGTCGATCAGGACTTCCTTGTAGTTGCTCTTGTCGACCGATACCGGCTCGAGCAGGTAGGACGGAACGACCTTGACGCCGTTGTCGTAGGTTTCGGTGTCGTTGATTTCCGGTTCGCCGCCCTGGAGAAGGGCATCGACCATGCTAACGGTCACTCGGGCCAGTTCGCGGGTGTCCTTGAAGACGGTCGAATACTGCTCACCAGCCAGGATCGACTTGACGGAGGGCACTTCAGCGTCCTGACCGGTCACGATCGGCATTTTCATGTCGCCCGAGCCGTAGCCAACGCCCTTGAGCGAGGAGAGGATACCGATCGACAGACCGTCATAGGGCGAGAGAACGCCGTGGATCTGCTTGTCGGTGTAATTGGCGGAGAGAAGGTTATCCATGCGGGACTGNGCNACAGCGCCGTCCCAGCGAAGGGTGCCGACCTTGTCCATGCCCATCTGGCCGGAGACGACGTTGATCTTGCCATCGTCGATCATCGGCTGAAGGACGCTCATGGCGCCGTTGTAAAAGAAGTAAGCATTGTTGTCGTCGGGAGAGCCGCCGAAGAGTTCGACGTTCCAGCTGTCCTGGTCCGGGAAGCGCTCCTTCAGGCCGTTCACGAGCGAAGTGGCCTGCTGCACGCCGACCTTGAAGTTGTCGAAGGTGGCGTAATAGTCGACGTTTTCACTGTCGCGGATCAGGCGGTCGTAAGCGATGACCTTGATGCCGGATGCGGCCGCGTTTTCCAGAGCATTGGAAAGCGTGGTGCCGTCGATGGCGGCGATGACGAGAACGTCGACGCCCTTCGTGATCATGTTCTCGATCTGGGCGAGNTGGTTCGGAATGTCGTCTTCAGCGTACTGAAGATCGGTTTCGTAACCGGCTTCCTGGAACTGCTTGACCATCGAGTCGCCGTCCGAAATCCAGCGAGCCGACGATTTGGTGGGCATTGCGATGCCGATCGAGCCCTTGTCCTGGGCGAANGACGGTGCGGTTGCGAGACCTGCGGTGAGCGCAAGCGCCGCCAGTGCGGAAACGAGTTTCCTCATGGGTAAAATCCTCCCGGTGGTTTTGGCGATCCGGCGACGCGCCGGACCTGCCCCTATGGACCTCCTGATCCAGCAGGACTCCTAGCGAAAGTCCGACATGCCCGGCAAATGATTAAATTGACAATTGGCATACCAGAACTGATATGTAAGCGATGGAAAAGCTTGCAGCCCGGCTTCAACTCAAGGATTTCAGATTGATTCATGCAATCGATCGGTCGGGCCAGTTGGCTCTGGCGGCGGAACAGCTGGCCATCACCCAGCCTGCCGCCTCGCGCATGCTTGCCACCATCGAAAAAGCTGTCGGCACACGCGTATTCGACCGCCATCCGAAAGGCATGACTCCCACGGCGGTCGGCCAGGTTCTGGTGCGCAATGCTGCGACCCTCCTGCAGGAACTGGACCGCGCGGTCCACGAGGTGGAGGAAATCCGTTCGGGGCGAGCCGGTTCGGTGCGCGTCGGTTCGGTGACAGGCGGGGCCGTTGCCTTCGTCGTGCCCGCGATCCAGAAGCTGAAGCAGGAAGCNGTTGGCGCNGACATCCATGTNGACGTCGCGCCAAGCAAGGCNNTGATCGAGGGNCTGTTGCGCGGCGANTANGANTTCGTGCTCTCGCGGATCCCGCCGGGTGTCGATGCGCGGCAGTTCAATGTGCGCCGCGGCCGTGTCGANGTGGTNCGCTTCATGTGCCATGCCAGCCATCCGCTGGCNGGCGCNTCGGGNCTCTCGATACGCGACCTCGAAGGGTATGAATGGGTGGTTCAGGCCCCNCTGATGCCGATGCGTCAGGCTGTCGAGGATGCCTTNGTGAATGCGCAGGTGCCGCTGCCGCAGGAAATCGTCAATACGACTTCGCTTCTGGTGATGATCGCCTATCTCAACTCGACGGANGCGATTGCGCCGACCTCACGCGAGGTTGTCGACCTTCTTGCCGGTCGACAGGATGTCAGCGAACTCTCGACGATCGATCTCGACGAGCCGATCATTCTTCACGCCTATCACCTGATTTCGCTGAAGAACCACACGCTCAACCCGCTCGCGATCAAGCTCAGGGATCTGGTGTTTGCCGCTCTCTCGGGCTGATCGGCTCAACTGACCGGATGGTCCTCTTCGCGATGGTCGCTTTCGAAAAGGCGGTCGCGCCCCTCTATGATCACGACTTCGGTGGCGCGAGCGGCTGCTTCCCCNTCGCCGGCCTCGATGGCTTCGACAATGGTCTGGTGACGGCGGCTGGTCAGCTGCTGTCCCTTTGGGTCGCCGACGGGCGAGGAGAGCTTGAAGGAGGTNACCAGNGCGGCCTCGATCAGGCTTGCGACCGAGTACATGAAGGGATTTCGCGCCGCGTCGATCATCGCCATGTGAAGACTGAGATCGGCATAGGCGAAGTCTTCCATCGTTCTGGCATCATACATGCCCTGGACACATTCCTTCATCCGGGCGATGTCGTCAGGCGTGGCGTTGAGTGTCGCCAGCCGCGCAGCGCTCGGCTCGAAGGACAATCGCATGTCGGACAGATGGCGCATGAACTCGGCATCGAAACCGGAATCGAGATGCCAGCGCAGGACNTCGGAATCGAAGAAATTCCANGTCTTGCGTTCGGTGACGCGGGTACCGATCCGCGCCTTGGCGACAACAAGCCCCTTGGCGGCNAGCGTTTTCATGGCTTCGCGCAACACCGTGCGCGAGACGTTGAAGCGCTCGGCGAGTTCGGCGTCNCCTGGCACGAGGGAGCCCGTCGGGTAGGCGCCAGATATGATGGACCTGCCGATCTCGTCGACCACGAGTGCGTGGCTGTTGCGTATCGCGCCTGTCGAAATCGACGTTTTGAGCAAATGCCTCCCCCTTTTAGCTGGTCCCTGCCGCCGAGGCCCTGTTCTGTCCGGTGAACCAGACGAGTCCNTTTTGCAATACGATGAATGCAAATAATAGCATACCTACAACAATCTTGGTCCACCAACTCGATAGTGTGCCGTCGAAGATGATGTAGGTCTGGATGAGGCCCATGATCANNACNCCGATCAGGGTNCCGGCGATGAAGCCGCTNCCGCCGGTCAGAAGNGTGCCGCCGATNACNACGGCTGCGATGGCGTCGAGCTCGACACCGACNGTTGCCAGCGAATAGCCCGCGGANGTGTAGATCGAGAAAACGATCCCCGAGAGACCGGCCAGAAAACCCGACAGCGCGTAGATGGCGATGGTGGTTCGTGCCACCGGCACGCCCATGAGCTGTGCGGTGTGCGTGCCGCCGCCCAGTGCATAGACATTGGTACCGAAGCGGGTGCGGTGGGCAACCAGCATGCCGACGATGAAAACCACCAGCATCAAGCCGCCGATGAAGGTGAGGCGCCCCTTGCCGGGCATCAGCCAGTAGAAGCTCTGGATCGTCGAATAGAACTCGTGGTTGATCGGCACGGAATCGATCGAGAGCACATAAGCCATGCCGCGGGCGAGAAACATGCCGGCGAGCGTGACGATAAAAGCCGGCATCTCGAGAAAATGGATGGTCGCCCCCATCGCGGCGCCGAAGAGCGTGGTGATCAAGAGCAACATGGCGAAGACCGGAATGGGATGCAGGCCGGTGTCGCGCAGCATGACTGAAATGAAGACGCCGGAGAATGCGATCACCGAACCGACCGACAGGTCGATGCCGCCAGAAATGATGACGAAGGTCATGCCGACGGCGATGATGCCCAGGAAGGCGTTGTCGGTGAAGAGGTTGCCGATCACCCGGGTTGAGAGCATGGCCGGAAACTGGGCGTAGCAGACCGCATAGGCAAGAATGAAGATGGCGACGGTTGCCAGAAGCGGAAGAAAGCGCGAGTTCATTGGGTCACCGTCTCCTTCTTGGCGACGTCGCTTTGCGGAGCCTTTCTGAAAAAGGCCATGTTGGCGCGGATGGCGGGCGACTGGACCACGAGGATGATCAGGATGATCGCCGCCTTGATGACGAGGTTGAACTCCGGCGGGAAGCCCGAGAGCAGGATGCCGGTATTGACCGCCTGAATGATCATCGCACCGATCAGCGAGGCAATCAGCGAGAAGCGTCCGCCCAGAAGCGAGGTGCCACCGATGACGACCGCCAGGATCGCGTCGAGCTCGAGCCAGAGCCCGGCATTGTTGGCGTCAGCGCCACGGATGTCAGCCGCCGCGATGATGCCGGCCAGTGCCGCACAGAAACCGGATGTGACATAGACGGCGATCAGCAGGACGCGGGAATTGATGCCGGCAAGCGTGGAGGCCCGCAGGTTGATCCCGACCGATTCAATGAGCATGCCGAGCGCCGTCCGCCGCACGATCCATGTGATCAGCAGGCCGGTCACAATCCAGATGATGACGGGCATGGGCAGCGTGAACAGCGAGCCGGAGCCGAAGAAGATCAGGTTCGGGTCATTGAATGTGAGGATCGCGCCCTCGGTGATCAGCTGCGCGATACCGCGGCCGGCGACCATCAGGATCAGTGTGGCGACAATCGGCTGGATGCCGAGAAAGCTCACGAGAATGCCGTTCCAGAGTCCGCAAACGAGGCCTGCGACGATNGCCATCAGCAANGTGCTGCCGAGGTCGTAACCCTGGGTGATNCCCCAGGCGGAGACCGCGCCGCAGATCGCCATNACGGCNCCCACCGAAAGATCGATGCCACGTGTGGCGATCACCAGGGTCATGCCGATCGCAAGAAGGGCCACCGGCGCGCCGCGGTTCAGAATGTCGATCGGCGAGCCGTAGAGACGGCCATTCGCGATCGAGATGTTGAAGAAGCCCGGGAACATCACCGAGATGAGGGCAAGAACGAAGGCCAGCGTAATCAGCTGTGGTGCGATCCTGCGAAGAAAACGGACTGTGCCGCTCATGTTGCGCTCCCGTTATGGGCGGAGGCGATGGCGTCGACCATGTTGTCCGTGGTGATGTCGGCGCCGACGAGTTCAGCCACGTGATGGCGGTCGCGGACGACGATGACGCGGTGCGAATAGGCGACGAGTTCATCGAGTTCCGAGGAGATGACGAGAAGGGACATGCCCTCGGCGCACAGTTCCTCGATCAGGTGAATGATCTCGGCGTGCGCGCCGACATCGATGCCGCGTGTCGGTTCGTCGAGAATGAGGAATTTCGGGTTGGTGGCGAGCCAGCGGGCCAAAAGCACCTTCTGCTGGTTGCCGCCCGACAGTAGCCCCACCGGCTTTTCGGCGTCCGACGTCCGGATATCGAGGCGACGGATGAAATCCTCAGCCATTTCGGCCTGTTTCCTGCGTGGAACCGGGCGGGCCCAGCCGATGCGCGCCTGAAGAGCGAGGACGATGTTCTCGCGTACGCTGAGGTCGGCGATCACCCCGTCCAGCTTGCGGTCTTCGGGACAGAAGCCGAAGCCCGCGGCGACAGCATCGCGTGGGGAACGCAGTTCAATCTTCTCGCCGTTCGACTTTGCCGTGCCACTGTCATGGGTGACGGCGCCGAAGAGGGTTTCTGCTGTTTCGGTCCGGCCTGAGCCCAGCAGGCCNGCCATNCCGACGACTTCGCCGGGTCGGATCTTGAGATCGAAGGGNGCGATGCGCCCCTTCTTGCCGAAATCNTCGAATTCGAGCCATGGTTCGCTCGGCGCCAGATCGGTCTTGCCGGTTTCGCGGGTCTCNTGCTCNAGNTCGCGGCCGAGCATCATGTTGACGAGCTGNACGCGGTCGATGTTTGCGGCATTCTCTGTCCCGATCAGGCGGCCGTTTCTCAGNACCGTGATGCGGTCGGAAATCTCGAAGACCTGATCGAGGAAATGGGAAATGAAGATGATGCCGATGCCCCGNTCCTTGAGCGAGCGGATGATGTCGAAGAGCATCTTCACTTCGCCGGAATCNAGGCTGGCGGTGGGTTCGTCGAGAATGAGCACCTTNCCCGAGAGATTGACCGCGCGGGCGATGGCGATGACCTGCTGNACGGCNACNGAGTAGTCGCCGAGATTGNGTGCCGGATCGATGTCGAGACCATACTGGGAGAGCGTCTCGCGCGCCTGACGGTTCATNTCNCGNTTGGAGATCATGCCGAANCGGGTCGGCTGNTGGCCGAGGAACAGGTTTTCGGCGACCGAGAGATTGGGAAGAAGATTGACTTCCTGGTAGACGGTGCCGATGCCGTAGTTCTGNGCGTCGAGCGTGCCGCGCGGATCNACAGGCTCGCCATCCATCAGGATCTCGCCTTCGTCGCGGCGATAGGCGCCGGTGAGACACTTGATGAGGGTCGATTTGCCTGCGCCGTTCTCACCGAGGAGGGCGTGGACCTCGGCGGGCTGCAATGTGAAATCGACGTGGTCGAGCGCGACCGTACCGGGAAAAATCTTGGTCACGCCGGTGGCGCGAAGGAGCGGCCGGTTGTTTGCCACCTCGGACATTCTTGACCTCGAATGCAATAAGTCTACGCGATCGGCGCCGGCNCCCGGNCANGGGGCCGGCGNCGCTTACGAAAGACCGGCGGCCGGGCTGGCCGGCCACCGGNTTATCCCTGAAGGATCAGTAGCCGAGGTCTTTCTTTTCCTCGTAGACCTTCTGCGGGTCGTCTTTCTGGGTGTAGAGCTTGGATTCGGTCTGGATGAACTTCGGCGGCTTGGTGCCGTCCTTCATGTAGGCATCCAGAGCGTCGAAAGCCGGGCCCGCCATGTTCGGGGTCAGTTCGACGGTCGCGTTGGCTTCACCAGCGGCCATGGCCTGGAAAATGTCCGGCACAGCATCGATGGAGACAACCAGGATGTCCGAGCCCGGCTTCAGGCCGGCTTCCTTGATGGCCTGGATCGCGCCGACGGCCATGTCGTCATTGTGGGCGTAGAGGGCGCAGATGTTCTTGCCGCCGTCCTCGGCCTTGAGGAAGCTTTCCATGACTTCCTTACCCTTGGTGCGGGTGAAGTCGCCGGTCTGGCTGCGGATGAGCTTGATGTTGTCATGGCCATTGATGGCCTGCTCGAAGCCGTTCTTGCGGTCGATGGCCGGCGAAGAACCGGTCGTGCCCTGCAGTTCGACGACGTTGCAATCCTTGCCATCGAGTTCGTCGACCAGCCACTGGCCGGCGACATTGCCCTCGTGGACGAGGTCCGAGCCGACGGCCGTCAGGTAGAGGTCATCCGAGGAATCGACCATGCGGTCGAGAAGAACGACCGGGATCTCGGCTTCCTTGGCTTCCTGGAGAACGGAATCCCAACCGGTCGCAACAACCGGGGCGATCAGGATNGCGTCCACGCCCTGGGCGATGAAGGAGCGCATGGCCTTGATCTGGTTTTCCTGNTTCTGCTGAGCATCNGCGAATTTGAGGTCGATGCCGCGTTCCTCGGCCTGCTGCTTTGTNAGCGTGGTTTCCGCGGCGCGCCAGCCGGATTCNGAGCCGATCTGCGAGAAGCCGATGGTCTGAGCGATGGCGCTTGAAGACATGAGTGNGACCGACGCGAGCAGGCTCGCGCCGAGAATTGCTTTTCTCGAAAGCATGAAAGTTCCTCCCTAAAGCTTTCCGGGCGTTTGCCCTGATTTGAAAAAATCATACTATATTATTTTTGTAAATCGTATTGCTCTGTTTTTATTCAAGCAAAGACTGCTGCAGTGCAGCAATGNTGGCGGAAAGTCTTGTTTTTCAAGCCGTTTTTGCGTAGTCTTTCGTGCGACGTTCTGGAGGGAGCTGTCGCAATACAGGGAGGAGAACTATGGAAAACCGGCAAGCGGCAGTCCCGTCGACGCTTTCAAGAGTGCCGCCGATGCGCGCGGTAACGTTCGCCGATATTGCCGGCAGCCTGAGAGATGGCTGGGCCGATTTCAAAGCGTTTCCGCTCTACGGTCTCGCTTTCGGCGGGGTCTACGCGCTTGGCGGCCTGCTCATTCTCTATATCGTGACCCGCATTGGCGCGCCCTGGATGATCATCCCGTTGGCGATCGGATTTCCGCTGATTGCACCCTTTGTGGCCGTGGGTCTATACGAGATCAGCCGCAGGCGCGTGGCCGGCGAGCCGATCACACGGAAGGCGGTTTTCGCGCATGTTTTTCGCCAGCGGGAGCGACAGCTTGGCTGGATGGCCTTNGTCGTGCTCTTCATCTTCTGGATCTGGATCTATCAGGTGCGCCTGCTTCTGGCGCTNTTCCTCGGTTTCAAGTCCTTCTCGAGTTTCCAGGCTTTTGCGCACATCATCGCCACCACACCCGAAGGCTGGGGTTTTCTNATGGTCGGGACGATTGTGGGTGCNGGGCTTGCGACGGCGCTCTTCTCGGTCACGGTCGTCGCCATGCCGATGCTGATGGAGCGCGACATCGATTTCATTTCAGCGATGATCGCCAGCGTTCAGGCGGTGGTGAAATCGCCCGTTCCAATGTTGGGGTTCGGCGTGCTTATTGGAGCGCTGACGATCGCAGCGCTCATCCCGGCATTTCTGGGGCTGGTCGTGGTTCTTCCGATTCTCGGGCACGCAACATGGCGGCTTTACGAGCGCATGAGTGAGCCGGAGGCCGACTGAAAGAGGCGTCAGGTATCAGTTGGCGTATTCGCCTTGCGTACCATGCTTTGCAGGAGACGCGGTGTCGCGGTCCAACTCGCTCATAAGGTCACGGCAGAGCGTCTTGCTGCCGTTGCAGCAATCCTCGATGACGAAGCGAAGCAGACCGCCAAGTCCCTTGAAATTGGCGCTGTAGCGGACAGTGCGCCCTTCGCGATACCGCGTAACCAGGCCNGCNTTCAGCAGAATGCCGAGATTTGTGGACATGGTGTTCTGGCGAATGCCGAGCTTCTCGCCGATTTCACCGGAGGCAATTCCATTTGGTCCGGCCTGGGCAAGCAGTTGGAACGTGGCCAGGCGCGTGTCCTGACCGAGGGCTGAGAAAGCTTCGATGGCGCGTACTTTATCCATTCCTTATAAATAAGTAATTTTACGGATTCGGGCAAGCCTCAAGACGCGACCGATCCGCCTTTCGGCATGTTTTCTGTGAGCCCGTCATTCCTGCTGTGGTGTCTTGTTCCAGTGAATGTCTTCCAGNGCCTGCATACGGGTCTGGGCGTGGCTCCATTGATTGCGCGAAACGCGGTCGATCAANGCTTCGGCGAGCGCCAGAAGCGGCACGCTCGAATCCCAGGTTCTGCCGGCCTCCACCACGCAGGGCAGAACCACATGGGCGGAACGGGCCAGCGGCGAGAGCCATGGGTCCGTTATAAGGACGATCCGCGCGCGACGCTCGACGAGAATTTCGCCGAGGTGAACAAGATCGGTCTGGTAGCGGCGAATGTCGAACAGCACCACCACGTCGCCGGGCTTCATGTCGAGGAGCTGGTCGTGCCACGTCGAGGTCTGCCCGGTGAAGCGGCGGACATTGGGCCGGATGATGCGGAGATGGGCGGCCATGTATCCGGCGATGAAATCGGTAAAGCGTCCACCGAGGAAGTAGCAAGCCGATTTTGGATCCGACATGAGTTCGCAGGCGGCATCGAACTCGCTCTCTGGAATTGCCTTCAGCGTCGCGTCGAGATTTACGGCCACGCCAGCAAAGCTGGTGGTGAGCCCCGGCGTATCGGACTGGATCGATTTGGTGGAGCGTCCGCGCTCAAGCGGGGAGGGGGAGGCCATCTGGGCCTGAACCTCATCCCGCAATGCGCGCTGGAACTCGGGATAGGACTCGAATCCGAGGCGGGTGATAAAGCGTAACACGGTGGGGGCGCTGGTGCCGGCGGCCTTGGCGAGTTCCGCAATGGTGGATAGTCCCGCGCTCGGATACTGGGCCAGAAAGGCATGCGCGACCTTCTTCTCCGCGCCCGGCAGGGCNCCCAGCTTCAAATGGACCTGTTCGCGGATCGTCATGGCGCGCGTCTCCCGTCATCAAAGTGTAATAGAAATTACAGCATTGACAAGCAGAGGCATTTCCTAATCATTATTACACAACGGAATATCGCAGGCCGGTTTCGGCCAAGCGGTNCGGAGTGGGAACAGGAATAGTGTCAGACAGCCCTCTTNTGGGACCGANGGATATTGCCCCGGCNATGNTCGAGCGACCTGAGGCGGCGGGAGNGNTCGTNTTCGTGTGCGAGCATGCCTCGAAGACGATGCCTGCCAGCCTCGGCNATCTNGGCCTCGACGCGGAAGCGCTCGAAAGCCATATCGCCTGGGATATCGGCGCGCTGCCTGTCGCGCGCGGTTTGTCGNAAGCGCTCGACGGGACNCTCGTCGCACAGGCCTATTCCCGNCTNGCCTATGACTGCAACCGGCCGCCTGAATCGCCCGGTGCGGTGCCGGAAAAGAGCGAGGTCTTTGTCGTTCCNGGCAANATGGNGCTNACGGNTCCCGAGCGTCAGGCACGGGTAAAGGGACTTTACGAGCCGTTCCACGCAGCTCTGGAGGGCGTGCTCGATCGTCGCGCGGCACTCGGTCAGCCGACTGTTCTGGTTACGGTCCATTCCTTCACGCCGGTCTATTTCGGTGAAAACCGCGATGGTCACCTCGGCATTCTCCACGACACCGACCAGCGCTTCGCCGACGCGATGCTGGAAGCCGCAGACGAAGCCGGTCTCGACCTGGTTCGCCGGAACTATCCTTATGACGCGTCCGACGGCGTGACGCACACGCTTCAACGTCATGCAATCGTGCGCGGTATCCCCAACGTCATGCTGGAGATACGCAACGACCTGATCGCCGATGAGACCGGTCAGAAGGAGTGGGTGGACATCGTTGCCGGACTGATCCGGAGAGCGGTCGCAAACGGCCGGGAAGGAGAACGGCTCCATGCCTGAGGCAAGGTCTGAAACTGTGGTGACGCGGGAGGCGCGATCATGAATGCCGTCATCGGCTATATCCGCTTCGTCGACGCCTTCAACCGGCGCGTCGGCCGCTTCGCCATGTACCTCATATTCGTCCTTATGGGTGTGCTTCTCTGGTCCTCGGTCACAAAATATGCCGGCATGCCGGCGCTCTGGACTCTCGAAGCCGCGCAGTTCGTCATGGTCGCCTATTACACGCTGGGCGGCGCCTATTCGATGCAGATGGGCGATCACGTGCGCATGGACCTGCTCTACGGCGGCCTGTCCTACCGGCGCAAGGCGATGATCGACGGACTGTCGATCCTCTTCCTTATCTTCTATCTGGTCGTGCTTCTATATGGCGGCATCTCCTCGACTACCTACGCGATCGAGTACGGCGAGCGCGCCCATTCGGTCTGGCGCCCCTATATGTGGCCGGTCAAGTCGATCGCCACGCTCGGTATCTTCTTCATGCTGATGCAGGCTGTCGCCGAACTCCTCCGTGACATTCTCTATCTGCGCGGCACCAGCATCAATCATGCAAGCGAGGCGGGCCTGTGAGCTACGAATTGATTGCTCTGTTCATGTTCGCCTCGATGATGGCGCTGCTGCTCACAGGGCAGCGCGTCTTCGGGGTGATCGGTGCCGTCGCCGTCATTGCGGCCCTGCCGTTGTGGGGCACCGGCGGCGTCGAGATCGCCTTCGCGCAGTCGATCAAGCTGATGAAGTGGTATCCGCTGCTGACGCTGCCGATGTTCATCTACATGGGCTACATGCTGTCGGAGAGCCGGATCGCCGACGACCTCTACCGGATGTTTCATGTCTGGTTCGGCCCCATTCCGGGCGGTCTTGCCATCGGCACGATCGGACTGATGGTGATCATTTCGGCGATGAACGGCCTGTCGGTGGCCGGCATGGCAATCGGCGCGACCATCGCGCTGCCGGAACTNCTGCGNCGTGGCTACGACAAGCAGATGATCACCGGCGTGATCCAGGGGGGCTCGTCGCTCGGCATTCTCATCCCGCCTTCGGTGGTGCTCGTCCTTTACGGCATGATCGCGCGTCAGCCGGTCAGCCAGCTCTGGCTCGCGGGCGTCTTTCCCGGNCTTCTCATGGCGACGCTGTTCATCGTCTANATCGCCGTGCGTTGCCGTATCCAGCCGGAACTCGGTCCGCCGCTCAGCCGCGAGGAACGCGACGCCATCACCTGGAAGGAACGCTTCGCGCTGCTGCGTGCNGGCATTCTGCCCTTCATGATCTTCTTCCTNATGAACGGCCTGTTCCTGATGGGCGTNACCAGTCTGGTGGAAAGCTCGGCCGTCGGCGCANTGGCCGCNACNCTNGCNGCCGTCATCAAGCGCCGGCTGACGAAGGAAGTGTTCGAGAACACTGTGCGCAAGACGCTCGGGATCTCCTGCATGTTCATGTGGATCATTCTCGCAGCGCTCTGTTTCGGTGCCGTTTTCGACGGNCTTGGAGCCGTNCGGGCAATCGAGAACTTCTTCCTCGGGCGGCTGGGTCTTGAGCCCTGGCAGGTGCTGGTTCTGATGCAGCTCAGCTTCCTGCTGATGGGNACGTTCCTCGACGATACGGCCATGCTCGTCATCGTCGCGCCGCTTTATGTGCCGCTCGTCAAGATGCTCGGCTTCGATCTCATCTGGTATGGCGTGCTCTACACGATCACCTGCCAGATCGCGTACATGACCCCGCCCTTCGGCTATAACCTGTTCCTCATGCGCGCCATGTCGCCGCCGGAGGTCGGGCTCAAGGACATCTACATGTCCGTCATTCCATTCGTCGCGGTGATGCTTCTCACCCTGATCATCGTGATGNTCTTCCCGGAACTGGCTTTGTGGCTGCCGGAACAGTTCCGCGGCAAACTGCAAGGGTAACGATAACGACAAAAACAAACGGCAGACCACCAGAAGGAGAACATCAACATGCTTAAACGGCGTCAACTACTTACAAAGGCCGGCATTGCCGGTGCCGCAGCAACGACCACGCTCGCCGCTCCGCCGGTGATCGCGCAGGAGCCGATCCGCTGGCGCATGCAGACCTATGCCGGTGCAACGCTCGGCCAGTATGTGACCCAGCCCTTCGTCGATGCCTTCAACAAGGCTGCCGACGGCGAGATGGTGATCGAACTCTTCTTCGCCGACCAGATCGTTCCGACCGGCGAACTTTTCCGTGCCATGCAGGCAGGCACCATCGACGCCGTCCATTCGGACGACGATTCGATGGCGTCTCCGGTCGAAGTCGGTGTGTTCGGCGGCTACTTCCCGTTTGCCACCCGTTCGATCCTCGACGTGCCGGTGCTGTTCGAACAGTACGGCCTCAAGGANATCTGGAAGAAGGCCTATTCCGATGCCGGCGGCGTCGTCTGGCTTTCGGCAGCGGGCCAGGACCCGTGCAACTTCAACACCAAGAAGGAAATCAAGAGCCTCGAAGACCTGTCCGGTCTCAAGCTCTACACCTTCCCGACGGCCGGNCGNTTCCTCGCCCAGTTCGGCGTGGTTCCGGTGTCGATTCCCTACGAAGACGCCGAAGTCGCCGTTCAGACCGGCGAGCTCGACGGCATGGCCTGGTCGGGTATCACCGAAGACTACACGGTCGGCTGGGCCGATGTGACCGACTACTTCCTCACCAACAACATCTCGGGCGCCTGGATCGGTTCCTGGTTTGCCAACGAGAAGAAGTGGGCGGACCTGCCGGATCACCTCAAGCAGCTTTACATGTCCTGCATGGAAGGTGGTCACACGTTCCGCAACCAGTGGTACTGGGGCGGTGAGGCCAAGCTCCGCGCCACTGGCGACAAGCTGCAGCTGCGTACGGTTCCGGCAAAGGAATGGAAGGAAGTCGAAAACGCCGCTATCAAGTTCTGGGACGAGATNGCGGAAGAAAGCGAAACCAAGGCCAAGGTGGTCCAGATCTTCAAGGACTANAACAAGGTCATCAACAGCGCCGGCTTCCCTTACAACAACGACTAAGGCTATCCGGTACGAAATCGCCGCCTCCCGGTTTTTCCGGGGGGCGGTTTGTAGTCAACACGCTCGCAGAAGCGGTCCGCTAAGGACAAAACTAACTACAGGTGTCACCCATGGCCGGTAATCTCACGATCCAGGAACTGAAGATGGCGGCCGAGGCCGGCGAAATTGACACGGTTCTCGTCTGCTGCGTGGACATGCAGGGGCGCCTGATGGGCAAACGCTTCCATGTCACCAACTTCCTCGAAAGCTCCCACGAGGAAACCCACTGCTGCAACTACATGCTTGCGACCGACCTNGAGATGGCCACACCCGACGGCTACGCGACGACGAGTTGGCAGGCGGGCTATGGCGACTACGTCATGAAGCCTGACCTCTCGACGATGCGCCGGGTTCCCTGGCTCGAAGGNACNGCNCTGGTGCTNTGTGATCTCCTCGANCACCACACCCATGAACCGGTGCCNCAGTCGCCGCGCCAGATCCTCAAGGTTCAGCGCGCACGCCTCAAGGAACTCGGCTACGATGCGATGATGGCGACCGAACTGGAGTTCTTCCTGTTCGAGCAGAGCTACCGCGACCTTGCCCGCTCGGGCTACCGCGACATGACGCCGATCAGCGATTACAACGAGGACTACCACATTCTTCAGACCACCAAGGAAGAGGGCATCATGCGCCCTGTCCGCAATCATCTGGTGGCCGCCGGCGTGCCGGTCGAGAATTCCAAGGGTGAGGCCGAAACCGGCCAGGAAGAGCTGAACATCCGTTACGCCGAGGCGCTCGATTGCGCCGACCANCACACCATCGCCAAGCATGCGGTCAAGGAAATCGCNTGGATGCACGGCAAGGCNGCGACCTTCCTGCCCAAGTGGGACGCCAGGAAGGTGGGGTCCTCCTCGCACGTTCACATGTCGCTCTGGGCAGACGGCAAGCCCGCCTTCTACGACAAGGACGGCGACCACGGCATGTCCGAGCTCATGCGCCATTTCATGGCCGGGCTCATCAAATATGCCGATGAGTACACGGTNTTCCTGGCGCCCTACGTCAACAGCTACAANCGCTTCATGAAGGGCACNTTCGCGCCGACCCGCCTCGTCTGGTCGGTGGATAACCGCACCGCCGGTTTCCGGCTTTGCGGCGAGGGCTCCAAGGGCGTGCGTGTGGAGTGCCGCATCGGCGGGTCGGATCTCAATCCGTTTCTCGCGTTGGGCGTGCTGNTGGCCGCCGGTATCGCNGGTATCGAGGAAAAGCTCGAACTGGCAGAGCCCACNCGCGGCGACATCTACCAGAACGAAAACGCCCNCCACATTCCCGCTTCGCTGCGTGAGGCGACCGAGACGCTGCGTGGTTCGAAGATGCTGCGCGCCGCNCTTGGCGACGCGGTCGTCGATCATTATGTCCGCTGTGCGGAATGGGAACAGGAAGAGTTCGACAAGGCAGTCACCGATTGGGAACTCAAGCGAGGTTTCGAAAGGGCGTGACGCCGCGACAGACGGGCCGCTGGGGCCGTCGTNGNGATGCCTGATGAAAACCGGCTNAAGCCGGAAATAATAACCGCGTTTCGGCGCGGGATTGCCCGAGCGGCAAGACCCTTTCCGAAATGCTTCTAGGAGACGGAAAATGTCTGTTTTGAAATGTATTTCCCCGGTCGACGGTTCGGTCTTCGCCGAACGTGACATTCTCGANAAGGACGCAGCCGAGGCGGTTGTCGCCAAGGTGCGCGNCGCGCAGCCGGGTTGGGCCGCCCGCCCGCTCGCCGAGCGCATCGAATTGGTCAAGGCCGGTATCAACCGCCTTAACGAGATGAAAGAAGAGGTCGTGCCGGAACTGGCCCACATGATGGGCCGCCCGATCCGTTACGGCGGTGAGTTCGGCGGCGTGAACGAGCGCACCGCCTATATGGCCGAGATCGCCGAGCGGGCGCTTTCGCCGATCGTCATCGAAGAGTCGGACAAGGCAACCCGCAAGATCGAGCGCGTGCCGCATGGCGTCGTCTTCGTGATCGCCCCGTGGAACTANCCCTACATGACGGCGATCAACACGATCGTTCCGGCNCTCATCGCCGGCAACACGGTCATCATCAAGCATTCGACGCANACGCTGCTCGTNGGCGANCGCATCGCGCGNGCCTTCCACGAAGCCGGCGTNCCCGANGACGTCGTCACCAATGTCTTCCTNGATCACCCNGTCTCCGAGGCGTTGATCTCGTCGGGCGCCTTCGANTTCATCAACTTCACCGGCTCGGTNGGTGGCGGCAAGGCCATCGAGAAGGCNGCNGCNGGCACATTCACCGGTATCGGTCTCGAGCTCGGCGGCAAAGATCCGGGCTATGTGATGGACGACTGCGATATCGACTGGGCCGTCGACACGCTGATGGACGGCGCGCTCTTCAATGCCGGTCAGTGCTGCTGCGGTATCGAGCGNATCTACGTCGCACGGCCGCTCTATGACGAGTTCGTCGANAAGGCGAAGGCCTGGGCCGAAAACCTCAAGCTCGGTAATCCGCTCGATCCGGAAACCACGATCGGACCGATGGCCAATGTGCGTTTCGCCAACGAAGTGCGCGAGCAGACCAAGGAAGCCATCGCCGACGGCGCGAAGGCGATCGTCGATCCGGCCAAGTTCCCGGAGGATGACGGCGGCGCCTACCTGATGCCGCAGATCCTCGTCGACGTGAACCACGACATGCGCGTGATGCGCGATGAAAGCTTCGGACCGGTCGTCGGCATCATGCCCGTCGACAGTGACGAGGAAGCCATCAAGCTGATGAACGACTGTCAGTACGGCCTTACGGTTTCGCTCTGGACCAACGACCCCGAGCGCGCCGAGCGTATCGCTGATGAAATGCAGACAGGCACCGTGTTCCTGAACCGCGCCGACTATCTCGATCCGGCCCTCTGCTGGACCGGCTGCAAAGACACCGGCCGCGGCGGCTCGCTGTCCGAGATCGGTTTTCATAACCTGACACGACCGAAATCCTACTACATGAGAAAGAAGAAGGCATGAGTCTCGTCGCCAACTGGTCATACCCCACTGCCGTGCGCTTCGGCGCCGGCCGTATCAGCGAACTCGCGGACGCCGCCAAAGCGGCCGGCATGAAAAANCCGTTGCTGGTCACCGACAAGGGGCTGGCATCGCTTCCGATCACGGCAAACGCGCTCGATATCCTGGATGCCGCCGGCCTTGGCCGCGGCCTCTTNTCCGAAGTNGATCCCAANCCNAACGAGATCAATCTCGCGGCCGGCATCGAAGCCTTCAAGGCCGGTGGCCATGACGGCGTGATCGCATTCGGTGGCGGCTCGGGTCTCGATCTCGGCAAGGCCATCGCGCTGATGGTCGGCCAGACCCGTCCGGTCTGGGATTTCGAGGATATCGGCGACTGGTGGACCCGTGCCGATGCGGATGCCATCGTGCCGATCATCGCGGTTCCGACAACGGCGGGTACCGGCTCGGAAGTCGGCCGCGCGGGCGTGATCACCAATTCCGAAACCCACGTGAAGAAGATCATCTTTCATCCGAAGATGCTTCCGGCGGTCACCATCTGTGACCCCGAGCTCACGGTCGGCATGCCGAAGATGATCACGGTCGGCACCGGCATGGATGCCTTCGCGCACTGCCTCGAGGCTTACTCCTCGCCGTTCTACCACCCGATGTCGCAGGGTATCGCGCTCGAGGGCATGCGGTTGGTGAAGGAAAACCTTCCGAAGGTCGTCGCCAACCCGAACGACATCGATGCGCGTGCGGAGATGATGAGTGCGGCCGCCATGGGGGCTGTCGCCTTCCAGAAGGGGCTCGGCGCCATCCATTCGCTGTCGCATCCTGTGGGCGCGATCTACAATACCCACCATGGCCTGACCAATGCCGTGGTGATGCCTGCGGTTCTGGTCTTCAATCGTGAGGCGATCGAGGACCGCATCGCGCGCGCTGCCGCCTATCTCGGCATCGACGGTGGATTTGACGGTTTCCTCGATTACGTCATCAAGCTGCGCAAGGAACTCGGCGTTCCGGACAAACTGTCGGAAATCGGCGTCGGTACCGACCGGATCGATGAGATGGTGAAGATGGCACTGGTCGACCCGACGGCTGGTGGAAACCCGGTGAAGCTGACAGAAGAAAACACNAGGGAACTCTTCGCGGCCTGCATCTAAGCGAAACGCATAGATGGAACAAAATATAAGCCGGCCTCAGAGAGGCCGGCTTTTCTGTTTTGCCAATATTTAGCAAAACGAGATGATAAATTTTCGCAATTTGTGCGTTTCGTAAGTTACGTTACATTTCGCTAGTTGACCCGGCGCGCGGCAGGGTCGACTTTTCTCCCAATAATTTACAGGGGTTTCGGTGCGCTATGGGGCGCGTCAACGAAGATGTTCACGACGTGATGCCGGAAGCCCAAATATTGGTGAGGGAATGGACAAGGCAGCACTGTTCCGATTTCTTGAACTCGACATTTCCGGGGCAAGTATCGAGGATATCAACNTATTGCTGGAAGATGTGATCAATGAAGCAGGCTTCGACTACTTCACNTTGACACGNCAGCCACTTCTGCGCGCAGAGCAGGAAAGCCTCGTATTGGCCGGAAGGTGGCCCGATGGCTGGCCGGAAACCTACGTCAAGCGCAAGTATTCTGCGATAGACCCGACGCTGCGATATCTCGGTTATTGCCAGAACGGTTTCCGTTGGCGNGAGGCCGCAGCCTTTTTCGAGGACGATCCCCAGGCCAAACGCATTGTCCGGATGCTCAAACAGGCGAAGAAATACGGGCTTGAGGACGGTTACGTGTTCCCGGTNCACGGTCGTCAGGGGCTGGCCGGTACGTTGATGGTCGCCGGNCGGCCGGTGGAGCTATCCTCNGGCGAAATCCTNATGTTCGAGGCGGTTGCCCGCAAGGCNCTCTGGGCGCTNCTCGAGAGCGCAAATCTCGGTGTGCCGGTCTCCGACCCCGCCAATCGCAGNCACAACATGACAAAGCGTGAGATCGANACGCTGAGCCTTCTGGCGCAGGGNTATACNTCNGGGGAGATGGGATCGACGCTCGGGCTCTCCACCCACACNGTCGACTGGTACATGAACGGNATCCAGAACAAGCTNGANGCNNGNAACCGCCATCATGCGGTGGCAATCGCCTTCCGGCGCGGCCTGATTTCCTAGACTCCCATCCCGGCCGCCGATCCCCTGTGTGTGGTTGTCGCTCCACGGAACACGATCACGGCGAAATCGTTGTGATCGAGCGCTTGGTTGCACCGCACAAAATCTGGCTGTAAGAATCTCATATTGCACTGAGCCAGCATGCATTCTGCATTCTGCGTGAGCTTGGGAGGGTATCTGTGTCAATTTCCAAAATTCTCGTCGCCAACCGGTCCGAAATCGCCATCCGTGTCTTTCGCGCGGCCAACGAACTCGGCATCAAGACNGTCGCAATCTGGGCCGAGGAGGACAAGCTTGCGCTGCACCGGTTCAAGGCCGACGAGAGCTATCAGGTGGGCCGTGGCGACCATCTGGAGCGCGACCTGGGCCCGATCGAGAGCTATCTGTCGATCGACGAGGTGATCCGCGTCGCGAAACTCTCTGGCGCCGACGCGATCCACCCCGGCTACGGTCTACTCTCCGAAAGCCCCGAATTNGCNGATGCCTGTGCCGAGAACGGCATCATTTTCATCGGNCCCAAGCCGGAGACCATGCGCCGGCTCGGCAACAAGGTGGCAGCGCGCAATCTCGCCATCGAGATCGGCGTTCCCGTGGTTCCTGCCACCGAGCCGCTGCCCGACGACATGAAGGAGGTCGAGCGTCTNGCGGACGAGGTCGGCTATCCNATCATGCTGAANGCNTCCTGGGGNGGTGGTGGTCGCGGCATGCGCGCCATCCGCTCGAAGGATGAGCTCGCCCGCGAAGTGACNGAAGCCAAGCGCGAGGCGAAGGCTGCCTTCGGCAAGGACGAAGTCTATCTCGAAAAGCTCATCGAACGTGCCCGCCATGTCGAGGTGCAGGTTCTGGGCGATACCCANGGCAACGCCGTGCATCTCTTCGAGCGNGACTGCTCGATCCAGCGCCGCAACCAGAAAGTCGTCGAGCGCGCGCCGGCGCCTTATCTNNANGCCGAGNCAGCGCGNNGAACTNTCCGGCTACGCGCTGAAGATCGCCGANGCGACCGANTATATCGGTGCGGGCACNGTCGAATTCCTGATGGATGCCGATACNGGNAAGTTCTATTTCATCGAGGTCAATCCGCGCATCCAGGTCGANCACACGGTGACCGAGGAAGTCACCGGNATCGANATCGTCAAGGCGCAGATCCACATTCTCGATGGCTTCGCAATCGGAACACCGGAATCGGGCGTGCCGGCGCAGAACGANATCAAGCTCAACGGNCATGCGCTGCAGTGCCGGATCACCACCGANGANCCNGANCAGAACTTCATTCCGGATTATGGCCGTATCACTGCCTATCGCGGTGCGACCGGCTTCGGCATTCGCCTTGATGNCGGCACCGCCTATTCGGGCGCGGTGATCACCCGCTTCTACGATCCGCTGCTCGAGAAGGTGACCGCCTGGGCGCCGACGCCCGAGGAAACCATCCAGCGGATGGATCGCGCATTGCGCGAGTTCCGCATCCGCGGTGTTGCGACCAACCTCACCTTTCTCGAAGCGATCATCACGCACCCTAAATTCCGCGACAACACCTATACGACGAAGTTCATCGACAACACGCCGGAACTCTTCAGCCAGGTCAAGCGCAAGGACCGGGCCACGAAGCTCCTAACCTATCTTGCTGATGTGACCGTCAACGGCCATCCCGAGACCCGCGACCGGCCGCGGCCCGCCGAAGATGTCGCCGCGCCGCGCGTGCCCTATACGGATCGTCCCATCGTCGACGGGACCAAGCAGAAGCTCGACGAGCTGGGCCCGGAGAAATTCGGTGAATGGATGCGCAACGAAAAGCGTGTCCTGATGACCGACACCACCATGCGGGACGGCCACCAGTCGTTGCTCGCCACCCGCATGCGGACCGACGATATCGTCAAGATCGCCGGCACCTATGCGCGGGCACTGCCGCAACTCCTTTCGCTCGAATGCTGGGGCGGGGCGACCTTCGATGTCGCCATGCGGTTCCTGACAGAAGACCCCTGGGAGCGCCTCGACAAGATCCGTCACAATGCGCCGAACCTGCTTCTGCAGATGCTCTTACGCGGCGCCAACGGCGTGGGATACAAGAACTACCCCGACAACGTGGTGAAGTATTATGTCCGTCAGGCAGCCGCCGGCGGCATCGACCTGTTCCGTGTCTTCGACTGCCTGAACTGGGTGGAGAACATGCGGGTGTCGATGGACGCCGTGCGTGAGGAGAACAAACTCTGCGAGGCGACGATCTGCTATACGGGCGACATCCTCAATTCGGCGCGCCCGAAATACGATCTCAAATATTACACCGAGCTGGCCGCCGAACTCGAAAAGGCCGGGGCGCACATCATCGCGGTCAAGGATATGGCGGGGCTTTTAAAGCCTGCCGCCGCCACGCAGCTCTTCAAGGCCTTGCGTGAGGCGACCGATCTGCCGATCCATTTCCACACCCATGATACGTCTGGGATTTCGGCCGCCACGGTTCTGGCAGCCGTCGATGCCGGCGTGGATGCGGTGGACGCGGCGATGGATGCGTTGTCGGGCAACACCTCNCAGCCCTGCCTCGGCTCCATCGTCGAGGCGCTTCANGGTCANGAGCGCGATCCGGGTCTCGATCCCGAATGGATNCGCCGCATCTCCTTCTACTGGGAGGCGGTGCGCCACCANTATGCGGCNTTNGANAGCGANCTGAAGGGNCCTGCATCTGAAGTCTATCTGCACGAGATGCCGGGCGGACAGTTNACCAACCTCAAGGAGCAGGCGCGTTCNNTGGGGCTNGANACCCGCTGGCATGAAGTGGCGCANGCCTATGCCGATGCCAANCAGATGTTCGGCGATATCGTCAAGGTGACGCCNTCNTCGAAGGTGGTNGGCGACATGGCCTTGATGATGGTCAGCCAGGATCTCACTGTCGCNGACGTCACCAGCCCGTCCAAGGACGTNTCCTTCCCCGATTCAGTGGTNTCGATGATGCGGGGCGATCTGGGGCANCCGCCGTCNGGCTGGCCGAAGGATCTGCAGAAGAAGGTTCTGAAGGGCGAGAAAGCCTATACCGAACGCCCCGGCTCCCTGCTGCCGGATGCGGATCTCGACGCCGAGCGCAATGAGATAGAGACCAAGCTCGAGCGCAAGGTGAGCGATTTCGAATTCGCCTCCTATCTCATGTACCCCAAGGTCTTCACCGACTATGCGGTTCTGGCCGAAACCTACGGGCCTGTCAGCACACTGCCTACGCCGTCCTACTTCTACGGGCTCGAAGTAGGCGACGAGATGTTCGTGGAGATCGAACAGGGCAAGACACTGGTCGTGCGCAATCTCGCCACCGGCGAGACCGACGACAAGGGAATGGTCACCGTCTTCTTCGAGCTCAACGGCCAGCCGCGCCGGGTGAAGGTGCCCGATCGCATCCATGGGGCATCAGCCGCCGCCGTCCGCCAGAAGGTCGATCCCACCAATGAGGCACATGTCGGTGCGCCGATGCCGGGCGTGATCTCCACTGTGGCCGTGTCGAGCGGCCAGGAGGTGAAGGCCGGCGATGTGCTCGTGTCGATCGAGGCGATGAAGATGGAGACTGCCATCCACGCCGAACGTGACGGCACGGTGGCCGAGGTTCTCGTCAAGGCGGGCGAGCAGATCGATGCCAAGGACCTGATCGTAGTCTACGAGGCGTAGGGTTTCCCGAAAGCCATTCGGTAGACGACATGAAAAAGGCCGCCGGGTGACCGGCGGCCTGTTTCGTTTATGCGGGGTGCGTTCCGACGCAAGACGCGTCTGCGGCCCGGCTTATATGTGTCCAAGCAACATCAGGATGATGACGACGACGAGAATGACGCCGAGGATGCCCATCGGGGCGTTGCCGAAGCGGGCGCGGGTGGGGATCGCGCCGATCAGAAGCAGAATAAGGATGATCAGCAGAATTGTACCGACGGACATATGAAATCTCTCCAGTTTCAAAACAAACCAGGCGTTCTGGTGGAGCTTCAACGCGCGGTGGTGAGTGCTTGTTCCAATTTCGCCATAATCTCCTCAGATCTCGCCCGCTATTTCCGGATTATTCCGGATTGACTTTCGATAGTCGCCTAAATATGCATGTTTTTGCCGTTTTAAGCGGAAAGGTGCACGTTTCATGCTGACACAAGAACGTCAGGCCGTCATACGGGATCGGCTCGAACTCTCCGGACGTGTTGTCGCCGCCGATCTGGCGCGGGAATTCAGCGTTTCGGAGGACACGATCAGGCGTGATCTCCGCGAACTCGCATCAGACGGATTTTGTGAGCGGGTGTATGGCGGTGCGCTGCTGCGCGCACCGGCGCGACCGTTCAGTGAGAGGGTGGCCAACGGACATCCGCTTAAGGCCGCGTTTGCCGCCGAGATTGCGACACGCCTGCCGGAGGGTGGTTTCGTCTTCATCGATGCGGGATCGACCAACCTTGCGGTCGCCGAAGCGATCCGGCCGGGCCGCCAGATGACGGTGATGACCAATGCGCCCGCCATCGCCGCCGTACTGACGCTTTCGAGCGATGTCGAGGTTATCATGACGGGTGGAAGCGTGAACCGGGAGCTTGGCGGCAGTATCGGCGCGCGGGCAACCGCGTCGCTCGATGGCCTCTATCCCGACGTCTTCGTACTCGGCACGTGCGGTATCGTACGGGGCGAGGGGATGTTTGCCTCCGATGCCGAGGAACAGGTATTCAAGGCCAGGGTTGCCGAGCGTAGCCGTCACATCATTACCGCCGCTGACGGGGATAAATTTACCGAGGCGGCTCCCTACAGGATCGCGCCATTTTCGCCTGAAGTTACGCTTCTGGTGGAAGAGGATAAAGATCAGGATCTGTCGTTGATCGCGGCGACAGGTGCGGAAATCGTGCGGGTGCGCGGAAAGGAAATGGCGCGTGGATAGTGTCGAGATGAAGCGGCTTCCGCTGTTTACCGCGGAGCGAGCGGCGATTGCATTGATGTTCCTGCAAAACGGCTATCTGGTCGGCAACTGGGCGCCGAAAGTACCGGAATTCGCGGCCAAACTGGGACTGCAGGAATCGGCCATCGGGCTGATGATCCTGTTTTTCGGTCTCGGCTCGATGGCGTCTATGCCGCTTGTCGGCTGGTGGGTCTCGCGGCACGGCTCCCATGGGCTGTTGCGGGTGATGGTTTTCGTCGTCACGCCTGTCTTTATTCTGGTCAATATCGTGCCAAACGCCGTCACCGGTGCAATGGCCCTCGCCCTGATGGGCGCGGCCGTGGCTGGAACGGACGTGGCGATGAATGCCAACGCGGTGGAAGTGGAGCGAAGCGAGCGTCGAGCGATCATGTCCTCCTGTCACGGCTTCTGGAGCCTGGGTGGACTGATCGGCGCGGCGTCTGGCGGTCTGATTATCGATTTCGCCGGCAATTGGGCCCACGCGCTGGCCGTGACGGTTGTCGCGCTCATTCTCGGTATTCTCGCCTGGCCGCGCATTTTTCCGGACCGGCCCCATCCGGATGACGCAGGTGGCGCGGACCTGCCCGCGACGGTGCCGCCTTTCCGCAACCTCACGCTCTGGCTGATGGGATTGATGTGTCTGTTCGCCATGGAGCCGGAAGGGGCCAGTCTCGACTGGAGTGCGCTTTATCTCCGCGACGCCTTCGGTGCCGATGCCGCGCTTTCGGGCCTTGCCTTCGCGTCATTTTCAGCGGGTATGGCGCTGATGCGGTTTCTGGGCGATGCGATCCGCGACAGGTACGGCGCGGTCAACACGGTACGCGTTTCCGTCGTTTTCACCATTATGGGACTGCTGATCGTCGGCTGTGCGCCGGGAGCGATCTGGGCTGTCGCAGGATTTGCCATTGCGGGACTGGGTATCGCCAACCTCGTACCGGTGCTGTTTTCTGCGGCTGGCAACATGCCGGGGATCGGCAAGGGCGTCGGCATCTCCTTCGTTACCTTCTTCGGCTATTCCGGACTGCTGTTCATGCCATCGGTCATCGGGCTGGTGGCCGAGCGTTTCGGCCTGGCAATCGTGTATATCGGGATCACAGTCCCGCTTTTCGTGGTGCTCGCCGGCTCGCGGCTGGCGCGGTATGCCGACCGGGCCGAGTGATATAGCGGGATCAGATCCATTCGCCGGCAATATACGCGGTCAGACCGTTCTCCAGACCGTCGAGAACGGCGCGGATACGCGGGGCGTGGCGGATGTCGCGGTGGGCCGTCAGCCAGACCGGAAGGTGCGGAATTTTCAGATCCGGAAGCACGGTCTCCAGATCCGGCTCAGCCTGGAACAAGGGCTTCTGGGCGAAGCCGATCCCAGCCCCCTGTCTCAACGCCTGCCAAAGAACCAGATGGTTGTCGCTCCTGACCTTGAAGAAGGAGCGGTCGATCGCAACGCCGAAGGCTGCAAAGCCACGCTGCAGGGCATCGTCCCGGTCAAATCCCAGAACGTCGTGTTGCAGCAGGTCGCTGGCGACATTCGGCTTCCCGCGTCGCTCGAAATAATCCCGCCGCGCACCGGCCACCAGCGGGATGTCGCCGATATGGCGGGCGACCAGATCCACCTGTGTCGGCTTGACCATGCGAATGGCGATATCGGCATCGCGCCTGAGCAGATTGTCGACGGAATCGGTGGCGACGATCTCGATCTCGAGGTCCGGGTGCTGCCGGCGCAGACCTGCAACGATGCGCGGCAGGACGAGGCTTCCGATTACCACGCTCGCGGTAATGCGGACCGTGCCCCGCACCTCCCGCTCGCCGCCTGCGGCACGACGGAGGATCGCATCGGACGCGTCGCGCATGGCGTGGACATCGGCGAGGAACGCCGCGCCTGCCTCGGTGATTTCCTGGCCTTGCGGCGTGCGTCTAAGCAGGGTCGCCCCGATGCAGCTCTCAAGCTCGGCGATGTGGCGCCCAAGCGTCGGCTGGCTCGCGTTCAGCTGTTTTGCAGCTGCAGTCAGGCTTCCGGTTTCGACGACAGCGAGAAAGCTCTTGAGCAGGTTCCAGTCCAAATCTTGCATGCATTCATTTTTGAATGGAGCTCAAGCAATTACAAGCAGTTTCCATTCAAAATCCAATGATCCATCTTCGTGTCATCAGGACAAGGAGATCGAAAATGCCACTCACAATCGCAGTTCTCGGCGCCAGAGGGCGCCTCGGTCACGTCGTCACGCAGGCCGCCATGGCGGCAGGCCATACTGTTCTTGCAATTACCCGCGACGGGCATTTGCCGGACAGTCTCGCTGGAGCCGAAGCACGCCGGGCGGATGCCATGAAGGCCGACGAGCTGATCGCTGCAACCGAAGGTGCCGACGTCATCTTCAACGGGCTCAATCCGCTTTACCCCGATTGGGCGAAGATGTGTCCGGTGCTGACCGAGAACGTCATCGCCGCCGCCAAGGCGCACAAGGCGTTTCACCTGTTCGCCGGCAATGTCTACAATTACGGCCACGAGATCCCGGCACTTGCCGGACCGGACACGCCGTCCGTCGGGTCGGTGAGGAAGGGCGCGATCCGTATCGCCATGGAAGCCCGTTTCGAGGAGGCCGCGCGCGACGAAGGCGTGCCGACGACGGTGCTTCGGGCCGGGGATTTCTATGGAGGACCGGGACGCGGTTCGTGGTTCGATCTCGTGATCGCAGGCTCGCTGCACAAGCACAAATACGTCTGGCCGGGACGCACCGACATCGCCCATTCGTTTGCCTATCTGCCGGATCTGGCGCGGGCTTTCGTGATGCTGGCCGAGCGTCACGCCGAGTTGCCGGGCTTCAATGTCTTCACCTTCGCCGGTCATACGATCACCGGCAAGGAAATGGGCCGGCATCTCGATATCGCGACGGGCAAGCGGCTGCGCCGCGGATCACTGCCCTGGATCGCGCTGCGCGCCGCCGGGTTCTTCAGCCCGATGTGGCGGGAGGTCAGCGAGATGTCCTATCTCTGGTTCACGCCGCACGCGCTGGATGGCTCGAAGTTTGAAGACTTCGTCGGCGGTTTCGAGGCCACGCCCGTCAACAGGGCGGTGGCGGAAGCTGTGCGGGACCTCAAGTCGGAGGACGCCAAAGCGGCGTAACGGGCCGCTGGACTCAGTTGTCGGGGCAGGGTGCCCCGGCGGCGGCCCAGGTTTCGATGGCCTGGTAGGTTTCCTCGGCGCTTCCGGGAGCCGGTTCGCGATTGCCGCCGGGCTTCCAGCCCCAGGCGACCAGTTCGTCATCGCGCACGTGGAGTGCCATGTCTTCCAGCGACCGGTCGCCGTTCATCTCGGGATCCTTGAACTGGCGGCAGATCTCGGCGGACGACTTGTCGATCCACTGCTGTTCGACGGGGGCGAGATGCCATTCCGGAGCGCCAGGCGCAGCATGGGGTTCGCCGGTCTGGGTTTCCATGTGGCAGGTCTGGCACTGGATAAACTCCGCGCCGATGCGGCTTTCGCCGCCGGAAATATGCATCCCGTGCGGCTGGCGCACGCCGTAGCTGGGACCTGACCAGACCGGGATGTTGTCAGCGCCGACATGACAGTTGGCGCAACGCGGATGGCTGGTGACGGCGTAAACCTTGTCCCAGGCGGCCAGACCTTCTTCCCGCGAGAGTGCAGGTTCGGCAGGTGTCTCGTTGGCAGCCGGTGTCTCGGGTGCGGCTGGTTCGCCCTCGCTCTGGGCAAGGGATACCGAAGAGAGCGCGAGTAACGCAAAGGCGGTGAGGAGTGCGGATTTCATGACCTGTCTCCTCAAACGAAATCAATGTGCTTGTTGAACGGCATCTCACGGATGCGCTCGCCCGTCGCCGCGAAAATCGCATTGGCGAGCGCCGGCGCAGCTGGCGGTACCGGTGGCTCTCCGATGCCCTTTACCCTGCCGGTTTTTTCCAGCATCCGCACCTCGATATCGGGACACTGGTAAAGCCGCATGCCCTCGAAATCGTTGAAGTTCGATTGCTGCGCCATGCCGTCGGAATAGGTGAGCTCGCAGTTCATAGCATGGCCGAGGCCCCAGACGACCGCGCCCTGAACCTGGTTCTCGATATTGACCGGATCGACCACACGTCCGACGTCCGCGGCCACCCAGACCTTGTCGATGCGGATGCCTTGGTCCGTCTTCGTGACCTCAACCACCTCTGCGGTCGGTACGCCGAAGCTTACGACCATGGCTATGCCACGGCCCTTGTTGACGGGGAGCTCCCCGCCCCAGTTCGACATTTCGCCGACGGCTTCGAGCACGCCGCGCGCCACGTTCCAGTTGCAGAGCCTGAGACGCTCCTCGAGCGGATCGGCACCTGCGACCGCGATCACCTCATCGACGAAGCTTTCGATGAAGAAGCCTGCGGTCGAAGCGCCGACCGAACGCCAGCTCGATGTGGGCGCGAGGCCTTCGACGGCATAGGCGCGGACCCGGAAATTCGGCACCTCATAGGGCGCGTTCCAGGCGCCGGCGGGCAGCTGCGCATCCGACCCGGGCACGGAGACGCCCAGGCGTCCCATCTGCGAGCGCAGGACGGACGGCGAGGCGATGTCGAGGGCAAGCGTCTGAACCTGTCCGTCGCGGGCCACGCCCTGGCCGCGTGCGATGGAGATCTGGCGGGGATAGTCGGTGGCGAAATCCTCTTCGCGCGACAGCGTGAGCTTGACCGGCGTGCCACGCATCGCATTGGCGATCTCGGCTGCGGCGGTGATGTTGTGAAACTCCANCCGGTGGCCGAAGGAGCCGCCGGTATACTGGTTGTGGAAGATCACCTGTTCCTTGTCGTGGCCGGTNATNGCGGCCACCTTTTCCTGCACGTAACGGGGGATCTGGTGCCCGGCCCAGATCTCNGCCTTTTCGTCGGTNACGAGCGCCACCGCATTCAGCGGTTCGAGCGGCTGATGGGCGAGATAGGGCGCGCGGTACTCGACCTGGGTGACGCCNCCCTCNGCGAGCCCGGTGTCGACCTCGCCGTCATTGCGCCACTCGGCATCGAGNCTCNCGGAGGTGAAGCTTGAAGCGATCTTCTCCCANTGTCCGTCCTGNTCGGCGGGATATTCCGATGGNGCCCAGTCGAGGGTGATTGCCTCTGCNGCCTTGAAAGCGCGCCAGGTGTTGTCNGCGACGACGGCCACGCCGTCCGTGATTTCCATGACCTTGCTNACGCCGCGCATTGTCTCGGCATTGGCGGCATCGAAACCATTGAGCGCGCCGCGCCGCGGGCTCAGCTTGACGGTGGCGTAGACCATGNNGTCGAGNTTCNGGTCGATGCCNTATNNCANNGCGCCGGTGGACTTGGCGACGATATCGGGGCGGCGGACATCCTTGCCGATGAGCCGCCATTTCGACGGATCGCGCAGGGCCACGNCGGTNACNGGCTCGATCTTCGCGGCGTCTTCGGCGAGATCGGTGTAGGGAATGGNCGTGCCGTCGGGCAGNATNACNNNGCCNTTTTCNGTTTTCAGNCCCGCGACATCGANNTCATGCTTCTTGGCCGCAGCGGCNTTCAGTGTCTCNCGGGCGATGGCGCCNGCTTCGCGGAGCTTGTCNAAACTGTCGGGCGTCGANCTCGACCCGCCGGTNATCTGCATGCCGAGCACCTTGAAGAGCGAGGTCATCGCGCCGCGCACGCCNTCNGCGACGATGCTGTCATCCTGCGACATGAAGGGNGCTGACTCGTCGCCCTGCGCCCTGTTCCAGTAGGCGGCGGAAGGCGGGCCGAACCCGATCTCGTAACCNCCGGGNTCGAGNTCCATTTCCTCGGCGATCAGCAGCGACTGCATNCCNGCNGCNCCCTGNCCGAGATCGGNNTGGGGCGCGATCANNACNATCTTNTCGGGNGTGATCATCACCCANGGATTGAAGGTCGCGCCGNNGGGGCCGANCTCNTCCTNGAGCGGATTGGCGTGCGGGGTGCTGACGGCATAGACCCCGAAGGCGACNCCGCCTGCGATGACGGCGGAGCCGACGAGAAGCGTGCGGCGCGTNATGGTTCCNGCGCGGCTCATCTCAGGCGCTCCTCAGCTTGCCTGCGGCTGCANGGACCGCAGCGCGGATGCGCGGATAGGTGCCGCAGCGGCAGAGATTGGCGCTCATGGCNCGGTCGATTTGCTCATCTGTCGGCTCCGGGTGNATGTCGAGAANACTCGCTGCCTGCATGATCTGCCCNGACTGGCAGTAGCCGCACTGGGCGACCTGGTGTTCGATCCAGGCTTCCTGCACGGCNTGNAGCGCGTCGGGGGTTCCCAACCCTTCGATGGTGGTGATTTCGGTGCCTTCGGCCTCNGCNACCGGCATCTGGCAGGCGCGGACTGCCAAGCCGTCGACATGGACGGTACAGGCNCCGCATTGNGCTATGCCGCATCCGTATTTGGGGCCGGTGATGCCGAGTTCGTCGCGCAGGACCCAAAGAAGGGGCATGTCGGGTTCGACGTCGACCTGATGNATGGTATCGTTGACGCGCAGTTCCATGATTCCCTCCCGGCGATCATTCTTGACAAAATAACAAAAAACGTCAGTATGTCAACGATGTCAGATATTAGCTTCGATCAACTCGACCAGCGCCGCGCGGCCGTGCTGAAAGCCGCGCTCGAGGTNTTCACCAGCTACGGCTACCGGCGCACGACAATGGATGACATAGCGCGCGCAGCCGGAATGTCGCGTCCGGCGCTCTACACCCATTTNCGCAACAAGGAAGCGATCTTCCGTACCTTCGTCGAGATGTTCCTCGGTGCGATCGTGCAGGATGCGCAGGCCGTGCTTGCGGCGAAGACAAGCGTTGCGGACGGGCTGGAGGCCTTCTTCGATGCGGCATTCGTTGCGCCTTTCCGTGAATTGATGGCGACCCAGCACGGCATGGAGCTTGCCGGCGTTAATGCCGAACTCTGCGGCGACCTCACCGAGCAGTGGTTCGCCGACCTGGAAACGGTGCTGCGTGACTGGCTGGACAAGGCGGTGGCCGAAGGGCGCCTGAAACTCGGCGGACTGCGATCCGCAGCGCTTGCGCGGCTGTTGATTGATGCGGTGGAGGGCATCAAGTCGCGCGGCGCGGACAAGGGGCATCATGCCGACCCCGAGGCGATGACAGCCGAGATGGCACTACTCGCGCAGATGGCGGCGCGTGCCTATGGTGCGCGGGCGTAACCGACATCTGTCTGCCACAAGTGCGGCTTAAGCCGTAGGCAAGCAGAATGCCCCGAGAGTTGACAAGCCGCGCGGAAAGCGCGACCCAGCGCGAAGCTTTCGCCGCCAAGGAAACAAGAGGCCCCCATGTCCGATATCGAAGGTCCGCTCGAACGCCGCTCCAGTGTCGCTGTCGATGTCGGTGGCGTGATCGTGGGTGGTGGCGCACCGGTGGTCGTCCAATCGATGACGAATACGGATACAGCAGATATCGACGCGACGGTGGCGCAGGTCGCAGCCCTCCACCGTGCCGGCTCGGAAATCGTGCGCATCACGGTCGATCGCGACGAGAGTGCGGCTGCCGTGCCGCGTATCCGCGAGCGTCTCGAACGGCTCGGCATCGACGTGCCGCTCGTCGGCGACTTCCACTATATCGGCCACAAGCTGCTTGCCGATCATCCGGCCTGCGCCGAGGCGCTGGCGAAGTACCGGATCAATCCGGGAAATGTCGGCTTCAAGGAGAAGAAGGACAAGCAGTTCATCGAGATCATCGAGAAGGCGATCGAGCATTCCAAGCCTGTGCGCATCGGTGTGAACTGGGGCTCGCTCGATCAGGCGCTGTTGACCCGGCTGATGGACGAAAACCAGGCCAAGAGCGTGCCGCTGAGCGCGCGTGCCGTCATGCGCGAAGCCATCATCCAGTCGGCTTTGCTTTCGGCCGAACTCGCCGAGCAGACGGGACTGGAACGCAATCGCATCATCCTCTCGGCCAAGGTCAGCCAGGTGCAGGACCTGATTGCCGTCTATCTTGAGATGGCCAAGCGCTCGGACCATGCGCTCCATCTCGGTCTCACCGAGGCCGGCATGGGTTCAAAGGGCATCGTCGCCTCCTCGGCAGCACTCGCCATCATCATGCAGCAGGGCGTGGGCGACACCATCCGTATCTCGCTGACACCGGAGCCGGGCGGCGACCGCACCAAGGAAGTGGTGGTCGCGCAGGAGCTTCTGCAAGTCATGGGCTTTCGGCAGTTCCTGCCGGTGGTGGCCGCGTGCCCGGGTTGCGGGCGTACGACCTCGACCGTGTTTCAGGAACTGGCGCGCACCATCGAGGACGATCTTCGTCGCAACATGCCGGTCTGGCGCGAGAAATATCCCGGCGTCGAGGCGCTGCAGGTCGCGGTCATGGGCTGCATCGTCAACGGGCCGGGCGAATCCAAGCACGCCGATATCGGCATCTCGCTTCCGGGTACCGGCGAATCGCCCGCAGCCCCCGTCTTTGTCGACGGCCAGAAGGCCGCGACCTTGCGCGGTCCGAAGATCGCCGAGGATTTCCAGGAAATGGTCGCAGACTATATCGAGCGCCGCTTCGGCGAGGGACGTGACACCTCGCTCGAAAAGGCGGGCTGAAGTTTTGAGCTCTGATCCGGCAGTCTATGCGACCGCCGGCTGGTCCATCTGTAAGTCCGGCATCCAGCGCGACAGTTTCTCGCCGAGCTTGTCAACGGAAACCGGCTTGGCGAGATAATCGTCAAAGCCGGCGGCCAGGCACTTGTCCTCGTCGCCCTGCATGGCGTGGGCCGTGACCGCGATGATCAACGTGCCCGGCAGGCCTTCTTTCGCCTCGATCTTGCGGATTTCTGCGGTTGCTTCGTAGCCGTTCATTTCCGACATCGAGATATCCATCAGGATCAGGCTCGGCTTTGCCTTTTTCCAGGCAGCGACGGCCTCGCGGCCGTTTTCGACGAGGACATGCTCACGGCCGAGCGCTGCCAGCGACTGCTGGAAAACGATCTGGTTGACCGGATTGTCTTCCGCCACGAGGATCTTGCCGCTGGCATCGGGCAGACCGTCTGCCGGCTTTTCCGTCTTCGCGGCGTTCCCAGACGTGGCGGAAACGGTATCGTCTGTCTTCGCATCCGCGGCTTCCGACGTCTGTGTTTGGGCAGCGTCTGCCACAACTTTGCGCATGTGTTTCGAGCGATGGAGGCGGATGATTTCCTCGGAGGCCATCCTCAGATCGCGGTTGCGGGTTGGCTTGGTCAGTGTGGCTTCGATCCGCAGGTCGCTGACGGCGTCGAGCTTGGTCGCCTGGTCCACCGACGAAAGAAGCAGGATCGGAGTGTCCGCGATCGCCGGATTGGCGCGCACATGACGGATCACCTCGCCGCCCGACATGCCGGGCATCTGGAAGTCGAGGATCACGAGATCGACCTCGATACCCATTCCGGTCGCGGCATGTTCGAGGAAGTCGAGCGCCATCTGGCCACTGTCGACGGCAACGCAATCCATGCCCCAGCCACGCAGTTGCTCGGTCAGAATCATGCGGTTGATCGCGATGTCATCGACGATCAACACCCGGGCATCATCAATGGAGGTGGTGGCTGAGGGTTTCGCGGCGGCTTCCTCATCGACGTCCATCTCAACTTCGAAAGAGAAGACAGAACCTTCGCCGCTCTTGGATTCCACGTTTATCTCGCCGCCCATCAGAACGACCAGTTTCGAGGCGATCGCGAGGCCGAGACCGGTACCCTCGTGGCGACGGGTCGAGGAGCCGTCGACCTGGCTGAACTTCTCGAATATCGCCTTGAGCTTCTCCTCCGGGATGCCGATACCGGTGTCACTCACGCGAACCGAGATGGCGACGCGCTGACCGGTCTCGCTTTCGGGGACTTCCTTGCAGTCGACATCGATCATGACGTTGCCGGTTTCGGTGAATTTCACCGCATTGCCGAGCAGGTTCGTAATGATCTGACGGAAGCGTGACGGATCGCCCAAAAGCCGTGTCGGCAGATTGGGGCGCAGCCGGACGATCAGCTCGAGGTCCTTCTCAGCCGCGCGCGCGGACATGAGCGTCGCCACGTCCTCCACCGTGTCGTTGATGGAGAAGGAACGCTTGTCGAGAACCATCTGGTTGGCCTCGATCTTGGAGTAGTCGAGGATGTCGTTGATGATCTCGAGAAGTGCGTTGCCCGATTTCAGGATGACATCGGTGAAGGTGCGCTGGCGCGTATCCAGTTCGGTGCGAACCAACAGCTCCGCCATGCCCAGAACGCCGTTCATCGGGGTCCGGATTTCGTGGCTCATGGTGGCGAGGAATTCTGATTTGGCGNGGTCGGCGGCGCGCGCTTCGACAAGTGCCTTGTCTGCCTCGATGGTCTTGCGCTGAAGGATGCGGACGATNCTGTGGATCAGCAGGTCGATCGGCAGGAAGACGCAGAAGCCNAGAAAGACGAGCGCACCAAAGGTAAANAGCAGGTAGTTCTCAAGCGTNTCACCNGCTGTNTGGGAGAGCTTGGCGAGATAGAAGCGGATCTGCGCCTGCATTTCGATATTGGAGGGCTCGATCGAGTTGGTATAGAGCGACGCCATCTTGCTGCTGGTCCAGTAGACGTCGGTCTTGCTCCGCATGGCGCCCGGCACCAGNCGGTCGACGAAATGCTTGTGATTGGCAAAGGGGTTGGCCGGATCAAGTAGCCGCGCATTGCGCAGGATCTGCGTTTTGAGGGCCTCGGGCAGGCGGCTCCAGATTTGTTCGACGGAGGCCAGGTTTTCGCGTCCCTTTGCGGTACGGTAGTCATAGGCATTGCGCACGGAAATGATGTCGGGATCGATCTTCCGGTTCTGGCGGTATTCAAGCTTTTGCGCCAGCGTCATGCCGATGGTGTCGAACTCCGGGACGTCGGCATAGTTCTTGTACTGCTCGGCGAACTTCGCGGCCTGCAAGGCCTGTGCGCGCATGGCTGAATCGAGCGAGGCGAGCTGGCGCGAAAATATGCCGATCTCAGAGACCACGTTGTTCTGGTTGCGTTGAACAACGGAGAAGTATCCGCACAANACGGCAATGGCAGTNAGCGCCGCAACGTATCCCACCCTGAACATCGTCAGGTATCGCTGCGTGGCAACATTCTTATTGGACATGGTGCGATCACAACCTTGGCGTATTTCCCTCAGTTGCTAATAATCGCCCTGATATAGTTAATAAACTTGCTGCAATCTTTGCGATTTGAAAAATGTCCGGGCTGGACTGTCAGGATGTGCGCTGTGCGATGTATGCGGCAGCCTGTTGAAGCAACCTTGCTTCGCTGCCGTAAGCCGCGATTGTGGCGCAGGCCTCGGCCACGAGCTCTTCGCAGCGGGCCCGGGTCTTCTCGACCCCGTTGAGCGAGACATAGGTGCCCTTGTTGCGTCCGGCGTCCTTGCCGGTTGCCTTGCCTACTGTCGCGGCATCCGCAGTGGCATCGAGCAGATCATCGGCAAGCTGGAACGCAAGGCCGATCGTGGTTCCGAATTCGCGCATCCGGCAAATCGTCGCGTCATCGGCGCGGGCAACGATCGCGCCAGCCTCGCAGGCATGGCGAAGGAGAGCGCCGGTCTTCATCGCCTGCATNGACATGATCTCGTTTTCGTCCGGGTTGCCNGTTTCCGCCGCGAGGTCGAGAACCTGGCCGCCGACCATTCCACCCGCGCCGGACGCNATTGCCAGCTTNCGGACGAGNTCGAGCTTNGTCTCNGCAGGAGGCCGNGTTGGCNGGGTCGGACAGAAGCTCGAACGCAAATGTCAGNAGCGCGTCCCCGGCGAGGATGGCGGTGGCCTCGTCGAAGGCAATGTGGACGGTCGGCTGGCCGCGCCGCATGTCGTCGTCATCCATGGCGGGAAGATCGTCGTGGATCAGCGAATAGCAGTGAATGCACTCGAGTGCGGCGGCCGCATACATCGCGGCCTTTTCGTCGCCGCCCAGCATGCGNGCGGTNTCGATGACCAGAAACGGCCGGATCCGCTTGCCGCCATTGAGAGCGCCATGACGCATGGCGGCCCTGAGCGTGGCNGGCCAGTCGAAACCGTCGCCGGTGGNCTCGCCTATTTTCTCGTCAAGGAACGCGCTCACAGTGAGGGCGACCTCGGAGAGGCGGCTTGCGAAANTGTCGTCAATTTCCGTGTTCATGGCGCCCTCTTGCCATGCTGCGCGAACGGCATCAATCCCGGCATGGGATGTTTGGCTTTTTCCATGCAGCCCGGTTGCCGGCTCGCGCGTTTAGTCCGGGTATGGCTGGCTCGTGCGCCTTGGCAATCGCGGTCAAAGACGGCTATCAACGCGTACAGGATTTCTCGGAAAGGGCAGGGCGGAAGCGTGGCAAGAGGGACTGAAGGAAGACGCCGCAAGCGGCGGTGGACGGTCTTCCGTATCTTGAAGTGGATCGTGCTCGTCATCGTCCTTCTTCTGATTCTGCCCTATCTGCTCGTGCTTGTTTACAAGCCGCACGCGGTCAAGCCGGTCTCCACGTTGATGATCGGCGAAATGTTGACCGGCCGCGCTTATGAACGGCAATGGGTGCCTTTCGACGATATCGCGCCTGTTCTCGTGCAATCGGTGATGATGTCCGAGGACGGACAATATTGCGCCCATGACGGTGTCGACTGGGACGAACTCAACAGTGTCATCGACGATGCGCTGGATGGCGAGGCGACCCGCGGTGCGAGCACCATCCCCATGCAGACGGTCAAGAACCTGTTCCTGACCAATTCCCGTACCGTGATCCGCAAGGTACTTGAAATTCCGCTTGCGCTCTGGAGCAACCAGATCTGGGGCAAGAAGCGTACGATGGAGATCTATCTCAACATCGCCGAATGGGCGCCCGGCGTCTTCGGCATCGAGGCGGCGGCACAGACCTATTTCGGTGTCGCGGCGAAGGATCTGACGCGCAAGCAAGCGGCCCTTCTCGCAGTCACCCTGCCCAATCCGATCGAGCGCAATCCCGCCAAGCCGACACGCAACCTCGGCAAACTCGCTTCCACCATCCAGGCGCGTGCGCGACAATCAGGCGCCTATATCAAATGCCTTTATGACTAGCTCACCAGAATGAACTGGTTGTTTTTCCGCCTCCGTGAAAGAGATTGAGCCTCTCCCGTAAAAAGGACCTCCGGCATGAAGCTCTATATCGGCAACAAGAACTACTCGTCCTGGTCGTTCCGGCCCTGGATCGGCATGCGCCATGCCGGGATCGAATTCGAGAAAGTCCAGCTCTGGTTCGATTTTCCTGCCGGCAATCCCGAAATCAAGGCCTTATCGCCGAGCGGCAAGGTGCCGCTTCTCGAGGACGGCGATCTGCTGATCCCGGAATCGCTCGCGATCCTCGATCATGTGGCGCGCAAGTTTCCGCAATCGGGCCTCTGGCCGGCCGATCCCCTGTGGCACAGCCGCGCGATGGCGATGGCATGCGAGATGGCCGCAGGCTTTCATGCGCTGCGCGGGACATGCCACATGAATATTCGCCGGGTGCCGTCGAAGATCGAGGTCAGTGACGCGATCCTGGCCGACGTCGCGCGTATCGAAAGGCTCTGGGCGCAGTCGCTCGCCGATTCCGGCGGACCCTTCCTGTGCGGGGATTTCTCGATTGCCGATGCGATGTATGCGCCGGTGGTCAACCGACTCGATGTCTATAGTTTCGACGTTTCCGAGGTGACGCGCGGCTACATGGAACGTATCAAGGCCTTGCCTGCCTGGCAGGAGTGGGAGGCGGCCTCGCGTGCGGAAACTGCCGTCATACCGGAGGAAGAAGTCTAGCGACTTGCTCCACCCCGGTCGCAGGCCGGAGATGCTGGCCTCGCGGAGAAAAAAGCGGCAAGAAGAGTCTGGTCAAAGCGTTCTCTTCAATGTATAAGCCGCCCCAATTTCCGAAATTGCACATGCAAGGCGGGCTTGAAGAGCCGGACGCCGCGTGTGCCGAATTATCGAACTGGAGTACGTCATGGCTGTTCCGAAGCGTAAAACCACCCCGTCCAAGCGCGGTATGCGTCGCGCCGCCGACGCCCTGAAGGCCCCGACCTATGTCGAGGACAAGAATTCCGGCGAACTGCGCCGTCCGCACCACATCGATCTGAAGACCGGCATGTACCGCGGTCGTCAGGTGCTGACGCCCAAGGAAAACGCATAGTCCATCCGTTTCGGATGTCGATTAGACCGTTTCGCCTTCAGGCGTAAACGGATAGTTTCGACAGGCGACTGAATTCACTGCTCTAGACGAGCCGGCCCGCTGGGCCGGCTTTTCGCGTTTGATGAGTTCTTGCCGGTAAAAATGCGGGTGACGCCCTTGTCGCGCCGTATTTGAAAAGGCACAGTCCCGCCGCCCGCGCGAGAAGCGGCCAGGGCACCGGATAGTTCCCAACCGAGCCGGGAGGCCCTCATGCTCGCCGCCATTCCGCTGATGATCATCCCCTTCATCGCCTATAATGTCATCATCGCCGGTTTCGGTGGCGCTGCACTCGGAAACCTGACGACCACGCTGGTCGAGGTGCCGATGATGTCGGGCGCAGTCTGGTCGATGAGTATCGGCGATCTGATGATCGTGGTGGCGCTGATTCTGCTCTTCGTGGAAATCCTGAAGGCCACCCGGACGGGATCCTGGTCCGTCATGGACCATCTCCTGTCGACTTTCGTTTTCGTGGCCTATCTGGTCGAGTTCCTGCTGGTCGCCAATGCGGCAACCGATATCTTCTTCATCCTGATGGCGATCGCCTTCATCGACGTGATCGCGGGCTTTTCCGTCTCCATCCGATCGGCGGGCCGGGATGTCTCGATCGGGCTTTAGAGCAATTTCGGTTTTGGCGGAATCGGCAAAACCGAAATGCGCAAATGAACCCGGTTGTCCGTCGAAGCCGTCCGTTTACGCCTAAAGGCGAAACGGTCTAGCCCGCGTCAGGGGTAAATCCGGCGGACTCGATGCCGGCGATCGCGCAGGCTTCGTCATTGTCGGAGGTGTCTCCGGTTATCCCGACCGCGCCGATGAACGCGCCCTTCTTGTCGCGCACCAGGACACCACCCGGTACCGGCACCATGCGGCCGCCCGAAACGCCTGACAAGCCCTGGAAGAAATGCGGGCGCTCCACGGCGATGGCGCCGACCTTGCGGGAGCCCATGCCGAGCGCGAGCGCACCCCAAGCCTTGCCGGTGGCGATGTCGAAACGCATCATCGAAGAGCCGTCCTGTCGCTGAACCGAAATCGGCTGGCCGCCGGCATCGAGCACCACGACCGTCAGCGGCGCCAGCTCCAGTTCCTTGCCCTTGGAGAACGCTGCGGTGATGATGCGGTTGGCCTTGGAGAGGGGGATCGTCGACATGATGGAAGGCTCCTTGAGCGGTTCGCTGTTTTCGGGGCCCCTTGGCAACCCGTTCACAGCAAGGCTAAAGGGCCAAACGAAAAAGGGCCACACATGAGCGCGGCCCTCTGGTCAAAGCTGTCTTTCCCGATCGTGCAAGACCGGCGGCGCGATCAGTTGCCGATGGAATCGATCTTGTCCTGCAGCGACTTGAGCTGGGACTTCAGATCATCGATATCCTTGTCGACGACGGGCTTCTTCGTTTCGTCCTTGGTGGTTGCCTGAGCGCCCATGGCAAAGGGCGAGAACATGGCCATCGCCTTTTGGAACATTTCGGTGTTGCGGCGTACGGTCTCTTCCATCACCTGCAGGGGGATCTGCATGTTCTTCGTCATGGGGTTTTCGCCGAGCTGCTTGGAGAGCTGGTCGCGCACCTGCTCCTGCTGTTCGGAAAGGGCCGACATCGACTGCTCGAGATAGCTCGGCACCACCATCTGAAGCTGATCGCCGTAAAAGGAGATGAGTTGGCGCAGGAAGGAGACGGGCAGCAACGTGTTGCCGGTCTTGGATTCCTGTTCGAAGATGATCTGGGTCAGTACCGAATGGGTAATGTCATCGCCGGATTTGGCGTCCTGAACGGTGAAGTCCTCGCCCTTCTTCACCATGACAGCGAGGTCATCGAGCGTCACATAGGTGCTCGTACCCGTGTTGTAGAGCCGCCGGTTGGCGTATTTCTTGATGATGACAGGTCCGTCTTTCTTGGACATGCACTCTCCTCCTCGAGGTGAAAGACCCGACTTTCGCCGGAATGGAACTCTAGGCGAAAAGCAGTCGGTCTGACAAATTCTTTTGTGCGTTGCGGCGAACCAAGCGCGAAGTCCTAAGAGGAACGTCGTTTATTGCACTGCAAAAACATAGCATTCTTCGACTATTTGCGACTAGGATTTGCGGGCGAAATATTTGACATGGTTAAGATGCTGCGGCACGTTCCAAAGCAAAGATACAAAAAACAGAGGAAGCGACCATGAGTACAGCTGACATTGTTATCGCGAGCGCAGCACGAACCCCGGTGGGGTCCTTCAACGGNGCATTCGCGAATGTCCCTGCGCACGATCTCGGNGCCGCGGCGATCAAGGGCGCGCTGGAGCGTGCGGGCGTCGATCCCAAGGAAGTGGANGAGGTGATCCTCGGCCAGATCCTNTCGGCGGGCGAGGGGCAGAACCCCGCGCGNCAGGCTGCCATGGCNGCCGGTTGNCCGCAGGAGACGACCGCATGGGGCCTCAACCAGCTGTGCGGCTCGGGTCTTCGGACNATTGCGATCGGCATGCAGCAGATCGCGCTTGGCGACGCCAAGATCATTGTCGCCGGCGGGCATGAGTCGATGTCCATGGCGCCGCATTGTGCGCATCTGCGCGGCGGCGTGAAGATGGGCGATTTCAAGATGATCGACACCATGCTCAAGGATGGCCTGACGGACGCGTTCTATGGCTATCACATGGGCAATACCGCCGAGAACGTTGCTCGCCAGTGGCAGCTCTCGCGCGACGAGCAGGATTCCTTTGCCGTGGCCTCGCAGAACAAGGCCGAAGCTGCGCAGAAGGCCGGCAAGTTCAAGGACGAGATCATCCCCTTCACCGTGAAGGGTCGCAAGGGCGANACGGTCGTGGAGGACGACGAGTACATCAAGCACGGCGTGACNCTCGACGGTGTCGGCAAGTTGCGTCCGGCCTTCGACAAGGAAGGCACGGTCACGGCCGCCAACGCCTCGGGTATCAATGACGGTGCCGCCGCGGTGGTTCTCATGACGGCCGACGAGGCATCGCGCCGGGGCATCACCCCGATGGCGCGGATCGTTTCCTGGGCGACCGCCGGCGTCGATCCTCAGATCATGGGTACCGGTCCGATTCCTGCGTCGCGCAAGGCGCTCGAAAAGGCCGGCTGGAAGGTCGACGACCTCGATCTCGTGGAGGCCAACGAGGCTTTTGCGGCGCAGGCCTGCGCGGTCAACAAGGACATGGGCTGGAACCCGGATATCGTGAACGTCAATGGTGGNGCGATCGCCATCGGCCACCCGGTCGGCGCNTCNGGNGCGCGCATCTTCAACACGCTCGTCTTCGAAATGAAGCGCCGNGGTGCCAAGAAAGGCCTTGCNACGCTGTGCATCGGCGGCGGCATGGGCGTTGCCATGTGCGTNGAGAGCATGTGATCGAGAACTAGATAATACTGCGACTGGCCTGACCCGTCACAGAAAGCGGGCAGGCCCTTCGCTCAAGCCAAAGGGAGGAAGGCTTTTATGGCACGAGTTGCACTGGTGACGGGTGGAACGCGAGGCATCGGCGAGGCGATATCGCTCGCACTTCGCGATGCCGGATACAAGGTGGCCGCGACCTATGCGGGCAATGACGAAAAGGCCAAGGCCTTTTCCGATGCCACGGGCATCAAGACCTACAAGTGGGATGTCTCCAGTTACGATGCCTGCAAGGAAGGCATCGAAAAGGTCGAGGCCGAGCTGGGTCCGGTTGAAATTCTCGTCAACAATGCCGGCATTACCCGGGACGGCATGTTCCACAAGATGACTCCCGACATGTGGAACGAGGTGATCAACACCAACCTCACCGGGCTGTTCAACATGACCCACCCGGTCTGGACAGGCATGCGGGACCGGAAATTCGGCCGCGTGATCAATATCTCCTC
The DNA here is from genome assembly GCA_002707605.1 of Hoeflea sp. Classification (GTDB taxonomy): domain Bacteria; phylum Pseudomonadota; class Alphaproteobacteria; order Rhizobiales; family Rhizobiaceae; genus Pseudohoeflea. The sequence continues at coordinate 54,595 of PANK01000009.1, forward strand.
GATCAACGGCCAGAAGGGGCAGGCGGGCCAGGCCAATTATTCCGCGGCAAAGGCNGGCGACATCGGCTTTACCCGGGCGCTCGCCCAGGAAGGTGCGCGCGCAGGCATTACCGTCAACGCCATCTGTCCGGGCTATATCGGCACCGAGATGGTGCGTGCGGTGCCCGAAAAGGTGCTCAATGAACGCATCATTCCGCAGATTCCGGTGGGTCGTCTCGGCGAGCCCGAGGAAATCGCGCGCTGTGTGGTGTTCNTNGCCTCNGACGATTCNGGNTTCATCACCGGATCGACNATCTCGGCCAATGGCGGTCAGTATTTCAGCTGATTGAGNGNGGTTTCGGACCCATTTCGCCAGCTATGACAGGTTAACGCTCCNGGTCTCTGTCGAAGGCATTTTTGGGCAAACTTGTNNTCAATGGTTAACANATGGCTTCGCCATTTTGACCGCCGCCTCCNGAGGGCGGCGGTTTTTTGTNCGGAGANCTCGGCGNCGCACAAGATGTTGCGTGAACAAANTCGGAACATTGCCATGTCAGTGATTCGTCGCCGATTCGTTCCGNGGCCGTTCTGAAAGTTAANGGNAATCGCGATTTCTGGCAGTGAGCGGNGCGGAAATATCTCAAATCCTTAACGAATCAGCTTNNTCTTTAGGACGTATTTCNCCTCGCTTGACTCTTCGGNCGATCGGGAATCCGGCCTGTTAANCTTTGGCGNGGCAATTTCACGTTTTGTATCCCGAGATGATTCAGCATCTGGTGTGCCAATTCGGGAATCTTGCCAGATATAGCCGTGAACAAATCAAAAACAGGAACGAGTCAGCGATTCGTCGCCGATTCGTTCCGCCCCTGTTCCAAGCGTTAATTCAGCAGGGTACAAAGCCGCCTTTCATGATGGGCTGCAACGCTCTATATGAGGGGCAAGGACAGGCCTCGCGCCGCACCGCATAAATCAGAGGTACCGGCTGCGGCCGGTGAGACGACAGGACCNGATGTCCGCCTTCCCGAAGAAGCCCCTTTCAGCAAATGAACGTCAGCCGTTGATCCTCTCGGGTCGGGGTGTGACTGCCGTTCTGGGACCGACCAATACCGGAAAGACCCATTTCGCAATCGAGCGCATGGCCGCCCATTCCTCTGGCATCATCGGATTGCCGCTGCGACTGCTTGCCCGCGAAGTCTATCAGCGGATGGTCGAGAAGGTCGGCGCCGCNCATGTCTCGCTGGTGACCGGCGAAGAGAAGATCACCCCGCCCAAGGCGCGCTATTCGGTCTGTACCGTCGAAGCCATGCCACAGAAGGCCGATGTCGCCTTCGTCGCCATCGACGAGGTGCAGCTTGCCGGCGATCTCGAGCGCGGCCATGTCTTCACCGACCGTATTCTAGGCCTGAGAGGCCGCGAGGAAACGCTGCTTCTAGGCTCGTCGAGCGTGCGCGGCATTCTGGAAAACCTGCTGCCCGGGCTGACTGTCGTCGAACGACCGCGGCTCTCCCAACTCCTTTATGCAGGATCGAAGAAGATCACGCGGCTGCCGCGCCGGTCGGCCATCGTCGCCTTTTCCGCTGACGAGGTCTATGCAATCGCCGAGCTGGTCCGTCGCCAGCGTGGAGGCGCTGCCGTGGTTCTCGGCGCGCTCAGCCCGCGGACCCGCAACGCGCAGGTCGAACTCTACCAGAACGGCGATGTCGATTTCCTCGTTGCCACCGACGCGATCGGCATGGGGCTCAATCTCGATGTCGACCATGTCGCCTTCGCCCAGGAGCGAAAATTCGACGGCTACACGCACCGGCGTTTGACGACCGGAGAATTTGCCCAGATCGCGGGCCGTGCCGGACGCCATATGCGCGACGGCACTTTCGGGGTGACGGCGCGTGTACCGCCTTTCGAGGATGAATTGGTCGAGCGGCTGGAAAGCCACGTGTTCGACCCGGTCCGTATCCTCCAGTGGCGCTCGAAGCTTCTCGATTTTTCGAGCCTCAAGTCACTGATCGAAAGCCTGGAGCAGACGCCGCCCGTGCAGGGACTGACCCGCGCCCTTCCGGCGGTCGACCAGCGGGCGCTCGAACATCTCGCCAGCGACTTCGAGGTTCGCGACATGGCGACCACGCCCAAGGCGGTGGAACTCCTGTGGGACGTCTGCGCACTCCCCGATTACCGGCGCATTGCGCCGGCCCAGCATGCGGATCTGGTCGCGACGATCTATCGTGACCTTGTGCGGCACGGCGCTGTGGGCGAGGATTATATCGCCGAACAGGTGCGGCGCTGCGATTCGACAGCGGGCGACATCGACACGCTGGCAGCGCGGATTTCGCAGATCAGAACGTGGACGTATATTTCCAATCGTCCTCACTGGCTTGCCGATCCGACACACTGGCAGGAAAAGGCACGAGAAATAGAGGACCGATTGTCCGATGCACTGCATGAAAGGTTGACGAAACGCTTCGTTGACCGCAGGACATCGGTGCTCATGAGGCGGTTGAGAGAAAATGCGATGCTCGAAGCGGAAATAAGTGTGAACGGGGATGTCTTCGTCGAAGGCCATCATGTCGGCCAGCTGGCCGGATTCCGGTTCATAGTCGACCAGTCGGCCGAGGCCGCGGATGCCAAGGCGGCTGCGGCTGCCGCGCAAAAGGCGCTGGGACTTGAATTCGAGGCACGGGCCGCGCGCCTGCATGCTTCGGGCAACAGCGATTTCGCGCTCGGCAGCGACGGCACTTTGCGCTGGCTGGGTGATCCCGTGGGTCGCCTGGTCGCCGGCGATCATGTGCTGAAGCCGCGTGTCGTGCTTTTGGCCGACGATCAGCTCGAAGGCCAGGCCCGCGATGTCGTGGCCGCTCGTCTCGACCGCTACGTCAATCACCAGATCACTTCGGTGCTGAAGCCCCTCGACGATTTGACCCATGCCGAGGACCTGGAAGGTCTGGCGCGCGGTCTTGCATTTCGGCTGACTGAAAATCTCGGCATTCTGTTCCGCCGCGACGTGTCGGACGTGATCCGCGATCTCGACCAGAACGCGCGCGCGAGCCTGCGCAAGTACGGGATCCGTTTCGGCGCCTACCACATTTTCGTCCCGGCGCTCCTGAAGCCGGCGCCTGCGGAGATGATCACGCTTCTCTGGGCCGTCGCCAATGATGGAATGGACAAGACCGGTTACGGCGAAGTCGTGCCGCTTCTTGCCGCGGGCCGTACCTCCGTACAGACCGATCCATCGTATGATCGTGAATTCTATCGTCTCGCCGGGTTCCGTTTCCTCGGAAAGCGCGCCGTGCGTATCGACATCCTGGAGCGTCTTGCCGACCTGATCCGTCCTGCGCTGCAGTGGACGCCAGGTTCGGGACCGCGTCCGGAAGCCGGATATGACGGTCGCCGCTTCATCACCACGACCGGCATGCTGTCGATTCTGGGTGCGACGCAGGATGACATCGAGGAAATTCTCAAGGGTCTCGGCTACCGCGCCGAACCTGTTCCTGCGGAGGAAGCTTCAGCGCACCTCGCCGAGCTCGAAAAGGCTTCTGCTTCGGAAAGCGATGCAGCCAAGGGCCCGATTGTCGAAGTGGTGCATAGCCGCACGGCCGCCGACCGCCCGCAGCCCGAGGCTGCTCCGATCGCCGAAGCCGAAAAGCCGGCCGACGCCGCCGAGGTTTCATCCGATGCTCCGGCTGAAACAACGGACGCACCGCAAGCCGCTGCTGCCGAAACGCCGGCCGCAACCGAGACCGAAGAGGTTGCCGAACCGGCTCCGGTTCTGCTCTGGCGTCCTGCCGGGCGCTCGGACAATGCGCGTGGCCGTGGTCGTCCGCAGCAGGGTGGTCGCGACGAGGAAGGTGGCAATAACCGCCGCCCCGCGCGCGGCAAGGGCAAGGGCGGCGGTGGCAAGCCGCGTCACGACAAGAACGGCAAGGATGGCGGCAAGGGCCGGAATGACGGACCGCGTCGCGATCGTCCGCCGCGCAAGGACAAGCCGATCGATCCCGACAGCCCGTTCGCAAAGCTTGCTGCCCTCAAGGACCAGTTCAAGAAGTAGGTGATCCCGTTTCGATGACGACCGCCCCACCGGATCGGCAACGCATCGACAAATGGCTCTATTTCGCGCGCGTTGTGAAAACGCGGGCGTTGGCCGTCAAGCTGGTCACCTCGGGCCATGTTCGCATCAATGGCGAGAAGAAGCGCACCCCGAGTGCGACCGTCAAACCCGGCGACGCGCTGACGATCGTCATGCCGCGCCGGGTTTTCGTCTACCGGGTGATCGACTGCGGCGAACGGCGCGGACCGGCGAGCGAGGCCCAAACGCTTTACGAGGATATTTCCCCGCCGCCGATCGATACGGGGCTGGAGCCAAAATTCTGATGTCGCGATAGCAGTGCTGTGAGGCGGATTTTTCCGGGAAACCGTCAAAATGCGTCGCAACATACCTCGCATGTTCCGGCGGTTGGCGGCAGATTGGCGCAGAAATCCCTGTGGTGCGGGTCACCTATTGCCAATAGGTGCCAAACGGATTACCTCACCACGCGAACAGCCATTCTTTTCCTTCGGGAGCCATCCGAAATGACTTACATCGTCACCGACAATTGCATCAAATGCAAATACATGGACTGCGTCGAGGTTTGCCCGGTCGATTGCTTCTATGAAGGTGAAAACATGCTGGTCATCCACCCGGATGAGTGCATCGACTGCGGCGTGTGCGAGCCAGAATGCCCTGCCGAAGCGATCAAGCCCGATACCGAGCCCGGCCTCGACAAGTGGCTGGAACTCAACACCGAATATGCCGACAAGTGGCCCAATATCACCGTCAAGCGCGATGCGCCCGACGACGCCAAGAAGTTCGATGGTGAAGAGGGCAAGCTCGAGAAGTATTTCTCCGCGGAGCCGGGCCAGGGCGACTGAGCCCTTCCGCCTCCACACTCGCTCCCGAAAGCCTGCAGGGGCTGGATTTGGGAGATCGTGATTTAACCATTTCCTGCCGAATGTTCCGCTGCGTTATGTCGCGGAGCAGCAAATAATTGATTTCTGCGCATAAATATGTTAGGTAAAGCACACTGACATATTCAAAGGCGCCGTCGGGCGAATAAACCAATAAGCACGGAAACGTCCCAATAGCGGTTGCCAATGTCGCAAGCATTCTTGCGACACATCGTGTGTCGATCGCCGATTTCCGTACAGCTTGGAAACAATGTTGTGTCAGCAGCACCGCAGTCCTCGACTGCGCGGAGCTTGCCAAGGTCCACGGGCATGTCTCCGGTACCTATAACAGGGAGTTTTGACCACGTATGACGACTCAGCAAAAGAAGTCTTCTCAGCGCCAGGGTTTCAAAACCGGCGAGTCGATTGTGTATCCCGCTCACGGTGTCGGCCAGATCGTCGCCATCGAAGAGCAGGAAGTTGCAGGCCACAAGCTTGAACTCTTTGTCATCGACTTCGAGAAAGACAAGATGCGTCTGAAGGTGCCGGTCGCCAAGGCCTCCACCATCGGCATGCGCAAGCTGTCGGAAACCGATTATGTCGACCGCGCGCTCAAGGTCGTGACCGGCAAGGCTCGTATCAAGCGCACCATGTGGTCGCGCCGCGCCCAGGAATATGACGCGAAGATCAATTCCGGTGACCTGATCTCGATCGCCGAAGTGGTTCGCGATCTTTTCCGCGCCGAGAACCAGCCCGAGCAGTCCTATTCGGAACGTCAGCTTTACGAAGCAGCACTCGACCGCATGGCCCGCGAGATTGCGGCTGTGAACAAGATGTCGGAAACCGAATCCGTTCGTCTCATCGAGACCCACCTTGCCAAGGCTCCCAAGCGCGGCAAGGCCAATGACGATGGTGACGACAAGCAGGAAGAAGCAGCCTGATTCCAAGCTTCAACTGCTTCCAAAAGCACTTCGAAAACCCGGTCCTCGCGGCCGGGTTTTTTCGTTTCTCGATATCATGCGGAGTTGAATCCATGTCCGCCGTCATTTCGTGCGGGCAATTGGGCACGGGGTGCTTCTAGCTCTTTTTGCGATTGCGGCGGCGCAAACCTCGCGCATTGGTTTTTTCTGCCGAAGTTGGGGAACCAAGCCGGCATCCGCGCGTTGCGCACTTATTACCGGTCCGACCGCCGGTTCTTTTCACGGGCTCCGAAAGGCTCTCACGAAACACTTTCATCGCGGTCGTCCCGGTTCCGACGGCAGACATTCGCCCGCCGCCAGCTGAATGAGGAGATACGAGATGAATTTGGTGTCAGCAGATCGGCAAATGGTGCGNGCGGCAATGGCAGCTCCCTACCTGGAGCGCGGCGAGGAACATGANCTCGCCATTCGCTGGCGCGATGACAAGGATCAGGTTGCGCTCCACAAGATCACCATGGCGCANATGCGTCTCGTNATTTCCATGGCGGCNAAGTTCAAGAACTTCGGGCTGCCGATGAACGANCTNATTCAGGAAGGTCATGTAGGGCTCNTGGAAGCGGCGGCAAGGTTNGATCCGGANCGTGANGTCCGTTTCTCGACCTATGCCAGCTGGTGGATCCGGGCCTCGATCCAGGATTTCATTCTTCGCAACTGGTCGATCGTCCGCGGTGGCACAAGTTCGGCGCAGAAAGCGCTCTTCTTCAATCTTCGCCGGCTGCGCGCCCGTCTCTCGCAGGGACAGGATAATCTGACCGACAGCGCGCTCCATTCGAAGATTGCCGATGCACTCGGGGTCCACGCCAAGGACGTCGCCATCATGGATGCGCGTCTCTCTGGCTCCGACACCTCGCTCAACGCACCCGTTGGCGGCAATGAAGAGGGGTCGTCAGCCGATCGCGTCGAGTTTCTCGAAAGCGAAGATCCGCTGCCCGACGAGCAAGTTTCGACCATGATCGACGAGGAGCGCCGGAACGTCTGGCTCGGAGATGCGCTCAAGGCGCTCAACCCGCGCGAACTGAGGATCATCAACGAGCGCCGACTGTCGGAAGACAGTGCTACGCTCGAAGCGCTCGGCCAGTCTTTGGGTATTTCCAAGGAGCGCGTACGCCAGATTGAAAACCGCGCGCTTGAAAAGCTGAAAAGCGCTCTCGAACGCGAAACTCCCGAAATCGCAACGCTCTAACTATATTCCACATGCACCACACCCAACTTCAACGGCGCTTCAGGGCGCCGTTTTTCTTTTGGCCGGTATGAGGGTAGCGGGGCAGGCCCTTATTGATCGGTTACGATCTTGTAGCGGTTGCCGATAATGACGGAATCGCCCGGCCCGATCGAGTTGAGCAGCTTGAAGAGGTCGACCTTGCGATCGGTGCCGCGCATTCGGCCCGACAGCGTGGTGATGGAATCGCCCTGCTTGGCCGTAACCACACGGATGCGTAGCGGCTGAAGCGCGCGGGCTTCGCCGGCCGTCAGCTTGCGGAAGGACGAACGCAGCTTCTGCGCTGTCGGTTCGAGCGCAGGNGAATCNAGCGGTGCGGCAGTAAGGAAGCGATAGATCCGGTCATCGACCTTCACCACGGTCACATCGAAATCCCAGCGGTCGGCGCGGGCACGCGCGGTCGCCGCCGGGAAGCCGGCAATCCGGGTCTCGCGGATCGACCCGGGAATCAGGCCTGTCACCCAGCCGCTCGCCATGTAATCCGACAGCGACCGCCGCGAGCTCTCGCTCACGCCATCGAAGCGGACGGCGAGGTCGTTCGGGCCGGTCGCCATGACCGCATCGGCCTTGTTGTCGATGCGGAAGCCTTCAGGCACCTCGAAGCGGATACCGAGCGTGGGGTGCAGGAAGGTATCGCCCCGCACATAGCCTTCCTGCGGNCTGTCGCCGTAGAGAAGGCCATCAATGCCATCGAGATAAAANTCGCGTCCGGGATCAACCGAGCCNTCGGCACCGAAGGCGCGCGCGTGCTGCTTGGCGAGTTCCACGCGCTGCGGAGCATTCGGGTGGCTCGACAGGAAGTCGAGGCTCTGATCGGCATCGGGNTCGACCGANGTNTAGCGGCCATAGGCTTCCATGGATTCAAGGAAGCGAGANGCGGCNTAGGGGTCNTANCCCGCTTCGCCCAGCATGCGGATGCCGATGGCATCGGCTTCGAGTTCCTGGTTTCGCGAGAATGCNGCGAGCTTCAANTTGCTCTGGGCAACCTCCTGCTTGGCGGCCAAACCGCCNGAGATGGAGGTTTCCGCCATGCGTTCGGCAAGAGCTGCCTCGCGTTCGCGCTGGCGGCGTTCGATGCCGTGGTTGGCTGTGACGTGGCCCATCTCGTGGGCGATGACNGCGGCAACTTCCGAGGCGTCATTGGCAAGCGCCAAAAGTCCGCGGGTCACATAGACATAGCCGCCGGGAAGCGCGAANGCGTTGACGGCAGGAGANTTGAGAACCGTGACCCGGTAGGACTGTTTNGGGTTTTCCGAAACCAGTGTCAGCTTGCCGATGATNCGGGCGAGCAGTTTCTCGGTGCGCTGGTCGCGATACTCGCCGCCATAGCTNGCGACGATCCGGGNGTGCTCGTTGGCGCCAATACGGCTGCGCGGGTCGGAACTGGCCGCATTTTCGGCCGTCTGCGGCTGGTCGGAGGGGCGAACGTCAGGATTGTAGACATCGACGCCGAGCGTCTGGCAGCCTGCCAGCAGCAGGGCGGTGAGAACCGGAAGCGTCTTCCGGGACAGCCTGAAACGCGAGGATGNCGTTTGGGCAAGCGTATGCATCCNGTCAGGCGCAATGGCGCCCCGGCTCAAAGCTCTGTCCTGTTGGAAAATCCTCGGCATACACTCCGAATTCGCGTTCAGCCGGAGGGCTTCCGGCTGGTGAAGGGACCAAATTGGACGTCAATCCGGTCCGGGATCATGGACCTTCAACCGCCCGATAGGGGGTTGGTTGCATTGATTAACCTGATTCATGGGCGTGTGCCAGCTATCAATTGCCAGCGCAGCGCGTCCAAAATATGGCGGTTCNNGTGGGGCTAAACCTCGGGCCGTCCGCGCAGATAGGCACTGAGCGCGGGCAAGTCGGTCCTTTCGAAGAACCCCTCCATGGGGCTGTTGGCGGCGATCCGGCCCTGGTCGATGAAAAGTATTTCGTCGGCAGCGCTCGCGGCCTCCCGGGGATCATGGGTGACCATCAGCACCGTGGCATCCACGTCGGAGCGGATTTCCAGCATCAGCGAGAGCATGTCTGCCGCAAGGCCCGGTCCGAGTCCATCAAAAGGCTCGTCGAGCAGCAGCACAGGCCGCGCCCGCGCAAAGGCGCGGGCCAGCGCAACACGCTGGCGTTCACCGCCCGATAGCGTGCCCGGCAGGCGTTTTTCGTAACCAGACAGCCCCACTCTTTCGAGCGAGCTTGCGATCCGATCCTTCTGGGCGTCGTCGAGCTGCAGGGCCGGATCGAGGCCGAGGCCAATATTGGTGGCGATATCGAGATGAGCGAAGAGGTTGTTGTCCTGAAACACCATCGAGACGCCGCGTTCGCCGGGGGGGCGATGGCTCACATCGGTACCGTCGATCCGTATCTCGCCACTATCAGGAGCCAGAAAGCCGGCGATCAAGTTCAACAGCGTCGACTTGCCCGACCCGGACGGGCCGAGGATTGCGGTAATCGAGCCACGTGCGCGGGAAAAGTCGAAGCTCATATGCTTGCCGCCGAGGTTTCGCTCGACCTTGCGCATTTCGAGGGCCGGGTTCATCGCTGCTTCTCGCGGGTCTCGGCAGGCGTCCGGTCGGCAAAGATCATCAGGGTCACGCAAAGAACTCCGAGAATGAGGGCGAGACCGGCCGCATCGGTCGTCCGGTAGCTGCCCATCGACTGGTACAACAGCCAGGGCAAAGTGATGAGGTTTTCGTTACCAAAGAGCGCAATGGCACCGAGGTCGCCGAGCGAGAGCGCCATGGCGAAGGCCAGGGCGGCGCGCAACGGCTTGGCGAGTGCCGGCAGATCGACGCGGCGGAAGCGGTTCCAGCCGGTGACACCGAGCGAAAGCGCCAGCCTGCCGTTGCGGTTGAGGGTCGCGCGATAGGCCGTCTCCAGCACGCGCATGACGAAAGGCAGCGCCATCATCGCGTTGATGGTGACGATGATCGCGAGCGGCGGCAGGATCGAGGATCGACCGCCGCGCAAAAGCAGGAACCAGCCCGCGCCCATCACCACGGGTGGAACGAGGAGCACCAGCGAGCCGGTTGCGCCGGCGAGACTGTCGACCACGCGCTTGCCTGTCGTCGGCCTGTCGGGGGCTGCGAAGCGGGCGCGGATCAGAAAAAGCGCCACCAGGATCGAGAGAACAGCCGCCGAGGCCGCAATGCCGAGACTGGTCGCAATCGCCTGCCAGAGGGCCGGGCGAAAAACCAGGCGGGAGAAATCGGCGGCCAGACCGGACACGAGCGTGGCGGCCATGGGAGCGAAGACGAAAGCTGCTCCGGCAAGGATCAGGACCATGTCGAGGGATTTGCCGAGCGTGCCCGAAGCGTCCGGTCGTTCATTGCCTATCGCGAGAAGCTGAGAACGCTCGTCCTCGCCTCCAATGAGCCGCAGAAGCAATAGGGCGAGGGAGGTCAGCACGATCTGGATGACGGCAAGCCAGATGGCGCGGGGCGGGTCGAAATCGAAGCGCAGGGCCTGAAAGATTGCGACCTCCAGCGTGGTCGCGCCGGGGCCGCCGCCGAGAATCAGGACCAGCGTGAAAGAGGTTACGCACAGCATGAAAACCAGACCGGCAGCGCCTGCTGCGGGGCGCGCCATGGCTGGCCATTCAATCAGCCGGAAGGTGGTCCAACCGCCCATGCCGAGAATGGCGGCATTCTTCCAGTATTCCTGCGGCTGGCGTTCNAGCCCCATCAGCATCAGNCGGGCGGCGAGCGGNAGGTTNAAGAACACNTGGGCNANNAGGATNCCCGANAGNCCNTAGATGGAAAANGGNGNGGTNCCGAANATCTCGCCGAGCNTNCGGTTGATNACGCCGTTATTGCCCCAGACCGAGAGAAGCCCGAGCGCTGCCACCAGCGGCGGCAGACCGAGCGGAACGGCAAAGAGCCTCAAAATCCAGATGCGGGCGGGAAAATGCGGGCGGCGGGCGAGCGCGCGNGCCAGNGGAATGGCGAACAGGATCGANAGCGCTGTCGACAACACCGCCTGCCAGAGCGTGAANCGGGTAATTCGCCAGAGATAGGTGTCGACGCTGAAATCCGGNGGGTTATCCGCGCCGCGGGCCAGAAGCGCCGCGACGGGGATTGCNATGCCGAGCCCCACCAGCGCGATCGCCGCAACGCCGCCGAAACCGGCGGCGCGGGACTCTGCGCGGGTGAGGTGTGCCGTGGTCATGTCAGGCCGATCAGCGGCTCATGGCTGCGGTCCACTCGTCGATCCAGGCCTTGCGGTTGTCGGCCACTTCTTCCGGCGAGAACAGAAGGCTTTTTTCCGNCTCGACGAGCTTGTCGAAGGCGTCGGGCAGTTCCATGTCGACTGCGGCGGCCGGCAGCATCCAGTTGTGCGTCGGGATCGCGTCCTGGAAACCGGGNGTCGTCATGAAGGCCAGGAACTCGCGCGCGAGCTCTTTCTCCGGCGCGGCCTTGAGCATGCCGGCAACCTCGATCTGCATGTAGTGACCTTCCGAGAAGGCCGCTGCCTGGTAGCGGTCACTGTCCTCGGCGACCATGTGATAGGCGGGCGAGGTCGTGTAGGAGAGAACCATGGGCGCTTCGCCATTGGTAAACAGGCCATAGGCTTCCGACCAGCCTGGCGTGACCGTCAGGATGCGGTCATTGAGTTTTTCCCATGCGCCGGCGGCCTCATCGCCGTAGATTTTCTTCATCCAGAGAAGCAGGCCGAGACCGGGGGTCGATGTCCGCGGGTCCTCGATCACGATCTTCTGCGCGGGATCGCCCTCAACCAGTTCCTTGAGGCTAGCCGGCGGGGTGTCGATCGTCTCGGTGTCGTACACAACAGCGAAATAGCCGTAGTCGAAGGGGATGAAGGTGTCGTCGGAGAAGCCTCCGGGCACGTCGACGGCTGCGGTGTCGATGTCATGGGGTTCGAAGAGACCGGTGGCCTTGGCTTCTGCGACGAGATTGGTGTCGAGACCCAAAACGACGCCGGCTTCCGCACTGTCGCCCTCGAGCTTGACGCGATTCAGGAGTGCTACGCCATCCTCGACGCCGACCCAGTTAAGCGTGCAGTCGCATCCCTTCTCGAAGGCTTCCTTGACGAGCGGGCCGGGGCCCCATTCCGCGATGAAGCTCTCATAGGTGTAGACGGTAAGCGTCCTGTCAGCCGCCTGCGCGGCAAAGGATGTGAGCGAAACAGTCGCCGCGAGCGACAGCGCAACTGAAGTGAAAAATGTCTTGGAACGCATGGCGCGCCTCCTCTGGTTCATATTGAAAGGGAAGAAGGCGCTGGACGCTGGCTTCTAATCCCTCCGCCGGTGCTAACCGGATCAGGTTCTTCGGGTTGGCTTCGCCTCTCAGCCCGGCTGTCGCCGGGCACCCCGTTAGAGCAATTCCAGACATAGTTTGCGTGGGCACCTCTGGCAAGGGGCGCAAAACCTGCTATGTGCGTCAGCCCATGACGACCACATTCGCAATCCTGCTCGGCGGCGCGCTTTCGGTCGATGATCGCGTGCGCGCGCTCGTCGATGGCGCCCGCGTCATCGCTGCCGATAGCGGCATCCGCCATGCCACGGCTTTGGGGCTGACGCCCGAACTCTGGATGGGGGATTTCGATTCCGCCGTTCAGAGCGATCACGAGGCCTGGCCGGACGTCGAACGGCAGGTCCATCCGGCGGAAAAGAACTACACCGACGGTGAGCTCGCCATCGAGGCGGCGCTCGAACGTGGCGCGAAGAAGCTCATCTTCGTCGGCGCGCTGGAGGGTGAGCGAACCGATCACGCCGGGCTGCACATGATCAAGGCGATCGCGCTGGCCGAGCGCGGCCTCGACATCGTCCTGACCTCGGGTGAGGAAGAAGCGGTGCCGGTACTGCCGGGGCGTTTCACGATCGACCTGCCCAAGGGCTCGCTGTTCTCGATCCTGCCGTTCTCGGATCTCGAAGGTGTCGTCATCGAGAATGCGCGCTATCCGCTCGATGGCCTGGACATGGTCTTCGGCAGTTCGCGCACCCTTTCCAATATCGCAGAAGGCCCCGTCACCGTGGGCCTCAACTCCGGACGTGGGCTTCTCATTGCCCGTCCGCATGATTTTTCCGGGAGCTGACATGGCGCCGCCGATTCTCAAACTCGAAGATGTTTCGCTGTCCTTTGGCGGCACGCCCTTGCTCGATGGCGTCGACCTGCAGGTCGAACCGGGCGACCGGATCTGCCTTGTCGGGCGCAACGGCTCGGGCAAGTCGACGCTTTTGAAGATCGCCGCCGGTCAGGTCGAGCCGCAGTCGGGCGCGATTTTCCGGCATCCGTCCTCGACGGTGCGCTATCTCTCGCAGTCGCCCGATTTCGACGGGTTCGACNCGGTTCGCGCCTATGCGGAGGCNGGNCTCGGTCCCGCCGACNACCTGCACCGCGTGACCTATCTCCTNGATCAATTGGGGCTGACCGGTGAAGAGGACCCNACNTCNCTGTCAGGTGGTGAGGCGCGTCGGGCGGCGCTCGCCCGCGCGCTGGCGCCCGATCCGGACATCCTGCTTCTCGACGAGCCGACCAACCATCTCGACCTTCCCGCCATCGAGTGGCTGGAAGAGGAAATCCGCCGCATGAAAAGTGCGGTTCTGGTGATCTCCCACGACCGCCGCTTCCTCGAACGCGTGAGCCGCGTGACCCTCTGGCTCGATCGCGGGCGGGCGCAGCGATTGGAGAAGGACTTTTCCCATTTTGAAGCCTGGCGTGATGAAGTGCTGGAGGCCGAAGCTACCGAGCAGCACAAGTTGGGCCGCCAGATCGAGCGCGAGGAGCACTGGCTGCGCTATGGTGTGACGGCCCGGCGCAAGCGCAATGTGCGCCGCCTGGGTGAACTGCACGCGCTGAGGAAGGAACATCGCGAGCACCGGGGACCGCAGGGGCGGGCCAGCGTGCAGGTGAGCGAAGCCCGCGATTCCGGCAAGCTGGTGGTGGAAGCCGAAGGCATCGCGAAGACCTATGAGAGCCGCCCGATCGTGCGCGACTTCTCGCTGCGCGTCCATCGTGGCGAATGCATCGGCTTCGTCGGTCCCAACGGGGCGGGCAAGACGACACTTCTCAAGATGCTGACCGGCGAACTCGCNCCGGATGCGGGCTTCGTCAAGCTCGGCACCAATCTAGAGATCGCCCGNCTCGACCAGAANCGNGANGCGCTCNACCCNNANGANACNCTCGCCCATTACCTCACCGACGGGCGCGGCGAGAANCTTCTGGTCAATGGCGAGCAGAAGCATGTCACCGGCTACATGAAGGANTTNCTNTTCGCNCCNGAACAGGCGCGGACCCCTATCCGCAATCTGTCGGGTGGTGAGAAGGCGCGGCTGGTTCTGGCCCGTATTCTGGCCAAGCCTTCGAACCTNCTGATCCTCGACGAGCCGACCAANGATCTCGACATGGAGACGCTCGATCTGCTCGAGGAGATCGTNACCGGTTATGCCGGCACCGTTCTTCTCGTCAGCCANGATCGCGACTTCCTCGACCGGACGGCNGCNGTNACCATCGCGCCCGCCGATACGATCAACCCGGATGGTCGCTGGATCGTCTATGCCGGCGGTTACACCGACATGCTGGCGCAGCGCCGTGACGACGCGAAAGCCGAAAAGGCTGCGAGCGAGGCGGCGAAGTCGAAGAAAGCCAGCGAGAGCGGTGGCAGCGACAAGCCGTCCTCAGGCTCAGGCTCGGGCGCGAAGAAGCTGTCCTACAAGCAGAAATTCGCGCTCGAAACCCTGCCGGGCCGTATCGCCGAAGCCGAGAAGAAAATCGCCGAGATCGAAGGCAAGATGGCCGACCCGCAGCTCTTCACGCGTGATCCTGACGGCTTCTCCAAGCTTGCCAAGAGCCTTGAGACCGTCCGGGCCGAGCACGAGGCGATGGAAAGCGAATGGCTCGAACTCGAAATCCTGCGCGAGGAAATGGAGTCCTGAGCCGGAATCAGACCACGGGATTCAGGCCGGCGTAACGGATTTCACCACAAACGTATGCAGCTCGTCGGCGCCATGGTCGCGCACCGAGACATATTCGCCGGGCTTGAATGCGTGGTCGGCGAAGCGGAAGCCGGATTCGTCGTCCTCGTCCGTTCCGGGCTCGTAGTCGAAGGCCCAGCCGCCCTTCCTGTGCCAGACGAGAAGACCGAGGGCTGCGCGCTCACCGTCCCAGAACCGCGTGACGGTGGCGGATGTCGGCGCTTTCTCCCAGGCCTTGCGATCAAGACGGCTGTCGGCATCGAGCGGCGCCACGATGTCGTAGCCGCGCGCGGGGTTGCCTTCCGGGAATTCCCTGTTGCGGGCCATTTCAAGGCGAATATGGCAGAGAGACATAGTTTCCTCCTGTGGTCCTGTTCCTCAGTCCGATGATGGAAGCATGNTGCGCTTTATGCCTTGATCTGGCGCAACANNNCCGGAGACCGGAACACCTTGCGCGCCGCATGGGTTTGTGGTGTTCAGGAGAAGATAAAAGGGGATGCCCAGCATGAAATTCNAAGGTACCGAGAGTTACGTCGCCGACAAGGACCTCACGATCGCGGTCAATGCCGCGATCCGTCTGGAGCGTCCGCTTCTGGTCAAGGGTGAGCCCGGTACCGGCAAGACGGAACTGGCACGACAGGTGGCGGGCTCCCTCGGTCTCGACCTTATCGAGTGGTCNATCAAGTCGACCACCAAGGCACAGCAGGGGCTTTACGAGTACGATGCCGTCAACCGGTTGCGCGACAGNCAGCTCGGCGATGAGCGCGTCAACGACATCTCCAACTATATCCGCCGGGGGAAGCTGTGGGAGGCTTTNGACAGCGACAAGAAGGTCGTCCTGTTGATCGACGAGATNGATAAGGCCGATATNGAGTTTCCGAACGACCTCTTGCAGGAACTCGACCGGATGGAGTTTCACGTCTACGAGACCGGCGAACTGGTGAAGGCCAGGCAGCGCCCGATCGTCATCATCACCTCCAACAACGAGAAGGAACTGCCGGACGCTTTCCTGCGCCGCTGCTTCTTCCACTATATCCGCTTCCCGGACATGGAGACGCTGCAGAAGATCGTCGATGTCCACTATCCGGGCATCAAGAAGAAACTGGTGAGTGCTGCGCTNACGCAATTCTACGAGATCCGGGAAACGGCGGGGCTGAAGAAGNGGCCTTCGACCTCGGAGGTTCTGGACTGGATCCGCCTTCTGGTCGCCGACGATGTCGAGCCCGAAGATCTGCGCGGCGATGCAAAGAACGCGCTGCCGAAGCTCCACGGCGCGCTTTTGAAGAACGAGCAGGATGTTCATCTCTTCGAACGGCTTGCCTTCCTCGCACGCCAACGGGGTGGATAATTCAGCCATAATCCCTAAATTGTGTGATGACCGGTTACTTCGTTTGATTGCGTGGCCGAGAAATCCGTTTGCAAGGATACCCATTTGAAGGCCGACCCCCATCCGCTCGAAGAAGAGCGCCTCGACAGACTTGCTGCCTACGACGTTCTCGATACTCTTCCTGAAAGCGAATTCGACAACCTTGTCGCACTGGCCTCAAAGATCACCGGTACGCCGGTGTCGCTTGTTTCCCTCGTCGATCGTGATCGCCAGTGGTTCAAGGCCAAGACCGGTTTTCCGGACAGTGAGACCGGACTCGAAAACTCCATCTGCGCCCATGGCATGGGTCAGGACGGCATTTTCGAAATTCGCGATACCACGCAGGATGACCGCACTGCGGACATGGACATCGTCGCCGCTGCNGAAACGCCCGTGCGGTTTTACGCCGGCGCCCCACTGGTAACCGAGGACGGCTTGCCGCTCGGCATGCTCTGTGTTCTCGACCACACGCCGCGCCAACTCGACGAAGACCAGAAATTTGCGTTGAGGGTGCTTGGCGATCAGGTGATGGCGCAGCTCGAATTGCGCCGCAGGCTGAAGAACGAGATCACCATTCGCCGCGAGCTTGAGGAATCGCTCGCCGAGCGGGATCTGTTGGCACGCGAGGTGGATCACCGGGTGAAGAATTCACTCGCCATGGTCACCTCCTTCATCACGATGCAGATGCGCCGTGAAGAGAACCTGCAAGCCAGGAAGGTGCTGGAAGCAGCTGCCTCGCGCGTCAGTGCGATCAGCGCGCTGCACCAGGAACTCTATCTTGCGTCCGAACAGGGGCTTCTGCCTCTTCCGCAGCTGGCTGAACGTCTTGGCAACCTGCTGCGCCAGACCGCGCCGGCTGGCATTTCGCTCGAGGTCGAGATGGAGCCGATCCGGGTCAAGTCACAGCAGGCAAGCGCCTTTTCGGTGATCGTCAACGAGTTTGTTACCAACTCCTTCAAGCACGCCTTCCGGGGTCGCACAGAGGGGCTTGTCCGGATTGCCGGTCGGCAGGAGGGGCCCGATTACAAGCTCGTACTCAGCGANAACGGAGCCGGTTCGGGCGAAAACGAAGATATTCCCACGGAGGGGCTCGGGCACCGGGTCATCATGTCGATGGCGCGCCAGCTCGGCTCCACGCCGCTTTTTGGCGGCAACTGTGACGGATACAGATTCGAAATCTCGATCAAGGACGAGATCGCGACCAATGTTGCGGCTGAGTGAGCTTCCTTGACCGTCCGGCGGCAAAGGATTATTTGCATTCCATTGTGGTGATTTGGCCGGCCGGCTTGCAGCCACGTTAAACAACTCGCTAAAGGGCCGTGGGCAGTTCCCCATCGCACCGGAAGCCAGTCAAAAAGACGATCACGGCCGGCTGCAGATGGAGTGAAACGCCAATGCCGATCAGGATCCCCGATGGATTGCCCGCCCGCGACGTGCTCGTGCGCGAAGGAATCCAGATCATGGATGAATCTGCCGCTATCCGGCAGGATATCCGCCCCCTGCAGATCGGCCTTCTCAACCTTATGCCGAACAAGATCGTCACCGAGTCGCAGATCGCGCGGCTGGTGGGGTCGTCTCCCTTGCAGGTGGAGCTGACGCTCGTGCGGATCGGTTCGCACCAGGCNAAAAACACGTCCGAAGAACACCTGTTCAANTTTTACCATACCTGGGACGAGATCAAGGANCGCAAGTTCGACGGCTTCATCATCACCGGTGCGCCGATCGAGAAGCTTCCGTTCGAGGAGGTCAGCTACTGGCCCGAGATGGAGCAGATCCTCGACTGGACGACGACCCATGTCCATTCGTCGTTCTTCGTCTGCTGGGGTGCCATGGCGGCTGCCTGGCACTTCCATAAAGTGCCCAAATACGAGTTGGCCGAGAAGGCGTTCGGCGTTTTCCGGCACAGGAATCTCGCGCCGGCTTCTCCCTATCTCTCCGGCTTTTCCGACGACTTCCAGGTCTCGGTCTCGCGCTGGACGGAAGTGCGCCGCGAGGACCTGCCGTCCGATCTCGACGTGCTGATGGAATCGGACGAGACCGGTGTGTGCCTCCTGCACGAGAAATTCGCCAACCGGCTCTACATCTTCAATCACATCGAATATGATTCCAGCACGCTGGCGGACGAGTATTTCCGTGATGTGCAGGCGGGCAAGCCGATCAAGGTTCCGCAGAACTACTTTCCCTTCAACGACCCCGAGCGCAAGCCGCTCAATCGCTGGCGCAGCCACGCCTTCCTCCTCTTTGGCAACTGGATCAATCAGGTGTATCAGACCACACCGTTCGATCTNGTCGATGTCGGCGAGGACAGGCTCAANNCTGNCGGAAAGGANGAGGCATGACTGANGTGACAATCCGCCCGATACGGGCCGGGGACGAGAGCGAGTGGCGCAGGCTCTGGACCGGCTANCTCGNNTTCTACGAATCCGAGGTCTCGGAAGAGGTCTACCAGACGACATTTGCTCGTTTGCTCAAGGGCAATGAGGGCGTCGACAANGAGTATCGCGGATTTCTGGCGGAGATTGANGGCAAGCCGGTCGGCCTCGTTCATTTCCTCTTCCACCGGCATTGCTGGAAGGTCGAGAATGTTTGCTACCTGCAGGATCTCTACGCCGATCCGGACGTGCGCGGGCAGGGGATCGGCCGGGCGCTGATTGAGGCCGTCTACAAGGCCGCCGATGAGGCCGGATCGCCCGACGTCTACTGGATGACCCAGGAATTCAACAAGGTCGGTCGCAGGCTTTACGATCGTATCGGCAAGCTCACGCCGTTTATCGAGTATAACCGCTACTGACATTCGTATTTCTTCTTTCGCTTATTTGCGCTAGGCTGAACGCTCTCTTCNGCCGGAGTTGNGCGCAATGGCATACAGGGAAGACAGGACAGCCGAGATCATCGGCATGGCGATGGTCCTTGTAGCGACGATTGCTTTTGCGATCGGNTGGGTGACGCGAGACGATCCCGGCAAGANGCCGCCCATCGTGATNGCCGGCGGCGGGTTCATCTACAATTACCGTGTGGCCGAAGTGTTTTATGGNTTTACGGCAATGNTCGCCAAGCCGGTCACCAGCGGCTCGCTGCTGGTCGCCGAATTCGAGGATCCGGGTGGCGGNTCGCCGATGGTCGTCGAAAAGCGNGTCANTGCGCGGTNCAGCCGATACGGCATGCGTTCACCGCGNGTGCACGGCGTCGTCGCCCACAGGCCGTATCACGTATCAATCAAACTCTATGATTACACCCGGACCAAACTGCTCTGGTCGGACGAAAAGACCTATGCCGCGCGGATCAGTGATGACGTGGTGCCGGACAAGCCGCTGACCGTGGGGCCGGGCTATCAGCAATTCCCCGGTCCCGGCGCGTCAGACAGGATTTGAGCGTGGGGCTGGCGAGCGCTGCACTCAGGCGCTAGTGTCTCTCCCATGTTTCTGCCCTTCTTCCTCGAACTCAAAGCCGCCGGCGTCCCCGTATCACTGCGCGAGTATCTCACGCTGATCGAAGCGCTCGATGACGGCATGGTTCTCTATGACGTTGAGGGCTTTTATTTCCTCGCGCGCTCGACTCTGGTGAAGGACGAGCGCTTCATTGACCGGTATGACCGCGTCTTCTCGCACTATTTCCGCAGCGTTGAAGCCGTCTCCGGAGAGGGTACGGATCCACGCGCACTGCCCGAGGAATGGCTGCGCCGGCTTGCCGAGAAACACCTGACGGATGAGGAAAAGAAACTCATCGAAAGTCTGGGCGGCTTCGAGAAGCTGATGGAGACGCTCAAGGAGCGTCTCGAAGAGCAGCAAAAACGCCATCAGGGCGGTTCGAAATGGATCGGAACGGCCGGCACCTCGCCCTTTGGCGCCTATGGCTATAATCCGGAGGGCGTGCGGATCGGCCAGGAGGAAAGCCGCCATCGGCGTGCGGTCAAGGTCTGGGACAAGCGCGAGTTCAAAAATCTCGACGACAGCGTCGAGCTCGGCACCCGCAACATCAAGGTGGCGCTCAAGCGGCTCAGGCGCTGGGTGAGGGAAGGGGCGCAGNACGAGCTCGATCTCGCCGGCACCATCCGTTCGACCGCCGAGCATGGCTGGCTCGACGTGAAGACCCGGCCNGAGCGGCGCAACGCGGTCAAGCTTCTCATGTTCTTCGATATCGGCGGCTCNATGGACGACCACATCCGNGTGGTGGAGGAACTGTTTTCCGCNGCCCGGGCCGAGTTCCGGCACATGGAGTATTTNTACTTCCACAATTGCCTNTANGAGACGGTCTGGCGNGANAANCGCCGGCGGCGTCAGGAGACGTTCCCGACCTTCGATCTCATCCGCACCTACGGCTCTGACTACCGGGTGATCTTNGTNGGNGANGCNGCNATGAGCCCCTATGAGATCGCCATGAAGGGCGGCTCGGTCGAGCACTGGAACGAGGAAGCCGGAGCNGTCTGGCTCGANNGGATGCTTGCGCATTTCCCGAAGGNCGCNTGGCTCAACCCGGCGCCCGAACAGCACTGGCAGTACACACAATCGACTCAGATGATCCGGCAGATCCTTTCCGATCGCATGTACCCCATGACGCTCAAGGGCCTGGAGGCGGCCACGCGGGAGCTCTCGCGCTGATCCGCGGTACGCCCCGGTTGGCCTTCGCAAGCGGTAAGTCAGAACTTACTTGAATACTGCCGCTTGCAGTTTTCGATATGCTTGTTCACAGTATGGGCGAAACGGCTCGGCTCTCGGCACGGACCGATAAGCAAGAGCCGAAAGGCCAGACAGAATAGGGAGGTATTCGATGGCGGAAATCACGATGACCGTGAATGGTCGCACTGTCAGCGGCACGTGCGAGGACCGGACGCTTCTCGTCCAGTTCATTCGCGAGAACCAGGGTCTCACCGGAACCCATGTCGGGTGCGATACCTCCCAGTGCGGCGCCTGCGTCGTTCATGTCGACGGCAAGGCGGTCAAATCCTGCACCATGCTGGCGGCCCAGGCCAANGGCTCCGAAGTCACNACGATCGAAGGCCTTGCGTCGGGTGGTGAACTTCATCCGGTTCAGGCCGCNTTNCGTGAACATCACGGCCTGCAGTGCGGTTTCTGCACTCCGGGCATGATCATGACCGCGGTCGACATGATCCGCCGTCACGACGGCAAGCTCGACGAGCAGACGGTCCGCTCCGAACTCGACGGAAATATCTGCCGCTGCACCGGCTACCACAATATCGTCAAGGCGATCCTTGCTGCCGCGGAGGACATGGGCAGCGGGTCGAAGGTGGCNGCGGAATAANAAGCAGATTTCGGACATAGGGAACAGGGAAGGAGAAGCGGATAGCGGAACAGGCGATCGAAGCGAAAGGCCGAAACCCTGTTCGCTGATTGCCATACGCCATCCGCTCACCCCAACGGGAGGAGAAACCCATGGGAGTTGAAGGCATTGGCGCCCGCGTGGCGCGCAAGGAAGACAAGCGTTTCATCACCGGCAAGGGCCGCTATACCGACGACATGGTGGTCGTCGGCATGAAGCATGCGCATTTCGTGCGCTCCCCTTACGCTCACGCCAAGATCAAGTCGATCGACGCGTCCGCCGCGGCCAAGATGCCGGGCGTGATCGGGATCCTCAACGGCAAGCAGCTCACCGAGGACGGCATCGGCAACATCATCTGCGGCTGGATGATCCACTCCAAGGACGGCTCGCCNATGAACATGGGCGCCTGGCGTCCATTGGCTCAGGACACGGTGCGTTATGTAGGCGATGCGATCGCTGTGGTGGTCGCCGATACCAAGGCGCAGGCGCGCGATGCCGCGGAAGCCGTGGTCGTCGACTACGAGGAACTTCCGGTCGTAACCGATGCGGTCAAGGCGATGCAGGACGGTGCGCCACAGCTCCACCCGGAAGCCAAGAACAATCTCATCTTCGATTGGGAGATCGGCGATTCCGCTGCCGTGGAGGACGCGCTGAAGTCCGCGGCCCACGTCACCAAGATGAAGATCGTCAACAACCGCCTCGTGCCGAACCCGATGGAGCCNCGCGCGGCGCTCGGGATCTACGACGAAGCCGAGGATCACTATACCTGCTACACCACTTCGCAGAATCCGCATGTGGCGCGTCTGGTGATGAGCGCCTTCTATAATGTGGCGCCCGAGAACAAGCTCAGGGTGATCGCGCCGGATGTCGGCGGCGGCTTCGGCTCGAAGATCTATATCTACCCGGAAGAGATCGTGTGCCTCTGGGCCTCCAAGCGCACCGGCGTTCCGGTCAAATGGAATTCGGACCGTACGGAAGCGTTCCTCTCNGATGCGCACGGTCGCGATCACGTGACCGAGGTCGAACTGGCGTTCGACGAAAACAACAACATGACCGCGCTCAAGGTCGACACGATCGCCAATCTCGGCGCCTACATGTCGCTGTTTTCCTCGTCGGTTCCGACGTATCTCTACGCGACGCTGCTGTCGGGTCAGTACAAGATCCCGGCGATCCACGGCAATGTGCGCACGGTCTATACCAACACCGCGCCCGTCGATGCCTATCGCGGGGCAGGCCGCCCGGAAGCGACCTATCTGCTCGAACGCATCGTCGAGACGGCGGCGCGTGAGCTGAACGTCGAACCGGCGGAATTGCGCCGGCAGAATTTCATCCGCGAGTTCCCTTACCAGACGCCGGTGATCATGTGCTACGACGCGGGCGACTATGAAGCCTCGCTGGAAGCGGCAATGAATGCCGCCGATTACAAGGGGTTCCCGGCCCGCCGTGATGAAGCCAAATCGCGCGGCAAGCTGCGCGGCATCGGCATGAGTTGCTATATCGAGGCCTGCGGCATCGCCCCGTCTCAGGCTGTCGGGTCGCTCGGCGCTGGCGTCGGTCTTTGGGAATCCGCCGAGGTCCGCGTGAATGCGGTTGGCACCGTCGAGGTTCTCACCGGATCGCACAGTCACGGTCAGGGCCACGAGACCACGTTCGCGCAATTGGTCAATGATCGTTTCGGCCTGCCGATCGACAATGTTTCCATCGTCCATGGTGATACCGACAAGGTGCAGATGGGCATGGGGACCTACGGCTCGCGCTCCGGCGCTGTCGGTATGTCGGCGATCGTCAAGGCGCTCGACAAGGTCGAGGCCAAGGCCAAGAAGATCGCCGCCCACCTGATGGAAGCCGACGAGAGCGATATCGAGATCTCCGGCGGCGAGTTGAAGGTCAAGGGCACCGACAAGTCGGTGGCCTGGTTCGAGATGGCGCTGGCCGCCTATACCGCGCATAATCTGCCGGAGGGCATGGAGCCTGGACTGAAGGAAGGGGCGTTCTACGACCCCACCAACTTCACCTTCCCGGCGGGCTGCTACATCTGCGAGGTCGAAGTGGATCCGGAAACCGGCAAGACGGATGTCGTTCAGTTCGTGGCCGCCGACGACTTCGGCAAGATCATCAACCCGATGATCGTTGAAGGGCAGGTCCATGGCGGCATCGCGCAGGGGATCGGCCAGGCGCTTCTGGAAGGCACGAGCTATGATCCTGAAACGGGGCAGCTGCTCACGGCCAGCTACATGGATTACACCATGCCGCGCGCCGACGACCTGCCGTCGTTCAATATCTCGACGACCGAGACAATCTGTCCGGGCAATCCGCTCGGGATCAAGGGCTGCGGGGAGGCGGGTGCAATCGGCTCGCCGCCTGCGCTGATGAACGCTATAACCGATGCCATCGGCAACAACGACCTGACCATGCCGGCAACGCCGCAGAAGGTCTGGGTCGCACTGCAGGGCTGAGAAGGAGAACACCACGATGTATGCGACAACCTATCACCGGCCCACATCGGTGGATGAGGCCGCCAAGCTTGCCTCCGAGGAAGCCAAATATCTTTCGGGCGGGCAAACCCTGTTGCCGACCATGAAGCAGCGGCTGGCGGCGCCAAGCGATCTCATCGACCTGCGTCACATCGATGCGTTGAAAGGAATTACCGTAGAGGGCAGCAATGTCCGGATCGGTGCCGCCTGTACGCACAACGAAGTCGCCACCTCCGATGCGATCAAGACGGTATGCCCGGGGCTGACATATCTGGCGAGCCATATCGGCGACCCGGCGGTCCGCCACATGGGCACGATCGGCGGCTCGATCGCCAATAACGATCCGGCAGCCGATTATCCCGCCGCACTCTTGGCGCTGGGAGCGACAATCAAGACCAATACGCGCTCGCTCTCGGCGGAGGACTTCTTCACCGGCCTCTTTGAGACCGCGCTGGACGAGGGAGAGATGGTGACGGCAGTGGAATTCACCGCGCCTGAAAAGTCCGGCTACTCGAAATTCCGCAACCCTGCTTCGCGCTACGCCATGACCGGCGTCTTCGTCTGCAAGCATGGGGACGGTTCGGTTGGGGTCGGGGTGGCGGGAGCCGGCTCGGACGGCGCCTTCCGTTCCTCCGAAATGGAGACCGCGCTTGCGGGTGACTTTACGTCAGCTGCGCTCGAGACCATTTCGATCGATTCGTCGGATCTGATGTCGGACATGCATGCAAGCGCGGAATATCGCGCCAACCTCATCAAGGTGATGGGCAAGCGCGCTGTTCAGCAGGCAGAATAAATCCATTCGGATCAGCCTCTTAGGTAATTTTTGAGATTGAAGAGGGCGCCCGTTGCGGCGCCCTTTTTTCGACCCTTGAAAAAAATCATGGGTCCGATTATTTGACCGTCCGATCAGGGCTTGCATTCAGGTTGTGTTTGGCGTTTGATCACCCTCATGCCGGGGGTCAAAGCAATTTCTTCCGGACGCGCAGCGTTGCTGCGAATAAAAAACTCATCCAAGGGAACCTGATATGAAAAAATTCGGATCACTGCTGGCAACGACGATGCTTGCGTCGGTTCTTGCGACCGGCGCTTACGCCAAGACGCTGGTTTACTGCTCCGAGGGATCGCCTGAAGGCTTCGATCCCGCGCTCTACACCGCCGGCACCACCTTCGATGCTTCGTCGAAGCCCGTGTACAACCGGCTGGTCGAGTTCAAGATCGGTACCACCGAGACCCAGCCGGGCCTGGCTGAAAGCTACGACGTGTCGGACGACGGCACCGAGTACACCTTCCACATCCGCCCGGGTGTGAAGTTCCACACCACAGATTTCTTCACCCCGTCGCGTGAACTCAACGCCGACGACGTGATCTTCTCCTTCGAACGGCAGATGGATGCCGAGAATCCCTATAACCAGTACGTCGAAGGTGCGAGCTGGGAATATTTCAACGGCATGTCGATGCCGGACCTGATCGAGTCGATCGAAAAGGTCGACGACATGACGGTCAAGTTCAAGCTGAAGCGCGCCGAAGCGCCGTTCGTGGCCAACCTCGCCATGGATTTCGCGTCGATCATGTCGAAGGAATATGCCGACAAGCTGGCGGAATCGGGCGCGATGTCCGACCTCAACCAGAAGCCGGTCGGCACGGGCCCCTACCAGTTCGTCGCCTACCAGCCTGATGCCGTCATCCGCTACAAGGCCAATCCGGATTACTGGAACGGCAAGGAAGCCATCGACGATCTGGTTTTCGCCATCACCACCGATGCATCGGTCCGTCAGCAGAAGCTGACCGCCGGCGAATGCCACGTCATCCCTTATCCGAACCCGGCTGACGTCCAGGCACTCAAGGATGACGATTCGGTCAACGTGATGCAGCAGGAAGGCCTCAACGTCGGCTACCTCGCCTACAACACCAAGGTCGCTCCGTTCGACAAGACCGAAGTCCGCAAGGCGCTCAACATGGCCATCAACAAGCAGGCCATTCTCGACGCCGTGTTCCAGGGCGCCGGCCAGATCGCCAAGAACCCGATCCCGCCGACAATGTGGAGCTACAACGACGCGGTCAAGGACGATCCGTACGATCCGGAAGCAGCCAAGAAGATGCTCGAAGAGGCCGGTGTGTCCGACCTGTCGATGAAGATCTGGGCAATGCCGGTTCAGCGTCCGTACAACCCGAACGCCCGCCGCATGGCCGAGCTGATGCAGGAAGACTTCTCCAAGATCGGCGTCAATGTCGAGATCGTCTCCTACGAGTGGGGCGAGTACCTCGAAAAGTCGAAGGCTGAAGACCGCGACGGTGCAGTCCTTCTCGGCTGGACGGGCGACAACGGCGACCCGGACAACTTCCTGGCCGTTCTTCTCGGCTGCGACGGTGTGGGAGGCTCGAACCGTGCACAGTGGTGCAACGAGGAGTTCAACGACCTCATCATGAAGGCGAAGTCCGGTACCCAGGAAGAGCGCGCCAAGCTCTACGAAGAGGCTCAGGTCGTCTTCAAGCGTGAGGCACCGTGGGCAACCATCGCCCATTCGGTCGTCTACATGCCGATGAGCACCAAGGTCTCCGGTTACAAGATGGATCCGCTTGGCGGCCATTGGTTCACCGGCGTCGACATTTCCGAATAACCGCTTGAAAGCGGCACGCCGGGGGCGGCGAAAATCCGCCCCCGGTTTGCTTTTGATATCTCATGCTTAGATTCCTGCTTAAGAAGCTTGGTCTGCTGATCCCCACCTTCATCGGGGTCTCGATCATTGCGTTCGCTTTTATCCGGCTCTTGCCGGGCGATCCCATCACGCTGCTGGCCGGCGAGCGCGGCGTTTCCGCCGATCGCTACGAGCAGCTGCAAGCGGCCTACGGCTTCGACAAGCCGATCGTGGTCCAGTATTTCGATTATCTCGGCAATATCCTGCAGGGTGACTTCGGCACGTCCATCGTCACCAAACGCCCGGTTCTCGAGGAGTTCATGACGCTCTTCCCAGCGACGCTGGAACTGTCGATCTGCGCCATCATCCTGGCAACCGCCATTGGCATTCCCGCCGGAATCTTCGCCGCGGTCAAGCGCGGCTCATTTTTCGACCAGTCGATCATGGGCGTGGCTCTTGTCGGCTATTCAATGCCGATCTTCTGGTGGGGCCTGCTGTTGATCATCTTCTTCTCCGGCATCCTGCAATGGACACCGGTGTCGGGGCGGATATCGCTTCTCTACTTCTTCCCGCAGGTCACCGGCTTCATGCTGATCGACTCGCTGTTGTCCGGCCAGGCGGGTGCTTTCAAGTCAGCCGTCAGCCATCTCATCNTGCCGACCATCGTGCTTGCNACGATTCCTCTCGCCGTGATTGCACGCCAGACCCGNTCGGCNATGCTCGAAGTGCTGAGCGAGGACTATGTGCGTACCGCGCGCTCCAAGGGCCTNGCGCCCGTGCGCGTCATCGGCCTTCATGCGCTCAGGAACGCGCTCATTCCGGTCGTCACCACCATCGGCCTGCAGGTGGGNGTGCTTCTTGCCGGCGCGATCCTGACCGAAACCATCTTCTCCTGGCCGGGTATCGGCAAGTGGATGGTCGATTCCGTCTTCAAGCGTGACTATTCGGTCGTCCAGGGCGGCCTTCTGCTGATCGCCGGCATGATCATGCTCGTCAATCTCGTGGTCGATCTCGTTTACGGCCTCATCAATCCGAGGATCAGACGATGACCGATACATCCCAGATCGTTGAGGAAGACCTCGAACATCTCGAAGAAACAGTCGGCCCCGCCCGTCGCGGACGGCTGAGCGAGTTCTGGTACTATTTCAGCAAGAACAAGGGCGCGGTGATCGGCCTCGTCGTATTCTCGATCATCGTTCTTGTGGCTGTTTTCGCACCGCTGATCGCGCCGCACAGCCCGAGCATGCAGAACCGTGACGCCTTCNTGGTGCCGCCGTTCTGGATGGAGGGCGGAAATCCGGCCTATGTCCTCGGAACTGACGCGGTGGGACGCGATATCCTTTCGCGTCTGATTTTCGGTGCGCGCTTCTCGCTATTCATCGGCCTCTTCGTCGTGGTGCTGGCGATGAGCGTCGGCATTCTCGTCGGCCTGATCGCCGGCTATGCGCGCGGCTGGGTCGATACGCTGATCATGCGTATCATGGACGTGATCCTGGCGTTCCCGTCGCTCCTGCTGGCGCTGGTGCTNGTGGCCATTCTCGGTCCCGGCCTGCTCAACGCNATGGTCGCGATCGCGCTNGTGCTGCAGCCGCATTTCGTGCGNCTGACCCGCGCTTCGGTNATGGCCGAGCGNAACCGCGAATACGTGATCTCGTCGCGTGTGGCGGGNGCGGGCATCTTCCGGCTGATGTTCATCACCATCCTGCCCAATTGCATGGCACCGCTGATCGTGCAGGCCACGCTGTCCTTCTCCAACGCAATCCTCGATGCCGCGGCGCTCGGCTTCCTCGGCATGGGCGCGCAACCGCCCACACCCGAATGGGGTACGATGCTGGCCGAGGCGCGCGANTTCATCCTGCGCGCNTGGTGGGTTGTCACATTCCCGGGTCTTGCGATCCTCGTCACCGTGCTCGCCATCAACCTGATGGGCGACGGCATGCGCGACGCGCTCGATCCGCGCCTGAAAAAGAGCTGATCCGATGTCTCTTCTCGAAATCAAAAACCTGTCGGTCACTTTCGACACAGCCTCGGGCCCGTTCCGCGCCGTCGATGGTGTCGATGTCTCTGTCGATTCCNGTGAGATCCTCTCGATCGTGGGGGAATCCGGCTCCGGCAAGTCGGTCTCCATGCTGGCGCTGATGGGGCTGTTGCCCGATACTGCAACGGTCACTGCCGACGTCATGCGGTTCGATGGTCAGGATCTTCTGACCATGTCGAAGCGGGCCAAGCGTACGGTCATCGGCCGGGAGATCGCGATGATCTTCCAGGAGCCGATGTCGAGCCTCAATCCGTGNTTNACGGTCGAGTTCCAGATCTCGGAAATGCTGAGGAAGCANACCGATCTCGACCGTTCCGCGCGNCGCAAGCGGGCNATCGAACTGATGGAAGCGGTCGGCATTCCGTCGCCNGAAAAGCGCCTCGGCACATTCCCGCACCAGCTTTCGGGCGGCATGAGCCAGCGCGTGATGATCGCCATGGCCACGTCCTGCCGGCCGAAGCTCCTCATTGCCGACGAGCCGACNACCGCGCTCGANGTGACCATTCAGGCGCAGATCCTCGATCTGCTGAAGGATCTCTGCGCCGAGAACAACATGGCGCTGGTGCTGATTACCCACGACATGGGCGTGGTGGCGCAGATGGCTGACCGCGTGCAGGTGCAATATGCCGGCCAGAAGGTCGAGGAGCAGGACGTCAATCCGCTGTTCGCCGATCCGCATCATCCTTATACCGCAGCCCTTCTGTCCGCTCTGCCGGAGCGCGCCACCGCGCGCGGGCATCTTCCGTCGATCCGCGGCGTCGTGCCGGGCCAGTTCGACCGGCCTCCGGGCTGTCTCTTCGAGCCTCGTTGCTCGTTCTCTGTCGACAGCTGCCGCCGTGGCGCGGAGCGCCAGGGACCGGATCTCGGTTATGCGCTGTGCAATCGACCGCTGATCAACGGTGTTCCCGCTGACGAGAAGGTGGAGGCATGAGCGATCTCCTGAAAGCGACAGGCCTCACCAAGCATTACGAGGTCAAGAAGGGGTTGTTCGGCGACCCCGATATCGTCAAGGCGCTCAACGGCGTCAGCTTCTCGCTCGAACCCGGCAAGACGCTCGCTGTTGTGGGGGAATCGGGTTGCGGCAAGTCCACGCTCGCGCGTCTCGTTACCATGATCGAGGAGCCGACCGATGGTGAACTCATCATCGACGGGCGGCCGGCGAAACCCGGCGACAAGCATATGCGCCAGACGATCCAGATCGTCTTCCAGAACCCGTATGGTTCGCTCAACCCGCGCCAGAAGATAGGCACCATTCTGGAGGAGCCGCTCAAGATCAACCTGCCGGACGATGCCAAGACGCGGCGCAGGAAAGCGGAAGAGATGATGGAGCGGGTCGGTCTCAGGCCCGAGCATTACGACCGCTATCCGCACATGTTCTCGGGCGGTCAGCGCCAGCGTATCGCCATTGCACGCGCGCTGATGCTCAATCCGAAGATACTCGTGCTCGACGAACCGGTCTCCGCACTCGACCTGTCGATCCAGGCGCAGGTTCTCAACCTGCTTATCGACCTGCAGCAGGAATTCGGCCTCGCCTACATGTTCATCAGCCACGACCTGTCGGTGGTCAATCATATCGCCGACGACGTTATGGTGATGTATCTCGGCCGCGCCATCGAGAAGGGATCGGGTGACAAGGCCTTTGGCGATCCGCGCCATCCCTACACCCAGGCGCTGATGTCGGCGACGCCGATCGCCGATCCGAACCAGCGGCGCCAGCGTGTGAAGCTTGAGGGCGAATTGCCGTCGCCTCTCAATATTCCGTCAGGTTGCGCCTTCCATCCGCGTTGCCCGATTGCCGAGCCGTTCTGCTCGCAGGAAAAGCCTGAGCTGCGCGAGGTCGAGGGACGTCTCGTCTCCTGCCATCTGGCCTGAGCGGCGTAGAGAAATGCCGATTTGATCCATGTCATGGCCCCGGGAACCTCCCGGGGCCATTTTGCGTGGCACGGACGCGGGGACCGCCTTTTCCCCTCGCGCAGGAGTGGACCCATGCAATTCGAACGTTTTTTCCAGAGCAACCTCGAAGGTCTCCGGGAGGCCGGAAACTATCGCGTATTCGCCGATCTCGCCCGTCAGCGGGGACAGTTCCCGTCAGCCACGCGCTATCGCGAGGACGGCACCGAACAGGACGTGACCGTCTGGTGCTCGAACGACTATCTCGGCATGGGCCAGAACAAGATCGTCGTCGATGCCATGAAGGACGCCATCGACCGCTGCGGGGCGGGGGCCGGCGGCACCCGCAACATCTCCGGCACCAACCACTACCATGTGCTGCTCGAGCGCGAGCTCGCCGATCTCCACGGCAAGGAAGCAGCGCTCATCTTCACCTCGGGCTACGTCTCGAACTGGGCGGCACTCGGCACGCTTCTGGCAAAAATTCCTGGCATCATCGTCTATTCGGACGCCTTGAACCATGCCTCGATGATCGAAGGCATCCGCCACTCGAAATGCGAACGCCGCATCTTCAAGCACAATGATCCCGAGCACCTGCGCGAACTGATGGCCGCCGACGATCCGTCAGCGCCGAAGCTCGTGGCCTTCGAGAGCGTCTATTCGATGGACGGCGATATCGCGCCGATCGAGGCGATCTGCGACGTGGCCGATGCCTTCGGCGCCATGACCTATCTCGACGAAGTCCATGCTGTCGGCATGTACGGCCCGCGCGGCGGCGGTGTTGCCGAACGCGAAGGCCTGATGGACCGCCTGACGGTCATCGAAGGCACGCTCGGCAAGGCCTTCGGGGTCATGGGCGGCTACATCACCGGCTCGGCGGCCCTGTGCGATTTCGTCCGGTCTTTCGCGAGCGGCTTCATCTTCACCACCGCATTGCCGCCGGCATTGGCCGCCGGCGCTGCGGCCTCGATCAAGCATCTCAAGGCCTCGGAACTCGAGCGCCGCCGGCACAAGGATGCGGTCGCCAAGGTGCGCGCCATGCTCGACCGCCACGGCATTCCGCACATGGACAATCCCAGCCACATCGTTCCGGTGATGGTGGGCAATGCCGCCAAGTGCAAGTGGATCTCGGATGTGCTGATCGACAATTACGGCATCTACGTTCAGCCGATCAATTATCCGACCGTGCCCGTCGGCACCGAGCGGCTCAGGATCACCCCGACGCCGCTTCACACCGACGGCGACATCGCCAAGCTCACCCAGGCGCTCAACGACCTGTGGAGCCAGTGCGCGCTGGCACGGCATGTGGCGTAAGCGATCCCTCCATCGTCATGCCCGGATCAAGTCCGGGCATGACGAGTGATTGGGATGTCTCGTTTCATCCGCCGTTTCCCAGGTCCCGTCCTTCGGGTCGCAGGACAAGGGGGAGAGGGGAGGATGCGTCTCAGTCGAGACCGATCTTTTCCATCGCCCGCCGGCGTGCCTCGGCGTCGGCGGCGAACACGTCCTCAATCGTGGTCGGCGCGCCGAGCCCGGCCATGTCGACCATTACGGCTTCGACGATATCGGCCATGTCGAGGAAGCCGATCTTTTCGGCGATGAAGGCCTCAAGCGCGATTTCCTTGGCGCTGTTGAGCACACAGCCCTGCATCTGCCCCTGTTCCATCGCCCGGCGGGCAAGCGCGAGGGCAGGGAAACGATCCGTGTCCGGCGCCTGGAATTCGAGCTTTGCGAGCCTGGCGAAATCGAGCCGTTCGACTGGCAGTGAAATGCGGCGCGGATGGCCGATGGCATATCCGATCGCCGTGCGCATGTCGGGCGCACCGAGCTGGGCCAGCACCGAACCGTCGGTGTAGCCGACCATGGAGTGGATCACCGACTGCGGATGGACGATCACCTCGATTGCATCGGGGGAAACGTCGAAAAGGTGCTGCGCCTCGATCATCTCGAGCGCCTTGTTGAACATGGAGGCGCTGTCGATCGAGATCTTCAGTCCCATGGACCAGTTGGGATGGGCGGCCGCCGTCTTCGGAGTGACATTTGCCATCTCGTCGCGGCTCATGTTTCGAAAGGGGCCGCCCGACGCCGTCAGGATGATCCGCTCGACGGCGTGACGCTGGCTCTGTTCCAGAACCTGAAAGATCGCGTTGTGTTCGGAATCGACCGGCAGCAGCTTGCCGCCGCCCGTTTTGACCGCCTCGACGAACAGTGATCCTGCCGAGACCAAACATTCCTTATTGGCGAGCGCGATGTCCGCACCGGTCTTCGCTGCGGCGAGCGTGGGTGCAAGCCCGGCAATGCCGACGATGCCGGCCATAACGATATCCGCCGCGCGTGATGCCGCCTCGATAATGGCTTCGGGGCCCGCGCCGGTCTCGATGCCGGTGCCGACGAGCGCATCTTTCAATTCTTCATGACGGGTCGGATCGGCTGTAGCCGCAAACCCCACGCCGAAGCGTTTGGCCTGTTCGGCCAACAACGTGATGTTGCCCATTCCGGTGATCGCCGGGACCTCGAACGCCTCGCGCCCGCCCAGATGATCGATGACGTCGAGCGTCGAGCAGCCGATCGAACCCGTCGATCCGAGAATGGAAATGCGGCGGCGTGTCATACAGACCTTTCATTGAGGTCAAGAAGCTCGAGAAAGAGCGCGGAGTGATCAAGATCGCCCTGGCCCAACGGCCCGGCGAGACGCTTGTAGCGATCCCTCACCGCCTCGACCAGAGGGAGTTTCAACCCAAGCGCCTCCGCTTCGCTCAATACGTTGTCGAGATCCTTCAGCTGCACCGATGCGCGGCCGCCGGGGGTGAAGTCGCGCTTTTCCATGCGTTCGCCATGCTGCTGCAGGATGGTCGAATCGGCGAATCCGCCCTTGAGCGCCTGACGGAAGGCGGACAGATCGCCCCCACCTTCGCTCACGAGCAATGTGGCCTCCGCAACCGCGCCGATGGCGATGCCGACGATGGCTTGGTTGGCGAGCTTGGCGAGCTGCCCGGCACCGGAAGGACCGACGCGCACCGGACGGCCCATGACGGTGAGAATGTCCTTGAGCGCGTTGAACGCGTCCTCGTCGCCACCGGCCATGATCGCCAGCGTTCCGGCCTCCGCGCCGCGCGTGCCACCCGAAACCGGCGCATCGATATGGCGTCGTCCGCTTTCGGCCAGCTTTTCGGAATGGGCGCGGGCCTCTGCGGGCTTGATCGAACTCATGTCGAGAATGATGGCGTCGGGTGCCGCCGTTTTCGCCGCGCCCTTGTCGAAGAGCACGTCGTGAACGGCGGGTCCCGCGGTCAGCATGGTGATAAGGACGTTTGCGCCTTGCGCGGCTTCTGCAGCGCTGGCGCAGACCGTCGCGCCATATTCAGCGAGCGGCGCGGCCTTTTCCGGACTCCGGTTCCAGACGGCAATGTCGTATCCGGCTTCTGCCAGCCGCCGCGCCATCGGCCCGCCCATCAGGCCCGTGCCCAAAAAGGCAATCTTGATTCCGTCCGCCACATCATTCTCCCGGCTTGTTTGAGGGCACTCTATCAGACGGGAAGGGGAGTGGCGTCAATTGGGGAGGAAGGTTGTGGAATTGGTGATCCCGGCAGGATTCGAACCTGCGACACCAGGATTAGGAATCCTGTGCTCTATCCCCTGAGCTACGGGACCACGCGGCACCTCTCATACAGGATGATTTTCCGGAAATCCATTTCCGGACGCGCGATTTTCTGGTGATGGCGCAGCGACCGTTCAGGCGGCCAGCGCGCGCTCGGCGACATTGACCCAATAGCTGATGCCGTATGGGATGACCTCATCGTTGAAGTCATAGGCGGGGTGGTGAAGGCTCGCGCTGTCGCCGTTGCCGATGAAGATGAAGGCGCCGGGACGGGCTTCGAGCATATAGGCGAAGTCCTCGCCGCCCATCATCGGGTCGACGGCGCGATCTACCTGCTCTTCACCGGCTGTGAGGGCGGCCGAATCGCCGGCGATCGCCGTCTCGAACGGATGATTGACGGTGACCGGATAGCTGCGCTGGTAGTTCACGTCCGCCGTCGCGCCGTAACTTGCGGCGATGCCCGTGGCGATCTGCCTGAGGCGTTCCTCGGCGAGGTCGCGCATATGCGGGGTCAGCGTACGCACGGTCCCGGCGAGCTTGATCGTCTCGGGAATGACGTTGTGCGCGAAGCCGCCGTTGAACTTGGTGACCGAGCAGACGACGGAATCGAGCGGATTGCCGTTGCGCGAGGCGATCGTCTGGAGTGCGGTGACGATCGCGGAACCTGTGACGATGGGATCGACGGCCAGATGTGGCATGGCGGCATGGCCGCCCCGGCCGGTCACGGTGATCGCGAATTCATCGGTCGACGCGGTGATCGGGCCGGGCTTGATGGCGAACTGGCCAA
The DNA here is from genome assembly GCA_002707605.1 of Hoeflea sp. Taxonomy (GTDB): domain Bacteria; phylum Pseudomonadota; class Alphaproteobacteria; order Rhizobiales; family Rhizobiaceae; genus Pseudohoeflea. The sequence continues at coordinate 89,671 of PANK01000009.1, forward strand.
CCGGAAGACCCGGCAAATTGTGCATGCCGAAGACGCGCTCGATGCCGAAACGCTCCATCATGCCGTCCTGCACCATCGCGAGGCCGCCCGCGCCACCTTCTTCCGCCGGCTGGAAGATGACCGCGACGGAACCGGCGAAATTGCGGGTCTTCGCAAGATGCCGGGCCGCGCCCAGAAGCATCGCCATGTGGCCGTCATGACCGCAGGCGTGCATCTTGCCCGGCGTGCGGGAGGCCCAGTTCGCCCCGGTGATCTCGTTGATCGGCAGTGCGTCCATGTCGGCGCGCAGTCCGACGGTCGGGCCGTTCGAGCCCTCGCGGCCGTGGATCAGCCCGACGACACCGGTACGGCCGAGACCCGTGACCACTTCGTCGCAACCGAATTCCTTGAGCTTGCCGGCGACGAAGCCTGCGGTTTCGTGGACGTCATAGAGAATTTCAGGGCGTTCATGCAGATAGCGACGCCAGCCGGTGACGTCATTCTTCATTTCGATACTCTCGGGCAACAATGCCATGAAAACACCCCATTTATGGTCGGATTAAGCGCCGAAACACGGCCTTTTGGCGGTTTCGGCGTGTCGGCCAGTGGCAAAACGGCCTACACCCTGCCATATAGACCACCCAAGGCGTCTAGACGAGAGAAAAGGATGGTTCCGGGGCGTCGCGGAGCCAACCGTTTCGAGATCAATCAGGGTTCTGTCGTGATCCGGACTATCCAGCCATTCCACCGTATTTTCCGCTCCGTCGGCCCTTTGGCGCTTGCGCTTTGTCTTGTTGTTCCAACTGCGGCCAAGGCCATGCCGTCGATTGCCGTCGACGTGGCCACCGGCCGCGTGATCGAGCACCACGAAGCGTTCCAGCGCTGGTATCCGGCCTCGCTCACCAAGCTGATGACCATTTATGTCACCTTCCGCGCGTTGCGCGCAGGCAAGGTGCAGCTCGATGACGATGTGGTGATGACGCCGGAGGCGGCCGCCGAGCCCGCCAGCAAGATGTATTTCAAGGCCGGCCAGCGCTTTCCGCTCGATTCCGCGCTCAAATATCTCATGGTCAAATCGGCCAACGACATTGCCGTCGCCATTGCCCAGAAGGTGGGCGGCAGCCAAGAGCATTTCGTGGCGATGATGAACGCCGAGGCACAGCGTATCGGCATGATGTCGTCGCGCTTCATCAACCCCAACGGTCTGCCCGGCGAGGGGCAGTATACGAGCGCGCGCGACATGGCGCTTCTGGCCGTCACGCTCCGGCGCGAATTTCCGGAATATGCGGGCTATTTCAGCCTGGAGGGGTTTTCGGTTGGAAACCGGTCCTATGAGAATTTCAACTCGCTGATCGGCCGCTTCCAAGGCGCTGACGGCATGAAGACAGGCTACATCTGTGCCGCGGGCTACAATCAGGTGTCGTCGGCGACGGTAAACGGTCGCACGGTCGTTTCCGTCATCCTCGGCGCCGATAGCCTGGTCGACCGGGCCGATGAGTCCGCGCGGCTGCTCAACGAGGCGCTTCATACGCCTGCGGGCAACGAGACGATCCTGACGCTCCAGCCTTACGGCGCCAACCGCGACCAAGTGCGTGACGTGAGTGCGGAGATCTGCTCGACGGAAGCGCGCAAGGCACGCCAGGGCGAGCGCGACGAGGACGGTAAGCTCGTCTTCCATTCGCCCTATATCAAGGACCGCGGTCGCGAACCGAACTATGTTCCGGCGCCGGTCGGCGAGCCCATTGGCAATGGTCCGGCAAGTGCCGCCGAAGCGGCGATCCTGCTCGGAACCAGCTACATTCCGCTGCCCAATTTCCGTCCGGCGAGCTGACGTGACCGGTTCCCCAGACATGCTCCGCCGCATCCCCGTTCATGCCGTTACCGGCTTTCTGGGCGCTGGCAAGACGACGCTGCTCAACCGCTTCATCTCGACGCCCTATCTCTCGGAAGCCGCGCTCATCATCAACGAGTTCGGTGATATCGGGATCGATCATCTGCTCGTCGAACAGTCGGGCGAAGGGGTGATCGAACTCTCCGACGGATGCCTGTGCTGCACCTTGCGCGGTGATCTCGTCGACACGCTTGCCGATCTTATGGACCGCCGGCAGACCGGCAAGATCCGGCCGTTCACGCGGGTGATTGTCGAAACGACGGGGCTCGCCGATCCCGGTCCGGTTATCCAGGCGGTGATCGGTCATCCGGTCCTGGCGCAATGCTACCGCTTCGACGGCGTCATAACGGTAGTCGATGCGGTCAACGGGCTGTCGACGCTCGATCATCACGAGGAGGCGCGTCGNCAGGTGGNGCTCGCCGACCGGCTGGTNGTCAGCAAGGGCGATGCGGCAGCCTCAGAGCAGCGCGCCNNGCTNGCCACNCGGTTGGCTGAGCTCAATCCGCGNGTTGCGGTNATCGATGCCGGTGATCCGGACCTGACGCCGGACGCCGTCTTCGAATGCNGTGCCTGGGATCCNGACCGCAAGCAGATCGATNCGACAGCNTGGCTGGGTCACGATGATGATCANCATCACCACCATGATCACGGNCACGACCATGATCACCACCANCATCATGATGGTGTCCGCAGCGAAAGCCTTGAACTCGACGCAGCCGTCTCGCCNCAGGCGCTGATGATGTTTCTCGATCTGATGCGNTCGGCGCACGGNCCGAATCTCCTGCGCATGAAAGGGCTGATCAAGCTTGCCGACGATCCGTCACGACCCGTTGTGGTTCATGCGGTCCAGTCGGTGGTTGCCGAGCCGGTGCGGCTCAAGTCCTGGCCTGCGGGAAGCGGTGAGAAGACGCGTCTGGTGGTGATCACNCGCGACATGCCGGAGGGTTTCGTTGCGGATCTCTTCGGCGCCTTCGCCGATCAGCCGGCCGTCGGGCGGCCTGACAGCGCCGCTCTTACCAGCAATCCGCTGGCGATACCGGGTGGCTACAAGCCATAAAATTCAGGAACTCAGTCTGCGCTGGCCGTTTCGCCACGGCGGATCGTGAAGCTGTGACCGCCCGCTTGTGATGGCGCGGAAGCGACGAGCTCATGGCCCTCGCTACGGCAGAAATGCGGGATGTCGATGACGGCGAGCGGATCCGTGGTTTCCACCTCGATCACCGTGCCGGGAACAAGCTCACGCAGATGGCGCCGCGTGCGCATGACGGGCAGCGGACATTTCAGCCCCCGCAGATCAAGCGTATCGGAGGGCGTCGCCACCGGACCTACCAGACCTTCCAGAAAGGCTTCTTCTTGCCGGTCTCTGCNGGAGCAGCCTGTATCTCAGCCGGATTGGCTGTGGGGACAGGTGCTTCGGCGGCGGCCTGTGCCTCGGTTGCCGGTGCCTGTGCCTCGATCTGCGCCTGAACCTCGGCGGTCTCGGTCGGTTGGGCCGGAACGGGCGCATCGGCGGCGGTGTCAGCCGGTGCGGCGGGCACGGCGACGTCCTGGATATTGCTGCGAGCGGCTCCGGGCGCTGAAAACAGGTTGCCGAGCGGCGAGGGCGAGTTGGCGGCGGCTTCGGCGCGGGCCTGGCGCTGGGCTTCGGCTTCAGCCTTGCGGGCTGCAGCTTCCTCGGCCTTGCGCTCCCGNTCGAGCTCGCGTGCCTCTTCCTTGCTCTCCTTGGCGACNGCCTTCCGGAAGGCCTCGTTCCATTTCGACTGATAGGCCGAATAGGCGGTTGCGAGCGAAGCGGGTGTTTCGGACGGTGGACAGGCGGAATTGGCGTTGAACTTCGCGGACGGGTCTTCAGGCACNTGGTTGAAGACGTATTCGCGGTTGCAGACTTCGACAATCGGCGGGCGATGGGTCAGCTCGAACTGGTCGTAGCCGATCTTCAGCATCTTCCAGAAATCGAAATGCTCGCTGTTGCGGTGCTTCGCCATGTTCTCCGGTGTCATGCGGAAGGGGTAGGCGGCAACGGTGAAATATTCCTGCCCGCCACGNAAGGCTTCGCGGGCAAAGCCGTAGATCTCGAGCACCTGTTCGTCCGTCATCGAGTAGCAGCCGGCGGACGAGCATGCGCCGTGGACCATTAGGTTCGTGCCGGTGCGGCCGTGCGAGCGGTCATAGCTGTTGGGGTAGCCCATGTTGAAGGAGAGGTAGTAGCTCGACTTCGGGTTCATCTGGGCGGGGTAGATCCGGTAATAGCCCTCGGGCGCCTGGCGGTCGCCTTCCTTGAACTTCGGGCCGATCTTGCCGGACCATTTGCAGATCTCGTATTCGGTGACCTTGTCGAAGCGGCCATTGCCTTTCTGCTTCCAGACCTCCAGCACGCCCTCTTCCTTGAAGATGCGCATCATGATCGGCGAGCGCACCGACATGTCGGCGGCCTTCATCTTGTTGACGAGCTTGGGCGGGAGCGGATGCTCGACCTTGTTGGAGACGGAATCGAGTGCGTCCTGACAGCCGGTGAGGGCTGTCAGCATCAGCATGGCAAATGTCAGCGATTGCAGTCGGCTCATGATGTCCCCAAGCGTGCGCCGTCGGTTTCGCGGGCGANGCGGCGCCATCGGCATTCGGTTTAAGGGGCGTGCAGGGATCCGAATCATCGGGTCCAGTCCGCCTCGATCCGTCTGCCGGTGATATGGTGGTTATCGTTGACGAATCCTTACTTCAAGGCCGTCCGACCCACCGGGGCGATAACAAGGGTGTGATTATGGCGCTTGTACGGCGAATACCGGGCTTTTTGGCCCNGTAAGCGTGTTTTCGCGCGATGCTGCTAGCTGAGCGAGCGGCCGATCTTGAGGAATTTTTCGCGGCGATCCTTGCGCAATGCGTCCGGATCGAGCGCGGAGAGTTCTTCCAGCGCCTTTGAGATGGTTTCGCCGGTGCGGGTAATCACCGCATCGGGATCACGGTGCGCGCCGCCGATCGGCTCATTGATGATGCCGTCGATGATGCCGAACTGGATCAGGTCCTGCGCGGTGATCTTCATCTGGGTGGCTGCATCGCGGGCNCGCGCGGAATCGCGCCACAGGATCGAGGCGGCCCCTTCCGGCGAGATGACCGAATAGATGGAGTGCTCCAGCATGAAGACGCGGTTGCCGGTGGCGATCGCGATCGCNCCGCCCGAGCCGCCTTCNCCGATCACGACNGANATCANCGGNACCTTGAGGTTGAGGCAGGTCTCNGTCGAACGNGCGATNGCTTCNGCNTGGCCNCGTTCCTCCGCACCCACGCCNGGATAGGCGCCNGCCGTATCCACNAGCGTGATCACCGGAAGGCCGAAACGGTCGGCCATTTCCATGATGCGGATCGCCTTGCGGTAGCCTTCGGGGCGGGCAGAGCCGAAATTGTGCTTGATGCGCGACTTGGTGTCGTGACCCTTCTCCTGGCCGATCACGGCGACCGGCTCGCCCTGAAAGCGGGCAAAGCCGGCCTGGATGGCGGCGTCCTCGGAGAATTTGCGGTCACCGGCAAGCGGCGTGAACTCGGTGAAGAGCGCCGAAGCGTAATTGGAAAAATGCGGACGTGCCGGATGGCGGGCGACCTGTGTCTTCTGCCACGGGTTCAGACGCGAATAGATGTCGGTCATCGCGTCACGGGCGCGGTTCTCCAGCCGCGAGATTTCCTCGCTGGTGTCGACGCTCTCATCCTCGCCAGCGAGTGTTCTCAGCTCGTGGATCTTTGTTTCAAGATCAGAGATGGGCTTTTCGAAATCGAGATAATTTTGCATCAGCTCCGGCCAGTCACGAAAACTCGTTACACGTTCAACCTTGGAAATATGGCACTATTTCCCGCGCGCAACCGTATGATTTCGCGCTTCATCGCGGTTTATGGCATTTTTTGCAAGGGGGTGATGCTCCGTGACCAGCTGACGGAGCCTCTCATCCAGCACATGCGTGTAGATTTGCGTGGTCGAAATGTCGGCATGTCCGAGCAGTTCCTGCACCGCGCGCAGATCGGCGCCGTTAGCGAGAAGATGGCTTGCAAAGGCGTGTCGCAGCACGTGCGGCGAGACGAGGCGCGTGGGAATTCCGGCCCGGCCGGCAAGGGATTTGAGATCCCGGGCGAAAACCTGACGCGAGAGATGCCCGCTGTCGGATGAGGCAGGAAACAGCCATTCGGGCTCGTCGTCGCCATCGAGACGAGCTGCGTTACGCGCCTTGATCCATTCGGCAACAGCCGCTTTTGCGGGGCCGGACAAAGGAACCATGCGCTCCTTGTTGCCCTTGCCGCGCACCACGAGAAAGCGTCCGCCGTCGGCGAGCACGCGCTCGGGCAGACCGACCAGCTCGCTNACGCGCATGCCGGTCGCGTAGAGGAGNTCNAGAAGCGCGCGGAANCGGATCTTCTGGCGNTTTTCGAAATCNGTCTCGGCNNTGGCGATATCGGCCTCGGCCTGNTCNAGCAGCCTTGAGACCTCCTCGACACTCAGGATTTTCGGCAGGGAACGCGCCTTGCGCGGGGAATCAATGATGCCGGTGGGGTCGTCGCCGCGCATGCCCTCGGTGTGGAGAAAGCGGTAGAATTGCCTGAGCGCGGAAAGCCTGCGCGATTGCGAGGACGGGGCGAAGCCCCGGTCCGCGAGATCTTCGATCAGCGCGCGGATATCATCGCTTTCGGCAGATAGAAGCGTGGTCTTGCGGGTTGCGAGAAAGCCTGCTGCATCTTCGAGATCGCGGCGATAGGCATCAAGCGTGTTGAGGGCAGCACCGCGTTCGGCGCTGAGCATTTCGAGAAAGGCTTCCGCCTGTGCGAGCCCCGCGGTTCCCATCACTGGCTGGTNGGATTGATACGGTTGGCCGGAATACGGATCGTCACTTCCCGCTCGACCGGCTTGACGGTCATGATGAGGGCGAACATGGCGCCGTAAACCAGACCGACTATGACGGCGCAGAAAACAAGAAAGCGGAAAAGAGTGGGCATGAATGGCCTGAAGACGACGTTTCGTATTGGGCCTGTTATGCTTGAGGCATCGGCGAAGTGCAAGGCGAGCGGCAGCCCGTCAGCTTGACGGCGGCCCCCCATTCCCCGATAGGAAGGCACGTTCCGGCNATAGGGGCGGGACTTGAAGGGGAAACGGAGACGACAGGTGGCCAGAACGACTGCCAGCCATCCGACTGAGGAAGAGATCGCGCTGGCGCGCGCTGCGCTCGGTAAGCGCAATCTCGTTTTTGTCGGTCTCATGGGTGCAGGCAAGTCTGCCATCGGCCGGCTGATCGGGCACTGGCTCGACGTGCCCTTCATCGACAGCGATACCGAGATCGAACGCGTGTCGCGCATGACGATCACCGATCTTTTTGCCACTTACGGCGAGGAGGAGTTCCGAGCGCTCGAAACCCGCGTGATCGAACGGCTGATGAAGGGCGGGCCGCGGGTGGTTTCCACCGGCGGCGGTGCCTTCATGAACGAGGTCACCCGCAATGTGATCAAGAAGAAGGGGCTGTCGGTCTGGCTCAAGGCCGACCTCGACGTGCTATGGGACCGTGTGTCGCGCCGCGATACCCGCCCGCTTCTGAAAACCGAAGATCCGAAACAAACCCTGAAGGCACTGCTCGACAAGCGCTATCCGGTCTATGCCGAAGCGGCGATCACCGTGATGTCGCGCGAGGCGCCGAAGGAGGCCGTNGCCATCGACGTCATCAAGGCCTTGGCGGACCATCAGGCCATGCAGACCCAGGAAGCCCATAAATGAGTGAAACTCAGATCGTCGAAGTTCCGCTTGGCGAACGCAGCTACGATATCATCATCGGCGAAAGGGCGCTGGCCGATGCCGGGGGCGAGATCACCCGCCGTCTGCCCGGCATTCGTTGCGCCATCATCACCGATGAGAACGTCGCGAGCTTCCACCTGGAAACCCTGATCCATTCGCTCGATGCGGCAGGAATCGAGGCGCATCCGCTGGTCTTGACGCCCGGCGAGAAGACGAAGGACTTCGACAACCTGATGACGGTGGTTGATCACGTCCTCTCCTGCAAGCTCGAACGCGGCGACGCGGTTCTTGCCCTTGGCGGCGGGGTGATCGGCGATCTGGCCGGTTTTGCGGCCGGGATCGTGCGGCGGGGCATGCGCTTCATCCAGGTGCCGACCTCGCTTCTGACGCAGGTCGATTCCTCGGTCGGCGGCAAAACCGGCATCAACTCGCGTCACGGCAAAAATCTCGTCGGGGTTTTTCACCAGCCGGACCTCGTGCTGGCCGACACCACGGTGCTCGACACGCTGTCGGACCGGGAATTTCGCGCCGGCTATGCCGAGGTCGCCAAATACGGTCTGATCGACAAGCCGGAGTTCTTCGCCTGGCTCGAGCGCAACTGGCGGCAGATGTTTTCCGGCGGACCGGAACGCGCCCAGGCGATTGCGGTGAGCTGCCGCGCCAAGGCGAGTGTCGTCGCTGCCGACGAGCGCGAGGGCGGGGTTCGCGCGCTTCTCAATCTCGGCCACACGTTCGGTCACGCACTGGAGGCCGCAACCCAGTTCGACAGCCGCCGTCTGGTCCATGGCGAAGGCGTTGCAATCGGCATGGTGCTCGCCCACCGGTTCTCGGCATGGCTCAACCTTGCCAGTTACGATGACGCCGACCGGGTGGAGCGTCACCTGCAGGAGGTCGGGTTACCGACCAAACTGTCGGATATTGAAGGCGGACTGCCGGCGACCGATATATTGCTCGATCACATCGCCCAGGACAAAAAGGTCAAGCGGGGCAAGCTGACCTTCATTCTCACGCGCGGTATCGGCCAGTCCTTCATCGCCGATGACGTGCCGGGCGAAGAAGTGCACCGATTCCTCGAGGAAAACCGTTCGTCATGACGCTCGCCGAAATCTTTCAACAGATTGCCGACCACTGGCTGGAAATCATCGCCATCGTGGCGCTGATTGCCGTATCCGGGTTCTTCTCCGGGTCCGAGACCGCACTGACGGCTGCTTCGCGGGCGCGCATGCACACGCTTGAGGGCAATGGTGAGAGCGGCGCCCGTATCGTCACCCGCCTGATCGAACGCCGTGACCGCCTGATCGGCGCGCTGCTGATCGGCAACAACCTGGTCAACATTCTGTCTTCAGCGCTCGCGACCAGCCTGCTTCTGTCGATTTTCGGCGATTCCGGTGTGGCAATCGCCACCATCGTGATGACCGTGCTTCTGGTGATCTTCGCTGAGGTCCTGCCCAAGAGCTGGGCGATCTCGATGCCAGACCGTTTTGCGATCGTCGTGGCACCCTTGGTGAATATGGTGGTTCTCGTCGTCGGCCCGCTGTCGAGCTTCGTGAATTGGCTGGTGCGCGGCATTCTGCGCGTCTTCGGTATCCGCCTCGATCCCGATGCGTCGCTTGTGCCTGCTTATGAGGAGATCCGCGGTGCCGTCGATCTTCTTCATCGCGAGGGATCGGTGATCAAGGACGATCGCGATCGTCTGGGTGGGGTTCTCGATCTCGGTGAACTTGAAGTCTCCGACGTGATGATCCACCGGACGTCCATCCGGATGCTTAATGCCGACGATCCGCCGGAAGTCGCGGTCCGCACCGTGCTCGACAGCCCTTACACCCGCATGCCGCTGTGGCGCGATTCCACCGACAACATCATCGGTATCGTTCATGCCAAGGACGTGCTGCGCGCGGTCGCCGACGCCGACAACGACTCAGCTAAGGTCGATATGGTCAAGATCTCGCACAAGGCGTGGTTCGTGCCCGATACCACCAGCGTGCCCGACCAGCTCAATGCCTTCCTGCGCCGCAAGGCTCATATCGCCATGGTCGTCGANGAATATGGCGAGTTGCAGGGGCTGGTNACGCTCGAGGACATTCTGGAAGAGATCGTGGGCGACATCGCCGACGAGCACGATATCGACGTGCAGGGGCTTCGGCAGGAAGCCGACGGCTCAGTGGTGGTCGACGGCTCGCTGCCGATCCGCGACCTCAACCGCGCGCTCGACTGGTCGTTGCCCGACGAGGAGGCGACGACGGTTGCCGGTCTCGTCATCCACGAAAGCCAGATCATTCCGGCCGAGAAGCAGTCCTTCACGTTCCACGGCAAGCGCTTTACCGTGATGCGGCGGGAGAAGAACCGGATTACCCGTCTTCGCATCCGCCCGATGACTGAAATCGGCTAGATTTCACCGTAATTGGTGCTTACCAACGGGTNGCTTCGCCGGTACCCGCCGCTTCNACCGCGAGGGCATGAAGNCCTTTGTCGAACTCNNCGGCGAGNACGGCGTTGACGGCGCGATGGCGGTCGATCCGNCTCTTGCCCGTGAACGCTTCGCTTTCTATACGAACGCGGAAATGAGTCTCGCCGTCCCCCGTCATGTCCGGCTGATGACCGGCATGTTGATGGCTTTCATCAATGACGAAAAGGCGCACCGGAGCGAACGAACTGGTAAGCGCTGCGTGAATTCGTTCCTGGCGATTCATCCGTAAAACTCCTTGGCTGGCCGAAGCGGACGGCCTCGGGGTGTCAGGATGTTTCGCACTTGTCAATCCTTGTAGATGCCCGACCGGAGCACCATAATCGCCTCATGAAGCTCGATTCAAAACACTTCGACAAGATCCGGATGCGTAACCGGACCAGAAGCACCAAATCCAAGTCGGCCGAGCCGGTCGGACCGATCTGCCAGTGGGANGGCTGCAACGAGAAGGGCGTACATCGCGCTCCCGTTGGGCGTCACGCGGACGGACAGTATTTTCTGTTCTGCTTCGATCATGTGCGCGAGTACAACAANGGCTACAACTACTTCTCCGGCCTGTCTGACACCGAAATTGCCCGCTACCAGAAAGAGGCGCTTACCGGTCATCGCCCGACATGGGGCGTGGGCGTCAACAAGGCGTCCAAGAATGGAGCCAATCCGAACTTCGCCAATGCGCGGTCCGGATCGGCCACGCAGGCCAAGATGCGCGACCCGTATGGCTTCTTCAACGAAAGCCAGTCGCGACGCCCGCCTCCGCCGCGTCAGCGCAAGGTGAAGTCACTCGAGGCGAAGGCGTTCGAGACGCTGAGCCTTTCGGAGGAAGCCTCCTCGTCGGCCATCAAGAAGCGCTACAAGGAGCTGGTGAAAAAGCANCANCCGGATGCAAATGGTGGCGACCGCGGGTCCGAGGAACGTTTTCGCGCCGTGATTCAGGCCTATCAATTGTTAAAGCAGTCGGGTTTCTGCTAGAGCGGAATTCAACGGAAATACTTCCCTTNGCGCCCGATCCGATTTAAGCCACGGGCGAACACAATGAGACCCCGTATCAAGCGGCAGGCGGCTTCAGGCAGCCCGGAGTTATGATGAGCAAGATCGACCTCGATATCACCAACCTTCCCGACACCACCGTCAATGTCCGCGATGCCTTNGGCATNGACGTGGACCTGGAAGTTCCGGCCTACAGCGAGCTCGAGTCGCATGTACCCGATCTCGATCCGGACTACCTGTTCGANCGGGANACGACNCTGGCGATCCTTGCGGGCTTTGCCCATAACCGCCGCGTNATGGTNTCNGGCTATCACGGNACCGGCAAGTCGACCCATATCGAGCAGGTCGCCGCNCGCCTCAACTGGCCTTGCGTGCGCGTCAACCTCGACAGCCATGTCAGCCGTATCGACCTCGTCGGCAAGGATGCCATCGTGGTCAAGGACGGTCTGCAGGTCACCGAGTTCAAGGATGGCATTCTGCCCTGGGCCTATCAGAACAACGTCGCGCTGGTGTTCGACGAATATGACGCCGGCCGGCCGGACGTGATGTTCGTGATCCAGCGGGTGCTCGAATCCTCGGGCCGTCTGACGCTGCTCGACCAGAGCCGCGTNATNCGCCCGCACCCGGCCTTCCGCCTGTTNGCGACCGCCAACACCGTGGGCCTGGGNGATACGACCGGNCTNTATCACGGTACCCAGCAGATCAACCAGGCGCAGATGGACCGCTGGTCGATCGTGACCACGCTCAACTATCTGCCGCATGACAACGAAGTCGGCATCGTCGTCTCCAAGGTGAAGGAATTCGACACCGAGGAAGGCCGCAAGACNGTNTCGGCGATGGTGCGCGTGGCCGACATGACCCGCTCGTCCTTCATGAATGGCGATCTGTCGACGGTGATGAGNCCGCGTACCGTGATCACCTGGGCNGAAAACGCACGCATCTTCGGTGATGTGGCGCTNGCCTTCCGNCTGACCTTCCTCAACAAGTGNGACGANCTCGAGCGTTCGCTTGTNGCTGAGCACTATCAGCGCGCCTTCGGCGTGGAGTTGAAGGAAAGTGCCGCGAACATCGTTCTCGATGCAGCGAGNTGAACGCCGGCTGAATTGCTAGAGCACATGAGCTTGCCAGACTGACAGAGATGGCGGCACTATCGCGCCAAGGGAGGAACCGACATGATCAANCGTCGCTCTTTTATTGCCGCGTCCGNCGTGACTTCGGTCTGGCCNATCCANGGTCGTGCTGCGTCTTCAGTCATTCGTCGCTATGAGGGCGAGATGACGCCTGCCACTTTCTCGGCCCTGGCAGCNCAACTCGAAGCGACTGAGGACGAAGTCATNGGTCTGCGGATTTCAGTGGACGCCAATGGTGGCGCCGTNGGATCGACNGAGGATGAAGAAGGCCTGTCCATCTTNACAGACGATGGGGACNATAATCTCCATTTCTCGAAGGATTTCAGTCTCATTCACGGTGTCTACCAAATCGACGGCTTTTTCACGGTNGAATATGCCGGAATGTATCAGGGTATCACGGCCCTTCATCTTGAGGCGGTCGACAAGGGNGCGGTTCTTCTATCGGGGCACACGATCGAGAACGTTGATCTTTCGTCCCAATGAATGTCATCAGGAACTAATGCATGTCGACAATTGGCGACAATAAGAGACCGACCGGTAAGAAAGCTGCCGATACGGAGCCCTTCAAGAGGGCGCTGACGGGCTGTATGCGCGCCATTGCCGGCGATGCCAGTCTCGACGTTACGTTCTCGGGTGACCGTCCGGGGCTGACCGATCATCAGGCGCGTCTGCCCGACCTGCCCAAGCGGGCCACACGCAATGACGTCTCGGTGTCGCGCGGGCTTGGCGATTCCATGGCGCTGCGCAAGGCCTGCCACGACAATCGCGTCCACGCGATGATGGCGCCGGAAGGCCCGGAAGCGCGCGCGATCTACGACGCGGTCGAACAGGCGCGTGTCGAATCGATCGGCGCCAACCGCATGGCGGGCGTGGCCGACAACATCACCTCGATGCTCGAGAACAAATACGAGCGTGCCAACTATGCGNCCGTGACTGCGCGCGAGGATGCGCCGCTCGAAGAGGCTCTGGCGCTCATGGTGCGCGAGAAGCTGACCGGCCTCAAGCCGCCTGAGAATTCCGGCCAGGTCGTCGACCTCTGGCGCGACTGGATCGAGGAGAAGGCCGGCTCGATGCTCGACGGTCTGTCCGGCTCGATCGAGGATCAGGAGAAATTCGCCCGCGTCGTGCGCGAGATGCTCTCGGCCATGGACATGGCCGAGGATTACGGCTCGNACGACGAGAGCCAGGACGAGGACGATACGTCCGACGACGACCAGCCGCGCAGCGAGGAAGAAAGCGACGAGCCGGTCGAGGACGAGGCGGGGCAGGAATCCGCNCCCGCCGAGGAAAGCGATTCTGCCGACGATCAGTCGGAAACCGGCGAGATGGACGGAGCCGAAGTCGGCGACGACGATCTCGATCAGGACGAGGATGCCGAAACGCCGGGTGAGACCAAGCGTCCCTCGCAGCCCTTCTCGGAGATCAACGAGAAGGTCGACTACAAGGTTTACACCACCGAGTTCGACGAGGAGACCTCGGCTGACGAACTGTGCGACGAAGCCGAACTTGATCGTCTCAGGGCGTTTCTCGACAAGCAGCTTGCGCATCTGCAGGGTGTCGTCGGGCGGCTTGCCAACCGGCTCCAGCGCCGGCTGATGGCGCAGCAGAACCGCGCCTGGGACTTCGACCTCGANGAGGGCTATCTCGATCCCGCGCGGCTGTCGCGCCTGATCATGGATCCCATGCAGCCGCTCTCCTACAAGATGGAGCGCGACACCAATTTCCGCGATACCGTCGTCACGCTGGTGATCGACAATTCCGGGTCCATGCGCGGTCGTCCGATCACTGTGGCCGCCACATGCGCCGATATTCTCGCCCGCACGCTCGAACGCTGCGGCGTGAAGGTCGAGATCCTCGGCTTCACCACCAAGGCCTGGAAGGGCGGTCAGGCGCGCGAGAAGTGGCTTCAGAACGGCAAGCCCGGATCGCCCGGTCGCCTCAACGATCTGCGCCACATCGTCTACAAGTCTGCGGATGCACCATGGCGGCGCGCCCGGCGCAATCTCGGCCTGATGATGCGCGAGGGGCTGCTCAAGGAAAACATCGACGGCGAGGCGCTGATCTGGGCGCACCAGCGGCTTCTGCGTCGCCCGGAACAGCGCCAGATCCTGATGATGATCTCCGACGGCGCCCCGGTCGATGATTCCACGCTGTCGGTCAACTCGGGCAATTATCTCGAACGGCATCTGCGCGCGGTTATCGAGGAAATCGAGACCCGCTCGCCGGTTGAGTTGCTGGCGATCGGCATCGGCCACGACGTGACCCGCTATTATCGCCGTGCCGTTACCATCGTCGATGCCGAGGAGCTGGCCGGCGCCATGACCGAGCAGCTCGCCGAACTCTTCGCCGATGAGACCGAAGATCCAGCGTTTCGCCGGCTGAGACGCTCGGCGTGAGCAATCGGCGTTTGCGTGCATCTACTTTTGGCCGGCTGACGGGCCTCTTTGTCACTGCCTGCCTGATGAGCACCGCGCAGGCGGAGCCGCTTCGCTTTCCGGTGAAGTCCCGCGTCATCGAAAACTTCAAGGTCGGCTCGGACGAGACCCGTTTCGGCCCGCTCGAATTCATGGGCGGGCTGGAATTATCTGCCTCGACCGACGCGCTTGGCGCGATGTCATCCATCACGATGGGTGCCGACGGCGCGCGCTTTCTCGGGGTCATGGATACCGGTTTCTGGTTCGCTGGNCGCATCGAGCGCGATGCGGAGGGNCATCCCCAGGGCATCAGCGATTTCTCGGTTCAGCCGATGTTCGGTCGTGACGGNGACGTNGCCAAAGCCAAGTGGATGCTTGATGCCGAGGGGCTCGCAATCCGCGGCGACAAGATACTTGTTAGTTTCGAGCGCGATCACCGGATCGATCTCTATCCNGCGAAATCTCCCGGCGAAACGACGCCGGTCGGAACGATCCCGATCCTCATCCCAGGCCACGAGCTGCGCGGCAANCGCGGCCTGGAAACAGTCGCTGTNGCGCCGCCTGGNACCCCGCTCGACGGTGCGGCNATCACAGTTTCCGAGCGATCGCTGAACGCNGNCGGNNACNTGTTCGCNGCTGTGCTCGACGGGCCGAAGAANGGCNTCTTCTTCGTCAAGCGCGANCCGCCCTATGATGCGACCGACGGCGATTTTCTCCCCGATGGCGATCTCATCCTGCTCGAACGGCGNTTCTCGATCGCCGGNGGCATCGGCATGCGTATCCGCCGCATTCCGGGCGAGAGCATTGCAGCGGGCGCGACNGTNGACGGNGAGGTNCTGCTTGATGCCGATTTCGGCTATCAGATCGACAATATGGAAGGNCTNGCCGTCTCGACNGACGCGGACGGCACGGNGCGGCTGACGCTGATTTCAGACGACAACCATTCAATCCTTCANCGCAACATGCTTCTGGAATTCCGGCTCGTCGAGTAACGAGCCGGNNNANNTNTNNCGAANNNCCTGCNATCAGANNGNCGANGGNGCNGGCTCTGNNGNGCCNGCAAAGCGCGCCATGATCAGCCGGTAGGGGATNAGCGCCAGGATCGCGATCAGGAGCTTCACNGACAGATCNCCNACAGCCCAGGAGACCCAGCGCGGGACTNCGAGGCCGAACGTGCCGAGAAGCGGTGCTGCCTCGGAGGCAAAGCCGTCACCGGGGCCTGCGAAGGCAAANAGCGCGGCAAAGGCGATCGAGAAGAAGATCACCGTGTCGATGACCGAGCCGAGCAGCGAGGAAACCACCGGTGCGCGCCACCAGGTCTGGCGGCGAAGTCGGTTGAAGATGGTCACATCGAGAAGCTGGGCAAACAGGAAGGCGGAGCCTGAGGCCGCAGCGATGCGGGCGAGGCGGCCTGGCTCGCTCTCAAAGCCGATGCCCATGCTGTAGAGCCATGGCGGGATGACCAGCGAGCAGACCACAGCGACCACGAAGCCGGCAAACACCACCTTGCGGGCGAAGGCCGGGCCGAAACGCCGGTTGGCGAGGTCGGTCACAAGGAAGGCGAAGGGATAGGTGAACGCGCCCCAGGTCAGGATGTCGGCAAGCGACAGCGGCCCGACTTGTCCCTCGACAGGGAACTGGACGAGAATGTTCGACGCCACGACGACGAGCGCCATGGCCAGAATGAAGGGGAGTACAGACGCGGTTTTGCTACGCATTTTTTTATCCTGGGTGATGCCACCAGTTGCGGATGATGCGGCCCCGGGAACCGGGACCACGGTTTGAAAAGAAAAAGCGGGCCGTCAGGCCCGCTTGCAGTCGTTCGAAGCGTTCAGCTTCAGGCAGCAGCCTGTTCAGCCAGCTTCTTGGAGATCTGACGCTTGAGCAGGCGTGCACGCATGGACAGTTCGTTTTCCTTCGACTTGGCGAGGAAAGCGTCAAGTCCGCCACGGTGCTCGACGGTGCGCAGGGCAGCCGCGGAAACCTTCAGGCGGAAGCTCTGGCCGAGGGCATCGGAAATCAGCGTGACGTTGCACAGGTTCGGGAGGAACCGGCGACGGGACTTGTTGTTGGCGTGGCTGACATTGTTTCCGGTCAGCACGGCCTTGCCGGTCAATTCGCAGCTACGGGACATATCGCACCTATTGTTTTCTTTACGCCTTGACCATCGGCTGCGCCTTGCAAGCGCGCCCGTATGACTTCAGGCCTTTCTCGGAAAGTCGGGTGTCTATAGTCAACACACTTGCTGCCGTCAAGCCATAAGGCGACCTCGATTTGACTCCGCGGGACCCTATTTTTCAGGGTGTCCGGCGTGGAAAAGCCGCAATCGGGTGCGAGTGGCGTTTATCGCACACAGGCACGGGAGCGCAAAGGTCAGTGAAAAACTATCGTCTTCTTTCGATGGCCGTGCTGGTTTCAGCCGGGCTTGTCACCTTTTCGCAGCCTGCGGCATTTGCCGAGAGCACGGCGGATCGAACGGATTATTCCGTCTCGCTTCTGGGCCTGCCGATCGCCAGCCTCTCTTTCAAGACAAAAGTCGATGGCAGCAACTATACGATCTCCGGTTCTCTCAAGACGTCTTTCATTGCCGAAATACTTGAGCCGACGCGCGGCACGATCACCTCAAAGGGACGGATCACCCGCGACCAGTTCCGGGCCGATTCCTTCGAGGTAAAGTATTCGACCGGCAAAAAGAATGCGCGCGCCGCCTATACTGCGCGCAACGGCAATGTGCGCTCGGCGACAATCGAGCCGAAGAAGACCCTGCCGAAAAGCTGGATCCCGGTTCCGGCTGCGCACAAGCGCTCGGTGGTCGATCCGCTGGCGAGCCTCGTTTTCCCGAAAGGTGAGAAGCCCTGTCCGCAGACGGTGGGGGTGTTCGACGGGGAATCGCGCTTCGATCTCAAGCTTTCACCGATCGGCAAGCGACCGTTCTCGACGACCGGGTTCTCGGGTGAGGCGCTGGCCTGCTCGGTTCGGTTCGTGCCCAAAAGCGGCTATCGCAAGGACAATTCCTCGATCGACTATGTGCGCAAGCTCAAGGGCATCGAGATCTGGTTCGCGCAGCATCCGGACGACGGCTATATGGCGCCAGTCTACGCCAAGATCCCGACAAAGGTGGGCCGCGTCATCGTCTCTGCTTCACGCTTCGGCAGCTAGGCTTGCCGGCGCTTTTCACGCGCATCAAGGCATATTGGAGCACTTTTGATTGTGTCGGAATCGGCCAGATCGAAATGCGTAAATGAATTCAGTCGCCTGTTGAACCTATCCGTTTACGCCTAAAGGCGAAACGGTCTAGAACAAACCCGTCATTCAACAGGTGCCGGGAACTGATCGCCAGCTTCCCGGAAGCGGCGGTACTTTGTCATGCTTTCAACGCTGATCGGTTTCTCGGCCATTCTCATGTGGGCGCTGCTGGCGCTGTTTACCGCAGCCTCGGGCGATGTCCCGCCCTTCCAGATGAACGCGATGTGCTTTGCCGTCGGTGCTTCGCTCGGCGTGATCGCGATCCTGCGCGATCCCTCGCGGCTCAAGTCGCTGCGCCAGCCTTTGCCGGTCTGGGCGCTCGGTGTCATTGGCCTGTTCGGCTACCATTTTCTCTATTTCACGGCACTCAGGAATGCTCCGGCGGTCGAGGCGGGCCTGATTGCCTATCTCTGGCCTCTTCTCATCGTGGTCGGTTCGGCGCTTCTGCCGGGCGAGCGTCTTGGCTGGCATCATGTGGTGGGAGCGTTGATGGGGCTTGCGGGCACTGTGCTGATCCTGACGAGCCGTGGTGATGCGGCCATCGAGGGCAGCGGCAACCCGATCGGTTATATCGCCGCGTTTCTCTGCGCCTTTACCTGGTCAGGCTATTCGCTGCTGTCTCGCCGCTATGGCTCTGTGCCTACCGACGTCGTCACCGGGTTTTGTGCCGTGACGGCCGTACTTTCGCTTGTGGCACATCTGGCGCTGGAAACCACCGTCTGGCCGGATGGGTTGATACAGTGGCTTGCGGTCCTAGGCTTGGGTCTCGGGCCGGTGGGTGCTGCGTTTTACGCCTGGGATCACGGCGTGAAGCATGGCGACATCCAGGTGCTGGGCGCTTCGAGCTATGCCGCGCCGCTTCTTTCGACCCTGATCCTGATCGCCTTCGGTTTCGGCAAGGCGACGCCGGCCATCCTCGCCGCCTGTCTGCTGATTACCGGGGGCGCCGCACTGGCTGCCAAAAACCTGATCGCCCGCCGAGGCCGGAGGGAAAGGACACCTGCATGATGATCCTGATCGGAACAATGGCCTTCGCAGCCGCGATCCCGGCTGCGCTCTATCTGCCCTATGCGCGCAGAAAGCCATCGGTGTTCCGTACGGTGATCAAGACCCTGCCGCTGTCGATCTTCGCGCTGATCGCACTCGTCACTGGGGCGCCATGGCTTCTCGTGGCAGCCCTTGCCCTCTCCGTGCTGGGCGATGCCTGTCTGGCGCAGGAAGGTGAGATTTCGTTCCTCGCCGGCCTTGGCAGCTTTCTCCTGGCTCACATTGCCTATGCGGTGATTTTCTTTACGCGAGGCAGCGGCTGGGAGGCCGCTTCGATCGTTGTGCTGGCAGCGATCATCGTCTTTTCGCTCGCCTATGGCAGTTTTCTTGTGTGGAAGGCGGGGCAACTCGCGGTTCCGGTAGCGATCTATGTGCTGGCCATCGCGGTGATGGGATTTGGCGCGGCGACCTATGGAGGGCTGGTTCTTCTGGGAGCCGCGTGTTTCATGGCGTCGGACGCCATTCTCGGCGCGGAAAAATTCGTGTTGGCCGACGACCATAAACTCCTGAACCTGTCGGCGCCGGCCATCTGGATTCTCTATTTCGCCGGGCAGGCGCTGATCCTCTACGGCTTCATGAATTGAATTCAGTCGCCGGGCGGCACCCAGTCCGGCGCTGCCATCTCGAAGCTCGAGAAGTCGAAGCCGGGTGCTACGGTGCAGCCGACGAGCGTCCAATCGCCCAGCGGCTCTGCCGATTGCCAGTCATTGGCGGGAACGACGATTTGCGGACGTTCTCCGGATTTCAGGTCGATACCCAGAACATGGTCGGAGGCAGCCTCGCCCGGGGAAGCGATCGAGAGCTTCAGCGGTCCGCCCGCGTGCCAGTGCCAGACTTCGCTCGCATCAGTGACCCTGTGCCAGTGGGAGCGCTCGCCGGCTTTCAACAGGTAATAGATCGCCGTCGAGTGGCCGCGCGCGCCGCCTGCCGTATCGCGAAAGGTCTCGACATAATGTCCGCCTTCTGGATGCGGGCTCATGCCGAGCGTTTCGATGATGTTCTCGGGAGTGAGGCCGGCATCGAACCGCATGTCAGAAATTGTCCTTGCGGCGGCGGAGCTCGGCAAAAACCTCCTCGTCGCTGGCATCTTCCATGCCGAGATGGGCGCGGATCTCGGCGTCGTCGGGCCGCAGGAACGGATTGGTGCGCTTCTCATACCCCATGGCGGTGGGAAGGGTCGCGATGCCCTTCTCCCGCATCTCCGCGATCCGCTCCAGACGTTCGGCGAGCGCCGCATTGTCGGGATCGACACTCATGGCGAAGCGGGCATTGGCGAGCGTGTATTCGTGGCCGCAATAGACGGTGGTATCGTCGGGGAGCTTCATGAGCTTCTGCAGCGACGTCCACATGTCCTTCGGCGTGCCCTCGAAGAGCCGTCCGCAGCCGAGCGCAAACAGCGTATCCGCCGCGAAAAGCAGCTTTTCACCGGGCATGTGATAGCAGACGTGACCGAGCGTATGGCCGGGCGTGTGGATGACATCGACGCGGCGGCCGGCAAAGGAGAAGTGATCGCCGTCGCCATAAGTCTCGTCGAGACCGGAGATCTTCGAGGCTTCCGGCTCGGGGCCGATGACCTTAGCGCCGTATTTTTCCTTGAGCGCCGGAATGCCTTCCACGTGATCGGGGTGATGGTGCGTGATCAGGAGATGGGTCAGTTTCCAGTCGGAATGTGCCAGTTGCGCATCGATCGTCGCGGCATCCGGTGCATCGATCGCCGCAGTGTCGCCGGTCATCGGATCGTGGATCAGCACGCCGAAATTATCCTGCCTGCAGGTGAACTGCTCGATCAACAGCGTCTTCACGTATGCTCTCTCCCGGATGCAGGCCCTCCCATTGAGGGCCTTTGCCTTGCATGTTCAACGAGTGTAGCTGCCAAGCGTTCCGGCGTCACCCTGTCGCGGGGCCATGGCGCATACTTGCCGCAGTCCCGCACCCGAACTAGTTTCAGTCCATGCATACGGACATCGTCGANCTCCGCGAGTTCTATCATTCGAAGCTTGGGATGCAGGCCTCCCACGCGATNTCGATGGCATTGAGTTCGCTCTGGGCGAACCTGCCGGGCGAACGGCTGGTNGGGCTCGGCTATACCGTNCCNTATCTCGACCGNTTCGGTCCCGACGCCGAGCGTGTCTTCGCCTTCATGCCGGCAGGACAGGGGGCGGTGAACTGGCCGATGGGCAAACCGTCCTCCACGGTCCTCGTCTTCGAGGAGGAGTTGCCGTTACCGGACGCGTCGATCGACCGGGTGCTGATGGTGCACTCGCTGGAATTTGCGGAAGACCCGCGCGAAAGCCTCAAGGAAGTCTGGCGCATTCTGGCTCCGGGTGGACGTCTCGTCATTGTCGCACCCAATCGCCGCGGGGTCTGGGCACGGTTCGAGCACACGCCCTTCGGNGCGGGCCGGCCCTATTCGCGNGGNCAGATGACGCGGCTCCTGCGGGAAACCAANTTCACNCCNGGNGCTATTTCCGAAGCNCTGTTCTTNCCCCCGAGNACCATGCCGGTCATGCGCAATATCCGCATGGGTTTCGAACGNGTCGGGCGCAGGCTCTGGCCGGTCTTTTCCGGCGTNATCGCCGTGGAAGCGCAGAAACGGCTTTATCAAGGGATCCCNGTTGCCGCNCGGTCNTCNCGCCGCGTCTTCGTACCCGTNCTNTCGCCNCAGCCCACACGGGCCCTCCGCTCGCGCNTTTTGCGCTGATTGCCTCAACGCGCTGANCCGCCGGTACACTCGACAAGCCCAGCCCAAGAGGATATTCCGCCGTCATCCTCATCCGGGACCAGAAAATCATGACCAGTCACGACAGGCCCGCCCCGCANGGCGGCATCATGGATATTGCGGCATATGTACCGGGACGCGGCAAGGCGCCNGGNGTAAGCCGTGTTTACAAGCTCTCCTCCAACGAGACGCCGCTGGGCGCGAGCCCGGCNGTAGCGGNGGCCNTTGCCGAAGCCGCGCGGGAGCCGCAATATTATCCGGATGGTTCGGCTTACGAGCTGCGTCAGGCGATCGGTCGCGCGCACGGGCTCAACCCCGACAACATTCTGTGCTCGAACGGTTCTGACGAGATCCTCGGCCTTCTGTGCCAGACCTATCTCGAACCGGGCGACGAGGCGATTTTCACCGAGCACGGTTTCCTCGTCTACAAGATCCAGATCCTGGCCTCCGGCGCCACGCCCGTTGTCGTCGACGAGATCGACCTGACGGCGAATGTCGACAAGATCCTCGAGGCCGTGAACGAGAATACGAAGATCGTTTTCCTCGCCAATCCCAACAACCCGACCGGCACCTATGTGCCGTTCTCGGAAGTGCGGCGGCTGCAGGCCGGGCTCCCGAAGTCGACGCTTCTGGTGATCGACGCGGCTTACGCCGAATATGTCCGCCGAAACGATTACGAGGCCGGCGTCGAACTNGTCGGCGAGAACGACAATGTCGTCATGGTCCGGACGTTCTCGAAGATCCACGGTCTCGCCGGGCTACGGCTCGGCTGGATGTATGCGCCGGCCCATGTGGTCGATGCGGTCAATCGCATTCGCGGTCCCTTCAACGTCAACGCCATCGCGCTGTCGGCCGGTGTCGCTGCGATGGGGGACAAGGCGCATGTGGAAGCGGCTGTTGCCCATAACGAGGCCTGGCTGCCGCGGCTCACGGAAGCGTTCGAGGCGATGGGTCTGACCGTTACGCCGTCTGTCGGCAATTTCGTTCTCATGCACTTCCCCGAAGGCAAGGATGCGGGCGCGGCAGACGAGTACCTCACGGCGCGTGGTGTCGTGATGCGCCGGGTGGCCGGTTACGGCCTGCCGAACGCGCTGAGGATGACCGTCGGCACCGAGGAAGCCAATCTGGCCGCGATCGCGGCCCTCAGGGAATTCATGGCGGGTTAGATGTCCGGNTTCATTTACGAAAAAATCGCNCTGATCGGCATCGGCCTGATCGGCTCNTCTCTGGCCCGNGCGATNCGGCAGAAGGGNTTGGCGCGGGAGATTTCCATNGCAACGCGCAGTGCCGAAACGCTCGANACCGCGCGCAAGCTCNATCTCGGCGACACGTATACNACCTCCAGCGCGGAAGCCGTGGAGAATGCGGATCTNGTCATCGTCTCCGTGCCTGTCGGCGCGTCGGGTGCCGTGGCCAAGGAAATTGCGGGCAGCTTGAAGCCGGGCGCGACGCTGACCGATGTGGGATCGACCAAGGCCTCGGTCATCGCGCAGATGGAGCCTCATGTTCCAGAGGGCGTGCACTTCATCCCGGGCCACCCGCTCGCCGGTACCGAACATTCGGGTCCGGAAGCCGGTTTTGCCGAACTGTTCGAAAACAAGTGGTGCATTCTCACGCCGCTGCCGGGCACTGACGAAGCGGCAATCGAGAAGCTTAAATCCTTCTGGGAAGCCTGCGGTTCGCATGTCGAGATGATGGAAAAGGATCACCACGACAGGGTGCTCGCCATCGTCTCCCACCTGCCGCACATCATCGCCTACAACATCGTCGGCACGGCGGACGATATGGAAACGGTGACCGAATCCGAGATCATCAAGTATTCCGCTTCAGGTTTCCGCGACTTTACGCGTCTGGCAGCTTCCGATCCCACCATGTGGCGCGACGTGTGCCTGCACAATCGCGATGCGATCCTCGAAATGCTCTCGCGCTTTTCGGAGGATCTGGCATCGCTGCAGCGGGCGATCCGCTGGGGTGACGGCGACAAGCTGTTCGATCTGTTCACACACACCCGTCATGTCCGTCGCTCGATCATCGAGGCCGGCCAGGATACGGCGGCACCCGACTTCGGCCGCGTACCGAAGAAGGACTGAGCTCAGTCGATCGGCGGAATGGGCGGGATGTCGCCGAGTGGCAGAATCCCGATTGCCGCCTTGCCGTTCCGGATATTGAGCGGCAGCGTCACCGTGTCCTGTCCGTCATCCGGTTCGATATCGAGGGCCAGGAGCAGAGGGGCGAAGCGGTTGATCTGTTCTGCGAGATCGGGCTGCACCTCACCGATGCGTGCGGCCACCGCCTGATAATCGCCGAGCCTGATCTTGAGATCGCCGTTAGCCAGTCCGTCGGGGCTGAACGCGATATCGCCCGAAAGCGAGACGGTGCCGCCGGCCGCGAACTCTGACGACAGGTTGTGAAGCCGGACCGTCTTGCCGCGCATATCGGGCTTCGCGCCTTCCTTGAGGAAATCCGCGGCGCCAAGGACTGTCGCTTCCAGCGAAAAGTGTTTTGTGTCGAGCGTCAGCGGCGAGGAGAAGTCATCGGTTTCGACCGCTACGTCGAGATCGTCCGCATTGCGTCGAACATGGGCGGCGAAACGGCTCGATTCGCCGCTGATCGTAACGGGCAGCTCATCACTCTCGAGCAGGAGCGTTGCGCCCTTGCCTTCCAGCGAGGCGCGGTTCACGCCATCATCGGCAAAGACTGTGCTGGCGTGGAGAAGCTGCCAGTCTGCGCGGGCGGACAATCCCTTGTCTCCCGTCAGTGATGCCGGGCCGTCNAGTTCGCTCACGACNTGCCANGGATTGTANACCTGGGCNGCCGAGCGCAGTGCGCCTGCCCTGAGTTTCATGTTGTCGCGGGCGAANTCGACNGAGGTNTTTTCGCAGAAGATGCCGATGCGGAAGGGGTAGCCCCTGACGCTCGCATTGGCACANTCGGTGCGTGCGCCCTGTCGTTCCGTNATGGCGAACAGGGCGGGGAGGCGCTTTTCGATCTGCCCGGCGAAGATGTACCAGCCCACCGTATAGATCGCGCAGACGAAAACCACGGCGATGCCGAGCCAGAGGATCCAGCGGCTTTGCCGGCTTGTGCCCCCGCCNTTGGGCNTGCGGTTTCCGGTGGCGGGTTTCTGGCGGTCGTCTGTCATGCTAGGAGGTCTCCCGGCTCGATTGGGGCAGGANTGAGTGAGCGGATGTCGCAGGATACGACTTTGACTGAGGATATGGCGGATTTGTGGGTGTTCGGCTACGGNTCGCTGATGTGGCGNCCGGGTTTTGTCTACGAGCGCGCGGTCAANGCGCGGCTGTCGGGNTTTCACCGNTCGCTCTGCGTCGCCTCCCATGTCCATCGCGGGACNCCNGAAAAGCCGGGNCTCGTGCTNGGTCTCGATCGCGGCGGCTCATGCCTCGGCATCGCATTTCTCGTTCCCGGCACCCATCGTCAGGAAACCATTGCCTATCTGCGGGAGCGGGAACTCGTTACCCACGTCTATCTCGAGACCATGCGTCCGATCCGGTTCGACCACGGCGAGACTGCGCAAGCTCTTACCTATGTCGTCGACCGCAAGCACAAGCAGTATGCTGGACGCATGCCGACGGGTGAAGCTGCCCATATCGTGCGCCATGCGCATGGCGCTTCCGGCCCCAATGTCGATTACGTGGTCAATACGGTCGCCCACCTGAAGGGGCTCGGCATCCGTGATCACGGGCTTGAGGACGTGGTCAGGAAGCTCGGCTAGATCTCAACCGGCTGTTTTCTCGGCCGCTTCCAGTTCGGCAACGCGCTTGGCTGTGACTTCGGGTAACGGGATGTGCGGGTTGGCGCGCACCGTTTCCAGAAGCAGCTTGTCGCTTTCGCGCTCCATTGTCTCCGTCAGGTGCGCGAAGAAGGCGTCTGGGTCCATGCCGGGCTGGATAGGGTCCAGGATGCGGACCTTGAAGTGGCCCGGGAAGCGCAGGAACTTGCGGCGCGGCCAGAACAGGCCCGGATGCATGACGCACGGCACCACGGGGACCTGCAGATCGCGGTAAAGCCTGGCGATGCCGTAACGGTAGACAGGCTCGGCGCCTGGCGGGCGGCGGGTGCCTTCCGGATAGATNATGAGCTGGCGACCCTTGTCCATCTCGCGCTTGGTGCGTTCGAGAACCTGGGTCATCGCCTTGCCGCGTGCAGCGCGGTTGACCGGGATCATCCGCATCTTGTTCACATACTGGCCGAAGAGCGGTATCCATGTGAGTTCACGCTTGAGGATGAAGACCGCATCGTCGAGATAGGGCAGCATCATGAAGGTGTCCCAGAAGGACTGGTGCTTCGGCGCAAAGATGAAGCCACCTTCCGGCAGGTTCTCCAGCCCTTCGANNTCGAATGTGGCGCCGGCGATCTTGTCCATCAGCCAGCTCGACGAGGTCGCCCAGTCCTTGGGGATTTTCCATGCATTCTTCCGCTTNGCGAAGAAGAAGGCCGGGCTCAACACGATCATCCTGACGATCAGGTTGGTGTAGAACGCGACATTGAGCAGTATCGATCGCAGCGCAGTCATCGCCGGTGAGGTTCCTTTTGTTCCGGCGGCAGAATTGCGCCCCCCAATTGCTCTTCCGAATACAGCCTTGCGGCAAGACGGGTCAATGGAAGGGAAAATGAAAGCCGGTTTCTAGAAGACGGCGGCGGAAGTAGCCGCTGCGGCCGGAACCGGTTCGGGCGCCCCGGAGCGGAGACCGTCCGAAGTTTTTGTGCCAACATAGGCGCGGGCGCTGGCGAGCGCGTATTTGAAATATTCGGTCAGAAGCGTGCGGATGGCCATGGGGTCGGCGAGCCAGGTTTCGTCGCGCAGATCGGTATGGGCGACGGGATAACCGGTGAACTCGACATCGGGGCTGACGGCTTCCAGTTCCATCAGGCTGCGCGGAATGTGGTAGTTGTTGGTGACGATCAGCACCTTGTGGAAGCCGTTCTTGCGGATCCAGTTCGCCGCCTCGTTGGCGTTGCCTATGGTGTCGATTGCCTGGTAGCCGATGTCCACGCAGCAGGCGAANAGCTTNTCNTTGGCTCCGGTGACGCGTTTGATCGCGGTGCCCGANGTCTGCGGATTGACGCCGGAAATCANAAGCCTTTTTCCCGANCCCCCTTCAAGCAGCTCAAGTGCGCGGTCGATGCGTTGATAGCCGCCGGTCAGGGCCACGATTGCATCGAAGCGTTCGCTGTCACGCGGGGTATCGAGATTGCCGACCATGTCGGTAAAGCGGAAGAAACCGATCGCCACGACAGCGACCGCGATGATGCCGAGCACCGTCGCCGCGCGCAGGCCGTGGTGCCCGACGCGACGCAGACGCTTCCATGTGCTCATGCTAGGCCGCGCCATGGGGGCCTGCCGCAATGTCTCGACGCTCATGCACCATGTATAACCCTGGAATCAGGCGAGTAACTGACCAATTGTAGGCTGAATTCGGGCAAGACCCCATTCTCAATTCTATTCCAGTATTGCGGCGGGCGGCGCACTGTCCGCTTTCGCANGGNCACTGTCAATCAACGTCGACCATGGCAGGATTGGCGCGGGCGTGGTCGATNTCGCGCACNGACCGGATNACCGTCATNCGGGATGTCAGCGTCGTCATGCCGGCGATCACGATGATGACGATGGCGATCCAGAAATAACCGCTCCAAGGCAGAAGAAAGCGCCCGAAAAGGGCCGTTGCCTGATCGTTGAGAGGGGTCGCCCGTGTCAGTTGCTGCCAGGCCGCCAGTGCCAGAAAGACGAAGCTTGCTGCCGCGCCGCCGATGCCGGCGCCCTTCAGGCCGATCAGCAGAAAACGCTTCTGGAATTGTCGCGCAATGAAGCCCGTTTCCGCACCCACNAAATGCAGCACTTCGATAATGTGCCGGTTGCCGGCCATGGCGCCNCGGGTCGCAAAGATCACCGTCATTGCGGTAGCCGCAAGGATGAGGCCGAGAATGCCGAGACCCAGGAGGCTCATGGTGCGCGCCATGGCAACCAGACGGTCGGTCCAGGCGCGGTGATCGTCGAGCGCCGCCTGCGGNACCGCGTTGGAAATCGANGCGCGCAGCGCGTCGTAGTCCGGCGGGCTGTCCTCGTTGATCGTGAGAATGACGAGGCGCGGGACGGGCAGGGCGTCGATGTCGAAATCGTCGCCGAGCCAGGGGGAGAGCAGGCGCTCTGTTGCCGCGCGATCGACGATAGAGGCGGCAGTTACACCCGGGACCGAAAGAGCCGTGGTACGGATCTCCTCAAGCGCCGCGTCCATCTCCAGACCTTCGACGGGCTTGAGCTGAATTGTGAGTTCACGCGAGATCTCGCTTTGCCATGCGCTGGCCGTCGAACGCACCATGGTGACCGCACCCGCCGTGAGGCAGGAGAGGAACGCCATGATCGCGATGACGATGATCAGTGCCCGGCCCGAGACATTGGAGGGCGGTACGATGGGCGCGGTGGGTCTCAGCGTCGCCTCGCGTTTGCGGGGACGGGACGCATCTGCCGTCACCTTGTCGGGTGCCTGCGGTGCGTCGATCATATGATCTCCAGCCTTCCATCGGCGAGGATCATGCGGCGCGCCTCGAAGCGGTCCATCAGGGTGAGATCATGCGTGGCGATCACGACGGCCGTGCCCAGCTTGTTGAGCTGGACGAGCAGCGAAAGAATACGCCGCGCCATGGGTGGATCGACGTTGCCGGTCGGTTCGTCGGCGAGCAGGAGTTCCGGCCTGTCGATCAGGGCGCGGGCGATGGCCACGCGCTGTTTTTCGCCGCCCGAGAGAACCGGCGGCAGCACGTTGACGCGTTCGCCGAGCCCGACCCATTTCAGCAGTTCGATGACGTCGGAGCGGTAGGACATTTCCTCCTTGCCGCGCACGCGCAGGGGAAGGGCGACGTTCTCATAGGTCGTGAGGTGATCGAGGAGCCGGAAATCCTGGAAAACAATACCGATCCGGCGCCGCAGAAGGGGCAGTTCCTCGCGGCCGATGGTGGAAATGTCGCGGCCGAAGGTGCGTACCAGCCCGCGGGTCGGCTGAAGCGACATGAAGAGAAGCCGCATGAGCGTTGTCTTGCCCGCGCCGGACGGGCCGGTCAGGAACTGGAAGGATTCCTTCGGAATGTCGAATGTCAGGTCGCGCAAGACCTCGGGACCCATCCCGTAGCGCAAGCCAACATTTTCAAAGTGAATCACGTTGTTTCGTCCGTCCCTGTGCTTTGCCGAATCGTCTTAACGCATGGACCCCGCGAGGTAAAACTCGCGATGGAAAGAGGCGGATTTTTGAGCGTTCGTATTCCATTAACCATCTTCATTTACCTCTGGGTAACACATGGCGGGCTGTGGGCTGAACAAGGCGAGGGACACGGATGCCGATGAGCGACAATGGCAATCACAATTTCGAGCTTCTGGCACCGAAACCGGCCAAGCCCGGCCAGGATTTGCGCCTGCGCCCGATCGAGTTCGACGATGCCGAATTCGAGACAGTTATTCCCTCCGACGGCTATGGCGCGCCGGAAGGATTTCACATCCCCCATGTCACACCGGAACTGCGCAAGCCAATCTTCAGTCGCGCGGAGACCGAGGAATTCGCGGCCGAGCGCCAGCGTCTCGACCTTTTCGCCCGCCAGGGTGCGACCGTTGCGGAGACCAAGGTCGCGCGCAGCCGGATCGCCGGCCCTGCCTTCCTCGGCGGGGTCGTCTTCGTCGCTGCACTGACCTTCTGGATGTCCGGCGGCCATCGGTTGATCGCTCCGGCCGAGCGTGCCGATCCGATCACGACAGCCTCCGTGCCCCCAAGTGCTGCGGCTGGCGCCATTGTCCTTCAGGAACAGCCTGTCCAGGCGCAGCGGCCCATGCCGGCCGAGATCGAGGCTGCTCCGCAGGCCGAACCAGTCAGGACTGGCGTCGTGGACGCACCGCGTCCGGCCCGGATCGAGCGTGCCGGTTCGATCCTGATGATCCGCGCCGGCGGGTGAATTCACCCGTTACCCACAAGCGTGGATAGAGCTACGGGTTTCAATAGAACAAAACACCCTTTAGATTTCCGGGCTTCAACGAGCCTCGGGGAGTGACATGCAGGTCGTACGCGGAAAAAAGATCGAGACGCTGTTCTCGCCCGAGCAGATTGCCGCACGCAATCAGGAACTGGCCAAGCAGATCGCATCCCAGCCGAAAAAGGACCTTCTGGTCATCTCGGTGCTCAAGGGGTCATTCATTTTCGCCGCCGATCTGATTCGCGCCATCCACCATGCGGGACTGGCGCCGGAAGTCGAGTTCATCACCTTGTCGAGCTACGGCAAGGGGACGACCAGCCAGGGCGTCAAAATCATCAAGGACATCGACAGCAATGTCGAAGGCCGTGACGTCCTCCTGATCGATGACATTCTCGAAAGCGGCCGGACGCTGCGGTTCGCTCGCGATCTTATGCTGGAACGCGGCGCCAAGAGCGTCGATATCGCCGTGCTTCTCGACAAGCATTCACGCCGGGAAGGCGAGTTGACTGCGGACTACGTCGGTTTCGAGTGCCCGGATTATTTCGTGGTCGGCTACGGCATGGACGTGGCTTACGCGTTCCGCGAACT
Source organism: Hoeflea sp. (assembly GCA_002707605.1). Lineage (GTDB taxonomy): Bacteria > Pseudomonadota > Alphaproteobacteria > Rhizobiales > Rhizobiaceae > Pseudohoeflea. The sequence goes on from PANK01000009.1 coordinate 119,868, forward strand.
TCCCTTTGTCGGTGTCGTGACCGGCGATGAGGGCGACGACGACTAGGCGCGCAGCCAAGTTTCCGACAATTCTGACCTATTGAAGGTCGAGCAGCCTTTCGAGGTATTGTTTCTCGATCTCCGGGCTCAGCCGGTCGCCGAGGCGCTTGCGGATGGCGTCGAGAATTTCGCGCGCCCGCTGAATGTCGATCTCGTCGGGCACTTTCACGCGGTTGCCAAAATCCGGGCCGTTGGAAGCGCGGGGCCGGCCGAGTGGATCGCGGTCGTCCGGGCCTGAATTGCCCTGACCGTAGGGGCCGGGTTGCTGACCGTTGCCGGGTTGCTGCTGGCCCATCGCCTGCATCATCTGGTTCATCATGTCCTGCGCGCCCTCGCGCAGCGCCTGCAGGGCACGTCCCTGGTCGCCAAGGGCATCGCCGGGCTGGCCGCCGCCGAGATTGCCCTCGGCGTCACCCATGGCTTCGCCGGCTTCGCCAAAGCCCTCCGAGGGCTGCATGCCCATGCCTTCGAGCTCCTTCTGCATCTGTTGAAGCTGGTCGCGCAGTGCCTGCTGTTGCTGTTGAAGCTGCTGGAGCAGTTCTTCCATCGAGGGCTGGTTGCCCTGTCCGGGTTGTTGCTCGCCCTGCTGTTGCTGACCTTGTTGTTGTTGGCCCTGCTGCTGTTGGCCGTCTTGGAGCGGACGCCCGGGGCGTCCCTGCTGCTGCTGGTCGAGATTGAAGGTCTCGTTCATCAGCTGCTGTTGCTGACGCATCAGTTCGCCGAGCTTGTCCATCTGCTCGCGCATCGGTCCGCCCTGCTGCTGTTGCTGCTGCTGCTGACGACCGGCCTGCAGATTGTTCATCATCTGCTGGAGCTGGGAGAGGAGTTCCTGGGCCTGATCACGGGCACCGGAGCGCGCGAGATTCTCGATCTGGTCGAGCATGTTGTCGAGATCGCGCTGGCGCAGCGTGTTCTGCGACATCCGGTTCTGTTGGGCCTGTTGGTTGGGCGCCTGACGGGCCAGCTCGCTGAGATAGTCCTGCATGGCCTCACGCAATTCGTCCATCAGCTTGGCGATTTCCTCGTCGCTCGCGCCATTCTCCAATGCATCGGCGAGCGCCTGCTGGGCGTCGCGCAGCTTTCGGGCGGCAAGCGAGAGATTGCCGTCCTCGATCTGCAGCGCCACGCCCCACATGTAATCGATCGCCTCGCGCAAATCGCTCTCGCTGCGGGCGTTTTCGAGCCGTCCGCGCACCGACTGGAAGAGGAGGTAGTGCGTGAGGTTCGGGATGGTTTCCTCGGGCGCCAGCATCAGCGCGTCCTGCAGGTCGAAGATACGGGGCAGGTTGTGGGCGTCGAGCGCCAGCAATCCGCGATGTTCCACGATGGCGGCGGCCAGCGGTTCGTTGAAGCGGCGGGCCGGCAGCACCGTCTCGATTGTCTCCGAGCGGCCTTCCTGTCCCGCGCCGTCTGTGCCGACCAGGGTGATCGCGACTTTCTGGCCGGCGAGCGGGTGTTCGGTGAGATCCTGGCTTGCCGTCGCCTCGCCGTCCTTGGCGCCGCGTCGGGGCAGCGTGAGCTTGTATTCCGGCGCCTCATAAAGCGGCACCGCATTCGGACCCTGCTTCTCGAGCGGAACGATCTCGGCGTTCGCCCCAACGACGCCGTGGTCGTCAGTGATTGAGTAGGCGAGTTCCAGCGCGCCGTTCGCGGCCCGGCGGGGTTCGTCAGTGAAAGCCAGAACCGGCGGTTCGTCGGGCGTTATGACGATCGGGAATTCCATCCGGCCGCTCGCGGTCTCGACGCTCAATGTCCCATCGACGCGTGGCTTGTAGGTGAAGACAGTGGAGTGGAGAGGCGAAGTGGTATCCCCGGTGGTGGTTCCGGGCGCGGTGGGCTCGATCGGGTTTTCTGCGCCGGCCGCTCCGGCATAGGAAATAGTCGCCTTGTCGGGAGCGGAGCCGACGCGGACGGTGATTTCGCTGCCCTCGACAGTACGAACAGGCCCGTCGCTGCGATTGGCCTGGCCGGTCAGGAAAACGGGCGCCGCATTGATGTAAGCCGGCGGAGAAATCCAGGCGTCGACGCGGATGTCGGCGGCATTGATGTCGTCGTGACGGGTGAATGCATCGCTCACCCGGCCGGAGGTGCCCGAGAAAGAATAGCCGAAGGCGGTTACGAGCAGGAGCGCGATCGCCACCCGCAGGCCGTAAGGATCGCGATCGGGGAGGCGCGAGCGCGGGGTACCCGTCGAAAGCTCACCGATCTGGTTTGCCAGGCGGCGCTGGTGCTCGGCCCAGAGCGCGCGGGCAAAGGGATCATCATTGCCCAGGCGGTCGTCCTGCGCGCCGATTGCCTGATGGGCGATGCGGTTCTTTTCCTCGAGCCGCCGGTCGATGCCGCGCGGATCGGACCGCACGAGACGCGTGAGCGGCCAGATGGAGACAACCGCGCCAATACCGAGTGCGACGAGCATCGCAATGCGAGCCCAGTCAGGAACCATCCTGAAGATGCCGAACCAGGAGAAGATGAAGAAGAGCGCGATAACGCCCGCCAGAGGCGCGGCGCGATAGAGCAACTGCTCGGCGCCCGCGACCGTGCGCATGCGCCATCGGGCGCGGGCGATCGCCCGGCCGAGCCGGCTGTTGGTCTGGGACTGTCCGCTATGAGGCGGTGCGGGCATCCGTCTCTCCCGTTGCTTCGGGGAAGGATAGCACCCTTTGTGGCCTTGGCGAGGCCTGTGACGAAAAAGTGAGCGGCTGAAACAGGATTTCAGCCGCTCACTTCAGTTGCATTGGAGCCAGGAGGAATCAGACCCAGTCGGGGACCGAATCGAGCGCTATCATTTCCTCGATCGTCGGGCGGCGGCGAATGACGTGATATTTGTCGCCGGAGACAAGAACTTCGGGCACGAGCGGTCGCGAATTGTAGGTGCTGGCCTGGACCGCGCCATAGGCGCCCGCCGAACCGACGGCAACGAGGTCGCCGGCCTTGAGCTTCGGGACTTCGCGATCGCGGGCGAGGTAGTCGCCACTTTCGCAGACCGGGCCGACGATATCGGCGCGCATCCACGGCGCGCTTGCAGCCTGAAGTGCGACGGGGCGAATCTCGTGCCAGGCTTCGTAGAGGGTGGGGCGAATGAGATCGTTCATCGCAGCATCGACGATGACGAAGGTTTTCTCGCCGCCGTCCTTCACATAGACGACCTCGGACACGAGGATACCGGCATTGGCGACGATCAGGCGACCGGGCTCGAAGATCACCTTGGCGCCGATATTGCCGAGATGCCGCTTGATGATCGTCGCATAGGCCGACGGATCCGGCGGCAGATCCGAATCATCGCGATAGGGCACGCCCAGGCCGCCGCCGACATCGATATGGCTGATCTCGTGGCCTTCGGCACGCAACTCGCCGATCAGCTGGACCATCACCTTCAACGCATCGTCGAACGGATCGAGCGCGGTGATCTGGCTGCCGATATGCATGTCGATACCGGTGACCTTGACGCCTTCGAGTTCGGCGGCGCGCCGATAGGCATGGTGCGCGTGATCGAAGGCGATGCCGAACTTGTCTTCCTTCTTGCCGGTCGAGATCTTGGCGTGCGTCTTGGCATCCACATTCGGATTGATGCGGAAGGAGACGTGGGCGACCTTGCCGAGTGCGACAGCGCGGGCGTTCAGCGCTTCGAGTTCCGGCTCGGATTCGACGTTGAAGCAGAAAATGCCGGCTTCAAGTGCTGCATCGAGTTCGCGCGCGGTCTTGCCGACGCCCGAGAACATGATCTTTTCGGCGGGAATGCCGGCTGCGAGCGCCCGGCGCAGTTCGCCTTCGGAAACGACATCGGCGCCCGAGCCGAGATTGGCGAGCGTCTTCAGGACGGCCTGGTTGGAGTTCGCTTTCATCGCGTAGCAGACGAGCGAATCCATGTCGGCGAAGGCGCCTGAGAACACCTTGTAGTGTCGCGTCAGTGTCGCAGTGGAATAGCAGTAGAACGGGGTGCCGACATCTTCGGCGATCGCGGGCAGCGGAACATCTTCGGCGTGAAGAATGCCGTCACGATATTCAAAATGATTCACGGTCGTAAAACCTTTGAGAGAAGGGGATCAGTCCAGCAGCGGATCAAGAACAAAGCGGCGGTCCTCGACCTCGATATCCTGGTCGGTCGAGTCTTTCACGCCAGCCTGTTTGGCCGCTTCGGCTCGGGCAACGCTCGGACGGAGCGGCTCGCCCTGACGACCGCAGGCTGTCAGCGTCAGCGAAGCCAGCAGCATGAAGAGAACGGTGGTTGCCAGCGTGCGCGTTGTCATCCTGTTATTCCCGGTGCCTGAGTTGGGCCAAAGTTCGATTGTCCATAGCGGGTTTTCGAAATGAACGCACCCCGAAACCCGCCGATTTCATTCAGAGGCGCTTGCGCCAGATACCGATCTGCTCGCGCACCCGCTCGGGCGCGGTGCCGCCATAGCTCTTGCGGCTTGCAACCGAGGCATCAACGGTCAGGACGCCGTAAACGGCTTCGGTGATCGCATCGTTGATGCCCTTGAGATCGTCAAGGGAAAGTGCGGCGAGATCGACGCCCTTCTCTTCGGCGAGCGCCACTGCGCGGCCCGTGACGTGGTGGGCTTCGCGGAAGGGAAGACCGGCTTCACGCACCAGCCAGTCGGCAAGATCGGTCGCTGTCGAGAAGCCTGAGCCGGCGGCGGCCTTCATCGCAGTGGTGTTGACCGCAAGGTCGCGGATCATGCCGGTCATCGCGGCAATCGAAAGTTCGAGACTGGCGGCAGCGTCGAAGACCTGTTCCTTGTCTTCCTGCATGTCCTTGGAATAGGCGAGCGGAAGCCCCTTCATCACCGTCAGAAGCGCGATCAGTGCGCCGTTGATGCGACCGGTCTTGGCGCGCACCAGTTCGGCGGCATCCGGGTTCTTCTTCTGCGGCATGATCGAGGAGCCGGTCGAAAAGGAATCCGACAGGCGCACGAAGTTGAATTGCGGCGTCGACCAGATGACGATCTCTTCGGCGAGGCGCGACAGGTGGGTCGCGCAGATCGACGCGATCGACAGGAATTCGAGGGCGAAATCGCGGTCAGAGACGGAATCGATCGAATTGCGCGTGGGTTCACGGAAACCAAGCGCCTCGGCCGTCTTCTTGCGGTCGATGCCGAAGCCGGTTCCGGCAAGGGCGGCGGCGCCCAGCGGGCTTTCGTCCATGCGCTCGATGCAGTCGCGGACACGCGACCGGTCGCGGCCGAACATCTCGACATAGGCCATGCAGTGATGACCAAAGGTCACCGGCTGGGCGGTCTGGAGATGGGTGAAGCCGGGCATGACATCGTCGGCATGCTTTTCAGCCTTGTCGAGGAACGCCTCGATCAGCGAGGTCAGGGCCTTCTCGGTGCGCTGGAGTTCTTCCTTGGTCCAGAGGCGGAAATCGACGGCCACCTGGTCGTTGCGCGAGCGCGCCGTGTGCAGGCGACCCGCGGCGGGGCCGATGAGATCGGAAAGCCGCGCCTCGATGTTCATGTGAATATCTTCGAGCCGGCGCGAAAATGAAAACTCGCCTTTTTCGATCTCCTCACCTATCTGGTTGAGGCCATGAGTGATCTTGTCACAGTCCTCAGACGACAGAATGCCTGTAGTCTCCAGCATCGCCGCGTGGGCCAGCGAGCCGCGAATGTCCTGCCGGAAGAGCTTGCGATCGTAATCGATCGATGCGTTGATCTCTTCCATGATCGCGTCCGGGCCCGAAGCGAAGCGTCCGCCCCACATCTGGTTGGAGGTCTCGTTTTTTTTGTCGTCAGCCATGAAGCGTCCCGGAGTCGCATATGAGTTCTAATAAGTCCCGCCAGATTTCCACTTCCGTGCTCGTCGCGATCGCGATGGTGCTGGGAGCGGCTGTCGGAGCGTGGTGGGTATACGGGAAGGGAAGGGTTGCTGGCAATGGAGAAGCCACGCAAACAGTCCAGACCGAAACGTCCGAGGATGCTGCCCGCTGCAATGTCGCGCAGAACGAAGCCGACGCACTCAAGCCGCTAGCCAAGGGCGAGATCGCGGCGATGGCCATCCAGGACCCGGTGCGGGACATGCCGAGCCTTCAATTCAAGGCTGCCGATGGCCATGATGTCGAACTTGACGATTTTGCCGGCAAGGCGCTGCTCGTCAATTTCTGGGCGACATGGTGCGCGCCGTGCCGGGCGGAAATGCCCGCACTTGCGGCGCTTCAGGAAAAGCTCGGCAGCGAGAATTTCATGGTCCTGCCGATCAACATCGATACCGGTGAACTCGACAAGCCCAAGGCTTTTCTCGATGAGATCGGCGTGAGCAATCTCGGGCTTTATCACGACGAAACGATGGGCGTGTTCAACAAGCTGAAGAAGGAAGGTCTCGCCTACGGGCTTCCAGCCACCATGCTTGTCGATCCTGAAGGCTGTCTCATCGGCGTGATGAACGGTCCGGCCGAATGGGCAGGCGGCGATGGCACGAAGCTCATCGAGGAAGTGATCAGGCAGACCAAGGGCGCTTAACCGGACGGGCGTTCCTAACGCGTCGGGACGGGCGTTTCGCCGCGATAGTCGTAGAAGCCGCGGCCGGACTTGCGTCCCAACCAGCCAGCCTCGACATACTTCACCAGAAGCGGACATGGGCGGTATTTCGAATCCGCCAGTCCGTCATAGAGCACCTGCATGATCGACAGGCAGGTGTCGAGGCCGATGAAGTCGGCCAGCTGTAGCGGGCCCATGGGATGGTTGGCACCGAGCTTCATGGCGGTGTCGATCGCCTCGACGCTGCCCACACCTTCATAAAGCGTATAGATCGCTTCGTTGATCATCGGCAGCAGGATGCGGTTGACGATAAAGGCGGGGAAATCCTCGGCGACCGTGATGGTCTTGTCGAGACTGTCAACGAAATCACGCGAGGTCTTGAAGGTTTCCTCCTCGGTGGCGATCCCACGCACCAGTTCGACGAGCTTCATCACCGGAACCGGGTTCATGAAATGGATGCCGATAAAGCGCTCGGCACGATCGGTCGCGGCCGCGAGCCGGGTGATCGACAGCGAGGAGGTGTTGGTCGCCAGAATGGCTTCGGGATTGAGGATCGGGCAGAGCTGCTGGTAGATCTTGCGCTTGACCGTTTCGTCCTCGGTGGCCGCCTCGATCACCATGTCCATGCCGGCGAGTTCCGACATTTCGGTTGCCAGATGAATGCGGGACAGGGCTGCGTCGCGCTCGGCATCTGTCGCCTTGCCGGAAGAGACCTGGCGGGCGAGATTGCCGGAAATGTTGGCCTGCATGGTCTGCAGGTTTTCCGACGAGACGTCATGGACGTGCACATCATATCCGGCCATGGCGCAAACATGGGCAATACCGCCGCCCATCTGACCCGCACCGATAACCCCTACGCTCTTGATCTGCACACTCATTGAGATTTCCGTTCACATTCGGCGGACCCTCGGTCCGCTCTGCCGAAACGAAAATTAAATGGCCGGGAGGAAATCGTCCAGCCCGGCCACGAGAAGTTTACGTCTGTAACGCTTCGTGCGTCAGAGCGCCTTTTCGAACTCCGGCAGAGCCTCGAAGAGATCAGCCACCAGGCCGTAGTCGGCGACCTGGAAGATCGGCGCGTCCTCATCCTTGTTGATGGCGACGATGACCTTGGAATCCTTCATGCCGGCGAGGTGCTGGATGGCGCCGGAAATGCCGCAGGCGATGTAGAGTTCCGGGGCGACGACCTTGCCGGTCTGGCCCACCTGCCAGTCGTTCGGGGCATATCCCGCATCGACGGCCGCGCGCGATGCGCCCACTGCGGCGCCGAGCTTGTCGGCTACCGGCAGGATGACTTCCTGGAATTTCTCCGACGAGCCGAGCGCACGACCACCCGAGATGATGATCTTGGCCGATGTCAGTTCCGGACGATCGCTCTCGGCGATGGCTTCCTTGACGAAGCTCGACACGCCGGGATTGCCGGCGCCGTCGATAGTCTCGACAGAGGCCGAACCGCCGTCACCGACAGCCGAGAAGGTCGAGGTGCGAACGGTGATCACCTTCTTGGCGTCGTTCGACTTGACGGTCTGGATGGCGTTGCCGGCATAGATCGGACGCTTGAAGGTGTCGGCCGAAACGACTTCCAGGATGTCGGAAATCTGCATGACGTCGAGAAGGGCTGCGACGCGCGGCATGACATTCTTGCCGGCGGTCGTCGCCGGCGCGAGCAGCACGTCGTAACCGTCTGCCAGCTTGACTATCAGGTCGGCGAACGGTTCGGCCAGGCCGTGGGCGTAGTCGTCGCCATCGGCGTGAAGCACCTTGGTGACGCCATCGAGCTTGCCGGCGGCTTCGGCCACAGCGCCTGCGCCCTTGCCGGCGACCAGCACATGGATGTCGCCGCCGATCTTGGCGGCCGCATCGACGGCCTTGGCGGTCTGGTCGGACAGAGTTTCGTTGTCGTGTTCGGCGAATACGAGAATGGTCATCTTCGTTCTCCTTGGCGGCATCCCGAGAGCAAACCCGCTCAATCCGGATACCGGTTGTTTCTACCCGTGGCGCCTCAGAGGACGCCTGCCTCGTTCTTCAGCTTGTCGACGAGCTCGGCGACATCGGCAACCTTGACGCCGGCCTTGCGACCTTCCGGTTCCTCGGTCTTGATGACTTCGAGGCGCGGGGAGACATCAACGCCGAGATCGGCCGCAGCCTTCTTGTCGAGCGGTTTCTTCTTGGCCTTCATGATGTTGGGCAGCGAGGCGTAGCGCGGCTCGTTGAGGCGCAGGTCGGTGGTGACGATTGCCGGCAGCTTGATCGAGATGGTCTGCAGACCGCCATCGACTTCGCGGGTGACTTCGGCCTTGCCGTCGCCGAGTTCGACCTTGGAGGCGAAAGTTGCCTGGCCCCAGCCGAGCAGGGCGCCGAGCATCTGGCCGGTCTGGTTGGCATCGTCGTCGATCGCCTGCTTGCCGAGAATGACAAGTTCCGGCTTTTCTTCGTCGACCACGGCTTTCAGGAGCTTGGCGACGGCCAGCGGCTCGACTGTGCCTTCGGCTTCGATGAGGATGGCGCGGTCGGCACCCATTGCGAGCGCGGTGCGCAGCGTTTCTTCGGCCTTGGCCGGTCCGATCGAAACGGCGACCACTTCCTCGGCCTTGCCGGCTTCCTTCAGGCGAAGGGCTTCCTCGACGGCGATTTCGTCGAAGGGGTTCATCGACATCTTGACGTTGGCGAGTTCAACGCCCGAACCGTCCGGCTTCACGCGGATCTTCACGTTGTAATCGACCACCCGCTTTACGGGGACAAGAATTTTCATTGCTGGCTCCTCATTTTCCATCGCGCCGAGGCGGCAGCCTCATAATGCAAAAGTTTCGGCGAAAGGGATAAAGCAAATCCCTGTGAATTCAACCGCGACCGTTGTGCACCGGCCATACTAACGATCTAGATAACGTTGACGTAAACGTCAATATATCTCGCGTCCAAGTTCATCGCCCCCAGTGAACAGAATCCTGCTGAGTTTTCTGGCCTGTTTGCGGCAGGGCAGGCGGCAAAGGCGGCGGGCCCTCCTTGTGGACCACGGCCTTGGGGCTTTCGATGGTGCGATCGAAAAGCGAGACGCCNCGTCGTTTCAGAATGACNACGAGAACCGCACCCGCGATGATCCCGCCCACATGNGTGGCCCAGGAGACCTGACCGTCGGGATCGGCCAGTACCATGTAGAACTGCAAACCGATCCAGAAGAGGAGTGGAATGAAAGCNGGCAGNGGCAGGGGAATACGGCCGAGGACNAGNATCCANACGCGCACGCGCGGATGCAGGATCAGATAGGCGGCGACGACACCCGCAACAGCGCCNGAGGCGCCTATGAGCGGGCCGTTTGACGTCGGCAGNACGAGCTGATGNGCAAAGGCGCCGGCCGCCGCGCTGGCAAGATAGAAGACCAGGAATTTCACATGCCCGAGCGCATCCTCGACATTATCGCCGAACACCCAGAGGAAGAGCATGTTCGATGCCAGATGCAGGAAATCCGCATGCAGGAACGAGTAGGTTATGTAGGTGAAGTTTTCAGGGATGACGGCGTATTCGGGGGGCAGTACCGCGATATCGTTGATGACCGAGGGAATGAATCCGAAGCCGAGATCGGCAGCGCGGACGAAGCCGTTCGGGTCGGTCGCCGTGCCGGTCAAAAGGAAGACGATCACNTTGACCGCGATCAGCGTCCAGGTGACGTATTGCAGCTTGATGTATTTCAGGCTGTTTCCGTCATGCAGCGGCACGAACATGGCGAAATTCCCCCAGCGTCACCGGGCAGGACCGCCCTGGGCACTACATTATCGGCAATTCGGGAGCTTGAGAACCGCTTCCCGGAAACGAGTTTCTAGCGGTTCTTTCCCGGCACCCAGAGCACATCCGTCCTGCCCTTCTCATTGGCCCAGCGGGCGGCAACGAAAAGGAAGTCNGACAGACGGTTGATATAGCGGATGGCGGCGGGATTGAGCTCTTCGGCTGCAGCCGCGGCCACCGCCAGTCTTTCTGCACGGCGGCAGACGGCGCGGGCCAGATGCAGATATGCGGCCAACGGCGAGCCGCCCGGCAGCACGAAGGATTTCAGCGGTTCGAGATCACCATTCAACTGGTCGATCTCGGCTTCCAGTCGCTCAACCTGGGCATCGACAATCCTGAGCGGTTCCCATTCGGGCTTCTCGTCCAGTTCGGGCGTTGCGAGATCGGCGCCAAGATCGAAGCAATCGTTCTGGATGCGCGACAGCATGGCGTCGAGTTGCTGCATGTCGCCGACATGCAGCCGTGCCATGCCGATGGTCGAATTCACCTCGTCAACGGTTCCGAATGCCTCNATCCGCGGATCGTGCTTGGGACGGCGCTCGCCGGTGACCAGACCTGTTGTGCCGTCGTCGCCGGTGCGGGTGTAGATCTTGTTGAGCTTGACCATGTTTTCGTATCAGCGCCCACCACCGCTCAGCAAGAGCGTGGCGACGATGAGAACGATCGCGACGAATTGCAGAAGCACACGCAGCTGCATGAGCTTGTTGGAGGTGTTGCCGTCCCCGCCGCGCGACATGTGTACGATGCCACGGACCAGAACCACGGCCACCGAGAACATGACGATCATCGCCAGGATATATGTGACTGTCGACATTGAATGTCCTTTCGATTTCCCCTGATGACATAGGAGAAATGCGGCCGCAATCCAACCGGATCAGTTCATTGTGATCGGATGAGAAGTTTGTACAGAAGGCCGGGCGGCAAGAGTCTGTGAGCGAGAATTCCGAGTTTCGCCTTTGTGGTGACCGGATAATGGGCCCGGGGACGCTTCGAAGTGAGGGCATGGCGCAAGGCCTTGTAGACGGTCTCGGGACCGTCCTTGCGGCTTTTCGATTTCGCATCGCCTTTCAGGATCGAGATACGCTTGATGTATTCGGTGCCGTAGGGTGATTTTTTCTGATCGACATTGGCGAGGAAGTGTTCGTGCGCATTCGTGGCGATGTTGGACTCGATCGGGCCCGGCTCTATCAAGCTGACATGGATGCCGCTTCCGTCAAGCTCCATGCGCTGCGTCAGAGCCAGGCCTTCAAGCGCGTATTTCGATGCGTTGTAGGCACCTGTCCAGCGCACCGGCACACGGCCCAGGATCGATGAGCAGTGAACAATTCTCCCGTGACCCTGGCTGCGCATGACAGGCAGCACATGGCGCGTGAGTTCATGATAGCCGAAGAAATTCACCTCGAACTGGTGGCGCAACGCATCCGTTGACAGGTCTTCGACCGCGCCGACTTGGCTGATGGCACCATTGTTGTAGAGCGCATCGCACCGCCCGCCGGTTGCTTCCATCGCGCGGGCGAAGAAGTTCGCGATACTGGCCGTATCGGTATAGTCGAGTTCGAAGGCCTCGATGCCCGACTGCCGGAGTGCTGCGATGTCATCCGGTTTACGCGCCGAGGCGATCACCTTCCAGCCGTCCTGCATCAGCCGTCGGGCGCAATGCGCGCCGATGCCGCTCGAGCATCCGGTGATCAGTACAACTTTCTGAGCGGTTCGATCGTACATATAAGCTGGCCCTTTCGATTTGGGCGACGAATCCCATTTGGTATGTGATACCTGATTTGATTGAGAATTGCCCCGAACGGCGAAGAGGGACGATGAAAAGAAGCAAGCGCGTGCGCTCGGTCCTGTGGGACGCGATCTATCACTTCACCATGGATGACGGCTGGGCGATGTCGAGCCATGTCGCCATGTCTGTGCTGCTTGCACTGTTTCCGTTCGTCATCTTCGGTGCGGCGCTTGCAAGTTTTCTCGGCGCCAGCTCCTACGCCGAAACGGTTTCCTACGTGATCTTCGACACTTGGCCGAAGAACATTGCCGAGCCCATTTCGCGTGAGGTGGTGCAGGTGTTGACGGTGGATCGCGGGGGACTGGTCACGATCTCCGTGCTCGCGGCAGCGCTGTTTGCCACCAACGGCGTCGAGGCGCTGCGTCTGTCGCTCAACCGGGCCTACCGGGTTACGGATACGCGGCCCTGGTATATCACCCGTGCGCAGAGCCTCGGCTTCGTCATCATGGGCGTGCTGACAATCGTGCTGGTGAGCTTTCTGGTTGTTGCCGGACCCGTGATCGTGCGGCTGGCGCGCGAGTATTTTCCGCTTCTCGAAGATATCATCACCGCCTTCGACAATTGGCGCAACGCGCTTGCCATCGTCGTGCTCGTGGTGGGGCTGATGGTTTCGCATATGTGGCTTCCTGCAGGAAAACGTCGGATCATCGACATCCTGCCCGGCGTGACCCTGACGCTCGTTGCCTGGATCGTGGGTGCGGTGGGCTTTGCCTGGTATCTCAGGGAAATGGCCAATTACGTCGCTACTTATGCAGGGCTTGCCTCGATCGTGATCGCGCTTCTGTTCTTGTACATGGTGGGTGCAATTTTCATCTTCGGAGCGGAAATCAATGCCGCGCGGATGAAGGTGAAAGCCCGCATCCGGGCCGAACGTGAAGCCGCGGAGGCCGCGAAGGCCGAAGGTGTGACGGCGAACTGACCGTCAGGTGTTCGTTCACGAAACATGCGGTGCTTCAGCTTAATCGTGCCTTCAGGACGTTGATCGTTAGACCGGCTGCGCCTTCGCGGCGCTCTTCCTGCTCGCGGCAATCAAGCGGGTGATGCAAAAGGTCTGAGGTCGGCGTCGATGCCGGCCATGCGCGTGATGTCGTAGGCTGTGTGCCCGGCGTGACGCAGGGCGGCGAGCGCCGTGTCGACCTCACTCTTCGACAGTTTCCGCCCGCTCTCGTCGACCACCAGCCGGTGATGCCGATAGACGGGTTGGTCGAGCCCGAGAAGTTCCTGAAGCAGACGGTGGATGGCGGTGGCCTCGAAGAGATCCTGGCCGCGGATCACATCCGTTATGCCCTGATCATGATCGTCCAGAACGACCGACAGGTGATAGCTTGCGGGCGTATCGCGGCGGGCGAGGATAACGTCACCCCACTCTGCCGGACCGGCGGGATAGGGCTCTCCATCGCCCTCTTTTTCGTTTGCCTCCTGCCAGACCAGCGGCGTCTTCAGTCCCTCCAGCGCCCGCTTCATGTCGAGCCGCCAGGCAAAGGGCGCGCCCGAACCGATGCGGGCAGCGCGCTGATCGGCTGAGAGCTCCCGTTCCGTGCCGGGATAGAGCGGCGCGCCATCCGGATCGCGCGGCCAGGCTTCTCCGCTTTCTTCATTCTCCCGCACCTTGGCCTTGATCTCAGCGCGACTGAGGAAGGCGGGATAGACGAGGCCGAGCTTCTCGAGTTCGCTCAGGGCCGTGCGATAGGCATCGAAGCGGTCGGACTGCCGACGTACAGGGGAGGGCCAGGAGAGACCGAGCCATTCGAGATCCTCGAAGATCGCCTCTTCGAACTCGGGTCGGCAGCGCTCGCGGTCGATATCCTCGATCCTAAGCAGGAAAGTGCCGGCATGAGCCTGCGCGAATTGCCAGTTCAACAGCGCCGAGCGGGCGTGACCGAGGTGCAGGAGCCCGTTGGGGCTCGGGGCGAAGCGAACGACCGGCTTTCCGGAGGGCGGCTTGCGAGAGGGCGCATTCATCATGGTCGCCTTCTTGGCATGTTTTCGGGTTGACGTCATCGCGCTCCGCGCCCGACATGGCCAGATGGGAAACACCACACGTCTGATCGAAACACANGACGATATCGCCGAGGGCTTGAGCGCGCTTGCTGAAATCGATCCCCGTCTCGTTCCGGTGATCGCGCAGGCNGGGNCGGTGCCGCTCAGACGCAANCCGGCGGGGTTCGNCGCGCTCACCGAGATCATCCTGTCCCAGATGGTATCCAAGGCAAGCGCGNCCGCGCTGCAGGCGAAGCTGGAAGCCCGGATAGGNGNGATCACGCCTCAGGGTGTTCTCTCACTCGATGACGGGGCNGCGCGGGCCGTCGGCCTGTCACGCGCCAAGACGGAAACGCTCAGACGCATAGCCGAATCACTTGTCATCGCAGAGGCGTCCGAAAGGCTCGACCTCGACCATTTGTGTGCATGTCCCGTGGGTGAGGCGATCGCGCAGATGACGGCCATCAAGGGTGTGGGGCCATGGACGGCGGAGGTTTATCTCCTCTTTTGCGCCGGCCATCGCGATGTCTTTCCCTCCGGCGACATTGCGCTCCAGAGTGCGNCCCAGCACGCGCTGGGTCTCGAAAACCGCCCGTCTGCAAGGCAATTGGCGCGNATTGCGGAGAGCTGGTCACCCTGGCGAGGTGTCGCGGCACGGCTTCTGTGGGCCNATTACGCCTCCGCCATGAAGCGGGATGCAACCCCGCTCGGCGCCTGACAGCCCGACCTCAAAAAGCTGTTCATGAACAGAAATTTGCTAGCTTCACAAGCGTGTCACACTGCGCCTAATATAAGTCCTCGTAAGGTAATGAATCGATCAGGAGTGAGACTTGACGATCCATGTATCTCCGCAGGCACTTCCTGCACTGGTGCTGAACGCGGATTACAGGCCACTGAGTTACTACCCGTTGTCACTGTGGTCGTGGCAGGATGCGGTGAAGGCGGTCTTCCTGGACCGTGTGAACATCGTTGCCGAGTACGAACAGCTGGTNTCTTCNCCGAGTTTTTCGATGAAGATCCCGAGCGTCGTCTGCCTCAAGAGNTATGTGCGGCCTTCACGCCATCCGGCATTTACCCGTTTCAACGTCTTCCTGCGCGATCATTTCGAATGCCAGTACTGCGGATCGACCGAAGACCTGACTTTCGACCACGTGGTCCCGCGCCGCTGCGGCGGGCAGACGACGTGGGAAAATGTCGTGGCGGCCTGTTCGCCGTGCAATCTCAGGAAGGGCGGTCTGATGCCGGAACATGCCGGCATGCTGCCGCACCAGAAGCCGTTCCGGCCGACAGTGCAGGACCTGCACAATAACGGCCGGTCGTTTCCGCCCAACTATCTCCATGAAAGTTGGATGGACTATCTCTACTGGGACGTCGAACTGCAGCCCTGAACGGGCTTTTTTTGTGCGCGTTTTCGCTGATGTAGCTTNGCGGCGGGCCCGATCAGGCCCGCTTGAAGGCNGCGCGGAAGGCGATCGCCGCCAGGATCACGCTTGCCACCACGTTCCAGCCGGCAAAGGACAGGCCGAGCACCCGAAGTGCTGCCGCATCGCAGGCCGGCGGCGTCTTGGCGTTGATGTCGCCGAGAAGGTCGCCGGCATTGGTCGTCACGCCCGGTGCCGAGGTGGCGCAGGTGGTCGGACCCGGCCAGAAATGCCATTCCACGCCTGCGTGGTAGATGCCCATCACCATGCCCCAGGTCATCAACAGTCCGCCGACGAGAAGCAGCCCGCGCACGACGACGGCCGGGGCGCCGAACCTGCCAATGATCGCAGCGAACAGCATCAGCGGCGCGCCGTAATAATAGGGGAGCCGCTCNTGGAGGCACAGCGCGCAAGGGATGTATCCGCCGATATGCTCGAAGCCGAGCGCGGCGCCGACGACGAGCGCCATGGCGACTGCGAGGAAAAAGGCGGTAACGATCTGAAGGCGGCCGATGGGCGCCTGAATGCGGGAGGAAACGGTCATGGTCACATCACGAATTTGATGGCGTAGAAGCCGCCGAGAAGAAGAACGATGAAGAGGACGAAGAGAAGGTTGAGATATNTCTCGATGAAGATGCGGATCGGCTCGCCGAACTTGTAGAGAAGGAACGAGACGAGAAAGAAGCGGAAGCCNCGGCCGATCACCGAAATCACTGTAAANGCCAGCAGGTTGAAGCCCGTGGTGCCGGANAANATCGTCACNACCTTNTAGGGAAACGGCGTGATCGCNGCNCCGAAGATCGCCCANCCGCCCCAGGAGGAGGAATTGTACCAGGCGCTCAANTCCTGNAACGAATCCGCCTTGCCGTANAAGGCNAGGATCGGCTGNCCGATGGTTTCGAACAGGAACATGCCGATCGCATAGCCGAGAAANGCGCCGAGCACNGANCCGACCGTGCAGATGAGCGCCAGCCGNATCCAGCTTTCGCGNCNNGCNAGCACCATCGGGATCANAAGCGCNTCGGGCGGGATGGGGAAGATCGANCTTTCGACGAAGGAGACGCCGAAGAGAGCCTTTTCCGCATGGCGGGTCGCGGCNAGCGACATGGTCCAGTCATAGAGGCGGCGCAGCATGGCGGTCCCGTCGAAAGTGATANANTCGTNCGCGCTTTTAGAGGGGATCGCGTTGCGAGGAAAGCGTTTCGATGTCGCGGGTGCGATCACGATGGTGTTCCCTGCCACCGGCTTCCGGTCTCTTCCTGGATGAAAGACCCAAAAAGCATTTGACCCGACAGCGTCGGTGAATATAGTCCCGCCGTTCCCGCGACCCGAGCGGGGCAAGCCCCTGTGGCGGAATTGGTAGACGCGCTCGACTCAAAATCGAGTTCCGCAAGGAGTGCTGGTTCGATCCCGGCCAGGGGCACCATTTTGCTTTTCACGAGTTTCAGGGGCGCTTGCGCGTCTCGCCTATTCGGCGCCTCTAACGCTTCAAAGCTCCTTCCCACTCCGCGAAAATTCTCTTGCACTCTGTGTGTCCGCAAGCCAATGCTCATCCCGAAACAGGGGAGATCCAATAATGCTGCCGATCACGACGATGCTGGCCTCCATCGCCGCCGTTGCGCTCGTCGCGCTGAGCCTTTCCGTCAGTTTCGCGCGGATGAAGGCCGGGGTGGATATCGGCACCAACGACGACAAGCGCTTGCTGCGCAGTATTCGCGCCCAAGGCAACTTCATCGAATATGTGCCGCTGGCGGTGATCCTTTGCGGCCTCGCGGAGTATCGCGGCGCCGGCAGCGCCTGGGTCTGGACCATCGCCGGGCTGCTGATCCTCGGTCGTGCCGCCCATGCTGCCGGCATGCTCAGCGGCGTGTTGCCGTTGCGCGCATTGGGAATGCTCGGCACCTACGGATCGCTGCTCATCGGCGCGGCGGCACTGACGTTCGGCTGAGTGGCGCTCGACGCGAGCGCTCCTTTCAAATCGGCAGGCAACCTGATCGAACGCTCATTTCCGAAGCGCCTGCGCACCGGACGCACAGTCACCTTCCGATATAGGCGGCAAGTTCGTCGGGTGTTCCCTTTGGGAAGGCTTTCTTGAGGTGGTCGAGAAATGCTGAGACACGGGCGCTCAGGAGGCGGCGGGAGGGGTAGAGCGCCCATAGCGCGATGTCCGGTCCCTCGACGTCGCCCCAATGGGCGAGCTTGCCTTGGGCGATGTCGCGGCTGACGAGCGACAACGGCAGCCGTGCGGCTCCGGCGCCTGAGCGGACGGCATCCCTGATCATGATCATCGACGACAGGACGAGGACGGGTCGAACCGNGATGGCCTCGGGCGTTCCCTCACGCTGGACGTTCCATTCCGTGCTCTCGCCGGTGTGGCGGNTCACAGCCGGCGCCGGCTGGCTGGCGGCGGGGNGGGGGAGGTCCGGGGGCGCGACGACGACCAGGCGGTCGCGCAGGAAGATGCGACCGACCAGGCTCTCGTCCGGGTCCGGGTTGACGCGGATGACGAGATCGAACCCCTCCTCGATCATGTCGACCGGACGGTCTTCCGTTGAAACCTCCAGGCTCACATCGGGATAGGCGCGGGAGAANTCGCCGGCAATCTTCCCCATCGCCGTCTGCGAAAACAAGAGCGGAACGCTGATGCGCAACCGCCCGCGGGGGTGTTCGCCTCCTGCGGCAATNGCCGCGACGGTTTCTTCCNGTTCCGTCAGCAGCCGTCCGGAACGCTCGTAGAGCGCGCGTCCTTCCTCGGTCAGCCGGAGTGNTCGCCCGCCGCGCTCGAAGAGGCGGATGTCGAGGCTNGCCTCAAGTTCCGCGACCCGGCGCGACAGGGTGGCCTTGGCGCGGCCCGTGGTGCGCGAAGCTTTGCCGAACCCNCCGTGGCGGGCGACCAGCGCGAAATCGGCGAGGGCAAGCAGGTCCATGTCGTTNCACCATCGAGACAATTTCGGCCAACTGAGCATTTTTCGCTCTGCTTGTGGATCGCTTTTTCGCNCGAATCCTCGCNGCGTCCGCTGAACGAATGTCAATCAACTGTTCCGTCAGNGAGACGGTTNGTCCAAAAATNCGGTCTCCCGGATCTCNTATGNGNCACTCATATTCCGGTCGTCAACAACGCTCCGAAAGGGAGAAAGCCAATGACCATTCTCGTAACAGGCGCTACCGGCCGCATCGGCCGCCACGTCGTCAGTGAACTTCTCAAGCGCGATGCCAAGGTTCGCGTCCTGACCCGCGATGCCGCGAAGGCGGATTTCCCNGCCGGCGTGGAAGTCGTGCAGGGCGAATTCCTCGACCTCGACGCCATGCGCGCCGCATTCGATGGCGTNCGNACGCTTTTCCTGCTCAATGCGGTGAGCGGNGACGAATTTACCCAGGCCATCATCATCCTCAACCTCGCCCGCGAGGCGGGCGTCGAACGGGTCGTTTATCAGTCGGTTTTCGATGCCGAGGGCGCGGTCAACGTCCCGCATTTCGCGGTCAAATCCGGCGCTGAGCGCATGCTGGCGGCGATGGACTTCAGCGCCACTATCCTGCGTCCGAGCTATTTCATCGAGAACGACGTGATGATCAAGGATGTGATCTTCGATCATGGCGTCTATCCGATGCCNGTCGGTGCNAAGGGCGTCGCNATGGTAGACGGCCGCGACATCGCCGAGGTGGCNGCAATCGAACTGATCCGGCGCGACAGCGCAGNGGGCAAGTTGCCGCTCGAGATCATCAANGTGGTCGGTCCCGATACGCTCACCGGNNCGGNCATCGCCGCGCTCTGGTCAGAAGTGCTCGGGCGCCCGGTTGCTTATGGCGGGGACGACCCAAGCGGCTTCGAGGCCAACATGGCAAATGTCATGCCGAAATGGACGGCCTATGAAATGCGGCTGATGGCGGAGCGCTATGTCAGCGACGGCATGATCCCGGAAGCGGGTGACGTCGACAGGTTGACCANGCTCCTCGGAAGGCAGCTCCATTCCTACCGTGATTTTGCGACCGAACTTCTCGCACAGCAGAGCAATGCGGTGTGAGAGGCGAGATCCCAGACCCTGCTGACGGGTGGGAGCTCTTCTCCCGCCCGTTCGTTCTTTCCCGGTCGCGTGGCTTGGGCGTCGTGCATATCGGGTACTAGTTGCCATGCGCCGTTCCGATACGCTATGGCCGTAGCTCGATGAAGCCNGGGGTGTCCTCGCCANTCCCGGTTGGAGTATCCGCCGTTGCTGATCAATCCCGACATCCCCTTCGACGCGGCCCGGAGCGAGTTTCGCTGGGACCTGCCTGCGGATTTCAATATCGGCCGGGCGGTGTCGGACGACTGGGCGGCGCGGGAGCCGGACCGGGTCTGTCTGCAGCATTTCTCGCCCGACGGCGATCATCTGTCTCTCACCTATGGCGAACTGGCGAAGCGCTCGAACGCGTTTGCGCGCGGGCTGGCTTCGCTCGGCGTGCAACCGGGTGACCGGGTGGCTCTGATGCTGCCGCAGGGGTTCGCGACGGTGATCGCCCATGTGGCGATCTACAAGATGGGGGCGATCGCGGTGCCCCTGGCGCTTTTGTTCGGTGTCGAAGCGCTGGGTCACCGGCTGAAGGCATCGGGTGCGAAGGTGCTGGTCACCACTGAAACGGGTGCGGGCAAGGTCGCGCCGATCCGCGAGGGCCTGCCCAATATCGAAGCTCTGGTCATTGCCGTAGGCGAGCCGGGCGAGCACGTGTCTTTTGCCTCGTTGATCGAAGACCACTCCGACGCGCCCCTCGAGATCGAGACCGGGCTCGAAGATCCGGCAATGATGATCTTCACCTCGGGCACGACCGGTCCGCCCAAGGGCGCGCTTCATGCGCACCGGGTGCTGATCGGCCATATTCCGGGCGTGCAGACGCACCACGAATTCCTGCCGCAGCCGGGCGACCGGCTCTGGACGCCTGCCGACTGGGCCTGGGCGGGCGGTCTGTTGAACGTGCTTCTGCCGGGACTTTTGCTCGGCGTGCCTGTTGTGTCCTCGCCTGCCCAAAAATTCGATCCGGAACTGGCTTTCCGCATTCTCGACGAGATGGATGTGCGTAATGCCTTCATCCCGCCGACCGCGCTTCGCATCATGAAGACGGCGAAGGATCCGCGCGCGCGGTTCAATCTCAAGCTGCGCACGATCGGTTCGGGGGGCGAGTCGCTCGGACGTGAAACCTATGAGTGGGCGAAGCGCGAACTGGGGCTGACCATCAACGAGTTCTACGGCCAGACGGAGTGCAATCTCGTGCTCGCGTCCTGCCAGGCGAAGGGCGTCACCAAGGGCGGCGCGATCGGCCAGACGGTGCCGGGCCACGAGGTGGCGGTGATCGATGGTGACGGCAATCCGGTCCCGGCGGGCAAGGCCGGGCAGATCGCGGTGAAGCGTCCCGATCCGGTGATGTTCTTGGGCTACTGGCAGAACGAGGCGGCGACCAAGGCCAA
Source organism: Hoeflea sp. (assembly GCA_002707605.1). Taxonomy (GTDB): domain Bacteria; phylum Pseudomonadota; class Alphaproteobacteria; order Rhizobiales; family Rhizobiaceae; genus Pseudohoeflea. The sequence goes on from PANK01000009.1 coordinate 140,787, forward strand.
GTTCATCGGCGACTGGCTGCTGACCGGCGACCAGGGCGTGAGAGACGAAGAGGGCTATGTGACCTTCTTCGGCCGCGACGACGACGTGATCACCTCGTCGGGTTACCGTATCGGCCCGTCGGAAATCGAGGATTGTCTGGCCGGGCATCCGGGCGTGGCGTTGGCCGCGGCCGTCGGCAAGCCCGATCCGGTTCGCACGGAAATCGTCAAAGCCTATGTGGTGCCCGCGGACGGCTACGAACCGGGCGAGGCGCTGTCGAACGAGATCCGCGACTGGGTGAAGACGCGGCTTTCGGCGCATGAATATCCGCGAGAGATCACTTTTGTCGAAAGTCTGCCTTTGACGACCACGGGCAAGGTGATCCGGCGCGAATTGCGCGAGCGGGCGATCGCCGAAGCATCAGGCGGGCGGTGAGCAAGGCATAAAGAAATCCGGCATCGGAGGAGCAATGCCGGATTTGAGTTGTGTCAGGCCGCCAGTTCTTGCGTTGGCGGTTCCTTGGCTCCGGTCATGAAAGCGACCGCGTCGGACATGGTGTAGTCCTTGGGGTTAATCACGCAGAGCCGCCGTCCGAGGCGGTGGACGTGGATGCGGTCGGCGACCTCGAAAACATGCGGCATGTTGTGCGAGATCAGGATGATCGGGATGCCGCGCGATTTCACGTCCTGGATCAGTTCGAGCACGCGGCGAGATTCCTTGACGCCAAGTGCTGCCGTCGGTTCATCGAGGATGATGACCTTGGAGCCGAAGGCAGCCGCGCGCGCCACGGCCACGCCCTGACGCTGACCACCCGACAGTGTCTCCACTGACTGGTTGATGTTCTGGATCGTCATCAGCCCGAGGTCGGACAGTTTCTGCCGGGCGAATTTTTCCATCTCCGCACGATCGAGCTGCCGGAAGACCTTGCCCATGATGCCGGGTTTGCGGATCTCGCGGCCCATGAACATGTTGTCGGCAATCGAGAGTGCGGGCGACATGGCAAGCGTCTGGTAGACGGTCTCGATGCCGGCCTCGCGCGCTTCACTGGGTGAGGCGAAGTGGACCTTCTTGCCGTTCATCCAGATATCGCCTTCTTCCGGCGTCACCGCGCCGGAGATCGCCTTGATGAGAGTCGATTTGCCGGCGCCGTTGTCACCGATGACGGCAAGGATCTCGCCGGGCATCAGGTCGAAGTCGCAACGGTCGAGGGCTGTCACGCGGCCGTAGCGCTTGATCAGGCCGCGGCCTTTCAGGATGGGTTCACTCATGCCGATACCTTTCTGATCCACTGGTCCACGGCAACGGCGGCGATGATCAGCACACCGATAAAGAAATAGGTCCATTGCGCGTCCGCGCCCATCAGGCGCAGCCCGAGCGAGAAGACGCCGACGATCAGCGCGCCGAACAGTGCGCCGAGGATCGAGCCGCGCCCGCCGAAGAGCGAGATGCCGCCGATCACCACGGCAGTGATGGATTCGATGTTGGCTTCGTAGGCCGAGGTGGGGGAGACCGATCCGATGCGGCCGATGAGGGCCCAGCCGGCAAACGCGCAGATGAGGCCCGCGAGCGCATAGACGGAGAGAAGCGTGGCCTTGACGTTGACGCCGGAAAGCTGTGCCGCCTCGGGATCGTCGCCCACGGCATAGACGTGGCGGCCCCATGCGGTGTGACGCAGCACCCAGGCAAGCACGATCATGAGGACGATCATGAAAATGACGCCGAGCGTGAAGATCGCGCCGCCGAGCTGGAACTTGGTACCCATGAGCTGCAACAGCGGTGCCTGGGCCTCGATCTCCTGCGCGCGAATTGTCTCGTTGGCCGAGTACAGGTAGTTCGAGGCGAGAATGATCTGCCACGTGCCGAGCGTGACGATGAAGGGCGGCAGCTTGACGCGCGAGACCAGGATGCCGTTGAGCGCCCCGCACATCGTGCCGAAGATCAGGCCGCAGAGAATGGCCAGGCTCGGGGGCATGCCATAGCGGAATGTCAGCTGGCCCATGATCACCGACGAAAACACGGTGATCGCGCCGACCGAGAGGTCGATGCCTGCCGTCAGGATGATGAGGCTCTGGGCGGCGGCAACGATGCCGACGATCTGGACCTGCTGGAGGACCAGGGTGAGCGCGAAGGGCGAGAAGAAGCGGTCGCCGATCAGCATGCCGAAGATCAAAATCGAGGCGATCAGAACGATCAGCGGAACGGCAGCCGGTGTCAGGTGCAGCCAGTGCTGCACATTGCCGATCATCCCGCGCTTGTGAACCTCAAACTCGGCGAGCTTTTCTTCGCGATTGCTGGCGGATTCGTATTTGTCCGTCGTGACATTGTCCGACATGGGCGCTCATTCCTCCCTTGCGCCGGCCGCTTGCGACCGGCAATGCGCCATGGGAAGCGCGGATCTCCGCCCCCGCTTCCCGTTTTTGTCAGGCCGCCAATGGCAGCCCGGGCTCAGGCATCAGCCCCAGCAGCGGTCCATGCCTTCCTTCACCGAGATCGACGGAACACCATCGACCGGCTGGTCGGTCACCAGTTCCACGCCGGTATCGAAGAAGTCCTTGCCTTCGGTCGGCTGCGGCTTGGTGCCGTCCTTGGCCCAGGCGGCAATCGCCTCGATGCCCTTGGAAGCCATCAGTAGCGGATACTGCTGCGAGGTGGCGCCGATCACGCCGTCGGCGACATTCTGGACGCCGGGGCAGCCGCCATCGACGGAAACGATGGTCACGTCGCCTTCGCGGCCGATGGCCTTGAGCGCCTCATAGGCTCCTGCGGCAGCCGGCTCGTTGATGGTATAGACGACGTTGATCATCGGATCGGCCGCCAGCAGATTTTCCATTGCGGTGCGGCCACCTTCCTCGTTGCCGGCGGTCACGTCATGGCCGACGACGCGCGGATCGGTTTCGTCGCCCCACTTGTTGGGATCGCCGAGATCAATGCCGAAGCCCTGAAGGAAGCCCTGGTCGCGCAGAACGCCGACGGTTGGCTGGCTCACACCGAGGTCGAGCATGGCGATCTTGGCGTTTGCGGCCTCGTCGCCGAGCTTGGCCTTGGCCCACTGGCCGATCAGTTCGCCAGCCTTGAAGTTGTCGGTGGCAAAGGTCATGTCGGCCGCGTCGATGGGGTTGAGCGGGGTGTCGAGCGCGATCACCAGAAGACCGGCGTCGCGGGCCTGCTTGACCGACGAGACGATGGACGAGGTGTCGGACGCGGTGAGCAGAATGCCCTTCGCGCCATCGGCGATGCAGGTCTCGATGGCCGCGACCTGGGTTTCATGGTCGCCGTCGATCTTGCCGGCGAAGCTCTTGAGCTCGATGCCAAGTTCCTTGGCCTTTTCAGTCGCACCTTCCTTCATCTTGACGAAGAAGGGGTTGGTATCGGTCTTGGTGATCAGGCATGCCGAGATGTTTTCAGCACTTGCCGGAGCGGCAAAAGCGACACCGAGCGCAAGTGCGCCGAGCGTGGACGTCAACAGAGATTTCTTCATAATCTTCCTCCCAGTTTGATGGTCGTGCCGGCGTCGCTGGTTGTGCAAAACCACGGCCGGGATACTCCTCCTGCAACAGCATCTCGCTCCTCTGGAGTGCTGTGGCGACGGCCTATTAATTGTCGGGATGGACGCGTCTGTCAATAAATAAATCCAGTTGATTTAGTAATTATATCTGCAATGCTAGGGGCAGGACGGCGCAAGGAGGGTGTGCTATCCAGGCCGGACGAGGAGCGGCAATGACCTTTACTGACAATCGACCGAAAACCGGCGACAATGCCACCTATTCCAGCATGTCGGGCGGGGCCAACCAGGTGCGCGTGCGCGCCTATAATGAACGGCTGGTCCTGTCGCTGGTACGGCTTCAGCCCGGTGTGTCAAAAGCCGAAATCGCCCGGCGCACCGGCCTTTCGCCGCAGACCGTTTCCGTCATCATGCGCGCGCTCGAGAAGGAAGAGCTGCTTGTGCGAGGCGAGCCGTTGCGCGGACGGGTGGGGCAACCGTCGGTACCGATGCACCTCAATCCCGACGCGGTTCTTTCCTACGGTGTGAAAATCGGGCGGCGCAGCGCCGATCTCGTCCTCATGGATTTCACCGGCAAAATTCGCCTGAACCGTCACCGCACCTATCGCTACCCGGATACGACCGAAATCATCAACTTCATCACCGAAAGTATCGACGACATCGAAGCGGACCTGGCCGCAAAGCAACGCTCCACCATTGCCGGTGTCGGGGTCGCCGCTCCCTTCGAATTGTGGAACTGGGCGAGTGAGGTCGGCGCGCCACCCGGCGTGATGGAGCAATGGCGCGGCTTCGATCTGCAAGCGGAGATCGCCGCGCGGGTGAGTTATCCTGTCTTCCTGCAGAACGACGCTACCAGCGCCTGCGGTGCCGAACTCGTTTTCGGCGTTGGCCCGCACTATCCGGATTTCGTCTATTTCTATGTCGGTTCCTTCATCGGCGGCGGCATCGTCCTGAATTCCACGCTGTTCAGCGGACGAACCGGAACGGCCGGTGCCATCGGACCTCTGCCTGTGCGGAACAACAAGGGTGAGACCGTGCAGCTTCTGCAGATCGCATCCATCTTCATGCTGGAGCGCATGCTGCGCGACCGCGGCGTCGATCCCGAGCCGCTCTGGTACAGCGCCGATCAATGGATCGATTTCGGCGAGCCGCTGGAAACCTGGATCCGCGAAAGCGCGGCTGGTCTCGCGCAAGCCATCGCGGCGGCTTGTTCGGTGATGGACTTTTCAGCCGCCGTAATCGATGGGGGCTTTCCCGGCTGGGTGCGGGAGCGGTTGGTCAAGGCCACGCAGGAAGAGATCGGCAAGCTCAACCTGCAGGGCATTCAATATCCCGATATCCTCGCGGGTGAGGTCGGGGCCCAGGCCCGCGCCATCGGCGGCGCCAGTCTGCCGATTTTCTCACGCTACCTCATCGACCAGTCGGTTCTTTTCAAGGAGATCGTTCCGGCCGGTGCGGACTGAGGTCTTTTTGCCGGATACCGGGAAAGAAACTCAGCGATGAGCCAGCCCGCGGATTTTCTGACGGATCAGGCGGGCCATGTTGCGGGTGTTGCGGTAGATGTGCAGCTGTGTCGCGACCTGACGGACTTCGCGGTCGGCCTGCGGCGTCAGCCCGATGATCAAGGTGCCCATCTCGCAGCGCTCGGCCCAGAACCGGCTCATGATCGGGTGATCGGGTACGGCGCAGGAATCTGTGCGCTGGATGTTGAAATCATCGAGATGCCATTCGGTCAGCCGGTCCATCAGCAGTTTGCCGGGCGAGAAGCGGGCATACTCCTCGTTATAGGCTGTCTTCCAGGTGTAAGCCTCGCCGGAGGTGACGAAGACGATCATCGAAGCTATGGCCTCGCAGTCGAGCACCAGAGAGTGGATGCGGACGGCGTCGTTCAGTGCAAGGCCGTTGATCGCCTCGCGGGCGAAGGCTGCACGATAGCGGTCCGCGATCATCGCCGAACGGGCACGCCCTTTCCAGCCTGAATCCTCAAGTGTCAGGAACTCCTCGAGGTGGTAGCGGATTTCGTCGGGCTGGCGGGCGACGACATATTCGAGCTTGCCGAGCTCCTCCAGTTTGCGCCACTGGCGGCGCATCTCGCGTCGATGGTTTTTCGACAGCGCATTGGCGAGGTAGTCGTCGGCATCCAGAGTGCTCTCAAGCATCGGACGCTCGCTCTGAGCCGTCTCGACGAGGGGCAGGTTGCGACCGATGGCGACCGCTCGCAGCAGGCTGATTGCCGCGCCCTTGAGGCGGACGTCGGGCAGGACCAGCACATGGGGCAGGCCGAGGCCGGGGTCTGAGAGACCTTCGAGAAGGTTGTCGAAGGTTTCGGCAGCCCCCTCGCCATCCACAAGCGGCGTGCCGAGCGGGCCGAACGGATTTGCCCATACCCGCATGATGGTGGGGCCGACGGAGAAGCCCGGCTTTTCGATGGAGAACGGGTAGAGAAGACGCAGACGCGAACGCTTCTCGATCTCGTCGCGGATCAGGAGCAGCCTGATCTGGCGGTCTTCGAGACGCGGCATGGCCGGTGCGAGAAAGCGGCCGGCGAAAAAGACGTTGGGCTCGAGGGCGCGGTTCGTCAGGAAATCCAGTTCGTGCTGCAGGCCGTAACCCGCGCGGGCATTGTAAATCGCGATCTGGCGGCCTTCGCGGCCAACGGGCATCATCTGTTCGGCAAGCGGCCGGTCAGTATGAACCGCGGCGAACTCTCCAATCAGCGTATTGGCCTGGCTGCTGGCGTTTTCCTCGATGATCGGATGCGATGCCATGTCCTGTCAGACCTCCGCTGCCGGGCGCAGTGCCAGTCTGCCGTATTGATCGGTGCCGACGAACTGGGTGATTCCAAGTCTGCGGCGGACCGTGATGTGAAGCAAAAACGCCTCCGCGCTCATGGCCACCGCTGTCGCGATGGCCGCTCCCTCAATACCAAAGAGCGGGATGAGGGCAATATTCAAACCAATATTGATCGTTAAAGCCAGTGCATAAACCCCGGCACAGACTTTCTGATGACCGGTCATCGACAGAAGCACTTCAGCCGGCCCGACCATGGCTTTCGCCAGAATGCCGACGAGGAGGATCGCCATGACAATGCGGCCCTCGAGGTAGTCGGGACCGAAAAGGGACAGAAGAAGTGGAGCAGCCAGCATGGCAAGACCACCCACCATGAGGGACGGCCAGAAGGCCCAGCGCGTTGTCTGGCTGGCGAAGTGACCGAGTTCCGCCATACGGTCCGTCGAAACAAGATCGGAGAAGCGCGGCGCGGCAGCGGCCTTCACGGCGAAATAGACGAAATGGACGAGGGCCATGATCTTGGCGGCGGCGAAATAGACCGCAACCCTTTCGGGCGGGAGATAGAAACCCACGACGATGACATCGGCGTTGGTGAGCAGGAAGTAGAATCCCTCGATCATGAAGATCGGCAGCGCCACCACGACCCAGGTCTTGAAATGAAGTTGCCGACGGCCGCGCGCGAAGAGATTGCCGAGCCTGCGGCGGACAAGGATGAACTGCCCCACGGTGGTGAGGTATGTGGCGACGAGGGCCCCTATGAGTACCGTCTGCGCGTTGGCGCCTCCGAGCCAGAGAAAGGCGGCAATCGCGATCAGGATGATCAGCGTCGGACGGATGAGGTAGGTGGGGCTGAGCGCCAGCACCGGCCAGTTGTTGGCCCGCGAGGTGCCGTCGAGAACATCGCCGAGTGCGATCATCGGCAAGGCGAAGGCCCCGAGGATCAGCGGCGCGACGTAATAGTCCTTCACCTGATCGCCAAGCATCAAGACTGTTGCGATGCCGATTGCGCCGACGAAACTTGCCGAAATCATCGAGAAGACGCGGGCCGTCCAGGTCAGGCCGCGGATTTCCTCCGCCTGACCGGCGGCGCGATATTGCGGCAGGAAGCGGATAACAGCGGTGTGGAAGCCGAGGCAGGAGAGGTTGCCGAGGATGACGGCCAGCACCCAGACGAAGACGTAGATGCCATAGTCGAAATTGCCCATCAGGCGGGCGAGAATCACCTGGGAGACGAAGGCAATTGCCGCCGAAACGACGCGGATTGCGAAGGCGATCAGCGCCATCCGCTGGGCTACCGCGAGATCGTCGCCACCTCGTGCAATCACCTTGAGCAGATCACGCACCTGCCTGATGCGCGACAGGTGTCGCGCAGGCATCAAGCGTTCTGCGGCGTCGGTGATCATCATCGTCGTCAGCGGCCTGTCCGGTTCAATGTCGGCCGATTGTAGGCGCTGCACGTTAAGAAACGGTTGGATTGGACAAAGCTTATAAGCCGGGCACGAAAAAGCCCGGAAGCGGCGATCGGGCCGACTTCCGGGCTGTTTCAGTCTCGGTCCTGTCTCAGTGCGTCAGACGAATGCGCCGTGACAGTGCTTGAACTTCTTGCCCGACCCGCAGGGGCACGGCTCGTTGCGACCGACCTTGCCCCAGGTCTGGGGATCGTTGGGATCGCGATCCTCAGGCGCCACATAGTCGGCGCCAGCAATGGTCGCGCCCTCGGTGAAGTCGTCCTCACCGGTGGTTGCATCCTGGTGATGGCCGACCATTTCAGGGGCTTCGGGCTCCGGAGCCTCGGCTGCCTGCTGGACGATCTCGACGCGGCTGATCTGCGCCATCACCGTCTGGCGGAGATTGGCGAGAAGGGCCTGGAAGAGTTCGAATGCCTCGGACTTGTATTCCTGCAGCGGATCGCGCTGGGCGTAGCCGCGGAAGCCGATGACCGAGCGCAGGTGGTCGAGATTGACCAGATGCTCGCGCCAGAGATGGTCGAGGGTCTGGAGAACGACCGACTTTTCGACGTAGCGCATGACCTCGGAGCCGAAGCGGGCTTCCTTTTCCTCGGCCTGCTGACGGGTGGCAGCCAGGATGCGCTCGCGTACCTCTTCCTCGGCAATGCCTTCCTCCTCGGCCCATTCTTCGACCGGAAGGTCGAGATTGAGATAGGTCTGAACGCCTTCCTTCAACTCGGCGATGTTCCACTGCTCGGCATAGGCGCGCTCGGGAATGTGGAGGGCAACGAGTCCGTCAACGACTTCCTCACGCATGTCGTCGACGGTTTCCTTGATCGACTCGGCGTCCATCAGTTCGATGCGCTGCTCGAAGATGACCTTGCGCTGGTCGTTCATCACGTCGTCGAACTTCAGAAGGTTCTTGCGGATGTCGAAGTTGCGGCCTTCGACCTTCTTCTGGGCCCGTTCGAGCGCCTTGTTGATCCACGGGTGGACGATCGCCTCGCCTTCCTGGAGACCGAGCTTGCGCAGCATTCCGTCCATGCGGTCGGAACCGAAGATGCGCATCAGGTCGTCCTGAAGCGACAGATAGAATTTCGAGCGGCCCGGGTCGCCCTGACGGCCGGAACGGCCGCGCAACTGGTTGTCGATGCGGCGGCTTTCGTGGCGCTCGGTTGCGAGCACGTAGAGACCGCCGGCTTCCAGCGCCTGCTGCTTCAGCTTGGCGATGTCGTCCTTGATTTCCTGCTCGCGCTTGTCGCGCTCGGGGCCGGCTTCCATCTCACCCAGTTCCTGGGCGATGCGCATGTCGGCATTGCCGCCGAGCTGGATGTCGGTACCGCGACCCGCCATGTTGGTGGCGATTGTCACCGCACCCGGCACACCGGCCTGCGAGACGATGTAGGCTTCCTGCTCGTGATAGCGGGCATTGAGAACCTGGAAGCCCTCGATGCCGGCCTGCTTGAGCAGTTCTGCGAGCTGTTCGGACTTCTCGATCGAGGTGGTGCCTACGAGGATCGGCTGGTTCTTCTCGCGGGCTGCCTTGATCTCTTCGACGATGGCGGCGAACTTCTCGTCAGTGGTCCGGTAGACCTCGTCGTCCTCGTCGGCGCGGGCGATCGGACGGTTCGTCGGCACTTCAACCACGTCGAGGCCGTAGATGTTGCCGAATTCCTCGGCTTCCGTGGATGCCGTACCGGTCATGCCGCCGAGCTTGTCGTACATGCGGAAGTAATTCTGGAACGTGATCGAGGCCAGCGTTTGGTTTTCCGGCTGGATCTGGACATGTTCCTTGGCTTCGAGCGCCTGGTGCTGGCCTTCCGAATAGCGGCGGCCCGGCATCATGCGGCCGGTGAACTCGTCGATGATGACGATCTCGCCGTTGCGGACGATGTAGTCCTTGTCGCGGGTGAAGAGGCGGTGGGCCTTCAGCGCGTTGTTGATGTGGTGAACGATCGCGACGTTTTCGACGTCGTAGAGCGATTCGCCCTTCAAAAGATCAGCTTCGCGAAGAAGGTTTTCGAGCTTCTCGGTACCTTCCTCGGTGAAGGTGGCCGAGCGCTGCTTCTCGTCGATCTCGTAGTCGTCTTCCGTCAGCATCGGGATAAAGGTGTCGATGCGGGTGTAGAGATCGGAGCGGTCGTCGAGCGGACCGGAAATGATCAGCGGCGTGCGCGCCTCGTCGATGAGGATCGAGTCCACTTCGTCGACGATGGCGAAGTAATGGCCGCGCTGAACCATCTGGCCGCGCTCATACTTCATGTTGTCACGCAGATAGTCGAAGCCGAGCTCGTTGTTGGTCGCGTAGGTGATGTCGCAGGCATAGGCCTCGCGGCGTTCGTCGTCGTCCATGCCGTGGACGATGATGCCGGTGGTCAGGCCGAGGAAGCCGTAGATCTGCGCCATCCATTCGGCGTCGCGCTTGGCAAGGTAGTCGTTGACGGTCACGACATGAACGCCGCGGCCGGTCAGGGCGTTGAGGTAGACGGGAAGGGTGGCGACGAGCGTCTTGCCTTCACCGGTCTTCATCTCGGCAATGGAATTCTCGTTGAGGATCATGCCGCCGACGAGCTGTACGTCGAAAGGTCGAAGTCCTATGGCGCGCTTGGCAGCCTCCCGGACGACCGCGAATGCGGGGACGAGGATGTCGTCGACCGTCTTGCCGTCCTGCAGCTGCTGCTTGAACTCTTCCGATTTTTGCTTGAGCTCGGCGTCGGAGAGGGCTTCCATCTCCTTTTCGAGAGCATTGATCGCCTGTACTTTCGAAGAATAACCGCGCACACGGCGGTCATTGGACGATCCGAACAATTTCTTGGCGATGGCGCCAAACTTGACCATGCCTGGTCCTTTCCCAAGGCTCAGCGGGCGGCGGACCCCGATCAGCCGGGATGGCTGTGGGCATGCGCCGGGCTTTCCGGGTTTGAGGGCGCCGCCCAGCTGCAAGCGCGAGCGAATGCTGGCTGGACGGACGGTTGGCAGACAGATAAGAGGGGGGTCGCACGATGTCAACGTCGCGCCACAAGGGGTTTTGGTCATCTTATCGACTGATTCGGAGCCCAGACGAGCGCGCTGACACAGCACGAAACGAAAGGTTTTTCACATGCGCCATACGAAGCTCGTTGCGGCCGTCTTTCTCGCATCCTCGGTCCTGATGTCGTCCGGCGCCTTCGCCGCCGAAGGGGACGACCCGGTTGTCGCCAAGGTCGGAGACGCTGAAATCCATGAATCCGAACTGACGCTGGCGCAGGGCGAACTCGATCCGCAGTTCGACAATGTGCCCGCGGAACAGCGTCGTCTGGCCGCACTCGCCGCCGTCATCGACATCAAGTCGCTGGCACGCAAGGCCGAGAGCGAGGATCTTGAGAACACCCCGGAATTCAAGACGCAGATGAACTATCTGCGCGACCGGACCCTGCACAATGTCCTCTTCAAGAAGGAAGTCGTCGATTCCATCACCGATGAGGAAGTGAAGGCCCGCTACGAGAAGGAAATCGCCGCGACCCCGCCGGAAGAAGAGGTGAAGGCGCGCCACATCCTCCTCAAGACCGAGGATGAGGCCAAGGCCGTCATCAAGGAACTCGAAGATGGTGCCGATTTCGTTGAGCTGGCCAAGGAAAAGTCCACCGGTCCGAGCGCGTCGGAAGGTGGAGACCTCGGTTACTTCCGCAAGGGCCGCATGGTTCCGGCGTTCGAGGAAGCCGCATTCGGCCTGCAGAAGGGTGAATTCACCAAGGAGCCTATCAAGTCGGAATTCGGCTGGCACGTGATCAAGGTCGAAGACCGCCGCGAAGCCGAAGCACCTGCTCTCGAACAGGTCGCCCCGCAGGTGCGTCAGGTTCTGTTGCGCGAGAAGTATGCCGCACTTCTTGAAGCGGCCCGTTCCGAAGTCGAGGTCGATATTGTCGATCCGGCCCTGAAGGAAGGCTACGATACTGTGATGAAACAGCAGGACGAAGCCAAGGCTGCGACTGAGAACGGTGCCGATTCGGGCGCCGAGGCTCCGGCTGAGCAGTAATCAGCCGAGCAAAAAAGCCTTCTCCCGCACGCAGACAGAAGACGCGAACATGTCGACCGAAATATCCCCGCTGGCTCCGAAATCCGATCCCGTCCTGCCGCCGATTGCCGGCGTCAGGATCGAGACCGCCGAGGCCGGCATCAAGTACAAGGGCCGTACCGACCTGATGGTCATGGTCTTTGATGAGCCTGCCGAAGTCGCGGGGGTTTTCACCACATCGAAATGTCCGTCGGCTCCTGTCGATCTCTGCCGGGCAAACCTGCCCGGCGGCTCGGCCCGCGTGGTCGTCGTCAATTCCGGCAACGCCAATGCGTTTACTGGCGTGAAAGGTGCGAAAGCCACCGCGGATACGGCCGAGGCCGCTGCGGCTTCCGTCGGCTGTGCGCCGTCGGAAGTCTTTCTGGCGTCTACCGGCGTGATTGGCGAACCCCTCGACGCCGCGAAATTCTCCGGCCTTCTCGAAGGCATGGTCAAATCGGCCGTCAGCGACCGGTGGGCGGATGCCGCCAAGGCGATCATGACCACCGATACCTATCCGAAGGTGGCCACCCGCTCATTCGAGGTCGGCGGCAAGACCTGCACCATCAATGGTATTGCCAAGGGCGCTGGCATGATCGCGCCGGACATGGCGACCATGCTTTCCTTTATCGTCACCGACGCGCCGGTCGCGGCCAATGTGCTGCAGTCGGCCCTGTCGGATCATGTCGGCGCGACCTTCAATGCCGTCACCGTCGACAGCGATACCTCCACCTCCGATACGGTTCTGCTGTTTTCGACCGGAGGTGCGGAGATCACCGACAAGGCCGATCCGCAACTTGAAGAGTTCCGCGAAGCGCTTCGTTCGCTGATGGAAGAATTGTCGCTGAAAATCGTCCGTGATGGCGAAGGCGCGCGCAAGCAGGTCGAAGTGCTGGTCACCGGTGCTGCTTCCGACGAAGCAGCGGGCCGCATCGCCCGCTCGATCGCCAATTCGCCCCTGGTCAAGACTGCAGTGGCAGGGGAAGACGCGAACTGGGGCCGCGTGGTCATGGCTGTCGGCAAAGCCGGCGAGGAAGCCGACCGCGACCGGCTTGCCATCTGGTTCGGCGATGTCCGCGTTGCCGTCGATGGCGAGAGGGATCCCGATTACAGTGAGGCCGAAGCCTCTGCCGTGATGAAGCGCGACGAAATCACCATCCGCGCCGATATCGGCCTGGGGTCGGGGCAGGCGCGGGTCTGGACCTGCGATCTGACCAAGGCCTATGTCGAAATCAACGGCGACTACCGCAGTTAGAAATCATGTCCCACATCATGCTCACGAGACCCTCATGCCCCGGCTCGCGCTAGTCCGGCGGCTCGAGGCGGCAGGTTTCCGTGCCTGGCCGGCAGCCTCCATCCAGTTCGATGGCAGCTGGCAGATCCGGCTGACCGCCGGCCATCCGTCCAAGCGTCTCAATTCGGTCAATCCGCTCGATCCCTCCGACCGCCGCGATATCGCGCGCCGGGTCGAGATGGCCGCGCGCCGTTTCGAGGCCTATGACCGCCAGCTCGTTTTTCGCCAGTCGCCGCTGGCGCCCAAGGAACTCGATGACTATCTCGACGAGCTCGGCTGGGAACGTTTCGAGGAAACCGCCGTCATGACGGCGCCGATGTCGGAGCTCGATATCGACGGCGGAATGGATCACCTGCCCGTCCGCGATGTCGGCCGCTATGTCGATGCCTCCATCCGCGTGCATGGCCGCGATCCTTCGCTGAAGGCCGGCCTTACGGAAGTGCTGAGTTCGATCAAGCCGCCGAGCGGGCTTTTCCTCATCGAGGACAAGGGCATGCCGGTATCCACCGCTCTTTGCGTGCACGACAAGGAACTTGCCGGTATCTACGAGCTGGCGACCCATGCCGACGCACGCCGCAAGGGTCGTGGGCGTGATGTGGTTTGCGCCGCCCTTCGCTGGGCGCGCCATCGCGGTGCGACAAAGGCCTGGTTGCAGGTCGAGACCGCGAACGAAGCCGCCTATCAGCTCTATGAGGGGCTCGGGTTCAAGGAAGTCTACCGCTACACATTTCGCAGGAGCGGCGAAGGCAGGGAGCCGGTCAATGGCTGACAAGATCCTTCTCGTCGTCGCCTGTGCGCTCGTCGATGTCGATGGTCGCGTGCTCCTTGCGCAGCGCCCTGAAGGCAAGAAGCTCGCCGGCATGTGGGAGTTTCCCGGCGGCAAGGTCGAGGATGGTGAACGGCCGGAAGCTGCCCTCATCCGCGAGCTTGACGAGGAGTTGGGGATCACGACCTGGGAAAGTTGTCTGGCACCGCTGACATTCGCCAGCCATGCCTATGACGACTTCCATCTCCTGATGCCGCTTTTCGTCTGCCGTCGTTTCGAAGGCAGACCTCAGGGGCGGGAGGGGCAGGCGCTCAAATGGGTGCGTCCGCGGGACATGCGCGACCTGCCGATGCCGCCTGCCGACGAGCCGCTGGTTGCGACGCTCATCGACCTCATCTGAGCGGCTTTCAAAGCTCTTCGAGTTTGCCTTTGGCGAAAGAGAGCTCGGGGCTGCGGAAACCTGTCTTTGCCCAATCCCATACAAGCAGGAGGATCAGTTTGACGGACTGACCCTTCGCCTTGGGTGCGCTATTGATCGAGTGTACCTCCTCGAAGCGGTCTCGGCTCATCGATATCCAGTGTCCCTTGGTGAAGTCGAGGAACATGAAGCTGTTGCAGCAGCTGGCGACGATGCGCCGTGTCGGGGAGTCCTGTTTGAGCCGATGTTCGCGCAAGAGGTCCGCACCAGACAGGCAGGTCACGCAGTTCTTGCGGTAGAGGACGTAAGGCACGCCGCCTGACTGATCGACGACCGGCGGTGCATCCGGCAGGTTCTGAAGTATCTCTCCGGCCTTCACGCAATCGGAGCAGGCGCAGGTGGCAAGGAGAATGGGCTGGCCGGTGGCCTTNAGGTGAACCTTGCCGCATCGGCACCGCGCGTCTGCCATTTTATCCGCCATATCTAGGATTCTCGTCTCGGTCCAAGCAGTGCATGTCGGGACGGTCACGTCAACGCGCTGACCGGGAGTGGGTACTCACCTGCAACATCGCACCTCAAACCCTTGATCCTGATCAACAGCGTTAAACAATCCTAAAGGCTATTGTCGCATCTTCTTCTTGGTAACCGCTTCGTTACCGTGCTTGGGGCAAGACAATGCAAGATGGTGATTTTTGGACAACCGTGACCGAAAAAACGCCCGAAACGGGTCGATTTGGGCGGTCCAGCGCGGTAAAGGCGGCAGTCTTGTTTGCCGGAGCCGGCATCATGTCCGCACTTATCCTGACGCCGATCCTGGCCCGGGACGCGCCGACCCGCATGGCATATCGTTCAGGCGACTACGATAATATCATAACCGGTTCCATTCCGGGACAGAATGCGGGCAGTTCTTACACGATCCGTAAATCTGTACTGCAGAACTCGCCTGATTCCATTTGCATTATTCAGCCGAATGGTCTCAAGACAGGCGATTGCTGAGAGCCAATTCCTACGCTTCGCCGCATGACGTGGCCGGTCCAAATCACACATGACGTGTCACCACGCCATCATGGCAGACTAGGAAGTATGATGTTGCTTCGCCTTCTTCGCGACAAATCCGGTGCCACGGCGATCGAGTACGGATTGATTGCGGCCCTCATCGCCGCGTCATTGATCTTCGGCATGGGGCGGATCGGTCAGACGATGAACAACCAGTTCACCACTGTGTCTGAAAAAGTCGACACAACCGGCAGCTAAGTTCTGGCCGCCGCCGGGCCTTCGGAGCGGTTTCAGCTCTGATCATTCCCTGTGCTTTTNTCTTCGTGCGTCTTCAGGGCGTCGGCAAGCCGCATCTTGGCGCTGCCGGGCTTTAGCGGCTTTTGCTGACTTTCGTGCGGTGTCCAGCCGGACAGGTGNACGATGGCGAAGGTCGCGCGAATACGTCCGTCCGGGTCGGAAAAGCGGTCGGCGTAAATCTCTCCTGCGAGATCGAAAAGAAGGCGNGGNGCCGGTGTACGGCTTCGCGCGGTCATGGCGTTTGTCATGCCCATGGCGCGCAAATCCCGCATCAAGGCGAAAATATCGTCATAGCGNACCACGATATCCTCGCGGTCCGCNACCGGCAGNGCAAAGCCGGCGCGCTGCATCAGCGACCCGTAATCACGNACATCGGCAAAGGGATGAACGCGCGANTGTGCGCCCCCGGTCAGATGGCTTTCAGCTTCCAGCAGCGANTGACGCAATTCGCCCAGCGTTCCGGCACCTGGTACGGCGGCGAGAAACAGGCCGTCCGGTCTGAGCGCGCGCCGNGCCTGGATCATNAGTCCCGGCGTGTCGTTGACGAGATGAAGNGACAGCGGCGAGACGACGAGGTCGGTTGAATTCTCTTCCAGCCCGGCAAGCTCGGCATCGGTGATGATCTGATCACGACCGCCGAGGCCATCGAGNTCGCTGTCCGCCACGAAACGGAANCGNCCCGCCTTGCCTGTGGCTTCCATCAGGTCTGCCGTCACGGTTGTCGCGCCATGAAGCTGGACCGGATTGTCGAACTTGCGCTCGACCAGGCTCAGNCGCTCGGCCATGTCGGNCGCAACATGNGCCGCAAGAAAATCCGCGCCCTTGATCGCGGCCTTGAAGGCGCGCTGGCGGCGCTGGCGCAGCAGCGCATGGTCGAAGATCTGTTCCATGTCGTCCGGNTCTTTCCGAGGCTTTTCGTGCCTCTCNCNTATCGGCGTTGTGGTGACGGATGACGGGCGGTAAAGTCAAGTCATGGCTCNCATGTCGACTGGCATTGCCGCACCGATGGGANGNTTNGCCCGCAGTCTCGCGGAGGCTGCGATTGCGACCGTCTTCCCGCCGGTCTGTCATGGCTGCGGTNTCATCATGAGCCGGCATGGCGGACTTTGCGCCCGGTGCTGGACCGAGGTGCGGTTCATCGAGCGTCCNTATTGCGAGGTGACGGGNCAGCCCTTCGACCATGANCGTGGCGAGGGGCTCGTCAGTGCCGCGGCCATCGCCGATCCGCCGGATTACCACAAGGCCCGCGCGGTTGCTCTATATGACGGCCCGGCGCGAAAACTCGTCCAGGCGCTGAAATTCTCGGACCGTACCGATCTCGCGCCGATGATGGCGGAATGGATGGTGCGATCGGGCCGCGAGCTTCTCGACGAAAGCGATGTCATCCTCGCGGTGCCGCTCCATCGCCGCCGGCTCTTCGGGCGCGCCTATAATCAGTCGGGCGAATTGGCTCGTGCCGTCTCTCACCTTTCGGGTCAACCGCTTGCGCCCGGTACGCTGATCCGCCGCAAAGCCACCAAGCCGCAGGTGGGCCTCGGGCGCACGGCGCGTATTGCCAATCTTTCGGGTGCCTTCAGGGTCGAGCCGTCGCGCGCGCCCGCGATCGCCGGCAAGCGTGTTCTACTCGTTGATGACGTGTTGACGACGGGAGCGACCGTCAATGCGGCGGCAAAGGTTCTCCTGCGCGCAGGTGCCGCCCAGGTCTGCGTGCTGACATTCGCGCGGGTTGCAAGCGGCGGCGCCGAGACCCTATATGCCTGACAAGGTTTCAAACAAAAAACCGGGATCTTTGCCCGGCGAGGAATAAGTCCGATGGTCGATGTGACGATCTATACCCGCCAGTTCTGCGGCTTCTGCACCGCCGCCAAGCGCCTTCTCGATGAGAAGGGCGTTGCCTATACCGAGCATGATGCAACGTTTTCGCCCGATCTGAAGGCCGAGATGATTCAGAAATCCAACGGCGGCCGCACCTTTCCGCAGATTTTCATCGGCGATACCCATGTCGGTGGCTGCGACGATCTTCACGCGCTTGAGCGCGCCGGCAAGCTCGATCCCATGCTGCAGGGTGCCTGAGACATGACGTCACTTGTCGTCGCCGCCATCCAGATGCGTTCGGGCACCGATCCGAAAGCCAATATCGCGACCATGGAAGAGCTCGCGCGTGATGCGGCGAGCCGTGGCGCAAGCTATATTCAAACACCGGAAATGACCGGCTGCCTGATGCGCGACAAGGCGGCGCTGATGGCCTCGATAAAGACAGATGAAGAGGACCCCGTGGTGGCCGCTGCCTCCAGTCTGGCCTCCGAACTCGGGGTCTGGTTTCATCTCGGCTCCACCGCGATCGATGCCGGTGAGGGGATGGCCGCCAACCGCGCCTTCGTCTTTTCGCCCGATGGCGCGCTGGTGACGACCTACGACAAGATCCACATGTTCGATGTCGATCTCGACAATGGCGAAAGCTGGCGCGAAAGCGCGACTTACCGACCCGGTGAACGCGCCGTGACGGTGGATATCGCCGATACCCGCTTCGGGCTCGGCATCTGCTACGACATCCGCTTCCCGCAGCTTTTTCGGTCTCACGCGCTTGCCGGCGCACAGGTGCTGACGGCACCCGCCGCCTTCACCCGCCAGACGGGCGACGCGCACTGGCACGTGCTGCAGCGGGCGCGGGCGATCGAAAACGGCGCCTTCGTCATCTCCGCCGCGCAGGGCGGCAAGCACGAGGACGGCCGCGAGACCTATGGCCATTCCCTGGTCGTCGATCCCTGGGGCGCGGTTCTGGCCGAAGCCGATGGTGACGAACCGGGCATCGTCTTGGCCGAGATCGATCCGGGGGAATCGGCCAAGGCCCGCGGCAAGGTCCCGAACCTGAAGAATGCGCGCGAGTTCCGGGCCGAGACCGTCTCCGCACCGGACAAGGCGAGGGCGGCATCGTGATCCGCTTCTCGCTTCATTGCGATCAGGCCCACGAATTCGAGATCTGGTTCGGCTCGAACGCCGATTTCGACAGCCAGAAGGAACGGGGGCTCGTCAGCTGCCCGGTCTGCGGCTCCAACCATATCGAGAAATCCCTGATGGCGCCGGCCGTCGCCCGCTCGGACAAGGGCAAGCCGATGCCCGTTGCGCCGGTCGCTTCCGACGCGTCAGCGACACCCGTCGCCATGGATCCGGCCAGAGTCGAGATGATGTCGGCGATCCGTGACATGGTGCGCCAGGTCCGCTCCAGCGCCGAAGATGTCGGCGATCGTTTCCCCACGGAGGCGCGCAAGATCCATTACGGCGAAGCAAAGGAACGCGGGATCATCGGCAAGGCTAATCCCGACGAAGCCCGCCAGCTTCTGGAAGAAGGTATCGGCGTCCTGCCACTACCGAATTTGCCCGAGGATATGAATTAGCCGCTTGTGCGTGTCGGTTCGACTATTTGGCATAGGTAATAGTACCCCGCCTCCCCATTGAGCGGAGGCACACGATTGAACCGGCCCGGTCGGGGCAGAGCGGGTGGCGGTAGATACCTGCAAGGCTCGCTATCGCTCGCGACCCCCACCCTCAATACCTTCCCTCAAGGAGAGCGAGGTCATACCGGGAAGCCTCCTCGATATCGGATGGCGGCGCCTGTTCCGTGTCTCCCATTTCATCCACGCTTTTCCGACCCGTGCCATACTTCCCTCGCTCCCATCCACCGGAGGCTTCGGCGAACGAACCGGGGCCGGGCGGGAGGGGATGCCGGTCGGATGACCCCGGAACGTGCGGGCGAGGTGGCCGGAGGCAGAGGAAGACGTCGATCCGCAGGGGGAACCTTGCTTAATTCGATTGCGTCAACCGGCCAGTCCGCGGGTGTCACGCGGATATCGAGGCGGCCATTGCCTGACGGAGCCTGATACCAGCTCCCGAGAACATCCCGGGTTCGCGCGAATGCGGGCCAGCATTATCCATCTCAGTTCAGAGGCATCGCATCCGAGCGGACCCTCCGGGCAAGTCAAGCGAAGCGCCGACGAAGTGCGAAAGACAAGCGCAGCGCCGTCGCAGCACCCAGGCAAACCTCCGGCGCGGACCGCGTGCGGAGCTCTTGGTGCGTCTTTTATCTCTCTCGTCATGCCCGGATCAAGTCCGGGCATGACGAAGCATTTGCTGCCCGCTCGAAAGGCTGGCAGCGAGCTGCTACCTCACGCCGGTCGCGCCGCCAGCATCATGTAGTTGACTTCCATGTCGCGGGAGAGGTTCCAGCGGTCCGACAGCGGGGAATAGGTGACGCCATTGCGGTCGATGATGCCCATGCCGGCAGCCGACAGAGGGCCTTCGATCTCTTCCGGGCGCACGAGCTTGTCGTATTGGTGGGTGCCGCGCGGCAGCCAGCGCAGCACATATTCCGCGCCGACGATGGCCAAGGCCATCGCTTTCGGCGTGCGGTTGATGGTGGCCACGAACATCAGTCCGCCGGGTTTGACCATCTTCGCGCAGGAGGAGAGGAACAGGTCGACGTCGGAGACATGCTCGACGACTTCCATGTTCAACACCACATCGAACTGCTCGCCGGCATCGGCCAGCGCCTCGGCGGTGGTGGCGCGGTAATCGACGTCAGTGCCCGACTGCCCGGCGTGAATTTTCGCCACTTCGATATTGGTTTCCGACGCGTCGGCGCCGACCATTTCGGCACCCATCCGCGATATCGGCTCACTCAGGAGGCCGCCGCCGCAGCCGATATCGAGCACGCGCAGGCCGTCGAAAGGCTTCAGGGACCGCTTGTCGCCGCCGAAATGCTCGATGACCTTGTCGCGAATATATGTCAGGCGCACGGGATTGAACTTGTGCAACGGGCGGAACTTGCCTGTCGGATCCCACCACTCCTGCGCCATGCGGGAGAAACGGTCGACTTCGCCCGCGTCGATTGTGGTTCTGGGCGCTTCGCTCATTGTCATTCTCCGTTTGTCAGAACCTTCAAGTTTCGCGCACGGGCCGCAATGTCAAGACGCAAGACGTGGGCAACAGTGAACGGGCCAGCGGCAACACGTCGCGCAATGTTGCAGGACAAAGGGTTTTTGTTTAAGAGACCGCCTCGATCCGCTCCGTTTGACGGGGCGTTTTTTCTTGCCCTTCAGGCAGACGACACCAATTGCCCTCGCGGTCCCTTGCCGGATCGTTTCAGAGGCCGGAGACCCGGAAGCATTCCATGGCGCGTATCGTGATGAAGTTTGGCGGCACCTCGGTGGCCGATCTCGACCGGATCCACAATGTGGCCAGGCATGTGAAACGGGAAGTCGAGGCCGGAAACCAGGTGGCCGTCGTGGTCTCGGCCATGGCCGGCAAGACCAACGAACTGGTCAACTGGGTGCAGTCCATGCCGAAGGTTACCGGCGCCAAGGCCTCCTTCTACGACGCGCGCGAATATGACGCCGTCGTCGCCTCGGGCGAGCAGGTCACCAGCGGTCTGCTGGCGATTGCGCTGCAGGCGATGGGCGTCGACGCGCGCTCCTGGCATGGCTGGCAGATCCCGATCAAGACCGACAATGTGCACGGTGCTGCCCGTATCCTCGACATTGACGGCACGGAACTCATCCGCCGTTTCGAGACCGGCCAGGTTGCGGTTATTGCCGGCTTCCAGGGTGTGGGCCCGGACAATCGCATCGCCACGCTCGGTCGCGGCGGCTCGGATACCAGTGCCGTGGCCATCGCGGCTGCCGTCAAGGCCGATCGCTGCGACATCTATACCGATGTCGACGGCGTCTACACCACCGATCCGCGCATCGTGCCCAACGCGCGGCGGATGAAGAAAATTGCCTTCGAGGAAATGCTCGAAATGGCATCGCTGGGCGCCAAGGTCTTGCAGGTCCGCTCGGTGGAACTGGCCATGGTGCACAAGGTGCGCACCTTCGTGCGCTCGAGTTTCGACGACCCGGACGCGCCCGGCATGAGCGACCCGCTCAACCCGCCCGGCACGCTGATTTGCGACGAGGAAGAAATCGTGGAACAGGAAGTTGTCACCGGCATCGCCTATGCCAAGGACGAAGCGCAGATCTCGCTGAGGCGCGTGGCCGACAGGCCCGGCGTTTCGGCCTCTGTATTCGGCCCGATGGCCGACGCCCATATCAATGTCGACATGATCGTGCAGAACATCTCCGAAGACGGTTCGCGCACCGACATGACGTTCACCGTGCCCTCGGCGGATGTCGACAAGGCGCTGCAGCAGCTCGAAAAGAGCCGCGAGCAGATCGGCTTCGATGTGGTGCAGAGCGAAACCGGTCTCGCCAAGATCTCGGTCATCGGCATCGGCATGCGCAGCCATGCGGGCGTTGCCGCCACCGCCTTCAAGGCGCTGGCCGAGAAATCCATCAACATCAAGGCGATCACCACTTCCGAGATCAAGATTTCGATCCTGATCGACGGCGCCTATGCCGAACTCGCAGTGCGGACTTTGCATTCCGTCTACGGTCTGGATAAGAGTTGACCTGACAGCCCGTAGCCGGGAGAATCGGGGCGCGCACAACACTGTGCTGCAGAACACCCACACCGGCGTTCAACAGGGGAAAGAGCTGACGCGATGAGAGACCTATCTGCAGGTCCGCGCGTGCTGCTCCGGCGGCTACGCGAACTCATGGCGGAGCCGCTCGAGCCGCAGGAGCGCCTTGACCAGATCGTTCGCCAGATTGCGGCGAACATGGTGACCGAGGTGTGCTCGTTTTACGTGCTGCGCGCCGACGGAGCGCTAGAGCTTTTTGCCACCGAAGGTCTGAACAAGGACGCCGTCCACCAGTCGCAGCTGAAGATGGGGCAGGGCCTCGTCGGCACGATCGCTGCGAGCGCGCGGGCGCTCAATCTATCTGACGCCCAGTCGCATCCCGCCTTCACCTATCTGCCGGAAACGGGCGAAGAGATTTATCATTCCTTCCTCGGTGTGCCGATACTGCGCGCCGGGCGCTCGCTCGGCGTTCTGACGGTACAGAACAAGGCCTATCGCAAATATCGCGAAGACGAGCTCGAGGCTCTCGAAACAACGGCCATGGTGCTGGCCGAGATGATCGCCACGGGCGAACTCAGGCAGATCACCCGCTCGGGCATCGAGCTCGATCTGACCCGGCCCGTTTCCATGGACGCCAATGCGTTCGGCGACGGTATCGGGCTCGGCTACGTGGTTCTGCATGAGCCGCGCATGGTCGTCACCGATCTTCTGAATGACGACGCCGACGCCGAAATCAAGCGGCTCGAGGAGGCGCTCGACTCGCTGCGCATCTCGATCGACGACATGCTGTCGCGCCGCGATGTGTCGATGGAAGGCGAGCACCGCGCGGTGCTCGAGGCCTATCGCATGTTCGCCCACGACCGGGGCTGGGTGCGCAAGCTCGAGGAAGCGATCCGTAACGGCCTGTCTGCCGAAGCGGCGGTCGAGAAAGTGCAAAGCGATACCCGCGCCCGCATGATCCACATGACGGACCCGTATCTGCGCGAGCGGCTTCATGATTTCGACGACCTCGCCAACCGGCTGATGCGCACGCTGACCGGCTTCGAACCCGGCGGCACGGCGCTGCCCGAGGATGCGATCATCGTTGCGCGCGCCATGGGGGCCGCCGAACTTCTCGATTATCCGCGCGAGGCCATTCGCGGTCTGGTCCTCGAGGACGGTGCGGTGACCAGCCACGTCGTTATCGTTGCCCGGGCCATGGGCATTCCGGTCGTCGGCCAGGCGACAGGAATCGTCTCGCTGGCTGAAAACCGCGATGCGATCATCGTCGACGGCGATGACGGTCAGGTGCATCTCAGGCCGATGCAGGACCTGCAGGATGCCTATGCTGAAAAGGTCCGGTTCCGGGCCCGGCGGCAGGAACAGTTCCGGGCGCTGCGCGGCGTCGAATCGGTCAGCACCGATGGCGTGGCCGTCAGCCTCAACATGAATGCCGGTCTGCTTGTCGATCTGCCGCAACTGGAGGAAGCGGGTGCCGAAGGCATCGGCCTGTTCCGGACCGAGCTGCAATTCATGATCTCGTCGACCATGCCTCGTATCGAGGAACAGGAAGCCTTCTATCGCTCTGTCCTGCGCCAGGCGGGCGACAAGCCCGTGACCTTCCGCTCGCTCGATATCGGCGGCGACAAGGTGGTGCCCTATTTCCGATCGGCGGAAGAAGAAAACCCGGCGCTCGGCTGGCGGGCGATCCGCCTGTCGCTCGATCGGCCGGCGCTGCTGCGTGGTCAGTTCAGGGCGCTTCTGAAGGCTGCCGAAGGGCGCGAGCTCAAGCTGATGGTGCCGATGGTCACCGAGGTCGAGGAACTTCGCAAGGCGAAGGACTTGTTGAAAAAGGAAGTCAACCGGCTTTCGCGACTGGGTCACAACCTGCCGCGCAGGCTGCAGTTCGGCGCGATGCTCGAGGTTCCGAGCCTGCTCTGGCAGCTCGATGAACTGATGGCCGAAGTGGACTTCCTCTCGGTCGGTTCGAACGACCTCTTCCAGTTCGTCATGGCAGTCGATCGCGGAAATTCCCGCGTCGCCGATCGCTTCGATCCGCTCAACCGTCCGTTCCTGCGCATTCTGCGTCAGGTGGTGGAAGCTGCGGACAGGACGCGTACCCCGCTGACGCTCTGCGGCGAGCTTGCGGGGCGGACCCTCTCGGCCATGGCGCTCATCGGCCTCGGGTTCCGGTCGATCTCGATGTCGCCGGCCTCCATCGGTCCGGTCAAGTCGATGCTGCTTTCACTTGACGTGAAGGCGCTCGAAAGCGAATTGCTGGCCGCACTTGCGGAACGGGAAACCGAGAACTCGAAATCGATCCGCAAGATCCTGGCGCAGTTCGCCGAAAACAACAATGTCAGCCTTTAGAGCCTGAACGGCTGGAAAGACTTCTTTTATGGCCAAGCTACCCGTGGACAAGATGCGCGAGCTCGAACGCCGTTTCGGCGAAGTCGAGGCCCGCATGGCCGCGGGGCCGGATGCCGATGCCTATGTGAAGCTCGCTTCCGAATATGCCGAGCTCGAGCCGCTGGTCAAAAAGATCCGCGACTACCAGAAGGCGCTGAGCGAACGGGGCGATCTCGAAACCCTGCTCGCGGACAGGGCGACGGACGCCGACATGCGGGAACTGGCGGAGATGGAACTGCCCGAAGTGCGCGCCCGGATTGCCGCACTTGAGGACGATATCCAGATCCTGCTTCTGCCAAAGGATGCCGCCGACGACAAAAGCGCGATCGTGGAAATCCGTGCCGGCACAGGCGGTTCTGAAGCCGCTCTCTTCGCGGGCGATTTGTTCCGCATGTATGAGCGCTATGCGAGCGACAAGGGCTGGCGCGTCGAAGTCCTCTCGGCCAGCGAGGGTGAAGCGGGTGGCTACAAGGAAATCATTGCGACGATCTCCGGCAAGGGCGTGTTCTCGCGGCTGAAGTTCGAATCGGGCGTTCACCGTGTGCAGCGCGTACCGGAAACCGAATCCGGCGGTCGCATCCATACGTCGGCCGCAACAGTCGCGGTGCTGCCGGAAGCCGAGGATATCGACATCGAGATTCGCTCCGAGGATATCCGCATCGACACGATGCGCGCCTCCGGTGCAGGTGGTCAGCACGTCAATACGACCGACTCCGCCGTGCGCATCACCCATATTCCGACCGGTATCGTGGTGACGTCTTCGGAAAAGTCGCAGCACCAGAACCGCGCGCGTGCCATGCAGGTGCTGCGCGCCCGGCTTTACGACCAGCAGCGCGAGGCCGCCGACTCCGCGCGTTCCGCGGAGCGCAAGAGCCAGGTCGGGTCGGGGGACCGCTCGGAGCGTATCCGCACCTACAATTTCCCGCAGGGCCGGGTAACCGACCACCGGATCAACCTCACGCTCTACAAGCTCGACCGGATGATGATCGGCGAAATCGACGAAGTGGTCGATGCGCTGATCTCCGATTTCCAGGCCGGCCAGCTCGCGGAACTCGGCGATGCAGCCCGCAACTGACCAAGGCGTAAGTCTTGATGTACTCATGACCGAGGTCCGCAGCGCCTTTGCTAAAGCGGGGATCAAAACACCGGGCTTTGATGCGCGGTTGTTGATTGGCGGGCTTCTCGGTGTGTCTCCCACCACAATGATCACCGGCGTTGAAGAAACGATCTCGGCCGCCGACGTCGCTCGTGTGCGCCAGGCTGCCGACCAACGTATGGCGGGGCGCCCGGTTCACCGGATTCTCGGGTGGCGCGAGTTTTACGGTCATCGTTTCGCCCTCTCGCCTGCGACGCTAGAACCCCGCCCCGACACGGAAGTGCTCGTGGAGACTGCCGTTGCGGAAGCCGAAGCGATTATGGCGGAGAAGGGGGAGTGCCTGATCGCCGATCTGGGCGTCGGNACNGGCGCGATCGGCTTGTCGGTNCTNGCCGAGGNGCCGGGCTGCCGCTGCATAGGGGTCGANCGATCCNCGGAAGCCGTTNAGACAGCGCGGGCGAATGCCGAAGCACTCGGGCTCTCGGATCGCTACGAGGTGAGGGAAGGCGACTGGTTCGATGGAATCGAAAGCGTTTTCGATCTCATCTTGTCCAACCCGCCTTATATCCCGAGTGCGGATATCGAGGGTCTGTCGCTTGACGTGCGCATCAGCGATCCCGCGCTCGCGCTCGATGGGGGAGGGGATGGATTGGACGCCTACCGGGCAATNGCGCGAACATCGAAGGACAGGCTCGCGTCAGGTCGTGCTGTCATGCTTGAGATCGGTCAGGGGCAGGCCGAAGACGTGACTGCNTTGTTTGAGGCACAANGCTACAGATTCGCTGGAAAACATGCAGATCTGGGCGGTATTGACCGGGTTCTTGTGCTTCGAAAGCCTTGATATCCTGTAATTTCCCTGCTTCGCAGCCATAAAGCGCAAGAAAGGGCTTGGAATTGCCGCAAAACCTGTCTACGGTCCCTGCCAGTACCGGATCGCAAGTCTTGCAAGAGATTCGATCCATCCGGTTCGGATCATTAGATGTCAAAAAGCGGCACGGGCGGACCGCAGGGCAGTCTCCGGTACGGGTTTCTTTTTCAAAACCCAATATAGCGAATGGACCCGTAAATTGCGGATCTTCGTATCGCCATGTGCGAGCCGGATGTTAGCGAATTGCGCTCTCCGGATGTTCAGGATGGTAATCAGGACTTAGGAATGAGGCCAGGACAGCAAAACAAGCGCGGTCGCGGGCGTAATGGCGGCGGTAACAACAACAACCGCAAGGGCCAGAACCCGCTCTCCAGAACCTATGACAGTTCAGGTCCGGACGTAAAAATCCGCGGTACTGCGCAGACGGTCGCCGACAAGTACATGTCGCTTGCGCGTGATGCGCAAAGCTCCGGCGACCGGGTGATGGCAGAGAACTATCTCCAGCACGCAGAGCATTACAACCGCATCATCGCAGCCGCTCAGGCACAGATGCAGGAACGCCATCAGCGCGACGACCGGGACCAGTCCCGCGACGACGACAATGACGACAACGATACCAACGACAATTCGGGCAGGAACACCCAGGCGTCTGGCAACCAGAATGCCAAGGCTTCGAACGATTCCCCGGACAATT
Source organism: Hoeflea sp. (assembly GCA_002707605.1). Lineage (GTDB taxonomy): Bacteria > Pseudomonadota > Alphaproteobacteria > Rhizobiales > Rhizobiaceae > Pseudohoeflea. The sequence continues at coordinate 167,811 of PANK01000009.1, forward strand.
CCGACAATGACGGTAACCAGGCCGGCAACTCGGATGAGAATTCCGGTGGTGGTCGCAGCCGGCGTCAGCCGCGCCAGCGTCAGGAGCGCAAGCCGTTCGATCCGGATGCGCCGCAGCCGGTGATCGAAGGTGTGCCCGCCGAAGTGGCGCTGGAAGACGAATCCGGCGACGGAGCGGGCAAGACCCGCCGTCGCGGCCGTCCGCGCCGCGCAAAGGCGTCNGAAGGCGAAGATAACGGCAACACTGCCGAGAAGAGCCAGACTCCCGAGGCAACTGCCGCGGAATAAGATCCGGCCTCTNTGAAAAGCCCGGCCTTCGTGGCCGGGTTTTCTTTTTTGCNCNTATTGCGCGNCCCNATCCCCTCCCAAAGAANATCGCTTTCNCTTTCGCTTCATCATGAGACGGAGATGGATGATGTGCGACCATATGCATGTGGTGACCGGAGGTCCCGGCTCCGGCAAAACAAGTCTTATCGAGGCACTTAAGCTGCGGGGTATTGCAACGATGCCCGAAGCAGGGCGTGCAATCATACGCGACCAGGTCAGGATTGGCGGTACGGCCCTGCCGTGGGCTGACCGTGCAGCGTTTGCCGATCAGATGCTCGGCTGGGAACTCAGGTCCCATGCCGAAGCCTCAGCCAATCCAGACCCCGTCATTCTCGACCGCGGTGTCCCGGATGTGATCGGCTACCTGACACTTTGCGGCTTGCCGGTTCCTTCGTGGATGGAGGAAGCGGCGCGGCTGTTCCGCTACAATCGCCGGGTCTTCATTGCGCCTTTCTGGCCCNAGATCTTTGCCCNGGATACGGAGCGCAAGCAGGATCNCNCAGAGGCNGAGGAGACGTGTNAGGTNATGAAGACGACCTATNGCCGGCTCGGCTANGACATCGTCGAGCTTCCGTTCGAGTCTGTCGAAGACCGGGCGGATTTTGTGCTCCGCGCTCTACGGCCCTAAGNCGCNTCGGNACTGATGGAAGAGTNTTTTTTCTTCCNCTGGATACTTTTCGCGCCTCGCTCCAATCCCCATATCTTCATTAACAACAGAGGTCTGCCGCTTGAGGGGGCCTTTCCGGAAGTTTTGTTCGCGCGCCTGTTGGGCGTGAACATTCAATGGAGCGACATATGAATATCGAGAAATATTCGGAACGAGTCCGCGGATTCATCCAGTCCGCACAATCCTGGGCCCTTGCAGAGGGCCATCAGCAGTTCACTCCCGAACATATGCTNAAAGTCCTGCTCGACGACGATCAGGGCATGGCGGCATCGTTGATCGAACGCGCCGGCGGTCGTCCNGCTGACGCGCGCCTCGCCAATGACGCAGCCTTGGCCAAACTTCCCAAGGTATCGGGCGGAAACGGCCAGCTCTATCTGTCCCAGCCCATCGCCAAGGTATTCACTACTGCCGAGGAAGCCGCCAAGAAGGCCGGTGACAGTTTCGTCACGGTGGAACGCCTGCTTCAGGCGCTTGCCATCGAAAGCTCGGCCTCGACGTCGAAGACGCTTTCGGGCGCCGGCGTNACCGCGCANTCNCTCAACCAGGCGATCAACGATATCCGCAAGGGCCGCACGGCCGATTCGGCCTCGGCCGAAGAGGGNTTCGACGCGCTGAAGAAATATGCCCGCGATCTCACCGCGGTCGCCCGCGAGGGCAAGCTTGATCCGGTGATCGGGCGTGACGACGAAATCCGTCGTACGATCCAGGTGCTGTCGCGGCGCACCAAGAACAACCCGGTCCTGATCGGTGAACCCGGCGTCGGCAAGACGGCNATCGCGGAAGGTTTGGCGCTCAGGATCGTCAATGGCGACGTGCCGGAATCGCTCAAAGACAAGCGGCTGATGGCGCTCGACATGGGCGCGCTGATTGCCGGCGCGAAATATCGCGGTGAGTTCGAGGAACGCCTGAAGGCCGTTCTCTCCGANATCGAGGCCCATAACGGCGAGATCATCCTGTTCATCGACGAGATGCACACGCTCGTGGGTGCCGGCAAGGCCGATGGCGCAATGGATGCGTCCAATCTGCTCAAGCCGGCTCTTGCCCGCGGCCAGCTGCATTGTGTGGGTGCCACGACGCTCGACGAGTACCGCAAGCACGTCGAAAAGGACGCCGCCCTTGCCCGCCGGTTCCAGCCGGTCATGGTCGAGGAGCCGACGGTCGAAGACACGATCTCGATCCTGCGCGGGCTCAAGGAAAAATACGAGCAGCACCACAAGGTGCGGATCTCCGATTCGGCGCTCGTCTCGGCNGCCATGCTGTCNAACCGCTACATCACCGACCGGTTCCTGCCGGACAAGGCNATNGANCTGGTCGATGAATCGGCGGCNNGGCTCCGCATGCAGGTGGATTCCAAGCCCGAGGANCTCGACGAACTCGATCGTCGCATCATGCAGCTCAAGATCGAGCGNGANGCGCTGAAGAAGGAAACCGACCANGCGTCGCGCGATCGTCTCGACAGGCTCGAGAAGGANCTGTCGGGTCTTGAGGAAAGNGCCGATGCGCTGACCGCAAAGTGGCAGNCCGAAAANCAGAAGCTCGGACTTGCCGCCGATCTCAANACNCGTCTCGACGCGGCCCGCAACGAACTCGCCATTGCCCAGCGCAAGGGNGAATTCCAGCGTGCCGGCGAGCTTGCCTATGGCGAGATCCCGAAGCTTGAGGCCGAACTTGCCGAAGCCGAGAAGCAGGGCGAAGACACGGCCGGCGGCATGGTCGAGGAGACCGTGTCCCCCGATCACATCGCCCATATCGTCTCGCGGTGGACCGGTATTCCGGTCGACAAGATGCTGGAAGGCGAACGAGAGAAGCTGTTGCGGATGGAAGACGAGATCTCCGCCCGCGTGGTGGGGCAGGGCGAAGCGGTGCAGGCCGTTTCCAAGGCCGTTCGCCGTGCGCGTGCCGGTCTTCAGGATCCCAACCGGCCGATCGGCTCCTTCATCTTCCTCGGCCCCACCGGCGTCGGCAAGACGGAGCTGACCAAGGCGCTCGCCGATTTCCTCTTCGACGACGAGACCGCGATGGTGCGTGTGGACATGTCGGAATACATGGAGAAGCACTCCGTGGCCCGCCTCATCGGCGCGCCTCCCGGCTATGTCGGCTACGATGAGGGCGGGGCGCTGACCGAATCGGTCCGTCGCAGGCCTTACCAGGTGATCCTCTTCGACGAGATCGAAAAGGCCCACCCGGACGTCTTCAACGTTCTGTTGCAGGTGCTTGACGATGGTCGACTGACCGATGGCCAGGGTCGCACGGTCGATTTCCGCAACACGCTGATCGTCATGACCTCAAATCTCGGTGCGGAATATCTCACCGCACTCGGCGAGGATCAGGATGCGGATGCGGCGCGTGACGATGTGATGGGTGTGGTTCGCTCTGCCTTCCGGCCGGAGTTCCTGAACCGCGTCGATGAGATCATCCTCTTCCACCGGTTGCGCCGGTCGGAGATGGGCGCAATCGTCGATATCCAGCTCAAGCATCTCGAAAAGCTTCTGGCCGATCGCAAGATCACGCTGGAACTCGATGCGGATGCCCGCAACTGGCTTGCCGACAAGGGCTACGATCCGGCCTATGGCGCGCGTCCGCTCAAGCGGGTGATCCAGAAGCAGGTGCAGGATCCGCTGGCCGAGAAGATTCTGCTCGGCGATATCACCGATGGCGATCACGTCGAGGTCTCGAGCGGTTCGGACCGGCTGGTGTTTTCCACCGGCAAGGGCCCCAAACCCGACGAGGGCACCGACGAAGCGGCCTGATCGCTGCTTGACGGTCGCCGATATTCGGAAAATCCTTGGAGCGGGCTTCGGCCCGCTCTTTTTGTATCCGGCGCTCACCCGGGGAGGGACGATGCTCGATCTGCAAACCTATAACCGCATCTGCTCGGAACTCACCGGCACCCACTATGTGCGGCAATGGGGCGATGCGCATGTCTGGAAGGTTGGCGAAAAGGTCTTCGCGCTCGGGCGGGAGCAGGAAGACGGCACCATGCATGTCACCTTCAAGGCCTCCGACATGGCATGGGAGATCTTTCGTGACACGGATGGCGTCCAGCCCGCGCCCTATCTGGCGTCACGCGGCCTCAAATGGCTGCATCGCACCGATGATCTGGGCATGGATGACGAGACGCTGATCGGACTGATCGCCGATTCGCACCGGATGGCTGCGGCCAATCTCACGAAAAAGCGGCGTGCGGAACTCGGGCTTGCCGATTGAGGGCCGGCCCTAGGGTCAGGACCTATTGATCTGATTGGAATGGCGCTTGAGATGGCAAGATATGCGAGGAAAAGTTCGAAGAGCGGGGCCGTCGCCCCGGTCGAGGACTTTGACGCGGCAGATCGCAGCCAGATCAGGCGTCCTTCGGATCGGACGAATTTGCACGGCCTGCTTTGTCGCGAGGCCTTGAAAGGCTTCAGCCTTCCTGCGGCCTCGCTCCGCGCCTCCGCACAAATTCGCTCCGACCATTCAAAACAGCTTAATAGGTCCTGACCCTAGCGGCTGGCGACCTCGGTATCATCGAGCTTGATGTCGAGAAGCGCATTGATTCGGTCGCGTTCGCGGGTGAAGGAGGCGAGTGCCTGGCCTTCCAGTGCTTTGCCCTCGGGCAGGCGGACGCGCATCGCGTCAACCTTCTTGCCGTTCACGATAAGCTCGTAATGGAGGTGCGGGCCGGTCGACAGTCCTGTGGAGCCGACATAGCCGATCACCTGTCCCTGCCGCACCTTGGCCCCCGGCACCACGCCGTCGGCAATCTTGCTCTGGTGGTTGTAGGAGCTGACATAGCCGTTGGCGTGCTTGATCAGGGTCTGCCGGCCATACCCGCCCGAATCCCAGCTGGCCTTGATGACCGTACCGTTGCCCGTCGCAATGATGGGGGTGCCGCGCGGCGCGGCCCAGTCGGTTCCCGTATGCATGCGAGAATAGCCGAGGATCGGATGGCGACGCATGCCGAAGCCGGATGTGAACCGGCCATTGGGAACGGGATTGCGGATCAGGAAGTTCTTCGCGCTGCGCCCGTCCTGATCGTAGTAGTCAACGGAACCATCCTTCGGGTCCTGGAAACGGTAAAGCCGAACCTTGGTCGAACCGAACGAGGCGTTGAGAAACAGGAGCTCGGAATCTTCATTCGCCGTGCCGTCATCGTCGGCCACCGAGAAGAACGCTTCCATCGTATCGGTGGGATGGAGTTGCGCCTTGAAGTCGACATTGGACGCAAGCAGGTGGATGACCTGACCGAGCATGTCGACGGGCATGTCGTATTCGAGGCCTGCCCGGTAGATGCCGTCATAGACGGAAACCTGCGGCCGGCCCGCGGGCACGATTGCAGGCGTCTGCTCGAAGGCGGTCTCGATTGCGGGTGTTTCGGGCGGCTCCATGCCGCGGATGAAGAAGCCGTCGTCATTGCGCCCGACGGTGGCGACATGCCTGCCGTTCTCATAGGCCGAGAGGCGGACGACTTCCGTCTTGGCGCCGGTCTGGACCACGCCGACGCGCAACACGCTCATGTCCGGCATCTCGCCATCGCCGCCGCGCATCTTGGCCAGCGCATCGCGGGCGGTCGCGAACTGAAGTTCATCATAGCCGGCGTTCAATAGCGCCTCGCCGACGGCCGTCGCCTTGCGGATCGGAATAATGTCGTCGACGAATTCCGGTGTCTGGTGAATGAAGTCCGGCTCCATCGGCGCGACGGACACATTTTCGGTGCGGACATTGGCGTATTGCCCGATGGCGAAATCGAATTCGCCGGCAGCGGACGCAAAGCGGCGCGGATCGACATAATAGAGCGATGCCAGCTGCACCGTTCCGTCTGTGAGCACCGAGCCGTTGGTGCGGACGGTCTCTTCGGCTTCGGCCAGCGTCATCGAGGCAGCAAAGGGGCGGCCTGCTGCAGACAGCGGGAAGTCGACGGTCCTCAGCGAAATCTCGGAATCGACGTCGGCGCCGTAAATCTGGCCGGTATGTACCGGCGCGGTGTCGGTGTCCTCAGAGGCGAAGATCTTGAGCGGATCGAATTTCGGGTAGCTCTTCGTCGGTGCCTTGGCTGCGGCGAGCTGCATGCGCACATGGGCAAAGGGCTGTTTGCGCACCACGTCGCGATCGCCGTCGCGCACCATGGTTGAGACTTCCATGATCTCGCGATCCGTCACCTTGGAGGCAACGACCGACTGGAACAGGCGTGAGCCCTTTTCCACCTTGCTCGGCGCGTCGCGTCCGTCCATGTCGGTGGAGGCGAGGGCCTCTGCCGGAAGGGCGAGCTGCTCGCGTCCTTCAAGGGCACCGAAAAGGGCGACACCCATCAGCAGGCTTGATGTGACTGCGGTCATGAATGTCCCGGACAACCAGCGCAGGGACACCTCGCGCCGGTCGGGCGGCTTCCGGCCGTCGGCGAGGAGAGGCGGTTCATCGCCAATCTGCCGAAGCAAGAATGCGTCCCTGGACATCTGACCTCCTAAATAGAGCCCGGTCGGGGTCGTGTCGTGACCGGGTGGCGACTATGTGCCCTTGGTAAGGGGCGACTGTCAATTTCGTGTCGGTTGGATGGGCCGGCAGCCCCTGAAAACGGGTCCTTGCCGAAAGCCTTGTCCTGTGTGCGGCGACAATAGCGCAAATTGGGGCGGGCAAATGGCAAAAATGGAGCCGTTTCCGACTTTATATATATTCAAAGCGGCCAGAGCCTTGTGGCGAAAGGGGTGACGGGAAAAAATCGAAAAAAATGACAGTTTTGCGAAATTCCGTGTTGACTTCGAAGAGGGGTGGGCCCTATAACCCGCTCACCAACGAGGGCGGCGCGCCGCTGGCGCCACTGAGTTCGCCCTGATGGTTTTCACAGAGAGCCGCTTTATGCGACTGTCGGTACGGCTGAAGCCACAAGCGGAGAGCCGGATGATCACTTGTGTGATCAGATCTTTGACAATTGAATATTGAAGAAAGAGAAACGTGGACGGCGGAAGCCGGCGATCTCGAGGGCTTTAGGGTCCGGAAGATCAAAGAGACTTTGGCGGTCACGTTTTTCAAGAGAAAGTTACACCGATGCTTTTTTCGGAAAGTATCTGGGTGTGAAGTTCTCGTCGATTCAAGCGTGACAGTAAGCCAAAATCGAATTCTCAACATGAGAGTTTGATCCTGGCTCAGGACGAACGCTGGCGGCAGGCTTAACACATGCAAGTCGAGCGAAGACTTCGGTCTTAGCGGCAGACGGGTGAGTAACGCGTGGGAATCTACCCAACCCTACGGAATAGCTCCGGGAAACTGGAATTAATACCGTATACGCCCTTCGGGGGAAAGATTTATCGGGGATGGATGAGCCCGCGTTGGATTAGCTAGTTGGTGGGGTAAAAGCCTACCAAGGCGACGATCCATAGCTGGTCTGAGAGGATGATCAGCCACATTGGGACTGAGACACGGCCCAAACTCCTACGGGAGGCAGCAGTGGGGAATATTGGACAATGGGCGCAAGCCTGATCCAGCCATGCCGCGTGAGTGATGAAGGCCCTAGGGTTGTAAAGCTCTTTCAACGGTGAAGATAATGACGGTAACCGTAGAAGAAGCCCCGGCTAACTTCGTGCCAGCAGCCGCGGTAATACGAAGGGGGCTAGCGTTGTTCGGAATTACTGGGCGTAAAG
>PANK01000010.1 GCA_002707605.1 Hoeflea sp.
CGTTCGCGAACCTCGGGAGAATATTTGTTCGTCGTCTTGCTCATGATGCTCCATCCTACTCAGGAGTTGGAGCCTCCGGCAATCTCGGTGCGGTTCAAAAAATGGCAGCCAATCGATCGAAGCAGTCTGCTCCCGCTTCTCTACTGTCGCGAGTGCCTCGGCGGCCATTCCGTTTTCATCGCGCAATGCCCATAGCAATCGCTCTTGGCCAAAGGTGTCTTCTGAAAGGAATGGCTTAGTCGCTTCGTTGAGAGCAAGCGTCACGCGCGCATTCTGCCCACCCGATGCTAATTCGGCCCAAGCGTCAAGCGTGTCATATAGCCGATGGTGACTCCCGCGATTGCGGCGAAGCGCCTCTTCTACGAAGTAGGGTATTGGCGTGACCTCTTTCAACGCCCAACGTCGAACCATCTCCTCCTTGTCATTCTCGTTGTGCTCTACAAAGGCGTAGGGCTTTTTGAAATGGCCACCGTTCTCTGTTTCGTCAAAAAACTTCTCAGAATATGAAATCGCATCGAGCAAGTATCTCATAATGCGGTCATTCAGGCTGTAGCCAATGAAAACAACCGTGAAATTTCTTAGTAGCTCAACGACGAAGCGACTGCAGTAGCTATCTGTCACATAGGCTTCGCCAAAGTCAGCGGAGGTGAGAACCAAGTTGCCCAATTCGAGATCGTTAGGCTTAGTCGGCAACAGCCCGTGCAGATGCAATATGCTGTCCCAGCGATCGGCCTTCGGAATGGGGAGCTTCGGCGCGCTGTCGACATTGACGGCTGCCACATTTTTAGCAGCCTTTATGAAGAGCCTGTCGAAGTTAGTTGTGATGAGTCGGCAAGTTCCATCTCTCAAGCGAGAGAGGCGAAGGATCGATGCGTGGTTCTTTAGCGTCCTAGGTCTCTGGGAGAGGATTTGGGCTGTATCATGCCTGAGTTTGACGGCATTTTTCGCCAGCTTCCTTTGGATGATAGATAGTGCAAAATCATAGTCTCCTCCGTCGATAGCTTCCTGTAGTTCTGGAGTAGCTGTAATCGGATTTTTCTTTTTAAGTTTTTCGACTAGTCCGCCAAATAGTGGGTAACCGGCATCCAAGGATACACCAGCTCCACAAAAGAAAACGACACCGCCCTCGGCGTGGGCGTTCACAAGCGCCTCTGGGATATTGGGACCTTCGGGAATAAGCTGCATTTTTACGCCAAATTAGTATAAGATATAATTCATTCTATTACTAATGCTACATATCACATTGTCATTGACTGACGGAACAGTAAACAACCCGATGGGCGCTGCTCCAAATGGAAAGGCCTTCAATCTCGGTCGGTCGTAAGTGCCTCTGGACCTAACGAGATCCGATGTCCACTCCGACACTCCAAACTGCTAGAAACGTTTACCTTCTCCCGGTCAAAGCCCACCAGCATTCTCTTACAAATAGCTCACCCATCCCCCCCTAAAACGTCGGCGGCGTACAGGCGCTCACCACCACGCAGCGTTCGTTCCTGAGCGCCTTGAAGCGGTGCGGGCGGCTGCTCTGGAACATGTAGGCGTCGCCCGGCCCCAGGATCTTGCGTTCGCCGTCGACGGTCACCTCGATGCGTCCCTGGATCACGAGGCCTGCCTCCTCGCCTTCATGGCTGAGCATGACGCGGCCGGTATCGGCGCCGGGTTCATAGACCTCGTAGAGCATCTGCAGGCTGTGCCCGAACAGGCTCGAGCCCACCTGCTTGTAGGAGATCTTGCCCTTGCCGATCTCGGTGAGTTCTTCGGCCTGAAAGAACACCTTGTCCTGCCGCTGCGGCTCGAAGGCGAAGAACTCCGACAGGCCGAGCGGGATGCCGTCGAGCACNCGCTTGAGGGCNGAGAGCGAGGTGTTGATCTTGGCGGATTCGAGCTGCGAGATNAAACCGTTGGTCACCCCTGCCCNCCGCGCCAGCTCGCGCTGNGANAGCCCGTGCGCCTCGCGGATGGCNCGAAGCCTGAGGCCCACATCGCGGGAAAGATCNTCTGCCGTGTTTACCATGGTCGCGATCATAAACACTTGTCGGANNGNTCGCAANNAAAACAACGCATTGGCTGNAAGAAGAAACAGACTTTTTCCGGGATTATATTCNGGTCATCCTGTCGTCAGACAATCAGGAGTTTCNCCATGAACGAGTCGTTCAAGCCCGGTCCGTCCGGCACCAACCAGGCGCTCGACGCCTACTGGATGCCGTTTACCGCCAACCGCCAGTTCAAGGCNAANCCGCGCATGCTGGTGGGTGCCAAGGGCATGCANTANACGAGCGACGACGGACGCTCGATCCTNGANGGNACCGCGGGCCTGTGGTGCTGCAATGCCGGCCACGGCTACNCGGAAATCCGCGATGCGGTCGCCCGCCAGCTCGAGGAGATGGACTACGCGCCGTCGTTCAACATGGGCCACCCGATCGCCTTCGAATTCGCCGAACGGCTCAAGGAGATCGCACCCGACGGTTTCAACCATGTCTTCTATACCGGCTCGGGGTCTGAATCGGTCGATACCGCGCTCAAGATGGCACTGGCCTATCACCGCGCGAAGGGCGACGCCTCGCGCACCCGCCTGATCGGTCGTGAACGCGGCTATCACGGCGTCGGCTTCGGCGGCATTTCCGTCGGCGGCATCGTCAACAACCGCCGCCATTTCGGCACCATGCTCGGCGGTGTCGACCACATTTCCCACACCCACAATCTCGCGGCCAACGCGTTCTCGAAGGGCCAGCCGGAAACCGGCGCGGAACTCGCCGACGATCTCGAGCGCGTCGTGGCCCTGCATGGCGCGGAAACCATCGCCGCCGTTATTGTTGAGCCGGTGGCCGGCTCCACCGGTGTGCTCTTGCCGCCGAAGGGCTACCTCGAACGCCTGCGCGCCATCTGCGACAAGCATGGCATCCTGCTGATCTTCGACGAAGTCATCACCGGTTTCGGCCGTCTCGGCACGCCCTTTGCGTCCAACTATTTCGGTGTGAAGCCGGATATCTTCACCACCGCCAAGGGCCTGACCAACGGCGTCATCCCCATGGGCGCGGTCTTCGTGCAGGATCACATCCACGACGCCTTCATGAANGCGCCGGACAATACGATNGANCTGTTCCACGGCTACACCTATTCCGGCCACCCGGTNGCCTGCGCCGCCGGTATCGCGACGCTNGACATCTACGCCANGCANGGNCTNCTNACCCGNGGNGCGGANCTCGCNCCGCAATGGGAAGAANAGGTNCACTCGCTGCGCGANGCGCCNTTCGTNAAGGACATCCGCAATATCGGNATCATNGCCGGNATCGANCTCGAATCCCGTGANGGCGCCATCGGCGCGCGCGCCTANGAAGTNTTCGTAAAATGCTTCGAGGCCGGTGTGNTGATCCGCGTGACCGGCGACATCATCGCTCTCTCCCCGCCNCTCATTCTCGAGCCCTCGCATATCGAGGAAATGGTCGAGACGNTGCGNNNNATCCTGAAGTCNGTCGACTGACGGANACTTTGGAGGGCCGGCNGNCCTCGTTCCCCCTCACGAGGAATACCCCGGNCGGNCCTTCACTTTTANGNCTTGCCTGTCGTCATTATTGNACCTTGCCAGCTTCGGAGCGGCTCAGCCTCACGATCATCGGCGTGTCCGGGCCGATCGTGTAGAGNAGNTCGAACCGGCAGATTTTCNTGTCCCAGCANGGGGTACGCCATTCNCTGACCGTGCTGTANGTGNTNGACGGNCTGAAACCGTCATCCGGTTTCGTCTCCAGGATNGCTTCGAGATAGTAGGACACCCAGGCNTCGAANTGNGCNGCCATNGCNAGCGAAATCCGGTNCCGACCGTCCTCATAGTCCCACGCGCGCTGCCATCTGACGACGCATGACCCGTCCGGGTTTTTCTCCGTCGGCTGCCGCAACTCGATAATGGCATGGCCGCCGGCGAAATCGCCCTCCTCGCTGCCGGTTTTCGACAGCACCTGCATCCCCTTGATGGCGCCGGTCTCATCACCCCACATGTGCATGGAGGGCGAGACGATGCGGTACCCCTCCGGCACCAGCGCTTCCGCCAGCCCGTCACTCACGGGCTGCAGAAGGCACGCACCCTCGAACAGCTTGAAGGCGTTGAGCACGCCGCGCAGATCGGATTTGTTCTCGTAGGGAAAGCTCAGCCGCTGCGCCTCGGCGCGCGCGGGCATCATGCCACTGATCANCAGTGCCGAACANAGCAGTGCGGGACAACGNGATAAAGCCATGCCAATCCTCCGCAACGTCGAACGATGACGCTCAAGCTACGCAGTATAGCATGTTTCCCGCTTAACCGGAGGCCAGCCAGCCTCCGGTGACCTCCGCAATGGGGTCAGATCGTCCAGCCGCCGTCGATCGAATAGGCCTGACCGGTCGTATAGGTGGCGTTTGCGAGATGCACGGCGAGATCGGCGATCTCTTCGGGCGTGCCGAGCCGGCCCATCGGCTGGCGCGCGATGAAGGCCGCACGCGCCTTCTCGTAATCGCCCTGCGCGCGCATACGCTCCTGCAGGGACGGGCTTTCCACCGTGCCCGGACAGATGGCGTTGCAGCGAATGCCCTTCGCGACGAAATCGGCAGCCACCGCCTTGGTGAGGCCGATGACGGCCGCCTTGGTGGTGCCGTAGACAAAACGGTTCGGCACGCCGGTTACGGAACCAGCGACGGACGCCATGTTGACGATGGCACCGCCACCATTGTCGAGCATGCCGGGCAGAACGGCCCGGATGGTACGGATCATCGAGCGGATGTTGAGATCGATCGCGAANTCGAGTTCCTCGTCCTTCATCTCNAGAATGGTGCCGCCATGAACGAAACCCGCNCCGTTGAAGAGGACNTCGATNTTCCCNANGGCCTCNACGGTCGCCTTGACGTCNTCNTCCTTCAGCACGTCGAGACGACGGGTTTCGATATTCGCNTCGNCCGACAGCGATGACAGCGNCTCTTCNTTGATATCGGTTGCAATCACCCGCGCNCCNGCNGCNGCANACGCCANNGCCGTCGCNCGNCCGATCCCCTGCCCNGAAGCTGTNGCCAGCACGGTGCGGCCCTCCAACCAAGTCGTCATGTNCACTCCCTATTCCCGCACGTCCGGCGGTTTGATTGTCATTGTTCCGTCATNAAAACGGGCTTCGCNCTCGGCCTGAACTGTCGAAGAACACTCCAAACCCTCCAGAAACCAACTAACATGTTAGCTGCTGAGTTGTCGCTCCGAAAAGGAAATTTTCCNGGGAGTTCAATTCCGTTCAATCCTGAAAGACAATGCNCCCNGGAAATTGTCCGNGGCGCGAGCGGCTGTCTTGGGCGGACACGCTTAACCTGGAAATTTGGGTTCTCGGTAAATGGANGGCTAGAGCCNGTAACCTGCCTTCGCCAGCCCGTTGGCCANCAATGGTGCNAGCTCGAANGCNTCGTCCTCGTCNAGACGATGGGTNACGACGAGNTCNGCNAGGAACGCGCTGTCNACGCGGCGGCTGACATNNTGNCGNGCNGGGATNGANCACAATGCGCGGGTATCGTCATTGAAGCCGACCGTATTGTAGAAACCGGCAGTTTCCGTTGCCATCTCGCGGAAGCGCTTAATCCCCTCATAACTGTCGTGGAACCACCAGGGCGGGCCGAGCTTGAGGCCGGGGTAAGCGCCNGCGAGTGGTGCGAGTTCGCGCGAATAGGTCGTCTCGTCGAGNGTNAAGAGAATGAGCGTNAGNTTCGGCTCCATNCCGACGGCATCGAGCAACGGCTTNANNCCTTCCGTGAAATCCACGCGCACAGGGATGTCGAAGCCCTTGTCGCGGCCNTAGGCCTTGATGAACCGCGGCATTGTGNCTGCGCCAGGAGCCGGGATGCAGCTGCATCACCATNCCGTCNTCGGCNGACATTTTTGCCATCTCGGTCAGCATCTGNGCGCGGAACAGGTCCGCATCGTCGTCACCCATCCTGCCCGAGCGCACNCGGTCGAAGAGNGCNGCNGCCTCNCTGTCNGANAGGTTCGCNGTCCNCGGGCTCGGATGACCGTGATCGGTCGCNGTCGCNCCCATCTCNCGGAANAATGNCCGNCGNNCNCGGTGNGCNTCGAGATAGCCCTGCCANGTNCCCGTANCGCANNNNGTNAGTTCNCCGAGCTTGTCGAGNGCNTCNGAGAANCCGTCCGCNTCNGGATCGATNACCGCATCCGGNCGATAGGTNGGNACCACGCGGCCGCTCCAGTCACTGTCCAGCNCCTGCTGGTGCCANTGCAGATCGTCNAGCGCGCCGTCGGTNGTGGCGATCACNTCGATATTGAANCGNTCATAAAGNTCGCGCGGCCGGAATTCGGGCTTNGCCAGACACTCNGCGATCCGGTCNTACTGCNCGTCNGCNTTCTTNGNCGANAGGCGCTCNTNNAGNCCGAAGACNTCNGANAGNGCNTGNTCGACCCAGATGCGCGACGGCGTCCCCTGAAANAGNTGAAAATGCNCGGCAAAGGTCCGCCANATCTTNCGCGGNTCNNTTTCACGCCCCTCGCCTATGCCGAGCGCCTCGTAGCTCACGCCCTGGCTGATNAGCATGCGNAGCACNTAGTGGTCGGGNACGACNAAGAGATNGGCGGGGTTGGAGAAATGCGGNTTNTCNCCCCACCANCGCGGNTCGGTATGGCCNTGCGGCGAAACGATCGGCAGTTTNTCGACTTCCGCNAACAGNTTGCGGGCGAGATCGCGGGTGGCCGGATCGGCGGGAAAAAGTCGGTCGGGGTGAAGCATTATCTTATCCCATCATGGCGCGTGGAAGGAACATCACGACGTCGGGAAAGAGGATCATGATCATCACGACGGCGAGGACGGCAACCGCAAGCGGGATCATCTCGACCGTNTATTCCTTGTAGGAGCATTTGAGGATGCCGCAGACCGTGAACATGGAGACGCCGACCGGCGGGGTCATGCCCCCGAACGTCACCANCGTCATCATGATCAGCCCGAAATGGACCGGGTCCACGCCCGCGGCGGTGATCACCGGCACGAGGATCGGGGTCAGAAGCATGACGATGACTGTCGCCTCCACCAGCATACCGAAGACAAGCAGGAAGAGCGACAGGGTAATGAGCAGCATCGTCTGGCTCGAGAAGATGCCGATNGTCAGNTCAGCGAGGGTCTGTGGCACNCGTTCGAAGGTAATGACGTAGCCGAANGCGCCGGAAAACAGGATGATCANCATGATCATGCCGATATCGCGGACACTCAGAAGCATCGCNTCNACGATANTGGCCCAGCTCAATTCCCTGTAGATGACGACACCGACAAAGACNGCATAGGCGACCGCNAANGCNCCGGCTTCCGACGGCGTGAAAATTCCGAAGCGNATGCCGACGACGAGCCAGACCGGAAAAAGGATGGCCCAGAAACTCTTGCGAACGGCNGACAGNACCTCGCGGCCGGTCGGNAGCCGGTCATTGATCGGCTTGTAATCGCGCTTTCGCGACACCCAGGCGGTGGCGATCATCAGCGCAATNGTCAGCATNACACCCGGCACGATACCGGCGATGAACAGCCGTCCGATCGAGACNTCGCCGAGAAACCCGTAAAGAATGAGNCCNAGGCTNGGCGGGATGGTCGCGGTGATCAGGCCGCCAATTGANAGAAGCGCGCCGGTGAACCCGCGCGAATAGCCTTCCTTGATCATCGGCGGGCCGAGAACGCGCGACTGCATGGCCGCATCCGCCACAGCGGAACCGGAAATGCCGCCCATCAGGGCAGACAATAGCAAGCTGGTCTGTGCCAGACCGCCACGCATCCACCCGGCAAGTGTGGTGGCGAGCGTCAGAAGGCGCGGCGTGATTCCGGANCCGTTCATCAAATGGCCGACGAGNATNAAAAGCGGCACGGCCAGAAGCGGAAAGGACTGGCTGGCGGCGATGATGCGCTGCACGGCAGTGGAATCCGGCATGAACGTACCGGGCAAGAGGAAATAGACGAGACTGGCGATCCCGATCGAAAAGGCGACCGGCATGCCCACGACCATAAAGCCGAGCGCCAGGCACAAGAGCAGGAATGATGTCACAGAAGTTGCTCCTGATCATGCACTTCAGGTTCGATGGAAAACAGCAGTCCGTGGCCAAACAGGCGGCGCAGCAGCGATATGGTCATCAGCCCACAGCCAACGGGTAGCGCCAACGTCACCCACCCGTAGGACAAGCCCGAGGCACCGATCTCACGCGCCCAGTTGGACATGGCGAGATGCCACGACAGCCAGCCGCAATANGCCAGAAACGGGATCATGCAGCAGATGCAGAGAAGGTGCAGNGCCTTGCGGCCCGCAGGCGGCAGGGAATCAGGCAGGGCCGAGATGCGGATATGCTCACCNCGCTTCATNATGAGATCAGCCCCGAACATGCAGGTCCANATCAGGAGAAGCTGCGCCATCTCCGGGCCGGAAGGCAACGGATGACCGACCGCGCGGCCCAGCGCGCCAAAGAACACCGCTATGACGGTGCCGGTAAGGAAGATGATCGCAATGATTTCCTCGGTCCGGTCAAAGATCTTCCACATACTCGTCTCCGCAAAACCAGTATGGACGGCGCGGATTTTCGCCCGCGCCGTTCCAGTCTTATCTTACTTCGCAGCGTCGATGTANGGCTGCAGCGCTTCGCGGGCTTCAACGAGGCCGAGTTCCTCGTAGACACCGCCGACGCGGGACTTGAAGTCGTCCACATTGACCTCGTTGACCACGACGCCGGCCGCCTTCATGTCGGCGAGNACACTGTCGAGCTTGGCAACGGTGGCATCNGAGGCTTCGTCNCCCGCCTTGGTCANNTCCTCGCTGATGATNNTCTGCTGNTCTTCGGTCAGNCCCTTGAAGAAGCTTTCNGACGTCGCNAGACCGGTCAGAAGCTGAACGTGATCGGTGAAGGCGAGGTTCTTGGTCACCTCATGCAGCTTGATGCCGAANGCACCGGTCAGCTGGGCTTCGGCACCGTCGATCGCGCCGAGCTGCAGGGCCGAATAGACTTCCGACCACGGCAGGCCGACGGCGGTCGCGCCCATGGCGTTNACCGTGGCAATCCAGCCCGGAGCGTCGATGGTGCGAACGCGAACGCCCTGAAGATCTTCCGGCTTGGTGACCGGNTCCTTGGTGAACATCTCGCGGGTGCCCTGGAACCAGTTGTAGTTCAGGAGACGAATGCCCGAGGATTCGGCNAGATCATCGACCCATTCCTGGTAGATCGGCGCNCTGGTGATGCCCTTGTACTGCTTGTAGTCATCGACGAGATAGGGTGCCGCCAGAATGCCNAGTTCCTTCTTGAACGGNGCNAGACGGCCCGCATCNACGAGAACGGCGATNGCNGCNCCNTTGCGGATCTGNTCGAGNACGTCATTGTCNGAACCGAGCTGCGAGGACGGATAGACGGTGACTTCGATCTCGCCGTTCGAGCGTTCCATGATCCGCTTNGCGGCCGCTTCCATGGCGACGACAAGCGGATCCTGCGCCACCTGCGACGACGACAGCGCCAGCTTGACGTCTGCCATGGCGCCGGTCGCTGCACTTGCGAGCAGGGCCGCGGCCAGGCTCAGGGTCTTGATATTGAACATGTTTCTTCTCCTCCGTTTTTATGAATGCCGGGTTGGTTCAGGCCACAGGCCTGCGCGCGCGCCCTCGGTCAGCGCGAGCACGATGTGATAGAGAAGCCGGCTCAGCGCCTCGGGCCAGATGGNCTCGCCCGCCGCATCGAGCTGGTTCACGTAAATGGGCCGACCGTCAAACCAGCGGTCGAACATCAATGTCATCAGGNTNCGGGCCGCCTCCCCGGCNCCCGTCTCGCCCGCNGTGTGACGAACCGCATGCATCTTGATGGCCTCGGTCTGCGGCCAGAGAAGACATGTCTCCTCCATGACCCNACCGNCGGANGAAACGGCATCGAANACAGCNCNGGCCATCGCTCCGGACGGGGCAACGCCATGNTGAAGCGCGAACTTCTCAAGCGCTGCAATCGTGTCAGAAAGATCGGCAGTTCCGCCGAGCGCCATCTCCCGGCGCAAAAGCCAGGCCCATTCGCATTGATGCCCGACCTCCCGGCGAACGCCCGCGTCGCCCGGCAACACCGACAGGTCCGGTGTGAGAAACTCGGTAATCGTGCCGCTGTCGCGATCGAAAAAATGCTTGAGGCCCAAGGCACGTATTTTCGCTGCCCGTTCGAGCCAATGCGGCTTTTCGGTCATCTCGTAAGCCTGAAGGGCAGCCTCGTAGAGATGCATGTGCGGGTTTTGCGCGCGCATCGGCGCACCGACCGCTTCAGGATCGGTCACACCGTCATCTTCGAGAAGCACGCCGGTAACGGGATCGACCAGATAGTCCATGATCGCCGACCAGCAGCTTTCCAGTTCTGCTTCGGTTTTCTCGGAAGGCGAGAGCTTCCACCAGGTCGAAAGCGCCAGAATGACGAAGCTCTGGTCGTAGCTGCGGGCAACCGTATCGGTCGCCTCACCCGTAGCCCAGCCGTCACGTGATATCGCGCGGCTGTAAAGACCGGAGGGCTTCCGGAAACGCGGCAGGAAGGAAAGCGCCTCGGCTGCGGCTTTCTCAAAGCGGTCCCCGCCACTCAGCAGCGCCAGATGCGAGAAGGTGAAAAGCAGCCGCGCCTGCGCCAGTACGGTTTTCGGCGCATCGATAACCGGCTTCCCGTCAGCGTCGAGCGTATCGAAAAAGCCGCCATGAAGCGTGTCTTGCGCGCGCTCGATCCAGTCAGGAAGAAACTCGTCCCAGAACCACACGGCCCATCCATCGGAGCCGTCGCCGTTTAAAGCGTCAGGAGTGCGGGCTGCTCTCAGGATCATCTCGCGCCTCCGGCTTCTTCGAAGAAGTCCGGCATGGCTGCCACGATTTCAGGCAAGTCGCGATTGATCTCGCGCAGATGATCCCGCATCGCCGCTTCGGCCTTGGCCGCGTTGCGCGTGCGGATGCCCTCGACGACCGCCGCATGCTGAGCGATCAGTTTGTCGAAGGCGAGTTTCCGGGCACTGATATGGCGCACCCGGTTCATCTGCGTCTTCAATCCTTCGAGATAATCCCAGGCTTGGCGCTGCCCCGCCATCTCAGCGAGCATCCTGTGGAAGGCTTCGTCGAGTTGAATGAAGAGGTCCGGCTCGGCTGCGGTGGTGACGGCGCGCTGCTTGACGATTTCCGCTTCCAACGCCGCAATCGCGCTCTCATCCGCCGTTTCGGCAACCAGCCGGACGATATCGGCTTCCGCCGCTTCGCGAATGAACCGCGCGGTCAGCACCGATGGCACGGAAATGCGAGTTACGAAGGTGCCGCGCTGCGGCCGGATCGCCAGAAGGTTTTCCTCGGCAAGCTTGATAAAGGCCTCGCGCACCGGCTGGCGCGAGACATCGTAGGCCGCGGCAATTTCTGTTTCGGAAAGACGGGAGCCAGGCGGCAGCTCACCCCGCACGATACGCTCACGAATAAGCCGGTAGAGCTGCGGCCCGACGGCGGCACTCTTTTCCAGTTCGCGTAATGGCGACGTAGCGACCGACATGATCGGCTCCTCCCTGCGAGATGCTATATCTCCATACTACCATACTAGTCAACAGTTGAGACGCGTGCTATTGACCTCCTATAACGAAAGAAATTTTTGGAGGATTTCGTGAGACAGACGTGGCGCTGGTTCGGTCCGAAGGATCTGGTTTCAACTGATGACATGCGCCAGGCCGGTGTCGAAGGNGTNGTCTCGGCNNTTCACCATATNCCCACCGGAGCAGTNTGGACGCCGGACGAAATCACGCGCCGNCANANCGACCTGTCCGTCATGCGCGACGGTTCGNCATCGAACCTNGCNTGGGAAGTGGTCGAGAGCCTCCCTGTTTCCGAGGACATCAAGAAGCAGAANGGCGACTGGCGCGAGCATATCNCCAACTACAAGCAATCGCTGAAGAACCTGCGCGANGCCGGTATCGAGATCGTCTGCTACAACTTCATGCCGGTGCTCGACTGGACGCGGACGGATCTGGCTTATCGCACCCCGACAGGCGCTACCTGCATGCGCTACGATTTCGCGGATTTTGCAGCCTTCGACATCCACATCCTTGGGCGCAAGGGAGCAGCGAACGACTTTCCGGAGGACATCGCTGAAGAAGCGGCGAANCGCTTCTCTGAAATGTCCGACGAACGTAAGTCGGAACTATCGAAGAACGTCGTCTTCGGCCTNCCGGGCGCCGCGGAAAATTTCTCACTCGATGACGTGCGCCAGCATCTCGCCGAATATGACGGAATGTCCGGCGACACGCTGCGCCAGCACCTTNTNGANTTTCTCTCGGAGGTCATNCCGACNGCNGANGANCTNGGCATNCGCATGTGCTGTCACCCGGATGATCCGCCCTACCCCCTTCTGGGCCTGCCGCGCGTGATGTCGACCGAAAAGGACTACCGAACCGTCATCACCGAGATCGATTCACCCGCNAACGGNATTACNCTNTGCTCGGGCTCTCTCGGCGCNCGTCCNGACAANGACATTCCCGGCATGATGGAACGCCTGNGCGACCGGGTTCACTTCCTCCATCTNCGNAATGTCAAACGCGANACCGCCAACATCATGGGNAGTTTCCANGAGGCGGAGCATCTTGGCGGTGATACNGANATGGTGGCGCTCCTTGCNGCNGTCGTGCGCGANGAAAAGAANCGCCGCGANGCNGGCCGGGCNGANCNNTCGATCCCGTTCCGTCCCGACCACGGCCAGGANATTCTCGANGATCTCGGCCGCAAGGCACAGCCGGGCTATCCCTCCATCGGTCGCCTCAAGGGCCTTGCCGAATTGCGNGGCATNATGACNGCGCTGGAACACCCGGTCGAAGGGATTGTGAAATGAGCGCACCACGCCTCANCGATATCNCGCAGATCNNCGGCGGCGCNAAAAAGCCGGGCTACACNCCNTCNGAGCANGGNGTCNGCATNNTCCATATNGGCGTCGGCGCCTTCCACCGCGCCCACCAGGCCGTGATGACCGATGACGCACTCGCCAANTCCGGNGGCGACTGGCGGATCACNGGCGTCTCGCTGCGNTCNANGGANATCGCCGANGCNCTCAA
Source organism: Hoeflea sp. (assembly GCA_002707605.1). GTDB lineage: Bacteria > Pseudomonadota > Alphaproteobacteria > Rhizobiales > Rhizobiaceae > Pseudohoeflea. Next base: position 13,056 of record PANK01000010.1, read on the forward strand.
CCCGCAGAACGGGCTCTATACGCTGATCGAGCGCGGNCCGAAGGGCACCGAGGCCNGAATCATCGGCGCNATCGCCAATGTGATCGCNGCCNATCCGGAAAAGACNCTGAANGCGCTTTGCGACGAAAACATCAGGATCGTCACGCTCACCGTGACGGAAAAGGGCTACGGCATCGACCGCGCCGCCGGTGGGCCGGACAAGACCCATCCGGCTGTCAAAGCCGATCTCGATAATCCAGAAGCACCCTCCGGCGTACTGGGGCTTCTGGTTGCGGCTCTCAAGTACCGCCGCGACGCAGACCACGCGCCATTCACGATCCTGAGCTGCGACAATCTCCCTGAAAACGGCAAGTTGCTGCGGCTGGGTGTCATTGGTTTCGCGCGTGAACTCGATGCCGATTTGGCGGACTGGATCGAGGCCAATGTCGCCTTTCCAAGCTCCATGGTCGATCGCATCACACCCGCCTCGACCGAGGAGACGCTCGCCGAAGCCACGGCTCAGACTGGATGCGAAGACAGGGCAGCGGTGGAATGTGAGCCCTTTATTCAATGGGTGATCGAGGACGAGTTCCCGCAAGGCCGCCCGGAGTGGGANGCCGGCGGAGCGCTCTTCGTNACCGACGTNGCNCCNTATGAGCGCATGAAGCTCACCATGCTCAACGGCAGCCATTCGATGATGGCCTATGCCGGNTTNCTCGCCGGTCANCGNTATGTGCGTGACGTAATGAGCGATCCTGCGCTCGCCACACTNGTCAAACGTCATCTCNTNGCTGCGTCCAGGGTCATGCCGCCGCTCGCAGGCATCGACTTTGCTGACTATGGCGAAGCTCTTGTCGAGCGATTCCGCAACCCGGCCATCGCCCACGAAACCTATCAGATCGCCATGGACGGCACGCAGAAGCTGCCACAGCGCATCACCGCCCCGGCGCTGATCGCGCTCGAGGAGGGCCACGACATGCGGCCCTTCGCCTTCGCTACCGCCGCATGGATGCGCTATGCACTTGGCCGCAAGGAAGACGGAACCATTTACGAGCTGCGGGACCCGATGGCGGAGAAGATCAGCAAAGCCGTCTCGGGCTTGTCCGATCCGGCTGACATCTATAACGCTCTGGCGAAATTGCCGGGCCTTTTTCCCTCCGAACTGACGAGCAGCGAAAAGTTCAGTGCCCCGGTCAGGGACATACTCGAGACGATGCTCGATGCCGGCACCCGCGCGGCAATCGACAGGGAAGCTGAATGACCAACCGGAAGACCTTCCTTTCGATCGGCGAATGCATGATCGAAATGGCGCTGATGGAAAACGGCGATTACCGGCTCGGCTATGCCGGCGATACGCTCAACACCGCCTGGTATACACGCGCGCTTCTGCCGGAAGAAAGCTGGAACGTTGCCTATTATACGCGGCTCGGCCCGGACGTCTATTCGGCGAAGATGCGCGGTTTCCTCGAATCCAACGGCATCGATGCAAGCTTCATCACCATGGATCAGGCCCGTCAGCCCGGCCTCTACCTGATAGATATCTACAACGGCGAGCGCTCCTTCACCTATTGGCGCGAGCAATCGGCGGCCCGGCTACTGGCCGATGACGAGAACGCCCTGGGCCAGGCAATGGACCATGCCGACATCATCTATTTTTCCGGCATCACCCTTGCGATCCTCACTCCGGAAAAGCGCCGGACCTTCGTGCAGATGGTTGCCGAGCAACGCGCCCGCGGCAAGACCACCGTCTTCGACCCGAACGCGCGGCCCAGGCTCTGGGAATCGCTCGACTTCCTGCGCCAGAAGACCATGAAGGCCGCCGCCGCCTCTTCCATCGTCTTGCCGAGCTTCGACGACGAGACAAGGATTTTCGGTGATGCCGATATCGACGCGACCGCCGCACGCTATCTCGATGCGGGTGCAGGTCTGGCTATCGTAAAGAACGGCGGCGGTGACATGCTTATTGCCGCCGAGAATGATTGCACCCGTCTCGAAGCCCTCGTCCGGGTCGATCCCGTGGATACGACCGGCGCGGGTGATTCATTCAACGGTGCATTCCTCTCTGCGATTGCGGAAGGGACCGCACTGCCTGACGCCGCCAAAAAGGCGCACGCACTCGCCTCCCGCGTGGTCATGCATCGCGGTGCACTGATGCCGATGGCGGATCTGCGCCGCTAAGTCGTCAGGCCACCCTACCCTCGGTCTTGGCAATCCAGCGATCGGCACGTGCGGCATGAAGCGCCTCGGCGAAAGCAACCGCTGCGGCGACGCCGTCGATGACCGGAAGCTCGAAGCGTTCCGACAGCTTGTCTGCGAGATCGGCCATGCCTGCGCAACCCAGCACGATCGCATCGGGTTTGTCCTGCGCAACCGCCAGCTCGATTTCCCCCGCAATCGTCTGCGCCGAACCATCCTTGTCGCTTTCGAGCGCCAGCACAGGCACCTCGGAAGCCCGTACGCGTTTGCATCGGCGCATGAACCCGTAATTGAGGAGGTTCGCCTCGATGACGGGAATGGATACCGCCAGCGTGGTCACCACCGAAAAGCTTTCGCCGACCAGCATCGCGGCATGAAAGGCCGCCTCACCGATACCGATGACGGGTATCCCTGCGCGCCGCTTGAGCGGCATTAGCCCGGTGTCGTCGAAACAGGCGATGATGCAGGCATCGTAAGCCGGCGCATCGACGCCGCTCACTTCGCTCTGGAACAGCCGAAAAAGCCCCGGTAAGGCCGCCGCCCCGTCCTCCGCCCCCTGGATCGCAGGCGGCGNATCGGTCGGGTTGATGGCAGTGATGTGCGTAGCCGACCCGGCCGCTTCGCGTGCTGCCTTCTCGATCGACCGCGTCATTGCCGCGGTCGAGTTCGGATTGATCACAAGAATATGCATGNTCAGACCATGNCCTTGCCGGCATCCGATCCGCGGCGGGCGCGGCGCTTGTTGGCGATNACGACAGTGAGAAGGAANGCCCCGATGATGATGAACGAAAAAACCGTCGTCATCGTACCNAGCGCGAAGATGACCGGCGTGGTGACATTGGTCGTCATCCCGTAGATCTCGAGCGGAAGAGTGTTGTAGCTGCCGGCCGTCAGCAGTGTACGCGCGAACTCGTCGTAGGACAGCGTGAAGCCGAAAAGCGCCACACCGATCAGCATCGGCGCTATGATCGGCAGAACCACGTTCCAGATCGTCTGCCAGGCATTCGCGCCCTGGTCGCGNGCTGCTTCCTCGAAGGATTTGTCGAAGCGGTTGAAGACGGCGAACATGATCAGNAGNCCGAANGGCANNGTCCAGGTCAGTTGNGAGCCGAANCCCGATGTCGACCAGTGCACCTTCAGACCCGCCTGCGAGAANATGAGCCCGACGCCGAGTGAGATCAGGATCGACGGGATNACCAGCGAGGTGATGATCAGGTAAAACACCGCGCCGGATCCNGGAAAGCGNTTGCGGAAGGCAAGCCCGCCCATCACCGANATGACGANGGTGGCNATCATNACCATNACNCCCAGCACGAAGGAGCGGCCNAAACTGCCCCAGATGTCGCCGACCGCCTGNTGCTGAAACAGCTCGCGGAACCAGTNCAGCGANACNCCGCGCATCGGGAAGGTCAGGCCACCCTCCGNNCCCTGGAANGACAGGATCCCGATCGTGAAGGTCGGCCCGTANAGGAANATCAGGAACAGANTGAANAAGGCGGCAAGAAANTAGAANGACCGCGGACGCTNTTCCATCTCAGAGCTCCTTCCGGATATCGACGAAGCGNAACAANACCGCGATCACNANAAGCACGGTNATCAGCAGNACCACCGCGGTGGCGCAGGCCGACGGATATTGCAGAAGCGCGATGTCGTTGGAGATCAGCCGGCCGACATTGGCCTTNTGNGANCCGGACATGAAGCGCACGGTGANGAANTCGCCCATCACNAGNGTNACNACGAANATCGANCCGATCATGATGCCGGGTTTGGTCAGCGGAATGATCACGTTGGTGAGCGTCTGGAAACCCGTCGCGCCGTTGTCATAGGCAGCCTCGATGAGCGACTTGTCGATGCGCATCATCGTGTTGAAGATCGGCACCACCATGAACAGCGTGTAGAGATGGACGAAGGCGAGGATCACGGAGAAGTCGGAATAAAGCAGCCATTCCACCGGCTCGTCGACGATCCCCATGCTGATCAGAGCCGAGTTCGCGAGCCCGTTGCGCCCGAGGAACGGGATCCACGAAATCATCCGGATGATGTTGGAGGTCCAGAACGGGATCGTGCATAGTAGGAACAACACGATCTGCCAGGTCTGGGTTCTGACGTGGAACGCCAGGAAATAGGCGATCGTGAAACCGATCAGCAGCGTGCAGACCCAGGTGATGACCGCATATTTGATGGTGGCAAGAAAGACCTTGTAGGTCACCGGCGAAGACAGCAGAAACTCGTAATTGTCGAACTGCAAGGCGGGATAGATCGAGAATTCCGTCGCGCCCCAAAAACTCACGATCACGATCATGATGATCGGCAGGACGAGAAAGAAGGCAAGCACCAGCATCAGCGGCGTCGACAGAAGCCAGCCGCTCATGGCGTCGGACAGGCCGCGCCCGGCGCGACCTGCTCCTAGAGCGCCGAAAGTCACATTGGGTTGGTTCGCCATCGCGCCGTCCGCCCTGAGAAAAGATCTGGAAAGGACGTCCCCGGAAGGATGAAACCGGGGACGCCAAGGTGTTCACCGCATCACGCTGCGATGAACTCGTTCCACTTGCGGACCATGTACTGGTTCTCGTCCATGACCGAATTCCAGCAGGCAACCCGGCCCATGCGCTCTTCGAAAGAGCCGCCATCCCGCTTTTCGCCCGCCTCGGCCAGCTTGTCGCCCGTCGGGCTGGTGATGACGTCGGTGGCTTCCTTGCCTTCGAACCAGTAGCCCCACTCGTTGTCGGACATGAATTCCTTCGAGGTCTCCGGCACGGCCGAATAATAGCCCTGACGCATGAGATAGCCGCCGACCCAGCCGGAGAGATACCAGTTGATGTACTCGTAGGCCGCATCGAGTTCGAGACCGGAGAGCGACTTGGACAGACCGATACCGCCGCCCCACGAGCGGTAGCCTTCCTTGAGCGGCTGGTAGACGCACGGAATGCCGCGCGTCTTGACCGCGGTGATCGCCGGCGACCACATCGACTGGATCACCACTTCACCGGACGCCATCAGGTTGACGCTCTCGTCAAAGGTCTTCCAGAAGGCGCGGAACTGGCCGTTCTTCTTGGCTTCGGTGAAGATCGCGATGGTCTTGTCGATTTCTTCTTTCGTCATGTTCCCCTTGTTGCCGTACTGGATCTCGCCCATGGCCTCGCAGACCATGGCCATGTCCATGATGCCGATCGAGGAAATGTCGAGGATCGACGCCTTGCCCTTGAATTCAGGGTTCAGGAGTTCCGACCAGCTTTCGATCGGACGGCCGATCAGATCGGGACGGATGCCGAGCGTATCGGCATTGTAGATGGTCGGNATGAGCGTCATCCAGTTGGTCTGCTCGTCGGCGAAGGTNGTGGCGCCCGGCTCCGGAATGAAGCCGACGGTGTGCGGCGCCGTGCCCTGAGCGATCTCGCTCTCCGGCGTCAGCTTGCCCGATTTGAAGATGCCGACGATCTTGTCGTAATTCTTGATCTTGGAGACATCCATCGCCTGCAGGTTGCCGGTGGGCCACACCTTNTTGCAGATCCAGTACTCGATGTCGGCNATGTCNAAACTGTCGGGCTGGGTGGCGGCACGCTGGGTNACGCTGTCNGAATCAAGCGCGGTCATTTCNAGCGTGAAGCCGAGATCTTCCTTCACCTTCTGCGCCACGTCATTGAGGTTGGACACGCCGGTCCCGAACTGCCGGAGCGTCACATCCTTNATGTTCTGCGCCCAGATNGTGGGGAAACCGGTAATCGCGCCGGNNCCGATCGCGGCNCCCGCCGTGGCTGCTGCACCCTTGAGAACCGAACGCCGGCTCAGGCCATCCTTCTTCTGCTTGTCAGTCATGGTAGGAGCTCCTTGTCCCTCTGGAAGCTGGCCGGCGACGGGAGTGCCGCAAGCCGGTTGGCGGCTTATGCCGCGAGTTGGTGGGCATCCTCCGTCTTCCAGGTGAGGAAGACGGACTGGCCGATTTCGACTGGTTTCTGNAAATACGCCGTGTCGCCGACGCTGACCGTGAGTTCGCCTGCCTCCGCCGTCTGGACGGTGACATTGACGATGGTTCCGAGATACTCGACCGCCAGAATCTTGGCCGGGACCGCGCCCGGACTTCTCTCCGTGGCGATCGTCATCCGGTCGGTGCGTACCGCAAGTTTCTTGCCCTCTCCGCCGCCAAGGATGTTGTGACCGCCGATAAAGCGGGCGACGAACTCCGTCCGCGGCGCGTCGAAAACTTCCTGCGGCGGACCGTCCTGCTCGATCTTGCCGCGGTTCATCACGATGATGTGGTCTGCGAGCGCCAGCGCCTCGTCCTGGCTGTGCGTGACGTGGATGAAGGAAATGCCGAGTTCGCGCTGCAGGCGCTTGAGTTCGGTCCGCATGCGAATGCGCAGAAAGGGATCGAGCGCAGACAAGGGCTCGTCCAGAAGCAGGATCGACGGTCGGGTAATCAGCGCGCGGGCGAGCGCCACACGCTGTTGCTGGCCGCCCGAAAGCTGGTCCGGCAACCGTTCGCCATAAGCGCTCATGTCCACGAGTTCGAGAAGCTCGCGTGCCTCTGCCTGCCGCTTGGCTTTCTCGACGCCCTTCATTTTCAGCGAAAAGGCTACGTTGTCGACAACGCTCAGATGCGGAAACAGGGCATAGCTCTGAAACATCATCGCGGTCCCGCGCCGGGCCGGCGGCAGGTCCGTAATGTTGGCGCCCTTGTGGACGATGTCGCCCGAGGTGACGCTCTCGTGGCCCGCAAGCATTCTCAGCGTCGAAGACTTGCCGCAACCCGACGGTCCCAGCAGGCAGGTATAGGTGCCGTCCGGGATGACCTGGTCGATCGCGTCAACCGCGACGGTCCCGCCATAGCTTTTCGTCAGTTTGATGAGTTCCAGTGCCGCAGGTTTCGCCATCGACGCCCTCTCCTTAGGTTCCGCCGATAACTCTGCAAACGCTGTGCCAATTCGGAATATAAGGACTAAACTCTTGAAATAGCGATGAGCTGCAGATTTCGCCGAATACGCGAAAAACCTCTGCGCTCAATTTTTAAGCAGATAGAATACGCATTGCCTACAGATTGTATACGATCTTCAGATTGATTGAATCGCAACTAAGGTCTATCTCTGTGCGAGCGGATATCCTTCCGCCATTTCCCGAGGCGGCAATGACAATCATACCAGCAGATCTCAGAGGCAGTTTCTCCCTTCCCCCGGGAAAGGCACTGGAGATTTGCCACCAGCTCGAGGCCGCAATCCTGCAACATCGCATGCAGCCGGGCATGAAACTGGCCGAGGATGAGGTTGGTGATCTCTTCGGCGTGAGCCGTACGGTGGCGCGTACAGCGCTCCAGGCNCTGGCNCATGGCGGNCTNGTNACCATCGAGCGCAATCGCGGCGCCTTNGTNTCACGGCCCACNATNCGCGAAGCNCACGAAGTCTTCGAGGCACGNGCGNTGATCGANCCNCGAATNGCNCGCATGGCCGCCCGCGCCATGACNCCNGACAGNCTGAAAANNCTNCANGGCCATGTCGATGCCGAGCATGAGGTCACCGCGCAGGGCGANATGGGCATGGCGCTNGCNCANTCCGGCGCCTTNCATCTGGCNATNGCGGATATNGCNGANCAGGCGGTGCTCACGCAGATCCTTCATACNCTGGTNTCCCGNTCGTCGCTCATCATCGCGCTCTACTGGCGCCGTCGCGATACNGGCTGTGAAAGTCATTCACACCATGCNCTGCTGAAAGCNTTTTCCAACAAGGACGAGAATTCCGCTGAAGACATCATGAAGAGCCACATGGTGGATCTCCATTCAGGGCTNGACCTGAGCGACCGCAGCGAGAGCCAGCGCACGCTGGCCGATGTGTTCGCCAAAATCTGAGGGGTTTCAGAGACAGTAGGCGCGGATGGCATTTTCGCCGAAGATTGCGGCGCGCACCTGCTCGTCATCGCCGATGAGTTCGAGCGTCGTCTCATACCACTGCTCATAGGTCGCTACCCGTGTGCAGACCGGCCAGTCCGAACCCCATATCAGACGCTCGGGTCCGAAAGTTTCAAGAAGCCGGTCGGTATAGGGGCGCAGATCGTCAATCGTCCAGTTTTCGCCGGCCTCNGTAACGAGTCCTGACAATTTGCAGTAAGCNGTGGTGGTCTCGGCGAGCAGGCGCATATTCGCTGCCCACTCTGCATAGGCCCCTTCNGCGATCTGCGGCTTGGANGCNTGATCNATCACGACCCGCATTTCCGGGTGCCGGTCGATCAGGAGTTCGAGNTTTTTGAGATGCCGCGTGTAGGTNAGGGCATCGAAGGTCAACCCGTAGGATGTGAGCGCCTCGAAAGCCTGAATGATGTGGCCGCTCATCATCCAGTCGTCATCNGCAATGTCCTGGATCATCGGACGAAGGCCGACGAGCTTTTCGTGATCNGCCAACTGGTCGAGGTCATCCCATACGGTGGGGCTCTCGAAATCGATCCAGCCGACCACGCCTTTGACGAAGTCGTGATCGTTGGCAATCGACAGAAGGAACTGGGTTTCGGCCACCGTCGGGGCGGCCTGAACCAGNATGGTGCCGTCGACNCCCGTTTTNTNCATCAGCGGCAGNAGATCGTCGGGCAGATAGTCCCGATAGAGATCGCCTGATTCCTCGGTGAGCCAGCCATAATCGCCCCGGCCGGTCATCCAGAAGTGCTGATGAGCGTCGATTACGGTCATGCNACCACACCTTTCTTCAGAATGATGTTGCCGTACAGCCGGGATTCACCCGTCTGGATCACGGCGTATGCCTTGGCTGAACGTTCGTAGAAGGCAAACCGTTCCAGAGTGGCGATCTTCGCCGGGTTGTCTGCCGTTTCCTCGATGATCTTCTGGAAATCGGCGACCGCATCGGGGATCGCGTCGGGATCGCCGACAACCTGCATGGTCAGCGCCGGATCGTCCACGAACGTATCGAGCGGCATCAGCATCAGGACCGCGCGCANCACGTCACTCGCGGAGATGCCGTCGAGACGGATGCATCTCGGCCCGATGCTCTCGGCCGGAAAATTGGCGTCCGCAATGACGATGTCGTCGCCGTGGCCCATNGCGCGCAGCGCGTGGAGAAGGTCAGGCGACAGAATGGANGGAATGTTACGCAACATCAGTATGGTCTCCCGGCAATGGCGCATCGGNACGGATNAGCCCTTCCCGGCGCAGATCCTGCCATAACATANCCGGGATGGGACGTTCGAGNAGNGCGACATTGGATTNCACTTCCTTCGCATTNGCTCCNCCGGGAATGACGGNTCGAACCGCNGGGTGTCCGAGAACGAATTGCAGGGCCGCCGCGATCAGCGGCGTNTCGTGGGACGCGCAGACGGCCTCCATCTTTCGCACCTTGTCCAGGATCTCTGCGGGTGCCGGCGCATAGTTGTAGCGTGCGCCCTCCACCGGCCCGGTAGCGAGAATGCCNGAATTGTAGGGTCCNCCGAGAATGATGCCGACGTCGCGNTTNANNCANAGCGGCAGGAAAGTCTCGAGCGCCTCCTGCTCGAGCAGCGTGTAGCGNCCNGCNAGNAGGAAGCAGTCGAAATCNCCGAGNCCCANNAGTTTCTCNCAGACCTGCCACTCNTTCACGCCGGCGCCGATCGCCGANATCTCGCCNGNNTCACGCAACTCGACGAGCGCCTTGTANCCGCCGCCATCAAAGAGTTCGCGCACCTTGGCGTCGCTNTGTTCCTGTGAGCCCTGCGAAAAGACGCAGANGTCATGNACGTGAAGAATATCGACATTNTCGACNNCNAGCCGTTCCTTGCTTGCCTCGTAGCTGCGCATGACGCCGTCATAGGTGTAGTCGAAGACGATGCGTTTCTGNGGCACNTCGACNAAGGCNTCNGGCGTCACCTCATCCGGTTCGCAATCGANAAGCAGNCNNCCNATCTTCGTCGCCAGTTGAATGTTCTCGCGCCCGAAACGCTTGATCGCCTNGCCGAACCGCCCTTCCGATCGGCCGAGCCCGTATTGCGGCGCGGTATCGAAATGGCGGATGCCGGAATCATAGGCCGCCTGGAGGGCTGCCTGCGCATCCTCCTCGGATATCTTGCGATAGAGATTGCCGAGCGGAGCGCCGCCAAAGCCCATGCGTGTAAGCGGGACCGGCTTTTTTGTCCGGTTGTTGAGAAGAATGGTATCCGAAGCTTTCACGGACGCTCCCTGATCTGGTGAAACAGTTCCGGCCGCTCCCGCTCGAGCGGCTCTATCCGCGACATGAGCTGGCCGAGGTGATGACGCATGGCTTCCCGGGCAGCGGTGACATCCTGTTCCCGGATCGCATCGATGATCGCCCGATGTTCCGCAATGACCTCGGCAGGGCGTCCCGGTTCCGGCAGGATGGCGAGGCGGGCGCGCTTGAGCGGGATGGAGACAGACGCCGCCGTCGCGACGACGCCTGGAAATCCGGTCAGTTCCATCAGCAGGGCGTGCAGGTCCTCGTCCGCTTGGTAGAACCCGGCATGATCGCCGTCTTCCAGCAGCAACTCCTGCAAGCGGACCATGCGGACGAGTTGCGCCAACTGCTCCTCGGTCCGGTTCGCGGCAACACTTTCCACAGCGGCAAGCTCGACGGCCTCTCGTAAAAAAGAGGACTCTCTCAAATCCCCTACCGAGAAGCGCGAGACGCGTGTCGCAGACTGCGGAATGACATCGACCAACCCCTCCGATGAGAGCCGCGCTATGGCTTCGGAAACGGGCTGACGCGAAACACCAAGCTGTTGGCAAATATAAGATTTCCTGATCACGGAGCCTGGCATGTATTCCAGCGTCAGGATCGCGTCGCGAAGCGATTGGTAGACCCTCTGGGCGAGCGATCCCGACATCTCGCCAATCTCGGCGAGCTGCGGTTCAGCCCCGACATCATCGTTCATTTCAGCGACATCTTTCATGCTAACATGTTAGTTGACAGTGTTATCAAGTCAATCTACTCCTGATGGAAATCGCGGGCCAAGGAGATCCGCTAGCGGGAGTAAACCAAGTGAAGGCATCTGGCGACACCATCCGTTTGCATGGCGACGATAATGTCGTGATCGCGCTTGCCGATCTGGCTGCCGGATCGATCGTCGAAGGTGTGCCCGTTCCCCTCCCCCAGATGATTTCCCGCGGTCACAAGATCGCCACCCGCGACGTCGCCGAAGGCGAAAACATCATCCGCTACGGTCAGATCATCGGCCAGGCCAAAGCCGCGATCTCGACCGGCGAGCATGTTCATGTTCACAATCTCGGCATGAGCGAGCACAGCCGCGACTACGGCTTTGCCAGCCAGAACGCCGAACTCGCTCCGATTGACGAGAACCGAACTTTCATGGGCTACAGGCGCGCCGACGGCCGCTACGGCACGCGCAACTATCTGGGCATCCTCACCTCGGTGAACTGCTCCGGCTCGGTGGCCAAGTTCATCGCCGAAGCGGCGGAAAAATCCGGCCTGCTCGATGAGTTTCCGAACATCGACGGCATCGTTCCGATCACCCACGGCACCGGTTGCGGCATGTCGGGCTCGAACGAAGGCTATGCCACCCTCTTTCGCACACTGTCGGGCTATGCCCAGCACCCGAATTTCGGCGGCATTCTGCTCGTCGGTCTCGGCTGCGAGGTCATGCAGCTTTCCGACCTCGTGGGCGGCCGCCCGATCCGCGCCGATGGTGCGCTGCGCTACATGACGATCCAGCATGTCGGGGGCACCCGCAAGACCATCGAGAAGGGCCTTTCGGAGCTGCGCGGCGTTGCCGAGATCGCCAATCGGGCAAAACGCGAGGAAGCTCCGATTTCCGAGATCGTTGTCGGAATGCAGTGTGGCGGATCGGACGGCTATTCGGGCATCACCGCCAACCCGGCGCTGGGCCATGCCTCGGATCTCCTGGTGCGCCATGGCGGCACCACAATCCTCTCTGAAACCTCTGAAATCTACGGCGCCGAGCATTTGCTTACGCGCCGCGCTGCTACGGTGGAGATCGGCGAGAAGCTGATCGAACGCATTCGTTGGTGGGAGGACTACACCGAACGCAACGGCGGCGAGATGGACAACAATCCCAGCCCCGGAAACAAGCGCGGCGGGCTGACGACCATTCTGGAGAAATCGCTCGGCGCGACCGCCAAGAGCGGCACCGCGCCACTGAATGGCGTCTATCTGTTCGGCGAGAAGGTCGATACGCGCGGCTTCGTTTTCATGGACAGTCCCGGCTTCGATCCCTGCTCGGTAACAGGCCAGGTGGCGTCCGGCGCGAACCTGATCGTCTTCACCACCGGCCGCGGCTCTGTTTCGGGCTGGAAGCCGACACCTGGCATCAAGATCGCCACCAATTCGGAAATGTATGCCCGGATGTCCGATGACATGGATCTCAACTGCGGCGACATCGTCACCGAAGGTGTACCCATCGAGGACAAGGGCCGCGAACTGTTCGAGCTGATGATCCGGGTTGCGTCCGGCGAGAAGACCAAGAGCGAGGAACTTGGATTTGGCGGGGTGGAATTCGTGCCCTGGCAAATCGGCGCCGTGATGTAGCGCCCGGAGGAGAAACGGAAACTCGGCTTGGGAGGGCCGGAGTGGATGAGTTTACTGGTTGAAATGCGGGGGATCGAGAAGCGGTTTCCGGGGGTTCATGCCCTCAAGAACGTGCGCTTCGATCTGAAGCCCGGTGAGGTTCACGCCCTGATGGGTGAGAATGGCGCCGGCAAGTCGACCCTGATGAAGATCCTTTCAGGCAATTATCAGCGCGACGACGGCGAGATATTCTTCGAAGGCAAGCCCGTCGATCCCGACAGTCCCCGCGCCGCAACCGATCTCGGGATCGGCATCATCCATCAGGAACTCTCCCTGATGAACGACCTCACCGCCGCCCAGAACGTCTTTATCGGTCGCGAGCCGCGCAAATCCTTCGGTCGCCTCGACGAACCCGCGCTCAACCGCCAGACGGCAGACATCTTCAGCTCCATGAACCTCAAGCTCGACCCGAAAGCCCAGGTCGACACGCTGACAATCGCCAAGCAGCAGATGGTCGAGATCGCCAAGGCGCTGTCTTACAAGTCGCGCGTTCTCATCATGGACGAGCCGACCGCCGCCCTGAACGATGCCGAGATCGCTGAGCTCTTCGTCATCATCCGCAAGCTCAAGTCTGAAGGCGTCGGGATCATCTACATCAGTCACAAGATGGACGAGATCAAACGCATTGCCGACCGGGTGACCGTGATGCGCGACGGTGAGTATGTGGATACCGTAGACGCCGAGAGCACGCCCCTCTCCCGCATCATCTCGATGATGGTCGGTCGCGAGGTTTCGGAGAAGCCGCTCGACGTTCCCGATACCAATAGCAACGAAGTCGCGCTCGAAGTCCGCAACCTCAATCGCGGGCGAGAAATCCGCGACGTTTCCTTCACGGTCCGCAAAGGTGAAATCCTCGGCTTTGCCGGCCTGATGGGCGCTGGACGGACGGAAGTGGCGCGCGCCGTCTTCGGCGCCGACCCCCGCGACGAAGGCGATATCCTCGTTCACGGTCAGGCAGTCGCCATTCAGTCGCCGAGCGACGCAGTGCGCGCCGGCATCGGCTATCTCTCCGAGGATCGCAAACGCTTCGGGCTCGCGACTGGCATGAACGTGCGCGCCAATATCGCGCTTGCGAGCCTCGATCGCTTCACCTCGAAAGCAGGCGTGCTCGACGAGCGCGGCATGCGAGAGACCGCACAGAATTATATCGATCAGCTCGGCATCCGGACGCCGTCCGACACACAGGAAGTCCGGCTTCTCTCGGGTGGCAATCAGCAAAAGGTTGTCGTCGCCAAATGGCTTCTGCGCGATTGCGACATCCTCTTCTTTGACGAACCCACACGCGGCATCGACGTTGGCGCGAAATCGGAAATCTACAAGCTGCTCGAAGAACTTGCCGCCCAGGGGCGTGCGATCATCGTGATCTCGTCGGAATTGCCGGAGATCATGCGCCTCTCCCATCGCATCGCGGTGATGTGCGAGGGACGACTGACCGGCATTCTTCCCGGCGGCGCGGAAACGACACAGGAACAGATCATGGAACTGGCGACCCGGCGTGAAGCCGCGATGGCGCCGGTGGGAGAGGTGGCATGACCCAGACGATGGACGCAACGCAGACGGGCGAACGGAAAAAGCTCTTCGGCGGCGGCGCGCAGCAACGGCTACTGGCCTTTGCCAGCTTGATCGTACTCCTGATCGTCTTTTCGGTCGCCTCGCCCAATTTCATGCAGACCTCCAACATGATCGCCATCCTGCAGGCGACATCGGTCAACGGCGTTCTAGCGGTTGCCGCAACTCTGGTCATCATCACCGGCGGCATCGATCTTTCTGTCGGCACCATGATGACCTTCACGGCCGTGATGACCGGCGTGGTGCTGACCTATCTCGGTATGCCGCTCCCGCTCGGCGTGGTCACTGCGATCGCAACGGGCGCCTTTTGCGGGCTCTGTTCCGGCACCTTTATCGCCAAGATGAAGATCCCGCCCTTTATCGCGACACTCGGCATGATGCTGATCCTCAAGGGGCTCTCGCTCGTTATCTCCGGAACCCGGCCGATCTATTTCAACGACACGCCCGGTTTCGACCTTATCTCGCGCGGCTCGCTGATCGGAGAGATCATCCCGGCGGTGCCGATCCCCAACGGGGTGCTTATCCTGTTTATCGTGGCGATTGCGGCCTCTTACGTGCTCTCCAATACGGTGCTTGGGCGCTATACCTTTGCGCTTGGCTCCAACGAGGAAGCGGTCCGTCTGTCGGGCGTGAACACAGACCGCTGGAAAATGGCGGTCTATGCGCTTGCCGGCGGCATTGTCGGCATCGGCGGCCTGCTGATCGCATCGCGTCTCAATTCGGCCCAGCCGGCTCTCGGCCTCGGCTACGAACTCGAAGCGATCGCGGCGGTCGTCATCGGCGGGACCTCGCTCTCCGGCGGCCGCGGCACAATTCTCGGCACTCTTATCGGCGCTCTCATTATGGCGGTTCTCACGAACGGCCTGCGCGTGCTGTCGGTCGCCCAGGAATGGCAGACTGTGGTCACCGGCGTGATCATCATTCTTGCCGTCTATGCGGACATGCTCCGCAGAAGGAAGGTCTGAGAACGGAGGACGGATCTTTCCATGCCCGGCCAGCGCAGCGCGCGATCCGGGTTCCAAACAGACTTGAACAACAACCGAGGAGGAAACACCATGTTGTCACGTCGTACGCTCATAGGCGCCATCAGCGCCCTGGGCCTGCTCGCGGCCTCGCCCGCGGCACAGGCCGAAGAAATGTTCATTCCGCTAATCTCCAAGGGTTTTCAGCACCAGTTCTGGCAGGCCGTGAAAGCCGGCGCCGATCAGGCTGCCGAGGAGTTCAACGTCAAGGTCACCTTCGAGGGGCCGGACAATGAAACCATGGTGGACAAGCAGATCGACATGCTGGCGGCGGCTCTCGCCAACAAGCCCAATGCCATCGGTTTCGCGGCGCTCGACAGCCAGGCCGCCATTCCGCTTCTGCGGCAGGCCCAGGAAGCCGGCATTCCGGTCGTTGCCTTCGACTCCGGCGTCGACAGCGATATTCCGGTGACCACCGCGACCACCGACAACCTCGCCGCAGCCGGCCTCGCCGCCGACAAGATGGCCGAGATGATCGGCGGCAGCGGCAAGGTTGCTGTGGTTGCCCACGACCAGACCAGCCGGACCGGTATCGACCGCCGCGACGGCTTCCTGAACCAGATGAAGGATAAATATCCCGATATCGAAGTGGTCTCCGTCCAGTATGGCGATGGCGACCAGCTGAAGTCGACCGAAGTGGCAAAGGCGATCATCACCGCCAACCCCGATCTCAAGGGTATCTTCGGTACAAACGAAGGTTCGGCGATCGGCGTGGTGAACGCCGTACGCGAAACCGGCACCAAGGATCTCGTCGTGATCGGCTACGACTCCGGCACCGCCCAGAAGGAAGCGATCATGGACGGCACCATGGCCGGCGCGATCACCCAGAATCCGGTCGGCATCGGCTACGAGACCGTCAAGGCCGCCGTCGCCGCGATCAAGGGCGAGGAACTTCCGAAGATAATCGACACGGGCTTCTACTGGTACGACAAGTCCAATATCGACGATCCGAAGATCGCCGCCGTTCTTTACGATTGATCGGCAAATAGGCTACGAGCGGNCCCGGGCNCCTTTCGGGGCCGCTCAGCTATTTTCAAGAGGACAGGATACTCCATGAAACTTCTCCGTTACGGACCCGTGGGTCAGGAACAGCCAGGCCTTCTCGACAAGGATGGCCGAGTACGCAGCCTCGCCGGCATCGTCGATGACATCGCGGGATCGGCCCTGTCGCCTGAATCGCTCGCCAAGATCGCGGCTCTCGACNCAAGCACCCTNCCCCTCGTNGACGGCACACCGCAGGATGATCTGCGNCTGGGCGCCTGCGTCGGCAATATCGGGAAGTTCATCTGCATCGGCCTCAACTATGCCGANCANGCTGCGGAATCCGGCGCNGAAGTGCCGCCGGAGCCTGTAATCTTCAACAAGTGGACNTCGGCGGTNGTCGGCCCGAATGATGANGTCCAGATTCCGCGCGGCTCGAAGAAGACCGATTGGGAAGTCGAACTCGGCGTCGTTATCGGCACCGGCGGCGCCTATATCGAGGAAGCCGATGCCATGAGCCACGTCGCCGGCTTCTGCGTCATCAACGATGTCTCCGAGCGCGAATTCCAGATCGAGCGCTCCGGTACATGGGACAAGGGCAAGGGCTGCGATACCTTCGGCCCCACCGGCCCATGGCTCGTGACGCCCGACGAAGTGGGCGACTTCAACAATCTCGCCATGTGGCTCGATGTCGATGGCAAGCGCTACCAGGACGGATCCAGCGCCACCATGGTGTACAAGGTCCCGTTCCTCGTCTCCTATCTCAGCCGCTTCATGAGCCTGCAGCCCGGCGACGTGATTTCCACCGGTACGCCTCCCGGCGTCGGCATGGGCCAGAAGCCGCAGGTCTTCCTCAAGGGCGGCGAAGTCATGCGTCTGGGCATCGAAAAGCTCGGCGAACAGCGCCAGAAGGTTTTGCCCGCAGCCTGAGTCGCTGCTGAGTTGTGAAGAGAGGCCGGTCCCCGCGACCGGCCTCTTTCCGTTTCAGCTGTCGTCCTCCTCGCCTCTGGCAAGGCGCAAGGCGAAAGTGCGGACATCCTCAGGCCAACCCGAAACAGACCGTTCGAAGCGCGCCATATCGCCGGCGAACAGCGCCCGACTTGCCTCCTCGAACCCCGAAAGGTCTCCCGCCATCGCCTGCATGAAGCGATAGGCCACACCTTGGCGAGACCGGTCCTTGTCCGCGCCATCGCCTGCCTTGCGCGCCTGTTCGACAAGACGCCTCAGCGCCTGCGACGCGCCACCGGGCTGCTCGCCCAGCCATTCCCAATGACGAGGCAACAGCGTGACCTCACGCGCCACCACTCCGAGCTTTGGGCGTCCCCTTCCTTTTGAGGGCTTTGCCGCCTCCGCAGATGACTTCGAAGCCGCGCTTTCCGCCTGCGAACGTTCGGTCAGGCGTCTGATCACATCAGCCGTGCTGCCGCGCAGATCGAGATCGATCACGCCGCCGGTCGTCCGGTCGAAGACAAGCACCGGCGCCATGCCGTCGAGCGGCAATGCGCGCACCGTCAGCGCCACATCGACGAGCGGCCCCTCGGCAATCAAATCCTGGCCTGAAAAGGCGGCGCTGGGGCGGGACAATAGGTCAGTCACATCTGCATCTCCGGTTCCAGCAATAAATATCCGGATAAAAATACCCTTGTCAATTAAACCCGGATAATAATATAGAGCGCCNAAAGGAGAACCGANATGNCCCNNAACGCACAACGCGCNCTCAGAGACAGTTACAAACAGACCCCACGAAAAGCCGGCATCTACGCCATTCGCTGCCCGGGGTTGAACGCCGCCTGGATCGGCACATCAAAGGATCTCGAAAAGGCGCAGAACCGCCACTGGTTCACGTTGAAAATGGGAACGCATCACNTCCCCGCCCTGCAGACCGCATGGAAAAACGAAGGGGAGACCGCTTTTGAATATGAGNTTCTCGAGACGCTCGACGATGATCTCTCGCCGCTGGCCCGCGAAAATGCGCTTAAGGAAAAGCTCGCNGCCTGGCAGNNAAAGCTNAACGCACAAATACTCTGACCAAGGTCAGACCTTGTTTGCGAAACATCAGGACACGATGATAGGAAGACACTGAAACTGGTGGGGTAGACATCGATAATGCCGGAAGGCCTGCACGCGAAAATTCGCTGGCTCTACGAGGGGCAGTCAACGAGGGCGCATCAATACCGCTANGCGCTGCTCGCTTTCGACATAGTCACGATNATCTTCGTCGTCGTGACATCATTCTTCGAGCGCTCNCTGACACTCGAGATCATCGACTTCNTATTTGGCCTCATCATTCTCGCCGACTTCTTGATGCGCCTGTCGCTCGAGCGCACCGGCCACTTCCTGCTTCGCCCCGCNACNTGGGCGGACATCGCTGCNNTGGTTTCGTTTCTGGCCCCTATCGCCGGCGAGGGACTTGGCTTCCTTCGCGTNCTCAGAACCCTTCGCCTGCTGCACACCTACCAACTGCTCGTGCGATTGAGGAGGGATTTTGCCTACTTCCGGCAGCGCGAAGAAATCATCCTCGCAGCGATCAACCTGCTGGTGTTTCTCTTCGTGACCACCGGGCTCATCTACTCGCTGCAATACCGGCACAATCCGGAAATTCAGAACTATGCGGATGCGCTCTATTTCACGGTGACCACGCTGACCACGACCGGTTTCGGCGACATCACACTGACCGGCACCAGCGGCCGGCTCCTGTCCGTCGGCGTTATGATATTTGGGGTNACGTTGTTTCTCAGACTGGCGCAGGTTCTCTTCAGGCCCACCAAGGTGCGCCATGAATGCCCCTCCTGCGGGCTGCGCCTGCATGACGCCGATGCCGTGCATTGCAAGCATTGCGGCACCACCATCCGCATCGAGACCGACGGCGCGATTTAGCGGCGCNCCNGGCTCTCCGCCNTCACATAATCGACNAANTGGGCNGCCGCATCNTCAAGCNAGCCTGAATTGTCTATCACCGCATCNGGCTTGATGGCATCCAGATACGTCGCNGCACGCTCGATCCGNGCCTCGATTTCGTCCGCGTCCTCNCGCCCCCGNCNCTTGAGCCGCTCCCTGAGTACNGAAGGCTCCACGCGAACCAGAACNGCCCGGGTTTCGGCAAAGACCTCGCGCATNTGCCGGTAGGCGGCGCGCGACCCGTTGACNACGGCCACGCCGCCNTCNGCCAGNTGNTCNGCCATNGTGATCGGCAAGGCATAGCGCAGNCCGTTGGCCTGCCAGTGAAAGCAGAAGCGACCGAGCTTGAGCCCCGCATCGAACTCGACGTCGTTGAGAGGCTCGAAATCCTCGGAATCGTCGTGCGCGGGCCGGGTGATTGAACGGCGCACAAACAAGACATCCTTGCGGCCNTCGAGATGATCGCGCGCCAGCGACAGGATGGAATCCTTGCCGGCTCCGCTCGGGCCCAGAATGACGATCAGACACCCATGGTGTCCGTCNNCATCAGGCTCGTTGTCATTCACTCCGGCCATCAGGCGACCCGTNCACCGGACCGCCAGACGGAGCGAACCACGGGCACGCCGGATTTGCGCCGCACACGAACAAGATCGGCCTTCAGCCCCTCTGCGATCCGCCCGCGATCATCGAGGCCGACCGTGCGAGCNGGCGTTGCGGTCACGAGCCGNATTGCGTCCGGTAAGCTCATCACNCCCTCATCCTCNGCCAGAATGAANGGNGCCTGGATCAGNCTGAAGGGTACNTAGTCNGANGACANNACATCNAGCACNCCGCGCTCGGCGAGAGANTTGGCNGCGATATTGCCGGAATGGGATTTGCCGCGCACCACATTGGGNGCGCCCATGAGAACCGACATGCCGCCCGCATGCGAGGCATCCGCNGCCTCGACNGATGTCGGGAATTCCGCCAGCCGTACGCCGAAGCTCTTGGCTTCGTTGACATGATCGAGCGTCGCGTCGTCATGGCTCGCAATCGTGATACCGCGCGCNACACATANTTCCGCGATCTGCCGGCGGTGGTCGGCGGAATACTTCTCCGACGCCGCCACACGTCTGTTGATGAAGCGGTCGAATTCCTCGTCCGACAACCCGCGGTTTTCCTTGTAGTAGAGGATGTACTGATCCATCGTCTGGAACTGCCNTTGCCCCGGTGCGTGNTCCATCAGGGANGCCAGGCCAACCTGCTCATCGGTGCGGAAATCCTCGAAATGATCCATCACATCGGCGGCCGAGACTTCACACCGCAAATGGATACGGTGATCGGCGCGCAGACGGTCCTCCTTGCGCGCGGTCTCGAATGCATCGGCAATCGCCCGCATTTCGCCCTTCGCAAAACCGCCATCCTCNTCGGACCCGAGCCGCAGACAATCGAACACCGTGGTAATCCCCGATGTAACGATCTGCGCGTCATGGGACTGNATGGCTGANATNGCNTTCCACCGCAGGCCCGGNCGCGGCGAATAGTGCGTTTCGAGATGGTCGGTGTGAAGCTCGACNAGGCCNGGAATGATGTAATCCCCTTCGNNATCCTCGCCGACNGCAGATCCACCCTCATCAATTGCNGCGATCTTGCCGTCNCGGACAANCAGGCTNCCGTCCACAATCCTGTCCTCAAGCACGATGCGGGCATTGGAGAAGACATGTTCTTTGGTCATGCGGGAAAAACCTTCAGGAATACGGGCTTTCAGGAATGCGGCACGGCAAGAGGAAAACGTGCGAGCTGCGTTAATGGAGAACCAGGCTCTTTTTCGACGAAAAGCGTCAACGCGTCCATATGAAGCGGCTCGGATAGCTGCCTGGCAAAATACTCGTTCGCAAATGCACGAAGCGTTTCAGCACGCTCCGCATCGAGCCGTTTCGACAGTGTCAGATGAAACCCGAAATCATCGAAAATATAGGGATAGCCCCATTGATCGAGGTTCTTCCGCTGGCGCTCGCTGAGCGTTGACGGGACGCGGCGGGCACGCTCCTCCGGCGTCAGCGGAGCGCGAAACCGGTCGAAATGGCGCACGACCTCATCCGCAAATGACCCGAGCGCATCGGCGTCACCCGAAGGCACAAGCGCCACGAAACCGTGCAGCGTGGCGGCTTCCATCTCTCCCACCGGCACGGGGGCGCGCGATGCGGCGAAACTTTCGGCTTCCGCCAGAAGATTGGTTTCGCTCGCATTGTCCGCCAGCCGGAACGGCGCCTTGATCGTGCCGTGAAACCCGTAACGTCGCGCTTCGGCAGTCACTTCCGTAAATTCGTCGCAGGAAAAGCCTGGAACTGCAGGCTGTGCGATGGCGGTGTCCGTAACCGCATCCCGTCCGAGCCAGGCATTGGCAAGACGGGCAAACGCACTGTCGGGGTGCGGCGCGTAATAAAGTCCGTATCTCACGAGGAATCCTGTCTTCGCATCAAGGCCGGAGTGTCGTCGATCGTGCCGCGAAATTAAAGCCCAGACGCAGAAGCTTTTGTGACATCGCCACGAAAACGCTCCCACCCCTTGTATTCGCATTGTCGCTGTGGAAAGCGGCAAACAAGGGCGCGGCCCGCGCCTCCAGATGTGTAGGATAACCGCATGATCCCGTCCAAGGAAATCTCCCGGCTTCTCGAAATCATGGCAGCACTCCGCGATCCGCAAACCGGATGCCCGTGGGACATCGTGCAGGATTTCGAGTCGATCAAGCCCTACACGATCGAGGAAGCCTACGAGGTGGCCGACGCCATCGAGCGGAAGGATTTCGACGACCTGTGCGACGAGTTGGGCGATCTATTGCTGCAGGTGGTGTTTCACGCCCGTATGGCGGAGGAAGCCGGGCATTTTGCCTTTGGCGACGTGGTCGAGGCGGTCACCGCCAAGATGATCCGCCGTCACCCTCATGTCTTCGCGGTATCCGACGCCGATAATCCCGATGCCGTCAAGAAACAGTGGGCAGAGATCAAGGCCGAGGAGAAGGCTGCCCGTGCGGCGCGACGCAAGGAACGCGGGCTCGATGCCGATGAACCCAAGGGCCTGCTCGACGGCGTGCCGCGTGCCCTGCCCGGCCTCACCGAGGCCCTGAAGCTACAGGAAGCAGCCGGTCGCGTCGGTTTCGACTGGGGCGCCGTGGGTCCCGTCCTGGACAAGATTGAGGAAGAGATCGGCGAATTGCGCGAAGCAATCGCGGCAGCAAATCAGGCAGAAGCTGCCGGCGAGCTGGGCGATGTCATCTTCGCGCTCGCCAATCTCGGCCGGCACTTGAATACGGACCCTGAAAACGCGCTGCGCGGGACGAATACCAAGTTCCGCAACCGCTTCGCCCATGTGGAAAGGCGCCTCGCCGAAACCGGCAAGACGCCTGAACAATCCGACCTCGAGGAGATGGATGGCCTGTGGGACGAAGCCAAATCACTCGGCATCGGCAAGGACAAGCCNGTCTGATCAGTAGTCCTCGGGATCGTCCGCAACGACAGTGCCGAGCTTGGCATCGAGCTCGGCGGATTCCACCGCCGTAATCTCGACGTCCAGCGTCACCGCGCCGTCTTCTTCGTCCTGACGCGACAGCACGTGGCTGCGCTCGTAAACCCATGGCAGAAGCGACATCTCATCCGGCNCGATNCGNATGGTGCGTTTCTCAAGCGTGCCGGAAATCAGGCGCTCGATCTCCGCGAGGAGCGCATCGATCCCCTCGCCCTTGAGCGCCGAGACGACGATCGCATTTTCCGACCCATCTGCGCGCTTCTTGAGATCCATCGCCGCTTCAGGCTCGAGACGGTCGATCTTGTTCCACACTTCGAGCAGCTTGCGTCCGTCGCCCTCGCCCCGCCCGAGGCTTTCGAGAATATCCTCGACATCCTTGGCTTGCGCGTTGCGGTCCGGGTCCGACATGTCACGAACATGCAGAATGAGATCGGCTTCCACCACTTCTTCNAGCGTCGCACGGAAGGCTGCCACAAGGTGTGTCGGCAGATCGGAGATGAAGCCCACGGTATCGGACAGGATCACCATGCCGCCATGAGGCAGCTTGAGGCGCCTGAGCGTCGGATCGAGCGTTGCGAACAGCATGTCCTCGGCCAGCACGCCCGAACCGGTCATGCGGTTGAAGAGCGTGGATTTTCCGGCGTTCGTGTAGCCGACCAGCGAGACGATCGGATGCGGCACCTTGCGGCGTTTGGAACGGTGCAGCTGGCGGGTACGGCGCACCTGCTCCAGCTCACGCTCAAGTTTCAGGATCTTCTCCTGAAGCATACGCCGGTCGGCCTCGATCTGGGTCTCACCCGGACCGCCCATGAAGCCGCCACCACCGCGCTGACGCTCCAGGTGGGTCCAGCTGCGGACCAGCCGGCCCTTCTGGTAGTTCAGATGCGCCAGATCGACCTGCAGCACGCCTTCCTTGGTGGAGGCACGGCGGCCGAAAATTTCCAGGATAAGCCCGGTCCGGTCGATGACCTTGACCTTCCACTCGCGCTCCAGGTTGCGTTGCTGCACCGGCGTAAGCGGGTGGTCGACGATGACGAGACCCGNCTCGGTCTCCTCCACGAGCGCGAGGATCTCCTCGATCTTGCCGGTNCCGAAGAGCGTACCAGGCTGCGGCTTCGGGATCGGNACCACGAGCGCNTTGGCGATTTCGAGATCGATGGCGCGCGTCAGACCCACGGCTTCATCGAGACGTGCATTGTCCGAGCGCGCGGAAAGGCTTTCGGCAGCATCGTCTGCCGTGCGGGTCTTGATGACCGGCACGAGCACGATGGCGCGCGTTTCCTCGGGCGTCATGTCGACGCCGTCGCTCTTGTTCTTGTTGGATTTCGTCACGTCAGCTCACAGGCGATACTGTATCACGAGCCGGACGACTCCTCGCCTTCGAACATCTGGACCGGCTGGCTCGGCATGATTGTCGAGATCGCGTGCTTATAGACCAGTTGCGAATGGCCGTCACGGCGCAGCAGGACGCAGAAATTATCAAAAGATGTGACAACGCCTGTCAGCTTTACGCCGTTGATGAGGAATATGGTCAGCGAGATTTTTTGCTTGCGGACCGTGTTGAGAAACAGGTCCTGGAGATTTTGAGAGCGCTCGGCCATTAGTTTGCTTCTTCCCGTCTTCTTCTTGCCCGCCTGCGCGGGAGATCACCGCTTTTCCAGCCCGTAGAGACGTTATCGCCTCAGGCACGTCTTTCGCTTGAAAGCGAATTCTGTGTGAGATCCCCCTCACGTGATCGCGCGGCACACACAGACGCGGCCGGATATTCATCCGGCTGGAATGCAGCGCAAGAAGACCACTCATTGAGGTATTTGTAAATAGCCCAATCCAGTGGAATGCGACTGGTTTTCCCAGAGCTTAGCGCCTTCAGGCTTGGTCAGACGTCTTCAGAAGTGGATTCTAGAAGAACTCGAGGCTCACCCGGAACATCTGCTCGACATGTTTGACNGCATCGAGCGTNGCGAAGATCACGACGCGATCCTTCGCCTTGATGCGGGTGTCCCCATCGGGGCGGATCACGGCCTTGTCGCGATAAATGGCCCCGATACGGACNCCATCGGGCAGTTCNANNTCACGCAGCGGCTTGCCNACGAGNGGNGAGGTTTCCATTGCTTCCGCCTCGATAATCTCGGCNGCCCCNTTCTGCACGCTGTGCACGGCNCGAATACGNCCNCGCCGCACNTGCTGNAGNATNCGGGAGATCGTCACCTCGCGCGGATTGATNTGNGCGTCGATGCCNAGCGTGCGGGTGAAGTCGTGNTAGGACGGATTGTTGATGAGCGCCATGTTGGCCTTGCANCCGAGCCGCTTNGCCATNACCGACGTCAGGATGTTCACCTGGTCNTCATTGGTCAGCGCGACGATGAGATCCGCATCCTGCACGTCGGCTTCGACGAGNATTTCCTGATCGAGCGACGAGCCNTTGATGACGACGGTGCGCTTGAGTGATTCCGCGATCGAAACCGCGCGGCTGCGATTGCTCTCGATGATTTTGAGGCGCGTACGGGTCTGGCGTTCCTCGATGGCCTTGGCGACGTAGAAGCCAATATTTCCGCCGCCTGCAATGACGATNCGTGCCGCTTCCTGCTCCTCGTGCCCGAAAAGGCCAAGCGTTCGGCGGACATTGTCGCGCTGACAGACGACATAGGCCAGATCGCCTGTTTCGAGTTGGTCGCCGGAATGCGGGACGAAAAGTTTCTCGTGACGCCAGACACCCACCACGGTCGCATTCAGATCCGGAAACAGTTCGCTCAACTGATCGAGCGGCGTATTGACGACCGGGCAGTCCTCCAGACATTCGATCGCCACCATCACGATCGCATCGTCGGCGAAACGCACCGCATCGGTTGCNCCCGGAAGCGCGATCCGGCGCAGCACNACCTTGCCGACCTCGACTTCAGGCGAAATGATGACGTCGATCGGCATGTGATCGCGGGAAAAGAGGTCCGCCCAGTGCGGACGCAAATAGCTCTGCGCGCGGATACGGGCGATCTTGGTCGGCACGTTGAACAGCGAATGCGCCACCTGACAGGCCACCATGTTGACCTCGTCATAGAGCGTCACCGCGATGATCATGTCCGCCTGCTCGGCACCGGCTTGCGACAGCATGTCGGGATGGGCGCCATGGCCCACATAGCCGCGCACGTCGAGCGTATCGCGAATGCCCTGGATGAGATCGGCCGAGGTATCTATGACCGAAACGTCGTTTTCTTCCGCCGCAAGGCGCTCGGCAATACCGTAGCCGACCCGGCCCGCTCCGCAGATGATGACTTTCATTCGCTTACCCCGGCGAAAATTCCATGGACGCGCCTGANTGCGCGGCCCGCTTTTCCTGNCTTATACGCCAAGCGATTTCAATTTGCGATGCAGNGCCGANCGTTCCATCCCGACATATTCCGCGGTCTTTGAAATGTTGCCGCCAAACCGGTTGATCTGGGCAACGAGGTAATCGCGTTCGAACATTTCACGGGCCTCCCGCAAGGGCAGCGTCATGATGTGCTCGGCATTGCCGGTTCCCGTCTTGGGCAGCATGTCGGACACATCATCGGGCAGCATGTCGGCGGTAATCACCGTGTCTGGCCCGTCGCTGCGAGCCAGAATCATGAGCCTTTCCATATAGTTGCGGAGCTGTCTTATATTGCCGGGCCAACTGTGCGCCTGGATCACCGCCAAGGCATCGTCACCGACCTTGCGGTTACGAATACCCGCCTGTTCGGAGATCTGGCGCATGAACGTATCGACGAGGAACGGGATATCCTCGCGCCTTTCCGAGAGAGCCGGCACTTTGACCGGCACCACGGCGAGCCGATGGTAAAGATCCTCGCGGAACTCGCCGGCAGAGATCAACGCCTCGAGATTGACGGCGGTCGAAGAAATGATCCGGACATCGACCTTCACCCGCTTGGTGCCGCCCACACGCTCGAATTGCTGATCGACGAGCACGCGCAGGATCTTGTTCTGGGTGCCACGCGGCATGTCCGCGATCTCGTCAAGGTAAAGAATGCCGCGGTGTGCTTCTTCCAAAACCCCGATCTTGCGCTCATGGCTTGATGTGCTCTCCGTGCCGAACAGCGCGATCTCCATGCGCTCCGGCGTCAGGCCCGCAGCATTGAGAACCACGAAAGGACCGTTCGCACGGCTCGAATTCTTGTGAATGAGGCGGGCCACCAGTTCCTTGCCGCTGCCCGAAGGCCCCATGATCATGATGCGGCTGTTGGTCGGTGCGACTTTCTCGATCGTCTGCTTGAGCTGCGAGATCGCAAGCGACGTGCCGATCAGCTCAACCGCATCACCAGAGCGGCGCTTGAGGTCGGAGACTTCCTTCTTCAGGCTCGATGTTTCCAGGGCCCGCTCGGCCACCAGAACCAGCCGGTCGGCCTTGAAGGGTTTCTCGATGAAATCATAGGCCCCGCGCCGGATCGCCGAGACGGCGGTCTCGATATTGCCATGGCCGGAAATCATCACCACCGGTAATTCGGGATAACGCGACTTGATTTCGTCGAGCAGTGCGAGCCCATCGAGACGGCTGCCCTGCAGCCAGATATCGAGAAACACCAGCCGCGGCACGCGATCCGAAATCGCGGCGAGCGCACTGTCGGCATCATGCGCCGAGCGTGTTTCGTGGCCCTCATCGTCCAGAATGCCGCAAACGAGCTCGCGGATATCTTCTTCATCGTCAACGACCAGGATGTCAGACGCCATGTCCAGTCTCCTTGTTCTTATCTTCTTCTGCTTCCGGATCGGCGGAACGGACCGGCAGCCAGACTGAGATCATTGCCCCTCTTCCGCTATCGATATCCGACGGCGCGTCCTGCAACTGCAGCGACCCGCCATGGTCCTCGATAATCTTCTTCACGATCGCGAGCCCGAGACCGGTGCCCTTTTCGCGCATGGTCATATAGGGCTCTAGCAATCTGTGACGATTCTCCGTCGGCAGCCCGCGACCATTATCGATGATCTCCACGAAATAGCCTTCCTCCCCGGACGGCTTGGCGCGAATGTGAATGTGCTTGCCGTCGCGCTCGACATCGTCGGGAACAGCGTCGATCGCCTCGGTCGCATTCTTGATCAGATTGCCGAAGGCCTGCGACAGCATCCGGGAATCGAACATTCCCTTCATCTCGCCGTCTTCCGGCCAGTCACGGTGGAACTCGATGTCCTGGCGGCTGACCTCGCGCAAGAATACGGTTTCCTTGAGGATGTCACGCAGATCGGTCTTCGATTTGGATGGCTTCGGCATGCGCGCAAACGACGAGAATTCATCCACCATGCGGCCGATATCCTCGACCTGCCGCACGATCGTATCGGTGCACTGGTCGAAGACGGCACGGTCGTCATCAGGGATCTGCTTGCCGTAGCGGCGGCGGATGCGCTCGGCGGAAAGCTGGATCGGGGTCAGCGGGTTCTTGATCTCGTGCGCGATGCGACGCGCCACGTCGGCCCAGGCGGTCGAGCGCTGCGCGATCAGAAGATCGGTGATGTCGTCGAGCGTGATGACGAAGGATTCGAGTCCGTCATGTGTTTCCTCGCGCGTCACCTTCACATCGAGCGTGCGCTCCTTGCCGCCGCGCTTCAATACGATCTGGCTGCGCGTCTCTCTCCCGGGAAGAAGTGCCGCCTTGGCGATGAGATCGGTGAACTCCGGCGCGATATTGGCAATCGGCTCACCGATGATCGCGCGTGCGCTTTCGGTCAGGATCGACGTTGCGGATCGGTTGGCAATCGTCACATTCGTATCGTGATCGACACCCACGACGCCGGCGGATACGCCGGACAGCACCGCCTCGGTGAAACGACGGCGATCGTCGATCTGGTCCTTCGCGGACAGGATTTCGTCGCGCTGGGTGCGTATCTGCACGATCATGTTGTTGAACGTGTGCGCAAGCGAGCCAACATCGCCATCGGACGCGTGAACAGGTACCGCGATCCCGAAATTGCCGGACGCCACCTCATCGGAGGCATTGATGAGCACCCGGATCGGGCGCACCAGCCGGTCGGCAACCGCAATGGCGGTCCAGATGGCCGCAATCAGCACCACCAGCGCAAAACCGATATAAAGGATCCCGAAGGCGAACTGCAGCGGCGCCCTGCCCGCTTCCAGTGTCTGGTATTCCTGCGTTGCCTCGCGCATCTCACGCATCGACTGCATGACCTCTGGGTCAACCGCACGCACCGTGTAAAGGAACGTGTTCTCGATCTGCTGCATCGGCATGATGGCGCCGACGAGGTTGGTCACGCCCGGCGGTATGAGCGTGGGCTTGCCATTGACGGCATCGCTGAGCGCATCGCGCGGGATCGCAGGCAGCGGACGCTCGGTGCGAATATCGGCCTGCAGGATGACGCTCCCGTCGGCGCGCACAAGAAATGCGCCCAGAAGACCGCGTCCGGCCGCCTGGCGCGTCATGAAATTGATGAAGCCGGTACGGTCGAGACTGTAAAGCGAACGTGCATTGTCGAGGTCATTGGCCATCGACACGGTCTGCCCCTGCAGGAAACGGGCATTCTCGAGCACATAGGCCTCAGCGACCGAGAGCGAGGAATTGACGATCGACTTGGTGCGGATCGAGAACCAGCGGTCAAGTCCGACATCGAGTGTGACCGAGGCCACCACCGCCACGAGAATGGCCGGCAGGATCGCAACGATAGAGAACAGGGCAACGATGCGAATATGAAGCCGCGCTGCTGCTTTTCCTCGGGTTCGCGCCTTGAGAAGCGACCGAACCTCGAAGAACACCAGGGCCAGCATCGCCACGACGAAGAACAGGTTGATGATTATCGCGGTGAGAACAACCGATTCGACCGGCTCGATGGGCGTGATACCGAGAAGGATCGCAAATGAAGCAAGCGCGCTGATGAGTGCGCAGCCGACCAGCGCCATGCCTGGCACGGTCAGCGTGTTTTCACGAAGTTTCACGAGAACGGGCGACGGCTGATCGGCATTGAGTTCGGCGTCAGCTCCTGCGGTGTCTGTCGCTCGCGTGTCCGTCGCAATGGTCACTGGCCGTCATCCCTCCGGCTCGCCGAGTCTAGCGATTCCAATAGTTGCCGTAGAGCAACAGAATGTGGCGAAAATGCAACTTTGCGAGCGGCATTGTCAAGCAAAGCCACTGGTTTTCAAAGGGTTTGGCTGGGATCGGCCGGGCAATCGCACCCGGCCTGAAGGACCCTAGTTCGGCCGCGGCGAGCGGTAGACGGTGACGCCAAGCTCCCGGATTTTCTTGCGCAATGTATTGCGGTTGAGACCGAGAAGATCGGCGGCACGGATTTGGTTGCCCCGTGTCGCGGTGAGAGCTGCGAGAATCAGCGGATACTCCACTTCCTCGATCACGCGCTGGTAGAGCCCGCTTGGCGGCAGCTCCTCGCCGAACTCGGCGAAATAGCGGCGCATGTTTTCCTCGACCGCCCCGCCGATGGTGAGCGGAGCCGTGTTGCCGACGTCGTGCCCGATCCCGGTTTCCGCCGATTCGGTCCTCAGTTCGTTCTCTATGATCTCGCCGCTGATCGCATCCTGCGGATAAAGCGCCATCACGCGACGGACGACGTTTTCAAGTTCGCGGACGTTGCCCGGCCATGGATAGGCCTTGAGCAGATCCAGCGCCTGTTGGTCGAAGCGTTTCGGATCGAGCCCTTCCTCAACCGCCTGACGAACGAAGTGGCGCACAAGGTCGGGCACGTCCTCCGCACGGTCGCGCAGCGCCGGCAGGCGAAGCGGGACAACGTTGAGACGATAATAGAGATCCTCGCGGAAAAGACCCTGATTGATCAGTATCTTGAGATCCTTGTTGGTCGCGGCCACGATCCGCACATCGGTCTTGATCGCGGTGCGCCCGCCCACCGTGGTGTATTCGCCCTGCTGAAGCACGCGCAGAAGCCGGGTCTGCGCGTCCATCGGCATGTCGCCGATCTCATCGAGAAACAGCGTCCCGCCCTCAGCCTGCTCGAAACGTCCGGTCGAGCGGTTCTGGGCACCGGTGAACGCGCCCTTTTCATGTCCGAAAAGCTCCGATTCGATCAGATCACGCGGAATGGCCGCCATGTTGATCGCCACGAAGGGGCCGTTGCGGCGCTTGCCGTAATCATGCAGCGCGCGCGCCACCAGCTCCTTGCCGGTACCCGATTCACCCGTGATCATCAGCGTCAGGTCCGTCTGCATGAGACGGGCGAGAACCCGGTAGATCTCCTGCATGGCGGTCGAGCGCCCGACGAGCGGCATCCCCTCGCCCGCATCATCGATGCTCTGCGTGGTTTTCTTCTTCGGTTCCGACAGCGCCCGGCCCACAATCCCGATCATTTCGGTCAGATCGAAAGGCTTGGGCAGATAGTCGTAGGCGCCGCTCTCGGATGCCTTGATCGCCGTCATGAAAGTGTTCTGCGCGCTCATCACGAGCACAGGCAGATCCGGTCGCATGCGGCGGATACGCGGCAAAAGATCGAAGGCGTTTTCGTCCGGCATCACCACATCGGTGATCACCAGATCCCCCTCGCCGGACGAAATCCAGCGCCACAGCGTCGTCGCATTGGACGTGATCCGCACCTCATACCCGGCACGGGACAGCGCCTGGTTGAGAACGGTGCGG
The DNA here is from genome assembly GCA_002707605.1 of Hoeflea sp. Classification (GTDB taxonomy): domain Bacteria; phylum Pseudomonadota; class Alphaproteobacteria; order Rhizobiales; family Rhizobiaceae; genus Pseudohoeflea. The sequence goes on from PANK01000010.1 coordinate 44,304, forward strand.
ATTGCCGCATCATCATCGGCTACGAGAATGGTCGCTTTTGTCATCGCTTGAGATCCATAGAGGCCTGGCTCACACCGGCGACGGGAGGCGCGTCGCGCGAAGCCGGCATCAGTACGCGGAAAATGGTCTTGTTGCCCTGGCTGTCGCATTCGATGATGCCGCCATGGCCACCCACGATCTTGGCGACGAGCGCCAGACCGAGACCGGTTCCGTTTGTCTTGGTGGTAATGAAAGGGTCGAAAAGAAGCGGCAGCAGATCGTTCGACACGCCGGGACCGTTGTCCTGCACGCAGAACTCAAGCGGCAGGGAGACTTTTTCGGCGCTTCCGGGAACGGACAGCTTGATGCCCGGCCGGTAGGCGGTCGTCAGCACGATTTCGCCATCGGCACTGTCGCCGATCGCCTCGGCCGCATTCTTTACGAGATTGAGGAAGACCTGCACCAGCTGGTCGCGGTTCGCATAGACCGGCGGCAGCGAGGGGTCGTAGAGTTCGGTGAACTTGATCTTGCGGGCAAATCCCGCCTGCGCCAGCGATTTGACGTGATCGAGCACCGAGTGAATGTTGATGGGCGCCCGATCGACGGGCCGTTCGTCGGAGAAAATCTCCATCCGGTCGACAAGCGAAACGATCCTGTCGGTCTCATCACGTATCAGACGGGCAAGAGACCGGTCCTCGTCGCCAACGGAGCTTTCGAGAAGCTGGGCCGCGCCCCGAATGCCGGACAGCGGGTTCTTGATCTCGTGGGCCAGCATGGCGGCAAGGCCTGTAACCGAACGAGCCGCTCCCCGGTGTGTCAGCTGACGGTCGATCTTGTCCGCCATCGAGCGTTCCTGAAGGATGATCACCACATGATCGGCCGGGCCGCCGACCAGTGGCGCAGCGTAGAGATCCACCAGCTTGTCGTAACCCAGCCGCGGCGAACTCAGGTCCACCTTGTATTCATTGATCGGCGCATGGCGTTCGCGCACCTGATCGATCAGCGCGATCAGCGGGCTGCCGAAAGGCACCAGCGTCTCGATATTCTGCTTGGCGAGATGGGCTGCGCTGGCACCGAAGAAGGATTCAGCCTCCCAGTTGGCGAATGCCAGGTTTCCCTCGCCATCGATCATGATGACGGGATGCTGGATGGCATTGAGAACCGCCAGCGGGCCAGTACCGCCGTCGGTTCCCCAGTCAGCCGTCCAGGTGTCGGATTTCTTCATGCAGCACGCTCCAGACGGCCCTTTTCATCGCTTCCGGCTTCAAGCGCCTCGGCAAACAGTGTTGCGACCGCCTCGGCGTTCTGCCCGGTCATGATTTCCTTGCGCACCTCACCCGGCGTTGCCGGAGCAAGGCTGTCGAGATACCACCCGAGATGCTTGCGCGCATGACGAACACCGGCTTGCTCGCCATAGTGTTCGAGCATCATCGCGTAGTGATCGCGGGCGATACTGATTTGCTCAATCCGTCCCGGAGCCGCCGGATCGCCGGCGATTTCGCCGCAGATCCAGGGACGCCCCTGCGCTGCGCGCCCCACCATGACAGCGTCGGCGCCGGTGACCTTGAGACAGGNCAACGCATCCTCACGGNTTGCAATATCGCCATTGGCCACGAAAGGCGCATCGACCACGTCNCGCACGCGGGCGATNGCCTCCCANTCCGCNGTGCCCTCATAGAACTGGCAGCGTGTGCGCCCGTGAACCGTAATCATGCGGATACCGGCNCTCACCGCATCGCGCGCAAGTTCGCCCGCATTCATCGAGTTTTCGTCCCAGCCGAGCCGCATCTTCAGCGTNACCGGAACTGAAACGGCCTTCACGGTGGCTTCCACCATGGCNAGCGCGCGCTCGGGCTCACGCATCAAAGCCGAACCGGAATAGCCGCCCGTCACCTTCTTGGCCGGGCAACCCATGTTGATGTCGATGATGTCCGCACCNTGGGCNTCGGCGATCTTGGCCGCCTCCGCCATCCATTCCGGCTCCCGTCCCGCAAGCTGGACCACATGCGGACGAAAATCCGCAGCTTTCAGCCGCGTCCAGGATTCCTGACGATTGGCTACGAGTTCGCGGCTCGCTACCATCTCGGTCACGACCATGCCGGCGCCGCAGCGCTGCGCGATCTGGCGAAACGGCAGATCGGTCACACCCGACATCGGCGCCAGAAAAATCCGGTTGCGGNTGCTGACCGCGCCGATTAGCAAAGACTCTTCCATACGACCCTTACACTGCTTTTACCGGGTGCATCCTGAAACTTTGCCCATTTTTTAGACAATCGGCATCCACTTGCCAAGCTCCAAGATGTTCGTCACACAAGGTTTTTGGCCAAAAAGGGGTTTCGGGGTTAATGGCCCCTCCGCGATTCAGCGGCTGCCGACTTGACGCGCACCGCCCGAGGGAGGACATGGAGCTTTATGAGTAGCACTCCCAACACTTGGGCAATCATAGTCGCGGCTGGTCGCGGCAACCGCATGGGACATGCCGAACAAGGCCCCAAGCAATACCGCGACGTTGGTGGCATGGCCATTATTGCGCGCGCCATGCAGCCATTTCTCAACCATCCCGAGATCTGCGGTATCGTTGTGGTCATCCACAAGGATGACGAGGANCTTTTTGATTCGGCCACCCGTGCGGTGAGCGGACTCCTTCCGGTCCGAATCGTTCATGGNGGACGGACCCGTCAGGATTCCTCCCGCATCGGCTTGGAATGCATCGCGGACCGGGNTGCGGAACACGTCCTCATCCACGATGCGGCCCGCCCNTTCATCGATCGCATCACNGTTGANCGGGTGCTCGAGCACCTGAAAGCCGGCGCCACCGCGGTTCTTCCCGCTGTCGCCGTGGCAGATACACTCAAGAGCGCCGATAACGCTCAGATGGTGACCGATACCATTTCCCGCGAAGGTCTTTTCGCGGCGCAGACACCACAGGGCTTCACGTTCGATACGATACTCGCCGCCCACCGCAAGGCGCTNGAAGCCGGAGAAGCCAAATTCACCGACGACTGCGCCGTGATGGAGTGGGCAGGCTATCCGGTCAAACTCTCGCGCGGCTCCCGCACCAATACCAAGATCACCACCCTCGAGGACCTTCACATGGCCCAAGACATGCTTGCCGCCCGCCGCCTTCCCGATATCCGCACTGGCAACGGCTACGACGTCCATCGGCTTGTCGATGGCGACGGAGNATGGCTCTGCGGCATCAAGATCGATCACGACAAGCGCCTGGACGGCCANTCCGATGCNGATGTGGCGCTCCACGCCCTCACAGACGCACTGCTGGCCACCTGCGGCGCGGGCGACATCGGCGACCATTTCCCGCCGTCGGATCCGCAATGGAAGGGAGCTCCCTCCACGATTTTCCTGAAAAAGGCCGTCGAGATCGTCGCCGAGCGCGGNGGCACGGTTCTCAATGCCGATGTCTCGCTGATCGCCGAAGCGCCGAAGATCGGCCCGCACCGCCAGGCCATGCGCGAATCGCTGGCCCGGGCGATCGGGATTTCAGTCGACCGCTGCTCGGTGAAGGCCACGACCAATGAAAAGCTCGGCTTTATCGGACGCGACGAAGGCATTGCCGCAATCGCCACGGCCAGCGTCTACTACGGTAATATCAATGACGAGTGAGAAGGACAGCGACGCGATCCTCGACGATTGCCGCGAACTGGCAGAGCAGATCGTCACGCGCTTCGGCACGGCCAAAATCATGATCGCGACCGCCGAATCCTGCACTGGCGGGCTGATCGCAGGCATGATTACCGAGATTGCCGGCTCGTCTGCCGTTTTCGACCGCGGCTTCGTAACCTATGCGAATGCCGCCAAGGTCGACATGCTCGGTGTCAAACAGGAGACACTCGACACGCATGGCGCGGTCTCACCTGGCACCGCTGTCGAGATGGCAGCCGGCGCGCTGGCCCGCTCCGATGCCCGCTATGCGATCTCGGTTACGGGTGTAGCGGGTCCAGGCGGCGGAACCGCCGAAAAGCCCGTCGGCCTGGTCTACATGGGACTGGCCTCACGAAACGGCGACGCAGAAGCCACCGAACTGCGCTGGAACGAGGACTGGCCGCGCGATCTCATTCGAGCTGCAACCGTTCACGCGGCTCTTGAGGCACTCATCGAGCGGTTCGAGGACGACAACGCCTAACTGGTCGCTTCGGAGCGGCCATACACTGCGTCTGCCCGCTTTTCGAAGGCTTCCGCAAACATGCGGAAGGCGCGATCGAACATTGACCCCATCAACCCGCCAAGGATGCGACTGCGGAATTCGTAGTCGATGAAGAAGTGAATCGCCGACCCCTCACCCTCCGGCTTGAATGTCCAGCGATTGTCGAGATAGCGGAACGGCCCGTCGATATACTTGACCTCGATGGCCAGATCGTCGGGCTTCAGCAGAACCTGGCTGGTAAACGTCTCGCGGATCGCCTTGTAGCCCACCGTCATGTCGGCAATCAGCAGAGTGCGCCCGTCCCGTTCCTTGCGTGAACGCACCGTGAGCGCCTCGCATAACGGCAGAAATTCCGGGTAGCGTTCAACGTCGGCCACGAGATCGAACATCTGGCGCGGCGAATGGACGACTTTCCGTGTCGTTTCGAACTGAGGCACGAGACTTAACCGGCGAGTGCTGCGAGCTTGGCGTCACGGGCGGCGCGCAGACGGGCAAAGTCGTCACCGGCATGGTGCGAAGAGCGCGTGAGCGGGCTGGCCGAAACCATGAGGAAGCCCTTGGAATAGGCCGTGGTCTCGTAGCTCTTGAATTGCTCCGGCGTGACGAAATCCTTGACCTCATGGTGCTTGCGCGTGGGCTGCAGATACTGGCCGATCGTCAGGAAGTCGACGTCTGCCACGCGCAGATCGTCCATCAGCTGAAGGACTTCATTGCGGGTCTCGCCGAGGCCCACCATGATGCCCGACTTGGTAAACATGGTCGGATCGAGTTCCTTGACGCGCTGCAGAAGACGGATCGAGTGGAAGTAGCGCGCGCCGGGACGAACGGTCAGATAGTTCGACGGCACGGTCTCCAGATTGTGGTTGAAGACGTCGGGCTTGGCGGCAACGACTTTCTCCAGCGCACCCGGCTTGCGCAAGAAATCGGGCGTCAGGATTTCGATGGTCGTCTCCGGCGTCGCGGCACGGATGGCGCGGATGACATCGACGAAATGCTGCGCGCCGCCATCGTCCAGATCATCGCGGTCGACGGAGGTGATGACGACGTGGTTGAGTCCCATCTCGGCCACCGCGCGGGCGACATTGGCGGGTTCTTCCATATCCAGCGCGTTCGGACGGCCAGTGATCACGTTGCAGAAGGCGCAAGCGCGGGTACAGATCTCGCCCATGATCATGAATGTCGCGTGCTTCTTGTCCCAGCACTCACCGATATTCGGACATCCGGCTTCCTCGCACACGGTGACGAGATTGTTCTCCTTCACGATCTTGCGCGTATCCTTGTAGCCTTGCGAGGTCGGCGCCTTGACGCGGATCCACTCGGGCTTGCGCTTGATCTCGGTATCCGGGCGATGCGCCTTTTCGGGATGCCGGACGCGCTTGGACGCGTCTTTCGTGGTGTCGAGAATCGTAACCATTGCACTCAATCTTTCGTCTCGTTCGACGTTCGGTCCAATATAATGAGCCGAACGCAAAAAGTCAGGCCACCCGCGAGGGCAGCCTGACTTCAACAGGTAAATTCAACAGATGCGGGACGTAAGCCTGGGCGGCTAGCGTCTGACGGCTCGCGCGATCGCGATCAACAGACAGGCGCCAATGAAGCCGACGATCAGATAGACGAGCAATCCGGTGCCTGTGTAAATGCCGAGCAGTCCCAGCACGAAGTTCAGCGCCGCGGCACCTATGATACCCAGAATGATATTCATGAAGATGCCCATGTCGCTCTTCATGAATTTTTCGGCCAGCCAGCCGGCCAGTCCGCCAATTATGATGGCTCCGAGAATGCCAACACCGTTCAGATCCATTTCCGCCTCCAGTAAGTATGGTCAAGTCTACTGACCTAACGGACAGATATGACAATTGTTCCATGCTTCCCCGGACCGGGGAAGCGGAAAAGGTCGGGCGTTTGCAGGAAGCGTTTGTCATGAGACAGCCTGTTTCCGCTTACATGTTCAGCGCACGCCCGTAGGCGTCGAGCACGCTTTCCTTCATCGTCTCCGAAATCGTCGGGTGCGGGAAGATCGCATGAATGAGTTCTTCCTCGGTGGTCTCGAGGTTCATGGCAACGATGAAGCCCTGAATCAGTTCGGTGACTTCCGGACCCACCATGTGCGCGCCGAGCAGTTCGCCGGTCTTCTTGTCGAAGATCGTCTTGACCAGCCCCTGATCCTCGCCCATTGCGACCGCCTTGCCGTTGCCGACAAAGGGGAAGCGGCCGACGCGGATCTCACGCCCCTGCTCTTTCGCTTTCGCCTCGGTGAGGCCGACGGAGGCAACCTGCGGGTTGCAATAGGTGCAGCCCGGGATCTTGCCCTTGTCCATTGGGTGCACGCCCTTCTGGCCGGCNATCTTTTCGACGCAGATGACGGCCTCNTGCTCNGCCTTGTGCGCNAGCAGCGGCGGACCGGCCACNTCGCCGATCGCGTAGATGCCNTCGACATTNGTCTTGCCNTAGCCNTCGATGACGATGAANCCNCGATCNGTCTTCACGCCNGCTTCCTCAAGCCCGATGCCNTCGATATTGGCCTGNACGCCGACGGCCGAGATCATCCGGTCGGCNGTNATCTTCTCGACCTTGCCGTCCTTCATCTCGACATGGGCGGTAATCTGATCCTTGCCCTTCTCGACCTTGGTGACCTTGGCCTCAAGGTGGATTTTCATACCCTGCTTTTCGAACTGCTTCTTCGCGATGCCGGAGATTTCGACATCCTCGACCGGCATCACNGACTTCATGACCTCGACCACGGTCACGTCGACACCCATGGTGCGGTAGAAGGACGCGAACTCGATGCCGATGGCGCCCGAGCCCATGACGATCAGCGACTTCGGCATCTTGGCCGGCTTCATCGCCTCGAAATAGGTCCAGATCAGTTCGCCGTCCGGCTCGAGACCCGGCAGCGCACGCGGACGCGCACCGGTCGCCACGACAATGTGTTTCGCCTTGTAGGTGCCCGGTCCGAGCGTGTTCTTGGGTTTCGGCACCTGNGGCTCGACGGGCTTTTTCTTGGTCTCGCTCACGACGACTTCGCCGGCCTTTGTGACCTTGGCCTCGCCCCAGATCACGTCGACCTTGTTCTTCTTCATGAGGAATCCGACGCCGGTGTTCATGCGCGCGGCAATCCCGCGCGAGCGCTTGACGATCGCTTCGATGTCCGGCGTTGCCTCGCCCGAGATCTTCACGCCGTAATCGCCCGGATGCTGGGCGTAGTGCAGGATCTCGGCGGAGCGCAACAGGGCCTTGGTCGGGATACAGCCCCAGTTGGAACAGATGCCGGCCAGATGCTCGCGCTCGACGACCGCGGTCTTCATGCCGAGCTGTGCGGCACGGATGGCNGCNATATATCCTCCCGGGCCCGACCCGATGATGATGATGTCGTAGGAATTGTCAGCCATTGTCGCGTTTCCTCTCGTTCATGATCCGCTGGTCAGGATCCGGGCCGCTTCAGAAGCAGCCATTCTTTGGTATCTCTCGGTGTCTCTGTCTGGATGAAAGGCGCCCGTTCCACCGGCCCGAAACCGCGCGAGCGGTAGAGCGCCATGGCTGCCTGATTGTCATCGGCNCACACGATANGCATGTCGTTGTTTCCGCCAGCCGCGATCTGGTCATCGAGCAGCGCNCGCGCGATGCCCTTGCCCCGGAATGCGGAGTAGACGGCCAGCGCATCAAGCAGCCAGCTGCCAACGGCCTTCTTGAACAAAGACATCACCGGCTCGAAGACGGGGTCGAACGGTCCGGTGAAGTCTGTGTCTTTCGGAAGGAAATAACCGACAGCCATTCCTGCGGTCCTGCCCTCGACGGTGGCAACGCGGGCGTTGCGGAAGTTGCAAGGCGTGCCCTCGCCCAGATAGCTCTCGAGCCCGACTTCGAAGGCGGAAGCTCCCTTGCCTTCGCTGGCCGCGCGCGCCCAGGCCTCCGACGTCAGACCGTGCCCCGCGATATCATCGAGAATCGCGAGGTCGGCACAGTCGGCAGCAGTCGCTGAGCGTATCTCGATCAAGCCGGCGTCCCTTTCTTGCAAGCCGGCNCGACCTTGGTGTCAGGCGACCAGCATGCCGTAAATTTCATCCTTGAGCCGCATGCGCTCCTTGCGCATNNCCTCCATNTGNAGGTCNTCGGTCGGCTCNACATTNGTNTCGGCGCGGTGAANGGTCCGGTTGACCTCGTGATAGGCATCGAACAGCTTGGCGAAATGCGCGTCGGACTGTTTGAGCTCGCTCATGCGGTCGGTNTGATCCGGAAATTCCTCCGCCAGTTCATGCGGTGTATTGGACATCGGTTTCTCCTCTTNGAGTGTTTCCGACATCACATTATCCGCNTGGTTGTTCGTCTCCTTGACCCCGGTCAAGCCGGGAAACCTTGTCTTTCGGCCCGTTAAAGGCCNAGCATTACCGTCGTTACAGGCACCANNGCCTTGCCGATCGCCCGNGTATTGGCTGCATCCAGATGCACCCCGTCAACGGGCGAGGCTTCGGCTACCGAACTNGCATCAAAGAAGCCCACGCCCTGCTCGTCNGCGAGATCCGCATAGAGCGAGGACANCATCTGTGACTGCTTGATACCGCCNGCAAACATGCCNGCATATTCCGGGTCCGCCGTTTCGCACAGGGGCGGCGGCGCCACGATCAGAAGATCGGGGCGGCTCTCNTCGCCCATTCCGGGATTGTGGTTCTTCACGATCGAGATCAACCGGCGCATGCCCTGCATTGCAGCAATTGCGGTACCGGCAATATGCGGCTTCATGTCGTTGGCACCGAGCATGATGATGACGAGATCGAGCGGCGCATGCATGTAGAGCGACGTCGGCAGCGTGCGCGCGCCATTGCGGTCGCAATCCGCCAGATGCTCGTCATAGGCCGTGGTGCGTCCGCGCAAGCCGTCGGCATGAACGCGGGCCTTACCGCTCAAGCCCACCTGGAGGACATTGGGCCAGAGATCGTCAAAGCCATGGCGGCCGCCGGTTTCGGCATCAGAGCCCCAGGTCATGGAATCGCCATATGCGAGAACCGTCTTCATCANGCCGGCNTCAGAGCGAGCCATCGGAGTTCAACTTCTTCAGTCCGAGCGCCATGAAGAGAAACAGAATNCCGTTNGANAGNANNTCGATNCCAAGCAGNATGCCCAGAATGCTCTGCGCGGAGGCCGGAAANNCANCNAGGATCATCACNCCCAGAAGNANCGAGATGATNCCGGACACAAGCCCCCAGCCCCAGCCCTTCACNGGGCGCGCAGCCAGCGAGAACATCGTCTTNAGCGCGCCTGTNAGCAGGAACAGNATTGCCACGATCAACGTGAGCGACACGGCTCCTTCGAGAGGTCGCGCAATNAGCATGATGCCGAGAATGAGGCCCAGAACACCAAGCCCGAGCGTCCAGATGAAGCCGGACCAGTCGCGCACGCTGAANGCGTGAATGACCTGGATCGCACCGAGGAGNGCNAANAACCAGCCCGCGAGCAGGACNGCGGCAAGGGTTGCCGCGAANGGATCGAGGAGCGCGAAAATACCGCCCAGGATCGAGATGGCGGCAAGCACCGCCATCCACACCCAGGTTCTGCCAAGGCTCTCATGTCCTTGTGACGCCATTATCGCCTCCTGCGATTGTCCGTGGAACCGTCAATGGACCGACCGGCCAGACTCGGTGAGCCTAGACCAGCATGCCCATTGGGTTCTCGATATAGGTCTTGAAGGCGCCGAGAACTTCCGCACCAAGCGCGCCGTCGACACAGCGGTGATCGGTCGACAGCGTCACCGTCATCACGGTAGCGATCTTGATCTCACCGTCCTTGACCACGGCCCGCTGCTCGCCCGAACCGATCGCCAGAATGCTGGCGTGCGGCGGGTTNATGACGGCAACGAAATCCTTCACGCCCATCATGCCCATGTTCGACACCGCAGTCGTGCCNCCCTGATACTCTTCGGGCTTGAGCTTGCGGTCCTTGGCGCGACGACCGAGATCGTGCATCTCCTTGGAGATCGTCGAAATGGTTTTCTCTTCNGCCGCNCGCACGATCGGGGTGATGAGGCCGCCCGGAATGGAGACNGCAACACCGACATCGGCGTGCTTGTGGTGGATCATGTTCTCGTCGGTCCAGGACACGTTGGCATCCGGAACGTCCCGAAGCGCCATGGCCCAGGCCTTGATGATCATGTCGTTNACAGAGACCTTGTAGGCCGGACGGTCATCCTTCCGCGGAGCCGCGGCATTGATCTGGGATCTCAGCGCCAGAAGCTTGTCGAGTTCACAGTCGACCGACACGTAGAAGTGCGGGATCGTCTGCTTGGCCTCGACCAGACGACGGGCAATGGTCTTGCGCATCCCGTCATGCTTGACGAGCTCATAAGACCCTTCGGGGAAGAGCTTGAGAACGGCATCGGACGACATCGGTTGTGCTGCCGGTGCGGGAGCACCTGCACCCTTGCCGGCATCGGCCTTCTTCGCGCCGCCATCGGCAATTGCTGCCTCCACGTCACGCTTGATCACGCGGCCATGGGGACCTGAGCCCTTGACGGCACCGAGATCGAGGCCGGCATCCTTGGCCATCCGGCGCGCCAGCGGGGAGGAAAACACGCGCTCGCCATNGGACACAGGTGCGGGCGTTGCCGAAGCCGGCGCCTTGTCGGTGATCGGCTTGGCAGCCTCCTTGGGCTCCTCGGCTTTTGCGTCGGTCGTCTCGGACTTGCCGGAGGCTTCGGCCTTCGGCTCTTCCTTCTTCCCGGATGAACCGCCGCCGCTTTTGGCAGCCTCTTCGACGTCCTCGCCTTCCTCGGCGAGAATGGCGATGACTTCGTTGACCTTCACACCCTCGGTACCGGCTTCCACGAGGATCTTGGCAATCGTACCCTCGTCGACGGCTTCGACTTCCATCGTCGCCTTGTCGGTTTCGATTTCGGCGATGATGTCACCGGGGCCGATCTTGTCGCCTTCCTTGACGAGCCACTTTGCGAGGTTGCCCTCCTCCATCGTCGGAGACAGGGCCGGCATGGTGATATTCGTCGGCATGGTCGCTCCTCCTCAGGCCTTGTAGCAGACGGTTTTGACCGCCTCGACCACTTCGGCGACGCTCGGAAGCGCCAGTTTCTCGAGATTGGCCGCATAAGGCATCGGAACGTCCTTGCCNGCGATNGTCAGCACCGGCGCATCGAGATAATCGAATGCCTGCTGCATCACGCGGGTGGCGATTTCGGTGCCGACCGAGTTCTGCGGATAGCCTTCCTCNACGGTGACCAGACGNCCGGTCTTCTTCACGCTCTCGATGATCGTCGGCAGATCCATNGGGCGGATCGTCCTGAGNTCGATCAGTTCGACATCGATGCCTTCGCCGGCGAGCGCTTCGGCGGCCTTGATGGCGTAGGTCATGCCGATGCCGAACGANACGAGCGTNGCGTCCTTGCCCTTCTTGTGGATGCGGGCCTTNCCGATCGGCAGGACGAAATCATCCATCTTCGGAACGTCGAAGGTCTGACCGTAGAGGATCTCGTTTTCGAGGAAGATCACCGGGTTCGGATCGCGGATTGCAGCTTTCAGAAGCCCCTTCGCGTCAGCTGCCGTGTAAGGCATGACGACCTTGAGGCCCGGNACGTGGCTGTACCANGCGGCGTAGCACTGCGAGTGCTGNGCGGCCACNCGGGCCGCGGCACCNTTCGGACCGCGGAAGACGATCGGCGCGCCCATCTGGCCGCCCGACATNTAAAGGGTCTTNGCAGCCGAGTTGATGATCTGGTCGATCGCCTGCATGGCGAAGTTGAAGGTCATGAACTCGACGATCGGNCGCAGNCCGGCCATNGCCGCGCCGACGCCGACGCCGGCAAAGCCGTGCTCGGTNATCGGCGTGTCGACCACGCGCTTGGGNCCGAACTCGTCGAGAAGNCCCTGGGTCACCTTGTAGGCGCCCTGGTATTCGGCCACTTCCTCGCCCATGACGAAGACGTCGCCATCNTTGCGCATNTCCTCGGCCATGGCGTCGCGCAGCGCTTCGCGNACCGTGGTCGGAACCATCTCGGTGCCTTCNGGAATATCGGGATCGCTGGCAGTCTCGGCGATCGGCTCGGCCGGAACCTTNGCGGCACCGGTATCGGCCTCTTTTTCCNCGGATTTGGCTTCTTCGGCCTTGTCCTCGGAGGCGGGCGCGGCNNCNCCGCCGGAACCGCCCTTCTTGGCGGCTTCCTCGACGTCTTCACCNTCCTCGGCGAGGATGGCNATNACTTCGTTGACCTTCACGTTCTCNGTGCCTTCGGCGACGACGATCTTGGCGATCGTGCCTTCCTCGACGGCTTCGACTTCCATCGTGGCCTTGTCGGTCTCGATTTCGGCAATCACGTCACCGGCGGTGACGGTATCGCCTTCCTTCTTGAGCCACTTGGAAAGATTGCCTTCCTCCATGGTCGGGGAAAGCGCGGGCATCAGGATATCAATCGGCATGGTTTCCCCTCCCTTAGAGCAAAATGTCGGTGTAGAGCTCGGACACATCCGGCTCCGGATCGGACTGGGCGAAGTCGGCGGAATCGGCGACGATGTCGCGGATCTTCTTGTCGACCTGCTTCAGCTCGTCCTCGCTCGCGTATTTCTTCTCGAGAATACGCGCCTTGACCTGCTCGATGGGGTCACGCTCCGAGCGCATCTTCTGCACTTCGTCCTTGCTGCGGTATTTAGCCGGGTCGGACATCGAGTGGCCGCGATAGCGGTAGGTCATCATTTCCAGAATCAGCGGCCCGTTGCCGGAACGGCAGTGCTCGACGGCTTCCATGCCAGCGGCGTGAACCGCGCGCACATCCATGCCGTCGACCTGGTGCCCCGGAATACCGAAGGACTTGCCGCGCAGCGAGAAATCGGACTGAGCCGAAGCGCGCGCGGTCGAGGTACCCATGGCATAGCGGTTGTTCTCGATGATNTAGACCACCGGAAGCTTCCANAGAGCCGCCATGTTGAAGCTCTCNTAGACNTGGCCCTGGTTGGCCGCGCCATCACCGAAATAAGTCAGCGAGACATTGTCGTTCTCACGATAGCGGTTTGCGAAGGCNANGCCGGTGCCGAGNGACACCTGCGCACCGACGATACCNTGGCCGCCATAGAANTGCTTTTCCTTGGAGAACATGTGCATGGAGCCGCCCTTCCCCTTGGAATAGCCGCCCCTGCGACCGGTCAGCTCGGCCATNACNCCGCGCGCTTCCATGCCGGTTGCCAGCATNTGACCGTGGTCGCGATANCCGGTGATGACTTCGTNNCCCGGCTTGAGCGCCATCTGCATGCCGACGACGACAGCTTCCTGGCCGATATAGAGGTGACAGAACCCGCCGATGAAGCCCATGCCGTAAAGCTGGCCGGCCTTTTCCTCGAACCGCCGGATGAGCAGCATCTCGCGGTAGGCGTCGAGTTCCTGGTCTTTGGAGAAGTCGGTAATGCCGCCTTCGAGTCCAGATTTTGTTGAGGTGGAACCGCGCGATGTCTTGCGCGACGTCGAACCGGACTGTTTCCTTGGCGCCATTAGCGTCCTCCCGATTTTTTCATTGGGAAAAAGATACGGGAGAGAGGACACATCAGCAAGCCCATAAACGCATAGCGTCCATGCAACTTAAGTTTCTGTATTTATGCAGAATTCCGGAAATTAACTNGCTTTCAGTTAATTAGAGTTTCCGACAAAATAGACGACCTCGTCCTTACGCGCGACATTCAGCATGTAACGCGCCCGCTCATCGAGCATGTCGGCTTCCATCGATCCGTCGCTCATCAGCGCGACACGCTTTTCGAGCGCTTCCCGTTCCGCATTGAGCGATGCAAGTTCACGCTCGAGCTCAATACGACGTTCCTCCAGATGGGACGCCGATTCAAGTCCGAACGCTCCATGCAGGGCATGGAAGCCGAAGTAGGAAAAACAGATAAGGGAAAGAAACGGTACGACAAGACGTCCGTACGCCTTCCGTTTTCTAAATTTGGTTCGCATGCCTGATTACGCCTTACCGTAGCATCGATTGATCATGCGCGAACGTGCTTAAGAAACTTTTACGCAGGTGCGGAAAAATTGAGATATCGGGATACGAGCCGGCAATCATCGGTCCGGACAAGGTGAAGCGCCCCATGTCGGGCCGTTCAACCATGCACCCGCCCGACAATCACCGGGCGGGTGCGAAGCAGTCAGACGGAGCGGATACGCTCCAGCCAATGATCATGGAGTTTTGCAACGTCCCCGCATGTCAACAACGGCATCGCGGCTTTCAGTTGCTCGTCCGTCCACTCCCACCATTTCATTTCCATCAGNAGNNNGACGACACCGTCNTCNAACCTNTTNCGNATGGTCTTGGCCGGATTGCCGCCGACAATGGCATAGGGCTCGACATCGCGGGTGACGACCGCGCGCGTACCGATGACAGCCCCATCACCAACAGTGACTCCCGGCATGATGATCGCCTCGGCACCGATCCACACGTCATTTCCGATCACCGTATCGCCTGCCGGTCGGAAGCCGTTCGCGGCTCCTTNNAANGCNGGCACTTCCGCCATCCAGTAGAACGGAAACGTGCTGACCCAGTCAGGCCGGTGGCCTTGATTGCCCGCCATGATGAAGGCCGCTCCCGAACCGATNGANCAGAAACTGCCGATTACGAGNCGGTCGACNCCTTCGTCCGGAAGGAGATAGCGCGCGCAATCGTCGAAGCTGTGGCGNTGATANTAGCCCGAATAGTAGCTGTACCGACCGACGATGATGTTGGGATTGGTCACCTGCTTGTCGAGCGTCGCGCCCCGAAAGGGCGTCTCGAAATAGTTTGTCATTTGCAACTCTCTGAACAATCTCGTCCGCGCATAGGCGGACAGATCGCGCTCACCCTTGGCGGCGCGGCCGAGCCCCGGCACACAGGTGCGGGGCGCTATTCAGATGGTTCGGTCTGCCGATTTCATCGGGNTTGCCAATCANNTTGCAATTGANTTTCCAANAGTAAGCGTCACCNCACGCTTANGCAAGAGATGCACAGCGCCTTGGAAGNCGCCTNCTCGGNCNAACAAAAATGCCCCCGCGGTTTNCCGCGAGGGCATNGTCGNCGNGNAANNNNGANAAACAATCAGCCGCGCAGGATGGACCGGCCGGCGAANTGTGCCTGCGCGCCGAGCANNTCCTCNATNCGGATCAGCTGGTTGTATTTGGCGATACGGTCGGAACGCGACATCGAGCCGGTCTTGATCTGTCCGCAGTTCGTCGCGACGGCAAGATCGGCNATCGTNGAATCNTCGGTNTCGCCCGAGCGGTGCGACATGACGGCGGTATAGGCNGCCTTGTGNGCGGTCTCGACNGCATCGAGCGTTTCCGACAGCGTGCCGATCTGNTTGACCTTCACCAGGATCGAATTGGCGACGCCCATGCGGATGCCGTCGCGCAGGCGCGCCGAGTTGGTCACGAACAGATCGTCACCGACGAGCTGGCAGGACGAACCGATCTTGTCGGTCAGCGACTTCCAGCCGTCCCAGTCGTCCTCGGCCATGCCGTCCTCGATCGAGAGGATCGGGTANTTNCCNGCGAGTTCGGCNAGNTAATCGGCCATGGCTTCNGGCTCNAGCGTNCGGCCNTCGCCNNCGAGNTNGTACTTGCCNTCCTTGAAGAANTCGGTCGANGCNCAGTCNAGCGCGATNTGGATNTCGTCGCCTGGCTTGTAACCGGCCTTCTCGATCGACTTCATGATGAAATCGAGCGCGACCGGTGCGCTTTCGAGATTCGGTGCGAAGCCGCCCTCGTCGCCCACATTGGTGCCATGACCGGCAGCCGAGAGTTCCTTCTTGAGCGTGTGGAAGACTTCAGCGCCCATGCGGATCGATTCAGCCACCGTATCGGCGCCGACCGGCATGATCATGAATTCCTGGAAATCGATCGGATTGTCGGCATGCGCGCCGCCATTGATGATGTTCATCATCGGCACCGGCAACACACGCGCATTGGCGCCGCCCACATAGCGGTAGAGCGAGAGGCCAGACGACATGGCGGCAGCCTTTGCCGCGGCGAGCGACACACCGAGGATGGCGTTTGCGCCGAGCTTGGACTTGTTGGGCGTGCCGTCGAGCTCGATCATCATCTCGTCGAGCGCGATCTGCTGGTCGGCTTCGTGACCGCAGAGTGCATCGCGAAGTTCGCCGTTGACGGCATCGACCGCCTTGGTCACGCCCTTGCCCATGTAGCGGTCGCCGCCGTCGCGCAGTTCAACGGCTTCGTGTGCACCGGTGGAAGCGCCCGACGGAACCGCCGCACGGCCGACCGCGCCATCATCAAGATGCACATCCACCTCGACGGTGGGATTGCCGCGGCTGTCGAGAATTTCGCGGCCGACGATATCGATAATGATGGGCATTCAAGGCTCCTTCGAAGAGTATGGAACGTGGTATCACTCAGGAACGCGGGTCCGGAGAGCAAAGTCGCCCGATCCCGGTGGATGGCCCCAGCGTCTTAAACCAAGGCATCGAAAAATCAATCAAGCGATGCGCCGGGACATGACCGGCCTGCCGCCCGAAGCATTAAAGGCAATCTGGCGTTCAAATGCAAAAGCACGATGAACGCCGAATCGGAATGTCAGACAGCAACCCTCAGCCAGATTTTGCCTTGGTGATGTCGTCAAAGGCGAGCAGCGTTTCGAGAAGACGCGGCATGTCCGACAGGGCAACCATGTTCGGTCCGTCCGATGGCGCGTTATCGGGATCCTCGTGTGTTTCGATGAACAGCCCCGCGACACCCACCGCAACGGCCGCACGCGCCAGCGTCTCGACAAATTCGCGCTGACCGCCGGAGGATCCACCCTGCCCGCCTGGCTGCTGGACCGAATGGGTGGCGTCGAAAATCACCGGCGCGCCCATTGCCGCCATGATCGGCAGCGAACGAAAATCTGAAACCAGCGTGTTGTACCCGAAGGATGCGCCACGCTCGCAGAGCAGCACATTCGGATTGCCGCTGTCGACGATCTTGGCCAGTACGTTCTTCATGTCCCAGGGTGCCAGGAACTGTCCCTTCTTGACGTTGATCACGCGTCCGGTCTTCGCGGCAGCGATCAGCAGGTCTGTCTGGCGGCAGAGAAAGGCCGGAATCTGAAGGACGTCGCAGATTTCGCCCGCGATAGCACACTGCTCTTCGGCATGGACGTCGGTGATGACCGGGAAGCCGTACTCGGTTTTAAGGTCCGCGAACACTTCGAGGCTTTTTTCGAGCCCCATGCCACGCTGAGCGGAAAGGGAGGTCCGATTGGCCTTGTCGAAGGACGACTTGTAGACGAGCCCGATGCCGAGATCGGCGCAGATTTCCTTGATCCGGCCCGCGACGTCAAACGCATGGTCGCGGCTTTCCATCTGGCAAGGGCCAGCTATCAGGCTGAACCGTTGGTCATTGGCAAACGTAACGTTGCCGGCTGTCACCACACTGTTGGCGGTCATTCTCCGTTACCTTCCTCGAATGCGTAGAACGCGCCCTGCCCCTGTTCGGGCATGACGACGAGCTTGCGGTCCTTGCGGATTAGCGCGATGCCGCGCGACGACAGGAGCGCCTCGGTTTCGGCGAGATCGGTAACGCGATAGACCACGCCGCGCGCACGCAGACCGCGCGCATGGCAATTCACCTCGACACCGAAGAAGGCTTTCAGCCCGTCGGGCGTCAGGACGTTGATCGTCGCGCCGTCGAGCTCGATCGCCATCCCGAAGGAATGGGCGTCGACCTCGCGATTGTCGGCAAGCTTCTGAACGAAATACTGGAAATCAGTCGGGTTGGTCTCGCTCAGCACAATTTCAGAGATACCCGTCACCCCATTTTCATGCGCGGTGAGTGCGGATCGATCGGCCACCGGCATGGCGAGACGCTCGACAGAAAATCCGAAGAAATCCGGGCTGCGCAGATCGGCGGTAAAGGCCAGCCGGAAACTCGCAATCGTTTCCGACCCGTCGGGCTGTTTCATGGGTCGCGAAAATTCGAATAGATCGCCGGCAGAAATGCCGTCAGCAATGAAGCGCGAATGGTCGGCGCGAGCATCTTCGGAGGACGTGACGAGCGCAGAAAAGCCGTTCTCGCTGCGGCGGAAGCGGTACGCCTGGTCGCGGGCGACAAAGACATTTCCGCCCCGCGCGGCTTCCTCGCATTCCTCGCGACTGGCAATCGCAAGTGGCTCCAGATAGGTGCCGTCGGCAAAGAAAACGCAGGCATTCTCGGTTCCGAAGGGATGGCGCGCCTCGGGCGCGACGATAAAGCCGAGCGCCTCGTGCCGAGCACGGGCGACCGACAGCTCGGGCACGGGAAGAACGAGGTGATCGAGCCGCCTGGGCTTGCGCGGATTTGCCATCGTTTCCTCCCGGCAGACACAAAGAATGAAGGTCGTGGCTCCCTTAGCAGGTCCCTTTGCGCCAACGCAACTGAATGCGGCGC
Organism: Hoeflea sp.; assembly: GCA_002707605.1. GTDB lineage: Bacteria > Pseudomonadota > Alphaproteobacteria > Rhizobiales > Rhizobiaceae > Pseudohoeflea. The sequence goes on from PANK01000010.1 coordinate 62,815, forward strand.
TTAACCGGGGGATCATCGGCCTTCCGCACAGCCACACCTTGCCTTCACTATGGGTGGCCGCTAGTTCTGGTCACGGCGATTTGGAAAACGGGACTTCAATGCGATCCTCCCTCGGGAATTTTATTACGCGCACCCTCGGTGCGGCCATGCTGGGGCTTGCCCTCATCGGTGCCACGGCCTGCTCGACCACCGAGACCCTCAATCCGGTTGCGACGGTTGCTCCTGTCCCGGAAAAATTCTCTGCCATTGTGATTGATGCGGGAACGGGCACCACGCTTTATTCCGCCAATGCCGAACAGACGCGCTTTCCTGCATCGCTTACCAAGATGATGACGGTTTATCTCCTGTTCCAGGCACTGGAGTCAGGGAAGATCAGCCGGGATACGCCGATCCCGGTTTCGCGCAACGCGGCGAGCAAACCCGCATCCAAACTATACCTGAAAGCTGGTTCGACAATTCCGGTCGACACCGCCATCCGGGCACTTGTGGTCAAATCGGCAAACGACGTTGCGACCGCCGTGGCGGAGTTTCTAGCCGGCGGTTCGGAAGAACGTTTCGGGGAGATCATGACGCAGCAGGCGCGCGCACTCGGCATGTCGCGCACCCGTTTCACCAACGCTTCCGGCCTTCCTGATCCGAACCAGGTGACGACGGCAACCGACATGGCGCGCCTCGCCGTGGCGCTGAAATCGCGCTACCCGCAGTACTATTCGTACTTCTCGCTCCGCTCGTTCGAATACAACGGCAAGACCATTCGCGGACATAACAAGGCGCTCGACATGATACCCGGGGCCGACGGTCTGAAGACCGGCTATACCCGCGCATCCGGCTTCAACCTGGCGACTTCGGCACGCCGCAATGGCCGCTATCTGGTCGGTGTGGTGATGGGGGAAGACACCTCGAAAATCCGCGACCAGCGCATGACCCAGCTCATCGAGTACTACGCTTTCCGCCGATAGTCTGAAGGCGTTCATCAAAGCTCTTCATTGCTGAACGCGTCGCCCGAACCGGCCAAAAACCGTTCCGCCCTTGGCTTTCGGGCATGTTCGCGCTATTGCACGCCTCGTGCATTGCACAAATTCCATCCGGTCATTGCCGACGAACCCGCCGGTCGCTTCCTGTTAACGGGACATGCGACCCGTCCTCCGCGCTTTGTGAGCGCGGCACGCGACAAACCGCAGAGATATCATGACGTCACTTGCCAAGTACAAGCACGAGTGGACCCATAACGTCCGCGCCGACATTCTATCGGGCCTCGTGGTCGCCCTCGCCCTGATCCCCGAGGCGATCGCCTTTTCGATCATCGCCGGCGTCGACCCCAAGGTCGGCCTCTACGCCTCTTTCTCGATTGCCGTGATTACCGCGTTTGTCGGCGGACGTCCGGGCATGATTTCAGCCGCCACCGCCGCGACTGCGGTGCTGATGGTGACGCTGGTTCGCGACCACGGCCTTCAATATCTGCTGGCAGCCACGGTTCTGGCGGGCCTGATCCAGATCGCAGCGGGTTTCATGAAGCTCGGCTACGTCATGCGCTTCGTCTCGAAATCGGTGATGACCGGCTTCGTCAACGCGCTGGCGATCCTGATCTTCATGGCGCAGTTGCCCGAGCTCATCGACGTGCCACCGCTCACTTATGTGATGGTCGCAGCCGGTCTGGCTATCATCTATCTCTTCCCGCGCATCACCAAGGCGATCCCCTCTCCGCTGGTAACGATCGTGGTCCTGACCGCGATCAGCCTGGCGGTCGGCCTCGACCTGCGCACTGTCAGCGACATGGGTGATCTTCCGGATACCCTGCCGGTCTTCCTGATCCCGCAGATCCCATTTACTCTGGAAACGCTGATGATCATCCTGCCATATTCCGTGGGCGTGGCAGCTGTCGGCCTTCTGGAATCGCTGATGACCCAGTCGATCGTCGACGAATTGACCGACACGGATTCCAACCGCAACCAGGAATGCGTTGGTCAGGGTGTCGCCAATACTCTTACCGGCTTCATCGGCGGCATGGCGGGCTGCGCCATGATCGGCCAGTCGATCATCAACGTGAAATCAGGCGGTCGCGGGCGTCTCTCGACCTTCGTTGCCGGCGTCATGCTGCTCTTCTTCTGTGTCGTCCTCGGCGACTGGGTCGGCAGGATCCCGATGGCCGCGCTTGTTGCCATCATGATCATGGTGTCGATCGGAACCTTCTCCTGGTCCTCGATCGTGAACCTCAAGAGCCATCCGCGCTCGTCGTCGATCGTTATGCTCGCCACCGTCGCCTTCGTCGTCGCCACCCACAATCTGGCAATCGGCGTTCTCGTCGGCGTGCTTCTCTCCGGTATCTTCTTCGCCTGGAAGATCTCGCAGATCTTCGCCGTCCGCTCGGAACTCTCGGAAGACGGCCGCAAGCGCACCTATTTCATCGAAGGCCAGCTCTTCTTCGCCTCGTCGGAGGACTTCATGCGCGGCTTCGACTTCCGCGAAGTGCTCGATCATGTCACCATCGACGTATCGAAAGCCCACATCTGGGACATTTCATCGGTGCAGGCTCTCGACATGGCGGTTCTGAAATTCCGCCGAGAGGGCGCGGAGGTCGAAATCATCGGCCTGAACAAGGCGTCGGAAACAATCGTCGACAAGCTTGCCATACACGACAAGCCCGGCGCGATGGACGAGATGCTCTCGCACTAGAGCAAATTCGATATTGTCGGAATCGGCATCCGTTTACGCCTAAAGGCGAACCGGTCTAGACTGAAAGGAATGGAGAGGCAGGGACGACAAGATGCCCGATCTCCAGGAGGAACGTACCATGGACGGTAAAATCATCGCGCTGGTCGACGGCTCGACCTATTCCCAAAGCGTGTGCGAGCACACCGCCTGGGCTACCAAGCAGCTCGAAACGGGCGTCGAAATCATGCACGTGATCGGTCGCCGCGAGGCAAGCGACACCGGCGACCGCTCCGGCGCCATCGCGCTCGGTGCCCGCACCGCACTTCTCGAAAAGCTGACCTCGCTCGATGCCGAGCGCGCCAAGCTGCTCCACGAACAGGGCCGCGCCATTCTCGAGGATGCCGCCAAGATCGTCAGCGAAAACGGCGTGAAACAGATCGAGCAACATCTCTTTCGTGGCGATTTGCTGGATATCTTTGCCGAGCGCGAAAAGCAGTCAGCCCTCGTTGTCGTCGGCAAACGTGGCGAGGCCGCAGACTTCGCAAGCCTGCACCTTGGCTCAAACCTCGAGCGCATCGTTCGGTCGAGCGAGAAGCCGATCCTGGTTGCTTCACGTGCTTTCAAGCCGGTCAGCAAGGTCTTGATCGCCTGGGATGGCGGACCGACAAGCCGCAAGGCCGTCGAACTCGCGGCAAACTCCCCGCTCCTCACAGGTCTTGATGTCGATGTCGTCTATGTCGGTCGTGCAAGCAGCGAAATCGAAAAGAGCCTTTCGCTCGCTGTCGAACAACTGAGTGCGGCCGGTCACGATGCGTCCAGCCACATTGTGGAGGGACAGCCGGAAAAGGCGCTCGGCGCTTACGTGAAGGATAACGGCGTCGATCTCGTCGTCATGGGCGCCTATGGCCACTCACGCATACGCAGCCTCATCATCGGCTCGACCACGACCGAGATGATCCGCTCCTGCCTCGTGCCGGTTTTGCTGGTGCGCTAGGCGCTAGAGACNCAATAGCCAACNAAAAAAGGCGCTGGANNNNTCNAGCGCCTTTTCTNTTNTNNGTCNGTNGNNGNCTTACACCAGCCGGCTCTGTTCAAGAGCTGCGCCGACGAAGCTGGCGAACAGCGGATGCGGATCGAGCGGACGGCTCTTGAGCTCGGGGTGATACTGCACGCCGATGAACCACGGATGGTCTTCNTATTCGATCGTTTCCGGCAGCAGGCCGTCGGGCGACATGCCGGAGAACACCAGCCCGGCCTCTTCAAGCCGTTCCTTGAAGTCGATATTGACTTCGTAACGGNGGCGGTGGCGTTCCGAAACATCGGTGNAATNGTAGATTTCAGAAATCTTCGTTCCGGCCTTCAGCGGATGCGGATAGGCGCCAAGGCGCATCGTGCCGCCGAGATCGCCGTTTTCGGCACGCTTCTCGAGCTGATTGCCCTTCAGCCATTCGGTCATGATGCCGACGACGGCGGTACCCTTGCTGCGATCGAACTCGGAGGAAACCGCGTCCTCGATGCCGGCGAGATTACGCGCTGCGNCGAGAACGGCCATCTGCATGCCATAGCAGATCCCGAAGTAAGGAACCTTGTGCTCACGGGCAAAACGGGCGGCGGCAATCTTGCCTTCCGCACCGCGTTCGCCGAAGCCACCCGGCACCAGAATGCCGTGAACCTTCTCGAGATAGGGTGCGGGGTCTTCCTGCTCGAAGACTTCCGATTCGATCCACTCGAGATTGACCTTCACCCGGTTGGCGATGCCACCGTGGTTCAGAGCCTCTATGAGCGACTTGTAGGCATCCTTGAGGCCCGTGTACTTGCCGACGATGGCAATGGTCACTTCGCCTTCAGGATTGTGGATGCGGGCCGAGACCTCTTCCCACGCGCCCATGCGCGGCGCCGGAGCCGGATCGATGCCGAAGGCGGCCAGAACTTCCGTGTCGAGCCCTTCACGGTGATAAGCAGACGGCACATCGTAGATCGAGCCGACGTCGAGCGCCTGGATCACGGCTGTCGAACGCACATTGCAGAACAGCGACAGCTTGCGCCGTTCTTCAGGCGGGATCGGACGGTCGGCGCGCACCAGAAGAATATCAGGCGCGATACCGAGCGCCTGGAGTTCCTTGACCGAGTGCTGCGTCGGCTTTGTCTTGAGTTCGCCGGCTGCGGCAATGAACGGCATCAGCGAAAGGTGGACATAGACGGCATTGCCGCGCGGCAGATCATTGCCGAGCTGACGTATCGCTTCGATGAAGGGCATCGCCTCGATGTCGCCCACCGTGCCGCCGATCTCGCAAAGAACGAAGTCGTAGTCCTCGTTGCCGTCGAGCACGAAATCCTTGATCTCGTTGGTGACGTGCGGAATGACCTGAACGGTGGCGCCGAGATAGTCCCCGCGCCGTTCCTTGTCGATGATGTTCTTGTAGATGCGGCCCGTGGTGATGTTGTCCGCCTGAACAGCCGACCTGCCGGTGAAACGCTCGTAGTGACCGATATCGAGATCGGTCTCGGCACCGTCATCGGTGACGAACACTTCGCCGTGCTGGGTCGGGCTCATAGTGCCCGGGTCCACGTTGAGATAGGGGTCGAGTTTCTTCAAACGCACGCTATAGCCACGTGCTTGCAGCAGGGCTCCGAGAGCCGCTGATGCTATGCCTTTGCCAAGCGAGGAAACCACGCCGCCGGTGATGAATACATATCGCGCCATGGGATTGACCGGTTACTTCGCCTGAACTGATTCCGCCACCCCTAAAAATCTCTTGGCGAGACTTTTCCGTGGATAGCAGTGGCCGGATCGCAACGGCAGACGGGTGGATCAAGGAACCCATCCGGCCTGTGGAAAACATCCGCTGCAACGCAGCCAAGAAAAAACCCCGGTGCGGAAGGCCGAACCGGGGTCGGTGAAGAGAACCGGCCTCTTACTGGCCGGTGGGAACGCCGCCGTCGTCTGCGGGCGCCACGGCACCCGGAACGTCGGAGTTGGCGTCATCCGCAGCCGGCGCCTCGGTTGCCGGTGTATCGGCGGCAGGAGCGTCGCCCGTAGTTGCTTCATTCGCGGGCGTTTCCGTAGCCGGTGCAGTGGTCGTCGCAGCCGGAGCAGTCGTCGTCGTGTCACTGTCCGTCGGAACGCCATTGGCGTCGGCGGCGGGCGCCGGAGTGGCAGGTTCGGTTTCGCTCGAACCGCCAAGCTGGTCGAGAATGCCGTTGCCCTGGCCCTGCGTTTCGACAGGGATCCGGTCGAGAATGTCGGTCGGGCTCGAGCCGTAACGGGCGAGCAGGCCGAGCGCCAGCGAGGTGATGAAGAAAGCAGTCGCGAGAATCGCGGTGGTGCGGGTGAGCGCATTGGCTGCACCGCGCGCCGACATGAAGCCGGAACCGCCGCCGATGCCGAGGCCGCCGCCTTCGGAACGCTGGATCAGCACCACGCCCACAAGGGCGAGCACGATCATGAGATGGATGACAATCAAAACCGTATGCATGGAATATTCCTGCTCGCGTAACCGCCAGAGTGGCAGCCGTTCGGAGAATTTGCGCGCTCTTTACACGAGGCTNGGCNGATTTCCAAGGGGTTCGGGCCCAATTGCCCTGCCCCGNAAAACCGCTTNGCCTCAATGCTGCGTGCGGTAGGCTTCACAGATGGCGAGGAAATCNACCGCTTTCAAGCTCGCGCCGCCGACNAGCGCGCCGTCGACATTGGCGATNGCCATCANTTCGNTNGCATTNCCNGGCTTGACGGANCCGCCNTAGAGGAGCCGCATCTTCNTGCCTTCCTCGCCATAGCGATCGGCAAGCGTCTTGCGCATGAANGCATGNGCTTCCTCGATATCNGCCGGNGTCGGNGTGAGNCCNGTACCGATCGCCCAGACNGGTTCATAGGCNATNACCACGGTNTCGGCAGTTGCNCCGCCGGGAACCGAACCNTCNANCTGNCGNCCNAGAACCTCGAGGGTCTTGCCGGATTTGCGCTCTTCCTCGGTTTCGCCGATGCAGACGATCGCGGTCAGGTCCGCAGAAATCGCCGCCTGCGCCTTGGCCTTGACCGTCGCGTCATCCTCGCCGTGGTCGGTGCGGCGCTCGGAATGGCCGACGATTGCGAACTCGCCCAGGCAGTCGGCGATCATCTGCGCCGAAACATCGCCGGTATGGGCACCGGACTGCGCGGTATGGCAATCCTGCGCACCGACCAGCAAGGCCGTGTCTTCCGCCAATGCAGTCGCGACATAAAGAAGCGTCATCGGCGGGCACAGGAGAATGTCGATCTTTTCGGCGAGCTCTGCGTCAATGCTGTCGGCTATCGCCTTGATCTGATCGAGATCGGACCTCAGTCCGTTCATCTTCCAGTTTCCCGCAACCAGCGGACGGATATCGGGCGTCATCAACATCTCCCTTGCAAGCTAATCTGCGCCGGGATTAGCAGAGCCATGTGACAATGCCAATGAGAGCGAACGCAATCACTGGGACAGGAAGGCCTGATCCCCTTCAAAAGCCTTGCTCTTTGGTCTAAAGGGTCACCAGTATTCTAATCGGGCCGCGCGTTGTGCCGGCCCCGGACATGCCGGAGCCATCATGCTTGACACCCTCAGAGACGCCTCCAAGGGCTGGGTCGCCAAACTGCTTCTCATTCTTCTCGTCGCCGCATTCGGCGTCTGGGGAATCAGCGGCTCGATGTTCACCGCCGCAAGCAATTCAGTTGTGACGGTCGGCGACACCACCGTGACGCCCAACGAGTACCGCCTCGCCTATGACCGGCAGATGGCCTCCATCGGACGTCAGATGAACACCCGGCTGACCAGCGAGCAGGCGAAAGCTTTTGGTATACCGCAGCGCACCTTCGGCGAAGTCATCGCCGGTGCCGCTCTCGATGAGCAGGCGCGCCGCATGAATCTCGGCCTCTCCGACGACCGTCTTGCCAAGCTGGTGGCGGATGATCCGGCCTTCCACGATTTCAACGGTCGTTTCGACCGCGGCAACTTCACTCAGGTGCTGCGCTCTGTGGGAATGTCGGAAGCCGAATATATCGAAAGCCGCTCCAAGGTTGCCGTCCGAGCCCAGATCGTGGAAGCGGTCTCCGACGGTTTCCAGGCCCCGGACGCCATGATCGAGGCGCTTGCCGCCTATCAGTCCGAAACCCGTGACGTGAACTACATCTTGCTCACCCCGGACGTTCTCGAAGCAGGCCCCGAGCCTGACGATGCCGCGGTCGAAGCCTATTACGAAGAACACAAGGCTGATTACGAAGCGCCTGAATACCGCAAAATCACCTATGTGACGCTGAAGCCGGAAGACATCGCCGATCCCGCTTCCATCTCGAAAGAGACCGTCCGTCAGGATTACGAGGCCAACAAGGCCAAGTTCTCGACTCCCGAGCAGCGTTCCGTCGACCAGCTGGTCTTCCCCGACCAGGCAGCAGCCGATGAAGCAGCGGCCAAACTCGAATCCGGCACCAGCTTTGACGACCTAGCCACAGAGATGGGCCGCAACCCGAACGATATGGGTATCGGTTCCTTTACAAAGGAAGATGCGCCGTCCGCCGCTATCGGCGAGGCTGTGTTCAACGTCGCGGAAACAGGTGGCACCACCGGTGTCGTCGATGGCCCCTTCGGACCGGTGATTCTTCGCGTCAGCGACATCAAAGCCGGCGCTGAAAAGAGCCTGGAGGAAATGGAGCCCGAAATCCGCAAGGAACTCGCGCTCACCGAAGCCTATGACCAGGTCATGACAGTCCACGACAATTTTGAGGATGCCCTGGCCGGCGGCACGCTTCTGTCGGAAGCTGCAACCCAGCAGAAGCTTCCCATGCGGACCGTCGAAGCCGTCGACAGAGCCGGCCGCGACCCGTCCGGCAAGGTCATCAACGACATCCCGGAATCGCGCGACCTTCTGCAAGGCGCCTTCGAGGCAGACGTGAATGTCGAACTGCCGCCCATCAATATCGGTTCCGACGGTTATGTCTGGTATCAGGTGGATGAAGTGACCCCTGCCCGCCAGAAGCCACTCGACGAGGTTCGCGATCAGGTGATTGCCGACTGGAAGGCCGAGAAGGCCAACGAAGCGCTCGGCGCCAAGGCAACCGAGGTGGCCGACAAGGTCAAGAACGGCGAAAGCCTGGATATGGTCGCGGCTGAACTCGGTGTCGCCGTCGAGCAGAAGTACTCGCTCAAGCGCGGCGACGAGGATCCGGTCTTTGGCCAAGCAGCCGTCGAGGCAGCCTTCGGCGGCCCCCAGGGGCTTGCCGGTGTCGCAGCCGATGCAGGCGGCCAGAACCGTATCGTGTTCAAGGTCATGTCGGTCAATTCCGGAAGCGGCGCGGACGCCGTCCAGGATCAGGATCGGCAGCAGATCTCGGCACGCGTAGCCGACGACCTCCTCGACCAGATGGTCACAGAACTGCGCGACACCTATGGTGTGAGCATCAACCAGACGCTCGCCGAGCGCGCAATCTCCTACTGATCCCGGCGACGGGATCCGCAGAGCGGCAAGGAACCGACGATCAATGGCTGAAATGAAACCCTTCATCGCCAAGGTGGCTGCCGGGGAAGCCCTGAATCAGGAAGAAGCGACCGCCGCCTTTGACGTCATGATGTCGGGCGAAGCAACGCCGTCGCAGATCGGCGGCTTCCTGATGGCATTGCGTGTGCGCGGGGAAACCGTCGACGAGATCGCAGGCGCGGTTTCGACGATGCGCAGAAAGATGATCCGCGTCGAGGCCCCCGCCGACGCTGTCGATATCGTCGGCACCGGCGGCGATGCCTCCGGCACCTACAATGTCTCCACCTGCACCGCCTTCGTAGTCGCCGGTTGCGGCGTGCCGGTGGCCAAGCACGGAAACCGCGCGCTGTCGTCGAAATCCGGTGCCGCCGATTCCCTTATGGCGCTCGGCGTCGAGATCGAGCTGCCGCCCAAGGGAATTGCGACCTGCATCCGCGAAGCCGGCCTCGGCTTCATGTTCGCGCCCGCCCATCATTCCGCCATGCGCTTCGTCGGCCCGTCCCGCGTCGAGCTCGGCACCCGCACCATCTTCAACATCCTCGGCCCGCTTTCCAATCCGGCGGGCGTGACGCGCCAGCTCGTGGGTGTCTTCTCGCCGCAATGGCTGCGCCCGATCGCCGAGGTGCTGCGCGACATGGGCTCCGAAACCGTCTGGGTCGTTCATGGCGACGGTCTCGATGAGATGACGACAACCGGCACCACGCAGGTCGTGGCGCTCGAAAACGGCGAAATCCGTGAGTTCACGATCACGCCGGAAGAGTGCGGCCTGAATCGTGTCGATCTCTCGGAACTCAAGGGTGGCGATGGCGTCTACAATGCCAAGGCCCTGCGGGCCGTGCTCGAGGGCGAGAAAAACGCCTATCGCGAGATCGTGCTTTTGAACTCCGCAGCCTCGCTCATCATCGCCGGCAAGGCGGAAACCATGACCGATGGTGTCGAGATGGCAGCCAAGTCCATCGACAGCGGCGCGGCACTGGCCACGCTTGAAAAACTCGTGACCGTTTCGAAAGCGCAAGCGCCGAAGAAGGAGGCCTGAGCCGTGGCCGATATTCTCCAGAAGATCGAAGTCTACAAGCGCGAAGAGATCGCAGCCGCGAAATCCGCCCGTTCGCTCGATGAGCTGAAAGCGATGCAGGCGGACGTCGAAGCGCCGCGCGGTTTCATGAAAGCGCTTGAAACCAAGCGTGATGCCGGACTGACCGGACTGATTGCGGAAATCAAGAAGGCGAGCCCGTCCAAGGGCCTGATTCGTGCGGATTTCGATCCGCCGAGCCTCGCCAAGGCCTATGAGGCCGGCGGTGCAGCCTGTCTTTCGGTGCTGACCGACAGCCCGTCCTTCCAGGGCGCGCCGGAGTTTCTCACCGTTGCCCGCAATGCGGTCACCCTGCCCGCGCTGCGCAAGGACTTCATGTTCGACACCTATCAGGTGCACGAAGCCCGCGCCTGGGGCGCTGACGCCATCCTGATCATCATGGCGGCCCTTTCGGATGACGACGCCAAGCGCATCGAGGACGAAACCTTCGAACTTGGCATGGATGCGCTGATCGAAGTCCATGACGAAGCCGAAATGGAACGCACCCTCACCCATCTTAACAGCCGGCTGGTTGGCGTGAACAACCGCAATCTGCGCACCTTCGAGACCTCGCTCGAGGTCAGCGAGCGCCTCGCGCCGATGGTGCCGGATAAGGACGGCTATCTGCTTGTCGGCGAGAGCGGCGTCTTCACTGCCGACGATTGCGCGCGTCTGAACAAGAGCGGCATTTCCACCTTNCTCGTCGGCGAGAGCCTGATGCGCCAGACGGACGTGACCGCTGCCACCCGTACGCTTCTTGGTCTCNACGAGGCAGGCCTTTCGGCCGCNGAATAGNTNATGGGCAANGGCGANGACGANACACCACGTTTGACCCACCTCGCCGAGGACGGCTCTGCCTCCATGGTNGATGTCGGCGACAAGGNCGACACACGCCGGGAAGCGACNGCCGAAGGCCATGTGAGGATGAAGCCCGAAACGCTCGCACTGATCCTCGCTGGCGACATGAAGAANGGTGACGTNATCGGCGCCGCCCGCATTGCCGGNATCATGGCCGCCAAGCAGACCGCCAATCTCATTCCGCTCTGCCACCCNCTGGCGCTCACCAAGGTCGAGGTCGACATCACACCCGACGANACCCTGCCNGGCCTGCGCGTGCGNGCNCTTGCGCGNNTCACCGGCAAGACCGGTGTGGAGATGGAAGNCCTGACGGCTGCCTCCGTCACATGNCTNACCATCTACGACATGGCCAAGGCCGTCGACCGCGGCATGGAAATCTCCGGCATCCGCGTACTGGCGAAATCCGGCGGCAAGTCCGGCGACTGGACAGCCAACCCCACCGACTGATCCTCACCAAGGAAAGGAACAACACTCATGGCCCTGATGCCCGTCGAGGAAGCCCTTTCCCGCGTCACTGGCGACGCTACACCGGTCGCCCGCACGGAAACACTGCCGCTCTCGGAAGCCGCCGGCCGCGTGCTNGCCCGCGATCTNGTGGCNNTGCGCACCCAGCCNCCNTTCTCGGCCTCGGCNATGGANGGNTACGCCGTCCGCAGTGCCGATGTTCAGGAACCTGGCGCAGAACTCGCGCTGATCGGCGAATCCGCTGCCGGGCATGGTTTCGAGGGTAAGCTCGAGGCAGGCCAGGCAGTGCGCATCTTCACCGGCGCCCCGCTACCCAAAGGTGCCGATTCGATCGTCATTCAGGAAGACACCGAAAAGCTTGAAGATGGGCGGGTGCGAATGACGGTCGCTGCGCCGGAAGGAAAACATATCCGCCTCGCCGGCGTCGATTTCACTGAAGGCCGCGCCGGCCTCTCCGCCGGACGGCTTCTCGATCCCGGCGCGATCACCTTGGCCGCGGCCATGAACCATCCGGAGGTTGAGGTTTATGCCAGGCCGAAGGTCGGGATCCTCGCGACCGGTGACGAACTCAAGCTGCCCGGTGAAGAACTCGGCCCCGGCCAGATCATCGCCTCCAACACCTTCGGCATCGGAGCCATGGTGCGCACTTCAGGCGGTGAGATCATCGATCTCGGCATCGCCGAAGACAGGATGGAAGCACTTGATGCGGCGCTTGATTCGGCCGTCGCGCAAGGTGCCGACGTTCTTGTGACGATCGGCGGCGCATCGGTCGGCGATCACGATCTGGTCCAGACGGCGCTCAAGAATCGCGGCATGGACCTCGATTTCTGGAAGATCGCCATGCGCCCCGGCAAGCCGCTGATGTCGGGCCGGCTGGGCGAACTGAAGGTGCTCGGCCTGCCCGGAAACCCGGCATCGAGCTTGGTCTGCGGCTATCTCTTCCTCGAGCCGCTGGTCGCACTTCTGGCCGGCCGCCCTGCGCCTCACCGGATTCAAAAAGCCTTTCTCGGCAATGCCCTGGAAGAAAATGGCGAGAGGCAGGACTATATACGCGGCCGCCTGTCCTTGAACGCCGACGGACAGACCGTCGCCTCTTCGTTCCAGCTTCAGGACTCGTCCCTGATGAGCGTTTTTGCGGACGCCGACTGCCTGATCATCCGCCCGCCCTTTGCGCCCGCAGCCCATACGGGTGATCAAACGGATGTGCTGGTATTGAGCGCGTGATCCGAACGACACTCTTTCGGCTTACGTCGCTTATTGCCTAGTTTGCCGANGTGGCTTCGGTNGTCAGGTTGAACTCGGCCATCTCCTCGGTCGTCANATAGTANAGCCGGTCCGGGGGCGTTTCGAGCGCGTTGAGCCACAGCCCGTTNCCGATNCCCATCTTGTCGAGATGNCGNGCGATACGCGCNGTCGTGGTCTGCGCGCCNGACATGGCCTGTTCGGCGGTGGGCTTGTCCTGTCCGGCACTGAATATCTGATGCACACCGACAATCGCGTCGTCCTCGGCCTGCCGCGCGACACCGCCGGCCAGGATAAGAGGACAGGAAGACGCACAGAGCGCCTTGGTCGCCACTTTCGTGTCGAGACCTTTTTCCCGGATCAATGTGGATATCGTCAGCGCATCGTCGACTGAACCGCCCGGCGAATTGAGCGATACCACTTTCACATACTCCCCACGCGCCGCGATCTCCTCGGCAAATCGTTCCGATGCGCCCACATTGATCGACCCTTCGGCCTTGAGCGTCCCGCCGGAAAGAAGCTCGAAACGCATCGGCTGGCTGAGGATCTCGGACGACGTTTCCGGCTCCACCGGAGGCTCCTGTGGCTCGCCGTCCGTCAGCGCCGGCGGCAACATGGGCGCGTCCGTTCGCATCGGATCATGGCCGGGCAGATCGCCGCTCGCCTTGCTCATTTCCCGCACGTCGAGAAACAGGAAAACGGCGGCAGCCATCAGAAGTCCGAAAAATGCGGCACGCATCAGCTGACCGTCGTCGATAGTGAGAACGGCAGCCTTGAAGCGTGGTGCGAGGGATGACGGTTTCACGCCGGCGGGCCCTTGCGCGGCGCCTTCGCCGACATGTCGAGACTGGTGATATTGGAAGCGTCTCGCTCGCGCTCCCTTTCGGCTTCCGCTTCGGCGGACTGCAGGGCGTCCTCGACATCGACGCCCCGCCGGCCGAGCGCGCGCTGCACTTCAAGAGCCTCGAGCAACTCGGCAGCCGTAATCCTCTGCGCGAACGGCAACCGCTCCTCCTGCCGCCGCATTGCGCCGTGCACGATCGCCAAGATGAAGACGAGAACGGCAGGAAGCAGATCAATGGAGATTGCCCCCGCCCAGGCGGGGATAAAGTCGGCGGCATAGCGCAGAACGGCTTCCGCGGACGACAGCGGAACGAAGCGTCGCTCGGGCACTGTCTCGCGCGACAGGATATCGTCGGCAGCCTGCGAGAGAACCTGGGACTGTGCCGACACCGAAGCCCGGATCGTCTGCATCACCTGATCCTGCCGGTCCGCCAGATCGGCCCCNCGCCCGTCCGCAACCGGCGCGATGAAGCCGAGCGAGAGATCTTCCGCCGCACGTTTGACGGACGGAGCGATCGAGGTCTGCTCCAGCGAGGTGATGACGCCGGAAAGCGCAACGACTTCGGCGGAAAATGCATCGCTGCGCGGCGCCACGGCGCCTGGCGCGGACACAAGAGATCGCATGGTGGCAAGATGGGCNCGTCCCTCGTCAAAGAGCGTTGCCACNCTTTCACGCGANGCGATGATNCCGTTTTCCAGTTCACTGAGCTGGGCCGACATCTGGCTCAGGAGCTGNACNACGCTACCCGACCCCGTGGTTCCCGTCAGCGCTCCGTTCTGGCGNTCATCCTCGGCAAGCCGCGAAAACCGTTCCGAGGTGCGCTGAATGTCCGGCAGCAGGCTCTGTGCCGCCAGCGCGTTCTGATGCGCCTGGTCGAGGTCGGCCGTATAGTCCTGAACCGTCTCGGCCAGATGCTGCTCGAGCGCCGCCGATCCGGCAAGAGCCGCCGCGTTGAGCCAGCTAGACATGGCAATAATCATCGCGCAGCCGAGCGCCATCACGCCGATCAGGGCGCCGCGGAACGCAGCTCCGGTGACGTGGGGATAGAAGCGCGCCATGTAGGACCAGAAGGCGTAGATGGCGACCGAGACCGAAGCGGAATAGATGATTGCCGCGAAGAAGATCGCAGTCGGAGAGCCATCGAGAAGACTGCGGACGCCGAGATAGGTGTAAACGCCCGACCCCAGAGCCAGGACAGCAAGCGCAAAGCGCGTCATTGTTTCGACAGCCAAGACGCCGTCCTGCAAGCGATGCGATGCGGCAAGCGCCATGAAGACCTCCGAAAGACGTGAAAGCTTAACACATCCTTACGAACGGGGCGAAAACAAGGCCCCGGCGACGTCCGTGACCATATCGCTCCACCAAATGCGCGGTGACGTTGACTACGGGCATAGTGATCGGGGCTCTTGGGCGCCTTTCGTGCACGGTTTTCGATCTCATCACGACATCGTTATGTAGCACTCGGTCTATCGCGCCGCTAAAAGCGGCTTCAATAAAGAGCTATGCAAGCGCTGAATGCGGCAGCTAAAATTGCTCAACCTCAAATGATCACCTTTGGATGACCCATGACATTTCAGAAAACCGCCAGCAGGGACATTTCGGTATCGATCTACCCGCCCGCAACGCGCATCCTGCATTGGCTTGTGGCGGTGCTGGTGCTGTTGACCTGGCCGCTGGGATTTACCATCAGCTTCATCAGCAAGGAATGGTCGCTCGATTTCTACCTGATCCACGAAAGCCTCGGTTTCCTCGTGCTCTGGCTCATGCTGGTGCGGCTGGGCAACAAGTTGACCGCTGAAGCTCCCGAACCGGAAGGCACCAGGCTGGAGCAGATTGCGGCCTCCACCGTTCACGGTCTCCTTTACGCATTCCTCATCATCATGCCGGTCAGCGGCTTCCTCGCAACCAATGCCCATGGATTCCCGTTTGAGTGGTTCGGCCTGGTGCCGATTTGGAGTCCGATCGGCAAATCGCCGGAGATCGCCGGCATTCTTTCCGGCATTCATTGGGCCAGCTCATGGATTCTGCTGGGCCTCTTCGCGCTTCATATCGGTGCTGTTTTACTCCATCACGTCATCAAGCGTGACCGGACCCTGTACAAGATTCTGTAAGGCAGACTGATGCGCGATGTGCGGATGACGGACGCAATATGGGCGAGGTTGCGCGCCCTGCGTTCTCAAGAAAGCGTGGCTTATGAACCCACGGAGCCTGCTTTTGCCCTCTATGGCCCGATCGCTTCGGCTCGTGAGAATTTCGTGGTGGCACAGGTCGGCCAGTCTCTGGACGGTCGTATTGCCACGGAAACGGGCGACGCGCGCGACGTGTCCGGCCCGGATGGTCTGGCGCACCTTCACCGCTGCCGCGCCCTGACTGATGCCGTTATCATCGGTGAAGGCACCATGCAGGCGGACGATCCCAGCCTCTCGGTCTATCTCGTCGAGGGCGAGCATCCCGTCAGGGTCATCATCGATTGCCACGCCAAACTGACCGGNGAAGAAAAACTGTTTCAGGATGGCGGCGCGCCGGTAATCGTGATCCAGGGCGCACATGCCGAGAGAAAGACGCTGGGCGATGCGACCATCATCAACTTGCCGGCTCAGCAGAANGGAATNGATGCCGGCGAGATNCTNGANGNNCTNCGNGCNCGNGGGNTGCGNCGNATTCTCGTNGAAGGCGGCGCGCGGACGATCGCCCGTTTCCTGGANGCNGGCCTNGTCGACCGCCTCCACGTGGCGATTTCGCCGATCATCATCGGCGCCGGTCCCGCCGGGATCATTCTGCCGCCGATCGANAAGCTGAGCGAGGCCCGCCGNCCCGCCACCGAGGTNTANGATCTGGGAAGCGACATCCTGTTCGATTGCCGCTTCGGTTGACGCTCAGNCNNCNGNANGAAATGCCAGCAGATCGCTGTGCCCGACCTCGCAGACGCAACCNTCTGNCTCGATCATNTCNAACCGGAATGCGAACCACTCTTCNATCTGAGACGCCGACAAGCTCCCCATTTCGATGAGTGGCTGCCGCAAGCCNCCAAGAAAAGCCCGCTGCAATGCGGATTGCTCCGCCGACATGAGCCAAGGCGAATTGGCTATATGGACNGCGTAGCGTGCGGCTGTCAGGTGGTCNGCNAGNCTTTGTGTCGCCTTTGGCCCCAAAGCCGGNCCAAAACCCTTGTCGGTTTGCTGATGCCGGTTGAAATCGGCCTGCACCGTGGCATCGAGGGCATGCGGGATGGTCCAGCGGATGACGCCGTTGAAGTTCAGCGCCGCATANAGCGGGCATCCGTCGCTNGCGATNCGCTCGANCANNGACGCGACGTAATTNTCCGAGCAGAGATCGAACAGGGCCGAAGCGGTCACCACGACGCCCTTCGCAAGCGGCANCTGNGCGAGNTCGCGTATGTCCTGTNGATGGAATTGAATGGTTTCCCGNTCANCNACCAGACGCGNTGCGGCNTCGAGCAGCCTCTGGTCCTGATCNACGAGCGTCCACCGGGCTNCCCGGGGCAGCGCCTCGTTGAGCGCACGCCACGTCGATCCGGTGCCGCAACCGAGATCAAGCACCGCGCAATCGGTCAGGCTNCGGCAATGGGACGCCAGCATGNCGACCAGCTCGTCATCGCGGGCGGCNCGATCGGCCGGCTCNCGNAGAGANAGCCATGTTGCNTCGAAATCNGTCACGCGAGTTTCCTCANCCGGTCATTGAAAATTCCGGCGGGGACATCCCANCCCGGCAACNTNCNNCCGGCTTNATANGCGCCGTCAGCNTATTTCAGGCGTANAGCTTCGTCGGTCAGAAAGCTGCCGAGCGCNTCTGCAAAAGCGTCGACNTCGTCCACCGGCACCAGGATGCCCGCCTCTGCNGGCACCACNTCCGGTATCGCCCCTGNCCGGCATGCGACGATCGGCAGACNGTNGGCAAGCGCTTCGGCAAACACCATCCCGTAGCCTTCGTAGCGGGAGGCGAGCGCAAANATGTCGGCCGATCTCAGGAAANCNCCCAACTCGGNTTGTTCGCCCGCCAGACGGACCCGGTCCGACAAACCCAGTTCGCNGATTTGCGCTNCGAGGCTCTGCGCCGTATCCCTGTCATGCACCGGACTGCCGACGATCACGGCATTCCAGGACAGNTTTTCCANACGCTTGAGCGCNGCGATCAGGANGTCGTGCCCCTTTCGCCGGGTCAGCGTGCCNACGCTNAGGATCNTCGGNACGGAATTCCTGTGGTTCGGGTCTCGNGCCGCGGTCCGTACCCGGCACGGCCACATCGATCTTGGCGCGATCGACCGCATAGTCCTCGATCAACGTATCCGCAGTGGTCTGCGACGTGACGATGACATGAGCGGCATGNGCCAGTGNGCGCTTTTCACGGTCGTGAAACGAGTGTTGCTGCGCTTCCGAGTTCCCTGTCTCCAGCGCCAGAGGATGGTGAACCAGCGCGAGAATGCGCAGCCGCTCACCTTCGCGCTCCGCCCAGGTGTCCAGTACGCCGAACGCAAGACCATCGATGATGACCCGCGTTCCATCCGGCACGGTCGATAAGCTGGCCTCGGCCTGCCGCAGCATCGCATCGGAAGGGAACGGAAATCCATCTCCCAGTCCCAGAAGGGTGACATCCCAGCCCAGGCTTTTCAAACCTTCGATGACCCGGCGGTCATAGCCGTATCCGCCGGTTTTCGTCTCCAGGTGGCCGGGATAGGCGAATATGACTGATTGGCTCAAAGATCGGCCTCGTACCAGCCGCGTGCAGTGTGGGATTCATGCAGCATGATACGCAGCTTGCAAATCCGGCCGCCGCCTTCGCCGAGGCGCCCGTCTTTGATCGCGTTGGCAATCTGGTCGAACACATGTTTGGCGAGGAATTCGGTGGTCGTCACCTTGCCCTTGAAAATCTCAAGCTCGTCGAGGTTCTGGTAGTTCAGAGGCTTGAGCACCTCGCTCAATACGCCGGTGGCCAGGCCGATATCGACGGCCAGCCCATCCTCATCGAGTTCGCGGGTGTAGAATGCAGCGTCGACGACGAATGTCGCCCCATGCATGCCTTGCGCTAGGCCGAAGACCGGACGAGGGAGACTGTGAGCGATCATGACATGATCGCGGACTTCGATGGCAAACATGGGTTCTCTTTCTTCAGTATTGAATGCGGTGACAGAGCGTGCCGGGATCGTCGATGATCGCGCCATAGGCCTCCGCGATCCCGACAAACGATGTTTCACCGGATATAAGCGCCTCGAGCGTTTCGTCACGCAAAAGATCAAGCGCCTTCGACATGCGCCGCCTGTAGCTCCACCGCGCCCGCTGACCGGGCGGAACCGAGCCGACCTGCGAACTGACGATCGAGAGGCGCTTCGAGTGGAAGGCGCCGCCCAGTGGCAGCGTGGCCTGCCGTGCGCCATGCCAGCTGGCCTCGACGATCATTGCCTCCTGCCCGGCATGATCAAGCGCAACGGCCAGCGCGTCGGCATTGCCTGACGCGTTGATGAGCACGTCAAACTCTCCGCTGATCTCATCGGTATGTGCGAAAGGAATGCCGAGCGCATGCGCCAGCCGCTCGCGCTTTGCGTTCCGGTCGATCAGCACTACCTCGGTGCCAACGATCCGCGAGGCGATATAGGCCACCAGCGTGCCGACGACGCCCGCACCGAATATCGCGACGCGATCCCCCGGGAGAAGACCGGCGTCCCAGCTGATATTGAGCGCTGTTTCCATGTTCGCGCCCAGAACGGCGCGCTCGGCAGGAAGCCCTGCCGGCAGGCATGTGACAGCAGATGTATCGACGACAAATCGATCCTGATGGGGATGGAGGCAGAAAACGGTCTGGCCTACCAGCTCAGGGGTGCCGCGCACCACCGTTCCGACCGCGCCATATCCATATTTCACTGGAAATTCGAAGCTTCCGCCCATGTAAGGGCAGCGCATACGCTCGTGTTCGCTTGCCGGAATCTGGCCGCGGAAAACCAGCGATTCAGTCCCGCGGCTGATGCCGGAGTAAAGCATCTCGATGAGAACCTGATCTCCCGCGGGGGCGGCAACCACCTCGGATCGGAGCTCGCAGGCACCAGCTTCCCGAAACCAGAGTGCCCTTCCCTCGCCCGTGCCGGGCATGTCAGTACGGATTTCACTCAAAACGCGGTCTCCTGATGATTGAGGCTATCCATACCGTAAAGGCATGACGTAGTTGGAGGCATCAGCTTTTGCCAGCCCCAATACCACATAAAGCCGCGCGTAAATGTGGAGGGCATTGGCACTGCACACTTCCCATCGCTTACCGTGCAAAAAGCCTGCTATAAGTTATCCGATTGCGTTCTCGGAAATTGCACGCAAACAGTTTTGGCCAAAAGAACCTCGACTGCGAGATGTTCAGGTAAATTAGATGTTTAATTCGACTAACAAGGGCCGCATCGCCTTGTCGACAACTGCACAAACGATCAGACCCTGCCCCGAATGGCCGGGCGTCACGGTGCGACGAGGAGGTATTGATGACCTCGCTGCATAACGGTCCCGGCGCGATGGAGCGCACATCGACTGCGTGTATCGGATCAGGCATATCCCGGCAGCTCCGGGTCGATGCCGCCATCAGCCTGGGCGTCATATTCGTCGCGGCAGTCGTCTTTTATCTCGTGGTCGCCTCGGTGCAGGCGCTTGCTCCCTCAAGTGTTTTTGCTGCCGGCTGCCTGCTTCTGATCATATTCGCACTGGTCATGCACGGGCTCGAGTTCCATTNGGCGCCCCGTTTTGGCGTGGCAAACCGTGTGACAGCCATACGTGCAGCGATCATCAGCCTGGCATCGGCCATGATTGTTTTCGATTACGGTTCGGCAGCTTTGGGGCGCAACCAGGAATTTCTGATCGGACTTGTCGCGCTGGCTCTGCTTCTGGATGGGGTCGACGGCTATCTGGCCCGTCGCTTCCGATTGGAATCGGAGCTTGGCTGGCGTTTCGACATGGAACTGGACGCGTTTCTCATCCTCGCTCTGTCAGCGGCATGCTACATGTTCGACAAGGCNGGCTGGTGGGTCCTNCTGGTGGGGCTGATGCGATATTTTTTCNTNNTCGCCCAGCGCATCTATCCCGCTCTCAAACGCCCNCTCCCACCCTCGTTTCGGCGTAAGCTGATCTGTGTCTATCAGGTCGTAGCACTGTTGAGCCTGCTTCTTCCCTTTGTCGTCCCGCCNGTTTCCAGTGTGATNGCNGCNANCGCGCTTGTGNTTCTGACCTATTCCTTCNCGACCGATGTCGTATTCCTGGTCAGGGCTGACCGAGCTATATGAAAGGCNAGGTCTCCCGCTTCGACGTGGCCTACGGCATNGNGCGCTCNCTNGTCGTCTATTACGGACAGCCATGGCGNCGTNTCGCGCTCAAACGNTTCTATCGCGAACTGATTTCACCNGGTGACATGGTTTTCGANATCGGCGCNCATGTCGGCAGCCGNTCNCACACCTTGCTTTCCATTGGCGCCAGGGTCGTCGCGGTCGAACCCCAGCCGCTTCTGGCCGATCTCGTCAGGCGACATATCGGTCGCCGGCTCACCGCACTCGAGGAAAAGGCGGTCGGCGACAGCGAGGGCGAAATCGAACTCGTCATTTCAAGCCGCAATCCGACGGTCACAAGCACCTCGCAACAATTCATCGAGACGGTCGGCAACATCGACTCTTTCAAGTCTGTGGTCTGGGACCGGAAGATCACNGTGCCTGTCACAACGCTGGATGNGATGATCGCGCAATNTGGCAAACCCGCCTTCTGCAANATCGACGTCGAAGGCGCTGANCTCGATATCCTCAANGGTCTCACNTCACCGATCCCGCTCGTCGCATTCGAATATNTTCCGGCAATGGCAGCGACCGCGNTCGGCTGCATCGACAGGCTGATGGAGATCGGCGATTACCGCTTCAATCGNGTNCTCGGCGAGCGACACCGGTTTGTCGCGAAAAACTGGCTGACCGCCAGCGAGATGAAGCGCTTCGTCTNTGAATTATCTCCCGACGAACCGTCCGGAGACATTTATGCCAGGCNGGAAACTTAGATCCGNAGNCCCTTGTNCGCCTTCGCACTTATGAGATCGCGGATGGCAGCGTGCACAACGAAAAGCGCCGCTGGCACTGCGACACCGACGAGCGAGATGGCCCCGTAAAGAATGCTGGCACTGACCCCCGCGGTGGAGGACAATCCGATAACCGGCCAGAGGAGCGCCGCAGCTGCCTCACGGGTCCCCCAACCACCGACCCCGATCGGGATCATCATGGTGAACAGGCAAAGCGGAATGACGGTGAGCAGTCCGATTAACGGCAGCGGAGCCCCGACGGCGACGGAAGCAATCGCAAAAGTGGCAACGTAGGTTGCAACGACAATAAGGCTGGTGAGGAACTGACGGAGAAACGCTCCGCGATGCCAGAATACCTCCGCCAGGTGTCGCCGATACTGCGCAAATTTTTGCGGAACGAATGCNGCNGCGANGAAATGCTCCNNCAANGANGGCAATCANCAAGANGACGGGTGCCANCCAGATCCCTTNGGAGAATTCGNCNGGCATCNTATCCTGAGGCAGGAAGGGCCAGNCNAGAAANCCNGCACTCAATANGGTCAGNAAGGCCAGTTGACCGGACAATCGTTCAAGCGCNACNGCNGCAACNGGCCTTTTCAGTCCGCCCNCTCCGCCCTTGCTGCTGCGATAGGCGCGGATNGCGTCGCCGGCGACNCCTCCCGGCANAACCNGGTTNAANGTGCTGGCNATGTAGTATTCNCGGATGGCAATCGGGAANGCGATNTCNTGCCCCANTCGTTGCGCGGTGAATTTCCATCTATAAGCAGACAGGATGACCTGGATCTGGACAATGCATAACCCCGCCACTACGGCCAATGGTGAAGCATCCAGAAGCTTTGCAGCCACGGCCTTCCCGTCCATCGCCACGAGCACGGCGAGAAAGAAAAGCGCGAACAAGATCGACAGAATGATCCGAACCGTTCTCAAGACATCATTTCCTGTTCGAGCCGCGAAAACACAGATGCATCGATGAAGCCAACTTCCCCCATGACAAGATCCGATTCACCCAACGACGCTAGACGCGAGATGGACTGGAAAGCCTGGCTTGCGACTTTCTATGTCACGATGCTCGGCATAATCGCTCTCGTCCTGCCGGATCATCCGAACGCGCTTCATATCTCCAGCTTCCTTGTACTGCCTATCGAAATTCCGCTGGCTATCATCACTTTATTGCTATTGCCGCGGCCGCTCGCCCGCATCTTCGCACTGTGTCTGACGATTATCCTGGCAACCATCCTGTTTCTCAAGATTGCCGACATCTCCGTTCAGTCCGCCTTTCAGCGCCGTTTCAACCCCTATTTCGACATCACGATGATCGAGAATGGCTGGTTTCTGCTTTCGGGCATCATCGGCCGATGGGCTGCGGTTTTCGCCATCGGCCTGGGCGTGTCAGCCTTTCTGGTCGTCTTGGGATTTCTCCTGGCCGCACAGGTGAGACTGATCGGCTTGTCGCGCCGGGCGAAATATCCCCTGCTGGGCCTTTTCAGTATCACCGCCCTCACCTGTCTGGCTGTACTGATCATGGCCCCCGACGACATGCGCTCCAAACATGTCTCGGCGAAGGCCTATGGCTATCTCTCGTCACGGCTCGATCTGGTCGCGACTTCAGTGAGGGACATGCACGCGTTCGAAACCGCGCTTTCGGACAAGAGCGGCCCCCAATCGGGTGACGGGCTCTTCGCCCGTGTCAGGGGTCGCGACGTCATCCTGATCTTCGTTGAATCCTACGGCCGCAGCGCCGTGGAAGATGAGCGCTATAGTCCGCTGATCAAGCCCCGTCTGGAGAGCGTTGAGAACGAACTGACGAAGGCCGGTTTCGCGAGCGCCAGCGGCTGGTCTCTGTCGCCGACCATGGGCGGCCTAAGCTGGCTGGCCCATGGCACGTTCCTCTCCGGCCTGTGGGTCGACAATCAAATCCGCTACGACCGCCTGATGCTGAGCGATCGGCCGAGCCTGAACCGTCTCTTCCGGGATGCCGGGTGGCAGACCGCGGCCATCATGCCGGCCATCACCATGGAGTGGCCGGAAGCCGGCTATTTCGGTTACGACCGGACGTTCGTCTCTGCAAATCTCGGCTACAAGGGAGACCCGTTCAACTGGGTCACCATGCCCGACCAGTACACCCTTTCCGCCTTCGAGAAGCTGGTGCGTGAGCCGGCCCATGAAGAAGGCAAGACCGTGATGGCCGAAATCGCCTTGATCTCGAGCCACGCCCCCTGGACGCCGGTGCCGCATCTCATCGACTGGAACGACGTGGGCGACGGCACGGTCTTCAACGAGCAGGCAAACAGCGGGGAAACGCCGCGCGAAGTCTGGGCCGAAAAGGACAATATCCGCCAACATTATATCGCGACGATCGACTATTCGCTGGAAACGCTGGGCTCCTACATCGCCGCCTTCGGCGACGACGCGGTCTTCATCATTTTGGGCGATCATCAACCTGCCCCGCTGGTGACCGGACCCGATGCCTCCCGCGCGGTGACGGTCCATGTCGTGAGCCGGGACCAGGCTCTGGTGGACAATTTCCTGCCGGCTGGCTTCGCGCCCGGGATGATCCCCGCCAGCGATCAGCCGGAATTGCCGATGAACGACATGCGGCAGCTCTTGATCGACAAGTTCGCCGGACCATGATGGGCGGCGGTGACGTAACGTTGCGGTCCCGTTTATGTTTCGCTCTTCCAATGTTCCTTAATCATTTCTTCATGGCTTGCGGAACACAAAAGGAACATGTATTGATTGTTCCGGTTTTGTTTCAAAGATTCGGCAAGAGGTATCTCGGCCATGTTGACGCGCAAGCAGCAGGAACTTCTGCTTTTTATCCATGAACGCATGAAGGAAAGCGGGATTCCGCCATCCTTCGACGAGATGAAGGACGCGCTCGACCTTGCCTCCAAGTCCGGAATTCACCGTCTGATCACGGCGCTTGAGGAACGCGGCTTCATCCGTCGTCTGCCCAACAGGGCCCGCGCGCTGGAAGTCATCAAGCTGCCCGACAGCTACCAGACGTCTTTGCAGCCGCGCCGCGGCTTTTCACCGAGCGTCATCGAAGGCAGCCGCGGCAAACCCGAACCGGTCGCGGTTTCGAAGCCCGCAGCCCCCGCCAACGACGAAGGCGCCCAGACCGGCCATGTGCCGATGATGGGCCGGATTGCCGCCGGTGTGCCGATCTCCGCGATCCAGAACAACACGCACGACGTCGCCGTGCCGCTCGAAATGCTCGGCGCCGGCGAACATTATGCGCTCGAGGTCAAGGGCGATTCGATGATCGAGGCCGGCATTTTCGACGGCGACACGGTGATCATCCGCAATGCCAACACCGCCAATCCCGGCGATATCGTCGTCGCGCTGGTGGACGACGAGGAAGCCACATTGAAGCGCTTCCGCCGCAAGGGTGCCTCGATCGCGCTCGAAGCCGCCAACCCGGAATATGAAACCCGTATCTTCGGCCCCGACCGCGTAAAGGTGCAGGGGAAGCTGGTGGGCCTTATTCGCCGCTATCACTGAGCCTGGGCTCGGCCGCATCTGAAGGCGTTTCGCCGGCGGGCAGTCTGTTCGCCGGCTTTTTCATATCGGCCTCGCCTGCCAGAATAATGCCCCGCGCCTGGTCACCAAGTGTGGTGATCGCGCGCCTCGCAGCCTTGTCCGGCAGAACAAAACTGTCTTTGCGCCAGTCATAGTAACGCTGCACACTCCAAGGCCGGACTGCGCCGCCGAGCGCCGGATCCACGTCCATATTACGACCGTCGCCAAAACGAATGCCGAGTGCGCCTGTCTCCCGCAATGTTCGCGCAGTGAAGAGTGTCGCGCCCGACCGGCAGGCCCGCCTGCGAATGGCTGCGGCCAGAACGACGATATCCGCGAGGTCGCACCCTGCCCCCATGTCGGCTGGCTCGCCGAGGGCGATGATGAGTCGCCCATCGACCGATGACACGCAGCGGCTTCTTGAGCTGCAGATAAACCGGCCGGGCGTTCGGACCGCCTGATCCGAAAGGACACGCAGAGCGTCATGCGCATCCTCAGGCGCCGCCACCGAGGTGAGCGGCTGCAGATGACTGTCCCTGCGCCAGGCACGCTGCCACTGTTCGAAGATGAACTCCGGCGGGCGTGTTGCATTGGTCGATATTGCTTCCTCCCCAATGATCCCGACGAGCCGCCCCTCCTCGCCGATCACAATGTCGGGAGGTGTCGGGGCAAAGGAGGGAAAGGTCAGCATGACGCCGGCCAGGAGCGGCACCACCCCCAACAATCGCAGGCGTGTGTGAAAGAGCGTCAAAACGAGGAAGCCAACGGTAGCCGAGACAAGTGCTGCAAAGCCGATCTGCCCCGTGATCATGTTGCCGCCGAGGCCTTCGACCGTCCGCGCGACATCCATCACCCATTCGAGCCCCTTTCCCATGATGACAAGCGGCCAGCGATCGAGCCCGAACGGCATGGCGAGCATCGCCGCCAGCCCCGCCGGCATGACGACAAAGGAAACGAGCGGCATCGCGAGGAGGTTGGCCAGCAACCCGTAACCGGCGACGCGGTGGAAATGCCAGGCGGCGAACAGGCCGGTCGCCAGTCCCGCCACCAGTGACGTGGCCGCCAGACCTGCAAGCCCGCGCATGAGCTTGACGGCAAAACCGGGAAGCAGGCGCGCCGTGAGACTTTCGCGGTGATCGCCGCTTCGCCGATAGCGGCTCCATGCGCCATAGGTGGCAATCAGCGCAATCGTGGCGGCAAAGGACATCTGGAACCCGGGCGAAACGACGGCCGAGGGCGACACGAGCAGGATCACGATCGCGGCGAACGCCACGTTGCGCAATGTCAGTGCCGGGCGGTCGACGATGACGGCCATGAACATCACCGTCATCATCAGCCAGGCCCGCTGTGTGGCAACCCCTGCGCCGGATATGACTAGATAGCTCGTCGCGATCAGGATTGCCGCGAGCGCTGCCGCCTTCTTCACAGGGTAGCGCTCAACGAGCCCGGGCGACAGGGCGGCAAGCTTTCGCAGCCCGAGAAAGAAGGTGCCGGCGGCGAGCGCCATGTGCAGGCCGGAAATGGCCAGGATGTGCGCCAGGCCGGTCGCGCGCAGCGTCTCGACCGTCGCCTCGCTGATGCCGCGCCGGTCTGACACCGTCAGTGCCGCAATCAGCGCACCGGGATCGCCCGGCACGACAGAGCGCACCCGCTCGGAAATATCCGCCCTTATGCCGCCGATCCAACCGGCCAGCCGTTTGAAAGCCGGCTCATCGTCTGGAGCTCCAGCATTCGCGGGAACCGCCGTCGGCGCGCGGTAGAAGAAGCCGAATGCCCCGATCCCCTGTGCGTAGGCGGAGCGCGCGAAATCATACCCGCCCGGCCAGGCGGGTCCCGAGGGTGGCGACAACCTGCCGCGCCCGGAAACCACGCTGCCCCTATCGTAAGGCTGGTGACTGGCGGACGCTGTCATGCGCACCCTGTTCGGGCGCCGCTTCAGTTCAGGATCTTCCGTCCGCCGTACATCGAGGAGATAACGCACACGTCCGCCCTCGTCGATCTCGCGCTCGACAACCATCCCCGTCACCGTGGTCGTGACTGGTCCGTCGAGAAGAACAGGGCCATTGAGGGTTTCGATCCGGCCTGCGATCATTCCGCCGACGACGGCCATGAGAAGTACCGGGCAGGGAAAGACGGAGCTGCCACTGTTTCGCGACCACAGAGATCCGGCCAGCAGCGCGACGAAAACGATTGCCAGGGGAACCAACGGAGGCTCACGCGCAAGCGACTGATAGATCGCCGCCCCGAGAGCCAGGGAGACGGCAATCATGAGGAGAAGGAGCCCGTGCGCCCGCTCCCGCTCCAACAAAACGGCAACGGGCTCCTCGCCGGCAAGTGACCGCAACACACACCAACCTTCTGCCGGTCGCGCGGCCTGCGTTAGTTCCAGGGAATTTTGGACAACGCAAACAAGCGGATAGTCACGCTGCGCCTCAATCAGCACACCGTCCGTGGCACCGCTATCGGAAGCCTTTGTCTTGCCGCCTACGTCCATTCCGCACCGCCCGATACCAGCATAGACAGCAAAGACGGAAACACACAACCACAAGCGATTGCGCGGAGCGGCTAGCGATCGACAAGACTTGACGCAACTTTTAGTAAACTCGAAACTTCATGTGTAAGACTTTTGGCCAAAAGGCCTATGCCGCATCGCACAATTAGCGGTCCGGATAGCTTGGCATCGCAATGGAAATCATATAGCTAACCGATGACAGTTGACCAAGCGCGCCAGCTGTTCGCAGCGCGGGCGCGCTATCTTCAGGAGGACGCCATGGCCGACAATACCGCAAAACTGAACCTCGAAGGCAAGGACATCGACCTGCCTATCCGCGAGGGCACGATCGGGCCGGATGTCGTCGACATCGCCTCGCTCTACAAGCAGACCGGTGCGTTCACCTACGATCCGGGTTTCACTTCCACTGCCTCGTGCGAATCCAAGATCACCTATATCGATGGCGACGAAGGCATGCTGCTCCACCGCGGCTACCCGATCGACCAGCTTGCCGAACAGGGCGACTTCCTGGAAGTCTGCTACCTGCTTCTTTACGGCGAACTGCCGACCGCGACCCAGAAGTCCGACTTCGACTATCGCGTGACCCGTCACACCATGGTTCACGAGCAGATGAGCCGCTTCTTCACCGGATTCCGCCGCGACGCCCACCCGATGGCCGTCATGTGCGGCTGCGTAGGTGCGCTCTCGGCCTTCTATCACGACTCCACCGACATCACCGATCCGCATCAGCGCATGGTTGCTTCCATGCGCATGATCGCCAAGATGCCGACGATCGCGGCCATGGCCTACAAGTACCATATCGGCCAGCCCTTCGTTTATCCGAAGAACGATCTCGACTACGCGTCGAACTTCCTGCGTATGTGCTTTGCCGTGCCCTGCGAGGAGTATGAGGTCAATCCGGTGCTTTCTCGCGCCATGGACCGCATCTTCATTCTCCATGCCGACCACGAACAGAACGCATCGACCTCGACAGTGCGCCTCGCGGGCTCGTCGGGCGCCAACCCGTTTGCCTGCATCGCGGCCGGCATCGCCTGCCTCTGGGGCCCTGCTCACGGCGGCGCCAACGAGGCGGCTCTCAACATGCTTTCCGAGATCGGCTCTGTCGACAAGATCCCGGAATATGTGGCACGCGCCAAGGACAAGAACGATCCGTTCCGCCTCATGGGCTTCGGTCACCGCGTCTACAAGAACTACGATCCCCGCGCCAAGATCATGCAGCGCACCACCCACGAGGTGCTCGGCGAACTCGGCATCAAGGACGATCCGCTGCTCGACGTGGCGATGGAACTCGAAAAGATCGCGCTCACCGATGAGTACTTCATCGAGAAGAAGCTCTACCCGAACATCGATTTCTACTCGGGCATCACGCTCAAGGCGCTGGGCTTCCCGACCACCATGTTCACCGTGCTCTTCGCCCTCGCCCGCACCGTAGGCTGGATTGCCCAGTGGAGCGAGATGATCGAGGATCCGAACCAGAAGATCGGCCGTCCGCGCCAGCTATACACCGGTTCGCCCAAGCGCGAATACGTACCGATCAACAAGCGTTGATCCGGATGACAAGCCAGAAACGATCAAGGCGCCTCAGGGCGCCTTTTTCTTTGGGGTCTCAGGGATTTTTCAGCTGATCGACGACCGCGAGAACGGTTTCGGCGGCATTCTCTTCCGGTGGCCGTTCCACCGCCATCTCGCCATGAACGATGTCGAGATCGGCGAGCACCGCCGCCCGTGTCTTCTCGTCGGCGACGAGCTGCCAGGCGAGCCGCCCGATGCGCTCGGGGCGGATCTGGTCCTGCAGATATTCATGCACGATAACGCGGTCGGCAATCAGGTTCGGCAGAGCCGCCGACCATGTCTTGATCACATGTGGTGCAATCTGGCTGGCGATGAAATCGAGGCGATAAAGCGATATTGCGGGAATGCCGACGAGCGCCAGCTCCAGCAGCACCGTGCCTGACGCGGCGATGGCGACATCCGCCCGACCGAAGGCATCCCACTTGGCTTCGCCGCCAACAACAGTCTCGACGTCGAAGGACCAGTTCGCCATGACCTCCGCGATCAACGCCTCGCGTCCTGGCGCGACAGGGAGCACAAAGCGGACATTCTCGCCGAGCCGCTCTTTGAGGACCTCCGCCGATTTGCCGATATCATCGGCAAGCCGCGAGATCTCGCCGCGCCGCGAACCCGGAAGCAGCAGACATGTCACCGGCGTTTCGGTTCCCGGAAGGGTCTCGCGCCCGTTGAGCTGCCGCTCCCTCGCTTCCCCAAGTTCAGGCACGCGGGTCAGGCGGTGTCCGACATAGGTGAGCGGCGGCCCGCCCAGTTCCATCACCACCTCGGGCTCGAACGGAAAGACGCCAAGCACGTGATCGATGTAGCCGGTCATGCTCTTGGCGCGCCCGGGCTTCCAGGCCCAGACCGTGGGACAGACATAGTTGATGATCGGCAGATCCGGCAGTGCTTTTCGCACGCGTTTCGCCACACGGTGGGTAAAATCAGGACTGTCGACGATCACGAGACAATCGGGCCGCTCCGCGATGATTGCATCCGCCGTCTGCCGGATACGCCGGATCAGCGACGGCAGTTTCGCCAGAACCGCACTGATGCCCATCAGCGAGAGTTCGGAGTAATCGAACAGGCTCTTGAGGCCTTGCGCCTCGAGCGCCGGACCACCGACNCCNATGAGCTCAGGTGCNCGNCCCTGCTTCTCGCCGAGCGCNCGNACNAGNCCNGCNCCCAACAAATCNCCGGAATGTTCTCCGGCAATAATGGCGAGNCGNCCGATCATGTGCCGAGATCCTCACGTGCNTCNATACCGGTNATGAACAGACCTGCNTCGTCCGCCGCCTTGATCGCNTCTTCGCGCTCAAGAACGAGCGCCCGGCCGACCTCGATCGCAATCCCGGCAAGGCCCGCCGCTTTCGCGNTTCTGACCGTACCNGGCCCGATGGAGGGAAGATCGGCGCGCATGTCCTGCGCCGGCTTGCACATCTTGACGAGAACACCCTGATGCCGGCGGCTGATGCGGCCGCTCGCGCGCATNTCNGCCACACGGGCAAGCATGCCGTCAGTNCCCTCCGGGCCTTCGAGCGCCACCACCCGACCGGCAACGGCAACCGCGCCTTGGCCGATATCGAGATTGCCCAGCGTCAACGCCGCTTCACGGGCTACGGCAATATCCNTGTAGTGGGCCTCGGTCGGGCGAACCGAACCGATCGCACCGGGAGACGCCAGCAGACCGGGCGTNACTTCNTGGGCACCGATGACCTCGACACCCTCGGCCTCGAACAAGCTGATCGCNATGCGGAGGATCTTGTCGTCNCCGGCGCCGGCAAGGGCCNGGATAACNTTGNCGGCCTGACCGAGTGTCTTCCATGTCGGGCGCAGATCACGCAGTTCCGGGCGATGGCGCACCCCGCCGGTCATGATCAGACGGGTCACGCCATGCTTGCGAAAAAAACGNCTGATGCCGCTNAGATCGCCGATCGAGAAATNCTCGTGCGTAAAGCCNGACCAATCCTGGTCGGCTTCATTCCTGAGTGCCACGATAACGGGGTCATCGCCTGANGCACGCGCAGCCTCGGCNACCTCCACCGGCATGCGGCCGTAGCCGCAGATAAGCGCGAGGCGGCCCTGAGCGCGGGCAGAGGTCAGTTCTTGTGGCTCCGCGCGGGCGAGGTCAGTCCGCATTTGCGATCGCTTTCGATGAAGGCGANGATATCGGCGACTGCGGCGTTGGAAATACCGGCAGNCTTGAGCTGCTCCACGCCNTCCTTGATGGTGGGCGCNGTCTCGAAAATCGTCTTGAAGGCGCTGCGAACCTCGTGGATTGCCGCACGGTCCATGCCACTGCGCTTCATCCCNACCACGTTGAGNCCNCCCAGATAGGCCGGGCCGCCATTGACCATGCCATAGGGAATAACGTCNGCAGTGACCGCCGACAAGCCGCCGATGAAGGCATGGTGGCCGACCTGGCTGAACTGCTGGATCGCGGCACCGCCGCCCATAATGACGCGATCACCGATGGTGACGTGGCCTGCCAGCATCACATTGTTGGAGAGAATGACGTTGGCACCTACGTGGCAGTCGTGCGCGACATGGGCGTAGGCCAGGAACAGGCCGTTATCGCCGACGGTGGTCTTGCCCCCATGGGCCGGCATGCCCGGATGCATCGTCACGCCTTCGCGGATAACGCAATTCTTGCCGATGACGAGCTCGGTATCCTCGCCCTTGTAATGGACGTTCTGCGGTGCACAGCCGAGCACGGCCTGCGGGAAGACGTGACCGCCCTCACCGATGGTCGTGCGNCCCTCGANAACCACATGGCTCATGATCTTGGTATTGTCGCCGATGGTGGCCTTCGCACCGATCAGGCAGAANGGACCGACCGAAACATTCTCGCCAATCGTCGCGCCGTCCTCGACAATGGAAGTNGGATGAATACGGGCGCTTGCAGCGATTGTCATTATGCGTCGCCTTCCTGTTCGGCGAGCATGGCACCGACATCGGCTTCGGCAACCTTGACGCCCGAGACCATGGCGTCGCAATGGAACTTCCAGATATTGCCGCGCTGCTTGATCTTGGTNACGTGAAACTCGATCTGGTCACCCGGCACGACCGGCTTGCGGAAGCGGGCGTTGTCGATCGTCATGAAGAACACGTTCTTCGCACCGCCGCCNGAAATCCGCGCACAGATGGCNCCGGCNGTCTGGGCCATGCCTTCNATGATCAAGACGCCGGGCATGATCGGGTTGCTCGGAAAATGACCGGTAAAATGCGGCTCATTCATCGTCACGTTCTTGATGCCGATGGCCGAATTGTCGCCATCGATCTCGATGATCTTGTCGATCAGCAGAAACGGATAGCGATGCGGCAGAAGCTGCATGATTTCAAGAATATCGGCTGTTCCCAGCTCGGTCTTCGGCGTGTCCGTCATTGTTCGGTCCTGCCCTTTTTTCCGGTCTCGAGTTGCTTGGCGCGCGCGATGGCTTCCAGCCCGTCGCGAATGACACCGCGCAACGGCCTGGCCGGTATGCCGCCCCACTGCGCGCCCGCCGGCACATCGCCGTGAACGCCGGTAAAGCCGGCAATCACCGCGCCGTCGCCAATTGTAATATGGCCGTTGATGCCGGTCCCGCCACCGATCATCACACCATTGCCGATCGTCGCACTTCCGGCGATGCCGATCGTGCCTGCCAGCGCGCAATGGCGACCGATACGCACATTATGGCCGATCTGAACGAGATTATCGATCTTCGTCCCCTCGCCGATTACCGTATCGTCCATCGCGCCGCGATCGATCGCCGTATTGNCACCGATCTCGACATCGTCCTGGATGACCACACGCCCGACCTGCGGCAGCTTCGCCAGACCACGGGCACCGGCCGCATAGCCGAAGCCGTCGCCGCCAAGCCGCGCGCCGGCATGAATGATAACCCGATTGCCGAGAAGGGAATGAAGAATGGAGGCTCCGGCGCCAATCGTGCAATCGCGGCCGATACGCGTGCCCGGACCGATCACCGCATTGGCNAGAATGACCGAACCGGACCCGANCTCCACGTCACGGCCNATCACCGCGCCGGCCTCGACTGTCACATTGTCTTCCAGGCGGGCGTCAGGGTCGATCACCGCATGCGGGGAAATGCCGCTCTCACCGGTGATGCGAACCAGGTTCATTGCCTCGGGATAAAGAAGTGCAGCGGCAATGGCGAAAGCCGATTCCGGATTGCCGACGACCAACGGAGCAGAATTAGCCGGAACCTTGTCAGCCAGCGCTTCGGTGCAGAAGACTGCCGACGCGACCGACTTTTCCAGACTTTCCAATGACCTGCGCGACTTTATGAAAGTGACTTCGCCCTCGGAAGCGCGCGCCAGCGGTGCAATGCGAAAGATCTGCGTGTCGCCTGTCTCGNGGCGAACAAGTTCGGCTCCGCAAGCTTCGGCCAGTTGCGAAATGCTCAGGCCTGCGGAACCGGAAAAATAGTTATTGGGGGCCATATGTGGACCAGTGCAGTGGTAAAAGGCATTTGCGCCGCGAACATAATTCGCGGCGCCTGCCTCGGCCTCTTAGAAGCGTGTAGACGCTCCGAAGCCGATTTTCTTGGTTTCGTCGTAGCTTTCCTTGACGACCGGCTCTGCGTAGTAAATGCGCAGCGGACCGAAGGGCGATGCCCAGGTCAGGCCAACGCCGACCGACGCGCGCCATTCCATGTCGGCACCGACGANTGTCTGAGGCGTACAGGTCGCACAGGTCAACGCTGCCGGAGCAATGTCGTTGCCGTACAGCGTGCCTGCATCCGCAAAGACGTTCATGCGCAGACCCAGATCGCGGGAAATCATCGGCAGCGGTGCCGAGACCTCAAGCGAGCCGTTGAAGTAGGTCGTACCGCCAGCAGATTCGCTGTAGGTCGTGCCGTTGTAGAGGCGCGGACCGAAGCCACGGCTGTCGAAACCACGGATGACATCCTGACCGAGGAAGAAGTGGTCGAAGACATTCAGGTTGTCTCCGGTGGCAGCAACATGACCGGCGCCCACCGAAACCGAACCGATGATGTCCTGGCTCTCGCTGAGCATCTGGAAATAGGTCGCCTTACCGGTCGCCTTGATATACTCGGCGTCACCGCCGAGACCGGCATATTCCAGTGCGAAGCGAGCGGCGATGCCTTCACGCGGCAGCTGGTTGTCGTCGAGCGTGTTGTAGACCAGACCGCCAGTCAGCGACGAGGTGATATACTCGCCCGCAGCAACGGTATTGCGGTACGGATTACTGGTGATCGCGGTAGGCGTTTCACCGTCGTAATCCGTCTGGTTGAACTTGTAGGCCAGCGACGCGGTGAGATCTTCAGTGATCGGAGCCGCGATACGCAGGTTCACACCCTGGTCGATACGGTTGAAGCCGTCGTAGCTCGAATCTTCGTTCTTGTAGACATCGAAGCCCGCGGCCAGACGGTAACCGAGGAAATAAGGCTCGGTGAACGAGATCGAGTAGGTCTGGGTATTCTCGCCCTTGCCGATCGAGCCGCGGATGAACTGACCGCGACCGAGGAAGTTCTTCTCGGTGATATCGAGCGTGGCGGAGAAACCGTCGGTGTTCGAGTAACCGCCACCGATACCGAATTCACCGGTCGGCTGATCCTTGACGTTGACCACGAGGATCACGCGATCAGGCTCGGAGCCCGGACGGGTCGAGATATCGACTGTTTCGAAGAAGCCAAGCGCTTCGAGGCGCTTCTTGGCACGGCGCACCAGAACCTGGTTGAACGCATCGCCTTCCGCAAGATCGAACTCGCGGCGGATGACGTAGTCACGTGTACGGGTATTGCCGATGATCTCGATGCGTTCGACATAGGCACGAGTGCCTTCATCGACGAGATAGGTCACCGAAATGGTGCGGTTCGCGAAATCGCGGTCGCCGCGCGGCGTGACCTGCGCGAAGGGATAGCCCATGCCGGCCACACGATCGGAGATGGCAAGGATCGAGTCCTCGACGTCTTCGGCGCTGTAGACCTTGCCCGGACGGGTTTCCAGAAGACCGCGAAGATCGTCGGTGTTGAGACCCGAAACCGTCGATTCGATGTTTATGTCACCGAAGGTATAGCGCTCGCCTTCCTCGACGGTGATCGTCAGAACATACTCGTTGCGCGCCTCGTCCAGCTCCGCGAAGGAGGACAGGACGCGGAAATCGGCATAGCCGTGATTGTAGTAGAAGCGACGCAGCAGCTCTTCATCGGCGCGCAGCTTGTCTTCGTCGTAGACGTCCTTGCGGGTCAGGAACGACAACAGGCCCGAACGCTTGGTGGCAATGACATCGGCCAGACGACCGTCGCCATAAGCCTGGTTGCCAACGAAATTGATCGCCGAAATCTTGGTACGGTCGCCTTCGTTGATTTCGAAAGCGATGTTCACACGGCCGCCATTGACCGGAACCAGACGCGTGTTCACCGTCGCATCGGAGCGACCGATGGCGTCATAAGCGTCCTTGATGGACTGGACGTCGGCCTGGAGGATTTCCTCGTTATAGGCACCCAGCGGCTGCATCTGCACGACGCGCTGCAACTGCTCGTCCTTGAGCTTCTTGTTGCCGTTGAAAACGACCTGATTGACGATCTGGTTTTCCGAGACCGAAACGACCAGCGCTCCACCGGACACGCTGATGCGAACATCCGAGAAGAGACCGGTCGAGAACAGCCGCTTCACCGATTCGTCGATGTCGTTGTTGTTGAACGACTTGCCCGGCTGAATGGTGACATTGTTACGGATGGTGGAAGCGTCGACGCGTTCATTGCCGCGGACTTCGATCCGGTTGATGACCGCCGCCTCCGCGACTGCAACCGCAGAGAGGGTCGCGATGCCTGCTCCGGAGACGACAATACCTGCCGACAGCGCAACCGCCGACACTGCGTTCAAGAGATTTGAACCGGCCTTCATGAATCTGCTTACCTTTTTACCCAATGTCCCCGGCAGCGAGAGCTCGCCCTGAGTCACTCAAGAGCCGTTTTAACTGCTTTTAACCCACAAGCAAGACTGCTGGTTAATTTCTGTTTACTTCGTCTGCAGCCGTGACCAAAACGCCACGCCTACTTTTCTTTAAGCTTAACAAGCCACTAAGGAACGTCCCCGATTCCTAGCCGATCAGCATGCTGACGTCGTTCCACGTCGCGAACAGCATCAGTGAAACAACCGCCGTCAGACCGATTCGGAACGCCCACTCCATGGTGGCGTCACCCAGTGGCCGACCCAACACCGCCTCTATGGCATAGAACACCAAATGTCCACCGTCGAGCATTGGAACAGGCATCAGGTTGAGCAGTCCGATTGACACGGAAAGCACGGCCGCGAGCTGGATGAGTGCCACCCATCCCAGGGTCGCCATCTGGCCCGAAACCTGGGCGACCCGAATCGGCCCTCCAAGCTGGTCGGCCTTCTCGCGCCCCACGATGATGTTCTTGATGTAGCCGAAGGTGCGCGCGACGATGAACCAACTCTCCTTGGCGCCCTCGCCTACCGCTTCCACCGGCGTGTAATGCTCGACACGGAAGTCGCCGCTGTCACGGTTTGTGATCACCCCGATCTGGCCGACTTCCATCTTGTTGCCGAACTCGTCTTCAATCTCGGTGCGCACCGGAGTCAGTTCGACGTCGATCATCTGACCGTCGCGCTCGATGGTGAGATCCATGGGCACGCCAGGACGTGGCGCCACATAGCGCCGCACATCCTCGAACGTACGCATGGGTTCGCCGTCGATCGTGACAAAACGATCGCCCGGCTCGAGGCCGGCGGCGGCCGCGGCACTTTCGGGACGCACTTCGGCGACCACCGGATCGGCAATCATCCGGCCGTTGACGCTGAAGAAGACCGCAAAGATCGCGATGGCGAGAATGAAATTGGCGATGGGACCGGCTGCAACGGTTGCCGCGCGCCGCCACAGCGAAGCGCCGGGGAAGGAATGCGCCCTCTCCTCGGCGGACATCTGGCTGACGGCTTCTGAATCAGGAACGCTGGCGACATTCTCGTCGCCGAGAAACTTCACATAACCGCCGAGCGGGATGGCGCAGATCTTCCAGCGTGTTCCATGGCGATCGTTGAACCCGATCAGCTCAGAGCCGAAGCCGACCGAAAAGGCCTGCGCCCGAATTCCGCACCAGCGACCCACCAGATAGTGGCCCAGCTCATGGAAGAACACGACGATCGTCAGAACGATCAGAAACGGCAGGATATATCCGGCGAGAAACCCCCAGATACTGGTGAGAAATTCCATAGGTCCCGTCCTGTCTTGCAAACGCCGACCTGCAGGCGGCGGTTATCGCAATCCAAATTTTGCGCGCTGCCCTTAATTGCCGAGCAACCTTGCGGCAAGCTCCCCACTTGCCTGTCCAGTTGTCATCGGCGGCAACGCAACAGCGAGAATAAAGGCCGCAAAAGCGGCAAACACAAGGCCGTCGACGCGATCCATCACACCACCATGGCCCGGAATGAGTTGACTGGAATCCTTCACCTTGAACCGGCGTTTGACCCAGCTTTCGAACAGATCGCCGCATTGCGAGGCAACCGAGAGAATAAGCGCGAAAAGCGGAATGGCAAAGCCGCCGCCCTGTCTGAGCGTGAGCGCCACCGCAAGCCCGGCTCCGATGCCTGCCACCGTGCCGAAGATCGCGCCCGACCAGGTCTTGCCAGGCGAAATGGATGGCGCAAGCTTCCTGCCACCGATGGCACGGCCGCAAAAATAGGCAAGGATATCAGTGGCCCAGACAATCGCGATTATGAAGAGCATCGCGTAGAGCCCGTAAACGCCGACGCCGCGCAGCCCCGCAAGTGCAATGGCGAACAGTCCGGAATAGACGATCGCGACAGATGCCCAGGGAGCCGTGCGATTGCGCCAGGCCGGCAGCACTGCAATCGCCGCGCCGATCAGCACAGCCGCCAGCGCATAGCCCGGCCAGGCGATGATGACGAGGATTGCCGCAAGGCTGACAGTCACCCAGCCGACGATTCGCTCCGCCGGCTCGCGTGTGGCGAGGCCGGTGATCGTGGAGAACTCGTAGTATATCAAGAGCCCGAGCAAGGCGGAAAGACCGCGAAACCAGATCCCACCGGCCCATGTGATCAGGAGAACCGGGATCGCCAGAAGAACTGCGGAAATGATTCGGAGCCGCAGCTCTCGGCTCATCATGAGCCCACAGCCATATCTGGTGTATTCACGGCGCCAAACCGGCGATCGCGACGGGAATATTGCTCGAGAGCGGCGCGGAACTCGGAACGATCGAAATCCGGCCACAGGCAGGAGACGAACACGAACTCCGCGTAAGCGGCCTGCCACAAGAGGAAATTGGAAAGCCGCTGCTCACCGCTCGTGCGGATTACAAGATCCGGATCGGGAATGCCGGCGGTATCGAGAACACCCTCGAACGCCTCTTCGCAGATTTCCTCCGGCTTCAACCGGCCTTCGACAACATCGACCGCGAGCGCCTTGGCGGCACGCACGATCTCGTCACGCGAACCGTAGTTGAATGCGATCAGCAGGTTCGGCCCTGTATTGTCCCGCGTCCGCTCCTCGGCCTTGTCGAGAAGCGCACGAATGTCGCTCTGCACAGTCGAACGGCAGCCGATCACCCGCACCCTGACATTGTTGGAATGGAGTTCGTCGAGGTCGCGCCTGATGAAGAGCTTCAACAGCCCCATCAGGTCGGAGACCTCTTCCTTGGGGCGGTTCCAGTTTTCCGACGAGAAGGCGTAGAGCGTGATGTACTCGATACCGAAATCCTGCGCGGTGCGAACGACTTCGCGTACCCGCTCGACACCGGCCTTGTGGCCCGCAGTGCGAGGCAGGTTGCGCGCGCGCGCCCAGCGTCCGTTGCCATCCATGATGATGGCGACGTGACGCGGCAGCTTGGTCGGGTCGAGCCCCTGCATGATCAACCATTCCTCCCCGGAATCCTGGCAACCGCCCGGATGCCGGACGACTAGACCTGCATGATTTCCTTTTCCTTCTCGGCCAGCAGACGATCGACTTCGACAATCACGTCGTCGGTCATCTTCTGGACACGATCGGAATCGCGGCGCTGATCGTCCTGGCTGATGTCGCCGTCCTTCTCAGCCTTCTTCAAATCATCCATACCATCACGGCGAACATGACGCACGGCAACCTTGGCATTTTCCGCGTAAGTATGAGCAACCTTCACAAGTTCCTTGCGGCGCTCCTCATTGAGTTCCGGCAGCGGAATTCGCAGGTTCTGGCCGTCAACGATCGGATTGAAGCCCAGATTGGCTTCCCGGATCCCCTTGTCGACCGCGCCGACCATCTGCTTGTCCCAGACAGAGACGGAAATCATGCGCGGCTCAGGCACGGTGACGTTGGCCACCTGGTTGAGCGGCATCTTCGAGCCGTAGGCTTCAACCTGCACCACATCGAGAAGGTTGGACGATGCGCGGCCGGTTCTCAGCGATGCCAGATCGCTCTTGAACGCTGCAATCGCGCCATCCATGCGCCGCTGGATGTCCTTGAAATCAATTCCCTCACTCATGCTTCTCTTCCTTCTGTCTTCCGGCGTAACCGCATTGTGAACCGGAGCCCTCTCCGGTTTCCTCCGCCCGCCGGGTCTACTTGTCCTTGACGATCGTGCCACGAACCTCGCCGGCGACAATCTTGGCGAACGCACCCTTCTCGTGGATCGAGAACACGATGATCGGAATGGAATTTTCGCGTGCCAGCGCCACGGCCGCAACATCCATGACAGCGAGCCCCTTCTGCAGGACTTCCTCGTGGGTCAGCGTGTCGAAGCGCGTCGCGGTCGGATCCTTTTTCGGATCGGCCGAATAGATACCGTCGACCTGGGTACCCTTGAGGATCGCCTGGGCCCCGATCTCGGCGCCGCGGAGCGCTGCCGCCGAATCGGTGGTAAAGAACGGATTGCCGGTGCCGCCCGCAAAAATGACGACCTTGCCGCGTTCCAGATGGTGGAGCGCGGCTCGCTGCGAGAAACTCTGGCAGATCTCCGGCATGGAGATCGCCGAAAGGACCTCGCAATCGACACCGAGCTTGCGCAGGGATGTGGCGAGCGCAAGCGCGTTGATGACGGTCGCCAGCATGCCCATGTGGTCGCCGGTCACGCGATCGCCTCCCTTGGAGGCCACTGCGACGCCGCGGAAGATGTTGCCGCCACCGACGACAACGCCGACCTGCACACCCATGGCGCGGACTTCCGCGATGTCGCTCGCCATGCGGTCGGCGACGGTCACGTCGATCCCGAACCCCTGCTCTCCCATGAGAGCCTCCCCCGAAGCCTTGAGAAGAACTCGCTTGTAGAGGGGGGTGGGCTGGGTCATCTCTTTTTCTTTCATTCTGTTTGAGCCCGGATACACGAAGGGCACCGCGTTGTCACGCGATGCCCTTCGGTTTTCAAACGCTTGTGCGCGGTTCGCGCAAAGCTTCAGCCCTTGGCGGCAGCAGCGACTTCTGCGGCGAAATCGCTCTCTTCCTTTTCGACGCCTTCGCCGAGGGCGAGACGCACGAAGCCGGTGACTTCGATCGGTGCGCCGGCTTCGGCTTCCGCGGCCTTGACGGCTTCGCCGACGGTCTGGTCCGGGTTGATCACGAAAGCCTGCGAGAGAAGAGCAACTTCCTCGTAGAACTTGCGCATGCGGCCTTCGACCATCTTTTCGATGATGTTGTCCGGCTTGCCCGATTCACGTGCCTGCTCGATGAAGACGTTGCGTTCGCGGTCGGCAATCGCCGGATCCACGGCATCCTTGTCGAGAGCCAGCGGTGCGGTCGCGGCGACGTGCATGGCGACCTGGCGGCCGATGGCGTTCAGCGCTTCG
Source organism: Hoeflea sp. (assembly GCA_002707605.1). GTDB lineage: Bacteria > Pseudomonadota > Alphaproteobacteria > Rhizobiales > Rhizobiaceae > Pseudohoeflea. The sequence goes on from PANK01000010.1 coordinate 103,819, forward strand.
TTGTTGCCGGTCGACTTCAGTGCCACCAGCACGCCGAGCTTGCCGAGATTGTCGGAAACAGCGTTGTGGATGTAGGTGGCAACGACACCGGATTCGACCGAAAGCTTGGCCGAACGGCGGAAATTGAGGTTTTCACCGATCTGGCCGACGGCGTCCTTGACGGTGTCGGTGACCGACTTGCCCGAAGAAGCGACCGTCGCAGCCGAAACGGCTTCGACCGAACCGTCGGTCGGAAGAGCAGCCTGTGCCACATCGCGCACGAGCGCCTGGAAGGCATCGTTGCGGGCCACGAAATCGGTTTCGGAGTTGACTTCGACGACAACGGCTTCGGTGGCGCCGGAAGCGATACCGATCAGGCCTTCGGCGGCGGTGCGGCCAGCCTTCTTGTCAGCCTTCGAGATGCCCTTGGCGCGCAGCCAGTCGATGGCCGCTTCCATGTCGCCATTGGTCTCTTCGAGCGCCTTCTTGCAGTCCATCATGCCTGCGCCGGACTTCTCGCGCAGTTCCTTCACCATCGCAGCGGAAATGCTCATAATTGCCTCTTGTAGAATAGGCGGGGCTGCCATTGTCGGCGCGCCCGCAACATCGGCGCTCAAGGCGCCATCCGGATATCGGTCCCGGCAGGCTTACTGCCGGAACCGTATGAAGCCTGTGTGTCAGGCGTTGTTGGCTTCGGCGGCCGGAGCTTCCTCGATGGCCTGTTCGGCCGGAGCTTCAGCGGCTGCACCGACGTCAACACCGGCTGCACCCTGCTGACGGGCGATACCGTCGATGCAGGCGCGGCTGATGAGGTCGCAGTAAAGCGACAGGGCACGCGAAGCGTCGTCATTGCCCGGGATCGGGAAATCGACAACGTCCGGGTCGCAGTTGGAGTCGATCACGGCCACGACCGGGATGCCGAGACGCTTGGCTTCCTGGATGGCGATCGATTCCTTGTTGGTGTCGATCACGAACATCAGGTCAGGTGTACCGCCCATGTCGCGGATACCGCCGAGGGCGCGGTGCAGCTTTTCACGCTCGCGCTCGAGGTTCAGGCGTTCCTTCTTGGTGAAACCCTGGGCGTCGCCGCCGAGAATTTCGTCGAGCTTGCGCAGACGCTGGATCGAGTTCGAGATGGTCTTCCAGTTGGTCAGCATGCCGCCGAGCCAGCGGGCGTTGACGAAGTACTGAGCCGAACGTTCGGCTGCATCGGCAACGATGTCGGCTGCCTGACGCTTGGTGCCGACGAAGAGAACGCGGCCGCCCGAAGCGACGGTGTCGGAGACAACCTTCAGCGCCTGGTGCAGGAGCGGAACGGTCTGGCCGAGGTCGATGATGTGAAGATTGTTGCGATCGCCGAAGATGTACGGCTTCATCTTCGGGTTCCAGCGGTGAGTCTGGTGGCCGAAGTGGACGCCTGCTTCAAGAAGCTGGCGCATGGTAAAATCAGGCAATGCCATGCCTTTTCTCCTGTTTCCGGTTGGACCTCCGCGGAACGTCAGCGCCTGAACCATTCAGCCGCCACCGGCGGAACGAGCCGGATTTCTCCCGGACCGTCCCATGCTCCGCGTGTGGAATGCGGCTGGCCATACAGAAAAAACCCCGGCACTGCAAGCCTGCAAGGCCGGGAAAGATGGACGTGAGGCCTTCAAGCGCTCAGTTGGCGCAGGGCTCGGCGTCGAGATACTCGAGTTCCGCCAGTTCGCCTTCGAGCGCGAACTCGCCGTAGTCCATCGTCAGGTCGCGGGTGATCCCGTTGCGATAGAGCTTGAAAGCAATCGAATAGATCGGCAGGCCGTCGCCCTCGCCTTCCTCGTTGAAATAGGAAATCGAGACCGGCCAGAAGCGTTCCTTTTCAAGCGGCTTGGCTTTCGCCAGTTCCGGGTCATCGGCCTGAGCGCTCTGCTCCTTGCCGATGACGGTCGTCGTCATCAGAGATTCGTCGGCCTCGTCCGACCCATCATAGATACGTGACTGATAGAACGTGTCGCCCGCTTCCGCCTTGTCGAGAAGTTCCAGCAGATGCTCGGTCGGGAACAGGGCGGGCGAAAGATCGATCTCTTCCTTCTTCGGCTGGTCGAGATCGACCTTCAGATCGGTACCCTCGACGTTCGCCGTACCCTTGATTTCGTGGTCGAGCGAATCGTTCACATAGGATTTGGTCACGAAATCGAAGCGGTGGTCGCGGATATCCTCGTAAGTGGTCGTCTGCTGGTCGGTCACGCGCACCGCCTCACCCGTATCGATCTGCGTGACGAAGCGGAACTGGACGGTATAGCCGTCGCATTGCGAGCCGTTGAACTCGTAGACCATCCGCCCGCGCATATTGTCGATGCCGGAGCGCTCCGAGGCTTCCTTGAGAGAAAGATCGTAGACCGCCCGGTGCGGCACAAGGTCTGAAGGCCCTGCCAGGGCCGGCGTCAGACCGGCGCCCAATGCGGCGCAGCACATCATCATCAAGCGCATGCGTTTTGCTCCTGTCGAATCCCGACCCGGATGATATATGGAGAATGCCCGGATTGGCGAGGTCGTATTCGCCAACCAATTCTGATTGCCAGCATAAAAGCGGAGAAATCATGTCCGAGACGATCGCATCACGGCTCGCCGACCGAGGGATTGAGTTGCCCGAGGCCGCAGCCCCCGCAGCCAACTACCTGCCTTACGTGCAGACAGGCAACGCAGTCTATATCTCCGGCCAGCTTCCGCTTAAGGATGGCAAGCTCGTTGCCACCGGCCTCTGCGGCAAGGATGTCGACACCGAAGCGGGCGCCAAGGCTGCCGAAATCTGCGCCATCAACATTCTCGCCCAGGCCAAGGCGGCTCTTGGCGGTGACCTCGAGAAAGTCGCCCGCGTCGTGAAGATCACCGGCTTCGTCGCCTCGACACCGGATTTCACCGAGCAGCACCTCGTCCTCAACGGCGCCTCGAATCTGATCGCCGATATTTTGGGGGAGCCGGGCAAGCATGCCCGCGCCGCAGTCGGGGTGGCCAGCCTTCCGCTCAATGCCGCCGTTGAAATCGAAGCCGTCATCGAGGTGAAATGATCCGATGGGACGCTATTCAGGCGATTTGACCTGGCTGACGGCGCGCCCGATCGCGCACCGCGGCTATCACGACATGAACAACGAGGTCTGGGAAAACACCCTCTCGGCGTTCGATCGTGCGATCGAGAAGAACTTCTCCATCGAATGCGACCTGCAACTCGCCAATGACGGCGTGCCGGTGGTCTTTCACGACGATGATCTGAGCCGCCTCTGCGGACTGAAGGACGACGTGCGTCTTCTGACGTCTCAGGAACTGGCGATGAAGCGCATCGGCAGGACCAAGGACGCGATCCCGACGCTCAAGAAACTGCTCGACCGCGTCGCAGGTCAGGTCCCGATCGTTCTGGAACTGAAGGGTCGCAAGGACGAGGACGACGGTTTCGTAGGTGCAGTTCTGGAGGAGCTCGAGGACTATGATGGCAAGGTCGCCATCATGTCGTTCGACCACTGGCTCCTCGAGGAACTCATCGAACTCGACTGCCCCTATCCGGTCGGCCTCACAGCCGAGGGCGTACGCGAGGAAAAATTCGCCGAGCATGAGGCGATGATGAAGCTCGGGCTCGACTTCGTCTCCTACGGCATTCTCCACATGCCCAACCGCTTCGTCACCGAGGTCAGACAAGGCGGCACGCCGGTCATCACCTGGACCGTCCGCACACCCGACATGCGCGAGCGTAGCGAGCCGCAAGCCGACCAGATGACGTTCGAAGGCTTCGACCCGGACGCCGCCTGACACACAACATGCGATGGCGCGATCGTGACCCGCGCGCCGTCGCTCACGACTTGCATTCACATTTCGGGGGGCTAGATTCCAATGGAACGGTCGCCGCAGACCCGCCTCCCGAACGGACACTTGATGACTTCCGAACCCGTCGAATACACGCTCCGCACAGCTGCGGATTTTTCCGATATTGCCCGGGACGAATGGGATAGCCTGGCGGGCTCAAGTAGATTCATAACTTCAGCAGAATATTATAACCCATTCATATCTCATGCCTATCTTTCTTCACTTGAGGAGTCGGGCGCCGTATCCGCCGAGACCGGCTGGATGCCGCGGCACCTGGTTCTTGAAGATGAGAACGGCAAGCTGCTCGGCGCCCTGCCCGCCTATATCAAGAGCCACTCGATGGGCGAATACGTCTTCGACCACGGCTGGGCAGACGCCTATGAGCGCGCGGGCGGACGCTACTATCCAAAACTGCAATCATCGATTCCCTTCACGCCGGCGACCGGCCCGCGGCTGATCACCCGGAACGGTATCGACCCGGATCCCGTCCGCCACGCGCTGGCAGCCGGCGCGCGAACCCTGACCGAGCGTCTCGGCCTGTCATCGGCGCACGCGACCTTCGTGCCGAAAGACGAACTGCCGGCTTTCGAGCAGGAAGGATTTCTCCACCGGACCGACCAGCAGTTCCATTTCACCAATGAGGGCTACGGAACCTACGACGACTTTCTCGAAACCCTTGCCTCCCGCAAGCGCAAGAACCTCAAAAAGGAACGCCGCACGGCGCTCGAGGACGGCATCGAGATCGAATGGCTGACCGGCTCTGACCTCACCGAAAACATCTGGGATACGTTCTTCGCCTTCTACATGGATACGGCGGGCCGCAAATGGGGCCGGCCCTATCTCAACCGGACGTTCTTCTCGCTGATCGGCGAGCGCATGGCGGACGATATTCTGCTTGTGATGGCCAGGCGCGACGGCCGCTACATTGCCGGAGCGATCAATTTTATCGGCTCGGACACGCTCTTCGGCCGCCACTGGGGCTGCATCGAGGATCACCCCTATCTACACTTCGAGGTCTGCTATCACCAGGCGATCGACTTCGCGATCGACCGGAAGCTCAGAACGGTGGAAGCCGGTGCCCAGGGCGAGCATAAACTCGCGCGCGGCTACCTGCCGGTCACCACGCATTCGGCCCATTTCATTGCCCATCCCGGCCTGCGCGATGCGGTCGCAAACTATCTCGAACACGAGCGCCGCGACGTCGAAATGGTCAGCGAAGCCCTGACGCAACACGGACCGTTCCGCAAAGGCGAACTCTCGGGCGACGATTGATCCGCACAAGTATCGGCTTGATTGACTTGCCTCCTGCGAGCGATAGAACGGCAGTCCGAACCGATCGAGACGAGGAGAGCTCCGGATGACCACGCCCGCTTACGAAGACGACAACATTTTCGCAAAAATCCTGCGCGGCGAGATCCCGGCGGTCAAACTCTATGAGGACGACGACACGCTCGCCTTCATGGATGTGATGCCGCAGGCACCCGGCCACCTTCTGGTGATCCCGAAATCGCCGTCGCGCAACCTGCTCGACGCCGATCCCGACACGCTGGCCAAGACCATTCCGGTGGTCCAGAAACTGGCAAAGGCCGCCAAGACCGCCTTCGGGGCTGATGGCGTATTTATCGCCCAGTTCAATGAGCCGGCAGCCGGCCAGACCGTCTTCCATCTCCATTTCCATGTGATCCCGCGTCATGACGGACAGGATCTGAAGCCCCATACCGGCGGCATGGAAGACGTGAAGGTTCTGCAGGCCAATGCGGAGAAAATCCGCGCAGCACTCTGAGTGCCTGTCGGGATTTCCGGCAAAACACCAGGCCGGGCCATGCTTTCGCCATGTCCCGGCTTTTCTTTGTAAAAACGGTTCTGAGTCGCGACCCAACCCCGCCCCCGTCCAGAAGAAAGAAGTGAGGTCCCATGCAAGTCGCCATGATCGCCATGATGATCCTCGGCTGCGACGACAGCGCCACGCAGTGCCACTATCTTGATCAGAGCGACAAGCGCTGGGAAACCGTGAGCGCCTGCGACGCGGAGACCGAGGAACGCCTGAAGGCCTATTCAAGCCATGAATACCCCGTCGTCATCGCGATCTGCCAGCCACCGACAAATCCGAACGAACTGATCGCCGAGGCCACGGGCGGACAGGCTGACGCCGCTACCACGCCGCCGGCTGATGAGCCGCAAGCCGCCGACATGACGGAAGTCGCGCCGCCACCAAGCCAGCAAGAGGCTCAGAAGGACGAGGGCATCACCACGACGGTGCTCAACCAGATTCGCTCGGTTTTGCCTGAAAAGGAAAGCGTGAAGGATGTGGTCACAGCGCCGATCCGCTTTGCCGGGGAAGGCTATTCCTGGGTCGTCAGGCGCTTCGAAGACTAGGCGTTCTCAGCCGGCGGTCAGAACGCGCCCGATCACGATAAGAATGATCGCGGTGCCGATCCCNACCCAGAGCTTCTTCCCGGCNANCAGGAACACCGCGAAGCCGATCGCCGCCGAACCGATGCGCAGCCACAGCGGGAAGTTTGCAAGCTCGCCATTCGGATAAATGATCAGCTTGGCGATCACGGCTGCCACAAGCGCGGTGGCCACGGAACGGACCCAGATCAGGAATGCCGAATCGTCGCGCAGCTTGTTGCCGACCAGAACGCCGAGCCAGCGCCACATGTCGGTCGCGATCCAGCCTGCAATCACGATGTAGAGAAACGGCCACCACCAGGCATCGAGCGAATCCCAGGTCATGGTTCCGCCCTCCCCGCATCATCCGCGTTCCCGGACTTTTTGGCCTTGCGTGCGCGGATCAGCCGCTCGATCCCGAAGGCGATCGTGCCACCAATGATGCCNGTGTAGAGAATGTCGAATTCGGGTGCGAACTGATGGAAGATCGGCGCCAGGATCACTCCGACGATCATCGCGATATAGACCGACATGTCGCGCGCGGATGCCCAGATCGATGTGATGAAGTAGACCGGCGTCAGAAAGAACAGCGTACCCGCGGCAAGCGGCGGTAGCGCGCCGACAAGATTGTAGCCGAACCCCACGATCAGCATGTTGCANCTCGTCAACGTNATTCCNAANCCGGCNAAGAATTTNACCCGGTGCTCNGGNGGCACCTGCGCAATNCGCTCCATGGTGAAGACCCANGANGTCACCGCAATGAAGTGCGAAACGGCCAGCAGCGCGATCGTCCGCGTCTTGCTGGTGCGGATTTCCGGTATGAGCGCAGCCACCATCGGCATNAGNCNGATNGANGACAGNGTGACNGTNAGAAANGCCGCGGGAAGCGCTGCACTGCCGAGCGCNGACGTNACCAGCAGAACCATTGCCGGCAGAGCCCAGACCGAGCCGGTCATGAACACCGCTTCCGCACGCGTAATNCCNGATTCCACCGCGAANCCGGTGAAGCCGACAAAAGAACAGAANAGAATGAAGGCCGGAAGCGAGATGATGCCGCGCATCCCCCGGAAGAACCAGTAGGAACCGCCGGCCGGAGTGGCGGGTGACTGCATGCAAGCTTGGTAGAACTTTTTTCGCGCGCCCGCAAAAGCAATTTCAGATCGGTTTGCGATCTGCAGCTCAATCGATCGCACCGTTTGGGCCAAAGAGCGCCTCGATCACCCCGTCGCGCGCGCGAAAACCGGGCGCCGTTTTCTGCCTCTCGCCGTCCCTGATCAGCCGGGCGAACACAACCTCACGGCCATCCTTCTCGGCCCAGCCGACAAACCAGCCGAACGGCTGGCCGCGCAATAGTTCACCATCACTGCCACGCGGCAGGCCGGCACCGGTCTTGCCGTGCACATGCCAGCCGTCGCCCTTCGTGCCGTAATCGGTGATGGCTGCGGTTTTCTCCACCGCGTCGNCACTGACCGGCAATTGNCCGCCGATCATCCGGCGAAGNNAATCCACCTGCTCGNGCGGTGANATNTGCAGNGACGAACTCAGCCAGGCCCGCGTNAGNCCGTTGTTCTTGCCCGGATCGCCCGAGACATCGGCGTTGCCATACTCAAACGCTTCTGCGTAGCGCTGATATTCTNTCTNNCCGNGCTTTTGCGTNACCTGCTGNGAGTACCAGACGACGGAATATTTCATCCAGCGCNCCGGNGTGGTCGGCTGCTTCCATTCAGGCCGCCAGTAAACATAGCCTTCCTTGAACGGCAGTTCCGGCGCGTCCGGCGATTTCAGAATGCCGCTGTCGAAGCCCATCAGTGCAATGGCGATCTTGAAGGTGGATGCNGGTGCCATGCGGCCCGCGCAATCNCCCTCCTCCACAAGCACGTCGCCGCTNNCGGCATCTTTTGCCAGCGTGCAAACGACCCGCGTTTCAGCAAGGGCCGTCGAGGCCCCGATTGCCAGAAGTGCTACGGAAGCCAGCAGAAATCGCGTCATCAAACATCCCCCTCAAAATCGGATAAGCCATCTTCCAATCCATTAGCGCAAACAAAAATGCCCCGGTGATGACCGGGGCATTCTGTACCGCAAAAAAGCGATTATTTCTTGCGCGGCACCTTCGGCACCGTGCCGGAGCGCTTGGCGGCGGGCTTCTTCTCGCCTTCGTCTCCGGACGCCTTCGACGCATCGCTCTCGGCGGTCGCTTCCGCGTCGGGCTTCTTGGGCGGCGTCTTTTTCGCCGGGGCCTTGCGTGTGGTCTTGGCCTTGGTCGTCGACTTCGACTTCGATGTCGACTTGCCCGGCTCTTCCTTCTTAGGTTTCACCGGCGCTTCCGCCGGGATCGCCTCGAGTATGAGACCGCGCGTGCCGTTGTCACGCGTGCCCACGGTCACCTTCACCGTACCGCCGTCCTTGAGCTTGCCGAAGAGCAGCTCGTTGGCGAGCTCCTTCTTGATGTGCTCNTGGATNACNCGNCCGAGNGGACGGGCNCCCATGCGCTCGTCATAGCCCTTCTCGGCCANCCANTTGATGGCGTCTTCGCCGAGATCGAAGGTGACGTTGCGTTCGGCGAGCTGGGCTTCCAGCTGCATGACGAACTTCTGCACCACCATGTTGACCACCTGCGGCGGCANCGGACCGAACGGNATGATNGCGTCGAGACGGTTGCGGAATTCCGGCGTGAACAGCCGGTTGATCGCTTCCATGTCGTCGCTGTCGCGCTTGGACGAGCCGAAACCGATATTGGCCTTGGCAAGATCGGCGGCACCCGCATTGGTCGTCATGATGAGGATGACATTGCGGAAGTCGATCTTCTTGCCGTTGTGGTCGGTCAGCGAGCCGTGGTCCATCACCTGCAACAGGATATTGAACAGATCCGGATGCGCCTTCTCGATCTCGTCGAGGAGAAGAACGCAATAGGGATGCTGATCGACGCCATCGGTCAGAAGACCACCCTGGTCGAATCCGACATAGCCGGGGGGCGCGCCGATGAGACGCGATACCGTATGCCGCTCCATGTATTCCGACATGTCAAAGCGCAGGAGTTCCACGCCCAGCGAAGACGCAAGCTGACGGGCAACCTCGGTCTTGCCGACGCCGGTCGGACCTGAGAACAGGTAGCTGCCGATCGGCTTGTCGGGTTCGCGAAGCCCCGCACGCGCGAGACGGATCGCCGCGGTCAGAGCATCGATTGCCGGATCCTGGCCATAGACGACGGACCGCAATTCCTTGTCGAGATTGGCGAGAACGGTCTCGTCATCCTTCGACACGGTCTTGGCGGGGATACGGGCCATCGTGGCGATTGTCGCCTCGATATCCGTATCCGTGATCTTTTTCCGACGCTTGGATTCCGCGAGAAGCATCTGCGATGCACCGGTCTCGTCGATCACATCGATCGCCTTGTCCGGCAGCTTGCGGTCGGTGATGTAGCGCGCCGAGAGTTCGACAGCGGCCTTGATGGCCTCATCTGAATATTTGACCTTGTGATAGTCCTCGAAATACGGGCGCAGGCCTTTGAGGATCTCGACCGCATCGTCGATCGTCGGTTCGTTCACATCGATTTTCTGGAAGCGGCGGACGAGCGCCCGGTCCTTTTCGAAGAACTGGCGATATTCCTTGTAGGTCGTCGAACCGATGCAGCGGATCGCACCCGAAGAAAGCGCCGGCTTCAGCAGGTTGGACGCGTCCATCGCGCCGCCCGAGGTGGCACCCGCACCGATCACGGTGTGGATCTCATCGATGAACAGGACCGCACCCGGCATGTCCTCGAGTTCTTTGACCACCTGCTTCAGGCGCTCCTCGAAATCACCGCGGTAGCGAGTGCCCGCCAGAAGCGAACCCATGTCGAGCGAATAGATGGTCGAGTCCTTGAGNACTTCCGGCACATCGCCTTCGACGATNCGNTTGGCGAGACCTTCGGCGATCGCGGTCTTGCCGACGCCNGGATCGCCCACATAAAGCGGGTTGTTCTTCGAGCGNCGGCAAAGGATCTGGATCGTCCGGTTGACCTCGTCCATGCGGCCGATCAGCGGGTCGATACGGCCGTCCTGGGCTTTGTCATTGAGATTGACGCAATAGGCGGTNAGCGCATCCTGGCCCTTCTTCTTGGCCGAATCCTCGCCCTCGCCGATGGTCTTGTCATCCTCACCCTCGGTTTCCGCACCGCGTACGCTGCGCTCTTCGCCGGCGCCGGGACGCTTGGCGATGCCATGGGAGATGAAATTGACCGCGTCGTAGCGGGTCATCTCCTGCTCCTGCAGGAAATAGGCCGCATGGCTCTCGCGTTCGGCGAAGATCGCCACCAGCACGTTTGCGCCGGTCACTTCCTCGCGACCNGANGACTGGACGTGGATGACCGCGCGCTGGATNACGCGCTGGAAGCCCGAGGTGGGNTTGGAATCCTCGTTGTAGCCNGTGATGAGGTTGTTGAGTTCCTTGTCGACATACTCGATCACCGTGGTGCGCAGCTCGTCGAGATCGACATTGCAGGCGCCCATGACGGCTGCCGCATCGGGATCCTCGATGAGCGCGAGCAACAGATGCTCGAGTGTCGCATATTCATGGTGACGCTCGTTTGCGAGTGTGAGCGCCTGATGGATTGCCTTTTCAAGGCTGGGAGAAAAACTTGGCACGTTCAGACCTCACTTCTTTTCCATCACGCACTGCAGCGGATGGTGGTTCTCCCGGGCGAAATCCATCACCTGAGTGACCTTGGTTTCTGCCACCTCGAATGTAAAGACGCCGCATTCGCCGACGCCGTGATTGTGAACATGAAGCATGATGCGTGTCGCCTGTTCACGGTCTTTCTGGAAAAAATGTTCGAGCACATGGATCACGAATTCCATGGGCGTGTAGTCGTCATTGAGCAGCAGCACCCGATAAAGGCTGGGGCGCTTGATATCCGGGCGTGTCTTGGTGATCACCTGAGTGCCGCGCTCAGGCGGCGTGTTCCCGGTCTTCTTGTCGGCCTGCATGACGAGGGGTTTGGCTGGTTTCATCAAAATCCGCATTCCCGTCGGTCACCTTCCTCGGCCCGGAAGCGGTCCGGACCGTGCAAATCGCTTGAATGCGTAATTTAATCCTTCCTGAGGCGATTTTAAGCCCCCAATCTCCACAGGCACGGAATTTTGTTCGCAAGCGCAACCATACCGCTTGTTACACAGGGCATCGCGCNGCTGTGCCNGGCGNCAAACACGAAAAAACCCGGCCGCGANAAACGCGACCGGGCCACCCTGTCCATAACCCGCCCCAAACGGGTCAACGGGAGAAGAGCGTCAAGCCTCAGGCAGTTGCCTTGGCGACGGCGTCTTCGAAGGGCTTGTAGGCTTCCTTGGCGAGATCGGTGTAGAGTTCACCCATCTTGGTTGCTTGGGCCACAAAGCCTTCATAGGAGGTCTTGGCGTAGTCCGACTGAACTTCGAACGCCTTGTCGAGGCTCTTCGCAGTGACGAGCTTCTCGAAAGCAGCGGCGCTGTCTTCGTAGGACTTCTTCGAATAATCGGCAGCTTCGGCTGCGATCTGCTGGAAACCCTTGGTCATGGACGAATAAGTCGTCAGCATGTTGTCCATGGCTTCCTTGGTCATTTTCTGAGTCGATTCAAAATTCATCATTACTCTGTCCAGTTCTGTTTTCCGTGCGGGATGGCTCTCATTTATATGCGTCGCAGCATGATGTCAAGGATTATTGTGCGCTGCACAAATGACGTAGGGGAAATGTCCCGATGCGGAACGACCCATCTAGATTTCCACGTATTGGAAAGGAAGCGTTTATCATAAACAGTTTGGTAACGACGGTTGGGTAGTCTGGTGTGAAATCGCGGCTAACAGGGCCGCAAATGTGAATCCCGGTTCAATGAGTACACAAGTGTTCAAGCGTAACCAGAAGACCCAGACCGCCAACCGTCACACCCGTTTCCGCAAGGCAGCCGTCGCTCTCGCGATCGCNGCGGGCTTNGTGTTTTCGGCCTCCCCCGCGACCGCAAACTCGAAATATGCGGGCATCGTCGTCGATGCCAAAACCGGCCGCGTNCTTTACGAGAGCAGCGCCGACGCGCACCGCTTCCCCGCTTCNCTGACCAAGATGATGACCCTNTACATGGTGTTCGAGGCTCTCGACGCCGGTCGCATCTCGCTCAACACACAGATCACCTTCTCCAAGCATGCCGCCTCCGAGCCGCCGACCAAGCTCGGNATCGGCGCGGGCCGGTCGATCACCGTCGAGCAGGCCATCCTNGCGCTGGTGACGAAGTCGGCCAATGACGCGGCAACCGCGACCGGCGAGTTTCTTGGCGGTTCCGAAGCAGGCTTTGCCCGCATGATGACCAACAAGGCCCGCCAACTCGGCATGTCGAAGACGGTCTTCAAGAANGCCAGCGGCCTGCCGAANGCGCAGCAGGTCACCACCGCGCGCGACATGGCCCGTCTCGGTATCGCGCTGCGNGAGCATTATCCGCAGTACTACAAGTACTTTTCCACCCGCTCGTTCAAATTCGGCAACGCCCGCATGGGCAACCACAACCGGCTTCTCGGCCGCGTACGTGGCGTNGACGGCATCAAGACCGGTTACACCCGCGCTTCGGGCTTCAACCTCGTNTCTTCCGTTGTCGACCGCGACCGTTCGATCGTCGCCGTGGTCATGGGCGGTCGCACCGGCGCNTCCCGCAACGCNCAGATGGAAAANCTNATTGCCCAGTATCTGCCGAAGGCCTCGACCCGTGGGGGCGGCCTGAACATCGCCAAGATCGGCGGATCGGCCATTCCGGTCGCCGTCGCCAATCTCGANCTGCCGGATGTCGGCCCGGTCCCGAAGCTCAACCGCTGGGGCAATGGCCGCATCGACATGGCCTATGCAGGCACCGCGACCTCGGAACCGATTGTCGGTCGCCAGGCGCTCGCAGCTCAACTTGCCAGGCAGAAGGTCGCCGTTCCGACCCCTGCCCCGGCNTATGTTCCGCCGGCACGCGTCGGCAGCGCAGCNGAAGCNGTTGAGGCNGTNATCGATCCGGTNACCACCGCCTCGACNACCCCGGTCGCNGCNGCTTCCGCGCCCNCCGTTCGCTCCGGNTGGCAGATCCAGATCGGCGCCACGCCCGACCAGGGTGCCGCACAGGAGCTTCTGGGCCGCGCCAAGTCGGTCGCAGGCAACACGCTGTCGGGCACCGAACCTTTCACCATGGCCTACAACGATTTGTACCGCGCCCGTTTCGCCGGCTTCTCGGGCCAGACATCAGCGGTCAACGCATGCCGCACCTTGAAGAAGAAGGGCTTTGCCTGCTGGGCCACACCGAACTGAGGCCCGTCCAACTGTCAGAGGTGGCGGCTCCCGACAAAGCCGCCGCCACTCCCTCAAATTTTGTTTTTCGTATTGGGGAATTCACACATGTCGACGCAAGAGAAGGTCTTTGGCCTCATTCAGCCGCGCGGCAAGCGCAGCCGACCCGCCCGTATCGGGATGCACCCGCTTCATGAGGCTGCGATGCGCCTTGCGGATCTCGGCTTCTCCCGCTCCCGGAGCAAGCCCAAGGACCTCGTAGGCCTCCTCCTTTGTCATGGAGCCCGAGCGCTGCGCTCCTCCCAGCCCCGCGCCAGCATGCGGATCCACACGGTCACGCCAGTCGGTTACGCGGCGGTCAAGATACGTTTCAAGTAAGTCCCGGCTTTCCGGCCATTCAGCCAGTTCGGCGTGAAGCTTCAGCAGTGATGCCTCGTCGAGCTGGTTGAGTTCGGAGCCGTTCATATCTCCCTTCAGAACCAGACCGTTCATCTCGCCTGAATCGAGATCGAGCTCCATCATCAGCGCGTCCGAATAGACGCGCGATTTCTGCCCCGGTTTGCGGGTTGTCGCCAACTTGGCGAACGCATGGCGCAGAAGTGCAGCCGCGCCCGCGAGCAAGGGCATTCCGAGAAACGCCTTTCCGGTGACCAGGAACAAGAGACCGATAAGCCCGGCCACAACCGCGCCGCCGAAGCGCATGGAGTGAGCGACCTTCTCCGGCCTCATCCTCAGAACCATCGCAATCAGGAAAAATGCGCCGGCGAGCAGCAGGATGATCAGGACCAGCCGCACCATCACCTGTCTCCCTGGCCTGGCAACTGGCTGAGCAGAAGCTTGGCCGCAGAGCCGCCGGATTGCTCAAGCGCCTTGCGTCCACCCGAGGCATAGGTCGCCACCGCCCGAAGAAGGGCTGCAAGTTCGGAAGCGGCCGACCGGTCGAANCGCGCATAGGCNCCNCCCGANAGNCGNGCNATNTCNCGNAANCCGCCNTCGGCNATCGCNTCGCGNCCNTCGTGNAANACGAAGCACGGCACNTTNCGCAANCCNAGTTCACCGGCNCGCTCGCAGAGAAGATCNATATTCTCCTCCATCGCGTCNCCGATATAGACGACCGCGCTCACCTTCTCCTTGCCGCTCTCGCGCAACGCNTGTTTGAGGACCTTGCCGATCTGNGTGCGACCGCCGCGNCAATCGATTTTCTGCATCAGCGTTGCGAGATCATTGCCGTCGCGCGACCAGCGAGACGCCTTGCATTCACCGAAACCGCGGAAATAGACGAGCTGGACGGAGAGACCNTCGACACCGCCGGCAACCTTGAACATCTCGGCCTGCAGTTCGCAGGCGAGATCCCATGTCGGCTGACGGCTCATCGTGGCATCCAGCGCGAAGATCAGACGGCCAGAGCCTTTCACCGGCGCGGTCCGCCGCGCGGCCTCCATGAAGGCTGCGATCTCCTGGCNTGACGATCGAGCCGGTGCCGAGCCCGTNTCGANGTCGAATTTCGAGATGTCGCGCTTNTCGGTTTTCTTGTCCGNCATGGACCCGGTCGCCTCCTCTACCTGAAAACTAATGTGGCGATCGGAGGCGCGACTGCAAGTGCGGAAACTGTCACAGCAGCCCGAGGCTAGCCAGTTCCCCGCGCAGTTCGGGCGGCAAATCCTCNATGCCCTCGTCGTCACCGAGATCGGCGGGCTTGTCGTCGTCCTTCAGGTAGCGCCANCCCTGGAANGGNCGCTTGGGCTGCCAGCGCGTNTGCACNAGCACAGGATCGAGAACCAGCCGGCANCGNNCNATGCCCTCATTGTCGGTNAACGGNTCGATNCCNACGAGCTTCTGCCNGGCCTGGACGTTGCCCTTNATCACCCANTAGAGCGAGCCGCCNTCGAGCAGNTCNTCGGNNCGCTTGGGCTGCATGCGNGTGACATGAAACTGATTGGNGGANTGCCCCGNTGCCCGCTGNANATCCACNCGACGNGCGATCCAGCTTTCGAGATCCTCTAGCGAATCCGCGCCTACGCACAATTTGATCAGATGAAGTGCCATGCCCCGTCTTCACCGCTCCCGTGCGTGCGGTCAAGCATCCCTGCCTCAATCCACAGGCGGCNTTNCCGGTCTGCTCAGCACTCGGGCACGTTNACGGCGAGACCGCCGGTCGAGGTTTCCTTGTAGTGCTCGCTCATGTCGCGNCCGGTCTGGCGCATGGTNTCNACACAGGCATCGAGNGAGACGAAATGAGTGCCNTCGCCGCGCATGGCGAGCGAGGCNGCCGTNACNGCCTTGACCGCNCCCAGCGCNTTGCGCTCGATACANGGAACCTGNACGAGNCCNGCNACCGGGTCGCAGGTCATGCCCAGATGATGTTCGAGCGCGATCTCGGCGGCGTTCTCCACCTGCTGCGGCGTACCGCCCATGATGGCGGCACATCCNGCCGCCGCCATCGCGGAGGCCGAACCNACCTCCCCCTGGCAGCCGACTTCGGCGCCCGAGATCGAGGCGTTGTGNTTGAGGATGCCACCGACTGCGGCAGCCGTGAGCAGGAAGTCGCGCATGCCCTNGGCGTCGAAATCCTCGTGGAACCGTCCGAGATAGCGCAAGGTGGCCGGAATCACACCGGCAGCACCATTGGTGGGCGCAGTGACGACCCGTCCGCCGGCGGCATTCTCNTCATTGACNGCCATGGCGAAGACCGANAGCCAGTCATTGGCCTGCAGCGGATTGATGCGGTTGGACTTCCAGTCGTCTTCGAGTTTTTCGTGCATCAGCCGTGCACGCCGCTTGACCTTCAGCCCGCCNGGCAGGATNCCNTCGCCGCGCAACCCGCGCTCGACACAGGAATCCATCGCATCCCACACACGATCAAGTTCCGCATCGAGTTCTTCCTCGCTGCGATGCGCAATCTCGTTCGCCCGCTTCATCTCGGCGATCGACAGGCCGGATTTTTCGGCCATCTCCAGCATCTGCGTCGCATTGGCGAAGGGATATGGCACCGACTTGAGTTCCGGCACGCCCTTTTTCGCGCGATCGGCCTCGAGCTCCGTGTCGGTCATGACAAAGCCGCCGCCGACCGAATAATAGATCCGCTTGAGAAGAAGTCCGCCGTCGCGATCATGGGCGGAGAGCGTCATCCCGTTGGCGTGGCCTGGCAACGGCTGCTTGCGGTCGAAGACGAGATCGGTCGCCGGATCGAAATCGTAGTCCGGGTGGCCGGGCGGCGAGATTTTCCGGGTCCGCTTCACCTCGTCGATGATCGCATCCATTTTGTCCGGATCGATCGTTTCCGGGCTCTCGCCCGTGAGCCCCAAGATCACCGCCCTGTCGGTCGCGTGTCCGACTCCGGTAAAGGCAAGCGAACCGTGAAGGCTCGCCTTGACCGCGGCGACACGAGCGCCCTCGGGCCTTGGCCAGTCATTGCCGGCGAGCTCGTCGAGAAACCGCTTGGCCGCCACCATCGGTCCCATCGTATGGGAACTCGACGGCCCGATGCCGATCTTGAAGATGTCAAAGACGGATAGAAACATGAACTGAGCCCGATTCCGGAATTTTGGCAAGCTTACATGGCTTGGACGGCAACGAAAGGCCAGAACTCCGACGCGCGAAAGCCGGAAGACGACATCCGCCAACCAAGATCATCGACCTTTGGGAGCCACTGCCTCAGTGTTGCGGCACGACCAGGGTTCTGATCTCCCCCGCAATCGCGGGATTTGAGATCACGCCGGCCGCCTCCTCGAGCCCGATTGTCCGGCTGATAAGCGGTTTGACGACGATCATGCCGGAAGCAATGAGCTCAGCAGCGCGGCGATGGGTGAAAGGGTTGAGAAAAGAAGTGACAAGCGCGACCTCCCGAAACAGAAGATCAAACGGCTCGATTTCCGCCTTCTCGCCCTGCGGCAACACGCCCAGTATGATGGCCATGCCACCCCGCCGGGCCAGGAAAGGCGCCTCTTCGACGGTTTGCCTCAAGCCTGCGCATTCAAAGACGACATCCGCACCACCTGGAAGCAGCCCCGAAGAACCTGTGACCTGCTCGACCACATCCCCACCCGACGAAGGATCGAGTGTTGCCGTCGCGCCAAGTTTTTCGGAGAGTTGGCGCTTTTCTACGTTGCGGGTGATGAGAACGACATCTGTGGCACCCGCGAGCCGCGCCAGCTGAACCACCAGCAATCCGATCACCCCTCCACCGATAACGATTGCGGAAGACCCTGCCTTCAGCTTCGCGAGGTCCACGCCATGAAGGCAGCAGGCGAGCGGCTCGCAAAATGCACCGTGCAGCGGGTTCAGAGAAGACGGCAAGAGGTGCGCCTGCTTGTGAGGCAGAACGGCGTAATCCGCGAAACCCCCATTGCGATGGATGCCGATCGCCTGAAGGTTGGCGCAGAGATTGACCCGGCCGCGCTGGCATTCCGCGCAGTGCCCGCAAGCGATATTGGGGTCACCCGTCACCCGCATACCGGGCTCGAAGTCGGTCACATCGCGACCGACCGCTTCGATGACGCCGACGAACTCATGACCGGGTGTGACGGGCGGTTTGGAGGGAAATTCTCCGAGAAACAGATGGCGGTCCGTCCCGCAAATGCCGCAGGCCTCGATACGAATGAGAAGCTCGTCGGCTTTCGGAACCGGCTTCTCGATGTCGCGCAGTGCCAGTTTGCCGACATCCTCCAGAAACAGCGCCTTCATATGATGACCTCCCAGTCCTCTCTGTCGCGGCTCGGCCGGTTCGGGCACTGCTGGTCCTCCAACCAGCATTTCGCGACGGCCCGATTCCGGATTGTCCGGGAAGCTTACATGGCTTGGGTGGAACTGCACGCGCCCAAGGACGGACGTTTGAGAAACAGGCGGCGCGGCGCAGCGCATCGCTCCTGAAGCGACCGGGAGTTAAGGTTGCAGGAGCAGACCGCCGCAAAGATAGTACCCGGACGGCCAGAAGGCCGCCCGGGTTTCGTTCCGCCAGGAGGTACCACAGGGGGTGGAATGCCAGCAGAACGAAGGGTGTAAATCAGGCGCCCAGATGTTGTTTAAACCACTCAACCGCTGGTCCGGATGAGGCCTCGAAGTCGCCTGTGTAAGCATCGAAATGGCCGCCGCTGAGCGTCACCAGACGTTTCGGGGCCAACGCCTCCTCATAGGCTTCCAGCGCGAGATCGGAGACTGTCAGAACGTCGCCGAGCGCAACGACGATCATCATCGGCGTGGGACTGACATATTTGGCGTAGCTGATCGGTTCGTACTCGGTGAACATCTCCACCGAACGAAGCGTCACCTCGTTGTGCCAGGACGGCGCGCGCGACTTGCCGGTCTCCGTGAACCAGGTCCAGCTGTCGGGTGTCGGCAGGGCCGACGGCGCTGCCGGATCCTCGGCAACGACCGGAATCATCGCCGGCTTCTCACCTTTCATGCGGGCGCGGCGATCATCGTCGAACATCGCCTGCACGCCGGCGAGAACGTCGGACCGGATCAGCCGACGCGCATTGCGATGACCGCTCGCCAGCGGCACCTGGGCCACCACACACTTTACACGGCGATCGAGCGCTCCCACGACCATCACATGACCGCCACTGTAACTCGAGCCCCAGATACCGATACGGGTTGCGTCGGTTTCGTCGAGCGTCTCGGCCCATGTGATGGCGTCGCGGTAGTCGCGAACCTGCTGCCATGGATCGATCTCATAGCGCGGCTCGCCGTCACTAGCGCCGAAATTACGGTTGTCGAATACGATCGCCGCAAACCCGGCGGCGGCGAAGGCTTCGGCGAAGCGATCGAGATACATCTCCTTCACCGCTGAAAAACCGTGCGCCATTACAATCGTCGGCACCGGACCGGATGCGTTGTCCGGAATATAGTGCCAGCCTCGCAGGCTCACACCGTCCTCGGTCTTGAACTCGATATCCTTGCGCATCTGCTTCCTCCTTGCTGTTACGACGCGTCCTCAGCCACCACGTCTGGTAATCCTGATGTGCTCGGCTAAACTCACGTCGCGGTTAGCTTTCGGATCGCATTCATGATCCCGCAGCGGACACTTTCCCGTCTTGTCCGCCAATGCGCAGGAAATTGACGATCCGCGCACAAGTCGCGTTGAGGAGCGCGCTTGGGAGGAGAAACGATCATGACTGACGCCGAGTTCTGGTCCACCCGGGCCGATCAACACGCCACTCAGTTCGAAGCCTGGCGCCATGCGCTAAGCCGGACGCATCTCGAGTGGGATCTGAAGTCGAACGACAACGAGGGCTTCCATGCCGAAACCCGCCAGCGCACGCTGGACGGCATCAGCGTGATCGAGTGTATTTGCGATCCCTGTGAAGGGTCGCGTCGCAAGCCGGAGCTAAGACAGAGCAACGACGCCTATTTTGGCGTCCTCTTCGAACTCAGCGGCCATGAACTCATCCGTCAGGGCGACCGCGAGGCGGAACTGTCCGCGGGCGATTTCGTCTTGTGGGACAGCGAGCGGGAGATGGACTTCCGGGTGACCAGCAGGCTGCACAAGCTGACCCTGTTGATTCCCAAGCAACGCGCCAGGCGGCTGGAATGGGATCTCGAGCGCTTCGCCGGCACGGTGGTGAAAAACTCGACGGCCGTCACCGGCATTTCGGCAGAGGCGCTGGGCCGCCTCGCCCGTGATTTCACCACCATCGACAAAAGCGAAGCGGAAGCCGTGATGCGGCCCATCCTGAGCCTTATTACTGCGACGCTGGCCACGCAAAACGCGCCGCCGGAAATGTCCGTCGCGCACCGGGACCATTTCACATCCTTTTGTCGCTTCATCCGCGACAATCTCGCCGACAGCAGGCTCGATCCCGCCGCTGTTGCCGACGCCCATGGCGTTTCACTGCGCTATCTGCATTCGGTCTTCGCGCGCAACAATGACAGTTGCTGCAATTTCATGCGTCGCGAACGGCTTCGCCGTTGCCATTCCGATTTGTCCAGCCCGCATTGCCGCGAAACCATCACCGAGATCGCGTTTCGCTGGGGTTTCAACGACGCGGCTCATTTCAGCCGCGCATTCCGGACGGAATTCGGAATGGCGCCAAAAACGCTTCGTGTACGATGAGGCTTTATGTGCATCTCAGCCGATGTGGAACGCGCAAACAAAAAGGCAGCGCGGATAATGTCTCACGCGCTGCCCTTGAACTGAAATCTCGTTGGTCTGACGGTCAGAAGCCGCCGATCAGATATGCGAGTACGATGATGCCGCTGAAACCGATTACCGCACGCACGGTAATACCCCAGCAGCTTTTGTTCACGCTATCGTCCATTTAAGCTCCGTATTTACCCCTGTGCGCCCGCTGTGGGAGTGTTCGAATTAAATCGTTCATATCGCGAGCACGGCTGCGGGTATTAATCCTTCGGTAATTTCTTCGCAAGTGCAAAAGTGGCCGAATTCGGGCCCGATTTTCGCATACCTCTCATGTCGAATCCGGGCCCCTCAAATAATCCAATGACTTCCACGGTCAGGCCACCAAACTGGTGCACGCGCCATGTCCACAATTGAGACAAAAGGATGAATGACCCATTAACCATGTGCGGGGCTGGACACCCGGTTTGACTTCGGCTGGCGCGCCCGGACGCTTCGTGCCAAAAGGACTCATATGGGTAATTTAGACATCATCGCCGTCCTCTGGTTCCTGTGTCTCTGGGGAACTTTTTCACAATCGACGCAGCCTTGGCATGCCCTGGGCCGGAAAAGCTTGTCGCAGCGAATGAATGCGCACCGGCGCGCATGGTTCCGGGTGGCCGCCCGCCGCGAGCTGAGGATGATCGATACAGCCATTCTTGGAGGGCTGCAGAACGGCACAGCCTTTTTCGCATCAACCACCATCTTCGCGATCGGTGGCTGCTTCGCGCTACTCGGCGCCACAGAGGAAGTGCTCACCGTCTTCCGGACCCTGCCGCTCGAGATCGAACCCTCGCCGGTCGCCTTCGAAATCAAGGTAATCGGGCTGACGGCCCTCTTTGCCTATGCCTTTTTCAAATTCGGCTGGGCTTACAGGCTCTTCAACTACTCATCGATCCTGTTTGGCGCCATTCCACCGGCAAAGATCGTCGAGAGCGAGCCGGAAACACTCGATGCAGCCGCGGATCATGCCGCAGACATGAACATTCTCGCCGGGCAGAGTTTTAATGCAGGGCTGAGAACCATTTTCATGTCGATCGGTTATCTGGGCTGGTTTGCGGGCCCGCTGTTTCTGATGGCATCGAGCCTACTGGTCATTGTCGTCCTGGTACGACGCCAGTTCTTCTCCCCCGCCCATGACGCGGCCATTGAACCTGGAAGAGAGTTCCGATCGTGAAGACGTCGCTCACGCCTGAAAATGTCCGTGCTGCAATCCGCGAGATCGGGAAGCATGGCAAGGAAAGCTCCATTGATCCCGGCACCATCGCGCGCCAACTCGTCGGCTCCGATCCCGACACATGGGGCAAGGTGATGAAACCGCTGCGCCCGCTCCTCGTGCAGATGGCGAAGGACGGAGAAATCGAATTCCTGCGCAAGGGCAAGCCCATCGCACCGGAAGAGCTGCGGGGCGTCTACCGCCTGCGCGTGGTCGAACTGGCGGTAGCTACTCAGCCCTGATCGTCAGAGAGTAGCTCTTTTCACCTTCCTGCTGCGCATCAGTCCGAGCAAGGGTTCGAGCATGCCAGCGGTCGTGATCAGGACGATGCCGGCAACCTCCCGTGGACCGAATGCTTCGTTCGCCCAGATGGCTGCAGTGATCGCGCCCGCACTGATCTCCGTCATGAACAGGATCGCCACAAGCCCGGGACTGAGAATACTGGCGCCCCACATGATGGCGAGCGCCGGAGGTATGACGACAAGTATTACCACGGGAACAAGCCACGGAAGAACCGCGCCGATCTCCGAAAAATGCGGGACGCGCCCTGCTGCGCTTATTGGAAGGAGAACCAGCAGAAGAGCCGCCACGCTGCCCCAGAAGAAATAGCTCAGCGTCAAATCGAGAGGGTTGCCGTCGCCATCTGACCTGATGCGGACCGAGGCGGCCGCCCAGACCATACCGGCGAGGAGCCCCATCCAGTCGCCTGTGTTCAACGCCAGCTCGAAACCGCTTTGAAGGTCGAGAATGATGATCAGTCCGACAAATGCGAGCCCCATCGCCCACCATCGTATGCGCGTAATCGCCTCTCCGAGCACGAGCCAGGCCAACAAGGTGCTCCAGAGCGGCGTCAGATAATAAAAGAGAAGCGCGCGCACGATGTCGGTGAAAACGAGTGCACCGGCGTAAAGCACCATCGCACTACCGGCGAAAATGCCCGCGACGTGAACCGCCCAGCCACCGGATACCAGGTGTCCGGCACGTTTGAGGTAGAGAGGAACCAAGAGGATTGCGGGCACGAGATAGAAGAGCACCACCGCCCACACCCCGGTAATGCCGGCTCCATCCAGCGCCCGCAGCGGGATCCAGTAGATTCCCCAAATCAAGCCGGACAAGGCCGTTGCAGCCATCGCTCGGTGCTCAAGCCCCAGCCCCTTCATGACGGTAACTCCATAACTTCACGCGATAGTTGGGATACCAATCTTCTCGCACAAAGAGCCGCGCCTTTCTGGCGGGATTCGGACCTCGAAATCATGTGTTTTTAGACATCGTTCCGGCGATGATTTACTGTCCGGGCATGCTCGATTTTCAGACTTGCGAAACAGCCAGACTGGCACGTGACCCCAAATATGACGGCGTTTTCTTCGTCGGTGTCACCACGTCGAAGATCTACTGCCGGACTGTCTGCCCGGTCAGGCAGCCACTGGCGAAGAATGTCGCCTATTTCCCCACGGCGGCCGCGGCGGAGGCGAAAGGATACAGGCCCTGCCTGCGATGCCGCCCGGAATCCGCACCGCAATCACCGGCGTGGAATGGCACGCTCTCGACCGTGGTGCGCGCCATCAGGCTTATCGAGACGGGAGCCTTGAACGGCGGGCATGTGGGGGCGCTGGCCGAAAGGTTGGGAATCAGCGAACGGCATTTGTCGCGCCTGTTCCGCAAGCATGTCGGCGCCAGCCCGCTTCAGACCGCTCGAACCCTGCGCCTGCAGCATGCCAAGCGCCTGCTCGACACCAGCGAACTCAAGATCGCGGACATCGCTTTCGAGGCCGGATTTGGCAGCGTTCGTCAGTTCAACGCGACGTTCGCGGAAAAATACCGTTCCGTGCCGTCCCGGTACCGGGCCAGGCGTCGACCCGCACAACGCGCTCCCTGACCGGGGCTGTAATCCAATCGAAACGCAATCGCCAGGTCGCATCGCGCCAAAATCCTTAGTTGCGCCATTTTGCAATCTTTCCATCCGGTCACGAATCAGCCGCTATGACACTCGGCTGAAAAGATCATTCGAATCGGGGAACGGGAATGACAATCGAGCCGGCGACGGGGGAAGCCTCCGCGATCCGCAAGACGGGCCGCGTGGAAGCCATCGACCTCGCGCGCGCCATCGCCCTCCTGGCCATGGCCCACTACCACCTCATCTGGGATCTCGAGACCTTCGGGTATCTCGACCCCGGAACGGCCGGCAGCGGCTGGCCCAAATTCTATGCCCGGTGCATCGCGTCCACCTTCCTGTTCCTCGTCGGCTTTTCCCTGGTGCTTGCGCACTGGCCCGTCTTCAAGCCGAGGAAGTTTCTGGAACGGTTGGCGATGGTTGTCGGTGCGGCAGTTCTCGTTTCAATCGGCACTTACATTGCCTTCCCTGACGTCTTTGTTTTCTATGGCATTTTGCATTCCATCGCGGTGTCGAGCGTCGCGGCACTCCTGTTTCTGCGACTGCCGCCGCTGATCACCCTGATCGCCGGTGCCGCCGCAATCGCGCTGCCGTTCTACTTTTTTTCGCCTGCCTTTGATGCGCCTTGGCTCGTCTGGACGGGACTTTCGGAGACCCTGCCCCGCTCACTCGATTTCGTGCCCTTCTTTCCGTGGTTCGGACCGGTGCTGATCGGCGTCGCCGCAGGCCGTTTTGCCAAGTCGCGCGGATTGATCGGATGGATGGCGCAATGGCAGCCTGGTCAGAATCCGCGGTGGAAAACCTGGTTGCGACCATTCGATTTCATCGGCCGCCACAGTCTTGCCTTTTACCTCCTCCACCAACCGGTCCTCATCGCTTTGGTCTGGAGTTTGAGCCAGGTCATGCCGCCGGACCGGACAGAGGCGTATCTCTCCAGTTGCCGGCAAGGTTGCCTTGCTAATCAGGAAGCAGCGATGTGCGATCGATTCTGTGCCTGCACCGCCGAAAGACTTGCCGAACAAGGCAAGCTGGATGCCGTGCAGAGCGGGCGAATCAATCCGGAAGATGATCCGGAGATCATGGAAATGGCACGCATGTGCACCGCAAGCGCGTTGGATGACTGAGTAATGCGTGGAATTGAAACGGGTACCAATGGGGACCGGGAACGGGACAATGACCGACTTACGCATTGATCAAGTAGCACAGTCGACCGAGCCGAGCTATCGTCAGGCACGCAGGACAGTGATGGCCAGGAACGCGTACAGACAGCGGCCGACCATCTTTCCCTGGCCGCCGGTCCTGCTGGTCGCCGCCATGATTACCGGCCTTGTGCTCGGTCACAACGCCCCCTTCGAACTCGCCTTTCCCATGGCGCGCCCTCTGGGTATCGCGCTTGTCATCGCAGGACTGTCGATTGATGTATGGGCCATGGCGGCGCTGAGAAAAGCAAGGACGACGATCTGGCCGAACCGGTCCTGCAGCCACCTCGTGGTCAACGGCCCTTTCAGCTACACCCGCAACCCGATCTACGTGTCGAACGTGATGCTGCTTCTGGGCGCCGGTTTGCTGCTGGGCAACATGTGGTTCGCTCCGCTGGCGATCGCGGATGCGGCGCTGACCTATTTCCTCGCCATCCGGCGGGAGGAAAACCATCTGATCGCCAAGTTCGGCTACAAATACGAAGCCTACTGCCGCGCAGTGCGCCGCTGGGTCTGAAGCGCCCTAACTCCGAACACCGATTTCGGCGAGACGCGCCAGACAGGAATCCTCGATATTGTCGAGTTCGGTGAGCGTGTCGTCGATATCCTTGCGCTTCTGGCGCAGTTCCTCACGCTTCTCTTCCACCTTGCGCATGAGCAGCCTCAACTGCCCTGCCTCACCGGGCGGATCCTTGTAGACCTGAATGATCTCCCGGATCTCGGCAATCGACAGCCCGACGCGGCGACCGCGCAGGATTTCCTGGATCAGGTGCCGGTCAGCGGAGCGGTAAAGACGCGTGCGCCCGCGGCGCTCGGGCTGGATCAGCCCCTCGTCCTCATAGTAGCGCAATGTGCGGGTGGAGATACCGAATTCCCGCGTCAGTTCCGTAATCGTGTAAAAGCGGTTCACTGGATCCCATTCCTGTCGCGGCTCAAGCCGAGCCCTTTGACTTTTACGTATAAGTCAATTTTTTGCCGATGGCCAGAAGCGCGGGGCTTTTGCCCCATCTTCGGGCAAAGGCGCAAACGCCATCAACGGCAAATGCTTGCGCGCAAGACTTACACCAACCAGAGACTCGCAAGCCCGAGAAAGGCGAAGAAGCCGACCACATCCGTCACCATCGTCACGAAGACCGCGGACGCGATTGCCGGGTCGGCACCGAACTTGTCGAGAAGCAGCGGCAACAATATGCCGGCAAGGGCGGCGGCCAGCATGTTGACGATCATGGCGGCAGCAATCACGCCGCCCAAGCCCGGATTGGCAAACCAGAGCGCGGCCACTGTTCCGATCAGCACGGAAAAGATGAGCCCGTTGATCAGACCGACCGTGGCTTCACGGCGAATGATGCGCCCGGCATTGTATATGTCGAGATCCCGGGTTGCGAGCGCGCGCACCGTCACGGTCATGGTCTGAGTTCCCGCATTGCCGCCCATCGACGCGACGACCGGCATCAGAACGGCGAGTGCGACCATCTCTGCGATGGTCGCATCAAACAGGCCGATGACAGTGCAGGAAAGCAGCGCAGTACACAGATTGACCAGAAGCCAGACCACGCGTGAACGCACCGTGGCGGCTACGCTGTCCGACAATTCTTCGTCACCGACGCCACCAAGGCGCTTGATGTCCTCGTCGGCCTCCTCGTGGATCACGTCGACCACGTCGTCAATCGTCAGCACACCGACGAGCCTGTTGTTGTCATCAACGACCGCGGCCGAGAGAAGGTCATACTGCTCGAAAATCTGCGCCGCCTCTTCCTGGTCCATCTCGGCGGTAATCGGGCTGCGAGGCTCGTCCATGATCTCTTCGATCTTGGTCCCGCGCTTCGTTCGCAGAATCCGGTCGAGATTGACCGAGCCGACCAGCTTGAAGGTCGGGTCGATGACGAAAATCTGGCTGAAGGAGCCTGGAAGATCCTCGTCGTCGCGCATGTAATCGATGGTCTGGCCAACGGTCCAGAATGGCGGTACCGCGACGAATTCCGTCTGCATGCGGCGGCCGGCGGTGTCCTCGGGATAATCGAGCGCCCGGCGCAGCCGAACACGCTCGGTGAACGGCAGGCGGGCGAGAATTTCCTGCTGGTCTTCCTCGTCCAGGTCCTCGAGAATGTAGACCGCGTCGTCGGAATCGAGTTCGCCCAATGCCTCGGCGATCTTCTCGTTCGGCAGTCCGTCGACAATCTCGAGACGGATCGCCTCATCGACCTCCGTAAGTGCCGCGAAGTCGAACGCGTCGCCGAGCAACCGCACCAACGCCTGGCGCTGCGGCGTATTTATCGACTCAAGAACGTCGCCGAGCTCGGATTCATGAAGGCTGACGATGTTATCGTGAAGCCAGAGCGTATCTCGGTCGGCGATCGCCGCACCCAGCGAAGCCAGAAAATCATGCCGGACGGAGCCATCCTCGGCATAGATATCACTGTGACTTCCCGCCTCCGTTGCCGGGGCTTCGGTCTCCGTTTCCCACTCGCGATTGTCTTCTTCGGACATTTCGACGCTTTCGTTTCCAGAGGCCAGAGGGAAAGGCATCGACCCATCCCGAATTCATGCGCAATTGGTCACAAAGGATGGGGGAATGCAATTGAATGACAAGGTTTTCGGCCAAAAAGCTTGTGCGTTTGTCTACCCTTGCGGGTTAGCGGGAACTTGATTGCCCGCATGACATTCCGATAGTCATGAGCCGATCAGTTTTTCCCGGAGTCACCATGTCCAAAGAAGCCACCCGCGATCTCATAGAACGCTACTTCGCCGCCTTCAACGATCACTCGATCGAGGGCATGCTCGCCTGCCTTCACGAAGACGTCGCCCACGACGTCAACCAGGGCGAACGGCGCATCGGCCTCGCCAAATTCAAGGAATTCTCGATCCACATGGAGCGCAGCTACCGCGAGGAGCTGAGCGATATGGTGATCATGGTTTCGGAAGACGGCAATCGCGCGGCTGCCGAATTCACCGTCCGCGGCGAATACCTCGCCACCGACGAAGGACTGCCGCCCGCCGATGGCCAGACCTACAGCCTGCCGGCCGGCACGTTCTTCGAGATCGACGACGGCAAGATCAGCCGGGTCACCACCTACTATAATCTGCAGGATTGGATCGCGCAGGTCGAAAACGCCAAATGAGCGTGAACGGGCAAACCATCGCTGTTCGCCCCCTTTCCGGGACGGACCGCGAGGCGGCACTCGACGATCTCGCACGGCTGCGCATCGAGGTCTTCCGCGCCTATCCCTATCTTTACGATGGCAGCCTCGACTACGAGCGCGGCTATCTCGAGGAATTCGCAGCCAGCGATGGCGCGGTACTCGTGGCAGCCTTTGATGGCGACCGGATCGTGGGAGCGGCCACTGGCGCGCCGATGGAGAGCCAGAAAAGCCAGTTCAAGAAGCCCTTTGCAGAGGCTGGCTACAGTCCGTCCGAGATCTTCTATTTCGGCGAATCGGTGCTCCTGCCCGCCTATCGGGGCCAAGGCATCGGGCACGCCTTTTTCGATCACCGGGAGGCTGCGGCAAGAGACGCCGGCAAATCGATATGCACCTTCTGTGCGGTGGTCCGCCCCGAAGACCACCCTCATCGGCCGGAGGGCTACACACCGCTCGACGCATTCTGGCGCAAGCGCGGCTATGCGCCGGTCGAGGGTCTCGTCACCGGCTTTTCGTGGACCGATATCGGCGGCACGGCAGAGAGCGAAAAGCCGATGCAGTTCTGGATGAAGCACCTCGACGCAGACTGATTCACCACATGAACGACGTGAATCATTACGCCAACGTCATGATTCAGGCTCGCAGCGAATCCCTCCAAGCTGCTGATTTCACTAGATTGAACCAGCTTCCACCCGGAAATCGGACGCCGTGCACATGGCCGAATCATCTGAGGCCAGGAACAGCGCCATGTTTGCCACGTAAACGGGATCAATGAGGTCCGGCAGGCACTGTTTGGCGCGCCGCCCTGCGATCGCCTCATCCGTCACCCAGAGCTGCTTCTGTCGCTCGGTCATGATCCAGCCTGGCACGATCGCGTTGACGCGGATCCGGTGCTCCCCGAGGTCGCGGGCGATGGTGCGGGTCAGTCCGTGCACGGCCGCCTTGCTCGTCGTGTAGGCAGGCATCTCGCCACCCGCTTCCCACCAGGAACTCGATCCCATGTTGATGATGGAGCCGCCACCGGCCTCGATCATGCCCGGCGCAACGGCCTGNATGGCNAAGAACATGTGGCGCAGATTNGTNGCCATCCGCTCGTCCCAGTAATCGGGCGTCACCTNGCGCCAGTCATGCCGGTCGTCGCGNGCGGCNTTGTTGACGAGAACCGTGGCAGGCCCGATGCGCC
This sequence comes from Hoeflea sp., assembly GCA_002707605.1. Taxonomy (GTDB): domain Bacteria; phylum Pseudomonadota; class Alphaproteobacteria; order Rhizobiales; family Rhizobiaceae; genus Pseudohoeflea. The sequence goes on from PANK01000010.1 coordinate 133,021, forward strand.
CAGCCATTGCCGCAAAGGCATCTTTCAGCGCATCGATATCGCGCAAGTCACAAAACGCAAACGAGACGTCTCCCTCGATCTCGGCCTCCAGCGCCTTGCCCGCCTCTTCATCGAAATCGAAGAAGCCGACTCGTGATCCCTGACCCGCGAAAGCCCGAACCATTTCCGCCCCGATTCCCGACGCCCCGCCGGAGATAAACACCGTACGCCCCTCAAGGCTCGGATAGCTGGCTCTTTTCATGGTTCCTCCCCGGAAGCTTGCCGAATTTCGGGCGACCAGAAAACAGCTGATGCGGATTGAAAACAAGAGCAAAGCCAGCGTTTGCAGGGCTTGAAAACTTTCGCACACAGGCCTTTNGGCATTCGCTCACAAATTTGTCACCTTATCGCTTGCTACCTCCGAATCCTTTTGCTACATGCAGCCCCGCCGGACCGGTTCCGGCTTCTACCACGGGCGGTCGTGGCGGAATTGGTAGACGCGCAGCGTTGAGGTCGCTGTGGGGCAACCCGTGGAAGTTCGAGTCTTCTCGACCGCACCATTCTCTCCCGGAGAGAGCCTAGAAAGCGCCGCAAGGCGCTTTTTTGCTTTCCGATCCTCTCTGTTCGTTGAAGTGCACCTCACCTCGCCCCTCTCTCCCGATTGCCTTCGCAATTTGATCGGCGTAGAGAGCCACCATGCTTGAGCGCGCAGAACTTCCGACCACATTTTTCGCCGACGAGGACGCGCCTCCCGTGGAGTGGAAGATCTCCGACGGGCTGACTGACTACGATGTCGCAGTCGCCTTCATGGAAGAGCGCGTGGCAAAGATCGCGGCCGGCGAAGCCCATGAGCTTGNCTGGCTTGTCGAGCACCCACCGCTGTACACCGCCGGCACNAGCGCGGAAGATCAGGATCTNCTTGCGCCCGATCGTTTCCCGGTCTTCAAGACGGGACGCGGCGGCGAATACACCTATCACGGCCCCGGCCAGCGGGTCGTCTATGTCATGCTCGATCTCAGACGCCGTACCCGCGACGTGCGNGCGCTGGTCGCNGCTCTCGAGGAGCTGGCGATAGGAACGCTTGCGGAAATGAATGTGAAGGGCGAACGCCGCGAAGACCGCGTNGGCGTCTGGGTGCAACGCCCGGAGAAGCCGCGCGATGCGTCAGGCGCCGTCGCCGAAGACAAGATAGCCGCGATCGGNGTGCGCTTGCGCAAATGGGTGAGCTATCATGGCATCGCCATCAATGTGGAGCCGGATCTGGACCACTTTNCCGGCATCGTGCCGTGCGGAATCGACAATCACGGCGTAACGAGCCTTGTCGATCTGGGACTTCCGCTAACAATGGCGGATGTGGACATCCGCTTGCGTGAGGTGTTCGAGAAGATTTTCGGACCGACGCAANACACCCGCNCGTAGTNCTCTCNCAAGCGGTCAGGCTGCGATCTGACCGCCGGATGCCAGTCGTGTAACNATGTCATCGAACGGCGTCCCGCCGCGGCGCGACAGCCTTCCAACCACATCGCAAAGCTTGTCCGCTTCCGAAAGGCTCAGCCTTTTCTGGTTNCCGAGTGCGATCAGGATGCGATTGACGAAATCNAGATTTTCGGGCGCGATCGATAAGCGGAAACCGCCNCNGCGAACGGCGAGCGGCCCTTNCTGCTCTACTGTCGCGATGTGGATTTGCTCGAGGGCGAAAGATGCCAGTTCAGCGCTCCGATCGCGCAAGATCTCAACGACATGAACGACCGCCTCGAATTCGGCGCGACTCGCGATGATTCCATTGCGGCAGAAACTATGCCGAACCCATTCGATCAAAGAGTTGCCCGGCCCAAGGAGGGCAACTTTCGAGATGATCTCGGCAACGACCTCATCAATGAAGAACGGCTCCCATTCAACGCATTTGCGTGATTTCGAATGGTGAATGGCCAGAAGAAGCGTAAAGTCCTCCCGGCCGGATGGTTCGTGATCACGCGGAGTACGCTCAAGCAAATCCACATCTCCAGCGGTTATGTCGGATTTCTCGATCATAAGACAGGCTGGGTAGAACAAACGCAATTCACTCATGAACATACTCCCGCTTCACCTGATCGGTGCGCCGCGACGGGCAATGGACCTCATAATTTCATCGTTTCATCAATTCCGAACTGTCACGAGAAGGACAACCGGGGGTGTCAATCATTGCCCTGCCCCGCTATATAATGGGGCCAATCCGGAACGACCGAATTGCTGGGTCCCCTCTCAGAGATAGTCGTTCTTAAAACGGACAAAACTCAAAAAGGTTCCACTTATGAATCAATCGATGGACATGACTGCTCTCGATGAAGACACGCTCGGAGGCCGCATCTTCAAGGCCCGGGACATGTGCGGCATGACAATCGAGGATGCGGCGACACGATTGGGCGTCACCCTCGACACCTTCACCGAATGGGAGAATGATCGTTCGGAACCGCGCGCCAACAAGCTCATGATGCTGGCCGGCGTTTTGTCCGTCACNCCCGCATGGCTGATCTCCGGTGCGGGTGACGGACCCGANCANTCCATCCTGAACGCCGGCCTCACGGAACTTGCCAGNGAACTGGACCGGCTGATCGAACTGAACAACGAAGTCACCACCGGCATCACGGCGCTGCGCGATCGCATCGATACGCTTCTGCGAGCCTCCGGCAATTGAGCCACACAATTTAGCACCGGCAGGTTGCTTGAGCCCCGAACCGGCGCGTGACAAAGTCGCCGGGAAACAAATCAGAATGACACTCCGCGAGGAAAACACCAATGGATGTACGCGCAGCCGTGGCCTATCAGGCCGGCAAACCGCTCGAGATCGAAACCGTTCAGCTTGAAGGCCCCCGTGCCGGCGAGGTCCTAGTCGAAATCAAGGCAACGGGCATCTGCCACACCGACGAATTCACATTGTCGGGCGCCGANCCGGAAGGCATNTTNCCGGCCATTCTCGGCCATGAGGGNGNAGGCGTCGTCGTCGATGTCGGNCCGGGNGTNACNTCGCTGAAGAANGGCGACCACGTCATTCCGCTCTACACGCCGGAATGCCGCGAGTGCGAATACTGCCTCAACCCGAAGACCAATCTTTGCCAGTCGATCCGCTCGACGCAGGGTCAGGGCGTAATGCCCGACGGCTCATCGCGCTTCTCCATCGGCGGCAAGCCCATCTTCCATTACATGGGTACATCGACATTCGCGAACTTCACGGTTCTGCCGGAGATTGCGCTGGCGAAGATCCATCCTGAAGCCCCCTTCGACAAGGTCTGCTACATCGGCTGCGGTGTCACCACCGGCATTGGTGCGGTGATCAACACGGCCAAGGCCGAGCCGGGCTGCCGCGCGGTCGTCTTCGGTCTCGGCGGCATCGGGCTCAACGTCATTCAGGGTCTGCGGATGATCGGCGCAGAGATGATCGTCGGCGTTGACCTCAACAATGACAAGAAGGAATGGGGCGAGCGCTTCGGCATGACCCATTTCGTCAATCCGAGCGAAGTCGAAGGCGATCTGGTTCCCTACCTCGTCGATCTCACCAAGGGCGGCGCGGACTACTCCTTCGAGTGCATCGGCAACGTCAAGGTGATGCGCCAGGCACTCGAATGCGCCCACAAGGGCTGGGGCGAATCCATCGTCATCGGCGTCGCCGGCGCCGGGCAGGAAATCTCCACCCGCCCCTTCCAGCTCGTGACCGGCCGGTCGTGGCGCGGTTCGGCATTCGGTGGCGCCCGCGGCCGCACCGACGTCCCCAAGATCGTCGACTGGTACATGCAGGGCCTGATCGAGATCGACCCGATGATCACCCACACCATGCCGCTCGACCGCATCAATGAAGGTTTCGACCTGATGCACAAGGGCGAGAGCATCCGCGGCGTGGTGGTCTACTAGGAATGGCTCACGACACGCTCAAGGTGGTTTCCACCGCCAAGGCCCATGGCGGCATGCAGGGCGTCTATACGACCTGGTCGGACGCCTGTGCCTGCGAGATGACCTTCGCGGTCTTCGTGCCGCCGCAGGCACTTGAACGTCCCTGCCCCGTTCTATGGTATCTCTCGGGCCTGACCTGCACACACCAGAACGTCATGGACAAGGGCGAATACCGCAAGCGCGCCGCTGAACTGGGACTGATCATCGTCTGCCCCGACACCAGCCCGCGGGGCGACCAGGTGCCCGACGACGCCACCAACTGGCAGTTCGGCAAGGGCGCGGGATTTTATCTCGACGCCGCCGAAGAGCCCTGGAACGTCAACTACAACATGAAGACGCACATTCTCGAGGAACTGCCGGCGCTCATCGCCGATAACTTCCCCGCCGACATGTCGCGCCAGAGTGTTTTCGGCCATTCCATGGGCGGTCATGGTGCGCTGACCTTCGCGCTCGCCAACCCTGACCGCTTCAAGAGCTGCTCGGCTTTCGCACCGATTGTGCAGCCCTCGACCGCTGACTGGTCCAAGGGTGCGTTCGAACGTTACCTCGGCAAGGATCGGACAGCCTGGCGCGGCCACGACGCGGTCGCCATGATCGAGGACGGCGCAAGGTTTCCTGAGCTTCTGGTCGATCAGGGCACTGCGGACGGCTTTCTGGAGGACGGTCTTCGGCCGTGGCTTCTTGAGGAGGCCTGCAAGACGGCAGGCATTCCGCTGACCTTGCGGATGCAGGAGGGCTACGACCACTCCTACTACTTCATCTCCACCTTCATGTACGATCACCTCGACTGGCATGCCGAACGGCTCAAGGCCTGATCAGAAAAAGAAACAAGCCCGGTCCCTGGATCGGGCTTTTTCATATCCGAACGTGAAAGCTCTCAATCCGCTGCGTCGAAGACGGTGCAATCGTTGGCGACTGAAACGACGCAGGGCTCATTGCCGGAAATGATGTCGCCATCCCTGGCTTCACGCGCCATTTCCTTGCGCGCCAGACTGACCGGGGGCGGTGTTGGATGGACNACAAACGTCTGCTTGGCAGGACGAATGACCGGCCGGACGGGAACGGTCACCGGCGCNGGCGGCTGGTCGGCAATCCCGGTCAGCCGCCGCACATCCTCGATCATCGCCGGGATCAGATCTTCGCTGCTTTCGACGTTCAGGCTGACCGGCTCGGAATAGAGCATGCGGCCATTGTCCGTTGCAGTCAGCACGATGTCGTAGCGAATATTCGTTTTACCCAGGGTCGAGATGCCCTGCTTGATCCAGCGGACGAATATCCTCAGTTCGGCAAAGCGCGTCATGTTGCCCGCAGACCCACCGACTGAGTTTCTCAGGGCAGGCCCAAGCTGGGAGACGAAAACCGGATCGACGCCGAAGTCCGAACTAACCACAACCGATATGATAGTCACGCGAAACGGGTTAACGACGGGGCGCGGCGTGGTTGTACAGGATGCGACCAGACACGCAATCAGAACCACGCAGATGCTCCTGATCGAAAATCGGGCGGTCTTGTCTTGCGGTTTCAATGCGGGCTCCGGCGAATGCGACTGGCACACGCCGGAGTGTGCCCGATTCTTCGCCTGACGCGGAAACTAAATTGGCTCAGCGCGTGATCGAGCGCATCGCCAGGCACGCCATGTCGAATTCATGCTTGCGGACATGGCGACGNCGCGTCGCTTCGGCGTCCTCGCCCCATTGGGAGATATTCCAGTCCTCGTCCACATGTGTGGCGGCCCAGACTTCATCCGGCTCCGCAGCCCCTTCGAGAATGGCAAGCGGCATGATCAGGGAACCGGTCAGGCTGGTTGCGACATGAAGGGCTGCCAGAACAATCGCCGAATCCCGCGCAGCCACCAGGCCGGCCAGGATCGACTTGGTTTCATCCGACTGCTCGACGTGCATCACGCCCTCGGCCAGCTGGAAGCGCGCGCCATGGGTCTGTTCGATCCAATCGAGAAACGGGTTCCACTTTTCATTCTGCGCCGCGACAAGCCCTTCGGGAGAATCCGCGCGGTAGCAGAGCAGATCGGTACCGCCATAGGCGAGGATTTCCCGACGCACCTCGTCCTTGACGTGAACGACGCCATCAAGTGCCGTGTTGAGAATGCGCGTGAGCGGCATCGCACCGGGATCGATATGGGTCTTCTGCGCGTCCCACTCGTCCGCCACCGCGTCGGCCAGTTCGCGGGCGGGCAGATGGAACAGACCGCGCGAAGGCGTCTTGAGTTCGCGCCCGTCGAGCAGGATCAGGAAACCGTCCGGCGCCTCGCCGACGGTCACTTCCTTGTAGAANCGNTTCGGCATGTCGCGCTGGAAGGCCGACTGTGCGCGGCGCACCGGATCCTTTTCCTGGGCCGTGCCGTCTTCGAGATCANTGAGCAAGTCGCGCATCGCTGGCTCCCTGGAATGCGAGGATATCGCCGAGTTCTTCGGCGTTATGTGCAATATGGTGCGCGCCGGCCCGTTTTAAATGATCGAGCGGCGCATAGCCCCACGAAACGCCCACTGCTCTGGCACCCGCATTGTTCGCCATTTCCATGTCGAACACCGCGTCNCCGATCACGAACGTGTCTGCCGGATCGAACCCTGTCTCACGGCAGCATTCTAGCACCATCGCTGGATTGGGCTTGGACGGACAATCATCGGCGGTCCGGGTGGTCACGAAGAGCNGCTCCATTCCATAGTGGCCGAGAATGGCGTTGAGNCCNCGGCGGGACTTGCCCGTCACGACCCCGAGGATCGTCTCCGGCTCGGCTGCCAGCGCCCGTACCAGCGNCTCCATGCCGTCATACATCGGCTCCATCGGCCCGCCATTGGCGCGGTAGACCGTAAAATGTTCCTTGTAGCGCGCAGCAATCGCGTTGACCTCGTCGTCGACATCGCGGGCCAAAAGCCGCGCCACCGCGCGATCGAGAGACAGCCCGATGATCGAGCGGACGGTTTCCCCGCCCGGATCGTCGTAACCGAAATCCGTGAAGGCATTCGCCATGCAGGCGTGGATAATGTGCTGGCTGTCGACGAGCGTGCCGTCGCAATCGAACAGGATAAGCTTCATTCTTCGTTTCCGGTCGCCTCGTCGAACCCGATCAGGTTCCAGCTCTGGACCATATGCGGCGGCAGCGGAGCGGTGATATCGAGCGTGCCGCCCTTGGGATGGGGAACGACGATGCGGCGGGCCAACAGGTGAAGGCGTTTCTGAACGCCCCCGGGGAATTCCCAGTTGGGATCGTCCTCGAAATATTTCGGGTCACCGATGATCGGCGTGCCCATGTGAAGAGCATGAATGCGCAGCTGNTGCGTNCGGCCNGTATANGGCTCCATCTCCAGCCAGCTCAAACGCTGCCCGGCGGTCTCGATCACCCGGTAATGGGAAATGGCGTGATCGGCCCCCTTNTCGCCGTGCTGGGCAACCCGCATCCGGTCGCCGTCCGGCGTGGCTTCCTTGATGAGCCANGTCGAAATACGGCCCTCATGCTTGCGCGGAATGCCCTTGACCAGCGACCAGTAGGTTTTCTTGGTCTCACGCTCGCGNAAGGCGGCGGTCAGCTGCTGNGCGGCNCCGCGGGTGCGCGCGACCACCAGAACACCCGCCGTGTCGCGGTCGAGCCGGTGAACGAGGCGCGGCTTCTCGCCCTTCTTGTTGCGCCAGGCTTCGAGCATGCTGTCGACCGAACGGGTAATCCCCGATCCACCCTGCACNGCAAGCCCTGCCGGCTTGTTGAAGACGATCACCTTGTCATCCTCGTGCAGCACCATCGCCTGGAGCACGTCNCCGTCCTCNCGNTTGCGGATGGTCTTGCCCGTCAGAGGNCCCGGTGCCTTTTCATCGACGCCNAGNGGCGGAATCCGCACCTGCTGACCCGGCTGTAGCCTTGTATCGGATTTGGCGCGCGAACCGTCGACACGGATCTGTCCGGTTCTCAANAGCTTCTGCAAGGCACCGAAGCCCAATCCCGGGAAGTGCGACTTGAACCAGCGGTCGAGACGCATGCCCGCCTCGTCGCCATCGACCTCCTTCATTTCCACGCCTGCCACGGTACTCTCCTGATCAGAACTGCCGTCCGACGAAGAGCCCCGCGAAGAGCGCCAGGATCGATACGGCTACACTGGCCGCGATATAGCCTGCCGCGGCGGAGATTGCACCCCGTTCATACAGGGAGACTGCATCGAGCGAAAAAGCGGAGAAGGTNGTGAAGCCGCCGAGGAAGCCGGTTGCCAGCAGAAGCCGCAANCCGGCNTCCCCGGANGAACGCCGCGCCAGCCACGCAATCACCAAACCCATNAGGAGTGAGCCGGCCACATTGACGACCATCGTACCCCANGGGAATTTCGTTCCAAGAGCCTTTCCCACAAAGGATGTTGCAGCGAATCGGCAAAGCGCGCCGAGACCGCCACCGACAAAGATGAGTAAATATGCGTACATTATTTTCCTTCACAGGCTGGAAAACCCGCATCCAACGGTTGAAATTTCGGAAAACACTTACGTATGCGCGATGGAGTCGGGAGCTANAGCAAAATANAATTAGCTNATTGGCATCTGCGGTGAAAGGGACGCTCCCATGACTCACAAGGCAGAAGCGGCGGGCGGTTCCGGTACGTCTAAAATATACTGGAAGAAGAAGTGCTTTTACACGGTCTTGGCGATCTGGGTTCTCGGTAGCATTCTTCTCACGTTGACTGCGGGATTTACGCGCGACACCGAAGCGTCTTCGGTGCGGGTATTTCCNCCGGTGGCCGACACCACTCCCTGGTACATCATGACAGCNTTCGCCATCCTGCTTGCAGGGGCGGTCGTCTGGCTTGCNTGCAATCGNCTGTTCGCGCGCCCCAACGAAGCCNTGGAGGAGATCAGGGAAAGTCTGGCGCAGGTGCAGTCGATGGCGCAGGATCCACCCTTCGACGACTAGGCATCAGAGTTGCCATANNGCCANGTGGGATCAGTCGGTAATCTCGGCAATNACGTCNTCGACGAAACCCTCCAACGCGTCCCAGTCNGTAAACTCGTANTCNCGGCTCATNTCCACGGGTCCGCCCTCCTTCTCCGCNATCTGCCGCATGAGACAGCGCTTGAAGTAGTCGTACTCGAGATATTTNAGCGCACCNGCGGCGTGGTGNACATGCGAGGCGNAGAACCCGGTGCGCATGGANAGCTTCTCGGGAAAGGTTTGCGCCTCCGCCCTCTCCTTCGGATCATGTGAGTNGATGCTCAGGCTGATCGACACGAATCCCGTCGGCACCAGGTCCAACGCATCTTTCCAGTCCTCNATGAACCGCGCGATCGGCTCCGGGTAGCGCCCAACGNGGANTGGCGCGCAGATGAAGACTGCATCGAAGGTTCCCGGCACGGTAAACCCCGGCTCCCGCACNTCGCCGANCAGGGTTATGTAGTTCCGGTCTTCCAGATGTTCGGCAATCCGCGTCGCAACCTTGCGCGAGTGCCCCTCGACGGTCGCATACAGCACGAGAATTGCCATGCCACTCCTCCTGCCATCAGCGGGATGGAAGAAAGCTAACCGCAAGCGCGATTGAAGGCGTTGAGGGAGATCAACCGTCGCGATATTCAGCGACCGCGTTCGCGACGCAGGCGCGCCCAGAAATCGAGACGCTTGCGGATATCGCGCTCGAAACCGCGCTCAGGTGGATCGTAAAAAACCTGACGCCCTAGGGCCTCCGGAAAATAATCCTGGCCGGAGAAGGCATCAGGCTGGTCGTGGTCATAGAGATAGCCATCGCCATACCCCTCACCCTTCATGAGCTTTGTGGGCGCATTGAGAATGTGCTTGGGCGGCAGGAGAGACCCGTGCTCCTTGGCGACACGCATGGCCTGCTTGAAGGCGGTATAGACAGCATTCGACTTGGGCGCCGAGGCGAGATAGACGCAGGCCTGCGCGAGCGCCAGTTCGCCCTCGGGCGACCCGAGATAGTCATAGGCATCCTTGGCCGCATTGGCGATGACGAGTGCCTGTGGATCGGCAAGCCCGATGTCCTCGGACGCCATCCGGACAAGCCGGCGGCCGATGAAGAGCGGATCCTCGCCCGCATCGAACATCCGGCACAGATAATAGAGCGCGGCATCGGGATCGGACCCGCGGACCGACTTGTGAAGCGCAGAGATCAGATTGTAGTGCCCGTCCTGACCCTTGTCGTAGACCGGCGCACGGCGCTGAACGACGCTAACGAGCGTCGCGGTATCGAATGTCTCGCCCTCGCGCGCGGCACGCCAGACTTCCTCGGCGAGCGTCAGCGCCGAACGGCCATCTCCATCAGCCATGCGCACCAGAGTTTGACGCGCCCCATCGTCGAGCGGCAGTTCCCTGCCCTCGTCTTCCTCGGCACGCGCGAGAAGATTGTTGAGGCTGTACTCGTCATGGGACTTGAAGGTGAGCACGCGCGCACGCGACAACAAGGCGGCATTGAGCTCGAATGACGGGTTTTCCGTCGTCGCCCCCACAAGCACGATCGTGCCGTCTTCCATCACCGGAAGAAAGCTGTCCTGCTGGGCGCGGTTGAAGCGATGGATCTCGTCGACGAAGAGCAGCGTCTGGCGTCCGCCCATGCGGCGGGACCGCGCTGCTTCGAAAACCTTCTTCAGGTCCGCCACGCCCGAGAAAATGGCCGATATCTGCTCGAAGGCGAGATCGGTCTCACCGGCGAGAAGCCGCGCCACAGTCGTCTTGCCAGTCCCGGGCGGCCCCCAAAAGATCATCGAGCCGAGACTGCCCGATGCGATCATCCGTGTCAGGATCCCGTCCGAGCCGGTCAGATGGTCCTGGCCGCTGACCTCCGCAAGCGACTTCGGACGCAGCCGGTCTGCGAGCGGCCGGGCGACCTTCTCGGCCGCGGACGGATCTGCGAAGAGATCGGCCATCAGCGGTTGAGCATCTGGCGGATGAGCCGCCCGTTGCGGATGAGTTCGAAGCGGATGGTGAAACCGCCCTCGTCCGCAGCTTCCTGAAGCGCTTCCGGTGTTGTCGTTTCCAGTCCGTTGACCGAAGTGATCACGTCGCCCGGACGGAAACCATACTGGGCTGCCGGCGACCGCTGGGAAACCGCCGTGATGACCAGGCCCTTCACGTCCGAGCGAATCTTGAGCTGCGCGGCATCCCCTGGCGTCAGCGGCTGCACCGAGGCGCCTGCGAACGGGCTGTCGCCGCTGATCGGCACCGGACGCACCATCTTGTCCTCTGGTGTCTTGATCAACTTGACGGAAAACGTCTCCTGACCGCCATTGGTGGTGACCGCCAGATCGACTGTCTCACCAATCGCGGCGGTGGCGAGCCTGTAGCCGAGCGCATCGGGGTGTTCGACGGGCTGTCCGTTGAACCCGGTGATGATGTCACCCGACTGCAGCCCCGCTTCCGCTGCGGGCCCTTCCTCGTCGACATCGACAACCAGTGCACCGGTGGCCTTGCTCATGCCGAGCGCCTCGGCGATGTCCGGCGTCACCGGCTGAAAGGTGGCCCCGATATAGGGCGGATCGAAACGGTCGCCGCCGTTCTCCGCTGTCAGCGCGAAGGCGCGCACGAGGTTGGCGGGAATGGCGAAGCCGATGCCGTTGGAGCCGCCCGAGCGCGAGAAGATCGCCGTGTTGATGCCAATCAGATCTCCATGCATGTCAATGAGCGCACCACCCGAATTGCCCGGATTGATGGCCGCATCGGTCTGGATGAAGAAGCCGAAATCCGACACCCCGATGCGGTTGCGCGCAAGCGCCGACACGATGCCGCTGGTCACGGTCTGGCCGACGCCGAACGGATTGCCGATGGCCAGCACCAGATCGCCGACTTCCATGGCATCGGAATCGCCGAAGCCGACAGTCGGGAAATCACCGTCCGAGTTGATCTTCAGAACCGCAAGATCGAAACGCTCATCCTTCAGAAGAACCTCGCTCTCGAATTCCCGACCGTCCGACAGAGCCACCCGGACGTCATCCGCACCGGCGATGACGTGGTTGTTGGTAACCACGATGCCGGAGCTTTGCACGATGACGCCGGAACCGAGCGAGGACTGCTTCTGAGTGCGGTTGGGCAGCGAGCGGCCGAAGAACTGTTCGAAGAACGGATCGCCGTCAAACGGGCTGCGGCTGGTCACGGTGCGGTCGGCATAGACATTGACCACGGCCGGCGCCGTCTGCTTCACCAAAGGCGAAAAGCTCATCACCATCTCGGAGCGCGAGGCCGGCACTTCCCTGGCAGAACTATCAACCGGCTGTGCGGGCACGGCTACGGGAGCCTGAGCCTTCGTATCAGGTGCATTTGGCTCGGGGGCGGCCGGCTGGTCGTCTTCTGGACCGCCAAGCGTATCCCGGAACAGTTCGCCGAGCGTTTCGGTAAAGCTCTTTTGCGCGTCCTGCGCTTGCGCCTGCATCACCCAGCCGATCCCCTCGCCTGTCCCGGTCGCGACGAGCGCGACAGTGAGTACGGCGGCGGCGTGGCGGATGATGTTTCGCGGCAGCATGGAAATCCTCGCAAACGTGATGGGCAGCAATAGCGGCAATATGGGATCGTGGGTCCGCTGCTGAAAGGGTTATCCCCGTTTTCGTGGCAGATTCGGGGCATCAGCGCCAATCGCCTCCCTCTTTGCGCAGGGAAACACGATGCCATCGGCCCATCTGAACGATCGGAATCCGACAGGTTCAGCTCGACGAATGATTTCAACTGCCAAAGAAGCGACGGCGGGCATCTTCCTCTATGCCAAGCCGAAGCTGAAGATCGGCGAGCTTTCTCATCTGCGCCTTCCGCTCCTCCGGATCCTTGGTCTTGGCCAGAATGCGCATCTGCTGCTCGACATCCTTGCGCAACTGGACCTCGCGCGGCACTGCACCTGCCTCCGCCATGATGCGGAAGCCGACAGCCTCGACGCTGCCGCCGCCCTCGCCGCTCAAAGGCTTTCCCGCGCCTTCGAGATGATCGAATTGTCCTTCGGTTTGAGCTTTGAGAATCTGCCGTTCCGCAAGCGTCGAGAATTTCATCGTCTTTCTCCACCAAAGGAGGGAGCCGCAAGAAAGCCCCGCTCGAGCTCACCATAGACGGGCCAGTACAGCGCCAAGCCCCCCTCACCACGCTGCGCAAACGATGTCAGAGCCCCTGTCAGCGCCAACGCGGCGGGAAGCGGCGCTAGATCCGCTCGGAACTCGCCACGCGTGCACCCGAATTCGAGAATTGTCTCGTAACGCCGGAGCCAGCCACTGGTGAATTCATCAAGCATCTCCGCCACATGCGGTTCGGACCCGCCGAGTTGCTGCAATTGCGCAAAACAGGCTGCCAGTTCCGGTCGGTCGCGCAGGCTGTCGTGGTAGGCGCGCGCCTCGGCACGAAGCTGTGTTCGAGCCGGAAGATCCGGGTCCGGCGCCTCGGGCAACAGGGCGAGAAACTGATCGCGGCTGTTTTCCGCCACGAGCGCAATCAGGTCGGATTTGGTCGCAACATGGAAATGAAGTGTCGAAACGGTAATCCCCGCCCGAGCAGCGACCTCGCGGGTGCGCAGGGCAGCGAGGCCGGCCTCGACCATCAGCGCGCGTGCAGCGTCTGCAATCAGGTCCCGGCGCTCGGCGCCGCGAACATAGGGTTGTTTCTTCTCTTTCATAAATCGATCATATGATCTATTTATGCCGTATTCAAGAGATTATTCCGGATGCTGATGCGTATCCGGAGGGCATGCCATCTTGCGAAATCTGATTAATCCCTCGTTTTCAACCGGAGCCCGATCCAATGTCACCGCTGCCTGCCGTGATCGAAACCTATATTGCCGCCTATAATCGGAAGGATGTGCCGGCAATGATCGCTTGCCTGTCCGACGATGTCGTCTTCCGCAACATATCAGGTGGTGTCGTGACCGCCGAAGCTTCGAACAAGACCGCGTTTGCGGAAATGGCAGAATTCGGCGCGACGGCATTCGAGACAAGGTCTCAGATGGTGACAAACGCAATCACGGTTGCGGACACCACTTTGACCGAAGTCGATTACGCCGCCGTGGTCGCAATCGACCTTCCCAATGGATGGAAGGCCGGACAGCGCCTCAGCTTCACCGGGGCTTCAGCCTTCCGCATCCGGGACGGCAAGATCGCCAGTATCGTCGACGAGAGCTGAGCAGACCGTCCAACAAAAAGGCCGCCGGCTTTCGCCGACGGCCTCAATGAGAAACGAAGTGGGCAGGACTACTCCGGCAGGACCCGGACCGCACCCTTGTCGGCACTTGCCGCGAAGGCCGCATAGGCCTTCAGCGCCGTGGTGATTTTGCGCTTGCGAGGCGCTTCCGGCTTCCAGCCCTTCATATCCTGCGCGGTACGGCGGGCTTCAAGCTCGGCCGGGCTGACACGCAAGCTGATGGTGCGGCCAGGAATGTCGATATCGATCATGTCGCCCTGGCGGACGAGGCCGATGGCGCCACCATTGGCCGCTTCCGGCGAGGCATGACCGATCGACAGGCCCGAAGTGCCGCCCGAGAAGCGGCCATCTGTGATCAATGCACAGGACTTTCCGAGGCCCTTCGACTTAAGGTAGCTCGTCGGATAGAGCATTTCCTGCATGCCGGGACCGCCTTTCGGACCCTCGTAGATGATGACGACGACGTCGCCGGCCTTCACCTCATTCGAGAGAATACCCTTCACCGCGGCATCCTGGCTCTCATAGACGACTGCCGGGCCGGAGAACTTCAGGATGCTCTCATCAACACCGGCTGTCTTCACGATGCAGCCGTCGAGCGCGATATTGCCCGTCAGAACCGCGAGGCCGCCATCCTTGGAGAACGGTTTTTCGACTGAGCGAATGACGCCGTTCTCACTGTCGGTGTCGAGTTCGTCCCAGCGCGACGACTGCGAAAACGCGGTTTGGGTCGGGATGCCGCCCGGAGCCGCCTTGTAGAAATTGCGGACGGTTTCCGAATTGGTGCGGGTGATGTCCCAGCGATCGATCGCATCGCCAAGTGTGGCTTCGTGAACAGTCGGACAATCACGCTTGATCAGGCCGCCACGGTCGAGTTCGCCCAGAATGCGCATGATGCCGCCGGCGCGGTGGACGTCTTCCATGTGAACATCGCTCTTGGCAGGCGCGACCTTGGACAGGCACGGCACCTTGCGCGACAGACGGTCGATGTCGTCCATCGTGAAATCGATACCGCCCTCATAGGCAGCCGCCAGGATATGCAGCACCGTGTTAGTCGAACCGCCCATGGCGATGTCGAGCGACATGGCATTCTCGAAGGCCTCCTTCGAACAGATCGAGCGCGGCAGCACGCTCTCGTCGTCCTGCTCGTAATAGCGGCGTGTAATGTCTACGATCTGGTGACCGGCTTCGACGAACAGGCGCTTGCGGTCCGAGTGAGTGGCGAGCGTCGAACCGTTGCCCGGCAGCGAAAGACCCAAAGCCTCGGTGAGGCAATTCATCGAATTGGCGGTAAACATGCCCGAGCAGGAACCGCAGGTGGGGCAAGCGGAACGTTCGATGGTCTGGACGTCCTCATCGGACACCTTGTCGTCCGCAGCAGCCACCATGGCATCGATCAGGTCGAGCGAGACCTGCTTGCCCTTGAGCGTGACCTTGCCGGCTTCCATCGGACCGCCGGACACGAAGATCGCCGGGATGTTCAGCCGCATGGCGGCATTCAGCATGCCGGGCGTGATCTTGTCGCAGTTGGAGATGCAGACCATGGCGTCCGCGCAATGGGCGTTGACCATGTACTCGACCGAGTCGGCAATGATCTCGCGCGACGGGAGCGAATAGAGCATCCCGTCATGGCCCATGGCGATGCCATCATCGACAGCAATCGTGTTGAACTCCTTGGCGACACCGCCGGCAGCCTCGATCTCGCGCGCGACGAGTTGGCCGAGATCCTTGAGGTGCACGTGACCGGGCACGAACTGGGTGAACGAGTTGACGACGGCGATGATCGGCTTGCCGAAATCACCGTCCTTCATGCCGGTCGCGCGCCACAATCCGCGCGCGCCGGCCATGTTGCGTCCGTGGGTACTCGTTTTCGACCGATATGCGGGCATCAGCCTTCCTCCATATATGTCTTTTGCCGACCGCTTCGCGGTCACGCCGCGCACCGGTTCTGGATATGTTAGCCGGACTAAATCAATGAGCGGTGCATGTCACTACCCCGAAACCACGCGAGTAGCGCACCATTCCGGCCGTAAAACGACAAAAGCCGGACCCGAGGGCCCGGCTTCTGTCAAATCTGGTGAAGTCGCGTGGAAATTATGCGGCTTCGGATTCGTCAGCGGCTGCCTCGGCTTCGAGACGGGCGCGATCCTTCGCACCCTTGGCATCCACATCGCGATCCACGAACTCGATGACAGCCATCGGTGCGTTGTCGCCGGTGCGGAAACCAGCCTTCATAATTCGCAGGTAGCCGCCGTTGCGGGTCGCATAGCGCGCAGCCAGCGAGTCGAACAGCTTGCGGACAGCGTCCTGATCCTTGATCTGCGAGACCGCCTGACGACGAGCGTGCAGGTCGCCACGCTTGCCGAGAGTGACGAGCTTCTCGACGATCGGACGGATTTCCTTTGCCTTCGGCAAGGTCGTCACGATCTGTTCGTGCTCAATGAGCGAAGCCGCCATGTTGGCAAACATTGCCTTGCGGTGGCTAGAGGTGCGGTTCAGCTTGCGGCCGGAAATTCCGTGGCGCATGGCCCTTCTCCTTCACATGCAGGCCTACCCATAAGCCTGCCGTTTGAACGGTTAATACTGGTCTTCGTAACGCTTTGCGAGGTCCTCGATGTTTTCCGGCGGCCAGGACGGTACTTCCATACCGAGATGCAGGCCCATGGAAGCGAGGACTTCCTTGATTTCATTCAGCGACTTGCGGCCGAAGTTCGGGGTACGGAGCATTTCCGCCTCGGACTTCTGGATCAGATCGCCGATATAGACGATGTTGTCGTTCTTCAGGCAGTTCGCCGAACGGACAGAGAGTTCCAGTTCGTCGACCTTCTTGAGCAGCGCCGGGTTGAAGGCGAGCTCTGCAACGGTCTCTTCCTGGACTTCCTTCTGCGGCTCTTCGAAGTTGACGAAGACACCGAGCTGGTCCTGGAGGATGCGGGCAGCATAAGCCACTGCGTCCTCACCGGTAACCGAACCGTCGGTCTCGATGTTGAGCGTCAGCTTGTCATAGTCCAGCACCTGGCCTTCACGGGTGTTTTCCACCTTGTAGGAGACCTTCTTGACCGGCGAATACAGACTGTCGACCGGGATCAGACCGATCGGTGCGTCTTCGGCGCGGTTGCGATCTGCCGGCACGTAGCCCTTGCCGTTGTTGACGGTGAATTCCATACGGATTTCAGCGCCTTCATCGAGCGTGCACAGAGCGAGTTCCGGGTTGAGGATCTCGATGTCGCCAACGGTCTGGATATCGCCAGCCTTGACGACGCCCGGGCCCTGCTTGCGCACAACCATGCGCTTGGGCTCGTCGCCTTCCATGGCAACAGCGATTTCCTTGATGTTGAGAACGATGTCGGTGACATCTTCGCGAACACCGGGGATCGAAGAGAACTCATGCAGAACGCCGTCGATCTGAACCGCAGTCACGGCAGCGCCGCGGAGCGAGGACAGCAGAACGCGACGCAGCGCGTTGCCGAGCGTCAGGCCGAAACCACGCTCGAGCGGTTCCGCAACGACGGTCGCCTTGGTGCGGCCCGAAGCGGTGAACTCGACCTTGTTCGGCTTGATCAGTTCCTGCCAGTTTTTCTGAATCATGTTGTTTGCCTTCCGTTGCCGCCACTATCCAATCGTGACGGTCATAAGAGACGGACCCGCCGGATGCCTCGAAGGCTCGACGGGTCAGAAAGCCAGTGGATCAGACGCGGCGCTTCTTGCGCGGGCGGCAGCCATTGTGCGGGATCGGCGTCACATCACGGATCGAGGTGATGGTGAAGCCGGCAGCCTGCAGGGCGCGCAGAGCCGATTCGCGACCCGAACCGGGTCCGCAAACTTCGACTTCCAGCGATTTCATGCCGTGTTCCTGAGCCTTTTTGGCAGCATCTTCAGCAGCCATCTGTGCAGCGAACGGGGTCGACTTACGCGAACCCTTGAAGCCCTTCGAACCAGCCGACGACCAGGAGATCGCGTTGCCCTGGGCATCCGTGATCGTGATCATGGTGTTGTTGAAGGTCGAGTTCACGTGGGCAACGCCCGACGAGATATTCTTGCGTTCGCGACGACGGACGCGTGCGGCTTCCTTGGCCATGTTTTACCTTTCAAACGATATCTGCACCGCCGTATCTCCAGCGGCTACACCCAAGAAAGCGAATAGGAAGTAGCAAATGGCGAATACGGTTACCCTGCTATTCGCTAATCGCTATTTAGCTAATCGCTTTCGAATTACTTCTTCTTGCCTGCAATCGCCTTTGCCGGGCCCTTGCGGGTACGGGCATTGGTGTGCGTGCGCTGGCCGTGAACCGGAAGGCCACGACGATGACGCAGGCCGCGGTAGCAACCCAGGTCCATGAGGCGCTTGACGTTCATCGAGTGCTCACGGCGCAGGTCACCTTCGACCTGGTAGTCGCGGTCGATGGTTTCACGGATCTGCAGGACTTCTGCATCGGAGAGTTCGCTCACGCGACGCTCCAACGGGATACCCACCTTCTCCACGATTTCCTTGGCGAAACGATCGCCGATGCCGTGGATATAGGTCAGCGCGATGATAACGCGCTTGTTGGTCGGGATGTTGACGCCAGCAATACGGGCCACGTCTCTACTCCTTGATTCCGGATTGCTCCGGTTTTCTTCGTTCATCGCGGCAGAGCCGCGGGCGTGTGCGCTAAATTCCCGGCACAAATATAGCGATCAGGAACGTTTCCCCGAATCCCCGGAGAGACGCGCTGATCGCAGTTGTGTCGCGAGTTGCGCGGTCTTTACCGGACTCGGAGGAGAAAAGTCAACTCCCCCGCGTCCTGTTTCAAGCCTGATACTTTGCCAGGATGGCTTCGATATCGGCGGTTACTTGATCGATCGACTGCATACCGTCTACGCCCGTAAGAAGGCCCTTGGCATGGTAGTAACCGATAAGCGGCGCGGTCTTCTTGTAGTATTCCCGCAGACGCTCGTCATAAACCTCGGCATTGTCGTCCTTGCGGACGGGCTGGCCGGCGGCGCGTGCCTCATCGGCGCGCTTGAGGATTCGGCCCACCATCTGCTTGTCGTCGACTACCAGTTCGATGACGACATCGAGATTGATTCCCTTGGCGGAAAGCATCTCGGCGACGGCATCAGCTTGGGCGAGAGTGCGCGGATAGCCATCCAGGATGAACCCGTTTGCGCAATCTTCCGCATCGATTCGCTCGGAAACGATGGCATTGACGATGGCGTCGGATACGAGCTCACCCGCATCCATCACGGCCTTGGCCTTCAACCCGACTTCAGTCTCGGCCTGAACGGCGGCACGAAGCATGTCGCCGGTCGAGAGCTGCGGAATGCCGTGCTTTTCAACAAGCCGCTGAGCCTGGGTACCCTTGCCCGCCCCCGGCGGACCCAGAAGAATAAGTCTCATCGTCCCCGTTTTCCTCCCCGGAGTTTGGACTTCTTGATCAGCCCTTCATACTGCTGGGCAATCAGATGTCCCTGTATCTGTGCAACCGTATCGAGCGTCACGCTGACGACGATCAGCAGCGACGTACCACCCAGATAGAACGGAACGCCAGTCTGCGCGATTAGAAATTCGGGTAAGAGACACACGAGAATGAGGTAGATCGCGCCGATCACGGTGATACGGGTCAGCACGTAGTCGATGTACTGCGCGGTCCGCTCGCCCGGACGGATACCCGGAATGAAGCCGCCATGCTGCTTGAGGTTATCCGCCGTGTCCTTCGGATTGAACACGATAGCCGTGTAGAAGAAGGCGAAGAAGCCGATCATACCTGCATAGAAGAGCATATAGAGCGGCTGGCCGTGACCAAGCGATGCCAGCACCGCACTTGCCCAGCCCGGAAGCTCGGTGGTGTTCGAAAAGCCCGCGATCGTGGCCGGCAGCAGCAGCAGCGACGACGCAAAGATCGGCGGGATAACACCGGCGGTGTTGAGCTTGAGCGGCAGGTGCGAAGTGTCGCCCTGGAACATGCGCGAACCGACCTGACGCTTCGGATACTGGATAATCAGCCGCCGCTGCGCGCGTTCGATGAACACGATGAAGGCGATGCAGGCGACCGCCACGAGAATCACCACGATGATGAGACCGGTGGACAGAGCGCCGGTACGGCCAAGCTCCAGTGTGCCGGCAATGGCATTCGGAAGCGCCGCCACGATGCCCGCGAAGATGATGAGCGAGATGCCGTTACCGATGCCGCGCGAAGTGATCTGCTCACCCAGCCACATCAGGAACATGGTGCCGCCGACAAGCGTCAGAACCGTGGAAATGCGGAAGAACCAGCCCGGATCGGTAACGATGTTGTTGCCGCCCTCGAGCCCGACCGCAATGCCGTAGGCCTGCAGCGTGGCGAGAAGCACCGTACCGTAACGGGTGTACTGGTTGATGACCTTGCGGCCCTGCTCGCCTTCCTTCTTCAGCTGCTCGAGCGACGGAACGACCGACGTCATCAGCTGGATGATGATGGAGGCGGAAATGTAAGGCATGATCCCGAGCGCAAAGATCGCCATGCGAGCGACCGCGCCACCGGAGAACATGTTGAAGACGCCGAGGATGCCCCCTGCCTGGCCCTGGAAGGCCTGCGAAAAGGCAGCGGGGTTGATACCGGGCAGCGGGATATAGGTGCCCAGCCGATAGACCAAAAGCGCACCCAGGGTAAACCAGATGCGCTTCTTGAGGTCTTCCGCCTTGGAGAAGGCGGAGAAATTCAGATTTGCTGCGAGCTGTTCGGCGGCTGATGCCATGGAGATCTCCAAGCTCCGACCGGAGGCTGGAACAGCGGCTCCGCCGGATCAAATTCTGTTGTCGCGGACGAGACCTGTGCCGATCAAACGGTGCTCCCGCCCTGCCCCGGCCCCTCAATCGCGCGAAAACTGCGCCGGCCGATCTCCCATATGGGTGGAAAACCGCCCGATGTGAAGCACCGGGCGGTTGGTATTTGTCTTATTCGGCCGACTTGGCGGCTGCGAGAACTTCGATAGACGCGCCGGCCTTCTCGATCTTCTCGACCGCGGACTTCGACGCACCGGCCACCTTGAGGGCGACCTTGGTCTTCAGTTCACCGTCAGCAACGACGCGGACGCCGTCCTTGACGCGGCGGATCACGCCTGCGCCCTTGAGCGCTTCAGCATCGACCGTTGCCTTGCCGTCAAGCTTGCCGGCGTCGATTGCGGTCTGGATCCGGCCGAGCGACACGACGTTGAAGTCGCTGGCGAAGATGTTCTTGAAGCCGCGCTTCGGAAGCCGGCGGTAGATCGGCATCTGACCGCCTTCGAAGCCGTTGATCGAGACGCCGCTACGCGACTTCTGACCCTTCACACCCCGGCCGCCGGTCTTGCCGAGGCCCGAGCCGATGCCGCGACCAACCCGCTTGCGGGGCTTGGTTGCGCCTTCGTTGTCTTTGATGTCGTTGAGTTTCATGATCGCAACTCCGGAATTCACTTCTCGTCCACAACGCGGACGAGGTGGCCGACGGTACGGATCATGCCGCGCACAGACGGCGTATCCTCGAGCGTACGGACACGGTGCAATTTGTTCAGCCCCAAGCCGATCAACGTAGCACGTTGAGCGCCCGGGCGACGGATCGGGCTGCCGATCTGTTCGACAGTGACCGTCTTGCCTTTTTTGGTATCAGCCATTGGACAGGCTCCTCAAAAAGTCAGGCGAGATGCCCGGATTAGTCTTCGTTGCCAACAACGTGGGCGCGGCGCTCTTGGAGGGTGGCGTATTTCAGACCACGCTGAGCGGCGATGTCCTTCGGGTGCATCTGGTTCTTCAGAGCATCGAAGGTGGCGCGCACCATGTTGTATGGGTTGGACGAGCCGGTCGACTTGGCGACAACGTCGTGCATGCCGAGCGTTTCGAACACTGCACGCATCGGGCCACCGGCGATGATGCCGGTACCAGGCTTGGCCGAACGGAGAAGGACCTTGCCGGCGCCGTGACGGCCATGCACGTCGTGGTGCAGGGTCCGGCCCGAACGCAGCGGAACGAAGATCATGTCGCGCTTGGCGGCTTCAGTCGCCTTGCGGATAGCTTCCGGCACTTCGCGCGCCTTGCCGTGACCGAAGCCAACGCGGCCCTTCTGGTCGCCAACGACGACGAGTGCTGCGAAACCGAAGCGACGGCCGCCCTTGACGACCTTCGCAACGCGGTTGATGTGGACGAGCTTGTCGACGAATTCGCTGTCGCGCTCGTCGTCACGGCCGCGGTTGTCGCGGCGTCCTTCTCTTGCCATTGTCCTTTTCCTTTTTCTTTTCCGGAATCAATCGGCTGTTGTTTTAGAAAGTGAGGCCGCCCTCACGGGCAGCGTCGGCGAGGGCCTTGACTCGGCCATGATAGATAAAGGCGCCGCGGTCGAAGACCACTTCGGTGACGCCTGCCTTCGTCGCGCGTTCCGCAATCAGCTTGCCGACGGCCTCGGCGGCAGCAACGTCCGCTCCGGTCTTCAGCTTGCCGCGGATATCCGCGTCGAGGGTCGAAGCAGCAGCCAGCGTCCGGCCTTCGGCATCGTCGATGACCTGGACGTAGATGTTCTTCGAGGAACGGTGAACGGAAAGCCGCGGACGGCCGTTCGCCACCTTCTTGAGCTGACGGCGCACACGAGCGGCGCGACGCGTAAGCGCATCTTTTTTAGTAGCCATGTCGCGTCTTCCTTACTTCTTCTTGCCTTCTTTGCGGATGATCCGCTCTTCAGCATACTTCACACCCTTGCCCTTGTAGGGCTCCGGCGGACGGTATTCGCGGATCTGCGCAGCCGCCTGGCCAAGCACCTGCTTGTCGATGCCGGTCAAAACGATTTCAGTCGGCTTCGGGCACGCGATGGAGACGCCTTCCGGCGGCTGATAAACCACATCGTGGCTAAAGCCAAGAGCCAACTGCAGGTTCTTGCCCTGCATGGCCGCACGATAACCGACGCCGTTGATTTCGAGCTTGCGTTCGAAACCATCCTTCACGCCGGTGAAGATGTTCTCGACCATGGTGCGCGACATGCCCCACTTGGAGCGCGCGTCCTTGGACTGGTCGACCGGGGACACCACGACTGCGTTGTCCTCGAGCTTGACGGTCACTTCGTCATTGGCGACGAAGGAGAGTTCACCCTTGGGACCCTTTGCGACGACCTTCTGGCCATCAACGGTCGCGGTCACACCCTGGGGAACCTGAATGGGCTTCTTGCCGATACGAGACATTGTTCAAACCTGTCTGTTCGAGTTGGAGGTCCTGCACGATCAGAAGATCGAGCAGAGAACCTCGCCACCAACATTCTGCTCGCGCGCCTGATGATCGGCCAGCACACCCTTCGGAGTCGAAAGGATCGTGATGCCGAGACCATTGGCGACCTGCGGAATGGACTTGACCGAGACGTAGACGCGACGGCCGGGCTTCGAGACACGCGCGATTTCGCGAATGACCGGAGCGCCTTCGTGGTACTTCAGCTCGATGTTGATTTCCGACTTGCCGTTATCGAAGGAGACTTCCGAGTAACCGCGGATGTAACCTTCGGCCTGCAGCACGTCGAGAACGCGGGCACGAAGCTTCGAGGCCGGCGTGGAAACCGAATCCTTGCGGCGCGAGACGCCGTTACGGATACGTGTGAGCATATCGCCCAGCGGATCAGACATTGCCATTTTCGCGTCTCCTTACCAGCTCGACTTGAGCAGGCCCGGCACCTTGCCGAGCGAGCCGAGTTCGCGCAGTGCAATACGCGACATTTTCAGCTTGCGATAATAGGCGCGCGGACGGCCGGTCACTTCGCAACGGTTGCGAATACGGGTCTTTGAGCCATTGCGGGGCATTTCGGCCAGCTTCAGGGTGGCGCGGAAACGCTCTTCAATCGGCGTATCACGGTCCTTGATGACCGCCTTGAGCGCGGCGCGCTTTTCGGCGTCGCGGGCGGCTATTTCACGGCGGCGCTTGTTCTTTTCAATTGCGCTGACTTTCGCCATATCGGATTTTCCTCTCTACGAATGCCGTAACGGTTACTGACGGAACGGGAAGTTGAACGCCTTGAGGAGCGCCCGGGCTTCGTCGTCGGTCTTGGCCGTCGTACAAACGATGATGTCCATACCCCACATCTGATCGACCTTGTCGTAGTTGATCTCGGGGAAGACGATGTGTTCCTTGATGCCCATGGCGAAGTTGCCACGGCCGTCAAAGCTCTTGGGGTTCAGGCCGCGGAAGTCGCGAACGCGCGGCAGCGCGATGTTGACCAGGCGATCCACGAATTCATACATGCGCGCGTTGCGCAGGGTCACCTTCGCGCCGATCGGCATGTTCTCACGCAGCTTGAAGCCGGCGATCGAATTGCGGGCGTGGGTGATGACCGGACGCTGACCAGCGATGGCGGCCAGATCTTCGGCAGCAACGGCGGGCTTCTTCGAATCTGCAGTCGACTCGCCGACGCCCATGTTGAGAACGATCTTCTCGAGGCGCGGGATCTGCATTTCGTTGGCGTAGTTGAACTGGTCCTGGAGCGCCTTGCGGATGCTCTCGCTGTAGACCTTCTTCAAACGCGGTTCATACTTGGTGTCAGCCATTGATGACATCCCCCGAACGCTTTGCGACGCGGACCTTCTTGTCGCCTTCCATCTTGAAACCGACGCGGGTCGGCTTGCCGTCCTTCGGGTCGGCGATGGCAAGGTTCGACAGGTGGATCGACGCTTCCTTGTTGATGATGCCGGCTTCCTGCGTCTGGGTCTGACGCTGGTGACGGCGCACCATGTTGATACCACGGACGACCGCACGGTCTTCCTTCGGCATGACGGCAATGACTTCGCCTGTACGGCCCTTGTCCTTACCGGTGAGAACGACGACTTTGTCGCCTTTGCGGATCTTTTGCATCGGTCCCTATCCTTTAGAGCACTTCGGGAGCCAGCGAGATGATCTTCATGTGGCTCTTGCCACGCAGCTCGCGCGGGACCGGGCCGAAGATACGGGTGCCGACAGGCTCTTTCTTGTTGTCAATCAGGACGGCGGCATTCCGGTCGAACCGGATCACACTGCCGTCGGCGCGGCGGATATCCTTGGCCGTACGCACGACCACCGCCTTCATCACATCGCCCTTCTTGACGCGGCCGCGCGGAATAGCTTCCTTGACCGAAACGACAATGATGTCGCCGATCGAAGCATATTTCCGCTTCGAGCCGCCCAGAACCTTGATGCACATGACACGACGGGCGCCTGAATTGTCAGCCACGTCGAGGTTTGTTTGCATCTGAATCATACCAGACCGCCTTCTTCTACCGGCCGGGGATCACATTATCCGCCGGCGCGTTGACTGCTTGTTTCTTATGCCTGGGCAGTGGAGACCACGGTCCAGCGCTTGTCCTTGGAGATTGGCGCGCATTCCTCGATCGAAACGAGGTCGCCAACCTTGTAAGAGTTGTTTTCGTCGTGCGCCTTGTACTTCTTCGACCGGCGAACGGTCTTCTGGAACAGCGGGTGCGCGAAACGGCGTTCCACGCGGACGACGACGGTCTTGTCGTTCTTGTCGCTAACGACAGTGCCCTGCAGGATACGTTTTGGCATATTATTCTTCCTCAGGCCTTGGCGTCCGCCGCCTTCTGGCGGGCGATCGTCTTGATGCGTGCGATATCGCGGCGAACTTCCTTCACGCGCGACGTCTTCTCCAGCTGGCCGGTGGCCTTCTGGAAACGCAGGTTGAATTGTTCTTTCTTCAGCTTCGCGAGTTCATCGGAGAGCTGATCGACGGTCATCGTATGTGCGTCATTGGCTTTCATGATGATGCTCCTTACTCGGCAATACGCTGCACGAAGCGGGTCTTGACCGGAAGCTTGGCTGCGCCGAGACGCAGAGCTTCACGAGCGATTTCTTCGTTCACGCCGTCGATCTCGAACATGATGCGGCCCGGCTTGACGCGAGCTGCCCAGTAATCGACCGAATCCTTACCTTTACCCATACGGACTTCGGTCGGCTTCGAGGTGACCGGAAGATCCGGGAAAATGCGGATCCATACACGACCGGCACGCTTCATGTGACGGGTGATGGCACGGCGGGCAGCCTCGATCTGGCGTGCGGTGACGCGCTCGGGCTCCTGCGCCTTCAGTCCGTAGGAGCCGAAGTTCAAGTCACTGCCGCCCTTGGCGACACCCTTGATACGACCCTTGAACTGCTTGCGGTACTTCGTACGCTTTGGCTGCAACATTGTTCAATTCTCCGAATTACGTAGCCCGGCCTCAGGCGTTTTCGCGCCGGCGGTTTCCGCCCTGCGCATCGCCCTCGGTGGCGCGGCGCTCGGAAGCCATGGGATCATGCTCGAGGATCTCGCCCTTGAAGATCCAGACCTTCACGCCGCAGATACCGTAGGCGGTGTGTGCTTCTGCCGTGCCGTAGTCGATGTCGGCACGAAGCGTATGAAGCGGAACGCGGCCTTCGCGGTACCATTCGGTACGGGCAATTTCAGCACCGCCGAGACGACCGCCGCAGGTGATGCGGATGCCTTCCGCGCCGAGGCGCATGGCGGACTGGACGGCGCGCTTCATGGCGCGACGGAATGCGATACGACGCTCGAGCTGCTGGGCGATCGACTGGGCGACCAGGGTCGCGTCGATTTCCGGCTTGCGCACTTCAACAATGTTGAGATGCGTTTCCGAGCGGGTCATTTCCTGCAGCTTGCGGCGCAGCTTTTCGATGTCCGCGCCCTTCTTGCCGATGATCAGGCCAGGACGGGCAGCGTGAATGGTCACGCGGCACTTCTTGTGCGGACGCTCGATGACGATCTTCGACACGCCGGCCTGCTTGAGTTCCTTGTTGAGGTAGGAACGGATCTTCAGGTCTTCGTGCAGCAGCTCGCCGTATTCGGCGTTGTCGGCAAACCAGCGGCTATCCCAAGTACGGTTGACGCCGAGGCGGAAGCCGATCGGATTGATTTTCTGGCCCATTATGCGGCCTCCCCTTGCTCTTCGACTTCGCGCACGACGATCGTCAGGTGCGAGAACGGCTTTTCGATGCGCGATGCACGGCCGCGGCCACGAGCGTGGAAGCGCTTCATCACGATCGACTTGCCGACATAGGCCTCGGCGACGATCAGCGAATCAACGTCGAGGTCGTGGTTGTTCTCGGCGTTTGCGATTGCCGATTCAAGGGTCTTGCGAACGGTACCGGAAATACGCTTGCGCGAGAATTCCAGGTCCGCGAGAGCGCGGTCAACCTTCTTGCCACGGATGAGAGCGGCGACGAGGTTGAGCTTCTGCGGGCTGACGCGAATGGTGCGCGCAACCGCCTGCGCTTCGTTGTCCTTGAGCCGGCGCGGGGTTTTTGCCTTGCCCATCGTTACTTCCTCTTCGCTTTCTTGTCGGCGCCGTGACCGTAGTAGGTACGGGTCGGGGAATATTCACCGAGCTTCTGGCCGACCATGTCCTCGGTCACGGAGACCGGGATATGCTTGTTGCCGTTGTAGACGCCGAAGGTCAGTCCGACGAACTGCGGCAGAATGGTGGAGCGGCGGCTCCACGTCTTGATCACTTCATTGCGGCCGCCTTCACGGACCTTCTCTGCTTTCTTGAGAAGATAACCGTCAACAAACGGACCTTTCCAAACCGAACGAGCCATTTAGACGTCCTCTCTTACTTCTTGCGCTGGTGGCGCGACCGCATGATGAAGCGATCCGTCGACTTGTTCGAACGGGTACGCTTACCCTTGGTCGGCTTGCCCCAGGGGGATACCGGGTGACGACCGCCCGAAGTCCGGCCTTCACCACCACCGTGGGGGTGGTCGACCGGATTCATGGCGACACCGCGGACTGCAGGACGCTTGCCGCGCCAACGGGTCCGGCCTGCCTTGCCGTCGTTGATGTTCAGGTGATCCGGGTTCGACACGGCGCCGACGGTTGCAAGGCAGGAGCCCTGAACCAGACGCTGTTCGCCGGAGTTGAGACGGAGCGTCGCCATGCCGTTGTCGCGGCCGACCAGCTGGGCGTAGGCGCCAGCCGAACGGGCAACCTGGCCACCCTTGGCAGGCTTCATCTCGATATTGTGCACGATGGTACCGACCGGCATGAACTGCAGCGGCATCGTGTTGCCCGGCTTCACGTCGACAGCACCTGCAGACGAAATCACCTTGTCGCCAACTGCGATACGCTGCGGCGCCAGGATGTAGGCCTGCTCGCCATCGGTATAGGTGACGAGAGCGATGTACGCGGTGCGGTTCGGATCGTATTCGATACGCTCGATCGTGCCTTCGACGTCGAACTTGCGACGCTTGAAGTCAACGATACGGTAGGTCTTCTTGTGACCGCCACCGATGCGGCGGGCCGTGATACGACCGGTATTGTTACGACCGCCCTTGCGCGACAGACCCTCGGTCAGGCTCTTGACCGGCTTGCCCTTGTAGAGGGCGGAGCGGTCGACGATGACCAGCTGGCGCTGGCTCGGCGTCGTCGGATTGTATTTCTTAAGTGCCATCTTTCCGTTCCCTTTTCGGGGCTGTTTCGCCCGACCTTACAGGCCGGTGGAGACGTCGATCGACTGACCGTCGGCCAGCGTCACATACGCCTTCTTGACATCGCTCTGCTTGCCGATGTGGCCGCGGAAGCGCTTGACCTTGCCCTTGCGCAACAGCGTGTTCACGGCGGTGACCTTAACGCCGAAGAGCGCTTCCACTGCAGCCTTGATTTCTGGCTTGGTGGCAGTGCGGGTGACGTTGAAGACGACCTGGTTCTGTTCGGATGCCAGGGTCGACTTTTCGGTAATCGCCGGAGAGACGATCACGTCATAGTGGCGAAGATCGGTCATTTGAAGCGCTCCTCCAGGGCCGCGATGGCGTCCTTCGACAAGACCAGCTTGCCGCGGCGCAGGATGTCGTAAACGTTGATGCCCTGAACCGGAAGAACGTCCACGTTCGGGATGTTCTTGGCTGCGAGGCGGAAGTTGCTGTCCAGCTCGTTGCCGCCGATGAACAGGGCATTNGTGATGCCGAGCTTGCCGAGNGAAGCGAGCAGCGCCTTGGTCTTGGCGTCGTTGGCAGACAGGCTGTCGACGACGATCAGGTCGGAACCCTTGGCCTTGACCGAGAGGGCGTGACGCAGGCCGAGTGCACGAACCTTCTTGGGAAGATCGTGGGCGTGGCTGCGAACAACCGGACCGTGGGCCTTGCCGCCGCCGCGGAACTGCGGTGCACGAGCCGAGGAGTGACGGGCGCGGCCCGTACCCTTCTGGCGGTACATCTTCGCACCGGTGCGGGAGATTTCCGCACGGCCAAGCGACTTGTGGGTGCCCTGCTGGCGCTTTGCGAGCTGCCAACGAACGACGCGCTGCAGCAGATCCTGCCGCGGCTCGAGGCCGAAAAGGTCATCGGACAGGGAAATCTTCCCGGCGTCCTTGCCTTCCAGAGTGGTGACGGTGAGATCCATTATTCGGCTCCCTCATTCGAAGCTTCTTGAGCAGCACCGTTACGCAGGCCCGCCGGACGCGGCGCCTCGGACGGGATGCCGGACTTGATGGCGTCGCTGACGNCGATCCAGGCACCCTTCGAGCCCGGTACCGCACCCTTGATCAGGATGAGGCCACGGTCGGCATCGGTCGAAACGACTTCGAGGTTCTGGGTGGTCACCTTGGTCTGACCCATGTGACCGGCCATCTTTTTGCCCTTCCAGACCTTGCCCGGATCCTGGTTGGAACCGGTGGAGCCGTGCGAGCGGTGCGAGATCGACACGCCGTGGGTGGCGCGAAGACCACCGAAGCCGTGACGCTTCATGGCACCCGCAAAACCCTTACCCTGGGTGATGCCGGAGACGTCGACCAGCTGGCCGACGATGAAGTGCTCGGCAGTCAGCTCGGCGCNGACGTCGATCATGTTGTCTTCCGACACGCGGAATTCGACCATCTTGGCCTTCGGCTCGACCTTGGCGACCGAGAAATGGCCACGCATGGCCTTGGACGTGTTCTTCACCTTGGCAACGCCTGCGCCGAGCTGAACGGCGGTGTAGCCGTTCTTTTCCTCGGTCCGCTGGGCGACAACCTGGCAGTTGTCCAGCTTTAGGACGGTGACCGGGACGTGCTCGCCGGCGTCGTTATAGACCCGCGTCATCCCAATCTTCTGTGCAATCACACCTGAACGCATCGGTTCAATCCTTCATTCGTACACGGATCTTTCTAAGGTCCGCATTCGGTTTCAGAGGACCGTCATCTGACGGTCATGAAAGCTCCTTAGAGCTTGATTTCCACATCCACGCCGGCAGCCAGATCGAGCTTCATCAGCGCGTCAACGGTCTGCGGGGTCGGGTCAACGATATCGAGAAGGCGCTTGTGGGTGCGCATTTCGAACTGCTCGCGCGACTTCTTGTCGATGTGCGGCGAGCGGTTGACCGTGAATTTCTCGATCCGGGTCGGAAGCGGGACCGGACCGCGCACGCCAGCGCCGGTGCGCTTGGCGGTCGATACGATTTCCCGCGTAGAGGCATCGAGAACACGATGATCAAACGCCTTGAGGCGGATGCGGATGTTCTGGCCGTTCATTCGACTAGTCCTTGTTCGCGTTTGGAGAGGCGCGCGAACCCGTTGCCGGGGTCGCGCGCCCTGCCCCTATTTCTTACTCGATGATCGAAGCGACGATGCCGGCGCCGACGGTGCGGCCACCTTCACGGATAGCGAAGCGGAGCTTCTCTTCCATGGCGATCGGCACGATGAGCGCGACGTCGACGGTGACGTTGTCGCCCGGCATCACCATCTCGGTGCCTTCCGGAAGCGTCACGATACCGGTCACGTCAGTCGTACGGAAGTAGAACTGCGGACGGTAGTTCGTGAAGAACGGCGTATGACGGCCGCCTTCTTCCTTGGTCAGGATGTAGGCTTCGGCCTTGAACTTCGTGTGCGGCTTCACCGAACCCGGCTTGCACAGAACCTGGCCGCGCTCAACGCCTTCGCGCTCAACGCC
>PANK01000011.1 GCA_002707605.1 Hoeflea sp.
CGCCGAAGCCGAAGAACGATATTATGCCATGCTGGACGACACATCCGTGGCAGCGTAACTCAAACCAAATAGCCTCCGGCAAACCCGGTGCGGTTCACTCCACGAGCGCGCGCTAAGCGAGATCAGTAGTCGCGCCAACTCATCAAGTCTGTCAGCTGATGCTTCCGTGATGACAGACTGTATCATCACTTTGACGCCTCGCTGCCGCAAGCGACGAATTCCAGCCGTACATCGCTCAAACGACCCCTTCCGACCACGGAACTTGTCATAGTCAGCTGATACCGGCGCATCTAAGCTGATGTTCACAAGATCATACGTCTCGGCAATGAAGTCAGCCATCTCTTCCGATATCAGGGTGCCGTTTGTCGAAAGTGACAGATGGAAGGAGAGCTTTCTGAATTTGCTAGAAAGGCCCGAAAATTGAGGATGCATCAGGGGCTCACCGCCACTCACTGTCAAATCGCGAAGACGTACCTGCCCAAAATCATCTATCACTCTTTCTATATTCTCGACCTTTGGATGAAAGCCACGCGGTCCGGAGTTGTTATAGCAATGTTTGCAAAACTCATTACAGCGGCGGGTGATTTCCCAAAACATATCTAACGGCAACGCTAGAGCGGGGAATGGACCAGCCATGACAGCCGAGTTTTTTGGAGCAAGTTTGAGAGAGGCGTTCTTGTCGTCTAGAAGGTCTTGGCATTCACAAACAAACCGTGATGCAACATCTCGTTCCTCGTAACCTTCATGAGAGCATACGAAATCGACAATATTGCTCTGAGGCTCTCTGCTCACAATCTTTTCGATTGTTTCGGCTGCTAATGTACCAACGGCGCGAGCCACCTGGGTCGGGTATACAATAACCGCACCGAATGGTTCGCGCCTGTAGAAGATTTTGGACACAGGGTTAACCCTGCTTAAGCATAATAATTTCGGGTTCGTCTTGGCCGTCTCTGCTGACGTATACGGTAACCGATACACTTCCAGAGCACCCACAGGCGCACTCTGCGCGAACCTCACCATCTGGCTCGGTTACTTTATGATGAACAGTTGTCTCTGATGAAACGTCTTTATCCGAAGCCATGCAAACCTCCACGATCTTGAGCTTACTTCAGTAGTTTCGCATAGTTTAAGCATTCGTCAATAGTGATCTCTCCGAATATAGGGAGAACTATCCGGTTGCCATCCGCGCCGAGTATGTTCAACGCCCGCGTGACGAGGGATTGCGCATGCTAGTATTGGAGGCTGTCAGGGATTTGATGCTCAAGGTCGCCGTCCATCAGTGCCACGACCAGCTTTGCATGTCCTGCCACGGCTTCTTGGATGCTGCGCATTTGCTGGTACACGCTTGCGGCCGCGCCCGACACCGCATACAGAGTGAACGACTTTTCGGCTAAGGTCTGACAGATTTGTGGCGCGTTGCCGCCGAAGTGCGGCGGCTACTCAAATGTCCGCTTTCCCAACTTTGCCGCTCAGAAGCGGTCGGACAGCAACCCACCCCATCACAACATGGCAGCGATCTCCGCCGACCGACAGCTTTCGGGAAACTGCCCGGCCGACCCAAATGACCGATTTGGGGGCGCGAAGCCGACCTTTGATTAGAAAGCAAAAAATGGCGGCTAAGAGCCAATTTATTGTGTCGAATGCTGCCGATTGCGCGAATACCTGCTAAATGATGGAGAAAATTAGCTGTGAGGGCTTGAAAGTTGCTGAGTTGGAACTCTGGAGATGGGTCGCAATTTAGTATTTTAGGCGCAGTTTTATTTGCCGCCGTTTTCGCCTTCACAATCCATCGCAATCGCGTCCGTCGCAAATCACTTCACGTGCGAGAAGATGGAATGTACGTTTGGGTCGAGTGGCCTCGCGGTGAACGAACGTCTCACCGAGATCCTTCCGAACCGGGCGGCGAGTGGGACAGTGATGGCGACGCAGACGGAGACGGCGGCGACTGAACCAATTGTCTAAACAGCGGTCATTCAAAGTCCAATACTGAACGGCAGCCTTGTCCGCATTGCTGACCTTGGACGCCCTCACTATCCGCTTTCGGGAACTGCTACGACGGCCTTGAGGAACGGAAAGCCGGCAAAGCCCCCACCTCCACCCTTCCCCCGTCCCTGCCTCATCTGCTAGCGTCCGCGCTCCACGCTAATTCCCGGGAGCCTGCCATGCCCAAAACGATTCCCCTCGCCATTTTTCCCGACGGACGCACCGTGCCGGCGCTTGGCGTCGGCACTTGGAAGATGGGGGAAAACGCGGCGAAGGCGACGGACGAGATCCGGTCGCTGCGCGCCGGCATCGATCTCGGCATGACGCTGATCGATACGGCCGAGATGTACGGCTCGGGCGGGTCGGAGCGCATCGTCGGCGAGGCGATTTCGGGTCGGCGCGAGAAGGTGTTTCTCGTCTCCAAGGTGCTGCCGTCGAACGCGTCCTACGAGGGCACCATCGCCGCCTGTGAGCGGAGCCTCGAGCGCATGGGCACCGATCACCTGGATCTCTATCTCCTGCACTGGCCCGGCCATCACGCGCTGGAAGAGACGTTCGCGGCTTTCGAAAAGCTCAAGGCCGACGGCAAGATTCTCGGCTGGGGCGTGTCGAATTTCGATACCGAGGGCATGCAGGTGGTCGCGAACACGCCCGCGGGCGAGAACTGTGCCACCAACCAGGTGCTCTACAATCTCGATGATCGCGGCGTGGAATTCGATCTCATGCCATGGATGGCGAGCCGCGCCATGCCGCTGATGGCCTATTGCCCGCTCGGCGAGGGCCGGCTGCTCAACGATCCGGTCTTGAACCGCATCGCCGCCGATCTCGATGCGACAGCCGCGCAGGTGGCGCTGGCCTTTCTTCTCAGCCGCGAGAATGTGATCGCGATCCCGAAAACCGCCTCCCCGGCCCGCATAGCCGAGAACCGCGCCGCGGCCGATCTGGTGCTGCCCGAAGACGTGCGGGCAGAGCTCGATCGCGCCTTCCCTGCCCCGGATACGAAAACGCCGCTCAGCATCGTCTAATGCCAAGCGGCGCTTGGAAGCGCGGCAAATGCGTCCCGGTTTACATCCCCTGGGGCCCCCGATTCATCGCGGCCACACCGGTGCGGCAGATTTCCACCAGGCCCAGCGGGCGCATGATGGCAATGAACTGCTCGATCTTGGAAACGCGGCCGGTGATCTCGAAGATGAAATGCTCGGTATTGGCGTCGATCACCTGGGCGCGGAAGGCGTCGGCCAGACGCAGGGCCTCCACGCGGTCCTCGCCGGTACCGGCCACCTTGACGAGCGCCAGTTCCCGCTCGATCGGCTTGTCCTGACCGAGATCGCGGGCGCGCACGGTGAGNTCCACCACGCTCCTGACCGGCACGATNCGCTCAAGCTGCGCCTTGATCTGCTGGAGCACCTGCGGCGTGCCCTTGGTCACGATGGTNATGCGCGAGAGGTGNTTTTCGTGCTCGGTCTCGGAAACCGTCAGGCTNTCGATNTTGTAGCCGCGACCCGAAAACAGGCCGATGACNCGGGCNAGNACGCCGGGCTCGTTGTTGACGAGCACCGATAGCGTGTGNAGNTCGGGNGCNTGCGTGTTCTGNGCNATGAAATAGGCCGATCCGGTCGGCTGATGCTGGGCGTTCATATCCTCAGTCCTTCCTTNTGAGCGCTCANACGAGCGCCCGGCCTTTCGCGTCGATGGCATTGGCAACGGCTTCGTCGGTCGCTTCGTCCGGCAGCAGCATCTCGTTNTGNGCNTTGCCCGACGGGATCATCGGGAAGCAGTTGGCNAGCGTNGCNACGCGGCAATCGAAGATCACCGGNCCCTTGGTGTCGATCATCTTCTGGATCGCCTCGTCGAGGTCGGCGGGCTTGTCGCAGCGGATGCCGGTCGCACCGTAGGCTTCGGCCAGCTTGACGAAATCGGGCATCGCTTCCGTGTAGGAGTGCGACAGCCGGTTGCCGTGCAGGAGCTGTTGCCACTGACGCACCATGCCCATGTACTGGTTGTTCATGATGAAGACCTTCACCGGCAGCTCGTACTGGACGGCGCAGGCGAGTTCCTGGATGCACATCTGGATCGAGGCNTCGCCGGCNATGTCGATGACGAGGCTGTCGCGGTGGGCGACCTGCACGCCGATGGCTGCCGGGAAACCGTACCCCATGGTGCCCAGACCACCCGAGGTCATCCAGCGGTTGGGCTTTTCGAAGCCGTAGAACTGCGCGGCCCACATCTGGTGCTGGCCCACTTCCGTGGTGATGTAGGTGTCGCGGTCCTTGGTCATCTCATAGAGGCGCTCNAGNGCATATTGCGGCATGATGACGTCGGAATTCTTGGCATAGGCGAGNGAATTGCGCGCNCGCCACTTCTCGATCTGCGTCCACCAGTCNTTGAGCTTCGACTTGTCGGTTTTCGCCGACGCACGCCACAGTCGGACCATGTCTTCCAGAACATGGCCGATATCGCCGATGATCGGGATGTCGACGGGCACGTTCTTGTTGATCGAGGACGGATCGATGTCGATATGGATCTTCTTCGAATTGGGCGAAAACGCATCGAGACGGCCGGTGATGCGGTCATCGAAGCGCGCACCGACACAGAGCATGACGTCGCAGTCATGCATGGTCATGTTGGCTTCGTATGTGCCGTGCATGCCGAGCATGCCGAGCCAGGCTTCGCCCGAGGCCGGATAGGCACCCAGGCCCATCAGGGTCGAGGTGATCGGAAAGCCGCTGAGTTCCACCAGTTCGCGCAGCAACTGGCTGGCTTCTGGGCCGGAGTTGATCACGCCGCCGCCTGAATAGATGACCGGCTTCTTCGCACCCGTCATCAGTTCGATCGCGGCACGGATCTGGTCCATGTCGCCCTGNAGCTTCGGCTGGTAGGCAGCCGTCGCCGCACCCGAGCTCGGCGGTGGCGGGGTGTAGGTGCCGGTTGCGAACTGCACGTCCTTGGGAATGTCGACGACGACCGGACCGGGACGGCCAGACGTTGCGATCTTGAAGGCCTGGTGGATGATCGAGGACAGNTCGTTGACGTCCTTGACCAGCCAGTTGTGCTTGGTGCACGGNCGCGTGATACCNACGGTNTCGCATTCCTGGAACGCATCGGACCCGATCAGCGACGTGGGAACCTGTCCGGAGATGCAGACGAGCGGNATGGAATCCATCAGCGCATCCTGCAGCGTGGTCACCGCATTGGTGGCGCCCGGACCCGACGTCACCAGCATCACGCCGCACTTGCCGGTCGAACGGGCATAGCCTTCCGCCATGTGGCCGGCGCCCTGCTCGTGGCGAACCAGAATGTGCTCGATCGCGTCCTGCTGNTGCAGTTCGTCATAGATCGGCAGCACCGCGCCTCCCGGATAGCCGAAGATGTGCTCGACCCCGTTATCCTCCAACGCACGCAAGACCATCTCCGCGCCCGTCATCTCCATGTTCTTCCCGGCCATTTTTCCGTTTCCGTCTTGTTTCCTCCAGCCACCCGGCTGGTCTAGTGCCATTCGAGCCATAAAAAAAGGCCCCTTCCGGAGCCTGTTTTCGCGCATGGGAGCTTTCGGCGGGTGGTTACACCACCCTGCCCATGCGCGGTCGTACTACGAGAATGTTTGCCATTTTCATCATGTGATCTTCCTACCCCCTCCCCGCCATNGGGTCAATCCGCTTTTTGCGCCCCCNNAAAACGGTCGCGAAAGTGACATATGCCCATTGATTTTGCTGCATTTCGAGGGTGCTGACAAAGAACCTGTTAACTCAAACGATCGTAGAGTGGCCCCTGAAACAGTAGAGGTCGNATTGTGACTTCCGAGGAAATCCAGAACAACGGCACCGGGACCACGTCGGGCGGAGAAGACCGTCGCGACACACTCAAACCCGGCAACCGGTTTCTTGGCCGTGTCGTCGCCTGCTCCGGCGCACGCGCCACGGTAAGTGCCATCGCGGAAAATGGTTCGACAGAGCTCTCCGAGCTCTGGTCGGTGGGCCGGCTGATCTCGATCAGCGTCGGCAAGAACCGCGTCGTCGCCCTCGTCTGCTCGATGAACACCAATGTCGATGGCTGGCNCGAAGGCGAAGACAACGTCATGCACATCGAGGTGGANCTCGTCGGTGAAATCCGTCCCGGCGAGAACGGGCAGTCCGANTTTTCCGCCGGCATCAGCCAGTACCCCTATCTTGGCGCCATNGTTCACCGCATGCGCTCTTCNGATCTCGAGCGCATCTACGATCTCGGCTCCACCGACACCGCNCAGATCGGCGTGTTGACGCAGGACCGCTCNCTGGCCGCCCAGATCCACGTCCCCTCCCTTCTTTCGCGTCACTTTGCAGTGGTCGGCACCACAGGCGTCGGCAAGACCACNGCTGTCACGCTGCTGNTGCACAAGGCGCTGAAGGCGGACCCGGCGCTGCGCGTTCTCATTCTCGACCCGCACAACGAGTTTGCCGCCGCCTTCCCGAATGATGCGGTCGTGATCGATACCGACAATCTCGATCTGCCGTTCTGGCTCTTCAGGCTGGAGGAGTTCACCGAAGTTCTGTTCCGCGGCCGTCCGCCTGTTGCCGAGGAAATCGATGCGCTGCGGGACCTCATCCCGGAAGCCAAGCGCGGGTTCCGCGGCTCGGCCGACACCGCGCTTTTGCGCAAGGCCAATGAAAAGTCCTCGCTGACGGCCGANACNCCGGTCCCTTANCGCATTGCCGACCTGCTGGCGCTGATCGACGAACGCATCGGCCGCCTCGANGGCCGGGCCGAAAAGCCGCATCTGAGATCNCTCAAGGTGCGTATCCAGGCCGCGATCAACGATCCGCGCTACGAGTTCATGTTCTCCTCGAACACGATTCACGACACGATTGCCCAGACGATCAGCCGGATTTTCCGCATTCCCGGNGAGGGTCGCCCGGTCACCACCTTCCAGCTTTCCGGCATTCCNTCGGAAGTGGTCAATTCAGTCGCTTCCATTCTCTGCCGCATGGCCTTCGANATCGCACTTTGGAGCTCCGGCGCNATCCGCCTCCTCGTCGTTTGCGAAGAAGCGCACCGCTATGTGCCGTCCGATCCCCAACTTGGCTTCTTCCCGACTCGTCAGGCCATTTCGCGCATTGCCAAGGAAGGGCGAAAATACGGCGTCAGCCTCGGCGTGATCACCCAGCGTCCCGGCGAGCTTGATCCGACCATTCTGTCGCAATGCTCAACCGTCTTCGCCATGCGACTCGGCAACGACCACGACCAGGAGATCATTCGCTCCGCGATCCCNGATTCCTCATCTTCGACGATTTCGTTTCTCTCCTCGATCGGCAACGGAGAGGCCATCGCTTTCGGTGAAGCCGTCGCCGTGCCCATGCGNATGGTCTTCGAGCGTGTTCGCGAGGAAGTGCTGCCCCGGGCAAATTCGGGCCTTGAGCCGACGATTTCGGGGGATGCCTCGGGTATCGACCTGAAAGCGATCGTCCAGCGCATGCGCCATATCAGCCCCGATGAGACGCCCTTCTCACCGCCTCCCTCGGATATGGGAAGCTACCAGAACGAAGAAGCGCTGGAGCCCTATCGTCCCGCCGCTGCCGCACCACAGAACGGGGCCTCGCCCTTCGGCGACCGGCCGATGGTCGATCGTGCCCCGCCACGGCCAGAGCCTCCNCAACATNCGGCTTGGCCGACAGAACCTGCCCCGTCGCGCACCGAACCTCCGCTTCGTCCGGCTNCCCCNCGCTTCGGCGGNTTGTCGGATGACAACCGTCGCGAGGCNTCATCCATCCGCGCAAGCCTGCTNAAGCGNCCGNTGAGTTCACTCGTCGACAANTAGAATGANAAGGGCGCGCACTGCCCTTTTCATTCTTCAGAGACATNCAAAAGGGTTGANTTCAGGCTGCNGTACAGACCTGATTNCGGCCGTTGCGCTTGGCGACGTAGAGCTGCTTGTCTGCACGGCCATAGAGCGCCTGGCCCGTCTCGTTGCCATCCCAGATCGCAATGCCCGCACTGACTGTGACATTGATCGAAACACCACCGGCGTTGACGACGATCTGGGCTATGGCCCGACGGATGCGTTCGGCCAGTTCAAAAATCTGACGCTCGGTGATGTTGGGAGAAAGCACCGCAAATTCTTCCCCGCCGAGCCGCGCCACCACATCGTGATAGCGCGTAAAGTCCTTCAGGCAGAGCGCAACCTCGCGGAGCACCTCGTCGCCGATATTGTGCCCGTAGGTGTCGTTGACCGATTTGAAGTGATCGAGATCGAGAAGGATCATTCCGATTGGCTTCTCGATACGGGCGAAGGCGGCCAGATATTCCTGCAGTGCGTCGTCGAAATAGCGTCGGTTATGAAGCCCCGTCAGCGCATCCGTGACTGCAGCCTGCTCAAGGGTTTCCGAACGAATGGACAGCGATGTCGTCATGTCGCGCAACCGACTGCGTTCGGTCACGCCGACCTTGATCGCCGGGTAGATAAGGAGCACGCTGCAGGCGATGCTGAGCCCGGTGAGCACCATGGCCATGTAATTGTATTTTATTGTTGCGATGGTTTCGGGATGAATCGCGTGAAGCTCGGATGCGGCAGACCACGCCAGAAACGACGAGATCCCCGCGAATCCGAGCAGGAACAGCAGGACAAAGAAAAATATCTCGGCCTTGTGTAATCCCATTTTCCTCGACCGCAGACCATCCAACGTCCAACCTTACGATGTTGCGGGTTATGTTTGAATTAACGCCGCACCCAATTCGAAACATCAGGATTTTTAGGAGTTTAGATCAATTCGGCTCCAGCTCCCGTCCAGTTGGTTCCGCATCCAAGTCATCTGGCGTTTCGCGTATTGCCGGCTGGCCGTCTGGGCGAGGGAAACTGCCGTCTCCATCCCCGATTGACCAGCAAGAAAATCTGCCAATTCTCTTACACCGATGGCCTTCATCACCGGTGCGGAGGGCGCTAAATCGAGTGAAAGCAGCAGCTTGACNTCTTCCAGCGCGCCGCCCTCCATCATCATTTCGAAACGGCTATTGATCCGCTCGTACAGCTTCGCACGCTCCGGCATCAGCACCAGCTTCATGGCCTTTTCGCTCTCGAGTACGACCTTGTCCGGCGGGGTTTGAAAATCGGCGATGGAGCGTCCATGGGCGTCGATCACTTCGACAGCTCGCAGGACACGCTGTCGATCGCCGATATCCAGTTTTTGCGCANTTGCCGGNTCACGTTTGGCGAGTTCTCCATGAATGGCTTCAACGCCATCTGCATCAAGGCGGTCGCGCCAATACTGCCTGATANCGTCCGGCACCGGNGGNATATCGGAGAGCCCGCCAGTCAGCGCCCGGAAATAGAGCCCCGTCCCGCCGACGACGACCGGGANTTTTCCCCGGCTCTGAATGTCCTTGATNACGCGCTCGGCATCGGTGAGCCATCGGCCGGTCGAATAGGCCTCATCGGGCGGAACATGGCCGTACAGATGATGCGGAATGCCCTCCATCTCCACCTCCGAGGGGCGCGCCGTCAAAAGCCGCAGGCCGTCATAAACCTGCATCGAATCCGCATTCACAACCTCGCCATCGAAACGGCGGGCGAGATCGAGCGCCAGGCCGGACTTGCCGCTGGCGGTCGGCCCNGCTATCAGGATGGCCTCTTTGCCCTCTAGGGAGATATTCGTATCCATGGCTCTCGTTGCCACGCTGATCGCCAATCCGTCAAACCCCNTTCTCACGCCATCCCTGGGAGAAGCCGCGTCCGATGCTGTCAANGCATCAGGGCTTTATTGGCTTGCTGACGGAATAGCCTGCGACATTGCATTGCGCGACGGAACCGATCCGGANGCCGCGCTCAAGACGCTCAAGGATATCATCGGCGATGCGGCCGTGGATGTCGCAGTTCAGNCGGCAGAGACCCGACGCAAGAAACTGCTGCTTGCCGATATGGATTCGACCATGATCGGNCAGGAATGTATCGACGANNTGGCCGCCGAAGTCGGNCTGAAGCCCAANGTCGCCGAGATCACCGCCCGTGCCATGAACGGNGAGATCGAGTTCGAGCCNGCCCTNCGCGAGCGCGTGGCGCTGCTNAAGGGNCTGCCNCTTTCCGTCATCGGCGATGTGATCGAAAAACGCATCACGCTTGCCGCCGGCGGTCCTGAGCTTGTGGCCACCATGCGGGCNAACGGCGCCTATACCGCGCTTGTTTCCGGCGGGTTCACGCTCTTCACGGGTCCGGTCGCTGAGAAGATCGGNTTNGACGAA
Organism: Hoeflea sp.; assembly: GCA_002707605.1. Lineage (GTDB taxonomy): Bacteria > Pseudomonadota > Alphaproteobacteria > Rhizobiales > Rhizobiaceae > Pseudohoeflea. The sequence continues at coordinate 10,189 of PANK01000011.1, forward strand.
CANCGNTCNAATATTCTCGAAACNGATGGNGACGTGCTGTCCGGCACAGTGAGCGAGCCCATTCTCGGCAAGCAGGCCAAGGTCGATGCGCTCGTTGAAATCACCGAACGGCTCGGCATCTCCACAGACGAAGCGATAGCCGTCGGCGACGGGGCCAATGACCTCGGCATGCTGGAACTGGCCGGTTCCGGTGTTGCCGTCCACGCCAAGCCATCTGTCGCCGCACAGGCGCGCTTCCGCATCGACCATGGCGACCTGACCGCGCTTCTCTATCTCCAGGGCTATCGCAAGACGGACTTTGTTACATGAAACCACTTACGACCGAACGCCTGATCCTGAGGAACTGGCGCGAGGACGATCGCGAGCTGTTCCACTCCATCAATTCCGATGACCGGGTGATGGAGTTCTTCCCCATGCGCCGCACGCGGGCGGAAGCCGATGAGTTGATGGATATCCTTGCAGCCGGCATCGAGAGAAACGGCTTCGGCTTCGCGGCCATCGAGATCGCGGAGACAGGTAAGACGGCGGGCTTTGCCGGTCTGCATCTGTGTGATGGCATTCCCGGCCTTGAGCCGGGCGACGTGGAAATCGGCTGGCGGCTCTCGCCTGAGTTCTGGGGCAAGGGCATTGTCACGGAAGCCGCACTTCGCTGGCTCGACTACGGCTTCAACGAACTCCGCTTGCCGCGCATCGTNAGCTTCACGGTGGACGGCAATGAACGTTCAGCAGCGGTCATGCGCCGGATCGGCATGACACACAGGCCGGACATGGACTTCGAGCACCCGAAGGTGCCCCACACCCATCCGCATCTCAAGCGGCATGTCTTCTACGAACTGACCGCTGACGACTGGCGCGCCAGACGGGCTCTCTAGGCCGTTTCGCCTTTATGCGTAAACGGATCTGTTCGACAGACGATCTAATTCCTTCACGCATTTCGATTTTGCCGATTCCGACAAAATCGAAATTGCTCTAATCCATCCGGATCGTGACGAAGCGCAACTCGCCGTCGGCGCTGGCGATCATCAGCAGCGCATTTCGGCGGCCGTCGTCCTTGAGCTCCTTAAGNCGGTCGATCACGTCGTCGGGTGTGTCGACAGCGCTCTGGGCGATCTCGACGATCACGTTTCCGGGGACAATTCCCTTCTCCGCAGCCATCGAACCGTCCTCGACTTCCGCGATCAGGACGCCCTCCACGTCGTCGGCAATGGAATATTCGGCGCGCGCGTCTTCGGTCAGTTCGCCGTAGGTCATGCCAAGCGCATTCTGCTTGGGCGCCTCATCGGTCTGGTCGGCGTCATNGACNTGCGCCTGGGCGAGTTGCTCGCCGTCTTCCAGACGTCCGAGCGTNACCTTGACGGTAATTTCCTTGCCGTCGCGGATNACCTTGACNTCGACGGCCTTGCCNACTGGGCTTTCAGCCACGATACGCGGCAGGTCGCGCATTTCGCCGACNACATGACCGTCGAACTCGGTGATCACGTCACCGGCCTTGATCGAACCGTCATCGACGGGTCCGTCCTTGACCACACCNGCGACCAGAGCNCCGATCGACGTCTTCATGCCGAGGCTCTCGGCAATCTCGTCGGTCACCGGCTGGATGCGGACGCCGAGCCAGCCGCGACGGGTNTCACCGAATTCNCGCAGCTGCTCGATNACGCTCACGGCCATCTCTGTTGGAACCGAAAAACCGATACCGATCGAGCCGCCGGACGGGGAAATAATCGCCGTGTTGATGCCGATGACCTCACCCTTCATGTTGAAGAGCGGACCGCCGGAATTGCCGCGGTTGATGGCCGCATCCGTCTGGATGAAGTTGTCGTACGGGCCGGACTGTATATCGCGACCGCGGGCCGAAATGATGCCGATGCTCACGGAACCGCCGAGCCCGAACGGATTGCCGATCGCCATCACCCAGTCACCGATCCGCATCTTCTCCGAATCGCCGAACGGCACGGCCTTCAACGGCTCGGGCGGATTGACCTTGAGAACCGCCAGATCGGTTTTGGTATCCGCGCCCACCAGTTCCGCCTTGAGTTTCGATCCGTCGGCGAAGATGACCTCGATATCGTCGGCGCCCTCGATGACGTGATTGTTGGTCACGACCGTGCCGTCAGGATCGATCACGAAACCGGAGCCGAGCGAGGACACCCGACGCGAGCGCGGCGCCTGCTTTTCTCCGTCGAAGAATTCGTCGAAAAAGTCCTGGAAAGGCGAGCCTTCCGGGGCCTTCATGCGCGGCCCCTTGCTGTCGCTGTCGACATTCTGCCGGGTTGATATGTTGACTACGGCGTCGAGCAGACCTTCCGCGATATCGGCCACGGATGACGGCCCTGGCTCGATCATCTGCGCGGATGCCGGCAAGGGTGCGGCCACCATTCCGATGAGCGCAAGGCCCAGCGTCGCGCTCTTCAATCCGTTACAGGCGTGTTCGAAAATGGCTTGCGGCTTCAACCTTGTCTCCCCGGTCTCTCGAAATTCGATGTCCGATTGAAGCCAAGAGATAAGGCGAAATCAGGTCGGGTCCAATCATCTTTTTGCGAGATTGGCCCGGAATGTCCGGGCCGATCGCAATTATCCGAGATGTTTGGAGAGGAAGACGAGACCGGTGCCGGCTGCGAGCACGACAACGCCGATGATGCGCAGCGTCTGGTCATCGATCTTGGGAAGTTCCTCCGCCATCCGGCGAAGCAGGCGGGGCATGAGAGCCCAGATCAGGCCCTCGACCACACAAACGAGGCCGAGGGCGAGAAGGATCGTGGTCACCGGGAGCCCGCCTTAATTGGCGGGTTCCGTGACAGCATTCGAAGGTTCCGTAACAGCCGGTTCCTGCGTGGCGCTTCCAGCGTCTGACGCGCCGGAAGGAGCTGCAGCGCCGGAGGATGCGGCGCCCGAGTTCGCAGGCAGCGCCGACTGGCCGGCATTACCGAAGAACTGGAAGAACTCCGAATCCGGCGACAGCACCATGGTGGTGCCGGTGTCGGCAAGAGCCTTCGCATAGGCCGCCATCGAACGGTAGAACTCGAAGAAGCCCTCATCCTTGCCAAAAGCTTCGGCGAAGATGCGGTTCCGCTCAGCATCACCCTCACCTCGGATGATTTCCGAATCGCGGCGTGCTTCCGATTCGATCTCGACGACCTGACGGTCGGCGATGGCGCGGATGCGCTGTCCGGCCTCGTTACCGCGAGCGCGGATGAGTTCGGCCTCTGCCAGACGTTCGGCCTTCATGCGCTCGAAGGTCTGCTGCGAGACTTCCTGCGTGAGATCCGTACGGCGAATGCGGACATCATCGATCTGGATACCCAGATTTTCGGCTTCCGGACGAAGCTGGTCGCGGACTTCGTTCATCATCGAGGTGCGCTCGTCGGACAACGCCGCCTCGAAACCGCGCAGACCGTAGACGGTACGAAGTGCGGAGTTGAGACGCGTTCTCAGACGCGATTCCGCCGCCACCAGGTCGGCAGAGACTGTCTGACGGAATTTGCGCGGATCAGTGATGTTGTAGAGGACGAACGCATCGACCTCATAGAACTTGCCGCCAGAAACCTGGACGCGGATGTCTTCGAGATCGAAACGCAGCGCGCGCTTCTCGATGAACTGGACCGTGTCGATGAACGGAACCTTGAAGTACAGGCCCGGCGTTTCGCGCACGTCCTGGATCTCACCAAAGCGGATGGTGAGCGCCTGCTCGCGTGCGTTGACCACATAGGCCGACTGGTAGATGACGAAAAGGATGACTGCGGCGATGATTGCGCCGATTGCGAACCGGTTACCCATTACTGGTTACCTCCGGCATTCTTGCGGACTTCAGGAAGCGGCAGGTAAGGCACGACGCCGGTTCCTCCGTCCTGGCCCATGATCACCTTGTCGGATCCCCTGAGCACGTTTTCCATGGTTTCGAGATAAAGCCTCTTGCGGGTCACTTCCGGGGCCTTGGCATATTCGTCGTAGATCGACTCGAAGCGCTGGGCTTCACCGGTCGCNTCGTTGACGACGCGATCCTTGTAGGCCGCTGCCTCTTCGCGGATCTGCGCTGCCTGACCTCGGGCCTGACCAAGTTTCTGGTTGGAATACTGGTTGGCTTCCTCGACGAAGCGGTCCTCGTCCTGTTCGGCACGCTGCACTTCATCGAAGGCATCGGCCACTTCACGCGGCGGGGCCGCATCCTCGATCGACACGGCAGTCACGAGAACGCCGGCCGGGAAGGAATCCATCACGCGCTGGATGATGTCGCGGACCTCCTGAGAGATCGCTTCACGATTNTCNCGGAAGATGTCCTGTGCGGGACGGCGACCGACGACTTCACGCATGGCGCTCTCGGAGACCATACGCAGCGTGTCTTCCGGACGCGCTACATTGAAGAGGAATTCCTTCGGCTCGTTGACGGTGTAGAGAACCTTGAACTCGACATCGACGATGTTCTGGTCACCCGACAACATCAGGCCGCTGGTGCTGCCCGAGCGCGAGTTGCCGCCTGAATCGAGCTGACGCTCGACGATGGAGACGGTTTCCACTGTCTCGAANGGCCAGAANATGACATGCAGGCCCGGCATCGAGACTTCGCTCTTCGGCTCACCGAAGCGCAGTTCCACGCCGCGTTCGTCCGGCTGAACGGTGTAGATCGCCTGGGTTGCCCACAACGCGATAAGACCGAGAACAACGACGATGGCGATCAGCTTGCCGGAACCGCCGGGACCGCCCGAACCACCGGGCATNACCCGGCGCAGGCTGTCCTGACCACGGCGAATAAGGTCTTCGAGATCGGGCGGTGTGTTACCGCCACCACCTCCGCGGGGTCCTTGCGGGCCCTTGCCCCAGGGACCCTGGTTGTTTCCTCCGCCGCCGCCACCCCATGGGCCGCCGCCGCCATTCTGATTGCTCCAGGGCATCAAAACCTCTTTGTTAGCGTTCAGGGCAGGCGGATGCCTCCCCCCAATCCGTTTGAACCGTTATAGGTATCGTGGGGGGCGCTTTCAACGTAAACAGGTTGAAAATCAGGCAATTCCGCCCTTATCAGCCACCATATCGACGATTGTGTCAGATGCTGCGGCGATAGACCGCAAAGCGCATGTCGTGGCTGTCGCGCTCACCTGCCGAAATTCGCTCCTCGGATTCGAGGGCCCAGACGTCCGGATCGATGGTCGGGAAGACCGTATCGCCATCCACCCTGCCCTCGACATGGGTAATCTCCAGCCGGTCGGCACGCTCCATGGCCTGACGATAGATTTCGCCGCCGCCGATGACGCAAATCTCGAGGTTGTCGCCCTCGACGAGCGAGGCCGCTTTCTCGAGTGCGGCCCCCAGCCCCGGCGTCACGATCGCGCCATCTATCAGCGCCTCTGAGCGCGAGATCACGATATTGGGACGGCCCGGAAGCGGCTTGCCGATGGAATCGAAGGTCTTGCGCCCCATCACCACCGGNTTGCCNATGGTGATGGCCTTGAAACGNTTNAGATCGCTCGACAGCTTCCAGGGCATGTCGCCATCGCGTCCGATCACACCGTTTTCGGCGACNGCGGCCACGATGACAATCTCCGGCGTCTTCAGNGACGGCGTTTTCAGGTCCNGTTCGCTCATCAACTCAGACCGCGATCGGCGCGGCGATGTGCGGATGGGATTCGTATCCCTCCAGCCGGAAGTCNTCGAAGGTGAAAGCAAACAGATCGGTCACNTCGGGATTGATGTGCATGACCGGTAGCGGCAGCGGTTCACGCGCAATCTGCAGCCGCGCCTGCTCGAAGTGGTTCATGTAGAGATGCGCATCGCCGAACGTGTGGATGAACTCGCCGGTCTTCAGCCCCGTCACCTGCGCCACCATCATGGTCAACAATGCGTAGGAGGCGATGTTGAACGGNACGCCGAGAAAGATATCGGCCGAACGCTGATAGAGCTGACAGGAAAGCTTTCCCTCCGACACGTAGAACTGGAACAGGCAATGACAAGGTGGCAGCGCCATCTCGTCGACTTCCGCCGGGTTCCAGGCGCTCACGATATGGCGGCGTGAGGACGGGTTCTTGCGGATCTGCTCGACGACATTTGCAATCTGGTCGATATGCCGCCCGTCAGGCGCGGGCCAAGAGCGCCACTGCGCGCCATAGACGGGGCCAAGATCGCCGTTTTCGTCAGCCCAGTCGTCCCAGATCTTCACCCCATTTGCCTTGAGATAGGCAATGTTGGTGTCGCCCTTCAGAAACCACAGAAGTTCGTGGATGATCGACTTCAGATGCAGTTTCTTCGTCGTGGTGACGGGAAAGCCGTCNGAAAGATCGAAGCGCATCTGGTGGCCGAAAACCGAACGCGTGCCGGTGCCCGTTCTGTCGCCCCTGTCGGAGCCGGTTTCGAGCACCCGCTCCAGCAGATCCAGATATTGCCGCATCGGCTTCTCCCGTATGTCGTTTCGCGCCGCATGATTCTCGCTCGTCCGATCCTACACGTGCCGGACATAAAAATCGCCCGGACCTGCCGGGCGATTCACAATTTGTGCTCCCTCGCGGGAGAACACTTCTGCAGCGGCAATGTGGTCAGATCGCGCCGAGCTTGCCGAGTTCCTTGGCGCAGAGGTAGTAGAAGGTGACACGCGACTTGGAATTGTCGCCCTTCATCATCGCGCAGACGCTTTCAACAGTCTTTTCGCCTTCGGATTCCGAGACGCCGAGCTTGCCCACGCACCATTTTTCAACGACGCGCGCAGTTTCCGACGGGTCCGAGCAGGACACCAGCGAGGAATCACGGTTCCGCAACGCGATTCCGAGGTATTTCACGATCTTGTTGATGGTCTCGTCCGATGCACCGGCATCGTATTTCTTCACGTCCGCAGCGTAATCCGCCATGTTACTCCCCTGTTCATGAAACTTCCCTCCAAAAGCTTTGGGGGGACATGCAATAGTGGGATTGTTCGCCGCCGGTCGTCCGCAAGTCAATAGGGCGATTGACGGAACACTGACACGCGGGGTCCTTTTCAAGCGCGCTTCCGACCCCTATATTGGGGGTGCCGCTTCGCGCGGCTATGGCAATAAACGGCGTTGAAATAAGCCATTCGGACCCGGGGGCGGTACCCGGCGCCTCCACCAAGATCCGGCGAAGCCGGGCCAAACCCGCTCAGGGCGCGGCCGGATGTTGATGGGGGCGAAACAGGATCGACGAGGGTGTAAAGAACGACTTTTTGCTCGGCATGATACCACCGTTATCGGGTCACAAGTGTAGTTGCAAACGACAACAACGCTCAGGGTTACGCTGTCGCTGCCTAATGGCGGTGCCAGAAACCCAAATTAAGTCCTTGCGGGTAGCACTGTAAGGCGGGGTTCGGAGGCACCTGGCAACAGAAGCCTCCACTTTTCTCTCACCCGATCATCTTCCGAAAGCTGCTGAACGCTGATACGCATGGCTGCAAATGCTGGCGTCGCGATTAGCTGTGCACTTTTTACCACATGTTGCGCCGCATCTTTTCGCTTCGCGGCAATGGTATATATATATCGTGAATAATGACTCGGCTCGCGCCGGCCCTGTTACGCGGTCAGGCGCTCCAATGGAGAAAGTAGAACGCATGCCGCAAGACCATATCCGCTACGACATTCTCGCCCAGGATGCGTTGCGCGGCGTCATCCGAAAGGTTCTGACCGAGGTCGCCGCGACGGGGTATCTGCCCGGCGATCATCACTTCTTCATCACCTTCATGACCGAGGCGCCGGGCGTTCGCATCTCGACTGCGCTCAAGGAGCGTTATCCGGAACAGATGACCATTGTGGTCCAGCACCAGTTCTGGGACCTCAAGGTCACCGAAAGCCTGTTCGAGATCGGCCTGTCCTTCTCCGACAAGCCCGAAAAGCTTGTCGTGCCCTTCGCCGCAATCCGGGGTTTCTACGATCCGTCCGTCAATTTCGAACTGGAATTCGACACCGTGATGGAAGAAGCCGCCAACGACATGGACGATGATGGGACAACCTCGGATGAGGAAATCGCGCAGGTCGTGGAAGAGCTGATCGACAAGGAAAACACCAAGTCGGAAGGGGACGAAGGCAAGGAAGACAGCGGCAAGAGCGCCGAGGTCGTCTCGCTCGATTCCTTCCGCAAAAAGAACTGAATGCGGCCATGGCCGGCGACGTCGTCAATCTGCGTACCGCGCGAAAGCGCAAAGAGCGGAAAGACCGCGAGACGAAAGCCGAGCAGAACCGCATTTCCTTCGGGCGCACAAAGGCCGAACGCCAGCGCACCGACGCCAAGAACGAGCGCGTCACCCGGCTTCACGATGCCGGCAGACGCGAAACGGATGATAGAACTTCCGACGACTAGGTTGATCTTTTCATGACCGAAAACCGCAAACGTTCGGTGACCATTCGGGGCCACAGAACGTCGTTTTCGGTCGAGGATGCCTTCTGGTCCTGCCTTAAGCAGATGGCGCGCGAGCGTGACATTTCCCTCTCCGCCCTGATCGCGGACATCGACAAGGATCGCGACGAAAGCGACAACCTCTCCTCACGGCTGAGACTGGCGGTGCTCGATTGGGCGCTCGCAGGCAGAGACGGCGAGACCGCTCCGCTCAGTTCCCCAGATCCAGAGGCCTGACCCCGGGCAATTCCTCGAAATCCAGCGATTGCCCCGGCAAGACCGGATCCGGGATGACCGGATTTGTGATCTGCGGCTGATTGCTGCGGCTCGGTGCCGGCAACGGCGCGCGCTCGATTACCTGATCGTTGTTCTCGGTCGCCGGTGCACTTTGCTCGAGAATCTGGCGCGCCTCTTCTTCCGCAGCTTGGCGGGCAGCCTCTTCTTGCGCCGCCCGGCGAGCAATCGCGTCTTCCGCGGCCTGCCGGGCCGCCGCTTCTTCAGCCGCCTGACGGGCAGCTTCTTCTTCCGCCGCGCGTTGCGCAGCCTCGGCTGCCTGCCGTTCACGCTCGGCCTGCGCCTCTTCCTCGCGGCGTTGCCGTTCTTCTGCCTCGCGGCGCAGACGCTCCTCTTCCGCCGCCTTGGCCGCCGCACGGTCTGCATCGTTCTGCTCGACCAGCGCAAGGATACGGCGCAGCCTCAGCTTCTCCAGAACGCCGGCCTGCAACAGTTCCACCCGTCGCCGTTCGATCTCATAGGCGCGGACAGAGAGGAAGTTCGCNAGCTGGGTGACGTCCAGNGAGCGGGTCGGGTCGGCGAGCGGGCCTTCCACCCGAATACCGATGCGCGGGTCGGCGCCGGCCTGGGCTTCTTCNCCAGGATCGAAGGCAAGCGAGAAATCCGTNTCGAGCGTGGCNTCCGCGATATTGATCCGGCCTTCCCCGGACAGCGTGGCCGAACCGCTNGTCACNGCAGGCAGCGAAAANCGCGCCACGCCGCTGGTGATCGAGAACGGCAGGGNNACCTNNTCCGCCNTCAGTTCACCGTTGGAGATCGACAGNCGCGCCAGTTCTTCGACCTGCGCTGTTTCCGTCTCGAANCCCTCGCGGTCGGCACCGTTGATGATNCGCTCGAAGGCATGNGGATCGAGACCCGCAAGCGTAAAGCCGGAGATCGACAGTTCACCGCCGCCGGTAATTGCCTTGACGAGCGACCGGCTATCTCCGCCCGTTCCCTCGACGCGGGCCCGGAAGTCGCCCAGCCCGGTGACCGGTGCACGTCCGGAAACCGCGTTTTCGATCGTGGCGACATCAATGCCCTTGGCTTCGACATTGGCTGACAGGAAGGCGGTGCCGTCCGGATTGTCGAGATTGAAGCCACCACTGAGCGTGCCGCCGCGCCAATTCGCCGTGCCGTTCGTCAGGCCCAATCGCCCGTCACGATAGGAAATCGCCCCGGAGAAATCGCGCGCCTCGCCCGCCACACCGAGACCGAAGCTTTCGGCCTGCAAAAGAATGTCGAACTGCGGCGCGCCTTCGATCGGTGGCGAATAGGCGCTGTCGCTCCATCGTCCGCCGTCGAGCGCATCGAGGCGCGGGCCGAGCGCGAGTTCGGTGAACCAGTCGAGATCGGCGCGATCGAGCGCCAGATCACCCGACGCGGAAATCTCTGCAGTCGTCCGGTCGAAGTTCAGCGTGCCGGTGACGGTATTCCCGGCGATGCTGCCCGTGAGATCGGAAAGCGCGACGGCCTCGGGCGAAAGCACAGTCGTGGCAGCGAGTTCCACCGGGATCCCCATGCCGGTCTGCGGAAGCGCCTGACCGAAGAGCATGAGNGCCGGCTNCGCATCCGGCGAGGAAAGCGAGGCGNCGAANNTACCGGTCAGCGGCCCGTCGNCGGGTAACGCGCCCTNCCCTTCAAGAGAAAGTGTCGTGTCGCCGGCGGANGCCAAAAGCGTCATGTCCCCATCCGCATTCCCCTCGCCNTCGAGAGCGAATTCCANATGCGCGGCACCTGTATCGGCAAGGGGGAGAACGGCGAAACCGGCCTGCCCCGCAAGCGCGGCCGCCTCTTCGTTGTCCGCCGTCACACGTATCGAACGCGCGCCCTCGCCCGTACCGATGAGGCCGGCTCCGGAGGCCGATACGGCAAATTCCGTGCCGTTGGCTGTACCGGAGGCAGAGAGTGCGGGACCGTTTCCGGGCGACAATTCGAGCGAGAAGCTTGCATCGAGATCGTCATAGGCGCCCGGGATCGAGCGGATACGGGACAATGTNGTATTGGAACCTGCCAGCCGGTTGGCGAGCGCCAGCAGGTCGTCGCTTGCCACTGCNCGAACCGTGCCGGTCAACGACCCTTCGGGTGCTTCGACAGACCCGGTGAAATTGCCGCTGACGCGCCCTTCCGCACCGGCCAGATCGCCGAAGGAGAAATTGTCGATCGTCAGTGCGCCGTCACGATAGAGAAGTGTCGCATCGGCCTTGCCGATATCGAGATCGCCGACGGTCAGAACGTCGGCCGCGACATGAGCCGAAAGATTGCTGACGCCGATCTGGTCGATATCACCGGTCCCGGTCTCGATGCCGGCCAGGGTCGAGAGTGCACGGACCGCGTCGATGTCGAAACGGTCACCGGAGAGATCCATCGATAGCGACGGCGCACGGCCGTCGAGTTCCTGGCGCTCGAGCGANCCCTTGAGGATCGCCGGACCGATCGCGATCTCCAGCCCCTCGAAGCGCTGCAGCTGCTGCGTGAGCGATACTTTCGCCGAAAAGCCCGCCTGCTCGATCCGCCGCATGACCGGATCGACCTCNCCNGTNAGCCAGTTGGCAAGNCCCGACGGCTGGCTGGAGGCNACGACGAGATCGCCGGCAAAGGATGCCCGNTCNCCGACATTGAGNACACCGNTNGCCTCNACCNNGGTGCGGCCGGGAAGGCTNGCGGCNAAACTGTCCACCTGCCAGCTCCCGCCTTCNGGCCGNGCGGCGATNCGGACATCGCGNATNGTGGTGTCNCTTGCGATGATNGCCGGCAGCGACATCTCCACGCGACCGGGCAAGGGTGGCGGCGGCAGACGTGACAGGAAGGTGTTGAGAGCAGCAATGCGTTCGCGCGCNGAGATCGGCGCGGCNTTCGANTTCGCGTCNCCTTCNTTCGCGGTCACATCGACCTGCTGTCCANTGGCAATCAGCAGNAATTCCGGTTCGGGGCCGGTGTCGACAGTCGCCTCACCGGTCACGATNTAGGGATCAACGGAGCCGCCGAGTTCCATCCGGTATTCGCCGATCCGCAGCCGTTCGTTGTCGACCTCGAAATCGCCGCGGGTGACCATCGCGGCGCGAGCCGGCTCCTGGCCCTCCGCNGGGTTCATGTATTGCAGCGTGAAAGTGCCGTCATAGCGCGGCTTTGCGTCGGCGATCTCAGCCGTGCCCTCGGTCTCAAGCAGCATCGGCGCGTCATCGGGCAGGATACGGGTCCGCAACCGCACCGAGCCGTTCTCGGCGGCACCGGTGGAAATGTCGAAGGCACCGTGATGCCCCCTCAGTTCCCCCGTCCCCTCGATCCGCCATGGACCGTTCAGCGAGCTGGCTGAAAGGGTCGCATCGATATCGCTTGCGACATGCTCACGGCGGTTTTGCGTATCGACGATGCGGATNGTGGCGTCGGTCACTGCGACCTTTTCAAGCACCACCGTTTCGCCAGGAGCGGCGGGGCGCGCATTGAGCGCCCATTCGAGCTCGCCATCCGGCATCAACCGCATGGTAACCGAGGGACGCTCCAGCCGCATGTCGAAGATGCGCACCTCGCCGGAGAGGAACGGCGCGAGTTCGACATCCATCGAGAAATTCTCGACGGTCATCATCGAATCGCCGTTGATATCCTTGCCGATTGCGACGTCGGAGAAGGTGACGGACGGGAACGGCAAAAGCCTCGCATCGGCGGATCCGCGCACTTCGACAGGCTGGCCAAGCACGCGGGAGGCCTCCTTCTCGAAGGCCGTCCGGTAGCTGGTCCAGTCGATGAAGTAGGGGCCGATAAGAGCGGCAAAGAGNGCCACAACCAACAGACCGCCGAAAATGACAAACAGCCGGGCCAGGCCGATACCTCCATACTAACCGGATATATGCTGCACCGTCAGACCGGCACAAACAAGGCCGTTTCAATGGTTTCCCGGACTTAGCTCCACCCAATCAGCCGATAAATGGAAACAGCTTGCCCGGGTTCATGATGTTGTCGGGATCGAGCGCCCGCTTGATATGCTGCATCATCTCGACACTGCCGCCGAGTTCGGCCGGCAGATAGGGCGCCTTGCCCTGCCCGATACCGTGTTCGCCGGTGCAGGTGCCGTCATAGCGCAGCGCCCGCTCNTTNAGNCGNGCGACGAAATCCTCGGCGCCCGCGATCTCCTTGGGATCATTCTCGTCGAGAAGCACGAGCACGTGGAAATTGCCGTCACCCGCATGACCGACGATCGGCGCATAGAGCTTGTGCTGGGCAATGTCTTCCTGGGTCTCGGCAACGCATTCGGCCAGTCGCGATATCGGCACGCAGACGTCCGTGGAAATGCCCTTGGCGCCCGGTCGCAACTGGAGCGCCGCCCAGTAGGCGTTGTGGCGCGCTTTCCAGAGCTGCGTGCGCTTTTCCGGGTTCGTGGTCCAGAGAAACTCGCCACCACCGCATTCGGCCGCGATCTCGGCGAACGTCTCGGCCTGTTCCGCAACACCGGCCTCCGTACCGTGGAACTCCAGGAACAGCGCCGGGCTCTCCGGATAGTCGAGCTTGGAATAGGCATTGCAGGCCTGCATCTGCAGCGCGTCGAGAAGCTCGATGCGCGCAACCGGGATACCCATCTGGATGGTCATGATCACGGCGTTGCAGGCCGCTTCAACACTCGGGAACGGACAGACGCCGCCCGAGACCGCCTGCGGAATGCCCTGCAGCTTCAGCGTGACCGAGGTCAGGACTCCGAGTGTACCTTCCGACCCGACGAAGAGCCGCGTGAGATCGTAACCGGCGGANGACTTGCGCGCCCGGCGCGCGGTNCGGATTTCCTCGCCCTTGGCCGTCACCGCGGTGACGGCGAGCACATTCTCGCGCATCGTGCCNTAGCGNACCGCATTGGTGCCCGAGGCCCGCGTNGCGGTCATGCCGCCNATCGAGGCNTTNGCGCCCGGATCGATCGGGAAGAACAGGCCGGTGTCGCGCAGCGCCGTGTTGAGTTCCTCGCGGGTGATGCCTGGCTCGACNGTGCANTCGAGGTCTTCCTGNTTGATCTCGATGACCCGGTTCATCTTCATCACATCGATCGAAATGCCGCCGAACGGTGCGTTGACGTGGCCTTCCAGCGACGAACCTGTGCCNAAGGGAATGACCGGCACCTTGTGCTCGGCACAGACTTGCACGACNGTCTTGATCTCCTCGGCACTTTCCGGAAACACCACCGCGTCCGGCAATTGCGACGGGATGTAGGTCGTCGTGTGCGAATGCTGCTCGCGAACCGAATTGTTGGTCGATATCCGGTCACCGAAGCGTTGCGTCAGGATGTCGACGACGGTTTTGATACCCTCTTCATTGCGGGGGCCGGCGATGATGTGTTCAAGTCCCATGGCGTATCCTCTGTCCCGTTCTGTGCGGTCTTCGGGCCGCTTCCGGGGTGTCGGGGGTTATGAGCAAATGCTGCCGGACTTGTCCAGTGGCGCGAGGCATGTTCGGGAGGACACCACGAAATGACGCANCCCCATNCNACGCCGGNCCAGNAGCTGGAGCCCGGCTGGTTCGACTATAACGGCCATCTCAACATGGCCTATTACAATGTTCTCTTCGATCGCGCCGTCGATCACTTCTTCGACGACCTGGGGTGCGGCCAAGCCTACCGGGAAAGCGAGAACCACAGTTTCTTCACCGCCGANGCCCACGTCTGTTACGTCCGCGAACTCAANGCCGGTTCGAAGGTCCNCGCCACCATCCGCCTCGTCGACGTCGATGCCAAGCGAATTCACGTCTTCGAGGAGTTGTTCCACGAGAATGGCTGGCTCGCCGCAACCTCCGAAACGCTGCTTCTCCACATCGACATGACAGGCCCGAAAGTTGCCGCCATGCCGGATGCCTTGCTCGAATGGCTCGAAACCCTTGCCCGCGAGCATGCCGCCCTCCCGGCCGATGAACGGATCGGTCGCTCGATCGGCATCAGCCGGAAGAGTTGAGCGCTTAGGGGCTCGCCCTTACGAATAGTGGTTTCGCACGATCGCCTGGGCCAGTTCCTCGCGGTCGATNACCCCGACCACATCCTCTGCACGCGGCACNCCGGACTCNTTGGCCACCACGATGGCGTAGGAGCGNTCGCGCCGGCTCATGCGGGTGATGACCGAGTTGAGGTTGCCCTTCGGCACTGCGACAACGAAATCGGTCTTCATGATTTCGCCCAGCGTCTGACGCACGAACCGGTCTGCCTGGTAGGGAATGGCCGAGAAGCGGACATAGCCGACAATTCTTGTTCCGTCGGTGACGACNACGCGATTGGTTTCGACATCAACCCGCGACAGCGCTTCGGTGACCGACATTTCCGCCGGCAGCACGATGAAATCCTTGCTCATCACTTCACGCGCCGGCTGAACGAGGAACATGTTGGTCGTCCGGTCGGTCGGAATGGCTCGGCCGCGCTTGCGCAGTTTGATCGTGTAGATGTCGTTGACCACCAGCGCCCGACGGATGCCGAGCGCGATCGCGACCGCCAGCACCAGCGGCAGGATGATGTTGTAGTCGCGCGTCATCTCGAAGATCATGACGATCGCGGTCATGGCGGCGCTGGTGCCCGCCCCCACCATCGCGCCCATGCCGATCATTGCGAAGACGGCGACCGAAAGGCCGGAATTCGGGAACAGCCAGACACCGGCGGTGCCGATCGCCGCACCGAGTGCTGCGCCCATGAAGAGCGACGGCGAGAAAATGCCGCCCGACGCCCCNGCCCCCAGGCTGACCGTGGTCGCCAGGAGCTTCATGACGAAGAGAGCGAGCAGCAGGATGACGGTCATGTCGTTGCCGAAGAGGATATCCTGGATCGTCGCGTAGCCGACGCTCAGAACATGGTAATGGCCGACGGTGAGCATGAAGACGTAACCGGTCACACCGACGAAGAGCATGCCGATGACGTTCTTGACGTAATCGTTGAGCTTCATGTCGTCGAACCAGTCTTCCATGAACTCCAGCACCAGCACGAAGGCCCATGCGGCAAGCCCCATGGCGACGCCGGTGAAGGCGGCCAGACCGATCTCGACGAAGTTGACCGCTTCATGGGTGGGAAGCGTGGTCCAGACCGGNATCTGGAATGTNGCTTCCGCGCCGATGACCTGACGATAGGCGTAGGTGGACGTCGCGGTTGCCGCGACCACCGGCAGGAAGCTGCGCGGCGAGATTTCCGGCANCAGCACTTCCACGGCAAANAGCACACCGCCGAGCGGCGTNTTGAAGGTCGCCGCGATGCCCGCGCCGGCGCCGGCTGCGAGCAGNATGATCTTNTGTGAACGGATCAGCCCGAGCCAGCGCCCCAGTGTCGAACCGAAAGACGAACCGATCTGGATGATCGGGCCTTCGCGNCCGACCGATGCGCCGGTGCCGATCGAAATGGCCGAGGCNAGCGACTTGACCACGGCAACGATGCCNCGAACGTTTCCGCCCCGGTGATAGATCGCAAACATCACCTCGGGCACGCCGTGCCCCTTGGCTTCGGGCGCCCAGGTCTTGACCAGGAAGACCACGATCAGGCCGCCTATGACCGGAACGAGGATGATGAACGGTCCCCAAACACTCGGATCGCCGTACTGGTTGGGATCGAGATCGAAAGAGAACTTTCCGTAGAAGGCCAGATTGTAGATGACCGCGATCAGGAACTTGAAGACGATCGCACCGGCTGCAGCAACGAGGCCGACGATGAATGCAAAGAAGACCAGAACAGGCAACGAGAGTTCCCTGTCCGGTCGCTTCACCCCCTCGTCTTTCGGTGCAGACGGCTGGGCGGCGGTGGAATCAGGAACTGTCATGACATTTTCAGCGTGGTTGGCGGCTCGCGGAAAGTCGCTGGTGCAGGGAATTGGGCCCGCTCTAACGCCTTTATATCCGATATATCAAGGGTGAATTCCCTTGCGTCACTGGTATTTCTGACGGTTTCGCCATGCTTTGTGGTGTGGCGTCATGTCTCGATGTATCAAAACCAGATGAACTGTCCCGCCAAGAAACGCGTTTGCGCTTTGTCATGCGGCGGTGCAAAGCTTGGGCTCGCAGCCGATTGCATGACCGGACCGGAGGAGTNAACATGTCGACCATCGTACCGCCCGCAAATCCNGAGGACGATCCACGTGTCNAAGCGGTGTTCGATGATATCCGGGCCACGCGGAAATCCGATTTCATCAACAACATGTGGCTCTGGCTCGCAGTCGACCCGGGCCTTCTCGAGCGCACCTGGGGTGAAGTGAAANCGGTCATGGCCACCCCTTCGGAGCTGGATCCGGTCACCAAGGAAATGATCTACATTGCCGTTTCGATCGCCAACAACTGCGCTTATTGCGTCCATTCCCACACAGCCGCCGCCCGCGCCAAGGGCATGACCGACAGCCAGTATGCGGAACTCATTACCATCGTCGGATTGGCCGCCAAGACGAACCACCTGGCTACAGCCTTGCAGGTACCGACGGATGATGCGTTCGACCCGATACGGGCCGACCGAGGATAACCTGAATGCTCTTCATTTACGACAAGACCGGTGCCGTCATCGATCTGCCGGGCGACGGCCAGCTTCACCGGATTGCCGACATTGGCTGGTACGACCTGTACAACCCGACCCCCGAGGAAAGCGCCGCGGTGGAGGCCGCGACCGGCGTCGATCTGCCGAGCCGCGACGAACTGCGCGATATCGAGCCTTCGAGCCGTCTCTACATTGAGAACGACGCCCTGTTTCTCACCGCGAGCCTCGTCTACCGCGTCGACAGCCAGATCGCCGGGCTGGCCGATACCGGCTTCATTCTCACGAAGGATCGGCTGATTACCATCCGCCACGCCGAGCCCCGCGCCTTCAAGATCTTCACCACGAACATGTGCCGCACCCGTGACTTCAAGGGCGGGGGCGACATTCTCGCAAGTCTTCTGGAAACNGTNGTCGACCGGACNGCGGAGGTNCTCGAGAACGCTTCNCGCTCGGTNGACGACATGACCACCAACGTNTTCCTCGTCGAGACGCAAAACCGCCCGGACCGCGCCACCCGCGATCTTGAGGCGCAATTGATCGAGATTGCCTCCCTGCAACGGCTTGTCGCGAAGGCCCGCGAGAGCCTCAATTCGCTCTCACGCGTGACCTCCTTCATGGTCAGTCAGCCTCAGTTCGCTTCGGTGAAGGCCAACAAGGAAAAGTGCAAGTCNATCAATCGCGACATCAAATCGCTCTCCGAACACGCGGGCTTCATCGCCGGCAACATCACNTTCCTGCTNGATGCCTGCCTGGGCCTGATCTCCGTTCAACAGAACAACGTGATGAAGATCTTTTCCGTAATGGCCGTGCTTCTGATGCCGGCAACATTCATCGGCTCGATCTACGGCATGAATTTCGACCGCATGCCCGAGCTGCACTGGACCTACGGCTATCCGATGGCACTTGGTGCCATGTTGCTCTCGGGCGTCATCCCGTTCCTCTGGTTCCGGCGCAAAGGCTGGTGGTGACGCCAGCCTCGCTCAGCCAAGCTTCGACTGCAGCAGCGGCGCCGCGATTGTCTGCGAGGAATTGGCAAGGAAGTAGCGGTCGCGCCCGGCATTCTTGGCCTGGTAAAGAGCGACNTCCGCGCGCTTCATCGTTTCTTCGAGACGATCGCTCTTCTGGTGAACGGCGACGCCAATACTTACGGTGACGGCACTGTCACAAGCCGGAATGTTCCTCGACTTGTTGCGGACCGCTGTCCCGATCGCGGCAGCGAAGAGCGCTGCCTGCTGTTCGTTCGCGCCTTCNAGGAAGATACCGAACTCCTCCCCACCGAGNCGGCCGGTCAACGCAGCCCCTGTGGCGAGGTCGGAACTCAACGACAATATCTCGGCCAGGCGCCTGAGCACCTTGTCCCCGACATCATGGCCGTACGTGTCGTTGATCGTTTTGAAGTGATCGGCGTCGATCATCAGAAAGGCACCGCCATTGGCGAGACGCTCGCGCACCTGTTCGAGAAAGAAGGCGCGGGTNGAAACACCTGTNAGAGGGTCACGCCGNACGACNGAATCCACCTTGTCGATCGTCTCGGAGATCATGCGAAGCAANGACAGGGCTATCAAAGCGATGGGCGGCGCGATCAGAAGCGGTATGGCCGCGCTAATTCCGATGGTCAGCCAATAGGCNGCGCTCGGGATCTTGATGAAAGAAAGAACCACCATGAAAACGCTNACGGGCGACGCNACCGATATGAGGGTGATCAGCAACGTCCCGAACAGAACCTGACGCTGCGACGTCAGT
Organism: Hoeflea sp.; assembly: GCA_002707605.1. Classification (GTDB taxonomy): domain Bacteria; phylum Pseudomonadota; class Alphaproteobacteria; order Rhizobiales; family Rhizobiaceae; genus Pseudohoeflea. The sequence goes on from PANK01000011.1 coordinate 28,988, forward strand.
TTCATGCGCTTCATCAAAAAATCCATACCGTAATCCGCGCTGTGTCTGAAAGCTGCAATATTGACGTAACGGCAATCAGAAAGCTATGACCAATACAGGTTAATCTCGCATCCGATCTGCCTAAAATAGGTTAATTCCAAACACAAACTTTTGGATATCCACAACGCTTCCGCGAAGAGTTGTACCAATACGGAACAATGAAGCAGTTTTAGTANGATGATATTTTCGAAACATTCAGCAGGTCGCGGGGCTGAAGCAACGTCGCATTGCGTTTNCGCGCCGTCCTTCGCCCGACCTGCCGATGAAAGGCNCGGCGCGGCGGTCTCTTGCCGGGGAGAAAGANCCCGCGAGGGTTTAATGTCGCCGACATTTCATGCCAATGGTGGTTTTTCCCCTCCGAATCACTAGATTCACGCGATGACCGGTTTTGACGACGACATCCCCTTCTTCGGCGACGAGCCGGCAGCTNCGCGGCCTGCCGGCGGCATTGCCGCGCGTGCAATGGCAGCAAGGCGCCAGCCGGAGACGCCCGACTATGTGAGCGGGCTGAACCCCGAGCAGTCGCTCGCGGTGCAATCGGTCGATGGCCCGGTTCTGGTGCTTGCGGGCGCGGGCACCGGCAAGACGCGGGTTCTCACCACCCGTATCGCCCATATCCTCAACCTCGGCCTTGCTTATCCCTCNCAGATCTTCGCNGTGACTTTCACCAACAAGGCCGCGCGCGAGATGAAGGAGCGTATNGGGCTTCTGGTCGGCGGCGCNGTAGAAGGCATGCCCTGGCTCGGCACCTTCCACTCNATNGGCGTNAAGATCATCCGCCGCCATGCCGAACTGGCCGGTCTCAAATCCGATTTCTCCATTCTCGANACCGACGATGTGATCCGGCTGATCAAGCAGCTGATCCAGGCCGAAGGCATCGACGACAAGCGCTGGCCGGCGCGTCAGTTCGCCCAGTTGATCGACGGTTGGAAGAACAAGGGCCTTGCACCGTCCGAGATTCCCGAAGGTGACTCCCGTGCCTTTGCCAACGGCNAGGGACGCGCCCTCTACACAGCCTACCAGAACCGGCTCCAGACGCTGAACGCCTGCGATTTCGGCGATCTCCTGTGTCACCCGATCCGCATCTTCCGCAACAACCCGGATATCCTGCGGAGCTACCAGGAGAAATTCCGCTACATCCTCGTCGACGAGTACCAGGACACCAACACCGCGCAATACATGCTGCTGCGGCTTCTGGCACAACGGCCGGACAAGTCGACCCCGAACATCTGCTGCGTGGGCGACGACGACCAGTCCATTTATGGCTGGCGCGGCGCCGAAGTGGAAAACATTCTGCGCTTCGAGAAGGATTTTCCCGGCGCTCTGGTAGTGCGGCTGGAGCGGAACTATCGCTCGACCCAGCATATTCTGGGAACTGCGGCACACCTGATCACATTCAATGAGGGCCGCCTGGGCAAGACCTTGTTCACCGAAAGCGCCGATCCCGACGCAGAAAAGGTGCAGGTCCACGCAGCCTGGGATTCCGAAGAGGAAGCCCGCGCCGTCGGCGAGGAGATCGAACAGCTCCAGCGCAANGGCGCCAATCTCAACGATATNGCGATTCTCGTNCGNGCCTCCTTCCAGATGCGTGAGTTCGAAGAGCGCTTCGTCACGCTCGGCCTGAACTATCGCGTCATCGGCGGCCCGCGCTTCTACGAGCGGCTGGAAATCCGCGATGCGATGGCCTTCTTCCGTGTCGTCTGCCAACCGGCCGATGATCTCGCCTTCGAACGCATCGTCAACGTACCGAAGCGCGGACTGGGTGACACCAGCATTCGCTTCGTCCGGGANTATGCCCGCGCCCAGGGCGTTCCGATGCTCGCAGCGTCGCGCGAGCTGGTTCAGACCGACGAGATGAAGGCGAAGGCGCGCAAGTCGCTGACNGATGTNGTCGAAATGTTCACCCGCTGGCAGAACCTGCTCGAAACCATGCCNGGCCATGAACTGGCNGAGGTGATCCTNGAGGAATCCGGCTACACCGAGATGTGGCAGAACGACCGCTCTGCCGATGCGCCATCGCGGCTGGAAAACCTCAAGGAACTGGTGGAGACCATTTCNGGCTTTGAATCCATGCGCGCTTTCCTCGAGCACGTCTCGCTGGTCATGGACACCGAGAACAATGCCGATCTCGACGCCGTCTCGCTGATGACGCTTCACTCGGCCAAGGGCCTGGAGTTCGAGAACGTCTTTCTGCCGGGCTGGGAGGAAGGCCTGTTTCCGCACCAGCGCGCGCTTGACGAAGGTGGCCGCTCGGCGCTCGAAGAAGAGCGACGCCTCGCCTATGTCGGCGTTACCCGCGCCAAGAAGCGCTGCCATATCTGGTTCGTCTCCAACCGCCGCATCCACGGCCTCTGGCAATCGACGATCCCCTCGCGGTTCCTCGATGAACTGCCGGAAGAACACGTGGAAGTCTCCGAATCCGACAGCTCCTATGGCGGCTATAACCAGTATGGCCGCGGCCAGTCCGGCGGACCCTACGGCGCCTCGCGGTTCGACAAGGCCGAGCCATTCGGCGGCAACTACAATTCCCCCGGCTGGCGCCGCGCACAAGCCAACCAGACGTCCGCGACCCGCGACAACTGGGGCAACCGTTCGGGGCATGCGGTCGAGCGCATCGCCTATGGCGAATCCGGACCGCGCGGCAAGACCATCGAGGGCGAACTGGTTGCCAAATCGGCAACAGATACGCCGTCAGCCTTCAAGATCGGCGACCGGGTTTTCCATATGAAGTTCGGAAACGGCAACATTGCCGCCGTGGACGGCAACAAGCTCACCATCGACTTCGACAAGGCCGGACAGAAACGCGTGCTCGACGGCTTCATCCAACGGGTAGGTTGAGCTAATCCGCTCACACAACCACTTGATAATCGGGGCATTTCAGAGACAGGTTAGGTGTCTGTTTAGACATCACTGCTAGTCAAGTCCGTAACGGCGTTTGAATACGCAGTTTCAACGCATTGTGGGATGCGGACTTGTTCGATGTAGCGACCATATTTTTATGCACATTCGTGTGCGTGCTNGTCGCCGGCATGGTGATGTCTGCGGTNTGGTGGAACAACAAGCAAGAGCCTGGCGCAGGCCTGTGGGCCCTGTCCTTTTTCGTCGGTGCGCTTGCGGCAATGTTCACCGCCCTGCGTTCGATATTTCCGCATTATCTCGAAGTTCAGGTCGCCATCTGCAATCTTCTCGAAGTCGCAGCTTACGGCATCGTCTGGGCCGGAATACGTTCGTTCAATCGGCAGAAAATTCACTGGCACTATATCGGTGCGGTGCTCGCGNTCTGGCTGATCGGCTTCCTTCTCTGGGAGCCTTTCCGGACCGAGATCAACATNGTCATCATCGTCCAGACCGCGCTTACCGTGGGTTTTGCCTTTCTCGTGGCGTGGGAACTCTACAACGGACCGGGCAACCGGCAGTTGCCCATGGTTCCGATCGTCGTCGGCCTTCTGATCACTCACGGTCTNGCGCGGGCGGCTATCATCCCGAGCGCTATCCTCTGGCCGGCNGTCATGGTCAANGGACAGGCCGAGGCGCCCTGGTTCGGCCCCTACATGATGGAATTGCTGATCCACACGGTGGCGACCGGCATTTCATTCGTGGTCCTGATCAAGGACCGGTCCGAGCAGCGCCATCGCATCGCTTCCGAAACCGATGTGCTGACCGGAATCCAGAACCGGCGTGCCTTNATCGAAGCCACCCAGCTGGCGCTCGCCAACCAGATGCATGAATGGTCGCTNGCCATTCTCGATCTCGACAATTTCAAGGCCATCAACGACCGGCATGGCCACCAGACCGGCGACCGCGTGCTGGTNCGTTTCAGCGATGCNGTGAAAACTACGATCCCCGAGAGCGCCACATTCGCCCGCATCGGTGGCGAGGAATTNGCAATNCTTCTCAAGTCGNGNGAGCCGCGTCTGGTCCGCAGCCTGCTTGAAGGTGTGCGAAGCGCGGTGGAAGCCGTGCAGGTCAACCATCACGGCCAGCGCGTGCCGCTNACGACAAGCATCGGCGCGGCCATGACACCGGTCGTCGGCCGCAACTTCGACAATCTGATGGGTGCCGCCGACGAAGCCGTCTATCGGGCCAAGAATGCCGGCCGCAACAGGCTCGAATTCTTCCACCCAACGGAATCTCTCAACGAGATGGTCCGCGGGGAGCAGGGCCGCATCACCCAGCTCCAGGCCAAGGCCGGCTGACGGAAATTCCATAATAATTGGAACTTCCTGCCTTTTTGCCCCGTTATCGGCACAAGCGGGGGGCATTGTCGACAGATCGATGTCCGGCATCCCGGCATCAACGGATCATGATCGACATGTCACACGAGCGAACGCCCTTGTCATTCTCGCCGGTCCTGCCGCTGCTGATCGCGGGCATGGCCGCCGTNATGCTCACCTTCGCCGTCTCGGCGATGGCCCAGGGCGGATTGCCGTCGAACAGCTACACGACACCCGGCCTGCCCGCCTACCGCTTGCCATCCAACACGCCGCAGCCGGATTTCCGGCCGCCCGAGCTGCAGACCGACAAGTATACGCCGAACCTTCCATCCGCTGTGATCGTCCCCAAACGGCCCGTAGTGCCCGAAATCGGCACTGCCAGCTGCCCGCAGATATTTACCNCGGTCTGCGGCCGCATCGGCGGTTCGGCGCGCACATTCTCCAATTCCTGCAGCCTGCAGGCCTCGGGCGCTGTCCCCGTCCCCGCCTCCCAGTGTCGCAGCGGCTGACCCCCTGCCTCCCATTGTTCAAAACGCGTTTGACCGCCCTCATGGGCTGTGATCTTCTGATTTTTCAATCGATGGAGGTTCAGATGGTACGATTGATACCCGGAAACGGTCTGCGCATGGCGGCGGTTGCGGTTGCCGGTCTTCTTCTTGCAGCGTGCGAGCCGACGGCGCCCGGCTACGGTGGGCCTGGATACGGGGGTCCGGGGTATGGCGGGCCGGGTTACGGGCCTCCCCCGGGACCTCCGGGCGGNGGCCGCATCTGTGCCCGCATCTACGATCCCGTCTGCGCCACCCGCGGACGTCAATCGCAAACCTTCCCCAATGCCTGCGAAGCGCAGTCTGCNGGCTGGGATGTCCGTTACGGCGGCCAGTGCCGCGGTNCGGGTGGTCCCGGCTATGGTGGGCCTGGCTGGGGCGATCCCGGCAGACCCGGCGGTCACCATGGCGGCCGGCCCGGCGGACACCGCCCGGGCCACGGCCCCGGTTCGCGCCCCGAACGGCCGGATTTCTGCCCGCAGATCTATCAGCCGGTCTGCGGCTCCAATGGCGGACGTGCCCGCACCTATGGCAACGAATGCATGATGCGGCAGGACGGCGCGCGCGAAGTCCCGGACCGCTTCTGCCGCCGCGGCTGACCGCGCAACGCCAATTTCGCTCCATCCCGCTTTCGGGCGGGGTGGAGCAGCTCTCCCGGCAAACTGACCTTCAAGGCCCCTGGATCAGCGCCAGGATGAGCCGCTGGATATTGCCGCCCTGCCCCATCTCCTCGCGGTCGAAGGCACGGCCCCGCGCCCGCTGCTCGTCCGAGAGTTCCTTGAGATGGCCCTGCAGCTCGGCGCGCACCTTCTGGCAGCCCGGATCGTTGGCCGCCTTCAGCCCCACCGACATGGCCTGGATCATCTGAACCATCTCGACGATATGGGTGCCGTGGACCTTCTCGTGGGTAAGCAGTCCGTCGCGGAATTTTTGCCAGCTCGCCTTCAGCGCGGGCGAGAGCGAGCCCTTCGCCTCGGGCAGCGTGTAGGTGATGATGAGCCGCGGGATGGCGGAGGCGAGCACGCAGGAGCCGTCCTTGCGCGGCTGGTAATCGCGCCGCCAGGTGAGCTTGAACGTGGTGTGGGCGACCGTGCGCCGCCCGTCGCCGATCACCGGTCCCTTGCGACCGATCTCATCATAGAGTTCGGCGCCGGAACTGCCGCTGACCGCATAGGTCGCGATCTGTTCCTGCGGCTCCCACGCGAGCGCAGGCGTGGCCAAGGAAACCGCAGCGAAGGCGGCAAGGATAAGGAATAATCGGCGTGTGTGGATGAACATCATCGGCTCCAGAACGGGGCCGGACGGTATCGTCAGCCTTTCGCGACGGCAAGGCCGTAGATGAAACGGAAATGCGGCGACCGAACGGCGACGTCCGGAACCGAAAGCATCATCGGGTCAGGCCGCGCGCCTTAAGGATCGCGGCGTGGATGACCCTGATCGGCAGCCACTTCCAGCATGTCCCAGAATTCCGCGCCCGTATCGAACTCGGCGACGCTTGCCTGGAACGCCTCCTGCGTCTTCATCAGGTCGAGGACGACGGGCGGCAGCTGGATGATCATCGGGTTGGGCCAGGACGCCTTCATCGGCAATTCGGTCTTGGGCAGATCGGCCGGCTTCGGCGGCGTGCGCACCCTTTGACCGGTGGCGACCGCGGAGCCCGCGGCTTCCGGCGGCAAGACCTGTTGCGTGCTGGCGGTAACCGTGCCGCCGGCGCGACTGATCGTGACCACATCCTTCGACGTGGTGTCAGGTCTCGTATAGTTCGCCACCGTATCAGCCTGTGCGGCGGCGCGATCCTGCTGTGCTTTCATTCCCGAGAGCGCAGTACTCATGACAGCGGAAAGCATGACGCATACTCCTTTCTAGGAAGCCATTTAGCGCTTGCCGATTTACCCGCCGGTGAAAGCGGGCCTGTGCATTTGACTCAAAGTTGAGACATCGCTGCCGGAAGTGACGGGCGAGAATTTGCGGGAGGGAAGCGAAGAGCGAATAGCGAATGGGGAATGGGGAATAGCGAATAGCGAATAGCGAATGAACAAGCAGGATGCGCAAGGCACGGGTCGGCGCGCCCGCGCGGAGAGTCCCGCCGGGGTTGTGCGCTTGAGTGATTTGGCTACGACGGCGCTGCGCTTGTCTTTCGCCGAAAACCATCGGCGCTGCGTTCGATTGATTTGGAGGGCGCGCCGGGCGCGGTGCCTCTGAATGGAATAGTAAACATGGCCCGCGCCTGGCGCCGACCCGGGACGTTCTCGGGGGCGGGTGAAAGCACCCCGTCAGGCCATGGCCGCCGCGACACCCGCGCTGAACCCGCGAGCTGGCCGATTGGCGGAATCGGATTGAGCGGGGGCATCGAGGCCCGCGCGGATCACCGCCTTCCATGCCTCCGGCCGCATCCCCGCACGTTACAGGTCAGCCGGCCGGCGTCCCCTCCCGCCCGAACCGGCGCGTTCGCCGGTCCGTCCAACAGCGGAAGTGGGATGAGTATAGGATGGCGGCGGAGAAGGTGGATGAAATGGGGGTGAGCGAGTGGGGATTAGCGAATGGCGAATAGTGGGTAGCGAAAAGGGAACCTTGCTCACTCGTCATGCCCGGACTTGATCCGGGCATGACGAAGGAGAGAATTGCGCGGCGCGTTCCCCTCTCCCCCCTTGCGGGGGAGATGTCACCGCAAGGTGACAGAGGGGGGTGAGCGGCTTGGCTCGAACTCGCGGAGGGTTACCCCCCTCTGTCCGACACGTCGGACTGCCGGGGCGAGCCACGGGTCTCGCCCGTCCTTCGGACCCCGCCGCAAGGGGGGAGAGTGGAACATGCCCTACCCCCAGCGCTCGTCGCGGTCCTTGGGATCGAGCGCGCTCATCAGCGCGTCCCACATGTCCATGCCGGTTTCCATCACCGCGACATTGGCCTCATAGGCCATCCTGGTGTCGATCATGTCGACCATCTCGGTGGCGAGATCCACGCCCTGCCCGGCCGGACCCTCGCTGACGACCGCGCGCACGCCGTTCCCGGTCGAAACCATGTCGACCTCCTTGCGGCGGTAATCGGGCGTATCGACATTGGCGACATTCGAGGCAATCGCCTCCATCCGCTTCTGCTGGGCCGACAGCCCGGAGGCCGCCGTCGAAATGACACTGGACAACATGACGCAATACTCCTGTCGGGCGACAGGGTAGCGTCAGGGTGTGAGCAAGGGGTTAGGAAGAAGGGTTAAGGAAGGGTTGACCCGCCGACTGGCGCCAATTCAAAATAACACATTAAAATCAGACAAATAACGCTATCATTGCTCAGTTATTGAAATTGAATTCAAACAAAAAAGCCTCGAAATATGCCCGCATATATTGACATCCGAATTGATTACAACTCAAAATAAGCCAACAAAATCAATATTAGATAGCAATGCAACATCTACTCTCGTCCCTATCTCCAGAGGTCAAAGCAGCGCTTATCAGTTCAGCAATTGCGACGGCAATTGCTGTACTATCGGGAATCACTACGTACAAGTCGATAGTTAGAACGATAAATAGAGACAGAAAGATCAACAGCATACTTAAAACTCTTTTAAAACGATTTGATGAAAGATATGTTCCTTACTATATTATAAGGCACTTCTCCGGCGGCATCTCAGACAAAGAACTAAAAACTAAATTGCTCGAATGTGGAGCAATAAGGCTCTGCGATGTAAATAAGACAGAGTACTGGGTGCTTAGATCGCGCCTATCCAGAAATGAGATTCGAACTTTATGGAAACTAGAAATCCCAGAAACCAACTGGCCTGAAAAGACTAAATTCTTGGAGGAATAAGTGTTCGATTTTAGAAATAAAATAAATATAGGAAATCAAAGAGCTGAAGTAGATGAAAAATACCTTAGATCTCACTTCTTAAAGACTCCAACCCTAAAACTGGTAAACGGCACAGATCATTCAATAGTAATTGGAAGAAAGGGATCTGGTAAATCTGCACTTAGATTTCATATAGCATCAGAGATGAAAGATAAACAAAAGTTTGTAATAAATATTACACCAACAGAGCAGGAATTCAGAGAATTTTTTGATCATATTTTTAATGAACATCGATCGAACCTATCGCTCGAATACATAAATAAGATATGGGAGCTCACAATAATATTTCGACTTCTGGACACTGTATCAAAGTCCGTTAACGCAAACGTTGCGCACAATTTACGCAGTCAACCGGAGTACGCAGCCCTTCTAAGCAATAGCATTAACACACCTATGGGCAGCGTAATAAATCACATAAAAACAAATAATATTGACGAAAACAGCCTATATGACCTTAATGAAAAAATACGAAATTACCTTTTCAAAATAGTAAAGGCAACAGGAAATCACTTCTACATATTTATAGACAGCATAGACGATACAATACATAGAGAGATTGATACAACTAATAGAAACGATTCATTTTCTTTATTTTTCTCAGGGCTGCTTGATTTCTTCAGATGGTTTACAGACCCTACACAAAATCCACTCGCTAATCACATAACTATAAAGCTATTTGTTCCAACTGATATTTACAACTGGTCCATTGAGAGGCACGCCGATCATCTGCGCCAATATAAAAATACAATTAAGTGGGACAGGAATGAGCTAGCTCGATTTATGTATAGTAGATTTGTAGACAATATAGACGCTAAAAGCAGAAGAGAATTAAACAGAATTGATAATGAAAATACAGCTACGGATCGACTTTGGGAGAATTTGTTTCCATTAAATTTTACTGTGGAATATTACACAGAAACAGCCGTAAAGACAATTACAAAAGATGCAAAAGATCTATTCCTAGATCACACCCTGCGAAGGCCACGCGATTTAATGGAGATAATTAGGCTCGTGTCGGAGGTATGCATCGAAAAGAATTTAGAAAAACCGGATAAGGCCGCAGTAATAGATGCATTGAATAGATACTCAACCAGCATGAAAGAGTCTGTCGTCGAGGAATATCGAACAGTATTAAGGAATATAGATGATATCTTAGCAAGCTTTGTGGGAAACTCACCAAGGATATCAAAAGCATCTCTTACGAATATACTAACTAAAGATAGACTGCTAAAAACGGACGCTGAAATTAGATCCGCCTGTCAAATACTTCATGAAGCCTGCATAATCGGCATTCCTAATCGTGGCGAAAATGCTCACGTTGGCCGAGGAATATATTACTATGACGACGCAGATTTCTCGAAAATCTGGCAATCTAGAGAATTTCAAATACATCCGGCTTTTTGGAATTCTATGGGCTTAACAAAGCTTAGAAATTTCTCATGAATTTCTTTATGTATAAAAATAATATGATCTCAAATTATAGAAATATAGAATATAGAATATATTGGCAGAAATTCTATTTCTACTAGATATTGCTAATGATATCCTAATGCCCATGCCCTCGTTCTTTACTGAGCGGCTTCCCGTCGATCTTCGTCCCCCGGAGCTTCCGGCGCCGATTTTGCATCGCCTTCGCTTGTCTTGCTTGGGATCAAGTCCGGGCATGACGAAGATAGTGGGATCGCGAACAAACGACGGATCGCGTCCCCCTCTCTTGCGATGTCTGGCACTTGGCTGCGCCAAGACGCCGAAATCGCTTTCTCTCCCTCAAGGGGAGAGAGGGCGCGGCGGGCAGTGCCCATCTCACGGGAGTTTACCGTCCCGGCCGGCCCGTCTTGCTAGGACGCTTCTTGCGCTTCTGCTCGCCTTCGTCTTCGTAGCTGCCCGCGCCGACCTTGTTGCGCCGGATGGGGCCGTCCACGTCTGACGAACTCCCCTGCCCGGCTTTCGGGCCGAGCGGTTTTTCCGTGCGGCCGACGGTCATTTCGTCGAGCGTGTTCTTGCGGAAATAGGAGGCGGGCTTGCCGGTCGCCTCGGCCTTGCGCTTGGAGCGGGTGTTCTCGATGCCGGCGTCGCGCGACATCGGGTCGTCCATCAGTTCGAGTTCGACGGATTTCAGGCGCTTGACCTCGTCGCGCAGGCGCGCAGCGGTCTCGAAGTCGAGATCGGCGGCAGCATCGCGCATCTGCTTTTCGAGTGCTTCCAGATGGGCGGCGAGATTGCCGCCGACCATGGCCTCCTCGCCCTTGCCCTTCTTGCCGCCGGGGCCGGGAATGGCGGCGCGGACGTGGTCGCGCTCGTAGACCGAGTCGAGAATGTCGTTGATGCGCGCCTTGACCGATTGCGGGGTGATGCCCTGCTCCTCGTTCCAGGCGAGCTGTTTTTCGCGGCGACGGCTGGTTTCCTCCATGGCGCGTTCCATCGAGCCGGTGATCTTGTCGGCATAGAGGATGACGCGGCCATCGACGTTACGCGCGGCGCGGCCGATGGTCTGGATGAGCGAGGTTTCCGAGCGCAGAAACCCTTCCTTGTCGGCGTCGAGAATGGCGACGAGCCCGCATTCCGGGATGTCTAGCCCCTCGCGCAACAGGTTGATGCCGACGAGCACGTCGAAGGCGCCGAGGCGGAGATCGCGGATGATCTCGATGCGCTCCAGCGTGTCGATATCACTGTGCATATACCGCACGCGTACCCCCTGCTCGTGGAGATATTCGGTGAGATCCTCGGCCATGCGCTTGGTGAGCACCGTGCAGAGCGTGCGGTAGCCGGCGTCCGCCGTGGCGCGGATTTCGCCGAGCACATCGTCGACCTGGGTCTTGGCGCCGCGGACTTCCACCGGCGGATCGATGAGGCCGGTGGGGCGGATGACCTGTTCGGCAAACACGCCGCCCGACTGGTCCATCTCCCACTGGCCGGGCGTGGCCGAGACGGCGACGGTGCCGGGGCGCATGGCGTCCCATTCCTCGAAGCGCAGCGGCCGGTTGTCCATGCAGGACGGCAGACGGAAGCCGTATTCGGCGAGCGTCGCCTTGCGCCTGAAGTCGCCGCGATACATGCCGCCGATCTGCGGCACGGTGACGTGGCTTTCGTCGATGAAGAGAAGCGCGTTGTCCGGCACATATTCGAACAGCGTGGGCGGCGGCTCACCCGGCGCGCGGCCGGTGAGATAGCGCGAATAGTTCTCAATGCCCTGGCAGACGCCGGTGGCCTCAAGCATTTCGAGGTCGAACCGCGTGCGCTGCTCGAGCCGCTGGGCTTCGAGCAGGCGGCCCGCCTGTTCGAGCTCGATCAGCCGGTGCTTGAGCTCTTCCTTGATCGACTTGATCGCCTGGTTGAGCGTCGGGCGCGGCGTCACATAGTGCGAGTTGGCGTAGATCTTGACGCTCTTGAGTTCGCCGGTCTTCTTGCCGGTGAGCGGATCGAACTCGGTGATCGCGTCGATCTCGTCGCCGAACATGGAGATGCGCCAGGCGGCATCCTCCAGGTGGGCGGGGAAGATTTCGATCGTGTCGCCCCGCACCCGGAACGAACCGCGCTGGAAATCCATGTCGCGGCGCTTGTACTGCTGGGCCACCAGGTCGGCCAGAAGCTGGCGCTGGTCGATGCGGTCGCCCACTTCCATCTGGAAGGTCATGGCGGTGTAGGTTTCCACCGAGCCGATACCGTAGATGCAGGAGACCGAGGCGACGATGATGACGTCGTCGCGCTCCATCAGCGCGCGGGTGGCGGCGTGGCGCATCCGGTCGATCTGCTCGTTGATCGTCGACTCCTTCTCGATGAAGGTGTCGGTGCGCGGCACATAGGCCTCGGGCTGGTAGTAATCGTAATAGGAGACGAAATACTCGACCGCGTTGTCCGGGAAGAAGCCCTTGAACTCGGAATAAAGCTGAGCTGCAAGCGTCTTGTTGGGCGCAAGAATGAGCGCCGGGCGCTGGGTTTCCTCGATCACCTTGGCCATGGTGAAGGTCTTGCCCGAACCGGTGACGCCGAGCAGAACCTGGCTGCGCTCGTTGGCATTGGCGCCCTCTACGAGATCGGCAATCGCCTGCGGCTGGTCGCCGGCGGGCGTGAGGTCGGTCGCCATCCTGATCTTTATGCCGCCCTCGGACTTCTCAGGTCGCGCGGGCCGGTGCGGCGTCCAGAGCTTGCCGTTCTTGTGCAGCGGATTGCCGCTCTCGATGAGATCCGACAGCGCCTGCACGGTCTTGGTGTTGGCGGTGCCGGCGAGCGACTTTTCCGCCTCCTCCATCGACATGTCGAGACCGGCGACCGCATTGAGTCCGGCAGCAGCGCGGGCGCGCGGATCGGTGGTGCCGCCGATGGACGTGCCGCGGGAAGTCTTGGCGTTTTTCTCGCTCACGGCCGAGCGGGCTCCGCCCTGGCCTGCGCGAGCGCCTCGCACTGGCTCGGACGCGCGGTCGCGCTTGCCGCCTTCGGCGGTCTCGTTGTCGAGAGCAGCCGCCTTCTTGCGGTGTTTGCCGGCAGCGGAGCGGATCGCGCGGTTCTCCTCCTTGCGGCGGGCGCGCACCGCATCTTCTTCCGCCTGTTTGGCGATGTCGGACGCCCAGTCGGCGATCGAGCCGGACGCGGGGGCTCCTTCAAAAGAAGCCTGCGGCGCTTCGCCGAAACCGGTGTTGTCGTCGTCGCGGGAAGAGGTNTTGCGGGGTGATCTGGCCATGGCCGGAATATGGGACGGCGACGGGGCGAAAGGAAGACCCTGCTGGCGACAAAGCTGTGCNAACAGCGCCGGAAACGCACATTACTGACGAAAACTGTCAGCAGCTGGCAATCGCAGCAAGACAGGGCATCGAGCGCATATGCGCCCCCTTAAATCTGATGGTGGACGTTAGGGAAGTTTCTCAACGCGAAAACGGCATTAACGGGAGTATCGGAGCCTTTGGCCATGATGGCTGACGGGAAACCGTATCCGGTGGTGTAATGCAGTGTGCATGCGGCACAAGCCGCGAGGACGTCGAGCATGATGTCGATTTGGACCCACATGAAGTCCGTCTGGGGCGAGGATGGTGGTAGCGAAGAGCTGGTCCGCGCCCAGTACACCGCGTTGATGCGGCAGGTGCCGCTCATGTACACGATGTTGCTCGTCAACCTCATCAGCCCGGCCATCCTGTTTTACGACCTTGCGCCGTTCGTCCTCACGGTCACNGTNCCNTTGCTGCTCGGCTCGATTTTCGCCATCCGCGCGGTTTCGATGTACCGGAACCGCAACCGGATCCCCGGCCATGCCGAGATTCTGAGAATATTTCGCGGCATGCGCACGCTTGCCGTCTTCGTCAGCATCAGCCTGGCAAGCTGGGCAATTGCGCTTTTCCTCTATGCCGACGACCTGCTCAAGGGTCAGATCATCTCCTTCGTCGGCATTTCGCTGCTCACCGCCGTCACCTGCGTGATGCCTCTGCGCCAGGTCGCCCTGATCCTGTTNACGGTGATGGTGACCCCGATCTCCGNCTTCCTNCTAACCCAGGACAATCCGGTATTTCACGGNGTCGCCNTCAACCTCTTCATCATCANGATCGTCATGCTCAACGTGATGCTGCGCTCGAATGCGGACTTCCGGGAGCGGGTCGAAAAACAGGTGCAACTCGACACCCAGCGTCGCGAACTCGAGGCNCTCAACCTCGCCGTCCGCAAGATCGTCGATGAGGACAACCTNACCGGCCTGCCCAACCGGCGCAGCTTCTTTCACAGCCTCCANAACGTGATGCAGAAAGCCCACGCCACACGGACGCCNTTCGCNGTGGGCCTGATAGACCTCGACGGCTTCAAGCCGGTCAATGACCTGATGGGCTATCAATTCGGCGACAAGCTTCTCACCGAGGTTGCCAACCGCCTGCGGGCCGCCGCGCCGGACGACATGGTGATCGCGCGCGTCGGCGGAGACGAGTTCGGCATCATCGTCCCGGTTGCCACCGACGATGGCGAACTGCGCCGGATCTGCGAAAAAGTGGTCGTCTCGCTGGAACCCGACTTCCAGCTCATGGAAGGCTCGGCAACGCTGCGCGGCACCTGCGGAATTGCCCGCTGCACCGGGGACACGTGTTCCAGCACGGAACTGTTCGAACGCGCCACCTTCGCCCTGCACCACGGGAAGAATTCCGAGCCTGGGACCGTTTCGATCTTTTCCGATCACCACGCCCGCGCCATCAAGGACGCCATGGCCATCGGAAAACGCCTGCGCGAGGCCGATCTCGACGAAGTGCTGAAGCTGGAATATCAACCGATTGTCGAAAGCGGCACGGGCAGAACCCTCGGNGTGGAGGCGCTGGCGCGCTGGACAGACCCTGTTCTCGGGCGCGTTCGACCCGACGTCTTCATCAAGGCTGCNGAACAGACCGGGCTCATCGGCAAGGTCACCACCACCCTGTTCAACAANGCGCTCGCCGAAGCGGTNCGCTGGCCTGAGGACAATTATNTGTCCTTCAACCTNTCCGCGCTGGATATCTGTTCGCAGGAGACGATGACGTCGATCTTCGCCGCCATCGGGCGCTCCAACATCTCGCCCCGCCGTCTGGTCTTCGAGATCACCGAATCCTCGGTGATGCAGAATTTCGATCGCGCGCTCCATTCGCTGCAGCTCCTGAAAGCCGCCGGATGCCATATCGCGCTCGATGATTTCGGCACCGGCTACTCGTCGCTGAGCTATGTGCGGCGCCTTCCGATCGACAGGGTCAAGGTCGATGCCTCCTTCCTGCAGGGGATCGAACAGGACAAGGTATCGTTCAATCTGGTCAAGACGATCTCGGAAATGTGCGAGAACCTCAACCTCCAGTGCATTCTCGAAGGNGTGGAGACGCAAAANCAGATCGAACTGCTCAACGATATCGGCTGNACCGCCTATCAGGGCTACCTNTTNGCCCGCCCNATGCCGCCCGACACGCTGGAAGCATGGCGGCAAAAGAATGCGGCGGTCGAGCTGCCCAAATCGGCACAACGCCATTCAGTGGCGTAGTGTCGCGGTAACCCCGACACAACGCCGCTGAAGAACTACCGGCGTTTCGTCCAGCAAACTGGAGCCACCCAATACACAAAATTCCGGTTGCCGCGGGCGGCGGAAGGGATATGTATCCGGCATCGACAGCATTGCCTGAGAGTTCCCGCCCATGTCCCTGTCCCCGTCGCTCGCCAAGTGGCTGCCTGTGGTGCTGCTTTCNCTCTCCAACATCTTCATGACATTTGCCTGGTACGGACATCTGCGCTTCAAGTCGGTGTCGCTTGTCATGGTGATCGTGGTGTCCTGGGGGATCGCCTTTTTCGAATATTGCCTGGCCGTTCCGGCCAACCGGATCGGCAGCGACTACTGGTCGCCAGCCGAACTCAAGACCATGCAGGAGGTAATCACGCTGGTGGTCTTCGCAGGCTTCGCGGTCACNTATCTCAAGGAACCGCTCGGCTGGAACCACGCCATCGGCTTCGCGCTGATAGCCCTCGGCGCGTCATTCATTTTCAGAGGCGGTTGAAGCAACCGTTTACGGCTTGCCGTTGGCCCACTCCACGTCCTGGCCGTAGAGCGGCACAGTGGAGATCGCCATCTTTGCCGAACCGTCTTTCACCTGACGGGAGTTGACCAGATAGATCAGCGTATTGTTGGCCTTGTCGTAAATGCGGTTGACGACCAGCTTCTTGAAGACGAGNGAGCGGGATTCCTTGAAGATTTCCTCGCCACCCTGGTCGAGTTCGATATCGCCGATCTTCACAGGCCCGGTCTGGCGGCAGGCGATCGAGGCGTTGGACGGATCTTCGAACCAGTTGCCGTTCTTGAGCCTGTCCAGAACACCGCGGTCGAAATAGGCGACATGGCAGGTNACGCCTGCAACTTTCGGGTCGGCGACGGCGTCGATGACGATGTCNTTGCCGATCCAGTCGACACCGACCTCGCCCACCTGTTCNGCCTGCGCNGGAATCGCGAACGCGGNNGGNANCGCGACAGCAGCCGCCGTTGCGAGNGCGCGAAGGGTC
This sequence comes from Hoeflea sp., assembly GCA_002707605.1. GTDB lineage: Bacteria > Pseudomonadota > Alphaproteobacteria > Rhizobiales > Rhizobiaceae > Pseudohoeflea. Next base: position 45,600 of record PANK01000011.1, read on the forward strand.
GAGTGGCGTTCGAATGGCATGTCTTTCTCCTAAAATCGGCATGGCTGCGTCGCCATGCCACTGCCTGTGTGTCAGGATATGGGAAGGGAAAGGCCCAAATGGAAGCCTCGCCGGCTTGGCATATCAGCGCCTGCGGATTAAATAGGGCTCNATGACAAAGGCGCAACGACATCCACTATCCGCGGACGTCCGGCGGCTGGCCATGACCGGGCTGGCNCTNGGCGTGATCGCGATCCTNACCGGCCTCGCCTTTGGCGGCTGGATGGAGAAAGGCGCACGCATTTTCGCCGTCATGGCGGANAGCGGCCTGTCCTGGTGCCTCTAGGACTGCTCCTCCCGATCATCCGCCGCAGCACGCATTTCATGGAGACCTTCCAGCAATGAGCACCGTCCGAACCCTGCTTTGGGTTTTCATCGCGATTTTTGCCGGGCTTCTCGGTTGGCTGTCCTACGAATGGTACCGTTCGGCAGCCGGGCCGGGGGAAGCGGCCTATGGTGTCCCCTTCCAGCTCACCGACCAGAACGGGGAGCCGATCACCGAGCAGGCCTTCCGCGGCAAACCGACGGCGCTGTTTTTCGGCTTCACCCATTGCCCCGAAGTCTGCCCCACGACCCTGTTCGAACTCGACGGCTGGTTGAAACAGGTCGACCCCGAAGGGAACCAAATCGACGCCTATTTCATTACGGTAGACCCCGAGCGTGACACGCCCGAGGTATTGAACAATTACATTTCCGCCGTCTCCGACCGCATTACCGGCATTGCGGGGGATCCCGACGAGATTGCCGAGGTCATCAAGGGTTTTCATATTTACGCCAAGAAGGTGCCGCTCGAATCCGGCGATCCTGATGATTACACGATGGACCACACGGCAAACGTCTTCCTTCTCGATGACGAGGGCCGCTTCAAGAGCACCATCGCCTGGGGCGAAAATCCCGACATCGCGGTCAAAAAGCTGGAAAACCTTCTCAAAGGCTGACAATAAGATTGTTGCCCGAAGAAAAGGAATGTTTCCCGCTTGGAAGATATAGCGCTAAAGATCGCCTTTATCGGCGCCGCCGGCATGGCCGCACAATGGCTCGCGTGGCGGCTTCACCTCCCTGCCATCGTATTGTTGCTTGCCGCCGGTTTTCTTGCCGGCCCTGTGACCGGCTTTCTCAATCCGGCCGAGGATTTCGGCGACATCTACCGCCCGATCATCTCGATCGCGGTGGCGGTGATCCTGTTTGAAGGCGGGCTGACGCTCAATCTGCGCGAAATTCGCGAAACCTCGCGCGCCGTCCAGCGCATCATCATGATCGCCGGCCCGCTGACCTGGCTCGGTACAGCGCTGTCCGCGCACTACATCGGCGGCCTGAGCTGGCCGACGGCGGTGGTTCTCGGCGCCATCCTGATCGTGACCGGCCCGACCGTGATCATGCCACTGTTGCGGCAATCCCAGCTCGGCGCGCGGCCCGCATCGCTTCTCAGATGGGAGGCCATCGTCAACGATCCAATCGGCGCGCTCTGCGCGGTGATCGCCTTCGAAACCGTGCTCGTGGTCATTGCCGACCATGACGCAGGCAAGGTCGCACTTGAACTTGTTCTCGGCGGCGGTGGATCGATCGTCCTGGGCTTCATCGGCGCGCGACTGATCGAATGGACCTTCATCCGCGGCCATGTACCGGAATATCTCAAGGCGCCAGTGCTCTTCGCGGTCGTGATCGGTGTCTACGCGGTGGCCGATATGGCACTTGAGGAAGCAGGTCTTCTGGCCGTCACGATCATGGGTGTCTTCATTGCGAATACACGCATTGCCTCGCTGACCGACATGCGCCGGTTCAAGGAGACGATCACCACCCTGCTCGTCTCCGGCCTCTTCATCCTGCTTACCGCCTCGTTGACCTTCGACGACATTCTGGGACTGAACCTGCAGGCGCTTTTCTTCGTCCTGTCGCTGCTTTTCGTCATCCGGCCGATCGCGGTAATGGTCGCGACCATCGGCTCGGGCGCCACCATTCAGGAACGCATCCTGACATCCTGGATCGCACCGCGCGGTGTCGTCGCCGTCGCCGTCTCTGGTCTTTTCGGGGCGCTTCTGATCGACGCCGGCATCGAGGATGCCAACCGCATGATCGCGTTCAGCTTTGCTGTCGTGGTCACGACGATCGTGCTGCACGGTTTCACGCTCGGCCCGCTGGCCAAGCTCCTGAAACTCACCAAGATGAGCAAGCCGGGTCTCTTGATCGTCGGCGGGTCACGCTGGTCCACGGCACTGGCAGCCAAGCTGCAGGAGCACGACGTGCCGGTAACGCTGGCAGACCCCAACTGGAACCACCTCTCGCATGCACGGCTCTCTGACATTCCGGTCTATTTCGGTGAGGTATTGAGTGAGAATGCCCACCACACGATCGAGCCGAAACGCTACGCCAACCTCATCGCCACAACCGACAACGACGCCTACAACGCGCTCGTCTGCACCGATTTCGGGCCCGAACTGGGACGCAGCCATGTTTTCCAGATTGGTCGTGACGAGGAAGCCAATCACCGCGCGCTGTCGTTTACGCTCGGCGGTCGCCCGCTGACCAAGCCCGGCATGAGCTTCCACATGTTCCGTGAGCGCTTCCGTGACGGCTGGACCTTCCATGTCACGGGTCTGACCGAGGAATACACCTGGGAGGACTATACCGCCGACCGCCCGGAGGATACGGCCGTCATTCTCTGGATCAAGCCGTCCGGAGCCATGGTCTTTGCCTCGATTGCCAGCAACAACCCGGCTGCCGGCGACAAGGTGCTCTCCTTCGGAATCCCCAATGGTGGCCCGCCCAAGGCGGCGAACGAGCTCGAGCAGCAGGAGCTTCAAAAAGAAGAAGCCCAGGCCGAGGCCGATGGCGAGCCCGAGGCAGAACCCGACGTCATAACGACCGACACCAAACTGGACGACTGAAACCGCATGCCCACCTATCGCCTTTTCATCACCACCGACGAGGCTGGTGCCTCGACGGCACTCGACGTTCTCGGCACAGCCTTCGAGGACGAGGGCCATGCGGTGGCGACCACCGAAATCGACGAGGATGCAGGCATCTGGCAGGCCTCGGTCTATGTAGAGGCCGAAAGCCCGGACGAGATGGAGGCGGCAATCAGCCATCATCTCGCCGACGTGCTCCCCGGACTTGAGGTCGAAACCGAGGAACTGCCCGAGATCGACTGGGTTACCCATTCGCTTGAAGGCTTGAAACCCGTCCGTGCCGGCCGCTTCATCGTCCACGGCTCGCACGACAAGGATGCCGTCCGCATCGGCGATATCGGCATCCTGATCGATGCCGCACAGGCTTTCGGCACCGGCCATCACGGCACCACCGCCGGCTGCCTGGAGATGCTCGACAGCGTGATCCGCGGCTGGCCGGCTGCAAGCGGCTACCCCTCCCCGATCCTCGACCTCGGTACGGGCTCGGGCGTATTGGCAATCGCAGCCGCGAAGATCACGCCGGCTTCAGTGCTTGCAACCGACATCGACCCGATTGCCACCCGGGTCGCGCTCGAAAACATGAAGATCAACAAGGTGGGCAACCAGGTCCGCGCGATCACTGCGGCCGGTTTTCATTCCCCGGAAATCGCCAACGCTGCACCGTTCGAGCTTATCGTTGCCAACATTCTTGCCCGCCCGCTGATGAAGATGGCACCGGAAATCAGCAATGCCCTTGCGCCCGGCGGTTCGGTGATCCTGTCAGGCATTCTGGCCGAACAGCGCTGGAAGGTGCTCGCAGCCTTCAATGCGCAGGGCATGGCCCATGTGCGCACGATCTGGCGGAATGGCTGGGTGACGATCCACCTGCGCTAAGACATCTCGCCCGAAGAAAGCAACATACGAAAACGGCCTGTCGCGGGACGACAGGCCGTTTCGTTTGGGAGGATATCAGCGATCCGCGAAGATCGCTTCGTCTAGAGATCAAAAGAAGTAGGTCTGGTATCCTTCACGATTGATCTCTTCTCGGGTGCGACCGAGGATCTTCAGCGAATCGTCGTCGAGCTGCAGGAGCGCGCCGTTGACGTAGCGGCGGACCTGGCGTTCCCGTGCGTTCACCATGCGGTCGTAGGCGGTGTGGAGAAAATTCCGAGCCATGGTTTCTTTCCTTGGGTTGACGGCAGGCTTTGAAGCTTGCGGCCGTTGTTTGTACTGCAATGCAACATAGGGAGATTCCCCGGCTTCTTGAAGATTTTATGTTGCAGCGCAGCTATGCGAGTAACGCATATCGAATTAACGAGAAATGCAAATTTGTTAATCGCTCGTTGCAGCGCCATCCGCCGTTTTGCCCAATTATCGTGCATGCCATCAAAATCGGCAGCCGGGACGGAAGGGTTTGCCCCGGTTGCTCCCGTCCCTCCTTGTGGATAAGGATTCCGGCACGCGGGGTAATCGCGTGAATACAATGCCGTATCGAGGCCACTCATGTTCCAGAAATTCGACGTTCTCTCCACGCCAGACCTCGCAGCAGAGCGGATCGCGCGCCTGCGCGAGCAGTTCGACAGATTGGGGGTGGATGCCGTCGCGGTGCCGCGCGCCGATGAATATCTTGGCGAATATGTTCCCGAATGTGCCGAACGCCTCGCCTGGATTACAGGCTTTACAGGCTCCGCTGGCCAAACGCTGATCTTCCGCAACTCTGCCCACATTTTCGTGGACGGCCGCTATACGGCCCAGGCGAAGGTGCAGACCGATTCAGAGATTTTCGAGATCGAAGACCTGGTCGGAAATCCGCCGCACACATTCATCCGGAAGGGCGGCCACGAAAACTTCCGCCTCGGCATCGATCCCTGGACGTTTACGTCATCGGAAACTCGTAGGCTCGAAGCGGCGATGGAATCCGTCGGCGGCAAACTGGTGATGCTGGATGACAATCCCGTCGACCTCGTCTGGGACGACCGCCCCGCCGAGCCGTTGGAGCCGGTCGCCATCCAGCCGCTCGACTATGCGGGCCGCGAGGTCGAGGACAAGCTCGACGAGATGCGGAAAGCGATTGTAGCGAAGAAGGCCGACGCGGCCGTTCTGAGCGATCCGTCCTCTGTCGCCTGGACCTTCAATATCCGCGGCTCGGACTTGCCGTCGACCCCGCATCCGCTGTCGCGCGCGATCCTGCCCGCCAGTGGCCGTCCGACGCTATACATCGACGAGCGCAAGCTTGGTATCGAGTCGCGGGCCTATCTCACGCAGCTCGCCGATCTCATGCCGCCAGAGAGCTTCGACGAAGCTCTTGCCAATCTGGGGCGCGACAAGGCCGCAGTTATGGTCGATCCCGGCGTCGCACCCCATGCGATTGCCCGCGCCATCGTCAAGGCCGGCGGCTCGGTCATCGAGGCCTCCGATCCGGCGCGCCTGCCGCGCGCGGTCAAGAACGAGGCGGAAATCAAGGCCAGCGCTTCTGTTCACAAACAGGACGGCGCAGCCATGGTGCGCTTTCTCGCCTGGTTCGACAGCGAAGCGCCCAAGGGCGGGCTCGACGAAATCTCCGCAACATCGAAGCTCGAAAGTTTTCGTGCGTCCACCGGAGAAGAGATGCAGATGCCGCTCAAGGCACTGTCCTTCGACACGATCGCCGGCGCCGGTCCCGATGCCGCAATCATCCATTACCGGGTCAACACCAAGACCAATCGGCCGATCAAGCCAGGCGAGATGTTTCTGGTCGATTCCGGCGGCCAGTATGTCTCCGGCACCACCGACATCACGCGCACCATCGCCGTCGGCGACGTGCCAGAGGAGCAGAAGCGCTTCTTCACGCTGGTACTCAAGGGGATGATCGCAGTCAGCCGCCTGCGCTTCCCCGAGGGCACGCGCGGCCTCGAAATCGATCCCTTTGCCCGCCACGCGCTCTGGCAGGCGGGCGTGGACTACGGCCACGGCACCGGTCATGGCGTCGGCAGCTTCCTGGCTGTCCATGAAGGCCCGCAGTCGATCTCGCGGCGCGGCGAGCAGGCACTACTGCCCGGGATGATCGTCTCCAATGAGCCCGGCTACTATCGCGACGGCGCTTTCGGCATCCGCATCGAAAACCTGATCTACGTGACCCAACCGGAAGAGATCGAAGGCGGCGACCGGCCGATGCTCGGCTTCGAGACGCTGACCCTCTGCCCCATCGACCGGCGACTGATCGTCAAGGATCTGATGACGGAGGACGAGATCGCCTGGCTCGATGCCTATCACGCCCGCGTCCGCGACGAGATCACACCGCTGCTGACGGATCAGAGCGACAAGGCATGGCTGGAAGCTGCAACCGCGGCTCTCTGAGAGCGACTAAAGTCCAGCGGCCCTGAGGGCGACGATCATGGCCCAGCCGATGAGGAACATCACCATCATCGGCAGGCGGAAGCCAAGCACGATGGCGGCGAGCAGCGTCAGCACTTCGGCCAGACCGTTCTGGACGAAGCCCGGCGCCACCAGCGTCGTGATCACCGCCGCAGGCACGGCATTGAGCGCGACGTTCACCTTGGGCGGAATGCGCTTCATCCGCGAGATGACCAGATGGCCGCCAAAGCGGGTGGCATAGGTCACGAGCGCGCCGGCGAGGATGATCCACACATTGGCGGGAATATTCATGAAACCGCTGGTCATCCCATGTCCTCCGGACCATCGCTTGCCGGAACGGGATCCATCTGTGGCTCACGTTCGAGCGGCATGAGGACGGCGACGAGGATGCCCGCGATCGACCCGAGACCGACATGCCACGGCGAGCCGACCGTCAGATAGGCAATGATCGAGCCCACACCGCTGGCCAGCACCACCGGCAGCCAGTTCTGCCGTTTGCGGAAACCCAGCAGCAGACCGAGGAAATAGATCGGCAGCAGAAAGTCGATGCCGAGCGCTTCCGGATTGCGGATCAATCGACCGAACTCGTAGCCGACAACGGTCGCTGCCACCCAGACCATATACATGAACAGGCCGTAGGCCGCGTACCATGCGAAGGTAACGGGNGCCTTTCGCTCAACCCGCAATTCGCTCGCCGCATAGAGNGGATCNACCAGCAGGAAGAAGGCCAGCGCCTTTTGCGGAAACGAGTAGTCCGAGAAATGCCGTCCGATCGATGCCGAGTAGAGGATGTGGCGGAAGTTGACAGCAAAGATGGAGAANACGATCAGCCAGGCAGCNACACCGCCCTTGAAGAGTTCGATCCCCACCATCTGGCTCGCACCGCCGAAAATCGTGGCACTCATCAGGACGGAATCCAGAAGGGTCATTCCCTTGTCATAGGCAAGCGTACCGAAGAGAAGACCGAACGGCATTGCCGACAATGTCGGCACAAGACTGTCGCGGACACCGGCGAGTCGTGAAGTGGTGGAAGGCATGATGGGAGAACTCCTGAACGGAGACCGTTAGGTCAGCATAGCTGACCTGTCAATTGAATGCACTTGATGTATCGCTCAAGTATTTTGAGGCTTTAGCGGCACTTGCTCATCCAGTGCAGTCCACAAATCGGGATAATCGAGAACGAGGCCGGTGTCCGACACCCCTAGCTCCGCTTCGTATCCATGCTGGGGCGAGGCATAGTGATAGACATTGTCGCCAATTCGCTCATACACCTGCATCAGACGCTTGAAAGACCGGTCTTCGGTATCGAACCAGAGCGCGGTCGTCTCCCGCCGCTCGCCAAGGGCGAGATCCAGCCGCCGGATCGCATTGGTATTTGTCGCCGGTGTGAAACCGAGATCGACATCGAGAAGATCATCGGCGAAGTCGATCCGTGCGCCATCGAGATACCATCCCTTTCCGGAAACGCGCTCGAGACTGAACGACAACGGCCGCGCACCGAAAGAACCCTCAACCCTGGCCGAGCGGGTTGCCCAGTCGGAAGCGCACCAAACCTCGTAGGTCGAGGTGAAAGTTTCACCGCCCTCCTCCCAGCGCGCTTCACCGGCTATCCGGTAGCCGCCGCTCTCCGACACGAGAGTGCATCTGTCGTGCCCGGTGACATCGAGCCGCTTCCAGGAAATTTCATGCCGCATCATCTGCCCTCCGTACCTCTGAAAAACCTAGCGTAGGAACCGCACAGCCTCAATCGCCTTTGGCGCCCTCCCAGCCGGTGGAGGCGTGGCATAAAGGCGACCATCCGGGGAAAACTAGGCCAGCTGTCACAAAACCGTCATGCGGCGGTTACGGCAAAGGCGTTTCTGCCCTATACCCCATCCGCAAAACGGTGCGGCAGAGCCGACAGACAAATTTCGAGAAGGATAACGGGATGCCGGAATCTCTGCGCAAACCAACGCTCGACAAGGACCTCGACAAACTTACGACGATGGAGATGGCGGCCGAGAGCGTCAGCCAGCGCGTCGTCGCCCCTGGCCTTGCCATCCTCTTCGTCGTCATCTGCGCCATCGTTTCAGGCGCCTTGATGACCGGCCATCAAGGCGCCGTCGTCATTGTCGCCGCCGCAGTGGTGGGCGCTTACATGGCGCTCAACATCGGCGCCAACGACGTCGCCAACAATGTCGGCCCCGCCGTCGGTGCACGTGCCATGAAACTCGGCACCGCACTGATCATCGCGGCAATCTTCGAGAGCGCCGGCGCACTTATTGCCGGCGGCGACGTGATCGGCACGATCTCGAANGGCATCATTTCGCCCGAAGCCGTCAACACGCCGCAAGTCTTCATTTCGGCAATGCTCGCGGCTCTCGTTTCCTCGGCGCTCTGGATCCACCTTGCAACCTGGCTGAAGGCGCCGGTTTCGACCACGCACTCCATCGTAGGTGGCGTCATGGGTGCAGGCATTGCAGCNGCCGGCATCAACGCGGTNCAGTGGACGACGATGGGNTCGATCGCCCTGAGCTGGGTCATCTCCCCGCTTCTGGGNGGCGTCATCGCCGCNGCCTTTCTNGCCTTCATCAAGACNGCGATCATCTATCGCGAGGACAAGATNTCGGCCGCGGTGCGNTGGGTTCCGGTTCTTATCGCGGTCATGACCGGCGCCTTCTCCGCCTATCTCGCNATCAAGGGCCTCAAGAGCCTCGTCAAGATCACTCTGCCGCTGGCGCTGACCATCGGCCTTGGNGCAGGCGTGCTNGCCTGGGTCATCTCCCGTCCGCTGATCCGCAGACAGGCCCAGGGGCTTGAGAACCGCAACCAGTCGCTGCGCAAGCTCTTCGCGCTGCCNCTGGTCTTTTCAGCCGCCCTTCTCTCCTTNGCCCACGGCGCCAATGACGTNGCCAACGCCGTCGGNCCGCTGGCGGCCATCGTGCATACGGCAGAACTCGGCGAAGTGGCCTCCAAGGTTTCGATCCCGCTCTGGGTGATGGCCGTGGGTGCGTTCGGTATCTCGCTCGGTCTCGTTCTCTTCGGCCCGCGCCTGATCAAGCTCGTGGGNAACGAAATCACCAAACTGAACCCGATGCGCGCCTTCTGCGTGGCCCTCTCCGCAGCNTTGACNGTGATNGCCGCGTCNGCACTCGGATTGCCGGTGAGTTCNACCCACATCGCAGTGGGNGCGGTCTTNGGCGTNGGCTTCTTNCGTGAATGGTATACCGCGCGCTCGCAGCGCCGNGCCGANTACGTCGCCATGCGCAGCGAGAGCAACGGGAANGGCAGCCCGCCCAAGCAAAAGTCCAAGCGGGCATCAGCCGACGACCAGCGCCGCCGCTTCCTCGTGCGACGCGCNCACTTCCTGACCATCGTGGCAGCCTGGCTGGTCACGGTACCGGCTGCNGCCATCCTGTCCGGCGTCCTGTTCGCGNTCTTCCAGTCGGTATTCGCCTGAGTNGCAAGCGCTACTGAACGGGTCTTTCGCCCCTGGCTGTGACCGCGAAGGTGTTGCCGGTGATTTTNAGAACACCTTCAGCCTGAAGGCGTCCGATGCGTTCGCTCANATAGGGGCGGCTGACATTGACGAGCTCGGCAAGCAATTGCTGGCTCANNGGCCAATCGACGGAAAAGGCCCCTTCCGGNCGGCTACCGTTCTGCTGAAANGCCATNACACGNAGAAATTCTATCAGGCGNAGATCGGCGTTGCGGATACCGCGCACAGACGAGAATTCGGACAGGAACATGATGTTGCGGCTCATGATCCACATGCACCAGCGCAGGAATTTCGGATCTCTGCACTGCTCCAGAAACTCCTCGCAATAGAGTTCATAGACGATGCATTTCGTCGCCGCCCGGAAAATGTGCGCGTTGACGCCGCTGATCATCTCCGAGATATTCACGGTCATCCCCTTGAAGACCGCACCCAAGAGGACCTCACCGCCCTCCGGTGTGGGCAACAAAACCGAAGCGGTTCCGCTGGACATGTAACGGAGGGCAAGCTTGCCCGAACCAACATCACAGATCGTATCGCCCCGCTCATACTCAACGACTTTGGCACGCCGCATGAAGCGTTCACGCATCGTGTCCATGCCGTCGAACAAGTCGCGNCTGCCGTCTTCCGCCGCTGCCATAAACGCAGGACAAGGACTCAAATCCCCGGGATTNTGTAATCGCGGCATCCGTTTACCCCCACCATTTCAGTAAAGTCATAGCATCTTTGGTCGGCAATGCGCCCCCCAAAGCTTAAAAAGACTTCAATAATTAAACCTTGCTTCGCCATGGCAGGACGGCGAAGCCAATGGTGAGACCAACACGGAAATGACAGGTCTCAGGCGCCCTCGCCGACCAGCTCGAACCACTGGTCCTCGGTAATCACCTCGATGCCGAGTTCCTCCGCCTTGGTGAGCTTGGAACCGGCGCCCGGTCCGGCTACCAGAAGGTCGGTCTTCTTCGAGACGGAGCCGGCGGTCTTGGCTCCCAGACGCTCCGCCATGGCCTTGGCCTCGTCTCGGGTCATGCGTTCGAGCGAACCGGTAAACACGATCGTCTTGCCGCTGACCGGACTTGAAGCGGACACTGACGGCATCTCGGCATCCTCCGGCGTGACTTCATCCAAGAGCTTCTCGATCACTCCGATATTGCGGGGCTCGTTGAAAAACTCGACGATGGCCCGCGCCATCACCTCGCCGATACCNTCTATGTTGTTGAGATCGGCCCAGGCCTCGCCCGTATAGCCATTCGCAGCTTTCATGGCTTTCTCAAGCTCATCATAGCTGCCATAGGANCGNGCNAGCAGCTTGGCGGTGGTCTCCCCCACATGCCGGATGCCGAGCGCATAGATGAAGCGGTTGAGNGCGATCGTCCGCCGCGCGTCNATGGCNTCGAANAGCTTGCGCACGCTCACCCGCCCGAAGCCGTCGATATTNTCGAGCTTCGTCATCGANTTCTCCTGCCNCNTCTGCAGCGTGAAGATGTCGGGCGCGGTACGGATCTGCATCGACNGATCTTCGGTGCGGAAGAAGAAATCGACCTGCTTGGATCCAAAACCCTCGATGTCATAGGCATTGCGCGAAACGAAATGCTTGAGGTGCTCGATCGCCTGCGCCTCGCAGACGAAGCCGCCGGTGCAGCGGGTCACGCTGTCGAGCTTGCCGGTCTTCTCGTTCTTCTCACGCACGGCATGGCTGCCGCAGACCGGGCATTTATCCGGGAACGCATAGGGTTCGGCGTCTTCGGGACGTTTTTCCAGCACCACGTCGAGAACCTGCGGGATGACGTCACCGGCACGCTGCACGATCACAGTGTCGCCGATGCGGAAATCATGGCCTTCGTCGCGGATCGGCTCGCCATTGTTGCCGAGCCCGACGATGTAATCGGCATTGTGCAGCGTGGCATTGGTCACCACCACGCCGCCAACGGTAACCGGTGTGAGACGGGCGACCGGCGTCAACGCGCCGGTGCGACCGACCTGGATGTCGATATTCTCGATGGTGGTGAAAGCCTGCTCGGCGGGAAACTTGTGGGCGGTGGCCCAGCGCGGGCTACGTGAGCGGAAGCCCAGACGTGCCTGCAGGTCGAGCCGGTCGACCTTGTAGACAACACCGTCGATGTCATATTCGAGCTCGCCGCGTTCGAGGCCGATGGCGTTGTAATGGGCGAGAAGGTCTTCGACACTCGTCAGCCGTTTGGTCAGCGGATTTATCGGGAAACCCCAGCGCTCGAAGGTCTCGATCATGCCTGATTGGGTGTCTGCCGGCATGTCCGACATCTCGCCCCAGGCATAGGCGAANAACTTCAGCTTGCGCTTCTCGGTCACGCGCGGATCGAGCTGGCGCAGCGAACCTGCAGCGGTATTCCGCGGGTTCACATAGGTCGGCTTCCCCTCTTCCTCCATGCGCGCGTTGAGCGCCAGGAAGTCGGGTTTCGCCATATAGATCTCGCCTCGGATCTCGACAATCTCGGGCGCGTCCTTCGGCAGTTCGTTGGGGATCTCGGAGATGGTACGCACATTGGCGGTTACGTTTTCGCCGGTGGTGCCGTCGCCGCGCGTGGCCGCATTGACGAGCTTGCCGTTCTCGTAACGCAGAGAGATCGACAGGCCGTCGATCTTGGGCTCGGCCGTAAAGGCGATCGAACCATCGGGCATCTGGCCGAGGAAACGGTAAACCGAGCCCACGAAGCCCTGCACCTCTTCATCGGAAAAGACGTTGTCGAGCGAGAGCATCGGCCGCGCGTGGGTGATCTGCGCGAAAGTCGGCAGCGGCGCCGCGCCGACCTTCTTCGACGGGCTGTCATCGCGGACGAGTTCGGGGAAGCGGGCTTCGATCGCCAGATTGCGCTGCTTCAGCGCATCATAGGCCGCGTCGGAAATCTCGGGCGCGTCCTTGCCGTGATAGAGATCGTCGTTGCGCGCAATCTCTGCGGCGAGCCGTTCGAGTTCGGCCTTGGCTTCGGCTTTGGTGAGGGACTCGATCGGCTTGGGGTCGTCTGACATGAAATTCTACTCCGGCGGGACCGGATCTTTCTAGCCGACGCCCGACGGATTCGGAAGCGGGAGCCGGCGTCCGGATGCCGCCAATCGACAGCATTCAGGGCGCCGTTTATGTCGGACTGCCTCAGGCGGCAGCGACCTTGCTTGCCACGGCGTGAACTTCGTTCTGGGCATTGGCGATGGAGGCTTCGCGGTCTTCCGGGCTGAAGGCGAGCTTCTCGGCGCGCACATAGGTCACATCGGTGATGCCGACAAAGCCCAGAAGCGCGCTCAGGTGCGGCTCCTGTGCGTCGAGCACCTGAAGCGGGCCTTCCGAATAGAGACCGCCGCGCGACAGCACGACAATGGCGCGCTTGCCCTTGAGCAGGCCTTCCGGGCCGGCTTCGGTGTAGCGGAACGTCACGCCGGCACGCAGCAGGTGATCGAACCAGGCTTTTAGCGTCGAGGGAATGCCGAAATTGTACATCGGCGCGCCGATGACGATGATATCCGCATCCTGGACTTCACCGATCAGTTCATCAGAGAGCTTGCGGGCGGCCTTCTGCGCGTCGGTTTCGGGTTCCGGAACAACGTTGTCAGCGGTCAGATGCGGAATGGGGCTCGCGCCGACGTCGCGGGTGACGACCTTGGCATCCGGATTGGAAACCTTCAGCTTTTCGACGGTGGTGTCGACGAGCGCCTTGGACACCGAATGCGGGCCGAGAGCGCTGGAGTTGACGACAAGAATGTTGGTCATAGGAAGATATCCCTTAATTAGAATGCAATCTTGCGCCTAAAATGATGTTGCAATATTCGGATCGGAATACCTGTTTTCAGAACAGATCTGTTGCATGAATGGGAACGAGCATGGATGAGATCGAAGACATGACCACCTTTGTGGAGGTGGTGCGCGGATTGTCCTTCAGCCGTGCGGCGCAATCTCTCAACATCTCCAAATCGATGGTCAGCCGGCGACTGGCCAGGCTCGAAGAAGGATTTGGAGCACGCCTTCTCGACCGTACGACACGCGGCGTACGGCCGACGGACGCCGGCATCGAACTGCTCGAACGCGCAGAAAAGATCCTCGACGAAATGCGTCAGGCGCGCGAGGCTGTCGCCGCTCACTCGGGCAAGGTCCTCGGCACGCTGCGGGTGACGGTGCCGCAATCGCTTGGCGCGCGCCGGATGGGGCGCATGTTTGCCGACTTCGCAAGGCTTTACCCGGAAATCCTTCTCGACGTCGATTTCGACGACCGGGTGAAGGACCTGATCGACAGCAAATATGANGCGGCCATCCGTATCGGCCACATGCCCGATTCGAGCTTTATCATCCGCCAGCTCCAACCCGTGCGCGCGGTCTGTGCGGCAAGCCCGGACTATCTGGAAAAATTCGGCACACCGGAGGAGCCGCGCGATCTCTACGGCCACGAATGCCTGCGCTACCTCAACGCCCGGACCGGCGAATGGGAGTTTCTGTCCGGCGGCAAGCAAATCCGCATACGCCCCCATGGCCGGATGGCGTCCGGNAATGGCGAGGCGTTGCTGCAATGGGCAATCCTNGGTTTNGGNGTCCTCTACGCTCCGAACTTCATCGTCGAAGACGCGTTGAAGGACGGTCGACTGGTGCGGATTCTCGCCGACTATGCCTCACCCGAACTGTCGATGTGCGTGATGCGCCCGCCAGGTGGGCTGGTGCCAGCCAAGGTCCGGGCCCTGACCGACTTCCTCGTCACGCGGATGGGCGTCTACTGTAACGAGGACGAACAAGGGGAAAGTACTGATTAACGGATAGAAGCTAGGATCGGCGACCAGATTGTCGCCAACCGTCCGGGAGTGACCCGACCGCCATGCAGGTTTCCGCCCCGTCCTTCGCAGCAACGCTCAAGCTCGTCGAGCGCGAGGCCGCGCGCAAAGATGCCGCCGACGAACCCGCAATCTCGGCACAGGATTTCATCCGCTCGGCCGCAGAAAGCCGCAAGCAGTTCTCTCAAGAACGGCTCAAGGCCCTGCGTGAGCAGATGACGACGCTGTCGCTGTTTGCAATGAAGCCCGCGGCCATGGCGCACTTCTCGTCCCAGATGGCGAAGGAACTGGAGGGGGCGGCCACCGACTTCGCACGCTCGGTCCGCACGCTGGGTGAAGACCGCCGCAACTTCGTGCCGGAGACGCCTGCAGAAGCCTATCAGGACATCGCCGAGACCGGCCCCACGTTCGAACGCTATTCGCTGACCGACGAGGATCGCGAGACGGCCGCCAGTTTTACCGCCGCTGCCCGCCAGATCGAATTGCTGACCGATAACGCGCTCGAACGCAGCCGTGAGCGGGGCGTCATCGACACAGCTACCAAGGCCCGCACGGATGCACGCGGCGTGATCGAACTGATGAACCGGCTCGACGGCAAGGGCTATCTGGAAGCGGTGATCCGCTAAAAACCCTACCCCTCGCCCGACAACAGCCTTGCAGCAGCAGCGCGGGCTTCGTCGGTGACCGAAGCGCCTGCTAGCATGCGGGCGATCTCCTCGCGTCTTCCGTCGTCATCCATGGTCTCGACCTTGGTGGAAACGACATCGCTGCCCGCGTCCGCTCCCGGCCCCTTGGCAATGAGGAAGTGACGCTTGGCGCGGGCCGCGACCTGCGGTGCGTGGGTGACCGAGAGAACCTGCACCGTCTCCGAGAGGCGCTTCAGCCGTTTGCCGATGGCGTCGGCCACCGCGCCGCCGACGCCGGTGTCGATCTCGTCGAAGACGAGGGTCGGCGCGGAGCCGCGGTCGGCGAGAGCCACCTTGAGCGCGAGCAGGAAGCGCGAGAGTTCGCCGCCCGACGCCACCTTCATCATCGGCCCGGCACGGGTGCCGGGATTGGTGCGGACATGGAATTCGACCTGATCGATACCGGCAGCACTCGCCCGTTCGGGATCCGTCGTAACCTGGACGATGAACTCCGCACGCTCGAGCTTGAGCGCCGGCAATTCGGCCATGACGGCAGCTTCGAGCGCCTGGGCGGTATTGTGCCTACGTTCGGAGAGCGAGCGCGCCGCATGGTGAAACGCGGTCTCGGTTTCCTTGACCCGATCCTCGAACTGGCGAAGGCGTTCCTCGCCGGCATCGAGATCGGCAAGATCGGCCACCATGGCGGCGGCAAGCTCGGCCAGCCCGTCGACCTGCACGTTGAATTTTCTTGCGGCAGCCCGGAGCGCGAAGAGCCGCTCCTCGGTGACCTCCAGTTCACGGGGATCGAAATCGGCGGCACGCAGGGTTTCCTCTGCGGTCGTCTGCGCATCGGCCAACGCATTGAGCGCGCGGTCGAGTGCAGCGACGAGGTCACCCATCAGCTCCGGAGCTTCCTCAGCCTTGCGCTCGAGCCGGCGCATGAGCGAGGAAATCACCGGCATGGGTGACGCCTGGCCGTTGAGGATTTCATTGGCCTCGTTGATGTCGGTGGCGGTCTTTTCCGCCTTCATCATGGTGGCGCGACGATTGGCCAGTTCTTCCTCCTCGCCTTCCTGCGGCGAGAGTTTTTCCAGTTCCTCGACCGAGGCGCGGAGGTAATCGGCTTCGCGGGCAGCCGTCTCTACTTTCTCGCGCTGCTTCTTCAGCGCGCGCTCGGCATCGCGCCAGGCCGTATAGAGCCCGCCGAGTTCTGCGGCAGCGCCATCGAGTCCACCGAAAGCGTCGAGCAGCGTCCGGTGCGCCTCGGCGTCGACAAGTGCACGATCGTCATGCTGGCCGTGAATTTCGACGAGAAGCCGACCGGCCTCGCGCATCAACGCAACGGATGCCGGCTGGTCGTTGATGAAGACGCGGGTGCGGCCGTCGCCGTTCTGGACACGGCGAAACACGACATCGCCGTCATCGTCGAGCCCGTTGTCGCGGATCATCTGGCGCACGGGATGATCGGCGCCCACATCGAAGGCGGCCGTGACCTGCCCCTTGTCGGCGCCATGGCGGACAAGCGAACCGTCGCCCCGCCCGCCAAGGGCGAGCGAGAGCGAATCGAGCAGGATGGATTTGCCCGCGCCGGTTTCGCCGGTGAGCACGGAAAGGCCGGTATCGAACTCAAGGTCGAGCCGTTCAATCAGAACGATATCGCGGATCGACAATTGGACGAGCATTGAAGCGAAGCCTTTCTTCCGGCGCGGTGCCGTCTGGTCAGGCTCCGATCAGCGTCTTGCCGGCGCGTGAAATCCACGAGCCCCGGTTTTCCCGCGGCTCGAGGCCGCCGGACTGCAGGAGCTTGTAGGAATCGGCATACCACTGGCTATCCGGGAAGTTGTGTCCCAGAACCGCGGCCGCCGTTTGCGCCTCGCTGGTCAGGCCCATGGCGTAATAGGATTCCACGAGCCTGGCGAGGGCTTCCTCGACCTGACGCGTGTTCGGATAGGTTTCGACGACGGAACGGAAGCGGTTGACCGCTGCGACATATTCCTTCCGCTCGAGATAGTAGCGGCCGATCTGCATTTCCTTGCCGGCGATCTGGTCGCGGGCAGCGCGGATCTTGGCTTCCGCATCCTCGACATATTCGGATTCGGGATAGCGATCGACGACCTCCTGCATGGCCCGCATGGCGCGGACCGCGGGGCTCTGGTCGCGTGTCACCGACGGGATCTGCTTGAAATAGGCGAGACCGATAATGTACTGCGCGTAGGCCGCATCGGGATCGTTCGGATAGAGATTGATGAACCGGCGTGCGGAGTTGATCGCTTCCTGGTTCTGTCCCTGGCGATACTGAACGAAGGCGTTCATCACCATCGCCTTGCGGGAATACTCCGAATAGGGATGCTGCTTGTCGATCGCTTCGAACTTGCGCGAGGCCTCGGTGAGGTTGCCAGCCTGAATGTTGGCCAGACCCTCGTTGTAGAGCTGGTCGGCCGGATCGATCGAAGCCGCATAGGCTGTGATATCAATGTCCGGATCGGACTGGCACGCGCTCAGCCCCACGGCGATTGTGGAGATGCCCGCTGCCAACAGCGCAATGCGCAGCACAGATGTGCGACCGTTGCTTCCGGTACCTGCCATTACTAATCCTTTCTGAGCCCCCGCATACGCGATCGCCCCCGGAGGGGGAAATGCCGAACCGCGTTCTAGCCGTAAAACCGGCGTTTCCGCAATCACATGATGGCCCATTGCCGCAAATTTGTGGCGGAGCCGGGGCAAAAAGCGCTGCGGATATCGGAGGATGTGAATAGTGCGCCCGGGCCTTAGTTGAGCCAAGGCGCGAAAGCCGGTGCGCTGACCGCAACCAGTTCGCCATGACGGCTGGCGCTGCGGCGAGCCGGCTTCTCGACAATCTCGTAGGCCGACGAATCAGCCAGAAGCGCGCGAAGCGCAAGTGCGTTGAGCTTGTGACCGCCGCGATAGCTGCGGTAGCAGCCGATGAACTGTGCGCCGGCAAGCGCCAGATCGCCAACCGCATCGAGAGCCTTGTGGCGGACGAACTCGTCGGTGTAGCGCAGGCCTTCGATGTTGATGACGGTATGGTCGTCTGCGATGACGACCGAATTTTCCAGCGAAGAACCGAGCGCATGGCCCGAGGCCCAGAGATGCTCGACATCGCGCATGAAACCGAAGGTCCGCGCGCGGGCGAGTTCCTTGCCGAAGGTCTCCGGCGTGATCTCGCCCTTCCAGGACTGACGACCGATCAGCGGGGTATTGAAATCGATGTCGATCTCGAAGCGGGTGCCGTCATAGGGAATGAACTCGGCCCAGGAGCCGCCCATTTCCATGCGAACCGGTTTGACGACGCGGATGTAACGGCGCTTCTCGGTAAGCGCGACGATACCGACGCTTTCGAAAGCATCGATGAAAGGCATGGCCGAACCGTCCATGATCGGCACTTCACCGGCATCGATATCGATGGAGACGTTGTCGATCCCCACGCCCGACAGCGCAGCCATCAGGTGCTCAACGGTACCGACGGAACGATCGGGCGCCTTTCCGAGGAGGGTGCAGAGATCGGTCGAGCCGACCTGCGACGACACCGCGCGCACGGACATGACGAGTTCTTTACCGTCATAACGGTTGAAAACGATACCGGTATCGGCCTCGGCAGGATTGAATGTAATGGAAACATTGTCGCCGGAATGGACGCCCACGCCAGTCAAGCTTACCGACCGCGCAATGGTGGCCTGATAGCCGTTTACATCAATACCCATAAGGCTAACCAATTCCCGTAACAGACGGGCCTAAATGGCCCGATCCCATTTCCCCAAGTCCTTCCGGGAAAATCCGTCCTTTGATGGAAGTGTTTTTCCCCGGCCCCGTCGACCCTTCGGCCGGATTGCAAGATAGGCTTAGGCTTGTAACAATCCAAATCACGCTTCGTTTCGTTCTGTTACGATACAAACGCGATGGACCATTAAAATTCATTCAGCCTTTACAAAGCGTTAACGCAAAGACCGGCGGTGGGTCAAAGCCCGCCGCCGGTCCTTTTGTAACAAAACGCACGCCGGATCAACCGGCATGCGCGAATCGTCGGTTTACTTCACCTGGCGACGCAGGAACGCCGGGATCTCCAGCTGGTCGTCATCGGCCATGCTGCGGCTCTGCGGTGCCACCCGGCCCTGGTCGTCGAGCTGGCCACGACGCGGTGCGTAGACACTTGCTTCCGGCGAGAGCTGACGACGGGCCTGGGCCGCCGGCGCTGCCTGCTGATGGTCTGCGTTATGCTCGTCGTCCTCGCGCTTTCCCAGCGAAGCCGAGAGGCGCTTGAGGAGGCCCATCGGGCCGCGTTCGTCATGTTCGACCGGAGCGGCCTGACGGCTTTCCATCTCGGCCTTCACCACCGGCGGAAAGTCTTCCACCTGCGGCATGCGGACGGGCTCGGGCTGCGGAGCCGGAGCAGCCGCCTGCGGGGCCGGAGCCGGTACGGGCTGCGGAGCCGGCTGGGGTGCCGGGCGCGGTGCTGCAGCAACCGGTGCCGGCTGTGCGGGCTGCGGACGTGCCGGCTGTTCGGACGCGAAGATGCGGCTCTGCGGACGGAACTCATCGGCCTGGGCCTTCGGCTGTGCCGGAGCCGGAGCGTCGGAGATGTTCAGTTCACGCTCGAGTTCGCTTTCTGCGGCACGGATGGTCTCGGCAACCGGATCGTTGGCCGGCTGGGCCGGTGCGGGAGCCGCGGGTGCTGCCATCTGCGACTGCGGCTGTGTCGGACGGACCGGAGCGGCAGGCGCTGCGGCAGCCGGGCGCGGAGCCGGACGCTGGGTCATGGCCGGACGGTTCTCATCCGGATTGGCGGCCAGGGCCCTGTCGATGCCGGTTGCGACAACCGAGACGCGGATCAGGCCTTCGAGTTCCTCGTCGAAGGTGGCGCCGAGAATGATGTTGGCGTCCGGATCGACTTCCTCGCGGATACGGGTTGCGGCTTCGTCGACTTCGAAGAGGGTCATGTCGCGGCCACCGGTGATGGAGATCAGGAGACCCTGAGCGCCCTTCATGGTGGTTTCGTCGAGCAGCGGATTGGCGATCGCTGCTTCGGCTGCGGCCATTGCACGGCCTTCGCCGGAAGCCTCGCCGGTGCCCATCATCGCACGGCCCATCTCGCGCATCACCGAACGGACGTCGGCGAAGTCGAGGTTGATGAGGCCTTCCTTGACCATCAGGTCGGTGATGCAGGCCACGCCCGAATAGAGCACCTGGTCGGCCATCGCGAATGCGTCGGCGAAGGTGGTCTTGTCGTTGGCGATGCGGAACAGGTTCTGGTTCGGAATGACGATCAGGGTATCGACGTTCTTCTGCAGCTCGTCGATGCCGGCTTCGGCGAGACGCATGCGGCGCGCGCCTTCGAAGTGGAACGGCTTGGTGACGACGCCGACGGTCAGGATGCCCTTGTCGCGGGCAGCACCTGCCACGATCGGGGCTGCACCGGTGCCGGTACCGCCGCCCATGCCGGCGGTGACGAAGCACATGTGGGTTCCGTTGAGGTGATCGAGAATTTCGTCGATGCACTCTTCGGCGGCCGCGCGGCCGACTTCCGGCTGCGAGCCTGCGCCCAGACCTTCGGTGACATTGGCACCGAGCTGGATAAGACGCTCTGCCTTGGTCATGGTCAGGGCCTGAGCGTCGGTGTTTGCCACGACGAACTCGACGCCCTGAAGACCGGCGTTGATCATGTTGTTGACAGCATTGCCGCCGCCGCCGCCGACACCGAACACAGTGATGCGGGGCTTCAGCTCGGTGATGTCCGGCTTCTGCAGATTGATGGTCATGGCAACCGTTCCTTCTTCCTTGCTATGGCCGCATCGCCTGCAGGCCAATTCCTGAATTTCAAAAGCTTTCCTTGAGCCAACGGCCAACTGTCGCCAGTCGTCCCTTGCCGTCGATCATGGAAAGCCCGCCCTCGACGCCGGCATGGCTTTCCAGCCCGGCGACCTGCGGATAGATCATCAACCCCACGGCGGTCGAAAACGCCGGCCCCTTGGCCGCTGCCGGAAGTCCGGAGACTCCGAGCGGACGGCCGACGCGGACGTTTCGCGCCAGTATCCGGCGGGCGGTGTCGGGCAGCCCTGTCAGCTGGCTCGCCCCACCCGTCAGAACGATGCGCTTGCCGACAACCGAGGCGTAGCCTGACTGCTGGATGCGCTCGCGGATCATTTCAAGCGTCTCTTCGACGCGGGCCCTGACGATGCGCGCGACGAGACCGCGCGGCACCTGGACGGGCATGTCGTGGTCGTCATCACCGATCGGCGGGACGGAAACGATATCGCGGTCTTCGGCGGCCTGCGGCGCGGCCGATCCGTGCACGACCTTGATGCGCTCGGCATCCTCGAAACGGGTCGAAAGTCCGCGTGCGAGGTCCATCGTCACATGCTGGCCGCCGATGGCGATCGCATCGGCATGGACCATCTTGCCGTCGGCAAAGACCGAAATCGTTGTGGTGCCGCCGCCCATGTCGATGGCAGCGCATCCCATTTCCGCTTCATCGGAAACGAGTGCGGCCAGCCCCGAGGCGTAAGGCGTCGCGACCATCGCATCGACCGTCAGGTGAGCGCGGTTGATCGACAGTTCGAGGTTCTTGAGCGGCGCGCGTTCGGCTGTCAGCACATGCATCTCGACGCCCAGGACGTCGCCATACATGCCGAGCGGATCGGAGATGCCGCGCTCGCCGTCGAGCACATAGCCCGCCGGAAGCGAATGGAGAACAGCGCGCTCATGCAGGTCGGTCTGCCGGGTCGCCGCTGAGACGACCTTGCGCAGGTCCGACGAGGTGATCTCATGACCACCGAGATTGACGATAGCCGAATGGGTTTCGCTGGTCAGACGGCCCGCAGACACGTTCACGATCAGCGACTCGACCGTCAAGTTGGCCATGCGCTCGGCAGCATCAACTGCGAGGCGAACCGAGTTCTCAACCGCTTCCATGTCTGAAATCACGCCTGCCTTGAGGCCGCGCGACTTCTGGTGGCCGATGCCAAGGATCTCGATCTTGTGGCTGCGGCCCGAAAGAATATCGGCGCCTTCAAGCGGGGTCAGCCGGCCGATCATGCACACGACCTTCGACGAACCGATATCGAGGACGGTGACGACGCTCGTACGCTTGCCCGAAAGCGGCTTCAGACGCGGAAGGACAGATGAGGGACGGAAGAAAGTCATGTGCGCCGCTCCGCCGCCTTGATCGCCTTGGCCCGCTCCTTGATGGCATCCTCGCGACGCTCATAGGCCGCTTCGGTGAGCTTGACGGTCACCCTGTCATCGAGACGCAGGTCGATCGCGGCGATATCGCGATCGAGAATGTCGCGGCCTGCATCGAAATCGCTCAGACGCTGGATCGCACCGTCGATGTCTTTTTCCGGAAGCCGGATGGTCACACCATTGTCGAGACGCAGGTCCCAGCGGCGATCGGCAACGCGGATCGCGGCTTTCACGCGCCCGCGCAACTCCGGATGGAAGATCAGCCGCGCTTCGAGCTCGTCGGCATGGCGATCGGCACCGAGGCCGACATAAAGGGGCAATTCGGCATGACGCGCCCCGTCGAACGGCGCGATGATGTCGCCCTTCGCATCGATGAGCGAGAGATCGATACCGTGCTGCCAGATGGCCACCGGGACCCGCTCGACGAGCTTGACGGACAAGGAGCCGGGATAGACCTTGGTAACCTGCGCATCGACGACCCAAGGCAGCTCGATCAGGCGGCTGCGGGCTTCCTCGACGGAGATCGAGAGGACGGAGGTCGCGCCGTTAAGGCCGATCTGTTCGAGAACGGTGATGTCCGAGGTTTCCGAATTGCCGGAGATGTAGATGTCCTCGAGCGCAAAACCGGCAGAGGTGGTGAGCGCTTCGGCAACGACAGGGCCGTGGCCGCCGAGCTGCATGCCATAAACACCGGTCGCGGATAGAAAGGCTGCGGTTGCGATGGTACCGGCGTGGCGGGGAATGTTCACCCGCCCGCTCATCAGGGCGTGGGCGAAACGCATCGGCCGACGAAGGACGCGCGGCAGCGCACGGCCGGCGGCCTGAAGGCCATCCTTGCCGGCCCTTGCGGGCCCCTGCCGGAGCGAATCCCCTACCTGCAACACGTGGCGTCCTCCACCATCCAGCTGACGAATTCTTCAAACGAGTGGCCCGCGTGAGCGGCCATTTCCGGCGCAAGCGAGGTCGGTGTCATGCCTGGCTGGGTGTTGATTTCGAGCCAGACGAGCTCTCCGTTTTCGGAGAAACTGTCGTCATAGCGGAAATCTGATCGTGACACCCCGCGACACCCGATTGCTTGATGGGCCGTTAACGCAAGTGTTCGTACTTTTTGGTAAATAAATGGTGAAATTTCTGCCGGCAGGATGTGATTGGATCCACCTTCGACATACTTCGCGTCATAATCGTAGAAGTCGTGTCCTTGCGGCACCACATCCGTGACCGCAAGGGCCACATCTCCCATGACGGTGCAGGTCAGATCGCGACCCGGAACGTACCGCTCGACCATCACTTTCTCTCCATAGGTCCATTCCGGAGAGGAAAAGATTTGCGGCGGATGCGGCTGGTTTTCCTTTACAATCACCACCCCGAAGGACGACCCCTCGGCTACGGGCTTGACCACATAGGGCGGCTTCATCGGATGCGCAGATGTAAAGTCACGCCGATCCATGATCTTTGATTCGGCCACCGGAATACCGGCCGCCTTCGCGACGATCTTGGCAAGTTTCTTGTCCATCGCCAGCGCCGAAGCGAGCACCCCGGAATGGGTGTAGGGAATAGACAGAAATTCGAGGACACCCTGGATCGTACCATCTTCGCCATAGGGACCATGCAGCGCGTTGAACGCCACATCCGGCTTCAATTCGCGCAACGTATTTGCGATGTCACGATCCACGTCGACACGGGTCACCCGGTAACCGGCGCGCTCCAGCGCGTCGGCGCATTCCTTGCCAGATGCAAGGCTGACCGGCCGTTCCGATGAAAACCCGCCCAGAAGGACGGCGACGTGTTTCTGGCTCATACGTAAAGTCCTGTTCGATCGCACACTTTAAAAGCGCTTGCTTGTTTCAGCCTGACGTCTGCGCTGAATGGTTCATTTTTCTGTCCGAAAAACGACGGCGGCTCCACAACCGTTATGGTCAATGAAGCGTTAACGTTTCGTTTTTGGATGACAGAAATCGGGCGCCCGGATAACTCCGAGCGCCGTGGCGATCACGAGGAAACGGCAGGGACTAGCTTGCCGCTTTCCTTATTATTGCATTGGCATTGTCGCGAAGTTGCCGGCGCGCGCCGGTATTTGCGATCTCGACACAATCACCCGAGACCGGCACCGCAGGAACGATACGATTTCGCCCGTTTTTCTTGGCCGTGTAGAGCGCGCGGTCGGCGCGCGAGAAGGCGCAGGTAAAGCCATCGCCTTCTACCAACTCGGTCACCCCGCCCGAGATGGTAAAGGTAATATCGTCTCCCAGATGCCGCAGCTTCGACGCCTCGATACGCATCCGCACGAGTTCGGCCAGCGCCATCCCTTCGGCAAGCGAGCGGTTTGCGAGAAGCACGGCAAACTCCTCCCCTCCGATGCGCGCCTTCATCGCATCCTGCGTGAAGACGGCACGAAGCACATCCGCAACCGCAATTATGGCCGCGTCGCCTGCGGGATGTCCGTATGTATCGTTGATGGCCTTGAAGTGGTCGACATCGAACAGCAGGAGCACCTTGTTATCGCGGTCGCAATGCTCCACCGCATCGAGAAAGGCACGCCGGTTGGCGAGGCCTGAAAGCTGATCGGTAACGCTCAGTTGCTGATAGGCGGCTCGTTCGCGCGACAGATCGTAGATCGCGAAGCCGACGACCATGTAGGCGATCATCCCGACAGTAAATGAAATAGTCGGCGACATGATAAAAATCATCTTCACTGAATCGGAGAAGGCGTAGGGAAGAAGCCCCATCTCACCCATCAAGGCTTCCAGCCCGAGATTCAGGCCAAGGGCAAGCAAGCTGATCTTGGCCGCCAAAATGGCGGACCGCCTCACGACATCCTTGCGCGTGGCGAAATGGCCAAGCGTCAACTGCCGAACAATCCACTCGCGCATTTTCCCGGTCACGTCGACATACTCCAAGTCTGAAGGGTACAATCGACGTAAGAAGTTTATGCCCTTGCCCGAAGAGCTCCCTAAATTTTTGGGGTACTGCGGTTAAATTCACTGCCATCAGAAGCTACAAACAGATCCGGGTGCACCCTCGCGGGCGCCGGAGGCCATTGCTTTTTTGCTCCCGCTTCCCCATATAGAGACAACCAACCGGTGCCTGCGGCATTCTCGCGCCTCCACGACATGGCTGCGTCATGCCTCGCGCTCCAGACGAGCGCTTTCCGCATTCTATTATCTTGCGGCAGGCATTGACGGCTGCAGCCGTCCCCGTTTTCACGGGATCGACCGGATATGTCACGCCCTCGGTGCTGACCACGGATGTACTGGCAGCTTGCCAGCGGCTTGATATCGCGCGGACCGGATTGTTCCGGATCCCGCGCCCGAGGTCTCCGGTCCCGTGCCTTCACGCGTTTCTTGCGTGTTTTTGGCGGAGATGAAGCTGCATGTCGTCGCGGTTGGCCCCAACCGGGGTGCTTTAGCGCCCCCGATACCGGATCGAGGTTCGGTCAACCGCTCGAAAAGGAGACAAGATTTGCAGGTAATCGTCAGGGACAACAATGTCGAACAGGCCATTCGCGTACTGAAAAAGAAGATGCAGCGCGAGGGCGTGTTCCGCGAAATGAGGGCGCGCCGCGCCTACGAAAAGCCCTCCGAAAAGCGTAACCGCCAGGCTGCGGAAGGCGTACGTCGCCAGCGCAAGCTCGCCCGCAAGCAGGCTCAGCGCGAAGGCCTTCTGCCGCGCAAGGGTCGCGGACGCTAAGACCAGGAATTTCGATGGCGGGGCGGAGCGATGGCCCCGCCGCGAGCCGCCTCGGTTTTCGCCGGCGGGCAGCCGGCTTCAATAAAGGAGGCGGCCATGACCGCAGCAGTCGAGAAGATTTCAACTCCCCCCAAACTTACCCCTCGCGAAAAAGCCGCAGCAACCGACGAGGCTGCCCGCGCCATCATCGACGCGGAAGCGAACAAGCGCGAGAAGAAGACCGAGCGCCTGCGCCAGATGCGTCTCGAACGCGAAGCCGCGGAAGACAAGCGTCACGCCATGGCAGAGAAGATCGCCCAGGCTGCGTCCGCGAAAGCGAAAAAGGCAACCACCAAAAAAGCGCCTGCAAAGAAGAAGACCACCGCCAAGGCGACCGCGGAATAAAACTCCGCCTCTTCGATTTCAAAGAATTTTCGATTTTATCGGGCTGCTAGACCAGCAGCCCGAGGAATTCCTGCACGACATGGCCGTCGGCGAAGAGACCTATGCGCTTGATCTCCCAGTGCAGACGGATTCCCGAATTCTCCAAAACACGCGCCCGCACGGTTTCCCCGAGATATTCGAGCTCGTAGCCCGATGCCTGGCCCGTATTGATCATGAAATTGCAGTGCATGGGCGACATCTGCGCGCCCCCGACGGTGAGCCCGCGACAACCGGCAGCGTCGATTTCCTTCCAGGCTGATGTCCCCTCGGGGTTCTTGAACGTCGAACCGCCAGTCTTCTCGCGCACCGGCTGAACGGTCTCGCGGTGATGCTGGACGTCGTCCATCGCCTTGCGGATCTCGTCCTTGGCCTTCGGCTCGCCTTCGAAGATCGCACGGGTGAAGATCAGGTCAGCCGGCGCGGACGAGTGCCGGTAGGCATAGCCCATATCGGCGTTGGACAGCACGCGCTTACCACCCTTCCGGTCGAGCGCATGGATTTCGACCACACGATCCTTCGTCTCGGTACCGTTGGCCCCCGCATTCATGCGCAGGGCGCCGCCGATCGCGCCGGGAATTCCGTGATAAAACTCGAAACCGCCGATGCCGCTTTCAAGTGCGAGTGCAGCCAGATGCTTGTCGGGACACACCGCCCCCGCTGAAAGCCTGGTGTCCGATATCTGCTCGCCCTTGCCGAAGCCCTTCGCCGACAGCCGGATCACGACGCCCGGAATACCACCATCCCGGACCAGAAGGTTCGAACCGATACCGACGGGTAGAACCGGGACGTCTTCGGGCAGCGCCTTCAGGAATGCCGCCAGATCGTCCTCATCCGCAGGCTGGAACAGGACCTCCGCCGGCCCACCGGTGCGAAACCAGGTGATCTTCGACATGTCGGCGTTGGGCGCGATGCGCCCACGGATGTCAGCGAGGCGATCACCGAGCGAGGCAAGCAGCTTTTCTCCGTCGACCTTCGATCGTCCCATCAGGCATCTCCGTCGGCAAGCTCGCCCGGAAGTGCTGCCGCCCACTGGGTGATGGAGCCTGCGCCCAGAAGCACGACGAAATCCCCCGGCTTGGCAATGTCGCGCACGATCGGCGCGATGGCCGCAGGTCCGTCGATGTAACGCGCATCGCGGTGACCGCCGGATTTGATTCGCGAAACAAGCGCCTCGGAATCATAGCCATCGATCGGGTCCTCGCCCGCTGCATAAACCGGTGCAAGCAGGATCGAGTCAGCATCGTTGAAACAGGCTGCGAAATCATCGAACAGGCTGTGAAGCCGCGAAAAGCGGTGCGGCTGATGGACCGCGATGATCCGTCCCTGGCAGGATTCCCGCGCGGCCTTCAGAACGGCCCGGATTTCCACCGGATGGTGGCCGTAATCGTCGAAGACCTGCACACCGTTCCATTCGCCGGTAAGGGTAAAGCGCCGCTTGACGCCGCCGAAAGAAGCCAGCCCCTTGCGGATGGCCTCTCCTGTCAGCCCCAAACGGTGGGCGACCGCGATCGCCGCACAGGCATTGGCGATGTTATGGCGGCCGGGCATCGGCAGCATCAGATCCTTGAGGTCCGTTACTTCACCGGTACGACGGCGACGGATCTGCACGTCGAAGATCGAGCGCGTTCCGTCGAGGCGGATATTGGAATAGCGCAGATCGGCCTGCGGGTTCTCGCCGTAGCTGATGACCTTGCGATCCTCGATGCGTGTGACCAGTGCCTGCACTTCCGGATGGTCGAGACAGAGCACACCGAAACCGTAGAACGGCACATTCTCGACGAACTGGCGGAAAGCCGCCCGGACGGCATCGAAACTGCCGTAGTGATCAAGATGCTCGGGGTCGATATTGGTGATGACCGCGATCTCTGCCGGCAGCTTGAGGAAGGTGCCGTCGCTCTCGTCGGCCTCGACCACCATCCAGTCGCCCTCGCCCATGCGGGCATTGGTGCCGTAGGCATTGATGATGCCGCCATTGATCACTGTCGGATCGAGGCCGCCGGCATCGAGCAGCGCCGCGACCATCGAAGTAGTCGTGGTCTTGCCGTGGGTACCGCCGATGGCAATCGCATTACGGAAACGCATCAGCTCTGCGAGCATCTCGGCACGACGGACGATCGGCAGCAGCTTCTCGCGCGCGGCAACCAGTTCCGGATTGTTCTTCTTGATGGCCGTCGAAACCACCACGACCTCGGCGTCGCCAAGATTGGCGGCATCATGCCCGACATAGACCTCGATGCCCTTCTCGCGCAGGCGCACTACATTGGCGTTTTCCGCCTGGTCGGATCCTTGAACCTTGTAGCCAAGATTGTTCAGCACCTCGGCAATCCCGCTCATGCCGATGCCGCCGATGCCGATAAAATGCACCAGCCCAATTGTTTGAGGCATCTTCATGTCCGCTCGCTCCTATCAGTTATCGCCGGCTGCAATAGCCTCTACCAGATCGGCAAGCAACTGCGTGGCGTTGGTTCTCCCGGCGCTCTTTGCACCGTGGGCCATGGCTTCGAGCCGGGCGGGATCGGACAGAAGCGTTTCGAGATCGGCAGCCAGTGACTGCGTCGTGATGTCGGGCTGCCGGCGCATCAGCGCCCCATTGGCCTCGACAAGGATCTTGGCATTGTGGCCCTGGTCATCGTCCAGCGCATGCGGCAATGGCACGAGGATCGACGGCCGCCCGATGATCGAGAGCTCGTTGACGGTCGATGCGCCCGAACGCGAGAGCACCAGATGCGAATTGGCCATGCGGGCGGGGAGATCGGAGAAGAAGGAGTTGACCTCGGCGNTCACGCCCATCTCGGCATAGCGGGCCTTCAGCCTCTCCTCATCCTCGGGACGGGCCTGCTGCACCAGCNTGAGCCGGGAGCGCAANGTCTCNGGCANNAGNGCGATCNNCTCCGGAACGCTGTCGGANAAATAGCGCGCGCCNTGGCTACCGCCGAAGATGAGAACACGCAACTCGCCATCCGGNGTNGGCNTNTCATANGGCGTNTCGGCAACGTCGAGCACNGATTGNCGTGCNGGNTTGCCGACTTCNANGATCTTCGCCGCATGGCTGCCGGAAGCCTTGAGAAAACCNCCGGCAATGCGGTCGNCNCGCCCGGCNAACANCCGGTTGGCACGNCCCATCACGCCGTTCTGNTCATGGATNATGCTCGGNACATCNGCNCCGACGGCNGCCATCAGCGGCGGCACGGTGGGNTAGCCNCCAAAACCGACGACNGCNGCGGGCCTGATCGAGCGGACCAGTGTTCCGGCAGTGCGATAGCCCGACCACAACTTCCANAGCGCCTTGGCGATACTGAGCGGGTTCTTCGATCCGATNGTGGCNGANGGNACNACNTGGATNTTCTCNGCCGGGAAGTGNCCNGCGAANTTCTCCGCCCGCACATCCGTNACCAGATGAACGNNATGCCCNCGTGCCTTGAGNTCNAGCGCAAGCGCCTCGGCGGGAAACAGGTGGCCACCCGTTCCNCCNGCCGATAGCAGAACCGGTCCGGATAGACCCATCAGGCCTGCTCCGCGCGCATCGGGACGAGGCTGCGNCGGCTGGTGGTGCGGCGTGCCCGTGTNTCGGGGCTCTGCCGGGTNAGCGCAAGCAGNAAGCCTGCCGTCAGCGCNACCGCGATCATCGACGACCCGCCATAGGAGATCATCGGCAGGGTCATGCCCTTNGCCGGCAGCAGTTCGAGGTTCACGCCGATATTGATGAAGGACTGGAAGCCGATCAGCAACGACAGGCCGGCGACCGCGAGCCGCGAGAACTCGTCCTGCAGCTTGCCTGCCTTGGACAGCCCGCGCATGACGATGAATGCAAACAGAAGCGTCAGCACCATGCAGAACAGGATGCCGAATTCCTCCGCAGCCACCGAGAAGACAAAGTCGGTATGGCTGTCGGGAAGGATGCGCTTGATGGTCCCCTCACCCGGTCCCTGACCGAACCAGTCACCACGGATGATCGCTTCGCGCGCGGTATCGACCTGGAACGTGTCGCCGCCCTTCATCAGGAAGCCGTTGATACGTTCGGCCACGTGCGAGAAGACGAAGTAGGCGCTGATGAAGCCCCCGATCGCGAGACCGCCCAAAAGCACGATCCAGAACCAGCTCATGCCGGCCATGAAGAACATGCCGCCCCAGATGGCGGTCGTCAGCATCGTCTGCCCAAGGTCGGGCTGGGCGACCAGAAGGGCTGCCACGATGCAGAAGAGGATGATGGCAAAGAGGTTGCCCGGAATTTCAGGATGGCGAGAGCGCTCAGAGAACAGCCAGGCGCAAATAATGACGAAGGCCGGCTTCATGAATTCCGACGGCTGGATCGACAGGCCGGCGATCGAGATCCAGCGCCGCGAACCCTTGACCTCGACACCGAAGAAGAGCGCCATGACCATCGCGACCAGCGACACCGCCAGAATGACGATCGCGAGCCGTCTCACCTGACGCGGCGCCAGGAACGAGACCGCAAACATGGTCAAGAGAGCCGGCGCCAGAAAGAAGGCGTGGCGCTTGACGAAGTGAAAACTGTCTAGCCCGAGCCGCTCGGCAACGGGAGGACTGGCGGCAAAGGAGAGCATGAACCCGATGCCGATCAAGGCCAGGAAGGCCGCCAGAAACAATCTGTCGATGGTCCAGAACCAGTCCGCGACCGGCCCCCGTTCAACGCGACTCAGCATGCTATGCGACCCCCTTGGCTGTCGTTTCGACAAGCATCTCGATGCCNTCGAGCTTCGCCACTTCCGCTACGAAGGCATCGCCCCGCACCTCAAAGTTGCGGAACTGGTCAAAGCTGGCACAGGCGGGTGAGAGTAGCACCACCGGGCTTGCGCCGGCATTACGGGATGATTCGCCCGCATCACGCGCGGCATGCGCCACGGCATTGGCGAGCGTTCCGGAAATCTCGAATTCGCCATGGGCGCCGAACACCGAGGCGAATGCGGATGCCGCTTCACCGATCAGGTAGGCCTTGGCGATACGNGGGAACAACGGCTCCAGCGCNTCGATNCCGCCCTGTTTNGGCAGNCCGCCGGCGATCCAGTAGATGTTCTCGTAGGACNACAAGGCAGGCGCCGCGGCTTCCGCATTGGTGGCNTTGGAATCGTTGACGAANGTGACATTGTCGCGCCGGGCAATCGGCTGCATCCGGTGCTTGAGACCNGGAAAGCTCTTGAGCCCCGCGCGTATCTCGTCNTCGGACANNCCAACGACGCGACACGCGGCAATGGCCGCAGCGGCATTCTGNGCATTGTGCCGGCCGCGCAGGGTCGGGATGTCGGAGAGNTCNGCAAAGNCGGNTGCNTTTCCGCGAACGGCTTCCTTGATGACGGAGCNTTCGGCGAAGAAGCCGTTTTCGAGAACCGNTTCCTTGGAAACCTGCACNACNGTNACACCGATGCGCCCGAGGCGCTCGGCAATGGCTCGNGTCCAATCGTCATCGACGGCGACNATGGCNACNTCGGANCGGGCGACNAGCCGNTCCTTGATCTCNGCGTAATGCTCCATCGAGCCGTGACGGTCGAGATGATCGGGCGTCAGGTTCAGAAGAAGACCCGCCGACGGATCGAGCGAAGGTGCCAGATCGATCTGATAGGACGAGCATTCGACCACATGGAAGCGATCCTGGGCCGGCGCTTCGAGCTGCAGAACGGGCGTGCCGATATTGCCGCCGAGCTGCGCGTCGCGCCCGCTTGCCGAAATGATATGGGCAATGAGTGCCGTGGTGGTCGACTTGCCATTCGTGCCGGTGATTGCGATCAGCGGACTGCCGGGCGCTACAACGGCGCGTTCCCGGACGAAAATTTCGACATCGCCGATGATCTCTGCATCCGCAGCTTCCGCAAGTTCGACAGTCCAGTGCGGTTTGGGATGGGTCAGCGGCACACCCGGAGACAGAACAAGCGTATCGACCTCGGACCAGTCGATTTCGCGGAGGTCGGCCGTGGCGATCCCCTTCTCTGCGGCCTTCGCCACCTGATCCGGGTTGTCGTCCCAGGCCGTAACGTCAGCNCCGCCTTCTTTCAGTGACAAGGCCGTCACGAGCCCGGAACCGCCGAGACCGAAGAGCGCGACCCGGCGCTTCGCAAAGCTCGTGGCCGGGATCATTCCTTGTTCTCCGGCGAAATTTCGGGCGCGTCATCAGACGGCTGTTCGACGGGCTCCTGAACAGGAGACGGCTGCGCGGACGCTTCTTCCGGCAAGGCTTGCTGCGGCAGCTCCTCGACAGTTTCCTCTTCAGCCACCGGCTCCGGGGCCGGCTGGACCTTGGGCTCGCCGCGATAGGGAATCGGCGGCCAGGCCTCGACGAGTGCTGCGANGATCTTGCCGAAACCGATCCCGAAGGAGGATTTCACCATCACCACNTCNCCGGCGCGGACATTCTGCTTGAGCCANGCGGCGAGTTCCTCGGCCGTCTCGCGATAGATCACGTTCAGATCCGTACCGATCTCATCGGTGAGNTGCCGCATCTCCGGCCCNGCGAGACAGACGACGTCCACGCCCGCTTCGACAATGGGCTCCTTGAGATCGCGATGAACCCGCTCGGAGAACTTGCCCATTTCGAGCATGTCGCCGAGCACGGCGATCCTGCGGCCGCCCTCGCCCGTCCGGGCGGTATTCAGGAGTGAAAGCGCANCGCGCATCGAGGCCGGATTGGCGTTGTAGCTTTCGTCGATCAGCGTGACGGTGCCGTTAGCATGGCTCAACTCATGGCGCGCGCCACGGCCTTTTTCGGCGGAGAAGGTCGCGAATGACTGGGCAACCCGGCTCATGTCGGCACCCGAGAACCACGCCGCGCCGAGCGCGGCGAGCGCGTTCTGCACGATATGGCGGCCAGGCGCGCCGATCGACAGCGCNATNTCGCGGGCATTGAGCCGCGCGGTGATTTCGGAATGGTCGCTCTCCAGCCGCGCNGACATCAGCCGGATGGTCGCCTGCTTNTGCTCGCCGAAGGAACGGACATGGCCGATCTTGAGTTCATCGGCGCGCTTCTTGAGAGCCGCNAACTTCTCGTTGTCACGGTTGAGCAGCACATAGCCGCCCTCGACCACGCCTTCCATGATCTCNGCCTTNGCGGCAGCGATCTCGCCGAGGTTCTTGAAATTGCCGAGATGCGCGGCAGCNANGGTTGTGATGATCGCCACATGCGGGCGGACCATCTGTACCAGAGGGCGNATCTCGTCCGGGTGGTTCATGCCGATCTCAAAGACGCCGTAATCGGCCGTTGCCGGAAGGCGTGCAAGCGTCAGCGGTACGCCCCAATGATTGTTGAGCGAGGCCTTGGCCGCGTGCACCTCACCACAGGAAGACAGCACATGCCGCAGCATTTCCTTGGTGGTGGTTTTGCCCACCGAACCTGTGACCGCAATGATCTTGCCGGACGAGCGCGCGCGCGCTGCGCGACCGAGATCGCCCAGCGCCTTGAGCACGTCGTCGACCACGATCATCGGCACCAGAAGCGCAAGACGTCCCATCGCGGGCAGCTTGGCTTCCGCCACGACCAGAAGACCTGCGCCATTGGCCATGGCGGAGGACGCGAAATTATGGCCGTCGAACTTGTCGCCCTTGATGGCGAAGAAGGCGTCGCCCTTGTTGAGCGTCCTTGTGTCNATCGAGATNCCGGTAACCCCCTTCGGCATGTTGCCGACGGGGCGTCCGTTCATCGCTTCGACNAGTTCATCGGCGGTCCAGAGCATGCTCATGCGCCCATCTCCGCGAGCGCCTTGCGCACTTCNGCATGATCGGAGAACGGCAGCACGGTCGAACCGACNGTCTGGCCNTCTTCNTGNCCCTTGCCGGCGACGATCANCGTNTCNCCATGCTCGAGCATGCCGACTGCTGTGCGGATGGCTTCGGCACGATCGCCGATTTCCTTCGCGCCGGTNGCNGCNGCCATNATCTCTGCGCGGATCGCGGCGGGCTCTTCCGANCGCGGATTGTCGTCNGTGACGATCGCGACGTCGGCGAGACGGGTTGCGATTTCGCCCATGATGGGACGCTTGCCNCGATCACGGTCNCCGCCGCAGCCGAAGACCACGATCACACGGCCGGTGGTGAATGGACGCACNGCNGCAAGCACGTTTTCGAGTGCTTCGGGTTTGTGGGCATAATCGACGTAACAGGGTGAGCCGTCGGGCGTGGAGCCGACGAGATCGAGCCGGCCNGACGCGCCCTTCAGGGTNTCNAGCGCTTCNAGNGCTNCATCGGCGGAGACGCCGGTCGCCATCGCCATGCCGGCTGCGACCAGCGCATTGGCAAACTGGAAGTCNCCCGCCAGCGGCAGGTGCACCTCGAAGATGCGGCCGTCATGATGAATTTCGCCAACCTGTTTGTGCCGCAGGTGCTCGACCCGCTTGAGCTGGAGGAACCCGCCCTTGCGGCCTACCGAAAGAACCTGCGCACCGGCCTGTTCGGCAGCACTTACGGCCCGTTCTGACCAGGCATCATCGGCAAAGACCACCGCCGGATCGCCCTTCGGCAACAGCGTATCGAACAGCCGCATCTTGGCGGCGAAATAGTCGTCCATATCCGGGTGATAATCGAGATGATCGCGGCCGAGATTGGTAAAACCGGCAACCGAAAGCGCCACCCCATCGAGACGGCGCTGGACGAGCCCGTGACTCGAGGCTTCCATCGCGCCATGGGTAACGCCTGCGCTCGCGAGTTCGGCCAGCAGCTTGTGCAGCGCGACCGGATCGGGCGTGGTCAGCGAGCCGTATTCTTCGCGGCCCGGCGCAACNACGCCCGTGGTGCCGATCGAGGCGGCCTGTTCNCCGGCGGAGGTCCANATCTGACGCAGGAACGATGCGACCGAGGTCTTGCCGGCNGTACCGGTNACNGCNCCCATGACGCGCGGTTGAAGACCGTANAANGCNGCAGCGGANCGNGCCAGNGCCTGACGCGNGTCGGNNGCNATCAGCACCGGCAGGCCGCACTCTTCGAGACCCTCATCNGAATCNGAGATNANNGCCACGGCGCCCTTGAGCGCCGCATCGGCTGCGTATTTCGCGCCGTCNGTCTTNGTACCATGGAGAGCAAAGAAGAGGTTGCCCGGCTCGACAGTGCGACTATCGGCGGTCAGACCGGAGATTTCGATCTCGCCCGTACTCCCGTCCGCGAGGTTGATCGCGCGTTCGGGAAGGGCCTGGATCAGCTCGTTTAATTTCATGTCTGCCTGAATTCTTCGGTTACTGGAATACGCTTCGATTCGCTGACAAAGCAGGCTTCAATATGACAGTCGGGCGATAGCGGCGTCATTGCCGAACTTCGGCTCTACACCGAGAAATGCAGCCGANCGNCGNATGATGCCGTTGACCATCGGNGCGGCGTTGAGACCGGCGGTCGCGCTNTGCTTTCCTTCTTCCGGCTTCGGCTCGTCGATGATGACGAGAACGATGTATTGCGGGNCGTCGACCGGGAACGTGGCGAGGAAGGCGTTGAANCGCACGGAGTTGGAATAGCGGCCNTTGACCACCTTCTCGGCCGTGCCGGTCTTGCCGCCGACGCGGAAGCCGTCCACCTCGGCGCGACGGCCGGAACCTTCCACCACGTTGTCACGCATCAGNACNCGCATNTCCTGGCTGGTCTTCTCGCTGATCACCTGAACGGCGGTGCGTTCGGCTTCCTCGCGGGTNCGCGGCAGGAAGGTCGGCTCGATCAGCTTNCCGCCGTTCATCAGCGCAGCNCCGGCGACAGCGGTCTGCAGCGGCGTGGTGGCGACACCGTGNCCNAAGGCGATGGTCATNGAGTTGATCTTCTTCCACTCNCGCGGCTGCGATGGCGTTGCGACTTCGGGAAGCTCCGTCTGCATCCGCGACAAGAGACCGAGACGTGTAAGGAATTCCTTGTGGCCGTCGATACCCACGGCATCAGCCATCTTGGCCGAACCAATGTTCGAAGAGTGGGTGAAGACTTCCGGGATCGTGAGCACGCGCCGTGTGGCGTGGAAATCGTGAATGGTGAAACCGCCGATGGTCATTGGCCTAGTGGCATCGATCCGGTCGCCCATGTGGAACAGGCCGGAATCCAGCCCCATCGCGATGGTAAAGGTCTTGAAGGTGGAGCCCATCTCGAAGGTACCCGCCGACATGCGGTTGAGGCGGTTCTTGTCGAGCGCCTCGACCGGATTGTTGGGATCGTAATCGGGCAGCGACGACATCGCGATGACTTCGCCGGTATGGATGTCGAGCACGACACCGCCCGCTGCAATCGCGCTGTAGCGCTGCATGGCGGCGGCGAGCTCGTCACGCACCACGCTCTGCACACGCAGATCGATCGACAGCTTCACCGGCTCGAGGCTTTCATTGACGGTCATGCCGGCGGCGGCAAGATCGCCGAGCCCCTGGCCTTCAATGTATTTCTCCATGCCGGCGATGCCCTTGTTGTCGATATTGACGTGACCGACGACATAGGCCGCGGTCGGACCACCGGGATAGAAGCGGCGCTTTTCGGGACGGAAACCGATGCCGGGAATACCGAGCGCGAGGATCTGGCTCTGCTGCTTGGGCGTCAGCTGGCGACGCAGCCACTGGAAGCGCGAGGACGAGGAGAGCTTGCGATAAATCGTGCGCACATCGAGATCGGGCAGCACGGTCACGAGCCGCTCGACGGCCTCGTCGGGATCAACGATCTTGTTGGGCTCGGCATAGAGCGAAACCGTGCGGATGTCGGTGGCAAGCACTTCGCCGTTGCGGTCGATGAGATCCGGACGCGAGGCCATCAGCTTGTCGGCGGGGCCGATGGAGGAAACGGTCTCTTCGCTCTCCATCCCGTATTGAACAAGCCGCGCGCCGATGACGGAGTAGAACACGCCGAAACAGAGAATTGTGATCAGGATGCGGCTGCGCGACTGCTGACCATAGGTCGCGCGCTCGCCCTTGAGTTCGATATGGCCGCTCGACTTGGGTTTGCTGCGCAAGGAAAACAGGCCCAGTCCGGAAGAGAGTGCAGGTATCCGCATCATGGCTTCACCGATCCGGTCGTGAGGTTGGCATCAGGGGTCCCCTCGCCTTCGGCCACTTGCGGCGCGAATTCAGAGGCGTAGCCCGGAATCTCTTCCGGCCGCGCCATCTGCAGAGGCGTGATAACGTCGAGCTGGAGCTGCTCGTTGAATTCCTTGGTCAGACGCTCGAGGCGCCCAGGCTGGTTCAGAAGGCTCCAGTCCGCTTCCAGAAGATCGATCGTGTCCTTTTGCAGCTTGATCGCTGCCTGGAGACGATGGACTTCGTCGAGCTTGTCCTCGGCGCGGTGCTTGATCTGGTAGGTGACCGTCGCCGCACCGATCATTGCGGCGATCAGAACGACATCAAGAGTACGCAGCATCTAACTCAACCTCCGGAAGCCGCGGATGCGGCCGGCTGGGGAACGGGAAGAATGGACATGTCGGCAGACCCGGCGGGCGCTTCGGTACGCTCACCGGCGCGCAGTTTCGCCGAGCGGGCGCGCGGATTGATTTCGCTTTCAGCTTCGCTTGCGGATACGGGCTGCTTGCCGATCGCCTCGAACGTCGCCGCAGTCACGTTAACCTGCGGCAGGTGTCGCGAGCCGGAAGCCTTGCCGGAGCGCTCCTGGAAGAAGCGCTTGACGATCCTGTCCTCGAGCGAATGGAAGCTGACGATCACCAGCCGGCCGCCAGGCTTGAGCGCCTGCTCGGCGGCAAACAGTGCGTGGGCCAGCTCACCCAGCTCATCATTGACGTAGGTGCGGAGCGCCTGGAACACGCGGGTCGCGGGATGGATCTTGTCCTGCGCGCGACGCGGTGAGACCTTCTCGATGACGCTGACCAGCTGCTTGGTGATCTCGAAAGGCGTTTCCTTGCGCTCGGCCTCGATGGCCCGCGCGATGCGGCCGGCGTGACGTTCTTCGCCCAACAATCCGAAGATGCGGGTGAGATCGGCGGCCTTCATCTTGTTGACGACATCCGCCGCACTCGGACCACTCTGCCCCATGCGCATGTCGAGCGGTCCGTCGCGCATGAAGGAGAAGCCGCGATCGGCCTCGTCGATCTGCATCGAGGAGACCCCGATATCGAGAACCACGCCGTCGAGGCTTTGCGGCTCGACATGATCGAGAAGCTGGGAAAAACGGGACAGCACGAGCGAAAGCCGTGAGCCGAAACGCGCCTGCAGCGCCTTTCCGCCGGCAATGGCGTCAGGATCGCGATCGAGCGCGATCACCTCGGCCCCTTTTTCCAGAATGGCTGTGGTGTAACCGCCNGCGCCGAAAGTCCCGTCGAGAATGCGCTTGCGCGGCGCGGGCTCCAGGGCGGTGAGAACTTCCTCAAGCATGACGGGGATGTGGCGAGCCTCACCGGGATGTCCGTTGGCGGAGCTGTCCCCCTCAATCGTCATGCGTCGCGTCTCCCCTATGTCGGCCTCTCGGCCGCTCGAAAGTCCTGGCTCCGGGATCGCGCCTGCATGGCTTCGAATGCCCCCGGTTCCCATAATTGAAAGTGATCCCCGCGCCCCGCGAAGGTCACTTTGTCGGTTATCCCGGTGAACTCGCGGATAAAATCCGTCACCAGAATNCGCCCCTCGGCNTCGAGCTTCATGAACACACCCCCGCCGTGAATGACGAGCGACATGCGGTTGGCCTTTTCGGAAAAAGGATCGAGGGTCGAAATCATCTTCTCGAAGCGATCGAGCATCTCCGGCCCCGCCATCGAGATGGCAGGAAACACGAAGTCCTGACAGGCATAGAGNTCCTCCGTGCCATTCCGCGCCAGCACAGCCCGGAAGGCCGAGGGAACGGANACCCGNCCCTTCGCATCTATNTTGTTCGTCGCATTCGAGAGGAACCGGTTCATTACGCGTTACAGCCGTTTCCGTCCTCTGGCCGCATCTCATGAGCNCCCCGGAATGATTCCGGATTGCNAAGGATCGTGNTGCGTCATCGCAATCGCCGATCAAACCGATCGAAAATCGGTCCGATCTGTCTGTTCCGGCGGCCGCAACCCGCCTCGCGATCCTGTGCTTTTGGGATACCATGGGCTCATATGGGCGTCAATGGGACAAGACCCCATCTCAGAGGTCGGAATCAACCTCGTTTAATACCTCGTCAACCTTAACGAACCGTTAGTATTCAGTAGCTTGAAGCAGTCATTTGATCAAAAACCGAAAGTGACNCNGGGCCGCNCNGATCGAGGCAAACCATTGAAAGCCAACGGCAAAAAAATCTCGCATTTTTCACGCNCCGAACGTGGTCGCTGAGCGTCGACNACCACGTCCGGTATNGTGGCGATGAAAACCCGATGCCGAGTTCNCCGCCGGNTTGTCAGGCCGACCTGGAAAAGACCGTCTGNCCAAAAATCATCNCCGTCGGCAACTGGAAGATAAAGTAGGGATTGAGAAGTTGAGGTGCGCTCACGGCATCGAGACGTGCCCGCTGATCGTCGCTCAACTCGACTTCAAGCGCTGCGATGTTGCTTGCGATCTGCTCCGCCCGACTTGCTCCAAGCAGCAATGAGCCCATGGCAGGCCGGGAAAGCACCCAGGCAAGCGCGACGGTCGCCATGGAAACATCTAACTCGTCGGCGATCTCGCGCACGGTATCGACGATGTCGAAATTGCGCTCCGTGAATAGCATGCCGCCGTATGGATTGTCGCCGCTGAGACGGTTGCCGCCGTCGCTTTCAGCGTGTCCTTCATTCGGAACGCTGCCTGGCCGATTGGCCTGTTCGAGCATCTCTCGACCGTATTTGCCCGTCAGAAGACCGCCGCCCAGCGGACTCCATGGCATGATGGAGAGACCGAATTCCTGTGCCATCGGCAGAAGGTCGAGCTCCACACCGCGATCGACCAGCGACCATGCGTTCTGAAGGCCGACTGGCCCTGGCAGGTTATGGGCTGCTGCGAGTGTGGCTACTTTCGCGACATACCAGGACGGCGTGTTGGAGAAGCCGTAGTAGAGGATTTCACCACGGGCGACCGCCGCTGCGAGCGTGTTGAGAACTTCCTCGGCCGGGGTGGTGCGATCCCAGACATGGATCCAATAAAGATCAATCCGGTCCGTCTTCAAACGGCGCAGCGATCCTTCGATCCCGGCACGGATATTATAAGCGCCGTTGCCTCCATGCATTGGATGGCCTTTCGATCGGGGGAAGCCTGATTTTGTAGAGACGACGATCCGGTCCCGCATCCCGTTATCGGCGAGAAGCTTACCGACCATCTTCTCGCTTTCGCCTCCACCATAGATGTCGGCGGTNTCGATGAGGTTGCCGCCTGCTTCGACATAGGTCTCGAAAATCTTGCGAGCCTCGGCTTCCTCACTCCCCCAGCGTCCCGCTCCGAATGTCATGGTTCCAAGTGAGAGGGGGCTCACGATCAGGCCGGAACGGCCGAACGGGCGATAGTCTGTCAAGTTCATGTCGGTTCTCCGAAATTTTCCACTCAGATGCGGCATNCGGAGAACATATGAGCGCTCGAGCGACCGGATTAGCCCTTTCCATCCGCATGAGCTTGTGAGATTTTTTCAGCAATGAAGAAGACCTCGCTCAACGATCTAGCCGCCTTCGCGACAATCGCACGGACACGAAGCTTTACCGGGGCGGCTGCCGAACTTGGCGTATCACCGTCCGCGCTCAGCCACGTGATGCGAAACCTGGAGGAACGTGTGGGGGTCCGCCTGCTTGCACGCTCCACCCGCTCGGTCGCGCCGACGGATGCGGGGACGGCGCTACTCAAAAAACTCACCCCTGCGCTCGCCGAAATAGACGAAGGGCTCACGTTTCTGTCCGACTGGCGCGGCGAGCCGGCGGGGTTGGTCAGGCTCACGACTTACCACTGGATCGCGTCAACACTCCTTGCAGCCAGACTGCCCGATTTTCTCAAACAGCACCCGGAAATCGTCGTAGAGGTCAATGTCGATGACGGCCTGACAGATATCGTNGCATCGGGCTTCGATGCCGGTATCCGACTTGGGGAGAATGTCGAGAAGGACATGATCTCCATCCGCATCGGACCNCCTCTGCGCACCTTGACNGTCGCAACTCCTGACTACTGGCGCCGACACCGCAAACCGGAACATCCGAGCGAACTGAAGAGCCACGAGTGCATTGGCTACCGGACCATTACGAGCGGAAACCTTCTGCCGTGGGATTATGAGAAAGACGGTCAGGAAATACGCCAGCAGGTCACCGGCCCCCTCATCTGCAATTCCTCCGACCTGGCGCTCGCCGTCGTACGCTCCGGTCGGGGCGTCGGCTGGCACGTGGAAGAGGACGTTAAAGAAGATGTCAGCTCCGGGCGGCTCGTACCGGTTCTTGAGNACTGGACCCAGCCCTATGACGGCGCGCATCTCTACCACTCAAGTCGGCGACAAATNCCGCCAGCGCTGCGGGCGCTGATCGACTTCCTCAAGTCTCAAGCATAGAAGTGCCAGTCGGCCTGTAAGCCGGGTTCTGTATGGCTTCCGNCCGAAGACGGAAACGTGGCAGCCATTCCTCTGGGCCACGCCTTGCGGCGCACCTCAAGCAACCTACCCGGATGACTGGCCTGGAACGGGCCGGCTTGCGCCGCGTCATCCCTATTCGGTTTTGCTCCCGGTGGGGTTTACCGTGCCGTCGCCGTTACCGGAAACGCGGTGGGCTCTTACCCCACCCTTTCACCCTTACCCCGCCGCCTCAGCGCCTCTGTCGAAGGCGTTCAGGTGGCGGGGCGGTTTGCTTTCTGTGGCACTTTCCCTGGGGTCGCCCCCGCCGGACGTTATCCGGCACCGTTGTTCCATGGAGCCCGGACTTTCCTCGAACCGCCACCTTTCGGTGAGTTGCGGCGCGCGGCTGCCCGGCCGACTGGCTCGGCCCTCATATCCGAGCCTGCTCACGAATGCCAGCCGCAAANGNGTTTCTTCCGAACGCCCACCGTTGAGCCAACTTGGTTCCATGAAATTTTGCTACGTGACGCAACAAAACGCTGTTGCGGTGCATTTGAGATATAGCAGCACTCACAGCTGCAACGTGGTTCAAACATGGAGGAGCAGTCATGGCTTCCGTTTCAGAACCCGAGAGCGCACCCAACACTCCCGGACATTACACATACCGCCCGCATGGCGCCGGTGGATGGTGGTTGGCCATCCTTGGAGCCGTCTTCTTTTTGCTCGGACTGACGCTTGGTGGAGGCGGCCTATGGCTGGCCTGGCTCGGCGGCTCGCCCTATTACGCCATCGCCGGNCTGGGCCTGATCANCTCCGGCTACTTCCTCTACCGACGCTCGATGATCGGCTTCTGGATCTANACGGNGACCTGGCTCTTCACNCTTGNCTGGGCGGTCTGGGAGGTGGGNCTCGCGCCCTGGCCCCTGGTCCCGCGTGTCGTTGCTCCGACTGTCCTGATGATTGTGCTNCTTGTNTCNCTGCCCGCTTTCCGCCGGNCGCGTGAAGAACGCACGGTCATGCNCG
Source organism: Hoeflea sp. (assembly GCA_002707605.1). Taxonomy (GTDB): domain Bacteria; phylum Pseudomonadota; class Alphaproteobacteria; order Rhizobiales; family Rhizobiaceae; genus Pseudohoeflea. Next base: position 88,442 of record PANK01000011.1, read on the forward strand.
GGCATCCGGCNTANACGATGCTGCTGGGCGCCGTCCTTGCCGCACCGCTGGCAATACACTTCGTNCCTATGGGCACNCCNGCTTTCGCGCAGGATCAGAGCACGAGCTACCACNGACCCNGCCGTCCTGCCTTCAGCNGACAACACGACNCCGGGCAGCGAGACCNCGGANACNACGGATCCNGCGGCCATGCCNGCGGCCGACAACAACACNCCNGGNAGCGGCATCAANCCNTCAAGNAGNTCAGCAGGCNTCNANTNCNGCNNCCGATACNACGACGATCGCCGCAACAGGNGTGGCNGTCTCAACCAAACCGGCNGAGCTTCTGAAGGCAGGCAAGGACTGGCCGCAATATGGCGGCACCTTNGCNGCNCAGCGCTANTCGCCGCTCGANCAGATCACCACGTCCAATGTCGAGGACCTTCAGCAGGTCTGGCTTGCCCATACCGGCGACATGCCGAACGGCAAGACCAAGGGAAAATACTCGCCGGAGAATACCCCGCTGGAAGTCGGCGGGCACCTCTATGTGTGCTCGGCAATGGACATCCTGATTTCCTACGACGCCGCGACCGGCAAGGAGGAATGGCGGCATGACCCTAAGGTGTCCCCCGACTCCATTCCCTATGGCGCCACCTGTCGGGGCGCTGCCTACTACAAGGTGCCTGAAACTGACGCGAAGGCGCCCTGTGCGGAACGCATCATCGCCGGCACGCTCGACGCCCGGCTGATCGCGGTCGATGCACTGACGGGCGAGAGCTGCGCTGATTTTGGCGACAACGGCCAGGTCGACATGAACAAGGGCATCGGCAAGACCGTGCCCGGCTGGTACGCGGTGACGGCTCCCCCGGCCATCGTGCGCGGCATCGTCGTGACCGGCGCCCAGGTCAAGGATGGTCAGGCCGAGGACGCTCCTTCGGGCGTGATCCGCGGCTATGACGCCGTGACCGGCAAACTCGCCTGGGCCTGGGACATGGGCCACCCGGACCGCCTCGGTGCGCCGACCGCTGACGAGGTCTATACCCGCGGCACGCCCAATATGTGGACTGCGGCAGCCGGCGACGAAGAACTGGGCTACGTCTACCTGCCGCTCGGCAACTCCTCGGTCGACTACTATGGCGGCAACCGCAAGGATTTCGAGAACGAGTATTCGTCCTCGCTGGTCGCCATCGACGTAACCACCGGCAAGCCGGTCTGGAAATTCCAGACGGTACATTACGACCTGTGGGACTATGATCTCGGCTCGCAGCCGACGCTGGTGGATTTCCCCGCAAATGGCGGCACCGTGCCGGCGATCATTCTGCCTTCCAAGCAGGGCGAGATCTATGTGCTGAACCGCAAGACCGGTGAATCGCTCTTTCCTGTCGAAACGAAAGACGTGCCGCAGAACGGCGTCGAACCGCAGAACCTCTCGAAGAACCAGCCTTTTTCAGGCTATGCCTCGCTCGCCAAACCGCGCCTCAAGGAAAGTGACATGTGGGGCGCAACCCCGCTCGACCAGCTCCTCTGCCGTATCGAGTATCGCAGCGCCGTCTATGATGGCGAGTACACCGCACCCGAGGTCAATTCTCACTATATCGAGTATCCGGGCTACAATGGCGGCTCCGATTGGGGCAGCGTCGCAGTCGACCCGGTCAACGGGATTCTCGTCGCCAACTACAACGACATCCCGAACTACAACAAGCTGATCCCGCGCGAGGTCGCCAACGAGGAAGGCATCAAGCCGATCACCGAAGGCGGCAATGCACCTAAGGCAGAAGGCGCGGGCGACGCACAGGCAGGTTCGCCCTATGCCATCGACGTCAATGCCGGCTGGCGCAATCCGGTAACCGGCGTTCCCTGCTCGGCTCCGCCCTATGGCTGGATCCGCGCCATCGACCTGAAGAGCGGCAAGACGCTCTGGGACGAACCCTTCGGCTCGGCGGTCAACAACGGCCCCTTCGGCATTCACTCCCACCTCCCGGTCACCATCGGCACGCCCAATAACGGCGGACCGCTGGTCACCGCCGGCGGACTCATCTTCGTGGCGGCGACGACGGACGACAAGTTCCGCGCCATCGACATCAAGACCGGCAAGACGGTTTGGGAAACGGACCTGCCGGCGGGCGGCCAGGCCACCCCGATGACCTACGAGGTGGACGGCAAGCAATATGTCGTTCTCGTCCCCGGCGGTCATCACTTCATGGAAACAAAGGTCGGCGACCAGGTGATCGCCTACGCCCTGCCCGGCCAGTCCTGAAGCTTGAAACAAAAAAGGGCCGCGTCTGTCACTAGACGCGACCCCGTCCCGGTCGGGGAAGCGGCGAACTCCTTGACCGGAACATTTTGAATCCGGGATCCCGGCTTAATTCAGAATGGCCTGCACCTTGCCGCAATAGGCCTTCGAGACCGGGTTCATGCGCTTGGCGCCATGACCGGCATTGTATTTCAGGATCGTGCCGCAGGTCGAACCACCACCGAGCTTGTGGGCGGCTGCGAGGTACTTCATGCCGTATTTGATGTTGGTGTCGGGGTCATAAAGCCCCTTGGCCGAACCGCGATAGCCCATCATTCGGGCCGTTGCCGGCTTGATCTGCATGAGACCGATTTCGCCGTGCGAGCCACGGGCATTCGGTCGGTAGTTGCTTTCCACGCGTACCACGGCGTGAGCGAGAGATTCAGGAACGCCGTAAGTCTTGGCGTAGGAGGAGATGATCTTGCCGTAGGGACGCGTTGCGTAGCCCGAGACGGTGGTCTTGCCCTTCAGCTCAGATTTCGAGATCGATCCGGTCGTCGTGTTGTCCACCCCTGCCGTCTGGCACCCCGCCAAGGCAGCGCAAAGCAAGGCCGCTGCCGCGACCGCAAAACCTTTGTGCATGTATTAAACCCACTCTTGCGCCCCGCCGATCCCTTGGACCAGCCACCCCGGGCGTCATGTCAATCTGGGGCGGTCCGCGAGAAGCGCGTGATCCCTGCCCCGGTGATAGGAGCCTGATAGACGGTCGGGCTGGCCGAAAATGTGGCGAGAATGAACGGGAAATGCGGCAAGTGATAAACTTGTGTTACCGCAGGTAACGTTAGAACCCTCTGAAATATCAGTGTTTTTACCAGGCACGACTCGTCTGGCGCGATACGGTCAACAGAAATTTCAGGCGAGCGTCGGCAGCGCAGACAGGAGCTTGTGCAATGTGGCGATGGTCGACGCATCCGCCACGCCATCCACCCGTGCCGGGCGGAAATGACGCTGGAAGGCCATGACCGCGCCTTTTGTCTGGCTACCGAATATTCCGTGCGTCTCGGTCTGGTAGCCGTAGAGCGACAGCATGGTCTGCAACGCCTCGACCGGCGGACCGCTATCGCCTTCCTGGAAGAAGCGGCCCCCGCCGACCGGTTCAGGCTCGACCCAATGGCCGACGCCTTCGGCCGCGAGCCAGGCCCAGTCGAACCACTCGCCCGGATCGATCTTGCGACCGATGGAAACGTCGGAGTGACCGAGCACCCGATCGGGCGCGATTTCATGACGGGCGATGATATCCCGGCACAGGCGCGCAACCGCCCGCATCTGGATGACGGGATAGGCCGGACGGCCGGCCTCGTGCCCCTTGTTGGCGATCTCGATGCCGATGGAGGCCGAGTTCACATCCGCCTCGCCCTTCCAGTAGCTCTTGCCGGCATGCCACGCACGATGGCTTTCGGGGACCATCTGGGTGACGATACCGCCTTCATCGATGAGGTAGTGCGCGGAAACCTCGGCATCCGTATCGCAGAGCCGCTCAAGCGCGCCCCTGGCCGTATCCATGCCCGTATAGTGCAGAAGGATCATGTCCGGCCGGCGCGGTTCGGACGCACCACCCCGGCGAGGGCCGAAATTGGGGGAAGCGCGAACCAGGGCGGGCGGATAATCCGGGTCAAACCCGGTCATGCAGGAACCTGCTGTTGTTTCTCGATGGTCGAGAACGCAGCATTGATCGCCGCCATCCGGTCATTGGCGATCGCCAGAAATTCTTCGGGCACGCCGCGCGCCAAAAGCGCATCCGGGTGGCTGTCGGCGGCAAGCTTGCGGTAACGCCGGCGAACCTCGTCGAAGGACGCATGCGGCTCGATACCGAGCACCTGGTAGGGATCGATCCCGTCCGGGTGGACGTGGCGCGCCATGATGCGGTCGAAGTGCTCTTCATCGAAGCCGAAGATATCGGCCACATGGGCGATGAACTCGAGTTCCTTCTGGTGGATCAGCGAATCCGCCTTGGCGATATGGAACAGCCCGTCGAGAATGTCCTCGAGCATCGCGCAGTTGGAATGGCCGGAACCGCAAAGACCGGCAATCCGCTCGGCATAGATGTCGTAGCCGGCGACGTCCTGCTTGGCGATATTATAGAGCCGCGCGACATTCGTCGCTTCCTCGTCGGGGATCGCGAATATGTCCTGGAACGCTGCGACCTCTTCCTTCGACACCACGCCATCCGCCTTCGCCATCTTCGCCGAAAGCGCGATCATGGCGACGGAAAACGCAACCTTGCGGCGGGTTTCCGGATCGCCGGCAAAAACCGTCCGCACCGTTTCCACCACATTGGTGAAAGCGTGGGAGGCGGTACCGCCGACGGCGTCGAAAAGGCGTTTGAGCAGCGACATGATTCCCGTTTAATCCAAGAACACGGCAAAAGCGAGAGCGTGCCGTTCACGGTGGTATCAACTTCATGAATGGATGAAGCCGGAATTATCATTGGACGCGCCCCCGCGCCATGCGGCTTGTAGGCGCATGACGCATATTTCGCCTACCGCTTCGTCCCCTCCCCTGTCCGGTTATCTCCTCGGTCTTGTCGGCGTGATGATCTTCGCCGCCACCTTGCCCATGACGCATATCGCGCTGGGCGGTTTTTCACCGGCCTTCATCACATTCGGTCGCGCATTCGGGGCAGCGCTTATTACCGGAGCCGCCCTCATTGCCCTCCGTCGTCCCCTCCCGCGCGCCAACAGGTGGCAGCTTTTTGCAGCCGGCCTGCTTCTCGCCTATGGCTTCCCGGGCTTTTCGTCCATCGCGATGCAGACGGTTCCGGCCTCCCACGGCGGGATCGTGCTCGGCATTCTGCCGCTGATGACAGCCTCGTTTGCAGCTCTTTTTGGCGGCGAAAAGCCAGGTCTTCTTTTCTGGACCTTCGGGATTGCGGGCGCGGCACTCGTCGTCTCGTTCTCGCTCTCGGGCGCCGACATCAATCCCGGGATCGGTGATCTGTGGCTGGGGTTGGCAGCACTCTCAGCCTCCTGCGGCTACGTCATTTCAGGCAAGATTGCCCGGACGATGCCGGGCTGGGAGGTGATCGCCTGGTCGCTCCTGTTCATCGCGCCGATCTCGCTGGTGGGAACGATCTGGTCTCTTATCGACGGGGGCATTTTGACACCCAACGCCGCCCAGTATGCCGGATTCGGATATCTGACGGCATTTTCGATGGTTCTGGGGTTTGTGTTCTGGAACCGGGGACTGGCGCTCGGCGGCATCGCCCGTGTCGGGCAGGTGCAACTCCTGCAGTCCTTCTTCACCATCGCATTTTCGGCGGTGTTGCTTGGCGAGACCATTACACCGGTAAAGCTCGCCTACGCATTTGCCGTCGGACTGGTCGTCTGGATGGGACGCAAGGCGAAGGTCGGCTGAGTTTTCACATGCTCGCGGCCGAGCGCATCGCCTGGTCGTACTGTCCCGACATCACACGCATCAGCCCCGCAATCTCGCTGACCCGTTTGGCGTCGAGACCGAGCGAGAGGATGGGCTCGATCAGCACTTTCTCACGCAGGCGGCGATATTCGAGGCAATGCGCAGCGCCCTTCTCGGTGATGGAAACGATTTTCTCCTTGCCGCGCCGTCCGCTCTCGACGCATTCCAGCGCCTCCAGCTTCTTGAGTGCGTAGGATACCACATGGGTGTCCTCGATGTTGAACATCATGCACAGTTCGGCCTGGCTCTTCGGTCGCTCGCGGTGATTGACCGCATGCAGGATCTGCACCTCCATGCTCGACAGACCCGCCCCGTGAGCGGCGTTCGCGCAGGCCGCGATCCAGCGGTTATAGGCATTGCCGAGAATGACCAGCGCGAACTCCAATTCCGAGAGCGCCGGCATGGCGCCATCGGCGAGATGCGATGCGGAGACGATGGGCCCGATCGNCCCCTGTTTGATGCTCATGACCCTTGTCTCCCTGGAAATCGCGACCGNAGNAGCCTCGCTTCACACTGATAAAATGTCAATAATTTATTGACGTANTNGCTCGCGCATGGTTCTCATGGTGGAAACCGGTATCGCGAGGAACNGAACATGGCTGACGGCAAGTGGGATTTCTGGATCGACCGTGGCGGCACATTCACNGATGTCGTCGGNCGNGCACCTGANGGNGAGCTGCANCAACGCAAGCTGCTGTCNGAAAACCCNGAAGCCTACANGGATGCGGCCATTCAGGGCATNCGTGATCTCCTGGGCGTCGGCCAGNACGAGNCCATCCCNGCCGANNGNGTCGGCCATGTGAAGATGGGNACNACNGTCGCCACCAATGCGCTGCTCGAGCGCAAGGGTGACCGGACCCTCCTCGTCATCACCAAGGGTTTCCGCGACGCNCTGAAGATCGCCTATCAGGCCCGGCCNGAGATCTTCGCCAAGGAAATCCTTCTTCCCGAACAGCTCTATGAGCGCNTCATCGAGATCGACGAACGCATCTCCGCCAAGGGCGAAATCCGCCGCGAGCCGGATATCGCTTCACTGGAAACCGCNCTCGCCGAGGCGCGCAAAACTGGCATCGAATCCGTCGCGGTCGTCCTCATGCATGCGTGGCGCAATCCNGACCANGANANCGCCGTCGAAGAGGCTTGCGAANANGCNGGCTTCCNNCAGATTTCNGTNAGNCACAAGATNTCNCCGCTCATCAAGCTCGTCGGNCGCGGNGACACGACCGTGGTCGACGCCTATCTCTCGCCNATCCTCAAGCGCTATGTCGACCGCGTNGCGGGAGAACTCGGCGCCACNCTCGCNGGCGAAGACGGNCCGACGCTGCAGTTCATGATGTCGTCGGGCGGACTGACGGCNGCTGACAAGTTCCGCGGCAAGGATGCAATCCTCTCCGGCCCCGCAGGTGGTGTCGTGGGCATGGTCGAGACCGCCGAACTNGCNGGCTACTCGAANGTCATCGGCTTCGATATGGGNGGNACGTCCACCGACGTCGCCCATTATGACGGCGACTATGAGCGCGTGTTCGACACCGAAGTCGCAGGTGTNCGCATACGCGCGCCGATGATGCGCATCCATACGGTNGCAGCCGGCGGCGGCTCGATCCTGCANGCCGACGAAGGCCGNTTCCGCGCAGGACCGGATTCCGCNGGCGCCAATCCCGGCCCGGCCTGCTACCGCCGGGGCGGGCCGCTGACGGTGACCGANGCNAACGTCATGCTCGGCAAGCTGCAGCCNGACTTCTTCCCGGCGATTTTCGGCCCCGAACAGGATCAACCGCTCGACCGCAANGCGGTGGCCGAGCGNTTCAAGGAGCTGGCACAGGCCAATCCCGGCAAATCTGCCGAGGAAATCGCCGAGGGNTTCATNACCATCGCCGTCGAAAACATGGCCAACGCCATCAAGAAGATTTCCGTCCAGCGCGGCTATGACGTGACNAANTANCTGCTCAACTGCTTCGGCGGCGCGGGCGGACAGCACGCCTGCCTGGTCGCNGATGCTCTCGGCATGGANGCGATCCTCATNCACCCCTTCTCCGGGCTTCTCTCCGCCTACGGCATCGGCCTCGCNCGCGTCTTCGCCTCACGCCANCAGGCGCTGATTGCGCCNCTCGACCCNTCAAGCCGCGAAGCCGTCGAGAAAATGATCGGCGAGCTCAAAACNGGCGTCATCGCGGAAATGGCGGAACAGGGGATCGCGGCTGACAAGGTCGCCTCACGCCCNGTGCTNCAGCTNCGNTATGACGGCACGGACACCACTCTTCCNGTCGCCATGGAGACCTTCGATCTCGATCGCGCCAAGGCCGATTTCGAAANCGCGCACAAGGCGCAGTTNGGCTTNATCTATGACGACAAGNGNATNGTCATCGAGGCNGTTTCCGTCGAAGGGACAGACGTCTCCGGCGGCAANCGCGAGGAAAAGCAACATGCTCTCCAGGACCGCGAGATCGCCNACGACGAAACGCGGCAGATCTATTCAGGTGGCGCGTGGCACGATGCCAGGGTCATCCGCCGCGAGAGCCTGAAGCCCGGCAATCGGGTGAAGGGGCCGGCGCTCGTCATCGAACCCAACCAGACCATCGTGGTCGAACCGGGCTGGACCGCCGAAATCAACGCCCGCGATCATGTGATCCTGACCCGGCACGAAAAGCTCGACCGGGCGATGGCGATCGGCACCGACAAGGCCGACCCGGTGCTGCTCGAGGTCTTCAACAACCTCTTCATGTCGATCGCCGAACAGATGGGCGTGACGCTGCAGAACACCGCCTACTCGGTCAACATCAAGGAGCGGCTCGACTTCTCCTGCGCCGTCTTCGACCGTAACGGCGCCCTTGTCGCCAATGCGCCCCACATGCCGGTGCATCTGGGCTCGATGGACCGTTCGGTGGAAACGATCATNCGCCTCAACNAAGGCAAGATCAAACCCGGNGACGTCTACGCTCTCAACGCNCCNTANAATGGCGGGACACANCTGCCCGACATCACTGTGGTCACACCNGTCTTCGCGGACGGTTCGGACACCGAGATCCTGTTCTGGGCNGCNTCGCGNGGNCACCACGCGGATGTCGGCGGAACGGCGCCNGGNTCGATGACGCCNCTNGCNACNACNGTNGACGAGGAAGGCGTGCTGATCGACAANTTCAAGNTCGTCGACCAGGGNCGNTTCCGNGAANAGGCGCTCGAAGAGCTTNTGACCGACCACCCCTACCCGGTCCGCAACGTTACCCAGAACGTCGCCGACCTGAAGGCGCAGATCGCCGCCAACGAAAAGGGTGTGGCAAACCTCAGGAAAATGGTCGCCGATTTCGGGCTCGATGTTGTGGAAGCCTATATGGGCCACGTTCAGGACAACGCTGCCGAGAGCGTGGCGCGTGTCTTGGAGAAGCTCACCGATTCCGAATATGCCTACGAGACCGACACNGGCCAGACGATCCGCGTGAAGATCACCGTCNATCGCGAGAAGCGCGAAGCGACNGTCGATTTCACCGGCACGTCTGAAGCGCGNGAGAACAATTTCAANGCGCCNGAACCGGTGGCCCGCGCNGCCGTNCTCTATGCCTTCCGNGTGATGGTGGAAAANCCGATCCCGATGAATGCCGGCTGCCTGCGGCCGATCAACATCGTCATNCCCGAAGGCTCGATGCTGAAACCCGCCTATCCNCGCGCGGTGGTGGCCGGCAATGTCGAGACCTCGCAGCANGTNACCANCGCGCTCNNNGAGCGCGNTGGGCGCNCTTGCNAANGCGCAAGGNACGATGAACAACCTGACCTTCGGCAACGATACCTACCAGTATTACGAGACGATCTGCTCAGGCTCNCCGGCGGGNTANCACAATGACGGCNANGGNTTCGCNGGCACNTCNGGCGTTCANACGCACATGACCAACTCGCGNNTNACNGANCCGGANATNCTNGAAATGCGCTTCCCGGTGGANCTCGAGGATTTNCATATCCGNCANGGCTCNGGCGGCAAGGGCAAGTTCAATGCCGGCGACGGNACNAANCGNACCATCCGCTTCCTCGAACCGATGGAAATGGCGATCCTCTCCTCGCACAGAAACCGTCCGCCCGAAGGGATCGACGGAGGTAGCGCGGGACAAGTCGGCAAAACGGAAATCCGCCGCAAGGACGGGACGATCGAGGAGCTGAAAGCCTGCGACCAGACCATGCTTGAAGCAGGCGAAGCGGTGATCCTGACAACGCCGACGGCGGGCGGCGCAGGACGGGCCTAGCCTACCACCTTTCGCAAGTGACGGCGGTCAGGATCGAACCGNGCGGCATGGAGGCTTGCCTGCGCGGCGGTCATGCCGGGCTTGCGCGAGGTTTCCATGACGCAGGCACCCGGAAACCGGGAGGCGAAGGTGAAATCTTCCGTATCGTGCAGGTTTTCGAGCCGGACCTTCAGCCCCATCGCATTGGCGAAGAGATTGACGGCTTGGGTCACGTCGCGATCGGGCCGTGCTGCCGCAGCGCGGCGCAAGCGGCCTGCATCGATGCGCCAGTGATCGATCGACGTATTNGCGGCGCGCGGGACGTCAAAGCTGCCCGCGACCAGATCGGTTGTGGCAACGCTCACGCCCATCGCCCGCAGCGCCATGAGATTTTCCTTCGCGCGGCAGGCCGGTTCNTGATCCAGATGACGCAGGTCGACTTCGAGAATGAAACGCTCGGCGCGCTGNCCTGCCTGGGTGATCGTNTTCGCAAACTCTCCGGCGAAACCNGGCTTCGAGATCGATTTCGGCGAGAGTGATATCGTGACAGTCAGATGATCCGGCCACGTCTTGATGTCGCGCAGAACTGTATCGATCAGCCACTTTTCGAGTGCCACTTCAAAGCCGGCGATCTGAGTTACTGCCGCCTCGTCCCCAATCCACCGGACCAGGGTAGCGAAACCTGACGGCTTCAGCGTCGTCGTTTCGACAACCGGCTGGTAGGTCACTGCGATACGATCCTCGGCAAGCGCCTTGTCGAGCACGTGCTCGGCACAGGATTCCGACGTCAGTTCGTCTTCCAGTTCACCCTTGTTGATGGCATGGCGCGCATCGCCACCATCCTTGGCCAGATAAAGAGCCAGGTCTGCCCTCTTGAGAGCCGCCGACAGGGTATCCTCGCCCCCCTGCAGGAAGGAAATGCCGATGCTGCCCGACGTGTCGATCANGTGGCCGGCATGGCTGACCGGCTTGAACAGCTTCTTGCTCAGCGCCTGTACATAGGTTTCGAGTTCNTCGACGTNACGCGGGCCNTCNGCCAGGATCACCANNTCGTCGCCACCNAGTCGATAGGCGCGGCTTTCGAAATCNCANGCCGACTTGAGACGCTTGGAGAGCGTGCGNAGAACCTCGTCGCCGGCNTCATGACCGAGCGTATCGTTGATTTCCTTGAAACGGTCGAGATCGATGAGAATGATGGCGGCCAACGTTTCGTCAGCCTCNCCCATGCCGGCAAGCGTCGCNGTATCGCGGCGCAGCGCATGNCGATTNCCCAGACCGGTNAGCGCATCGTGATAAGCCAGATGGTACAATTCGACGATACCGGCCCTCTCGGCCGCAAGCAGCCGNTCGCTTTCGTCCANCCTGCGNCCNGCACGTGCAGCCAGATAACCNAGCCCCAACGCNAAGACCAGGGCCGCGCAATTGACCAACGGACTGTAGGCGAGTGTTTGGAGATAACCATAGATGCCCTGCCCGCTGGTCAAACCGACCGACAGGCATACCAAGGACGTAAGCGCCCCGATCGCCGAGCCCGCGATTGCATATCGCGCTTCCATGCTCGACGGTAAAATATTCAACGTCATGTCAAATACTCCCTCAAGGCCTACAAACTTACATGGAAGAGTTTTAACAAAAGCTGAGAGCGCGACTGGCGCGGTTGAAGTGGTTAACACCCGGTTTAGCAACGCTTTATAGAGACCTGACAGGCCGGATTGGCAGGATGGTGGAACGCCTCGAATCCGTGTATCAAGATGCCATGCACAATCTGCCTGATGCGATCGTCCCGAAACTCTCGAGCACCCTGTCGGCGCTGGTCCTGNCAGGCCTTGCGACATTGACGCTCAGCGCCTGCAGTCCGTCGACCAGCCCGGCGGACATCCTCTCCCCCGTTTCGCTGACGTCATCGACCTCGACTGTCCGCGCGCTTCCCTATGGCGATTCCGATCCTGTGGATTTCGGCCCGCTGACGCCCGCCCGGCACCCGGTTCACGGCATCGANGTGTCGAAATATCAGGGCGAGATCGACTGGCCGGAAGTCAAGAAGGCAGGCGTCGCCTTTGCCTTCATCAAGGCGACCGAGGGNGGAGACCGCGTCGACAACCGGTTCGGCCACTACTGGCGCGGGGCGAGTGCCGCTGGCATTCCGCATGCGCCGTACCACTTTTACTATTTCTGCACCCCTGCGGAGGTTCAGGCACGCTGGTTCATTCGCAACGTGCCCAAATCCGCTGTGAAGATGCCCCCCGTTCTCGACATGGAGTGGAACCCCGCCTCGCCGAGCTGCAAGCTGCGGCCGGATGCGGCCACCGTGCGCAAGGAAATGCGGACCTGGCTCAATATCGTGGAACGCCATTTCGGCAAGAAGGCGATCATCTATACGACTGTCGATTTCCATCGCGAGAACATTGACGGGCACTTCCGCGACCACCAGTTCTGGCTGCGTTCCGTCGCCGCNCATCCCGGAGATATCTATCCGAACCACCCCTGGAGCTTCTGGCAATATACCGGAACCGGNAAAATGCCCGGCATNGANGGNGACGTCGANATCAACGCCTTTGCCGGCACCCGCGCCGAATGGCGCGAATGGTTGAGCAAGCACGGCAGCTGAGACCTTCGGGAATGATCGTCGCAATCGCGCCATGAATTGCGCTAGGGTACGACGAACAGATTTTCAGGAGACCTTTATGAAGCTTACGTCCTTCGCCCTCGCCCTGCCGCTCGCCGCCCTGATGGCGGGATCGGCCTCTGCCCAGTCCACCGCCTGCGGCGGCGATTTCAGGCAGTTTCTGCAAGGCGTGAAGGCGGACGCGGTGGCCGCAGGTGTTCCGGCCAACGTGGCCGACAATGCATTGGCCGGGCTTTCTCCCAACAGCAAGGTGCTCTCGATGGACCGCTCGCAGGGCATGTTCAAGCAGACGTTTCTCGAATTCTCCAAGCGCGTCGTCTCCGGATCGCGCATGCAGATCGGCCAGAAGAAGATGCAGCAATATGCCGACACCTTCGCCCGTGCCGAACAGCAATATGGCGTGCCGCCTGCGGTGATTACCGCATTCTGGGCGCTGGAAACGGACTTCGGCGCGGTGCAAGGCGACTTCAACACGCTGCAGGCTCTTGCGACCCTCGCCCATGATTGCCGCCGGCCCGAACTCTTCCGCCCGCAGCTGATCGCGGCTCTTGAAATGNTCCAGCATGGCGACCTCGACCCGCGCGGAACGACCGGCGCATGGGCCGGCGAGATCGGCCAGGTGCAGATGCTGCCGGAAGATATCATAGCCCACGGCGTGGACGGCAATGGCGACGGCCACGTGAAGCTGAAGGAAACACCCGAGGACGTGATCATGACCGCGGCGAACTTCATTAAGTCGCTCGGCTGGCGCGCCGGTGAGCCCTGGCTCAAGGAAGTCACACTTCCCGCCGGCATGCCGCTCGACAAGTCGGGCCTCGACCAGGGCATGACGACGGCCGACTGGCTGAAGATGGGCGTAAAAATCCGCGACGGCTCGAACCCGTCCGGGTCGCTTCCCGCCGACCTGCTGCTACCACAGGGCAAGGACGGTCCGGCGTTTCTGGCATTCCCGAACTTCGACGTCTATCTCGAGTGGAACAAGAGCTTCATCTACACCACCTCGGCGGCCTATTTCGCCACCCGCCTCGCGGGCGCAGAGCGCTACAATGCCGGCACCNCCGACAACGGNTTGAGCGATGGCGAGATGAAGTCGCTGCAGCAGAAGCTGGCCGCCAAGGGCTACGATGTGGGCGACATCGACGGCATTCTCGGCGGCGGCACACGCGCGGCCGTCCGCGCCGAGCAGATCCGTCTCGGCATGCCGGCNGATGGCTGGCCNACCCGGCAGTTGCTCAACGCGCTCTGATCCGCTTTCAGGCCGTACTCTTCGGCTGGCTGGGCGACGGGTTTTCCGTCTTTTCACCTTCCGCCGGCCCCGGATGGGCTTCCGATACTTCGGCGGCGGCGGCGACTGTCGCCGCTTGTTTCGCGCGCGACGCTTCTACTTGCTCCCGCAGCTTGCGACTGCGCTTCTGGTAAACGGCAAAACGGGCGGCGCGGTATCTGAGCCGCCCCCACCAGAAAGCGTCGCTCAGGGATTCNCGCCGCCGCGANACCTCGCCCAACTCTCCCTCATAGGCAAGCTTGAGCGCTTCGCGATAGGTGCCGAGCCCGCTGGCNGCNATCCGCTCGACGCGCTCCATCAGGTTGAACCAGATCGGCGAGAAGAGAAGCGATACCGCAGTNATCGCGATTGCCAGGCGATAGATATCGTAGCCNAGCGCGCGCGACGACCAGCCNGCAGCNGCCAGCACGAAGGAAAANTCCCCGATCTGCGCCATTGAAAGNCCGGCNACCAGCGCGGTCTTCGGCTCCGANCCGGTTGCCCGCAGAAGCGCTATGTTGAANACCGTCTTTACCGANATCACCAGGAAGGACGCNGCGAGNACCAGCCAGATGTTGGCCATGATGAAGTCGAGATCGATCAACAAGCCGATCGACAGAAAGAACACCACCACCAGCACNGACTGGATNGGCTCGATGACCGGNATNACGCGNGAGCGCAGTGTGGAATTNCCNGCGATGATGCCGGCGAGGAAGGCNCCATANACCGGCGAAAGACCGGCCAGACCGGAGAGNGCNGCGGCGAGAAAGCAAAGCGCNAGCGAGCCCAGGGCGAGAAGATCGACATTCTCGGCCACCTTCGAGGCGAAGGGCACCTTGAGCTTGGGATGCTTGCCGAACCACCAGAGGATGCCGCCAAGCAGTGCCACGGCAATGACGACCTTGAGTGTCACCTCACCAAGATTGAAGGTACCGCCGCCGAGGCTCGAGACCAGAATGAGCATCGGCACGACCGCGAGATCCTGCGCGATCAGCACGCCNACGGCGACGCGGCCNGGTTCGGCGCGCANNTCNCCCATGCCGTCNAGCATCTTCATCGCAACGACGGTGGANGAGAGCGCGATGATGAAGCCCANAATGATACCTTCGGCAAAGTTCGCCCCAAGCCAGAGCGTGAATATNGCGGCAAGCAGCATCGAGACGACAAGCTGGCCGCCGGCAACCAGCGTNGCCTGTCTGAGACTGGTGATGAAGGCCTTNATCGACAANTCCATGCCGATGAAGAACAGCAGAACGACGACGCCCATCTCGGCCAGCAGCGATACATTCTCNGANGTNTGNATCACGCCCATTCCGGTTGGACCAAGNGCCAGACCGGCGAGAATGAAACCGACCAGCGGCGGCTGGCGCAGATACATGAATCCCAGTCCGAGGATAGCGGCGACCGCTACGGCAACGGCAATGCCGACGAGCGGATCCCCACCATGGGCAGCGTGACCCACAGCCTCTACCGCTTCAACGATCTGATCTTCCACGCCACACTCCGCTTTCGGACAATTCTGGAAACAGTAGCCTGCTGCGCGCGGCAAGGGCAACTGCCTGCGCGCCAGCGCCGCCCACACTTGATGCGCAGCAAACTCCGCGAAACACGCGTTGCTTGCCGAGCACGGGACTACAGCTATGCCTTGTGATTATACTAGAATGTTAGTATGAACTTCGGACCATGTGGTGCAGGTTCCGTGTGACACCGAGGAGAAACGGAAACCGGCATTGATTGGGTGAACATAGTTTTGGGAGGAACTATCAATGAAAATTCAGAAATTCGCATTGGCGGCGCTTGCGTCGACCATGCTGGTTGCCGTTTCCGGCCCCGCAATGTCCGCACCGCAAACGCTGAAATGGGCGCATGTCTACGAGGCCAGCGAGCCTTATCACACCTGCGCGGTCGCAGCGTCCGATCTGCTCTCCAAAGCCACCGACGGGCGTTACAATATCGAGGTGTTTCCGGCATCTTCGCTCGGCAAGGAAGTCGATATCAATGAGGGCCTGGGGCTCGGCACGGTCGACATCATTTACACCGGACAGCTGTTCGCAGGCCGGGCCTATGGCCCGATCGCCATCGGCGGCGCGCCCTTCATGTTCCGCGACTACGATCACTGGGACAAGTACCGCAACTCGGACCTCTTCAACGAAATGGCGAAGGGCTATGAGGATGCCTCTGGCAACCACATCACTTCGATGACCTATTACGGCCAGCGCCACGTCACCTCCAATGTCGAGATCAAGACACCGGACGACATGAAGGGTCTGAAGATTCGCGTGCCGAACGCGCCCCTCTACATGATGTTCCCGCAGGCCGTTGGCGCGAACCCCACCCCGATCGCCTTTGCCGAGGTCTATCTGGCGCTCCAGCAGGGCACGGTCGATGCCCAGGAAAACCCGCTGCCGACCATCCAGGCCAAGAAGTTTTACGAGGTGCAGAAATATATCACGCTGACCGGCCATATCAGCGACGCACTGATGACCATCGTCGGCGGCCCGACCTGGGGCTCGATGAGCGAAGAGGACCGGACGGCCCTCGACGGCGTTCTCGACGAGACCGCCGAATGCGCGAGCTCCCAGATTATCGAGAAGGAAAAGGAGCTGGTGCAGTGGTTCAAGGACAATGGGGTGACCGTCAACGAGGTTGACCGCACGCCGTTCCGCGAAGCCACCATGAAGCTGCACAACGGCCCCGACGCAACGTGGGATCAGGCCACCTACGACAAGCTGCAGGCCATCGAGTAACCGAAGCCGGGAAACTCGCCCTGCGCGGCGGCTTTCGGGCCGTCGCGTATCAGTTGCTTCGGAGGTTCACTGATGTCGCCTGATGACAAGACCGATGACCAAACCTCGATTGCCGACCTGATTCATGAGGAAGACGAAGACCTGACCGGGTTCCAATGGGACGACGGGCTGGTTCTGATCGTCTTCTGGGCTCTGGCTTTCGTGGTTTTTCTGCAGTTCTTCACCCGCTACGTCCTCAACGATTCGCTTGGCTGGACCGAGGAGATCGCTCGTTTCCTCCTGGTGACGGTGACCTTTCTGGGGGTTGTGATGGCAGTCCGGCGCGAGAGCCAGATCGCCGTGGAGCTCGCCTTCCGGTGGCTTTCAAGACCGATGCGCAAGGCGCTGCAATATTTCATAGATATCGTATCGATCGGCTTTTATGGCGTCATGGGCTATCTGTGCGCCCAGGTGGCTGCGCGGACACAGCAGAAAATGGTGTCCATCGATTTCCCCAAATCGTCGATCTACTGGTTCATCTGCGCCTGTTTCGCGGCCATGACCTTTTATGCGCTCGTCGCCTTCTGGCGTCATCTCCGCACCGGCAGCTCCCGACTGATCGATCCCGAAACCGCCAAGGCCGTGGGCCCCTCGCTGTGACCGAAGGCATGCCATGCTCCTGACCCTTCTCTTCGTACTGGTTTTCGCACTGATCGCGCTCGGCGTTCCCGTGGCGATCGCGCTTGCCGGTCCCTCGTTGATCTTCATCCTCATCGACGGGCATGTGCCCAGCCTCGTCGTCGCCCATCGGATGATCAATGGCGTCGATTCCTTTCCGCTGCTCGCCGTGCCCTTCTTCATCCTCGCCGGCAACCTGATGAACAGCTCGGGCATTACCGAGCGCATTTTCGATTTCGCCAAGGCCTTGATCGGCTGGCTGCCGGGCGGACTGGGACACGTCAATATCGGCGCCTCGGTGATCTTTGCCGGCATGTCCGGCGCGGCCGTAGCCGATGCCGGAGGCCTAGGCGCCATCGAGATCAAGGCCATGCGCGACGCCAAATACGACCCCGGCTTCGCCGTTGGCATTACTGCCGCGTCCTCGACAATCGGCCCGATCATCCCGCCCTCGCTGCCGATCGTCATCTACGGCGTCGTTGCAGGTGCTTCGATTGGCCAGCTGTTTGCAGCCGGGCTCATTCCGGGCCTGCTGATGGCGGCGGCGCTGATGATCATGGTCGCCTTCTATGCCCATCGCTACCACTATCCGCGAGATCAGGCCTTCCGGTTCGGCATTCTGGGCCGCGCGTTCATCCGTGCCTTCCTGTCGCTCTTGACGCCGGTGATCATTGTCGGCGGCATTCTGACCGGCGCCTTCACGCCCACGGAAGCGGCCATCGCCGCCTGCGCCTGGGCGCTGTTTCTCGGCCTTGTGATCTACCGGACGCTGACGCTGCGCCGCTTCCTCAAGGTCTCGATGGACACGATCGAAACCACTGCGGTGGTTCTCTTCATCGTCGCTGCCGCCTCGATCTTCGCCTGGATCCTCACATCGAACCGCGTTCCCGAGCATTTTGCAGCAGCCCTTCTGACCGTGTCGGAGAACCCGATCATCATCCTGTTGCTGATCAACCTGATCCTGCTGGTGGTCGGCTGCTTCATGGAAACGGTCGCGGCAATCACCATCCTGGTGCCGGTCCTGCTGCCGATCGCCATTCATGTCGGCGTCGACCCGGTCCATTTCGGTGTTATCCTGGTGCTCAACCTGATGATCGGATTGTTGACACCGCCGGTCGGCATGGTGCTTTACGTGCTCTCACGCGTGGCCAAGGTTCCGTTCGAACGCTGCGTAAGCGCCACCGCGCCGTTCCTCATCCCGCTGTTTGCGGTACTGCTTCTGGTGACCTTCGTCCCGATCTTCACCATGTGGCTGCCGACGCTCATCTATCGGTAGACCGTTTCGCCTTTAGGCGTAAACGGTTAGGTTCGACAGGCGACTGAATTCATTTACGCATTTCGATTTTGCCGATTCCGACAAAATCGAAATCGCTCTGGGGTCAGAGCTTGTCGAACTCGTCCTTGTCGTGCGGCATCAGCATGACCGCCGAGGCCATCACCGCGAAACCGAAGGTGACGCCGAAGGAATTGAACAGGATGAAATAGGCCACCAGCCGGCTGCGCGAATGGTTCACCAGATCGCCGAAACCGTTGATGTTAAAATAGAGAACCGCCGCCGCGATCAGCCACCCGATGAGGACGCCGAAAGCGGTGTTGATGATCAGGAAACGGATCAGTTTGGGCATGGCCCCAATCCTGTAGTCAGGGGTTCCTGTCAGCGCGGACCCCGATATGACGCGAACCAATAGTCTAGCATGGCGCCAGCCGCCGACCAATACATCTTAATAGCAATATGTATCAGTCACCCATCGTTTCGAGGCTGGCGTAGCTTTCAGGCTCGCCCTCGCCTTCGAAGGGGGTCGTCACCTCGACGAAATCGTCCGGATAGAAGCCGTTGAAGCGGGTTCTGAGCGACAGCGAATAGGCACCGATGTGCCCGATCTCGATCCAGTCGCCTGTATCGATCGTTTCAGGCAGCCAGAACGGCCGCGACAAAATGTCGACGGAATCGCAGGTGGCCCCGCAGACGCGAAACGGCACGATCTTTTCGGGATCGCCATTGCGGATCTTGCGCGCGGGATCGGGGATGAACCGCGCCGGCAGGGTGATCTTGCCTGTCCAGCTGTCCGACAGCGAGGCCCAGATTCCGTCGTTGATATAGAGCCGGCGGCCCTTTCTGAGCATGACCCGGACGATCAGCGAGAAGGCGCGCGCCACGATCACCCGCCCCGGCTCGGCAGTCAGATGCATCTGGTCGAATTCCCAATCGCTGATATCGTACCTGATCCGGGCCATCAGATCCTCGAGCGACGGCATCTTGTTGTGCTTGCGTGCCGGGTCTTCGCCATAGGTCGCCGGAAATCCGCCGCCGACGTCGAGACCGACGAGTTCCACCCCGGCGCGGTTGCGCACCCAGTCCGCCGAGCGCAGCGCGGACTCGTAGCTCGCGGCCTCCTCTACCTGGCTGCCGACGTGAAAGCACAGACCGACCTTGAAGCCGATGCGGTCGAGCCGCTGGACCAGTTCGACAGCGTGTCCGGGCGCGGCACCGAATTTCTTCGACAGCTCGTATGTCGCGTGACCCTTGGTCTGCAGCCGCACATAGATGGTGATCGAGCCCGGATCGAGATCGAGCGCCCGGACGATCCGGAGCACCTTGGCAATTTCGTCCTCGTGATCGAGCGACATGACGCGGATGCCGTAGGTCTCGAGCGCGAGGCGAATGTCGGATTGTGCCTTCACCGGATGCATGTAGAGCATCTCCGCATCGGGCGAGGCTTCGCGCACGGCGGCAAACTCGCCCGGAGAGGCAACATCGAAAATCTTCACGCCGGCCTCGACCAGATTCGAGAGCACCATGGGTTCGCCATTGGTCTTGACCGCATAAGCCGTATCGCCGGGAAACAGCGACATGAACTGTTTTGCGTCGGCCTTGAGTATCTCGGGGCGGAAACAATAAAGCGGGTGATCGGGGCGAAGCTCAAGTGCGGCTTCCGTTCCGGTCGAGAATTTACGCATGAAGTCTCCCTGATCTGCCGCCGGTTTCCGGCCTGCCATTCACCACATAGAGCATCGAAGCGAAGCGTCGAGACACTGTTGAGCCACCGCTCATCGACCTATCAGCGGAATTGATTCCACCTTGCCTTTCAACGGCCATAGGATCGCGCCACAACGGATGATGCAAGACGCCATTTCCGGTGCTTCGGGCAGGGAGAATTGGAATGCTGAAAATACTTGGGCGAACTTCGTCCATCAATGTGCGCAAGGTTTTGTGGGCCTGCGATTATCTCGGGCTCCAATATGAGCGCGAGGACTGGGGGCGCGGCGTGCGTCCGACCTCCGAACCCGAATTCCTGGCGCTCAACCCCAATGCCCAGATCCCGGTTCTCATCGAAGGCGATTTCGTGCTCTGGGAAAGCCACGCGATCCTGCGCTATCTCGCAACCACCGAAGGTGACAGCGCGCTGCTGCCGCAGGAAATCCGGCCCCGCGCCATCGTCAACCAGTGGCTCGACTGGTACGGCACGGAGATGGGTCCGGCGATGAGCTACGGTTTCCATGCCCTCGGCCGGCAGACCCCGGGCTATGACGACGGGGCGCGCGTCGAGGAATCCGTAAAGACGACCCGAAAGTGCCTCGGCATCCTTGAACAGACTTTCGAAGACCATCGCGCCTTCGTGGCCGGCGACACTTTCACGCTTGCCGACATTCCGGTGGCGCTCGGCCTGAACCGCTGGCGGATGCTGAAATTGACGGGGGAAACAGCCCGCCCGCGTCTCGAACGCTATATGGAACGCATATCCGGCGTTCCGGGCTCAGTCCCATGGTGCACCTCCAACTTCGACTGAAACCGGTGCAGCCATCCGATTTCGGGTGGTGCTTTCCGGACCGTTCGGTCAATGCTGCCGCCCTATTCAACACGGGCATTGACCGATCATGACACGCACCGCCACATCGCCATCGCCGACCGTATCGTCCCCAGCCTCGATGGACCTCGCCACCTGGGCGATGTTGATCGCACTCGGTCTGATCTGGGGCGGATCGTTCTTCTTTGCGCGAATAGCGGTCCAGCACATCCCGCCCTTCACGCTGGTGCTCTGCCGGGTGCTGCTCGCGGCCATCGCGCTGCATCTGGCATTCGGCCGCATGCCCGGTTTCTATGCCACGCTGAAAGCCCGAGCGCCGGAACTCCTTCTCCTCGGCATCATCAACAATGCGATTCCCTTTACCCTGATCTTCGCAGGTCAGACGGTGATCGGGGCCGGTCTCGCCTCGATCCTCAATGCCACTACGCCGCTGTGGACTGTACTCGTCGCGCAGGTTTTCACCGAGGATGAAAAGATCACCGTGGCCAAGCTGATCGGCTGTGCGTTGGGGCTTGCGGGCGTGGTCCTGCTGATCGGTCCGGCAGCGCTCGACCATACCAACACGCCCGTCTGGCCGCTGCTCGCCATCCTTGGCGCGGCGCTGTCCTATGGTTTTGCTGCGACCTGGGGCAAGCGTTTCCGGGGTGTTCCGCCCCGCATGGTCGCCACGGGCCAACTGACCGCCTCGAGCCTTGTCATGCTGCCGCTGGCGCTCGTCATCGATCGCCCGTGGACACTCACGGCCCCTCCCCTTGATGCCGTCCTGGCGACGGTCGCTCTGGCGCTGCTCTCCACCGCTTTCGCCTATATCCTCTTCTTCCGTATTCTCGCCCGCGCAGGTGCCACCGGCACCTCGCTGGTCACGCTGCTGGTGCCACCGGCGGCCATCCTGCTCGGCGTCATGTTTCTCGGCGAGAATCTGTCGATAACCGAACTTGCCGGCCTCGCCCTGATTGCGGTCGGGCTTCTGACGCTCGACAATCGATTGAGATGGCGCGGCAGACAGCCTGCGTAACAACGGGGCTCCTGGGGAGCAACGATCTTATCGGGGGGAAGACGGTGGCAGGTCAGATGATGTCGCTCGCGGCACTGGTGGCCGCGCGTGAGACCGGCAAGGCGAAACCGGATCAGATGGTCGCGCTGGCGCGTGACGCAACGCGTCGCCGCGACCCCGAGATCCAGGCGTTCTGCCATCTCGCCGGAGACCCCGAAGTACCGACGGAGGGTCCCCTCGCCGGCGTGGCGATCGGGGTGAAGGACATTTTCGACACCTTCGACATGCCCACCACCTACGGCTCGAAAATCTATCAAGGCTACCGGCCGAAAACCGATGCGTCGGTCGTTGCGCTCGCGCGCAGACGTGGAGCAACTATTCTCGGCAAGACGGTAACCACCGAGTTCGCCTATTTCGATGCCGGCCCCACCGTCAATCCGCATGATCATGCTCATACCCCGGGCGGCTCGTCATCCGGCTCCGCGGCGGCAGTGGCCGCCGGCATGATCCCCGCCGCGATCGGTACCCAGACCGGCGGCTCGGTCATCCGACCTGCATCCTTCTGCGGCGTGGCCGGCTACAAGCCGAGCTACCGGCTTCTGCCCTCGACAGGCATGAAGCACTTCGCGCCATCCCTCGACACGGTGGGGCTGTTCGCGGCAAGCATCACCGATGTCGCCCTGTTTGCCCATCTGCTCACCGGACGTCCGCTCAATCCGGAGCCGGTGGACCCAGCATCAACCCGCATCGGCATCTATTTCTGCGGTGAACTGGAAAGCGCCGATCCGGAGATGCAAGCGGCGCTGGAGCGCGCGGCAGAAGCTGCCACAGCTGCAGGCTTCGAGTTGATAGCCATCAGCGAGCCCGACGAAAACGCCCGCGCCCGCAAAGCCCACTCAACGCTGCAGAATTACGAAGCTGGCATGAGCTGCGGCCCGGACTTGGCACTTTACGAGGACCAAATGGGCGAGAAGCTCGTCGCGACGGTGAAAGAAAGTCTCGCCATCCCGCCCTCGGTCTATGACGACGCCCGCCGGGCGGCCAAGCGCGGACGCGGCGCCACGCGCAAACTCTTCGACGAAGTCGACATCCTGCTTACCCCGTCGGCCCCCGGCGCAGCCCCCAGAGGACTGGCGTTCACCGGCGATCCGCGCTTCAACAAGCTCTGGACGCTGATGGGAACGCCGACGGTCAACATTCCGTTTTTCAAGGCGAAATCGGGCCTGCCGCTCGGCATTCAGGCCGTTGCGCGCTTCGGGCAGGACCTGCAGCTTCTCTCGGTGGCAAGGGCCCTCGAACAGGCCTTCGCGGAGCACAGCTGACGAAGCTGAACCATCAGATCCGGTTGGTAAGCTCTCGCCAACCGGTATTATCTCCTAACAATTTGTTAAAGCCGCCGTTTCCCGCAGTCTTTCATGGTCTTAGGTATTTTTCCGGAGCGCATTTTCCACGATATCACTGCAATGCAGCATAATTTTCGCTTTCCTCACCCCTGCCTCAGACCTTAATATGATCTTACCAACGCAAGGAGGACCGCGATGGGGTTTACACAATCTGTCAATGCCCTAGTGATCTGTGCTGCGTTTATCTTCGTCGGAGCCATGCTTTTTATCTGAGGCTCACCCCGTCCCCCAAAAGCGACGAAGAAAAGAAGCGACAAAAAATACAGGGAGGCAGGAGCGCAATGCTCCTGCCTTTTTCTTTGTCTGAATTCTCGGTGAGGCGAGACGACGACGTCAGGCAGCGACGTGTATGCCGTTACCGTTGCTGCCATTGCCGTTACCGCGCAGCCCGAGAAGATGGCAGATCGCGTAGACGAGCTTGGCGCGGTTCATGGTGTAGAAGTGGAATTCGTCGACACCACGCTCGACAAGATCATAGACCTGCTCCGCCGCAACCGCAGTGGCAACCATGGCGCGGGTCTCGGGATCGTTCTCTAGCCCCTCGAAGCGCCGGGCGAGAAGTTCCGGCACCGAAGCGCCGCACATATCGGCAAAGCGGGCGACCTGCGCGAAATTATGGATGGGCATGATGCCCGGCACGATCGGGATGAAGATACCGGCCTTGCGAACCCGCTCGACATAACGCTCGTAAGCGTCGTTGTCGTAGAAGAACTGGGTCAAGGCACGAGTGGCCCCGGCATCGACCTTGCGCTTCAAGAGATCGACATCGAGCGCGAAATCCGGGCTTTCGGGGTGCTTTTCCGGATAGGCCGCGACGGAAATTTCGAAATCGCCGAGTTCCCGCAGTCCTCTGACGAGCGCTGCAGAATTCTCGTAGCCGCCGGGATGCGGACGGTATTTCGCGCCAACGCCTTCGCTCGGGTCTCCGCGAAGCGCCACGAAATGCTTGACGCCGGACTGGGCGAATTCGAGTGCGACCTGATCGACGTCCTCGCGTGTGGCATCGACGCAGGTCAGGTGCGCGGCGGGTGCGAGATCCGTCTCGCCGATGATGCGCGAGATCGTGTTCAGCGTCGGCTGCTTTGTGGAGCCGCCGGCGCCATAGGTCACGGACACGAAATCCGGGTTGAAAGGCGCAAGCCGCGAGATGCTCTCCCAGAGCTGGCCTTCCATGTCGCCGTTCTTCGGCGGGAAGAACTCGAATGACACCTTGATGCGGCCGGCGAGCGTGGGAGAATCGAAACGGGTGGGCATATCAGGCTGTTCCTGTGGCGAGTATCGAAGGATTGGCTATGAGCATGCGGGGATCGCGTGCCAGCCAGAGCGTAACAGTCAGCGCGCCGTCGCCCTGTGGATCAGGCGGCAGATCGGTGATTTCTTCCAGCGCGAGACCAGCCTGGACCAGCCATTCGGCAACACTCTCGTGGCTGAAACCAAGACGCGCATGGGCGTGCTCGGACCGTAGTTCCTCATGGGCGTGAGGCGCGAAATCGATCACCAACAAGCGACCGCCGGGTGCCAGCATGCGCGCAGCTTCGGCAATTGCCGGCGCGGGATCCTGAAGGAAGTGCAGCACCTGGTGGATGGTGATGACGTCGAACTCGTCATTGTCGAGCGGCAGGTTGTAGATGTCGCCATGCCTGACAGAGGCGTTGTTGATCCCGGCTTCGTCGAGTTGGGTCCGCGCGATCGAAAGCATGTCGCGGCTCGCATCCACACCAATGGCCCGGCGGTACTTGTCCGACAGCAGCTCCAGCATCCGGCCGGTTCCGGTGCCCAGATCGAGAAGCGCATTGAACGGATTGCGACCGAGAAGCCTGAGAATTTCCGCTTCTACCTGATCCTCGGGCACATGCAGCTTGCGCAGCTCGTTCCACCCTTCCGCATTGGCGGAGAAATATGCCTGTGCGCGATCGGCACGGGCCTGCTTGATAGCCTTCAGGCGCTCGGCATCGCGATTGAGAACGGTGTCGGAATTGGCGGTCGCTTCGAGCACGTGATTGACGAGCTTCGCGCGCAACCCGTCTCCCATCAGCCGGAAATAGGCCCACGCGCCTTCCTGATAGCGCTCGACGAGACGAGCCTCGCCGAGAAGCTTGAGATGGCGCGAGATGCGCGGCTGAGACTGACCGAGAATCTCGGTCATCTCCGAAACCGTGAGGTCTCCTGCGGCCAGAAGCGCGATCAGGCGGAGCCGGGTCGGTTCGCCGGCTGCCTTGAGCACTTCCACGCTTTCTTCCAGACTGAGCGGTGACTGAGACAGCATGCTTACTCCAAAAACGATATAAACATATCTTTATATCATTCGCGAAGCGCCCGCAAGACCTGCGTCGTGCCGAGACAAGTTTTTGTCGCACGAATGTGGAGGGAAGACCTCCTCCGCTCGCTGGTCTTCAGTCTTCCGTTCGGCCGTCTCTCGTGCGGTTCCGCTCGTAGTGATGTGCAAGCGGAAACTCCGGAAGCCATCCTTCCCGTCGGGTGGTCCAAAGCTCATAGCTTGGTTTGAACTGGTCGGGTTCATCAAGCGTCCCGATAGCGATCTCGATCTCGTCCTCGGATATCCCGAAAACCGAAGATCCGCATTGCGGACAGAAATGGCGCCCGCGATGATCGCGCGTTTCGCCTTCTATCACCACGGCCTTTGCCGGGAAGATGGCCAAGGCGCTGAACAGAGATCCGGAGTGCTTGCGGCAATCGAGACAGTGACAGAGGCCGACGCGCCAGGGCTCACCCGAGGCTTTGAAGCGCACCTGGCCGCACATGCAGCCTCCGCTAATGACGTCCATCTGGAAGCTCCTTCTCTGCAATGCCCTCTATTGCCTCGCGTCAGGGGCGATAAATCCACTGGTCGGGAATCGCGACCGTGATCTCCTCGCCGCTTTCAATCACGCCCGGCTTTTCGACACGCACCACCAGCCCGCGTCGCTTCTTGGCATTGGCGGGAAAGGCCAGCGCCAGTTCCGTCTGATCGCGGTCGGGATAATGCGAGGCAATGGAGGCGCCGGAAAACTTGCACGGGACATTGGCGCCGTCGACCCGAAGCGTAACACCACCCTCGAAGAACAACTGCGTGCGCGGCGGCAGAAGCGAGAGGAGCCGCAGACCTTCGATGACGATATTGGCGCCGATCCACTCGGGCTCGATGCGTTCGATCCCCATCAGCCCAGCGACATGCGCCATCTCGTCCTCGGCCACCAGCGTCAGTTGCCGCTCGTTGCACATCTCTGTTCCGCGCGGATACCACGGCTCACGGCTGCCGGATTTGCGCGAGTGACCGTAATGATAGTCCCCGACGATACCGGCAATCTCGACTTCGAGCCGATCGACCTCGACGGTCTGCATTTCGTCACCGGGTGCTGCCAGCAGCTTCGCCGCCCGCGCCTTGACCCGGCGACCGGCCACAATCTCGGGATGCTGCATGTCGAGTTCGGGAAACAGGGATGACGGCTCTGTTTGAATGCTCATGGCGCGGCTCCGGCGGCAGTAAAACTCACAACCGCAAGGCTATAGGCAGACGTCTGCTGATGGAACAGCGCGAATTTTTGATATGTGGATCAGTGATTGCAGAAGCCGATCGAAAGAACAGGCTTCTGCATGTCTGTCGCTCCTACCAAGAGGCCCGTTCCGAGCCGTCCCAGTTCCAGAATCGGCCTGTCGTCTCCATCGTCAGACCTTCCGCCAGATCGATGATGCCTTTGGCGCTCTCCTCGGTCGAGATATCCGCCGATGATCCGCCCATGTCGGTCCGAACCCAGCCCGGATGCAGATTGGCGACCGCGATGCCGTCATCGCGCAGTTCGGTGGCGAGCGCCCTGCCGATCTTGTTCACAGCCGTTTTCGACGTTCGGTAGGCGATACTCCCGGCATCTTCGTTCAGGTCGCCCATTTGCGAGGAAACGATCAGCACCTTACCATCGTTACTCTTGCGAATGGCCGGCATGAAGGCCTGCGTTACCATCAGCGGACCCAGCGCATTGACCTGCAGTGTCTGCAGAAAGCCGTCCATGTCTTCGACAGACAGTGGCGTGCCCGAGGGACCCTTCACACCTGCATTGTTGATCAGAATGTCGACCGCCCGGTCGAGTTCGCTCGCCGCTTTTGCCAGATCATCGCGATTCGTCACGTCGAGAACGAGCGGGGTGAAACCCTCGCGCCCGGCGAGATCGCCGAAGTCGCTTTCCCGCCGCGCCGTGCCGATGACCTCGTGGCCCCGCGACAGCGCCTCTTCCGCAAGCGCACGGCCAACGCCGCGCGACACGCCGGTGATGAGAATGGTCGTCATGATCTGCCCTTTGATTGATTGGTAGTCGAGAGAGACAAAAAACTAGGGGGCGCTGCCTGTCCGGCAACGCCCCCTGCGATTTTGTTTTATACCGTTACCGCTTTGACGGTGGCTCAGAACTCTTCCCACTCATCCACGGCGAGCGCCGTATTGCCTGAAACCGCGGGCCGTGAAACAGCGCGAGGCGGCGTCTGCACCTGCGGCGCAACCGGGGCAGCGGAAGCAATTCCGCGTGGCGTGGAGGTCGACGGAGACGACCTGCCAACATCCGTCTTGAATTTTTGCAGCAACTCGGCGAGATCGAAGGCTTCCTGAGCCAGACCGGCTGCGGCAGCATTCATTTCCTCGACCATCGCCGCATTCTGCTGAGTTGCCTGGTCCATATGGTTGACCGCGGTATTGACTTCTCCAAGGCCGACAGATTGTTCCTGTGCGGCATTGGCGATCGCGTCCATGTGCTCGTTGATCCGGTGAACAAGATCAGAGATCGCGGTGAGGCCATCACCGGTGTCGCTGACCAGTTTGACACCCTCGCTGACCGCCACTTCAGAATTACCGATCAGCGTCTTGATCTCCTTTGCCGCCCCCGCAGAACGTTGAGCGAGTTCGCGCACTTCCTGGGCAACGACAGCAAAGCCCTTGCCGGCTTCACCGGCACGCGCTGCCTCGACACCGGCATTGAGCGCCAGCAGGTTGGTCTGGAACGCAATCTCGTCAATGACCGTGATGATCTGGCTGATCTGCTTGGAGGCGTTCTCTATCCGCTCCATTGCGGTCACGGCATTGCCGACAACCACACCGGAATGTTCGGCATGACTGCGTGTGTCGCGCACGATGTCACGGGCCTCCACGGTACGCTGTGACGTTGATTTGACGTTCGCGGTGATTTCCTCGAGCGCTGCGGCCGTCTGCTCAAGCGAAGCAGCCTGCTGTTCGGTCCGCTTGGCAAGGTCGTCGGAGGCGGTGGAAATTTCCGTCGAGCCGCCGCTGACCGCGCTGCCCGAAGCCCCGACCGCAACGAGAACCTTGCGCAACTGCTGAACCGAGGTGTTGAAGTCCCGGCGCAGCGCTTCAAACTGCGGTGCAAACTCCTCCGAGATCTCACACAGGAGATCGCCTGAAGCCAGGCGTCGCAGCCCCTCGGCGAGAGAACCTGTCGCACGGTTCAAGCGTTCTTCCGCTTCCGCCTCCGCCAGGCGCTGCACTTCTTCCCGCTCCAGCTCCGCGCGGCGGCGGTTTTCTTCGGCTTCTGCCTCGAGTTCCCGGTTCCGGATCGCGGATTTCTGGAAGATCACGACGGAGCGAGCCATATCGCCCATTTCGTCGCTTCTGTCCGCACCCGGCACCTCCACTTCGAGATTGCCATCGGACAGCGTGTGCATGCAGTTGCCCAGAACTCCGAGCGGACGGATAACCTTGCGGATGATGATCGCCATACCCACTGCCGTTACGCCGATTACAGCGAGGAACAACGCCAGGAAAGAGATCGCGTTCACCTGCCCGTCCGACTTCGCCGCCTGGGCCTGATTGTTGAGGGTATCCATCGCGAGTGACGCGACAGCGGCAATGGAATTGATCGCCGTCGTCGTTGCACTGCGCCATTCGTCGATCGTCAGCGGCGGATTCTCGCCAGAACTGATCTTTTCGACGAGATTTGCGCGCAGGGCTGCAAACTCACCACTGAAGTAGGCGTTCTGCGCGGCCTCATAGCTTGCCTTGATCTGCGCAGGCGTATTCGGATGGGCGACAAGATCTCCGACCGCATTCCAGGCATAGGCCGCGTTGGCATCGCCGATTGCGAGTTTCAACTGTTTGGCAGCATCAATGGGTCGGCCAGCCGTCACCGCATTGTTGAGTATGACGAGACTTTCGCCGGCCATGGCGCGCGTCGACCACGAGAACTTGCGCATCTCGATCATTCCCATCAGCGAGGGATCAAGTATCCGCATGCGTGCTTCCGCTACCAGTGATGTCGCTTCCAGCTCCTTGAGGAAATCACCGGCAACAGCCATCCAATTGCTCCGCAAATCTGGATCGCGGTTTTCCAACGGCATGGTCAGCTGCTGATCGATGACGTCTCGGAAGGCAAGGACACTGTCGTAAGCCGCCATCACCCGGGAGATCGGGTCGGACAGCTCAACCGCCGATATTGCATCGACTACGGCCTTGGCGTCGATCATTCCTGCATCGACCCGCGCGCGTTTCTCCTTCATCGATTCAATCGAGCCACCTGCTTCCGACCGGCTGAGCAGGAATGCCGAACGGCTGTCGCCGCGCTCGCTGCGGAACGAAAGCAATGATGTGAAGAGAGCCTTGTCCAAGGCCGTCAGGTCGGACACCTCAGAATAGACTTGGTAGCTCCGATAGGAATTATAGAGGTAACTGGTAACGAGAACACAGAGACCCGTCGCAAGGACCACGAACACGCCGAAAAGCGCCGACTTAATTGTAACTTTCACGTTCAAACCCGCCCAGATTGCTGCATTGCATCTAAAATGCTCGATACAATCTAACGCAAGGTTAACTATCGGCCTGTGAAAACTGAAAGCTGCGAAGGCATCCAGCGCCGCACTGTGCCGCCAATTCGCTATCGAAAATCCGAAACGGAAAAGGGGCGCTGCCTGTCCGGCAACGCCCCCTGCTCAATCTTCGCTGACAAGACGCTTCGATTAACGCGTCAGCCGCTTGTAGGTGACCCGCTTCGGATTGACCGATTCCGGGCCGAGGCGGCGGATCTTGTCCTGCTCATAGTCTTCGAAGTTGCCTTCGAACCATTCTACATGGCTGTCGCCTTCAAAGGCGAGGATGTGCGTGGCGAGGCGGTCGAGGAACATGCGATCGTGGCTGATGATAACGGCGCAGCCGGCAAAGTTCTCGAGCGCTTCCTCGAGTGCGCCCAGCGTCTCGGTGTCGAGGTCGTTGGTCGGTTCGTCGAGGAGGAGAACGTTGCCGCTTTCCTTGAGCAGTCGCGCCATGTGCACGCGGTTGCGCTGGCCGCCCGACAGGTTGCCGACCTTTTGCTGCTGGTCGCCGCCCTTGAAGTTGAAGGCGCCGCAATAGGCGCGGCTGTTCATCTCGTGCTTGCCGAGCTTGATGACGTCGTTGCCGCCGGAGATGACTTCCCAGACGGTCTTGTCGGCAGGCAGCGTGTCGCGGCTCTGGTCGACATAGGAAAGATTGACCGTCTCGCCGATGGTGATCTTGCCTGAATCGGGCTCTTCCTGGCCGGTGATCATGCGGAAAAGCGTGGTTTTACCCGCGCCGTTCGGGCCGATGACGCCGACGATGCCGCCGGCGGGCAGCTTGAACGACAGATCGTCGATCAGAAGGCGGTCGCCGTAGGATTTCGAGACGCCCTCGACATCGATGACGGTGTTGCCGAGCCGCTCGCCGACCGGAATCACGATCTGGGCCTCGCCGGGACGACGGTCCTCGGCGGATTTGACCAGCTCGTCATAGGCGCGGATACGGGCCTTCGACTTGCTCTGACGGGCTTTCGGAGACGAGGCAATCCACTCCTGTTCGCGCGCCAGCGTCTTCTGGCGGGCAGCTTCCTCGCGGCCCTCCTGCTGCATGCGCTTGGCCTTGGCCTGGAGATAGGCGGTGTAGTTGCCCTCGTAGGGAATGCCGCGGCCGCGGTCGAGTTCGAGGATCCAGCCGGTGACGTTGTCCAGGAAGTAGCGATCGTGGGTGATCATCATCACGGCGCNGGGATATTCCCGCAGGTGCTTTTCGAGCCAGGCGATCGTCTCGGCGTCGAGGTGGTTGGTCGGCTCGTCGAGGAGCAGAAGGTCGGGCTGACGCAGAAGCAGCTGGCAGAGCGCCACGCGGCGCTTTTCACCACCCGAAAGGTTGTCGACATTGGCTTCGCCCGGCGGGCAGCGCAGCGCTTCCATCGCCATTTCGACCTGGCTTTCCAGATCCCAAAGGTTCTGGGCGTCGATGATGTCCTGGAGCTTCGCACCTTCCTCGGCGGTTTCGTCCGAGTAGTTCATCATCAACTCGTTATAGCGGTCGACGATGGCCTTCTTGTCGGCCACGCCTTCCATGACGTTCTCAAAAACCGTCTTGGAACTGTCAAGCTGCGGTTCCTGCGGCAGGTATCCGCAGGTCGCGCCCTCGGCGAGCCAGGCT
Organism: Hoeflea sp.; assembly: GCA_002707605.1. Lineage (GTDB taxonomy): Bacteria > Pseudomonadota > Alphaproteobacteria > Rhizobiales > Rhizobiaceae > Pseudohoeflea. The sequence continues at coordinate 120,249 of PANK01000011.1, forward strand.
TCGCCGGNATATTCCTTGTCGAGGCCCGCCATGATGCGCAGGACCGTGGACTTACCGGCGCCGTTGGGGCCGAGGATACCGATCTTNGCGTCCGGGTAGAACGACAGGTGGATGTTCTCCAGCACCTTCTTGGCGCCGTAGGCCTTGTTGAGGCCGGACATGTGATAGATGAACTGGCGTGCCATGTTGCGCGCGTGCTCCGTCTTGCGATGGAAGGGAAATCTGCCCGGTCATGTAGGCGATTTGNAGCCCGGGAGCAATGGCAGGCNCGCCGAGCCCNTGAAAATAGGCNGTCGTCNCGCCCGCTATTNNCCCTCNACNCGCTCGANCCGCCATNCNGCNCCGATGAGNTCGGTTTCNGNAACGTGGTTGGTGAGTTCGGCATAGCGCGGATGATCGGCGAGTTCGGCGGCGGGAAGNGGNACGAGTTTCCAGCGNTCNGGNACGAANGTNCNNGNCTNNGCNTGCGCNGCNAGCTGNCCCAGGAAGGTCTGCTCGAAGACGATNGCGCCTTCGAGGTCGGCNGACAATAAAACCGCGNCGGTGAAATCGTTNCCGAACAGGATGGCGTTGCGGAAGATCACNCCGCCGAGCGAAGCGCGGGTGAAATTGCATTCGGCNATCGCCGCNTCCGTNAANTCGAGGACAGCCGANTGGATGCCGGTGAAATCGTCGCGATGGAGGACCGCGCCGGCGAAACTGGTNCCGACCATCGAGGTNGGCCANATGTCCAGATCTCCGGCATCGAACGGCTTTTCCACCTCGGCGGCGGGAATGGAGGAGAAATCCGAACGCCGGATCACCGTATGCTCGAACTCGGCCCGATCCATCTGCGAGCCGCGGAACTTCCCTTCGATGATGCGCGTCCAGGAAAAATTCGAGAACGCAAGCAGCGCATGCTTGAGCGACATGCCGAGCAACTCCTCCCGGCGGTACTCGGCATAAGAGAAATCCGCCCCGATGAAGCTCAACGCTTCCGTCTGCAGGATGGAGTTGCCGAACAGCATGGACAACATGTCGCCGCGTTCGGGACTGACCGCACGTGGCACCAATATCTCCGAGGCCCCCTGCGGCCTAAGCATCGAGGGGTCGGCAAGTATCTCCGGTCGCTTCAGGAAGGCGGTGCGGTACATGCTATCGGGATCGCGCGGATTGGCGTCGCGGACGGCAAGATAACGATAAGGCCGTGCGACAAGCGTGGCCGCGACGATCCGCGAGCGGGTGGAACTCGTCAGATCATTTAGCCCGAAATCGTCGAGATTGTTGCCGGCGTCCATGAAAGCCTGACGCTCTGCACCGATCAGGGACCCGATCTCGACCACTTCCGGCCCGATCTGCGCGCTGCGCTCGGCTTCTGCGAGCTGTATGTCGGTCTCGATGAGCGTATTCTGTTGCTCGATCCGCTGGTTCTGCTCGATCAGGAGACCGGATTGCTCGCGCAAAAGCTTGTTTTGTTCGAACAGAAGCGCCGAGCCCGCAAGCGCGGCGATTGCCGCAACCAATCCCGAGATGGAAGCAATCAGCCAGCGCCGCGTCGATACCCATGCGTAACGCGACAGCGCGAGCTCGGCGAAATGCCTTGCCGCCTGTGTGGCTTCCGGCACGCGCTTTTCGGCCGCGTGGCGAGCCACATCGGCGAGCGGACCGGCGAATTTCGATATCTCCACCTCGCTGCGCCGGAACAGCCAGCGGAACAACGAGGCGCGGAAGATGAAGAGGATCACCATCAGGATGACGGCAAACAGCATCGCGCCGAGGATGATGGCAAGAACCGCCGCACCGTAGTCGGAGAGGAAGGTCGGCAGAAACAATGCGGCCGGCACGCCGCACGCAATCCCTATCATGAAGACCAGGAAGATCAGCACGCTCTGGTAGCTGGCGCGCTTCTCGTCGTCGGGCGTCTCCGGCCCGGATGATACGACGACGGTGACGCTCTCCTCGCCCCCTTCGGGATTTTCGATGCTCATCCGCGCCCCCGTCCCCAGGTTTTGGCCGGCCCCATGTCCGACAGGCTAGCGCAGGGAGACGCACAAGAAAAGTAGCCCGACCTCGCTTGACGAAACACAGCATCCCGCATCAAGTGGCGCCATGGGAGACGAGCTTTTTTCAGAGAACAGGCACGCGAGCTCGACGGGCGCGCAACTCGCCGTCCGGCGCATGAAAGCCGAGGGCGAGCCGCGCGGCGTGGTTCAGATCAACCACGGACTGGCCGAACATGGCGGCCGCTATGCGCCCTTCCAGCAATTCCTGTCCGGGCGCGGCTATCACAGCGTGGTTCACGACACACGCGGTCACGGCGACACCCGCGCAACAGACGCCCTGCCCCGCGAATTCGCACGCGAGGGCGGCGCCCGGAAGGTGATCGAGGATATCGACGCCGTCCACGATCTGATCGCTGGAACCCATCCCGGCCTGCCTGTGATCTGCTTCGGCCACTCGCTCGGCGGCGTGCTCGCTCTGAACTATGCGGAAACCCATCCGGATCGCATAGCGGGTCTGGCGGTATGGAACTCCAACCTCGATGCCGGAGCGATGGGGCGCGTGGGCCAGGCAATTCTTGCGGCAGAGACGATGCTGATCGGATCAGACATTCCGAGCATCATGCTGCCCAAGCTCACCTTTCAGGCCTGGGGCAAATCGGTCAAAGACGCCCGCACCGAATTCGACTGGCTCAGCCGCGATGCGGCCGAGGTCGATGCCTATATCGCCGATCCCGAATGCGGTTGGGACGCCAATGTCAGCATGTGGAAGGACATCTTCCGGCTGATCTATGCGGGCGGAGAGAATGTCGACCGGCTCCCCAAGCGTCTGCCCGTGCATCTGCTCGGCGGCGAAGCGGATCCCGCAACAGACAACGGAAAGGCTGTCGCAGCGCTTGAAAGACGGATGAAAAGCGCGGGAATGACCGACGTCGCGCTTACGCTCCTGCCCGACACCCGGCACGAAACGCTGCAGGAGCTGAACCGGGAAGAGGCAATGTCCGCCTTTGCCGATTGGGCGGACCGGGTGACAGTGTCCGCAAAGCAACCAGCCTGAAACTTTTGAGTTACCGCGCCCCGCAAATAATTGGAGGGGCGTCTTGTTTCCGACATAGTTTCGGGTCATGAAAGGGCATCGAACTTACGGCCCAAGCGACAGCGGTCCGCGCGCATAGCGCATACTGACGTTTCTACCCGATTTCGACACCACCGATCCCGCCATCGCTTTCGGGCGATCGGGAACAAAACGCCAGATATGCACTAAAGGAAAATCGCAATGGCTTCAGGTACTGTAAAGTGGTTCAACACCACCAAGGGTTATGGTTTCATTCAGCCGGATGACGGCGGCAACGACGTATTCGTCCACATCTCCGCTGTTGAGCGCGCTGGTCTTCGTTCGCTGAACGACGGTCAGAAGGTCAACTACGAGATCGTCCAGGACAAGCGTTCGGGCAAGTCCTCGGCTGACAATCTCTCGGCTGCCTAAGCTCCGATCGAGATAAGAGACTTCCGGCGAGCCAAGCGCTTACCGGCGAAAAGGCGGGGAACCATCCCCGCCTTTTTTGATTCCTGCCTTGTGTCCGCTTCCCGGGGTCTGCCGCGGGCACGCCGGACCTTGCCGCTCTCAGGCCGCTGGTGTAGCCAAGACTGCACATGTCGAAGTTCCGTTCTGCCGGCAACGACCCCATGCTTGAGAGGACTGCCCCTTGGAGATGATCGCCGAACTCTTTTCCGTCGAACACCTGATGACGTTCCTGGTGCTGACGGCACTCGAAACCGTGCTCGGCTTCGACAACCTTCTCTACATCTCCATCGAGGCGCAGCGCGTGCCGGAAGCAGCCCGGTCGATGGTTCGCCGCTGGGGGATCATTCTCGCCATCGGCCTGCGCATCGTGCTTCTCTTCGTGGTGCTCCAGCTTATCGAAGCCTTTCAGGATCCGCTGTTTCANATCAATCTGGCACCTGTCGTCGAAGGCGACGTGTCGGGCCATTCGCTCATCGTTCTCGCGGGCGGGGTGTTCCTGATCTACACGGCGCTCAAGGAGATCGCCCACATGATGACGCTCGAAGAGCACGAGGAGGGTGAAAAGCGGGCTGCGACCCGATCCGTTGGCACCGCGCTCTTCTGGATCGTCGCCATGAACGTNGTCTTCTCNTTCGACACAGTNCTCTCGGCCGTNGCNCTCACCCACAATTTCATCGTCATGACCGCTGCNATCATCGTCTCCGGNGCGCTCATGGTGCTGATGGCCGACGCGGTTGCCAACTTCCTCAAGAAGAACCGCATGTACGAGGTACTCGGCCTCTTCGTGCTGCTGCTCGTCGGNGTGATGCTGATGAGCGAAGGCGGCCATCTGGGTCACCTCACCTTCTTCGGCTACGAGATCGTGGCGATGTCCAAGGCNACCTTCTACTTCGTGCTGGTCACCATGGTTCTCGTCGAGATCGTTCAGGGCCGCTACCAGCGCAAACTGATGCGCGAGAAAGAGAGACTGGCCCAGCACAAAAGGGAAATGATGCGGAATGCCTGAGGCGCCCCTTCACGGGATTCGGGTTATCGAACTCGCCCGCATCCTGGCCGGCCCCTGGGCCGGTCAGATCCTCGCCGATCTCGGTGCGGACGTCATCAAGATCGAGAANCCCGGCGATGGCGACGACNCCCGCCGCTGGGGACCGCCCTTCGTTGAGGGAGCNGANGGCGCCGATCTNTCCGCCGCCTATTANCANGCNGCCAANCGCGGCAAGCGCTCNGTNGCNGTCGACATCGCCAGCGAGGACGGNGCGGAGACGGTCCGCAGGCTGATTGCNGGCGCCGANGTGNTGATCGAGAACTTCAAGGTCGGCGGGCTGAAGAAATANGGNCTCGANTANGAGAGCCTGCGNAAGATCAATCCGCGCCTCGTCTANTGCTCCATTACCGGCTTNGGCCAGACCGGNCCNTANGCGCCGCGCGCGGGCTACGACTTCATCATTCAGGCCATGGCCGGCATGATGTCGGTCACAGGCCCGAAGGATGGNGAACCGCAGAAAGCCGGCGTGGCNATTACCGACATCTTCACCGGGCTCTACAGCGTGATTGCCATCCAGGCGGCACTTCGCCACGCGGAAAAGACCGGCGAGGGTCAGTGGATCGACATGGCGCTGATGGACACCCAAGCCGGCGTCATGGCCAACCAGAACCTCAATTATCTGGTCTCCGGCAAGGCACCTTCGCGGATGGGCAATGCCCACCCGAACATCGCGCCCTACGAGGTTTTCCCCGTAGCCGACGGGCACGTCATCATCGCGGTCGGCAATGACGGCCAGTTTCAGCGGCTGTGCGGCCTTCTGGGCGCAGGCGATATGGCGACGGACACGGATTTCCAGACCAATCCCGGGCGCGTGGCCGCCCGCGAGAAGTTGCGCGAGGGGCTGGTCGCGCAGCTCTCCACCTGGAGCAAGGCTGATTTTCTCGGCGCCTGTGAAGCGGCCAACGTACCGGCAGGTCCGATCAACACGATCGAGGAAATGTTTGCGGATCCGCAAATGGTCGCCCGCGGCATGAAGCAGGACCTGACCGACGCGGCGGGCACCGCGATCCCCGGTGTGCGCACGCCCATCATCCTGCCCGCCTCCCCGCTTGTCTACGACCGCCCGAGCCCGCGTCTTGGCGAGCATACCGATGAGGTACTCGCCGAACTCGGCCGTCCGACAGGAAAATAGGGCTGGACGTCTCCGGCCTCAGCAATATGTGATTGAACAACTATTGAACTTTGATCCCCGGCGCACGACATCACGGGGCGCAAGCAATTTTCACAAGACCGCATGCTTTCCCTGCGGCCGAAGACAAAGGAAGTTTCAATGTCTGACAGCGAATACACGCCACCCAAGGTCTGGGAATGGAAAAAGGGAAACGGCGGCCGGTTCGCCAATACCAACCGCCCCATCGCCGGCCCGACCCATGACAAGGACCTGCCGGTCGGCAAGCATCCCTTCCAGCTCTACTCGCTGGGTACGCCCAATGGCGTGAAGGTGACGATCATGTTCGAGGATCTGCTCGCCAAGGGCCACAAGGGGGCCGAATATGACGCCTGGCTCATCGATATCGGCGAAGGCGATCAGTTCGGTTCGGGTTTTGTCGACGTCAATCCGAACTCCAAGATCCCGGCGCTGATGGATCATTCCACGCCCACGCCGACGCGGATTTTCGAATCCGGCTCGATCCTGCTCTATCTTGCGGAAAAATTCGGCGAGTTCCTGCCCGAAGATCCGGCCAAGCGCACCGAGGCGCTCAACTGGCTGTTCTGGCAAATGGGCTCCGCCCCCTATCTCGGCGGCGGCTTCGGCCATTTCTTTGCCTACGCACCGGTGAAGATCGAATACGCGATCGATCGCTTCGCGATGGAGGTCAAACGCCAGCTGGACGTGCTCGACCGTCGTCTGGCCGAAACCCGCTTCCTCGGCGGTGACGACTATACCATCGCCGATATCGCCACCTGGCCCTGGTACGGACGTCTTGTCACCGGTGGAGCCTACGGGGATTCGGCCGAGTTCCTGCAGACACAGGAATACAAGAACGTTCTGCGCTGGCAGGCCGAGATTGCCGAGCGACCCGGCGTCAAGCGCGGCGACGTGGTCAACAAGAAGAGCGACGGCGCGATCCGCGAACGCCACGATGCCTCCGACATCGACGCGGTGCTCAAGTCCTAAGCCGCAAATCAAAAACCGAAACGAAAAACGCCCGGGATCATCTCCCGGGCGTTTTCAGTTCAGGCCGGAATAAAGGATCAGCCGCCGCGCAGGCGCTCCGACTGCTGGTAGACGACCGTCGAGCGGGCGCCCGAGCGGCAGTAGCCGAGCATCGGCTTTTCCATTTCCTCGACCGCATCGACCATCGCGGTAATCGCCTCGGGCGTTACGCCCATCTGGCCGATCGGAATATGCCGCACCTCGATCCCGAGTTCGGCCGCCGCATGGCGGACGCTTTCGAATGTCGGCTGGCCGGGCTGTTCAAAGTCCGGGCGGTTACAGACGATCGAGCGAAAGCCGGCTTCCTTGATCTTCGGCAGATCCTCGGCGCTGATCTGGCCGGTGACGGCATAGTCCTCGTTGATCGGGCGGATATCATCCATCGAGTGCATCCATCGTTGAATTGGCGGGTGAAAAACGGTGTACGGCTCTCATGCAGCAAGGTCAATCGGGCGGATGGACAGGTCCGGCTGCGGCCTTGTCGCGAGTTGACGCTAAAACCTGTATCCCTTAGTCAAGATTTCGCGTTCGCGCCGCGAACGCCCGCCATTTTTCTGGCCAATTCCCGGGGACCCCACATTTTGGGCGAACGCGCACTCAAGACCGCTGCCTGGATCATTTCGCTGGCATGCCTCGCACCGATCATCGCGGTGGCGATTGCGGCCGCGTCCGGCACGGCCGACACCTGGAACGGGCTGATGAGCACGGTGCTGCCGCGTTACACGCTCACAACGGTACAGCTCGTCCTCCTTGTCGGGATCGGCACGGGCCTCGTCGGCACCGGCGGCGCCTGGCTGGTGACCGCCTGCAACTTTCCGTTCCGCCGTACCTTCGAAGTGGCCCTTGCCCTGCCGCTCGCCTTCCCGGCCTATGTGCTCGCCTACGCCTATACCGATCTGCTCGACCATCCCGGCCCCGTACAGACGTGGCTGAGGGCCGTGACCGGCTGGGGCCCGCGCGACTACTGGTTCCCGGAAATCCGCTCGCTCGGCGGGGCTGCCGCCATGCTGACCTTCGTTCTCTATCCCTATGTCTATCTGCTCGCCCGCGCAGCTTTCCTGAAACAGTCACCGACGGCCTATTTCGCGGCCCGCACGCTCGGACACGGTCCCTGGAGCGCCTTCTTCCGTGTCAGCCTGCCGATGGCGCGCCCGGCCATTGCCGGCGGCGTGATCCTTGCGCTGATGGAAACGATTGCCGACTTCGGCACCGTGGCCCATTTCGGCGTCCAGACCTTCGCGACCGGCATCTACAGCGCCTGGTTTTCCATGGGCGACAGGCTTGCGGCCTCCCAGTTGGCCCTCTGCCTGCTGGTTGTCGCCCTTGTCTTCGCGCTTCTCGAGCGCGCCCAGCGCGGCCTTGCCAAGCGCTATCCGGCCGGCTCCCGTTTCGAGGCCACCGTACGGCACGAGCTGACCGGCTGGCGCGGCACGGTTGCCGTTCTCGTCTGCCTGATCCCGGTTCTCGTCGGCTTCATCATCCCGATCTTCGTACTTCTGCAGATGGCAATCGATTCCGGCCACTCGCCGTTCTCCCGCCGCTATATGGGCTATATCGAGAACTCGCTGACACTCGCGACCATCACCTCCTTCGTCACCGTGGTCGCAGCAATCGTCATCGGCTTCTGCGCCCGCATCGCACCGAGCCTGGCGGCCCGCTTCTCGGCAACCACCGCGGGCATCGGCTATGCGGTCCCGGGTGGGGTGATCGCGGTTGGTCTGCTGGTTCCCTTTGCCGCCCTCGACAACATGATCGACGGTTTCGCCCGCGACCATTTCGGCTATTCGACGGGCCTGTTCTTCACCGGCACGATCGGCGTGCTCGTCATGGCCTACATGGTCCGCTTCATCGCGGCAGCCCTGGGCGCCTTCGATACCGGCATCTCGGTGATCAAACCGAACATCGACGCGGCAGCCCGCACGCTCGGACGCTCGGCTGGCAGGATGCTCTGGCAGATCCACATCCCGCTGCTCACGCCCAGCCTGCTGACGGCCATGCTGATCGTCTTCGTCGACGTGATGAAGGAACTGCCGGCAACGCTCATCATGCGCCCCTTCAACTTCGATACGCTCGCCGTGCAGGCCTATCGCCTGGCCTCCGACGAGCGACTGAACCAGGCGGCGATTCCCTCCCTGATGATCTTCGCCTTCGGGCTGCTGCCGGTCATCGTGCTGTGCTACTCGATCGGCCGGACCGGCCGCCCCAAGGCGGGCGAACTGCCGTCCGAAAACATGGGCGTCCCCGCAGCCTGAGAACAATCCGGTCTCCAGACGCGGAAAGGCCGGCGGTCTTCCCAAACCGCCGGCCCTTCCCGATAAGTACGCCGGCCCGCGTGGCCTGCGCGCGGACGCACTTTCCTTTGGCTTACTTGAAGCCGACTTCGTTGAAGATTTCCTGCGCGCGCGTCTGGTTTTCACCCAGCGCCGAAAGGTTGAGATCGTCATGCTTGAAGTCGCCAAGGCTTTCGACCGCCGAGGAGGCCTCGATGCCTTCGACAGCCGGATACTCGTTATTGCCGTTGGCGAAGAACGCCTGCGCTTCGTCGGAGGTCAGGTATTCCATGAACTTCAGCGCGTTTTCCGGGTTGGGAGCATGTGCNGTCATGCCGACGCCGGAAATGTTGACGTGGGTGCCGTTGCCGTCCTGATCCGGGAAGACGATCCCGATCTTGTCGATACCTTCCGAAAGGCCGTCGACATTGCCGGCNATGCCGCGCGCGAANTAATAGGTGTTTGCGACGGCGATCTTGCACTCGCCNGAGACGATGCCCTTGAGCTGGTCGGTATCNCCGCCCTGCGGATCNCGCGCCAGATTGTCCTTGACGCCCTGCGCCCACTTCTTCGCCTCGTCCTCGCCGTGATGGGCGATATAGGCCCCCATCAGCGACAGGTTGTAGATGTTGGACGAGGTGCGGATGCAGACCATGCCCTTGTACTTGGGGTCAGCAAGGTCGGCATATGNCTTGGGAGGATTGTCGACNCTGTCCTTGTCGTAGAAGATCACACGGGCACGGGTCGACATGCCNAACCAGTGGCCNTCCGGGTGACGCAGGTGTGCAGGGAGGCGCTCGTCGAGCACTTCCGAATTCACCGCCTGAAGAAGACCGGCATCATCGGCACGCCAGAGACGGCCGGCATCGGCGGTGATGAAGAGGTCCGCCGGGCTGTTCTGCCCTTCCGCCTTCATGCGCTCGATAAGCTCGTCTTCCTTTCCCTCGATCAGATTGACGGNGATCCCCGTCTCTTCCTCGAACTTGGAATAGAGCTGTTCATCNACGTCGTAGTGACGGCCGGAATAGATATTGACCTCACCGTCGGCAAAGGCCGGCGCGGCTCCGAAAAGGCCGATCAACGCGGTCGAAAGGACCAGACTGCGTAGCGTGGAATTGGTCATGCGGCGAGACTCCCTGAGATATGTTTTTAAAACTTGACTATTTTGGTCTTGTTTTAACGATCTCGTCAACCCCACTCTTATCGGCGCGACGCAATAACGGACGTCACTCCCCGAAATCAGGGGAAATTGACCGCCGTGACAAAGCGACGCGGAANTCCCTACTCNTCCTCCGGGCTGTTGAAAATCTCGAACACGTCGTCGGCGTGGCAAAGCTCCGTTCCGGGCGTACGCGCCGCTGCGGCTCCCGCTGCCACGCCAAAACGGAATGCCTCACCGATCGAGTGACCTTGCGAAAGATACCAGACGAGCGCACCGACAAAGCTGTCGCCGGCACCAACCGCTGACTTGACCACCACATGGCGGGCGGGAACGCGTATCACCTCGTCACGGCTGATCAGCATCGCGCCCTCACGGCCAAGCGTGACGGTGACATGCTCTGTTTTTCCCGCGTCAACCAGCGCCCGCGCGGTCTGGATCACGCCGGCNTCATCNAGTTTATGGCCGGCCAGTGTCTCCAGTTCGCCGAGNCTGGGCTTGAAGAGAAANATCCGCGNATTGTCGAGTGTCGACTTGAGCGCTGGCCCGGAGGTATCGAGCACGAAGCGCGNGCCGTTGGAGTTGGCGATGTTCGCCATCCGCGCATATGTATCGAGCGGCGCATTTCGCGGAAGCGAACCGCTTGCGATCACATAGTCGCCCGCAAAATCCGCGACCACTTTCATCGCCTGCGCGAATTCACCTTCCGAAACCTCCGGCCCCTCGGGCACGAAACGNTACTCGAAGCCGCTCTCCTCCTCGTAAACCATGAATGCGATGCGGGTCTGCTCGGCAATCGAGATCGGATGGAGGNCGATTGCCAGTTCGGACAGCATGCCTTCGAGAAGCGTCCCCGTCTGCCCGCCCGAAAACATCATCAGTTGCGGCTTGTCGGCGGCCTCGCCCTCAGAGGNCGACAGCATCGCGATCACCCGCGCGACATTGACTCCGCCCCCGCCGGGGTGCCAGCGCTGATTGCTGGTCCGGATCTTCCGCGTGGCATGGATGTGAGCCGTATCGCTCGAAATATCGATCGTCGGATTGAGGGCAATGGACAGTGTGTTGGACATGGCTAGGCCTACGAAAACGAAATTGAAGGGCGGGACGGGCGGAGGTGCATTCAAACGTAGGGCCCACGCGAACCGCAAGCCTTGACCGCGATCAATAACAGGAACCGATAAAATTCGTGCCTCGTCACCGGAATATGATCGCTCCTCCCTTTGACTTGCAGAGGCTTAAGGGAGAGAGAAGAGGCAAAGGAGCACGACCCATGTATGACCGCAGACATTTCCTTGGCCTGAGCGGCAGCGCTGCCGCTCTCGCTTTTCTACCCCGGACGGCAGGCGCGAAGACGCTGACGCCCGAGGAAGTGTTCGAGGANGCCGATGCACCNATCCTCGGCAATCCTGACGGCGACGTNACCATTGCCGAATTCTTCGACTACCAGTGCTCCTGGTGCAAGAAGATACATCCGGACGTCATGGATGTCGTCGCCGAAGACGGCAATGTCCGCCTGATGATGAAGGANTGGCCGGTCTTNGGCGAGGCGTCGGTNTTCGCCGCACAGGTCGCCCTCGGGGCGGCACAGTTCGGCAAATATCGCACCGTCATGGATACGCTCTTGGGCATGAGCGGTCGGCTGTCGCTCGAAACCGTCAGTGAGGCCGTGGAGNANANGGGCATCGCCATGGACGANATCGCAGCNGCCGTGCGGGCCAACAACGACAAGATCTCGGGCCTGCTGACCCGCAANTGGCACCAGGCGGAAGCCTTCGGCTTTACAGGCACNCCNTCCTTCGTGATCGGCACCACCACCTATCGCGGCGCGTTGAACAAGAANGCGCTGCGCGAGGCCATCGCCAAAGCGCGCGGCTNACGATCANTCCGAATTTCCCGATGAACCATGGGAACCAAATGCCCGTCGCGGAGTTGGCCAATTGAGCACCGCGCTCGCTCAGGGTTTTCAAGAGCCTTGGCTGCATGGCATTTCGCTGGCAATGCGGGCGTACGAATATTTGAAAACCAAGGATTTCAGCACCGATGAATTTCGACAGTCTTGACCCGGCCCAGCTGGGTGCCGCCACATCCAACGCCTTTGCCATGATGGCAGGCCTGGTGACCGCCTACGCGTTTTCGGTGATCGGCGCGATCATCATTCTGGTCATCGGTTTCTGGATTGCGAAGAAGGTCAAGAATGCCGTTTTCCGGCTCGTCAACCGCAAGGGTGAAACCACCCTCGCCCACTTCCTTGCGGGCGTGGCGCGCTACGCTGTTCTCACCATCGTTCTCGTTATGGTGCTCCAGCAATTCGGCATTCAGACAGCCTCGGTCATCGCCGCACTCGGTGCCGCCGGCCTGGCTATCGGTCTGGCGCTTCAGGGGACGCTGCAGAACATCGCGGCCGGCGTGATGCTGCTCTTTCTCCGTCCCTTCAAGATCGGGGATTATATCGACACGGGTTCGGCATCAGGTACCGTGCAGGAGATCGGCCTGTTCGCGACCGAGCTCAAGACAATTGACGGCCTCTATCTCCTCGCGCCGAACTCTTCGGTCTGGGGCAGCGAGATCACCAACTATTCCTACCACACCAAGCGCCGTTTCGACCTGACGGTTGGCATCGGCTATGACGACGATATCGATCTCGCGATGAACACGCTCGAGGAGATTGTGCGCACCGATTCTCGCGTTCTCGATGATCCCGAGCCGTTCCTCTTCGTCAGCAATCTCGGTGACAGTGCAGTGGAAGTTGTGGCCCGCATCTGGATTCCCACCTCCGACTGGTGGCCGACGAGCCGCGATCTGACCAAGAAGGCCAAGCAGACTTTCGACGAAAAGGGTCTTTCAATCCCGTTCCCGCAGCGCGACCTTCATATCTACAAGGCCGAAGATCCCACCGCCTGACACCGTCATGAATACACCGGCGCAACATTCCTGTGCCGGTGCAAGGCAACCAAAACGTGTTGGCTGGCGTTTGAACCGTTGAGACGGCGTTTTTGTCCTTGGCTTTGCCGCAATGCGATGGCATGAGCGCGAAACCTGTCGACCGATGCGGTCGCCCTTGGAGCGTTTTGGATGTTTCAGAATTTCCGGCGTGATGACGCAGGCAAAGCCTCGCACCTGTCATCCGGCCAAGGCGGCGTGTCCGGCTCGACCCGCGACACCCGTCTCGACGTATTGCGTGCCATCTGCCTGATGATGATCTTCATCAATCACGTGCCGGGCAACCCTCTCGAAATCCTCACATCCAAGAATTTTGGTTTCTCCGATGCGGCGGAAGCCTTCGTGCTGATCTCCGGCATCGCTGCGGGCTTTGCCTATGGCCGCAAGTTCGGTGCGGGTGAAAAGCTTCTGACAACGCTCAGGGCCTGGCGCCGCGCCTGTGTTCTATATGTCGCGCAGATCATGACGACCGTGGCATCGATTGCGATCTTCACCCTTTTCGCAATTGGATGGTCCGATCCCCGCCTCTTCGACACGATCAACATGGGCCGCGTGATGGAAGATCCGGCGCGCGCGATCCTCGGCATCGTCACGCTCGGTCACCAGCTCGGCTACAACAACATTCTCTCGATGTATGCCGGCATTCTCCTGATGCTGCCGGGATTCCTGTTGATTTCGCGTTGGCGGCTCTGGGCGATGGTACTCGTTTCCATTGCAATCTGGTTCTTCGCCGGTCTTACCGCTTTCGGGCCGCGCACCTATCCGGGCGAAGGTTTCTGGTTCTTCAACCCGCTCTCATGGCAATTGATCTTCATCCTCGGCATCGCCTGCAACATGCACATCGCACGCGGCGGCACCATTTTGCGCAACAAATGGCTCATCATTGCAGCGGCGGCCTATCTTGTCGTTTCGTGCGTGTGGGTGTGGTGGCCACTCTGGGGGTATGAGCGGGTGCTGGGCCTGCCCCGCATCCTGACAGGATTCGACAAGACCTTCCTGTCGCTACCGCGCGTGCTGCACGTTCTTGCCATTGCCTACCTGATTGCCGCCCTGCCCTGGCTGTCGTCGCTGTTCAGGCTTGGCTACGACAATCCGCTGGCAATCATCGGCCGCCACGGCCTGCCGATCTTCATTCTCGGCACTCTTANNGCAATCACTGCACAGGGTTTCATCAAGGTCACNTTCGCCGGTCCCGTTACCTCGACACTCATCGTGGTTGCCGGNCTNCTGNTGCATGTGGCCTATGCCTACTATCTGGAATGGCTGGGACGNGTGAAGCGGCAAGCGGNGAGCGGCAGGAANTCAGCCNCCAATCCCGCTNTCGCNGATCAGGCGGCNGCCCCCAAAGACATNGCNGCNAAGGCCCCCACTGCCGAGACTGCACCGCGCGGAATAATCTCCTAGGACTGTCAACACCAGGGTTGGCGGCGACCCGTCCAGGTTCTCGCAAGGCCTTCAGANACGAGCACGTCACCCAGCGAATGGCCGTTTCGCAAAAGNACCCGCAACTTGCGCCCATATCGGTCCGCATCGCGGTCCGGCCAGGCGCGCAGCTCGAANGGCCCGGCATTGACGAGCTGGANCAACCGGNGNGTGGCCTNTTCNCCAAGGGCTTTTTCGGCCTGGCACTGCGGCTTGCNGATTTCCGGGGTGTCAATGTCCGCNACCCGGATCTTGGTTCCACCCATCCAGAGCGTATCGCCATCGACGACGCAGTTGATTCGTATTGCTCCCGTGCAGCGAGTGAATGTGATCGCTGCGTCCTGGCTGGAGGAGNCCNNNGCGGCGCCAGATGAAACATGCGGCAAGCGCAGCGAATAGGTCGAAAACGGATCGATGCCGTCATTGCGTAAATGCGAGATGGNCGCACCGACAGCGAAGCCCAAAACGAGCAAGACGGCCATGCNCAACGGCAATCGTCGNCGTCTCTTGCGGTAGGCAATAACCTTGCCCTTGTGACCCGTTGCAGACATCCGCGGCACCTCCGCGAAAGAGGTAACCGGCAGACGCTTACCGCCGCGCTAACATGGCGGCTCAAATCTAAGTCGAATGAGAGCTTAAGACCGCAGGCGAGACCGCCTGCCGGTAACTGCGCGGGGACATNCCNAACANACGGGAGAATTCCCGNCTGAACTGNGTCGGACTTTCATANCCCACCGCNAGCGCTGCCGAGGACACCGGCTCGCCCTTTGCCGTCATCANCCTCTGGGCCTCCATGAGCCGCATGCGCTTCTGGTACTGAAGNGGNGTCGTTCCGCAGACGTTTCGAAAGTGCTGGTGAAANGTGGTTTCGCTCATGCCGGCCTGACGCGCCAGCTCCGGCACCCTGAGCGGCTCGGCAAAATGCCGGCGGATGAAGCGCGCCGCATTGGAAATGCGCGCGGTGTGGCTCCCCCCCGAAGCGACACGCCGGAGCACATCACCATTATCGGCAGACAATAGCCAGAAGTGGATTTCGCGGATGATACCGGCCTGAAGAAACGGCGCCGCCGCAGGCTTGTCCAGAAGCGCGAACAGCCGCGTCATGGCATCGATCAACCCCTCGCCTGCCTCCCCCGATGCAATTGCCGGGACGGTTCCCTCATCCAACGCAGCGGCCTGCATCTCGCTGGCGAGCTCCCGGATCAGCGCCACGTCCAGACGGAGAGCCANNGCGAGGTAAGGCGCNTCCGTCGAAGCCTCAGTCACCTGTGCAAATGTCGGGAGATCCATGCCGACGACAACGGAACGGCCNGCGGCAAATGTCACTTCCTTGTCGTTCAACCANGCCTGCTTGGCGCCTTGCAGNACCAGGCAGAACAACGGCTCGTAGACGACAGGAAACGGATCCGAGGGAGCGAGCTGGCGCGATACGCTGAGGGGTGCGATCGCCGTTCGATACGGTGCCCCCTCGACGGCNTTTTCTTCTGCGAAGGCTAGGACACTNTCTTTCAGACCGGCAAGCGACATGGCTTCATCTCCAAAGGATCGAACAGGTTTCTAGCCGTCTGCAACTGAAAATCCCAGTCCAAGCTTCACAGCACCGGAGGAATAGGCAGATCATGCGGCGAATACGGCAGGCAAACCGCAGCGCCGCGCGCTATCTCCGTGACCATCGAATAAAAGGAGACTTGCTTATGAAGATGACCGGCAACACCATCCTGATCACCGGCGGAAACGGCGGCATAGGCCGCGCGCTCGCCGAAGCTTTCCTCGCCAAAGGCAACGACGTGATCGTCACCGGCCGCGACAAGGCCAAACTGGAGGATGTGGTCGCAGCCAATCCCGGNATCCACGCGATGGAACTCGACGTCNCCGACGCGGACGCAATCACGGCCTTTGCCAAAAAGATCACGACCGATTTTCCAGCGCTCAACGTCGTCCTCAATAATGCCGGCATCATGCGCCCGGAAGATCCGACTGAAGCCGAGGTCGAGACCGCAGAAGCGACGATCGCAACCAATCTGCTCGGTCCCATCCGATTGACGACCGCGCTTCTGCCGCATCTTCTCGGCAAGGATGACGCGACTGTGCTGACTGTCTCATCAGGNNTGGCGTTCGTACCGCGCGCGACGTTTCCGACCTATTGCGCGACGAAGGCGNCGGTCCACTCCTGGTCGATGTCGCTCGGCCATCAGTTGAGCGATACNTCCGTTCAGGTCATCGAGCTTGCGCCGCCCTATGTNCAGACAGAGCTGACCGGCGCACACCAGGCAANCGACCCNAACGCCATGCCGCTNGCGGACTACATCTCCGAGACGATGAANCTCCTGGANACCNAGCCNGACGCGCGGGAAATCCTGGTCGGNCGTGTCGAACCGCTGCGNTGGGCNGANCGCGACGGNNANTTCGANCAGGTTTTCGNCNACCTCAACGGCTGAGTGATACNGGTGCGGCGGCGACNTGCCGCCGTNCCCCTGCTCGCTTCTCAAGCCTTGCGGGAAAACAGTCCGGTCAGCCCCGCAACCAGCCAGCCGGCCATCATGGTCACACCGCCGGCGGGCGCTGCCATGGGAAACAGCCGGGCATGACCGAATTCGCGCAACGCAAGATCCGAGCCGAAGAGCGCTGCGCCGATGAACAGCAGCAGCCCCGCAAGCCGCAGGAACGACTGGGACTTGCCGAACAGGCCGATCGCCAAGAGCGCCGGTGCGTGCGTGAGACAGATGAGCGCCACAGCTCCCATCACCCGCGGATCGCTGCCCGCATGGGCGCTGAGCGCGGCAGCGGCGACACCGGAAATACCAAGAAGTCCGGCTGCGAAGGTTTCGGCCCTGTTCATGAAGTAAGCCCTTTCAATGCAATTCTCAGCGCAGACATAACGCCGATCCGGCTTTGGAGACACCTACAAGATTGCCGCATCCGGCTTGTCCACTTTCGATTGCCCGCCATGCATTGCCTCGCCTGCCACACCCGCTTACACCTTGGCGGCACCCACCCCGATTCGAAATGAAGCGCCGTTCCGGCAGTCGAGTAGCGATGTCCTCCAAACATGCCGTCCTCAAGGAAGTCTTCGGGTTCGACGGCTTCCGCCCCGGCCAGGAACGGATCGTCGACTGCCTGCTCGATGGGCGCCATGTGCTTGCGGTCATGCCCACGGGCGCCGGCAAGTCGCTGACCTATCAGGTCCCGGCACTGTGCAAGGGCGGACTGACGATCGTGGTCTCGCCGCTCGTCGCGCTAATGCAGGATCAGGTCGCAGCACTCAAACTTGCCGGCGTTGCAGCGGAGACCATCAACTCCGCCGCCAGCCGCGAGGACAATGTCGCCATCTGGAAGCGTGTGGCCGCCGGCGAGGTGCGCATCCTCTACATGGCCCCCGAGCGCCTGATGACCGAGCGCATGATCGGCGCGCTGCAGCGCATCGGCGTCGGCCTGATTGCGATCGACGAGGCGCACTGCATCTCGCAATGGGGCGCTTCCTTCCGCCCCGAATACGACATGCTGCAGAACCTGCGCACGGCCTTTCCCGGCGTACCGATCGGCGCGGTTACGGCGACGGCCGACGACGCCACCCGCCAGGATATCATGGGCAAGCTCTTCGGCGGCGACGCGGATCTTTATGTAGCTGGCTTCGACCGGCCCAATATCAGCCTCACGGTCGAACCCAAATCGAGCACGCGGAAGCAGCTTCTGGCCTTCCTTCAGAACCGGCCCGAGGAAAGCGGCATCGTCTACGCCCTGTCGCGCAAATCGAGCGAGGAATTGGCAAAATTCCTCTCCGGCAACGGTTATCGCTCGGTGCCCTATCATGCCGGCCTGTCGCCCGAGCAGCGCGCCGAGGCGCAGAACCTTTTCATGACCGAACCGGGCGTCATTGTGTGCGCCACCATCGCCTTCGGCATGGGGATCGACAAGCCGGACGTGCGCTTCGTCTTCCATGCCGACATGCCCGGCTCGCTCGATGCCTACTACCAGGAGATCGGCCGCGCCGGACGTGACGGTGCGCCTGCCGACGCGCACATGGTCTTCGGGCTGCAAGACATCACCATGCGCCGCCGCTTCATCGACCAGGAGCACACCGACGACGAACGACGCCGCCGCGAGCACAAGCGGCTCGATTCTCTGGTGGCGTATTGCGAGGCGCCCGAATGCCGCCGCCAGAGCCTCTTGTCCTATTTCGGCGAGACGTCCGAACCCTGCGGCAATTGCGATGTCTGCCTGAGCCCGGTTCCCACCGTCGACGGCACGGAAGACGCGAAGAAAATACTGCTGACCGCGGAAATGACCGGCGAGCGCTTCGGCGCCACCCACATCACCGATCTTCTGCTCGGCAAGGCCAACGCCAAGGGACAGTCCCTCGGCCACGACCAGTTGCCGGTCTATGCGACGGGTCGCAACCAGCCCCGCCATGTCTGGCAGTCGCTGATCCGGCAGATGGTGGGCGGCGGCTATCTCACCCTCGATGTCGCCGGGTACGGAGGCCTGTCGATCGCGAAGAAGGGCCGCGCACTGATAGAAGGCGACGGCTCATTCCGCTACCGCGCCGACATGATCCGCGCCGCCCGCCCCACCGAGAAGAAGGCTGCACCGGTGATCGACGCGAGTGTGCCGCAGGAATTGCTCAACCGGCTGAAGACCCGCCGCAGCGAACTGGCACGCGAGGGCTCCGTACCGGCCTATGTGATCTTTTCCGACAGAACACTGATCGAGATGGCCAAGGAGCAGCCGCGCAATCTCCGCGAATTCGAGATGCTCCATGGCGTCGGCGCCGCAAAGCTCGAACGCTTTGGCGAGGTATTCCTGCGAGAAATCAAGGCTTTCGAGCAAGGCTGAAAAACTGTTCAGACTTTCCACAGATTCATTTGAAGAGTCCGGCAGCCTGGCGACTGCGACAATCTAATATTTACGACTTGCCTTTAAAGACAATCGAGATGAGCGAAATTTGTCGATGCATCCAAACTGACGATTAGTCTGAGCTTGGGCGTATGCAGTAGCTGAGAAGTAATTTCACCTACCCGCCGGGAATATGCGATGCGCTTTTTGGAAATGTGGAATCCGCTGACATTCGTCGGTTACGACATCGCTTCTAAAGAGCAGGTCGACCAGACGCTTCACGAACTTTTCAGCGTGAAGCCGCATATCGCCGTCATATTCAGCATTGCGGTTGCAGCCCTGAGCGCTGTTCTGGGAGGCTCTGTTGAAACCGGCCTTCTCGCGTTGGTCATAGCAGGCGCAGGTTTGCTTTTCCGCTATTTTACCGAAAAGCACTTCAAGGCCAGGAAATCTGAAGCGACGCGAACGCAACTCATCCGCCTCCTCGTAATTGCCTCTGCGTTCTCCATTGTGGCATACGCCATGAGTTTGAGCCTGCTCTTCTACATCGGCTCGCCTGCGACCCAGATGCTGGTCATGGCGGTCGGCTGCGCCATTGTGCAGGGGGCTGCGGGTCGCGCCTACATGATGCCCGGCACGGCCCTTTTCAACATCGCGATCGTGATCGGGATGCTGTCGATCTCGACGGTGGCAGGCGGCAACTATCTGGTGCCCGTCTTCGGGCTTATCTATTTTGCATTCCTGTCAGGTTTCGTCATCAAGATGGTGGAAAACCGGGAGCGCCAGCTGGAAGCCGAACTGAAAGCGGAATTGCTCTTCAAGGAAATTGTGGAGAAAAACGAGTTGCTGCGCCTGGCCAATGAGGCCTTGGCAACAAAAGCTCATGAAGATGCGCTGACCGGCCTCGCCAACAGGCGCAAACTGGACTTCACCCTGCCCCGGGTCTTCGACGCCGCAAAGAACGAAGGCTACGCGGTATCCATGTTGATCATCGACGTGGATCACTTCAAGAATTTCAACGACACCTACGGTCACCAGGCAGGCGACGAATGCCTGCAGACCCTCTCAAAGGTTATCAAGCAGGCAGTCACCGTGCCGGACGGACTGGTGGCACGATACGGCGGCGAGGAATTTGTCGTCATCCTGCCCCGCACCGGCAAGCGGGAAGCGCGCGCGATAGCCGAACTGATCCGGATGCGGGTGAGCATTACAAATCTCGACACCTTGCCGAATTCGCCTCCGCCCCAAACCATCAGCGTCGGTCTCGCCTGCACCAGCGACTGTGCACCGGACCGTGACGCCATGCTCCAGGCCGCAGACCAAGCACTCTACGACGCCAAGAAACTCGGCCGCAACCGCGTTTGCGCCCACGCCAAGGTGACTGTGGAGAGACGCAGCGCCTGAGCAAGACGTTAGCTTCGAAGAAATGGTGGGCCCGGAGGGACTCGAACCCCCAACCAAGCGGTTATGAGCCGCCGGCTCTGACCAATTGAGCTACAGGCCCGAAAACGGCGTGGCGCCGTTCGGGAATTCGCGGATGAGGTGAAGGTTGCCCGGCACCGTGCCGGATTGGCCATGTACCTGTCCCCGCGAAGGCCGCTTGCGGATGTAGACGAAAAGATCACGCCGGACAAGGCTGCGGGCGCCGCATTCCGCCCACAATCAAAAGCCATGACTGAAATACACTTTAGCCGATTACCGAGGAGCTTTTTCATGCTTTCATCCCGTTCCACCCGCCGTCCGCTGATGCTCGCACTGGCGCTGTCCACTGCAAGCCTCGTTCCGCTGGCCGCACCCGCATTTGTGTCCCCGGCACTGGCGCAGGAAGAGGCCGCTAAGGCTGCCGTTATCACGGTCTCTGCGGAAGGCACGGCCTCTGTGGTCCCCGACATGGCCGTCATCGACCTGACCGTGCTGCGCGAGGCCGACACCGCCCGTGAAGCACTCGATGCCAATACCAAGGCGATGAACGAGGTTCTGGCCGCGCTCAAGGAAGACGGCATCGAGGATCGCGACATGCAGACCTCGAATTTCTCGATCCAGCCGCGCTGGGTCTACCCGAAGAATGACGATGGCACCCAGACGCCGAAGATTTCCGGCTACCAGGTGACCAATGGCGTGACTGTCCGTATTCGCGATCTCAAGCGGCTGGGCGACATTCTCGACACCTCGATCACGCTGGGCGTGAACCAGGGCGGCCAGATCAGCTTCACCAACGACAAGCCGGACGAGACGATTGCGCAGGCTCGCAAAAATGCGGTGACGAACGCCCGCAAGAAAGCCGAAGAGATGGCTGAGGCCGCCGGCGTCAAGCTCGGCCGCATTACCTCGATGTCGGAACAGTCTTATGCCCGGCCCATGCCGATGGCACGCGGCGACATGATGAAGTTGCAAGCCGAAGCGGCTTCCGTGCCGGTGGCGGCCGGCGAGAACGAATACAGCGTCTCGGTTTCCATGAGCTTCGAGATCGAGCAGTAAGCGCGCCACCCCACAGAGTTTGAAAACCCCGGTGCTGAGCGGCACCGGGGTTTTTGTTTGATCGGTCGGCGGGATCAGCGGCTGGCGACAACCGGACAACCGCGACCATTGGCAAAGTTTGCCGCTGTCTGATCGCCGTCGAGCAGGCCGCTCACCTTGATGACGCGGCGATCGACGCCAACCACGCGGGCCCCGCGCAGACCCATGGTGCGTGCCTTCTCCAGTGCCTGGCCGGGCGCGCATACATCGCCGTATTGGGACTGGGCACCCACCCTTTCAGCGCGTGAATCTTTGTTCCAGGGATAGCGTTTTGCGCTTTTGCCCCAGACATGACCTTCCCGGCTCTCCGCATGACTGATTTCCACGATCTCCGCTTCACCTGCACCAGCAGCAACACTCGAATTGGCTGCAGAGGTGACGTGCGCGCTTGCGACCAGCCCCGCGATAACAAGCGATGCCGCGAGCAGTGTGGATTTGATCAGTGTCGTCATGCGTATCTCCTTGGCAATGGTCCAACTGTCTCGGCCGGCTTGTGTTCCATCCTTAAATGCAGATTTATCGATCTTATGATCATCAGGCCGGGCTGAGTCCCATCCGAAGAAAGGTGTTGATCCCTATTCAACCCAATCCGGCATGCCGGTCTGTGCCTTGGCGCACACCGCTGACGCACGTGAACGGACGACCTGAAATGTTTGCCAATGCCTCGCGCTCCCCTCGCCGGAAACGAAAAAACCCGGCGCCAAGGGGCACCGGGCTTCTTTTCAGGATCGGTCGACCGGATCAGCGGCGTGCGATCAACGGGCAGCCGCGATCATTTGCGAACACTGCGCCGGAGCGGAAACCGTTGCGGACGCCACGAACCTTGACCGTGCGACGGTCGGCATCGACGATGCGGGCATTGCGGATGCCCATGCTGCGCGCCTTTTTCAGCGCCTGACCGGGTGCGCAGATGTTGCCATACTGCTTCTTGTTCCAGCCGCCGCGGTTGTCGTGGTCCTTGTTCCAGCCGCGACGATCGCGATTGTTTCCCTTGTCCCAGCCATGGCCGTTCTGGTGCTTGTACTTGTGGCTCACCTGGACGGGCTGACCTCCGCCGATAACGATCGAGAAGCCGGTGCTCGCTGCCGAAGCGCTCGGAGCGGTAGCTGCGACGCCGGCAACGGCGAGCGAAGCGGCGAGAAGGGTGGATTTGATGAAGGTCTTCATAGTCATTCTCCTTGGGGCTGACTTTAACTGTCTGGGTCGTGTCAGGTTCCCGACGGGCACTCCCGACCGGTTGATGCGACACTAGTCCCACCAAGCTGAACCCCATCAGAAGGCACCGTTCATCAGCGGTTCACCCACATTCGAAAGATCAGTCCGCGCCCTGCCAAACCCGCAGACAGCTTGAAACAAAGTGACCCCGGAGCGGGCAGGCTCCGGGGTCGTCGGGGCTCCACACGCATGACGCGGAGCCTCGAAGGGGGGAGTTTTGATTAGCCGCGGACGCGGATCACCGGGCAGCGCCAGGTGTTGGCGAAGACGGCGCGAACGCGGTGGCCGTGCTTGCGGCCAACGACGCGGACGACGCGGTGGTTGGCACCGACCACACGAGCGTGACGGATACCCATGTGACGGGCCTTGCGGGCCGCCTGGTGCGGTGCGCAGAAGCCACGGCGGTGACCGCGGTCCCAACGGTCATGGCCACGGCGGTGGCCGCGATTGCCGTAATGGCCGTGTCCGCCACCACCAATGGTGATGGAGAAACCGCTGGAGGCGGCGGACGCGCTTGAAGCCGTAACGGCCGTGGTGGCCAGGCCAGCGGCAGCAAGCGTGAGGGCGAAGACTGCGGTCTTGGCGGTCTTGAGGATCTTGGTCATGGTCTCTCTCCTTCCATGAGGCGTTTCTGCCCCGGTCAATACCCCGGTCACGACCGGCGAATGCTGGAGGTCAGTGCCGATCGATTGAGCGGAAGATAACGAGACCCGTCTGAACCGAACCCGAAAGGGCCGTTCATTTTGGGTTCAGGGAAATGGAGAGCACCGGGAAAGGGTGAAAAGCCCTCTCAAAACGAAGGGAAACCCCTCGCCTGCCACTGGTTTCTCGGGATCGGGTCGCCGACTTTTATGGCGAAGGACACAACTTTGCGGACGTCCGCGTCGAGCTCGCAGCGGAAGGCGAGATTGTACCACGCGCCCTGGGCGCGGAAGGCGCCGTTGTCGACATCGATGATCGTCGTGTTCTCGGGGAGTTCATAGGCGGGCAGGAGTTCCGGCCAGTAGGCGGGCGTGCCGTTGCGCAGCTGCTCGCGCAGTTCGGTGGCGCAGAGATCGGCCCCCCGATTGGCGCGCGGCATGTTGGCCATCGCGGTGATCGCAGCCTGCGAGCCTGTCGCCTCGGTTGAGAAAAGCCGTTTGGCTTCAGGCAGATTGGCATTGGGCGAAACCGAAATGCGCGCCGCATCGCTTGGCCGCGCAGACGGCGTCGGCACATTGGCGGTCAATTCTTCGAACGGGCTCGCAATATCTTCGGGCGCATCCTCGACGAGGCCGCCATCGTCTGAGGAATTGCCATCCAGCTGCTCGCGCGGGCCCGAATCCTCCTCGCCGAACTCGAAGACCGGTCGCAAGGTTTCGATCTCGCTTTGCCCCTGTTCGCCCCCGGCGGGTTCTTGCGCGACTTCGGTGCTCTGATCCGGCTCTTCAGCCTGCTCAGGCTCTGGCTCCGGCTGCTCTTCCGGCTGAGCCTCCTCTGTTTCTTCCGGCTCAGGCGCCTGCTCCGGCTCCACCTGCTCGGGCTCAGGAGTGGGCTGTTCCTCGGCCTGAGGTTCCTGAACCTCCGGCTCCTGCGCTTCGGGCTCTTCTGCTGCGGGCGGCTCGGATTCAGGCTCTTCTGGCGCTGCCTGTTCCTCAGCGGCCTGTTCCTCTTCCTGCTGAGGGGCCTCCTCCGGCTCCTCGGCCTTTTGCTCCTCCTCCACAGTTTCGGGCGCAAGTTGCTCTTCGGACTGCGCCTGCTCCTCTTCGGGCGGCGGGACGATCTCGACGTCGACCACCGGTTCGTCGGGAGCCTTGTTTTCGGGGACCGGCAGGGTGATGAGCAGGATCGCAACGACGACCAGATGCACGGCAACAGAAGCCGGCAGCCCCCAGCGAACGAACCGGCCGCTCGTCACATCCGACCGCAGCGCCCTGCCCTCCGGGAAAGGGCCGTCCGTCGCTGGGCCGTCCGTCATCGTACCCGCGCGCGCATCGTCCGGGGACCCTGCTGCGACATCAACATCTTGCAAATCGGGCGCGTCGGGCACGGCAGACATCATCCGGAGGCGTTGAAACGAAAAACCCGGGCATGCTTGCCCGGGTCTCTATCTTGCATATTTCTCGGCGCATACGCCCGGGAATGCGCGATCAGCTGTCGAGGAACGAGCGCAGCTTGCGCGAGCGGCTCGGGTGCTTGAGCTTGCGCAACGCCTTGGCTTCGATCTGACGGATACGTTCACGGGTCACCGAGAACTGCTGGCCGACTTCCTCGAGCGTGTGGTCGGTGTTCATGCCGATGCCGAAGCGCATGCGCAACACGCGTTCCTCGCGCGGTGTCAGAGAGGCGAGAACGCGCGTGGTGGTCTCGCGCAGGTTCGCCTGGATTGCGGCGTCGATCGGCAGGATGGCGTTCTTGTCCTCGATGAAGTCGCCGAGGTGTGAATCTTCCTCGTCACCCACAGGAGTTTCGAGCGAGATCGGCTCCTTGGCGATCTTGAGAACCTTGCGCACCTTCTCGAGCGGCATGGCGAGCTTTTCGGCCAGTTCTTCCGGGGTCGGCTCGCGGCCGATCTCGTGAAGCATCTGACGCGAGGTGCGCACGATCTTGTTGATCGTCTCGATCATGTGCACCGGAATACGGATCGTGCGGGCCTGGTCGGCAATCGAACGGGTGATCGCCTGCCGGATCCACCATGTGGCATAGGTCGAGAACTTGTAGCCGCGGCGATACTCGAACTTGTCGACCGCCTTCATCAGGCCGATATTGCCTTCCTGAATGAGATCGAGGAACTGCAGGCCGCGGTTGGTGTATTTCTTGGCGATCGAGATCACCAGACGGAGGTTGGCTTCCACCATCTCCTTCTTGGCGATGCGGGCCTCGCGCTCGCCCTTCTGCACCATCTGCACGATGCGGCGGAATTCGCCGATGGCGATGCCGGTTTCCTGGGCAAGGTTCTGGATCTCGGTGCGGATCTCGCGAATGGTCGCGGTTTCCGACTTGGAGAATTCCTTCCAGCCCTTGGCCGACAGGTTGGCGATCGACTTCATCCAGTTCGGATCGAGTTCGGCGCCGTAATACTGCTGCAGGAAGTCGTCGCGCTTGACGCCATAGCTTTCGGCCAGACGCAGAAGCTTGCCCTCGTTCTGCACCAGACGCTTGTTGATGTCGTAAAGCTGCTCGACCAGGTCGTCGATTCGGTTCTGGTTGAGCGACAGCGACTTCACGGCCGTGATCAGCGCGTCCTTGAGCTCCTTGTAGCGGCGCTCCTGCGCCGGCGACAGGGTGCCCGAAGCGGCCAGCCGGGCTTCAACCTGCTGCTCCTGCAGCTTGCGCAGCTTCTTGTAGGTGTCGGCGATCAGGTCGAGCGTTTCCATGACCTGCGGACGCAGTTCCGCTTCCATCGCGGCAAGCGACAGGTTGGATTCGTCCTCGTCATCTTCGTCGTCTTCGACGGAAATGCCCTCGCCGCCCACATTGGTGACGTCGTCACCTGACGAGCGCTCGCGGCGGGCCTTTTCCTTTTCCTCGGCAGCCTTGCGGTCGGCCTCGATCTTCTCGGGGCTCTGGAACTGCGGGGCAGCCTTGGCTTCGGGACCGGAATAGGTGGTTTCGAGGTCGATGATCTCGCGCAAGAGCGTAGCGCCCTCGTTGAGCTCTTCGCGCCAGATAATGATGGCCTGGAAGGTCAGCGGGCTTTCGCACAGCCCCGCGATCATCGTCTCGCGGCCAGCCTCGATGCGCTTGGCAATCGCGATCTCGCCCTCGCGGGAGAGAAGTTCGACCGAGCCCATCTCGCGCAGATACATGCGCACGGGATCGTCGGTACGGTCGGTCGGCTCTTTCTTCTTGGTCGTCGCAACGGCAGTGCCGGAGGCTGTCGCCACCTCGGTGCCGTTGTCATCGTCGTCATTGTCGTTGTCGGCGTTGTTCTGCTCTTCGCCGGCTTCGTCATCCTCGACGACGTTGATTCCCATGTCCGAAAGCATGGCGAGGATATCCTCGATCTGCTCGGAGGTGACTTCTTCGGAAGGCAGGACGGAATTCAGCTCGTCCATGGTGACATAACCTCGTTTTTTCGAGGTTTTGATCATCTTCTTGACAGCGTCATCCGAAAGATCGAGCAACGGGCTATCGGCACCGCCCTCGCGTTCGGTTTCGTTGTCTTCCGCTGCTTCCTTAACTTTGCTTGCCATGGGCAGTAACTTCCCGATATGTCTGGCCAGTCCGGTCGGCAGGTTCTGGCGTCATTCTAGCGATTGTACGGTCAGCCCCGGCGCTGGTCCCCAGCCGCATCACGCGGTAAACCGAATCGCTGCGATTCCCTTAATGTGCCGCCGATCCCTAATTCCCTGTTAACCCTGCCTGCAAAAACATCCCGACCGGTACGACGGAAACCGTACCGCGGGTCAGAGGCAGTGAAACCGGAATAGACGTAATTCCACCCGAAAGGTGATTCCCACAAAAAGACCATCCGTCAAGTTTTATTGGTCATTCACCCCGTGATTCAGGTTGATTCGACCATTTCGGGCGCTCGTGAGCGGCTTTCGTCAGGAGAGACATGTAGGAGCGGTTTCGGCAACTGCAAGAGGTGCGCGCAAAACGGATGCCGATTCTCTTTGCGGGGTGACAAATATGCCGTCTTACTTCCCGCCGCGCACGCGCCCCGAAAGCACGCCGAAACCATCGATGATCGCTTCCTGTTGCTCCAGCCGGCTAAGCTCATTCTGAACTTCCGAGAGTGCACGCAACAGATGGGTGATGCCGTCGCCATCGTCGCCGTCGATCGCCTCGGCGATATCACGCTCGAGCTCCATCTTCTGCCATTTCAACGCCCGCGTTCTCAGATGCAGCGCCAGTGCCTGGCGGAAGGCTTCACGCGCATCTTCAGCCGCTGCAGCTTCCGTTGCCGTCCAAACCCGTGCGTTTCTGATCTGGGCGTCGAGCCGGGCGATCGGCTCGGACAGACCTTCCGCGGAAAAAGCCTCCAACAGCTTGTCGCGCTCCGGCGCCCTGCCATCCGAGGTCAGATCGAGAAGAACACGCCAGATACGGGTGACGATCTTGTCGTCGAATTCGAGCGGCGCCAGTTCGTCAAAATCGGCAATCAGCATGGCGGGATGATGAAAGACCGTCATCACCAGAACCGTTTCGCGCAGCGACGGCAGTTCGGACGACCCGCGAACCACCGCAGAGCGGGCGAGCTTTTCGGACGCGCCGACGAACCTGTCGTTCGCCGCGCCCTGTTTATTGAAGCCTGAACCGCCCCGCCCGGAACGAAAATTACCGCCGCCCTTCTGCCGGTTGCCGCCATCGGAGCGACCACCAAAAAAGGCATTGAGCCGCTCGCGCATGGCCTGCTGGTAATGGCGGCGCACGCTTTCATCGGCAATCGAACCGGTGATCTGCCTGAGCCGGGCCTCGAGCTCCGCCCGCGCCTCGGGCGTCTCGTAAACGCCCGCGCCGGCCTCGCGCGCCCAGAGCATATCGGCGAGCGGCCTGGCGTTCTCGACCAGCCGGTCGAACGCCTGACGGCCTTCCTCGCGCACCAGATCGTCCGGGTCCTTGCCTTCGGGCAAAAGGGCAAAACGGATCGTTCGGCCCGGTCCGATCAGCGGCAGCGCCAGATCGCCTGCCCGGCTTGCCGCGCGCTGTCCGGCTTCATCGCCGTCGAAGCAAAGAACCGGGCTCGGCGTGATCTTCCACATGAGTTTGAGCTGGTTTTCGGTCAGCGCGGTGCCAAGCGGCGCGACCGCCGTCTCGATGCCGGCCTGATGCAGCGCGATCACGTCCATGTAGCCTTCGACCGCGATCAGCGTACCGCTATTGCCCATCGCGCGGCGGGCGCGAGCGTAGTTGAAGAGAACGTTCGACTTGTGAAAGAGCTCGGTCTCGTTGGAATTGAGATATTTCGCCGGAACGCCAGGCGAGAGCGCACGCCCGCCAAACGCAATCACCCGCTCGCGCGATGACAGGATAGGAAACATGATCCGGTCTCGGAAGCGGTCGTAGGAAACTGGAATATCCTGACCGTGGACGACGAGCCCGCAGGCCTCGATCTGTTGCTTGTCGACACCCTTGCCGGCCAGATGCTCCTTGAGCGCATTGCGGCTGTCAGCCGAATAACCCAGCCGAAAGGTGGCGATCGTCTTGCCCGACAAACCACGATCGCGGAGATAGGCCCGCGCCTTGGCGCCGGACGCCGATTGCAGCCCGTTCTCGAAGAACTGCGCAGCCATCTCCATCACGTCCTCAAGCGTGGCACGCTGACGCTGGCGCTTCTCAGCTTCCGGATCGGGTGCAGGCAGCGGAACTCCGCCCATGTCGGCAATGCGCTCGACCGCCTCGGGGAAGCTCAGGCTCTCGAATTCGGTGAGGAAGCGGAAATGATCGCCTGTCACTCCGCAGCCGAAACAGTGGTATCGGCCCTTCTTGTCCTCGCAGTGAAAGCTCGGCGTGTTCTCGCCATGAAAGGGACAGCACGCCCAATAGTCACCGCGCGCGACATTGGTCTTCTTGCGATCCCACGTCACATGTCGGCCGATCACGTCGGAAATCGAGACGCGATCCCTGATCTCGTCGAGAAATGAGGGCGAAAACCGCAACGGCGGACCTTTCCTTACAGATTTCTGCGACCCGGCTTGGCACCCCTGCTCCGGCCCGGTCGCGTGTCCTCATATAGGACCTTCGCGCTGGTTCCACCAAGATGAATTTGTCGCTTTCCAGCCTCAACTGCTTAGCTCCGGAGCAAATGCTCAATAGCTAAAATTGTCCCATTGAGGGAAATTTGCCCTTTATATCCGCCTGTTAGGAGTGAGGGTGCGGAAAGTGTCATCGACACAGGCATGACGCCATTTTCCGCCGCCGGCATCGCCCGGAATGGGAATGAGAAAAGCGCAACCCGGAACCAACCGAGGAGCTGCCAATGGCGTCCGCAAGCCAGACAACGACACCAAAGAACAAGACGGCCCAGAAACGGGCGCTCGTGTTTGCAGCGGCTGCCGTTCCTGTTCTCGCGCTTGCTGAGCTTCCCCTTTTTATTGTCGCTGCTCCTGTTGCGATGCCCACCTGGGCAACGCTTCTTCTGGCGGGCTCGGCGCTCACCACAGCCGGCCTGTGGTATGCACTCAATCGGATGAGCCGCCGGATCGATCAGCTCGAAGAGGCTGTAGAGGCCGTTATCGAGGGGCAGGAGGAAATCGACATTCCGCGCATCGGCCTTCCGTTTCTTCGCCCGCTCGCCGAGCGCATCTCCAGCCTGCCCGGCATGATCGCCGAGACGAGACTACGTGAACGTCGCCGCTATGAAATCAATCCCGAAACACAGCTTCCCCGCCGCACTTTTTTCAAGGCCTGTGTGGAAAAGGCGATTGCAGCNCCAAGCGCCCAGGGCTGCNTGATCCACATCGACATCGCCAACCTCAAGATCCTGTGCGAGCGCTATGGCCAGACCGTCGCAGATCCGGTCCTGNCCAGGGTTGCCAAGCGGATTGCCGCTGCCACGCCGATCATGACGCTCGACAACAATACAGCCAGTCTTCGCAGCGAACACGCCGCCGAGCTTCCGCTTCTCGGCCATGCCGAACACGCCCAGTTCGCCCTCCACATACCGGTCTATTCGAGTGTCGAGGATATCGAATGCCGGGCAACGGAAATCATTTCCGCATTCACCGAGCCCGTCCGCGTCGGAGACCGGCAGATCCCGGTTGAAATTGCNCTCGGTGTCGCACGCTATCCCGACGATGGCGAAAGCTTCGAGGACATCGCNAACAAGGCCGCCCTTGCAGCCATGCGNGCTGCTTCACCGGCATCGCCCGATTGCCTGATCATCTACGATTCCGNCATCATGCAGGACATCAGGAATCGNGACGGGCTNGAGCAGGATCTTCATGAAGCCATCGCCGAAGGGACATTGCAGATCGTCTACCAGCCGAAGGTTCACACTTCGGACTGGTCGAACGCAGGTGTCGAAGCACTGGTGCGCTGGCATCATCCGACGCGTGGGGAAGTAAGTCCCTGCGATTTCATCCCGATTGCCGAAGCCTCCGGCCTGATCGTCGATCTGGGCATGTTCGTCATGCGGGAAGCTGCACGCCAGTGCGCCGAGTGGTCGCGTCAGGGACGGTTGATCGGGGTCTCCATCAATGTCGCCGCCGGTCAGGTTGCTCGTCCCGATTTCGCGGAAAAGGTTCTCGAGATCATCAATCTCAACGACTGTCCTCCGACGCTTGTGACCATCGAAATCACCGAGACGATGGCCCACGGCAACAACAATCGCTTTATCGAGCAGCTTTATCGGCTGCGTGCCGCAGGCCTGAAACTCGCCATCGACGATTTCGGGATCGGTTACTCGAACCTCGCCCATCTCGCCGAACTCGACTTCGACACATTGAAGATCGATCGTTCGCTTATCTCGAACCTCGAGACGAGCAGCCGCACGGTCGAGGTNTGTCGGGCAATCGTCAGCCTCGGCAAGGCGCTCGGATGCAAAGTTGTCGCGGAGGGCGTGGAGACGCCGGGTCAGGCNGCANCGGCCAGCGGCCTCGGCTGCGATGAAATCCAGGGCTATTACATCTCGGCAGCGCTCAACGCCGCAGACTATCTCGACTGGCAGGACCGGACGGAAGCGACCAACCTGNTNCGAACCGTCCGCGACATCTTCGGTGAGGAATTCGCTCCCGANCATAACGCAGAGCGNGACCGGCAGCATCCGACGGCCGAGAGCATGATTCGCATGTTTTCGAAGGTGGCGGGAGATTGAGGTCNCGACAGCCGNTACGNCGGNACGGACCGGAGNNGAGACGCCGGGGCCTTGAAAGGTCCCGGCGCGAAAACGCCGATTACTGCAGAAGTCCCTTGACCACGCAGGACGCCTTGCCGAAGTCCATCTGACCCGGATAGCGCTCCTTGAGCGCAGACATGCACTTGCCCATGTCGCGCAGACCGTTGGAGCCGGTCTCGCTGACGACCGTTGCGCAGAGTTCGCGCATCTGGTCCTCGGAGAGCTGCTCGGGCATGAACTCCTGGATGATCACGATTTCCTCGCGCTCCTGCTGAGCCAGTTCGAGACGGGCGTTCTCTTCGTAGATCTTCGCCGACTCTTCGCGCTGTTTGACCATCTTGGTCAGAATTCCGAGAATCTCCTCGTCGCTGACCGGGTCCTTGCCCTGGCCGCGATTGGCGATATCACGATCCTTCACCGCAGCCTGGATCAGGCGCAGTGTCGCCATTCTGAGGGTTTCCTTGTTCCGAATCGCTTCCTTGAGCTTTTCGGAGAACTGCTCACGCAACATGTATTGGCTCCGGATGTTGGAGTGTGGAGGATCGACCTTCCCGCCGATCCGATCGCGGCCCGCTTTTCCATGGCGAAACATGCAAAGCTAGCTGTTTCGTCATGATCGGCTCATTGACCGCGCATATCGCATTGATTATGTCTCGGGCCTGCAAGACGAAGCCGAACGGCTGCGCCTGATGGACCGGTTTCCCCTTTATTTGTCCGGGACCACAGGTGACCCGTTCCCGAACCCGCCAATAGATGGCACGCGTCCCCATGCAATTCAAGGCCCCTGCAACGGAGCCGGAATTGACCGGGGAACGCGCCCGCGCGGCAGACATGAAGGACATTCGAGATGACCGACCCCTGGAGCCGGACCAAACCGACCGCCGTGCTGGTGCTCGCCGACGGGACCGTTATCGAGGGAACCGGGGCGGGAGCCGCCGGTGCGATCGAGGCGGAAGTCTGCTTCAACACCGCCCTGACCGGATACCAGGAGATCCTCACCGATCCCTCCTATCTGGGCCAGATCGTGACGTTCACTTTCCCCCATATCGGCAATATCGGTGCCAATGACGAGGATATCGAAGACCTGACGCCTGCTGCCCGCCGCGGCGCGGTCGGAGCGATCTTCAAGGCCGATATCACCAATCCGTCCAACTACCGCTCGGCCAAACACCTTGATGAGTGGCTGAAGGCGCGCGGCATCATCGCCATGACCGGAATCGACACAAGGGCGCTGACCGCCTGGATCCGTGAAAACGGCATGCCGAACGCGGTGATCGCCCACGATCCGGAAGGCAATTTCGACATCGACGCGCTGAAGGACCGGGCGAAAGCCTGGAGCGGGCTCGAAGGTCTTGATCTCGCGATCGAAGCCACGTCCGGCCAGTCGTCTTCCTGGACTGAGAAGCCCTGGGTCTGGGACGAAGGCTATGCTGGAACCTCGACCGACAGGTCGCACATCGTTGCCATCGACTTCGGCGTGAAGCGCAACATCCTGCGCCTCTTCTCCGGTCTCGACTGCAAGGTCACGGTCGTTCCGGCCAAGACCTCCGCTGAGGACATCATCGCGATGAACCCGGACGGCATATTCCTGTCCAACGGCCCGGGCGATCCGGCCGAAACCGGAAAATACGCGGTCCCCGAGATCAGGAAGCTGATCGACACCGGTATTCCCATCTTCGGCATCTGCCTCGGCCACCAGATCCTGGCACTCGCTCTGGGCGGAACGACCGAAAAGATGCATCAGGGCCACCACGGCGCCAACCACCCGGTCAAGGATCACACCACCGGCAAGGTTGAGATCGTTTCGATGAACCACGGCTTCGCGGTTGCCGGCAAGAGCCTGCCGGACGGCGTCGAGGAAACCCACGTCTCCCTTTTCGACGGCACCAATTGCGGTCTGCGCCTCGTCGGAAAGCCGGTCTTCTCGGTTCAGCACCACCCGGAAGCCTCCCCCGGCCCGCAAGACAGTCACTACCTGTTCCGCCGTTTCATGAACATGGTCAACGAGCGCAAGGGCGAACCCGCACTGCCAGAACGGTGAGCGCGGATACTCCCGTAAATATCGACAGGCGCCGGCGCAGCGATGTGCCGGCGTTTTCTTTTTGAGATTGCCGCGCTATTTCTTTCTCCATGGGAGAAATCGATCTCGACAATGCAGTGGTGGAAGGTCAGCAGGCGGCGCTGACCATCTGGCAATATCTCTCCCAGCCCTGGACGCTCTANCAGCTTCTCATCATCGTCGGCTGCTTCCTGATNGCCTGGCTGTTGTCNCGCAAGATCGANCCNGCACTNGAGGAACGCGCNCGCCGGATCAAGGGNAATCCAGGGCTTCTGCGCGTCATCATCGCNTTCATGCGGCGCACCGAGTGGGTGCTTTTCATTCTCTTCGTCGGGTTCGTCCGCGAGGTTCTGCTGCGNGCCACATGGCCGAGTCGCACCTATCTTCTGTCTCTGGCACTGGTGCTTGCCGTGACCTGGCTCGCGGCTTCCGTGCTCACCCGCATTGTCCGTAACCGCTTTCTCGCCAAGTTCATTTCCGTNTGCCTGTTCGTCTACGTGGCATCCGGTGTCTTGGGCATACGTGACGAATTGCAGGCAACGCTTGACGATCTCGCCATCAATCTCGGCGATTTCCGGCTTTCGGTGCTGTTTGTCCTGAAGGCGATCGTGGTGCTGGTGCTGCTCTTGTGGGCGGCCCATCTTGCCGGGCGGTTCGTCGTGAACAGGCTGTCGANTTCGACAGATCTCTCGCCNTCCTTCAAGGCGCTCGCCGGCAAGGTGGTCAANATCACNCTGACAGTCGCTGCCGGGCTTATNGCCCTCAATCTCGTCGGCGTCGACCTGACCACGCTTACGGTTCTCTCCGGTGCCATCGGCGTCGGGCTAGGCTTTGGCCTTCAGAAGGTCGTGTCGAATTTCATCTCCGGCGTCATCATCCTCGCCGACCGGTCGATCAAGCCGGGTGATACGATCACCCTTGGCGATACGTTCGGCTGGATCAGGGAGCTGCGGGCACGCTTTGTTTCCGTGATCACCCGCGATGGTCGCGAATATCTGATACCGAACGAGGATTTCATCACTCAGCAGGTGGTCAACTGGTCCTTCTCGGACAAGAACATCCGCCTCGATGTCGATTTCGGTGTGTCCTACGACAGCGATCCGCATGAAGTGATGCGCATCGCGATCAAAGCCACGTCAGATGTGGATCGTGTGCTCACCACCCCGAAACCCGTGTGCTGGATGACGGCCTTCGGGGCCTCGTCGCTGGACTTCAAACTCAGGTTCTGGATCCAGGACCCCCAGGCGGGGCTCACGAACATTCGCGGCAAGGTGCTGCTCGCCCTGTGGGATGCCTTCAAGGAAGCGGGCATCAACATCCCCTTCCCGCACCGCGAGGTGCTCATGCGGACGCCCGTCGAGATCGTTCAGAAAAAACCGGACGACGACGGCGAAAAGTAGACAGCCCTCAGGTAAACGACAGGCGTTTTGCCAGGAGATAGTAGCGCCCGTTGAGAAGGATCGCCGCGCCTGCAAGACCGATGGCNAGTCCCATCCAGATGCCCGGACCGCCCCAACCCGCGACGAAGCCAAGCAGGTAGGCCGTGGGCAGNCCGAAGAGCCAATAGCTGATCACAGCCATGATCATCGGCGTNCGGGTATCCTTGAGCCCGCGCAGAAGGGCCACTCCGGTAACCTGAATTCCATCGAAGAACTGAAATCCCGCGCCCACGAACAACAGCGGCACTGCGGTTGCCAATACCAGCGCCGCNTTGGGGTTGTCCTNGTCCAGAAACAGGCTGACGAGCTTTTCCGGAACGATAAAGATGAGAAGTGCGGCGCCCAATGCGATGAGGGCTGCAATCGCGAGCGAGGCAATCGCTGCCCGCCGCATGCCCTCNCCGTCCTGCCGNGCATAAGCCTGGCCGACACGTACGGTGGCNGCCGTCGACAGGCCGAGCGGNATCATGAANGANANCGAGATGATCTGCAGCGCGATGCCATGAGCGGCGAGCGGCACCACNCCGAGCCAGCCGATCATCAGCGAAGACGCTGCGAACAGACCGACTTCGGCGATGATGGTAAANGCGATCGGAAAACCCAACCGCACGATCTCGAAGAAATCCGGCCAATCGGGACGCCAGAAGCGCTGGAAAAGCGTNTANTCCGAAAACACCTTGCGAGCCAGNATCCAGCCCAGCATGACNAGAAAGATGGCCGTGGCNGAGATGAGCGAGGCGATGGCAGCGCCCTCGAGCCCCAGTTCCGGCGCACCCAGATTGCCGAAGATGAACACGTAGTTGAGAAACCCGTTCGACAGGGTACCGGCGATTGTCGCCCAGAGAATGATCTGCGTGCGCGACACGGCTGAAAAGAAGGATCGCAGTGCGAGCGCGCCCAGTGCCGGGAACATGCCCCACTGCGCAATGTGCATGTAGGATCCGGTCATCCGCGCAATGGCCGGTTCCTGACCGAGAAGGACGAGGATGGGCTCGATGTTCCACAACAGCGGCATCGCGATGGCGGCATAGATNGTCACGATCCACAGCCCCATGCGAACGGAGCGGCGCACCTGCCGGCTGTCGCCGCGGCCTTCAGCCTGCGAGGCGATCGGAACCACCGCNTGAGCAAAGCCGCCGCCAAACATGAATGTNAGAAAGAAGGCCTGGGTCGCAAGCACACCCGCCGCCAGTTGCTCGGTGCCGTACCAGCCCAGCATGACGACGTCGGTGGTGTTGATGAGCATCTGCGCCAACTGNGCNCCGACGAGCGGCAGCCCGAGCACNAGCGTCGCACGGACATGTGCCGGCCAGCTCAGGGGCGCGGTCGCNGCGCGCTCGGTTGCTCCAGTCATGTCGGTTGTCATCNGGTCACCCAAAAAGCCGAAGCGCCCGCCCCGGTTGGGGACTGGCGCCATCGTGCCTGCCTACCCGAGAGGGGAAGTCGTTTCCAGTCCGAAGGACAATCGATCAGAATTATTCATGCAGGGATCAGCAGGGCTTAATCCCGTCCGCATCAGATGCGCCGACCGCCTCTTCGCCCTTTGGGGTAAGGCGATAGATCCCCCGTTCCACCTTTTCGAACCAGCCATAGTGATCGTCGGCCATGATNGTCCGNGCCCTCNCGACCTTGGTNGCGGTGGCCACATGGGCCGCCTTGCACGGCCCNGCTTCAAGCAGATGAAGGGCAACGCGCGTNGCATCCTGCCTGTAGGCGGTGACGATGGTNGTTCGGTTCGTGCCNCCGAGATTGGGATCGCCCTCGCGCCGGGCGAATTCTCTCAGCATTCGTCCTGTNCGGGCCTTGGACTTNCGCGGNGCATAGGGTCCGGGATCGAGATGGATNTCGGCAAANCCGTCCTCCATACGCACGGNGATCAGNCCNANNCCCAGCCTGCGGCACANCTTGGTGTTGGATTTGAGCGCCGACAGAAACGGCCGNCCCTTGCCGCGCGGCACGGCGACATANACCGCATCGGTGATCGCTAGTCTCTCNATCGCCTGNTGGAAGAGCGNGAGTGAAAACGCCGCCTTCAGTTCGACGANGACCGGCGGNTCTTCGCCGCGCACGGCAAACACATCCGCCGCGCCGATCTCGGATTTCACCTCATAGCCCTGCCCTTCGAGCAGCGCCTTGACCGGGCCNTANAGCTCGGTCTCCTTCGGTCTGGCAGTCCGGGTCACGAGCCTCGAATGACCTNANACCGGGCTGTTGAACGTATCGCAGGAACTGAGCCGGCCGGAATCATACCCNTTNTTGAACCAGGTCATCCGNTGCGCCGATGTCCCGTGGTTGAAGGAATCCGGCACNACATAGCCCTGGGTGCGCTTCTGCAGCGTATCGTCGCCGATCTGCCGCGCCGCATTGAGCGCTTCCTCGAGGTCGCCGGCTTCAAGAAGACCCTTCTGCGCGGTGAAATGCGCCCAGATCCCGGCGAAGCAATCCGCCTGAAGTTCGACGCGAACGGACATCTGGTTGGCCTCGACCTCGCTCATCTGCTGGCGCATCCGGTTGAACTCGGGCAGCACACCGATGATGTTCTGGACGTGGTGGCCGACTTCATGGGCAAGCACATAGGCCTGCGCGAAATCGCCGGACGCGCCGAAGCGTTGGGCGAGCTCGTCGTAGAAGTCGAGGTCGATGTAAACCTTCTCGTCGCCNGGGCAGTAGAACGGACCGGTTGCCGAACTGGCCGAGCCGCAGGCCGAACGCACAGCACCGGAAAAGAGCACCAGCGTCGGCTCGGGATAATTCTTGCCCTGGCTCTGCATGATGCCGTTCCAGACATCCTCCGTCTCTGCGAGAACGGTGGAGACGAACTGTTTCATCTCGTCATTACGNTGCGTGGTCGTNACCTGCCCGGAGCCGNCNCCCGGNGCGACCATGGAGCCGCCACCGCCGCCCAGAAGCACGAGCGGGTTGATGCCGAGGAACCAGAGAACGATGCCGGCGATGATGAGGAAGAGGATACTCCCCCCACCGCCGCGGCCGACGCGAATGCCACGCGATGGAAGCCTTATACCGCCACGCCCGAAGGGGCTTCCGCCACCCGACCCGCGCCGATCTTCCACATTGCGGCTTTGCCGCCGGCCTCTCCATTCCATCGCATCCGCTCCGCATGCTGATCCCNTTTCGCCGGCACCTTACCTGCGAGAGATCGGGCCGTCAGCAAGAAGATTGGTCAGCCGCTTCGAAGATCAAGCCGCGCTTGCCGTCGGGACGTTGCGAATATTTCTTTCGCCAAGCACCATGACCAGCGGGATCGCCGCAATGATGCANGCTGCAGGGCCGAGAGCAAAGGGCGGTGCGAATTCCAGCACCCGACCTCCGATGAAGGTACCGGCCGCGATGCCGAGATAGATGGCCGAGGCATGTAGCGCCAGCGAAAGGTGCGCCGCGCCCGGNGCCTGCGCCACAAGCCGGCTGATCTGGGCAGGCGGATAGACCCAGCCGACGACGGCCCAGATGAACAGGGTAACCATAAGCGCCGGCTCGGCGATCGCGGGTGGCAGCCACAGCAAGATCGCCGCGAGCATCAGCGAACACACCACGCTGGTCACCAGCGAGGCGATGATCATCCGCCTTGGGCCGATCTGGTCCGACAGACGACCGCTCAGGTAGTTTCCGAGGATCGCTCCGATCCCGTAGACCACGAGAACGACCGGCAGCATGTCCGGCGCCATACCCGCACCGTCGATCACGATGGGGCCGAAATAGCCGACCACCAGGAAGGCGGACGCCATGACGATGAACGTCATCAGGATCAGCCGCGCCACGCCGGGTTCNCGCACGACNGACAGACGTTCCGAGAGGCTGAGCCGCGCGCCGGGCAGATTGCGNGGCAACAAGGCGAGAAGCGCGATCAGGCAGATGAAGGCCACCGCCCCCACCGCGCCGAAGCCGGCCCGCCAGCCCGCGTAATGCGCGAGGAAGGACCCGAGCGGCGCACCGAGCGCCACGGCGAAGGTCGTTCCGCTCACCACCATGGAGATCGCCTTGGCACGCTCCGACGGTCCGGAAAGTGTCACCGCAATCCCCTGCCCGGTTGCTGCGAACAGNCCGGCAGCCATNCCGGTGATCACCTGCGCCAGTATGAGGANGCCGATGGACTGGCTGAAGGCCGTNAGCATCATGCCGCCGACGAACGCGGCAAGTGCTCCGCCCACGACGTAGCGGCGGTCGAAACGGCCGGTCATCGCGGCAAGCACGGGCGTGAAGACCGCATAGGACATGGAGTAGGCCGTCACCAGATAACCGGCCTGGGCGACGCTGACGCCGATATCATCTGCAATCAGCGGAAGAAGGCCGGAAAACAGGAATGCGACGGTGCTCACGGCGAAGGCGCCGAGCCCGAGAAGATAAATGCGACGATCCAAGAGGAGGCCCTTCAAGTTCAAAAACTTTTGAACAATATAGTTCCGACCATCTGGCTGGTCAATCGCGCCGCGATGCGAACTTTGCAGCGCAGCAANCCATGANNGTGATCCNGNCGAAGGCAGGCCGGTTTCCAGGGNAANGTCCGTTCGGGCNGTTAGAGCTTGAATCGCGCAAAAAGCAACGTACATTCAGACCATGACATATCATCCGCCTGCCGAAGAGATCGATCTTGCCGCCGTCATGGCGACCCTTGGCGATTCCACGCGCCTTGCCATCCTCGGTCACCTCGATCGCCAGGAAGGCAAGCCGCTCATGTGTTCGGATTTCACGGCACTCGCGTCGAAATCGAACCTGACCTATCACCTGGGCCGCATGCGCGATTCCGGGATTATCCGCCTGGAAAAGAACGGCACCTGCAAGATGATCACCATCCGTCGCGATGACCTCGACGCCCGCTTCCCGGGGTTTCTCGACAGCGTTCTGAAGGCCGCGGAGAANATGGACCTTCCCGCNCTCGAGGACGAGAGCGANACGGTCTCGGCTTAAAGCTGATGTGTCTCTCTGCCCGATCCGNCGTATCGCGNAGCCATTCTTAACGCCAGNAGACCGCCNGCCACNGTGAGCGCCAGCCAGAACGCTCCGGCTAACCCGCCGTCNAANANGACCGCGTGCATGATTCGNCCCGGCAACAGCGTNAAGCCGCCCGCAATCACGATGCCGCCGAAATAGGTCGAACGAACGGTCCGCCGATGCGTCGCGATATCGCCGCGCCGGGCGGCAAGTACGGCATTGACGCATCCCGATATCACGGCCAGCGACAGCAGATGGATCAGGCTGAAACCGTGAAACTGGTTGATCGTGTGGATGAAGAAAGTCGACAGCGACGTCAGGATCATCAGCACAATCCACACGCGTCCGAGACTCTTGTGGAGCCGCGTCCCTTTTTGACCTGCCAGCAGGAAGGCACCGATGATGGCCGCCGGCACCACTGTGGCGACGTGAAACTGGATGGCCGGAGAGGCCGAGAGAAGGGGTTCGAGGGTCATTGCGATCTCCGTTTGCGTTTTGCAAACCTGTCGGGCATGGGTAGGCGCACGACAAACGGAACTGCGTGTGTGACGGAGGAGAATTCGTGGGCGGCCTTCATTTGCAATCCACGCTTCGTGAATTGCAGCAGTTTTTCCGCTCGCAGCGGCTGTGGGCGACCTTTGCGATCGTCGTTCTCATCTTCACTGTCACCGGCCCTTTCGGCACCGGTGAACGTTTCCCGCCACTCGCCCGCCTCGCCTACTGGAGTGCAGTCCATGCGGTCGCATGGAGCATCGCGATTATCTGTTCGCTTCTGGCCAAAGACCTGCTGCCGAATCTGATCCGGTCCCTGCTGGCAAGGATGATGATCGGCTCGCTCATTGCGGCACTTCCGATCAGTCTGGCCGTCGAAATCATCGATTACGGCTTTTCCGGCGACCCGATTCACGGCGTCGAAATAGTTCATGGCATTCTGACAACCGCGCCGCTCTGCGTGCTGTTCTGCCTGCTGGCCTATCTGACTATGAGCAGCAGTCTGGGGGATCCCGAAGGTCAGGCTTCTAGCAATCCAGCAAGCACGGATTACGAGATGGCTCCCAAATCGGCTCCTCTCCTTGACCGTCTGCAACACAAGAATCGCGGCGCGCTTCAGCGCATGAGCGTGTCCGATCACTACACCGAAGTCGTCACGTCGCGCGGCCGCGAGCTCGTACTCCTGCGCTTCTCCGACGCGCTGAAGGAACTGGGGGAGACGCCGGGCCTTCAGTGCCACCGCTCGCATTGGGTGGCCGATGAGCATGTCGCCGGAATCGAACGGACAGATGGCAAACTGACAGTGGTCACGAAGGATGGCACACGGCTTCCCGTCAGCAGAACATTCGCCGCGGATATCCGCGCGCGCTACGGTCATCTCGTCTCATGAGAACGGCTTAAGACACCACGCCATCCGTTGCCCGCCCGCACTCCCCTCTCTGAAGCATTGCGAATCTTTTCAGCTACACCTATCTCTGATTGAGGGAAGGAAACGGGGAAATGCCACTTCGACACGACCGACCGAGCAAGGAGTATATGCGCGAGCTCAAGGACGTTGCGCGCGCCGCGCAGTCTTTGCGAGACCATCTTTCTGGCGTCAATCTTTTCCCTGACGGGTTTCCAAAAGAACAAGTCGAAGGCTTTTGCAACTCTTTGGTGAGGCTGCCTGATGGGACAGCCGAGGGCTCTATCGCTCCGTTGCGAGCGGCCGACAGCGAACTAAACAGAGTTCGTCAACGCTTTATTCACGCTCATGACGAGGATGAGGAAGAGCCGCTTGTCCCTCGGGGTGGAACTTTCGACAATCATCTGGTCGCTCTAACCACGGCTGTGCGCTCTGCCATCGAGTGAACCGCACCGAGATTGCCGGAGGCTCCAACTCCTGAGTAGGATGGAGCATCATGAGCAAGACGACGAACAAATATTCTCCCGAGGTTCGCGAAC
>PANK01000012.1 GCA_002707605.1 Hoeflea sp.
CGCCGAAGCCGAAGAACGATATTATGCCATGCTGGACGACACATCCGTGGCAGCGTAACTCAAACCAAATAGCCTCCGGCAAACCCGGTGCGGTTCACTTTGGTGAAAATCGTCGACTTGTGCATTGATGAACAGGTGGATGCGCTAATTGTCGCTGGCGATCTTTATGACGGCGACCAGACATCTATGAAAACCGCTCGGTTTCTCGCTAGCCAGATGCAGCGGCTCCACGAGGCCGGCATCGCGACCTTCATCATTCGAGGCAATCACGACGCCCTTTCGCGCATTACGCAGGAACTGATCCTGCCGCCGTCGCTCACCGTTTTCGGCGGGCGCGCTCATTGCGTCGACATCACCAAGGACGGGCTCGCACTTTCTATTCACGGCCTGAGTTTCGCCAAGCCTCAGGCTCCGGAAAGCCTTCTCGAGAAGTATCACCGCCCTACCCCGGATACTGTCAATATCGGGATCATGCATACGAGCTTGGCGGGCGCTCCAGGGGGCCTGTCGCAAATTT
Organism: Hoeflea sp.; assembly: GCA_002707605.1. Classification (GTDB taxonomy): domain Bacteria; phylum Pseudomonadota; class Alphaproteobacteria; order Rhizobiales; family Rhizobiaceae; genus Pseudohoeflea. The sequence goes on from PANK01000012.1 coordinate 518, forward strand.
TCTTGATTAACGCGCTGTTCACTAAGCCTAGGGAAATTCCGCTCCCGATGTAACGGAGCGTAGCCATGATTCTGAATGCCATTGCCGAGAAATTGAAGTGCCAATCGAAAGACGATTTCAAAGGGCGGCATTTCGAGGCGTGGCTGATCGTACAAGCAGTGACCTGGTACCTGCGCTATCCGCTGAGCTATCGCGACCTTGAGGAAATGTTCCGCGAACGCGGCTTCGAAGTAGACCACAGCACGATCAACCGCTGGGTCCTTGCCTATGCACCTGTCATCGAAAAGCGACTGCGCCAGTTCCGGCGCCCACATTGTGGTTCGATCCGGATCGATGAGACATATGTTAAGATCTGCGGCAAGTGGCGATACCTGTACCGCGCCATCGACAAGCAAGGAAACCCGATCGACTTCCTGCTCACTGCAAAGCGTGATCTCGATGCTGCCAAGCNTTTTTTCCGCAAGATGCTCAAGGACGAGCCTCTGTTGTCACCGGCAAAGATCGGGACGGACGGCGCCAACACCTTTCCGTCGGCAATCAGGACGTCAGTCGATGATTGGCACCTGCGTCCGGATCCGGTTCATTATGTCACCAAGCATCTCCAACAGGGCATTGAGAGCGACCACTTCAGGGTGAAGAAGAACATGCCGAAAATCGGCGGATTTCAATCCTTCAAAACTGCGCGTCGAACAATCGCCGGGTTCGAAGCGATGCTGTGGCTGCGGAAGGGGTTTGGCTTTTCCGGGGAGTGGACCGTCAACGATCAGAATGATCTGCTCAGGTACCTCTTCGGACTTCAAAAGGTTAACAAAGCATGAAGAAACAGCCCACCATGGGCTAGTCTCAACCAACCGAAGCGTTTGCGACAGGCCCTACGAGCGTTGGCTTGATCGAGCGTGAGCGCCGCGGCCGGTACGTTTTCTCCAAAGCAGATCTGGAAACCATTCAACAACTTATCGTCTTCATCTTCACGGAGTGCTACGGGGAAAATGCCCAGCGACTATCAGACGTCATTTGTAGGCTTACCGCAATGTCCGATCACCCCTCCACGGGGTGACAATAAAACCTGCACGCCCCCGCTAGGCATCTGATGGACTACGCAGCACGTTCGTACTCCACCCGATTTCGACCCATCGCCTTCGCTCGGTAGAGCGCAGCGTCCGCATGTTGCACGGCATCATGCAGATTGATATCCGCGTTCTCGATGAGATAAGCACCGATGCTGACAGTGACCGTAATTCTTTCTCCATGGATCTCATGCTCGGCAGCAGCAAGCGTCGCGCAGATCCGGCGGCTTACCTGCCGTACTTCAACTTCGCTGGTGTTTTTCAAGAGAGCCACGAACTCCTCCCCGCCGTAGCGCGCCAAGAGATCGTCTGCCCGCAGTTGAGATTCCAGAAGATCCGCCACTTGGACGAGCACCGCGTCTCCGGCTGTATGCCCGAAGGTATCGTTGACGCGCTTGAAATGATCGATATCGATGATGAGCAGGCATGCGTGTCGACCGTTCTCAAGCGATTTACGGACAAGATGCGGGGCGTCGGCCTCAAATTTCAGTCGGTTCGCAACACCCGTCAGTCGATCCGTATGCGCCCATCGTCGCAGCTCGATTTCCCGCTCATACTGCCCTTGCCTTTTCATGAGCAGGCCAAGCAGCAGGACCACGCCCAGGAAGTTGCCCACAACGAACGCTACACCAATCTGCTTCAGGAGGAGTATCGCCATTTCCATTGGCAAGACGAACACGCTGAAAAGAGACAGGGAAGGCAAGAGGCCAAGCACCATCAGACGTGAACGCGAGTGCTTCGGTAACCGACAAAATCCAAAGCAGAGCAATCCAGCCGATGCAGAGATGGCACCACCGACCAATCCGGCGCCAAGACCGGCTCCCCCGTGCCATATACGAAAGACAGACGTGGCCAAAAACGTCACAAGGGTGGCTGGAATCCCGCCATAACTTGCCGACAGAACGATAAATACGTGGCGGAGATCGAAAAATATGCCGTCGTCTAAGCGCACCGGCATCGACATCGAACCTACCGCCGCACATGCGAATAGCAGCGACACGAGTGATGTTCTGAGACTTCCTTCGGCTTGGCGACGAAGCAGTATCTCATAGCTAACGGATACAATAGCCGCCATTCCCAAGCTTTGCAGAAAGGCCGGAATTAGCAACGACACATGCATTGTATGCACCTCAATTCACAGAGCGAAAGCTACGGGAAAGTCGCTAACGTGGAATGAACCAAACTCTCCAAATTTTAAGTATGAGCGTTGCCGCACCAACTCACTTCCTAGCCGGCCAGCGTGAAGCTAATGACGGGCCAGTTCGACGAAGTTCTTCAAAGACGCTGCCTCGATCCAGTTGCGGGGATTTGGGTCGGGGAAACGGGAGGCAAATTAACTTTGGTAGCGTTCATTGATAGCGAGGTCAGCCGCTTCCATTTGCGCTAATTCAAGCANGTACTTCAGCATCGCACCACGCCGACCGAGCTTACTGTCGACCTCACCTGCGAGAACCTGCAGTATCTTCGCAATGCGCTCCGGTTCGCTCCTAGTATTGTCCTTCATGTCTAACCCCTATCTAGACACGGCAAGAAAGATCCTACATGCAAAACGGCAACACTTCCAGAAAGCCCGATCAGAGCGCGTCAAGAACGACCAGCTCCTGATCGGGTATCGCCAGGGAATGACCTTGCCCCAGCAGGATGAGATTTAAAATGTTCAGCCACATAATGATTGGGGCAAATAACGTTGAGGCTATGCTGGCCTTCTACGATTCAGTGCTTGCCACGTTGGGGTTAGCTCGTGATCCCGTTCAGACGGCCGATAGCCCAGCAGGCTTTATCTGGCAGCGGCGCGGACAACGATGGCCCCAGTTTGCTCTAACACGACCGTTCGACGGTCAAGCCGCGAGTGCGGGTAACGGCGTACAAGTCAGTTTTGCCGCGGCATCGCGGCAACACGTCGTCGCGGCTTGGCAAACCGCGATTGACCACGGAGGATCAGATGAAGGCGAACCCGGCATCCGTCCGCAATACTCTGATGACTTTTTCGCTGCCTATTGTCGCGATCCCGAGGGAAACAAGCTGTGCTTCGTTCATGCACATGACCTGCCACAAATTATCGCGCGTGACAGCCTACTGAGCCGATACCTCAACCGCATCGGGTACCGAGGTGTGATGCGGACACCGTATACTATAAGCCGCACTGGGCTTCCGCTGGAAAAAATTGCTCCACGATGCTAGCTCGTCTTCTATAGCAAACCCTTCCGACACAATGCGGTCGCAAAGGGGAACAACAACGAGTCTCACGTCGCATCCAAGTTCGCAGGGTGGCTTTCTCAGGCTTCCATCGTAGCTGAAGGCAACTCGATCGTTATGGCAAGGCCTCCCTCTCGCCACTCACGGGTGACCTTCGCATCCAGCGCTAAAGCAAGATCGCGTACGAGCCGACTTCCAAACCCTGATGGTTTTTCCCCTTGAGGCTCCGGGCTCCCACTCTCTCTCCAGTCGATCCGGATCTGATTGCCGGTTTGCTGCAAGCTGATGGCCAATTGTCCGTCATCTACTGACAATGCACCATATTTGGCGGCGTTAGTGGCCAACTCATAAATAAGGAGAGCCATATTTGTGGCCGCATGCCTACCGACACTGACATGACCTCCCTCCAATCGGATTCGATCGCCAGCGTCGTAGGGCGCCAACACCATCTCGATCAAGGTGAGAAGAGCCCCGTCCGATCTGTCGCTTTCATCCGTCGACCAACCGGTTGTCGTCAATTCATGCGCCCGGGCAAGAGCAGACAATCTGTCGCGAATGGCGCACGCCAGATCAGGTGCTGACGTATCCTCCCGGGCGGACAGGGAAACAATCGACATTGCCACCGCGAATAGGTTTTTCACCCTATGCTGCATCTCCGAGATCAGCAGTCGCTGGGTTTTCTCGGCCTTCAATCGCTCCGAGATATCGCGTGCAATTTTTGACGCTCCGACGATCGTGCCTGCCTCGTCTCGGATGGGCGAAATAGTCAAGGACAGATTCACCAGGGAGCCATCCTTGCGCCGGCGGATCGTCTCGAAGTGCTCAACTCGTTCGCCGCCCTTTATCTTGGCCAGAATGCGGGGCTCTTCATCGAGTCGGTCTTCGGGTATCAATATTGTTATCGGCTGTCCGATGACCTCATTTGCTGTATAGCCGAAAATACGAGTGGCCCCGGTGTTCCAGCTGTGAATGCAGCCAGCAAGGTCTTTGCTTATGATCGCGTCATCCGACCCTTCAACGATGGCTGCAAGCCAGTCGCGCGGATCAGGATTATGAACCGGGATCGCCCCTAGGGGGCCGGACGTCAACGTCATCGAGCTTCCGATAGTTATTACCGCGTATGTCGAAACATATATGACGCGATTGTTACCGAGACAATCGTGAGGCTGATAGGCATACCGTGTGAACGATCGTCAATCAATATGGCGTGCAAGGAGACAAGGACTGGCCAGACGGCGATGCGTCATTTGCCCTTAGGTCAAGTCGGCCCAAACCCGTCAGGCAGTATTCTTTTTGGCAGGCACGGGGACCGTTGAACCCGGCAACATCGAGATGCCATCATCCCAGCCCCTACTATTGTTGTTAAGCAAGAGGCTTGCCTTTTCCGCACTCAACGGTTTGCTGAGAAGGAAACCCTGCGCTGTTTCACAGCCGACCGCGATCAAGCTATCCAACTGATCCTCGTTCTCAACACCTTCGCCGGTGGTTGCAATTGAGAGATCGCGCGCCAGACCGGTAACCGCACGCACTACCGCAGCAGCGCTCGTGTCCTCACGCGAAACATCTATGAAGCTTCGGTCGATCTTTATGCGATCAAGCTCGAAAGCCCGAAGATGGGCGAGTGACGAGTAGCCTGTCCCGAAGTCATCCATCGCGATGCGGACACCAAATGCGCGCAACCCCAACAGCACTGAGGCGATTTGATCGCTGTTTTCAACCATTGCGGTTTCGGTGAGTTCAACTTCGATGCGTCGAGGCAGTATGTTGTGCCGTTCTATAGCGCCGCAAATCTGATTGAGAATGCTGGCGGAACGAAGCTGCACCGGCGAGACGTTCACGGACATATAGATATCATCCGGCCATTCGGCGAGCTGGCGGCAGGCTTCATCGAGCACCCACTCCCCGATCGGCACGATAGCACCGGTTTGTTCTGCAACCGGGATGAACTCTGCAGGCGATACCATGCCCAACTCAGGGTGATGCCAGCGGATTAACGCTTCGAACCCTGCTAGCTTCCTGTCAGGCAACGTGTAAAGCGGCTGGAAATGGAGTTCGAATTGGCTTTCCGAAAGCGCCACTTCAATTTCACGCTCGAAGTTACGCTTCCGGACTGCCTCTTCCAGCATGCCCTTCTCGTAAAGTTCAAAGCATCCGCGACCATTCTCCTTGGCCTTGTACAACGCGAAATCAGCCATCTGCTGAACCAGAGCTGTGTCGGTTTCGCCGTCGAAGCAGGCAATCCCGACACTACAGCCTATGGAGATCGTCGCCCCTTCGATTTCGAAAGGTTTTGACAGTGCAGAGACGATCTCGGCTGCAAGTAGAAGAGCTCTGTCGGTATCGCGTGCGGACAGGATGCTGAGTTCGTCCCCCCCGAGCCGAAACAGTTTTTCACTTCGATCACAGAGCTCTTGAAGACGTTGAGCAACGTTGATGAGCAATTTGTCTCCGATGGCATGACCGAATGTATCGTTCACCGGCTTNAACCGATCGAGATCGAGCATCAGCATGACCCAGTTCCGCTCTGCCGCAAGCGCCTCGAGATCATTTCTGAAGCTGCGTCGATTGGGCAAGCCGGTTAACGCGTCGTGGAACGCCATATGGGCGACTTCGGCCTGGCTCGACCGGGCTTCCGTCACATCATCATAGGTGATGATTGCGCTGCCGTCGCCCACCGGCTGACAGAACACATTTATTACGCGGCCATCATCAAAATAATGATCGACCCTTACGGTTTCGCCGGTCGAAAACCACGTATGGTGCTTATCTATGACTGCCTGGAGACGCTCGGCATTCCAACCTGCCTTCTCACCAACATTCGCCAGAAAATTCTCGATCGGCATGCCGATCCATATACCGTCCGGATCCAAATTCAGGAGCTCGGAAACGCGGTGATTGAACAGCCGAATCGTGCGGTCAGGGGCAACCACCAGCAGACCATTCGACATGTTCTTCAGGGCGTCGGATGCGTCCGCTCGCGCCTTGGAGTCAATGTAGGTACTCGCAAAGCCGGCACCCAAGATGACGCATGCCACGCCAGCCACGGCAAAAGCCATGGCTCGCAATGCAGCAGAGTCGGCGTTGGCAGTGGGGTCAATCAACATCGGCTCGACGTGAAATGCGGTCATTCCCGTGAAATGCAAAACAATGATGCCAACCGTTAACAGGCCCGCAGCGAGAAACCGGCTGGCGGCAAGCGCCAAGTGAGACGCTACGTAGAGTGCGGCGCCTCCCAGCGTCATGGACAACACAATGGAGGCTATGATGTAGGCACGATACCACGTCACAATACCCTGTACCCGGTAGGCCTGCATTCCGGTGTAGTGCATGAGAGCGATCGCCAGTCCGAAAATGATGCCCCCCGAAACCGAGAGAAACGGACTGGATCCGACCGCCGCTACGCGAAAGCCGGCTGCAACGCCGAGAATCGCCAACAGAAATGAAACGATGGTCAAGACGGGATCAAAGCTGACAGGCAGGTCCGCATTGTAGCCAAGCATGGCGATGAAATGGGTGCACCATATTCCGGCACCGGCGACCACCGAGGTAAGTATCAGCCACGCTTCTCGTTCGAATCGGGTCGACATGCGGGCTCGTGCAAAGAGCTGCAATGTGGCCCAGGAGCCTGCGGCACAGATAACTGCTGCGATGGCGACCAGCCAAAGATCATGTTCGTTGATAATGCAGCCAGCCACTGCAAACATTTCTTGCTCTCCCGATATTTGTCTCGAATTGACACAAGGCTGGTTACGCTCAAATTAACAGGGGAGATTTTTGCAGGTGTCTCGCAAAACTTCGGTAGTCTCGGTGTGATCCCATATCGGCATCATCTTTACGTTTTATTAGTCTTTTGAAGTCCGAATAGGTGCGCCAACAGATCATTCTGATCATTGACGCGCCAACGGCCTATTAAGCCGAAGCCTTTTCTAAGCCAAAGCATCCCCTCGAATCCTGCGACGGTCGCCGCGCCCTATTGAATAATTGGAAGCCGCCAATTTTCGGCATGTATTCTTCACCCGGGGCATTGTCAGGTTGTTGGAGCCGTCTTTGCGTTGTATTTTGGTGCCGTGTGGAATCTGTCTGATCTTTCCCGTTTGAAGGTCTCCGGTTTCCGCGCTCGGTCATCGGCTACGCAGTCTGGACCCATCATCGTTTTGCTCTCAATCTTCGCGACGTCGACGATCTGTTGGCAGCGCGCGGGATCACGGCTTCCTACGAAACGGTGCGGGACCGTGTGACGCGTTTCGGCACGCAGCTCGCTGCGGATAAGTGGCGCCTCGAGGAGGTGGTAGTGCCTATCAAGGGACGCAAACACTGGCTATGGCGGGCAGTGGACGCCAAGGGCGATGTTTTACACATCTTGGCCTAAGGCGGCTGCGCTTCTTCCGGAAGCTGTTCAAGACCCGGGCCAGCCGCGGGCGATGGTCACCGACAATCTTCGGTCTACAGTGCTGCTCTGGCAGAACTTGCGCCGGGGTAGAGCATCGCTAGCACAAGAGTCTGAAAACTCGGGTTGCAGCGTCGCACAGGCACTGCCGACGACGAGAAAAGGTCATGAACCGGTTCAAATCGCTCGGCTAGGCACAGCGTTTCCTGTCGGTCTACGACCAGACTGCCGCGTGTTCCCCCAAATGCTACGGGTTTCCGCATATAAATGCGATCTGACAGCATAAGGGCAGAACCTGCTGAGCCATCGCGGGTAAGCAAAACAACCTGACAATGCTTTCTGCACCGACAATTCCGCCGCCTTCAGCAGGCACTGCACGGTGTAGAGATGGTGAAAAAGGAAACCGCGATGGACAGCTTCGATACGGGTAAACTGTGCTGGGTCGAGTATCGTCGCTGGGTGCGCCACAGGAACCAAGACGGGGTCTCCGCTCATGCGAGTTCAGCCTGTAGCGGCACGGTTGGCGCGTGCGCGTCGATTGCCTTCACTACCGTGGCGGCGAGAGGAAGATGCCCCTTCTCGGTCTGCCAGACCTCGCGGAAGCGTTGGACGGTTTCCATGGCGGTGTCGATGACCAGCTTTTCGGACAGAAGGGCCTTGGCCGCCAGGTGCCGAAGCTCGTCGACATCGAACTCGGCCATCTTCTTGGTCCTGGAGAAATTGAGCGCAGCCGTGTCCTCACCCTCGATATAGGGAATAGTCGACACGAGATCGTATGCTGGCGACAAGGCTGCCGATCGCCGGTCCGGATAGATCAGCGACCAATTCTTGAGGTGCATGTCGCCGTTTCCGATCAGCGCGCTGTACACGAGCCGGCGAATGAACTCGGCGGCGCCGGCGTCCCCCGCCTCGGTGCCTATGACCCGAGCGATGTTGGCGTAACTCGCGCGCTTGTATTTGTTGTCGGGGAAAACCCCGAAGACCTGCGCGAAATCTTCGGTGTGGACGGGACCATCGGCGGTTCGGTCGAAGCGACTGACAGCAAGCGCCTGTCCCTTCAGCTCGCCCATGCCTTCTGGAATGCCGGCGATGGCATCGAGATCGACCAAGTTGATGATCGGCACGTCCATGCCGATCATCCCGGCGAGCGTCATCATCGAGAACTCGTTTTCGGGAACGCCGCCGAACTGCTGGGACGGGAGCTTCACGATCCAAGAGCCGCCAACGCCTTCGGCGGGAATGGTCAGGCCTCCGCCCTTCCCTGCGTGCGCGAACGCGGAGAATTTGAGCTGCACACCAGCAAGTGAAAAGCGCAGTGCATTGGGTCTGGCGTTGTCCGGCAAATCATCGTCAGCGGCAGGCGGAAGAGCGTCCCCTGCCGCCGGATGAATCGACAGTGCTCCTGGCAAGTCGAGGCCCAGCACCCAAAGGAGGAAGAATTCCCGCTGCTGGTTGACCCCTGCCCGCTCCGCAAGATAGCGGCGCAGGCCTCCCTCCGGCAGCAGGTTCGAAAAGAATGGGGGTACAACACGTTGGGTCGGGCGGATATTGGTGATGAGGCCGCCCAGGTCGTCCTTGAACGACAGGCTAAAGGTCGGTCGATCCCGGTTCTCGACATAGTCTTCGTTGAACGCGAAAATCGTTCGCTCACCCTGTAAATGGGTCAGCGTACCGATCGACTCGTCATAAAGCCGCACATCGAGAACGGAGACGTCAGGCATCTTCGTCTCCATCGTCCAGCGCATAGGCGGGTCGAGGTTCAGACGGAGCCGCATGGGCAATTGAGTTGCGCAGACGCTGCAGGTTCTGCGCGATGTCGCGCACGACCGGCGCTGCCTGCTCGCTCGCCTGATATCGATCGAGGCGCGCGAGCAGGTCACGTACCAATTGCATCTCCTGATCGCTGAGATTCACGCGGCGCAAAAAACGCAGCGTATCTTCTATACGATCGAGATCGGCCGAACTGCCGTAGAGGTGCTTCAATTTCTTGACCAGGCGCTCGGCGCGAGCAAAACGCTTGTCGTTCGGCTGACCGGCATGGATATGCATGTCGGGCGTTGCTTGCGCCCTCACGAGGCTCAGCACTGCGGGAACGAGTTTTTTCGGCACGAGCATGAGCTCGAGATCGAGCGCGCGGGTCATATCGATGAAACTCGACAACCCGGGTTCCATCTTGCCGCTTTCTATTTGTGAGATATGGCTCTGAGTCAGCCCAGCCCGCTCGCTAAGCGCGCGTTGACTCACGCCAGAGGCCTCGCGAACTTCGCGCGCCTGCGCGGTCAGGCTTTCGCTTTGGTAAGACACGATACATAATCCTAGATCAGAAGTAATTTTTTGATCAGGATGATGCATCTAGTGCTCCACGCTTCAATTGTCAATCTTTTGATATATGATAATGATCGACAAGAGCTATTAATATAGGATCATGCATCATCGTTTGTCCGAAATAAGTCGCAATCTTTGGAAACTCGTCGCCCTTGCCGTTCCTCGCGACGATGGGAAATCTGTCTTTAAAGAACGCCCCACGCTCGATAGCGCCCCCTACCCGTCAACTCACGCACGCCGAGTTCGCCGACCAGATTCAACGCACCGCGCGGCGTGATCTTCGCAGCCTTCGCGATCATGTGTGCCGAAACGATCGGCCGCGACAGCAGAAGGTCGATGGCGACCGGAATGCTACTTGTTGTGCGCTTGCCCGCTGCTTTCCGCTCGAGCTGGCGTTTTGCCAGAGTCAGTCGGTCGATGTCTTTCATTCCAGCAGCGGCGGCCGCACCCATCGCATCCAGAAAGGCGACCAGTCGCACAGTCCGATCACTGGCACGGCGCCGTTCGCGCGGAACTTCACGCAGCCCGACGGCAAATGCCAGCAGGTGAGATCGGACTTTTCCGCGCGATCGCAGGAAATCCGAAACGAGCACCTGACCAAGCCAGTGCTGGCGTTGCAGGGGTCCGAGATGTTCCCATGCATCCCAGAGAACCGCGGCGGCTAGCGTGGCCGGAAGCCGTTCGACCTGCTTGACCAGAACAAGCCACTCGCCAATCCGCTCACCTTCATCCCAATCTGGATCGCGAATGAGCAGCTCGCCGACACTGATCTCGGGTTCTCTTTTCCTTTGTTCGACAGCCGCATTGCCATCGACCAGCCATTGGGTGCGAGCGAGGACCTCATCGATCTCGGCCAGCTCGGGAAAGAGGGCTGCGTCACCAACCAAGTCGAGCTCGCCCCCCTCCCCTCCCCTGCCAACGGATTCGGCCTCGACGGAGGTCTCTTCCGCGACGCCAGCCAGCGCCATGATACCCGACCGCGAAACCGCCCATCCAGGTTTGTTCCGCGAGACCCGGCGCCTTGCCCGGACAAAGCGGTGCGCGATCACGAGCTCATGGCTGGGCGCGCGAATGTCCATCTGTGCGTCGTGGAGAACCAGATCCTCAAGATGGACGAGCTCGCCGCCGACCCACATACTGGAAACGGAATCGAAGAAATCAGCTCGTTCGGTGAAGCCGGCCCCGACCTCGGATCGGGCGACGCGCTCATCAAGCCGGGCAAGCGCGTCCTCCGCGGCCGCAATCGGCCCCAGGAGGGTCTCATGAGTCAATTTCCCGATATCGTAAGCCATTGATAACACGGTGCTTCAAATTCGTTACAGAAGCTATCATGCATTTGGATTCCGTCACACCGGTAATTCGCAAGACCCTCTAGATATAATGAGCGCTGCGGCCTACGAGATTGAACAGAGACCCTGCAACCGGTGCTCAGATCGACGAGAGAACCCGTTTTTCCGGGGTTTTCTTGCACATGCCGGTGATAGAAAGACGCTCAAGAGACGTTTACAAACGATCGGTTATCCGTATCTTCTATGTTTGTAAATTCACCTTCAACACCGCTCTCAGGCTCTCCAAATGGCCAAAACACCGCCCAATCGCTCCTCTCATCGACCACAGGGCCGGCTTATCGGCTATGCGCGCGTCTCCACGGACGAGCAGGCGACGGAAGCGCAGGAGATGGAACTGAGGTCGGCCGGATGCGATGCAATCATCCAGGAGCATGGGTCCGGCGCCTCGCGGACCCGCCCTGCCCTCGCTCGGCTTGTGCGCGAGATCGGCGCCGGCGACACCCTCGTTGTGGTTCGCCTCGACCGCCTGGCGCGCTCGGTGAGCCACCTGCTCAATGTCATCGAGGAGCTGACTGCCAAAGGCGCGTATTTCCGCTCGTTGAGCGATCCCATCGATACCACGACGCCGCAGGGCATGTTTTCGCTGCAGGTCCTTGGCGCCGTCGCCCAGCTGGAACGGGCACTCAACTCGGAGCGGACGAAGGCCGGCGTCAAAGCTGCCAAGGCAAAAGGCCGGCTACCAGGCAATCCCGGGGTCAGGGAACGCCGGCCGGAGATGCTGGCCAAGATGACGGCTGCCCAGAAGGCGGCCTACGGCGCGCGCATCCAGTCCAGTGCCAATCAATGGCTTCCGATCGTCCGGCGCATGCGGCCAGACCACACCTGGGACGACATCTCGCGCGTCCTCAGGCAACGCGGCTTCGATTGGACCTCGGAGCGCCTGCGGCGCGCGGTAAGATGGATGGTCAGCGAAGGCATGGCCGACAAGTCGCTCCTGAGGAAGTCACCGCCTCGACCGCCCGAGGATCGCCTGATGACGCTTGTGGCGGGTATCCATTCCTCCAATCCGGAGCTCACCTTGCGCGAGATCGCGAACCAGCTCGAGCGCCTTCATGAGCGCACGCCGCGGGGTGGTACGAGATGGGCGCCCTCCTCCGTAAAGAATCTTCTCGACCGGGCAAAGCGAAGCGGCCTGCTCGACGCAGCCTGAGCGCGGAAGCCGGAATGACGTTAGAGCGCGAACGTCGTACAGATCGCGGGTGCCGACCGTCGCCAGCATACGCCAACAAATCCGGAGAGCACTGCAATGGAAACAATGACCGTCAACAGCCGGGACGACTTCGCCCAATGGGCGATCTTGCGGGCCCAATCGATCCTGGAGGACCAAGGTTCGGATCTCGCTACAGCGGTCCGGAACGAAGACGAACCACGGATCGGTGAAACCGCAAACGCTCTTGGCCAAGCGATCGTCGACGCACTGCTCGAGGCATTCGACGGACTTGTCGACGGCGACTGAGCACCAAGTTTCCGCCGCAGGATGGCCGGGGGCAACAAGGCAGTTCGGCTCATCGAGGCACCCTCACCTTCTCGGTCGTTCCAGCGATCGCAGCAGCGCGTCCGAGACCTCTAAACGCTCGCCCGCCTTGTCCCCGTCGCTTTGCGGCTCCGGAGGCTTTGCGGCGGAAGACCTGCTGGCGTCCAGCTTGGCGCGCAAAAGCGCCATGATCATCGGCCAGGTGGAGAATTTGCCCTCCCTCGCCTTGTCCGTCAGGCTGCGCAGGTAACCACCAGCGCTGTTGATCTGGTCGGAGCGCTGCAGGATCGCCGCGAGCGTAATCGCAGCCTGCACCTCGCCCATGGCCTCGCAGGCTTCTCGCCAGGCGCTCGGGCTGACCCCAAGCAGTGGCCGGGCCACCTCTGCGGCCGCCAGAAAGTCCCGCCAATGGCGTATCTCACCCCCTGGCACCAAGTCCCTCACGTCCGGGCAGGCATCAAGCACGATCCCCAAGGGCAACTCCCGCTTCGGCAAGCTCCGCAGGTTGCCGTTTTCCGCGGCGTTGCCGCCCGCATCACTCTCTTTTCGAGAGCCTTGTTCAGATTCAGATATGGAGTCTGGGTTTGAATTCTGTATGTGGCGGCCAGAATGGGACTCATTGGCGTCCGGATTCTGTGTTTTTGCAAATGATTCCAACACCTCGAGGATCTCCGTGTAGAGACCGTGGAGATCGCAGCAGATGTCTTCGATTAGTTGCCTCGGGGCAGAGCGCGGCAGGCGGCCGACAATAGCCTGGTAGGTCTGCTGTACCCTGCCCCAATTGCCCGGAACGTTCTCCTCGATGCCGGTCTCAATAAGCTTGACGACGTCGCGGCGCAGTAACGTCAGGCGTTCCTTGGCAAGCCGAAAGGCATTCTTTTCGGCCCGAACCGCGTCCGCCAGTTCCTCGAACTCCTCCGCACGGGCAACGATCGGGGCCAGATCGAACCCGTAGGCCTGTTCGACCTGCCCGCCCCTGCCCTTGCGGGCGAAGCGTTTGCCGTTCGGACTATCGCGACGAATGATCAGCCCGCAGTCGACCAAAACGGCCAGATGCCGCCGCAGCGTTGTCGCCGGCATGCCGTTTGCACGGGCCATGAGTTGCTCGTTCGACGGCCAGACAATCAGTTCACCGTCGCCCGAGAGCTCCGTTTCTGGATGGAACGAGAGCAGGGCGTTGAGAATGGCGAGTGCGCGGTCCGTGGCGCCGATCAGGTCGCGCGCCTCCCGGATCGAATGGAAGACTTTCCATTTCTGGACCTGCGCACTTTCCGGCACGGTCTTTGCCACAGCCTGGCTTGCCATCATGCCAAGCGACATCGTTCGCCGCCCAAAGGGCGTCGTTGGGGTATGCGTCTGCATTTTTCTTCACCTATCGCTAGGCAAAAGAAACCTGCTCGCCGAATCGGCGCTCAAACCGACCTGAATGGTCTTGACTATGATTCGCGGAAGTGGGATTCTCTCAGTCGCCAAACTTAAAGAGAAGGTCTTCCGGAATGCCGTTTCGGGGGCCTTTTTCTTTTGCGCTCAATCTCCGTTTGTGGTTGCTCGTTTTTCCCGACGGAAAGCCTCATACAACTCGCTGAGATTTTCCGAGAGGTAGTCACCGAACGCTGTTGCGTCGGTCCCCTTCGCCTTGAGGGCGATGGTGAATTTCTTGCCACTGGCCACCATCTCCGCGGCGACACGCCCATCAGACGGCGCCCAAGTGCGTTTGGATGGTGCTGGCGCGGCACGGCGGCGCGGCTTGGAGGCTTTCAGCTTCGCGACGATCGCATCGAACCGCGCTTCGCTCGGCATCCCTTGAAAATCGGAATTCGACGCCAGAGCCAGGGCAGTGTCGACATTGCCCGGCTTGTCGAGGAGGAGTTTGAGCTCGTACCAGCGATCACGACCAACGGCTTTGGCGCGGCCGATCGCTTCGAGCAGGTCCTTGGGTATCGACGCGACAGAGAGCATCTTCGAAAGTGTCGGCCGATCGACGCCGATCGCGGCGAGGGCGGTCGCGTTGTCCTCGTCGAATTTCCGTTGAACGATGTCGGCGGCAAACAACGCTTTCTCGATGAAGGACGTGTTCGCTCGTGCGTTGTTTTCCTGTCCCTGGGCGATCACATGGTCGCGCTCGGAGATCTCTTTGATGACAGCGCGAAGCTTGAGACCAAGCTCCTTAGCGGCGCGCCAGCGGAGGCGACCGAAGACCAGCATGTAGCGGCCGGACCGCTCGGGATGAGGGCGAAGGAGGGCCGGGGAGTTCTGACCGGAACTGCGGATCGACTCCAGCACCTGGGCGTAGTCGGCCTCGTAGTCTTCCTGATCAACGTTGAGCCGGTCGTTGGCGAAGGATTGGTCCACCAAGTCGGGGTCAACCTCGATTATCGTCTCGCCCTCGAGCAGCTTGCCTGCCTGAGCTGCCATTTCGTCGATCGAGCTTATGAGCGAGCGTGATGCACCCTTGAAGGCGTAGTCTCGCGCGACCGGGCGCTCAGCGGGAGCGTTGCCGTTGTCCATAATGCTCGCAAAGGGATTTTTCCGCGCCATTTGGCTAGCACCCCCTTATCCGACTTATGCGCTTGAAACCGCGCACTTTTTTGGCGGTTTTGACGGCAGTCAACATCACAGCCGCCCCCATGCCTGGTGGATCAGTCCCTGAATCTCGAAGTTCACGGCATCCATGCTGTCGATTGCACGATCGTAAGTATCCCGATTGAAGTTCGATCGCTCGACCTCATAGAGCGTCTGCTTGGTGAGGCCGGCGTCGGAAATCGCCGTGGATTTGAGCATCGGGTTCTTCAGGATTTCCTCGGCAAGCATCGACTGCATGAAGCCGACCATCTGCGCCTGGGGAATGTCCGTGGGCTCGTATCGGGTGATGAGATAGCGCAGCCAGTCCAGCTGAACCTGCGCGCCAGCATTCTTGATCGACTTCATGATATTGCCCAGCATCAGCAGAAACTGACTCATGGACATCAGGTCCAGCATCTGCGGATGGACTGTAATCAGAACCGAGGTGGCGGCCGAGAGTGCCGAGAGCGTCAGATAGCCAAGCTGCGGAGGGCAATCGACGACCACGACGTCATAACGGTCACTGACCGAATCCAACGCCTTGGCGACCCTCGTGAAGAACCGCTTTCCTTCTTGAGACGGAGACTGCATCGCAAGCGGCGTCTCGTACTCATATTCCTGCAGTTCTAGGTTCGCCGGGATGATGTCGAGCAACGGGAAGTTCGTCTTGCGAATAACGTCTTCGACCGGAGCGGCGTCATCATACCGGATCGCATCGTAGAGCGAGGGGTTTTTGTCGAGCTCGGGCTGGAAACCATGGAGGGCCGATAGCGAAGCCTGCGGATCAAGATCCACAGT
Organism: Hoeflea sp.; assembly: GCA_002707605.1. Lineage (GTDB taxonomy): Bacteria > Pseudomonadota > Alphaproteobacteria > Rhizobiales > Rhizobiaceae > Pseudohoeflea. The sequence goes on from PANK01000012.1 coordinate 16,676, forward strand.
CAGGACCCTGTGACCCGTGAGCGCAAGGTGCTGCGCGAGATGTGCCGTAGTGGTGGTTTTTCCCGACCCGCCCTTGAAATTGACGACCGCAATGACCTGCAGCTTTTCGCCGGGTTTGCGGTAGGGCACATACTTTTTGGAATCCGATCGCCCGTGCTTATCGAGATAGTCCCGAAGCTCGGTCATCTGCTCGGCCGAGTAAAAGCGCCGTCCGCCGGCAACGACGAACGGCTCGGGGCCTTTCTTCTCGAGATGGAGGCGTTTCAGATTGTTTGGACTGATCCCGAGATAGTGGGCGACCTCGGCCATCGAGAACCGCCGAAGCGTCTTCTGCCCTTCGGTCGGAAACTTCTCGACCCTCAGTTGGTCGAGCTTGCGCGAGATCTCGGCCCCTTGGGCGAGGATCTTGTCGTCAAACTCAAAACTTGGGAGAAATGCCATCTCCGCTTTGTCCCCCGAACGAGAAAATAGCGCCATATTCGGCCATACGGCCAATCTGGCGCCAGTATGAGCGATTCCCGTTCTCTGGCAAGCGATTTTAGGTTAACAGAAGGTTTCCAGAAGGGCGACCAAGATCGGCGGCAGCCTTGATCTTGGCGGCCTTTTTGCTTTTCTCTCAGTGACTTAACAACTTTGCCTGATGATACCTGGAGCAAATCCTGGCCCGGCAGAATTGCCGGGGCCGAACCCGGCCGTTGGGCCCTGGGAAAGCAAATATCCTCCAATCCGCCGTCCAGAAGCCGACTCACCCCAACCGAACCCGGCAATTCTGCCGGGCTGACGGAACGAAGTCATCCATGATCGAAAGAGCCCGTCAATCGCATTGGTGGGACAGATACATGCCATGGAGACGAGAGTGGTGCGGAGCCGCTCGATACGACACAACTGCGTCTAGCGAGGTCCGGTTTCCGGAAGGTGCCCGATGAGCCGAGCACCGTCACACGACCGGCTCGTGCGCAAACTTACGGACGCACTCGGAGAGGCGATCTGCCAGGCGCTCGACGATCCGCTGGTCGTCGAGATCATGCTCAATCCGGATGCCCGGCTGTTCGTTGAACGGTTGGGGCAGGGGGTCGAGCCCATTGGTGAGCTCGCGCCCGGCGCCGCCGAAATCATTATCGGCAGCGTGGCCCATGCGCTGCAGACCGAGGTGGATGCGAGCCAGCCGATCATCTCGGGCGAACTCCCGATCGGCGGGCACCGCTTCGAGGGTCTGCTCCCACCAATCGTCGCTGCGCCCACGTTCACCATTCGAAGGCGGGCATCCCGGCTCATTCCGCTCGAGGAATATGTGCGCGCAGGAATCATGACCCACCGCCAGGCAACCGTGCTGCGGAGCGCCGTTGCCTCGCGCATGAACATCGTGATCAGCGGCGGAACCGGATCGGGCAAGACTACGCTTGCCAACGCAGTGATTGCTGAGATCGTCGCCCGGTCGCCCGATGACCGTCTGGTCATCCTGGAAGACACCGCGGAAATCCAGTGCGCCGCCGAGAACGCGGTTGCCCTTCATACCAGCGACACAGTGGACATGGCCCGGCTTCTCAAGAGCACGATGCGGCTGAGGCCGGACCGGATCATTGTCGGCGAGGTTCGCGACGGTGCCGCGCTCACCCTCATCAAGGCATGGAATACCGGCCACCCGGGCGGCGTGACGACTATTCATGCCGACAGCGCCATCTCCGCGCTTCGCCGCCTCGAGCAATTGACCGCAGAGGTCAGCCAGCAGCCGATGCGAGAAGTGATCGGTGAAGCCGTCGACCTCGTCGTTTCGATCGAACGCGCCGGCCACGGGCGGCGGGTGCGTGATGTCATGTATGTCACCGGCTTCGACGGCGCGCGCTACGCGACAGATCACCATCCCCAGATCGACGAGGAAAGTCATGCCGCGTAACAGCCGCGCTCTGGCCGCCATCCCGGTTGCGGCAACGCTCCTACTTGTCGCTCTTGCAACGCCGGCGCTCGCCTCAAGTGGCGGCGGTCTGCCCTGGGAGGGGCCGCTCCAGCAGATACAGCAATCGATCACCGGTCCGGTTGCGGGGTTCATCGCGCTGGCCGCCGTTGCGGTCGCAGGCGGCATGCTCATCTTTGGCGGAGAGCTCAACGATTTCGCGCGCCGGCTGATGTATGTCGTGTTGGTCGCCGGCATCCTCCTCGGCGCCACGCAGATCGTTGGCCTATTCGGCGCGAGCGGCGCCTCGATCGGCTATCCGGCCGACGAGGCGCCGCCGGCCGGGGCAGGGGAGGGGAGCGATGGCTGAGCCAGGCGTTGCTCTCACACGATCCCGCATCCATCGGGCGCTTTCGCGCCCGAACCATTTGATGGGGGCCGATCGGGAGCTGGTGTTGCTGACCGGTCTTGCCGCGGTGATCCTGATCTTCGTGGTCCTGACGTGGTTTTCCGTGCTGCTCGGGATCGCTATCTGGACCGCCGTGTTGGCTGCGCTTCGCATGATGGCCAAAGCCGATCCGATGATGCGGCAGGTCTATCTGCGCCATATTCGCTACCGCGCGGGCTACCGTCCGACCGCCTCACCATGGCGGAGGCCCTGACTGGAATGGTCGCGCTTCGTCAGTTCCGCAACACCCGGCCGTCCTTCTCCGACCTTCTGCCCTATGCGGGCCTGGTCGACGACGGCGTGATCCTGCTCAAGGATGGGTCGGTGATGGCCGGCTGGTATTTTGCCGGCCCGGACTCGGAAAGCTCGACCAATCTCGAGCGCAATGAGGTGTCGAGGCAGATCAACACGATTCTGTCCCGGTTCGGCTCGGGCTGGATGATCCAGGTCGAGGCGGTGCGCATCCCCACCGTCGCCTATCCCGCACGCGAGGACTGTCATTTCCCTGAGCCTGTGACACGCGCGATCGACAACGAACGCCGGGCGCATTTCGAGGCCGAAAGCGGGCATTACGAGAGCCAGCACGCGATCATTCTCACTTACCGGCCGCCCGAACGACGGCGGTCGGGCCTCGCACGCTATGTCTATTCTGACAGTGACAGCCGCTCGGAGACCTACGCCGATGTGGTCCTGGAGACCTTCCGCACGTCAATCCGCGAGTTCGAGCAGTATCTGGCCAATGTGCTTTCGATCCGGCGCATGGTGACGCGCACGGTCGCCGACCCTGAGACCGGCCGCGAGATCCAGTACGATGAACTCTTCCAGTTCATCCGGTTCTGCATCGTGGGAGAGAGCCATCCGGTTCGACTGCCGGCGATCCCGATGTATCTCGACTGGCTGGCCACGGCCGAGTTCCACCATGGCCTCTCGCCGGTGGTCGACGGGCGGTATCTGGCCGTCGTCGCGATCGACGGGCTTCCGGCCGAGAGCTGGCCGGGCATTCTCAATTCGCTCGACCTGATGCCGCTCACTTACCGGTGGTCGAGCCGCTTCATTTTCCTCGACGACCAGGAAGCGCGTGCAAAGCTCGAACGCACCCGCAAGAAATGGCAGCAGAAGGTGCGGCCGTTTTTCGACCAGCTTTTCCAGACCCAGAGCCGCGCGGTCGACCAGGACGCCATGACGATGGTCGCCGAGGCCGAGGACGCCATTGCCGAGGCCTCTTCCCAGCTCGTCGCCTTTGGCTATTACACACCGGTGATCGTCCTCTTCGATACCGACGACGCGCGGTTGCGCGACCAGGCCGAGGCGGTGCGCCGGCTTGTCCAGGCCGAAGGGTTCGGCGCGCGCATCGAGACACTCAATGCGACCGAAGCCTATCTCGGCAGCCTGCCGGGCATCACCTATGCCAATGTCCGCGAACCGCTCGTCAACACGCGCAATCTGGCGGACCTCATTCCTCTCAACTCGGTCTGGTCAGGCAGCACGACCGCGCCGTGCCCGTTCTATCCGACCGGATCCCCACCCTTGATGCAGGTCGCTTCGGGCTCGACGCCCTTCCGGCTGAACCTTCATGTCGACGATGTAGGGCATACGCTCGTGTTCGGTCCGACCGGTTCGGGCAAGTCGACATTGCTCGCGCTGATTGCGGCCCAGTTTCGCCGCTACGAGAACGCGCAGATCTTCGCCTTCGACAAGGGCCGGTCCCTGCGCCCGCTCACGATCGCCGCGGAGGGCGATCATTATGAGGTCGGGGCAGGGGAGGGGACTTCCCTGTCGTTCTGCCCGCTGGCCGAGTTGTCGACCGAGGGAGATCGGGCCTGGGCAAGCGAATGGATCGAGACGCTGATCGCTATGCAAGGTGTTGCGATCACACCAGATCATCGCAACGCGATCTCGCGGCAGGTCGGCCTCATGGCGTCGGCGCGCGGCCGCTCGCTCTCGGATTTCGTGAGCGGCGTTCAGATGCGCGAGATCAAGGACGCGCTCCACCACTACACCGTCGACGGGCCGATGGGGCAATTGCTCGACGCCGAAGAGGACGGGCTGGCGCTCGGCTCGTTCCAGACCTTCGAAATCGAGGAGCTGATGAACATGGGCGAGCGCAATCTCGTGCCCGTGCTCCTCTATCTCTTCCGCAGGATCGAAAAACGCCTGACGGGCGCGCCCAGTCTCATCGTTCTCGACGAGGCCTGGCTGATGCTCGGCCATCCCACCTTCAGGGACAAGATCAGGGAGTGGCTCAAAGTGCTGCGCAAGGCGAACTGCGCCGTGCTGCTCGCCACACAGTCGATCTCCGACGCCGAACGCTCGGGCATCATCGACGTGCTCAAGGAAAGCTGTCCGACCAAGATCTGTCTGCCGAACGGCGCCGCCCGCGAGCCGGGCACGCGCGAATTTTATGAGCGCATCGGCTTCAACGAGCGCCAGATCGAGATCGTCGCGACCGCGACGCCGAAGCGCGAATACTACGTCGCGAGCTCCGAGGGCAGGCGGCTTTTCGACATGTCGCTGGGCCCGGTCGCGCTCGCCTTCGCAGGAGCCTCGGGCAAGGAAGACCTTAAACGCATCGATCAGCTGCACAGGGATCATGGTTCGGAATGGCCGGCTGCGTGGCTTATGGAAAGGGGGGTCGGCAATGCCGAAGCCATTCTCACACGCGATTAGGATCACGGCCGCCTCTATGGTAGGCGCGTGTCTGGTTCTACCGGGGCCGGCTCATGCCGGCGCCGTAACCGGGAACGCAACCGAATGGACCCAGCTCCTCAACAACGCCGAGCTGGTGGGGCTTACGGGGCAGTCGGCCGAGCAGATCCAGAACCAGATCACGCAGATCACGCAACTCTCCGAGCAAATCCAGAATCAGCTCCGCATCTACGAGAACATGCTGCAGAACACCCTACAGCTTCCCGACCACGTCTGGGGTCAGGTTGAAGCCGACCTCATGCAGCTCCAGAACCTCGTCAATCAGGGCGAGGGCATCGCCTTTGCGATGGGCAATATCGACGACGTTCTCAATCAGCGCTTCGAGAGCTTCGCGGATTTCGAGACGGGGCTCGCCAACGGAGAGGATTTCTCCTCGAGCTATCAGTCGTGGTCGGACACCAATCGCGAGACGATTTCGGCCACGCTGCGGGCGGCCGGACTGACGGCCGATCAGTTCGCCAGCGAAGAGGCGACGATGAGTCAGCTTCGCTCGATGTCGCAGAGCTCCGTCGGACAGATGCAGGCACTTCAGGTCGGCCACCAGATTGCCGCGCAACAGGTGGCGCAGACACAGAAGCTGCGCGGTCTCGTCTCCCAGCAGATTACGATGATGGCGACCTGGCACAGTTCAGAACAGGCCGCAAAGGATCTCGCGCAAACACGCCGCGAGGACTTCTTCAACTCGAACGCGCCGTCGACATCGGGCGGCCAGGTGATGGAGCCGCGCTGGTGACGAGAACACTTATTATCGTGGCGGCAGCCACTGTGGTTGTCGGAATCGCCGTTGCGATCTGGTTCGTACCGAACCTTGGCGGGGCACCGGACGGGGCACGCAGAGTCCTCGACACACCCACTGATTACGACACCACCGGCGGGCAGGAGATGCGGCCGCGCTGGGGCAACGGAGAGGGGCAGGGCGATGAGGCCCCCGAGAACTAAACTCGCCCTTGCCGTATTCCTCGGGGCCCTGCTTCTTCTCCAGCCCGCCCTTGCACAGGATGGCTCGCTCCTCACGACGCTGGAAAACGAGGTCGCGGACGCCGCGCAGGGTTGGGAGACGACCGTCATGCAGGCGGCGCGCTCGCTGTTCTGGATCCTTGCCGGCATCGAGGTTGGCATCGCCGCGGTCTGGCTGGCGCTCGGCGCAGCATCGCTCGACACATGGTTCGCCGAGCTGGTGCGGCGCATCATGTTCATCGGTCTGTTCGTCTTCATCCTTGAGCAGGGGCCGGATTTCGCACGGGCAATGGTCGACAGCCTGTTCCAGATCGGCGCCGGGGGCGGCTCGGCTTCGCCGGCGAACGTCTTCAATGCGGGCCTGCAGGTCGCCAGCCAGATGTCGGAGAAGGCGCAGTTCGGACTGTTCGAGGACAATGCGCTGGCGATCGCGGCCGTCTTCGCCATGGTGATCGTCGTCATTGCCTTCAGCCTGGTGGCCGCGATCTTCGTGGCCGTGATGGCCGAGATGTATGTCGGCCTGCTTGCCGGCATGATCATGCTGGGTCTCGGCGGCTCGAGCTTCACCAAGGATTTCGCGGTCCGCTATCTCGTCTACGCGTTCTCCGTCGGCATGAAGCTGATGGCACTGGTGATGATCGCGCGCATCGGTTCCGAGGTCCTCATCGGCCTTGCCAACTCCCCTTCGGGCGCCGACGAGTTTCTGTCCACCCTGGCCATCGGCGGCATTTCCGTCGTGGTGTTCGTCATCGCCATGTACGTGCCCAACATCGTCCAGGGCGTCGTGCAGGGGGTGTCGGTGACCGGCGGCATGGAGACAATCCGCCACGGCGGTCAGGCGGCGACCATGGCCGCTGGCGGCGCCGCGCTGGCCTGGGGCGGGGCAAGGGCAGGGGCCTCGGCCTATTCCGATGCACGGGCGGCCGGCAGCTCGTTTGGCGCGGCCGCGCTCAAGGGCATGACCAGCGGCGCGAGCGCGGCCGGCTCCGCGCTCGCCTCGGCCGGGCGGGACAAGGCGATCGGCGTTCCCGGCACCTGGGGCGCATCGACGCTCGGCCTCGCCAATTCCAAGCTCGATCAGAGCCAGGGCCGCCCCACCACCAGAAAATCAGCAGACGATAAGGCGTGACGTAGACCATGGCCGCAAAGAGCCCACCGGAAAATCCCTACCTTGCCGCACGCCAGGAATGGAACGAGCGCTACGGCTCGTATGTGAAAGCGGCCGCGTCCTGGCGCATCGTCGGCGTGACCGGGATGCTGATGGCGGTGATCGGCTTCTCCTATGCGCTGTATCAGAGCACACAGGTGCAGCTGGTGCCCTATATCGTGGAAGTCGATCGGCTCGGCACGGCGGCGAGCGCCGGCTTCCCGCAACAGATCGAATATGCCGACCCGCGCGTGGTGCGTGCCACGCTCGGCAGCTTCGTCAGCAATTTCCGCTCGGTCACGCCCGATGCCGTGGTGCAGAAGCGGTATATCGACCGCACCTATGCGCATTTGCGCACGGCCGATCCGGCGACGGAGAAGGTCAACGCCTGGTTCCGAGGTAACTCTCCGTTCGACCGCGCCCGCACGATGACGGTGGCCATTGAGGTCACGAACATCGTGCCGCTCTCCAACCAGAGCTATCAGGTCGACTGGACGGAATATGAGCGCGACCGGCAGGGCAGGGAACAGGACGTAAAGCGGTTTCGGGGCGTCGCCACGGTCACGCTCACCCCACCCCAGGACGAAGCGGTCATCCGCCTCAACCCGATCGGCCTTTACCTCAGAGATTTCGACTGGACGGCGCAGCTGTGAGTGCCCGGAGGACCCCTTTCATGAATTTTTCCAAATTCCGGAGCGCAGCAATTTGCACCGGACTTGTTTTCTCGACGATTGCAGTGTCGGCCATGGCGCAGCCCCTGAGTGTCAACGAACAGCGCGGCACGAGCATTTCCGGCCAGTGGCAGCAAGGGCAGGGGGTCGTGACGCGCGGCCCCGACGGTAAGGTCATCTTCCTCTTCGGCCAAGTTCAGCCTTCGGTGGTCTGCTCGCCGCTGCAGGTGTGCGACATCGAACTCCAGCCGGGCGAAATCGTGCGCGACGTGCTGCTCGGCGACACTGTGCGCTGGAAGGTCGAACCGGCGACGTCGGGCGCGCCGGGCAGCCAGGCAGTGCATCTGATCGTCAAACCATCGGAACCCGGCCTCGTCACCTCGATGGTGGTGACGACCTCGCGGCGCACCTACCACATCCAGCTCAAGTCCCATCAGACGAATTACATGGCGCGGGTGGGTTTCGAATATCCCGAAGACGTCAATGCCCGCTTTGCCGAGATTGCCACGCGCATGGAGGCGAGCATCGTGCCCGGCGCAGGCGTGCCGGCCGAGCAACTCAATTTCTCGTTTCGTGTGAGCGGAACGGCGCGGTGGCGGCCGACCCGCATCTACAGCGACGGCCAGAAAACCTACATCCAGTTCCCCTCGTCGCTGTCGGGCCAGGATGCGCCGGTGTTGTTCGTGGTTTCCGGCGGCGAGAACCGGATCGTCAACTACCGCATGAACGGCACCATGATGGTGGTCGACTATTACATCGATAGCGCGATCCTCGTCTCGGGCGTTGGGCGCGACCAGGAAAAACTCACCATCAGGCGGGGAGGGTAGGGTATGCACCGTTCGATTTTCCTACCTCGCCTGGTGGCTTTCGTGCTGTGCGCCGCATCGCTGGTCGGGTGCCAGACACTGGGCGGTGCGGGTCTCGTCGCGAGTTCGGCAACCGCGCAGCTCACCCCGGAGGCGGCGTCCTCGATCGCCGGGGATATGGTCGGGCGGTTTGCCGAGCAGGTCGGTCCAGGCACGACGACGATCCAGCTTAAGCCGGACGGCTCCATATTCGGCGAGGCGCTCGAGTCTTCGCTCAGGGAATGGGGCTATGCCGTCGCCACGGACCAGGCGACGGAGGGGACGACTACCGTTGCCCTCGCTTATGTCGTCGACACGTTCGAGGGCAGCATCCTGGTCCGGTTGTCGACCCACGCGCTCGACCTCACGCGCATGTACCAGCTGGGCGGGGAGGGGGCGACGCCAATCTCGCCGCTCTCGATCATGCAGCGCGATGGAAGGGAGCCGTCATGACCGAGAGTCTCAAGCTCGGCGGCTCCGATCTCGCTGGCGGGCCGAGAATCCGGCGCCTCAATCGCCTGCCGATCATCGTGGCGATCGTGCTGGTGGTGCTGTTTCTCGCTGCGATCTTCTATGGCCTGTCCTCACGCGGTCTCCGCCTGGGCGACGACGACCCGGGGTTCACGCCGGGTTCCCGACCGGCCTCGACCCATGCCGACCAACTCAAGGAGGGTGTCCCGGACGGGATCATCGGCGAACCGGTGCAACCGCAGCCGCAACCGATCCCGGTCGAGCGGGCGGAGCCAGAGGAAAACCCGTTCATGCCAGAGCCGCCGGCGTCGCCCACGGACGAGGCACCGGAGCAGGCGCTGGAGCCGGAAGAGCAATGGCGCGCACGCCTCGAGCGAGAGCAAGAAGAACAGCTCATGCGCGAGCTCCACCGTCAGCGCATGGCGCGCTATCAAGCCAATGACGCGGCGTTTGATTCCCCGATCGCCGTTTCGCTAGGCGACCTTTCGGCTGACGCCAACGATGGCACAGCCACGGCGCCTGGCGAACCGCAATCGTCGACAACGCGGCCGCAGAGCGCGCTCGACCTCTACAGAGCGGCGATGGAGGCGGGCGTTGGTGGCGCCACGGACGCGAACGGGCAGGCGGCCAAGGAGCGCTTCTTCAATCAAGACATCCGGGATCTGGGATACCTTCCCAATCCGGTCGTCGGCCAGATCTCGCCCTATGAGCTCAAGCGCGGTTCGGTCATCCCGGCAACGCTCGTCACGGGCATCAACTCGGACCTTCCCGGGCGGATCACGGCTCAGGTCTCGCAGAATGTCTATGACAGCGCGACGGGCCGGCATCTCCTCATCCCGCAGGGTTCCAAACTATTCGGCCGGTATGATTCCGAGGTCACATTCGGGCAGGACGGCGTGCTCGTCATCTGGACCGACCTGATCTTTCCGAACGGATCGACGCTGCAGATCGGCGGCATGGCGGGGACCGATGCCGCAGGCTATGGCGGGTTCCGGGACCAGGTCGACAACCACTATCTGCGCACGTTCGGCTCGGCAATCCTCGTCGCTCTGATCGGGGCCGGGACCGAAATGATGCTGCCGCAGGACCGCAACAGCTTCGGTACGGCCAACAGCGCCGAGGACGCCGCCAGGCGCTCTTTTGCAGAAACCTTCGGGCAGATCTCCGAGCAGACGGTCACGCGCAACCTCAACGTCCAGCCGACGCTAGAGATCCGTCCGGGCTACCGGTTCAACGTCCTGGTCGACCAGGACATCGTCTTCCCCGGGTCGTATCGGTAGCGATGACCCAGTTCGTTTTCAACGCTCCGTGCAGAAGGGTCGCCTTCTGTTGCGCGGCTTGCCATTGGACCCGCCCACCATTGAACGCCAATCTGCTCAATCTCATCGACAGGCTTTCGCTGCCGCTTGACGAGCGTGCGGCGCGCCGTTCGTTGCGGGATTTCGCGGACGATACCGGGTTCGACTTCTTCGCCTACCTCTACCTTCGCGGTCCCGAGAGCTTCGCCGTCTCGAACTATCCGCGCGCGTGGCAGGAGCTCTATGTGCAACGGGAGTTCATCCGGGTCGATCCGGTCGTGACCAAGGCAAAGCACGGACCGCCGCTGTTTTCGTGGTCCGCCGACGAGGCGAGGCGCAACGGGCGGCGGGACGTGATCAGGTTCTTCGTCGAGGCGGAGCGGTTCGGCATCAGGTCCGGAATCTCCATCTCGATTCCAGTCGGCTTCAGGGACCGCATGGTGTTCACGCTTGCGAGCGGCAGGCCGGTATCGAAGCTGAGCGAGGATATCGACCCGGTCACTGCGGCGGTCTCGGTCGCCTTCGTGCACTCCCGGTTGGGGGCGGCGAGCGGGGACGTGTCGCTTGCCTCCGGCATCCGGCTCTCACCGCGCGAGGCGGAATGCCTGCGCTGGTTCGCTGAGGGGATGGCGATGCAGGATATCGCGCTCATGCTGGACATCTCGTATCGCTCGGTGCGGTCCTATATCGACGAAGCGACAAGCAAGCTCGGGGCGGCAAACAACCGGCAGGCCGGCACGATTGCCACACGAATCGGACTGATCTAATCCCGGTCAAACCAGCTAATTGAGCACCGGGCGTTGTCCGTCGATCTCGGGCACGAACCCGAGGCGCTCGACGACCAGGCTCACGACCTGATGCTGCGCATGGAGGTTGAGCATGGCGATCCGGTAGTCGTGCCTTAGCTGTCCCAGATGCTCATCTGTCGAACCGGCAGCTTCAAGCCAATCTAGCTCCTCGAACAGCTCATGGGCGTTCTGCAGACGGCTCCTGTTCTCCCGAATGACCGCGATGGCCACCTGCTTCAGCTCGTTCTCTGTCAGCTCGGCCAGGAGAGCCTGAATGACACTGGATGTCGCCGCCCGGCCGGGTCCTATGTCGACGTCTGGTTTCCTTCGCATGCAATCCCTGCGGCTTGGTTCGCGGTGCGCCCCCGCGAACGATAAGATCTCGACCCCAAGCCGGGGGTTAGAAAACCGCCACAGACGGTCCCTACGACCTTTAGCACGAGGTGCCTGGACATACGCCGCAGGCCCCCGGCCGATGGCCAGAGGATCCTTTGGTGTCGCGATAGCCGACACCTGCTCTGTGGTGGGGTTTCTAAGCCCCAAGGCGGCGCGTACCGCCTCGAGGCCGTTATAGGACATGGTTACCGCGTCGACCAGAGAACCATGTGACAAAAGCGATGGTCAATCAGGCGTGGCGGGGGTGGGGAATCCGCCGCGGCTCAACAGTCGCCAGCACAGGCGCCAGAAGCCTGCCGGCTTCCCCCAGGCGCTCGCGCATGGCTTCCGACATATCGAAAATGCCGGCATAGGTCATCGTCCTACCGATGCGGGCCGGGGTCCCGATGACCTCAAAGGTGCAATCGATCGTGCGAAAAATTCGCGCCATTCGCGCGTCGAAGACCGAGACGACGTGCTCGATGCCAGCGCGCTGGCAGACCTCGACGATGCCGCACAGAAGCTCGATCGTCGTGCGGTTAACGACATGGTTGGCCTCCGCACGTTCGCATGCGTTGAACGCGGCAGGGTTTACGGCGAACCGGGAGCTTTCCCAGATGAGGGGACTCGCTGGGGCGCCGCCCGGCACAAGAACCGGGAAGACGTCGCGCAACATGTTTGGCCCGGTAGTCGGCAGCAACCGCACCGCTCCCTGGAGCGCTCCGGTCTGGTTGTCGAGCGACAGAAGGTAGAGGGGATCTTCGGCATCGAAACGGTCGATCTCCCTGCCATCGGTCACGGTGACGTCCCATTCGAGCCGGTCGGCGAAAACCGCTGCCCGCATCCGGAACATTTCATCGAACAGGGTGGAGTGACGCTCGCGCTCCGCGCCTTCGACGATGGTGATCATGGTGTTGCTCCTTGCGTTTGTTGAAAACGCTGAAGCAACTAAACCCCGGGAGAAGGGCCCTAAATCCGGTGTATCTGCCGGATTTACGGCAATTGGCTGAGCAGACTAGCCTTGCCGGCTTTGTTCACCGCATGGGTATTGTTGGCAGCACCGAGCTTATGTCTGGCGCTCTCGAGGTAGCAGCGTACCGTGTGCTCCGACAAACCCAGGATAACGGCGGTCTCCCACGCCGTCTTTCCCTCGGCTACCCACAACAGGCACTCTCGCTCGCGCGGGGACAGCCTGGCCTGCTCCACGGTCTTCCCCTCCAACCGCAGAATCGCCTGGTGCATATGAAGCGCCAGCATTTGGAAGTCTCGCATGTAGTGGAGTCGGAGGTACCGCCAGTCGCGATCGCTGGCGTCGCTCGTGATCGAGACCAGCGCTCTATCACCGTGCTGGCCGTGGACGGGCAGGGAGATACCACGACGGCCGAGGCCGAACTCCTTTGCCTCCCCAAACAGGCGCCGAACGTCCTCGTCTGCCCGATCGAACTCGTCCCAGTCGATGGGCAGCATACGGCGCATACCGATCTGCACGGTCGGATCGATATCGACGAAGCGCTGGGCCTTGTAGTGATCAACCCATTCGTTCGAATAGGTCACTGCGAGATAGGGGGATTGTCCAGGCTGTGCAGTCACTCCAGAGCCCAGATAGGCCACCGTCTTCAGCCCATAGATGTCGAGCAGCCTACCCAAGAGTTCGGGAATCCCAGTCGCGTCGGTTATCTCCCCAAGCTTTTCGAGCAGTTCGAACAGTTCCAGATCATCGGAATTTCGATCTCGTCGGTTCATGCTCAACGCCTTTTCTGCTGTGCTGTAGTGCGTACGACCGCTGATCGTCGATCGGGGAAGACCGGACCAGGCGACATTCCTGCCCGGTGATGAATTCTATGCGGGCCCCACGGCCAGCCGCCGGTCGGGCAGCCGGTCCGCTCACGTTCTGGTGGCCGCCTTCCATCGTCGGTCGCGTTCAAGACCTGGCGCACGCCCCGACGACATGGCGCCGAGCTTTGCCGTGCAGGTCGCCAACATCATGACGCTCGGGTTGTTCTGGTGGCGGCTCTAGATCGGCGCGTCGAGGAGACGTACTTTGTGTTGAATAGGTTGGTAATTGGGCCGAATAAAGATGACTTTTTCCATCATCTTTTAGAGGCACATTGGCTGCAGAAAATCAAGGAGCATGCATGATTAGATCCGAGCCTTCGCAATGCTTGTCATGATCGGATCATATTTCCGCATTTCGGCTTGGTTCGCGCCACACGGTTTCCAGTTACCTAACGCTAACCGCACAGCCCGGACCGTCATCTACACATCTCAGATGTTGAACGCCATGATAAGTGGAAGATCAAAGAGCCGTGCCCAGGCAATGGTTACGGACTTCTGAATAGCGACGATACTGGTGCCGTGTGTCCACCAGCCGTTTCCCGTCGCCACAATGATGTCGGGCATGTAGAGTGCCGATTGCAGAATGGGCCATACAATGAGCTGCTCGTAGCAGATCAACGGGGCAACCCGTGCGCCACCGAATTCGATGATCGGATTTTCGAACAAGTGCGCTCTCGCACCACCGGACTCGTCGATCAGCGCTAGCCAGGGCTGCCACATTGAGACCGGCACCGGCATTCTCTGCCGATAGAGAATGCGCGCTCCCTTACCCGAGATCTCTACCATCACGTTATCGTAGCCCTGCCTGTCGACCAGGGTCGCTCCGGCAATTAAGACGATGTCGACTTCTTTGATCTCATTGACCCATAGGCGTTCAACGGTCGGCGTCCAGATGCCTGCGGCGCCTTCGGGCAACACCACGACCTTGTTGCCTTGGGCCGCTGCTGCCTTTACCGCAGCGATTGCCTCACGATGCTGCAAAAGCCCGGCATATTTGCCGCGCTCGCCCCCGGACCCCGTGTCGAGACCGATCCAGCCATCGGGCAGGCTGGGGTCTGTCCACGTTGCGGCGGACCAGGCAAACGCTCCTCCCAATACGAGCGTTGCGATCGGCCAGACCCTCGTCGTCATGGCGAGGAGGCCGATCGCTGCCGCCGCAAGGCCCCACCATCTCCAGCCCGGGAACACGATCCCGGCCGCCGTGATCGGATGCGCCCAACCCACGATTCCGAAGGGCGGCACGCTCATGAGGATTGCCGCGGCGGCATATCGAAGGGTTCGTCCCGTCCCGGGCCGCGATGTCCACAGTACAGCATGCACGACGACGAAGGCGAGCGATGCGCCGAGCCAGAGCGCGAGTCCTTCGGCGATCCCGCTACCAAAGTAATTGACAACACCCTGTGGCAGACCGCGTGACGCGGCGAGGAAATATCCCGCCGACACAATTCCGGCCGCGATCCGGCAAGGAGAATTGGCCCACAGGACGGGAAAGGCGAAGGCGAGCGGGAGGGTGAGGGAATTGCCGCTCCATCCGATCGCACCGGTGGCCACCGCGAGCGCCGTGAGTCCTGCGGTCTTGATGGCATCACGGACGAACGGTGAGGACCGGACGCGCCAGGCCGAGGACACCGGCGATCGGGACCGGCCCGAAATATCTCGAGTCATAGGAACCTGCGAAATCAGAGTGGAGGAAGACGTGACCGGGCGGCACGACGCCGCCGGCGTAGGGAAGAAGAGCCCTGCCCCCGGCGTCCGCGGCGCGCAGGTCGGAGCCGATGAGCGGCATGCCGTCAACGCGCACGGCGCCGGCGATCTCAACGCGCTGTCCCAGCGTCGCGGCGACGGTCTTGATCATCGGGCTCAGCCATCCCGAACAGAGCCCCGACCGCAGATATCCTCGCTGCCGCGCGAGCCGGAACGCGGACGTTGGCGGCGGGCAGATCATGACAAGATCACCGACGGCAACCTCACGGTCGAGCGGCACAATCCGCCAGATTCCGAGCGGGTAGCTCGAAGTAAGATTGATGCGCAGGCCACCTACATAGCCGAGGGAGAACAGGCCGCTCACGACCGCGGCGCCGATCCAGAGAACTGCGAGCGCCCGACGCCTGCGGGTCATTTGAGCACCTGGGACTGACGCTGGCTCTGACGCAGCGCCTCGGTCTCCTTGAGCGCCTTGACCGTGCGCTCGTGGGCGGCGAGTTGCTGAACCGTGCGCATCATCGGCCAGGCTGTAGCGAGCTTTTCGCGTTCGGCCGCGGGCATGCCGAGGGCTTGCTTTCTGAACACGGCACCTTCGGTGTCGCGCGCGCCATTGGAGAGCAATGTGCGTTCCCCAAACCGCTCGGACACGGCCTTGTTGAAGCCGTCGATTTCGGCTTTGGCCATGCGGTCGGCCAGCGCGAACCCGAGTGCTGCCGAAAGATCATTGCGGTCGATTGCGTCGCGGACCTTTTCGAGCACGGCGCGAGCAGAATGCGAAAGCGCGGGAATATCGATCGAGACGCGATGGCGCAGCGCGGTTTCATCGGCCTCGAGCCTGCGCGTGGCCGCTTCGCGCAAACGCAGGTAGCGTTCGATCTCGCGCCCGAGGGCCGGGACGTTCGCTTCGGCCTCGTGCCGCGCCTCTCGTTCCGCTCGGCTTGCCAGAATCCTATCATGGCCGCGCAACGCGCCGATGGAGGCGGGTTCACGGGCAAGCTGCCCGAGCCGCTCCGAAGCAACTGCAGGGTCGGCGAGGACGGCATCGAAGTCCATGACGCGGAACGCCGCCTCAGGATCGGCGAAGACCAGGCGGAATCGGTCAGAAACCTCCTCCCACTGTCTGGCAACCTCCTTTTCCGCGTGGACCCTCTCGGCCGCGACGTCGGCAATGGATTTGGCGAATGTGGTGACGCCCTTGACCATCGGCTCGGCCTCCTTCTTCGATTGGACGGCGGATAGGGTGGTGTCGACCAGGCCGATGCGGGCGCCGACGGCGCGAAGCTTGCGGCCGAGATCGGCAAGGCGCCGCTTCTGGCGCAGCGTCCATTCCAGCCGGTCGCGGGCGAGTGTGCGTGCGACCCGCATGAGATGAAGTCCGCGGCTGTTGGCGAAGCTGAGCGCCTGCCGGTAGAAGCGTCCGGCGGCATAATCGAGAGTGGTTTCCTTGGCGTTCCGCCGCGACAGAAGCGTGTCGAGACCGCCCGCGATCTGGAACGACCGCTCGCCATAGAAGAGCTGAAGGTCTTCCCTGTGCCGGGTCATCGCGACATAGGTCAGATGCCGGTCCAGCGAGAGCGACGCGAGCACTTTCACGCGATCGACGGTCGCGCCCTGGCTTTTGTGGATCGTGGTGGCGTAGCCGAGATCGAGATTGCGGTAGAAGCGCTCCTCGACCTCGACCCGGCGCTTGTCTTCCCCTTCACCGGTCTCGGCGACGATCCTGCCGGGGCAGGCTTCGACCACCCTGCCGATCATGCCGTTCTTGACGCCGAGCGCGCCCTCGTTCCTGAGAAACACGATCTGGTCGCCAGCGTCGAAATGCCGTGTCCCCTCTTCCGTCTGAAACGCATGACCCACGCCGACAATGCCGCGCTCGACCAGCTTTTCGCGCGCGAGCCGGTTGAGTTCACGCACGTCGCGACGCAGATGGGCCAGGATGATTGTGGTCTTCTCGGCATCGTATTCGCGGTTCCAGGATGCAATCAGGCTCTCGACCGCCTGGGCCTTCAGCTTCTCCCCGATCACCCTGCCGCAGCCCCGATAGGCCGAGAGCGCGGCCGTCACATTGCCGCGCGCCAGATCGAGCGAGGCGGTGCGCATCCAGGCGTCTTTCTGGCGGTAGATCGTCTCGAGCTCGGCATAGCCGGTGCGCTCGACGATGGCGCGGAAGGCAGCCCCCGCCTCGATCGGCTGGAGCTGCTCGGCATCGCCGACAAGCACCAGCTTGGCGCCGGCCTTCGAGACCGCCTCGACGAATGTCGCCATCTGTTTCGACGCGACCATGCCGGCCTCGTCCATAACGAAGATCGTCTTGTCGTCGAGGCGGTTGCGCCCCTCGTTCCAGCGCAACTCCCAGGACGCCAGGGTGCGGGACGGGATTCCTGCTTCCGTCTCGAGGCCCTCGGCAGCCTTGCCGGCCAGCGCGCCCCCGACCACCGTGTAGCCTGCCGCCTCCCATGCCTCGCGCACCGCGCGCATCATCGTCGTCTTGCCGGCGCCGGCGCGGCCGACAACGGTGGCAATCCGCGCGCCGGAGGTCACGTGCCCGATGGCCGTGCGCTGCTCGTTCGAAAGACGGTCGTGACGCGCGAACACGTCGGCAACGATCTTCTCCCGGACCTCGAACCCCTTCGCCTTCACGAGCGCGGATGCCCGGGACACCATCTCCGCTTCGAGGCGGATCAGCTCGCGCGTGGTGAGCCTGTCCGGCAAGCGCGCGCCGGTCGCAAAGTCGACCGTCCCGGATTCGAGACGAAGGCAATCCGGGCTTTGAAGAATCCGCGCCAGGAGCTGCTGGAAGGCGCCGGGATCGTCGACATATCGATGCAGCACCTTGGCGATGTCGCGCTCATCGAACACGCTCTTTTCGCGAGAGACGAGATCGAGGACGATCTCCGGCCGGGCCTGAATGCGCTCGGCGTTCACCGCGCGCGCAGCCGCATGCGATGCGAGACGTTCGAGCCTGGTGTCCCTGCCCTCACGCATTGCCCTGCGCTCTATCGCCTTTGCGCCCGGGCCGATATGGGTTGTGGGCACGAGGTCGATGCCGCGCTCCGCATAGGATCGTCCATCGACTCGTATCTCGAAGCCGCCTAATGCGAGGTGCTGGTTCTGGAGATCGAGCCAGCGTTGCCGCTGCTCGAGGAACTCGGTCTTCTCGCCCGCCCAGAGGCGATACTGGATCTTTCCGGTTTTGGTGCGGACCACCTGGCCGTCCGCTCCGATCACGGCGACCTTCTTGCCCCCGAAACCGCTTTCGGTGAGCGGGCGCAGCGTGGTCATCAGATGCACATGCGGATTGCCCGGATCGTCGTGATAGACCCAGTCGGCAACCTGCCCGCGGCCGAGCACCTGCTCATGGACGAACTGGCGCACCAACGCGATGTTCTGCTCCTTCGACAGCTCCACCGGGAGGGCAATGATGAACTCCTTGGCGAATTGCGCGTCGGCGCGTTTTTCGATGGCCTCGACCTTGTTCCAGAACGCTTCGGCGGCGCCCGCGACCGACCGGTCGGCGATCATCTCACGCGCCCATTTCGGCGCATCGACGGGAAGCAGGAATTCCTCGTGTGCGAGATTGCGCTTGCCCGAATAATCGATGGTCCTGGCCTCGGCCACATGCTCCATCTTCGCGCAGTGCCGGTAGGCGGCCGACAGCACGGCGCTACGCCCGTCAGCGCGACCGATGATCTGGGGCGTGAAGTGTGTGATGGCCACGGTGAGAGCGATCCGGCGGTTGAACGACATGCGTTCCGCAGGCAACGCCTCTTCCCGGACGGGTCCGGGCGCGGAACGTCGCGTCAGCGACGTATTACTGCGCCCTTGGAGGCATTCCTTCGGAACGCCGGGATGATCTCTCAAAGCGTCGGCTTCGCCGACCCGTCATTTCTGCCGGGTCGCGCTACGCGCGATCCCGGCAGATCCTCGCCATCGCCACAAAGCGAATGGTCGAGAAGGAGACGACCGGAATGAAGAAGCCGTCATCGAAGATCAGGGAAGAAATCGCCAGGCTGCAGGAACAGCTCAAGCAGGCCGAAACGCGCGAGGCAGAGCGCATCGGACGGCTCGCGCTCAAGGCCGGTCTCGGCGATATCGAGATAGAGGAGCGCGCGCTCGTGACCGCGTTCGAGGAACTCGTGGTGCGGTTTCGCAAGGGGAGCGGACGGGCGGCCAGGCCCGCGTCCGCGCAGGTCGCGCCTGGCGCGGCTCATGGGCCGTCTGGCGAGGCTTGAGCGCATGCGGCAGGCAAGCCAGTCAGAGGCGCGCAAGAAGGACACGCGGGAGAAGATCCAGCTCGGCGGGCTGATCGCCAAGGCCGGGCTTCGTTACGAGAAGCGCGCTTTGCTGCTCGGCCTCCTGATCGACGGCGCCAGCCGGATAAGGACCGATGAAGCCGAGCGCGCTCGCCTGATGGCAATCGGGTTGAAGGCGTTTTCCGATGACCCCGGCTAAGCTCGCCTTGCTCCTTGGCCCTGTCATCATCATGACGGGTGCATGTCTCGGCCTCACGGGTATCGAGCACTGGCTCGCAAGCTTCGCCCGCGCGCCGGACGCGCGCCTGATGCTTGGCCGGACCGGCATCGCGCTGCCCTACGTGGCAGCAGGCGGGACCGGTGTCGTCTTTCTCTTTGCGGCCAGGGGCGCGATCTCGATCCGGCTCGCGGGCTGGGGGGTCGTTGCCGGCACGCTGGTGGTGATCACAACCGCTGCGGCCCGCGAGATCGGCAGGCTCGCCGCATTCGCCGCAACGGTGCCTCCAGGCACATCGATCGTCGAATACACCGACCCCTCCACGCTCACGGGGGCGGTCGTTGCGGCGGTCGCCGGCGCGTTCGGTCTGCGCGTCGCCCTGCGCGGCAATGCCGCTTTTGCGTCGGCCGCGCCCCGCCGGGTCCGGGGCAAACGTGCCATCCATGGGGAGAGTGAGTGGATGACCATCTCTGCTGCCCGGCGCCTCTTTCCCGAGGCCGGCGGCATCGTCGTCGGCGAGGCCTGCCGCGTCGACAGGCACGCGGGCGGGGGGCACGGCTTCCGCGCCGACGATCGCGAGACATGGGGTGCTGGCGGAAAATCGCCGCTGCTGTGCTTCGACGGTGCGTTCGGCTCCTCCCACGGGCTGGTCTTCGCCGGGTCGGGCGGCTTCAAGACCACCTCGGTCACCGTCCCGACAGCGCTCAAATGGGGCGGCGGTCTGGTCGCTCTCGATCCATCAAACGAGGTCGCGCCGATGGTGATCGGGCACCGGCGCAGGGCCGGCCGGTCGGTCTTCGTACTCGACCCGAAGGAGCCGGGCACCGGCTTCAACGTGCTTGACTGGATCGGGAGGTTCGGCGGGACAAAGGAGGAAGACGTGGTGGCGGTCGCCACCTGGGTTGTCACAGACACCGCTCGCCAGGCTTCGATCCGCGACGACTTTTTCCGTGCTTCCGCGCTTCAGCTCATCACCGTGCTGATCGCCGATGTGTGCCTGTCGGGGCATACGGAAAAGGAAAACCAGCATCTGCGGCAGATGCGTGCGAACCTTTCCGAGCCGGAGCCCAAACTGCGCGAACGTCTGCAGCTGATCTACGACAATTCCGAATCCGCGTTCGTCAAGGAGAACGTGGCGCCCTTCATCGCCATGACGCCCGAGACCTTCTCCGGTGTCTACGCCAATGCGGTCAAGGAGACGCATTGGCTTTCCTATCCGAACTATGCCGCGCTGGTCTCCGGCAACAGCTTCTCGACCGACGATCTGGCCGACGGCGACACCGACGTGTTCGTCAATCTCGATCTCAAGACGCTCGAAGCGCATCCCGGCCTGGCGCGCACCGTCATCGGCGCCCTGGCCAACGCGATCTATAACCGCAACGGCAAGGTGAAGGGCCGCACGCTGTTCCTGCTCGACGAGGTCGCACGGCTTGGATATCTCCGCATCCTGGAAACCGCTCGGGACGCCGGCCGCAAATACGGCATCAGCCTGCTGCTCCTGTTCCAGTCCATTGGCCAGATGCGTGAGACCTATGGTGGGAGGGACGCATCGAGCAAATGGTTCGAGTCCGCTTCGTGGATTTCCTTCGCAGCGATCAACGATCCGGAAACCGCCGATTACATCTCGCGACGCTGTGGCAACACGACGGTCGAGGTGGAGCAGCTCAGCCGGACCTCGCGCATGTCGGGATCGTCGCGGACGCGCTCGCGACAGCTCTCCGCACGGCCGCTGATCCTGCCCGAGGAGGTCCTGCATATGCGCGCCGACGAACAGATCGTGTTCACCTCAGGCAACCCGCCGCTGCGATGCGGCCGCGCCATCTGGTTCCGGCGAGACGATATGATCTCGGTAGTCCGAGAGAACCGATTTCAGCGGACCTAGCCAGGGCGGTTCTCGAAGAGCGTCCGGCATCAACGACATGAATCGATGAGCCTTGATCGATTCAGAAAATGCGTTGGACGACGCTTCCGACTGGAGCGAGACTTCCGGACATGAAGGAACTCCATCCGGTTCATCTTCGCCGCATCGACCCCTCGCAGAACATGCGGCGGTTCTACAGCCTTTCCGTTCAGCCCACATTGTTTGGAGGAGCGTCCCTCGTGCGCGATTGGGGCCGGATCGGAACGCGCGGACAGTCGATGATCGAAACCTTCGACACGCCCGCCGAGGCCGGGGATGCGATGACGCGGCTCGAACGCCGGAAGCGGCGCCGGGGCTATGTCGACCCGTATGCCTCGCGGAGCGGCAGTCGGGAGTGAAGTGGACGACTGGCCTCGAATCTGGCCGCCGTCGGTTCGTCGACACAGAAATGGCCCCGCCTTTTCGGCGGGGCCGTTGGGGACCTGGTCAGTCCCTGTTGCCGTTGGGGCGGGACCAGATGAGCTGCACGCCTTCCTGGCCTTCCACCTCGATCAGGGTGGCGTAGATCGGAGCCGGGAAGCTCGGGTCGTCCAGCTTGACCGAAAGGTAGTCGCGCTCGGTCTGCTTGGCCTGTTTCTGCCACGCCGCACCCAGCTCAACTGCACCCGAGAAGATGCGGAAATGCGGTCCGTTCTCGGAAGGGTTTTCGACGCGCTCGAAGCGGGCCTTGACGTTGAGCGTGAGGGTCTTGATCGCTCCGGTGAAGCCGTTGCGGGTGGTGGTGAAGGTGCCGATGTTTGCCATTGTCGTGTTCCTTTCGAAGTTCCGAGCCGCGCCCATCGCGGTCTCGATGGCTGTCGAAAAGATCGGGAACGACCGGCACGCACCTGCAAGGCCGAAATGAAATGGAGGACGGCCTGGAGGAACTTTCTTGTTTCGCGCGAGGAATGCGAACGCAGGTTCGCAGGGGAAGAAAGTTCCGGACGGGCGTTGCGAAATGCCGGGCGAGGCGGAGCCGATTCCCGGTCAGACATGCCCCATCGAGACGGCGCCGGGCGAGATCCAAGACATCGACGTGAAGGGAACACGACCATGGCACCCGGGCCCGGAGCCATTGCGCTTCCGCGAGATCGTCGGTGGGATCAATCGCGCGCTCTGCGCCGGCGACGTTCACGGCAGGCCGCCACCCCTGCAAACGGGATCTATTCGCTCGTTCTCGCGCGCATGACGAGCGGTGCCGTGAGCAGTCGGCGTAGCACATAACCATCGCCCTGACCGTCCTCCGCTGGTCAGCCAGCTTCGGCAGAGTTACGCTTCTGGCATCCGCTGGAAGCCCGCAGCCCGATGCCCACGATATCCCGCGACCTGACGGCATTCGAAAAGATCGAAGGCTGCCCTAGACACCACACATGCCCTCGCACTCGTTCGGCCACAGGTCGAGTTGCCCGTGGTCGGACAGCGTCGACAGATCGGCTTCGTCAAGGGGAACGGCGGACCGATGGAGAAAGACCTCTCCCCGAATTCCACGCAAGCCCGTCCGGATGGCTCGATCGACCTCGACCGCATCGGACCAGGCAGCGGCATCATGGTCGCGCATGGTACGCCAGCGCGCGTTGTCATGGAACGGACAGCCGATGCAGGCCGATTTCGGCGGTTGAGGGTAATCGCGGCGGCGCAGCCAGGCGAGGCAGTCCCGCCGGCTCATGCGCATCTCGATCAACGGCCAGCGGTTGACCTGCCAGGTTTCGCGGCTCGGCTTCACGCGCATGATCTCATCGCACGAGATTCCGATCCATTGCTCGACAACGGCATGGCCGGGCGAGCGCTTCCGGGTCAGCCCCGCAAGCTCCCTGACCTTCCGGCGGATCGGCACGATCTTGAAATCCGTGGTGCATTGACGCCGGATCATGCCGATGGAAACGGTGTCGCGTGACGTGCGCCGTGTGGCGACCTGGACGAGTTCGCCGGCCGCGTCCTCGTCGAATACGGGCACGGCGGATCCCACCGGAGTGACGGTTTTGGCGAACGCTGGAATCGACGCCCAGCGTTTACCCTTTGCGGCTCGCATGAGCTGATCACGTATGTTGCCCGCCGAAACGACATGGACGGGAAACGGCAGGACGTTGGGCGATCCCAGCCAGTTGAGATGGTCATAGACCGCCTTGGGCTCCCAGCCGGTATCGGCGAATATCGCGCAATCGGGCATCGGGCCGATTTCGCGATGGGCGGCCATCAGCGCCAGGGTGGTCGATTGGACGCCGGCGCCGAGCGATAGCACGCGCAGTCGGATGGCGGAGGGCTCGATGCCCTCCGCAGCAGCATTCGAAAAGGAAAGCATCAGGCCGCCTCCAACTGTCCCGTGCCGGTGGCGGAGGGCTGCAGACCGTGCAGATAGGTCACGGCCCGTTGCGCATGGGCGGCGGCCTGAAAGATTGCTCTTCGGTCGTCGGAAAGGACGCGCAACCAGTTCGCCACATAGGACGCATGGTCCGGCCGTGGCTCGAGTTCGGGAACGATGCCGAGGTCGGCGCAAAGCAGTGCCGAGCCAATCTCGGCGACGAGCTCTTCGCGCGCGCGCTCGGTCTTGTCCCTGGCGTAGCGGCTCAGATCGCGGCCAACCCGGTCGGGCCTCGAGGTCCAGTGGACTGTTTCGTGACTGAGCACCGCGACGTAGGATTCAGCATCCCGGAAGGCCTCGAAGGGCGGCATCTGGATGTGATCGCTTGCCAGCGCGTAGAAGGCCCGGGCGCCGCCATGCCGGATCACGGCCCCGGTATTGGCGAAGAACCGGTCGGCATGTTCGATCCGCTCGACAGGATCGATGACCTTCTCGGGTCGGTGGTAATAGTGATCGGGAAGCCCGTCGATCTGATCGCAATTGAAGACGGTGTACGTTTTGAGGAACGGAATATCGCGCTCCAATTCCTCGCCCTGCGCGTCCGTCTCGGTTTTCGTGAACCGGCTCGCGTAGACGACCGTCGCGCCGGTTTCGCCCTTGCGGACTTGTGCGCCGATCTGTGCCGCCTGCCGATAGGTCATCCAGAGCGGTACCGTGAACCCGCGCGCCAGGCTCTCCGACCACAGCAACAGGACGTTGATGCCGGTGTATGGTTCACCGGTGTGGCGCAGCGGGCGGATGATACGTCCGTCGGCATGGCCGGCGCTCCAGGGTTTCACCCATGGCCGCACGCCCTTCTCCAAATCGGCAACGATCTTTTCCGTGATGCGCGTGTAGATATCGGACTTCGCGCCCTTTTCTTTCCTGCTCATTTCAACCTCCGTATCTGGAGGCCGCGCCGATCGCGGCCCCGTCACGGGGCCGGTTCAGGCGGAGCTTCAGGGCGCGCCTGCACCCGCAGGGCCGGACCGAAGGGAAGGACGGCGCAAGCCGTTGCCGGCGCGGCCGGCTCTGCCCAGGCCACCGACCGGGACGGGCTGCGGGAGGACGAAACAAGCGCGGCGGCGCCAGGCGCCGCCGCTGCGGAAAGTAAACCGAGCGCCGGTTCAGTGAACCGCATGTCCACCGGTGTAGGGATCGTATTCGAAGAGGATGTCGACCTCGGCGTCATCGACTTCGTCGGCGGGCAGTACCCCGTATGCGTCGTCGGACTGGAAGAGAACCACCGGGGTCATCAGGGTGCGTGCGAGTCTCCAGGCGTGTTTCTGGGCGAGGGAAAGATCGTGCGACATCCGAGGGCTCCATCGTTGGAGCGGGCCAATCCCGCTCTGATGGCTCCGTCAGTGTGCGGCAAGCGGACGCGGTCACCGTGCAGGCGACAGCCAAACGGCCGCAGCTTTGCTAGCGGACCCTTTATGGGTTGATCGTGGAAGTTCCGCGGCCGCACCAGGAATGCCATCCCGAAGAGCGGGATTGGAGCGCAACGCGGTGTATGCTTGGTGTTGTGCGATTTCCTGCAGGTGGCAGCCCAGTGTCTCAGCCGGCACCTTGCTCAGGGGATCGCGACACTGAGGCTTGCCAAATAGTGGGCCAGCCGATGATGCCGCAAGCATCGACATGATTTGGGCCGATGCGGACCTAAGGATTGCGGCAGAAACCATGCTCGCCGGGCGGTCGTCGCGGCGGGACTGCTGAGGACGGGTCTGCGGCGCAGCTACAGACCGGGAATACTGCGATGGAGATTGTTTCGCCGGAATGGTCACTTGCCAGCGCGGTTAATACTCTGCACGATCCGAATATGAGCGAAGAACATCGGTTTTTCCAACTGAGGCAGGCGGCTAGGACCTATATATCTAAGGTCTTCACTTGGGGTGCCCATACGACAGAACGCCTACGCAATGTGCGTATGGTCATGGAAGGTTCCGACATCCTCCACCTCGGGGAGATAGAGGGCGCGCTGTGCCTTCGTCTTTCAGGTGAAAAACGCAAGACACAGGTCACCGCGGTGGTCACCCAGGACGATAAGGCTGTGCGTCGCCTGACTTTGCAGAGCTTTCAATCCCGCAAGGGGGACTGGTACCAAGGATACGAGGAGCATTGCTTCACGTTTCGAGGCGAGGAGTTCCAACGTCTGCTGACTTTTCTCGACCGCATAGAATTTGTCGATCTCTCGAACCAGGATCGGTTTGATATTGAAGACATTTCGACCGGCGCCGGGCGCAAGCTCATTGTCGACGCTTCGAATCGTGGCATCGTTGAGCGGCTTCGGACAATGAGCAGTGATGACCGCGAGGCCTTCTTGAAGGCGTTGCACGGCTCACTCTCAACCGAAGAGGTCAACATTCTCCTGGGGCGGCGGCAGGCTCTGGAGACATTTGAGCAGGAGGTTCGGAACGGGAGCTGGTCTGAGCGGGAGTGGCAGGATTTTTTCGAACGCGAGCCGTGGGTCTTCGGTTATGGCCTCGACTACCGTGTCATGCGCACTTTCGATCGTGAAATGACTGTGTCGGGCGGCGGCACCGATAATCGCGACAGGCCCGTGGTCGATTTCCTGATGAGCTTCACAGACTATACTGTGCTGGTGGAAATCAAGCGACCTGATACGCCAATCTTCCGAACAGGCCGAAGCGCCGGGCGCGCGGGAACACGGGCATTTAGCACGGACTTTACCAACGCGGTGTCGCAGATCCTCGAGCAAAAGGCGGAGTGGCTGGCATTTGCAGGCAGCGGCGAGCACTTCTCTCGGGATGGAGCTCGCTTGGAAGCACGTACGCGCAACGCGAGGACCATCCTTGTGATTGGTTCGCGCAGGGAGTTTGAAGCAGCGGGCGATCCCCGTACCTCACAGGTACTGCGAGACACATTCGAGTTGTTCCGCCGGGAGACTCGGTCGATTGACATTCTAACATTCGATGAGTTGCTCGAGCGGGCACGCTTCATCACGCGGGATCGGCGGCAGTAGCTTGCAACGGCCCGTGCGATGAAGCGTGCCAGCTGCGTGACCAATCCGAGCTCGCGAATTGAAAGAAATGAGCGGAGCCGGAGCTCCGCCCGAGCCGCTCAGCCAAAGGCGGCCATCTGCAATTCGGCCGCCTTGCGATCGACGGTCTGGCCGGGATTTTCGACATGTCGTTCGAAGGGCTTCCAGGCTTCGCCGACGACCTCTTCGTAGGCCGCCACCACGCCTTCGGCGGCGCAGCGGAGCGCATGGGCCTGAATGCCCATATCGGCGGCGAATTCGCGCTTGCGCTGCGCGGCACTGTCGAATCCGACCGGACCGTCGAGGTCCGCGTCGCGGTCGTCGTTTGCGTTTCTGGCCGTTGCATCGCGGGCTTCCGAGACCGACCGGGAGTAGAACTGACCGGCGCCATGGGCTGAACCGACATAGGAGCCCACGATCCGCTGGAGATGGATCTGCATGGCCCGTTCGCCGAGGCCTTCGTTCAATGAGTCGGCCGTGTCGATGATGATCTTGCGATGAAGATCACGGATGCCGTCGCTGTCGATGACGGGGAGGCCGAAGCTTTCGGAAATGAGCGATGCCTGGGCGCTGTCGGGACAGGCGAGGCGGACCATTTCGAGGGAGGCGCCCTTTCGGAGCTGGACGACCTTGCTGGATTGACGGTTGGAACGAGCGGTTCTGGTCATGTGAGAGTCCTTTCCTTCACGGTCTGGCCGAAGGCTCGAGCCGACCCCTGCCGGCCCTCCCCTCGGGCGCGGTCCAGAAAAACCGGCGGAAGGAGGAGGCTTCAGGGTCCGTGCGGACCAAAGCCGAGCGGACCAGCCTTGCGGGCAAGCGGGGCTTATTGCCCTCGCGCCGTCCCGCTGGGCTGGTTTGTCGAGGCTGGCGCGCATGGCCGCTCCGCGGCGCGCCAGCGGCCTTGAAGGCTCCGGCCGCCGGTTTAGGACCGAAGCCAAAACCGAAGGGAGGCCGGCAGGGGGTGGCGTTCCACCGAAGCTGACCCATGAAGGAAATGACGATGACCCGGACCGCCCGCCCGTCATCCCGAGAGGCTGGACCACCACGGCATCTTGCGGCCGAACATTGCCGTCCTCGCTTCTTCCTGACGATGGCGGTCGCACACGCCCGACGAGCGAGCTCCCGTGACAAGGCATCGATCATGTCAGGTCCTTCGACATCTGCAGGCATCAGCCGACAGGCGCCTTGCATGCGCTATCGGTGCGTAGACGGGCGGATCCGGGTCGTTTTTCCGCGCTTGGCTCTCGCGTGGTGCTCCATACGGGAAACGGTGTTGCTCCCGGCGTGTAGTCGGCCGGAATCACGACAGGTACCATCGATGCGGCGAGGTCTTCGCCAGCGACGGCCCAATCGACTATCGTGCCGGGCGCCGGAACAGCCGCTGCACAAGGGTCGAACTGGTTCTCCAAAGCAGCTGCGACAGCCGAACGGGGACTGGCGGCCTGCGTGTCGACGAGGATGTGTACCGCGACGAGATAGGTGGTCATCGGTTGGGTCTCCGTGCTGGACAGTTGAAGCGTGGCGCGCGGATCGAGACGAGCACCGCTCGCTTCCAGGCATCGGCGCCCGTGAAGCGATGGCGATGGCGCGTGTGCTGGACAACAAGACGGGGACGTGCACCCTCCATCCCGAATACAGCCCGCCAGCCGAAGCGGACCGCGATCGCTTTCCATGGGATGGACATCACCTTCCCCCGGCGACAAAGCTCGAGGGCCCGCCATAGGATGCGTGGCGCGCCGGATCGACGACGAAGCCAAAACGGCCGACCTCGTACTCGCCGGCCGGGACCAGAAAGCGCCGGCGCTCGATACCCTCGCCACGGCCTCCACCCAATGTGGCGACCACCTCAACGAAACCATCGTGGTGCTCTGAGCTGATTGCCGAGACGACAACCCAGTCCCCCCTATGCAGCGCCTCGAAGGCCCGGCGATCCTTCTCGCGGGACTCGCCGGGCTGCAGAACGGTTCCGAAGATCGCCTCCCAGGCGTCCGGCCAGGAGTCCTTCAGGGTCTGCTCGGCACATCGCCGTTCGAACCCGGTGAACAGGTGCGGGAAGGTGATCGCAACGATCGCCCATTCGGCGTCTTCCTCGTACCAGCCGTCCTTTTTCCGGAGCCTGGAGTCGACGCTGGCATTGCGGGCGCCCGAGAGATGGAAACCGCCATGTCCGGCTGTCGAATGGCAGATGATGCCCTCGGCAAAGACCGTCGCGCCCTGCGAGGGTCCCCACGGCGTATAGGCGCGGGAGCGCATTTCCCGGCGGCCGAGCGCGCGCTTTTCGCGATTGTGCTCGGCCTGCTCGAGCACTTTTGCCCTGAATTCCGCCTCGCCCGCGAGCTGGCCACCATGCGAGTAGAAGTCACTGCGGGTGAGTTCCGCCAGTGGCCGGCGCGCGCACCAGCATGTGGCGAGGAAATACTGGCCGCTGTGCCCCGGCAGCATGGCAAAGACAGTGTCATCGACGCGCGCCACGGGAAACTCTTCAGCGCTGATGCCGAACCGAGCCTCCGACTGGTCTGGCGTTCCGCCGTGTCGAGGGTGAAATGGCTGAGAACGGATCATGCAGCCCTCCCCTCGACCTGATCGGCCGCGGCCTCGTCGGCGGTCACCTCACGGAGCACGGCGTTCGGATAGCCGTGCCGCGACAACCATTCATCGGCGGCCTGACGGTTGGCCGCGACATGGACGAGCTCGGCCTCATCGCCGGGGCGGTCGAGCACAAGGACGGATCCGATGGCGGGTCGTTCGACCACCGTGAAGGCGAGGTCGCTATCGACCGAAAAGGTCTTGAAGACCCTGAGCACGATCACCGCCTTGCTACCGAAATCGCCCTCATGAAGCGTGATCGCGGCCGGTATTGTGGTTTCGCCGACGCGTGTGCCGGCCCGTTTCCTGACGAGCCGGCCGGTGTTGTTGCGACTTTCCCAGGCCCGCAGCTTGCGCCGATGGCGCTCGGGGGGCCGTGGTGTGCCGTCGGAATAGCGGATAATCGCGCCCAGCGGCACGTGGTCAAATATCAGTTGCGCGGACATGACGTCCTCCTGTTGTGGATGCTAAAACGGAAGCGCCGCCGGCGTGGACCGGCGGCGGGTTGGGCATTCGAAAGAAGAGGGTGGTGGGGCTATTCGGCGGCCTCGCGGAACCCTTCGCTGGCGTCCTGGTTCGGGTCGACGGGTTCGGCATCCGTGCCGCCCGGCTCCTCGTCCTCCTCGGTAACCGCGTTGGAGGCGAGCCATGCGCCGAGCGCATCGCGGTCAGGTGCGAAGAACGCCGAGGGATGAACGAAACTCTGCTCGTTGAACGCCTCGACCAGCGCCGCCCGCGTATCCTTGACCCGGGCCCGCGGCAGGACGGACGTGCCTTCGCACGACGCCTCGAGGGCGGAGCGCGACAGGCAGGACAGAAATTCTTCCGTGCCCATATTCGGCAGGAAGCCGTCCGCGCCGATCACATCGCCCGCAGCGCGAGCAACGATGCCGCTATTGGTCCGGTTCCCCTGGCAGGAGAGCACCTCGATCAGCATGGAGCGGACCGCGATGCGCAGGGTCTCCATGTCGAAGGAGAGCTTGCCCTCGGCGTCGAAGAGCGCCGCCGCGTGACGCGCGATCCGCCGATTGCCATAGTAATAATCGTCTCCACCGCCATTGGCGGAATCGACCCTGACATTTTGGCCGGAGAAGGCGAGGACCAGCAAGGCCATCAGCGTGTCGTCCTCGATCGGCGCACGGCCGAGCGCCTCATGAAGGGCATCGGTGCGGAAGTCGCCGATCATCTCGATGCCCTTGCGGGTGACGTCGGGCCGCGTCTTGGGCATCGCGACGGCATCCTCGCCCGAAGATCCGTTTCCCTTGGCCGCTTTCGGCTCCGGCATCCGGAAGTGAACGGTCTGCACCTTGCCGTCGCGATCGAGATACATGGCCGTGTGATCGGACTTTTTCGGCTTGCCGTAGACCCGCTCGGCCTTCTTGGGCAGCTCCGGTTGGCCCCATGTATTGGCCTCGGTGATGACCCCCTTCTTGGGCAGGTTTCGCGTCATCCACTCCTGTTGAGCACCGAGATAGGCTTCGACGTCGGTGGTGTAGCGGCTGTCCTCGTCGGCGGGCGCGAACAGGTCCTCGACCCATGAAATGCCATAGGCCCGAGCGAGTTCGTCATCGAAACTCGCGTCGCGCGCATACATCCGGGTCTTGGAAAGCCCGTTGGCCACGCTCCACCACGACACCTGAGGATCGCCCTTGCTGGGCTTGTGCGCCTTCCAGACCTCCTTCTGCTCCTCGAGCGAGGCGGCCGCGATCGTGCGGAGTTGGCTTTCGTTCGGCATGTCGCCCTTGGCCATGTGATCGAGCATGGCCGGCAGCACGTTGGCAAGCAGCCGAAGCTTCCGGATCTGGCGGACCGAGAGCGCGAGGGCCACGGCGATCGCCTCTTCGGTCCAGCCGATGGCGACGAGGCGCTCGATCGCGCGCCACTGGTCGACCGGATTGAGCCCTTCATGGGCGAGCGTTTCGACGAGCGAGCGCATCGCGCCACCATCCTCGGCGGCTTCTCCGACGATGACCGCGATCTCGTCGAGACCGGCGGCGATCGCCTGCTTGACGCGGCGGTGCCCGGCCTGGATGACAAAGCCGTTGCCGCCATCAGCCTGAGGCGCCACGACTGGCGGCTGCACGATGCCGACCGCCTTGATCGTTGCGAGCAGCAGCGCATCGGCCTGGGGATTGGATTTCGAGCGGCGGGCCCTGTCGGGGTTTTCGACGAGCGCGCGCGGATCGACGAGCTTGATTTCCATCGGGATGCTCCTTTCGGGGTTTGGGAATCCGGCACCACGCCGATCCCGTTTTTCGTCTTCTTCCCGAAGACACTCCCCGGCCCGCAGAGCGGACGGGCCGGTGCAACTGCGGCCGAGCATCCCTGCCCGGCAGGACGAGCATGGCTCGTGAGCCATCGCGACGACCGACGGGCCGGAATCGCGAGCGGCGCGGTTGAGGTGAAACCGTCAGCGGCCTGGCCGCTCTGCGAGGGGTACTTCTTCCTCCCCCTCCCCTGTCATGTTTACGGCTCTTGACCGCAGGTCGTCAGAACCGCCGTCGCGGCCGCGGCCTTCTCCACACGTGCCCGCGCTTCCACCGTTTCCCGGATGGGAGCCGGCGGACCTCCTGCATCGCCGCCACGCGTGCCGCCCGGAACCGTGCCTGAAGGACGCCGACGATCTGTGCCGTGTCCAGAATCTGCGGACGCTCGTGCGCGGCCCGCACGAGACCTCCGCGGCCGAGCGCCACGACGACGCCGTGGCCCTCCGCCCGTCCGGGCAGAAGCCCCCAAAGATAACGCTCGATGGGCGTGGCATCCGGGGCAACGGGTTCCGCACCCGCGAAATCGAAAAAGGCGGGAACCCGGCAATCGAGCCAGTTCGGCGGAAAGCAATCTCCCGGGAAGGCGACCGTGTAGATTCCCCTCCAGGGTGTGGGCCGCAGCATTTGCCCACCTGCAGCAAAGCGCGGCGCATCGCGCTTGAGGCGGGTGCCGTCTACGACCCATATCAGGTTCGGATAGAAGGCCTCGCGCGCGGCGCGTTCGTCGGGCCGCAATTGGGAGTGCTGGAATTCCAGCACCAGTCCGTGCCCGGTCCTGACATCGGCGATGTGCCGCTCGCCGTCGGCGGCGACATGGACGAACTCCTGCCAATCGGCCGGAAATCGGCTCTTCCATTGGCGATGCCATCGGGTTTCGGGTTCCCACCAGTGATCGCAGGTTCGCCTGCCGCGGTACGCCCAGTGATGGACGCGCCGGTCGCCGCATTTGGCGACCATGGGCTGCGCGCAGGCCGGGCACAGGGCAGAAAGACCGTGGCTGGCTTCGACGCGTTTGTTGTTGACCAATGCATAGCGCATGTCCGGCTCCATATATATTGACGAGCATCCGCCAGTGTGGCGGGCGCAGATTGTTTGTTTTGGATGGAAGCAAACCGCAGCATGGCCAGACGGAGCTGGTGCTGTCTTGATTCTCTTCGGCGTGACGGGGCAATGCCGGTCGCCGGTTATGATGACGGAATGTCGAACATGCCAGGCTCCGTCTTGTGCTCAGGCATGTTGCAAGATTAGCCGCCGACCGGTTCCGGTCAACTCCGGTTGATCGACTATCCTCAGCGAGAGTTCCTCAGGCGGCGGCCCGTTCGGACCGTGTCGCTGAGTCCGCAAGCTCGGATTCGATCTCGGCCAATTGCCGGCGTTTGTCTTCAAGCTCTCCCGCGAAGGCGAAGGCTTCGCCCTGGCGAGCGCGGTAGGAGGAGAGCCTGCGCTCCGCGTCCGCCAGACGCTGGCGATAGCGGAGCCGCTCGTCCTCGAATGCCGAAAGCGCGTGCTCGAGGCGTGAGACCGCGCCGAGCGGTGTCGTCGTGACCGGAAGTTCGATTTCGTGTTCGGCACCGGTGCGCATCAGAATGGTCGTGTAGCGATATCCATCCGCACCGACCCGCTCGCCGGAGAATTCGACATCAAAGCCACCGATCGAGGCGATTGCTGTGTCACCCTCCTGCTGGAGCTGGACCAGGGTGAGGATCTCCTTCATCAGCGCCCTGCCGGCGGGCTTGCGCTCGGAATAGGATGTGCCGGCGACCGTCATGGCGAAAGCCTCGCCCGCGGTCGGGAGACGCAGGTCGATGTCCATGCCGATGTCGGCAATGCGGCGGGTCGCGATCTCGATGTCGCGTTCGGCCTCGCGGATCTGACGCCGGACCGCATGCTGATCGTCCATATGGGCGGCGCGCAAGCGCTCCAGCCGGGCGATGTCGGCTTCGAGCCCGGCTTTTTGCATCAAACGCGGGTCGCCCGACGCGATCGCCTTGGCCATCGCGAACTGGTTGGCCTGGCCCTCGCCCATGTCCTCCAGCCTGCGGATCGAGGTGTCGCCGGAAAGTGCGGCGGCGATGAAGCGGGCCTTGCGCTCGTTGTTCTGCCACATGGTGGCATCGAGCGAGCCCTCCGTCGCATAGGCGAAGATATCGATCTCGTCATGCTGATTGCCCTGCCGGCCGATGCGTCCCTCCCGCTGCTCGATCTGCGAGGGCAGCCAGGGCACGTCAAGGTGATGCAGGGCCTTGAGGCGCAGCTGGGCGTTGACGCCGGTGCCCATGGTTTCCGACGAGCCGATCAGGAACCGGACCTTGCCGGCATTGACGTCTCCGAACAAACGCTGCTTGGCCTGCGCGCGTCTGTAATCCTGCATGAAGGCGATTTCCGACGGCGGAACGCCCCTTCGCACGAGTTCGTCCCTGATCCAGCGATAGGCAGAGAACCCCCTGCTCTTTTCCACGCTGATCGTGCCGAGATCGGAGAAGATCATCTGCGCGGCACCGGCCAGCTCAAAGCAATCGCCATCATGCTTGCGATAAGTGTTCTGTGAGGTTTCCGACCAGATGCGGAATGCGTTGCCGATCAGGTCGTTGAGCTTGTTGTCGGGCTCGTCTCCATTGTCGGGATCGACCAGGCGCAGATCGATCGCGGCGTGGCGGCCGTCGGTGACCACCGACAGCAGGATGTCGTCTCCGGGCTTTGCCGGTCCCTCCCGTTCCTCGATCGCCTTGATGCGCGCATCGAGCACGGTCTGGTAGCGCTTGAAAGCGGCGGACGGCCTGGAGGTCCTGATCTGGCGCTTGGCCGTTGAGACCGCCGGCACCTTCACATACTGGCGCAAGTCCTCCGGCAGCACGACATCCGCGAAGGAGCGGAACATGGCGATGAGCTCGGGGACGTTGACGAAGGTGGCGAACCGCGTCACCGGCTTGTATTTGCCCGATGGCTGAAGCTCGAGTTCGGTCGTCACATCGCCGAAGGTCGAGGCCCAGGCGTCGAACTCGTGGAGGCCACGCTCCTTCAGCGCCTCGATGCCGAGGAAGCGCTGCACCGAGAACATTTCGCCGAGCGTGTTGGTGATCGGGGTGCCCGAGGCCAGCACCAGCGCACGGCCGGGGTTCTTGGTTTCAACGAAGCGGGACTTGACGTAGAGGTCCCACGCCCGCTGCGAGCCCGTAGGATCGACCCCCTTCAAGCTCGACATGTTGGTGGCAAAGGAGAGCTTGCGGAACTCCTGGGCCTCGTCGACGATGATCTGATCGATACCGAGCTCGGAAATGGTCAGAAGATCGTCCTTGCGCGTCGCGAGCGCTTCGAGCCGTTCCTTGAGTCCCTCTTTCAGCCGCTCGAGCCGTTTGCGCGAGACGCGATCGTCGCTTTCGACCTTCGTCAGAAGCTCCTCGTAGAGCTCGAGTTCGTCGGAGATCATCTGCTGCTCGAACGCGGACGGAATCGAGATGAACCTGAACGCCGAATGGGTGATGATGATCGCGTCCCAATTGGCTGTGGCGGCGCGGGCGAGGAAGCGATGCCGCTTTTCCTTTGTAAAGTTGGTCTCGTCGGCAACGAGGATGCGGGCGGTCGGGTAGAGCGCCAGGACCTCGCGCGCCGCCTGGGCGAGGCAGTGACCGGGAACGACGAGCATCGCCTTGGCGATCAGCCCGAGCCGCTTCTGCTCCATGATGGCGGCCGCCATGGTCATGGTCTTGCCGGCGCCGACGGCGTGGGCGAGATAGGTCGAACCCGCCGAGATGATACGCCAGATGCCGCGTTTCTGGTGTCCATAAAGAGAAAAGGCGCCTGAGGCGCCCGGAAGCTGAAGGTGATCGCCGTTGAACGTTCGCGGAGCGATGTTGTTGAACCGGTCGTTATAATCCCGGGCAAGCCGGTCGGTGCGGTCGGGATCGGACCAGATCCAGGTCTGGAAGGCCGTCTTGATCTTTGTGAGCTTCTCCTTGGCCGCCTCGGTGTCGACCACATTGAGGACGCACTTTTCGCTGTCGCCCTCCCTCACGGTATCGAAGATCTGCGGCACCCGGCTGTTGAGCGCGTCGGCAAGCAGCTCGCCGGCGTGCCGCCGATCCGTGCCCCATTCCGAGGTCCCCGCGGCGGTATACCCGAGCTGTCGTGCCTCGACCGTCCAGGAGGCGAGTTCGGGCATGTGGCGGATCTTGATTTCGGCGCCCATCATCTCCCTGACGAAATCGACAATGTCGGTGGCGGGAATCCAGGGGGCACCCAGTCGCGCCGTGATATCGGACGGGCTGAGGTCGGCAGGCTGGACGTCACGCAGCGCCCGGACATTGCATTCAAACACCGGATCGAGTGCAGCGGCGGCTTCCGCGGCCTTGAGCTTGTCGCGCACCTTGCCCGAGAGATAGGCGTCGGCGGTCTGCCAGGACCCGGTCTCGGGTTCGCGGAAAACGGCGTCACCCAGCTCGGCGATGACGGTGTCCACATCGGCATGCATGAGCTCGGCAATGTGATCGACATCGACATGACCGCGCTCGTTGAGCACCACGGCCAGCGCATCGGCGGCACAGGTGATGACCGGCGCCGAGGGCGGAGCGATCACCCGCTCGGTGAAGATCGGACCGGGGCGCGCCGTGTTCGTCTCGAGGTCGTAATCCTCGATCGAGGCGACGAGCCAGCAATCGGGGTCGTCGAGGAAGGGTTGGAGATTGGGGCGGCGGTGCGTCTCGCGGACTTCGCCGGTCTCAAGATCCTCCTTCACCGATACGGTCGTGGAATTGACCGGACCGAAGGCGCGCACGAAGTTCGACCAGGCGATGCGCAGCCTGACCTGGTGCTGCTTGAAGGGCTGATCGAGCTCCTGAGCCTTGAGGACCTCGCGCACGGCGTCGCGGATCGGGATCAGCTTTCGGATGATCCTGGCCTGTTTGTCGGAGACGCCTTCTGCGGCACGGCCCTTGCGCACCGTGATGGTGACGGGTTCACCGTCGCGCACCTGCATCAGCGCCTGGTTCTTGCCGACAAAGAAGCTGCCCTCGCGGATGCCCTGCCCATCGGGCTCATCGAATTCGTGGGCATCGCCTGCATCGGTTTCCGGATCGACGGCTTCGGGCTCACCGTCATAGATCGCTTCCGGAAGAAGACGGGTGGCGGCGCCAAGCGCCTGCTCCAGATCGACACCTCGCTGCGGCAGGCAGGTATAGGTCTCGCCGAACGGTCCGGACGTCGTGGCATGGATTCCCAACACGTGATCCGGATGCTGCGCGAACCAGCGATTGACCCGGATGGGGCCCTCGTCCTCGGTTGCAGGCCGGACCTCTTCTGTTTCCAGCCAGGACATGTCGCCCTCGGCGTCGTCTGGCCTGCGCTTCCGGAAATAGAGGATGTCGGCCACCACATTCGTGCCGGCCTCGGCCCGGAAACTGCCCTCAGGCAGGCGGAGGGCGGCGACAAGGTCGGCCTGTCGGGCGATCGTTTCCCGCGCGGATGGATCGGCCTTGTCCATGGTGCCGCTGGAGGTGACGAAAGCCGCAAGCCCGCCGGGCTTCAGCCGGTCGATCGCCTTGACGATGAAATAGTCATGCAGCCGCAAACCGAGGCCGCGATAGGCTTGGTCCGAGCGCACCGTGCGGTCGGAAAAGGGTGGATTGCCGATCGCCAGGTCGAAATGCGCGGGCAGATCCATACGGGCGAAATCGCCGTTGACGATCCGGGCGCGGGGCTGGAGCAGGCGGGCGATCCGCGCTGTGACCGGGTCGAGCTCGACACCAGTGACATGGGCGACCGGGCGCAGGTCCTCGGGCATCAGGGCGGGAAACAGCCCTGTGCCGATGCCGGGTTCGAGCACCCGACCGCCGCGCCAGCCAAGCCGCAGCAAGCCCGACCAGATGGCCCGGACGATGAACTCCGGCGTGAAATGCGCATACTGCGTACAGCGGGCAAGCGAAGCGTATTCCTGCACTGAGGTAACATCCTGCAGATCGGAACCGATCTCCTGCCAGCCTTTGCGAAAGTCCGCCTCGCCCGGCCGCCGGAACACCGCATTGGCGAGTTCCGAGGCGCCGAACCCGGTGAACTTGATGAGCGCCGTCCGTTCCTCAATCGTCGCCGGGCGGGCTTCGGATTCGATTGTCCGAGCGAGCGCGATTGCAGAGATGTTGTCCTTGGCGCGCTGCCTCCAGCCACGGGCCAGACCGCGATCGCCGACGAGAAGGAAATTCTCGCCGCGTTTGTTGTCGGCGGTCTTGCCGGCGCGTTGTGATACCGCGGATACCGGCTCTTCCGACGCGTAATTCTCGTGTTCCTCCGGCGGTTCGATCGTCGTGCCGAATGCGGTGACGCCAAGACCGAGGCCGGCTGAAAGGGAGGTGTTGCCTGGAGACACGAGCGTGAAGGGGTCGTCATTGGGCATGGGTTGTTCTCCGTGTGTTGGGGTGCGTGCCCGCCCGCCGCCGGGTTGGCCGGCGGCGCGACGCACGCGACAGATTCGGGATGGGATCAGCGGGTGATCAGCGAGAACGAGATGTCGTGCTCGGTGAGTTGCACCCTCAGATGGGTGGCGCCGAAGTTCCGGTTGAAGCTCGGAATCAGCAGGTCGGCATCGATGAATTCGATGCCATCATCGCCCCCGAAGTGGCGGCGCTTGTAGTCCCACCAGTCCGGATTGCCCTTCGGATGGCATTCGGAGGAATAGACGACGAGCGGTGTCTCGCCATCGGCGAGCTTGCCGTTCGAGATGATGTAGACGCCCTCGTCGCCAACGAGCCACAGGCCAGGTTTCTCGCCCTGGCCGGGTTTCAAGCCGTAATAGGGATTGCGAAAGCCGCCATTGGCGGCCGCGTCGGCTTCCCCGCGCGCGATGACCTTGCGCACGGCCATGATCGGAAAGGTGAACATGGCGGCCTCACGCGGCCTCGGCGAGCGGCAGGTGGCGCAGATGCACGGGAAGTTTTTCCGCGATTTGCGCGTCGGTCAGATGATCCAGCAGCGCGAAGCTGCTTTCATGCCTACCATAGACGATGATGGTGCGCTGGCCGCGGTTCTCGGGGCGGAAACCCGCCCCGGCATAGCCGCGATACCGGTCCTCGGTGGCGCTCCAGATGTGCTCGATGCGCTCCTCGCGGGTCATCGCCTTGACCGGGCGGCGCTCCCGCTCGACGATCGCGTCGCGCATCTCGACGGGCGAACCCGGCCGCGCGAGATCGCAATAGGCGTGGAAGTAGCGGTCAACCCCGTTGATGCAGAGCGCATAGAACACGCTGGTGATGCTGCCGGTCAGGAATTCGCCCAGGGCGAACATTTCTCCGCGCATCCAGAGCGGCGGCAGGATATCGAGCATGTAATCGTGTTCGGGCCGGGCGATCTCGAACCATTCGCCCGCGAACAGGGCACCATCGTCGTTCTGCCAACGGTTCGGGCGCTGGGCGTGGCGATCGAACAGACGGAACATCTGCCGGCGATCGGCTACCCCGAAATAGATCTTGCGGATGGGAGAGAGGGTCATGGGTGGGCTCCTTGGCCTCCGGGGCTGGAGCGCGGCTCATCCTCTCGACGTCGCCATCGTCTTCAGCCCTTCCGGACCCCTCTCAAGCGGCCGCCTCTCCGTCCGGCCGGGTCAAGGGCCGGCGTCAGCCGGGCGAAGCGTCACCCTTGAGGCGGCCGGCGGGCATGCGGCAGCCGTCCTTCCTATCCTTCCCACTCGATTCCTGCTTCCTCCCCAATTCCGCGTTCCAATCGTCTTCCAGCGGACAGATCCGCTCGAACCCGCGTCCTGCCTCGGCGGCAAGGTCTCGTAGGCGGCCGGCGTATGTCTCGCCCTGCGCGTTGTTGTCGGTGGCCGCCACAAGATGGGCGCCCGGCCGGCAGGCCTGTGCATGAAGGGCTTGTGCCGTGGCCGGGGCCCAGCCGCCGCCGGTGCTGAGATAGAGGGTATCCGCTCGAAGATTTTCGATCGCGGCCAGGCTCATGGCGTCGATCGCCGCCTCGGTGACACAAAGTCGGAGCGCATCGGGCCGGCCGAGACGGAACAGGATCTTGGCGCCGCCGGTCGCGAAGCCACGCCAATCGGGACCGCGCTCCTCCCAGCCGGTCACCTGACCGGCGTGATCGGTATGGCCGGCCCACATGCTGCCCTTCGGGCCTTCGCGCAAGACGTTTGCGGAAATGGCCTTTCGGATGACAGGCTCAGGAATGTGGCGCGTGTCGTGGAGATAACGCCATGTCGCCGAGCCGGGCCAGGGTTTGCGCCGGACCCGCCAGCGTTCCACGATCGTCAGGTCGGGCGCACGGTCCCTGGCCGCGCGTGTCCAGACCGGTTCGGACGGGACAAAGCCGACCAGTTCGGCAACGACATAGAGCGCGGCGGCAAAAGGAATGCCGTCGAGATGTTCCACGAGAGAGAAGACGTCGCCCTTTGCATCCGACAAGGGATCGAACCAGCCCTTGCCGTCATGGATGACGATGATGATCTCGGCGGTGCGGCGATACTTCATCGCCTTTCGGCTGCTCTCCTTGAGATCGAGTGCGAACCCCGCGTCCTCCAGCACGGCGCTGCAGGGCACCTTTCCTCTCAGCTCTTCCAGGTCTGCTTTTTCCATATCTCGCCCGCGCCTTCGCGCGCTCCTCTTATCCGATTCCCGCTCCCGGTCTTTCCGGAACGAGGATCGGCACGCCGCGAAGAGCAAGACGGGCAAGGGCGCGGCGGGCAACCCGGCAGATTCGCGGGGCCGGATCGATCTCGCCCGCCGCGGCGAAGCCTCCCTTGCCGGGCGCAGCGCGCAAGCGGCACGCACACCCGCGCGTCAGCCGCTGCGTCGCTCTTCCTCGGCGACGATCGCGGTCACCATCTCGATATCCATTTCCGCCTGCGGGGAGATGCGGGCGATTTCGGCGGCGACCTTGGCCCAGTGATAGAATTCGGCTGTCTCGCCGCGAACGCGTGCCCGGACGGCACGGCGCTGCGCCTCATAGTAGGCGTTGGGTCCCTCGGCCGCGGCGAGGCGACGGGCATCGGCCTGCCAGCGCCGGCGGATTGCGCTTCTGTGTTCGAACCAACGGCGGATCACGACGATCATGGCCCCGTTCCCTATTCTCTACCGCGTCAGGGATGGCCGCCCCATTTTGTGCGATGCCCATCGAGCGCTTTGGGACAGACTGCGCACCTGCGGTGCCTCAATGACACCTGAAGCAACCAGCATTTCGCGGCGTTTTAAGCTGCGAAGATGACGTCACCGCTGCGAGCGCGCTGTCGGCGATGCGCCTTCTCGGATCGCGACAGCAGGCTCGCCATCTGCCGCGGCGCCTTGCGTTCCAGAAACCGCGCGGGCGCAGGCCGAAGAGGTAGCCCTTTTCGGAAAATCGCTGATCCGAAGTTACGAGCTGGCATTCATAGGCTTGGGCGCGCCCGTGGCCATATCGGTGCCGGTGTAGGGCAGACCGGCCTGCTTCCATGCACCGAAGCCGCCCTCCATATGAGCGAGTGGCGTCAGTCCTGCTTTCAGGGCGATCTCGGCCATCTTGCCGGACCGGGCGCCCGAGCCGCAATGCAACACGATACGCTTGCCGTCCTGTGTGGGCAGCGCCTCGGGACGGAAGAACGCCATGGGCATCAGCAGCGCGCCGTCGATATGCTCCATGATGTATTCGGGCGGCGTGCGTACATCGATCAATACGATCTCCTGCGCGTCGAGAGCCGCCTTTACCCTTTCCGGGGTCCAGTTTTCGAGTTGTGCCATGATCAGAACCTGTTCGCTGGGATCTTGAAGTAGCTGTTTCCGTCACCCTCCGGTTCCGGCAGGCGGCCGCCCCGAAGATTGAACTGCAGCGCATATAGCATCCGGTCGGGAAGGTTGAGTGTCGCGTCACGCTCCTCTCGGACCTTCACGTATTCCTCTTTCGGAACGCCGCCTCCAAGGTGCTTGTTCGAGGCCTTCTGCTCCGCGACCGTACTTTCCCAGGCTGGGCCATCGCGGCCCTCCGCGCCGTAGTCGTGGCCAATGAAGATGCGATGCTCGTCTGGCAGCGCGAGGATCGCCATCAGGGAGTCGTAGAGCATGGCCGCCGAACCGCCGGGGAAGTCGGCACGCGCGGTGCCGCTGTCGGGCTGCATGAAGGTGTCATGCGCGAAGATCGCGTCGCCCACCACATAGGTGATCGAGCCGAGCGTATGGCCGGGCGACAGCATCACGCGCACGTCGATCTCGCCCACGCGGAACGTGTCGCCATCGGCGAAGAGCCGGTCGAAATCGGCCTCCGGGTCGAATGCGTCCGGCGTGTTGTAGAAGTCGCGCCAGAGCTCTGCGATCTCGCGCACCTTCTCTCCGATTGCGTTGGGCGCGCCGGTCTTTTCCTTGAGATATGCCGCCGCCATAAGGTGGTCGGCATGGGGGTGCGTGTCAAGGATCCACTCGAGTGTCAGACCCTCGCGCTCAATCCAGTCGAGCGCCCAGTCGGCACATTCGGTCGAGGTGCGGGCGCGGGCCGGATTGAAGTCGAGAACCACATCGATCAACGCGCATTTCTTCGTCGCCGGGTCGATGCAGATGTACTGGCAGCTGCCCGAGGCCTCATCGTAGAAACCGACGACATCGGGGCTTCCAGGTCCACGGGATGCGCTTTTCGAATGCGGGATTGTCATGCAGTCCTTTCCTTTCAGGTCATTCTGCGGCTTTGGCCGGGTCGGCCGGTTCGGCGAGCGACTTCCAGGCGTCATACTGGGACAGGAAGACACGTCCGTTGAGCTGGTCGAGGAAGTGTGTGCTCTCGAGGCGGTCCATCACCGGCCCCTTCACTTCCGAGAGG
Organism: Hoeflea sp.; assembly: GCA_002707605.1. Classification (GTDB taxonomy): domain Bacteria; phylum Pseudomonadota; class Alphaproteobacteria; order Rhizobiales; family Rhizobiaceae; genus Pseudohoeflea. The sequence goes on from PANK01000012.1 coordinate 59,145, forward strand.
TGCAGTCCGACCCCCAGATCCGTGAGCCTGTGGTTGATCGCCTCCAGGCTCTCGAGGGCCGAGTAATCGATCTCGTTCACCGCGGAGCACATGAGGATCACGTGACGCAGCGTGGCGCCGTCGACCACGCGGTCCTGGATCAGATCCTCGAGGAACCGGGCGTTCACGAAATAGAGGCTCTCGTCCACGCGCAGGGCAAGTATCTCGGGATCGGTCTCGACGTCGTGCCGTTTGATATTGCGGAAGTGGTTGGTGCCCGGAACGAGACCGACCTCGGCGACATGGGGCTTCGACGTCTTGTAGAGGTGCAGCGCTATGGACAGGATCACACCGGAGGCGACGCCAATCTCGACGCCCAGAGTCAGGGTCAGAAGGATCGTTGCAGCGACCGCTGCAAAATCAGCGCGCGAGTAGGACCAGGTTTTCTTCAGGATCGAGAAGTCGACAAGGCTGAGCACGGCGACGACGATGGTTGCTGCCAGCGTGGCGTTGGGCAGATAGTAGACCAGCGGCGTCAGGGCGAGCGCGGCAATCGCGAGGCCGATCGCGGTAAAAGCGCCGGCCGCCGGCGTTTCGGCGCCCGCGTCGAAGTTCACGACCGAGCGCGCGAACCCGCCGGTGACGGGATAGCCGCCGGTGAAGGCCGCGCCGAGGTTGGCGGCGCCGAGCCCGATGAGTTCCTGGTCGGGATCGATACGCTGACGCTTCTTGGCCGCGAGAGTCTGGGCGACGGAAATGGATTCCACGAAGCCGATGATGGAGATCAGGATCGCCGGGATCGCCAGTTGGCGGATCAGCTCGGGTGCGAGGCCCGGCATGGTCAAAGGCGGCAACGCTTGCGGCACCTCGCCGACGATGGAGACGCCGCGCTCGGCGAGACCGAAAGCCCAAACCGCGAGTGTCGTGACCACAACAGCAGCCACGGGACCGGCTTTGGTGACGATGTCGGCGAGAAGCGGGCCCGCGCCCATCCCGCGCAAGAGCGGCTTCAGCCCCTTGCGAACCCAGAACAGGAATGCTGTTGCGGCGACGCCGATGACCACCGTAGCCGGGTTAATCTGCCGGAGATGCGAGACAAGCGCACCGACCATCTCGATCAGCGTGTGGCCGCCCGCGTCGATGCCGAGGATGTGCTTGAGTTGGCTCGTCGCGATCAGGATTCCGGAAGCGGTGATGAACCCGGCGATCACCGGATGGCTGAGGAAATTCGCCAGAAAGCCCAGCCGGAAGACGCCGAGCAGCAGAAGGAACCCGCCCGAGAGCGCCGCGAGCGTCAGCGCGGCGACGGCATAGCCCGCCGTGCCCTGTTCGGCCACCTGTCCAACGGCGGATGCGGTCAGGAGCGACACGACCGCCACCGGGCCCACGGCGAGCGCGCGGGAGGTGCCGAAGACCGCGTAGAGCAGGATCGGGGCGATCGAGGCGTAGATCCCGGCTTCGGGTGGCAGGCCCGCCAGCAGCGCATAGGCCAATGACTGCGGGATCAGCATGATCGTCACGATCACCGCCGCCACGAGATCGTTCGTGAGCGTGGAGCGGTCGTAGTGCCGCCCCCATTTGAGGATCGGCAGATAGCGGGCAAGCCTTGGCATCATTGGCGGATACGCTCTTGGGGTTTGGGGAACGGGGCGCAACCGGTGCGCCGCGTTCGCTGACGCGCGTTCAGCGGGAGGACAGGCCGCGCGTTCCTATTACTCGGCGGCGACCTCAAGCTTCTCAGGCTTCGCCATCCATTCGCGTCCCCGAAACATCGCCTGCCAGTAGATCGGCGGCAGCATCTTTTCCTTCAGGAACCACGCCGCCCGGCTCGGCCTGGTTCCGTCGATCAGGAATGGGGGGAAGCTCGGCTTTACTACCCCGCCGTAGCCGAACTCGGCCAGGACGATCTTGCCGCGCTCGACCGTCAGCGGGCACGAGCCGTAGCCGTCATACTGCGCCACCGCCGAGCGGCCGGCGATGTCGGCGACGATATTCTCGGCCACCGTGGGCGCCTGCTTGCGCGCGGCGGCCGCCGTCTTGGCGTTGGGCGCGTTCATGACGTCGCCGAGCGCCCAGATATTGTCGAAACTCTTGTGCCGCAGTGTGGCCTGATCGACATCGACCCAGCCCGCCTGGTCGGCCAGCGGCGAAACGCGGATGAAATCCGGCGCGGTCTGCGGCGGGCAGACATGCATCATGTCGAATTCCATCTCGACGCGCCGGGGCTCCTTCTCCGGCTCCTTGACGTCGAAGGTGGCCTTCTTCGCCGGCCCGTCGACCGCCACGAGATTGTGGAAGAAGTCGAGCGTCGCGTCGTACTTCTTCACGTATTCCATCAAGGCCGGCACATAGTCCTTGACGCCGAAGAGAACGCCGCCCGCGTTGCAGAAGTGAATGTCGATATTCTTGAGCCGTCCGGACCGGTGCCAGTGGTCGGCCGAGAGATACATCGCCTTCTGCGGCGCGCCGGCGCACTTGATGGGCATCGGAGGCTGCGTGAAGATCGCAGTCCCGCCCCGCATCTCCTGCACCAGTTGCCAGGTATAGGGCGCGAGGTCGTAGCGATAGTTCGAGGTCACGCCGTTTCGTCCGAGCGTCTCGACAAGGCCCTCGACCTTGCCCCAGTCCAATTTGAGGCCAGGGCAGACAACAAGCCGGTCGTATTTCACCACGCGGCAGCCATCCAGGATGACAGCGTTGTTCTGCGGCTCGAACGCAGCGACCGCGGCCTTGATCCAGGTGACACCCTTCGGGATCAGGCTGCCCATGGTCTTGGCGGTTTCCTGCGCCTCGAATATGCCGCCGCCGACCATGGTCCAGCCTGGCTGGTAGTAATGAATGTCGGCAGGATCGATGATCGCGATCTCAAGGCCTGGCTCGCGCGCCTTGAGGCTTGCCGCGACCGCGATGCCGCCCGCCCCGGCGCCAACGATCACCACCTTGTAGTGGGCATCGCCGGTGTCGGTCGGCGTCTTGCCGCCATTGGCGACTCGGCGCGCGACACCGTTCATGTCATAGCCTGCCGCCTTCGTCATGGCGAGGATTTCGGAAACGAGCCGCTTTTTCGCCTCGTGCAGCGACCAGAGTGTCGCCGAGCGTGTGCCAGTCCGGCAGTAGGCCAGAACCGGGCGTTGCACCTCTGCCAGCGCCTGACCGAAGGCAGCAACATCCTCGTCAGTCACCATCCCAGACTGAACCGGGACATATCTCGCCTCGATCCCCTCGGCCTTGGCAGAGGCCTCTATCTCCTCGAAGCTCGGCTGATCCGCGCCTTCCCCGTCGGGGCGGTTGCAGATGATTGCGCGATAACCAGCCGCCTTGATCGCGGCCATGTCCGAGGCTGCGATCTGCGGGGACACCGTGACTTTCGGCGAGATTTCTTTCAGTTCCATTGTTGCATTCCTCCCGGTTGGTTTCGATCGAAGACGGTCCACAGGCGCCGAAGCGCCGCCATCACACCTGCGGACTTCTTCAAGCAGATGGTTCTTCGTCTTGTATGACCGAAACCATTTTCGCGCTGTACGCCCGGTCGCCGATGCGTTCGATCAACTCCAGTTGCAGCTCCAACCAGGCCTTATGGCCTTCTTCATCCATTGCGATCTTTTCGAAAAGCATGCGCGATCCGACATCGTTCGCCTCATAGGCCTGTCGGGCCGCGCTGAGGTAGAATTCAACGGCTTCCTCTTCATCTGCAAGGTCCGCCTTGAACATATCCGGCAGGGTTTCCGCGCGCCTGGGCAATTTTGCGAAAGCAATCTCCGGCGTTCCTTTCAGGAACATGATGCGCTCGATGAACAGGTCGGAGTGTTCGATTTCCTCTGCCTGTTCCTCGCGCATCTTGTCTGCCAGCAAATTGAGGCCCCAATCGTCGAGGACATGCGCGTGCAATTGATATTGGTGCGCGGCGCTCATTTCCATCTGAAGCGCCTTGTTCAGGTTTTCCACCGTTGCGTTGTTCGACATTGTCTTCTCCTTTTGACGTGTATCCGCGATGCTATTTTCAAAGAGCGTTGAGGGGCACCTTGAGCGTCGGGTTGCCATCCTTGTCGGTCGGAACGTCGCCCGCGCGCATGTTCACCTGCAGCGACGGAATAATGAGCCTGGGCATGGCGAGCTGCGCGTCGCGCTCGGTCCGGAACTTGATGAATTCGTCCCGGGTCTTGCCGGCGCCCACATGGATGTTGTGGGCCTTCTCCTCGGCCACCGTCGTCTCCCACTGGATCTCGCGTCCGTTCGGGCCGTAGTCGTGGCACATGAAAAGCCGCGTCTCGTCAGGCAGCGCCAGTACCTTCTGGATCGAATCGTAGAGCGTGCCGGCGTCGCCGCCGGGGAAATCGGCGCGCGCCGATCCGCCATCCGGCATGAAGAGCGTGTCGCCGACGAAGGCCGCGTCGCCCATCACATGGGTCATACAGGCAGGCGTGTGACCGGGCGTCGCTAGCACGACGGCCTGCATGGTGCCGACCATGTAGGTGTCGCCATCCTCGAACAGGCGGTCGAACTGGCTGCCGTCGCGCTGGAACTCGGTGCCCTCGTTGAAGATCTTGCCGAAGGTGTCCTGCACGAGCTTGATCCTGGCGCCGATGCCGATCTTGCCACCCAGTTTCTGCTGGATGTAGGGCGCAGCGCTCAGATGGTCGGCATGGACGTGGGTCTCGATGATCCACTCCAGCTTCAGACCCAGGGACTGCACTTGACGGATCAGTTCGTCCGCATGGTCGTAGGAGATGCGGCCAGCGGCGTAGTCGATATCCATGACGCTGTCGACGATCGCGCAGGCGTTCGACGCAGGATCCTTCACAATGTAGCTGATGGTGTTGGTCGCGTCGTCGAAGAACGCATGGACATCAGGCTTGACGTCCAGATTAATCGTATAAAGAGTCATGAAGCTCTCCTTTTGCAGACCGTCAGGCCGTCGCGCGCCGGGCGCTCTCGCCTCTGGACTGGAGGAACCTGGCGAGGAGGATGCCCGCGATCACGGCCGCGGTGAAGGCGAAGACTTCCCATCGGCCGGTCCCGAGCGCGGGAAGCGCGCCGCCCGGGCAGAAACCGGCGATGCCCCAGCCGATACCGAACACCGCCGAGCCGCCCAGAAGGCGGGCATCGACGGTGCGGCTCACGGGCACCTGAAACGCCTCGGCCAGAATGGGCGCGGGCCGCCCGAAGACCAGCCGGTAGCCGATGAAGGTCGTCACCAGCGCTCCGCCCATAACGAAGATGAGCGACGGGTCCCAGCTGCCCGCGATGTCAAAGAAGTTCAGCACCTTGGCCGGGTTCGCCATGCCAGAGAGTGCGATTCCGGTGCCGAACACCAGTCCGATGATGTAGGCGGCGATCAAACGCATAGCTCAGGCTCCCAGAACGTGACGAACGACGTAGACCGTGGCGAAGGTCGTGATCATGAAGGTGAGCGTCGCGGCGACCGACCTGACGCTCAAGCGCGCCATGCCGCACACCCCATGCCCGGACGTGCAGCCGGACCCGAAGGTCACACCGACACCCACCAGCAACCCGCCCCCGATCAGCATCGCTGTCGAAATGGGCACCTGGACCGCCGGCATCTCGCCGGTGATCGCGAGCAGCGCAAGCGGCCCGCTCACCATGCCGAGCAGCACCGCGCCGCGCCACGCGAACTCGCTGCCCGAGGACGGTGTGAGCAAGCCCGCAAGAATGCCGGTCGCGCCCATGATCCGGCCGAGAAACAGCATCAGCAGCGTGGCCGACGCGCCGATGAGAACGCCTCCGCCGAGGGAGGCCCAGGGGGTGAACACGGTCTCCATCGGTTCAGGCCCGGCAGGTCTTGATACCGAATATCGAATAGACCGGACACACCCGCGTCATCGCCACGACCAGCATAACGAGTCCCACGATGGCCGCGCCATATTTGAAAAGCGCCCCTTCGAAGAGCGGCAGTCCACTCAGAAAGGCGAAATAGAGAAGCACGAGGCCGAGGACCGCCCGAAAGATTCGGTCGACGGTTCCGACATTGATGCGCATTGCAGTTCCTCCAGGATGAAAGCTGTCTGCTGGATATAGCTTTGACGCGCCGACTTCAGTGACATTGTCACTCTGCGTTGGAAAACTGGCGTATCGAGCTGCGTGCGGTGAGTTTCGTTCAATCGCTTGCGGCGATCCGCGTCAGACTCTCCCTGGAGAGCAGCCGGACCCGGCCGCGGGCCTGGCTGACAAGCCCTCGCTTCTGGAAGTCCTGCAGCACGCGGGAAACGACCTCGCGCGCCGTGCCCAGCTCCCGGGCGAGGTCGTCATGTGTCGCAGAAACCTCGACGGCCGGGCCGGCAAGTGCGAGAAGCCTCGCCGCGAGCCGCACGTCGATCCGTCCGAAGGCCACCTCGTCCACGACATGCAGGAGATCCAGCAGACGGCGCGAGTAGGCCGCGAACACGAACTTACGGAAAGCCGGTTCCTCAGCCGCGAGCAGATCGAAGGTCTGTTGCGAGAGCGCAACGGCAACCAGCGCCGTTTCCGCTAACCCCTCGGCGTTATACGCCTCTTCGGCCAGCATGCAGGCCGTCGTCAGCACGCAGCTTTCACCCGCCTCCACCCGGTAGAGCACGATTTCCCGTCCCGACTCAGCCGTTTGCGAGACCCGGAGCGTTCCTTCGACCAGAAACAGCAGATTGTCAGGGCGGTTGTCGGGACTGAAGACAGTTTGGCCGCGTGCGTATCGCGCAACCCGTGCGCTGGCGAGAAGCCTGTCGCGCACTGGGCGGGGAAGGCTACGAGTGCCATGGAACCGCTCGGTCCAGTCACCGATGGTCATGTCGTGCTCCGCGTTAGTGCCGCGGCGTCTTTCTCGGCGGTTGCGATGCGGCCCAGCAGTTGATCGCGATTGGCGGAGATATCGGCCAGCGTGAGATCGTCGAGAACCGCCATGAACGCCCGGGTCGCCTCGTGGAGCCCCCGGGACAGCCGGCAGATCCCGATGAGGGGACAGGTGTTCGACGCCGGATTGAAACATTCGACAACATCGAGCGGCCCCTCGGTCAGCCTGATGACGTCACCCACGCCGATCTCCTCGGCCGGACGCGCAAGACGGAACCCGCCGCCCCGCCCGCGCTGGGTCTTGACGAAGCCGGCGCGTCCCAGCTCGTGGACGATCTTCACGATATGCGGCCGGGCCAGACCGTGCACCCGCACCACATCATCGACCCGGATGAGATCGGGGGCATTAAGTGCGGCAAGTTGAAGCGACCGGAGCGCGTAGTTGGAATAGGCCGTGAGCTTCATCTATGTCTCCCGATAAAACTTTTATCCGGCATATAACTTTTTCGCAAGCTGGGTGACAATGTCACTGAACGGCACGGCGATGCGAGGTATTCGCCGGGCAACCCACTGAAAGGAAACATCATGCCTCTGCTACTCGGAGATATCGTTCCAGACTTCACCGCTGACACGACGCTTGGCCCGATTTCGTTCCACGACTGGATTGGCGATGACTGGGCCTTCTTCTTCAGCCATCCCGCCGACTTCACGCCGGTCTGCACCACCGAGATGGGCCGAACATCGCAACTCAGCGCCGAGTTCGACAAGCGCGGCGTCAAGCCGATCGGGCTCAGCACCGACACGGTCGACGAGCATCTGAAATGGATCGAGGATGTGAACGACACGCAGAACACGACGCTGCGATTTCCCATCGTCTCGGACCCGGATCTGAAGATCGCGCGGCTCTACGACATGATCCATCCGGCCCAGTCCGAGACCGCCGCGGTGCGCTCGGTCTTCATCATTGACAACGCGAAGAAGCTGCGCATGACGATGACCTACCCGATGAGCGTGGGGCGCAATTTCGATGAGATCCTGCGCGTGATCGACGCCTTGAAGACCGGCGATGCGATGGGCGTTGCGCTCCCCGCCGACTGGCGTCCGGGCGATTATGGGATTATCCCGCCGTCGATCCCGAACGATCAGGCCAAGGGGCTGTTTCCCCAGGGATGGGAAGAACTCCGTCCCTATCTCCGCAAGGTGAAGCTGAGCGCCTGACAACGCACAAACTCGTTCACGAAGGAGCTTCGCACATGGATCGCCGCCGCTTCCTGACCCTTGCCGCCAGCGCGCTGGCCGCTCCCGGCGTGATTGGTCGCGCCAATGCGAGCCCGGTCGCGGGCCAGTCCCTGCCGATCCCTCAGATCCTGGACGTCACCGGCTCCGCTGACGCTGCTCTGGAGGCGATCCAGGGCACGACGGCCTTCGTCGAGGGGGGTGCGGCTCGCACAATGGGGTACAGCCAGCCCTATCTCGGCCCGGTGCTGCGAATGCGCCGGGGCGAGATTGCCAGGCCGGTGGTGAGGAACCGTCTCGACAGTCCCGTGACCGCGCACTGGCACGGGGCGCATGTTCCCGGTGCCGTGGATGGCGGTCCACAACTCGCCATTGCCTCGGGCGGGACATGGGCGCCGGAGTTGGAGATTGACCAGCCGGCGGCGACGCTCTGGTACCATTCGCACATTCACGGACAGACCGGACGACAGATCTATCATGGGCTCGCGGGCATGATGATTGTCGAGGATCCGGGGGTGGAGAATCCCGGGCTGCCCTCGGAGTGGGGCGTCGACGACATACCGGTGATCATCCAGGATCGTCGGTTCGGGCGCGGCGGGGAGCTCGCTTATGACCTCGACATGCCGACCGTCATGCACGGTTTTCAAGGAGATACGATCCTCGTCAACGGCGCGGTGCAGCCGAACGCCAGCGTCGCACGCGGTCTTGTGCGCCTGCGTTTGCTGAACGGCTCCAATGCACGGATCTACACGCTGAAGTTCGAAGACGGGCGCGGGTTTCACCAGATCGCGTCGGACGGTGGTTTTCTGCCCGCGCCCGTGGCGCGGGATTCGCTGGTGCTGGCTCCTGCCGAGCGGGCCGAAATCGTCTTGGACCTGTCGGATGGCGCAACCGCCCGGATGGTTTCGTTGCCTGATGCGAATTCGCCGATGGAAGGCATGATGGGCGGCGGCGGGATGATGCAGCGCATGATGGGCGGTATGGATCGCACTGATCCGGAAGCCGTGACGGATGAGGGCGCATTCGCGGTCCTGAGCCTTACACCCGACCGCCCCGCACCCGCTTCGCAGGCACTGCCGCGCGTCCTTGCCGGCGGACCCGCGCCAACCACCGCCGAGCCGGTGCGGCGACGGCGGATCGATCTTCAGATGGGTCCGATGGCCATGCGCGGCGCCGGCAACCCGCTGGCCATCAACGGCCAATCCTACGACATGGGCCGGATCGACTTCGAAACGCGACGTGGAGAGGTCGAACTCTGGGAGGTGTCATCCGACATGATGGCGCATCCCTTCCATATGCATGGCACCGCGTTCACCGTCCTGAGCCGCAACGGACGCAGCGTTCCCTTCGAACAATTGGGAGCCAAGGACATCCTCCTGGTCGACGGCAAGGCGGAGATCCTCGTCGAATTCCGAAAACCCGCCGACCGCGCGGCACCCTACATGTTCCACTGCCACATCCTCGAACACGAGGATGGCGGCATGATGGGACAGTTCACCGTCGCCTGACGCACAAATCGGAAGAACTTTCATGTTCGACAGCTTCAGTGCAGAAACGCTTGCCCGGTTCCAGTTCGCGTTCACCGTGTCCTTCCACATCATCTTTCCAGCCTTCACGATCGGCCTGGCCAGCTATGTTGCCGTCCTGAACGGCCTTTGGCTGCGAACACGGGAAAGGACGTATCTGAAGCTGTTCGACTACTGGAAGAAGATCTTCGCCATTGCCTTCGGGATGGGTGTCGTGTCGGGCATCGTGATGTCCTACCAGTTCGGCACCAATTGGTCGGTCTTTTCGGATCGCGCTGGACCGGTGATCGGCCCGCTTATGGCCTATGAGGTTCTTTCGGCCTTCTTCCTCGAGGCAGGGTTCCTCGGAATCATGCTGTTCGGTCGCGAGAAGGTCGGCGACCGGCTTCATATGTTCGCCACGGCCATGGTCGCTTTCGGCACGCTGATGTCGGCCTTCTGGATACTGTCAGCCAACAGCTGGATGCAGACGCCACAGGGCCACGCCATCAGTGAAGCGGGCCAATTCGTGCCGGAGGATTGGTGGGCGATCGTCTTTAACCCGTCCTTTCCCTACCGCCTTGCACACATGGTGCTCGCGGCCTTCCTAACGACCGCCCTGGTCGTTGGCGCGGTCGGCGGAGTTCACCTCCTGCGCGATCGCTCGGACCGGGAGGCACGGCGCATGTTCTCCATGGCCATGTGGATGGCCGCCATCGTCACCCCGATCCAGATCTTCGCCGGCGACTTGCATGGCCTCAACACGCTCGAGCATCAGCCTGCCAAGGTCATGGCGATGGAAGGCCATTACGAGAGCCATCCTGATGGCGCCCCGCTCATCCTGTTCGGAATCCCGAACGAAGAGCAACGGCGGATCGACTACGCGCTCGAGATCCCGAACCTGAGCTCACTGATCCTGAAACACCACTGGGACGCCCCTCTCGAGGGTCTCGACACCATTCCCGACGATGAGGAGCCTCCGATCGGGATCGTCTTCTTCAGCTTCCGCGTGATGGTGGGGCTCGGGTTAGCGATGCTCGGACTCGGGCTTTGGAGCCTCTGGGCGCGCTGGCGCGGGCGGCTCTATGACAGCCCGTGGCTGCATCGCACGGCCGTCCTGATGGGGCCGAGCGGCTTTGTGGCGGTTCTGGCGGGCTGGATCACCACCGAGGTCGGCCGGCAGCCCTTCACAGTCTACGGAATGCTTCGCACCAGCGACAGTCTCGCTCCTGTCGATGCCCCCGCCGTGGCGACGTCGCTTCTGGCCTTCATGGGGTCGGAACAAGAACTGTTCTCACAGACACGTTAAGGGCGAACGAAGCACGAACGCGCGTGATAGATCTGTAGATGAAGCCGCGCGGCCGGTTGAAAGCGTTCGGTTGATGCGAACCAATTTCCCCTTGGAGTTCAGTGTGCCAGGGGAGAACGCGAGTGGGTAGAAGAAGGCTTGTCAGGTCGACCGAAGCGGCAACGCTTCTGGGCATAGCGGCGGACGAGGATAGCCTGATCCGTCACTTCACATTGGATCCGGCAGATCGTTTGGAATGCGAACTCCGCCGGCGGCCGCAGAACAAGTTGGGCTTCGCCGTTCAACTTTGCACGATGCGCCAAACGGGACGACTCTTGTGGGATAGGGAGCAGCCGCCCGTAGCAGTGATCAACTATCTCGCGGATCAGCTCGGTATCGACGCACGCCTTTATGATCTCTATGCACGTCGGGTGCAGACGCGTTTCGATCACAGTCGGCATTTGATGGATTATCTCGGTCTGCGGACCGCCTCCAAACAGGATCGGCGTGTCCGCCGTCAGCACCAATGGCACAGATTTGAGGTTGTGATTTAAGGAGGATTTGGGCTTCGTCGTAGTGACGAAGGAACGAAGATGAAGCCCAAATCCTCCTTGAAAAAATCGCCCTCCAAGGCTCCCGCGGAGCGGGTGGTGAAGGATATCCGGCGTGCGACGCGTCGGCACTTCTCGGCCGAAGACAAGATCCGGATCGTGCTGGAAGGCTTGCGCGGCGAGGACAGCATTGCCGAGCTGTGCCGCAAGGAAGGGATCGCCCAGAGCCTGTATTACACCTGGTCGAAGGAGTTCATGGAGGCCGGCAAGCGGCGCCTCGCCGGAGACACCGCCCGCGCTGCGACCACCGGCGAAGTGCATGACCTGCGCCGCGAGGCCCGCGCCCTGAAGGAATGCGTTGCCGACCTGACCTTGGAAAACCGCCTGCTCAAAAAAAGCATGATCGCGGATGGGGGCGACGACGAATGAGGTATCCGGCATCCGAGAAGCTCGAGATCATCCGGATCGTCGAGCAGTCGCACCTGCCGGCCAGGCACACGCTGGACCAGTTGGGCATTGCCCGCCGGACGTTCTATCGCTGGTATGATCGCTTCCTCGAAGGCGGGCCGGAGGCGCTGGAAGATCGACCATCGGCGCCGAGCCGTGTGTGGAACCGCATCGGCGATGATATCCAGGACCAGATCGTCGAGATGGCGCTGGATTACAGCGAACTGTCACCGCGCGAACTGGCGGTGCGCTTCACCGACGAGAAGCGCTACTTCGTGTCGGAAGCCACGGTTTACCGTCTGTTGAAGGCCCATGATCTGATCATCAGCCCGGCCTATATCGTGATCAAGGCCGCCGATCAGTTCCACACCAAGACCACCCGGGTGAACGAGATGTGGCAGACCGACTTCACCTACTTCAAGATCATCGGGTGGGGCTGGATGTATCTGTCGACCGTGCTCGACGACTTCTCGCGCTACATCATCGCCTGGAAGCTGTGCACCAACATGCGGGCCGAGGATGTCACCGACACGCTGGACCTCGCGCTCGAGGCCTCGGGTTGCGACAGCGCAACGGTGCTGCACAAGCCTCGGCTGCTGTCGGATAATGGCCCGAGCTACATCGCGGGTGAACTGGCGGAATATATCGAGGCCCGGAAAATGAGCCATGTGCGCGGCGCTCCGATGCATCCCCAGACTCAGGGCAAGATCGAGCGCTGGCATCAGACCCTCAAGAATCGCATCCTGCTCGAAAATTACTTCCTGCCCGGTGACCTTGAGGCCCAGATCGAAGCGTTCAGCAACTCCTCGTCCGACAACGGCACCACAACGCGGTTCCAGCCGGATGGCGTCCCTTTGTCCACGTGCGGAGGTGTTGATAATTCTTCGCGGGAGAGACCGAAGACCTTCTCATATCCGCGGGCAGTATCCTCATTGATACGGATGTAGCCCTTCTTTCGAAGCTGTTTCCCGCATTGCTCTCGGCTGATTCCAACGGCCTCAGCGAGCTTCTCCTGTGTCAATCCCCGTTTTATGAATTCGGCATAAAGCCTTTCTGCAAGTACAGTTGGCATTGTGTGGATCTCCTTCGACAACATGGGAACAAGATGCCCCACAGAGGTGAGATCTATCAAGGAAGTCGAGCGATTTACATCTCGTCTTGTGATAATTTTTCCCGTCGATTCTGAGCTAAGATCGCTCGCGAAAGAGATGTTTTCATCGATTTTGGCGCAAAATCTGACAAATGGCACCCGGACGCACTTATTTTGAGATGTCTGCGGGCGGTTTTGCAATTCTTCAGGCGATTCGTTCTAACGGCACGCAAGCTAGTCCCGCGGATAGACGAGGGTGTTCACCCGCGGATGATACGGTGTAGGTGCATGGCATGGACGCTGACGGCTTTCCAATAGGCGGCCATCGGAGCCTTGTTGCTTCGCCCGATTGTTTCGGCACGCGCCGCGCGTCGTAGGCAAGCTCGCGGAGGAACTCGGCCAGGTCTTGCCGAACCTGATCCGGCAAGTGTAGGACCCGCTGTGCAAACGGAAGGCGGATCGAGGAGGGCTCGGCGCCCTCCCCTTGTGCAACAGGAACCTGCAGCATCAGACCGCCCTCCCCAATTCTTCCGCCTGCGGCTGGAGGTCGTGGAGATAATTGACCGCGCGTTGCGCGTGGGCCGCGGCCTGGAAGATGGCGCGCTTGTCCGAGCCAAGAACCTGCGCCCAACTCTGGATATAGGCAGCGTGATCGGGCCTCGGCTCAAGTTCGGGCACGATGTCGAGGTCCGCGCAGAGCATGGCGGCTCCGAGTTCCACGAGCAATTCTTCGCGCGCGCGATCCGTGGTGTCCTTGTGGTAGCGGCTGAGATCCCTGTTCAGCCGGTGGGGCGCCGCTGTCCAGTGCAGGGTTTCGTGCGCCCTGACGGCGACAAAAGAAGCCGCGTCTCGAAATGATTCCGGTGACGGCAGCTGCACATGGTCGGACGAAGGCGCGTAATAGGCCATGTCCCCGCCATAGCGAACGACCGCTCCGGTGTTGTCGAAAAAGCGGTCGGCATGCTCGATGCGCTGGACAGGATCGGCGGCACGCTCAGGCGCCGCATAATAATGAGCGGGCAGGCCCTCGATCTGGTCGGCACAAAAGACCGTATATGCCTTCAGAAACGGGATGCCGCGCTCGACTTCATCACCCTGCGCGTCAACCTCGGTGCGCGTGAAGCGGCTGGCATAGACGACAGTCGTACCCGTTTCGCCTTTGCGGACGTGCCCGCCAAGCTCGACGGATTGCTTGAACGTCATCCAGATCGGCGACACGAAACCCTGGGCCACCGGTTCCGACCACAGCAGCAGCGTATTGATGCCCTGGTAGGGCAGGCCGTTGTGGCGTAGCGGGCGCGTGGTGCGGCCCGTTCCATTGCCCACACTCCATGGCTTCACCCACGGGCGCACACCCTTATCCAGGTCTGCGACGATACGGTCGGTGATCTTCGCGTAAAGGTCGACGCGGGACTGCTTGTCTTTCCTGCTCATTTTCATGAACCTCCTTTCTGAAGGCCGCGCCGATCGCGGCCCCGTCACGGCGATCCGTCAGCCGGGGGGATCAGGAGGCGGGCGCACCCGTTACGGGCCGGAACGTCAGTGAAGGACGGCGAAGCCGTTGCGCGCGACACCGGACCCGGCAGGAGCGTCGTCCGGGACGGGGGCGTGGAGCGGCAAAACCCAGAAACTGTCTCTCACCGGTTCGATACGCATTCGAAGGCGCGGGCATGAGGGGGGAGCACCGGCGGGCGCCGGGGCGCCCCGCCTGGCACGGCGTACCGCGGATGCGGCCTGCATCAAGGGCGAGGCCGGTTCAGTGAACCGACCGCGCACCGGCGAAAGGATCGTACTCAAAGAGTGGCGTGACTTCGGCGTCTTCGATCTCGTCGGCCGGCAGGACGCCGTATTCGTTGTCGGACTTGAAGAGGATGACGGTGATCATCAGGGTGCGCGCGAGGCTCCAGGCGTGCTTCTGGGCGAGTTCGAGGTTGTGCGACATCTGAGGGCTCCATCTTGGGAGCGGGCCAATCCCGCTCGATGGCTCCTCAAAAGGCAGGCACCCGGGCGCGATCACCGCAACGGCGAAGCCGGTGCGGCCGCAGCTTGGCTAGCGGACCCTTTACGGGTTGATCGTGGTAGTTCCGGGAGGCTGCCAGGACGCCATCACAAGAGAGCGGGTTTGAACCACTTCCAAGATGGAGCCCGGTGACGGGCAGCATTGGTCGCGCAGGCTGGGTCAGCATGGCACCCCCCGCCCCGCCCGGCAGTTATCCCAGAATGTGAAGATCAAGTTTACCCGACGCCGGCGACGAGCGGTCAGGTCCGTTTGACGGCCCGAATGTCGACGCTGCGCGCCGCCCGCTTGATGGTTACGGCAATCTCACGCAGAAACGCTGCACTCACGGAACCGACGGGCTCGGTGGAAACGAAATCGTAGTCCTTGTCCATCTCGACGCGATTGTATTCGTCAAGAATGATCCAGCACGGCGCGGCAAGACCAATGCGCCGGCATTCGGTCTCCGGCACGCTCAAGGCCAGTTGATCTGCAACGGGCTCTTTCGAGGTGAAGGGAAAGAGAAACACCACATCCGGACTGCCCGGCGACCTGATGACAATGCAGACAGGGCGGGGCTTCCGGCCGGATTCCTCGCCCTTTTGCGCTTCGCGATGCCAGAGATAATGGAATTCGGCGACGTCGCCCTGTTCAAACATCGGTCTTGGCAGGGTCGAGAATGGCGTCTATTCCCGCCATCAACTCCTCATGGACATCGTCCGGCGCTTCATGAAGCGAATAGGACTTCGTCGGGCTCGGCTCACCGCGCATGCGGTGATAATCTCGGGCAGAGACAACAAAAAGCTTCTCCTTGCCGTGCTTGGTGAGCACGACCGGCTCGATCATCGCCGCCTCGAGGATTTCACCCGAGGAGCGGTTCATGTCGGAAAAGGTGTATTGCTTCATAACCTGGCTCCAGCGTTTTATGTAAAGTAGGTATTTTACGTTGTTTTGTCAAATCGAGACGTCGAAGCAATAAGTGGCGGAGCCGAAGCTCCGCCCCAGGAGCTCAGCCAAGAGCCGCCATCTGCAGTTCGGCCGCCTTGCGATCGACGGTCTGTCCAGGATTTTCGACCTGGCGTTGGAAAGGCTTCCAGGCTTCGCCGACGACCTCTTCATAGGCCGTCACGACGCCCTCGGCCGCGCACCGGAGCGCATGGGCCTGAATGCCCATATCGGCCGCGAACTCGCGCTTGCGTTGGGCATTGCTGTCGAACCCGACGGGACCGTCGAGATCTTCGTCGCGCGCATCGCTTGCCGACTTCGCGGTCGCGTCTCGAGCTTCCGAGACCGCCCGGGAATAAAACTGGCCGGCGCCATGAGCCGATCCGACATAGGAGCCGACGATGCGCTGAAGGTGGATCTGCATGGCTCGGTCGCCGAGGCCTTCGTTCAGGGATTCGGCCGTGTCGACGATGATCTTGTGGTGGAGATCGCGGATGCCGTCGCTGTCGATGACGGGAAGGCCGAAGCTTTCGGAGATGAGGGAAGCTTGCGCGCTGTCGGGGCAGGCGAGCCGGACCATTTCGAGGGACGCGCCCTTGCGGAGCTGGACGACCTTGCCGGATTGACGGGAGGGACGAGCGTTGCTGGTCATGTGAGTTCCTTTCCTTCGCGATTTGACCGAAGGCTCGAGCCGGCCCCTGCCGGCCCTCCCTTCGGGCGCGGGCAACAGAAACCGGCGGAAAGACGGAGGCTTCAGGGTCCGCGCGGACCATGACGAGCGAACCTGACCTGCGGGCCAGCAGGGCTTTTACGCCCTCGCGCAGTCCCGCGGGACCGGTTTGGCGAGGATGGTGCGCGCGGCCGCACCGCGGCGCGTCAGCGGCCTTGAAGGCTCCGGCCGCCGGTTTACGACCGCGACCAGAACCGAAGGGAGGCCGGCAGGGGTGGCATTGCACCGGTGCCCAATCGCGAAGGAAATGACCGTGACCCGCCGCAAATGCTCCTCCTGTCACAATGGAGGCTGCCAGTCCGCTCTGGTGTTCGTCTCATCGCCGGTGGTCTTCGCCCTGACGGCTGTGATCGCGCGCTCCTGCCGGGTGAGCTTTCGGCTGAGCGCATCGATTTCACCGCGCCGCTCGAAGCTGAGCTGGTCGACATAGGCCCGGAACATGGCTTCATCCGACCGTGTCCAACGCGATCCCCCGCGCGGATGCGATTTCACCTTCGTCTTGGCGGTCGTCGTCATGCGTTCCGCCCTGGCCGAAATCTGACGTTCGATCCGTTCGAGATGCGCCCGCGTCTGCCGGTGTGCCGCTTCCATCCGGCAAAGCAGGTTCGTTCGCGTGGCGGCCATCATGACGCGGCCCTTTTCGGCGGAGTGGCGGACCATTGCGGAAACCGTGAGGTTCCGGGCCTGTATTCGGACGGGATGGCGACCGGGGCCATGGACGCGGCCAGGTCTTCGCCGGTGACGGCCCAGTCGAGAATGCTGCCTGCATCCGGCAGAGGTTTCGCGGGGCGGTCGAGGTGTGCCTCAAGCGCCGCAACGATGTCTGCACGGGGATTGGAGCCATTCGTATCGACGAGGAGGTGGATGGCAACGAGAAAGGCGGTCATTGATCCACCCCCATTGAACGGGTCCACCTTGAAGTATGGTTTTGACCATGAAGGAGGACCACAATGGCAAACAAGCGACACAAGCCCGACGAGATCGTCACGAAGCTTCGGCAGGTTGAGGTTTTGCGCGGCCAAGGCATGGCGATGGCGGATGCCGTTCGCCAGATCGGCGTTTCCGAACTGACGTTCTACCGGTGGCGCAAGCAATATGGCGGCATGAGCCGTGACCAGCTTCGGCAGTTGAAGGATCTCCAGAAGGAGAACGAACGGCTTCGCAAGGCGGTGGCCGATCTGACGCTGGACAAGCTGATCCTGACGGAGGCTGCGCGGGGAAACTTCTGAGCCCCTCGCGTCGCCGTGCCTGCATCGACCATGTTCGCTCGGTTCTGCCGAAGCGCGTGTCGGAGCGCCGGGTATGCCTCGTACTTGGGCAGCATCGCTTCACGCAGCGGCGTATTCCTCGCGGCCGGGACGACGAGCAGCAACTGACCGAGGACATCGTTGCACTGGCCCGCCGCTATGGCCGCTACGGCTATCGCAAGATCGCCGAGCTTCTGCGCAGCCAGATGGGCTGGGTGGTCAACGACAAGCGGGTCGAGCGCATCTGGCGGCAAGAGGGGCTGAAGGTTCCAGCCAAACAACCGAAGAAAGGCCGGCTCTGGCTCGCCGACGGATCATGCACCCGATCCCGCGACCGAGAAGGTCAATGCGTGGTTCCGCTCCAATTCACCCTTCGAGCGGGCAAAAACCAAGACTGTCGCCATCGAAGTGACCAATATCGTTCCGCTATCCAACCAGAGTTTTCAGATCGACTGGACGGAATATGAGCGCGACCGGCAGGGCAAGGAAATCGCCACCAGGCGCTTCCGAGGCATCGCCACGGTGACCCTGACCCCGCCGCAGGACGAAGCGGTCATCCGCAACAATCC
Source organism: Hoeflea sp. (assembly GCA_002707605.1). Classification (GTDB taxonomy): domain Bacteria; phylum Pseudomonadota; class Alphaproteobacteria; order Rhizobiales; family Rhizobiaceae; genus Pseudohoeflea. Next base: position 77,511 of record PANK01000012.1, read on the forward strand.
CATCGGCCTTTATCTGAAAGACTTCGACTGGACGGCGCAGCTGTGAGTGCGTGTGAGGACAAGCGTATGATGTTGAACAAATTGACCGGAACCGCATTGCTGTTGAGCGGCCTGATGCTGGCCGCAACTCTTGCGGCATCTGCCCAGGACCTGAACCGCAAAGAGTTGCGCGGCACGCGCCTATCCGGGCAATGGCAATCGAGCGACGGGGTCGTAACCCGCGGGCCTGACGGCAAAGTGATCTTCCTCTTCGGCGAGATCCAGCCCTCGATCGTCTGCTCACCGCTGCAGGTCTGCGACATCGAACTGCAGGCGGGCGAGATCGTCCGCGACGTGTTGCTTGGCGACACGGTGCGCTGGAAGGTAGAACCGGCAACTTCCGGCGCGCCCGAAGCACAAGCCGTCCATCTGATCGTCAAACCGGCCGAGCCCGATCTTGAGACGTCTATGGTGGTCACGACCTCGCGGCGGACCTATCATATCCGACTCAAGTCCCATCATCGCGAGTACATGGCCCGCATCGGGTTCGAATATCCCGACGACATCGCGGTGCGTCTGAAAGAGATCAATGCGCGGATGGACGCGAGCACCGTGCCCGGCGCCGGGGTGCCTGCAGAGAAACTCAATTTCGGATTCCACATGAGCGGCTCGGCGCGCTGGCGGCCGACCCGTATCTACAGTGACGGGGAAAAGACCTACATCCAGTTTCCGTCAACGCTCTCCGGGCAGGACGCGCCGGTCCTCTTCGTCGTTTCCGGCGGCGAAAACCGCATCGTCAATTACCGGATGAAGGGCGTGTTGATGGTGGTCGATTACGCCATCGACAAGGCGATCCTTGTCTCCGGCGTCGGGCGCCAGCAGCAGAAAATCTCGATCCGGCGGGGGGGGTAGGCCATGCCCAGTCTTTTGTCCCTTCTCCGATTGGCCGCCGTCACCCTTTGCCTTGGCAGCCTCGCCGCCTGTACCACGACGGGCGGGCAGGCCTTGGTGGACAGCCAGGTGTCAGCAGAAATCTCGGACCTGGCAGCGCGTGCGATCGCCGATGACATGGTGAGCCAGATGGCAGACCATGTCGGCCCCGGGACAACGAGCATCGCCATCACGGGCGATGATGCATCCTTCGGCCCGGCGCTGGAAGCCTCGCTCCGGGCCAAGGGCTACGCGGTTCTGACCGGTCAGGACACCGATGACACATCCGCCGTCCCGCTTGCTTACGTCATCGATCCCTTCGAGAGCGGCGTTCTGGTGCGGGTCTCGACAGCCAGGCTCGAACTGACACGCATCTATGCACCGAACGCTACGGGAGCGGATCCGGCAAGCCCGATGTCGGTACTGCAGCGCGGGACGGCAGGCGCGCCATGACGCAGTCGCTCAAACTCGGAGAGGCAAGCGCAGGCACAAAGATTCGGCAGCTGAACCGCCTGCCGATTTTCATCGCCATCGCCTTGGTCGTCACTTTCTTCGCTGTCATCTTCTACGGACTATCGTCGCGGGGTCTGCGCTTCGGCGGCGATACGCAGATCGACACGTCATCAGCGCCACCAGCCTCCAACGATGCCGAGCGGCTCAAGCAGGGTGTGCCGGATGGCATCATTGGGGAACCCAAACCCGTGCCGGTGCTTGCCGCACCGACGGTGGAAAGAGCCGAACCCGCCAGGAACCCGTTCAATGATCCGGATCCTGCGCTGACACCGGCGGCTACGCCACAACAGCCGGCACTGGAACCGGAAGCCGTCTGGCGCGCCCGCCTTCAGCGCGAATTCGATGAACAGGCAATGCGCGAATACAATCGCCAGCAGATGGCCAGCCTTCAGGCCGAAGACGCAGCGGTCAATTCGCCGATCAACGTCAATCTGAAGGCCCTGGAAACCACAAGCGTACCACCTGCGCCGGATACACCGCAGCCCAGCGCCACCCGGAACAGGCCGGGAAGCGCGCTCGATCTTTATGGCGCCGCCCTGCAGGGAGGAACCAACGGACAAGCCGCCGATCCGAACGGTCAGGCTGGCAAGCAAAGCTTCTTCAACCAGGACATCGCCGATCTCGGCTATTTGCCGAATTCCGTCGTGCCGCAGATCTCGCCCTTTGAACTGAAGCGCGGCTCCGTCATTCCGGCGACACTCGTCACCGGCATCAATTCCGACCTTCCCGGCCACATCACCGCGCAGGTCTCTCAGAACGTCTATGACAGCGCGACCGGACACCGGCTTCTGATCCCGCAAGGCTCAAAATTGTTGGGGCGCTATGATTCCGATGTTTCCTTCGGACAGAACCGTGTTCTGGTTGTGTGGACCGACATCATCTTCCCGAACGGTTCAACTTTGCAGATCGGTGGCATGGCCGGCACCGATTCGGCTGGATACGGAGGCTTCAAAGACAAGGTCGACAATCACTATTTGCGCACCTTCGGCTCTGCGATCCTCGTTGCCCTGATCGGGACAGGAACGGATCTGCTCCAGCCGCAGGATCGCAGCGGCATTGGCGCAACCGACAGCGCAGCAGACGCCGCGCGCCGCTCCTTCGCCGAAACCTTTGGCCAGATCTCGCAGCAGACCGTGTCGAAGAACCTCGACGTCCAGCCGACCCTCAAAATCAGGCCGGGCTACCGGTTCAACGTCCTGGTCGATCAGGACATCGTCTTCCCACGGGCCTATCCATGAATGTGAGACCGGACCTATTCACCGCACCATGCGGCCATGCCGCATTGCGACCAGCTCCGGTGCCTCGGACGTTTGCCCCCATGAACGAACTCCTGCTCCATCTCATCGACACCTTGTCGCTGCCACTCGAGGAGCGCGCGGCTCGGCGGACATTGCGTGATTTTGCCGAAGATGCCGGCTTCGAGTTCTTCGCCTATCTGAACCTGCGCGGTTCCGAGAGCTTCGCCGTCTCCAACTACCCGCGGGAATGGCAGGACCGTTATGTGCAGATGAACTACCTCCGCATCGATCCGGTCGTCACCAGGGCAAAGCATGGCCCGCCCATCTTCCGGTGGTCGGCAGAAGAAACAAGGCGCTCAATCCGGCGCGACCTGAAGCAGTTCTTCCGGGATGCGGACCAGTTCGGCATCCGTTCCGGGCTGTCGATCTCGGTGCCGGTCGGGTTCAAGGACAGGATGGTGTTCACGCTGGCGTCCGGCGATCGTGTCGTCTCCACCGATGACAATCCCGACACCGTCACGGCGGCAGTAGCGGTCGCCTTCATTCACTCGCGCCTCGCAGCAGCAACACAGGATGCAGCCCTGTCTTCAGAAATCCACCTGTCGCCACGGGAGGCCGAATGCCTGCGCTGGTTTGCCGATGGCATGTCCATGCAGGACATCGCCCAGCTTCTCGGCATCGGCTATCGTTCGGTCCGCTCTTACCTCGACGAGGCCACGCAGAAGCTCGGCGCTGCGAATAGCAGGCAGGCAGCGACAATAGCGATCCGTTTGGGGTTGATTTGACACATGCTTATGAAACGGATGCGTATTAATGATCGGGAGATGTCTGCTTTGCGCTCTCAAATCGGTCGTTCGTGATCGGTAGCGCTCATCCCAATAGCTGCCATTCACTGCTAGTGGCGAAGGTCCTAGAGGAGCAGAAAGCAGTCATCGGAGGTATCTTATCAAAAAGAAGCGATTTGGTATGGGACATGGCTCGCTCCAGTCCCAAGCGGCATAATGCCGCTACTGCAGCCAGCTAAGCGAAACTTTACCGTGCTGTCTTATGGAGTTGCAGTTGCCGGTTTGTGCGCTGGACGCAGCGTACCGGCCAGCTCGGGGCATGACGGGACCAGGCATGTGTCACAGGTAAGGCCATTCGAACATGACGACGCTCCGGCGGTGGCGGAGATGTTCCTGCGCATCCTGCGCCATGAAACCTCTGCCGATGGCGGCGCGGCGCTCGCGGCCTATCTCGACGATCTTTTCTGTGGACCTCTCGGACATGACGGGGAGATCGTTTCCCGCGTTCACGTGGCGGAAGATGGCCGGCTGAACGGCTTCATCGGCGTTCTGCCGCAGGTGATGGAACTGGACGGCGAGCACCTGCGCGCCGCCATCTGCACCACATGGATGGTAGATGATCACGAGGCCGATCCCTTCGCCGGCGCGCGTCTGCTGAAAGCCGTTCTGTCCGGCCCGCAGGACCTGTCCTTCAGCGAGACGTCCAACGACCTTTCGACGGCGATGTGGCGCCGCATGGGCGCTCATGTATTGGCCTCCTACAGCCTGGAATATCTGCGGGTCATCCGCCCGGCCGCCTTCGTCACGCGCATGGCTGCCAATCGCTTCGGCTTTCTGGGAGCATTTACGCCGCTCGCCCGGCTGGCCGACCGCACGGCGGGCACCGGCGCGAACCACCTGTCCTGGGCGGGGTACCGACCGAGCGCCGGCAAAGCGGATGCGCTCGCCGAGACCGCGCCGGACGAGGATGAGCTTGCCGCCGCCATCTGGGAACTGGTGGTACATCATCCCCTGCATCCGCACTGGAACGACGAGCAGCTCGCGCGCATGCTCGCCCATGCCCGCGTCAAGGCCAAGCATGGCGCGCGCGTCCAGCGCATCCTGCACACCCGTGGTGGCAAGCTTGCCGGCCTCTTCGTCTATTATGGCGACCGCGGCGGCATCGGCCGGGTGATGCAGATCATGGCCGCGCCCGGCATGGAAGGGCTGGTGCTGGAACGCCTGCTCGCCAATGCCCATGCGCGCGGCCTTGCCGCCATTCGCGGCCGCACCCAGCCGGCGCTGCTCGACGCCATGCTCGACCGCAAGTTCGCCTTCCTGCATGCCTCGTCCACCGTGTTCCATTCCTCCAGGCCACAACTGGTGGATGCCGCCACGCGGGGCCGCGCCTTCCTCAACGGCCTGTCGGGCGAGGGCTGGACGCGGCTCATCGGCGACCGCTTCGATTGACGGGCGGGCAAGCGCAATGTGCGGCATAGCAGGTTTTTTCGGCTCCACTGTTTCGCCCATTGCGGCGCCGGCGTTGCTGCAACGCATGGCCGCCACGCTTGGCCATCGCGGGCCGGATGAGAAGGGAATTCATTCGGCCCCCGGCATCGGGCTTGCCCATGCTCGGCTTTCCGTCGTCGGCCTCGCCGACGGCCAGCAGCCCATGGCCGATGCAAGCGGCGATCTGGTCATCTCGTATAATGGCGAGATCTTCAATTACGTCGAACTGCGCGAGCGTCTGCAGGCACGCGGGAGGCGCTTCGCGACCGGCAGCGACACGGAGGTGATCCTCCATCTCTATGACGAGATGGGCACGGCCTGCCTCGACGAACTCAACGGCGATTTCGCCTTCGCGCTGTGGGATGCGCGGCGTCGGAGCCTGTGGCTGGCGCGCGACCGCATGGGCGTGCGTCCGCTCTATTACACGGATATCGGCGGCACGCTGTTCTTCGCCTCCGAGGTCAAGGCGCTGATGGACGTGCCGGGCTTTGTGGCCGAACTCGATCCCGTCGCGCTTGATCAGGTCTTCACGCTATGGGCGCCGATCGCCCCGCGCACGGCGTTCAAGGGCGTCAGCGAACTGCCGCCCGGACACATGATGATCGCGCAGGGGCGCGAGCGGATGGTACGCCCGTGGTGGCGGCTGGAATTTCCCCGCGACGGCGAATTCGAGACCCCGGCGGACCCGGTGGGTGAACTGGGCGCATTGCTGGAAGAGGCCACGCGCATCCGCCTGCGCGCCGACGTGCCGGTCGGCGCCTATCTGTCCGGCGGGCTCGATTCCTCACTCATCACCGCCCTTGCCGCGCGGCTGGCGCCGGGTCGGCTCGCAACCTTCTCGGTCGGTTTCCGCTCCGCCGAGCACGACGAAAGCCGCTGGCAGGCTGAGGTGGCGGAACAGCTCGGCGTGGCGAACCACCGGGTATCCTGCGGGGAAGAGGAAATCGCCGCCGATTTCCCCGACATCGTCGCCCATGCCGAATGCCCCGTCCTGCGCACCGCGCCTGCGCCGCTCTACAGGCTGGCCGGGCTCGTTCGCGGCAACGGCATGAAGGTGGCGCTGACCGGCGAGGGAGCCGATGAGGTTTTTGCCGGTTACGACATCTTCCGCGAAGCCGCCGTGCGGCGCTTTTGCGCCCGCCAGCCGGGTTCGGTGCGCCGGCCCCTGTTGTTCCAGCGACTCTATCCCTATCTGCCGCAATTGCAGCGCCAGAGCGCCGACTATCTCGCCCGTTTCTTCTCTGCCGGCGCGGATGAGCTCACCGATCCGCTGTTCTCGCACCGTCCGCGCTTCCGCTCCACCACGGCGGCGAAGCTCTTCTATTCCCCGGCGCTGAAAGACACGCTCGGCACCTATGACGCGGCGGCCGACCTCGCCGCGCAACTGCCTGCGGATTTCGGCCGCTGGCATCCGCTCAACCAGGCGCAATATCTCGAAACCCGCTTCCTGCTGCCCGGCTACATCCTCTCCAGCCAGGGAGACCGGGTGATGATGGCCCATGGCGTGGAGGGCCGCTTTCCGTTTCTCGATCACCGCGTCGTTGCCTTTGCCGCCGGGCTTCATCCGGGCCTTAAACTGCGCGGCCTGCGGGAGAAATTCATCCTGAAAGAGGCGGCACGCGGCCTGGTGCCGGATGCTGTAGTCGACCGCCCCAAGCAGCCTTACCGCGCGCCTGACAGCCAGGCATTCTCAGTTCCCGCTGCCAGGCCCGTGGTGGATGCGGCGCTCTCGGGCGATGCGCTCGCCGGGGCCGGCCTGTTCAATGCGGGGATGGTGGAGAAGCTGAAATGCAAGGCGCTTAACGGAAGGGCAACCAGCTTCAAGGATAATACGGCCTTCATGGGCGTTCTCTCGACGCAGCTGTGGCACCGGACCTTTGCCGCAAGCCAGCAGCCGCGCCGGACGGAAACAGGGTGAGGACCAGGCGCATGTCTGATGCTGTGCAAAAGAAGATCCGCGACTTTATCGTCGAGAACTTCCTGTTCGGCGACGATAGCCAGCCTCTGCCCGGCGATCTGTCGCTGATGGAAAACGATCTGGTCGATTCCACCGGCATCCTCGAACTGGTCGGCTTTCTCGAAGAAAGCTTCGGACTGAAGGTCGCCGATGCAGACATCGTGCCGGCCAACCTCGATACCATCGACCGGATCGCCGCCTTCATTGAACGCAAGAAGGCGGCCTGAAAGCGCGGCCATGCGTATTGAAAGCCATCTCCGCGAAAGCTGCCGGCACCATGCCGGCAAGACCGCCATCGTCGACGGCGCGCGGCGGGTAAGCTACGCGGAACTTTGCCACGCCTCCGATGGCCTTGCCGCATGGTTCGCCGAAAATGGTGTCGGCAGGGGCGACCGCGTCGTTGTGTTCGCCGGCAATGGCTGGCAGACCGCCGTCGCATTCTATGCCGTGTGGAAGGCGGGCGCCGTGGCCTGCCCGGTCAATCCGTCTACCAGGGCGAAGCGCCTCGCCTTCATCATCGCGGATTGTTCGCCCGCGGCCATCGTCGCCGACGCCAGGGGCGCGGCCACGGTCGCGGATGCGCTTGCCATCAACCCGCAAGCGCGCCCGGCGGTGGTCCTGACCCGCCCGCATCCGGCGCTGCCGGCAGCCGCCGATTTCGCGCAATGCCTGGAGACCGGGCCGTTTTCCGCCGACCCGGCGCTTTGCGACGACGATCTCGCCACCATCATCTACACGTCGGGGTCCACGGGCGATCCCAAGGGCGTGATGATGGGGCACGACAATATCGATGCGGCGACCGCCTCCATCGTCTCCTATCTCGGCAATGGCGAAGCCGATGTCATCCTCGGCGTGCTGCCGCTGTCGTTTGGGTACGGGCTGACGCAACTGATCACCGCCGTGCGCGTCGGCGCTACGCTGGTGCTGGAGAAATCCTTCGCCTATCCGGCCGCCGTGCTGGAGCGCATGCGCGAGGAGGGCGTTACCGGTTTTCCCATGGTGCCCTCCATGATCGCCCTGCTGCTGCGCATGGAAGAGCTGGACCCGGCCCTGTTTACGGGCCTGCGCTACATCACCAGCGCGGCCGCTCCCCTGCCGGTCGCCCATATCCGCAGGCTTCGCGCCCTGCTTCCCGGCGTGCAGCTTTATTCCATGTACGGCCAGACCGAATGCGTGCGCGCAACATGGCTGCCGCCGAGTGACATCGAGCTGCGCCCGGCCTCCGCAGGTATCGCCATTCCGGGAACCGCCATCCAGGTCGTCGACGAGGCAGGTATGGAAGTCGCACCCGGCATTGTCGGGGAACTGGTCGTTTCGGGGCCTCACATCATGCGCGGTTACTGGAACAATTCCGATGCGACGGCGGGAGCCTTGCGCCCCGACCCGCTGACGGGAAGCCTGCGCCTTCATACCGGCGACCTGTTCTTTGCCGATGCCAACGGCTACGTGACCTTCGTTTCGCGCCGCGACGACATCATCAAGACCGGTGGTTTCAAGGTGGCGCCGCGCGAGGTGGAATCCGCGCTCTATGATCTAGAGGGCGTGGTCGAGGCGCTGGTCATCGGCATGCCGGACCCGGTGCTGGGCGAGGCGCTCAAAGCAATGATCGTCAAATCGACCGACACGCTGACCGCCGAGGACGTCCTGCGTCACTGCGCCGGGATACTGAACGATTTCATGGTGCCGCGGCAGGTGGAATTCTGCCAGGCGCTGCCGAAGACCGGCAGCGGCAAGCTCAGCCGCCGTCTCGCATCGGACGGAGGCACCACGCCGTGAACGAAACAAGCGCACGGGCTCCGGCCTTCACCCTTGCGGCCCTTTCCATTGAGGCCGAAGCCGAGGCCGACCGCATCGCTGCGCGCATGCGCGACATCCTGCGCGGCGACCTGCGCAAGCGCGGCTTCGTCATCGGCATTTCCGGCGGCATCGATTCCGCCGTCTGCGCCGCCCTGGCGGTACGTGCCGTCGGCCCTGAACGCGTCTTCGGTCTGCTGATGCCGGAACACGATTCCGATCCGGAAAGCAGTCGGCTGGGCGAGGCCGTGGCTGAAACCTTCGGCATCGGGCACGCGGTCGAGGATATCGGCCCGGCGCTGGATGCGATGGGCTGTTATCGCCGCCGCGACGACGCCATCCGCCGGGTCGTACCGGACTACGGCGCGGGCTGGTCGAGCAAGATCGTCTTCGACAATGCGCTGACGGCGGGCGGCTACAATATCTCGTCGCTGGTGGTGCGCGCGCCCGATGGCGCCATGCGCAAGCTGCGCCTGCCGGCGGACGCCTATCTCGGCATCGTCGCTGCCACCAACATGAAGCAGCGCACACGCAAGCAGCTTGAATATTACCACGCCGACCGGCTGAACTTCACCGTCATCGGCACGCCCAATCGGCTGGAATACGATCAGGGCTTCTTCGTCAAGAACGGCGACGGCGCCGCCGACATCAAGCCGATCGCCCATCTCTACAAGTCGCAGGTCTATGAACTTGCCGCCCATCTCGGCGTGCCCGAAGAGATACGCAAGCGCCCGCCGACCACCGACACCTATTCGCTGCCGCAGACGCAGGAAGAGTTCTATTTCGCGCTGCCCTACGCCAAGATGGACGCCTGCCTCTACGCCCTCGACAACGGCGTTCCCGCTGCCGAGGCCGGCGCCGCCATCGGTCTCAGCGAAGCGCAGGTCGAGGCTGTATGGAGCGACATCGCGGCCAAGCGCAAGGTCGCCCGCTACCTTCACATGCCGCCAGTGCTTGCAGGCCAAGCCGATTGACCGAGGCTTATTGCGTTCTCGTTGCAGCGTCTAACCGACCGGCGTAGTCAAACGGTCGCTAGCTAATGATGACCCTCCAGAACCAGTCGGTCCGGTAACGGCCCCGACCAAGCCGGACAGGAAAGCGCCCTCATTTCGGAAGTTTGTGGTCTTTATTCAGATGCCTGAAAGCAGCCTTTCCGGACAGTTCGACCGAAGTCTCAGACAAGAATAATTCCTACGTTCATCAAAATCGAATTCTCTGCTCTGAAAGGGGTCTGGACGCATTTGGTGTCGTTTTCCATTTAATTCGGTTCTTTCTCAAAGTCTGTGGTTAACAGAGTGTTAGCGTCGCGGTTGCTATCTGCGGTGATGCAAACGAAATCGAAATGGTCGCCCGGCCCAGGGGTC
>PANK01000013.1 GCA_002707605.1 Hoeflea sp.
CCGCCGAAGCCGAAGAACGATATTATGCCATGCTGGACGACACATCCGTGGCAGCGTAACTCAAACCAAATAGCCTCCGGCAAACCCGGTGCGGTTCACCCTGTACGATATCCCACCACGAGATATCATCACTGGAGGGCGGTTCATCTAGGAGCTTCGCTTCGCGAAACACGCTCCGAATGTCCCGATAATCTGCCCCTTTGATTCGCTTGATGAAGCGTCCGCGTCCCAGCGTCATTAGCTTTGCGAAGGCAGGCATCTTCAAAATCAGAACAGCGAGAATGCACTCCCGATAAAACATAACTGTTTCGTGCGGAGCATCTGCTGCCACCAACGCGTGAAGTACTTTCGCCGCTTCAAGATCGTATATTCTAGCCTGTGGTGAGTGGGCGATCAGCGCGCTAGGGCAGGTTTCGAGAGTCACCTCCGGCACGGCTGCGATAGCGGCGCGCATGAGCCTGAGACCTTCAAAAGCTGAGATGGTGAAAAGGCGGTCAAACTCCACGATCAAGCCTCTTCTTGAGGTTCGATCGGCTGTCTTCCTTCCAACTCCTCCACCAAATCGACGAGGTCCTGCATATCCACGTCGTAGTCGATAGGATCGTCAGCCTGATCTTCATCAAGCGCAAGCTGACGCAAATCAAGGTCATCAAGCAGATGTTCGAGGCCATGTATTTTCTGTGCAAGTCGCCGACTGACCGACAAATCGACGCTTCCCAACCCGGCAGGGGCTTTAGTGCGGTAAATATGAATGTTCGTTTCGGTCCCCGGCGCCAGCCCGAGTCGATGGATACGATCGATCGACTGCAGGTAGTGTGTCGAAACGTAGCTTCGATCGAGATAAATCGCGTCGTGACAAACCGTATGGAGACTTATGCCCTCGCCAGCTGCAGCTGGGTTCGCAATCATTACTTTGCAATATGGATCCCGATGGAACTTGGCTAGGCGGCCTTCCCGCGTGTTCATATCGGACACCTCACCGGTCGGGACGGCACCGTAGAGCGAAACAGGATTCAAATCCGCAAGGATGCGTTCAAGGTCGAGTATAGACTGCGTGAAAATGGTCCAGATGACCGTCTTCTTACCCTCTTTAGCGAGCGCCCGCGCATGCGCGCAGACCGCCCTCATCTTCCGCGACGCACCTTCTTCCACGACTTGATCGGCGATACCCGATGAAATGTCGCGCCTGTCCCGCGTCATCGCTTGGAGCGCCAATGTGGGATTAGTTGAAAGTTGCAAAAGCCGCATGACGGACTTCCGAGCGGATAGGAAATCCGGTTGACCAGCCCTCGCGATAGCCTTGCTAATCTGCCGTAGAATTTCGTCCTTCACGACAGCGTAGAGCGCCAGCTGTCCATCTGCCATCGACACATCATGAAAATGTCTCACTGCCGGCTTCAGACCTAACTCGTGTTTGGTAGTGCGGACATATAGATCGCCGAGGACCTGACGTGGTGAAGTCCCGTGTTGTATTTGAAGATCGTAACCTTGCCCAGGCCATAGGAATCCCAACTGCGAGGCCATATCGTTAGCGTCTTGCGGCATCGGCGTACCAGATAGGATATCGCGACGTGCCGGTAAGGAAGCAACGTTGATGAGGAATGCCCCACGCTGCGATGCGAGGCCCGCTTTCATACGGTGTGATTCGTCGAGCACTAGGTGGGCCGCTTGTCGTGAAAAGTAAGCTGCTATTAGTGACTGCTGTCTGACCAAGAGATCGTAGGACATCAGGAAGCGACGCGCGCCGCTTCGGAGTGCCATTTCATTTTGGGACTCACTACCCGACAGAACGGTGAATTCCTCGCGAACCCAGTCTGGCGCGTCCGGGTCCACGCATTCGGCCACGATACCTCTCCACGCGGGGAAGGCTGATTTAGGAGCGACGACGAAGAGATGAGCGTCCGGCCTCGCCGCGAGCAAACTCAGCGCGAAGGTTACAGTGGTTTTGCCTGCGCCGGGCACGGAGAAGTTGGCACCGTGCGGAAGGGAGAGAAGGCGCGCCAAATCCCTAAGTTGAAATGGCTTGAGTTCGCGATTAAATCCTACAGCGTTCAGTCGTGGCTGGATGTCTGCTTCACTGATCTGAAGCACGAGGGAGTCTTTCGAAACCCGGGCCTGCTTCGTTTCCGCTACGAATGTCGCTACCTTCGCCCGCGCGCGCTCGGTCGGCACGAGCCGAAATCCCAACGCCTTCTGAATGTTCGCGCTACCGAACTCGCGGATGACGTTGAGCACTTCAGGCCAGGGAAGGTCGATGATGTCGTCTCTAAGGATTGCATCCGCCTGGGCCGAGAAGCGCGCCCTTAGCCGCTCCCAGATAGGCGAGCTACCTTCTTCGCCGACTTTATAAAGTGCTCCTCGTATCCGAGGGGGGTCGTAATCAATCCCTATTTCGAGAGGCATTGCCCGGCTGCTCCCGAATTAAGGCTCAAGCTTCAAGATATTGCCCTCAAGCTCCGCGACAATTTTCTTGATGGCATCAAGTTGCTTGGAAATTTTGACTACAGTCGATTTCTCGGCTCGCGACATATCGACCGAAGCTAGCTTGGTGTGTGCCTGCTGTACGGCCTTGAGCGCTGCGCCACCGGACTTCTGTCCCTTGTCCAGCTGAATTTCAGTTTGCGCAGCGTCAATGAGCGCTTCGATTACCGCTTCGTTGTCCGGCGCGCGAAGAGCGGCAATCACACCAGCAAAGTTCGTCGGTTGAAGCTCTTCCCCAATGTCGATGGCGAATTCGTCAGCTTCTCCGTCACCATCAGCATCCTGCTCAGGCTCAGTCACGATGTCGAGTTCGCCGGCGACGCGATCCAAAACGTTATCGGCGAGCGAACCAATGGCAGCATTGTAGTCGTATAGACGCCCTTCTAATCGCCCCTTGTTTTGATAGAGCGTCCACGCAATTGCTCGGCTGGCGTCCTTCATAGCCTCTGATTTGCCTTCAAGTAGCTTCGGCAGGTCGCCGAAGAACTGCTCCGCATCCTCTCTTATCTCGCTGTAGTTTCCTTGAGTGCCAGGCGCCTCTTTCAGATACAGATCGGCCTCTGCTAGTGTCTGGATCGCGTACTTCACGTCCTTCTCTTTGCGGCGGAGCTGGTCAGCAACAACCTTGGGCGTGCGGCCTAGATTGACCAAACGGCTGATCAGTTGCGCTTCGCCAATCCAATCATAGTCTAGCTTTGTCTCGGGAACCGCCTGGAGGTTGGCTTCGATGTCAACAATCTCTTCGGCGGTCGCATCGGCTGGCAGAACGAGGACATCGATGTGGCTGAAATGCGCAAACTTGCTGCCTTGATCGTAAAGCTCCCGTAGCGCTGCGAGGCGCCGGTTGCCATTCACGACAATGCCGCCTGCGGTGATGAGCAATGGTTGGCGCTGCCCTTCCGCTTCTAGGACATCCGCAACAGGAACAACGGAATCGGCTTTGCCCTTCAAGGCCAGCCTATAGAGCAACTGGTGTTGGGCTTGTTGTACTTCCTCAGATTCTGTACCAGCTGCGAAATAATCGGCTTTCTTGCCGTTCTCGGCTATGTAGTCGCGCTGATCCGTAAAGGTCCGAAAATTCTCCATCCGGTAGACCGGCAGGTCGATCGGCGCCTGAATAAATGGCAGATGATGCACGCGATTCCGGAAACCGAAGAACTCGCGCTTTTCAGTTGATGCAACAATCTTGCTAGCAATGGTAGCGGCACGAGTCACTGGCGAAGTGAGCTGGATTTTATATGGCATCGATAGCCCTCTTACTCGAATGCGATGAGCAGGATAGGCACATGGATAACCTGTGCGAAGACGGCCAGCTCTTTAGAAACACGCTCAAAATTGGCGATGTTGCTGCCAATTTTTGCGGCTGCAAATTTCGTTGGCAGGGCAAATGCGGCTGCCTTTATCCTTTTCGACTGAGCCAAATACTCAAGTTTCAGGAGGTCGTAGGGTGCTCGACTCATGTTCCCGGTCTGAACCTGGAAAGCGAGATCGTCCTTGATCGCGGTGACTGTGTTGCGCAACTCCTGGTCGATCTTGACGTTCAGCGCCCAGCCTTCGGCGGTGAACTCATTGGCAATGTGGTTGCGTATGTCGTTGGTGCAGCCAGGCTGCATTTTAATGCCAGGCGCCTCGAAGACATCGGTGATCCAATCGTAGAGTTCGCGCTCTTCCCACGCGGCTCGGCCGTGATGATGATCATAAATGAACTGGAGCTTCATCCCTTAGCCCTCATTCGGATCGTATACCGGTTTGTTCAGCGGGCGCGTTCTCAGCTCGCCAGCATAGAAGCTGGCGATGCGGTCGGAGGCGATGTTGATGTATTGCTCCGTGATGTCGCAACCAAAAGCCATCCTGCCATGCTTCAAAGCGGCAATCGCGGACGTTCCGACGCCTAGGTAAGGATCCAGCACGTTCTGACCGGGATTGGTCAGGGCGAGTACGAGACGCTCCACAAGCGCTACTGGAAATTGGCAGGGATGGTTGGTCTTCTCGACGTGATTCGCTTTGACGTTCGGAATATCCCAGACATCCGATGGGTTTTTGCCCAGAGGATTACCAGACAGCTCACCTCGGTTTGGGCCTTTGAAATGCTTCTTATTGGGATACTTTGAGGGAACTCGTACTGGATCAAGATTGAAAATATAATCGTCAGATTTGGTGAACCACAGGATCGTTTCGTGCCGGCCAGAAAATCGGCGTTGGCAGTGAAGCCCGTGTCCGAATGTCCAGACAATTCGGTTACGCAGTTTCAAGCCGTGTTGTTTGAACAGCCCATAAAGTACGATGTCTAGTGGGAAGACTTCCCCGTCATCCACGTGATTACCGACCTGCCAGCAAATCGATCCATTGGGATGAAGTAGTCGCACTGCCTCTGCTATGGTAGAGGCCTGCTGCTCGATGTAAATATCCAATGAAGTTCTGCGCTCGTACTCCTTGCCTATGTTGTATGGCGGGGAAGTAACGATCAGATTCATACTCTCTTTTTTGAGAGAGCGCATAAAGTCGATATTGTCCGCACACTCAATTGTGTACATCGGTTTCGACGAGAACGGGATAACATTTTGCGCTGAACTTTTCATGCAAGAGTGTTCGCATTTTATTCCCTTCGTGGCAAGCGCAACGGCTCATGAGTCGGAGCTGGATAAAAGTGCATTTGCAACAGCGGTTTGCACAGCGCTTGGCTAGAATAAAGGGACACCCGACCGTCAATTTTGCACCGGTGAATGTCTCCACATTTTGATACCTGACTAAAAGGCGGGAATCGCTGCCCATCCGGTGCTGTGAAACTATCAAGGAACTGGCGCGCAACGGCGCGGCGCGGCAAATAATCAGTTATGACTCACCAGATAAGATTTGACACCATGTTGCATATCTCCGCTCGCTAAGGTTATTGATCTAGACTTGGCAGCTTTCGTAATTGAAATGAAAGCTTCCGGCCCCACGATGTCGGACTAGTTCTTCGTGCGTAAATTTAGTTCATTGTGCGAGCGCCCCGTGAGGACGATTGATGCGCCAGAAGGCAGGGAACACATATGGCCTCAAACACTCGCAGGAGGAGCGCCGCTCACAAATCAGCCAACCCGACAAAAAATGCGGTCGATATCTCCAAGAAGCGTAGCTCGACGCCAGAGGTACTGCACAAAGCTGAAAGCGTGACAGGGTTTCTCCAGCTTGTATTCGGACTTTCTAAAATAACGAGCAAAGTTCGGTGCTATCGTGGCGAGTCTGATGCAACGTGGGAATTAAAGCCGTCTATCATGAGGGGTGTGCGCTCCGAGGCAGAGAACCAAATTTTCAGCGAGTTGATGCTTGAAGCGCCGACAGAGTTTAGCAATGACAGAGCGATGTTCGACAAGCTGGTACGCGCCCAACACTACGGCTTGCCGACCCGACTACTAGACGTGTCCCTGAACCCGCTAGTTGGACTATATTTCGCCTGCAATGAGGAGAAACATCACGACAAGGATGGCGCCGTGATGGTCTTCGATTTCATAGAGAAGCGCGTGAAATTCGCAGACAGCGATACGATAAGCCTGATTTCCAACCTAGCGCGCCTTTCGGATGATGAGCGAAATGAAATTTCCAGAGAGGGCCGCAAATCCAAGAATGAGCTAGATATCGACGGATTTCGCAAGATACCCGCAGTGGAGCGGTTGCTTCAGTTTGTGAGAGTCGAAAAGCCATACTTCCTTAATTCCGTCGATCCGAGCGATCTTTTTCGCTACCTTTTTGTTCATCCAGTAAAAAACAATCGCCGTGTTATCGCTCAGTCGGGCGCATTCATTGCAGCAGGCCTGCTTCGCTATAAATCTCCTGCAAGTTCATCCAGCTATAACTTGCACACTATAGTAATACCGGCAGCAAAAAAGGCGACGATCCTTCGCGAGCTGGATATCATCAACATCAACTCACGAACAATGTTCCCGGAGGTGGAGTTCGTGTCAAAATATATAAAGAACAAATGGACGAGCTGAAGCTTTGGAGCTCGCGATGCTGCTCGCCAAGGAGCACCGCACTAGAAGCCCGCTAACAAGTCGTAATGAGGCACGATTGGATCGCCGTGGCGGTCGCCTCCTCCAATTATCCAACCCTTATCGCGTCTGACATCACCGGCGCAACTTCCGTGCGCAAAGGACAAGGCTCCGGTCGTGGTATATTGGTTCGAAACATGAGTTCCCCTCTCGATGGGCCAACACCCATTGAGACGGATAGCATCCGCAGCCAAGCATGTCGGCCTGAGCCACACTTCATAATCACACAATCAAAAAGTGCAATTATTTTTTCCGGGCCTCGCAAAGCCATAGAATCCGGCGCTAAACTTGGAAGAATCATGTATTTCTCCCTGTCACGCATTTGCTACAACCGTAATATTTGAAATATAATTTGATTAACTACAGTATTGTAGGATTCATTGGAGAGAAATATTAATAATACTAACAACACCACTATCAAGTCTGCACGTGTGACAAAGCAGAATGCCCGCCTAAAGGCCATTGCAGGATCACTATCTACTCCGCGCACAGCGAAGCAAACTGACAATCCGGACGAAGCGCTGTCGCCAGAAGTGGAAGAGCGGCTCTCTGAAATCGTCACCAAAATTACCTCGCTCCATCGACGCTCGACAGCTCAGGTGTTCGAACTGGGCAGCTGCCTGGCGGAAGCGAAAGCGGTTCAGCCCGAAAAGCGTTTTGGTCGTTGGGTGAAGGACGCGTGCGGCTACACGGTTCGCTCCGCTTGGAATTTCATTTCGGTGCATGAGCGCCTCAATCCGCACCGTGAGAAGCTGGAGGAGCACGCGGTCGGATCAACTGCTCTGTTCGCCCTGGCAACGGGCAACACCGATCAGATCACTGACGTCATCGACCAGCTTGATGCAGGAAAGCGGCTGACCGTCGCCGACATCAAGGCACTTGTCGCTGGTGACAAGGAGGTTTCTGATGACGTGGACATCAGTGAGGCCGGCGGCAAGGCTGGACTTCACGAGCTGGCGTCAGCCAAGCTGAAATCTGATCTCCAGGAGTTTCACCGTCTTACCGCCTTGGTGCTGGCTGGTGTGGAAGATGGGCTTGCCCGCGTTCAGTCGGGAAAGCGAATGGTCATGCGCTCGCTGGCGAACGACGTCGAACTTTCCGCGCGACATGCTTCCGATCTGTTCAAGGACATAGCCGCGCCACTCGAACCGAATTCATACCAACCGAATGGCAATCTTCGTCATGCATCAATCGGGACAGAGACGGGGTGGGGTGCCGTCCAGCACAGTCTTTACCGATTGGGAGGTGCAGGCTCCTGGCCTACTCGTGACGAAATGGAGGCTTGGGTCATTAGCGTGGCGCATCCCGCTCTTCGCTTCGCCGTCCATGGAGAAGCCTACATCGCCAGCGTACAGCCTGTCGCGATTGCCGAAGAGGTAACCGAGACCGTCAGCGATAAGGCTGAGGATGAAGAGGTCNTGGCCCCGNCNACAGAGCGCGCGATCNTNGAGGTGGAAGCGCCAAGCCTGTCNGTTGANGACCTGGATNATATGCTCAACCGCGTGATCGACCATCCGCCTGCTCNTGCTTCAGCTGCCATGCGCTGAANCCNNCACAAGNAGGTTCCAGCNTTTGCGCTGCGACATCCCAANNAANTGCCCCGCTGCTGCCAGCGGGGTNTTTTTTACACTGCAGNTTNAGTCATCTGCCTTTCNGNCGNCGNGNTGCAGCNAGCTTNTCGAAATCGAGCCCCCTGAAAATCGAGAAATCGATCTCCGGGTTCAACGGCATCCTGGCGAAAACCCGCGCCTCGTGTTCGGTGAGAACTTTCCAGCCGTAGCCTTCATGATCGTCACCCCCGATAGCATGGCCCGCCTGCAGTCGGCGAGATCGCGCCGATGTTTCNGTTTCTTGCCGCGCATCTGAAATGTAGACGCCCCTCAGNGAATGATATCGCTCGCCGGGGTTATCCTTTATTCCCGCCTTTTCGAACAGGCGGCGCATATANGTNGACGCCTGCTTCGCNGGATCGGCGAGACCCATGAGTTGGGGGAACAAGAAATTGTTTCCCTGACTTCGGGCCCAGTCGACCCACCCGATTTCCACCAGGAAGTTATGCAGGACGAAATANCGGCCACTTTCCTGNTTCTTGATCGGCCGGCGGATCGTTTTGCCATCTATCTCTGTGTTCCGCGTTACNGTCGCTACCCAGACTCCGCCGAACTTATTCGAAATATCGCGGCCCATCATGTGCGTCAGCAGNCCAAGCCTTCGGCTCGTCAGCAAGCCGAGAAGAGGTAGCATCACATCGTCGATGTAGGGCGATTGAACGCTGGTTCGGAAAAGCTTNGCAAGCTTCTGAGATGACAAGGGCTCAGCGGAAATGGGGGGAAGCGTGNCTTTGGAGTATTTGAGGGCGANGTTNTTGACCGGGTTGTCGAAACTNTGCTGCGTTGCGGCGTAGCTGAAAACCGGTTTGATGGCACCCATGAAGCCGTTCTGCAACGTGGCTTTCTTGATGACTCCCTTGCTGAAATCACGATTGCTATCCAGAATTTCGCGGACACTGAGATGGGTAGGTCGGCCTGCAGCTTTGGGCGGCCAGAACTGCATCAGATTTACGAACGCCTGGAGATCAGTGGGAGTATAGCGATCGATCGGATGATCCCCAATCAGGTCAGTGAAAATGTTCAGACGTTTGAGTGCCGTCTTGATATCCTTGCTGACGATNCCGCCATTCTCTTCAATCCTTTGAGCAAGATACTCGTTTGCCGCCTCGCTGAACAACAATTTGTCAGACNCCGCACGTTCGACTTCGCGCCGATCCTTGTCGACNTCTGCCACACCTTCGGACTTGCGGAGTGCCGCTTGCAGGCTGATCTTGCCGTCCCCGTGCGAACCTCCCTTCGCCTGCCTCAANGTCGAGCCNGGGTCAGCCGTCTCTCTTTGCCAAAGCCGCTCTGTGAGCAGTTTTGCGTTGTCGCCTATGGCGATATCATAGGGTTCACCCGCGTCCTTCTTCGCCTTCTCTTTTGAGGTTTTGACGACCTCTCTGAGGACAGCAAATTGTTCCGCCTGCTGCTTCGTCGGCTTGGGGTTTGGATCACGAACGTCATACATCGCTGCCTTGAGGCTCATGANCACCGATTGAAAAGCCCGCTCTCCCTTGGCTTNTTCATCAAGCTGNTCGAAGTCNCCACCAAAGATGTCTTCGAGAAGCGACCATGATCCGGTGTCNCCNTCTTCCGCCTGCGTCATGGCACTCTCTATTNTTTCGAACTCGCAACGCGCGATCGCNGCCAGATGATNGGCGATCCTGCGAGCTTCAGGTTTCGGGAGGTTTCCAAGACCGATCCGGATGGGCCGCTTGACCGCNCCCGCAATCGATTTTGGCATCCTCATCTGGAACAGGTAAGCCGAACCCGTTTTGATCAGGTAAAGGCCGGGGGATGATTTAGGACGCCTTGCAGCCTCTTTTGCGGAAATGATTTCCGCATTGGCGGATAATTTTCTCGACGATACCCGGAACGATACAACTGGATTCTCTGACATTGGCAAAAGCCCTTGATTTGGGGCGGCCAATCACGAAAAAGTCAATCCAATCAAATACTTGATATCTGCCGTTTTGGGTGCCCGGAGGGGCTGGCGGAGAGAGAGGGATTCGAACCCTCGAGACGGTTTCCCGCCTACACACTTTCCAGGCGTGCGCCTTCGACCACTCGGCCACCTCTCCGCTTTGCCGGTCGACATTCGCAGTCCGACATTNGCGTTCGAGCCAATGCANTTNNGAAGCGAGTCGCGGCCACCGGCGGTATCTGCCGGATCGCGCGGCAATATAGTCAGAACGCCTGCGATGGCAACCGCTAACTGACAAGATGATGAGGGGAATTTCGCACTTCAACCCGTCTCNGCCTTTCAGTGCGTTTCGCGGCGACCAATCATGGCCCTCGAAGTCCGCCGGTGACGCTTTCGTGAAAGGTTCCNGCATGCTCGNGAGCCCTTGTGACGTTGCGCTTTTGTGGATGCAGCCCTATGTGTTTGGCAATTCAAACCAAAGGTCGGGGAGGTCCGGTTGCGTTTCCTGCTTCGCTTCATCAGCTTGCTGTTTCTGGTGGTGGCCGTCATNACCGGCGTCGTCGACGCGATCCAGACGGTCGCTGCCGACAAGCTGACACTGACTGTTCTCGGCGAAGCCTGGTATGCATTCAGTCCAGACAGTCTGGACGCCACGCAATCGTTCATCCAGCGCTCGATCCATCCGCTTCTGTGGGACCCGGTGATCCAGTGGGTCCTCCTGCAGCCGGCGGTGGCGGTGTTCCTGACGCTTTCGCTCGTCTTCTACCTGCTTGGCTACAAGCGGCNGAAGCCGGCGGGGCGGTTCGCCGCCTGAGCAAGCGCCCGATCGGAAACGGAGACCCGCCATGTATCTGATCGACATGTTCAACAAGAAGACCAAGATGCCCGNACCCGGCCAGGCNTTGCCCGGCCGCGAGGAAGCCATTCCCACNGCCGAGACCCATTTCGTCAACGGCACAGCCTTGAAGGGCAATGTGCCGGAGGGGCTTGAAGTGGCCTATTTCGGNATGGGNTGTTTCTGGGGCGCCGAAAGGCTGTTCTGGCAGACGCCCGGCGTCTGGTCGACNGCNGTGGGCTATCAGGGCGGCACGACGCCGAACCCGACCTATCAGGAAACNGTGACAGGCCTNACAGGTCATGTCGAAATCGTGCGNGTGACCTACGATCCGGCAAAAGTCNGCTATGGCNNGCTTCTGAAGATCTTCTTCGAGGAGCACGACCCGACGCAGGGCATGCGCCAAGGCAACGATATCGGCACCACCTACCGCTCGGCGATCTATACGACGAGCGACGAACAGCTCGCGGAAGCCAAAGCCGCCGCAAGCGCCTACCAGCAGGCCTTGAAGGAGGCCGGCCATNGCGGNCGGGTGACGACCGAGATCAAGCCGGCCGATACGTTCTATTTCGCCGAGGATTACCACCAGCAATATCTCGCCAAGAANCCCGGCGGCTATTGCGGGTTGCGCGGCACCGGCGTTTCCTGCCCCGGAGCGGATACCGCCCAGGCGTGAGCAGACACTCTTTCGGCGNNCAAGGCCGGGCTCCGTAGCGGCGTGNAACCCCGCGGGCAAAGCGGNTGCTTAACCTTACGCTGGATCACTGTGCGGAAGGAAAAAACCACGTTGGAATCTCGCCAAAGCCGTGCAAGGATGCCTGCAACCGGCCCTTCGGAGCCGGGCTGATCCGCAGGGGTCGATCGATGAGAGACAGCACCCGCGGGTGGGGAACAACGCATTAACGCGAAAAACAACGTAAAAAGACAGGGCTGCACACAATGAAACGCACGCTTTTGAGTCTCGTGGCAACGGCCGTCATGACGGCTGCCGCCTATGCCGAAGACATCAAGCCGGCCATCATCTATGACCTCGGCGGCAAGTTCGACAAATCCTTCAACGAGGCTGCCTATAACGGCGCCGAGAAGTTCAAGTCGGAAACCGGTATCGACTACCGCGACTTCGAGATCGCCAACGACTCCCAGCGCGAGCAGGCGCTGCGCCGCTTTGCCCGGGACGGCAANAANCCGATCGTCATGGCGGGCTTTTCCTGGTCNGCCGCGCTCGAAAAGATTGCCGATGAATATCCGGACCTCTCNTTCGCNATCATCGACATGGTGGTCGACAAGCCGAACGTGCGCTCGGTGGTCTTCAAGGAACAGGAAGGCTCCTANCTCGTCGGCGTGATGGCTGCAAAGGCCTCCAAGACGGGGACCGTNAGCTTCGTGGGCGGCATGGATATCCCGCTCATCCGCAAGTTCTCCTGCGGNTACAAGGGNGGCGTGATGGCCACCAATGGCGACGCCAAGGTTCTCGAAGCCATGACCGGAACCACCCCTGACGCCTGGAACGACCCGGTNAAGGGNGGCGAAATCGCCAAGTCGCAGATGGACCAGGGNTCGGACGTCATCTATGCGGCTGCCGGCGGCACGGGCCTCGGCGTGTTGCANGCNGCNGCCGACGCNGACAAGCTNGCCATCGGCGTNGATTCCAACCAGAACGGCATCCAGCCGGGCCACGTNCTGACCTCGATGCTCAAGCGCGTCGACGTTGCCGTCTATGACGCCTTCATGGCGGCCAAGGAAGGCAAGTTCGAGACCGGCATCAACGTTCTGGGCCTCAAGGAAGGCGGCGTCGATTACGCCATGGACGACAACAACAAGGACCTCGTCTCCGACGACATGAAGGCCGCGGTGGAAGCCGCCAAGGCCGACATCATTGACGGCAAGGTCGAAGTCCACGACTACATGTCCGACGAAAGCTGCCCCTACTAAGGCAGTCACGGACAACACCCTCGAGCGGCCGGGTTCAAACCCGGCCGTTTTCGTTATGGGGACGACGACTTGCCCTGCCGGCATTTGCGAAGCCGGCGAATTGGGCTATAGCGCGCTGGCAAAAGAAAAAGGACGGGTTCATGGGCGATATCAGGCTGCACAAGGGTGACATCAGCACGGAAGATGCGAAGCGCTATAAGGGCGACATCGCGATCGACACCGAAACACTGGGTCTCATCCCGCGCCGCGACCGCCTCTGCGTGGTCCAGATGTCCCCGGGTGACGGTTCGGCNGACGTGNTCCAGATCGCCAAGGGNCAGACAGAAGCGCCGAACCTGACAGCCCTTCTGGCCGACAGCTCCAAGCGCAAGCTGTTCCATTTCGGGCGTTTCGACATCGCGGTGCTGTTCCACACGTTCGACGTAACCTGCGCGCCGGTGTTCTGCACCAAGATCGCCTCGAAGCTGACGCGTACCTACACCGACCGCCACGGCCTCAAGGATGTGACCCGCGAGCTTCTGGACGTCGATCTCTCCAAACAGCAGCAGTCCTCGGACTGGGCCGCCGAGACGCTGTCGAAAGCCCAGCTCGAATATGCCGCGTCCGACGTCCTGCATCTCCACGCGCTCACAGAAAAGCTCACCGAGCGACTTAACCGGGAAGACCGGCTGGCGATTGCGGAAGCCTGTTTCAAGTTCCTTCCCACGCGCGCAAAACTCGACCTGATGGGCTGGGAAGAAAGCGACATCTTCGCCCACTCCTGATCGCGGATCCGGGCCTGATTACNCCATCCCGATTTCTGTCAGGATCCACTCCCGGAACCGCTTGATCTTGGGGGCATTGCGGCGCGCCTCTGGATAGACGAGCCAATAGGCGTCACCCGAATAACCGAGAATGTCGAAGGGCTGAATCAGTGCGCCGGTGGCNAGTTCGCGCTCGTAGAAAGCCGGCGTGAGCAGCGCCACCCCGGCGCCGGCGACTGCCGCGGCGCCCACCATCACCTGCGCGCCCATGCGGCTCGACCGCTTCTCCTTCAGCCAGTCNGCATCNAGGCCCAGCTTTCCGAGCCAGTGCGCCCACCACTCATCGTCGGGATCGAGAATGGGCAGCTTCATCAGATCGGCAGGCTCCCTCACCCCGCCGATGGATGCGGCGACCGCCGGGCTCATCATCGGCGTGTAGGCGGCCTCCAGCAGCTTGTGGCAGCGCAGATTGGGCCATCCGCCCTTGCCGGCCCGGATTGCCAGATCGGCGGCATCGCTCGCGAAATCGATCAACTCCTGGACGGGCCGGATACGGATGGCGAGATCCGGATTGTCGAGCTGGAACCGGCCGATCCGCGAGCCCAGCCAATGAATGGCAAAGGTCGGGACGGCGCTGATGTTGAGCGTCCCGCCCACATCGCTGGAGAGTTCGTCGAACGCGAGCCGCATGCGGTCGAAGGCGTCCCATATATGCGGGGCCAGACGCGCNCCGGCTTCGGTCAACGCCACCTGCCGCGGACGGCGCAGGAAAAGCGGCTCCCCCACCCGCTCCTCGAGCAATCGGATCTGGTAGCTCACCGCAGCCTGGGTCATGCCCAGTTCCTCGCCGGCGCGGGTGAAACTGAGGTGCCGCGCGGCCGCCTCGAAAGCGCGGACGGCTGAAAGCGGGGGCAGAGGTGAGTTCGCCATGCATAAATTCTCCTTATGCATAGTGTGCGAGAATCGGGTGGTGTGCAAGCGTCTTCGCCGCCATCTTGCGCTCCATGGATAAACAGATGGAGCCACCGACATGTCTTCTCCCGAACAGCGGCATACGCTTGCCGGCCGGATTCTTCGCGCTGTGGCGGCGTGGGCAGGACGCGGACGCCAGCTCGGAAAGATTCGCCGGGTCGAGGCGGACCTGCGGGACTTCTCGGCCCATGTGCGCCGCGATATCGGGCTCGACCGGTAAAGACGAACGGAACNAATGCCGGCAGGCATCATTCTCCGGGAAACACCCATAAGGAGAAACTGATGACCGCNGACAATCGCATGAACGAGTCCGTCGCCGATGCCGTGAGCGCCCAGCGCGCCATTCAGGATCAGGTCGACGCCACNGANGCCAANAAGNGCGAGACATCCNANTCCTCTCCCATGCANGCCGGTGCGCGNCCCTATCCCGAACCGCCATTNNCGCANGGTCACCANGAAAAGCCGGGAACCGAANACACGCTCGATCCGGAACCGCTTTATGATGCGCCCTTCTACAAGGGCTCNGGCAAGCTCAAGGGCAAGGTCGCCATTGTGACCGGCGGCGATTCCGGCATCGGCCGCTCCGTCGCCATCCTCTATGCCCGGGAAGGCGCGGACGTCGCCATTCTCTATCTCTCGGAAGACAAGGACGCCGAGGACACCAAGGCNATGATCGAGAAGGAAGGGCAACGTTGCNTCACGATTTCGGCCGACGTCCGCAACCGNGAGCAGTGCGAGAGCGCCATCGAGCAAACCGTCAACGAACTGGGCGGGCTCGACATTCTGGTCAACAATGCGGCTTTTCAGTACCACTCATTCGACTTCGCCGACCTGACACATGAGCATTTCGACGAGACGCTCAAGACCAATCTCTATGGCTATTTCAACATGGCCAAGGCGGCCCTCCCGCATCTGAAAAAAGGCGCGGCAATCGTCAACACCGGATCGACGACAGGCATCGAGGGCTCCGGCGAGCTGGTCGACTATTCGATGACCAAGGGCGGCATTCACGCCTTCACCCGTGCGCTTGCGTCAAACCTCATGCCGAAGGGTATTCGGGTCAANTGCGTGGCTCCGGGGCCGGTCTGGACCCCGCTCAACCCGTCGGANCGTCCCGANGATCAGGTCGCAACCTTCGGCGAGCAGGCGCCGATGGGACGCCCAGCCCAGCCCGAGGAATTGGCGCCGGCCTACGTCTTCCTCGCCTCGCCGCAGATGTCGAGCTACATCACCGGCGAAATCCTGCCGGTTGTCGGCGGGTATTGACTGAGCAAAGAAAAACCCGCCGGAGCGATCCGGCGGGTTCTTAATTTCAGGCTCGTGAAGAGCGAAGCGACTTAGTCGTCGTTGTTCTGCTTCTTCAGCGCGGCGCCGAGAATGTCGCCGAGCGATGCGCCGGAATCCGACGAACCGAACTGTGCGACGGCTTCCTTCTCTTCGGCGATTTCCAGCGCCTTGATCGAGAGGGTCACCTTGCGGTCACGCTTGGAGAAGTTGGTAACGCGGGCATCGACCGTCTGGCCGACCGAGAAACGCTCGGGGCGCTGCTCGTCACGGTCACGCGACAGATCCGAACGACGGATGAAGGCTGCAACGTCTTCGTGGTCGACGAGCGTGACTTCGATACCACCATCGGTGATCGCGGACACGGTTGCCGAAACGATGGCACCCTTGCGCAGATCGCCGGACGCGGCGGCTTCGCCAACCGAATCCTTGCCGAGCTGCTTGATGCCNAGCGAGATGCGNTCCTTCTCGACGTCGACGTCGAGAACCACGGCCTTGACCATGTCACCCTTGTTGTATTCCTCGATGACCTGTTCGCCCGGACGGTTCCAGTCGAGGTCGGAGAGGTGGACCATGCCGTCGACGTCGCCTTCGAGGCCGATGAACAGACCGAACTCGGTCTTGTTCTTGACTTCGCCTTCGACTTCGGTGCCGGTCGGGTGGCTCTGGGCAAAGACTTCCCACGGGTTTTCGAGGGTCTGCTTGAGACCGAGCGAAATACGACGCTTGTTCGGGTCGACTTCCAGCACGACCACATCGACTTCCTGAGAGGTCGACAGGATCTTGCCCGGATGGACATTCTTCTTGGTCCAGGACATTTCCGAAACGTGGATGAGGCCTTCGATGCCCGGCTCCAGTTCGACGAACGCGCCGTAATCCGTGATGTTGGTCACGGTACCGGTGATGCGCTTGCCGGACGGATACTTGACGCCGATGCCATCCCACGGATCGCTCTCGAGCTGCTTCATGCCGAGCGAGATACGGTGGGTTTCCTGGTTGATGCGGA
The DNA here is from genome assembly GCA_002707605.1 of Hoeflea sp. Taxonomy (GTDB): domain Bacteria; phylum Pseudomonadota; class Alphaproteobacteria; order Rhizobiales; family Rhizobiaceae; genus Pseudohoeflea. The sequence goes on from PANK01000013.1 coordinate 16,801, forward strand.
TGATCTGGACCTTGACGGTCTGACCGATCTGCAGGATNTCCGACGGATGGTTGACGCGGCGCCAGGCCATGTCGGTGACGTGCAGGAGGCCGTCGATNCCGCCGAGGTCAACGAACGCACCGTAATCGGTGATGTTCTTGACGACGCCTTCAACAACCTGACCTTCTTCGAGGTTCTGCACGATTTCCGAACGCTGTTCGGCACGGCTTTCCTCGAGAACAGTACGGCGCGAAACCACGATGTTGCCGCGGCGCTTGTCCATCTTGAGGATTTCGAACGGCTGCGGGATGTTCATCAGCGGGGACACGTCGCGGATCGGACGGATGTCGACCTGCGAGCGCGGCAGGAAGGCAACGGCACCGTCCAGATCGACGGTGAAACCACCCTTGACCTGGTTGAAGATGACGCCTTCGACGCGTTCCGAAGCGTTGAACTTNTCTTCGAGACGGACCCAGCTTTCCTCGCGGCGCGCTTTTTCGCGCGACAGGACAGCTTCGCCAAGAGCGTTTTCGATGCGCTCGACGTAAACTTCGACTTCGTCGCCGACCTTGAGGGTGCCGTCCTTGGACTTGGCACCGAATTCCTTGAGCGGGACGCGACCTTCGACCTTCAGGCCGACGTCGACAATCGCCATATCCTTTTCAATGGCGGTGATGGTGCCCTTGGCAACATAACCTTCCGCCAGATCCTGATCAGCGATGGATTCTGCGAAGAGGGAGGCAAAATCCTCCTTCTCGGAAATAGCTTGTGACATTAAATCTCCTGGAGAACCGCATTTACGCGGTCGAAAGCGCCGGGTTGGTGTTAATCGGGCCTGCGAGCTGTCGGCCCGGCCTTTTCGGCGGGCATGAATGGCGCTGGTGACAGTCTTCGCTGGCTGAATTCCGGTTCGGGGCTGCATCGACAAATGCGCAAGCCGCCTCGAACGCCGCTTCTATAGTCATTTCGGGCTGTCAGATCAAGCCTTGGCGCATTCCCTCGCCTCCCGGCTTCTCAACCCGCAGCCAGCGCCTCGTCGATGATCGACCTGGCCGCCTCGAATGCCTCGTCGATACTCTGATCGGACGTGTCAATCATGTGAGCGTCNTCGGCAGGCTTGAGAGGNCTGTCGGCACGGCCCGAATCCCGTTCGTCCCGGCGACGGATATCGGCGAGCACCTGATCGTAATCGGTCGGCAGCCCCGTGGAGGCCATCTCGGCAGCGCGTCGGCCGGCGCGCACTTCCGGCGAGGCGGTAACATAAAGCTTCACCGTTGCGTCCGGGCAGACAACCGTGCCGATATCGCGGCCGTCGAGAACGGTCCCGGGAGGCGTGGCGGCGAAGCGGCGTTGCGCCTCGACCAGTGCCTTTCGAACCTCTGGCATGACGGCGACCTTGGAAGCTGCCTCGCCGATCTCGTGTGCGGACAGGACGCTACGGTCGAGCGCGCCGAAATCGATCGAAAGGGCAGTGCGAGCGGCNAGCGCCTCGTCATCGAGGGGCGCGCCGGTTTCCATGAGTTCATGCGCCACCGCGCGATAGGTCAGGCCGGTGTCGAGATGATGATAGCCGTAATGGGCGGCCAGCCGCCGTGCCAGTGTCCCCTTGCCCGACGCCGCCGGTCCATCGATGGCTATCACATTCTTGCTCACGCCCGTCCCGCTCCCTCTCATTTGTCTGTTCTTCGTTTTTCTTGTTCCTGATTGGCGGCGCGTCAGGTCCGCCGGACCCCGATCTCCACCGCCTCGAGATCCTTGTAAGGCGCGCGATCGAACATACCGTGTTCGGCAAGCCAGGCCTTGAGCATTTCGAAGGAATCGACGCCCCAGAAGATTTCGGTCTGGCCGTTGTCGCCGACGACATAGCTCGGAACGCCGAAGACGCCGGTGGCGATCGCTGCGTCGGTATAGGCGCGCAGCTTCGCCTTCGCCGCGTCGTCACCCGCCAGTTCCACCGGCGCGCCGACGGCTTCGGCGAAGGCGGCCAGTTCTGCCTCGTTATCGGGCGCCCGGCCGTCCCTGAAGACGAAATCGAAGGCCCGGCGGGTCATGGCGAGATCGGCATCGGCACCGGCCAGGATGCGAAGCGCGGCGAGCGGATTGAACGGATGGCGGGGCGGGAACGTCATCGCCAGCCCGGCCCGCTCACCCAGGAAGGTGGCGATACGATAGGTATGAAGCCGCTTGGCCTCGATCTCCGCCGGCCCCTTCTGCCCCCAGTGCGACAGGATCGCGCCAAGCAGGACCGGGACCGGGCGGATCTCGACTTCCGACGGCAGTTCTCCGAGCCGCGCCAGCGCCACATGGGCGAAGGGCGAGAGAATGTCGTAGCAGAAGTCGATCGTCACGGTCATTCGCCGCGCACCGTAATGGCGGCACCGAGCCCGGTCATGATATCCATGAACTCGGGGAATGAGGTGGCGATGATCGCACTGTCATCGACGGTAACCGGATGTTCGCTGACGAGGCCCATGACCAGGAAGGACATGGCGATGCGGTGATCGAGATGGGTGACGACCGCCTCGTTTTTCCCGTTTCCGATACCCTTGCCATCGGGGCGGCCGCGCACGGTGAGCCAATCCTCGCCCTCGGTGCAGTCGACGCCGTTGAGCTCGAGCCCGCGTGCGACGGCTGCCAGCCGGTCACTTTCCTTGACGCGCAGCTCTTCGAGACCGTGCATGACGGTCTCACCCTCGGCAAAGCTCGCGGCCACGGCGAGTACCGGATATTCGTCGATCATCGCGGGCGCGCGCTCGGGCGGAACGGTGACGCCCTTGAGCGACGAGCCGCGTACACGCAGATCGGCCACGTCCTCTCCGCCGGCCAAGCGTGGATCGAGAATTTCGATATCGCCCCCCATTTCCTGGAGCGTCTGGATCAGGCCGGTGCGGGTCGGGTTCATCAGCACATTGCGGATCAGCACTTCGGAGCCCGGCACCAGAAGGGCCGCGACGAGCGGGAAAGCGGTGGATGACGGATCACCCGGAACATCGATTACCTGACCGGTCAGTTCGCCCTGTCCGACGAGACGGATTGTACGAACGCCATCGGAATCGGTCTCGACCTCAAGATCGGCGCCAAAACCCTTGAGCATCTTTTCGGTGTGATCGCGCGTCATCACAGGTTCGATGACCGTGGTCACACCCGGCGTGTTCAAACCAGCCAGCAGCACGGCCGATTTCACCTGCGCCGAAGCCATGGGGACGCGGTAGGTGATCGGCGCGGGCGTGGCCGGACCGTGAAGCGTGACCGGAAGGCGGTCACCCGGCTCGGACTTTACCTGTACGCCCATCTCGCGGAGCGGATCGAGCACGCGGCCCATCGGGCGGCGCGACAGCGACGCATCGCCAATAAAGGTGGAATCGAAATCGTAGACGCCCACAAGACCCATGGTCAGGCGGCAGCCGGTGCCGGCATTACCGAAATCGAGCGGTGCCTCGGGCGCCAGAAGGCAGCCGTTTCCGGTGCCGGTCACGATCCAGGTGTCGCCCTCCTTGCGAACGGAGGCACCCATCGCCTGCATTGCCTTGCCGGTATTGATGACATCCTCGCCTTCAAGAAGGCCGGTGATGCGGGTTTCGCCGCGCGCCAGGCCGCCGAACATGAAGGACCGGTGGGAGATCGACTTGTCGCCCGGAATACGGATATCGCCTTTGAGTGCGGAACTGCGGCGGGCGGTTGCCGGGCGCAGCTTGTTGACGTGATTCATAATCAAACCCTCAGGCGGCTCTGCCGGATGGCGGCACGAGATACGCCTCAAGCCCTGTCATGCAGGGCGGAAGTGCAAAAAACCGGCGTCTGACTAGCACAGCCTCCCCGCCCCGTCATCCATCCCCGGCCAAAATCGGCGAGAGCTCGATTCGGACCGATATTAGGCTTTGACAGAGCCGTTCAAGATGATATGGGACCCCGAACCGTGAAAGACGGCCCGCCCGCCTTTCCATCCCCGCTTTCCCGCAAGGCAAGAGGTTTCAGACAGTGGCTAAACCGGAACTCGGAACCAAGCGTATCTGCCCGGAAACGGGACGGAAATTCTATGACCTGAACAAGGACCCGATCGTCTCCCCCTACACGGGCAAGGAGTATCCGGTCTCCTATTTCGATGACGGCAGCACGCCGGAAGTGATCGAAAAGGAAGAGCCCGATCAGGTCGAAGAAGTCGATACCGAGAACGAGAACGTCGAGATCGTTTCGCTCGAGGATGCCGATGACGAAGCATCGGGCAGCGATAGCAGCGACGACGACAACCTGCCGGATATCGATGGTGACGACGATGATGACGTCGATCTCGACGATGACGACGACGATACCTTCCTTGAAGACGACGACGATGATGATGACGACGTAAGCGACATCATCGGCGTTGGCGACGACGACGACGACAGCTGATCGAGGCGGATCGGCAAAACTTCTCCGCCGGTCCATTTTTCCGCTTGATCTTATCGGCGGGCGCACGTAATAAGCCGCCCGTCGGACCGGTTACCGCAAGGCAAAACGGTCAGGACTTCCCGGGGATCGCTTCGACGATCCACATGGTTTGGGGCCATAGCTCAGCTGGGAGAGCGCCTGCATGGCATGCAGGAGGTCAGCGGTTCGATCCCGCTTGGCTCCACCAAATCTTTTCCAGACTCCGAGCCCGATAAATGCCTCGCTGCGAGGCCTCGGCGGTTGCCATCTGGATTTCAATCGCCAATCCTGTCGGCCATGAGATCTATCCTTTTCGGAGCCATTCTCCTGGCTTGCATCACGTCGGCCTTCTCTTCCAACGCAGAAACCATGAGCGTCCCCGGTCCGGATGGACCGCTTGAGGGCGAGGCGATAATCGTGCCTGATGCGACGGTCGGGGTGATCATCATTCCCGGCTCGGGGCCGACAGACCGCGACGGCAACAGCCCCGCCGGCATGCGAACAGACACCTACAGGCTTCTCGCCAACGGTCTCGCGGAAGCGGGCGTGAGTTCGATAAGGATCGACAAGCGCGGATTTTTCGGAAGCAGAGATGCCGTCGCCGATCCCGAGGCCGTGACGATAGCTGGCTATGCGGACGATGTGCGGGCCTGGCACGAGACTTTCGCCGAAAAGCTCGGGACCAGGTGCGTGTTCGTCGCCGGACACAGCGAGGGCGGGCTGGTGGCGCTGGCGGCGGCTGCGGACGGCATNTCCGCNTGCGGCNTCGTGCTGCTGTCCTCACCCGGNCGNCCGATCGGANCCCTGATGCGCGAGCAGTTCCGCACCAANCCGGCCAACGGNCCCTANCTCGACGAACTCGACANTCTNNTCGGCCGGCTGGAGCNCGGCGAGATGACGGATATCGAGACCATCAGNCCGGTGCTTCGAGCGCTGTTTCGGGAAGGNCTGCANAGATACATGATCCAGCTCTTCGCCTATGACCCGGCGGAACTGGCNNGGAGCGTGANCCTNCCGACNCTCGTTGTTCAGGGAGACCGCGATCTCCAGATCACANCCGAGGATGCGCGAATATTGTCCNAAAACCTGCCGAACAGCGACATCGTCATATTCANGGGGATGACGCACATGCTGAAGGACGACGTGGCCGGCTCACCCATGGCGACNTATCAGAATCCGGATCTGCCGCTGACCGAAGGTNTGGTGAAANAGATTGTGCGGTTTCTGGAGCGTNTTTCACCGCNCTAGGCNGAACCTACTTCACCATGCTNGCGGTCGGAAAGCANGTGGGGCGCTCGCCGCGCTTNTGCTGCCATTCGCCGANCGAGCGGCGGGTCTTGTANCCCGGNAGGCCGTCGGCGCCCCCCACATCGTAGCCTTGNCCCTCGAGCGATTTCTGCAGCCGCGCGATATCGGANCGCAGCATNGTNCCGATATCCTGCCAGCGNGTGGCGAANCTGCCNGTGCCCCAGGANATNCGGTCNGCNAGATTGCCGATGAAGAGNGCNTAGAGNTCGGAGTTGTTGTATTCCTTGATCACGTAAAAATTCGGCGTGACGATGAATTCNGGGCCATANANGCCTGCGGGCACCAGNACCATGCCGGCCTGCNCGCGNTCNTTNTCCGGAAACGGNCGGCCCGAGACACGGATGATGCCCATCTTCGTCCAGTCNGCNATCTTNCGNGCCCGGTCGGGACCNTCNAGCGCGCAGGTGACACCTTGCGGGATGACNGCCTCNAANCCCCAGTCGCGNCCGCGCTGCCAGCCTTTCNTNGACAGGTAATTGGCGATGGAGGCCAGCGTATCCGGCACCGAATTCCAGATATCGGCGNGNCCNTCNCCGTCGAAATCCACCGCATAGGCCAGATAGCTCGAGGGNAGGAACTGCGGCTGNCCCATGGCGCCGGCCCACGAGCTCTTCATCTGGCCGGGTGCGATACCGCGCTCGACGATTTCGAGAGCGGCGAGNAGTTCCTTGCGAAACAGATCCTTGCGGGTCGACATGAAGGCCTTGGTCGCCAGCACGTCAAATATGGAATGCGGGATCNNGGCGCCACCGAAGCCCGATTCCCGNCCCCAGATGGCAATGATGATGCCTGCCGGCACGCCCCATTTCNCCTCGATGCGCTTCAGCACCGAGGCGTGGCGGCTTGCGAGNGAGCGGCCGGNCGCCGCCAGNCCCTGCAGACGNTTTTCGGAAAAATANGCGCCCGGGCTGCGGAATTCCGCCTGGCTCTGNTTGCGCTNNTTGNGCTTGGGGAAACCNGGTGGCGCGAGATCGGGNAGATCCCANTTGAGGCCCACGCCCTTCATCGCCTTGTCGAANGAANCGCGNGACACGCCNTTGGCGCGCGCNTGCGGCCAGAGATCGTTCTCNCGCCATTTGGCGTAAAGCGCCTCCACCTCNCNGCGGCTTGCGGCATGGGCGGGCGNNCTNCCGAGAACGGGAAGCGCGATGACGAGAGCGATGAGAAAGGCGAGGATCCGAATCATGCCCCAGCATAAGCCGGNNGCCGGCCCTCTCGCCAGAGGGCCGGNNANTANCNTCTTACTTGTANAAGGAGACGATCCGNTCGCAGACGCTGTGAACNTCTTCATCCGAGAGATAGGGGTTCATCGGCAGGCTNAGGACGCGATCGGCCAGACGCTCGCTGACCGGCAGCGAACCCACGCCGTCGCCATACATCTCGTAAGCCGTCTGCAGATGCATCGGCTTGGCGTAGAAGACCATGGAGACAAGGTTTTCGGCCGCCAGATGATCCTTCAATCCGTCGCGGTCNTCGGCCTGGATCGTGTACTGCGCCCAGGCACAGCGGGAATTGGGCACTCGCCACGGCACGGTGACGACATCCTTGAGGCGTTCGTCGTAGATCTTCGCCACACGCTCGCGATGTTCGAGCTCGTCTTCGAATATGCCGAGCTTGGCCGACAGGATCGCCGCCTGCATCGAATCGAGCCGCGCATTCATGCCGACGCGGACGACGTCATAGCGATGCGCCCCTTCGCCGTGGGCGCGAACCGAGCGGTAGATGGAAGCGAGTTCGTCACTGTCGGTAAACACCATGCCGCCGTCGCCGTAACAGCCGAGCGGCTTGGTGGGGTAGAAGCTGGTTGTGGTGCAGTCGGCAAGCGAACCGATCATCTTGTTGCCGGACTTGCCACCGATCGACTGGGCCGCATCGGCGATAATGAAAAGATCATGCTTGTCGGCGATCTTGCGAAGCGCCTGATAATCGGCCGGCTGACCGAAAAGGTCGACGGCGATGATCACGCGCGGGGTGAGCTTGCCTTCGGCCTTCACCGCCTCAATGCGGGCCGAGAGGTCTTCCGGGTCGATGTTGAAGGACTTCTCATCGACTTCCACGAAGACGGGCGTGGCATTGCCCATCAGGATTGCTTCCGCGGTGGCGACATAGGTGAAGGAGGGTACGAATACGGCATCCTTCGGGGTCAGGCCGAGACCGAGCAACGCCATGATGATGGCATCGGTGCCGTTCGATACGCCGATCGAATGGCGGACACCGAGATAGTCGCTCATTTCCTGTTCGAAATTCTTCACCGCTGGCCCGAGGACATACTGGCCGCCTTCGAGAACCTCGGAAATACCTTCGCCGATGCGGTCCTTGAGACGCGCATATTGCGATTTCAGATCAATATATTGAACCATAAGAACCCCGTTATGCCAGCCGAGTCCCCCCGAACTCGAGGGTTTCGCTATCACCGGGAAAGCGGCGAAAGCAAGGACTGTTTGGCGGCGTGAAAGCACGAATTGCCGCAGAGTGTTGCGGCGCGTGATGGAAAGCGGGNNTCTAGNCCGTNAAATCCCGCTCCCGCTAAACGACGGCTTTGGGACAGGGCCTAGAAGCTGGTGCGCGAGCGAATGGCTGCCGCGAGCGTCCCTTCGTCGAGATAATCGAGCTCNCCACCCACCGGCACGCCATGCGCGAGCCNGGTGATCTTGACGTCGAAATCGGCCAGCTGGTCGATGATGTAGTGCGCNGTGGTCTGCCCNTCGACCGTGGCATTGACCGCAATGAGGAGTTCNCGCACGCCNCCGGCCGANANACGGTCGACGAGCTTCGAAATCGCCAGATCCTCNGGCCCCACCCCATCGAGCGGTGAGAGCGTGCCGCCGAGTACGTGATAGGCGGCGTTCATGGCCGCCGCACGCTCCAGTGCCCAGAGATCGGAGACGTCCTCGACGACGATGATGACGCTCTGGTCACGGGTCGGGTCGGAGCAGATGGTGCAGGGGTCGGACGTATCGGCATTGCCGCAGGTCGAGCACAGGCCGACGCGATCGTTCGCCTCGCTCATNGCGGCGGCGAGCGGTCCGAGCAACTGCTCCTTCTTCTTGATCATGTGGAGGGCGGCGCGGCGGGCGGACCGCGGCCCCAGGCCCGGAACACGGGCGAGGAGCTGGATCAGCCGCTCGATCTCCGGACCTGTGACTTTCTTGGCCATCGGCGGAAATGCGACCCGATCAGAACGGCAGCTTCATGCCGGGNGGGATCGGCAGACCGGCNGTGACTTCCTGTGTCTTCTTCTCNATNGCCGCATCGAGCTTGGCCTTGGCGTCATTGTGCGCGGCCAGGATCAGNTCCTCGAGAATCTCCGCCTCGTCTTCCTTGAAGACGGACGGATCAATGGTCAAAGCAGTCATGTCGCCCTTGCCGGCAAGCATGACCTTGACCATGCCGCCGCCTGCCACGCCTTCGGCTTCCAGTTCCGCAATCTCGGCCTGCATGTTCTGCATCTTCGACTGCATGTCCTTGAGCTTACCCATCATGCCCATGAGGTCTTTCATCGGCGTCTCCTTGTCATTGCTTTGTCTGTCTTGCTTTTACGGAGGCTGTCATCACGGCAGCCTGATCAGAAAGGATCGTCAAATCCCTCGTCGTCGCGCGGCAGAATATCGCCATCCGCCGATTCGCTCACGCTCTCAGGTGCGAATTCCTCTTCGTCGGCGATAATGCGCACGTCGGTAATCCTGGCGCCGGGGAACTGCTTGAGGATTGCGGCGACATCGGGGTCCTGCCGCGCATCGCTGACGAGGGCCTCACGTTTGGCGTTCTCGGTCTCGGCGATCGTCGGCTGACCGGGCTCACGGCTGAGCGCCACCGTCCATTTCCTGCCGGTCCAGTCGGCGAGCTTCTTGATCAGTTCGCCCGGAAGCGTCGGGTTGGCGTCATCCGTCAGGTTGATCTCGACGCGGCCCGGCTCGATGCGGACGAGGCGCACCATGGTGCGCAGCTGNATCTTGGCCTGAATGTCGCGATACTTGTCGGCCAGCGCCATCATGTCTTCGATCGAACGGACCGGAACCGTATCCACCTGCTCCTCGACCCGACCGACAGTCTGCGGCTCGGGTTCGCCGGAATGCGCGAGATGCATCACCGGTCCACCATCGCGACCACCGCCGGCGGCCATCATGCGCGGCGCGGAACCCGGATCATGAGACATGGACCCGCCAGGNTGGCCGGGCGATGCCATGCCCCCTGACGCACCGTTGCCGTTGTGGCCGGCGCCGTTGCCCGGATTGGGCGCGGCGGANAACTCGCCCTTGGCGATGATCTTCGCGGCTTCCTCCGGCGAAGGCAGGCTTGCGGCATGGGCGATCCGGATGATCACCATCTCGGCGGAGGCAGACTGCCGCGCCGCTGTTTCTGTCTCGGCGATCCCCTTCAAAAGCATCTGCCAGGTACGNGAGAGAAGCGGGGTCGAAAGACGCGCCGCGAATTCGGCACCACTGGTGCGTTCGATCTCGGTGAGCGAACCATCCTCGGCGGCTTCCGGCACGAATTTGAGCCGGGTGACCAGATGGGTGAGATCGGCGAGATCGTTCAGAACGACGACGGGATTTGCGCCCGAATCATACTGGTCGCGGTAGTTGGCGAGGGCTGCGGCGACATCACCCGCCATCAGCCGGTCGAACAGGCCGACAATGCGCGAGCGGTCGGCCAGACCCAGCATCGAGCGAACCGTCTCGGCATCCACCTTGCCGCCGCCATGGGCGATCGCCTGATCCATCAGGGACAGGCCGTCACGCACCGAGCCTTCGGCNGCNCGNGCNAGCATGGCGAGCGATTCGTCGTCGATCTCNACNTTTTCCTNGCCGGCGATCGAGCGGAAGTGATCGACGAGCGTCGCCGTTTCGATGCGGCGNAGGTCGAAACGCTGGCAACGCGAGAGAACCGTGATCGGNACCTTGCGGATTTCTGTGGTCGCGAAAATGAACTTCACNTGGGACGGCGGTTCCTCAAGCGTCTTCAGNAGGCCGTTGAAGGCCTGGTTGGANAGCATGTGGACTTCGTCGATGATGTAGACCTTGTAGCGNGCNGANACCGGGCGNTAGCGCACCTGCTCNATGATGTCGCGGATATCGTCGATGCCGGTGTGCGAGGCGGCATCCATCTCGATAACGTCGACNTGGCGNCCNTCCATGATCGCNTGACAGTGCTCGCCCAGCTCATNNAGNTCGATGGTCGGGCGGTCGATCNTGTCGGTCTTGTAGTTGAGGGCNCGNGCNAGAATNCGNGCGGTNGTNGTCTTGCCGACACCGCGAACCCCGGTCNGCNTCCAGGCCTGNGCNATGCGNCCGGTCTCGAANGCGTTGGTNAGCGTGCGNACCATNGGCGCCTGGCCGATCAGATCGGTNAAATCGCGGGGACGGTATTTTCNGGCCAGAACGCGGTATCCGGTCTGGCTCTCTCCCGAATTGCCATGAACTGACTGGTTGGAGCCGGTCTGATCGTCCATGCGCCCGCGTTGTCCTCGAGTTCTATTCCCTAGGGTGTCGCGGCCAGCGGCTCCGTGACATCGAAGTCTGCCAAAGAGGCTGCCGCCGGTTCGGGTGGGAGGCTGGCACGGCGACCCGTGCCTGGCTCGTTAGGGCTGCTTCCTTCCGGACCTGACCCGGTTGGCGAGTGGCTCGTCCACCACCAACCTCCCGGCCCCACATATCGTCAATCGACCCGACAAATGCAAGCCAAGTGCGAGAAAAAATGGTAATGCGAAAGACATAAGGGAGGATGCCGCATGTCAGACTACACGCTCGATCCGCGACTGGAGGCGGATACGGTCCGTGTCAGCCGTTTGGGATTGAGCGAATTGCGATTGATGAACGATGCCCGCTGGAAGTGGATCATCCTCATCCCGCAACGTCCGAACATCGTGGAACTGTTTGACCTGACGCCGCTCGACCAGACCATGCTGACCTTCGAATCCGCCCTCGCGGCGGAAGCCATGAAAAAGGCCACCGGATGCGACAAGATCAATATCGGTGCTATTGGCAATGTGGTCTCACAGTTCCATCTACATGTCATCGCCCGCGATCAGGGTGACGAGAACTGGCCGCGGCCGGTCTGGGGACATGGCAGTGCCCGGCCATGGGATCCCGCCGATCGCGACACATTCATCGGCGAACTTCTCGGAGCCTTCTGACCTTATGCCGTCATCGATTTTCGACACTTCCGCGCCACACGGCGAGGCGAGCCGCCTCGTCGCCTTTTCCGGCAACACCATCGACCGCCAATCGGAATTTCGCAGCGAGGATGAACTGCCGAAAGCGATGGCCGAGGAGAGCACTCGCTTTTTCGCCATTACCGGGGACCGGCTGATCATGCGCGCCGAGGGCGAAGCAACGCCTGTGGGCCTTCTTGAAAAACGTGAACTCGACAAGTTTCATCCCGAGCTGCGTGACACGATCCTGCTGGGCCGCACGGAGGAAGGCGAGGCCCTGCTTGCAGTCCACTGCCTCATCCAGGCAGACAACCTGCCCGAGCCCTACAAGGCGATCGACGCACGTTCGGTCTACCGCCAACTCCTGATGGACCAGAAGACGCTCGGGGCCTATGCCCAGGCCAACAGTCTGGTGCAATGGGCGCGATCAAACCGTCATTGCGGGCGATGCGGCAGCGCGATGACGGCGGAGGCCGGCGGTTATCGCCGCAAATGCAGCGCTTGCGGTCATGCGGTTTTCCCGCGGACAGACCCGGTGGTTATCATGATGGTCATCGACGAAGAAAACCGGCGCTGTCTGATGGGCCGCAGCCCGCATTTTCCGGAAGGGATGTATTCGTGTCTGGCTGGTTTCGTCGAACCCGGCGAGACAATCGAGGATGCGGTGCGGCGCGAGACGCTCGAGGAATCCGGTATTCGTGTCGGCCGGGTGCGCTACCACGCAAGCCAGCCCTGGCCGATCCCGCATTCGCTGATGATCGGCATGATCGGCGAGGCGCTCAGTGACGAGATCACCTATGACAGCCGCGAACTCGAAGACTGCCGCTGGTTTTCCGTCGAGGAAACCGAGGCAATGCTCGCGACGTCNTTGGGCGACGCCGCGAAGACCCCGCCGCCCGGCGCCATCGCGCACCGGCTGATGCGCGACTGGATCGACTGGCCNCGGACAAGCTGATCAACCANTTCGCGTATGATNGNGGCGCAGCTCGCGCTGAAGTAGNTANCCGCATAACNCGCNTGCGACACGTCGTGTCGCATGNCGCGCGCCGCCTTGTTTTTCAGCGGTTCCGCGCGCCCGCTTCAGCATTGTTTAACGACTAAAGCATTAGGCCGTGGTCATGGTCAGCGCGAATGCTGCGACCTGCCGCCCATGATGGGCACNCCCCGAAAATTGATCTTGCCCGGGTTCCATTCCCGTCAACGCAGTGCCTATTCGCGAGGCCCCATGCCCAAGTCAGCAAATCGGTCGGTGGCGACCAAGCTCATTCTCGTAACCGGATTGACGATCACANTGCTGCTCGTCGTNTCGAACCTCTTNACGATCTTCCAGACATCNGATCGCGTGCGCGGTCTCGTGGTCGAACAGGCCCAGTCCGAGGCCCGNGCAATCGCGCAGGACATCGCGTCCCAGGTCAGCGAATTGTCAAGTGCTGCCCGCACGATGGCCGGCGTCCTGGAGCACACCCATTCGGCAGGGCTCCTGCAACGCGAGGGCACGATCGACATTCTCAAGGCAAATCTCGAACAGAATCCTTTCGCATTCGGCAGCTGGATGGCCGAGGCGCCGAAGGCTTTCGATGGCTTGCAGGAAGAGACCGCAGGCAATACCGCGCTNGGATCGAATGCCGACGGACTGTTTTCGCCCTACTGGTCGAAGGACCGCAACGGCGAGATCCAGTTCAGCACGTTCAAGATCGACTATGACGCTGAATGGTACGCTCTTGCCGCAGCCAGCCGCGACGGCGCCATCACCAAGCCCTACCTCGCCGATGGCACAGACGTNCCGACCGTCATGAGCTCNATCGCCTATCCGGTCGAATCCGGCGGCAAGCTTGTGGGTGTGTCCGGCGTCGACATCTCACTTGCATCGCTTTCGGAAAAGCTGACGGCAATCCGTCCCTTCGAGACCGGGCGCGTGATGTTNATCTCGCAGGATTCCAAGTGGCTCGTGGGACCGGATGCGTCCTTCATGATGAAGCCCTATGAAGGCGGACAGACGGACCCCGTCGGCAAGGCCCTGTCTGACGGCACGATCGGCGAAATCGGCNGCATCGAGAATGCGCAGGGCGAGGCGTTCGATCGCATCGTCTTCCCGTTCGACCTTCCGGGGGTGAACGCCCGCTGGGTCGTCCTCGTCGATGTNCCTGAAAGCGTGATCAGCGCNCAGGTCAATGCCCAGACCAAATTGATGATTGCAGGCGGGTTGGCCCTGCTGCTTTCCGCGCTTGCCGTGCTCTATCTGGCAAGCCGCCGGCTGGTTCAACGCCCCTTGTCCGCGATGCTCGAATCCGTCGACAATCTCGGCCTGGGTGANTACGAGACTCCGGTTTCGGGCCAAGACCGAAAGGACGAAATCGGCGCCCTGGCNGTNGCGCTTGAAGGCTTCCGCCACAAACTNGCCGACGGTGTCCGTCTCGAACGCGTCGCCGAGGACCAGCGTCATCTCACGGAAGAAGAGCGGAAAAANGCCGAGAACGAACGCGCAAGTTCGCTCGCCGTTCAGCAGCGCGTCGTTGCNAGNCTGGCAGACGGNTTGTCCGAGCTTTCGCAGGGCAATCTGACCTATCGACTCTCGGGCGATTTCCCCGGCGAGTACGCCAAGCTTAAAGCCGACTTCAATTCGGCAATCGCAAGCCTGGAGGAAACGATCGTGACCCTGTCNACTTCGGCCGACACGATCGGAACCGGAAGTCACGAGATTTCCGACAGCGCCTCGGATCTTTCGCAGAGGACCGAGCGTCAGGCCGCAAGCCTCGAAGAGACCGCCGCAGCGCTCGACGAGTTGACCTCGCAGATCAACGCAAGTGCGGAAAACGCGCGTCAGGCCGCCCAGTCGGTCAGTACAGCCGACGCCGATACCGCAAAGTCCGGTGAAATCGTCCGCAAGGCGATCACCGCAATGACCGGGATCGAACAGTCCTCCCACGAGGTCAACCGGATCATCGGCGTTATCGACGAGATCGCTTTCCAGACCAATCTTCTGGCGCTCAACGCCGGTGTCGAGGCCGCGCGGGCGGGCGAAGCCGGCAAGGGGTTTGCCGTGGTTGCGCAGGAAGTCCGTGAGCTGGCTCAGCGCTCTGCGACGGCCGCCAAGGAGATCAAGACGCTGATCAACACCTCCACAACCCAGGTGAGTGAAGGCGTCGACCTCGTCGGTCAGACCGGAAGTGCTCTGGAGAGCATCGCNGCGCAGGTCCGGCAGATCAACGTCACGATCCAGGAAATCTCCAGTTCCGCTGCCGAGCAGTCGGTCGGCCTCAAGGAGATCAATGCGGCCGTCAACGAGATGGACCACGTCACCCAGCAGAATGCGGCCATGGTCGAAGAGGCCACTGCCGCCAGCCAGTCGCTGAGCGACGAGGCCCGCAGCCTTCTTGCACTGGTGTCCAAGTTCAGCACCAGCGGCAAGGCGGGTTCGCCGGTCGCCGAGCGGGCACGNCANGCTGCCGAGCCNGCGCGCGCTCCNTCGCGTCCGNCGNCACCAAGGCCCGCAGCATCCGCGGCACAGTCGCGGGTTCCGCAGGTATCGGGCAATACGGCTCTCGCCGTCGANGGCTGGGAAGAGTTCTAAGAAACCAGGCTCAACACCAAAAAGACAAATGGCGCGCCTGAGGCGCGCCATTTTTTGTTTCATGCCTATGGCCTTAGGAGCCGCACTCCCCTCAACAGGGTTACTCCTCCAGCTCGCCTTCGGACTGGGTGATGCGGAAGGGATGTGCCGGGTAAGTCCCCAGGATGTTGATCTCCCGGGAGAAGAAGCCGAGCTCTTCCATGGCGCGCGCCACGTGGGGCTCTTCCGGATGTCCGGTGATATCGGCGTAGAACTGGGTGGCAAAGAATTTTCCGCCGGTCTGGTAGCTCTCGAGCTTGGTCATGTTGACGCCGTTGGTGGCAAAGCCGCCCATCGCCTTGTAAAGCGCTGCCGGCAGGTTGCGGACGCGGAAAATGAAGGTGGTGACCACCATGTCGCCGTTCTGCGGGACCGGCGGCATTTTCGGCTCGCGTGCGAGCACCACGAAGCGGGTGACGTTGGTCTCGGTGTCCTCGACGTCTTCCGCGATGATGTCGAGATTGTAGAGCGAGCTTGCCAGCCGCGGCGCAAGGGCAGCCATGCTGCGATCGCCGGTCTCGGCCACGAGCTTGGCAGCCCCCGCCGTGTCACCTGCGATCACCGGCTTCCAGCCATTGGCGCGAATGACCTTGCGGCATTGACCCAGCGCGTGGATGTGACTGTGCACGGTCTTGATTTCTTCCCGCTTGACGCCGGGCATGACCATCAGCTGGAAATGAATGGGCATGAAATACTCGCCGACGATGTGCAGGCGCGATTCCGGCAGCAGGTGGTGGATATCGGCGACGCGACCGGCGATCGTGTTTTCGATCGGGATCATCGCCAGATCTGTCTCGCCCTGGTCCAACGCGGTAAAGGCATCCTCGAAGGTCGCGCACGGCAGAGGCTCCATGTCGGGAAACATGTCGCGGCAGGCCATGTCGGAGTTGGCGCCGAATTCGCCCTGAAACGCGATGCGATTGGTCTTCGTGGTCATAAGTTCATTTCCGGTTGGAAGTGGGGAAGGGAGCGCCATCAGGTCCGGCGGGCATCGGCAAAGTGCCGCCGCGCCTTTTCCAGATCTTCTGGCGTATCCACACCGAGCGGGACCGTATGAACGATCTCCACATCGATGCGCATGCCGTTCTCGAGCGCGCGGAGCTGTTCGAGCGACTCGCGCCGCTCCAGTGTGCCCGGTTCGAGCTTGATGAATTTTTCGAGTGCTGCGCGCCGGTAAGCGTAGAGACCGACGTGGTGATAGAGCGGGCCGTCGCCGTGGGGGGCGGTTGCGCGGGTGAAATAGAGCGCGCGCAGACGGGTGGGACCGAGCGGCGTGCCGACGACCTTGACGATATTGGGGTTGGTCTTTTCCGCCTCGTCGGAAATCTCCACAGCAATCGTCGCGATATCGACGGACGGGTCGGAAAGCGGATCGACAACGCGACCGATCGTCTCGGGCTCGATCGCCGGAATATCGCCCTGCACGTTGACCACGGTCTCGATCGCGCCGTCGGGATCGAGTTTGTCCAGCGCTTCGGCAATCCGGTCCGAGCCCGATAGATGATCGGCGCGGGTCATGACCGCTCGGAAGCCAGCCTTTTCAACGGTCTCCGCGATTACCGCCGAATCCGTCGCAACGGCCACAATTCCGACGCCTGCATCGCTCGCCCGCTGCGCGACATGGACAATCATGGGCGTGCCGTCGATATCCGCCAGCGGCTTCCCCGGAAGCCTGGTCGAGGCCATTCGCGCGGGAATGATGAGTGCTGTCTTGGAATACGGGCTTGCCATCCGACGGGGAATCCTGAATTTAGGCGGGACACGGGAACCAAATTGTCTCACCCGAGCCGCGACAAACAGTGTTGCAACGGCAACGCAAAAGACATAGGTTCCGCGCGATTTCAAGACCGGTCCGGGAAATGGGGCCTGGACCTGCATGGGAGCGATGCTGATGAACTCCTCATATCTTAACGCCGCCGCCGGAGCTTTCCTTGGCGTCGTTTTTGTAGTGATGACAATTTCTCTGGCCTCTGACGGCATCTTCCATGCCGGTGTGCCGGAAACCGCCGGTTTCGCCATCGAGGCTGATGAATCGGCTGGCGCCGGTTCCGCCGCACCTGCCGAAGAGGGCATTGCGCCGATCGCGCCGCTGATGGCATCAGCTGATCCGGCTGCAGGCGAAAACGTCTTCAAGAAGTGCGCCTCCTGTCACTCGGTCGAGCCGAGCGGCACGAACAAGGTCGGCCCGGGCCTTTACGGCGTCGTCGGCCGCCCGGTCGCCTCGCATGAAGGCTTCAACTATTCCGCCGGCATGAAGGAACACGTTTCCGTCGATCCCGACTGGACCTACGAAGCGCTCAACCACTTCCTGCACGCTCCGAAGAAGTACGTTCCGGGCACTGCAATGGGCTTTGCCGGCCTGAAGAAGGAAGAAGACCGCGCCAATGTGATCGCATACCTGCGTGAACAAGCCGATTCGCCGGTTCCGCTTCCCGATCCGGCCGCAGCCGCGCCGAGCGGTGACGAAGCAGCAGCCCCGGCTGCGGAGGAAGGCGCTGCAACGACCGACGAAGCAGCCCCGACCTCGGAAGCAGGCATCGGCGACGATCAGGCTGCGGACAAGGTGGACGGACCGGCCGAAGAAACATCGCCGGCTACGGAAAATGCTCCTGCCANTGACGCCGCTCCGGCTAACGATGCTGCAGCCAGCGAAGAAGCGGCCCCTGCCGATGATGCAGGCGCCANCCNGGACGCTGCACCCGCNGAGAACGCCCCTGCGACTGAAGAGGCTGCTCCGGCTGANACCGAAAGCGCTCCGGTCGTTGAAGAAGAGAAGACCGACACCGCCCAGTAAGGCGAACGGCTTTCAACGACGCCAGATTNANAAATCGNAAAGGCCGGGAGCGATCCCGGCCTTTTCTTTTGCCTCCAAATTGGCGCAAACGCCTGCATTCAGCCGCAATATGCGTTAAGCTTCCCGAAATCCAACCGGAGAAGCTCATGACATTCAGACCGCGTCTTTCCATATGCCTCGCAACTCTCGGCCTCGCGCTTCACCTCGGCGCCGCCCACGCCGAGACGCCAGCCCCCGAGAGAGAATGGAACCACGCGACCTCGCTGATGGGAGAGCCCAAATATGAAAAGGGCTTCAAGCGGTTCGACTACGTCAATCCGGATGCGCCAAAGGGCGGAACGCTGCGCATGTCGGAGGAAGGCACCTTCGACACGTTCAACCCGGTTCTCGCCAAGGGCGACACGGCTGTCGGGCTGAGCCTCGTCTTCGATACGCTGATGAAGGCAAGCGAGGAGGAAGTCAGCACCTCCTACGGGCTGATCGCCGAGGGCGTTTCCTTTCCCGACGACATTTCTGAGGCAACCTTCCTGATCCGCGAAGAGGCACGATTTGCCGATGGCGAGCCTATCACGCCGGAAGACGTGATCTTCTCCTTCGAGAGCTACAAGGCGCACAATCCGCTGCAGGCGAGCTACTACGCCCATGTGACCTCGGCCGAGAAGACCGGCGACCGCGAAGTCACCTTTACCTTCGACCAGAAGAACAACAAGGAACTGCCGCAGATCCTCGGTCAGCTGACCGTCGTGCCCAAGCACTGGTGGGAAGGCAAGAACGACAAGGGTGAAGCGCGCGACATCTCCAAGACCACACTCGAGCCGGTCATGGGCTCGGGGCCCTACGAGATCTCCTACTCCGATCCCGGCAAGACGATCCGCTACAAATTGCGTGACGACTACTGGGCCAAGGATCTCAATGTNAATGTCGGCCAGAACAATTTCGGCGAAATCAGNTATATCTATTTCGTCGATGCGAATGTGGAACTCGAGGCCTTTCGCGCAGGCACCACAGATTTCCGCCAGGAAAACTCGTCGAGCCGATGGGCNACGGCCTATGACTTCCCGGCGGTCAAGAGCGGCGAGGTCATCCGCGAGGAGATCGANAACCCNCTGCGCGCCACGGGCATCATGCAGGCCATGGCGCCCAACATGCGGCGCGAGAAGTTCCAGGACGAGCGGGTCCGCCGGGCATTGAACTACGCCTTCGACTTCGAAAGCCTCAACCACAACCTNGCCTATGACGGGCTCAACCGTATCGACAGCTATTTCTGGGGCACCGAACTCGCTTCCTCCGGCCTCCCGGANGGTCGAGAAAAGGAAATCCTGGAGGAGTTCAAGGACCGCGTGCCGGAAGAGGTGTTCACCACACCTTACGAAAACCCGGTCGGNGGGNATGCNCAGAAGATGCGCGCCAACCTGCGCGAGGCTCTNAACCTGTTCAAGCANGCCGGCTACGAACTGCNGGGCCGCAAGCTCGTCAACACGGNAACCGGCGAGCAGTTCGAACTCGAGGTNCTGCTGCAGAGCGCCTCCTTCGAGCGCTCGGTCCTGCCCTATATCAACGATCTGAAAAAGATCGGGATCGATGCGAANATCCGCACGGTGGATACGGCGCAGTACACCAACAGGGTCCGCAGCTTCGACTACGACATCATCTGGGTCGTCTGGGCGCAATCGCTTAACCCCGGTAACGAACAGTACAACTACTGGGGTTCGCAATCGGTCGATGTCCAGGGCAGCCGCAACTATGTCGGCATNTCCGATCCGGTGATCGACGAACTGATCCCGCGCATCGTATTCGCCAAGGACCGGGACGAGCTGATCGCCACCACGCGGGCACTCGACCGCGTGCTTCTGGCCCATCATTACGTGGTGCCGCTGTTTTACTCCAAGGCCGTGAAAATTGCCTATCGCGACACCCTGGCCCACCCCAAGGAACTGCCTTATTACGGCCTCGGCTTCCCCGACGCCTGGTGGTCGAAGGAGGCCGAGGACTGATCGGCACTTGCAATGGGCTGTGGCTTCGATTCCAAATGCCCGGAACCGAATCACGCGGACGGGATGATTTGAGGACGCATTTTCTGGACAGCGCGGCGACCGCCCTGCCCTCTCTGGCTACATTNGTGCCGGGGAGCGACAGCTGATGGGCGGTTATATCCTCAGGCGCTTGCTCTTGATGATCCCGACGCTGATCGGCATCATGGCNATATCGTTCATCGTCGTGCAGTTCGCACCCGGCGGCCCGGTCGAGCAGGTGATCGCNGAACTGACCGGTCAGGGCAATAACACCACCGAGCGCATTTCAGGCGGCAACGACCTGCAGGGCGCGGCATTCAACGATGATTTCAACTCGCAGTACCGCGGCGCGCAGGGCCTCGATCCCGACTTCATCAAGTCGCTNGAAAAGCAGTTCGGCTTCGACAAGCCNCCGCTCGAACGCTTCCTGAACATGTTGTGGGACTATGCCCGCTTCGATTTCGGCGAGAGCTTCTTCCGCAACATCTCGGTGATCGACCTGATCGCCGAGAAACTGCCGGTCTCGATCTCNCTCGGCGTCTGGATCCTGCTTCTCTCCTACGGCATCTCGATCCCGCTCGGCATTCGCAAGGCGGTTACCGACGGTTCACGCTTCGACGTGTGGACCTCCGGCGTNATCATCGTNGCCTATGCCGTNCCGGGCTTTCTGTTCGGCATCCTGCTGATCGTGTTGTTTGCCGGCGGATCCTTCTTCGACTGGTTCCCCTTGCGCGGACTGACCTCGGAGAACTGGGCCTCGCTCTCCTGGCCCGAGAAGATCATCGACTATTTCTGGCACCTGGCGCTGCCGCTCGTCTCGCTTGCACTTGCAGCCTTCGCCACCACCACNCTTCTGACCAAAAACTCGTTCATCGACGAGATCCGCAAACAGTATGTGACGACCGCGCGGGCNAAGGGCCTNGGCGAGCGGCAGGTGCTTTACGGCCACGTCTTCCGCAACGCCATGCTGATCATNATCGCCGGCTTCCCCGGTGCCTTCATCACCGCCTTCTTCTCCGGCTCGCTGCTGATCGAGACGATCTTNTCCCTCGACGGNCTCGGTCGCCTCGGCTTCGACAGNGTGGTCAAGCGTGANTACCCGGTGGTCTTCGCCACGCTCTACATCTTCTCGCTGATGGGTCTCGTCATCGGTCTGATCTCCGACCTCCTCTATACCTGGGTCGATCCGCGCATCGATTTCGAGCGGAGAGACGTCTGATGAGCGCTGCCTTCGACATGTCGGAAGCCACAGCACCGACCGGCCGTCCTAAGGGATGGCTGTCGCCGATGAACAAGAGGCGCTGGTCGAACTTCAAGGCCAACCGGCGCGGCTACTGGTCGCTCTGGATCTTCCTCNTTCTCTTCGGCCTGTCGCTTTGTGCCGAACTGATCGCCAACGACAAGCCGATCGTCGCCTCCTACAATGGCGAGATCCTGTTCCCGATCGTCGTCGATTATCCCGAAGAGAAGTTCGGCGGCTTTCTGGCCGAGACCAACTATCGCGATTCCTTCATCCGCGANGAGATCGAGGCAAACGGCTGGATGATCTGGCCNCCNATCCGCTATTCGTTCCTGACCGCCAATTCCTTCATTCCNCATTCCGCGCCCACCGCGCCGTTCTGGACNATGAGCCGTGANGAATACTGCTCCGGCTATCCNCAGGGTGTCGATGATCCGGAATGCAANTGGCATAATCTCAACTGGCTCGGTACCGANGANCAGGCGCGCGACGTGCTNGCCCGCATGATCTACGGCTTCCGCATCTCGGTCCTGTTTGGCCTGGCGCTCACCTTTTTCTCGGCGATCATCGGCGTGGCCTCGGGCGCGGTACAGGGCTTCTTCGGCGGCTGGACCGACCTTCTCATGCAGCGCTTCATCGAGGTCTGGTCCTCGATGCCGGTGCTCTATGTGCTGCTTATCATCGCCGCTGTGCTGCCGCCTGGTTTCTGGGTGTTGCTCGGCATCATGCTGTTGTTCTCCTGGACCGCCTTCGTCGGCGTGGTCCGGGCCGAGTTCCTGCGCGCCCGCAACTTCGAATATGTGAATGCGGCGCGGGCGCTCGGCATCGGCAACACCACGATCATGTACCGGCACCTGCTGCCCAACGCGATGGTAGCGACACTCACCTTCCTGCCCTTCATCCTGTCGGGTTCGATCACCACCCTGACGTCGCTCGACTTCCTCGGCTTCGGCCTGCCGCCGGGTTCGCCCTCGCTCGGCGAGATGATCGCACAGGGCAAACGCAACCTGCAGGCGCCGTGGCTGGGGCTGACCGCCTTCTTCTCGATCTCCATCATGCTGTCGCTCCTCATCTTCGTCGGCGAGGCCACCCGTGACGCGTTCGACCCGAGGAAGACCTTCCGGTGAGTGCCTATACAGCCAACAGCGCATTGCTTTCGGTTCGCGACCTCGCCGTGACCTTCCACCAGGACGGCAAGGCGATCCCCGCCGTCAAGGGCGTGAGCTTCGACATCCAACCGGGCGAGACAGTCGCACTGGTGGGGGAATCGGGCTCCGGCAAGTCGGTGAGCGCGCTCTCGGTGCTCAAGCTTTTGCCCTATCCGGCGGCAAGCCATCCGTCCGGCGAGATCATCTTCAAGGGCAAGGATCTGCTCAACGCCAGCACCCGCGAGCTGCGCGCGGTGCGCGGCAACGACATCACCATGATTTTCCAGGAGCCGATGACCTCGCTCAATCCGCTCCACACGGTGGAACGGCAGATCACGGAAATCCTCTCGCTGCACCAGGGCGTGCGCAAGACCGAAGCCCGGGGCCGGGTGATTGAGCTCCTGACGCAGGTCGGCATCCGCAATGCCGAATCGCGGGTGACGGCTTTCCCGCACGAACTCTCGGGCGGCCAGCGGCAGCGCGTGATGATCGCCATGGCGCTTGCCAACCGGCCGGAACTGCTGATTGCCGACGAGCCGACCACCGCGCTCGACGTGACGGTGCAGGCGCAGATCCTCGAATTGCTGGCCGACCTCAAGACACGNCACAAGATGGCGATGCTCTTCATCACCCANGANCTCGGCATCGTGCGCAAGATCGCCGACAAGGTCTGCGTGATGACGAAGGGCGAGATCGTGGANGCNGGNCCGACNGAGGCNATCTTCACCGACCCGCAGCACCCCTANACCAAGCACCTGCTCGCNGCNGAGCCGACCGGNCGCCCGCCGAAAACGGAAAANGCCGCCAGGACCGTGATGGAAGCCAGGGACGTGCGNGTCTGGTTCCCCATCAAGAAGGGNTTTATGCGCAAGGTGGTCGACCATGTNAAAGCGGTCGACGGGATCTCGCTCGAACTGAAATCGGGCCAGACNNTNGGCGTGGTCGGNGAATCCGGNTCGGGCAAGACCACACTCGGCATGGCATTGGTGCGCCTCATCCGCTCGGAGGGNGAAATCCTNTTCGACGGGCAGCGCATCGATACAAAAAGCTTNGCCGANATGAAGCCGCTCCGAAGCGAGATGCAGGTCGTCTTCCAGGATCCCTANGGTTCCCTCTCGCCGCGCATGTCGATCGCCGAGATTGTGGGCGAAGGGCTGAAAATCCACGGCGCGGACCTTTCTGCCGACGAACGCGATGCGCGCGTGGCGCAGGCGCTCGAGGAGGTTGGCCTCGATGCCGGCACCCGCTGGCGTTACCCGCACGAATTTTCCGGCGGCCAGCGCCAGCGAATCGCGATCGCGCGTGCCATGGTTCTCAAGCCGCGTTTCGTCATGCTCGACGAACCCACTTCGGCGCTCGACATGAGCGTGCAGGCGCAGGTGGTGGACCTGTTGCGCGATCTCCAGCGCAAACATGATCTGGCCTATCTCTTCATCAGCCACGACCTGAAGGTCGTCCGCGCGCTTGCCAACGANGTGATGGTCATGCGCGGCGGCAAGGTGGTGGAAGAGGGCGCNNCNGANGACATTTTCGACCGGCCCAAGACGGCCTATACCAAGGCCCTGATGGCTGCCGCCTTCGACATGGAAACACGACCGGGCGGCGCAGTGAGCGAGTAGCATGATGAGTGACGAGCGTATTCTTCTTTCGGCCACCGGCTGGGATCCGGAACTGTGGATCGGAGAGTTGGAAAGACACGCACCGGGCCGCGAGATCGTGCTCGAACCGGACGGCGCGACCGATCCGTCGATCCGTTATGCCGTCGTGTGGAAACAGCCCGAGGGGCTTTTGTCCGACTTGCCGAACCTCAAGGTCATCTTCTCGCTCGGCGCGGGTGTCGATCACATCTTCAAGGACACGACCCTNCCCGACGTGCCGATTGTGCGCATCGTTTCGCCCAACCTCACCGCTCGCATGAGCGAATATGTCGTCTGGCAGGTGCTCGACCATCATCGCTTCGGTTCGCGCTACCGCAGTCTGCAGCAGGACCGTGTCTGGGANGAGATCCGCGAACAGGCGTCCGCNGATGAAATGACNGTCGGCATCATGGGGCTTGGTGAACTCGGGCGGGATTCGGCGACAAAGCTGAAAGCGCTNGGCTTCAACATCACCGGCTGGTCACGGCGGCCGCAGAATGTCGATGGCGTNACCTGCTATGCGGGNTCAGACGGGTTTGGCGATTTCCTGGGCTCTGCGGACATTTTCGTGGTGCTGCTGCCGCTGACGGATGCGACCCGCGGCATCCTCAATTCGGAAACCTTCAGGCGTATGACCAAGCGCGGGCCTCTCGGTGCTCCCGTCCTCATCAATGCCGGGCGCGGCGGATTGCAGGTGGAAGCCGACATCATCGCCGCCCTTGATGACGGGCTGCTGAGTGCGGTNTCGCTCGATGTATTCGAGACCGAACCGCTTNCCAAGGAGAGNCCGCTCTGGACNCATCCGAAAGTGACGGTGACCCCACACGCCGCGGCTGCATCNAGCGCAACGAAACTCGCCGGTCCGATTGTGGAACAGATGAAAGCCTATGATCGCGGCGAGCCGCTCACCAATCTGGTCGACAAAAGCGCCGGCTACTGACGATCAGGTGAAACCCTGCGATATCCGGTCGGTTGTCCGTAGAGGTTCGCGATGCGCGCAATGGCGGCGGCCAGCGGCTCACGGGTAACGGTCATCGTGCCGCCTGAGGCATGGAGGAGCGTCTTGCCGTCATCCTCGATAAAGCCTACATGACCCTTCCAGAAGACGAGATCGCCGCGCTGCAGTCCGTCTTTTTCGGGATCGATCGCCGCGCCGAGGCGCTCGGCCTGCATGTCGGAATCGCGGGGGGCCGAATAGCCCGTCGTCGCGAAACTGATCTGCACGAGCCCGGAACAGTCGAGGCCGAAACCGGAACGCCCGCCCCAGAGATAGGGCGTTTCCAGAAAGGTCGCAGCGACTGTCACCGGATCTGTCGGCCGTTCGGCATCGAGCGGGCGGCAATGGCTGTCAATTACCGCCTCGCCGCTTTCGAGCAGAAGGTAACGGGTGTCGCGCGTAACCGCGACACCAACGATATTTAGCCGGCTACCGATCGACAGAGCGACGGAGAACGGGAATTTCAGATCAGGCCNTGGATAGAGGAANGTGCGCGGTACCGCGACTTCATGGGTCGCCTTGCCAACGCCCAATTCGAGCGCTTCCTCGTAGACGTAGCCGACATAGTCATCGCGATCGCATTTGATCCAGGCCCAGCCATCCCGGCGATCGAGCACACGCAGCGTTTCACCATAAAGCGCCTGGCTGTCGATTATCGCCGAGAGATCGGGTCGCGGCCGGATGTCGATGACCGGTTCGATGACGTGAGCCGGCTCGCCGGGCACGAAACGCTTGGCCTCGACCTGTCCCTTGAGAGCCTCCTCGGCGAGGTCGGGACGATAGGCGAATAGACGATGATCGAGTGTGTCGCTCATCCCGTTACTCCGTCGCGCGGCAGTTTCGCCGCTTCCTTGATGATGAGGTCGCCGATCTTCTCGACGAACAGCGAGCCCTCGACCGTGCGCTTGATGATGACGTTGCGGCGGTCACGCTCGTCGCGCACACGGCGAACCAGCCCCATGTTCCCCAAGGTGTCGAGTGCGCGGGTAATCACCGGCTTGGTGACGTCGAGACGGGCGGCAAGCCCCCGCACCGTGTGGGGCGGCGGCATCAGATAGATGTGCAACAGAATCACGAGTTGGCGCATGGTCAGATCGGGTCCGACCAGTTCGAGCTGTGCCAGTGTCGCCGCATGCCAGAGGCCGAGCGCCTGCGAGGGTTTGAGATCNATCGACATCGCAATAGCCGCGAGATTCGTTACGGTTCCGTTCCTATACTCCCGGACGGACCGTGGATTCGCAAGCCCTCGGGTCGTAATTCGTCAGCGATAGCGGTCGCACATCAGCTGGTACAGCGCGCGGATGCCCTGCGCCTGACCGCCAACCGGGGCGTGAGGTTGCGCTTTGGGAGTCCAGCCGAAAATGTCGAGATGGCACCAGGAGATCTGCTTTTCGACGAAACGGCGCAGGAAGAGTGCGGCGGTGATCGATCCGCCGAAACCGCCGGCAGGTGCGTTCGTAATGTCGGCTGCGGGCACATCGAGCATGGCCTCGTAACGCTGGTAAAGCGGCATGCGCCAGAGCGGATCGGCAACCTGGTCGGCCGCATCGGCGAGATCGTCGGAGAATGCCTCGTCATCGGTGTAATAGGGCGGCAGATCGGGGCCGAGCGCCACGCGGGCAGCGCCCGTCAGCGTCGCCATGTCGATCAGGAGCTCCGGCTTGTCCTCGCAGGCATAGGTGAGCGCGTCGCCCAGCACCAGCCGGCCTTCCGCATCGGTGTTGTCGATCTGAACGCTGAGGCCCTTGCGGCTCTTGAGGATATCGCCCGGGCGAAAGGCGTCGCCGGCGATCGAATTCTCCACGGCAGGGATGAGTACGCGTAGATCGACGTCCAGCCCCGCATCCATGATCATCAGCGCGAGACCGAGGACGTTGGCGGCTCCGCCCATGTCCTTCTTCATCAGAAGCATCGATGAGGCCGGCTTGATATCGAGGCCGCCGGTATCGAAACAGACGCCCTTGCCGACCAGCGTAACCTTCGGTGCGCCTTCCTTGCCCCAACGCATGTCGAGCAGGCGTGGCGCGTCCTTTGCCGCACGGCCAACGGCGTGGATCATGGGGAAATTCTGCTCAAGGAGCTCGTCGCCGGAGATGACGGTAATGGCCGCGCCATAATGACTGCCGAGGGCACGGAACACGCCTTCGAGGGCTTCAGGCCCCATGNCGTTTGCGGGCGTGTTGATCAGATCGCGGGCGAGATCGACGCCGGAGGCNATACGTGCCAGTTCATTTGCGTCCAANCCCNGNTCGAGGGCCAGCTTGCCACGTTCGGCGCCGGGCTTCTTGTAGCTTTCGAAACGGTAGCCACCGAGCGCGACGGCAAGCGAATCACGCAGCNCGTTTTCCGAGCCTTCGAGGTGCCACANGCCTGCGGGAAGGGCGGCAGCCAGNTTNCCNGCNGCAAATGGNTGCGCCGTTGACTTGTCGCCGAGGCCGAACAGGCANCCGGCGAGATTGCCNTCCGNATCCGGNACCAGAAGGTGACTGCCCTCAGCGCCCGAAAAACCTGCGTTTCCAGCCCATTTNGNGACNNCTGCAGGAAGNCCGGCNTCGCCAACTCCACCCTTGGCCACCAGCCAGACCGGACGGCTCGTCTCGTCGCTGGCAGTNGGATATTCGCGCTTGATGAACTGGTATGGCGCCATGGGGTGGCACTCCTCGCATGCTGTTTCGGGGTCGGCTTCAAGGCTCTGTTAACCGTTAATTAGGGTTAACAGATTATTGCTCAGGGAGGGAACACGGCCCNATGCGGTTTTNATGCTCGCACCGCGCACGGGGACTGTATCGCGGACAGGGATTTCTTTCATGCGCTTTGCCATCTCGAGCTCACCAACCATCCGGAACCTTGCGGTATCCACCGCCGCCGTGCTGCTGGCCCTGTCGCTGGCAGGCTGTGCCTCCAAGNCGCCGCTTCACACGGGCTCGATCCCCAAGATCAACAAGCCGCTCGATTCGATGAATGCCGCAGAATTGCGCAATGCGTCCGAGCGCTTCGGCCAGGCCTATGAGCGCGATCCCAAGAACGCCGCCACGGGGATGAAATATGCCGAGATGNTGCGGATGTCCGGCCGCAACGACCAGGCGCTCGCCGTCATGCAGCAGGTGGCGATCCACAACCCGACCGACCGCACCGTTCTCGCAGCCTATGGCAAGTCACTCGCAGGCGCCGGAGAATTGCAGAAAGCCCTCGAAATCATCCGCCGCGCGCAGACTCCCGACCGTCCGAGCTGGCAGCTTCTTTCCGCCGAAGGCGCGGTGCTCGACCAGCTGGGCGATTCCAACAGCGCCCGCGCGAGCTACCGCAAGGCTCTCGAAATCGAGCCGGAGGAACCCTCGGTTCTCTCCAATCTCGGCATGTCCTACCTGATCAACGGCGATCCGCGTTNGGCAGAGACCTATCTGCGCAAGGCCGCCAACCGGCCGGATGCCGACAGCCGCGTGCGCCAGAACCTCGCTCTCGTCGTCGGCCTTCAGGGCCGGTTCCAGGAAGCGGAAAACATCGCCCGCGCAGAACTNTCGGCCGACCAGGCCCAGGCAAATGTCGAATATCTGCGCGCGATGCTCGCNCAGCAGAATTCCTGGGCCAAGCTGCAGAACGGCGAAGAGAAGAACACCAACTGATTTTGGGATCAGGTTCTCTTACAGCCTTCGGCAACGCACATTCAGCGGAGTGCCCATGAACACGCCTCTCGGACGTCTCGTTGTCTACACNCGGAAGATGGAGGACATGGCCGCATTCTATTGCCGTCATTTCGGATTTGAGCCGATTGCCAAAGACGATGACCGCATCGTGGAACTGCGCCCTCGCAACGGCGGAATAACGCTCCTCCTCCATCCCGCCTCCAAGGGTCAGAANATNGGNCAGTCACTGGTCAAGCTCGTCTTCGATGTCGAGGATGTCGAGAGCTTCTGCGCGACAGCCCGCCAGTCCGGCCTCGTCTTCGGACCCCTCCACACCGCCGACGGCTACAGCTTCGCCAATGCGCGCGATCCCTCGGACAATCCCATCTCAGTCTCGAGCCGGGCCTTTTCTGTCTAGGCCGCTTTCCTGGTTTTCAGTGATGTGTGGCGAGAACCGGCTCAGCCGAAATTGTCCATGACCTGAATGATTGCCGGGCCAAGGATGACGCCAATCAACACCGGCAGGAAGAACAGGATCATCGGAACCGTGAGTTTCGGCGGCAGCGCGGCGGCCTTCTTTTCAGCCTCGTTCATGCGCGCGTCGCGGCTTTCCTGTGACAGCACACGAAGCGCCTGAGCGATCGGCGTACCGTAGCGTTCAGACTGAATGAGCGCCTGGGTCACGGATTTGACGCTTTCGAGACCCGTACGGTTGCCAAGGTTCTCGAATGCCATGCGCCGGTCCTGGAGGTAGGAAAGTTCGGCAGTGGTGAGCAGGAACTCCTCGGCGAGCGCCGTCGACTGTATGGCGATTTCCTCGGCCACGCGCTTCATCGCCGCTTCCAGCGACACGCCCGATTCNACGCAGATCAGCAGAAGGTCGAGCGCGTCCGGCCAGGCGATCTTGATCGATTTCTGCCGCTTGCCGGCCTGGTTCGAGACAAAGAGGTTGGGCGCGTAGAAACCGCCATAGGCCGCTACGATACAGGCCAGCAGGCGAACGGTGAACGGCTTTTCGGCGAGCACCATCTCAAGCACGAAAATGTAGAGAACCGCCACCACCAAGAAGATGAAGGGCATGATAACGCGGGCCAGCAGGAACATGTTGAGCGCGTTCTGGGTCCGGTAGCCGGCACTTCTGAGTTTGGCAACGGTCGCGTCGTCGACCAGCGCCTTGCGCAGGTTCAGTTGTTCGACGATCTGGCGAACCGACTGGTTGTTCTTGTTGCGCAGGCCCGGCCGGCCCTTGCTGCCTTGTTCGGCGTTGAGCCGTGANCGTTCGCGCGCCCGGATCTCCTCGCGCTCGAGGGCTGCCGATTTCATTCGCGCCTCAAGGTCACCCTTTTCGAAAAAGGGGACCATGATCGTGAAGAGCGTGGCGAAGACTGCGATCGAGACGAGGGCCGGAACCAGATAGGTCGGATCGACGAGAGCTGCGAGAATGTTGGCCATCGTTCGTCCCTAGATCTCGAAGTTGATCATGTTGCGCATGACGAAGATACCGATCGACATCCATACTGCCGAAGCGCCCATGATCATGTGCCCGCGCGGATCGGTAAACAGCACCATCATGTATTCGGGCGAGGTCAGGTAAACGAGCGTCGCCACGATGAAGGGAAGAGCGCCGATGATGACGGCCGACGCCTTGGCTTCCATCGACAGCGCGCTCACCTTGGCCTTCATCTTCCGGCGGTCGCGCAGCACGCGCGAGAGGTTGCCGAGCGCTTCCGACAGATTGCCGCCGGCCTGCGCCTGAATGGCGATAACGATGGCGAAGAAGTTCGCCTCGGAAAGCGGGATACGGGTGTAGAGACGGGCGCAGGCCTCGGGCACGCTCAGGCCCATCTGCTGGGCTTCGACAACACGACGGAACTCNGTNCGAACCGGTTCCTGGCCTTCGCTGGCNATCATGCGGATGGCATCGTTGAGCGGNAGACCGGACTTGATCGAGCGCACCATCACGTCGAGCGCATTCGGAAATTCTTCGAGAAACGCCTTGAAGCGGCGCTTGCGCAGAAAGCTCAGGATCCAGCGCGGCAGCCCAAGCCCGCCGACGATCGCGGCGCCGCCTGCGACNAGAAGCGTCCCGTTGGTGACAAANGCAAAAAAGCCGATGACAAGNCCGAAAACGGCGGACACCATATAGAACTGCTGTACGGANATCGGCAGCCCGGCCTGCATGATACGATCNGCGAGCGGCGGCGATTTACGCTTGTCGTTCTCTTTTTGCTTGTCCTCGAGCGTCTTGAGCGTTTCCTGCATCGTCTTGCGGCGCTTGTTNGCCTCGGAGATGCGATCGCGCGCGGCATTGACCTTGTTCCGGTCGGTTTCCGCCGCCTTGACGCGATTCAGGCGGTGCGCGGATTTCTTGTCGGCCTCAATCTTGTTGTAGAGCACACCATAGCCCAGCGCAGCGGCCGAGAAGGCCGCAAGCGCGATCATGGCAAGAACGGTGATGTCGATTCCGAACAAGGCTTGATCCTACTCCGACATTTTTTCCATGGCATCGAGGGAGGCGGCGAGACGCTTGTCCTCGTTGTAGTAACGCGCACGATCCCAGAAATTCGGGCGGCCGATACCGGTCGAGCGNTGCTGGCCGATGATGCGACCCGCGGCGTCCTCACCCATCATNTCATANCGCATCAGGTCCTGGGTGATGATGACGTCGCCTTCCATCCCGAGCACTTCGGTGATGTGGGTGATGCGGCGCGAACCGTCACGCAGGCGGGCAGCCTGGATGATGACGTCGATCGANCCCGAGATCATCTCGCGCACGGTCTTGGCCGGCAGCGAATAGCCGCCCATGGCNATCATGGATTCCATACGGCTGAGACATTCACGCGGGGAGTTGGCGTGGATCGTGCCCATCGAACCGTCGTGGCCGGTGTTCATCGCCTGGAGAAGGTCGAACACCTCGGGTCCGCGCACCTCGCCAACGACAATGCGTTCGGGGCGCATACGCAGGCAGTTCTTGACGAGATCGCGCATNGTGATCTCNCCCTCGCCCTCNATGTTCGGCGGGCGGGTTTCCANACGCACCACATGCGGCTGCTGAAGCTGCAGCTCGGCNGAGTCCTCACAGGTGATGATGCGTTCGTCGGTGTCGATATAGGCGGTCAGGCAGTTGAGAAGCGTCGTCTTACCCGAACCGGTACCGCCGGAAATCACGACGTTACAGCGCACGCGGCCGATGATCTGCAGGATCGCNGCGCCTTCTGGCGTGATGGCGCCGAAACGAACAAGCTGGTCGAGGGTGAGCTTGTCCTTCTTGAACTTACGAATGGTCAGCGCGGTGCCATCGATGGCGAGCGGCGGAGCAATGACGTTGACACGGGAACCGTCNGGAAGGCGNGCGTCGCANATCGGGCTCGATTCATCGACGCGACGNCCGACCTGGCTCACGATACGCTGGCAAATCGACAGAAGCTGGCTGTTGTCCCGGAAGCGGATTTCGCTCTCGATGACCTTNCCATCCACTTCGATGAAGGTGTTGCCGGCGCCGTTGACCATGATGTCGGCGATGTCGTCACGGGCCAGGAGCGGCTCGAGCGGACCGTAGCCCAGAACGTCGTTGCAGATGTCGTCGAGCAATTCNTCCTGCTCGGCGATCGACAGCGCGAAGTTCTTGATCGTGATGATATCGTTGACGATATCGCGGATTTCCTCACGCGCGCTTTCGGCATCGAGCTTGGCGAGCTGGGAAAGGTCGATGGTGTCGATAAGAGCGGAGAAAACCTGGCTCTTGGTGTCGTAATAGGCTTCGTTGCGGGGCGAGCGGCGGCGCGGCTCCTCCTTGCGTCCGGCAGGTGCTGCCGGTCGAGAAGCGGGAGGAAGAGGAGCATTGCCGGCTGATGCCGATTGGCCGCCCTGCCCCGACGAGGCAGAAGGTGCTGCGGGCTTGGGCGCCTCAGCCAGCATGGATCCNTGGGAGGAATGGGCGGGTGCAGGCTCNGACGCGGGCGCAAGGGNGCGCTCCTCGGGCGCCGGGCTTGGCGCGGANTGTGCAGGCCGGGGCGGAGAACCGCTGGGGCGTTTGCCGAACATTACCTGTTTCCACTCACAAAATGGTCGTTACTTGCGGCCCAGAAGACCCATGAGGCCTCCGAGGCCGGACTTGCGGCGCTTCTTCACCTCGGCGCGCCCGGTGACGATATGGGCGAGCTGGGAGAGCGATTCGGAGACCGGCGATTTGGCATTCGCTTCCGCGATCATCAGCCCGGAGTTCGACGCGTCACCGAAGAGCTGGGCGTCAAAAGGGATGATGGCGCAGGGCTCGACGCCAAGCGGCTCGCAGAAGACGTCGATCCCGATCTCGGGGCGCTTGGCAACGCCGACCTGATTGAGCACCAGAAGCGGCGGCGTGTCGTTGGGCCTGAGCTTGGCGAGCGTGTCGTAGAGGTTCTTGGTGTTGCGCAGATTGGCGAGATCCGGCGTGGCGGTNATCACGATCTCGTCNGACGAGGAGAGAACCTTGCGGGTCCAGTCGTTCCACAGATGCGGCACATCGAGAACGGTCACCGGGGCATTGCGCTGGACGATATCGAGAATCGGCAGAAAGGCGTCACCGTCAAAGTCGTAGTTGCGATCGAGCATCGACGGCGCGGCAAGCATGGAGAGGTGCTCGGAGCATTTCGCGAGCAGGCGGTCGAGAAAGACCTCGTCGAGACGGTCGGGCGAGAACACGGCCTCGGCGATGCCCTGTGCCGGGTCGTTGTTGAAGTCGAGATTGGCGGTGCCGAACGGCAGATCGAGGTCGGCGAGAATGGTTTCGCTCTCGAAGAGCTCCGAAATCGACCAGGCGCAATTATGCGCAAGCGTCGAAGAACCAACGCCGCCCTTGGCGCCGACGAAGGAGATCACCCTGCCAAGCGGCTCTGCGTCCGGATCCACAAAGATGCCCGAGATCACACCGATCACGTCGGCCATTGAGACCGGCGCCACCATGTATTCCGAAATACCGTTGCGGATCAGGTCACGATAGAGAGTGACGTCGTTGACATGTCCGATGACGACAACGCGGGTATCGGGATCGCAGACCTCGGCGAGCTGACCGAGATCAGCCATCAGGCTGTCGGCGTTCTGCGAGGTTTCGAGAATGAGCAGATTGGGCGTCGAGGATGACGCGTACATGTTGGCCGCGGCCAGCACGCCGCCGGAATTGATCCGGGCATGAACCTTGGCCATGCGCCTGTCTTGCGCGCAGCGCTCGAGCGTGCGCATCACGCTATCTGTTTCACAGAAGGCGTGAACCGAAATCCGCGGTAGCGGCCGAACACGCTCGATATCACCGCGCTCCCCTTCAGGGGATTCGGAAAGTTCGAGCTCCTGTTCCTGCGTGTAATCCAGATTCGCCATCGTTCCGTTTCCAGTTCACTCTTTACGTTCGGCTTGTCTTCGTTCCGTCTGCACGTTGGGGGGTGCTATTTAACCGGAACCAGGGTTGCGCCGCCCTGTCTGTAGGCCTCGACCACCACCCCACGCCGCTCGGCGTCGATCGAGCTCATGCCGCGCGGGCTGAGAAGATCGCCGGGGTTTTCGATCTGCGCCGCCAGGTTGCTCTGGGAGGAGCAGCCGAAGTTCTCGTAGTTCCGGTTTTGATCGCCGTTGGCGAGCATGTCCTCCGGCCAGCGGCCACAGGGCCCCGTCGCCGCAGTGGTTGCCGTGAATGCGATGCGGATCGGCGCTTCGACTTCGGGCGACGGCGCAGCGTAACTTGCCATGAGAATTTTGTGACGCGGCACACTGTCATCCACAAGGATGTCGACAACCTCGCGAGCGATCAGGGATGCCGCGCCGTAATTCGGCGAACCTGTCGGCACCAGAACGGTTACCGTGCCCGACGCCATGGTGTGATAGCGGTCGGATGCACCACGAACAGTCTCACGCATTGCTGGCGTCAACTTCCGGTCGCTGCTGGCGACAGGAATGTCGAAGGTGTGTTCCTTCTCGCTGATGATGATCGGATGGCGCGTGCGATAATCATCGGGAATGGATCCGACGATCACGTGATGCCTGTTGGCGCACCCCGAAAGAAGGACTGCGGCCAGCGAAGCCATCACCACGGGGCCGGCCAGCCGCCGCAACCTGCCGAGGGAATATGTACTGTTATGCGTGTTCATCGTATCGCCCCCGATCACTTGTAAATAAAGCCGACTGCGCCGTGGTACCGGCCTGGCGGCAGATCGGTTTCCATGCGCCCGTAGACACGGTTCACCTTGCCGAGGAAGAAGCTCGCGCCGTCATTGGCCGGGTTGAAATTGTCATCGGGGCGCGAAAGCTTGTTCCGGGCAACCGGTTTGACTAGATAGGGTGTCGCAATGATTACGAGCTCGGTTTCGTTTCGAACGAAATCCTTGCTTCGGAACAGCGTACCCAGGACCGGAATCTTCGAAATGCCTGGATAGCCGGACATCGCCTGACGAATATTGTCCTGAACGAGGCCGGCGAGCACGATCGAACCACCCGACGGAAGTTCGACCGATGTGGATGCTTCGCGCCGCTTGATGGACAGGCGCGTGAGGCCGGGTGCGCTGCGGCTACCCTGCAGCGACGTCGAACCCTGGAAAGTGGGTTCCGAAACCTCGGTTTCGATCCGGAGCGAGATACGCCCCGGGGAGAGGACCACTGGCAGGAAGTTCAGGCGGATACCGTACTCGACTTCCCGATCCGTGTAGGTGGCCCTGCCGGTGTCATCATATTCAACGGAATCGCGGACCTGGAACTCGCCGCCAACGTAGAAGTTTGCTTTTTCGCCGGAAATGGCCGTTAGACTGGGTTCTGCGAGCGTTCGCATAACACCGGCCTGCTCCATGGCATTGACGTAGGAGGCAATGGAGTAGCCATTGATCGTTCCACCGAGCGAGGCGTAGTTCAGGCC
Source organism: Hoeflea sp. (assembly GCA_002707605.1). Lineage (GTDB taxonomy): Bacteria > Pseudomonadota > Alphaproteobacteria > Rhizobiales > Rhizobiaceae > Pseudohoeflea. Next base: position 52,587 of record PANK01000013.1, read on the forward strand.
TGTGTTGAGTGCTCCGAGGTTCTGCGGGTTGGTATTGACGAAACTTCCTGCGGAACCGGATACGGAAGAGTTGAAACCGAGCTGCTTGAGCACCTGGCGGCTCACCTCGGCAACGGTCACCTTGAGGGTGACCTGATCTTCCCCATCGATCTTGAGCATGTTGACGATCTGGGATTTCTGGCGCTGCTCCGCGAAGATCGCGGCATCGCCACCGTCACCGGTCGCCGTCAGGTTACGGGTGGTCGCCTCACCGCCGGTGAGAAAGATGTCCGCCAGACGTGCCGCCTGCGCCGCATCCTGCGGAGTGCGCACCGAACCTGTGAGCACGATATTGTCGGAGATGATTTCGACGCGAATATCCGAATCCGGAATGAAACGGGCCAGATGAGCCTCCAGGCCGGCGACGTCACGCTCGACATCCAGTTCGATGGCGATAATCTCTTCGCCGTTCGGGCCGAAGACAAAGATATTCGTCTGGCCGACCATCTTGCCGAAAAGGTAGATGCGCCGCGAGGNGCGGGTCACGGCNTCGGCGAGCGTCGGGTCGGCGACCAGAATATCGTGTGCGTCCGTCGGCAGATCNACGACGATGGCCTTGTTCAAGCCGAGATGAACGCGCTTGGTGACGCCCGGCCCCTGCCGCGTGATCTTGATGACGTTCGACTCGGCCTGCGCCGCCGTGACGCCGACGACCGGAAGGTCAACGAGTGACAGGCTCGCGATCATGCCGACTGTCGTCAACGAGGCCGTGATCTTTTTCAGTGATTTACGCACTTTCGATCTCCGCACTTTAATTGGCCGGCGTTACGTCGGTGACCGCGCCGGAGCGAAACACCCTGATGGCGCCGGTNCCGGTATCACCGCTCAAAAGATAGTCGGCACCGCCCGCATCCGGCTCCTGCGCGTCCGCGACGCTGCGAAGCGAGAGGGTGAGCCGGTCAGCGAGCTGCTGCGCCACCGTGATGATTTTCGCCTGGTCGGGGCTCAGTTCCAGCGTCGCGGTCGAACCGACCGCAGTCTTGCTGCCGTCGGGGTTTTCCTCGATGCGCTGGTCGATGGCGAGAACGCGAATGTTGGAAAGGATGACCTCGGTGAGGTAGCCTTCGCTTCCGGTCGCACGCCGAACCATGATGACATCAACCCGGTCATTGGGAAGAATGAAGCCACCCGCCGAGGTGGCGACTGAAATTTCCGTGGCGATCGCACGCTTTCCTGCGGGAAGAAGAGCAGACATGACGCGAGCGGAGGAATCGACGATCTTCTCGCCGCGCACGGGTTCACCAACGAACATCGGCAACCGCACGACGGCGCCATTGAGTTCGGCGATTGCTTCGGGACGCTCGTCCTGACGGATCAGGCCGTCGACGAGCGCATCCTCCGGCCAGCCCTTCCACTCGAGAAACTCTTCGTTCAACCGCGCGCCGACAGGCATCGACTGCTTGGCAACGAGGATCTCCACGGTCGGCATCTTCTCGACGNTCTTTTCAGGCGCTTCCGCGACAACGGCCGGCTGCCGCGTCATGTTGAGCGCGAGATATCCGGCCAAGGCTGCGGCCAGAACGGCGACTGCCATGATGATGGCTCGTGCGGGNTTCATCCTTACGTCCCCAACAGTTGGACTTCACTGTTGGGAGAATGCCCGTGCAATCGTCAAATTATGGTTAATAAGTTCCTTCAAGGGATGGTAAATGAAATATTTCTTGCCCNGCCCGGTTTTTCAGGGCCGTGCGCGAAAGGACTTAAAGGGGATTGTGGCGACCCGGGGGTCAGGACCCTAGTTCAGCGCGATGCGCATGAGAACGGAATCGGGGTAGCAGGTCAGCGCCGCCAGTCCGATCGCAATCGCGTAGGGCACTCCCTTCTTCGAGTTGAAGAAGTGAAGCGGAATGGGCAGCGGCAAGGCCAACAGGGTCTGCTGGTTGGCGCGCAGGACCAGAACGAAGAGGGTCAGAAAGCCGCCATAGATACCGACCGTGACGACATAGGCGAGAAGATCGGGGTTGAAGCCAAACCAGACGGCGCTGGCGGCCAGAATCTTCGCATCGCCTCCGCCCATGACATTCAGCGCGAAGAGCGCGAAACACACGACGAGAACGATGAAGCCGGCGGCTACATGCCAGCCGATCTGCGCGAGCCCAAGTCCCGCAAACGGCGCTATGACCAGAAAAGCCGCGAAGAGAATGATCGACACCCGGTTCGGGATCGTCATGGAGAACATGTCGGAAAACGCGGCGACCGCCATCAAAAGCGGAAAGACGACGAAAATCGCGGCATCGAGCATATCGAACTCCCTTTGCGATCCGAAATTACCCTGACGCGCTTAAGAAAGAACAAATAAAAAGGGCCGCCCAATGTGGAGCGGCCCATTTTGCATGAATGAACTGATCGAGGATCAGTTAGCGCCTTCAGCGGTGGTCATCTTGGTCGAGATGTCCTGGAAGGTGTTGTTCAGGCTGCCGCCGAGGGTGGTCGCGCCGGTGATCAGTGCGACAGAAATGAGGGCGGCGATGAGGCCGTATTNGATGGCAGTTGCGCCGGATTCGTCTTTCGCGAAACGTGCGATAAGCTTGCTCATGGGGTTGCTCCTTGTTCCACATGCGGTTTCAGCACCACCGCCAGGTATTTTCCTGGTCGGATGAGCACACATTACTGCTTGCCCTTTGCCATCCACTTAAGAAACAAGGTTATCAATTGGTGTACGAATGCTACCNCGNNGGATGGTTAGTGTTGGGTTAAACCNGAAGCAACCCACAAGTCGCCTACCTTATATATAGGCACAAATAGAACGAGGTGTTTCAGCGCGACTTTCTTCAACTTGCGTGTTTCGCTATCTCACCCTCAAGCGGCATTTTCCAATTTCGGGAATTCACCGAAAGCATCTGCGCGCGCCCACCTGGTCAGCGCTTTACACTTAATTCACCATTAAAGGGGATTTTAGGACGAACCAATTCAAGGATCTGACGAATGGTCGCTCTGCCTCTCATCAAACGCACCCTGATCGGCGCCTTGGCCTTCGGCCTTTACGCGGCATCGCTGTCCACCCCTGCGCTTGCATCGGAGGACCTGATCCGCGTTTCCATGGATCATGCGCGCATCATCAAGGTCGACCGGCAGATCAGCAAGGTCATCGTCGGCAGTTCTGCCGTCGCTGACGTGGCTATCGCAGATTCCAGCACGATCGTGTTGACCGGAAAATCCTACGGGACCACCAATCTTGTCATCCTCGACATGGAAGGGCAACCGATCGTCGACGAGATCGTTCTCGTTTCGGTTGATGAAGCCAACACGCTGCGGATCTACCGGCAGACCGAACGGACCGTGTTTTCCTGCACCCCGTCCTGCGAGCAGCACGTAAAGTCTACCGCAGGTGCGGCCGCACCGGCTGCTCCGCCACAATAAGCCAACCTGACGGCTGCCTGCGGTTAACTTCGACTTAATCATACACTCAATGAATTAGCCCCCAACGTTACTTTTCCTCAACTCCTCTGGCGTAACCTGTCTCCATGATAATCCGGAGCTGGAACAATCCGATGGCGATGAAAAGGGACGATTTGCGAAATCCGGCAGGCTGCGAACGACGCCGGCCGCTGCTTTTCCATCGCTTCCGCAAGAATGAGGACGGTACAGCGGCGATTGAATTCGCGATCCTCGCCATCCCCTTCTTCATGCTCATATTCGCGACGATTGAAGCCTGCATCGCCTATGCCGGCGAGCAGCTTCTGGAAAACGCAGTCGATACGATGGGCCGAAAGATCCGTACCGGTCAGATTACCTATAATCAGGGAAAATCGACCGACATGGATGAAAATGCGTTCCGCTCCGCATTTTGCGGCGAGATTTCAATCATCCTGAAATGCGATGAAACGCGCCTGAACCTCGATGTCCGCGAATTCACGACCTTCGCGAACGTTCCGAAAGGCATCCCGCGTGTTGGCGGCGCTGCCGACGGCGATCTCGACACATCCAAGTTCGACTACGATCCCGGCGGCGCCGGCTCGATCAACGTGGTGCGAGCCTATTACCATTGGGACGTCACGACCGATCTGATGAGACCCTACATCACCAATGTCAAAGGCGATGAAGACAGTCCGCAATATTATCTGATGGTCGCCACGGCGGCCTTCCAGAATGAAAATTATCCCTGACCGCCCTCAACCGGAAAAAGTACAATGGCAAAGATCACAGCAGCCAGCAGCACCGGTTTCCTGACAAGGTTCAATGCAACCCTGCGACGGTTTCGCGGCGACAGGGAAGGCGTGGGCGCCGTTGAGTTCGCGCTCATCGCACCAGTTCTGATCGTCCTTTACATCGGCTCGTTGGAGGTTTCCGTGGCGATGTCGGTCAACAAGAAGCTCGCGCGCGCCTCAAGCTCGGTCGCCGACCTCGTAACCCAGAAGGACTCGGTCAACAAAGCCTATCTGGCCAACATGGTCGATGTCGCCGAGAGTGTGATGGCGCCGTTCAAGTCATCCGGCCTCAAATTGAAGATAACCGCGATCAGCATCGACGCGAGCAAGAAGGCCACGGTGGTCTGGTCGTGGAAGGACGACGGCACCAAGGCTTACGCCACAGGCTCGCAGACGACCGTTCCCTCGCAGCTCAATATTGCCTCGACCTTCCTCGTGCGTACCGAGCTCAACTTGAACTACGACCTCTTTCTCTTCTCATCGGACGATGAAGGATCTCAGATGCGGCATCTCAATATGGGCAAGACCTATCACCTGCGCCCGCGTGTCGCCTCCACAGTCAGCTGCTCCGACTGCGGCTGATTTCAGATCAAGGTTGGCTGCCAGCGCCAGGCGGGACGCTTTCGCGCAACCCCATCGCCAATCTTTCCAGCGCTTGGTAATCCATACCGGTGGCTGGCTTGTATCCGCCCGATTGATAGGGTTCGAGGACATCGAAGAGAGCGGGTCTCCCCTGCGGCAACGCATCGAGGAATATGTCCAGCTTCTCCACCAGATCGACCGGCAAAGATCGCAGGACTGCGTGCGGACCGTGATAGACCGGATCCGAAAGCCAGGCGACACGGAGATCGCCCACAGCTTCCAGCCCGGACGCGTAATCTCCGCCAAACACACGTGCGGGCAAAGGATCATTCGAATCGTCGCGGCCAATCGGCAGCCAGGCGATCACACCGTCGACCTCGCCCGAGGCAAGCGTGGCAATTGCCTTGCCTGTTGAACCGGCCTCGATTGTCTCGCCGATCTCAAGCGCACCGCTCACCATCGCCTCGTTTGGCAGTATCCATCCCGAAAGTGACGATCGGCTTGAATAGGCAATCCGTGCGCTTTTCGCCTCGATGCCTGTCTTCAGAAGAAGAGCCGCGCGAAATCCCTCCACACCATCCAGGCCGACGGGACGGCGCAGCGGGACCACGCAGTCGCAAATGCCCGCCGTGGTCGCGAAGGAGAGTGCTGTGTGCATCGCATACTCGATGCGCGCGCTGGCATGGGCATCGACAAGCGCTGCCAGATCGGGGAAGCGGATAATTTCGACCGGAATGTCGAGGGCACGCTCGTAAGCGTCCTCGATAGACCGGATTTTGAGCGGATCGGCCATCGCCGGATGACTTTCCACCATCCCGATACGCAAAACCGGCAGGTTCACGCTATCATCCGCACGCGCGGAAGCCGGTATCGCCATCAACAGGCACAGACAGATCGCGTGCAGACGCAGCATCACTCCTCCTTGCTGTCGGGGCTGGCGAGCCGTGGACCTGATCCGTTTTAGCACAGGGCTTTCGGGAGATGGCATTGCGCTTGAATTAGGGTTACCGTCGGCAATCGGATATGAGGAGATCGGAGAAAGCCGGAGCAACCGGCCCACGACACCATTATCCGCAAGGGTTACGGGGAACTTATGGCGCGCGCATTTCTGTTTGTACTGGATTCATTCGGCATCGGCGGCGCGCCGGATGCCGCCAAATACGGTGACGAGGGGTCGGATACGCTCGGTCACATCGCTGAATACGCAATGACCGGGCTCGCCGACCGCAAGGGACTGCGCGACGGACCACTTAACCTGCCGCACATGGTATCGCTGGGACTGGCGGATGCCGCGCACCTGGCATCCGGCTTCTGGCCCGCAGGCATCAACCCGCCTTCCCGGCCGCGGGGACTATGGGGGACCGCCAGCGAGACCTCGCTCGGCAAGGACACGCCTTCGGGGCATTGGGAGATCGCCGGTCAACCCGTTGCCTTCGAATGGGGTTATTTCCCCGACGACGGACCCGCGTTCAACGAGAAGCTGGTGGCGCAGTTCATGGAGACCGGCGACATTCCCGGTATCCTCGGTAACTGCCACGCCTCGGGCACCGAAATCATCAAGCAGTTCGGCGAAGAGCATATCGCGGCCGGCAAGCCGATCTTCTACACGTCGAGCGATTCCGTGGTTCAGATCGCCGCCCACGAGGAGCATTTCGGGCTCTCGCGTCTTTACCGCCTGTGCGAAAAGATCCGGGATGTGGTCGACCCACTCAATATCGGCCGGGTGATCGCGCGCCCCTTCATCGGCACGGCGGAGAAGGGCTTTACACGCACCGGTAACCGCAAGGACTATTCCGTCCCGCCGCCCGGACCGACGCTTCTCGACGTTGCGGAGGAAGCCGGGCGGGAGGTCATCGCTGTCGGCAAGATCGACGATATCTTTGCTCATCAGGGCGTGACCCGGCGCCACAAGGCAAGCGGCAATGACGCTCTTTTCGAGGCGACGCTGAGGGCGATGGACGAGGCCAGGGACGGCGATCTGGTCTTCACCAACTTCGTCGATTTCGACATGCTTTACGGTCATCGCCGCGATGTCCCTGGCTATGCGGCGGCGCTGGAGGCCTTCGACCACCGGCTGCCGGCTGTCGCCAAGAAGCTCAAAGCAGGCGATCTCGTTCTGTTGACCGCCGATCACGGCTGCGATCCCACATGGCGGGGCACCGACCATACNCGTGAACGCGTGCCNATCCTGGGNTTCGGGCCGGGGGTGCAAGCGCGCTCCATCGGCATTCGTCCGAGCTATGCCGATATCGGCGCTTCGGTGGCTAAGCATCTCAAACTGCCTGCAACCGCACATGGAACGAACTTCCTGTGACCATCGCCGTGCCGAAAGCCGAAATCCATTGTCACATCGAGGGCGCCGCTTCGCCCGATCTGGTGCGACGNCAGGCCGGAAAATATGGCGTCGACGTCAGTTCGTTCATTGATGATGCAGGTTATGTCTGGTCGGATTTCACGACCTTTCTCGCGGCCTATGACGGCGCTGCCGCACTTTTCAGAACCGAAGAGGATTACGCCCTTCTCGCCGAAACCTATCTCTCCGGCATTGCTGCGGAAGGCGCGATCTATGCCGAGATCTTCGTCTCCCCCGACCACGCNGAACGTTCGGGCATTGGCACTTCGGGCTATCTGGCGGGCCTCAGTGCGGGAATCGAGCGCGCGAGACTGGCCAGTGGCATCGAATGCCGNATGATCGTGGTGGGCATCAGGCATTTTGGCCCGGACGCAGTCGAAGCCACGGCGCGATTGGCCGCCGATCGCCCACATGCGCTCATTACCGGTTTCGGGATGGCGGGTGAGGAACGGTACGGCAAGGTGGCCGATTATGCGCGCGCCTTCGATATTGCCCGGGAAGCCGGCCTCGGAATCACCATTCATGCCGGCGAGTTGGCGGGCGCTGAGAGCGTGCGCGACGCGCTCGACCATGTGCGGCCTTCGCGANTGGGNCACGGGGCGCGTNCGATNGAAGANCNGGCGCTCGTTGAGCGCATCGCCCGGGAGGGCGTCGTGCTTGAACTGTGCCCAGGCTCGAACGTCGCGCTCAAAGTCTTCGAAGCGTGGGAAAACCATCCGTTCGAGACGATGCGGAAGGCCGGCGTGAAGGTGACGATCAACTCCGACGATCCGCCGCATTTCGGCTCTTCCATCGGCCACGAATACGCGATGGCAGCCAAAACCTGGGGCTATGATGCGGCAATGCTGACAAGCTTCACCCGCACGGCCATCGAGGCGGCATTCGTGGACGAACCGACACGGGAAAAACTCTTGGGACAGCTCGGCTAAGAGAGACCGCGCGGGTTGCCGCTTGCGCCGCTAAGGTGTTTGATCGCGACCATCACAACTTCTCGAAACGGCGGACGGTCATGGATTCGGTAACGGTCATCAAACATCCTCTCGTGCAGCACAAGCTCACCTTCATGCGCAAGAAGGATACCTCGACAGCCGGCTTCCGAAGGCTGCTGCGCGAGATCTCGACATTGCTCTGCTACGAGGTCACGCGTGATCTCGAACTCACCATGGAGAAAATCGAGACACCGCTCGAAGAAATCGACGCGCCGATCCTCGAAGGCAAGAAACTGGTCTTCGCCTCGATCCTGCGCGCCGGCAACGGCNTGCTGGAAGGCATGCTCGATCTCGTGCCCTCGGCCCGCGTCGCCCATATCGGCGTCTANCGCGANCATGAAACGCTGGAAGCGATCGAATATTACTTCAAGGCACCCGAGGACATCGGCAACCGTCTGGTCATCGTGGTCGATCCGATGCTGGCGACGGGGAATTCCTCGATCGCGTCAGTGGAGAAGCTGAAGGAACGGGGCGCAAAGAACATGCGGTTCCTCTGCCTTTTGGCCGCACCGGAAGGGATCAAGAATTTCCAGGAAGCGCATCCGGACGTTCCGATCTTCACGGCTTCGATCGACAGCCACCTGAACGAAAAGGGNTATATCGTTCCGGGCCTGGGTGATGCCGGAGACCGGATGTACGGCACGAAATAGAACCCGCTGCAGTCTTCACCACTCATTTACCACAGCGTAATCCGGCCGCTTTCGCGCGCCGGATTCCTCATTTTCCGTTAGGTAATCACGGCTAGGCTCCGATCGAATTGGAGTTTTGTCATGTTCAAGCAGATCTTCCTCGTCGGCTGCGCAGCATTGGCGATTGCCGCGGTTCCGGGATTTCTCGAAATCCAGGAGGGAAANGACGCCCCCGTCAACAAGGATTTGACCGAGGCCGTCGCNATCAACGAGTCCGCGACCGAAATGCGGACNATGCGGCTCGATGCCCNGGACGAGGATCGTCCGAATTACGTGACCGGCATCAGGACGGCCTCCATCCCNATGGCCCATGGCGGACATTTCGTCGGTGATTTCCGNATCAANGGTCGCACGATCAAAGGNGTCGTCGATACCGGCGCGACTGTTGTCGCAATCAACGTTTCAACCGCGCGCAAGCTTGGCGTGAGCACGCAAAGCAAGGATTTCACCTTTCGCGTGGGGACCGCCAACGGCGAAACCACGGCTGCGAAAGTCAATCTTTCGCGCATAGAGATCGGGCCGATTTCCGTCAGCGATGTTACCGCATTCGTGCTGGATGATCAGGATCTCGACGAGACGCTGATCGGCATGAGCTTCATGTCGCGCCTGGCCAGCTACAAGGTGCAAGGCCGCGAACTGAAGCTGGAGAACTGAGGCNTTCGTCTCANCTNGCCTGNTCCGGTCCGATCGTCTCGAGAATGACCGNCCCGGCTTCAGCTGGATCACCGGANNTNTTCAGCGCGCTGGCCAGGCGCTCACGCACCATCGCGACCTGATCGTCGGACCGCGCATGAACCCGGCAGAGCCGCTCGCCCTTTGCCACCTTCGTGCCGACAGGCAGGAAGTCGGTGAGACCTACCGCGTGGTCGATATCATCTTCCGGGCGCGTGCGGCCACCGCCGAGGGCTACAACCGCCATGCCGATGCGGCGGGTGTCGTAACCGGCAACCCAGCCGTCGTCTTCAGCCGTGATATCGACGACAAGCGGTGCGATTTCGAGATGGGTCTCATAGCGATCAACGAAATCTGCAGGCCCGCCCAGAACCGACACCATCTTACCGAAGATTTCTGCGGCACGACCTTCATCGAGTGCCCGGCTGGCCTGCTCGAAACCGGCAACCGNGTCGGCGGCCAAACCGCCGGAGACGAGCATGTTTGCTGCAAGCGTTAGCGTTACCTTACGCAATCTGACGTCCTGTTTTGCGCCTGTCAGAAAGCGCACCGCGTTTTCGACCTCGACCGCGTTACCGGCAGCGGAGGCCAATGGTTCGTTCATGTCTGTCAGAACCGCAGATGTCTTCAGCCCCGCACCGTTTGCGACGGCCACGAGCGACCGCGCGAGCTCACGGGCTCCGTCGGTATCGCCCATGAACGAGCCGTTTCCGCATTTGACGTCTAGGACCAAGGCGCCGAGCCCGGCCGCGAGCTTCTTGGACAGGATGGAGGCCGTNATCAGGGNNACNGATTCCACCGTNGCNGTNACATCNCGGATCGCATAGAGCCGTTTNTCGGCAGGCGCGAGATCACCGGTCTGGCCGATAATNGCGCAGCCCGCTTCCTTGACCGTCTTGCGGAAGAGTTNGTTGGACGGCGCGGTGGTGTAGCCGGGGACGGAATCCAGCTTGTCGAGCGTCCCGCCCGTATGACCGAGACCCCGGCCGGAGATCATTGGCACCATTGCGCCGCAGGCTGCCACGATGGGGGCCAGCATCAACGAAACATTGTCGCCCACACCGCCGGTCGAATGCTTGTCGACGACCGGGCGGTCGATATCGGGCCAGTCGAGCACGTCGCCTGAATCGCGCATGGCCACCGTCAGAGCTACCGCTTCCTCGCGGCTCATGCCGTTGAAGAAGACAGCCATGGCGAAGGCGGCCGCCTGTCCCTCGCCGACCGAGCCCTTGGTCAAACCTTCGATAAACCCGGCGATATCCGCGGGATCAAGCGCATCGCCGTCCCTTTTGGCGCGGATGACTTCCTGCGGGAGAAGGCTCAATAGTCCGCTCCCGATTTCGCCGGTGCGGTTCCGTTGAGCGTTGCGAGGATATCACCAAGGAGGCCGGACGCACCGAAACGGAAGTTGCGGGGCGACACCCAGCCGCGACCCATGACTTTTTCGCAAAGCGCGAAATAAGCCGCAGCGTCCGCCACAGTGCGGATGCCGCCTGCGGGCTTCAATCCGGCAGAAGAGCCAGCTTCGCGGATCGCGGTCAGCATGATCTCGGCGGCTTCGAGCGTCGCATTGACCTTCACCTTGCCGGTCGAGGTCTTGATGAAATCAGCCCTCGCGGCAAGCGCCAGGTCCGAAGCCTCGCGGATCAGAGTGGTGTCGTTCAATTCCCCGGTTTCCAGAATGACCTTCAGGCGCGCGGGCGGAGGGGTCGAAGCACGCACCACGGTCAGGAGATCGCGCACCGCGCCTTTGTCTCCGCCCTTGAGCGCCTCATAGGGGATGACCACGTCGATTTCGTCGGCACCGTGGGCGATGGCAGTCACCGTCTCGCCGACGACCNTATCGGAGGCCAATGCGCCGGAGGGGAAGTTGACGACGGTGGCNATGCGCACCGGNGAGAGCGGGCCGAGCTTCTTGCGCGCCGCCGCAACGAAACGTGGCCANATGCAGANCGCAGCCGCAGGTCCGTGGGCCGTCATGGCGCGATCACAGAGATCNAGCACCGCTTCCTCGGTGGAATCGTCGTTCAGATCGGTGAGATCNAGNCAGGCAAGCGCCATATGCGCCGCGGCNNTGGNNTCATATGTAATTTCTGGCTTACTCATTTTTTCAATCCATTGTGCGCAGCATTTCCTGCANCACTTTTGCCAGGCGACCGCCGCCGATGGGCGCCATGTCCTTGGTTTCCTGGTGGCTCAGCTCGTTGCCGGTCATTCCCGCACCGAAATTCGTTATCACCGAGGCGGCNGCGACGGAAAAGCCGAGGAACCGCGCGATGATGACTTCCGGCACCGTCGACATGCCGACCGCATCGGCGCCGAGCGTCCGGACCATACGGATCTCGGCGGGCGTTTCGAATGTCGGGCCTGAGAACCACATGTAGACGCCATGGTGAAGCTCGACACCGACCGCTTTCGCGGCCGCATCCATCGCCTCTCCCATCTTGGCATCATAGGCCGATGTCATGCCGACGAAGCGGTTGTCGGACGGTTCGCCGATCAGCGGATTCATGCCTGCGAAATTGATGTGATCGGTGATACGCATCACCGAGCCCGGCGGCATGTCCTCGCGCACCGAACCAGCGGAATTGGTGAGGATCAGCCGTGTCGCACCGAGGCCGTGCAAGACCTCGAGCGGGGCGCGCATGGCGTCAGCCTTGCCGTGCTCATAGTAATGGATCCGACCCGACAGCATGATCACCGGCTTGTCGCCGAGATACCCGGCAACCACCTCGCCCGCGTGCCCGCTGACGCCACTTTCCGGGAAGCCCGGCAGATCCGCATAGGGCACACGGACGGCGTCTCGCAGTTGGTCGACGAGCGGCCCGAGGCCGGATCCAAGCACGATCGCATGGCGCGGCATCAACCCGCGCAACCGTTCGATCAGGATATCCACCGCCGGGCTCATCCGATGGTCTCCGTCTGGAAGGCGAGCGGCAGAAGTTCGTCCATCCGAACGGTCTTCTTGACCCCTTCGGCATCACAGAGATGGATCAGGGTCCCGGGATCGGAGAACTCGGCGAGGCGCTGGCGGCATCCGCCGCAGGGCGAGCAGAGATCGAGTTTTTCGGCGATCACCGCCACTTCCGCGATCCGCTTGCCACCGCCCATGATCATGTGGCCGATTGCGGTGGTTTCCGCGCACCAGCCCTCAGGGAACGAGATCACCTCGATATTGGCGCCGGAGTGGACACGGCCGTCGCTGTCGAGGATCGCGGCACCGACGGGAAAGCGTGAATAGGGCGCATGGGCCTTGCCCATTGCGTCCCGTGCCGCCTCGAAGAGGTGGTGGGGCTTGGTATCGTTCATTCTCAGCGTTCCTTGACGTAAGGGGCACCGCCGGCCTTGGGCGGAATGGCGCGTCCGATGAAGCCGGCAAGCAGCACGACCGTCAGCACATAGGGCAGGGCCTGCATGAACTGCACGGGCACCTCGCCGATGATCGGCAGGCTGTGGCCCTGCATCCGGATGGACAGCGCGTCGAGGAAGCCGAAGAGAAGGCAGGCGAACATCACGTTGACCGGCTTCCATTTGGCGAAGATGAGCGCGGCAAGCGCGATGAAGCCCTTGCCCGCCGTCATGCCCTTCACGAACCCTGCCGTCATGGCGAGCGAGAGATAGGCCCCTGCAATCCCTGTCAGGATTCCGCAGCAGATGACGGCCCGGTAGCGCAGCCAGATCACCGAGATGCCGGCGGTATCGACCGCGCCCGGATTTTCCCCGACCGCGCGCAGGCGCAGGCCGAAGCGGGTGCGGAACAGGACCCACCAGGTGAACGGCACCAGCGCGAAGGCGACATAGGTGAGCGTGTAGTGGCCGGAGAGAAGATTGGTGTAAATGGCGCCTACCACCGGTACGTCCGCGAGCTGCGCCGCAAAGGGCAGATCGATCGTCGTGAAACGCGCATCGCCCGTCAGAGGCGGGGTCCGGCCGCCCTGGTGAAACCAGGCCTGACCGAGAATGACGGTCGCACCGGCGGCGATGAAGTTGATGGCGACCCCCGAGACGATCTGGTTGCCGCGCTGGGTGATCGAGGCAAAGCCGTGAACCAGCGCAAGCGCAACCGCGACCACGACCGCCGCCAGCACGCCGAGCCAGGCCGAACCGGTGACAGCGGCAACGGCGCCGGCGGCAAAGGCCCCGCCGAGCATTTTGCCCTCAAGTCCAATGTCGAAAACACCCGAACGTTCCGAGTAGAGCCCTGCGAGTGCAGCCAGAATGAGCGGCACCGAGACGCGAATGGTCGACTGAAGGAGGACGATCAGTGTGTCGAAGAATTCCATCGGCCTACTCCGTCGCTGCTGCGGGCTGCGGCTTGCGCCCACCGCCAAGTGAAGTGAACAGGCGCGCGATCGCCGGGCGGAACATGTGCTCCATGGCGCCGGCGAAAAGGATCACCAGTCCCTGGATGATGACGATCATGTCGCGCGAAATCTGAGGCATCTCGAAGGAGATTTCGGCACCGCCCTGATAGAGCATGCCGAACAGGATCGCAGCCGGGATGATGCCGACCGGATGCGAGCGCCCCATCAGCGCCACCGCGATTCCGACGAAGCCGGCGCCGCCGACGAAATCGAGCTGCATGCGGTGCTGCTCGCCCATGATCGGGTTGATCGCCATCATGCCGGCAAGCGCACCGGACATGACCATGGTGATGATGACGATGCGGGCTTCCTTCATCCCCGCATAACGAGCGGCGGAGGGGCTGAAGCCCATGGTGCGGATCTGATAGCCGAACTGGGTGCGCCAGACGATCACCCAGACGATAAAACTCACCACCAGCGCCAGCAGGAAAGAAAGGTTGAGCGGCGAGCCGCCAACGTCGATTCCCATCGGCCCGAATAACCAGTCGAGCTTGGGCAGATGCCCGCCCTCGGCAAAGGTGCGGGTTTCGGGCGACATCGAACCGCGCGGCTTCAACACATCGATGAGCAGGTAGACCATAAGGCTCGAAGCGATGAAGTTGAACATGATGGTGGTGATGACGACGTGGCTGCCGCGCTTGGCCTGCAGATAGCCCGGGATCAACGCCCAAAGCCCGCCCATCAGCGCAGAGCCGAAGATCACGAGGATGAAAACCACGTACCAGGGCATCGAGGCATCGAGCCAGAGACAGGGGATCGCCACACCAAGTCCGGCCACATAGGCCTGGCCCTCACCGCCGATATTGAAGAGCCCGCAATGGAAAGCGATGGCGACCGCCAGCCCGGTAAAGATGAAATTCGTCGCGTAGTACAGCGTGAAACCGATACCCTCGCCATAGCCGAAGGCACCCTCGATAAGCAGGGCAGCAGCGCGGATCGGGCTTTCGCCGACCAGAAGCACCACGAGGCCGGCGACGAGAAAGGCAACGACGAGATTGACGAGCGGAATGACGCCGTAGTCGACCCAGCCGGGCAGTTTTGCATAGGGCGCGCTCATTCGGCTGCCTCCTGATCGGTGACGCCGGCCATGAGAAGACCGAGTTCGCCTTCGCCTGTTTCCGGCGAACGCTCGCCGACGACGTGGCCGTCGAACATGACGAGGACGCGATCGGAGAGCGACCGGATCTCGTCGAGTTCGACCGAGACGAGAAGGATGGCCTTGCCGGCATCGCGCATTTCGATAATCCGCTTGTGAATGAATTCGATGGCGCCGACATCCACCCCGCGGGTCGGCTGGCCGATGATGATCACGTCGGGATCGCGCTCCATTTCGCGGGCCAGCACGATCTTCTGCTGGTTGCCGCCCGAGAAATTCGCCGTCTTCAGACGCACATCCGGCGGGCGGATGTCGTAGCG
This sequence comes from Hoeflea sp., assembly GCA_002707605.1. Taxonomy (GTDB): domain Bacteria; phylum Pseudomonadota; class Alphaproteobacteria; order Rhizobiales; family Rhizobiaceae; genus Pseudohoeflea. Next base: position 67,839 of record PANK01000013.1, read on the forward strand.
CTCGCACTTCTCCGCCGCATCGGCACGGATGGCGTCAACATCGAGGAAGAAGGATTTCAGATAACGCGGATCGTCGTGATAGCCGAGGATCGAGTTCTCGGCTTCCTCGAATTTGAGAACGAGGCCCATGTGATGCCGATCTTCCGGCACATGGGCGAGGCCGCGATGGCGCAACTCGTTGGGATCGGCCGTGCCGGTCACGTCGATGGGCTTGCCGTTCAGCTTCACGTCACCGGTTTCGGCACGGCGGATCCCGGCGATCGCCTGCAGAAGTTCCGACTGTCCGTTGCCTGCGACACCCGCGACACCGACGATCTCGCCGGCGCGGACATCGAGTGAGACGTCCTTGACCATCGGCACACCGCGCGAATCCCTGACGGTGAGATTGCGCACCGAGAGCATGACGTCACCGGGTTTCGCGGGACCTTTCTCGACGCTCAGGAGCACGCGGCGACCGACCATCAGCTCGGCCAGCTCCTCGACCGAGGTTTCGGAGGTGGTTCGTGTCGCCACCATTTCGCCGCGGCGCATCACCGACACCTCGTCGGTGATCGCCATGATCTCACGCAGCTTGTGGGTGATGAGGATGATGGTTTTGCCCTGCTCCTTGAGCTGGGCGAGGATGCGGAAGAGGTGATCGGCCTCGGCGGGGGTGAGGACGCCGGTCGGTTCATCGAGGATAAGGATCTCGGCACCGCGGTAGAGCGCCTTCAGAATCTCCACGCGCTGCTGCAGGCCAACGGGCAGTTCCTCGATGATCGCATCGGGATCGACCTCGAGCGCGTATTCGTTCTCCAGCCGTTTGAGCTCGGCGCGGGCGCGCGTGATGCCGGAGGTCAGGATCTGGCCCTCCTCGGCGCCGAGCATGATGTTTTCCAGAACGGTGAAATTCTCGACCAGCATGAAGTGCTGGTGGACCATGCCGATGCCCTTGTCGATGGCAACGTTCGGGCCGGAAATAGCGGTCTTCTTGCCATCGACGAGAATATCGCCGCGATCGGCCTGGTAGAAACCGTAGAGGATCGACATGAGCGTCGACTTGCCCGCGCCGTTTTCANCGATGATGCCGTGGATGGTGCCCTTGCGGACCCGGAGATTGATGTCCCTGTTCGCATGGACGGGGCCGAAGCTCTTGTCGATGCCCTTCAGCTCAATGGCGATGTCACTCATGGTACCCCATACAGTCTGGATTCCGGCGCTTGTCCGCAGCCCCGGCGTGTGTAGTCTCGACACTTCTCTTCTCAAAGTCCAGAATCAATTGGCGGTAGAAGCGCGCCTTGCACTCTTCCGCCAATGACAATCGCTGCTCCCGCAGATACAAGGACATGCTCCCGCGATGGATCGCACCCCACCTTCAAGCCGTGCCGACTACGCGCTCTTCAGACCGCTGCAAACGCGCTGGGCCGACAATGACATTTACGGGCACATGAANAATGTGACCCATTACGCGCTCTTNGANACCGCGATCAACGGCTGGCTGATCGAAGAAGGTCTGCTCGATCCGAAGAATGGCAATCCAATCGGATTGGTTGTGGAAACAGGGTGCCGCTATCACGCCGAAACCGCCTTTCCGGACCGCATCACCGCGGGGATCGGGATCGAGAGGATCGGCACGTCATCCGTGGTCTATCGCGTCGGGCTTTTCCGCAATGACGAGGAGAAAGCGCTTGCCGACGGACGCTTCGTTCATGTCTATGTCGACCGCAACAGCCGCCGCCCCATGGCNCTGCCNCCCGAATGGCGCGACAAACTAGGAGAACTCGTTCAATGAGCACCTCATCCGAAGANAGGCTCGTCCGGTTGGAAGAGTTGACCGCCCACCAGGCGGAAACGATNGAGGACCTTTCCGGGCAAGTGGCGCGGCAATGGGCGCTGATCGAGCGGCTGAAGCGCCAACTCGATGACATGACCGACCGGTTCGAGACGCTNGAAGANACGGCCATCGCACAGGCGCCGACCCAGAAACCGCCGCACTGGTGAGGGCCGTTGAAAACAATTCGCCCAGCGATATATCTATCCTCGCGAATTTAAAAAGGCTCGAAAATGCTGCACGCTCAGGAAATGCTGGAAATGGAACCGCGCATGGCGGAAGCCGCGCGGTTGATGGAAATGTTGTCCCAGCCCGTGCGGCTGAAACTGCTCTGCATCCTGCTTGACGGCGAGCAGAGCGTGCTGAAGCTGGCCGACGAGACGGGGCTGTCCCAACCNGCCATGTCGCACCANCTGCGCAAGCTGCGCGAGGCGGATCTCGTCGCCACGCGACGTGAAGCGCAGACGATATACTACTCGCTCAAGGGTGATGCGGTGCGATCGGTTCTCGAAGTGCTTCACGAGCTTTACTGCAAACCTGNNGCCGCCGCCTGATCAACTGCGCTAGCTGTCCNCACCCGCCAGAAGTCGCCAGCTGTCGCGCGCAATNACCAGTTCCTCGTTGGTCGGAATGACCGCAACCGNAATCTTTGATTTCGGCGTCGAGAAGACGGTCTCGCCCCTCGCATTGCGGTTCAGATCATCGTCGCAANCGATCCCGAGCCAGGAGGCTGCGGCGCAGATCCTCTGCCGGATCTCCGGNGAGTTNTCNCCNATGCCCGCNGTAAAGACCAGCGCNTCGATGCCNCCGAGCGCCGCGACCAGTGAACCGATCTCGCGATTGGCGCGNTAGCAGAAGTAGTCGATCGCGAATTTCGCTTCCCTGCTTTCACTTTCCAGGAGTTTGCGCATGTCGTTGCTNATGCCCGACAGACCCAGAAGTCCCGANTGCCGGTAAAGNAGGCAGGTGAGGTCNTCCGCGCNCATNCCCTTTTCCTGCATGAGGTAGATCAGCACACCGGGATCGATCTGGCCGCTACGGGTCCCCATCGGCATNCCGTCCAGNACAGAAAAGCCCATCGTGGTNGCGATGCTGCGNCCNCCCGACATGGCGCACATGCTGACCCCGCTACCCAGATGCGCGACGATGACCCGCCCCNTGCTTTTCTCGCCAAGCACATCGGGCAAACGGGAGGCGATGTAATCATAAGANAGACCGTGAAANCCGTAGCGCCGGATGCCCTCCTCNGTCAGTTCCGCAGNTAGCGCATAGGTACTCTCGAGCTCGCTNCGTCCGGCGTGAAAGGCTGTGTCGAAACAGGCAATCTGCGTGAGCCCGGGGTGAAGTTTGGCTAGCGCATCGACGGCGGCGAGATTGTGCGGCTGGTGCAAGGGCGCCAATCGCGAGAGCGCTTGCAAATCCTCCCGGAGCTTTTTGTTCAGGATCTCCGGCGCGACATGATCGCAACCGCCGTGAACGATGCGATGCCCAGCCGCGACAAGCTCCAGCCCGTCGAGATGTTTCTCGATCCAATCGAGAAGATGGCCGAGCAGATCTTCGTAAGTCGCCTCGGACGGAAATTGTTCGTCGGCCATTGCATTGCCGTCCGCGTCTTCGGCGTCGAGCCGTGCCCGGACGCCGATTCCCGAGATCTTGCCACCGCAAATGAGATCCGTGGCCGCCGGTTCGCTGCCCGATGCAAAGATGGAGAACTTGATGCTCGACGAACCGGCGTTGATGACGAGGATGGCTGGCGTCTTCATGCCGTTTTCTTTGCCTTCGCCGCGGCCAGGAGAACGGCAATCGCGGCCGAACTCAGACGGGCCTCGGTCTTGTCGGCGCGGCTGGTGAGCATGATCGGCACACGGGCGCCTAGAGCAATGCCGGCCACGCGGGCACCGGCCAGATATTCAAGCTGCTTGGCTAGCATGTTGCCCGCTTCGAGATCGGGGACGACGAGAATTTCCGCACGGCCGGCGACAGGTGAGACGATCCCCTTGGCGGCGGCGGCCTCCAATGAGACGGCATTGTCGAAGGCGAGCGGTCCGTCGAGCACGCCGCCGGTGATCTGACCGCGATCCGCCATCTTGCACAGCGCGGCCGCATCGATGGTCGAACGGATCGATTCCGTGACGGTTTCCACCGCCGAGAGGATGGCGACCAGAGGCACCTCGACACCCAGGGCATGGGCGAGATCGATGACGTTCTGGATGATGTCGCGCTTGTCCGACAGCGTCGGATAGATGTTGATGGCGGCGTCGGTGACATAGAAGGGTTTCGGGAAGCCCGGCACGTCGATGACGAAGCAGTGGCTCATCCGGCGAGCGGTACGCAGGCCGAGCTCCGGGTGAAGAACGGCCTTCATCAACTCATCGGTATGAAGCGCCCCCTTCATCAAGGCACCGACCCGACCCTCGCGTGCGAGCGCCACCGATTTCGCCGCAGCCGCATCGGAGTGCTCGCAGTCAACGATTTCGAGATGGGCGATATCGAGCTTGGCCTCGGCGGCTGCCTCGCGGATACGGGTCGAGGGGCCGACGAGCAACGGGACGATCAGGCCCTCCTCGGCGGAAGCGATCGCACCCTGCAGAGAGAGCGCATCGACCGGGTGTACGACGGCGGTCGGCAGGGCATCCTTCGCCTTTGCCATCTGCAAGAGTTTGGCGTGTCCCGATCCGAGTTCCTTTACGACCTCGGGGGCGACGTGTTCGGCATTCATCAGAGAGTTCCTTGCGGATATTTCAGGCGGGGCGGATGAACGTCATTGTGTGCATATGCTAACGTCGCGCGTTGATCGGGGTCAAAGCGCGCGAAAACTGTCCGGATCAATGGGAGTTGCAGTGCGTCTTGCGCCTAATCGAAGAGTGAGCCCTGCCGGACGGGCTTGGCGCTTTCATCCTTCGCCGGAGCCTTCTCGCGGGCCGGCTTCTTCGGAGTGGATCGCGCGGCACTGGCCGAACCGGCTGTGACAGCGGAGATATCACCGTCCTGAAACTCGATGTTCACAGCCTGCCCGGTGGACAGCGACGCTACGCTTGAGACGAGTTCGCCGGCATCATCACGAACCAGGGCAAAACCGCGGGCCAGCACGTTCTTGTGCGACAGCGAGGCCAGCATGCGTGCGTGCTGCGACACCGCCCTGCGGTGATCATTGAGAAGTCGCGCAATCGCGGCATCGGCACGGCGGCCCTGATCGGAGAGGCGGCGCGTTTCCCGCTCGATCCCGGTTTCGAGACGACGGGGCAGCCCTGCCAGCAGTGCGGAGGGCCTGTCCAGACGGGTGCGACGACGCTCCTGCGCGCGATCGGCTGCATTACGGCAACGGCCGATCCGGTCGTTGAGGCCGAGGCGCTTCTCGCGGATTGCGGAAATCAGCGTGAGCGGGCTGATGCGGCTTGCCTGACGCTCGTAGCGGCGGCGGCAATTGGCGGTGTTGTGGGCGAGCGCCTTGCCNAGAAGATCNCCCGNCCGGTCNAGGCGCTGGCGCGGCATGGCGAGNANGCTGTCGAGCGTNGGNAGCGCGCGGGNCANGGCTCTCANACCATCCTTCTTGCGGTCGAGNAGNCGNGTTTCNGCNCCCTTGAGACGGGCCGACAGATTGGCGAGCATCGCCTCGAGCTCGGCCTTCACCGGAACCGCCATCTCGGCCGCACCTGTGGGTGTCGGCGCGCGNCGNTCNGCGGCGTGGTCGATCAGCGTCCAGTCGGTCTCGTGGCCGACGGCGGAAATGAGCGGGATATCGGATGCCGCCGCGGCACGCACCACGATCTCGTCATTGAAGCCCCAAAGATCCTCGAGGCTGCCGCCGCCACGGGCGACGATGATGAGATCGGGGCGGGCGATCGGGCCGCCTTTCGGCAGTGCATTGAAACCGTTGATGGCGTTGGCCACTTCCATGCCGCAGCTTTCGCCCTGCACCCGCACGGGCCAGACNACGACAGTCAGCGGGAAGCGATCGGAGATGCGGTGGAGGATGTCGCGGATGACCGCGCCCGTGGGCGACGTCACCACGCCGATCACGCGCGGCATATAGGGGAGAAGCTGCTTGCGCCCCTCGTCGAACAGACCTTCGCCAGCAAGCTTCTTGCGACGTTCCTCAAGCAGCGCCATCAACGCGCCGGCGCCGGCAGGCTCTATCTTCTCAACGACGATCTGGTAGCGCGACTGGCCCGGGAAGGTGGTGAGCTTGCCGGTGGCAATCACTTCAAGNCCCTGTTCCGGCTGGAACTTCCAGCTCGACACAACGCCCTTCCACGCCACTGCCGAGAGGACCGCCTTGTCGTCCTTGAGGTCGAAATAGAGGTGACCCGAACCCGGTCGGCTCAGCCGGCCCACCTCACCACGCACGCGCACATGACCGAAGGCATCCTCCACCGTGCGGCGGAGTGCGCCGGAAAGTTCGGTGACCGTGAACTCGGCTGCGTTGGAGGGCGATTCGTCAAACATCGTCATGAGGAGGACTTCCGCATGTTCACGACCTTGAGGTCAAGCAGGGAGACTTTCACAGCAAGGGCATTCGGGGACGGGTCGGCGAGCTGTCACATTTATTACTGGTCATTTTTTGCATATCGAGCCGCAAAGTTAAGAGAAAATAAAATATTTCCCTCAAATAATACGGGTAATTCTTACGATCCGTAAATCTGGATACGCGCATGGAAAAGAGGACATACCTTACGCGCNTAGCCGGGCCGGATGAGCGCACACACACCCGTTATCCCTGCCGNTTGAAGGGTCGGGTCTATTATGTGAAACGCGGCCTGAAGGGNGTCTCGTTTCAAGGCTGCCGGATCACCAATATTTCCGCTGCGGGATGCCTTCTGCACCCGATGTTTCCCTCNCACATCCAATCGCATTTTTATCTCGAACTCGAGGGGCTTCACGACAAGCTGGCGAGTGCGATCGTGGATGTCAGCAAGCTCGGATTNCACGTTGAGTTCCAGACACTCCTGCANAGCGACGTCGTTGATCGTCTGGCGGGAAACGCGTGGACACGCACGGTCCAAACCGGTCGCGCATCGGCAGCCGGTCCCTCGGCCATGACTGGCAGGAAATCACCCCCGCGCGCGACTTGAATCGCGGATAAAGAGCTCCACGGGCGTGAGCGTACGGGCGTCTGGAACCTTGCCATCCTCCAGCCAGTCGAGCATCGTACCGGCGATGCGCTCGCCAAAAGCAGCGATATCGCAGTGAACGGACGACAGGCTCGGCCAAGTCTGGGCACATTCCTCGATATCGTCAAAACCGACAATCCTGAAGCCAGGCCCCACCGCGCGGCCGATCTGCGCGCAACCGGCCAGCAGGCCGAGGGCGGTCAGGTCGTTGAAGCATAGCGCCGCATCGATATCCGGATGCTCGGCGGCAAGCCGGCGCGCGGCCTCACGTCCGAAGGCGCGGGTCGAGCGCCCGGTCAGAACCAGCGGCTCGATGCCCGCTTGCGCGATGACCGCCTCATAGCCCGACATGCGCTCACGGGTGACATCGCGCCCTTCGAGACCGCCGACGAAGGCGATTCGTCTGGCGCCCGCAGTGAGGAGGTGTTCGGTCGCCAGCCGGCTGCCCTCACCGTAATCGGGGGCGGCAAAAGGGAAAAGATCGGTACGCGGCTCGACATTGCGCAGCACCTGCATGGCNGGAATNCCGGCACGGGCGATGGCGTCGAAGGTNGCCGCCTCNCCGCCATAGGCNGGAGAAATCACCAGCGCCGAAACNCCATGCTCGATCATTGCCCCGACCACCTGCGCCTGNACCTCCGGATCCTCGTCGGTATTGGCGACGACAGCCGCATAGCCGCGCGCCGAAAGCGCCATCTGCAGCGAGGTNGCGAATTCNGTGAAGAAGGGATTGCGCAGATCGTTGTTAACGAGGCCGATTAGTCCCGCATTCGACTTCCGCATGTTTGCGGCGGCGCGATTGTAGACATAGCCGATCTCGGCCATCGCCTTGCGGACGAGATCGCGCGTGTCCTCTCGCACCTGTGGACTGTTCTGCAGGACCAGGCTGACCGTCGATTTCGAGACGCCCGCNTGGCGCGCGACGTCGATGATGGTTGGCCTGCGCTTCATGCTCCGCCTTNTTCGATCCCNTGTAATGCGAGCAGAAGGCTCATGCGTTTGACGGCCAGTTCCGGATGTCTGAGGAGNCCCGCCTGGTCGGCNAGCCGGAAGACTTCCGCATAATGGACGATGTCGCGGCTCGATTGAAAGCCCGCCGGCATGATGAAATGGCTCTGNTGGCCGTTAAGCCACGACAAAAACGCNACGCCTGCCTTGTAGAAGCGGGTCGGNGCACGGAAAATCTCNCGGCTGAGCGGCACNGTCGGCGCCAGAAGCCGTTGATAGGTCTCCATGTCGCCTTGGGCCAAGGCTTCCAGCGCCTGCGCCGCCGCCGGGGAGATCGCGGCAAAAATGCCGAGCAACGCGTGGGAATAGTGTTCGCCGTCGCCGGCGATCAGGTCGGCATAGTTGAAGTCGTCGCCGGTGTAGAGCCGGACGCCGTCAGGCAGGCGCTTGCGGAAGGCTTCCTCATGGGCCTGGTCGAGAAGCGAGATCTTGATGCCGTCGANCTTGCGCGGATTGGCGGCAATGATGTCGAGAACGGCATCCGTCGCCGCTGCCACGTCATTCGAGCCCCAATAGCAGGTGAGCGCCGGATCGAACATGTCGCCCAGCCAGTGCAGGATCACCGGTTCGGCGGCCTGGTCGATCAGCTTGCCGTAGACGCGCGCATAGGAATCCGGCGTCGCACCGATTGCCGGCAGTGCCCTGGTCGCCATCAGGATCAGCTGCCCGCCGACCGCCTCGATGGCCTCCATTTGCGTTTGGTACGCCGCGACTATCGCTTCCTCGCTGTCGAGCTCGACGAGCGTCTTGTGATCGGTGCCCGCTCCGCAGGCGACGCGCGGCTTCATCGGATGGGCCTTGGCCGCCCGCATCGTGCGTTCGATCAGCTCCTTCGCCGTTGGCCAGTCGACGCCCATGCCGCGCTGGGCAGTGTCCATCGCTTCGGCAAGGCCCAGCCCCTGGTCCCAGAGATCCTGCCGGAAGGCGAGCGTGGCGTCCCAGTCGACCGCAGGGCGGGTATCCCACGGATTGCGCTCGGCGATCGGATCGGAAATCACGTGGGCTGCGGCAAAGGCGGTGCGGGTGAGTTGCACCTTCGGCGGGCGGGGCACGAGCGGCGTGCCGGTCACCCGGTAGGCCTCGAGGCGGTTGTCGGAGGTGGGAAGGGTGATCATCGCTAAACTCCTTCCCTAATCATCGACCGGCAGATCGAAGACGAGGATGCCGTCGAGCCCGCCGATCGCATTGTCGACCAGAAGCTGGCCGACGCGCTTGTGGTCTGGATGCTGCTGATAGGCTTCGAGCGCGTCCCAGTCCTCGAAATCCACCGTGAAGCCGTGCATGTAGCCGCGCTCGATCTTTTCCGGGCTCTCCGAGCGTNCGGCGCAGATTTCGCGCACACCCGGCACNACNTTNCGTATCGCATGAAGCGCTTCGAAGATGTCGGCGATGTCGCTTTCCGCCATGTCGGGGCGGAAGCGGACGAGAACGATATGGCGGATCATGAGGAGCCCATCCCGTATTGCGCCTTGATCATGTCGGAGGCCTTTTCGCCGATCATGATGGCGGCCGCGTTGGTGTTGGAGGAAATGACGGTCGGCATGATCGAGTTGTCGGCGACGCGCAGCCCCTCGATGCCGTTGAAGCGCAGTTGCGTGTCGAGCGGAGCCGCCGGATCGATGCCCATGCGGCAGGTGCCCGCCGCATGGTGCGAGGTTTTGGAATGCTCGCAGATGAAGTTGAAATACTCTTCGTCCGTCTTCACGTCCGGCCCGGGCAGGCGCTCGGCCTTGATGAAGGGCTGAAGCGGCTTCTGCGCCATGATGCGCTGGGTGAGCTTCAGCCCCTCGATGGAGTTCCGGCGGTCGTTCGGATCGGCGAGATAGTTCGGGTCGATGGCCGGTGCTACTGAGGGATCGGCGCTCTGCAGCCGCACCGAGCCGCGCGAACGGGGCCTGAGATAACAGGCGTTCAGGGTCACGCCACCGTCCTGCATGGCCGCGACACCCGATTCGATTCCCGTGCCCAACCCCAGATGCATCTGGATGTCCGGCGAACGGGCGTTCGGATCGGCATACCAGAAGCCGCCGGTCTCGAAGAGCGAGGAGGCGACGGGCCCCTTCCGCGTGAAGAGATATTGCAGGCCGGCGAGCAACGAGAGATGAGGNTTGGCGAAGCGGTCATAGGTGTGCGGACCCGANACCTCGCAGATGCAGTAGAGNTCGAGATGGTCCTGCAGNTTGGCGCCCACCTGCGGNTGATCATAAACGACATNTATNCCGAGNCCGGCGAGATGATCNGCNGGACCNATNCCGGANAGCTGCAGCAGGCGNGGCGAGCCGATGGCGCCGGANGAGAGGANNACCTCNTTCGCCGCCGTCAGCTTNNTGCCGTCGATCATCTCGACNCCGGTGGCGCGGCCCTTCTCGACNATGATCCGNCGNACCTGGGCCCCCAGNTGCACGGTGAGGTTCTTCCGTCCGCGATTGGGCTTGAGATAAGCCATGGCNGCGGAGGAGCGGCGGGCGTCGCGCTGNGTGAGNTGNTANTAGCANACGCCTTCCTGCGTTTCGCCGTTGATATCGNGATTGCGCGGNATGCCGAGNGCTTCNGCGGCTTCGAANTAGGCNTCGCANATCGGCAGCGGCGCGATCGGCTGGGAGACGCCGAGCGGCCCACCCTTGCCGTGATACTTGTTNTCGTAGGTGTCGTTGTCCTCGGCCTTNCGNAAATAGGGCAGCACGTCGTCATAGCCCCAGCCCTCGCAGCCCATCTGCCGCCATTCGTCGTAATCGAGCGGATTGCCGCGGGTGTATATCTGCGCATTGATCGCCGAACCGCCGCCGATCACCTTGGCCTGGGTGTAGCGGAAGACCCGGTTATTCATGTGCTTCTGCGGCACCGTCGACCAGCCCCAGGAGCCGATGCCCTTGGTCATTTTCGCGAAGCCCGCCGGCAGATGATAGAACGGATGCCAGTCACCGCCGCCGGCTTCCAGCAGCAGCACGTTGACCGCCGGATCCTCGGAGAGCCGCGCGGCGAGCGCGCTGCCCGCCGAACCACCGCCGATGATGATGAAATCGTAGCCTTTATTCATGTCTGCCTCAAAGCCGCGGTATCGACAGCCCGCCATCGACGGGGATCACGGCGCCGTTCGCGAATGCCATCTGCCCGGTGGCGAGCGGCACGGTGATCGAGCCGATATCGGCGGGGTGGCCCCAGCGCCCGGCCGGCACCAGTCCGCCCTCGATGCGGGCCGTGTATTTGTCCTTCACGCCGGCGGTCATCCCGGTCTCGATGATGCCGGGACGCAGTTCGAAGACCCCGATGCCATGGGGTGCGAGCCTGGCGGCAAACAGCTTCGTCATCATCGTGGCGGCTGCCTTGGACAGGCAGTATTCGGCACGTTCGACAGAGACCATCTCGGCGCTCACGGAGGTGACGAACAACATGGAGCGGTAGCCGTCGCTCTCGCTTGCGATCATCCGCCGGGCAACGGCCTGGGCAAGAAAGAAAGCCCCGCGCAGATTGACGTCCATGACGATATCGAAATTCTCCGGGGTGACGTCGAGCATGTCGCCGCGCACAGGCGAGGGAATTCCGGCATTCGAAACGAGGCAGGTGACGGGACCGAGTTCGGCCTCCACCCGGTCGAGCAATGCCAGCACGTGATCGATGTCGGCGACGTCGTGCTGAAAATAGCGCGCGGCTGAGCCTAACCTTTCGAGGGTCTCGGTCAAAGCCGCATCGCTGCTTTCGCGTTCGGCTGCAATTGCGATGGCAAAGCCGGCACTGGCCAGGGACTCGGCAATGCCGAGACCGATTCCCTGCTGGCCGCCGGTGATGAGCGCGACCGGCTTCATGCGCCGAGCTCCCCGGCGATCGTCTTCGATGCCCTAAGCGCCATGGCGGCGACTGTCAGCGCGGGATTGACGGCGGCCGAAGTCGGCAGCGCGCCAGCGTCGGTGACGAAGAGGTTCGGGTGATCCCAGCTGCAGCAATCGGGATCGAGCACCGAGTTCGCCGGATCGGCACCGATGCGCACGGTGCCGCACTGGTGCGAGGGCACGCGGCCGTCAAAGAGGCGCGAAAGCACGATCGGGAAACCCGCCTTCTTCATGGTCTGCTTGATCTTCCCCACCAGCTTGTCGTGCGCGACCATGTTCGACCGACGCCAGATCAACTGGATGTCCGCGCCGTTGAGAACGATGCGGCTTTCGGGGTCGGGGAGGTCCTCCGAGATCGCGTAGAGATCGATTGCATGGTTGGAGACATAGGTCGCCACCGGTTTGGGCAGCGACGGCACCTGCGCCTTGAGGATGTCTGGCACCACGCGGCCGAGAAGCTGGATGTTGCCGAGCGGCGGTCCGCCTTCGCCGTCGGACAGGTACCAGTCATTGAGCCCGAAGGTCTTCTGGTAGACCGAATCGTTGCGGTAGCGCGGATCGAAGGCGATCAGCGCGGTCGCATTGTGGTTCATGAAGCAGCGGCCGACCTGGTCGGATGAATTGGCCAGACCCGAACGCAACAGCAGCGCCGCCGATTGCACCGCGCCGGCGCATAGGGCTACGACCTTCGGCGTCAGTGTGACCGTCTCACCGTCCTTCTCGTAGACGACTTCGCCGATGCGCTTTCCGTCCGGGCCGGCTTTCAGGGCCGTCACCTTAGCGCCGGTTACAAGCTCGATATTATCGTGGGCGAGGGCTGCCGCCAGCCCGCAGGTTTCGGCGTCCATCTTGCCGCAGCGCGTATCGGGATAGCCGTCCCAGCCGGTGTTACCCGCCTTCAGCCAGCGGTCGATCTCGACACCCAGCGGCAGCGAGAAGGGCTGCGCTCCGGCCTTCCTTAGCCGGCTACGGACATCAGCGATCGCGGGCTCGTCGGGAACCGACGGAAAGGGATAAGGGCCGTCATGCGGCGGTTCGGTGGGGTCGGAGGCGACATCGCCGCGCACCTGATATAGCTTTTCCGCCGCGTCGTACCAGGGTGCCAGTTCCTCGTACGGGAACGGCCAGGCCGGCGAGACGCCCTCGGCATGCGCCATCTCGGCGAAATCCTCGGCCCGGTAGCGGATCAGCACCGCGCCGTAGAGCTTGGTGTTGCCGCCGACCTGGTAGTAGTTGCCGGGCGCGAAGCGGTTTCCCTTCTCATCGAGCCAGGTCTCATCCGAGAGGAAGGCGGAATTCCTGAAGATCCGGTTGGGGTCGCGCGCCGGCGCGTCGTCGGGGATCTGCTCGCCACGCTCGAGAATGAGGATGCGCGCGCCCGTCGGCGCCAGGCCGGCGGCCAGTGTCGCGCCGCCCATGCCCGAGCCGATGATGACGATATCCGGTGAGGTCGGCATGGGCGTCAGCCGATCCGTTCTTCGGTCTTCGGATCGAAGGCGACAGCCTTCTCCATGTTGATCGCGAAGGGGAAGGTGTCGCCCGCCTTGACGTCGACATCGGCGCGGAAGCGGCCTGTGACCTCCTTGCCGCCGAACTGGGTAACGACGAAGGTATCGGACCCCGCCGGTTCGGTGATCTCGACGCGGGCGTCGATGCGGTGGATGGCGTTCGAGTTGCGGTCGGCGCCGTCCTCGTCGGTGATTGCCTCGGGTCGGATGCCGAGAATGATGTCGCGGCCGTCATGCTCGGCCATGGCGTTGCCATCGGCAAAGGGCAGGGTACCGGTACCGCCATCTGCCAGGGTGATCTTCGCCACGGCGCGACCGTTCTCCACCGCCACTTTGGCGGGGAACAGGTTCATCGATGGCGAACCCATGAAACCGGCGACGAACATGTTGGCCGGGTTGTCGTAGACCTCCTTGGGCGTTCCGAGCTGCTGGACATAGCCGCCATACATCACCGCGATCCGGGTCGAGAGCGTCAGCGCCTCGATCTGGTCGTGGGTGACGTAGACGATCGTGGTGCCGAGCTTCTGGTGGAGCTTCTTGATTTCGGTGCGCATGTCGACACGGAGCTTGGCGTCGAGGTTGGACAGCGGCTCGTCGAAGAGGAAGACGTCTGGATCGCGCACCAGCGCCCGGCCCATGGCGACGCGCTGGCGCTGGCCGCCCGAGAGCTGGCCCGGCTTGCGGTCGAGGAGCGGCTGGATCTGCAGAAGTTCGGCGACCTGGGCCACCGCCTTGTCACGGTCTTCCTTCGGCACGCCGTGCATCTCAAGCCCGAAGGCCATGTTCTGGGCGACGTTCATGTTGGGGTAGAGCGCGTAGGACTGGAAGACCATGGCGATGTTGCGGTCGGCGGGGCGCACGCCGTTCATCGAGCGGCCCTTGATGGAAATATCGCCGGAAGTGACATCCTCGAGCCCCGCAATCATGCTCAGCAACGTCGACTTGCCGCAGCCGGACGGGCCGACGAGAACGAGGAACTCGCCCTCTTCCACCGCGATATTCGTTTCGTGAAGAACCTTGACCGCGCCGTAGGACTTGGTTGCGTTCCGGATTTCGAGAAAGCTCATGTTCTTATCCTTTGACGCTGCCGGCCATCAGGCCGCGCACGAAGTAGCGGCCGGCGACGATGTAGACGAGGAGCGTCGGCAGAGCTGCCATGATCGCTCCCGCAAAATGGACGTTGTATTCCTTCACCCCGGTCGAGGACTGAACGAGGTTGTTGAGCGCCACCGTCATCGGCTGGCTGTCGAAATCGGAGAAGGAGGCGCCGAAGAGGAAGTCGTTCCAGATGTTGGTGAACTGCCAGATGATGCAGACAACCGCGATCGGTCCCGAGGACGGCAGCATGATGCGGTAGAAGATGGTGAAGAAGCCAGCGCCGTCGATCATCGCCGCACGCACCAGTTCGGTCGGGAACTGTTCGTAGTAGTTGCGGAAATAAAGCGTCGAGAAGCCGATACCGTAGACAAGGTGGACGAAGATCAGACCCGGCACCGTGCCTGCGAGCCCCATGAGGCCGAGCATGCGGGCCATCGGGATCAGCACCATCTGGAAGGGGATGAAGCAGCCGAAGAGCAGCAGGCCGAAGACGATGGTGTCGCCGCGGAAGCGCCACTTGGTCAGCACGTAGCCGTTCAAGGCCCCGAGCACGGTGGAGATGGCGACGGCCGGAACGACCATCAGGATCGAGTTGAGGAAATAGGGCTTGAGACCCGTCGCCGCGACGCCGATCTGCGCCGTCGACCAGGCGCTCTTCCACGGGTCGAGCGTCCATTCGCCCGGAAGCGCCATCATGCCGCCGGCCTGGATTTCCGAGAGCGGCTTCAATGAGTTGACCACCATCACATAGAGCGGCAGCAGGTAGTAGAGGCAGAAGAGGGCGAGGATCGTGTAGATGACGAAGCGGGCGCCTGAGCCTGTCCGGATGATCTGGGAGGAAGCGTTGGTGGACATCACTTCTTCTCCCTAAGTTCGGACCAGATATAGGGGACCATGATGGCGGCAATCGACATCAGCATGATGGTCGCCGAGGCCGCACCGATGCCCATCTGGTTGCGGGTGAACGTGTAGGAATACATGAAGGTCGCCGGCAGTTCGGTGGCCGTTCCGGGGCCGCCGCCGGTCAGCGCGATGATCAGGTCGTAGGACTTGATCGCCATGTGCGCGAGGACCACGAAGGCCGACATGAAGGCGGGACGAAGCTGCGGAATGACGATGCGGCGGTAGAGCGCCCAGTTCGACGCGCCGTCGATTTGGGCGGCTTTGAGCACCTCGTTGTCGATGCCGCGCAGGCCTGCAAGAAACATCGCCATCACGAAGCCCGAGGTCTGCCAGACGGCGGCGATGACGATGGTGTAGATCGCCATGTCGCTGTCCTTGATCCACTCGAAGGTGAAGCTCTCCCAGCCCCAGGAGCGCACGACCGCCTGCAGGCCGATGCCGGGATCGAGAAACCACTTCCAGGCGGTGCCGGTGACGATGAAGGACAGCGCCATCGGATAGAGATAGATGGTGCGGATAAAACCTTCAGCGCGGATCTGCTGATCGAGCAGGATGGCAAGCATCAGCCCGAGCGCGCAGCAGATGACGATATAGAGCGAGCCGAAGATCAGCACGTTGTCGACCGCAATCCCCCAGGCCCGGACGGAGAACAGCTTGGTGTAGTTCTCCCAGCCCACGAGCCCGTAGCTCGGCAGGATGCGGCTGTCGGTGAACGACAGATAGAAGGTGAAGAGGATGAAGCCGTAGACGAAGATGAGCACCATCGCGAAGCTGGGGCTCAGGACGAGCTTGGGCAGTGCGTTGCGCAGCCAGTCGTCGCCGGCTCGGTGTCTGGTCGTGGTGATGGTCATGCTTCTCCTCCCCAGGTCGGGAGGGGGCGGCATCACGCCGCCCCGCCCCTGAAGCGCCGATGATTACTGCGCGAGCTCGACGGCCGAGACGAGTTCCTGGACCGCGGTCTCGGAATCGTATTCGCCGTTGAACTGGGCGGTGATGACGTCATACATGGCGTTCTTCACCGAAGCCGGGTTGGCGTGGCCGTGCGCCATGGAGCCGAACAGGTTGCCCGATTCGGAGGCTGCCGCCAGATCCTTCATGCCCTTCTTGCCGCAGGCGTCGAAGTCGGTGTCCGGCACATCGGTGCGGGCCGGAACGGAGCCCTTGACCACGTTGAATGCCGACTGGAAGGACGGCGACATGATGGCCTTGGCCAGAGCCTTCTGCTCTTCGGAGGGCTTGTCGCCCTGCTTGAACATGGCAAACTGGTCGGAGTTGAAGGTCACCTGCTTCTGGGTGCCGGGGAAGCGGAAGCAGAGGAAATCCTCGTCCGGCTTCTTGCCGGCCTTGAGGAATTCGCCCTTGGCCCAGTCGCCCATGAACTGGAAGGCGGCCTCGTCGTTGATGACCATGGCGGAAGCGAGGTTCCAGTCACGACCCGAGAAGTTGTCGTCGACGAAGGAGCGGATCACAGTCATCCGGTCAAAGGCTTCCTTCATGGTGTCGGAGCCGAGCGCTTCCTTGTCGAGATCGATGAAGGCCTTCTGGTAGAATTCGGGGCCACCGGTTGCCATCACGACGGCGTCGAAGATGGTGGCGTCCTGCCAGGGCTGTCCGCCATGGGCGACAGCGGTCTTGCCGGATTCCTTGACCTTTTCCATCGCAGCGACGAGCTCGTCCCAAGTGGTGGGCTGCGCAATGCCGAGATCGTCGAGGATCTTCTTGTTGGCCCAGACCCAGTTGGTCGAGTGGACGTTCACCGGAGCTGCGACCCACTGGCCGTCATATTTGGAGAACTTCTGCAGCGCTTCGGGCACCACCTTGTCCCAGCCCTCGGCGGAAGCGACTTCGTTGAGGTTGGCGAGCGCGCCTTCCTTGGCCCAGTCGGTGATGTCGAAGCCGAGCATCTGAACGGCAGTGGGCGCGTTGCCCGAGGTGACACGTGCGCGCAGCACGGTCATGGCCTGGGTACCGCCGCCACCGGCGACCGGCATGTCCTGCCAGCCGATGCCCTGCTCTTCGAGATCCTTCTTGAGCACGTTGAGCGCGGCGGCTTCACCGCCGGACGTCCACCAGTGCAGCACCTCCACGTCGGCGGCCTGTGCAAAGCTCACCGACGAAGCGAGAACGGCAAAAGCCGTCACATATTTCGAGATAGTCGAACGCATTTGATCCTCCTCATTTTACGTTCACTTCCGCTGCCGCGCGTATCCGCGCGTTTCAGCGTTTTCTGACCCAAGGTGTGCGACTGCGGCCTATCCTCATGGCCACGGTCTTCACCTCGAGAAACTCCTCCAGGCCGTAGGGCCCGATCTCCCGTCCCTGGCCGGACTGCTTCATCCCTCCGAAAGTCATTTCCGGGAAACCGTCCATCCAGGTATTCGTCCAGACTGTCCCTGCTTGAGCAAGACGTGCAAAGCCCAGACAGGTATGAATGTTTTCACTCCAGACGCCTGCTGACAAGCCATAGGTTGCATCATTGGCCAGTGCTATCGCCTCCTCCATCGTCTTGAAGGTGAGAACCGACAGGACCGGACCGAAGACTTCGTCGCGCGCGATCGCCATGTCGGACGTCACGCCGGAGATCACCGTCGGCTGGTAGAACTGGCCTTCGAGGCCGGGCACGGCGAGCGGACCGCCGCCGAGGCGAATTTCGGCGCCGTCTTCGACCGCCTGACGCACATAGGTATCGATCTTCCCCTGGTGCTCGGGCGTAACGATCGCGCCCACCTGGGTTTCCGGATCGAGCGGATCGCCGAACGCGACATCCCGCGACAATTCCACCACGCGGGAGACGAAGTCCTCCGCGATGTCCTCGTGGACGATGATGCGGCTTGAGGAATTGCAGCACTGGCCGACATTGAAATAGACGCCGAAGGTCACCGCGTCGGCGGCACTTTCGAGATCCGCGTCGGGGAAGATCACCTGCGGGTTCTTGCCGCCGAGTTCCAGCGCCACCTTCTTGAGGGTACCGGACGCGAGCGAAGTGATTGTCTTTCCGACTGCCGTCGAGCCGGTGAATGTCACCATGTCGACGTGCTTGTGGGTCGTCATCAGGCTGCCGACCGGCTGGCCGTAACCGAGCACGATGTTGACCACACCCGCCGGCAGGCCGGCCTCGATCAGAAGTTCGCCCATCATCACCGTGGTGGCAGACGTCATTTCCGACCGCTTGATCACGCAGGTGCAGCCCGCCGCCAGGGCGAAGGGCAGTTTCTGGCTCAGGATCCAGAAGGGAAAATTCCACGGCGTGATAATCGATACGACACCGATCGGCTCTTTGAGTACCACGCCGAGCATGTCCTCGCCGAGCGTGTTGTGGCTGTCACCGTGCAGCGTCCGGGCAAGAGAGGCGGCATAGCGCCAGAGATCGGCGGCGCCGCCAACCTCGCCGCGCGACTGGGAAATCGGCTTGCCGCTTTCAAGCGTTTCGAGGATCGCCATGCGCTCGACATCACGCTCGATCAGGTCGGCGACCTTGAGCATGATCGTCGCACGCGCCTTGCCGGAAATGCGGCTCCAGACGCCGCTGTCGAAGGTTTTTCGCGCAGCCGCGATCGCCGCATTCACTTCAGCCTCGCCGCCCTTTGCCGAACGGCTGACGAGCATGCCATGGGCCGGCGAATGGCGCTCGAAGGTCGCCCCATCAGCGCTGTCGTGCCATTCGCCATCGATCAGATGGCGGGCCCGAAAGGGTTCCGCGGGGATCGACGTCAAATCGGTGGCTGCGATGAGGTTGAGATCGTGGCTGGTCATGTCAGGTGCCCGGAAATTCTGGTTTGCGTTTGGCGCGGAAGGCTTCGACGCCTTCGGCCTTGTCGGCGCTGGCGGCGATCATGCCGCTGCCGAGCGCCTCGATGAGGGCTGCGCTATCCTCGCCGCTGCCGGCATGGATCATGTATTTTGCGACTTCGGCCGCACGCGGGGAGGTCTGAAGTGTTTTCTCCGCGATCGTGCGGGCGACGTGGCGGGGGTCGTCGGCGATCTCGGCGACATAGCCCAGCGCCAGCGCGCGNTCTGCGGANACGCGGCGGNCGAAGAGGATCATTTCCTTGATGACCGGNTCCGGCAGGAGCCGCGCCAGCCNTTGGGTGCCTGACCAGCCCGGCACGATGCCGACGCTTGCCTCGGGNAGNGACAGCGTGGCGCCCGGCNCCATCACCCGGATGTCGCAGGCCGAGGCNAGTTCCAGTCCACCNCCGAACGCATGGCCGGAAATGGCNGCCACAGTGGGTTTNGAAAGGCGTGCGAGACGGTCGAAGATCCGGTGACCGTCCCGCACCCAATGCCTGGCAAATTCGGCAGGAGGAAGCCCCGACCAGGCATTNATGTCCGCGCCGGCACAGAAGGCGCGCTCGCCCTCAGCCGTGAGAATGACCGCCCGCACCGCGCTATTGCGTTCGAGTTCGGCGCAGTGGCTTTCGAGCGCTGCCAGCATGTCGGGCGTCAGCGCGTTGAGCTTGGACGGATTGTCGAGCCGGATCTCGGCGATCGCGCCGTCGATGATCAGATGAAGCGCGCTCATGGCGCCCACCCCATCGGCGCTTTCGAGAGCAGGCTTTTCGGCATCGTCGTGGCATTCTCGGCCACCGCGACACGGCCTTCGGACGCTTCCACGATATCGGCCTGGGCATCGATCCCCGGCATGATTTCGGTGGCGACGAGCCCGTTCTCGCCAAGCCGCATAACGCAGCGTTCGGTGACGTAGAGAACGTCCTGCCCCTGTTCCCGCGCCCGGTTGCCGGAGAAGGTCACGTGTTCAACCGTTTCCACCATCTTGGTGAACTTGCCGGGTTTCGCCACCTTCACGCCGTCCTCGGTGAGTTCGATCTGAGCGCCGGCTTCGAACCAGCCGGAGAAGACGATCTTCTTCGCATGCGCGGTGATGTCGACGAAGCCGCCGCAGCCCGCCGTCAGATAGGGTTTCTTGCCGAGCTTGGAGACATTGACATTGCCCTCGCGGTCGACCTCGAGGAAGGAGAGGAACGACATGTCGAAGCCTGCGCCCTGGAAGTAGATGAANTGCTGCGGCGAGGGCACGAAGGCATCGGCGTTCGAGGCGCAGCCGAAGGCGAAACCGGTCAGCGGCATGCCACCGACGGCGCCCTGCTCGATTGCCCAGGTGACTGCGTCGTGGTGGCCTTCCTCGAGCAGGATGCGCGGCACCATGGCCGAGATTCCGAAGCCGAGATTGGCCGTCATGCCGGCTTTCAGCTCCATCGCGGCACGGCGGGCGATCACCTTCTCCACCCCGTGCTCGGCGAGGGTGAAGCTCGACCAGGGGCGCATCACCTGGCCCGAGATCGCCGGATCGTAATCGGTCTCGCAGGTCTGTTTCTGGTCGACGTCGANGACGACGAGATCGACCAGATGNCCNGGNACGCGCACATCATGCGGGCGGAGGCTGCCCGANGCNGTNACCCGCTCGACCTGGGCGATCACCAGACCGCCGTGATTGCGTACGGCGATCGCCTGTTCNAGNCCGCCGAGATAGGCGCCCTCGTGCTCATAGGTCAGGTTGCCGCGNTCGTCGGCTGTGGTNGCGCGCAGAATGCAGACGTCGGGAACGACATTNGGGAAATGCAGCCAGGTCTCNCCNGCGAACTCNACGCGGGAGACGATCGGATCGGCCGCNCCGCGCTCGTTCATGGCGCAGCCTTCGCGTTTNGNATCGACGAAAGTGTCGAGCCCGACGCGGGTCAGCACGCCCGGTCTGCGGGCGGCTGCCTCGCGGTGCATGTCGAACATGATGCCGGAGGGCACGTTGTAGGCGGCGACCCGGTTCTCGACGATCATCTTCCAGATGTCCGGCATCGGCAGGCTGGAGGGTCCCGACGGATAGGAACCGGCGAGCACGCGGGTCAGCAATCCGTCCTGGGCGAGATGATCCATGCCCTTGACGCCATACATGTCGCCGGCGGCGATCGGATGCAGGCTGGTGATGTTTTTCGGATGGCCTTCGGCGCGGAACCGCTCTCCGATCGCTTTCAGGACGAAGTCCGGGCAACCGAGCGAGGAGGACGACGACACCGTCAGGACGGCGCCGTCAGCGATGNGGCCTGCAGCTTCGGCGGCACTGACAAACTTGCTCATCGGGAGGCTCCGTAATCGACGGCCTGCTTCTCGCCGGTCCGCGCNGCNTCGCGNACNGCGAAGGCGACGGCCAGNGACTTCACGCCGTCCCANCCGTCTGCCGCCGNTCTGCCCCGGCCCTCGACGGCGGCGATGAAGTCGCTCACNCCNTGTGTGTAAAGGTCATAATCGTCGAAGGGGATCGTNTCGCGACCTGCATCAGTCACCAGTTCGATCTGGCCGACCGGCCTTTGCGACATGACATCGCGCGCGAAGATCGAACCCTCGGTGCCGTGNACNTCGAGCCCNCTGCCGGCGAANCGATGGGTNAAGCTCTCATGGCTCATCACCATGGCTCCCGAGGGCATCGACCAGACGGACATGGCGGAATCCTCCACGCCCTGTCCCATGCCGGAGGAGACCATCTGGGCCACCACGTCCTGCGGGTCCTCGGCGAGAATGAAGCGGGCCACGTCGGCGTTGTGGACGGTGATATCCGGAATTACGCCGCCGCCTGCGGCGGGATCGGTAATCCGCCAGCCCTGCAGGTGCGGCGGCAAGTGAACCGCGTGGAAGATGCGCATCGAGAGCGCTTTGCCGATGCGGCCGTCCCCGATCAGCTGGCGGATGGCGCGATGACTGCCCGAGCAGCGCAGATGGTGGTTGGTAGCGAAGACGACGCCCGCCGCCTCGGCGGCGCGCACCATCTCTGCGGCGTCTTCCGGCGTCATCGCCAGCGGCTTTTCGCAAAGCACGTTCTTCCCGGCGGCGATGGCTGCCATCGCCTGGTCGAAATGCTTTTCGTTGGTGGTGGAGATGTAAACGGCATCAACGGACGGATCGGCCAGCGCTTCCTGGAGATCGGTGCCGGAAGCAGCAATGCCGTGCTCGGCCGCATAGGAGGCAGCCCGCTCGGCGGAACCGCTAACGACGCGGACGACCTCGCCGCCCTCCTGGGCCCTGAATGCCGGGATCATGTATTGCGCGGCGATCGTGCTCGCACCTATAAGCGCCCAGCGCATGGCGGTCTCCTCCAAGATTGGCCGTTCCTTTTTTTGGAACGTTCCTATTCTTGACCGAAGACTTATTGGAACGTTCCAGTAAGAGTCAACAGGTTTTTTAAAGCGAAGATACAAAAAGGCCGGCGGTCTCGCGAAAGCCGCCGGCCACTCTAAGCAGATCAGGGAGTGTGAATCAGGACTTCTTCGGGGTCATGTCGACGCCGTTGAGCTTGCCGACGAAGACCGGCAGATGCGGGATATAGTCTTCCGCACCATCGCCGCCGGTCGAGACAGCCATGGCGAAGGCGTTCTTGACGGCGTTGCCGATCGGATTGGCAACGCCTGCCGCATCGGCCATGGATTCGAGATAGGTCATATCCTTACGGCCATTCGTCAGCGTGAACTTGTGTGCTTCGCGGTTGCCCTCAAGCGTGTAGCCCATGAAGGTCTGGTAGAAGCCGCAGTCCATGCGGCTGCCACGGATCACGCTGTCGAACCGCTGAGGCGAGATTCCCACTTTCTGCGCGAGCGTCAGCGCCTCGGCGTAAAGCGCGCCGTAGCCGAGCGAAAGGAAGTTGTTCAGAAGCTTCATCTTGTGGCCGTCGCCAATACCGCCGATGTGGACGATCTTGCCGGCCCAGGTTTCCAGCACCGGGCGGATGCGTTCGAAGACGTCGTCCCTGGCGCCGACCATGGTGTCGAGCGCGCCCTCCCAGGCTTCCTTCGGCGTGCGGCCAAGCGGTGCATCGACATAGTCGACACCGATCTCTTCGAGTTCCGCGGCAAGCGCGAGGGTGGAATTGGGCTCGGCGGTCGAGCAATCGACGATCACCGATCCCTTCTTCAAACCGGCTTTCAGGCCGTTCTCGCCGCGAACGATTTCCTCCACCTGGCGCGAACCGGTGACGCAGAGAAAGATGATCGAAGCGTTTTCGGCAATCTCCTTCGCCGACTTCACCTCGGTAGCGCCGCGCTCGACGATATCCTCGATCGGCTTGCGGTTGCGGTGACCCATGACGGTCAGCTGATAACCGGCTTCGACGATGTTCTTGGCCATGCCGTGGCCCATGAGGCCCAACCCGATGAAGCCGATGGTTTCCTGCGCCTGTGTCATGATGATTGTCTCCCTCGATCTCATACAACTCAGTAAAGCTACATACAGGCAGGCGACGCGAATGCCGAAGGCTTTTTCAGATCGCCGCGCAACCATTGGCCATCTCTCTCCGTTGAGCGGACCTGACACCAGGGTTCAGCTTGATAAGAACGGAGACATGAAAATGGGCGACCTGACACTGCAAGACCTCGCGAAGCACATGCGCAAGATCGACTTCGGCATGCTGACCACCAAGACAAAGGGTGGCGCGCTCGCCAGTCGGCCGATGAGCAACAATGGCGAAGTCGAATATGACGGCGACAGCTATTTCTTTACCGACGCATCGACCACCACCGTCTCCGACATCGAGGAAGATGATAATGTGGGCCTCACCTACACCGGCACCCCCGGCATTCTGGGCGCACCCCCGATCTTCATCGCCATGGAAGGCAAGGCAAGCCTGATCCGCGACAAGGCGCAATTCGCCGCCCATTGGCACAAGGCGCTGGACCGCTGGTTCGAGCAGGGCGTCGACACACCCGGCCTGGTCATGATCCGCGTCAACTCCAAGCGCATCCACTACTGGGACGGCATGGATTCAGGCGAAGTGGTTCTGTAATCTTCCTCTGCCATCACAAACGCAAGAGGCGCTGCCTGTCGGCTGCGCCTTTTTTATTCGCGGATCAAACACTCAGGCACGGATAGCATAGAGCGTCCTTGCCGCCTCTGCATCATCATAGATTTCACTCATGGCGAGCAATCCATCATAAGCAGCGGTGTTTTCATGCCGGGTATGCGGCCAGTCGCTGCCCCAGACAAATCTCTCGTCACCGAGGAGATCCCGGAGACGCGCAGCATGAGCGCTCGGATCGGCCACGCCACGATACGCGGCGCTGAGCTTAACGTAAAAAGACGATCGATCTCCCAGTTCCGAGAGCGCCGCGATCCACGGTTCGCGGTCGGCATCCGGAGACACGGGCAGGCCGATATGGTCGATGACCACCGGCAGTTCCAGTCGAGACAGCGGATCGAGCCAACCAGCAAGGCGCGGACTTTCGAGCTGGATTTCGATGTGCATCGCGCGTTCGCGCAGACGCGCGACGAGGCGGCCTACCTCATCTGACCCCAGGTCGGGAAGCCGGGCGTTATCGACGAGGTTCCAGCGCAAGCCGCGGACCCCTCCGGCCACCAGACCATCCAATTCCTCATCCGTCACCGTCAGGTCTGTCACCGCTACCCCGGCGAAATGGCGCCGATCCAGGCCGGCAAGAGCGGTCAGAAGCTGACTGTTGTCCGTGCCGAGAAAGCTGACCTGAACAATCACGCCCCCCGCAAGCCCGTGGGCTGCGATGTTGCTCCGCCATTGGGACAAGGGGGCCGGCCGATCCGGCACATAACGAACTGTGCCTGACGGCGTGAGGCGCTCGTAAACATGCGCGTGGCAATCAAATTTGAACATTCAGCAATCCCTAATTCCAAGTTATATATAGAACTGGTTGACTATAGAGGTCAAATGTTGTTTCTTGCTGGTGAACAAGGAGTGGAGCGGATGGTTGAGATGAACCTTCAGGCGGACGCCAGACTGCCGGCCTATTTGCGGCTGCGGGACGAACTCGCCGCGCGAATCGCTGCAGGCGAATGGCGCACCGACGAAGCGCTCCCCTCCGACAACCGGCTCGCACGCGATGGCGACCTGTCAGTCGGCACGGTCCGCAAGGCTGTCCAGATGCTGGTTGACGAAGGGCTTCTGGAACGGCGTCAAGGCTCGGGGACCTATCTCCGCAAACCCGCCTTCAACGCCACGCTGTTCCGCTTTTTCCAGATGCGCGATTCCGGCAGCGGGCAGTCGATACCCAGCAGCCGACTGCTGTCGCGCGAGCTCATGACGGCTCCGGCCGCCATAGCCGACGTGCTGGGGACGGACGAGGTGATCCGGATCGAGCGTCTGCGCGATTTCGCGGACCGCCCCTTCCTGAGCGAGGACATCTATATCCCGGTGAGACTGTTCCCAGGCTTCGAGACCATCCCGGAAAGCGAGATCGGGCCGCTGCTCTACCCTGTCTATCTCGATCGTTTCGAAGTCTTCGTCGCATCCGCGGAGGACGAAGTGAGCTTCGCGACGGCGGATGAAACGACCGCAAGCCGGCTTGGCATTGCAACGGGCGATGCGATCGCCGTCATCGAGCGTACCGCCTATTCCCTCAACGGAACACCCGTTGAATGGCGTGTCGCGCGCGGACCCGCCGACCGCTTCCGCTACCGCAGCCGTATCGGCTGACATTGAAAAACAACGAGGAGGAAACACGTTGAAGAAGCTTCTTATCAGTATGGCTTTCTTGCCATTGGCCACCGCACCTGCGCTGGCAGACTATCCGGAACGCGCCATCGAGGTCACAGTCCCGGCGCCTGCCGGCGGCGGCACCGACACCAGCGCCCGCAAACTGGCAATCCTGCTCGAGAAGGAACTCGGCGCATCGATCGCGATCCTGAACGTGGCCGGCGGCGGCGGATCCGTCGGCGTGACACAGTTCATGCAGGCCAAGCCTGACGGCTACTCGCTGCTTGCGACCTGGAACAGCCCGATCACCACCGTTCCGCAAGTCCAGAAAACGGCATACGGTCTCGACAGCTTTACCCCGATCGCGTCGACATCGGAAACCGCCTACACGATGTGCGTCAAGCCGGACTTCCCGGCCGAAACCGGTGCGGAGTTCCTCGATGAACTCGCCGCCAACCCGGACAAGTACACCTATGGCAATGACGGTATCGGCGGCACGATGCAGCTTGCTGCTGAGCGCATTTTCCAGAAGCGCGACATCAAGGCGGTTGCCATCCCGTTCGGCGGCGCCGGCGAGACACTTCAGAACTTCCTGGGTGGCCATATCGACATCTATGGCGGGTCGATCTCTCCCGTTCTGCCTTATGTGGAATCCGGCGAAGCGAAATGCCTGATTGTCACCTCGGCGGCCCCGGTCGAAGCGCTGCCGAAGGCTGCCGGGCTTGAAAGCCTCGGCATGAAAGATCAGGAAACGCTGCTGTGGCGCATGGTTCTCGCACCGGCCGGTCTCGACCAGGCCATTGCGGACCGCCTGACAGCGGCCCTGGAAAAGACCGTCAACGATCCGGAATATGTCGAGTTTCTCGCCACCAAGGGCGAACTCCCGAACGTCGTCGCCGGCGAGGCCCTGACCAGGCGTCTCCAGACCGAATATGACGGTCTGGCCGAAGTCGCCAAGAAGCTCGGCCTCTCTCAGTGACCGAACAGAGGCAAGATCTCTTGCTCGGCGCCGCCTTCGCGGCGCTGGGAGCAGCGGCGGCCTTCAAGGCTGCCGCCTATCCCGGCGCCTCGGGCGGCTATCCGATGGCGCTCGGTCTGATTCTCGCCGCGCTTGGCGCCGTCGTCTCACTGAAGGCGCTCAAGGAGCACTATCTCAACGAACGCCCCTTGACCGAGAATACCCCGCGCATGGTGCTGACGCTCGTCTGCGCCGCGATCTACCTCGCCCTGGTGCCCGTGCTTGGTTTTTACACCGCCTCGGCCCTTGTGGTGATCGCCCTGCCGATCGTGCTCGGCTTCCGCCAACCGGTCTATCTCGGAGCGGTCACGATCGTTTTCATCGCCATCGTCTGGTCAGTCTTCTCGCTGCTGCTCGAAAAGCCGCTTCCCGCTGAATTCTGGACGCGGTTTTAAGGCCGGGGGTCCCCATGGAAACCATTCCGTCAATTCTTGCGAGCGTTCTGAGCATGGGCCCGGTCCTTGCGATGATCGGCTCATCCGTACTCGGGGTCTTCATCGGCGCGTTGCCGGGGCTGAACCCTGTCATGGCGATTGCCCTCTTGCTGCCACTGACCTATTCGATGGACCCGCTGGTGGCGCTCGGGATGGTCGCCGGCATCTATAACGGCTCGATGTATGGCGGTGCGATCCCGGCCATCCTGCTGCGCATTCCCGGCACGCCCGCCGCGATCGCCACCACGTTCGACGGCTATCCGATGGCGCAGAAGGGCGAGGCCGCGCGTGCGCTCAAGATTGCCTGCTGGTCATCCGCCCTTGGTGGCACTGCCTCGGCAATCGCGCTGATTACCGTCGGGCCGCTTCTCGCTCGCGCCACGCTCGCCTTCGGACCGGCGGAATATTTCTGGATCGCCGTCTTCGGCATGGCATCGGTCGGCGTCCTCGTCGGCAACGACGCGGTAAAGGGGCTGATGGCGGCCGTGTTCGGACTTTTGCTCGGCACGATCGGCCTTGATCAGCTTTCGGGAATCCCGCGCTACACCTTCGATCAGACATGGCTCCTGAGCGGGCTCGACCTGATCGTCGTCCTCGTCGGTCTCTACGCCCTGCCGCCGGTTCTCTCGCTTGCGGAAAAGGCGGACCTTCGCGGACTGTCGGCCAGCGATCTGAAGCTCGAATCCGTCATGGTTCCGTGGACCGAGGTGAAATCCCTGATCCCGACCTGGATCCGGTCCTCGCTGATCGGGATCGGCGTCGGCATCCTCCCCGGCGCCGGCGGCAATGTGGCGGCCTTCCTCAGCTATAATGCGACCAAGAACGCGAGTGACGATCCCGACAGCTTCGGCGAGGGCAATCCGAAAGGCGTTGCTGCAGCCGAATGCGGCAACAACGCAGACAATGCGGCTTCGATGATCCCGGCTCTGGCGCTCGGCATTCCCGGAAACGTGGTGGCCGCGCTGGTTCTCGGCGCGCTGCTCATCCACGGTCTGCAGCCGGGCCCGCAATTGTTTCACCAGAACCCGCAACTCGTCGGCGGCTTCATGGTCGAAATGCTTCTGACCTCGCTCATCATTCTTCTGGTCGGCGGTGCCGCGGCAACGCGCGTCTTCGCCCAGGTCCAGCGCCTGCCGGGCGTGCTTCTGGTGCCGACCGTGCTCGTGCTCATGGCGGTCGGCGTCTATGTCATCAACGGACGCGTCGTGGACCTGTGGATCATGTTCGCAGCCGGTGCCGTTGGCTATTTTCTCGAAAAGATGGCCGTCCCGCTCGCGCCGATCGTACTGGGGCTGATCCTCGGACCGATGGCGGAGCAGAATATCCGCCGGGCTCTTCTTATCAGCCGCGGTGACTTCACCGACCTGATCACCAGCCCGATCTCGGCCACGATCGCGGTTGCTACTGTTGGTCTTATCGTCTGGCCCATCGCGTCGGCCCTCTTCCGCCGCAGGAAAGCCACACGCTTCAAGCTGGACGATAAGCAAGCGGACCAAGACCTTTAATCTGGTCCTGGTCGTCGGCGATGGCCGGAGGGGTCCCTCATCTTCTCCGGCCATTTGCATTCTCGGATGCCGGATACTTCAGTCTGTCCGATAACGAAACCGGCGCCGGCTCCCTTGGCTGAACGCGCGCGCGACAACGCTCGTATGGCGAAGCACCCCCTCGCTTTCGTCATCGCATCCATCAGATTGCGGGCTCGGCTGATTTGCCAAAAAGCAGTGGCTGAAACTATTCTTCAACGTTACCGGCGATAAAAGAGCTCAAGTCGAAAGCGCTAATGGAGGGGCTTGTGACGAGTGGCGAAACCTTATCGCAGAGTGAAAACCAGCTTTCGCTACGCGCATGTCTTTATCGAGAAAAGGTCTTGGCCGTTGCTCTGTTGAGCGCAGCCTTTGCCTTTTTATTTCACGATGCGCTGTTCGCTGATCTTTCCAATCCATTCAAACTGATCGGCGTGCTCGCCTGGTTGTTCCTCGTCATCCTGGCGACCGCAATCGGCGTCGTGCGCCATGCCGAAGCGCTGTCGGAAAGGCTCGGCGAGCCTTTTGGCACGATTGTGCTGACGCTTTCGATCACGGGCATCGAGGTCATGAGCATCACGGCGGTGATGCTGCATGGCGACAACAACCCCGCCCTGGTGCGCGACACGCTTTTTTCCGTGGTGATGATCATTCTCGGCGGAATGGTCGGCATGGCGCTTTTGCTCGGCGCGTTTCGGCACAAGGAACTCGCATTCAATCTGCAGAGCGCCAACGCGTATCTCGGCGTCATCATTCCGCTCGCGGTCTTCAGTCTGGTGTTGCCGGATTTCACAAGTTCTTCGGAAGGCCCGACGCTCAACGGATTCCAGAAAACGATGGTGGGCCTGATCGCCGCCTGCCTCTACATCATCTTTCTGCTGATCCAGACCGGGCGACATCGAACCTTCTTCGCGCTACCGCAGAGCGAGGGCAAGGCTACTGAGGAAGAGGAGGAGGCCGGCTCTCCCTATCCGATCGGCGTCAGTCTGCTGCTTCTTGTTTGCTACATTCTGCCGGTGGTCTTTCTGGTTGAACAGCTCGCCCGGCCGATCGACTACATCATCGAAACCTTGGAGATGCCGACGACAATCGGCGGCGTACTCATGGCCATTCTGGTGACGACACCGGAGGGCATAGGCGGCGTCAAGGCAGCGCTCGCCAACCGCCTGCAGCAATCCGTCAACATCTTCCTCGGCTCGGTCCTCGCCACGATCGGCCTGACCGTGCCGATCATGCTCTTGATCTCGAGCGTNCTCGGACTCGATCTCATACTCGGTCTNGGTCAGCTCGACCTGATGATGCTGATCTTGATCTTCACAGTNTCCATCGTGACCTTTTCCAGNGGCCGGACCCATGTGTTGCAGGGTGCGGTCCACTTCCTGATCTTCGTGGCATTTCTGATGCTGCTTTACCGTGGTTGAAAACCGGGCAAGGAGAGCCTCTTGATATGACCGCCCTGATCCGCAGAACCCTTCTCCTGTTGCTTCCCCTTCTGGCGTTCATGGNGCCGGTCGAGCGGGCGGCGGCCCAGGACNTCGACAAGCCGGAGATAACGGTNGGNTACCGCGTGAACCCGCCCTTCGTCACGCGCGCCGAAGACGGCACCTACAGCGGGATGGCGGCCGATCTCTGGCGCGAGATCGCCANTGGCCTCGACTTCACGCCGCAATATGTCGAGTATGAAAGCGTTTCCGATCTGCTCGCGGCAACCGAAAAGGGCGAAATCGATGTCGCGGTCGGCGCCATTTCGATCACGGAGGAACGGGCCGAACGCGTCGATTTCACCCAGCCCTGGTTTGATTCCGGCCTGCGCGTGATGATCGACAACCGCGCGTCGTCATCATTGGCCAATATCTGGGATGGCCTCGCGGAAGCAGGCTTTCTGCGATACTACGCCTGGCTCATCTTCTTCATCATCGCCGGCACGGTCGGCCTGACGATCTTCGATCGTCGCTTCGACAAAAGTTTCACCACCAGCTGGCGCGAGGGTGTCGCCGAGAGCTTCTATTCGGTCATGCTGGTGGTGACGAAGGGCTCGCTTCCCAGCCGCTCGAAACTGTTCGGCTGGTACGGCCGCATCTTCTCGGCCATCTGGCTTGTTCTCGGCATAGCCGTCGTGGCCTATGTCACGTCTTCGGTCACCAGCGTCATGACCAGCATCGCCGTGACAGGCGACATCACCGGCCCCGACGATCTTCCCGGACGCACGATAGGCGTGTTCAGCGGATCGACTGCCGAGACCATGGCGCGCCGCGAGGGTATCGACTTCGTGAGATACACCAACATCGATGCGGCCGTTNAAGGATTGCGCGGCGATGACGTCGANGCCCTCGTCACCGACGCACCGGTTCTGGAGNACTACAAGTTCACCCATCCGGACCTCGGCCTGGATGTGGTCGGTCGCCTGTTCTCTCCCGANAAATACGGNTTTGCNATGCCNTATGGCGAAAGCGCGCTGACGGACCGGATCACCGTNCAGCTGCTGGGTCTCCACGAAGACGGCACGGTCGANCGTCTCGCCGANAACTATTTCGGCGACGAACGCTAGGACGTTTGATGNAACCTGCACCCGGCTCGNCCGNGTGCAGACATCCAAAGGGAGGGCTTGAAACGTNAATTTTGGCTGACGGCCAAACTCATTCCCACTCGATGGTGCCNGGNGGCTTCGAGGTGATGTCGTAGGTGCAGCGGTTGATGCCCTTGACCTCGTTGATGATCCGGGTNGCGGTCTCGCCGAGGAANTCGTGGCTGAAGGGATAGTAATCCGCCGTCATGCCATCGACNGAAGTGACCGCGCGCANTGCGCAGGCATAGTCGTAGGTGCGGAAATCGCCCATCACGCCGACGGTACGNACCGGAAGGATCGCCACGAAGGCCTGCCAGATNGCGTCGTAGAGGCCGTGCTTGCGGATCTGGTCGATGAAGACCGCNTCGGCTTTTCTNAGNATNTCGAGCTTCTCGCGGGTGATCTCGCCNGGGCANCGGATCGCNANACCCGGCCCCGGGAAGGGATGGCGGCCGATGAAGTGTTCGGGCAGGCCNAGNTCGCGGCCGAGTTCGCGGACCTCGTCCTTGAAGAGTTCGCGTAGCGGCTCGACGAGCTTGAGGCCCATCTTCTCGGGCAGGCCGCCGACATTGTGGTGCGACTTGATGGTGACCGACGGACCGCCGGAGAAGGAGACGCTCTCGATCACATCGGGGTAGAGCGTGCCCTGGGCGAGATATTCCGCGCCTTCGATCTCACCCGCATAGCGCTGGAACACGTCGATGAAGAGCTTGCCGATGATCTTGCGCTTGGTCTCCGGGTCGGAAACCCCTTCGAGCTCGCCCAGAAACAGATCCTGCTCCTCGGCGTGAATGAGCTGCATGTTGTAGTGGTCGCGGAACATGGTGACCACTTCCTCGCCCTCGTTGAGGCGAAGAAGGCCGTGGTCGACGAAAACGCAGGTCAGCTGGTCGCCGATCGCCTCGTGAAGGAGGACGGCGGCAACAGAGGAATCCACGCCGCCAGACAAGCCGCAGATGACTTTCTTGTCACCCACCTGTTCGCGGATCTTCGCGATCGCCTCCTCGCGGTAGGCGCCCATGGTCCAATCGCGCTTGCACCCGGCGATATTGACGAAGTTCTCATAGAGCTTCTTGCCGTGGGGCGTGTGATGCACTTCCGGGTGGAACTGCACCGCGTAGAAATGGCGCGAGACGTCGGCGGTGATGGCGAAAGGCGCGTTGGGCGAGGTACCGTAGACCTCGAAGCCCGGGGCGATTTCGCTGACATGATCGCCGTGGCTCATCCACACCTGCTCGCGGTCGGTCTGGAACCAGCCGTCCAGCAGATCGAGCCTGTCGTTCTTCGGCGTGACGAAGGCACGGCCGAATTCCGCGGTCATATGCCCGCTCTCCACCTTGCCGCCGAGCAAATGCATCATCGCCTGCTGGCCGTAGCAGATGCCGAGAACCGGAACGCCGAGTTCGAACACCTTCTTGGGCGGCAGCGGCGCACCCTCCGAAAATACCGAGGCAGGTCCGCCCGACAGGATCACGGCCTTGGGGCGCGCCTGATCGAGATATTCCTCAGTGACGTTATTGAAGGGATGGATTTCGCAGTAGACGTTCAGCTCACGCAGACGGCGGGCGATCAGCTGGGTGACCTGGCTTCCGAAGTCGATGATGAGCACGAATTCGGGGTGGGAGAGTTCGAACGTATCAGTCATGGACAGCGCTTACGCCAA
This sequence comes from Hoeflea sp., assembly GCA_002707605.1. Lineage (GTDB taxonomy): Bacteria > Pseudomonadota > Alphaproteobacteria > Rhizobiales > Rhizobiaceae > Pseudohoeflea. Next base: position 100,749 of record PANK01000013.1, read on the forward strand.
TGTGAGGAAGGATTCAATTCCCGCATTGCAGCATACCACACAAAAGGCAAGCCCGGCGGGAACAAGCGACAGCGACGCACGTTCTGAAGTGGTGGAAACGGAGCCCTGCAACCGTAACCCCCGGAGGGAGACGAAAATGGCTATCAACAATCTGAGCGACCTGTTCGAGCACACGCTCAAGGACATCTATTTCGCCGAAAATCACATTCACAAGAGCCTGCCGAAAATGATCGAGAAGGCCTCGAACGCTTCACTGTCGAAGTTGTTCAAGGACCATCGCGAAGAAACCAGCGGCCAGATCGAACGGCTTGAAAAGGTCTTCGAAATTCTCGGCAAGAAGCCGTCGGGCGAGGAATGCCCCGCCATCGAGGGCATTGTCGAGGAAGCCGAAGAGCTGATGGACGAGGTCAAGGATGGTGCCACACTCGATGCGGCGCTGATCGCAGCAGCACAGGCCGTCGAGCATTACGAGATCACGCGCTACGGCACGCTTCTCACCTGGGCCAAGGAACTCGGCCATGAAGACGTGATCCCGCTTCTTCGCGACACGATCGACCAGGAGAAGAGTGCGGACGACAAACTCTCTCGCCTTGCGGAAGACCGGCTCAACAAGAAAGCCGCCTGAACCCCACCGATCTCCTTCTCCAGGAGGTCTCTACGGCCCCGCTTCGGCGGGGGTTTTTCTTGCCCGGCAAGAATGTCTCAGGGCGCGATGCGACCGGCTTCGATATCAGCGCGCAGATTGTCGACCGCTGAGGCGAGGTTCTCATCGACGACATGGAGATACTGCGCCCAGTCGTCATAGTGATGGAGCTCGTCAGCCCCGTCGGAGATGCCCCGCAGGCAGATGGCCGGCACGCCGCGCTCCATGCAGGCGCGAACGACCGCGAAACTTTCCATGTCCACCATGTCGGCATCGATCGCATCATAAGCCGCGCCCGAGACGATATTGGCACCGGTGGAGAGACGCCCCGCCGTTACGCCGGAGATTTCGTAGGGCAGCGCAATATCGGCGGGCAGATCGAGAAAGGGCGTGCAACCCTTTTCGAACCCAAGCGGCGAGGCATCCATGTCGCGGTAGGACACGCTCGTCGCCTGGTAGACCTTGCCTTGTTCAAGCGCGCGCGACCCGGCCGAACCAAGCGAAACGACGAGATCCGGCCGGTCCGAAATCAGGGCCGCGGTCGTGTTGATCGCAGCCTCCACCGGACCGACGCCTATGAAGAGAGGATTGAAGCGCTTTCTGAGATGCTCGCCATATTCTGCGGCCACCGCCATGACGAAGAGCACGCGGGTGCCGGCAATGTCGACAAGCAGTTCGTGATCGGGTGGGGTCATCCATCCAGTCCTTCTCGCCCGCGTACCACCATGAGCGTGCTCGTCATCGATGCGATCAGCTTGGCGGGTCCATCGCCGATCGCGTAGCCGCGCCCGTCTGATACGATAATGTTGGAGCCGGGCTTGGTGACTTCACCGCGAAACAGGAAGCGGTCTCCGCGGCCCGGGGAAAGCAGGTTGATCTTGAATTCGATGGTCAGGACCGCCGATTCCTCCGGCATCACCGACAGAGCCGCATAGCCGCAGGCGGAATCGAGCACGGTGGACAGAATGCCGGCATGGAGAAACCCGTGCTGCTGGGTGAGCGCGTCGGAATAAGGCATTTCGATCTCGACCGTGCCGTAATCGACATTGGTCAGTTCGGCCCCAATTGTCCGCATGACGTTCTGGCGCGCGAAACTCTCTCTCACGCGCTCACGGAACCGGGTGCTTGGCGGCTGATCCATATGCTTCGGTCATCCCATCTTGCCGAGCCAATCTCGGCTCTTCGCAGGTGCGAAAGTGCCAATGGCGCGCAAAAACCGCAAGTGTGAATCATCGGCCCCAGTGATCGCTGCCGACAACTCAGCCGTTGAGCTGCTGTATCATGATGTTCAAATAGGCTGCGAACGCCACCCAGGCGGCATAGGGCATGAACAGGTAGGACGCGACGCGATCGCGGTTCCAGGTGGAGACGATAAAGCTGATGATCGCGAAGAACATCAGAACGATCACGATGATCGCCCAGCCGGGCTTGTGGGCGACGAAGAACACAGGCGACCACAGGAAGTTGAGGATCATCTGAATGAACCAGAGGCGGACCGGTGTTTCGAGATCNTTGCTCCAGACNCGCGCNCCGGCCACGGCGATCATCACGTAAAGGATCGTCCAAACCGGTGCGAAGACCCATGAGGGCGGATTGAGNGCCGGTTTNACGAGNTTCTGATACCACTGGTCCGGNGCCGAGACCGAACCGATGAGCAGACCGCCGCCGACGGTCAAGACCAGAAACGCGATGAGAGNCTTGATACGCATGAACCGACTTTCTTTTTACGGGCTTTTCAGCACAACGCTTAAATAGCCTGCGGGTTCAGGCCTTTCGGGCGAAAACCGAGAAAAAGAATCCGTCGGTCTCAGTCCGCGCCGGTGACAGGAGCAGACCCGTTCCGTCGGATGCGCGCGGCGCAGTCGTTTCGGCATCCACCTTATCGCTCCACAGCTTCGCGGCATCGATGGCTTCAAAACCGGGATTGCGTGCGAGGAAAGCGGCCGTGCGCTCGGTGTTTTCCTGCGGAAGGACCGAGCAGGTGACGTAGGCCAGGACACCGCCGGGCTTNACGAAGNCCGCGGCCTTGTCGAGCACCTCGTCCTGATCGGACATGCGGTTTGCGAGATTATCCTGTGACAGCCGCCATTTGGCNTCNGGCCGNCGGCGCCAGGTGCCGGTTCCGGTGCAGGGCGCATCGATCAGCACGCGGTCCATCTTCCCTTCGAGGNGCGCGAGATCTTCGGCTCCCTCGACCAACTGGACGTTTCGCACACCGCCGCGCTTNAGNCGCTCNACCATNGGNGCGAGNCGNCGGCGATCGGAATCATAGGCGTGNATCTGGCCGGANTTTTCCATGCTTGCGGACATGGCGAGCGTCTTGCCGCCACCGCCGGCGCAGTAATCGAGAACCTGTTCGCCGGGCTGCGCGCCGGTCAGCAAGGCGGCGAGTTGCGAACCTTCGTCCTGCACCTCGAACCAGCCCTTGGCGAAGGCCACCTCCGAGGTCGCTGCCGCCTGCCGGCGCGGGCCACCGGGCGCGGGCACGCGGATGCCGTCAGGTGCAAAGCGGGTCTCGTGGGCATCAGGAGCCTTCAGCGCGCGCAAAACCTTGTCGCGCTTTGCCTTGAGCGTGTTGACCCGAAGGTCGAGCGGCGCGCGGTCGGCGAGCGCCTGTGCTTCGGCAAGCCAGTTTTCGCCGAAGGCCGCCTTGAAATGCTCGACCGTCCACTCCGGAATGTCGGCCTGGATGTGCTCGGGCGCCTCGGCAAGATCCTTGCCGATGAAGGCCGCAAGTTCTTCGGGCGATTTAACCTCGGGCGCGAACTTGTCGCCGTCGAGTTCTGCGGCAAGGCCTTCAGGCGAAAATCCCCATTGGCGCAACAGGCTCGCGGTAACGAGCGACAAAGGCGCGTCGTCGTCNATGAGCCAGGCGTGCGAGGNTTTCATNCGCAGGACGTCGAGNACGAGATTGGAGATCGCNGCNCGGTCNCCNGANCCGGCGAANCGGTGCGAGGTGCCCCAGTCGCGCAANGCGTCCGGCACCGGACGGTGACGCGCCTCGAGATCGGCCAGCACTTCCGCTGCCGCCTGAATTCGTCCGCCCAGACGCATGGTTCATTCTCCTGCCGAATAGTCGCTATCGTAACCGATCCTTGGTCGTGGGCGGCTTGTGTCAGATACGACGCCCGCCGTCCACTTCCATCGCGAATATTCGCGCCTTATGCCTCGGCCGGTTCCTTGAGGATCGGCGTCGCCGCAATGAGCATCTTCGTATAGGCGTGCTTGGGCGCGAGAAACACTTCTTCGGTGGTGCCTTCCTCTACGATCCGCCCCTCCCGCATCACCAGGACCCGGTCGGTGATCGAGCGGACGACGGACAGGTCGTGCGAGATGAAGAGGTAGGAGATGCCGAGCCGGGACGAGAGACCGGCCAGAAGATCGAGGATCTGGGCGCGGATCGAGACGTCGAGCGCGGAGACCGCCTCGTCGAGCACGATCAGCGAAGGTTCGATGATCAGCGCCCTGGCAATGGCGATGCGCTGACGCTGTCCGCCCGAGAATTCGTGAATGTACTTGTCGGCATCGGATGCCTTCAGCCCCACCTCTTCGAGCGCCCGGGCAATTTTCGCCTCGCGATCGGCACCCGTTGGCGCGTTCTCGATCAGGTGCAGCGGTTCGGCCACGAGGCGGCGTACCGTGTGGCGCGGATTGAACGAGCCGTAGGGATCCTGAAAAACGACCTGAACGCCGGCGCGCTGCTTCATGTCGGGACCGGCGCCGGCTTGCGAGAAAACCTGGCCATTCAAGAGGATCTTGCCGCCCTGAAGCCGGTCGAGCGCAAGGATGGCGCGGGCGAGCGTGGACTTGCCGCACCCCGATTCGCCGACCAGCCCGACATTCTCACCGGGGCGNATNTTCAGCGTNACNNTNTCGACCGCGCGGAANGGTTTGGAGGCCTGAAACAGGTTTTTGCGCGGCCGGGCATATTCGCGCACNACCTCATTGACCGCGAGAACAGGTTCGCCGTTCATGTTGATGTGTGCCTCGCGCTTGGGCACATGGGCGGATGCCGAAAACAGGGCTCGCGTATAGTCGTGGCGCATCTCGCGGAAAACGGTGTCCGTCGGTCCGGCCTCCACGACCTCTCCGTGCCGCATGACGGCGATCTTGTCGGCCAGATTGGAAATCACCGCCAGATCGTGGGTGATGAAGATCATGCCCATGCGATCCTGCTTCACCAGATTGCGCAACAGGTCGAGGATCTGCGCCTGGGTCGTCACATCGAGCGCGGTGGTCGGCTCATCTGCAATCAGGAGCTTCGGTCTCAGCGCGATTGCCATGGCGATCGCGACGCGCTGGCGCTGGCCACCGGAGAGTTCGTGCGGATAGCGGTCGGGCGAGATCTTTTTCGGGTCGAGNCCNACGCGGTCCATCAGTGCGGCCGCGCGCTCGTTCGCCTGGGCGCGCGANCACTCGTTGTGGATCAGGATNGTNTCNGCAATCTGGTGGCCGATCGTGTGNACCGGATTGAGNGCNGTCATCGGCTCCTGGAAGATCATCGCGACGTCGCGGCCGCGCATGGTGCACAGNGCCTTCTCGTTCATCGCGCCGACATCNTTNCCNGCGACTTNGATCTCGCCGGNCCATTTNGCCGAGCGCGGCAGGAGCTGCATGATCGAGAGGGCGGTGAGCGACTTNCCGGANCCNGATTCACCNACNACNCCNAGNATCTCGCCGGCGTCGACCTCAAGATCGACATCGTGAAGGATGGGGGTTCCNNCAATNGANAGCGCNAGNTTACGGACGGAGAGAACGCTCATGCGCGCGACCTCCTGATACGGGGNTCATGCAGATCGCGCAGNCCNTCGCCGAGCAGGTTGAGNCCNAGNACGGTNAGCACGATCGCCAGGCCCGGNAANAGCGCCATGTGCGGGGCAAGCGAGATGAAGGTCTGGGCTTCGGCNAGCATGCGTCCCCANGANGGTGTGGGCGGCTGNGCGCCGAGNCCGACATAGGCNAGACCNGCTTCAGCGAGAACNGCNAGCGAGAACTGGATCGTTCCCTGCACGATCAGGAGGTTCATGAGATTCGGCAAAATGTGCTCGACCGAGATGCGTGTCGCNCCCTTNCCGGCCACGCGGGCAGCNAGGATGAANTCGCGNGTCCAGAGGCTGAGTGCNGCCCCNCGNGACANCCGCGCNAANACCGGAATATTGAAGATGCCGATNGCGATGATCGCNTTGATNGCGCCGGGTCCGAAGACNGCNGTNATNAGNATNGCNAGCAGCAGCGACGGGAAGGCGAAGATCAGGTCGTTGCCGCGCATNACGATCTCGTCGATCAGGCTGTTGCGGTTGGCNGCNGCNTANAGNCCGAGCGGCACNCCGAAACCGATGCCGATCCCGACTGCCACGAAAGCAACGGCGATCGANACNCGCGCGCCGACCATCAGCATGGAAAAGACGTCGCGGCCGAAATGNTCGGTGCCGAACCAGTGNTCCCAAGACGGNGCNTTNAGCTTNGCCGCGATCTGCATTTTCTCNGGATCGAAGGGCGTCCAGACGAAGGANANNAGAGCGGCCNCNACGAANAGCGCTGTCAGCAANAGNCCCGCGAGAAAGGCCGGATGGCCAAGCGCCGCACGGATAAATCCGGTTTCCTGATGGGGACGCTCGCTCATCGTGCCCTCCGTCTCAGACGGGGGTCGGCNACGGCATAGGCGATATCGACGAGGAAGGTGACGGCGACCACGGCAAAGACCAGAAGGATGATCACCGAGCGGACGACGATGAGGTCGCGCTGGGTGATCGCCTGGAAGACGAGACGCCCCAAGCCGGGAAGATAGAAGACGTTTTCGATGATGATACCGCCTGCGAGCAGGAAGGAGAATTGCAGCCCGACGATGGTCAGGACCGGGATCAGCGCATTCCGGAGCGCATGACGCCAGAGCGTCTGGCTGCGGGTGAGGCCCTTGGCGCGGGCGGTCCTGACAAAATCCTCATCGAGCGTGTCGAGAAGCGAGGAGCGCATTACGCGGGCCAAGATCGAGGCCTGAGGCAGGGCGAGGGCGATAGCCGGCAGGGTGAGCGCCTTCATGGCTTCGAAAAATCCAGCGTCCNAACCGGGAAAGCCGCCGGCGGAGAACCACTGCAGGTTCACCGCGAAGGCGAGTACCAGAAGCATCGCGAACCAGAAATTCGGGATCGCGACACCCAACTGGGTGGCGCCGATGACGGCGAAATCGGCTGGCGTATTACGGCGCGCGGCAGCGATCACGCCGGCCGGGAAGGCAATCAGCGTCGAGAGAAACAGCGCGTAGAGGGTCAGCGGCAGCGAGATCAGGATGCGATCGCCAACGAGTTCGCTGACCGGCACCTTGTAGGTGTAGGAGAGGCCGAAATCGCCCTGCAGCATACCGAAAACCCAGGCGACATAGCGGGTAACGAATGGCTGGTCGAGACCCAGTTCGGAACGCAGAGCGGCAACCGCCTGCGGATCCGCGTTGATGCCCATCATGAACGAGGCGGGGTCGCCGGGAATGATCTCCGTGACCAGAAAGACCACGATGCTGGCGGCGACCAGCGTCAGCACCAGGGCAATCAGTCTGCGGAGAAGGTAAAGGGTCATAAGCGGGGCATCATGCGAGAGGCAGATAACCGGTCGCGGCAGGCCTCGAAAACCATCCGCGACCGGCTTGCCATCAGTCTTCCCAGTAAACCTGGGTCATGTCGTTGGCCTGGGTAGGGGAATTCTCCCACAGGCCCTTGATCTTGGCGTTGGCGACGCCGGTCTTGGCGAGTTGGAAGATGTAGACGTTGACCGCGTCATCGGCGATCTTCTTCTGCGCTGCCTGCAACAGTTCCGTCCGCTTATCGGGATCGGTCGTGTCGTTGAGTTCTTCAATGATCTTCTTGAAGTCCGGATCGGCGTACTGGAAATAGTAGTCGTCGCGGGCATAGATCCCGATATCCATCGGCTCGGTGTGCGAGATGACGGTGAGATCGAAGTTCTTGTCCTTGAAGACCTCCTGCAGCCACTGGGCCCATTCGAGATTGGTGATCTCGGTGTTGATTCCGACCTCCTTGAGCTCGGCTGCGATGATCTCGCCGCCGCGACGCGCATAGGAGGGGGGCGGCAATTTCAGCGACAGGGTCAGATCGGAGACGCCGGCTTCCTTCAGGAGTTCCTCGGCCAATGCCGGGTCGTAGGCAGACTGCTCGGTCAGATCGACATAGGCCGGGTTATGCGGCGCGAAGTGGGTGCCGATCGGCGTGCCGTAGCCGAACATCGCGCCGTCAATGATCGACTGGCGGTCGATCGCATGGCCGATGGCCTGACGGACCTTGATGTTGTCGAGCGGCGGCTTCTTGTTGTTCATCGCGAGAATCGTCTCGCCTTCGGTGGAACCGACGATCACCGAGAAGCGCGGATCGGCCTCGAACTGCTGGAGATTCTCCGGCGCGGGGAAATTCGGAAAGGCGTCGACGTCACCGGCCATGACGGAGGCGAAGGCAGCGGTCGGATCGCTGATGAACTTGAAGGTCACCTTCTCGAGCTTGGCGGGCTCGCCCCAGTAGTCGGCATATTTCGTCATATCGACATGGTCGCCCTTTACCCAGTCCTCAAACTTGAAGGGGCCGGTGCCGACCGGGTTGGTGGCATTGTTGTCCGCTGTTTCCGGCGCGACGATCACCGCGTCACCCCAGGCCATGTTGAACAGGAACGAACCATTGGGTTCGGACAGCGTCACCTTGACCGTCTGCGGGTCGACGACCTCGACGTTCGCGATCTCGGCGAACAGCGCCTTCTGGGCGTTGGTGGAACTCTCGCCACGGGCGCGATCGAGCGAGAACTTCACGTCCTCGGCGTCGAAGGTCGAGCCATCGTGGAACGTCACGCCGTCCTCAAGGTGGAACGTATATGTCAGGCCGTCCTCGGAAATGTCCCAGGACTTGGCGAGATCGGGCACCACCTCGCCGTCGGAGTTGAAGCGCGTCAGCCCCTGGAAGATATTGGCATAAACCACCTCGTCGATGGCCGCAGCCGCGCCGGCGGTCGGATCGAGGTTCGGCGGCTCGAGCACCATGCCGACGGACATATCCGTCTTGGCGGCCTGGGCTGGCATGACTGCCAGGCCGACCGCCAGTGCAAACGCCGAGACGGCGGCGAGTGATTTCGACATGTTCATACAATTCTCTCCCTGGGTCACTGTGCCCGGTGCAGAAGGTCGTCGATCGCGAGCGCCATGACGACGGCGGAATCCACCATGTCGTCGATGCCGACATACTCGTCGGGCTGGTGCGCGAGATCGAGAATGCCCGGACCGTAAGCGATACAGTCTTTCAACCGGCCGATGCGGTCAATATGCTTCTGATCATAGGTGCCGGGCGAGAGCACATGAACGGGCTCGCAGGCGAGCACCTGCCGGATGCCGCGCTCGACGGCGGTGACAACCGGCGCCTCCTTGCTCGTCAGGGTCGGCGGCGTGTGCCAGAGTTCCTTGAGGTCATAGCGGAAATTGTCTCGCTCGGAGCGAACCTTCTCGAGAAGATCGACGATCTCGGCGCGAACCTCGTCACCCTTTTCCTCGACCAAATAACGGCGATCAACGATCATGCGGGCCGAATCCGGCACGCAGGCCGAGGGGAATCCGGTGAAACCCTCTTCCGGTTCGGCCTGGCCGCCATGGAACGAGTTGATGTTCATGGTCGACTGCCGTGCGCCCTCAGGTACGATCGGCATGTCGGTGCGGCGGGCGGCAAGGGCCGGGAAGAGCGTCTTTTCCATTTCGCCCATCACGGCGCCCATGTGGCGAACCGCGCAATCACCCAGGAACGGCATCGACCCATGGGCGATATGACCGTGGGTGGTGATCTCCCCCCACCAGACCCCGCGGTGGCCGAGACAAATCCTGTCCTTGTTCAGCGGCTCGGGAATGATGACGTGCTGGACGCGTTCGGGCGAGAAATAGCCCTGTTCGGCAAGCCAGGCGACACCGCCAAAACCGCCGGTTTCCTCGTCGGCCGTGCCCGAAATCTCGATGGCGCCGGGGAAATCCGGGAAGGCGGCGATATAGGCTTCGGCCGCGATGATGGAGGCGGCGAGCCCGCCCTTCATGTCGCAGGCGCCGCGGCCATAGATCTTGCCGTCGGAGACTTCGCCGCCGAAGGGGTCGAAGGTCCAGCCGGCGCCGGTCTCGACGACGTCGATATGGGAATTGAAATGAATGCAGGGACCGGGACCGCTGCCTTCCTTGCGCGCAATCACATTCCAGCGCGGATAGCGCTCGCTGTCGCCGGGCGTTCCCTCGGCGCGCAGGAGCTTGATCTCGAAACCCTTGGCACCGAGACGCTTGCCGAGAAACTCGCAGATATCGCGATAGTTTTCTCCCGGCGGGTTGAGCGTGGGGATGCGCAGCAGATCCTGGGTCAGTTCCACCAGATCTTCGCGGCGCTCTTCGATTTCTTTTTTCAGGAGTGCGAGGCGGCCCTCGGCGGCCTCCTTGGGGGCATGCATGTCATTCATCCCGCCAACTCTACAGTTGGCGAACGATCCGGCAAGTTAGAAATTTATTTGCCGGATCGCTAATAAGTTGCAGCTTCTAGGAGAGAACCTTGAAGCAGACGTTGGCAACGCCCGAATTGACCATGCCGAGATGGCTTGCTGCGGCCTTCGACACGTCGAGCACGCGGCCGCGGATGAACGGGCCGCGATCATTGACGCGAACCACAACCGACTTGCCTGTCTTGCGGTTGGTGACCTGAAGCTTGGTGCCGAAACGCAGCGAACGGTGCGCAGCCGTAAGCTTGGACGGGTCCATCCGCTCACCGGAAGCCGTCTTCGAGTGAAGCGCATACCAGGACGCCTTGCCGCAGCCATTGGCGGCGAGGGACGGAGCAGCGGACGCCACGAGCAAAACGAGCGTAGCGGTGACGGGCGCCGCGACGCGCGCGAGCGATGCAAGAGTTTTCATTGGCTATGTTACCCCGAGTGGGCACATCTCAGAGGCGGTTTCCGGCTCTCCAGGAGCTCACGAAACGGCCGATGCGCCGAACCACGTTTCCGGCAAGACGGGTCCTTCGGGACCGCAGGCGAAGCAGCAGCTCCGCTCAATTTGCCGGCCCGTCCCCCAAGGACGGACGAGAAGGCGGGTAGGGGTGGAACGTGACGAAAAAGTGTTCCGCCGTTCACTTGCCATTTCAAGCTGTAACGTTGGACGGTCCCGTCAGCCCTTCCAGTTGCCGTCTTCCCAGAGCGCGGAAAGGGCAGAACGGTAATCGGGAAAGCGGAATGTGTAGCCCGCGTCCTTGATACGGGCATTGGAAACGCGCTTGTTCTCACCATAGAAAGAGCGCGCCATGGGCGAGAGATCGGCGCTCTCGAAATCGGTTTCAGGCGGCAGGTCGAAGCCGGATATGCGGGCGGCTTCCTCGACCACATCCTGCGGTGGGGCGGGCTCGTCGTCGGTCACGTTGAAGACGCCGGGCACCTGCCCCCGGGCAAGCAGCGCGGTCGCGCCTGCGATATCGGCGACGTGGATGCGATTGAACACCTGGCCGGGCTTGATGAGACGTCGGGCCTTGCCGGCGGCGAGATTGACGAAACCGTTCCGTCCGGGACCGTAGATGCCGGAAAGCCGGATGATGGCCAATGGACGACCGGCGCCCGCTGCCGCGAGACGCCAGTCTTCCTCGGCTGCCAGACGGGCCTTGGAGCGACCCGAGACCGGACGGCACTCGGCATCTTCGTCTATCCAGCGCCCGCCGTGGTCGCCATAGACGCCGACCGTCGAGAGATAGCCGATCCATTCAAGCGCCGGAAAGGCGTCGGAGAAGCCGCCCTTCAGGTTTTCAAGGATCGGATCCCCCGAACCCGTCTCCGCCTGATGATCGGGCGCAATCGACTGGACGAGATGGGTGGCCGATGCCATGGCGTCGGCCAGTTCGTCATCGATGGTGCCATCGTATATCAGGGACTTCGCCCCGGACGCCTCGATCCCGGCACGCTTTTCCTGCGAACGTGTGGTGCCGATGGCGCTTTCGCATTCGGGCGCCAGTTCGGAGAGGATTGCGCGACCGGAAAATCCGGCGCCGAGGACGAGAAGTTTCATCGGGATAGTCCTGTATATTCGAGACCGGCGCGCCATTCGGCGACGACCTCTGGGTCTGTTTCACCTACCGCCGCATTGGCAAGCGTTGCGAATTCAGCTTGCGGCAGAAGCCGGGAAAGCGCCCAGACCGCCATGCCGCGCACCAGCAGCGCGGGATCGGCCAGATGGGCCCGGACGGGTTCGACGAGCGCATGATCGCCGCTGTTACCCGCCGCAATCAATACGTTGCGGATAAAGCGGTCGCGACCGATGCGCTTGATGGGCGAGCCTGAAAAAAATGAGCGGAAGGCCGCATCGTCGAGTGCCAGAAGCTCAGCCAGCGGCGGGGCCTGGAGATCGTGCCGGGCGGTGAGCTTGGCCTCGCTCGTCTTCTCGGCGAACTTGTTCCAGGGGCAAACGGCAAGACAATCGTCGCAACCATAGATGCGATTGCCCATGGCCTCCCGAAATTCGCGCCGCACCTGCTCCTTCGCTTCGATCGTGAGGTAGGAGATGCATCGTCGTGCATCAAGCTGATAGGCTGCCGGAAAAGCGTTGGTCGGACAGATGTCGAGGCAGGCCCGGCAGGAGCCGCAATGGTCCTGTTCCGGCGTATCCGCAGGCAGATCGAGAGTCGAGAAGATCGCACCGAGGAAGAGCCATGAGCCGGAATCGCGGCTGACGAGATTGGTGTGCTTGCCCTGCCAGCCAAGACCCGCGAGCGCCGCGAGCGGTTTTTCCATCACCGGCGCGGTGTCGACGAAGACCTTCACGTCGCCGCCGAAACGGGCGACCAGCCGGCCTGCAAATTCCTTGAGCCGACCCTTGATAATGTCGTGATAGTCGCGGTTGCGGGCATAGACAGAGATCGCAGCCCGGTCCTTGCGCTCGAGAAGCTCGAGCGGATCGCTGTCCGGGCCGTAATTCATCGCCAGCATGACGACAGATCGGGCTTCGGGCCAGAGATTTTGCGGATTGGACCGCTCATCAGCGCGGTCTTCCAGCCACGCCATGGACCCGTGACGACCAAGAGCGAGGAATTCCCTTAGCCGGCTACCGGTTTGGGTGAGACGGGCCGGATCGGCGACGCCATGAGCGGAGAAACCAAGCCGCGCCGCCTCCGCGGCAAGGAATGTGTTCAGTCGCGCAGGATCGATGGTTCGGGGTCGGGCCGGTATGTCCGCCTCTGCTCCCACCGCTAAAAATCGAGATCCGCGTAATGGGCGACGGGCGCCAGCGCGCGGACGCGATCTGACAGCAGCGGACGGAAGGCGGGGCGCGACTTGATGCGCTGGTACCATTCCTTGGCATGGGGATAGTTTGCCCACTCGATCTCGCCGAGATAATCGAGCACGGACACAGCGGAAGCGGCCGCCAGATCGGCATAGGTGAACTTGTCGCCGGCCAGCCATGGTCGGGTGCCTGCAATCCAGGACAGATATTTCATGTGCTGGCGGATATTGGCGCGGGCGGCACGCAGGATCTTCGAATCTGGAGACCCACCGCCCATGGTGATCGGCATCTGCGGCTTGAGCATCCGCTCGCGGACCAGAGGGGTGGTGACGTCATGGTCCATCTTGTCGAGGAACCAGGAGACCAGCCGGCGTGATTCGGCGCGCGCATAAGGCTGTTCGGGCATCAGCCGCTTGTCGCGCTTGAGGATGCCATAGGTCTCGTCGAGATATTCGGCAATCACCATCGGCCCGCAGATGGCGTAGGTGTTCTCGGTGACAAGGACCGGGGGCAGGCCTGCGGGGTTGAGCCGAAGGAAGTCCGGGCGGCGCTCCCAGTAGAGCTCCTCGAGCATCTCGCAATCATATCCTATCTCGCCAATTGCGAGGCGAATGAAGCGGGAACCGGCGGAAACGGGATGATGATACAGAACAGGCATCTGCGATTGCTACTCGATGATTTTGGACGTGACTATGCGCGGTCTGGTCACATCTCTGGGTTTAGAGCTATAGGGATTGGCCGGTGATGACAAGCGAATCACCAGACTGTCCAACATGCGCCGCCGAGACGGCGAAATTTTGTCGATCGGAGTTGCCTCATGGCCGATGCGAGCCTCATCGAACCTGCCTTTCTCGGCTTTATCGAAGGGCTCACGGAGTTCATCCCGGTCTCTTCCACGGCGCATCTGATTCTCGCGGGACATTTTCTCGGCTTCAAATCTCCCGGCAATGCCTTCGAGGTGCTGATCCAGCTCGGCGCCATCCTGGCGATCCTGTCGGTCTACTTCGTGCGGCTCCTCAATATCGCAAAGGCGCTGCCCAGCGATCCGAAAGCGCGAAAATTCGTCGCCGCCATTCTGCTCGCCTTCCTGCCGGCGGCCGTGATCGGCGCGCTCGCCCATGACTTCATCAAGTCGGTATTGTTCGAAAGCCCGGCGCTGATCTGCGTGGTGCTCATCGTAGGTGGCGTGATCCTGATGGCTGTCGATCGGATGGCGCTGAAGCCGCGTTATACGGACGTGATGGACTATCCGCTGTGGCTGGCACTCGCCATCGGGTTTTTCCAGTGCCTTGCCATGGTGCCCGGCACTTCGCGGTCCGGCGCGACAATCGTCGGCGCGCTGCTTCTGGGCGCGGACAAGCGCTCGGCGGCGGAATTCTCGTTCTTCCTCGCCATGCCGACAATGGCGGGTGCGTTCGCCTACGATCTCTACAAGAATTACCAGTATCTCGGTCAGGACGACATTACGGCCATCGTGATCGGCTTCATCGTCGCCTTCATCGCCGGTGTCTTCGTGGTGCGGGGCCTTCTGGATTTCGTCACACGCCACGGTTTCACGCCATTCGCGTGGTGGCGTATCGCAGTGGGTACTGCCGGGCTTATCGGGCTCTGGCTGGTTGGCTGATCTCTCAGCTCAGACCGCGCCGGATCAGATCGAGTGCAAGTAGCGAAAGCCCGATGTTGAAGATGAGCCGAAAGCGCTCCTCGGACATTTTCACGAGCAGGTGACGCCCGGCCCAGGTGCCGGCAAAACCGGTGGCCATCATCGCGACCAGGAGCGGCGCCCATTCGGCAAAGGCAAAGCCGGCAATCGCGAAAACGATGACCTTGACCAGATGCTGGGCCGTCATCACCGAAGCCATGGTCGCCACCAGCGTCAGACGCTCGGTAAACGCCTTCGAGAGCACGACGGCATTGAACGGGCCGGTCGCGCCGAAAACCATCGTCATGGCGGTGGTAATGAAGCCGGTAACCGCAAAGCCCTTGCCCGATATCCCCTCCATCTTCGGCAGCCGCACCCAGGTGAGCACCAGAATGAAGAGGCCGAGCAGCGTCTCCATCGCCGTTTCCGGCAGCAGGCCGACGGCGAAACGGCCAAGAACGGCTCCGGGTAGCGCGCCGAGGAGGAATGCAAGCAGGCAGGTCCAGGCGATGTGTGCGCGCATGAGGACCGCGCGTCCGGCGTTCGAACCGAGCTGAACGACGCCGTGAACGGGAATGAGCGCGGCGATCGGCACGATGTAGGTCATCAGGCCGAGAAGCGCCAAGCCACCGCCGACGCCCGCGGACGCCGTCAGCGCCGATGTGAAGAAACTCGCGAGAACGAGGATGCCGGCGCCGATCACGTCGACGCCATCCGGCAGGAGGGAAAGGAGCGTCACGTCAGTCACACGACGCTCCCGTCAGATATCAGGCGCTCTTGCCGGTTCTCGAATACTGACCGTGCGGACGGTAGCGCACCAGATAGGACGGCAGGATCGCGTCGATGGAGGTGGCGCGAATGTTCTGGCCCTTCAGCGTCCGGCCTTCGTCGATGGCGTCCTTGGAGACCACGTTGTCAGACTTCAGGTTGATGACCTGATCGGCGGTGATCGGCGGATCGATGAAGGGGATCAGGCTCGCGATCGAACCTATGAACGATGCCAGGCCCCAGGGCAGCGGCACGAAGGCGCGCTCGCGATGGATGACATCGAGCATTTCTTCGAGGCATTCGCGGAAGGTCAGAACTTCCGGGCCGCCGAGTTCGTAGGTGGCACCGGCAGTCAGAAGACCATCGACGCTGCGGGCCGCCATTTCGGCAACGTCACCGACATAGACCGGCTGGAACTTGGTGTGGCCGCCGCCGACGAGCGGCAGGACCGGCGAGAAGCGGGCCATCTCGGCGAAGCGGTTGAAGAAATCATCCTCGGGACCGAACACGATGGAGGGACGCAGGATCACGGCGTCGGGCTTGATCTTGCGGATGGCATTCTCGGCGAGACCCTTGGTGCGGGCATAATCGGATTCGGATTCAGCATCCGCCCCGATCGCCGAGATGTGGGTGAGCGTCGCGCCTGCCGCGCGGGCGGCCTCGGCGATGGCCCGAGCCCCGAAATCCTGCACCGCATCAAAGGTGTTGCGGCCGCTCTCGGAAAGAATGCCGACGCAATTGATCACATGATCTGCGCCGGCGACGGCAGCATCGACGGAATCGCGATAGCGCAGGTTGGCCTGGACCGGCATGATCTGGCCGACATTGCCCAACGGCTGGAGATGAAACGCCAGATCAGGACGCCGGGTTGCCACCCGGATGCGGTAGCCGCGCTTGGCCAGTGCCCGCACGATGTGGCGTCCGACAAAACCGGAGCCGCCGAAAATGGTCACCAGTTGGGGGAGTTGCATCGTTTCCATCTTGTCGCTTCCCTGAATGAAATCCGTTCGTCGGGCAAAGCCCGTTATTCGTAACCCTTGACGATCACCAGCTCGCCCTCGGCGATCTGCTGGCGAATGGCACGGGCCTTTTGATAGGTGTCCGAATTATAGCACGCAAGTGCCGCCTCGTAGGTCGGAAACTCGATCACGACGTTGCGGCCGCGCGCCTTGCCTTCGGCTTCCTCGAACTCGCCGCCACGGACGAGAAAGGTCGCGCCGAATTCTTCGTAAGCCGGCGTCGCAGTCGCCACATACTGCTTGTAGGTCTCGGGGTCCGAGGTGTCCATCCGCGCGATCCAGTAACCCTTGGCCATGTCTCTTCTCCCCGCCGCTCAGGCGTTCATTTCACTGACGATTGCGGTTGCGGCTGCAACCGGGTCGGCGGCTGCCGAAATCGGCCGGCCGATGACAAGATGGGTGGCACCGGCGGCCAGCGCCTTCGACGGTGTCATCACGCGCTTCTGATCACCGGCATCCGCACCTGCGGGCCTGATACCCGGGGTAACGATCTTCATGTCGGGACCGATCACCCTGCGCACGGCGGCCGCCTCGTTGGCTGAGCATACGATACCGCCCATACCGGCATTTGCAGCCTGTTCGGCCCGGCGCAGCACCAGCGTATAGGGATCGTACTCGTAACCGGCATCAATGAGATCGGCTTCGTCCATCGAGGTGAGCACCGTCACGCCGAGAAGGCAGAGCGACGAGCCTTGCGCTGCCTCCACGGCCGCGCGCATGGCCTTCGGATAGGCATGAAGGGTCAACATGTCGACGCCCATGGCGCAGACATTCTCGACGCCCTTGGCGACCGTGTTGTCGATGTCGAGAAGCTTCATGTCGAGGAAGACGTGCTTGCCGTCCGCCCTGAGATCGCGGGCAAGCTCCAGGCCGCCGGCAAATGCCAGCTGGTAGCCGATTTTGTAGAATGAAACGGCGGAACCGAGTTTACCGATGAGCTTCTCGGCATCTGCAACAGCCGGCAGATCGAGTGCGACGATCAGGCGGTCATCCGCTTGCGTTGTCGCCGGGTGCAGCGATTGCGCGACACCTTCAGTCATCGAAACTCTCCTTCAGCCGGGCCGTTGCGCAACGCCGGAGCGCGCACGCCATATTCCGCCCAACCGGTTAGCCGCTTTGACGCGGCAAGTCGAGAGTTTGCACGGGGTTTTTCGCTGGTTCGGAGGTGAATTGAGGAAAGCTGGCACTTACACCGGAAGGTGACGCGGCAGCGTGCGCATCAGCATGTCCGTGACCGCACGGATGCGGATCGAAAGAGCGCCCTCTCCCTCGCCTGCGGCCTCGAGTTCGGCTGACCGGAAAACAAAGGTGCCGGGAATATCGCAGACACCTGCCGCCTCGAGCACCGTGCGCAAATGATCGCCGACCGTCATCTGGCCGCCTGTTTTCCCCGTCACTGTGGCAAGTACCACCGAGGGACCGTGCCATGGCTCGCCCGGTACAAACGACACCCAGTCGATCATGTTCTTGACCGCAGCGGGCAGCGAAGCATTCACCTCACCCGAAATCATGAGCACCCCGTCATGCATCGCGAGGTGCCGCGCGATCTTCTTGGCATTGTCGTGCATATCCTCGCCGTTCCCATCGGACGGAAGCAGCGGCATCGGATAGTCGGTCAGCGAAATATGGGTCACATCGGCGCCAGCGCCTGCAAGCGCCTGTGACACGATACGTGCGAGGGTTCGGCAGGAGCCTGACACATCTCCGGCGGAGAGGACCAGAATTTTCGGACCGATGTCCCCGGGCAGGCTCAACATCGAACCGGCCTCTTTCCCATCAGGTCAACGGCGCCCGGCGATAGGCCCAGAGCCGTGCCGGCGGCAGGTTGCGGAGGATGAAATCGTGCGGGGTCGACGAGATCTGCGTATCCTTGGTGGCAACGGGAGAAACCGGCCCGTAGGAAATCTGGATTACGGGGCGGCCCTTCGGAAGTCGGTCGAGCAGGCTTTCGATGAAAGCGATGCGCTTCGCCATAGGGAAATTGAGCAGCGGCACGGCCGAGATCACGCAGTCGAATCTCGTCTCACCGTTATCACCGAGCGTTGTATCGAGATCGAAGGCATCACCGAGGCGAATATCGACGTCCGGATATTCGTTGCGCAGATGCTCGTAGAAGTCCTGCGAAAACTCGATGGACGTGAGCTTGTCCGGCGTTACGCGCTCGAGAATGGCGCGCGTGATGGCACCGGTTCCGGGGCCGAGTTCGAGAACAGGAAGGCCGGAGTTGGGATCGATGACGCTTGCCATGGAGCGGGCGGCGAATTGAGAGGTCGGCATGATCGCGCCAACCGCCTTCGGACCATCGAGCCACCCCCTGAAGAACTTCAATTCAGTGTCGAACTTACGCGCCAACCGGTCCGAGATATTGTTCTTCAATGGTGTCTCCATTCACCCGCATTTTTCTCAACTCTTGCACAAACGGGCACTGAATGCACCAGTCTTTCCGTAACGGAAACCGACGAATATCAATCCGTCAGCGTGTCGAAGAAACCCTTCATCCGCGAGAAGAAACCGGACGATTCCGGATTGTTCTCGTTGGAGGATAAAGCCTGGAACTCGGTGAGAAGTTCCCGCTGTCTTTTGGTCAGGTTCTGCGGCGTTTCGATGGCGATGCGCACATAGAGATCGCCGAACTGGGACGAACGGAGCAATGGCATGCCCTTGCCGCGCAGCCGCATTTCGCGGCCCTGCTGGGTGCCTTCCGGCACCGTGACGCGTGATTTCGTGCCGTCCATGGTCGAGATTTCGAACTTGCCGCCAAGGGCTGCTGTCGTCATCGAGATCGGCACCGTGCAGAAGAGATCGGCGCCTTCGCGCTGGAAAAAGGCGTGCGGCTTGACCGACAGGAAGATGTAGAGGTCTCCCGACGGCCCGCCGCGCAGGCCCGCCTCACCCTCGCCGGCCAGGCGGATACGCGTGCCGTCTTCGATGCCTGCGGGAATGTTGACCGACAGCGAGCGTTCTTCGACGACGCGGCCCTGGCCTGCACATTTGGGGCACGGGTCGGAAATGGTCTGGCCGCGGCCATGACAGGTCGGGCAGGTGCGCTCGATCGAGAAGAAGCCTTGCGCCGCGCGGACCCGGCCGTTGCCGCCGCAGGTCGCGCATGTGGTCGGCTTGCTGCCCGGCTTGGCGCCCGAACCGGAGCACTCGTCGCAGGTGATCGAGGTCGGCACGCGGATCTGGGCCGTCTTGCCGGAGAAAGCTTCCTCCAGCGAGATTTCCATGTTGTAGCGCAGGTCGGCCCCGCGCTCGCGGCCGCCGGAACGGCGGGAGCGTCCACCACCCATCATCTCGCCGAAAATGTCTTCGAAAATGTCGGAGAAGCCACCCATGCCCCCGCCCATTCCGCCGGGGCCACCGCCGCCGCCCTGTTCGAAGGCAGCATGACCGAAACGGTCATAGGCGGCACGCTTCTGCGGATCCTTGAGGAATTCGTAGGCTTCACCGATTTCCTTGAACTTGCGCTCGGCTTCCGCATCGCCTGGATTGCGATCGGGGTGGTATTTCATGGCCAGTTTGCGGAACGCGGATTTCAGTTCCTTTTCGTCGGCGCTCCGGGATACTCCGAGCGTTTCGTAAAAGTCGGGCTTAGCCATATATCTCGTCGTTCTCTTGGTCGTTCCGTCGGCCGGATCAGTCGACGGGCGGTGCATTGCAAATCCGGCCCGGTGTGGTGAATGTCTATCTCGGTCCCGCTATCCCTGCGACATTATGTGCCGAATATGCGAGTTGATGACCATTTAGTCATTCGTAGCCGGCAATTCCAGTGGGTAGGGCGGTTTGAAAGGGCTTGTCCGCGGGAAGATGGTCCTAGAGACCGGGTGCGGCTGTCTTGCGCGGCACAAGAAGGGCTTCAAAGAAGCGCCCGATCCACTTTCCCATCGGCCGCTCGAGATATCTGGCGGAGAGAAGGGAGACGATGATGGCGGCAACCATAGGCAGCGGGATGTAAAGCCAGAAGGTCACGAGATCGCCTCCCCCGAGGATGCGCTTCCAGACCAGTGAATAGGCGAAAAGCTCGATCACCGGATGCCACATATAGATGCCGAACGACACGGCTGCGAGCGGCATCAACGGCTGGAGCCAGCGGGTGGTGTCCGTNCCCGTNCGATCGGCAAANGCCGCGAAGNTTATCGCAACAGCGAAGAGCCCNAGNGTCACNTAAATATCGGCATCGGCGAACATCGCCCAGAAGACGAGACCGAGCATGCCCCAGGCGATGANCTGCGACCCAGCCGGCGCGCGGAACCGATGCACNATCGCGCAAAGGATGGCGCCCAGTATGAAATCAGCGCCGACGCGGTACGCGCCCCATGCCCTNGTCACATACCAGAAATCATCNGCGACGAGCGCGTTGCGGTCCGACCATTCGAGNCCGATGATNGCNACNAGNAGNAAAACCAGCAGACCGGCGAGACCGGCGCGGTGGAACACNAGAAGCAGTNCAGGAAACAAGAGATAGGCGAACCATTCNCCNGANAGCGACCANGACACGTAGTTGAAGGTCAGNTCGTCGGTGAAGCCCCATGCCTGCACCAGCAGCAGATTGGCCGGCAGGGCCGCCAGATCATAGCGCGTATTCGCGCCTTCCGAATGGACGACACCCAGATGGATCAGGATCGCGAAGGCGACGAAAATCGACAGCGTGATGAGATGAAGCGGGTAGAGCCGCGCCAGCCGTTTGCCCAGGAAGCGCAGACTGCCGCGGCGGCTGAGCTCCATGTCCCGATAATGTTCGAAAATCAGAAAACCCGACATGATGAAGAACATGTCGAGAAGCGGCAGCATGTGTTCGAACCAGACAGTGAGGACGTCGGCGTTCACCGCGTAATGGCTGAAATGGTAAGCCATTACGAGCATGGCGGCGAGGAGACGCCACGCGCCGAAAATCCGGTAGTTCGTTTTCATTCCAGGTTGCCACCCCATCTTGTTGGCTGGGAANCTACCTCAAATGNCANGAATTGTGCTTTTTGATTGCGAGCACGGTTAACTGCCGCAGGCGACGCCGCCCTAAAATCTGACCCAACGCCCTTGAAATTCCGCTCAAAAAACAAAGGCCGGCATCTCTGCCGGCCTTTGCCAAATGTTATGTGCCTCGAAGGATCAGGCCGACTTCTTCTCGTCGTCGTCCTTGACCTCTTCGTAGTCGGCGTCGACGACATTGTCGTCTGCCTGACCTGCATCGCCGGAGGCTTCGGCACCGCCTTCTGCGGCACCTTCGGCCTGGCTCTGCTCGTAGATCGCCTGACCGAGCTTCATGGAGGTCTCCATCAGCGTCTGGGTCTTGGCCTGGATGTCCGCGGCAGAGGGCTCGGAGGATTCGGTGGCTTCCTTCAGCGCGGCAATCGCTGCCGTGATGGCGTTGCGATCTTCTTCNCTNACCTTGTCACCATGNTCCTCAAGCGACTTCTCGGTCGAGTGAACGAGGCTTTCGGCCTGGTTCTTGGCTTCCACCACGGCGCGGCGTTCCTTGTCGGCCTCCGCGTTGGTTTCGGCGTCCTTGACCATCTGCTCGATATCCGCGTCCGACAGACCGCCGGAAGCCTGGATGCGGATCTGGTGCTCCTTGCCGGTGCCCTTATCCTTGGCCGAGACGTTGACGATGCCGTTGGCGTCGATGTCGAAGGTCACTTCGATCTGCGGCACGCCGCGCGGTGCGGGCGGAATGCCGACGAGGTCGAACTGGCCGAGCATCTTGTTGTCGGCAGCCATCTCGCGCTCACCCTGGAAGACCCGGATGGTCACGGCGTTCTGGTTGTCGTCAGCGGTCGAGAAGGTCTGGCTCTTCTTCGTCGGGATCGTCGTGTTGCGATCGATCAGACGGGTGAAGACACCACCCAGCGTCTCGATGCCCAGCGACAGCGGGGTCACGTCGAGAAGCAGGACGTCCTTGACGTCGCCCTGGAGAACACCGGCCTGGATGGCGGCGCCGAGGGCAACCACTTCATCCGGGTTCACACCCTTGTGCGGGTCCTTGCCGAAGAATTCCTTCACGGTCTGCTGGACCTTGGGCATGCGGGTCATGCCGCCGACGAGAACGATTTCGTCGACTTCGCCTGCCTGGATGCCGGCATCCTTGAGGGCTGCCTTCATCGGATCGATGGTGCGCTTGACGAGGTCGTCGACAAGGCTTTCGAACTTCGAACGCGACAGCTTCATGGTCAGGTGCTTCGGACCCGANGCGTCNGCCGTGATGAAGGGCAGGTTGATTTCGGTCTGCGAGGCCGACGACAGTTCGATCTTGGCCTTTTCGGCAGCTTCCTTGAGGCGCTGCANNGCAAGCTTGTCGGACTTCAGGTCGATGCCCTGTTCCTTCTTGAACTCGTTGGCGAGATANTCGACCAGACGCATGTCGAAGTCTTCACCNCCGAGGAAGGTGTCGCCGTTGGTGGACTTCACNTCGAACACGCCGTCGCCGATCTCGAGGATCGAGACGTCGAAGGTGCCGCCGCCNAGGTCGTAAACGGCAATCGTCTTGCCTTCCGANTTGTCGAGACCGTAGGCGAGNGCTGCCGCAGTCGGCTCGTTGATGATGCGCAGGACTTCGAGACCGGCNATCTTGCCGGCGTCCTTGGTGGCCTGACGCTGGGCGTCGTTGAAGTAGGCCGGAACGGTGATGACGGCCTTTTCGACCTTCTCGCCGAGATAGGATTCNGCGGTTTCCTTCATCTTCTGAAGNACCATCGCGGAAACCTGCGAGGGCGAATACTTTTCGCCGTCAGCCTCGACCCAGGCGTCGCCNTTGTCGGCGCGCACGATCTTGTAAGGCACAAGATCCTTGTCCTTGGTCACGGCCTTGTCTTCGTAGCGGCGGCCGATGAGGCGCTTGACCGCGAAGAGCGTGCCTTCCGGGTTGGTGACAGCCTGGCGCTTGGCCGGCTGGCCGACGAGGCGCTCGCCGTCGTCGGAGAAGGCGACCATCGACGGGGTCGTGCGTGCGCCTTCCGCGTTTTCGATGACCTTCGCGTCCTTGCCGTCCATGACGGCGACGCAGGAATTGGTCGTTCCGAGGTCGATACCGATAACCTTAGCCATACATTTGCTCCTTCCAGCGAGCCGCCGGGACCCGGTTGAGGCGTTCCCGATTGCAGCCCCTATTGAGACATTACTACTTGTGCCGGACTGACTGTTACCGGCGTTCTGGTGTGCGGTACAGGCTTGTTGTAAAGCCGCACCGCAGCGATGCGGCGTATATAAGAAGGGGTCCGGCGGTGTGCAAGCGACGAGGCCACGCTTTTTATGCAGCAAATTCGGAGTTTTGGGTCCGCATTGCTCATAAATGGCGTCGAGAGGGTCTCAGTTTCCAAGAATGAGGTCGAGCAGCGTGGTCCGCTTGTTACCCTGCGGCTGACCGCCGCCGCCGATCGCGGCCGGCGGAACGGGTCCGTTGCGAGCGGTCGAACCTGTCTGTTCCGACATCGGCGGGGGTGGAAACCCACCCTCGAGATTNCCNGCAACCGCCTCNCCGTCGGAGCCNACNGTGACCGGNGGNAGNGGCGAATAATAGGGCAACGGNGTCGGCGAGAGACCCTTGTGCGCGGCCGCCATGAAGGTGTGCCAGGTTTCTGCCGGAAGTCCGCCGCCGGTCACCCGCTTCATCGGCGTGCCGTCGTCATTGCCGAACCACACGCCGGCCGCGAGATTGGCTGTGTAGCCGACGAAAAGCGCGTCGCGATAGGACTGGGTGGTGCCGGACTTGCCGGCAGCCTGCCAGCCATCCAGTTTGGCGCGCTTTCCGGTGCCGTTATCGATGACGCCGACAAGCATCTGGTTCATCATCTGGGCCACTTCGGGCCGGATGACGCGCGGCGGGTTCTCGTAGGTGTTTTCGAAGAGCACCTTTCCGTCGAGCGTCGAAACGCGCTTGATCACGTGCGGCGTGGCCTTCCAGCCGCCGTTCATGAAAGGCGCATAGGCCGCGGTCAGTTCGGTCAGCGTGACTTCGGACGTGCCGAGCGCGATCGAGGCGTTGGCCTTCAGTGGCGATTCGATGCCGAGCCGGTGGGCCATCTTGACCACGTTCTTCGGGCCGACTTCCATCACCATCTGGGCGGCAATCGTGTTGAGCGATTTTTCGAGCGCGGTCGCAAGCGTGACCTCGCCGCGATATTTGTTGTCGTAGTTCTCCGGCGTCCACTTGCCGATCTTCACCGGCGCATCATTGCGGACCGACAAGGGCGTGCGACCCTGTTCCATCGCGGCGGCATAGACGAAGGGCTTGAAGGCCGAACCGGGCTGGCGCTTGGCCAGGGCTGCGCGGTTATACTGGCTGTCGGCATAGTTGCGACCGCCGATCATGGCGCGGATCGCACCGGTTCCGTCGATGGCCACGAGCGCGCCTTCGGTCACGCCCGATTTCTCACCCTTNTCCGACAGTTCGTCGCGGATCGCCTTCTCGGCGTCATGCTGCAGACCGAAATCGATCGTGGTGTCGACGACCAGATCCTGCTTGATCTCGCCGCCGATCAGATCCGGCAGCTTCTGCATGANGTAGTCGGCGACGTAGTTTTCCGAACCGGTCCAGTAGCTCTTGGCGCGGACGGTCGGCGCGGTCAGCGCGGTGGTGATTTCGGAATCGGTCACGAAGCCGGCATCGCGCATGGCGCCGAGAACCACCTGCGCACGCTCTTCTGCCGCTTCGGGATCACGCGCCGGCGACAGGCGCGACGGCGCTTTCAGCAAACCCGCGAGAAGCGCTGCNTCCGACAGGGTCACGTCANGGGCGGANTTGTTGAAATAGCGCCGTGAAGCCGCTTCCACGCCATAGGCGCCGGAGCCGAAATAGACCCGGTTGAGATACATCGACAGGATCTGGTCCTTGGTGAACTTGTGCTCGAGCCAAAAGGCGAGCAGCACTTCCTGCACCTTTCGCTCGATGGTGCGATCAGGCGACAGAAAGAGGTTCTTGGCCAGCTGCTGCGTGATCGTCGAGCCGCCNTGGATCGTGTGCCCGGAGAGCACGTTGGTNACNACCGCNCGGGTCAGNCCGATCGGATCGACGCCGAAATGGTAATAGAAGCGGCGATCCTCGATCGCCATCACGGCTTCGGGGATATAGGGCGACATTTGCGACAGGGAGAGCGCCTCGCCGCCGGTCACGCCGCGGTTGGCCATCAACTGACCGCTGACCGAGACGATGCGGACGTTCGGCGGTCGGTCGGGAATGGCCCAGGTCGAGGCATTGGGCATGCGCGCNGCATAATAGGCGACGATGCCCGTTACGCCGATCGCCACCCAGATGCCGAGCACGAAGGCCCAATAGAAGCCCTTGCGGATGAAGCTGACAAGCCGCGAACGCCCGCCGGTATTGCGCCGCGCCTTCTTCGTCTTGCCGCGTGCGGTCTTCTTGGTCGACTTGGCACGCTTGCGCGTCTGGCCACCCGACGTCACCCGTTCATCGGAAACGGTTCGTCGTTTGGGTGCGCCACGTTCCTCCTCGAAGGAAGGCTCGATGCGTTCGCCAGTCGTTTTCTTTCGCGCCATAAGGCCGGCCGCTCGTCCATTGTCGGGGTGTATTCGTGAGAAACACCCTAATCGGGCCTGTTTAAGGCACCGTTAAGGACGATTGGCCGGCAAAATGTCTCAGGCTGCCGGTTTTTCCTCGGCCAGCGCCGCCAGAACGCGGATCCAGGAACGGATACCGCGGTGGAAGGAGGTCATCGAATATTTCTCGTTGGGCGAATGAATACGGTCATCCGCGAGACCGAAACCGATGAGCAGCGAATCCATGCCGAGCATGTTCTGGAAATCGCCGACGACGGGAATCGAGCCGCCCATGCCGATCAGGACGGCAGGCTTAGGCCACTCTTCGGACAACGCGGCCTGCGCGGTGGCGAGAAGCGGCGAGTCGTAGGGAAGCTGGATCGCGGGAGACCCGCCATGGGGGTGGAAATCCACCGAGCAGTCCGACGGCACCTTCGACTTCACGTAAGCGCGGAAGCTTTCGCGGATCGCAGCCGGGTCCTGCTTGCCGACCAGGCGGAACGACACCTTGGCCGACGCCTTGGCGGCGATCACGGTCTTGAAGCCTTCGCCGGTATAGCCACCGATCATCCCGTTGACTTCCGCGGTCGGACGCGCCCAGGTCTGTTCGAGGATCGAACGACCCTTTTCGCCCGACGGCACGGCCAGGCCGACTTCACCGAGGAACTTCTCGGCCGTCTGGCCGAGGCTTTCCCAAATCTTCAGCACATCGTCCGGGGTTTCCTCAACACCATCATAGAAACCGTCGAGAGTGACCTTGCCGGTCTCGTCGTGAAGGCCGGCCAGGATGTCGCTCAGGACATGAAGCGGGTTTGCGGCAGCACCACCGAAATAGCCCGAGTGGAGGTCGCGATCGGCGGCGGTGATGACGATTTCCTCGCCCACGAGCCCACGCAGACCGGTGGAGATGGCGGGCGTCTCGCGGTCCCACATATTGGTATCGCAAACCAGCGCGCAATCGGCCTTCAATTCCTCGGCATGCGCCTCGAGGAAGGGCTTGAGCGACGGCGAACCGGATTCCTCCTCGCCCTCGAAAAGGATGGTGACGCGGCAGGGCAGTTTCTCGCCGGCTGCGCGGTAAGCGCGGCAGGCTTCGACGAAGGTCATCAACTGGCCCTTGTCGTCGGCGGAGCCGCGGCCGGTGATATTGCCGGTCTGGTCGGGGCCGGTCACGATCGAAGGTTCGAAGGGCGGCGTGGTCCATTCCGCCAGCGGATCGACCGGCTGGACATCGTAGTGACCGTAGAAGAGAACGTGCGGTGCATCATCACCGGCTTCCGTCGAATGGGCGACAACCATGGGGTGGCCCGGCGTATCGCGCAGGCTCGCCTCGAAACCGAGCGAATTGAGTTCATCGACCAGCCATTGGCCCGCCTTGCGGCAATCGGCCTTGTAGGCGGGATCTGTGGAGATGGACGGAATGCGCAGAAGTTCGAAAGGCGTTCAAGGCTCGCTTCGAGGCCTTGGTCGGCCTGCGCGATGACAGCTGACGTGTCGGTCATGGAATAAATACTCCCGGGAATAACTGCGGGAGACATAGGTGAAGGAAGCGGCGGCGGCAATGGCCGTCTCCGCGTCCAGGCCGGCGGAAGAAGCGCGCAAGATACGCGCAAGCATGCAATGGGAAAGTATTTCCGGCAAAAGAATGCCGCCACAGCCGGAGGGGGCGGGCTGTGGCGGCGTATCAACGGACCAAGGTCAAAGGGGGGCGGAGACCTTGGCCCGGAAAGTCTGGATACGGCGGGGGACGAGCCGTTTATCTTCCAGACCTGCGGCTTTTTCATTGCCGTTGTTCAGGATTTGGCCCTTGCAATGTGGCAATTCAAGGACCGGAACCAGCCGCTTCGATTACAAATTGGTAACATGAGCGTGAGGTCGATCTATTCCTCTTTTTTTGCGGGCCGAAAATGGCCCGGAGACCCTAACCCCCTTGCATCCCGGTGTTTTTGAGGGGCGATTCAGTTAATCCACATATGCCTGATCTCGCATATTGACCCGGAAGCCGCGTGACACAGGCTACAGCCGACCTCGTTGCGCAGTCATATCCCTATGTATTTTAGGGGTAATATTGGTAACTCTTCGGAATTCACGTTGAAAATGGGCCTGATCGGCGTAGCCGCAACAGAAAGCAATGTCAGCGAGTGCCATGTGACTCGAGGACAGGAATTTTGCCGCTTCGCCCACCCGCGCCTGCCTGAGAACCGAGGAAAAGCTGCGATTTTGGGTCGAAAGATGGCGCTGAAGACTGCGTGGGGAGAGCGCCAACTGATTCGCCGCGTCGCCCATTCGCCAGCCACGGGCAATATCGAGCGCCAGCAGGGATTGAAGCCGCGCGACGACCGAGCCTTCCACGGGTGATTGGCCATCGTCCACACTTTCATTCTGAGCCGGAACGAAGTCCGTCCATCGCAAGGTGAAGCTCGAGACATCCTCGGAGGAGGTCAAGTTTCCGGCATTTTCGATGTCGATTGCCTCGCCATCCGTTTCGAGAGACACGCCGCTCGCGCCCACGATCTTCACAAGCCCAAGGAGGAAACCGGCGATCAGGCAATTCTCGCCGAAACCCGGCTTTCCGTCGGAGGCATAACGGGTGCAGGTCCAGCTCTTTTGGCTTGCGACAATATGCGTCCGGTTGGAGGCATGATGAAAACGCTCGAGCCGCATCCACTTGTCGGCCAGAACGACTGGATCGGGCGAGCGCAGGAANACCTGCAGNANGGGGCTATNNGCNACGGCGGGGAGTTCATCCCCTATGCGGAAAAGCAAATTTGGGCCGTGGNGTTCAAGAATACGACCTACGAGTTCGCGCTTCAGACCNCCTGGAACNGTACCGGCGNTGTTCGCATCNACAACCTGCANTCCTGCAACCAAAGCCGGATCGGNGCGGGCCGCCANGCGATAAAGCATGGCGACAATGTTTGAGTTGGCGAANTCNGNCATCGGNCGCGCTCATCTGGTGATCATGAGGTCAACATANTCGCACGGGTCGACCGAGATNTATTGAANAATTACGCCACNACTTCTGGCGTGATGNTTCAAGAATTTTCGGCTTCCCAGGGCCATTCTCTCCACANCTTATGGAGACGAAGCCATGCAAGATNCAAAACCCCTGATCGTGATCACCGGCGCCAGCCGCGGTATCGGCGCGGCGCTTGCGCAGATTTATGCCGAAACGGGCCGTGATGTCCTCGCNATTGCGCGCCAACCGGNTTCGGACGGCGACGAAAGGATCAGGCGTTTCGCCGCNGATCTGACCCGACCGGAAGAAGTCGCGCGCTCGATCGCNCATATCCGNTCGCTNGGCCGACCGGTCGATNTGCTGATCAACAATGCAGGCGTTCAATATGCGATGGANTTTNCAGGTAACTCGGGCAAAGAGCCNGCGAACGCGGACCTCATCGCCGCNGAGATNNCGCTCAANCTCACCGCTCCGCTTCTGCTNNTTCANGGCNTGGCACCGTTGATGGCNAGNCCGGGCGGCACGATCGTCAACGTNACNTCNCTGGTCTCGCGCCATCCGAAACCNTCGGCNCCGGTNTATTCGGCNACNAAGGCGGGTCTTNATTCNTTCACGGAAAGCCTCCGCGNCCAGTTCGCCGGNAGCGGNATNAACATTATCGAGGCGGTNCCGCCGCTGGTCGATACCGNCATGACCCTCGGNCGNGGACGGAACAANCTNTCCGCNCGGCAGATGGCGCAAGNGATCCGGGACGGNGTCNAGCGGGGCGACAGGGTGGTNGCGCCGGGTCTTTCGCGCANGGTGCTGTTCCTGAACCGGNTCGTCCCCTCGNTCGTNGCCCGCATTCTCGCGCGCAACTGACAGCTTTCGTCAGTGCCGGTTGCCGTTCGATGGTGGACGAGGGGGTGACCGGCGAAAGACAACTGGACCTTGTCCNGAGGGCGGGCTAATCCTCTCGGCATGAAACAGGGCGATCATCTCTTTCTCGTTGACGGCTCGGGCTACATCTTCCGCGCCTATCACGCACTTCCCCCGCTGACCCGCAAGTCCGACGGCCTTCCCGTCGGNGCCGTGGCCGGCTTCTGCAACATGCTCTGGAAGCTTGTTTCGGAAGCGCGCGATACCTCGGTCGGGGTCACGCCGACCCATTTCGCGGTGATCTTCGATTATTCGTCGAAGACCTTCCGCAACGAGCTTTATCCCGAATACAAGGCCAACCGCTCGGCGCCGCCCGAAGATCTGGTGCCGCAGTTCTCGGTGATCCGCGAGGCCACCCGCGCCTTCGACCTGCCCTGCATCGAGACCGAAGGATTCGAAGCCGACGACCTGATCGCGACCTATGCCAAGCTCGCCAGGGAAGCCGGCGGCGACGTCACCATCGTGTCGTCCGACAAGGACCTCATGCAGCTCGTGGGCGACAATGTCGCCATGTATGACAGCATGAAGGACAAGCAGATCGGNNTTCCCGAGGTCATCGAGAAATGGGGCGTGCCGCCCGAAAAGATGATCGACCTGCAGGCGCTCACCGGCGATTCGGTCGACAACGTGCCNGGCATCCCCGGCATCGGCCCGAAGACGGCGGCCCAGCTTCTCGAACANTTCGGCGATCTCGANACNCTTCTGGAACGCGCCGGCGANATCAAGCAGAACAAGCGCCGCGAAAACATCATCGAATTCGCCGACAAGGCGCGGATTTCACGCGAACTCGTCAAATTGCGCGACGACGTGCCGGTGGAACTCGATCTCGACAGCCTGGTGATGAACCCGCTCGACGGGCCCAAGCTGATCTCCTTCCTCAAGGCAATGGAGTTCAACACGCTGACCCGGCGTGTCGGCGAGGCAACCAGCACCGAAGTGGCGGAGATCGACGCCGCGACCGTGGAAGTCGATGCGCCTGAAAACGCGCATGGCCCGGACCTCGACAAGGGCGACATGGACCCGGCTGTCGCCAGTGACAAGACCGGCTCAGAGGCGACCACTCCTTCCGCGCTCGCCAATCGCCGAGCCCAGGCCGCGTCGGGTGCCAAGATCGACACGACGAGCTATCTCACGATCTCCGATATCGCGACGCTGAAACAATGGTGCGATGATGCGCGCGATTCCGGTGTCGTCGCCTTCGACACCGAAACGACCTCGCTCGATGCCATGCAGGCGGAACTGGTCGGTTTCTCGCTGGCACTCGCCAACGGCTCGCCGGATGCGGGCAACCTGACCACACGCGCTGCCTATGTGCCGATCGGTCATATCAGCGGCACCGGCGANCTNCTGGGNGGCGGTCTGGCCGAGGGACAGATCCCCGCTTCGGAGGCGCTTGCCGAAATCAAGNCGCTGCTCGAGGANGANGCGGTGCTGAAGATCGGGCAGAACATCAAGTATGANNTNCTCGTCATGCGCCGGCACGGAGTGGATATNCGCGGCTATGACGACACGATGCTGATGTCCTATGTGCTCGATGCCGGCGTCGGCGGTCACGGCATGGACCCGCTGTCCGAGCGCTGGCTCGGCCATACGCCGATCGCCTACAAGGACGTGACCGGAACCGGCAAATCGGCTATTTCCTTCGCCGAGGTCGATCTCACCCGCGCGACCGCCTATGCCGCCGAGGATGCCGATATCACCTACCGCCTCTGGCACCTCTTCAAGCCGCGCCTCGTGGCCGACGGATTGATGAACGTCTATGAGCGGCTCGAACGCCCGCTGGCGGCTGTTCTGGCACGGATGGAAGAGCAGGGCATTTCCGTCGACCGGCAGATCCTGTCGCGTCTTTCCGGCGAACTCGCCCAGCGCGCCGCGGCGCTCGAAGACGAGATTCACGACATCGCCGGTGAGAAATTCAACGTCGGCTCGCCGAAGCAACTGGGCGAGATCCTGTTCGGCAAGATGGGCCTTCCGGGTGGCTCGAAGACCAAGTCCGGCCAGTGGTCGACCTCCGCACAGGTGCTCGAGGACCTCGCCGCCGCGGGCCACGAGCTGCCGCGTCGCATCGTCGACTGGCGGCAGATGACCAAGCTGAAATCCACCTATACCGACGCGCTGCCGGGTTACATTCACCCNGANACNAAGCGGGTNCACACATCCTTNGCGATGGCNGCGACCTCGACGGGGCGCCTGTCCTCGTCCGAGCCGAACCTGCAGAACATTCCGGTGCGCACATCCGAAGGCCGNAAGATCCGCACCGCCTTTATTTCCGAGCCCGGCAACGTGCTGATCTCGGCCGACTATTCGCAGATCGAACTCCGCGTGCTCGCCCACGTCGCCGACATTCCGCAGCTGACCCAGGCCTTTGCCGACGGAATCGACATTCACGCGATGACGGCATCGGAAATGTTCGACGTGCCGGTTGAAGGCATGCCGTCGGAAGTTCGCCGCCGCGCCAAGGCGATCAATTTCGGCATCATCTACGGTATTTCCGCCTTCGGGCTCGCCAACCAGCTCGGGATCGAACGGTCGGAGGCCGGGGAATACATCAAGAAGTATTTCGAGCGCTTCCCCGGCATCCGCGACTACATGGATGCTGCCAAGGCGCAGGCGCGCGAATACGGCTATGTGGAGACGATCTTCGGTCGCCGGGCGCATTATCCCGAAATCCGCTCGTCCAACCCGCAGGTCCGCGCTTTCAACGAACGCGCGGCGATTAACGCCCCGATCCAGGGCTCGGCGGCGGACGTGATCCGCCGGGCGATGACCCGGATGGAACAGGCGCTCGTCGATGCGAAGCTCAGCGCGCGCATGCTGCTTCAGGTCCATGACGAACTGATTTTCGAGACCTCGAAGGACGAAGCCGAGAAGGCCATGCCGGTGATCGTTTCGGTGATGGAAAACGCNGCCATGCCGGCTGTTTCCATGAAGGTGCCGCTCAAGGTCGATGCCCGTGCCGCCGGAAACTGGGACGAAGCGCACTGAGGCTGTGTTCAGGCGCTTTCCGAGCCACAAAGTTGGCACTTAACGGCAAAAATCACCCGATTGGGTGATCAAAATTCGCCTGCAATCATGATGGGGTGTCTCCCACGTCCAACACAAGGGCGGCTGAGGGGAACATCGACATGACGAAGAAGGCCGTGTGCGCGCTTGGCGTACTGGCGTTGCTGGCAGGCTGCCAGTCGACGCCCTCCACCGATTCATCCACTTCCACGCAGACCGGCACCCAGGCCGGGATGGCCGCTGCACCGCAGCCGGTCACGACGGCGCAAAGCGCTGTTCAGGCGTCGACCGCCGAGGCGGGCTATTGCGCTCGACCAATTTCCGGGCCACCGCCAAAGCCCGCCAAGGGTGCTGACTTCGCCAAGAACGGCATCGGCAACAACCTCAAGCGCAATGTGGCGCGCAACTCCATCTCGATGCTGGGAAGCGCCATTGCAGGTCCGTTGGGCGGGGCCGTCGCGCANGGTGTTGCTTCCGACCAGATCCGTACCGAGCAGGACCTGAAGGGCGACTGGGCGATTACCGACGGCCGGCCGGATTGCGGCTGCACCATGTCCATCAGCTCCGGCACGAATCTCAGGATGGAGAGCTCGAAAGCCGGCAAGCTGGCGGCCGAGGGATGCCAGTCGCCGTTCCTCGCTCAGGCGGCGCGCTGGTCCCTCGGTCATACCTTTACCGGCTACGACGCGCCGCTTGCCATTCTGGCCTCTGACCGGAAGACGGTTCTCGTGAAGCTCAACCGCGACGGTATCAACTACTTCTCCGGCCAGTTGGCCGACGGCACGCCCGTGACCATGTGGCGCCGCGGCGGCTGATCCCGCGCTTCGATCTCCCCGAATTGACGGGCGCGCCCGTCGATAGGGGTCGGGGACCGGCAATGCCCCTCGTCGGTCCCCGGCTTTTTCGCCAGCCTGCGCTGGAGAATCCGGTTCAAGGCGTTGAAATCACCCGAATGTGAGAAATGATGAGGGGCGGTTTCGTTGACCCGGAGCCAACGCCGTGTTGTCAATCGCCCCGATACACATCTGGGACGAGGACCTCTTCATGCATATCCGATCCGGCCTTCTGAACGCGGCGCTGGCCGTCGGCCTAGCCTGGGCCACGACGGCATCCGCCGCCGATCCCGATCCGTCCGACTGGGCGTCGGTGGCCGAAGCCGCAAAGGGCCAGACCGTTTATTTCAACGCGTGGGGCGGATCCGAGAACATCAACGCCTACCTCGAATGGGCAGGCGAGCAGATGGCCGACGCGTACGGCGTGACGGTGGTTCACGTGAAACTCGACGACACCGCCAATGCGGTGGCCAAGGTGCTGGCTGAAAAGACCGCCGGCAAGGATGAGGGCGGCTCGGTCGATCTCATCTGGATCAACGGCGAGAATTTTGCCTCGATGAAGCGGCAGGACCTGCTGTTGGCGCCCGACTGGACGACGAAGCTGCCGAACTGGCAATATGTCGACTTCGAGAACAAGCCGACNATCCTCACCGATTTCACCATTCCCACGGACGGGCTCGAAAGCCCCTGGGGGGGCGCGAAGCTGGTGTTCTTCTACGATACCGCGCGCACCGATACCGATGGCCTGCCGGATTCAGCAGAAGGCCTTCTGAAATGGGCCGAGGACAATCCGGGCCGGTTTTCCTACCCGCAACCGCCGGATTTCATCGGCTCGTCCTTCCTCAAACAGGTGCTGATCGAAGTNATCGACGACAAGTCGAAGCTTCTCAAGCCGGTCNACGAAGCNNGTTTTGAAGACGATGTGGCGCCCTTGTTNGCNTATCTCGACAAGCTCAACCCGCTGCTCTGGCGCGGCGGCAAGGCATTTCCGCAGAACTATCCGGACATGAAGCAGAAGCTCGCCGACGGCGAACTCGACATCATCTTCGCCTTCAATCCGTCGGAAGCCTCGGCGGGCGTCGCAGCCGGCGAACTGCCCGATACGGTGCGGTCCTTCACCTTCTCCGGCGGCACGCTTGGCAACACCCATTTCGTCGCCATCCCCTACAACGCGTCGGCCAAGGCCGGCGCGCTGCTGCTCGCCAATTTCTTCATCTCGCCGGAAGCGCAGGCGCGTAAGCAGGACCCGGCGATCTGGGGCGATCCGACGGTTCTTTCGATGGACAAGCTCGACGCGACCGACCGCGAGAAATTCGAAGCGCTCGATCTCGGTGTCGCCACGCTGCGTCCCGATGAACTCGGCCCGGCACTCGACGAGCCTCATCCGAGCTGGATGGAGCATATCGAGGGCGAGTGGCTGCGGCGCTACGGTGCCGCGAACTGAACGTGCATCGCACGGTACCGACGACTGAAACGGGGGCCGGTTTCGGCCCCCTCACCCGTTTTGCACCCGCACTCACCATCGCGGTGCTCGTCGGACCGATCCTCTTCGGCTTTCTCGGCACGCTTCTGCCCGCCTTCGGCTATCTGCCCGGCCTTGGCGGCATGGAATTCACATTCTCTCACTTCCAGGAACTGACCGGGATTCCGGGCATCTGGCGCTCGGTCGCACTCAGCCTTGCCACAGGGCTGGTGACGACGCTGATCTCGCTTCTGTTGCTGGTGCTTTTCGTCGGCGGTCATCTGGGCGGCAGGCTCTTCGCCCTCATGCGGCGACTGCTCGCGCCGCTTCTCGCCGTGCCGCATGCGGCTGCCGCCTTCGGCCTCGCCTTCCTGATCGCACCATCCGGCGAGATCGCGCGGCTGATCTCGCCATGGCTTAGCGGCTGGGCGCGGCCGCCCGATCTCTTCATCGTCCACGATCCCCTCGGGCTCTCGATGATCGCCGGTCTGGTGGTCAAGGAAATCCCGTTCCTGTTTCTCGTGACGCTTGCCGCCTTGCCGCAGGTCCCTCATTCCGACGGCATGCGCCTCGGGCGCTCGCTCGGTTACGGACGGGTGGCAAGTTTCACCTACCTCGTCTGGCCGTCGCTCTACCGGCAGATCCGGCTCGCGGTTCTGGCCGTGCTGGCCTATGCGACCTCGGTGGTCGATGTGGCGCTGATTCTGGGCCCGCAACTCCCGGCGACCCTGCCGGTGCGGCTGATCGAGTGGATGAACGATCCGGATCTCTCCATGCGCTACCTGGCCTCCGCCGGTGCACTGCTGCAGCTTCTAACCACGCTTGCGGCGATTGTGATCTGGCTCGGGCTCGAGCGGGTCGGCAGTGGTCTGGTTGCGGCATTTCGCCAGCGGGGTCGTCGGCTGGTTCGTGACGGTGCCGGCCGCAACCTCGGGCTTGGCGGCGTGGCGCTCGCGGCTTTCAGCATTATCGCCGGCATTGTCATCCTGGCGCTCTGGTCGGTGGCAGGGCTCTGGCAGTTTCCGGACGCGCTGCCGTCTACGCTCACCGGACGCTCCTGGATGCGCGCCATCCCCCGGCTTATGGAGCCTTTGACCGTAACCCTGATGGTTGCGACAGTGTCAGCCGGTCTGGCGGTCCTGCTCACGCTTCTCTGCCTCGAACGCGAGAACGAGACGCGCAGTACCGGCGGCACGCGGGCGCTGATGCTTCTCTATCTCCCGTTGATCGTGCCGCAGATATCCTTCCTCTTCGGGATGCAGTATTTCGCCATTCTGGGCGGCCTCGACGGCAGCCTGTCCGGCATGGTGCTGGCGCATCTTGTGTTCGTCCTGCCTTACGTATTCCTCTCATTGTCCGACCCATGGCGCAGCTATGACCTACGCTACGAAACAATCGCAGCCGGACTGGGCATGGGCCGGGTGCGCACGGTTTTCTCGATACGGCTGCCGATGCTGTCGCGCGCCATCCTGACCGCGTTTGCGGTCGGGTTCGCGGTGTCGATCGGGCAGTATCTGCCGACAGTCATGATCGGCGCCGGGCGGCTGACGACGATCACCAGCGAGGCGGTGGCGCTGTCGGCGGGCGGCAACCGGCGGGTGATCGGCGTCTATGCCTTCCTGCAGACGGTGCTGCCCTTCCTCGCATTCGCGATTGCCACGGCTTTGCCCGGCTTGCTATTCCGCAACCGGCGCGGCTTGCGCGTCTGATCGGAGCGACCATGGACAGGGCGACCGGGCTGCGGCTCGAGAACATTTCGATTTCGCTTGAGGGGCGCGAACTCATCGCCCTCGACGCGGAGATTGAGCCCGGCGAAGTCCTGACCGTCATGGGACCGTCCGGCTCGGGCAAGTCGACGCTGATCGCCTATATCGCGGGCTTTCTCGATCCGGTTTTTGCCGCAAGCGGAAAAGTTCTCTCTGGCGACACTGAATTGACGACACTTCCGGCCGAGGCCCGGCATGCCGGCATCCTGTTTCAGGATCCGCTCCTGTTTCCGCATCTGAGCGTCCTCGACAATATCGCCATCGCCGTTCCGCAATCGGTCTCGAGCCGCAGGCAACGACGTGAGATCGCCCGCGCCGCCTTGGAACGCGTCGACCTTTCCGGATTCGGCGACCGTGATCCCGACACGCTGTCAGGCGGGCAGAAAGCGCGGGTGGCATTGCAGCGTGTGATGGTCTCCGAGCCCCGTCTGTTGCTGCTCGACGAGCCTTTCTCGAAGCTCGATACCGCCTTGCGCGGACAGGTGCGCGAGATGGTATTCGATCATGCCCGTGCCGCGCAATTGCCGGTCATCCTCGTCACCCATGACGGGGCGGATGCCGAGGCGGCGCAGGGCCAGATCATTTCGGTCGGATCGCTATGAGCATTGCGGAGAGGTTCACGGCACTTCCTGTTTCCGAGGCGCTGCCGGAATTGCGCGACGCACTGTCAGGCTCGACACGCGCGGTCCTCGCCGCCCCCCCCGGCGCCGGCAAGACGACCCTCGTGCCGCTCGATATTCTGGAAGCGGACTGGTGCATCGGCAAGATCATCCTGATCGAACCCCGCCGTCTGGCGGCACGTGCGGCAGCGCGCCGGATGGCGGCGATGATCGGGGAAAAAGCAGGCGAAACCGTCGGCTACCGGATGCGTCTCGACAATCGCGTCTCGGCCAAGACCCGCATCGAGGTGGTGACCGAGGGTGTCTTCACCCGCATGGCGCTTGATGATCCGGAGCTCGCGGGCATTTCTATCGTGATTTTCGACGAGTTCCACGAGCGCGCGCTGGAAGCGGATTTCGGACTGGCGCTGGCGCTCGATATCCAGGCAGGATTGCGCGAGGACCTGCGCATCCTCGTCATGTCGGCGACGCTCGATGTGGGGCGCGTGGCGGGACTGATGGAGACCGATGCGGTTATCGAGAGCGCGGGCCGCGCTTTTCCGGTCGATATCCGCCATGCCGACCGCCCGGGCGGCGAGCGGATCGAGGAGACGATGGTCCGCACCATTCGCCGGCTCCATGGCGAGGAAGACGGTTCGATCCTGGCCTTCCTGCCGGGACAGGGCGAAATCCTGCGCGTTGCCGATCAGCTCGGCGACACGCTCGGACCCGACACTTCGGTTTTTCCGCTTTATGGCGGGCTCTCAGGCGAGGACCAGGACCGGGCAATCCGCCCCGCAGTGAACGGCACCCGCAAGGTGGTGCTCGCGACACCGGTCGCCGAAAGCTCGATCACCATCGACGGGGTGCGGATTGTCATCGATTCCGGGCTGGTGCGGCAGCCGGTACTGGAACCCGACACCGGCATCACGCGGCTCGAGACGGTAAGGGCTTCACGCGCGTCGGCCGACCAGCGGGCCGGCCGCGCGGGACGAACAGCCCCGGGCATCGCGGTGCGACTCTGGCATCCCGGACAGACGGCAGCCTTGCCGGCCTTTGCCGAAGCGCAAATCCTGTCGTCCGATCTCTCCGGTCTGTTGCTCGATTGCGCGGCCTGGGGCGTGGGCGATCCGCGAGACCTGAAGTTCATCGATCCACCGCCTGATGCCGCGATCGCGGAAGCGCGCAAGCTGCTCCGCTCCCTTGGTGCGCTCGACGAAGCTGGTCGCATTACCCCACGCGGACACATGATGCGGGAATTGCCATTGCCGCCGCGCCTTGCCGCAATGGTGGCGGAAGCCCGCGAGGAAGGTGACGCGTCTGTAGCGGCTGCGCTAGCCGTTCTCCTGACCGAGCAGGGGCTCGGCGGACGTTCGATCGATCTCGATGACAGGCTCACGCGTTTCCTCCGCGACGGTTCGCCCCGGGCCAAGGCTGCGCAGTCGCTTGCCGCCCGCATGGCAGGAAGCCGAGGACGAGGCACGACGCAGGGAGATATGGTCGGAGCCCATCTCACCGTTGCCTTCCCCGACCGGATCGCCCGACAGCGCGGCGGTCGCGGGCGCTTCGTTATGGCCAACGGGCGCGGCTGCGAGATCGACGAAACGGACAGGCTGGCGGGTGCCGAGTACATTGTGGTTGCCGATCTTACCGGACGCGCCGCGCGGTCCCGCATTCTCGCAGCAGCGGAACTCGGCGGCTCCGATCTCGAAGAGACCCTCGCGCACGCCCAGGAAACCGACGAATACCGGTTTGATGCCGAAAGCGGCGGCGTCCGCGCCCGCAGGACGCGGCGGCTCGGCGCGATCGTCCTGTCGGAAAAGACCATCGAGAAGCCGGAGCCGGAGAAAGTTCAGGCAGCGCTCTGCGACGGACTGCGGCAGACCGGTATTTCGCAGTTGCCCTTTTCCAAGGCCAGCGATCATCTTCGTGAGCGCGTCGGCTTCCTGCGCCGGACGGCGGGCGAGGACTGGCCGGACATGAGCGACGCGGCCCTCGCAGAAGATGTCGAGGATTGGCTGGGGCCGTTTCTTGCCGGTATTACCAACGTTCGCAAGATAGGAGCGGACACGCTTTACGAGGCCTTGAAGGCGCGTGTGGGCTATGCGCTGGCCGGCGAAATCGACCGCCTCGCGCCGACCCATTATGAGGCGCCGACCGGCTCGAACATGCCGATACGCTATGACGGCGACGAACCGGTTCTGGCCATCCGCGTGCAGGAACTCTTCGGCGAGAAAACCCATCCGGCGATCGTTGGCGGGCGGGTACCGCTGTTGCTGGAATTGCTGTCGCCAGCCCACCGGCCGATCCAGACCACCCGCGACCTGCCGGGGTTCTGGCGCGGATCCTGGGCCGACGTACGCGCGGAGATGCGCGGACGCTATCCGAAGCACGAATGGCCGGAAAATCCGGCCGAAGCGATACCGACGCGACGGGCCAAGCCGCGCAAGGGCTGAAAGCCTGTAAAAGACTTCTTATATGAGGTCGGTGACATATCCCGCCATAGCCGCTAAGACCGTTTCGACATGAGCAATTACGAACCCTTTGTCGACAACCGGTCGATCCGTCACCGGCTGCGCCTGAGCACGCTGACGCGGCTGCGCTGGCTCGCGGTCGCGGGGCAGAGCATCGCCGTCGTCATCATCGCACAGGGCTACGGGTTCCCGATGCCGGAGCTGTTCTGCTTTGTCATGATCGCCTGTTCGGCCTGGCTCAATATCTTTCTCAGCCTCCGCTTTCCGCCAAGCCATCATTTGCCGCCGGCGGGTGCGACCTCGGTTCTCTCCTTCGACGTCATCCAGCTTGCGAGCCTGTTGTTCATGACCGGCGGCATCGCCAACCCCTTCGCTGTGCTGATCTGCGTTCCGGTGATCATTTCGGCGGCCTCTCAGCCCGTGCCCTATACGCTGGGTCTGGGCGGACTGGCGCTGACCTGCCTGACCGTCATCTCCTATTTCTCTCTGCCGTTGCCCTGGCACCCCGGCGTTGTCCTCGAAATTCCGTTCCTCCTCGTGGTGGGCAACTGGATCGCCATCGTTTCGACCACCGCCTTTGCCGCCATCTACGCCTATCAGGTCTCGGCGGAAGGCAACGAGCTTGCGGACGCACTGACGGCAGCCGAGCTTATCCTGCAGCGCGAACACCATCTCTCCGCGCTCGACGGTCTGGCAGCCGCCGCCGCACATGAACTCGGCACGCCGCTGGCGACGATCTCGGTGGTTGCCAAGGAAATGCAGAAGGCGCTCGCCAACGATCCGCGTTATGCCGAGGACGTCGAACTGCTGCGCAGCCAGGCCGAGCGCTGCCGCGACATCCTGCGCCGGTTGTCGAGCCTCTCGACGACCGAGGAAGAGCATATGCGGCTTTTGCCGCTCACCTCCCTGATCGAGGAAATCGCGGAGCCGCATCGCGAGTTTGGCATCGCCATCTCCGTCGACCGGGAAGGCGACGATACGCCGGAACCGGTCGGTCTGCGCAACCCCGGAATTCTCTACGGGCTTGGCAATATCCTTGAAAATGCCGTGGATTTCGCCAAATCGGAAGTAAGGGTCAGTTCGCGCTATGACAGACAGGAGGTGGCGATCACGGTCTCCGACGATGGGCCGGGCTACTCGCCCGACACACTGGCGCGGATCGGGTTGCCGTTCCGCCGAAGCCGCGACAAGCAGGAAAGGCAAGGCGCCGGCGGGCTTGGTCTCGGACTGTTCATCGCCAAGACCCTGCTCGAACGGTCAGGCGCGGAATTGGTTTTCGAGAATGTGGAAGAACCGGCGCATGGCGCAAGGGTGACGATCACCTGGCCGCGCGAACGGATGGATATCGGGCCGGAGGCCGGAAAATACAGGCCCGGATTAACGCATTAGAGCAATTTTGATTTTGACGGAATCGGCGAAATCAGAATGCTGTAATGAGTTCAGCAGCTTGCTGAGGCTATCCGTTTGCACCTGACGGTGAAACGGTCTAGATGCGAAAGGACGTGTAAGGTGGAAGTCATGGAAGACACCAACAGCGAGATCAGCACTGTCGAAGAGGGCACCACCCTGCTTCTCGTGGATGATGACGGTCCCTTCGTCCGCCGCCTCGGACGCGCCATGGAAAGCCGCGGCTTCACCGTCGATATTGCCGAAACCGTCGCCGACGGCCTTGCGAAGGCCAGCACNACCCCGCCCGANTATGCCGTGATCGACATGCGGCTTGGCGANGGCAACGGNCTCGACGTGATCGAGGCNATCCGCAAGGCGCGTGAGGACACCCGCATGATCGTGCTCACCGGTTACGGCAATATCGCCACCGCGGTGAATGCGGTGAAGCTCGGCGCGATCGACTATCTCGCCAAGCCNGCCGATGCCGACGAAATCTTTGCCGCGCTCACCCGCAAGCCNGGCGAACGNGTCGAGATGCCGGAAAATCCGATGTCGGCCGACCGGGTGCGCTGGGAGCATATCCAGCGGGTTTANGAGATGTGCGACCGCAACGTGTCGGAGACGGCGCGGCGGCTCAACATGCACCGCCGGACGCTCCAGCGNATCCTCGCCAAGCGCGCNCCGCGNTAAGCCTTTCGAACTAGACNGGACGNCCCATCCCNGCCACGCCGTGCGCGGCGAGTTCGGCNTGCATCANCCTGTCCGCCGCCAGCTTGGCGAACTGCTTGGTCAGCGTCTTGCGGCGGGCGCCGGCCAGCTTGTGCTCCNGCGCCTCCCGCATCAGATGNGCGCCGTAACCGTCCGCGATGATCAGGCCGCAATCCTCCGGAAAGATCTCGGNAGGTACACCGTCATGGGTCGCGAAATAGAGCCGGTCGCAGTAATCGCGATAGCCCGGCCACTTGGTGTCGACGCGGAAATCCTCGATGGAGGACTTGATCTCGATGATGAACAGGTCGCCCTTTTCCGTCAGGCCGATCAGGTCGGCGCGCCGGCCGGACGCGAGCGTCATTTCCGGCAGAAGAGAGACGCGCATCTCGTAGAAGAAGCGCTGCACACCGCGGCGTACCAGAAGCGCCCGGTCGGACTGGCGACCGTCGATCAGCGGCGACGTCTTGTGCGGTGTGATGATGGCCATATCCGAAAAGTGCCATTCCATGCGCGATTCGACAATGGCATGCAGCTGGCTGCCTTGTTGCACAAAACCAACTGCCCCTGAAAATTCATCATGTCAGGTCAGCGCGGCGCATGATCCAGCTTGCAATATGCCATTTAATTCAAAATAACCACGCTGGGTTCGCGGCGCGCCCGGGTCGCCGCACGATTCGTTGAAAGACTGACACAATGACACTTCGCTCCGTAGTTACTGCGCTGGGCCTCGCCGCCGCGCTGGCGCTGGCAGGCTGCACCACCGGCTCCGAAGGAACCGGCCCGGCCAACCAGATCTTCACCTCTGAATACGGCTCGGTGACCGATGCCGGCTACACCATTCCGGCCGTGCCGATCTCACAGATCGACAAGCGCTATCATCGCCAGATCGTTAACTACAGAACCGCGGAAAAGCCGGGCACGATCATCGTCGATACGCCGAAGCGCTTCCTCTATTACGTGCTGCCGGGCGGCAAGGCCGTGCGTTACGGCATCGGCGTCGGACGCGAAGGTTTTGCCTGGGAAGGTGACGCCTACATTGCGTGGAAGCAGCCCTGGCCGAAGTGGACCCCGCCGAAGGAAATGGTGGAGCGCCAGCCGAAGCTGAAGAAATATGCCGAAGACGGCCAGCCCGGCGGTCTGAACAATCCGCTCGGCGCACGCGCCCTCTACCTCTTCAACGAAGACGGTCAGGACACGCTGTTCCGCCTGCACGGCACGCCGGAGTGGAAGTCCATCGGTACGGCAGCCTCCTCGGGCTGCATCCGCCTGATGAACCAGGACATCATCGATCTCTATGAGCGTGTCCGCCCGGGCCGTTCCGCGAAGGTCATCGTCAAGCAGTAAGCGCCTGACGCAGAGAACAAGAAAAACCGCCGCCGGATCGCTCCAGCGGCGGTTTTTTTCATGTCTTGTCGTCAGGCCCGGCTCAGGCGTGCTTGGCTTTGAACTCCAGGCGGCGACGGTGAAGCACCGGCTCAGTATAGCCGTTGGGCTGCTCACGCCCCTTGAGCACCAGATCGAGCGCTGCCTGGAAGGCGACCGAGTTATCGAAATCATCGGCCATCGGACGGTAGGCGGGATCGCCTTCGTTCTGCCGGTCNACGACCTTGGCCATCTTCTGCATCGTCTTGACGATCTGGTCTTCGCTGACCACGCCATGATGCAGCCAGTTGGCCATGTGCTGGGAAGAGATGCGCAAGGTTGCGCGGTCTTCCATCAGGCCCACATCGTTGATGTCGGGCACCTTGGAGCAGCCGACACCCTGTTCGACCCAGCGCACGACGTAGCCGAGAATACCCTGGGCGTTGTTGTCGAGCTCCGCCTGGATTTCCTCCTCGGTCCAGTTCGGGCGAGGCGCGACCGGCACGGAGAGGATATCGGACAGCTTGGCACGATCGCGGTTCTTGAGCTTTTCCTGCACCTCGGCCACATCCACCTTGTGATAGTGGGTGGCGTGCAGCGTGGCAGCCGTCGGCGAGGGCACCCAGGCGGTATTGGCACCCGATTTCGGATGGCCGATCTTCTGTTCGAGCATGGCATGCATCAGGTCGGGCATGGCCCACATGCCCTTGCCGATCTGAGCGTGCCCCTTGAGCCCGCACTCAAGCCCTATATCGACGTTCCAGTTTTCGTAGGCCGAGATCCATGCAGCCTGCTTCATGTCGCCCTTGCGGATCATCGGACCGGCTTCCATCGAGGTGTGGATCTCGTCGCCGGTGCGGTCGAGGAAACCGGTATTGATGAAGACCACCCGCTCGGAAGCGGCGCGAATGCATTCCTTGAGGTTGATGGTGGTGCGGCGCTCCTCATCCATGATGCCCATCTTGATGGTGTTGGGCTTCATGCCGACGGCCTTTTCGACGCGGTCGAAAATCTCGACGGCGAAGGCCACTTCCTCGGGACCGTGCATCTTCGGCTTGACCACATACATCGACCCCTCGACCGAGTTCATGTGGCGGCCTTCAGGACCGATGTCGTGGAGCGCGATCAGACCGGTCAGGAAAGCGTCCATGATGCCTTCGGGCACCTCGTTGCCGTCCTTGTCGGTGATCGCGGGATTGGTCATGAGGTGACCGACGTTCCTTATCAGCATCAGCGCGCGGCCTTTGACCGACGTCGGCTTGCCTTTCGGCGTGACGAATTCAAGGTCACCCTTGAGCTTGCGGGTGAAGGTCTTGCCGCCCTTGCTGACGTCCTCGGTGAGATCGCCCCGCATCAGGCCGAGCCAG
This sequence comes from Hoeflea sp., assembly GCA_002707605.1. Taxonomy (GTDB): domain Bacteria; phylum Pseudomonadota; class Alphaproteobacteria; order Rhizobiales; family Rhizobiaceae; genus Pseudohoeflea. The sequence goes on from PANK01000013.1 coordinate 145,415, forward strand.
TTGCGGTAGACGACCACCTTGTCCTCGGCGTCGACGGCAGCGATCGAATCCTCGCAATCCATGATGGCGGTGACGGCGGATTCCAGCGCGATNTCGCCAATGCCGGCCGNATCTGTCTTTCCGATCATGCTGTCGGAATCGACGAANACCATCGTGTGCAGGCCGTTGGTGGNGAAATAGAGCCGATAGGCGTTGTCGTTCTCGCGCTTGAAGCCCGCATACTGCGAGGGGTCCTTGAGCGTGGTTTCGCCCGACACCGTTTCGATCTTCAGATCGCCGTTCTCGAAATCGAAGCCGGTGGCATCGGCCCATTTCCCGCTTGCAAGCGGAACGCTGTCATCAAGGAAGGATTTTGCCCAGGCGATGACGCGGGCGCCACGGTCGGCATCGTAGCCGCCGGCCTCGGGCAGGTCGCCNAGCGCGTCGGTNCCNTAGAGCGCGTCGTAGAGCGAGCCCCAGCGGGCATTNGCNGCGTTGAGCGCGTAGCGGGCGTTCATCACCGGNACGACGAGCTGCGGTCCGGCGATGGTCGCGATTTCCGGGTCGACATTTTCGGTGGTGACCTGAACAGGGCCGCCTTCCGGCACCAGATAACCGATCTCACGCAGGAAGGCCTGATANGCTTCCATGTCNGANGGCGCACCNTTCTTGCGATACCAGGCGTCGATCTCTTCCTGCAGCGCGTCGCGCCTGGCGAGAAGCGAGCGGTTCTTCGGTGCGAGTTCATGAACTGCATCGGCGAGAGCGAGGAAAAACGCGTCCGCATCGACGCCCGTGCCGGGGATTGCTTCCCTGACAATAAAATCGTGAAGATCACCGCTGATCGTCAGACCGTATTTGTCGACCTTGACCAAATCTCTTCTCCCTAAAGTTCGCCGCCCGCTTGCTCCGCGGCAGCCTGTCAGAAATTGCACCGGAGAGTGCCTTCCGTGCGAACACCCGTCAATCGGACAAAATCGAACAGGATTATTGCCAAAACGGACAAAGTGAATTCCAGCGCCGGTCAGCCGCGCGGCGTCACNCGCATGGGCATGCCGCCGGATGGCTGCGTCGTCAGCTTCTGCACCGGCCACGGGCTGGTTTNGGGCAAGACGTCAAAGCGGAAANTGCCCATCAGCACGCCCAGCGCAATCACAGCTTCCTGAAGCGCGAAGGTTGCCCCGATGCAGACTCGCGGTCCCGCACCGAAAGGCAGGTACTGGAACCGNCCGATCGCACCGCGTTCTTCCGGCAGGAACCGCTGCGGCATNAAGGCTTCCGGCTTGTCCCACAATGCCCGGTGCCGGTGGACGATCCACGGCATGATCAGCACCGTCACGCCCTTGGGGATCTCGATGGAGCTGCCATCCGGGGCGGTGTAGACATCATCTTCCAGCGCCCGGCGNTTGATTGACGGCGCNGGAGGATAAAGCCGCATTGCTTCCTCGAAGACGGCCCGCGTCCATGGCATCTGTTCGAGCCATTTGACCGGNTCGGGCTCGTTCGCNGTTACCCGGTCGATCTCGGCCTCGACTTCGAGNCGCTCGGCGGGCGAATGGGCGAGGCAGTAAAGCGTCCANGCNAGAGCGCGCGCGGTGGTCTCATGGCCTGCACCGATAAAGGTAATNAGGTTGTCCTCGATCTCCTGCTCGGAAAGCCCGTCCGGCCCCATCTGCCGCAACAGGAGCGTGAGGAAATCCTCCGGCACCGAATCGGGATCGGTCTTCATCTTTTCGAGCCGCGCCTCGGTGGTCTGACGGACAATGGAGCGGAACTTGTCCATGACGCGGCGACCGGCGATGCGCCTGACGCGGGGGATCCAGGAGGGCGCCTTGACGAGGTCGAGCGGGTCGACGCGNCCCATGGTCGACAGAAGACGATCGACATCGCCAGCAAAGGCGCCGTCGGACCCCTTCACTTCATTGGAGAACAGCGTCTCCGACAGGATGTCGAAAGTGAGTTCGGTCATGTCGCGGGCAATCTCGAACTCACCACCCTCGGNACCGGCTTCACGGTAGCGNTNGACGAAATTTTCGCTGCGTTCNAGCATCTGCCTGGCGAAACCGAGGGCGTGGCGAGGCGTAAAGACGGGAGCCATGGCCTTGCGGGAGCGCTTCCAGGTCTCACCCTCGGCCGTCAGCAGGCCGTCGTTGAGAATGGGCCGCAGAACCAGCTGGCGGACGACAGCCATCGGATAGTTGGCCGGCTTTTCCACCAGAACGTGGCGGATTAGACCGGGATGGCTGACAATCAGCGTCCGCTCGTTGAGAAATTTCGTAAGTATCCAGGGCTCGTTGTAGGACGGCTCGCCGAACAGTTCGAGCGGGTTGCGCATGACGGTGCGGATGATCTCAAGCGTGCTCGGCTGAACGGTGCGCGGTGTCGGGGCAGGTGGTATGAAGGGCTCGGGACGGGCATCCATGGTCGCGGTCTCCTTTCCCCATAAGATAGGAAGTCGTGAGCATGCTGCCAGTCTACCGCCGCTTCCGGGTCCGGATCTACCGCGTCGGAAAGAGAGGTGCGCCTCATCTTGCGGCTCGCTTGAAAAGCCAAGCCTGAAGTGACGACAGGAATGGCCAACCATCCACCGCAAATCCTGCGGTCGGATTTGGCTTTTTGGCCGGGAATCCTATATCTTGAGGGNATATTCACGCCTGATTCGCCTCCCTCTTGCAGGTGGCAGCAAGCATCACAAGACACACAGGAATTACATGAGCGACACACCGATCGATCCGCAAGTCGACACGGGGGCCGTGGAGCCCGAATACGGCGCAGATTCCATCAAGGTTCTCAAAGGCTTGGATGCCGTTCGCAAACGGCCCGGCATGTATATCGGCGACACCGATGACGGTTCCGGTCTGCATCACATGGTCTACGAAGTGGTCGACAACGCCATCGACGAGGCGCTTGCCGGNCATGCGGACCTNGTNACGGTNCAGCTCAATTCCGACGGNTCCTGCACGGTGATCGACAACGGGCGCGGCATTCCGACCGATCTNCACACCGGTGANGGCGTGTCGGCGGCNGAAGTNATCATGACNCAGCTGCANGCNGGCGGAAAGTTCGACCAGAACTCCTACAAGGTNTCCGGCGGTCTGCACGGTGTGGGCGTTTCGGTNGTGAATGCGCTGTCCGACTTCCTCAAGCTCCGGATCAANCGCAACGGCAAGATCCACGAGATGCAGTTCTCGCGCGGTGTGGCCGATGCGCCGCTCGAAGTGATCGGCACCTATGTGGAGAAGAAGGAGCCGCAGACCTATGAAGGCCGCTCCGGTTCGGCGATCACTTTCATGCCGTCATCGGAAACCTTCACCAAGACGGAGTTCGATTTCGGCACGCTGGAACACCGGTTGCGCGAACTCGCCTTCCTCAATTCCGGNGTCCGCATCATCCTGACNGACAAGCGTCACGCCGACGAGAACACCGTCGAACTNCACTATGAAGGCGGACTTGAAGCCTTCGTGCGCTATCTCGACCGCACCAAGAAGCCGCTGGTCGCGGACCCGATCGCGCTTGCGGGCGAAAAGGACGGCATCACCGTNGAAGTCGCGATGTGGTGGAACGACAGCTACCACGAGAACGTGCTGTGCTTCACCAANAACATCCCGCAGCGTGACGGCGGCACCCATATGGCCGGTTTCCGCGGTGCACTGACCCGTCAGGTCACNTCCTATGCGGACCAGTCCGGCATGACCAAGAAGGAAAAGGTCAACCTCACCGGCGACGATTGCCGCGAAGGTCTGACCGCCGTTCTTTCCGTGAAGGTCCCGGACCCGAAATTCTCCTCGCAGACCAAGGACAAGCTGGTTTCCTCCGAGGTTCGCCCGGTGGTGGAAAATCTCGTCAACGAGGCGCTTTCGATCTGGTTCGAGGAGCATCCCACGGAAGCCCGCACGCTGATCGGCAAGGTGATCGAGGCNGCNGCNGCCCGTGAAGCGGCNCGCAAGGCCCGCGAACTCACCCGTCGCAAGGGCGCCCTCGACATCGCTTCGCTGCCNGGCAAGCTGGCCGATTGCTCCGAACGCGATCCGGCGAAATCCGAANTGTTCCTCGTCGAGGGTGACTCCGCAGGCGGCTCGGCCAAGCAGGGCCGCTCGCGCGAAACGCAGGCGATCCTTCCGCTGCGCGGCAAGATCCTCAATGTCGAGCGCGCNCGCTTCGACAAGATGCTNTCGAGNCAGGAAATCGGCACGCTGATNACNGCGCTNGGTACGGGGATCGGCAAGGACGAGTTCAACGCCGACAAGCTGCGNTACCACAAGATCATCATCATGACGGACGCCGACGTCGACGGCGCCCACATTCGTACGCTGCTTCTGACCTTCTTCTTCCGCCAGATGCCGGAACTGATCGAGCGCGGGCACCTCTATATCGCCCAGCCGCCGCTCTACAAGGTGAGCCGAGGCAAGTCCTCGCAGTACCTCAAGGACGAAAAGGCGCTCGAGNACTTCCTGATTTCGAGCGGTCTCGACGAAGCGGTTCTNGANNTGCCGTCAGGCGAAATGCGCTCGGGCCAGGATCTGCGCGAGATCATCAATGATGCGCTCAGGGTCCGCAACCTGATCGACGGCTTGCATTCCCGTTATGACCGCGACGTNATCGAACAGGCNGCCATTGCAGGCGCCCTGAATCCCGAGCGGATTGCGTCGCCGGAAAGTTCGGAAATCACCGCCGCCAAGGTCGCCGAGCGTCTGAACCTGATCGCCGAGGAAACCGAACGCGGCTGGACCGGCGAAGTCACCGACGANGGCGGTCTGCGCTTCGAGCGCACCGTTCGCGGCGTCACCGAATCCATGCTGATCGATTCCGGCCTGATCGGCAGTCAGGATGCGCGTCTTCTCGACCAGATGCTGCCCAAGCTCACCGCGATCTACGAGCAGACGCCGAAACTGCGCCGCAAGGATTCCACNGANGTNATCGCGGGGCCGCGCGGGCTGCTGGCCGGCGTCTTCGCCACCGGNCGCAAGGGCCTGACCATGCANCGTTACAAAGGCCTGGGCGANATGAACGCCGAGCAGCTGTGGGAAACCACGCTCGACTCGAATGCTCGCTCGCTGTTGCAGGTGCAGGTGGCCGACGCNCTCAATGCCGACGATCTGTTCTCGCGACTCATGGGCGACGAGGTNGAGCCNCGGCGCGANTTCATNCAGGACAATGCGCTCAACGTNGCAAACCTCGATATCTGATTAGACTGAAATGGCTCGGGAAACCGGGCCATTCTTCTTTCAGGGCGAATGTCTTCGTCCGGCGGATACCGCCAAGGCCAGCTTGAGGCCAGATACCNCGACTATCGTCGAGGCTTGCCGCACGTGTTGCAGCGCATATATTGCCTTGCAGCGTAAGCGTGTTAGTCTGCCGGGGNTTGNTAGNGCAATTTTGATTTTGACGAAATCGGCAAAATCANAATGCGNAAAAGAGTTCAGTAGCTTGCTGAGGGTATCCGTTTTCGCCTGACGGTAAAACGGTCTAGCCCAATAANCAGACTGCAAGCATGAGCGCNGAAAAGGCGCCGGACACGATCCGGGAAGGGTGGGNCCCGGGCATGACGCGACGTAATCGTCGACGAAAGGAATCGGGGCATGCTGTATCAATTCTATGAATTCACGCACGCCGCTCTGGCGCCCTGGCGGGCTGCCGCGGACACCATGCGGATCGCCTACAAGAACCCGCTCAACCCCTGGACGCACACGCCCATGGGCCGTTCGATGGCCGCAGGCCTTGAACTCTTCGAGCGTACCACCCGCCGCTATGCCAAGCCCGAGTTCGGGTTGAACAAGACCAAGCTGAATTCCGGCCCGGTCGATGTGACCGAGGAAATCGTCTGGTCGAAACCCTTTTGCAATCTCATCCATTTCCGCCGTGACCTGCCCAAGGGCCGTCATCCGGATCCCAAGATCCTGCTGGTCGCGCCGATGTCCGGCCACTATGCAACGCTTTTGCGCGGCACCGTGGAGACGCTTCTGCCCAAGGCGGAAGTCTANGTCACCGACTGGGTNGATGCCCGCATGGTGCCGGTNCTCGAAGGCCGTTTCGATCTCGACGACTATGTCGACTACATNATCGAGATGCTNCACGAGCTTGGCCCCGACACCAATNTGATGGCCGTCTGCCAGCCCTCCGTNCCNGCGCTTGCCGCNGTGGCGGTGATGGAAAAGCANGGCGACCCGATGGTNCCGCTNACCATGACCCTGATGGGCGGGCCGATCGACACCCGCATCAACCCCACTGCGGTGAACCAGCTCGCGCAGGAAAAGCCGATCGAGTGGTTTGAGAACAACGTCATCATGAATGTGCCGTGGCCGCTGCCCGGTGTCGGACGCGCCGTCTATCCCGGATTCCTGCAGCTTTCGGGCTTCATGTCGATGAACCTCGACCGCCACGTCATCGCGCAGAAAGACTTCTTCGTGCATCTCGTCGAGGGTGACGGGGATTCCGCNGAAAAGCATCGTGATTTCTATGACGAGTATCTCGCCGTCATGGACATGACCGCCGAATTCTATCTGCAGACCGTGCAGACCGTCTTCATCGACCATGCCTTGCCCAAGGGCGAGATGACCCATCGCGGCGAACTGGTCGATACCACTGCGATCAGGAATGTCGGNCTTCTGACCGTCGAGGGCGAGCGCGACGATATTTCGGGCGTCGGCCAGACCGAGGCAGCGCAGACCATCTGCCCCAACATCCCGGACGACAAGCGGCACCACTATGTACAGCCGACGGTCGGGCATTACGGGGTCTTCAACGGCTCGCGCTTCCGGGCCGAGATTGCCCCGCGCATTCTCGACTTCATCCGCACCCAGCAGCAGATGAANGACAAGGCCAAGGCGTCGCCAAGCCGNATCCGCCGCGTCATCACCGGTGGCAAGGCCAGTTAGGCNNCATCGGTTTTTCGCCGGAATTACAGTAATTTAATCGAATTCGACCGATCAATTCTTGAACCGGACGTCAAATCTCACCACATCCATTGCAAGAGGCAGCGATATCCGTGGCCTCAGCTAGATGAGGTTATGATTGATGAACACCAACGCACTGATCCGTCCCGCCTGGACGCCGGCGACCATCGCGCTGATGGTTCTCGGTTTCATGGTCTTCTGGCCGCTCGGCTTCGCGATGCTGGCCTATATCATCTGGGGCGATCGTCTCGAAAGCTTCAAGACNGAGGTCAATCGCTCGACCGACAACTTCTTCAGNTCGGTTCGTGGCTTCTCGCGCGGCGGCAGCGCCTTCCGCGAGACCTCGGGCAACGTCGCCTTTGACGAATGGCGCGACAAGGAAATCGACCGCCTGAACGAAGAGCGCCGCAAGCTTGATGAAGCCCGCGCCGAATTCGATGCGCATATGCGCGATCTGCGCATGGCCCGCGACCGTGAGGAATTCGAAAACTTCATGGCCGCTCGTCGTCGCAAGAACGACAATGGCNATGCACCGACCAGCGTTCCTGAATTCGGCTAAGGCCGGATGATATCGGGATAATGCTTNAGCGGCGCCCTCGGGCGCCGTTTTTCGTGTCACGCATNCGGCGTGAGAGACTGTCATTCTTAGTCGGGCATCCGCAACGAATCGCGTAAACAGATCCTCATGTTCGCCAGCCTCCGCAAGACACCCGTTTCCCGCCTCAAAGGCCCGGTTCGCCGGGATNTCGAGATCAATGGGCGCATGGTTCCGCTGACGATACGCGAACATGCGCGCGCNACCCGGATCACGCTGCGGATCGAGCCCGGAGGCCAGGCGCTGCGGCTGACCATTCCCCCCGGCCTTCCAACACGCGAGGTCGACAGTTTTCTCACCCGCCATCACGGCTGGCTAATGACCAAGCTGGCGCACATTCCCAACGACACGCAAGTCGGCGAAGGCTCGATTGTCCCTATCCGGGGTATCGACCATTTTATTGAGCGCTCCGGCAAGCTGCGCGGTCTTGCGGAAATGCTGGTGCTCGACGGCGAGCATGTGCTGAGGGTCTCGGGCGCGCCGGAGCACGCAGGACGCCGGGTGGCCGATCACCTCAAACGCGAGGCGAAGAAGGATCTCGAAGCACTTGTTGCCGGCCATGCCGCCACGCTCGGCCGCAAGGTCCGGTCAATTTCCTACAAGGACACCAAGAGCCGCTGGGGCTCCTGCACCTCGGACGGACGGCTGTCTTTTTCCTGGCGCATCGCCATGGCCCCGCCCCTGGTGATCGACTATCTGGCGGCCCATGAGGTGGCCCATCTCGCCGAGATGAACCATTCGAGCGCATTCTGGGCCGTCTGCGAGGAGTTGTGCCCGCGCACGGACGAGGCCAAACGCTGGCTCAAGAAGAACGGCAATCGCCTGCAGGCGCTGCAGTTTTAACCGTCAGCCTGCCATAACGTGGTCAAGTGCCAGATGCTGAAGCAGCATGATGGTCTTGGCATCGCGGATTTCGCCGGAGCGAACCATCTCAAGCGCCTTGCCGAGTGTCATCTCCATGACCTCGATCTCCTCGCCTTCCTCTTCCTCGCCGCCGCCATCGGAGACTTTCATCGCCGCCTCGTAGGGCGCGATGAAGAAGTGCAATTGCTCGGTCACCGAACCGGGCGTCATGAATACGGTCCAGAGCTTTTCGACCATGCCGACACGGTAACCGGTTTCCTCCTCGGCCTCGCGGCGAATGGCTGCTTCGGGAGCCTGCCGGTCGAGAAGCCCGGCGCAGGCTTCGATGAGTTCGGGATTTTCGCCCACCACGTGAACGGGAAGGCGGAACTGACGGGTCAGCACCACCGTTTTCTGCGCCACATTGTAAAGCAGGATCACCGCCCCATCGCCGCGATCATAGACCTCGCGCGACTGGCGTTCGGTGCGCCCGTCATGACGGCGGAAATCGAAGTCGTAGCGGGTCAACCGCCCCCAATTGTCCGAGAGCAGCGTTTCGTCTCGGATGGTTACACGTGGAACATTGGTTTTCGGGTCCGATGGACTCATCGTCGGTTTGCCTTTCATGTGTCGCTATCGAGCAGATACGAAATCGAGGAACTGTTAAATCCCTTTGATGGCGAATGGGTCTCGTCATCCTTATTTGGAGGCGAAAGTCTCGACTCTGCCTTGTTTTCATGCCAGTGGAGCCACCATGGGTACGAAGGTCAAATTCTGCGGTCTCAAGACGCCGGACGCCGTGCGGCTTGCCGCCGAACTCGGTGCGTGGAAGATCGGCTTTATCTTCTTTCCGAAGAGCCCGCGCCACATCGAGGTGCCGGAAACCGCCGAACTCGCCGCTCTCGCCCGCAATCTGGGGCTCGAGACCACCGCGGTCACGGTCAACGCGACCGAGGACGAGCTTGCGGCCATCGTCGCCTCCGTGCAGCCTGACTTGTTGCAGTTCCACGGTGCAGAAACACCGAACCATATCGACAAGATGAAGGCCCGTTTCGATCTGCCGGCGATGAAGGCGTTCTCGATCCGCGAGGCCGCCGATCTCGATGCGGTCGGGCCTTACCGCGGCATTGCCGATTTCATGCTCTTCGATGCCAAGGCGCCGAAAGGATCGGAGCTTCCGGGCGGCAATGGCGTGTCCTTCGACTGGTCGCTGCTCGGTGGACTTCAGCCCAAGATCGATTATGTGCTTTCAGGAGGACTGACGGTCGACAATATAGATGAAGCGCTTACCGAAACCGGTGCGCCCTATATCGATGTGTCATCCGGAATAGAATCCGAGCCGGGTATCAAGGATCCGGCCAAAATGCGCGCTTTCGCGGCGGCCATTCGCCGTCATGACGAAACGCAGGCGCTGACAAGGGAGTCTGTCGCGTGAACCAGCCAACCATTCCGAATTCATTCCGCACCGGGCCTGACGAGCAGGGGATGTTCGGCATCTTTGGCGGCCGCTTCGTCGCCGAGACGCTGATGCCGTTGATCCTCGAGCTGCAGGACGAGTGGAACAAGGCCAAGACGGACCCGGAATTCCGCGCCGAACTCGAGCATCTGAACACCCACTACACCGGACGACCCTCGCCGCTTTATTTCGCCGAACGGCTGACCGAGCACCTCGGCGGCGCCAAGATCTACTTCAAGCGTGACGAGCTCAACCACACCGGTTCGCACAAGATCAACAATTGCCTGGGCCAGATCCTGCTTGCAAAGCGCATGGGCAAGACCCGTATCATCGCCGAAACCGGTGCGGGACAGCACGGTGTGGCCTCGGCGACGGTCGCGGCACGTTTCGGCTATCCGTGCGAAGTCTACATGGGCGCCACCGACGTCGAGCGTCAGGCGCCCAACGTTTTCCGCATGAAGCTGCTCGGGGCGAAGGTCAACCCGGTAACTGCCGGTCACGGCACGCTCAAGGACGCCATGAACGAGGCGCTGCGTGACTGGGTAACCAATGTCGAAGACACCTATTACCTGATCGGCACCGCAGCCGGGCCGCACCCCTATCCGGAAATGGTCCGCGAATTCCAGGCGGTCATCGGCAAGGAAACCCGCGAGCAGATCCTCGCGGCCGAAGGCAAGCTGCCTGACATGCTGATTGCGGCAGTCGGCGGCGGCTCGAACGCCATCGGGCTGTTCCATCCCTTCCTCGACGACAAGGGCGTGCAGATCGTCGGCGTCGAGGCCGGAGGCAAGGGCCTGAACGGCGAGGAGCATTGCGCTTCGCTGACCGCAGGTTCGCCCGGCGTGCTGCACGGCAATCGCACNTANCTGCTGCAGAACGACGACGGNCAGATCAAGGAAGGCCATTCGATCTCGGCNGGNCTCGANTATCCNGGTATCGGNCCGGAGCATTCCTGGCTCAAGGATTCCCAGCGCGTCGAATACGTGCCCATCATGGACGACGAGGCGCTNGANGCGTTCCAGCTGCTNACNAAGCTCGAGGGNATCATTCCNGCNCTCGAACCNGCCCANGCNNTGGCCGAGGTCATCAAGCGCGCCCCGAAGATGGGCAAGGACCAGACGATCGTGATGAACCTNTGCGGNCGCGGCGACAAGGACATCTTCACCGTCGGCAAGATCCTCGGGATGGGGCTCTAANCCGCCATGACCGACCGGCGCATCCTTGAGGACAGTGAGCTCTATGCCCCGCGCGAAGCGGGGTTCGTGACGCTCGTCGATCGCTCGGATGCCATCGTCAAGCTCAGCGCCATTCATGCCCAGGGGCTTGCGGCACTTGATACCGATCTGGTGGAGATTGCGCGCAATTGCATCGAGAATGCCGAACTCGTTTCGGCACTGAAATTTTGCGAAACCGCCCAGCTTGGTGCCGGATTTGCCATTCTCCATGTGGGCGAGGAGGCCGTCTGGCTTCTTCTCCATTTCTGGCTGCCCGGCGGCATCGTCAGCCGCCATCTGTGGTACGCTGAGAATGGCACAAAGGATTTCAAACCTGCGCCCGACCATCTGATGGCCTGCGTGTGGGAACTTGCGGTGATAGACTTCGAGCGCCGCGCCTGGGTGGAAACCGCTCTGGCCGGACGGCCGGTTTCGGAATATTTCGCCCGCACGCTTCCGGCTCAGCCGGTCTAGTTCGATAGATTTTGGCGGTGTCCTCACCGCAGGAACAGGAATGACAGTTCGATGAAGACGCGTATCGATACCCGTTTCGAAAAGCTCAAGGCCGAGGGCCGACCGGCTCTGGTGACCTATTTCATGGGCGGCGACCCGGATTTCGACACCTCTCTGGAAGTGATGAAGGCGCTGCCGGCGGCAGGTTCCGACGTTATCGAACTCGGCATGCCCTTTTCCGATCCAATGGCCGACGGCCCGGCGATCCAGGCGGCTGGCCTGCGCTCGCTCAATACCGGCCAGACGCTGGTTCGCACGCTCGACCTCGCGCGCAAATTTCGCGAGACCGACAACGAGACCCCGATCGTGATGATGGGCTATTACAACCCGATCTACATCCATGGCGTCGACAAATTCCTCACTGAGGCTACGGAAGCCGGCGTCGACGGATTGATCGTCGTCGATCTGCCGCCGGAAATGGACGAGGAACTTTGCCTCCCCGCCATCAAGGCCGGCATCAACTTCATCCGGCTCGCCACACCGACCACCGACGACAAGCGCTTGCCGGCTGTTTTGCGCAACACCTCCGGTTTCGTCTATTATGTGTCGATGACCGGCATCACCGGCACCGCGATCGCCGACACCAGCAAGGTCAATACAGCCGTGCAGCGGATCAAGGGCCATACCGATCTGCCGATCTGCGTCGGCTTTGGCGTGAAGACCGCCGAGCATGCCCGTGCCATCGGTGCAAACGCAGACGGCGTCGTGGTCGGCACCGCGATCGTCAATGTGATGGCCGATGCCATCAAGGCCGGCAAGTCGGCCGGTGAGACCGCCGATGCGGTCACCGCACTGGTCAAGGAACTGGCCAAGGGCGTTCGTGAATCGCGCCTGGCCGCTGCCTGAGCCGAACCAAGAACAATAAGACGGAGATACCGCGTTGAACTGGATCACAAATTACGTCAGGCCGAAGATCAACTCCATGCTCGGCCGCCGCGAAGTGCCCGAGAACCTCTGGATCAAGTGTCCCGAGACCGGCGAGATGGTCTTTCACAACGATCTGGTCGAAAACCATTATGTGATCCCGGCATCGGGCTATCACATGAAGATGTCGGCCACCGACAGGCTGAAGTTCATCTTCGATGACGGGGAATACGAACTCCTGCCGTCGCCGAAGGTCGTACAGGATCCGCTGAAGTTCCGCGATTCCAAGAAATATACCGACCGGCTGAAGGAATACCGCGCCAAGACCGGCAAGGACGACACCATCGTCGCAGGTTACGGCACGGTTCACGGCGTTCCGCTGATCGCCTGCGTGCATGATTTCGGCTTCATGGGCGGCTCGCTCGGCATTGCCGCCGGCGAGGCTATCGTCCAGGCCTTCCTGGCAGCGATCGACCGCAAGGTGCCGCTCGTCATGTTCCCCGCTTCGGGCGGCGCGCGCATGCAGGAAGGTACGCTCTCACTGATGCAGCTTCCGCGGACCACCGTTGCAGTGGAAATGCTCAAGGAAGCCGGCCTGCCCTATATCGTGGTTCTCACCAACCCGACCACCGGTGGNGTGTCTGCGTCCTACGCNATGCTTGGCGATATCCAGCTNGCCGAGCCGGGNGCCGAGATCGGCTTTGCNGGCAAGCGCGTGATCGANCAGACCATCCGCGAGAAGCTTCCGGAAGGCTTCCAGACGTCGGAATATCTGCTCGAGCACGGCATGGTCGACATGGTGGTTCACCGTCACGANCTNCCGGTNACCATCGCGCGCCTGATCTCGATGCTGATGAAGAAGCCGCCGATTGTGACAGCCGAGACNGAAATCGCCGGCGTNGAGCAGCTNCCNGCCCCCGCCAATNGCGGCGAGCCGGTGCCTGCGCCNGCAACCAACTAGACCGTTTCGCCNTTAGGTGCAAACGGATAGGATCGCCAAGCNNCTGAATTCATTTGCGCATTTNGATTTTGCCGCTTCCGTCAAAATCAAAATTGCTCTAAAAGTCCTTTATCCCGAAGCGGAGCGCGGCCTTGTCAAAGGCGGAGACTGAAATCGACGCGCTCATGGCGCTTCATCCGAAGGGCTACGACCTGTCGCTCGACAGGATTCGCCGGCTGCTGGAGCGTCTTGGCAACCCGCAGGACAAGATGCCGCCGGTCATTCATGTGGCCGGCACCAACGGCAAGGGGTCGGTCACGGCCTTTTGCCGGGCGATCCTGGAAGCGGGCGGATTGACGGCGCACGTCCACACATCCCCTCACCTCGTCAATTGGCATGAACGCTTCCGGCTGGGCGCCGAAGGCGGAGGCAAGCTCGCCGATGACGATGTCCTGGCAGAAGCCATCCGGCGAGTTGCCGAAGCCAACCGTGGCGAGCAGATTACCGTTTTCGAAATCCTGACCGCTGTCATGTTCGTGCTCTTCTCCGAACATCGGGCCGACGTCGCCATCGTCGAAGTGGGGCTTGGTGGCCGTTTCGACGCAACAAATGTGATCGAGAAGCCCGCCGTTTCCGTCATCATGCCGATCTCACTCGATCACCAGGCCTATCTCGGCGACCGGGTCGAACTCATCGCGGCCGAGAAGGCCGGGATCATCAAGCAAGGCGCGCCGGTCGTGATCGGCGAGCAGCCCGAAGAGGCCGCGCGTGAGGTTCTGATCGCGACAGCCGAGCGCCTCCGGTGCCCTTACACGGTCTACGGCCAGGATTTCATGGCATTTGGCGAGAATGGGCGGATGACCTACCAGGACGAGGATTCGCTGCTCGACCTGCCCGCGCCACGTCTGACAGGCCGTCACCAGTACGCCAATGCAGGCGCTGCCATACGGGCGCTGAAGGCCGCGGGTTTTGCGCTTTCGGAGGAAGCGATCGCCAAGGGCGTGGAGAGCGTTGAGTGGCCGGGACGCCTGCAACGGCTGACCTCCGGCCATATCCATGATCTGGCAACTCACGATACCGAAATCTGGCTTGATGGCGGTCATAATCCGGGAGCAGGCAAGGTCGTGGCTGAAGCCATGGCCAATCGCGAGGAAGCCGATCCGCGGCCTCTCTTCGTGATTGCGGGCATGCTCAACACCAAGGAGCCGATAGGCTATTTCGAACCGTTTGCCGGGATCGCACGGCACGTTTTCACCGTTCCGCTCCATACCAGCGATGCCGGCCTCGATCCGGTCGCCCTTGCAAGCGACGCGGCCGAAGCCGGATTGTCTGCCGAAGCGGCCGATAATGTCGAAAGCGCCATGCGCACGATAGCCCAGACCTGGAGCGAGGAGAACAATCCTCCGCGCATCCTGATCGGCGGCTCGCTCTATCTTGTCGGCGAAGTTCTCAAGCTCAACGGCACACCGCCGCAATAACCCGCCTCGCGGCCACGAAAAAACCCGCCGGCGGAACCGGCGGGTCTTCATCAGACAATAATGCTCAAATCGGATCAAGCAGCGCCCGAAATCCAGCCGCTCAGTGCGGTCTTCGGCGATGCACCGACCTTGATGTCGGCGACGGAACCGCCCTTGAACATGGCGAGCGTCGGAATCGAGCGGACGCCGAACTGGGCTGCGAGTTCCGGGTTTTCGTCGATGTTGAGCTTGGCGATCTTCACCTTGCCGTCCATTTCGGCGGAAATTTCCTCAAGGCTGGGGGCGATCATCTTGCAGGGACCGCACCATTCCGCCCAGAAATCCACCACGACCGGCACATCGGATTCAAGAACTTCAGACTGGAAGTTCGCATTGTCGACTTTCACGGTTGCCATTGCGCGGCACTCCTTCGAATTCTGATTTGGTTGGCTCCAATGTGATGCTTTGGGGCGGTGTATTCAAGGGCAATTATCTCACGGCCGCATGATCGGATACGATGGCGGCGAGTGCTTCATCCATCTCCGATGCCGAAAGCATGACGAGTTTTGGCAGGCCCGTGTAGAGAAGCGCCGCCCTGATGGCCTTGCTGGGATAAAGCGGTTTCAGCACCTCGCGATAGACCGCAAGCTGCGCCGCATGCGCCGGATGATGACGATCGCCCGGCAGCATGGCGCCCGTCTTGTAGTCGAGAATCAGCACCTCGTCGTCCGTTACCGAAAGCCGGTCGATACGACCTGAAACCACGCGCTGCCTGCCGCCGAGCTCTATCGTGCCCATTACGGAAACCTCGGTCCGGCTGGAGGTATCGAAGATTTCCGCGAAATCCGGATGATGGAGCACGGCCAGCGATTCGGCCACCAGAGCTTCGCGATCTTCCACCGGCATGGATGACATCGCGCGCGCGCAGTAGCGCCGCGCCGCTGCCTCACGCTCTTCGCGCGGCAANCCGGGGAGAACCTGCAGCAGCCGGTGCGCGGCCTTTCCCCGTTCGGCGGCCTGAGAATTCGACGTTCGCTCCACGGAAAACGGCGAAATGAATTCATCGCGGGGCTCATCGCCGGAAATCGCCACTCCCGCTGCCGAGGGTACCAACGGCCGTGGCAAGCGTGCAGGACGCGGCAAGGGCGCAGTCGGACAGTGGAACATCACCCGGCCGGCTTCGCCGGCACGGCCTTCTGTCTTTTCACTCGTGCTGGCCAGCTGCTCGGCGCGCTTATAGCGCATCCGGCGGACCGCGAAACTCTCCTCACCCAGTGGCCGCTCAAAGGTCTCGACCAGAAGCTCTTCATCTGTCTCGGCAAGTCCGAAGCCGGATTCAACCATCGAATGCCAGGTCGGCGTNCCNGCCTCNCGCAGTCCGCGNTANCCGCAGACCACCAGCCGGTCGGCCGGCCGCGTGAGACCGACATAAAGAAGCCGGCGATATTCCTCCTCCGCCTGAGACTTCTGATCCGCAACCGCTTTCTGCGCCGCCGCGATCGAACGTGAGGCCTTGTCCGGCAGCCAGAGCGGATATGTGCCNCNNGGNCCGTCCACCAGCCAGAATTTCGGCACATGAGAGGCCTGGAAATCGGCACCGCCGGAATCCACCAGGAACACNATGGGCGCTTCGAGNCCCTTGGAGGCGTGCACCGTCATNACACGGACGGCGTCNCCCTCCTGCTCCATCTCGCGCTTGATNTCGGGNGACTGGCTGTCGAGCATGGCGATGAAGGATTGCAGCCCGGGAATGCCGGCTTCGTCGTGGTCGAGNGCGAGGCCGAGAAACTCGTCAAGCACGTCGCCGACTTCNGTTCCGAGCCGACCGAGATAGGCGNCACGCCCACCNTCCGGTCCGAGTATGGTGGCGTAGAANTCNTGNACNGANAGCTGGCCCGCCAGCTCGCGCCAATGNACNACCGANNTNTGGAATTNNGCAAATGANGGNTCNGTCNCGGCCAGTTCAGCGAGGCGNCGNGCNAGCGAGACGCNCTCNTCNCGCCCGGCTGCCAGCNTGAANAGCGCGTCNTCATCGAGCTCGACCAGCGGNCTTTTGACCAGTCCCGCNANGGAAAGATCGTCGCCGGCATGAAGGACATGACGACCGAGTGCGATCAGGTCCTGCACCGCAATGTGATCGGTCAGTTGCAACCGGTCGGCGCCGGCCACCGGGATATTGCCGTCAGCCTTCAGCATGCGCAGCAGCGTCGGCACGAAACCGTCGCGCTTGCGCACCAAAACAAGAATATCGCCCGGCGTGATGGGCCGAAGATTTCCTTTTTTGTCAGCAATCGTTTCGGAGCCGATCCATGACCGGATCGTCGAAGCGATGCGGGCTGCAAGCCGGGCCGCAGGTGCCGATTCCGGCACGTGATCGAAGGGATCGGTCCAGCTTTCGTCGGTTTCGACTGGCGCCGCGGCGATCATGTCCCAGATTTCGACCTCGCCCGGGGCCGATCGCCGGGCGCTTTCGTGGATGATCGCTGCGCGCTCCTCGCCCAGACCNCGCTGGGCNTCCTGGCTCGCATAGACCAGATCGACGAGTTTCAGCACTTCCCGTGTGGAACGGAACGAGACGCGGAGCGGAATAGTCTCGAACTTTCGTCCCGANGCCTCGGCCTTGCGCTTGGCGTGGCGNCGCTCCTCGGAAAAGCTCTCCGGCCGAGCGCCCTGGAAGGAGTAGATCGACTGTTTCTCGTCGCCCACGGAGAAGAGCGTGCGGATACCGCCGCGCGATCCTTCGCCGGCAAAGAATTCGCTCGCCAGCGACCGGATGACGTTCCACTGCAAGGGTGCGGTGTCCTGCGCCTCGTCGACGAGAATGTGGTCGATGCCCTGATCGAGCTTGTAATGGACCCATGCGCCAGCACCGGANCGCGACAGCAGTGCATCGGTGGCCGCGACCAGGTCGTCGAAGTCGAGAAAGCCCTGCCGACGCTTCAGTCGCTCGAAGGCCGCGATGTAGCGCCGCGCCAGATGAAGNGCNGTGAGATTGTCAGTGAGCGCGTCGAAGGCNGCCAGCTTCTCAAGCGCCGTGGCGACCTGCGCCTTGGCTTCCTCGATCCGGTCCTTGATGTCGGGGATGACGGCCTCCACCGTCTTCGCGCCAACATTCTTGAGCGCCTTGATCTCTCCCGCGGCACTCAGGAACGCATCCGAAACGATACTTGCCTTCTCCGCGGCCGAACCATGAACTGCCCTGAGCATATCCTGTGCAAAAGCTAGGGCTATCTTGGCAGGCTTGTCGCCGCCGGCGGCGCTTTCGATCTGCTTTAGCGTCTCAGGATCGAGCCCGGCGAGNGGCCAGAAGAGCGACAAGGCGTCTTCTCGCGTGGCCCCCGGTGAAATGCCAAGAAGACCGCGCAATTCGGCGTCGATCCCGGCGCCCTTGTCGGCGCGGGCGAGGAAACCGGAAATCGCGCGGCGGTTCGAATAGATATCGGCCAGAAGCGTTTCGAGACCGCCCTCGCCCGCCCGGTCGAGAATGGCATCGATGGCCGCAGGTACGCCGTCATCGGTCTCGTTGACACCGGCGGAGAACATGAGCCTGCGGGCTTCGGCCANAAGATTGGCNGCNTCCTGNTCATCGAGCACCTGAAACCGGCCCGCGATNTTGGCTTCGAGCGGAAAGCGCTGCAGCACNGCTTCGCAGAANGCGTGGATTGTCTGGATCTTNAGCCCGCCCGGNGTTTCNAGNGCCATGGCGAAAAGCTGCCNCGCGCGNGNAAGNNTGCCCGGGACCGGGACGATCCTCGCCGAGGTCCTCGATGGCCTTCGCCAGTTCCGCCTCCGGCATGCGGCTCCAGCCGGCAAGTATGCGGAACACGCGGTTCGACATCTCGGCGGCCGCAGCCTTGGTGTAGGTCAGGCACAGGATCGACGAGGGTCGCGCACCCGCCAGCAGCAGGCGGATCACGCGATTGGCGAGAACATGGGTCTTGCCGGAGCCGGCATTGGCAGCCACCCAGGCTGAAAGCCCCGGTGTCGCAGCCCGGCGCTGGCGCANNGTGGTCTCGCTGACCGGATCATGGGCGGTCTCGACGCGCAGGCGGTCGTCGTCGTCANTCATCGCCGCCNCCATTCTCGCCCTCGGCCGCGGTCTGCCACTCGGCGACACGGGCNAGATGATCGTATTCGCCGGAGAATTCGCGGGCGGATTTCGGGATCACNCGGGACATGTAACCCCGNCGACCGTCGCGCAGCGCCGANACCAGNCCCTCGAATTCACGCGCNGCGCGGGANGCAAGCGCTTCGGCGCGGTAATCNGGNTCGCCCTCCTTGCGCGGCGCCTTGTCGACGCGATCCTCATATTTCTCGTTGCCNGTGAGGCGCAGNTAGAGGAGTTCGGANACGGGCACCGGGTCGATATCCCGGAAACCGCCGAGGCCCAGCACATGGGCCTCGAGCGCCAGTTGCGGATCGAGCAGCGTGCGNGCCTGCTTCAACGAGGGCGAGGAGCCGGTCTTGTAATCGATCAGACTGGCGCTGCCGTCCGAGAGGATCTCGATGCGGTCGGCGAGNCCNCGCAGTTCCGCACCCGAGGGCAGCGTCATCTTTGCGTAAGCCTCGACAAAGGTCTTTTCGCGGTTNCCGGCGCGGGCAGCTTCCCACTCCGCAATTGCCGGTGCAGCGCGGGACAGACGATTGCGCCAGACCAGCCGGAGTTCGATCGGCAGACCCTCCGCCTCCAGCACCTCGTCGGCAATGGCCATGAGGCGCTGTTCGGTCAGATCAGTCGCATTCGCGTCGCGCACGAAGCGTTCGAGAATGGCGTGATAGATCGTTCCGCGTTCGCGCGGACCGGGATCGGCGATGAAGTCATCAAGCGGATCGAGGCCGAGAATGCGTTTGGCATAGATCGAATAGGGATCGCGGCGCAGGCGCCCGACCTCGGAAAAGCTGTAGCTGAGCGGCTGAAGTTCGGCGGGCGGATGCGGCCCTGGACGGCCGGGAAATGTCCCTGTCCGCGTGAGTTCGGCGGCGCGCAGCCAAGTCAGGATCGCCGCCCCACGCTCACGCATGGCGCTGAACGCCTCCGACCCCGCCGTTGCGCCCAAGCGCTGCATCCAGCGCGAAGCGACCGTTGGCGCACGGCCGGCACGCAGCGAGCGCGACAGGATGACGTGCGGCATGGCGATCGCCATCTGCACGTCGTGAGCGGCCTGGCCGATGCGTCGCTCCGGCGGCTCGAGCCCGATCGCCGCCTTCATGGCGCGCGAGAGGAACGGATCTTCCTTGCCGGGCGCAGGCCAGCTTCCCTCGTTCAACCCTCCGAGCAGCACCGTGTCGACATGCTGCAGGCGCGCTTCGAGCGATCCCCAGACAAAGGCGCGCGGATGGCCACCGCCTTCGGGTTTGACCACCTGACCTGACAGCAGCGCTTCGAGTGCCGCAATCCACTCGAANNCGGAAATCGCGANGCCNGTTCGGCTGTCGCGGCAATCNGANAGCAGCNCGGCNAGCGNCTTGCCNGCATCNCCNCCCCANAGGNTGGCAAGTGAACCNTCCGCGTCCCTGGCNACCGCCTCGATNACCANNGCNGTGGCGAAGGCGAGTTCGCCAACNGNNGCNGTNTCNNTGCCNTCNNGAAACAGNNCNNNCAGCGGCTCGAAGGCNGCGACAATNGTNCGGGCATGGGNCAGCGCCTGATCAATATCGTTATCGCTCAGGCGTTTAAGCCAGGCAGGCGCGTGGCGNTCGGNGTNCCGGCGNTTCCTGCCCGNCANGACCAGTTCCGGGAGNTTNGAAAGGCNGGCCTCGCCCGGCTCGCCGCGCAGGCCGAGCGATTCCACCATCTCCCCGAGCCGCCGGGCTTCATTGGGTTCGCATCCGAAACGAGCCAACGGATGCTTGATCAGGGCTGCCAACGCGACGGGATCCGAAGGGCCGAAAGCAACGGAGACAGCCAGGCGCGCGAGCGACCCGGCAGCGGTATCGCCAAGGCCGCGGCCACCGGAATCATCGGCCTCGATACCGTAGCGCCTGAGTTCGATCACCACACGACGGGCAAGCGCCCGATCGGGCGTAACGAGCGCTGCGACGGGTTCGGCATTCTCGGCCGTCGGTTCGAGGGCNNCGCGCATGGCNGCNGCNAGNGCNTCNGCNTCNTCGCGNTCATTGGCGGCNTCGATGAGCGTGACACCGGCAAGCGCTTTCGCGGTNTCNTCNGNNGCNGGCAGNANCGTGGCNTCGGACCATACGGTGGTNGCAGCTGCTGGAAGCAGGGCTGTCGATACGAGNNGGTTGCGNNCCNGGATCGTCGCNGGCGCCTGCCCCAGTTCAGGAATGTCGGCTACGGAGGAAGGTGGGAGACCAAGCGCACCCAGAAGCCGGAAGAGACCATATTGCGGGTGCGAGCGGATGGTCACCGCGTCNAGCCGAGAAGAAGGGTTCTGGAAGCCGCCGNCTGNNGGNTCGGCGAAATCGGCGATCATNNNCCANTGNGCNGGNGCCATCNGNTTGTCGAGNCCGGGGAGGACGACAGCNCCCTGTGTGTGGCCCGCGATNGCTGCAATCAGACGGGCTGTCGAAGGGCGCGTACCCGTCGAACCNGCGACGATGACCGGCCCGTCGAAGCGGCCTTCCGCGATGCGACGGGTCTCGGCATCGATGAGGGCGTTGTGATGAGCAGCAGGGCTCGACTGTCCGCGTTCTCCCAGTAGCGCCGGCCAGAATTCACGCGCCACCTTGAGAAACTCCGCGGTGATCCGCCACCATTCCTGCAGGTCTGCCTCGATCGCCTCATCGAGCTTGCCGAAATCCGCTTCCTCGGATTCCACCGCCTGCACGAGATCGAAAAGCGCGCGCGCCAGCCAGACCGCATCCGCCGGGTTGGCCGGCGCCATCATCGGCGCACCGTCCAGATGGGCCGCAATTGCCTCGGGGAGCTTCGATTTCCAGGCCAGCACCANNTCGGCGAGCGAAAGGANGGCNTCCACNGTNCCNACGGGNGGGTCGAGCTCGAGCGCTATCGGCGTGTCTTCCTCGAAATAGCCGGTGTCATCGTCGGTTTCGCCAAGCGCCCGGATGACAGGGAGGATGGCGCTGCCTGTGCCGAGCCGGTCGGCGATCTCGGAGCGCAGCACGCGGGCGGCGCGGCGGGTGGGNAGATAAATGGTGACGGCGGACAGGGCCATCGGATCGGTAGCCGGATTCGGCAAGCCGAAGCCGAACGTGTCATCGACCAGTGCTTCGGCCAGGATGCGGAGAAAGCCCGCGCCGGGCGGAATGGAGTAGATTCGCCTGTCGCCGGTCTCCGTCACGACGCCATCTTCGAGCGGTAGGCGCGCATGGCGTCCTCCGCCTCCCCGATGGCTTCCGGAGTGCCAACGGTGAGCCACAGGCCCTCCATCGGCATGCCATGGAGCCTGCCACGTTCGATCGCTTCGTTGAAACAGGCATTGAGCGAGAATTTCGCCGGTCGGTCGGTACCGAAGATCGCCGGATCGATGATGAGCGCGCCNGCATAGATCAGCGGATCTCCCTCGCCGGTGTAGCGAGTGAGCCGNCCTTCCGCATCGACNGTGAAATCGCCCTTGCCGTCNAAACCCGTCGCCTGATCGGGNCGCGNGGTCATCAGCNCGATATCCATCTNGCNGNNATCCCAGAATTNAATNAGCCGGNTNATNTTTTCNTCGNNNGNTTCNGGNTCTTCNAGCCANAANGTNTCNGCNTTGATGACNACGAAGGGCTCGGANCCNAGATNGNNGAGCGCNTTGACGATNCCGCCNCCNGAATCNAGNAGTTCNGCNCGNTCATCGGCAATCGTGACTGNGTAGCCGGAGTCCGACAGCCACGCTTCCAGNTTGTCGGCGANGTAATGGACGTTGACGACGATGTTTTCGAGACCGGNGCTTCCGNAGNGCTTCCAGCCCGTAGGCNATCAGCGGCTTGCCATCGACTTCNACGAGNGGCTTGGGGATGCGCTCGGTGATCGGACGCATGCGTGTGCCAAGGCCCGCGGCCAGCACCATGGCGGAGCGGATGGTCATCGGCGTCTCGAACTCCCGTATCACGAATCGGCGGTTGCGATTCCAGCGCTTGCGAACCACGAACGCAAGGGCTCGAGCGCCGGATGTTCCAGCGAGCGGGCCATATAGGCTTCCATGCGCGGAAGATGCTTCAGGTAGGCCGGCTTGCCGTCGCGCCTGTCGAGCCGGACGAAGATACCGAGAATCTTGGCGGCGCGCTGGGCNGCCATGATCGCNTANTAGCGGCGGAANGCNTCGGGATCNAAGNNGNNNTCNACCNTCAGCCGCNGTTCCTCNTAGCGGGCGAGCAGCATCTGGGCNAGCGNCTCCGGCACGGTGACCCGNGCNTCCTGGACCAGNGAGGCGACGTCATAGGCNGCGGGGCCGATNAGCGCATCCTGGAAATCGATNAGNCCGANNCGGTCGATNCCGGTTTCTTCCGNCCGCCAGATGATGTTGGGCGAATGNAAATCACGCAGCACCAGCGCCTTCTGTGCGTCTTCCAGTTCATCGAAGAGNCCGTGCCAGCGGGCGAGATAATCCTCGCGGACCNACTTTTCGACCTCACTNTCTGTCTTGTAAGGCAGGTACCAGTCGGTCAGGAGCTCGACCTCGATGCCCAGCGCGCGGCGGTCGTAGGACGGAACCTGATAAGTCTCCTCATCGGGCAGCGCGATCGGCCCCGGTACGCCCTTGGCATGGAGGGCGGCGAGGAAATCGATGGCCTCGAGATAGCGCTCCGGCACCGGCTTGCCGTGTTCATCGAGCGGGGTCTCGCTTCCGAGATTCTCCACCAGCAGGAAGCCGTGCTCCATGTCGGCNGCCGGAATGCGNGGAGCNGCAAANCCCCATTCGCGCANNANNCGGTCGATAGCCACGAAGGGTTTNACNTCCTCGGCCAGATGNGCGATNTGNGAATAGGGCAGGCCGTCGCGCACCGGCGGGCCGTCAGGGCGACGGGGCGCGTTCATCAGGATCAGGCTGCCGTCACCGACNCGCTCATAGGATCGGGCCGAGGCGTCACCGAGCAGNAATNGGCGTTGCNNACNCTCATGGCCNCTGGCGTCGAGAAAAGCGCGGGNGANGCGGGAGCGGATNAAGCGNTCGATAAAGGGGCCGGCNCCGGAGATCTCGATATCCCGGCCCTCNCCGCTTCCGCTCAGCGATAGCGAAATCNNNTCNCCCGGCAGGGTGCCCNCGGCACGCTCGGGCCATTCGACAAGGGCCGCGCCGGTTTCGAGGATCTCGTCGAGGCCGAGCTCATCCAGTTCGTCGGGTGATCCCANCCGATAAAGATCGAAGTGGCTGACNGGCACCCGGAGATCGTAACTCTGGACCAGNGTAAATGTGGGGCTNGGTACTTCCAGTCGCCCGTCACCGGCNATTGCGCGNATNATNCCNCGTGCCAGCGTCGATTTGCCGGCGCCGAGGTCGCCCGAAAGCGTCANACANTCGCCGGGTGCCAGCGCCAGGGCAATATCCTCGGCAAGGAGGAGCGTGGCGGCTTCGTCTTGCAGATGAATGGTGGTGGAATATTCAGACATGCGCGCCCCGCTGCCTATTCGGCCGCGTCACGGCTTACCTGCGGATCGAGGGGGAAGCGACAGGTCACGGTCGCGCCACCCTCCTGCCGGTTCTCGATACCGACCGTGCCGTGATGCAGACCGACGAAGCTTTCGACGATNGACAGACCGAGGCCCGCGCCACGCTTGCGACCNGACTGCGAACCGGTGGCAAAGCGCGAGAAGAGGGTTTCGCGCATGTCCTCGGGCACGCCGGGGCCGTTATCCGACACACGGAANACGACATCGCCGTCATCCCGGGTGCATTCGAGNTCGATAACCGAGCCTTCGGGCGCGAAATTCGCCGCATTCATCATCAGCTTGAAGAGNATCTGCTTGAGNCGCTGATGNTCGCCGACCATGGATTCGGGCGCCTGCTCGTCGCGAATGACGATCTGNAGNCTNCTTTCCTTGAGCCGGCTGTTGATCTGTTCGCGGGCTTCCTCGAGAAGTTCGGGNATNTCCACATGGTCGAGGTCGAGCTTCATGATNCCGGCATCGACCGTGGCAAGATCGAGGATGTCGTTGACGATGGTCAGGAGCACGGACGACGACGCCGAGATGTGCTCGACATATTCCCGCTGACGGTCGTTGAGTTCGCCGATCGTGGGCGTGGCGAGCAGATCGGCGAAGCCGATGATGTTGGTCAGCGGCGAGCGCAGTTCGTAGGAAACGTGCTGGACGAAATCGTTCTTCAGCGCGTCGGCCTTGCGTAGCGCCTCGTTCTTCTCGGTCAGCATCCGCTCGGCACCGACGGAATCGGTCACGTTGACGAAGGCGATCATGGTCTGCGCATTGGGCAACGGCACGACCGCATAATCGAGGATCAGACCGGTATTGAGCTCCAGCCGCCCTTCGCGCGTGCTGCGGTCCTCGTCGAAGCCGGTGATCGCGGAAGTAAGAAGCGGCCAGCCATCTGGCTTGTCGTGCGAGGCCTGGCACAGATTGGCGATCTCGCGGATATGGGTGCCGGGCTTGGTTTCAGCCTCGGTCAGTCCCCAGAGCGAGCGGAAGGCGGTGTTGGACAGCTTGATCTTGCCGTCGGGNCCGAAAACGCTCACGCCCTCGGTCAGATGNTCGATTGTTTCNCCCTGCACCCGGACCAANGTGTTGTANCGCGCCTCGAGATCGACCTGTTCGGTCAGGTTCTCGAAAATCCANGTGGCCCCGCCCAGCGGATGGGCGTTGGCGATNACGTTGAGCGTCTGNCCGTCCGGCAGGTGCCAGAGCTGCGGCTCGGTATCNACGGAGCGATAGACCGAGAGNACCTGNTCCTTCCAGTCGCGCCAGGAATGGGGCTCGGGCAGCTTGCCNAGACTGCGNAGCTTTTCGAGCANNTCGCCATTGTCNGGNCGGCGTTCGAGATAAGCCGTATCGATATCCCAGAGCTTGAGAAAAGCCTGGTTGAAGAACTGAAGACGCTGCTCGCGGTCGAAGATCGCCACCGGAGTGGCAAGCTGGTCGAGCATGTCCGAGTGACTGCTGAGCGTGCGCTTGAGTTCCTCGCGCACATCCTCGATCTCGGAAACGTCNAGCGCCAGTCCCGCCTGCCCGGCGGCTGTCTTGACGTCGGCAACCTCNAGAAANCGNCGATGGCCGCGGACAACGGTCGAGACCTTTTCCAGGAACGGCCGTTCCGGGGTGACCGACATGCGAATGCGCTCGCGGGTGGCGGATCCCAGAAGTTCGAGCTTGCGGTCGATGGCATCCTGGCGGCTTTCGCCTTCTACGGATTCGGCATAGGCCTCGTTGACCCAGCGCAGCTGGCCATCGGCATCACGCAGCCAGACCGGCATGTCGATGACATCAAGCATGTTCTGGAGAAGATCGACGGAGACCAGCAGCCGATCGCGCTCGTTGCGCAGTTCCGCCAGTTCCGCTCGCAGGTTGGACAGCGCCACAAGACGGACGAAGGCGCGGCCGCCNGCGACACGGCCTTGGGCTTCCAGGACCTGGCCGGTATTGGTTTCCAGCGTGAGATCAAAGCTCTGGGCATTGGAACGCAGCTTTTCGGCGGCACTTTCGAGCGCCCGCGCCGATGCAGGACTCAACCACCCGGCATAGGCGAGGAAACCGTCGACATCGTCGGGTGCCCCTATTTCCGGCGGCAGCGAGCCGAGGATTTCGGCAGGCACGCCCACGCCTTCCCAGATGATGATGCGGCGGTTGCGATCGATGATGAGAGACTGGTAGCGGGCAGCGCGGGCATTCGCATCGGCAAGCGAGGCGCGCAGCTCCCGGTTTTCGGCGTCGGTGCGGCCACGCTCCCTGATCAACCAGATCGCCGAGATCATGGCGGCGGANACNGCGCCGATCACCATCGCGAAATTGACGACGTCGAGCGTNGAGAGGGAGAGTTCGGCGACTTCCTCGGCNGCAAATGCGGATGCGGGAACAATCACGGGCAATGCGATGCCGGCCGCCAGCCAGCGGCGCAACCGTTTCAGCCGCACCGAATCCCCGGCGCGGCCGGGCGCCTGGTCATCTGTCCCGCCCGACTGCAATTTCGCCGTCATCGATTTTGGTCCCCTGCCGGGCGATGCGCGCGTCGGCCCGGTCATGTTCATGAGGGCCGCGTCCAATCCCGCGCGAATCATCGCCCTAAAAACATACCGGTTTGTCGAATCACGGTGAAGACCAAGTGTGCCAAAAAGAAATGCGCGCCCTTTTGTCAAGAGCGCGCACACAAGATGTAGTAGGTTATGAACTATTGGTTAATAGCGGTAGTGTTCCGGTTTGTAGGGGCCTTCCGGCTTCACGCCGATATAGGCGGCCTGCTCTTCGGAAAGCTCGGTCAGCTTGACGCCGAGCTTGTCGAGGTGGAGCCGGGCGACGTGCTCGTCGAGGTGCTTGGGCAGCACGAAGACCTTGTTGTCGTACTCGCCGTGCTTGGTGAAAAGCTCGATCTGGCCGAGCACCTGGTTGGTGAACGACGCACTCATGACGAAGGACGGGTGGCCGGTGGCGTTGCCGAGGTTCAGGAGGCGGCCTTCCGAGAGAAGGATCAGGCGCTTGCCGTCCGGGAATTCGATCATGTCGACCTGCGGCTTGATGTTGTCCCACTTGTAGTTGCGCAGCGAGGTCACCTGGATCTCGTTGTCGAAGTGGCCGATATTGCCGACGATCGCCATGTCCTTCATCGCCCGCATATGCTCGAGACGGATGATGTCCTTGTTGCCGGTCGTGGTGATGAAGATGTCGGCGGTTTCCACCACGTCTTCGAGCAGCACCACCTCAAAGCCGTCCATGGCCGCCTGCAGCGCACAGATCGGGTCGGCTTCGGTGACCTTGACGCGGGCGCCGGCGCCGGAAAGTGAAGCGGCAGAGCCCTTGCCGACGTCGCCGTAACCGCAGACGACAGCGACCTTGCCTGCCATCATCACGTCGGTCGCGCGGCGGATACCGTCGACGAGCGATTCCTTGCAGCCATACTTGTTGTCGAACTTCGACTTGGTGACGGAGTCGTTGACGTTGATGGCCGGGAAGGGCAGCAGGCCCTTTTGCTGAAGCTGGTAGAGGCGGTTCACACCGGTAGTGGTTTCCTCGGTCACGCCGCGAATGGCTTCGCGCTGCTTGGTGAACCAGCCGGGGGATGCTTCCAGGCGCTTCTTGATCTGGGCGAAGAGGACTTCCTCTTCTTCCGAACCGGGGTTGGAGAGCACGTCCTCGCCAGCTTCGGCGCGGGCGCCAAGCAGGATGTACATGGTGGCGTCGCCGCCATCATCGAGGATCATGTTGGAGACGCCGCCATCGGCCCACTGGAAGATCTGGTCGGTATAGGTCCAGTACTCCTCGAGCGATTCACCCTTGACCGCGTAAACCGGGATACCGGCCTTGGCGATGGCTGCGGCGGCATGGTCCTGGGTCGAGAAAATGTTGCACGAGGCCCAACGGACTTCGGCACCAAGGGCAACCAGCGTCTCGATGAGAACTGCCGTCTGGATGGTCATGTGCAGCGAGCCGGAGATGCGGGCACCCTTGAGCGGCTGGCTCTCGCCGAACTCCGCGCGGCTGGCCATCAGGCCCGGCATTTCGGTTTCGGCGATGACGATTTCCTTGCGGCCGTAATCGGCGAGACCGATATCGGCAACCTTGTAGTCTTGGGATTGAGCCATGGAAGTCTCCGGCAATATTTTCACGCCCGGCCAGCGGATCCGGCGGGTAACTTTGGGCGCTCAAATAACAGGAATTGCCGCGACTGGCAACTATGACATAAAGATGTCTTTATGTCTTGATGAGGCGTCCGTTAAAACGAGCGCCNCGATTTATTCCTCTTCGCCGAAGCGATCGGCNATCAGCTTCTCCAGCGCATCGAGCACTTCCTCGGCCTGCGGGCCGGAAGCCTCGACGAAAATGCTGCATCCGGGCGAGGCCGCGAGCAGCATCAAACCCATGATCGACGTCCCGCCGACGGTGGTGCCATCGCGCGAAACCTTCACATCGGCATTATAGCCCTCGGCCACCTGGACGAATTTCGCCGAGGCGCGGGCATGCAGGCCGCGCTTGTTGCGAATGGAAATTTCTCGCGAGGTGCCTTCCGCGGCCATTATTTGCTCGTCAGCAGCCGGCTGGCCACATTGATGTATTTGCGGCCGGCTTCCTGCGCTTCCTGCAGCGCACGCTGCATGTCGTCGCCCGTGCGAATNCCGGCAAGCTTGATGAGCATGGGAAGATTGACGCCGGCNATGACTTCGACGCGGCCNTCTTCCATNACGGANATGGAGAGGTTGGACGGCGTGCCGCCGAACATGTCGGTCAGGATAATGACACCNTGACCGTCCTCGGCGCGGGAGACAGCCTCNACGATATCCAGGCGGCGTTGATCCATATCGTCTTCGGGTCCGATGCAGACCGTCTCGAAAGACGACTGCGGTCCAACCACATGTTCCAACGCATGCCGGAACTCTTCAGCGAGCTTGCCGTGGGTGACAAGCACCAGACCGATCATTGTGCCTCCACATATGTCCTACCGGTGCGGGCGCGGATCAAATTTCATTACCGTCCGCGAGGCCGGTTTAACAGGCTCGCCATCTTGGCCAGACAGCGACGATATTCAAGACCAAATGTCATCAAACCGTCTTTTTTCGCACTGCGGCAATTTGCGCCGACTCAGGCTCCGGCCNCAAGAGCTGCCAGTATGACCTCCAAGGGGTCGANGGGAGAACGGTAGTCGAGGCGCAGAAGTTTCAACCGGGACGTGCCGANACTGCAAAATTCNTCGTCCGGAGGCAGGCGTCCGGCGCCTTCCGGGNTGGCCGCCATGACAACCGCNTCCAGGACCGCGCTNTGCCGCCAGGCNAACGAAAAGATGCCGGTTCCGCGGATTTCGGCCCTGCCGGCTATCGGCTCCGGGCAACGGGCGATCACCCGGCTGCCGGAAACCTCAAGTGTCACCCCGTCATCGGCGACGAGGGCCGCATGGGTTCCACTGGTTCGCGCTGACGCCATGCAGCGCAACGCCGTGGTGGTTTTGCCCGAACCGGAGGGGCCAATAAAGAGAAGTCCGCGCTCGCCAATTATCACCGCCGTGGCATGGACCGGCGTTCCCTCGGCGAGCGTGAGGGCCGNNTCNNNCATCAGATATCGGCCGCCGGCAGGTCGACGACAAATCGCGCACCGGNCCATTTGCGCTCATCTGNCTCCCGGGTAGCGGCCTTCGCGCCCTTCTTGCCCTTGGCGGGCTTCGGTTCAAGCGGAATGTTNTCGGCATAGAGCCGGCCNCCATGGGCCTCGATNATCTGGCGGCTGATCGACAGGCCGAGGCCGGAATTCTGGCCAAAGTCCTCTCCATCTGGCCGGTCGGTATAAAANCGNTCGAANACACGCTCGATATTCTCGGCGCGGATGCCGGGCCCGTTATCGGCCACGCTGACACGNATATTGTTGCGTCGNCGGGAGAGATGGACGGAGATCTCTCCGGCATCCTGGGGCACGAATGACCGGGCATTCTCGATCAGGTTGGTGATCACCTGACCGAGCCTGAGGTCGTGGCCGTAGACGCGGAAATCGGTCTTGTCGTCGGCCTTGCCGTCAACATGGAAGGTAATATCGACCGTACGTTCCTTGCGGCCGACCTGTTTCGCGATACCGACGAGATCGCCGAGCAGCTTGCGCATGTCGACGATGGCGCTGTCCTGACGGGCGAGTTCCGCATCAAGGCGCGAGGCATCCGATATATCGCTGATCAGCCGATCCATGCGGCGCACATCGTGCTGGATGACGTCGAGGAGACGTTTCTGCGATTCGGGTGTGCGGGCGACAGGCAGGGTTTCGACCGCGCTGCGCAAGGAAGTCAGAGGGTTCTTCAGCTCATGACTGACATCGGCGGCAAAACTCTCGATCGCATCGATGCGGTCATACAAGGCATTGGTCATGTCGCGCAGCGCCACGGAAAGGTTGCCGATCTCATCCTGACGTGCGGAGAAATTGGGGATCTCCTCACGCTCGCGGGCGCCGCGGCGGACACGGACGGCAGCGGCCGACAGACGGCGCAGCGGTGTCGCGATCGTGCTTGCGAGCAAGAGCGAAAGGATAACGTTGACCAGCGCCGCCACCCCGAAGACACGGAAGATCGCCATCCGCTCGGCATGAACGATCTTGTCGATGTCGCCGGCCTGGGTCGAGAGAAGCAACACGCCGAGAACAGCGCGGAAACGCTGGATCGGCACCGCGACGGAGACGATCAGCTCGCCCTTCTCGTTGACGCGCACGATTGCGCCGCGGCTTCCCGTCAGCGCATTCATGACTTCCGGATAGATGGTCCCGTCCGCGCCCGGCGGCTCGCGGTAAAGCGGCAGGTCGCGCCGCTGGAACAGCCGGTTGAACCAGGCCCAGATACGGTCGTCGAAGCTGAACGTGTCGGGCTCGGTCGATGGCAGGTCAAAGCGCAGCACCTGACCGGATGTATAAAGATAGCGCGAATCCAGCAGCAGGCTCGCATCCTCGTCGAAGATGCGCGCGCGGGTGCGGGTCGGCGAGATCAGGCGCCTGAGCACCGGTGCGACGCGTTCGGGGTTGATCGGAAAATCGAGACTGTCGCTGCTCGAGGGCTTGATGGTCTGCCCGGCCTGCAATTCGAGCAGCTTTTCCGGATCAATCGTGATCGAATTGGTATCGACGGAGGCGGAGGCCGCGATCGCACCGGCAATGATCTCGCCCTGGGTCAGCAGGCTTTCGACGCGGGCATCGATGAGGCCTTCGCGAAACTGGTTGAGGTAGAGAATACCCGTCACCAGCACGAAGAGCGCAAGCAGGTTGAGCGAGAGGATGCGGCGCGTCAGGCTTGAAAACAGCACGTGGCCGAAGAGGCGGCGCACCATCGTCACCAGCCGGGTGAACCCGGCGGGACGTCGGCCCGCACGGGCCTTGCCGCCGGAGACGCTCTCCATGTCCTCTGTTTCAATCGCCATCGTTTCCGATCCGGGGCGTCACCAGCCCGCTCCCGCGCCTTGCCTCAGGCGCTTTCGCGGAAGCGGTAACCGACCCCGTAGAGCGTTTCGATCATATCGAAGTCGGTGTCGACCACCTTGAACTTCTTGCGAAGCCGCTTGATGTGGCTGTCGATGGTGCGGTCGTCGACATAGACCTGCTCGTCATAGGCCGCATCCATGAGTGCGTCGCGGCTTTTGACCACGCCGGGACGCTGTGCCAACGACTGCAGGATCAGGAACTCGGTGACGGTGAGCGTAACCGGCTGATCTTTCCAGGTGCAGGTGTGACGTTCCTGGTCCATGACCAGATGGCCGCGCTCAAGCGTCTTGGACGGGGCGGCACTGGTGCGGCCCTGGGCGGCATTCTCGCGGCTGGCCGCACGACGCAGCACAGCCTTGACGCGCTCGACCAGCAGGCGCTGTGAGAACGGCTTGGTGATGAAGTCGTCGGCACCCATCTTGAGCCCGAAGAGTTCATCGATCTCTTCATCCTTCGAGGTGAGGAAGATCACCGGCAGGTCAGACTTCTGGCGCAGACGGCGGAGAAGCTCCATTCCGTCCATGCGCGGCATCTTGATATCGAAGATCGCCAGCTGTGGCGGGCGAGCCGCCAGGCCGTCGAGCGCCGATGCCCCGTCGGTGTATGTTTCCACGCGATATCCTTCCGCTTCGAGAGCGATCGACACCGAGGTCAGGATATTGCGGTCGTCATCGACGAGCGCGATGGTCTGCATCTGTTCAAACTCCGTCATATTCAGGCTTACCTCTTGGACGCGCCCCACACGCCCGCGAACCGGCACGATCATGCCGCTTCGCAAAGCCGCCACATGCGTCCATGAGGATAAACTGGGAACAAAATGTGGCACAGTTTTACGTAAGTGTCATTCGACGATCAACCAGACGTCCATTCCCACGATTGCGTCCATTAGAAAAAGAATCGTCAATTAAAACGATTTAACGGGAACTGAAATTTTTTAAATCGATTAATATATTGATTTCATTGATTTTTCGACGAAAGGTGTGTTGTCGCGGCGGGGTCTTCGCACTATGGTCCGCCCGAATTTTAGTTTTGAGCTGCTTCCCAAGACAGCTTCAGCACGAGGAAAGAAAATGCTCGAAGAGTTTGGAACCCGCAATCCCGCGGAGGGAATAGACCGTGCCGGAATTACCGAGGCTGCGGTCGTGCGATATAATTTGCGAGAAGCCGAACTTGTCGAACTGGCCGTTTCCCGCGGCGAGGCCCGGCTGACGGCCTTCGGCGCCCTGCGCGCGCTGACCGGCCAGCACACCGGCCGTTCCCCCAAGGACAAATTCGTTGTCCGCGACGACACCACCCGCGACGCAATCTGGTGGGACAACAACAAGCCGATGGACCCGGAAGCCTTCGACCGGCTGCACCAGGACATGGTGGCACACGCCGCGGGCAAGGATCTCTTCGTGCAGGATCTGGTGGGCGGCGCGGACGCCGAGAATTCCATCCGCTCGCGGATCGTCACCGAATATGCCTGGCATTCCCTGTTCATCCGCAACCTGCTGATCCGCCCGAAGCGTTCGGAACTCGAAAGCTACGTGCCGCAGCTGACCATCATCGATCTGCCGAGCTTCACCGCCGATCCCGAGCGCCACGGTTGCCGTTCGGGCACGGTTATCGCCTGCAACTTCGACAAGGGCATCGTGCTGATCGGCGGAACATCCTATGCCGGCGAGATGAAGAAGTCGGTCTTTACCGTGCTCAACTACCTGCTGCCCGAGCGCGGCGTGATGCCGATGCACTGCTCGGCCAATGTCAGCCATGACGGCGACGCCGCGGTCTTCTTCGGTCTGTCTGGCACCGGCAAGACCACGCTCTCCGCCGACCCTTCACGCATCCTCATCGGCGACGACGAGCATGGCTGGGGCCCGGACGGCATCTTCAACTTCGAAGGTGGCTGCTACGCCAAGACCATTCGCCTGTCGCGGGAAGCCGAGCCGGAAATCTACGGCACCACCGAGCGGTTCGGCACGGTTCTGGAGAATGTCGTGCTCGACGAGAACCTGGTTCCGAACTTTGACGACGGGTCTCTGACCGAAAACACCCGCTGCGCCTACCCGCTGCATTACATCCCCAATGCCAGCGAGACCGGCCGCGCCGGACATCCGAAGAACATCATCATGCTGACGGCGGACGCTTTCGGCATCCTGCCGCCGATCGCCAAGATGACGGCCGAGCAGGCGATGTACCACTTCCTGTCCGGCTACACTGCCAAGGTCGCGGGCACCGAAAAGGGCGTCACCGAACCGGAAGCCACCTTCTCGACCTGCTTCGGCGCGCCCTTCATGCCGCGCCACCCGTCGGAATACGGCAACCTGCTGCGCAAACTGATCGGCGAACACAAGGTCGATTGCTGGCTGGTCAATACCGGCTGGACCGGCGGCACTTACGGTGTGGGCTCGCGCATGCCGATCAAGGCGACCCGCGGACTTCTGACCGCGGCACTCGACGGTTCACTGAAGGACGTGGAATTCCGCACCGACCCGAATTTCGGTTTCCAGGTGCCGGTTGCCGTGGAAGGCATCGACAGTTCGATCCTCGATCCGCGTTCGACCTGGGCCGACAAGGACGCCTATGATGCGCTGGCTTCGCGCCTGACCGGCATGTTTGCCGAGAATTTTGCGAAGTTCGAGGACTATGTCGACGGTTCGGTGCTCGACGCCGCTCCGGGCCTGAAGGCCGCCGCCGAGTAGCCACCGGCCGAGACGACAAGACTACATATCTCCCGCCTTGGGGAGGAAGGCAGATGCCGCCGTTCGCACAATACGGCGGCATCTGTTTGTTTGTGGCTCACTTCCTGATTTGAGCCCATTTCACCTCTCGCCCGGTGGTTGAGCGACACCTGAATTTCGCCGTCTTTCCGTGCTTTGCTCATCCCTATCGGGATGAATGGGGTTTGCGGCAGTTGTTTCGGCGCATCAGGTGGATAGTCGGCACATGCGGGCTAGTGGCTGCGGCCATCGGCTTTTTTTCGTCGCCCTATTACGAGGTGGCAAAGGTCGCGCTCGACTATCAGGAGCCCTATGCGATCGCGAGCTACAGGCTCGCCAATCTGCCGAAATCGGATTTCGAGCGCGAGATCGAGCAGGCTATCGACGACGCCGAGTTCGATGATGCCCGGCAGATCGTCGAGATCGGCGAGGCGCAAGGTCACGTNTTCGATCCCGAGCTNGTNNCCCGCACCATNGAGNCNCCGNNCGCCAGGACGATCCGCGAGGGCACCGATTTCGCACGCGGCTTCATCACGGGAGAGGTCAAAGGCGTGTCGGGCTTTGCCGGCGCCGTATCCTCGGATTTCATGGTCGTCGGCGATATCCGTGACATTCTCATCCAGGGTCCCCGGGCCATCTCCGGCCAGGATTACGACAAGTTCGTTCTCGGCCTGTCGCTTGTGGGAATTGCCACCGTCCTGCCATCCGGTCCGATCGATGTCGGAGCCTCGGTGCTGAAAACCGCCAAACGCACCGGCAAAATGAGCGCACGGCTGTCGAAGGGGCTCACCCACACCCTCAAGCGCCTGGTCGATGTCGCGGCCCTGAAAACCGCGATATCCGGCGGGCCGAAACGAATCGTGCGCATGGCNCGCAANAGCGGCGCGCCNCGCGTCATCAAGGTTTCGGACAAGCAGGGCCTGAAATCGATGGAAAAATCCTCGCTTGCCCGGCGGTTCGACGGGGTATTGCGGCCGGGTCCCGCGAAGGAACTCGCNGANGTGGCTGNNGCAACGCAGACGATTGCCGGCAAGGGCGGNCTGAAAGCCTCTGTTCGNGCGCTCGCCCATGCCGATACGCCCGCGGATCTCGGACGCATCGCGAAACTTTCGGCCAAGACCGGGGANAAGACCGCAGGCGTNCTCAAGCTTCTCGGCAAGGGGNCATTCCGGCTCGGGCGGCTCTTGATGAAAGTGGTTTATGCCGCCATTTGGGCGCTCNGNTGGTTTCTGGGNGCGATCTGGTATTCGCTTTCCATCGCTCGCACCCTTGCCCGCATGTCGCGGCGGATGGCAACATTGCACGCATGAGCACCGAAACCCTTTACGCCGCCCGCAACATCGCCATCCAGGGCTGGGAACTGACCGAGAACTTCATCCGCGCCGCCGGCCCCGGCGGGCAGAATGTCAACAAGGTCTCCACAGCCGTCCAGCTTCGCTTCGATATCCGGAATTCGCCCAGCCTGCCGCCGATGACGAAAGCGCGGATGATTCGCCTGGGCGGCCGACGCGTGAGCAAGGATGGCGTCATCATTATCGAGGCGAACCGCCATCGCACCCAGGAGCGCAACCGCGCCGACGCCCGCGAGCGGCTGATCGAACTCGTCGACCGGGCGTCCGAGCCACCGCCGCCGCCGCGCAAGAAAACACGACCGTCGCGGGGTGCCGTCGAGCGTCGTCTCAAGGCCAAGTCGATCCGTGCGGACGTCAAATCCAAACGCGGTCGCGTCAGCGACGACTAGGACGGAAGCTCTGTTCGAATTTACCCGCAATTTTGTTGGCAAGCCCGGGGTCACGTGCTTATCTCGGGTGTACCAGCCATGGAGGATCAGGATGGGACTTTTCGACTTCATCAAGAATGCGGGCAAGAAGCTGGGTATCGGCGGTGACGAAGAACCGGATGCCACCGAGATCAAGAAGGAGCTCGATTCGCACAAGCTCGGCACCGAGAAGGTCGAGGTAGCGATCGACGGCGACAAGGCCGTCGTAAAGGGCGTCGTCGAGGATCAGTCGATCTTCGAGAAGGTCGTGGTCGCCGTTGGCAATACGCTCGGTATTTCCAAGGTCGAGGCCTCGGAACTCAAGATCGTTCCACCGGATTCCGGTCTGTCTCTGACCGCAACCGACATGACAGAACTCGTGAAGGCTTCGACGCCCGCCAAGGATCCGAAGTTTCACACCGTCGAGAAGGGCGACACGCTCTGGGCCATTTCCGANAAAGTGTATGGCAACGGCAAGCACTACAATGTCATCTTCGAAGCCAACCGGCCGATGCTGAGCCATCCCGACAAGATTTATNCGGGTCAGGTGCTGCGCATTCCGGAACTCGACAAGGCGTGAACGCATTCGTCAGTCGAGATGGGCGACTTGCCCTGAGNTGACACGCCGATACGAAGGAGACGGATACGATGATGGTGCTGCCGAAAGGCGTTCGCCACATTCCCGGTTTCCTCGACAGACAAGACCAGGAGGCGCTGCTTTCCGACATCCGCGATGTCGTCAAGGCGGCGCCTCTCTACATTCCGGTCATGCCCCGAAGCGGAAGGCCGTTTTCGGTTCGGATGACCAATTGCGGGCCGCTCGGCTGGGTCGCCGACCGCAAGGGCTACCGCTACCAGGATTCCCACCCGGAGACCGGCAAACCGTGGCCGGATTTCCCCCCACGGCTCCTCGAGCTCTGGAACGAGTTGTCAGGGTGCGACTACCCGCCCGAGGCCTGTCTCATCAACTTCTACACGGTGGACGCCAAGATGGGATTGCACCAGGACAAGGACGAGAACGATCTGAATGCGCCGGTTCTCTCCGTCTCGCTCGGTGACGCATGCCTATTCCGGGTCGGCCAGGTGGAGCGCCCCTCACCGTCGCGGTCGTTCCGGCTCGAAAGCGGCGATATCGTCGTCATGGGTGGCGAAGGAAGGCTCGTCTACCACGGTGTCGACCGGATCTATCCCGCCACATCAACGCTTCTGAAGAATGGCGGGCGCATCAACCTGACGCTGCGGCGTGTGACGAAAGTCCGCGCTTGAATTTTCGCTCGTAGACCGACTGGTTGTCTCCGAGCCGGAAAAATATCCGTACAGCAAAGATGCAGGCGATCGCTATGGGAATGCTCGCCAGGATGTCGACGAGATAATGGCCCGCATTGGCAACTGCGGAAATCGCCATGAAAATATTGAGCGCGATCACCGGAATTCGCAGCCATCGCAGAGGCCAGACGGCCCACATGAGAAGGTATGCCACCCCGGCATGCACCGAAGGGAAAGTGAGGATCCCCGAAAGCGTGTCTGTCGAGACCACGAACGTATCGCTATTCCGGACAGCTTCGAACTGTTCGATGAAGAAAAAGCCGAAGTGGTTGTTGAGGTTTCGGAGCGTGCCAAATGGCACGTCATTCATCCGGAATGCGCCGTAAGCGGGAAACCACACGGCAATGTAGGCGGAGATAACGGTCAACAATCCGAAGGCTATGACAAAGGCCAGTGCGCGCCGCCGAAAACCCAGTGCAAACAATATCAGCGGCACCGCGCAGAGCTGATATAAGAACGACTCGTAGGCACTCATCAGAACGGCGGCGAGCCTCGGTTTCGAATCGACGAAACTTATGAAAGCGTGCCAGTCGAAACCAAGGGCCGCGTCCCATCGCATCAGTTTCTCATCCGCAAGCGGCATGTTGAACGACATGGCAATATAATTGACGGACAGAAGTGCGATGGCCACCAAAGGCAGACCGGCACATATGCTGAGAAGATCCCTTACAGCAGGAAAGTTGCGGCGGCCGAGGATCCAACCGCTGACAAGCAGCAAGAGGCTGACGAGGATTTGCGGAGCAAATGCGACAACGTCGATCTTGACCTTGGTGAAAGGAAGCACGACGAGTACCGCCGCCCAGATTGCGGCCAGTCCGAGAATGAAACGCGGCTGCGCATTCCACTGGTTTTCCGTCATCTGGTTCGCCCGGCTGCCGTTTTTGCCAAGACCTAAAATCGGGGATAAGCGCTAAAGAATGCGTTAAAAGGCGGTGTCTGATGCGGAACGCGGTTTAAAAGACCCCACAAGCAAATCGGTTCCGGAGACGCTGGCAGGCAACCACGCGGTCAGCGGATCACTTACAGCTTCCGCAGCGCAACCTGCTCAATGAGATGATCGGGGCCTTTGCGAAGGATGAGATCGGCGCGCGGACGGGTCGGCAGGATGTTCTGCTTGAGATTTCTCAGGTTGATGTTGGCCCAGAGGCTCTCGGCCTTCGCGCGCGCTTCGTCTTCCTTGATCGAGGCATAGCGGTTGAAGAAGGATTCCGGGTTGCGGAAAGCCGTCTCGCGAAGCCGCATGAAGCGCTCGACATACCAGCGGTGGATGTCGTCCTCGTCGGCGTCGATATAGATCGAGAAGTCGAAGAAATCCGACACGAAGGGCACGATCTTGCCATCCTCCGGGAGATCGCGCACCTGCAGCACGTTGATCCCCTCGAAGATCAGGATGTCGGGACGGTCGATAACGGTGAACTCGTCAGGCAGCACGTCATAGGTCAGGTGGGAATATTTCGGCGCCTTCACATTGGGCTGGCCGGCCTTGATGTCGGAAAGGAACCGCAGGACGGCACCGACGTCGTAGCTTTCGGGAAAACCCTTGCGCTCCATCAGGTTCTCTCGAAGCAGAACCTCGTTCGGATACAGAAATCCGTCAGTGGTGACGAGATCGACCTTGGGGCTCGAGGGCCAGCGGGCGAGAAGTTCGGCAAGAACACGGGCGGTGGTCGACTTGCCAACAGCCACCGAGCCGGCAATTCCGATAATGAAGGGCGTCTTCCAGGCCTGGTCGATATTGAGGAAGCTCTTGCGCTGATTGAACAGGAGCTGCGAGGATTCGACATGCGTCGACAAGAGGCGTGACAGCGAGAGATAGATGCGACGGATCTCGCCGAGATCGACGGGGTCGTTGAGCGAACGCAGCCGGCGGACCTCTTCCTCGGTGAGCGTCAGCGGTGTATCGGCGCGGAAACGGGCCCAGTCTTCGGCGGAAAAGAAGCGGTAGGGTGAAAAGTCGTCACCACGGAAGTGGTCAGGCGTCTCTCGCGCCGGATCGATATGGCTCATTCTGTATGGCTCATGGCAAATTCTCCCCCCGCCGGATCGCCAGATTATTTGGCGGTGCGGGAAGCCTTCTCCGCGATACCGCTCTGGCCGGTCCGCCGCTCAAGTTCCGCCAATACGCTGGTCAGCGGCACATCGCTCATCCTTAGCACGACGAGAAGATGAAAGAGAAGATCGGCGGATTCACTGGTGATTTCAGCCTTGTCGGCCTTCATCGCGGCGATCACGGTCTCGACGGCTTCCTCGCCGAGCTTCTTGGCGGCCTTTTCCATGCCGGATGCCACCAGCTTGGCTGTCCAGGACTCGTCCGGAGAGGCTGCGGCGCGTTTGGCGACGATGGCCTCGAGATCGGAGAGTGTGAAATCGGTCATAGGTCGTGTCCCGTGAGCGTAATCGATCGGCAGGTCGGGCTCAGTTGAGCCGCATCTGAAGACCCGCTTTTGCCATGTGTTCCTTGGCCTCACCGATCGTATAGGTGCCGAAGTGGAAAATCGAGGCGGCAAGCACGGCTGTGGCGTGACCATCGCGAATGCCGGCCACGAGATGATCGAGATCACCGACCCCGCCCGAGGCGATGACCGGGGCAGGGATGGCGTCAGCGATCGCGCGGGTGAGCGCGATGTCGTAGCCGGCCTTGGTTCCGTCGCGATCCATGGAGGTCAGCAGGATTTCGCCGGCGCCGAGATCGACGACCTTGCGCGCGAACTCCACGGCATCGATCCCGGTCGGGGTCCGTCCGCCATGGGTAAAGATTTCCCAGCGGTCGGTTTCGCCCTCGGCTGACACCTTCTTGGCGTCAATCGCCACGACGATGCACTGATTGCCGAACTTGTCGGCAGCTTCC
The DNA here is from genome assembly GCA_002707605.1 of Hoeflea sp. GTDB lineage: Bacteria > Pseudomonadota > Alphaproteobacteria > Rhizobiales > Rhizobiaceae > Pseudohoeflea. Next base: position 185,806 of record PANK01000013.1, read on the forward strand.
GCGACGAAGTCCGGGTTTTTCACCGCAGCCGTGTTGATCGACACCTTGTCGGCACCCGCCAGAAGCAGTTTGCGGATATCGGCCACGGCACGGACACCGCCACCCACCGTCAGCGGCATGAAGCAATGCTCGGCGGTACGTGCCACGACGTCGAAGATCGTCTCGCGATTGTCAGAGGAGGCGGTGATATCGAGGAAGCAGAGCTCATCGGCACCCGCGGCATCATAGGCAATCGCGGCTTCCACCGGATCGCCGGCATCGATGAGATCGACGAAGTTCACGCCCTTGACGACGCGNCCNTCCTTGACGTCGAGACAGGGNATNACGCGGGACTTGAGGGTCACTGTGAAATCTCCATGGCGNCGATTCTCGTCATTGCTTGTCCCCCCGNAGGATNGCCANNGCTTCNGCCGGGTCGATGCGACCGTCATANAGGGCCCGGCCGGAAATCGCGCCTTCNAGGCGCATGGCGTCGGGCTGGGTCATGCGGCGGATATCGTCGAGCGAAGCGAGGCCGCCCGAGGCGATGACCGGGATCGTCACCTCACCCGCGAGTTCGATGGTGGAGTCCCAGTTGATGCCGGTCAGGATGCCGTCACGGTCGATATCGGTGTAGATGATCGCCGCAACGCCCGCGCCTTCGAAGCGCTTGGCCATTTCGATGACGCCGAGCTCGCTGGCTTCCGCCCAGCCCTCGACCGCCACCTTGCCGCCNTTGGCATCNATNCCGACGGCAACGCGGCCGGGAAAGAACTTGCAGGCCTCNCGCACCAGNTCCGGATCGCGCACGGCNATGGTGCCGAGAATGACGCGCGACAGNCCCTTGGACAGCCAGTTCTCGATATGGGCAAGCGTGCGGATGCCGCCGCCGAGCTGGACCGGGTTCTTCGTCGCCTTGATGATCGATTCAACGGCCGCGCCATTGACCGACTGACCCTCGAAGGCACCGTTGAGATCGACCACATGGAGCCATTCGAAGCCCATCTCCTCGAAGGCTTTGGCCTGGGCCGCGGGATCGTCGTTGTANACGGTCGCCGTGTCCATTTCGCNGAGCTTGAGACGGACGCANTGGCCGTCCTTCAGGTCNATTGCTGGAAAGAGGATCTTGTTGGTCATGCTTACGGCTTCCAACGCAGGAAATTGGCGATCAGGGCGAGACCGAGGGTCTGGCTCTTTTCGGGGTGAAACTGGGTACCCACCATATTGTCGCGGCCNACNGCGGCGGTGACGGTGCCGCCATACTCGGTCGTCGCCAGAACGTGGTCGGGATTGGTCGCATNGAGGTGGTAGGAGTGGACGAAATAGGCGTGCANTCCGTCCGGCCCCGTCGGAATCCCNTCGAACAGCGGGTGCGGNTTGTGNACGTCGATCGTATTCCAGCCGATCTGCGGGATCTTCAGNGACGGATCNNCGAGCTTCATNTCNACCACATCGCCGGGAATCCATCCGAANCCTTCNGTNGTGGTCTTTTCGAGGCCNCNCGAGGACATGAGCTGGGTGCCGACACAGATGCCGAGNAAGGGACGCGCCTTNGCNTCGACNGCATCCTTGAGNGCTTCGACCATGCCNTCGACGGCGTTGAGACCGGCGCGGCAATCGGCATAGGCNCCGACNCCCGGCAGCACGACACGATCGGCGGCGGCCACCACNTCGGCCTTGTCGGTCAGGANGATTTCGGCATCGACNCCGCCTTCACGGGCGGCGCGCTCGAANGCCTTGGTCGCGGATCTGAGATTTCCCGATCCGTAATCGATGATGGCAACTTTCATGGATGAACTTCCGGTCACGCCTCAGACCTCCCGGCGGGAGGGCACGAGGCCGATCATGTCAGGTGCGCTTGCGGGCCGGGGCCGCGCGAGCTGGTTGGTNTTGCCGGGCAAAGGCGGGGGTGTTTTCGGCAGNGCGCGGGCGGCCGCGCGATGGGCATGGATTTCAAAGGCGGTTTCCGGATCGGGTGCCTCGACGATATCGACGATGTGGCGGCCGCGGCGTTCCTCGGCATTCACGCGCCAGCCATTGCCTTCCAGCCCGACGAGCAGCGCCAGCGCGATGTCCATCGCCAAGGCGAGACCTGCAAAACCGGTCGGATAAAGCAGCAGCGGAATGGCGACATCGACGATCAGCACCAGCGCGCCGGCGAACCAGGCGCGATGCCACAACAGCCAGAAGCCACCGAAGACAAAGCCGGCCCAGCTGAACCGGTCGGCAATGACCCGGGCAGCTTCATCGCCACCCGGCGCAACTCTGTCTGACAAGATCGCATAAGAGGTCATCGACCTCTCCTTTTCACGAAATAGCCGGCGCCCGGGGCGCTCAGACCAACATGCCCTTGGTCGAGGGGATCGCGTCCGCCATGCGCGGATCGATCTCGCAGGCCGTGCGCAGCACCCGTGCCACCGCCTTGAAGCAGCTTTCGGCGATGTGGTGGCTGTTAGCACCATAATGATTGGTCACGTGCAGCGTGATGCCGCCGTGTTGGGACAGCGCCTGGAAGAACTCGCGCACCAGTTCGGTATCGAAAGTGCCGATCTGCGGCGCGGTGAAGGCCACGTCCCAGACCAGAAACGGCCGCCCCGACACATCAACGGCTGCGCGGGTCAGCGTCTCGTCCATGGCAAGATCCATCGAAGCGTAGCGGCAGATGCCCTTGCGGTCGCCGAGGGCCTTGTTCAGGGCCTGCCCGATGGCGATGCCGACATCTTCGACTGTGTGGTGATCGTCGATATGCAGGTCGCCCTTGGCCTTGATCTCCATGTCGATCAGCGAATGGCGCGACAGCTGGTCGAGCATGTGGTCGAAGAAGCCCACACCTGTCTCGATCGTCGAACGGCCGGTGCCGTCGATCGATACCGCAACCGCGATATCCGTTTCCCCAGTCTTGCGGGCGACTTCCGCCGCGCGGTTCTTCGAAGGCTGTGCCATTCGGGCGTCTCCGGTCCGTCGTTCACCGGCCGAAACGGGGCCGGTTGATGTGTCTCGGGCTCAATATCAGCACCCCGGCGAAATATCCAGACGAAGGCAGCCCGCAAAGACGGCTGAACCGCGTGTGTTTGCAATCACGTTTGCCCTGCTTACATATGGCGGGAACCAAAGTCAGGCCGGCCCCGCCGGCCAAGCAAGCAAGGATGNCCCCCATGGCCGAAGACAATCCCTTTGGCACTATGCATGCCACCACCATCATCACGGTCCGCAANGACGGCAANGCNGTCATGGCCGGCGACGGACAGGTCAGCCTCGGNCAGACGGTGATGAAGGGCAATGCGCGCAAGGTCCGCCGCATCGGCAAGGACGGTTCGGTCATCGCCGGGTTCGCCGGCGCCACCGCCGACGCCTTTACGCTTCTGGAGCGGCTGGAAGCCAAGCTCGAGCAGTATCCGAACCAGCTCACCCGGGCCGCCGTTGAACTGGCGAAGGACTGGCGGACCGACCGTTATCTGCGCCGGCTCGAAGCCATGATGCTGGTCGCCGACAAGACGGTGACGCTGGCCATCACCGGCAATGGCGACGTTCTGGAGCCTGAGCATGGAACGATGGCGATCGGCTCGGGCGGCAACTACGCCTTTGCCGCAGCGCGTGCCCTGATGGACACCGACAAGTCCGCCGAGGAAGTGGCCCGGCGCGCCATGGAGATCGCAGGCGATATCTGCGTCTACACCAACGGCAACATCGTCATGGAAACGCTGGACGCGGAATAATCAGAACGCGATCCGTCCCATTTTTGCGAGATAACTCCGCAGGTATTCGAAATGACCACATTCTCCCCCCGCGAAACGGTCACCGAGCTTGACCGCTACATCATCGGCCAGAAGGACGCCAAGCGCGCCGTTGCAATCGCGCTTCGCAACCGCTGGCGCCGGCAGCAGCTCGACGGGCCTTTGAAAGAAGAAGTGACGCCGAAGAACATCCTCATGATCGGCCCGACCGGTGTCGGTAAGACGGAGATTTCGCGCCGCCTGGCCAAACTCGCTGGCGCGCCCTTCATGAAGGTGGAAGCCACCAAGTTCACCGAGGTCGGTTATGTCGGCCGCGATGTCGAGCANATCATCCGCGATCTCGTCGAGGCCGCGATCGGCATCGTGCGCGACAAGAAGCGCAACGAGGTCAAGGCGAAAGCCCATATCAANGCCGAGGAACGGGTGCTCGATGCGCTCGTCGGNGCCNCCGCNTCGCCNACGACCCGCGATTCNTTCCGCAAGAAGCTGCGGTCCGGCGAACTCGACGACAAGGAAATCGAGATCGAGGTCAGCGACACTTCCGGCGGGATGCCGAATTTCGAGATTCCCGGCATGCAGGGCGGCAATATCGGGGTGATGAACATCTCCGACCTGTTCGGCAAGGCAATGGGCGGGCGCCAGCGCAAGGTCAAGACGACCGTCAAGCAGTCGCACGACATGCTCGTCAACGACGAATCCGACAAGCTTCTNGATATGGAGCAGGTCCAGGCCGAGGCTCTCAAGCTCGCCGAAAACGAAGGCATCGTCTTCATCGACGAGATCGACAAGATCGCCAATCGCGAGGGCGGCATGGGTGCCGGCGTGTCTCGCGAGGGTGTGCAGCGTGACCTTCTGCCGCTTGTCGAAGGATCGACGGTTGCCACCAAATACGGTCCAGTGAAGACAGATCACATTCTCTTCATCGCCTCGGGTGCGTTTCACGTCTCCAAGCCATCGGACCTGTTGCCCGAACTTCAGGGCCGCCTGCCGATCCGCGTCGAGCTGCGNGCGCTGGAAAAGGACGATTTCCGCCGCATTCTCACCGAAACCGAAGCCAGCCTCATCAAGCAGTATGTGGCNCTNATGCAGACCGAGGGCGTGACGCTCGATTTNACCGAAGACGCCATNGATGCGCTGGCTGAAGTCGCGGTTCACCTCAACGGTACGCTGGAGAATATCGGCGCACGCCGTCTGCAGACGGTTATGGAGCGCGTGCTCGACGAAATCTCCTATGAGGCGCCGGACAAGTCAGGCTCGACAATGAAGATCGATTCGGATTATGTCCGGAAGCACGTTGGCGACCTGGCCCAGGACACAGATTTGTCACGTTTCATCCTCTAAGAAACGGGCCCCGCCTATCAGCCGCAGCCGGTCGGTGCATCGGCGCGGCAGGGCCCGGTACATTCAGGAGGAGACACGTCGTGGCATTTTCCAAAGGCAGGATTCTGCTCGCTCTGGCAGCCGGAGCCTTCATCGCCGCGACCACACTTCCGTCCCACGNCGCTGTGACGGTGCCGAAAGGCAATCGCAACGTCGAGCAACCCGCCATTCCCGGCGCTTCNAAGCGCCGNACGCAAGCGATGAAATCTTCCTTCGAGAAGAAATATGAAAAGATCCGCAATCTGATCGCCACCGACAAGCGGCTCAATTCGAAAATCCGAAAGGTTGCAGGCCAGTTCGGCATCGACCCGATCCACATCGTCGGCGCCCTAGTGGGCGAGCACACCTACAATGTGGATGCCTACGACCATCTGCAGACCTATTACGTCAAGGCGGTCTCCTATGCCGGCGAGCGCTTNCGCTTCGAGTATGATGGCGAGAAGGTCACCGACTTCGTCGAGCGTCCCGAGTTCGACGCGTGCAAATCCCTGTCAAACAGCCGCGATCTGTGGAATTGCCGCCAGGATGTCTGGAACGNAAAATTCCGCGGCAAGTCAGTCGGTGGAAAGACCTATCCGAACAACCGGTTCAACGCGGTTTTCTTCGAACCGTTTTACGCAGGCCAGACTTTCGGTCTCGGCCAGCTCAGCCCGTTGACGGCCCTGATCAACCAGGATCGCGCCGTCAAGGTCGCAGGCATCAAACCGATCTCCGCCGATAACGCATCCGGCGTTTACGAGGCGATCATGGATCCCGATTCAACGCTCGCCTACATGGCGGCGTCCATCCGGTCGGATATCGACGACTANAAAAACATAGCCGGATTNGACATCTCGANNAATCCNGGGATTACCGCGACGCTCTACAATATCGGCGGCGCGAAGGCNCGNGCCCAGGCGCTNGCNCGGAAGAACGGCGGCAAAGGCGGNAANCGCATGCCGGAAGAAAATTACTACGGCTGGCTNGTCAACGACAAGGAAGCCGAACTCCGTTCCATCATCGGGCAGTGATTAGCCGGATTCATCTTCCCCGGCANTATCCAGTATCNCCTCTATCGCCGCGAGATCTTCCTCACCGAGTTCCGGCCAGCGTTCCGCCANCCTGTTGGCGAGAACNGCNGANCGCGGNGTGANGNTGCGCGCGTCGATGACGATCTTCGGCCGGGAGAGGGCGGCCAGGCGCTGCAACTCCTCCGCCTCGTCCCAGATGATATGGAAAAAGCCGATGATGCGCTGGACAAGCTCCCAGCTCGGCTCGGAGCGCTGGCCGTGTTCGAGCGCCGAGAGATAGGCCGCCGAGACGCCGAGATGCGCGGCCATCTCCTTCTGGCTGATGCCGCGTTCGGCGCGCAGCTTGCGCACAGCTTCGCCGAACGGCGTCATGACCGTGGCTCGCCGGTGCGACGCAGCCTGACATAGAGGGCGCCTTCACCGCCATGCGCGCGCGACGAAGTTTCCAGGCCTGAAACCAGCAAGCGAAATTCCGGTTTGTCGAGCCATTGCGGCACCTCACGGCGCAGGGCTCCCTCGCTGCCGCCCGAACGGCCCTTGCCGGTAATGACGAGGACGTGCCGCAGCCCGCGCTCGCGGGCACGGGCAAGGAAGTCATAGAGGAGGTTATGCGCCTCGGCGCGCTTGAGACCGTGGAGATCGAGGCGTGCGTCGATCGCGATACGGCCCTTGCTGATCTTTTTGACGGTAGGTCGTTCGATCGGATGGAGCCGGTGGGCGCGCACCCGCGGTAGACGATCGCGCGGCTCGGGCTGGCTTTCGGTCACCAGTCTTGCCGGCTGGGTTTTCGTCACCGGGCCATCGCCCATCAGCGATGCCATCGTCTCGGCTGCTTCTTTCACCTCCACCATCTTCTTGCCCGGCAGCGGGGTGACCGTCCGGGCCACTTTCTCCCAGATGATCCGGTCCTCGTGGGACAGTTTTGAGCTCTTGTCAGCCATGGATATGAGGAACCGGTGTCAGGTGCGCGGAAACAACAGGGTGAAACTTGCCACGGCGTTCACGCCACCTGCAAGTTCCCCGGCCCAATCGCCGCTGCCGACATAAAGATCCCCACGCGCCGGACCGACGATAGCCGAGCCCGTATCCTGCGCGATCATCAACCGCCGGAAAGGTGTTTCGTTCGCGAAATCCTGAAGATTCGGAGCCGAAACGAAGACTGGTGTGCCGAAAGAATGGATCAACCTGTCGACCGCGAGCGAGCGGCCCGGCTCAAGCGGAACATCGGCGGCGCCGATGGGGCCAGGTGCGTCGTCCGGGATGTCGATCTCGCGGAAAAAGATATAGGACCGGTTCTCCCACATCAGCCCGTCGGCTTCATCCGGCTGTTCGGCGAGCCATTTGCGGATCGTCTGCATGGAGATCTCCGCCTGCGGGATTTCACCACGCTCGACCAGAATCCGCCCGATGCCGGTGAAGGGATGGCCGGATTTCGCGGCGTAGCCGATTCGCATGCCGGTCCCGTCACCGAAATCGAGCCTGGCCGAGCCCTGGACTTGGGTGAAGAAGACATCCGCCTTGTCACGCGCCCAGGCTATTTCGAGATCCTGTCCGGCAAAAGCGCCCTGATCAACGGCCTGCCTGTCCGGGCATTCAACCAGACCTTCATCAGTTTCCAGCGCGAAAGCAAAACCCCTCGGCACGCCGTCCGGCGGATTGTCGGGATCGGCCACCTTCACCAGTTCCGGCGGCCGGCGCAGAAACGGATAGACGAAATCGCCGGTCTTCTCGCGGCGGGCCTCAACGGTCGGCTCGTAATAGGCCGTCACCTTGCCTTGTGCCCCCTCCACGGGTTCAACATGGAAGGCTTCGAAATGGGTTTCGAAAAAGACTTGCGCGGCTCTATCCGTTATCGCGGCGGGATCGATGACCCGAGCGGCTTCATAGGCGGTTACTAAGCTTTCGGGAGCGGGTGCCGCCGAGCCCTGCTTGTAGGGCCCTTTTTTCAATGCATGAAGTGCGGTGCGGCGGAACGCACGGAGCGCGCCCGCCATGTCATCCTCCGCCCAGCCCTCGATCTCATCGAAGCGGACAGGACGAAGGGACAGATTGCTCACTGATCGGCTTCGGTGGCAATCAGGTGCCAATTGGGGTCGCGGGACCGGGTGTCGCGCGCGAAGGTCCAGACATCATTGACCTCGGAGACCTCGTCGGCATCACCATCGACCAGCTTGCCGTCGGCATCGAAAGTCGCGGAAATGAGCTGGCTAACGATACGCAGGGTCAGGTTGGCTTCCGAGCCCTTCATCTCTGCCTGCGTGATCTCGGCTTTCTCGATGCCCACAAAATTCGAGCGCATGGTGTGGCCTGCCTGCTCGCGCTCGTCGATGGCAGCGACAAAACCGTCATAGACTTCCCGGGAGAGCAGGTTGCGCAGTGTCTTGCGGTCACCCTCGGCATAGGCGGTCACGATCATCTCGTACGCCATGCCCGCGCCCTTGACGAACTCCTTGGGATCAAAGGACGGGTCGGCGGCCTTGACCGCACGCAGACCCTCGTTGAGGTCCGTGCCCTGCGGCGCATAGGCATCGATCGCTTCCATCTGGTCCGGCTGCGGCTCGCCCTCCTTGCCACGCGAGGGAAGAGTCACCACCTTGGGGTCGTCTGACGGGATCGGGGGTGCTTCACGGCGGGCGCGCCGGCGCTCGATGCGGGCATCGTCGCTGGAATCGCGCCGACCGAGCACCGACCGCAGCTGGATGAAGATCACCACTGCCACGATGAAGAATATGAAGGTGACGACGTCGAACGAACCCATTCCAGCCTTCTTTCGGTTTAATCCTGTACAGGCTTGCATATAATCGTCACGTGCCCGTCAATCAATTTAATCGGCAATTAAATCGGGCATCAGATCGTCATCGCAGCAGAAAATGGCTGCGCCCAAATGTCCCGGACACGGAAATTCATGCGTTTCAGTCTCATTCCTCTTGCCCTGATCATCATCCCGATCGCGGAGATCGCGGCCTTCATCGTCATCGGCGACGCAATCGGCGTGCTGCCGACCCTGGCGATGGTCCTTGTCACCGCGATCATCGGCAGCGCGCTCTTGAGATGGCAGGGGATCGGCATTCTCAACCGCATCCGGATGGAGACCGATGCCGGTCGCATTCCCGGCCGTGATCTCGTCCACGGCGCAATGATCCTGGTTGCCGGTGTGCTTCTGCTCACGCCCGGTTTCGTGACTGATACGCTCGGCTTCCTGCTCTTCGTCCCGGCGATCCGCGACGGGGCATGGAAGCTGCTCAAGGACAAGATCACCATTGTCGGCTCCCGCACGGTCTTTACCGGCCCCGGCGCCAGTGGACCGCGCAGACCCCGTGGCGGCCCTGGAGCCAGAGGAGGTCAGGGACCGGTCTTCGATCTCGATGAAAACGACTATCACGACGAGAGCCCGCGACGTCCAAACCCGGATTCGCCGTGGCGCGACGATGGCAAGACCATCGAAAACCGGCCTGATTCGGGCTCCAAGGACGACCGGAACCGCTAAACGGGTTGTAAGCAGCGGAGCTAAATGCTAGCCCGTCGCCCGGGATTATCAGGGTTCACGACTTGTGAAACCCAAGTATTGAGGAACGCCAGATGGCCAAAGAACCTACAGCACCGGCAGACAATGCAGGCAACGCAGCCCCGAATGGCGGCGCGGCTCCTTCGCTCAACATTCTCGCCCAGTATGTGAAGGATCTCTCCTTCGAGAACCCGGGCGCGCCGCAGACCCTCGTCAATCGCGAGAAGGCTCCTGAAATCAGCATCAACGTTAACGTCAACGCCAATCCGATCGCACAGGGCGATTACGACGTGGTGCTGACGCTCAACGCGGAAGCGAAGTCCGGCGAAAAGACGGTCTTCAATATCGAGCTGGTTTATGGCGGCGTCTTCCGCATCGCCAACTTCCCGCAGGAACACATGCTGCCGCTGCTCTTCATCGAGTGCCCGCGCCTTCTGTTCCCGTTCGCACGCCAGATCATCGCCGACGCCAGCCGCAATGGCGGCTTCCCGCCGCTGATGATCGACCCGATCGATTTCGCGCAGATGTTCCAGCAGCGCATGGCCGCCGAACAGCTCAAGCAGCAGACGGCAGCGAACACCCAACCGACAAACTAAGTCGGATTCAGTCCATCGAATTGAAAACGCCCGGATCGAAAGGTCCGGGCGTTTTTCATTGTGATTTCAGATATCCGGTCAGGCGTGCTTGCGCCACAAGGCCTTGTCGCCCATCCGGGCGATGAGTTTTTCGTGGGCCACGAACTCCGCTTCGGTCAAACGGGAGGGGAGAGGCGCGGGGCGCGCTCCGTAGGATACCATCTCCACTTCGACTTCATTCGTAGCCGGATTCTGGTCGCCCTGATTGACGAGACCCAGCGCTGCCTGACGGCCGCCATTCATCTCGATGTAGACGTCAGCCAGAAGCTCGGCGTCGAGAAGCGCGCCGTGCTTGGTGCGGTGCGAGTTATCGATGCCGTAGCGGCGGCAGAGCGCGTCGAGGCTGTTGGGGCCCATCGGATGACGGCGGCGGGCAATCGCCAGCGTATCGATCACGCGTGCCGGATCAACGGCCGGGATTCCAAGGCGGGCGAATTCCGCGTTGACGAAGCCCATATCGAAATTGGCATTGTGGGCCACATATTTAGCGCCGTCGAAGAAATCGATGATTTTCTGAGCCACATCGGCGAAGACCGGCTTGTCTGCCAGGAATTCGGCCGAGATACCGTGAACGGCCTGGGCATCCGGATGAATATCGCGGCCATCGGGATTGATGTAGAGATGGATCGACCGGCCGGTCGGAAACATGTTTTCCAGTTCCACACCACCGATTTCGATGATCCGGTCGTTCTTGTTCTCAAGTCCGGTCGTTTCCGTATCGAAAATGATCTCACGCATCGTCCGGTTCTTTCGTCTCGAGGCCCAATTCGGTGAGGATGTCTCTCACCTGTGCACGCGCCGCCTCCATGCCTTGTTCGGTATCGACGATGAAATCAGCGCGTTGTCTTTTTTCCGCGTCCGGGACCTGTCGCGCAAGGATCGATTTGAACTTTTCCTCCGTCATTCCCGGGCGGGCGAGCACGCGTTCGGCCTGGGTTTCCGGGCTGCAGGTCACGACAATCACCTTGTCGAGCCGTTTTTCGCCACCGGTTTCATACAGAAGCGGGATATCCAGAAGCACGGCGGGCGTGCCCTTAGCCCGCTCCTGCTCGAGAAACGCGACCTCCTTCTGTCGCACCAGCGGGTGGACGATCGCTTCGAGCCGCTTGAAACCCTCGGGGTTGTCGATGAGTTGCCTGGCGAGTAGCGCGCGATCGACCTTGCCGTCAGCCGTCGTGCCCGGGAACGCGGCTTCGATCAGCGGCACCGCTTCGCCGGCATAGAGTTCATGGACCACCTGGTCGGCGTCGTTGACGGGAATGCCCTGGGCGGCAAACATCTTTGCCGTCGTGGATTTTCCCGTGCCGATTGACCCCGTCAGCCCCAATAGCAGCATCAATGGGCCTCCAGATCGGCAACGACCATGGCGCGAAGCTGAGCATCTACCTCGGGCCGGGTGCCGAACCACTTCTCGAAACCCGGCACCGCCTGATGGAGCAACATGCCGAGACCATCGACCGTGGCAAATCCCTGCTCTTGTGCCTTCTCGAGGAAAGGTGTGATGAGCGGTGCATAGACGATATCGGTCACCAGGGCATTCTCTGCCATCACCGAGAAATCGAGGTCGGGCGTCGCCGATCCTTCCATACCAAGCGAAGACGTGTTGACGAAGAGATCGGCGCCGATGAGAGCGTCATCAAGCGCGGGGAGCGGTGCAGCCGTTATCGAGTCGGATCCGAAACGTTTTGCCAATTCCTCGGCGCGTGCGACGGTTCGATTGACAAGGACAATGTCCGAAAAACCGCGCTCGATCAACGAAAAGAGAATTGCCCGGCTTGCGCCGCCGGCGCCGAGCACGACGGCCTTTTTCCCCGTGTCCCAGTCGGGGGCTTCCGCATCGAGATTGGCGGCAAAACCATAGGCGTCGGTATTCGTCGCGTTCAGCTTTCCATCCTCGAGCCACAACGTGTTCGCCGCGCCGATGAGCTCGGCGACCTCCCCGGTCTCGTCGGCAAGCGCAAAGATCGCTTCCTTGTGGGGGATGGTGACGTTGCCGCCGACGAAACCTGCCTCACCGTATTTGAGTCGTTCCGCGAAAGACGGCAGTTCATCCGGAACGACCCGAACCGGCTCATATGAGCCTGCAATCGCATGCTTTTTCAGCCAGTACCCATGGATCATGGGTGAACGCGAATGGGCGACGGGATCGCCGATGATGAAGGCGCGGCGCATGAAATCCCCTTATCCGTGTATCGCATCAAGTTCGCGAAGCTTTGCCAGGAGCGGCAGGAGCGGCAGACCGACTATGGTGAAATAGTCGCCCTCTATCTTGTCGAAAAGCTGAACGCCCACACCTTCGAGCTGATAGGCACCCACACTTTTGAGCACTTCATGTCCGGCTTCGGCCAGATGGCGGCCGACGAACTCCGGCGAGAGTTCGCGCATCGTCAGCCGCGCGATCGAGACATGCCGCCAAAGCACTTCATCGCCACGGGCAATCACCACGGCGCTGTTGAGTTCATGGCTTTTGCCTGAGAGGGCCAGAAGGCGGCGCCGGGCTTCATCCATGTCGGCAGGCTTGTGGAGAATTTCCTCTCGGAAGGAGAGCGTCTGGTCGGCACCGATGACCAGCGCCTCGGGATAACGTGCGGCCACGTCATTTGCCTTGGCCTCCGCCAGGATCGTCGCCATGTCCTCCGGCGAGACACCACTGCCGCCGGCTGCTTCCTCGACGGCGCGTTCGTCGATGTCAGCCGATTCGGTTTCGAAATGAACCCCGGCATTCTTCAAAAGCATCTTCCGGAAAGGGCTGGTGGATGCAAGAATTATTCGTGTCATTTATATCTCCCTTGGCTGGCATTAGCGCCATTTGGGNCGAAGTGCGAGAATGGCTGCCGCGGTTTCCTCGATGGACCGGCGGGTGACGTCGATCAGCGGCCAGTTGTTCTTGTCGCACAGCGTCCGGGCATATTTGATCTCTTCCGAAATCAGCGAGCGATCGGTGTAGAGCTCGCCCTGGAAACCCTCGGTGCGTCCCAGTACACGGTTCTGGCGGACATGGGAAATGCGGTCGACCGAGGCGATAAGCCCGACGATCAACGGCTTTTTCGCCCTCATGAGGTCCTGCGGCAGCGGCACATTCTGGACGATCGGAATATTGGCGACCTTGAAGCCACGATTGGCGAGATAGATGCTCGTCGGCGTCTTCGAGGTGCGCGAAATCCCGAGAATGACGATNTCNGCNTCCTCNAAATCGACCGGCAGAACACCGTCATCGTGATCCATGGTGAAGTTCAGCGCGTCGATCCGGCGGAAATATTCTTCGTTCATGTCGTGCTGGGCGCCGACGCGACGTTTCGACGGCGCGCCGAGATAGCGCTGGAAGACCTGAAGCACCGGTTCCAGCACCGACACACAGGGCAGACCCATGTCCCGGCACTTGAGTTCTATGATCGAGGCCAGATCCGTATCGATGATGGTGTAGAGCACGATGCCCGGCGCGCCATCGATCGCATCGAGCACGGCGAGAAGCTGCTTGCGGTTGCGGATCAACGGATAGACATGCTCGAGCGCCTGGGCGCCATGGAACTGGGCAGCGGCCGCGCGACCGGCCGCCATGAGCGTCTCGCCGGTCGAATCGGAGATCAGGTGGAGATGGAAATAGTTTTTGCCCTGATCCACAAAATACATCCGTGACTGTTGAGAAAGCTGGACGAAACCCGAGGTAAGGAGGGAAGGGTGGCTTTGGCAAGGANAACCCACCGGTTTTTCCACACCGACNGGAGTCGGGACAGGANTCCGGANNGATTCAGGAGTCNACATGTTGATTGCGGGATTTCGTCGCGGNTNCNNATTTTTGNANTNCGGCAATTGATTGGAATCATGGCGGGAATCCGGACATTTTGGAATCGTTANGNGTGTCTGTTAACGNCGGTTAATTTTCACAGCCTGTGGATTTCCTGTGACTCCCGTGGGGATTGGCGTTAATCCCGGGAACAAACAGACTCTAAGAAACAGAATCCTATTCAGAAAGGATTCGATATTTAGGAAGGATGGGGATGACGTCCGTCAGAAAGCTCTTGAAAGTCCTTGAAGGTGAAGCGGTCGCCCCGCCTCCGATCTGGCTGATGCGCCAGGCTGGACGTTATCTTCCCGAGTACCGGGCAACCCGGTCGCAGGCCAACGGCTTTCTCGATCTTTGCTACACCCCGGATCTGGCTGTTGAAGTGACGATGCAGCCNATCCGGCGTTTNGGTCTGGATGCCTCCATCCTTTTCTCCGACATCNTGGTGATCCCTGATGCGCTGGAGCGGAACGTGCGTTTCGTNGAAGGCGANGGACCACGNATGGATCCGATTTCNGCNGACGAGATCGCGACCCTCCCCAAACCCGATATCGCGAAGAAGCTGGGACCGGTGTTCGAGACGGTTCGGCGACTGCGCGGGGAATTGCCCGATGAAACCGCGCTTTTGGGCTTCTGCGGCGCGCCCTGGACGGTTGCGACCTACATGATCGCCGGTCGGGGTACGCCTGAGCAGGCCCCGGCGCGTCTGTTTGCGATGAACCACCCGGANGAATTCCTGAAACTCCTCGACGTGGTCAGCGAGCTGTCCGCCGAGTATCTGATCCAGCAGCTCGATGCCGGCGCAGATGCGCTGCAGGTTTTCGATTCCTGGGCTGGTGTNCTGGGNGAGAAGGATTTCGATCTTTTCTGCGNGAAGCCCATGAAACGGATCGTCGATCTGGTCAGGGCNGCGCGNCCNGGTGCNAAGATCATCGGGTTCGCCAAGGGNGCCGGCGCGCTTCTCGAGGATTACCGTGAGCGCACTGGTGTGGATTGCGTGGGTCTCGACTGGACGGTGCCGCGGTCGCTGGCGCGCAGGATTCAGCAAAACGGCGCGGTCCAAGGCAATCTCGACCCGCTTTTGATGGTAGCCGGCGGCACGGCTCTCGATGAGGGCATTGACCGGGTGATGTCCGATCTCTCGGAAGGTCCGTTCATCTTCAATCTCGGTCACGGGATCACCCCGCAGGCCGATCCTGAGAACGTCACACGGCTCGTCGAACGCGTGAGAGGCTGGAGACGGGCGTGAGCGCGAGAGACGACGGCACAGGCTCCACCGGACCCGAAAAGGCTGTTTCAGCGTCTGAGGGCCGCAAGGCGGCCCGCAAAGCGGCATTCTGGATCGTNACGGTCGTTGTGCTGGCGGTNCTNGCCATCCTTTTCCAGCCGCCATGGCTCTACGAGTGGCTGAAAGTTCTCCACGTCATCGCGCTCATCTCCTGGATGGTCGGGCTATTCTACCTGCCGCGGATTTTCGTCTATCACACGGATTGTGAGCCGGATTCGGAAACCGATAAGACTTTTNTCGTGATGGAATCGCGGCTTCTGAAGGTCATCATGGGCCCGGCGATGGTGGTGACCTGGGGCGCCGGCCTGGCACTGGCCTGGCTCGGTTTCGGCTTTATCGGCCTGTGGTTGTGGCTCAAGATCCTATTTGTCGTCGGTCTGACCGGTTTCCATCATTATCTGGCGAAATCCGCGAAGCGTTTTGCTGCCGGTGAGCGCCCGGGAACGGCCCGTCAGTGGCGGATGCGGAATGAGATTCCCACGATTCTGATGATCGGGATCGTGATCTTCGTCATCATAAAACCGTTTTCCTGAGCAAATTACCGCATAACGCCATCGAAAGTGCCGGAAAACGGGGCTTGCGGCGTTTCATGTGAAACGCTATCTAGATGGCATCTCCTTAGCGGATGTTTGTATCGCGTCGGCGCCCGCCGAACATCTCAGGTCCATCCGCTTCTCTCCAAATATCGGAATATACGGATTTCCCATGCAGGAAATGAAGCTTCAAGAGCTTAAGAACAAGACACCGACGGACCTTCTGGAGTTCGCTGAATCGGTCGAAGTGGAAAACGCCAGCGTCATGCGCAAGCAGGAACTGATGTTTGCCATCCTGAAACAGCTTGCAGCCCAGGACGTCGAAATCATCGGTGAAGGTGTCGTCGAGGTTCTCCAGGACGGTTTCGGCTTTATGCGCTCGGCGCAGGCCAACTATCTTCCCGGCCCGGACGACATCTACATCTCGCCCTCTCAGATCCGCCGTTTCTCGCTGAAGACCGGCGATACGGTCGAAGGTCCGATCCGCGGCCCGAAGGAAGGCGAACGCTATTTCGCGCTTCTCAAGGTCAACACGATCAATTTCGAAGATCCCGAGAAGATCCGCCACAAGGTCCATTTCGACAACCTGACACCGCTCTACCCGACTGAGCGGCTGCGGATGGAGCTCGAGAACCCGACCACAAAGGACAATTCGCCCCGCGTGATCGATCTGGTAGCACCGCTCGGCAAGGGCCAGCGTGGCCTGATCGTTGCGCCGCCGCGTACGGGTAAGACGGTTCTGCTGCAGAATATCGCGCATTCGATCACCGCNAACCATCCGGAATGCTATCTGATCGTGCTTCTGATCGACGAGCGTCCGGAAGAAGTGACCGACATGCAGCGTTCCGTGAAGGGTGAGGTTGTNTCCTCGACCTTCGACGAACCNGCNGTNCGTCACGTGCAAGTGGCTGAAATGGTTATCGAAAAGGCCAAGCGNCTTGTCGAGCACGGCCGCGATGTGGTGATCCTGCTCGATTCGATTACCCGCNTGGGCCGNGCCTACAACACCGTTGTGCCGTCATCCGGCAANGTGCTGACCGGTGGTGTCGANGCCAACGCCCTGCAGCGTCCGAAGCGCTTCTTCGGTGCTGCGCGTAACATCGAGGAAGGNGGNTCGCTNACCATNATCGCGACCGCGCTGATCGATACCGGTTCGCGCATGGACGAAGTNATCTTCGAAGAGTTCAAGGGTACGGGTAATTCGGAAATNGTTCTCGACCGCAAGGTNGCNGACAAGCGCATCTTCCCGGCCATGGACATTCTCAAGTCCGGCACCCGCAAGGAAGACCTGCTTATCCAGCGCCAGGATCTGCAGAAGATCTTCGTGCTGCGCCGTATCCTGGCNCCCATGGGCACNACGGANGCGATCGAGTTCCTCATCGACAAGTTGAAGCAGACGAAGACCAATTCGGATTTCTTCGACTCGATGAATACCTGATTGAGCCGAGTTTAACGGGAGCGATTCGTGAGCGAAACGATCTTCTCCCTCTCGACCGGCGGNCTGCCGTCGGGCGTCGCGGTCATCCGCATNTCCGGTTCCGGGACTCGATTCGCTTTCGAAACGATATGCGGATCGGTTCCTCACCCAAGGATGGCTGCTTATCGCGTCTTCCGGGACGCTGAAGGCCAACCCATAGACCGCGGCCTTGCGCTCTATTTCCCTGCACCGGCGTCATTCACCGGTGAGGATTGCGGCGAATTCCACCTGCACGGCAGCCGGGCGGTGGTCGCCCGCTTTCATGAGGTTCTTTCCGGGCTCGATGGTTTTCGCCAAGCGGAAGCCGGTGAATTCACCCGCCGAGCCTTTGACAACGGCAAGATGGATCTGACGGCCGTGGAAGGCCTCTCGGATCTGCTGGCGGCCGAAACGGAGATCCAGCGACGCGCAGCGCTGGACCAGGCCGGTGGGCATCTGAACGAGCTCTATGAGGGCTGGATGCGTCGTCTGACCCATGCGCGGGCCATGCTGGAAGCTGATTTTGACTTCGCCGATGAGGAAGATGTCCCCGGCTCTGTTGCAGACCAGGTTTGGCCTGACATCGCCGCTTTGAAATCTGAAATAGATCAACATATTCAGGGAGTTAAGTGGGGCGAAACGATCCGTGACGGCTTTCGGGTCGCCTTGGTCGGCGCGCCCAATGTCGGCAAGTCTACCTTGCTTAACCGCCTTGCTGACCGCGACGTAGCCATCGTCTCTGACCGGCCTGGTACGACGCGTGATTCTATTGAGGTCCGTATGGATATCGGCGGACATCTCGTCCGCGTCGTCGATACGGCCGGACTTCGCGAGACGGAGGATGAGATTGAGTCCGAAGGCATACGCCGGTCCTTGCAGATGGCTGAATCCTCGGACCTCATTCTGCTGCTCGATGACGGTAAGACCGATTTACCAGAGCGGTTGCCAGATGTCGCGATCATCCGGGTTCATACCAAGTCGGATATCAGAGACGTCAACGATAGCCTGGATGGCGACTCCCTAGCACTCTCCGCGATTACGGGTGATGGGCTACGGGCGCTGATCGATCGTATCGCTGTTGAACTGGCAAGCAGATCGACTCGGATCGAAGGTTTACCCAATCGCCAGCGTCACGAATCATTGCTTCGCGAAGCGCTTTCGCGTATCGAAGCAGCACTTGACGCAAGAGCCCTCGGTCCCGAAATAGCCGCCTCCGAGCTGATGGCAGCATCTGAAGCGTTGGGACGGATAACGGGTCATGTTAGCGTTGAAGATCTTTTGGGTGTGATATTCTCTCAGTTCTGCATCGGAAAGTGATTCACGTGAAACATGCGAATCCAGATTGGGTGTGATTCGCAATAAAATTGTTTCACGTGAAACGTCTGAGTGCAGATTCGCGGCAGCACCCGTTATGAGTCCAAATGTATCGCCCCTAACGGGAAAGTGAGCCATGGATTATGATGTCATTGTCATAGGCGGCGGGCACGCCGGCAGCGAAGCTGCTGCAACTTCGGCCCGTGCGGGCGCCAAGACGCTTCTACTCACCAATCGCATCGACACGATCGGGGTGATGTCCTGCAACCCGGCTATCGGCGGGCTCGGTAAGGGGCACCTCGTGCGCGAGATTGACGCGATGGATGGAATAATGGGTGTTGCAGCTGATCACGCCGGCATCCAGTTCCGTCTTCTCAACCGCCGCAAGGGGCCCGCCGTCCGTGGTCCTCGCACCCAGGCGGACAGGAAACTCTATCGCGAAAAGATCCAGGAACTGCTGAAGGCTCAGCCCAATCTCGACCTCCTCGAGGGCGAGGCATGGGATCTCGAGCATAGCGATAGCGCAATCACCGGGGTGAAGCTCAAGGACGGGCGATTAATAGCGTCCAAGGCTGTCATTCTAACCACCGGTACGTTCCTGCGCGGCCTGATCCATATTGGCGATCGAACCATACCCGCAGGTCGGGTGGGAGAAGAGCCGTCTCTTGGCCTCTCGGACACCTTGATGTCTTTCGGTTTCAAGCTCGGCCGACTGAAGACCGGTACGCCGGCACGTCTTGATGGAACGACGATCGATTGGGGCAAGGTCACCTGGCAGGACGCCGACGACGATCCGGTTCCTTTCTCATTCATGACGGACAGGGTTCCGCAAAGGCAAATCCGTTGCGGGATCACACGGACGACGAGCGAGACNNANCGNATCATNGANGAGAATATTCANCGCTCNGCCATGTATTCNGGNAAGATCGANGGNGTCGGNCCGCGNTANTGTCCNTCGATCGAGGACAAGATCGTTCGTTTCGGNGANCGCGANGGNCANCAGATNTTNCTNGAGCCNGAAGGTCTGNATGACGATACGATNTACCCNAACGGGATTTCGACATCGCTCCCTGAAGANGTNCAAGATCAATTCCTGCGGTCCATTCCCGGGCTTGAAAATGTTCGTATCAAGCAGCACGGCTATGCGATCGAATATGATCACGTCGATCCGCGCGAGTTGCGCCCTACGCTTGAGACCCGCGTCGTCTCCGGGCTTTACCTCGCCGGACAGATCAATGGAACGACNGGNTATGANGANGCNGCCGCCCAAGGTCTNNTCGCNGGCNTGAATGCNGCGATGATTTCGACTGGCCGNGAGCCGGTGCATTTCAGCNGGACGGANTCCTATATCGGTGTAATGGTNGATGACCTNACCACGCATGGCGTCACCGAGCCTTATCGNATGTTCACCTCGCGGGCGGAGTTCCGCTTGTCCCTGCGTGCGGANAATGCGGATATCCGTTTGACCCCCAAGGCCATCGCACTGGGACTGGTATCGGAGGCACGCCAGAACAAGNTCGCTGCCTATTCCGATTCGGTGGCGAAATGTATTGAGCTTGCCAAGTCTGTTAGCATTTCACCGAATGAAGCCACGAACCATGGGTTGGCATTGAACAAGGATGGTATTCGCCGGTCGGCTTTCACGCTACTGTCGTATCCCGATATTTCCCTTGATCGANTCNTGGAGATCTGGCCGCAGTTTCGTGATTTCGGGCCGAAGGTACTTGAGGCGATGTCGATCGATGCGGCTTATGCTGTCTATCTCGAACGCCAGGCCGCGGATGTTGTGGCGCGCCAGAAGGAAGAAGGACGCGTTATACCCGACGGTTTCGATTATGATCGCCTTCCAGGACTTTCCAATGAGCTGAAGAAAAAGCTTAATGCCGTGCGTCCGGCGTCGATTGGACAAATGGAACGTATTGAGGGCATGACGCCTGCGGCAGTNGCACTTGTTCTGGCCAATCTCAAACGNTCNANTCTCGGGCAAGNTTCTGTAAATNTTGGATAATTTAGAATGAANNCGCAACATNCCGGNGATTCCCGTTTTGTTTCACGTGAAACAAGAGACCGCTTGAAGGCGTATGAAGCGCTGGTGCGTAAATGGCAGAAGTCCATCAATTTGGTTGCTCCGAGCACGCTCGACGATCTCTGGGATCGCCATATCGAGGATTCGCTGCAACTTTTCCATCTGACCCCAGAACCGAAAATCTGGGCAGACCTAGGAAGCGGCGCAGGATTTCCGGGCCTCGTTACGGCTATCTGCTTGGCGGAGACGGGTGAGGGGTGGGTTCATCTCATCGAGAGCAACAACAAGAAGGCTGCCTTCCTGCGCACNGCGATCTCCGAGACCNGGGCTAGGGCATCGGTNCATCCCGCGCGGATCGAATCTGCNNTNACNNNNATNGANCAACCGCAGGCCATATCNGCGCGCGCGCTNGCNTCTTTNGATGAATTGCTGGCTTTCGCNGCGCCAATTGCCGAAAAGGATCCGGCGCTTGAATGCTGGTTCCATAAAGGCTTTGGATATCGCGATGAAGTCGCGATCGCGCGTGGGAATTGGGAATTCGATCTGGTAGAACATCCTTCCAGGGTGCTGGACGGTTCAGTCATCCTGCAGGTCCGACAACTCAAGAANATAGGCGCAGGCAAGTCATGAGGGCGGCCTCGAACAGGATCATAACCATCGCCAACCAGAAGGGCGGCGTCGGCAAGACCACCACNGCAATCAATCTCGCAACTGCACTCGCCGCCATCGGCGAGGAAGTGNTGATCGTCGATCTCGANCCGCAGGGTAACGCCAGCACGGGTCTTGGTGTCGATCGCCGGGATCGTGCGACCTCGTCTTACGACATTCTGACCAATGGCGCGTCCGTCNCCGAGACGGCCATGCAGACCGTGGTTCCNCATCTTTCGATCATTCCNTCGACGATGGACCTTCTCGGCGTCGAGCTTGAGATCGCCGGCGAGAAAGATCGCATCTACCGGGTCAAGAACGCCGTGCAGGCGGAAGATGCCAAGCGCTATTCCTATATCCTGATCGACTGCCCGCCATCCTTGAACCTTCTGACCATGAATGCGATGGCCGCNGCNCANTCGATCCTNGTTCCGCTGCAATGCGAGTTTTTNGCGCTCGAAGGCTTGAGNCAGCTTCTGGAGACGGTGTCGCGGGTGCGTGATACGCTCAATTCCGGGCTCGATATCCAGGGCATCGTGATGACGATGTATGATGCGCGCAACAATCTNGCCCAGCAGGTGGTCGAGGATGTGCGCTCGCATCTGGGCGAAAAGGTTTATCGGACGCTGATCCCGCGCAATGTGCGCGTGTCCGAGGCGCCATCCTATGGCAAGCCCGCGATCCTTTATGATCTCAAATGTGCCGGAAGCCAGGCCTATCTGCAGCTTGCTTCCGAAGTGATCCAGCGCGAACGCAGCCGCAAGGCGGCCTGACGCATATTGCAGACTATGGACGGGTAAGATGGCAGACGACACCAAGAAACGCCTCGGCCGGGGACTGGCCGCACTGATCGGGGAAATCGACCAGCCTGCTTCCGGTGAAGCTGCTCCGAGTACGCCGGTGCGTCCCGACCGTCTCGTTCCGATCGAACATGTCAGCCGTAACCCGAATAATCCGCGCCGGGCATTCGACAAATCCGAGCTCGAAGAATTGGCGACGTCCATCCGCAAGCACGGCATCGTTCAGCCGGTTGTCGTGCGGACCATGGCGGCCGATCACTTCGAGATCATTGCCGGTGAACGTCGCTGGCGTGCGGCACAGCTCGCTGGCCTGGTCGACATCCCGGTTCTCGTTCGCGATGTCGATGACCGTACCGCGCTCGAAATCGCCATCGTCGAGAACGTCCAGCGCAGCGATCTCAATCCGCTCGACGAAGCTCTGGGCTATGAGCAGCTGATCGCGCAGTACAGCTATACCCAGAACGATCTTGGTGAGGTCATCGGCAAAAGCCGCAGCCACGTCGCCAACTCGCTGCGTCTTCTCAAGCTGCCTGAATCCGTTCGCGGCATGCTGTCTTCAGGCGAACTTTCCGCCGGCCATGCTCGCGCGATCGTTTCGACGTCCGATCCGGAGGCACTCGCCCGTCAGATCGTCGACGGCGGCCTGTCGGTCCGCGATGCGGAAAAGCTTGCCCAGAAGGATGCGCAGCGCGCCGAGCAGGGTGGGTCGGAGCAGCTCGAGAAAAAGAGTGTCGAGAAGGATGCGGACACACTGGCGCTGGAGCGGAACCTGACCGATCGGCTCGGCCTGAAGGTGGCCGTCAACCACAAGGGTCGTGGTGGATCACTCAAGATCGACTACAAGAGCCTCGACCANCTTGAATCCCTTTGCCGGATTCTTGGCGCCGATNTTTAATAATATCAATAATTTAGAATGACTTAGCCGCGCATGAAGCGCGGTCCGCCNGANAGGCGGGCCGAGATCAGGCAGGTGCGCATCAATGCGATGCGAGCCAGGGCAAATTCAATAGCCGGCTTGTTTCTGGTCTCGAAGATTGCGNCCTCGAAGCGCTTGATTTCCTTGCGGATGAGTTCCAGCGACCAGTTGCGCAAGGCCTTTTCGAAGATGGGCTTGCGCTTGAAATGAATGNCGCGGCCGCGGCCCTGCATGACAGCGCTCAGTTGGCGGCCGTCATTTTCCATTTCCGCGCGCATCAGATCCATCAGCAGAAACTGCGACATCAGCCCTCGCAAAACGAGAAAGACAGAGAGCTTGGATTTCTCGATGCGATCGAGCGCCAAGTCCAGCTTGCGCAGGTCGCCGCCAAGAACGGCGTCCACTGCGTCGTCTACAGACAGCGACGCGACATCGCCGATGGCCGCGATCACGTCTTCTTCCGTAACCTGGCCATTCCCGTGGCAATAAAGGGCAAGCTTGCGCAATTCACCGCGACTTGCGAGCCGGTCGCCGCCAAGCATGCTGGTCAGCCGGGCGCGTGCATCGCTCGTGATCGTGAGTTCGGCTGTTTTCAGCTCTTCATCGATCAGCGCCTGCACCGCGCGGGGATCGTCGGCATAGCAGGGAACACCGACGGCCGTCTTCGTATCGGCCACCAGCTTGCGCAAGGGGCTCGATTTCTTGAGATCGCCGGCCTCGATAACGATGCGTGTCGCGGGCAGGTCCGTGCCGGCCAGTACCTTCAGCGCGTCGACGAGCCCCTTCTCCGCACCCGCATTGCGGATCCAGATCAGGCGGTCGCCACCAAACAGACTGACGGAATTGGCTTCATCGATCAGCCGCCCGGGATCGCCGGATAGCTCCGACGCGTCCATGCGGACAACCGAGAAATCGTCCTTGAGATCGACGCCGGAGTTTTTCGCAATTTCTGCACCGCGCTCGGCCACCAGACCGCGATCGGGACCGAAGATCAGTGCGATCGGATAGGAGACCCGACCGCCACGGGTCAGCGACGCAAATTCATGCGCCTTGATTTCGGCCATCAGAGACCCTTGCGCGCAAACTTGCCGGCGATATCCGCATTGAGGAAAGCCGCGGCTTCGCGCGCTGCGCGATTTTCTGCGTCACGAAGGGCGCGGACATTGGCATATTCCTGGTCGGGATTGTCGACGAGGGCTACGGCCTGACGCTGACCGCTGAACAGGGTTTGTCCGGTTGCCTGATCGATCATCTTGTAGGCGCCGGTCACAACGACACGGGCTGCGGTGTATTCGTCGTTCGTTCCCTGCGCGAGAACGCCCGTTGCCTTTGCGGTAACCTGGAGATCCATCTGATAAGCCGGGTTGGCAGGCTCTCCGGCGCCCCCCGAGAAGGCATAGACCAGTTCGTTGCGTACCAGCTGCTCGACGCGCGAATCGGGCTCCGTGATGGAGATCGAGCGCTCCTTGCCATCCATATCCGCGTAGAGCGGGCGGACCTGGCATGCTGAAAGGGAGAGCGCGGCCGCCACCAGAACGGAAGCGAAACCGAGGCCGCGAAGAACCTGTCTAGATGACGACATTGACGATCCTTTTCGGAACTACGATCACCTTTTTAGGCTGTTTTCCCTCGAGCGCAACCCGTACGGCATCGAGCGCCAGNGCGGCTTCCTCGATTTCCTTCGGNGCGGCGTCGGCAGGCACCGAAAGCTCGCCNCGCTTCTTGCCGTTGATTTGAACCGGCAGCACCAANTNGTCGTCGACGACAAGGNCCGGATCGAATTTNGGCCAGGCTTGTTCGGCTGCGAGACCGGAGCCGCCGATTTCCTGCCAGCAGGCTTCCGCCAGATGCGGCATCATCGGCGCGATCATGGNGATCAGGAACTCGACACCCTCGCGAACGGCCGCTTTTGTCTCGCCGCTTGCGTTGTCATCAANCNCAGAAAGATNGCGTGAGAGAAGGTTGGTCAGTTCGTAAATGCGGGCCACNGCCTTGTTGAACTGGAGGCGACCGAGATCTTCGCCGACGGCCTTCAGTGTCTTGTGCGCAGCCTTGGACGTGGCGGAAATCGGGCCATCCTTAGCCGGATTCGCAGCAACGCCGGCAATTGATGGAGCTGCTTCTGCGATCAGACGCCAGAGGCGCTGGACGAAACGATGCGCGCCCTCGACGCCCGCCTCGCTCCAGATCACGTCGCGCTCGGGCGGGGAGTCCGAGAGCACGAACCAGCGGGCGGTATCAGCGCCGTAAGTCGCGATGATGTCATCGGGATCGACGACATTCTTCTTCGACTTCGACATTTTCTCGATCGGGCCGATCTCCACCGATGCGCCATCCGTCAGGCGGGTGGCGGTGCGGGTCTCACCGGTATCGTCGACCTTCACCTCGGCCGGCGTGATGTAGCTGCCGCCGGCGACCTTGTAGGTCTCGTGGACGACCATGCCTTGCGTGAACAGACCCTTGAAAGGCTCCTCGACCACGTTCATATGGCCCGTCGCCTTCATCGCACGGGTGAAGAAGCGCGAATAAAGCAGATGCAGGATCGCGTGTTCGACGCCGCCGATATACTGCTCCACCGGCATCCAGCCGTTCGGTCCGTCGACGGCCGAGAGGGTCGTCGGCGCCGTCTCGTTCCACGGATCGGTGTAGCGGGCGAAATACCAGGACGAATCGACGAAGGTGTCCATTGTGTCGGTGTCCCGCCGCGCCGGCTTTCCGCATCTCGGGCAATCGACATGTTTCCAGGTCGGATGATGGTCGAGCGGATTGCCGGGCTTGTCGAAGTTCAGGTCCTCCGGCAATTCGACCGGCAGATGCTCCTCGGGCACAGGGACGGCGCCGCAGGCATCGCAGTAGATCACCGGTATCGGGGCGCCCCAGCAGCGCTGCCGTGAGATCAGCCAGTCGCGCAGGCGATACTGCACGCGGCCCTCGCCCCAGCCCTTTTCCTCGTAAAGCGCGAGGGTACGGTCCATCGCCTCCTGACAGGTGATCTCGGTTCCGGGCTCCCCGTGCCAGTGGACATAGCGGACCTTCTCGGTCTTCGGCGGCGTGAAGGCCTCGTCGCCAACGGAGGCGTCGCTGTCGAGCGGCTTGAAGACATCGACGACGGGCAGGCCGTATTTGCGGGCGAAATCCAGGTCGCGCTGGTCGTGCGCCGGGCAGCCGATGATGGCGCCGGTGCCGTAGTCCATCAGCACGAAGTTGGCGATCCAGAGCGGCAACTCGAAACTGGGATCGGCAGGGTGGGTGACCTTCAGGCCGGTGTCGTAGCCGAGCTTTTCAGCCGTCTCGATGGCGGCTGCNGAGGTGCCGATGGCACGGCANTTGGCGGTGAAGGCGGCAATCTCCGGATTGTCCTTCTCCAGCGCCTTGGCCAGCGGGTGGTCGGCGGCGATCGCAGCAAAGGTCGGGCCCCACATCGTATCGGCGCGTGTGGTGAAGACGGGCAGTTTGTCGAAGCCCTCAGGCGCGCCCTTGAGACCGAACTCGAAGGCAAGACCGGTCGACTTGCCGATCCAGTTCTGCTGCATGGTGCGGACCTTNTCNGGCCAGCGATCNAGCGTTTCNAGNCCCTNGAGCAGTTCCTCGCTCATNGAGGTGATCTTGAAGAACCACTGCGTCAGNTCGCGCTGCTCGACGACGGCGCCCGAGCGCCAGCCGCGCCCGTCAATCACCTGCTCATTGGCGAGCACGGTCATGTCGACCGGATCCCAGTTGACCTTTGCGGGCCGACGCTCCGCCAGCCCGGACTTCCAGAAGTCGAGGAATATCTTCTGCTGATGCTTGTAGTAGCCGGGATCGCAGGTCGCGAATTCGCGCGCCCAGTCCCAGGACAGGCCCATTGTCTTCAGCTGGCCCTTCATGGTCTCGATATTGGCGTAGGTCCAGTCCCGCGGATTGACCTTGTTGTCACGCGCGGCGTTCTCAGCCGGCAGACCGAAGGCGTCCCAGCCAATCGGATGCAAGACATTGTATCCCAGCGCCCGGCGCCAGCGTGCGACCACATCGCCGAGCGTGTAGTTCCGGACATGACCCATGTGGATACGGCCGGACGGGTAGGGGAACATCTCCAGGACGTAGTATTTCGGCCGCGGATCGTCGTTCCGGGTCTCGAAAAGGCGTGCCTCGTCCCAGGCCTTCTGCCAGCGGGGTTCGGTGTCGCGCGGATTGTAACGTTCAACTGCCATGTGAAATATTCCGAGAAAGGGCCGAATTGTCGGGGGCGACCTTCACCATGAAAGCCGGCAAGCGTCAACTGCAACTGCCCGCATAGTAGCGCCGAATGGCTGGTTGATGGCAGGATCGGAGCTTCCCGGCCTTCTCAATCGTCCGGTCATGACCTAAGACCTCGGTGTTCGACCGATCCGACCAAACTGCCACGGGACAGAAAACCATGAGCGCGCGCGACAATCTCACCCTCGTTCTCGACCAGATCGCCAAGGCCGAGGCTGATGCCGACCGGGCGAAAGGGTCCGTGCGTCTGGTCGCCGTTTCCAAGACCCATGATGCGGATTCCATCCGCCCGGTGGTCGAGGCCGGCCAGCGGGTGTTCGGCGAAAACCGGGTTCAGGAAGCGCAGGGCAAGTGGCCGGGCCTGAAGGAGGAGTATGACGGGATCGAGCTGCATTTGATCGGCCCGCTGCAATCCAACAAGGCGGAGGATGCCGTGGCGCTCTTCGATGTGATCGAGACGATCGACCGGGAGAAGATTGCCCGCGCCATCGCCAAGGAGATGGAGAAGCAGGGTCGTTCTCCAAAGCTCTATGTTCAGGTCAATACCGGCGGTGAGGAGCAGAAGGCGGGTATCGCGCCTGAGGAAACAGTCGCTTTCGTCACCATGTGCCGCGACGAGCTCGGTCTTTCGATCGAAGGGCTGATGTGCATCCCGCCGGTCGACGAGAACCCGGGTCCGCATTTCGCGCTTCTCGCCAAGCTGGCCGGGAAATGCGGTGTCGAGAAACTCTCCATGGGCATGTCCGGCGATTACGAGATCGCGGTCGCCTTCGGTGCCACGGAAGTCCGTGTCGGCAGCGCAATTTTTGGCGCGCGCGACTACCCCGCCTGATCGCGTCTCACTTTCCTGCAGGGTGATTGCGTTCGGCTCATCTGGCCGGGCGCGCGCACCTGTGCGACAGTTTGTATCACGGCGCGCGGCGCTTGCTGGGTCGAACCTAGCCCAAGGTAGTGTTTCGCTTCGATGCGAAGGAGCCTAGTTTCGCCGCCGTTGAGTGAGGAGCGGGCGCGTGGAGGCGCCCGGGTGGAGGTGAGTCATGCAGGGCGCTTATCGCGACGTCTACGATTCCTGGAAATCCGATCCCGAAGGGTTCTGGCGCGAACAAGCCAGGGCCATCGACTGGTTCAAGGAACCTGACCGGATCTTCGATCCCGAAATGGGCATGTATGGCCGCTGGTTTCCGGATGCGGTGACGAATACGTGCCACAATTGTCTCGACCGGCATGTGGAGAACGGGCGTGGCAGCCAGGCCGCGCTGATCTATGACAGCCCGGTGACCGGCAAGAAGAAGAGCTACACCTATTCCGAACTGCTTGGCGAGGTCACGGCCCTTGCCGCTTCAATTGCCGATCTCGGTGTCTCGAAGGGTGAACGGGTGATCATCTACATGCCGATGGTGCCCGAAGCGATTATGGCGATGCTCGCCTGCGCCCGTCTGGGAGCGGTGCATTCCGTGGTCTTTGGCGGTTTTGCCGCGGCTGAACTCGCAACCCGTATCGAGGACAGCCAGGCGAAGCTGGTGATCTCGGCATCCTGCGGCATCGAGCCCGGCCGGATCGTCTCCTACAAGCCGCTTCTCGACAAGGCGATCGAGATGGTGTCGAGGCCGCCCGAAAACACCATCATCGTGCAGCGCGCGGAACAGACCTGCGAACTGGTCGAGGGCCGCGACCATGATTTTCTCACGCTCATGGAAAAGAACCGCGGTCGCGATATCCCCTGCGAGCCGGTGGCGGCGACCGATCCGCTCTACATCCTCTACACGTCAGGAACGACCGGACAGCCGAAAGGCGTGGTGCGGGATACCGGCGGCCACATGGTGGCGCTCCACTGGTCGATGGAAGCGATCTATGGCGTCAAGCCGGGCGAGGTCTACTGGGCGGCGTCCGATATCGGCTGGGTGGTCGGCCATTCCTATATCGTCTATGGCCCGCTTCTCCATGGCAACACGACGATCGTCTTCGAGGGCAAGCCGGTGGGCACGCCCGATGCCGGTACCTTCTGGCGGGTGATCGAGGAGCACAAGGTTGCAGCTCTCTTCACCGCGCCGACTGCTTTCCGCGCCATCCGCAAGGAAGATTCGAAGGGCGAGTTGATCGGCAAATACGATCTGTCGTCGNTGCGAACGCTGTTNCTCGCNGGCGAGCGGGCNGATCCCGANACGATCCAGTGGGCNGAAAANATGCTCNATGTNCCGGTGATCGATCACTGGTGGCAGACGGAAACCGGCTGGACNATTGCNGGNAACCCGACGGGTATCGANATGNTGCCGGTNAAATACGGTTCNCCCGCCGTCGCCATGCCGGGCTACGATATCCGGGTGCTNGACGATGCCGGCCATCCGGTGAGCNCNGGGACNCTNGGAAANATCGTGGTGAAGCTGCCNCTNGCGCCGGGCAATCTGCCGACCTTGTGGAATGCCGANACCCGGTTCCGNGATGCCTATCTCGCGGAGTTTCCCGGTTACTACAAGACGGCGGATGCGGGCTTCATCGANGANGACGGNTATCTCTTCATCATGGCGCGCACCGANGACATCATCAATGTCGCCGGCCACCGGCTGTCGACGGGCGGGATGGAGGAGGCAATCGCCAGCCATCCGGATGTCGCCGAATGTGCGGTCGTGGGCATTGCCGATCCGATGAAGGGGCAGCTGCCCGCGGGCTTCGTCGTCATCAATTCCGGCGTCGACCGGGATATGGCCGAGATCGAAAAAGAGATCGTCGCGCTGGTGCGTGAGAAGATCGGACCGGTGGCCGCGTTCAAGATCGTCATGACGGTCAACCGCCTGCCNAAGACCCGATCGGGCAAGATCCTGCGCGCCACGATGCAGAAGATCGCGGACGGCGAAAGCTGGAGGATGCCGGCGACCATCGACGACCCGGCGATCCTGGATGAGATCACCGACACGCTGCGCGAGCGCGGGATTCTCAAGGACAGCAAATGAACCGCGCGGCGGTTCACGCCGCCAAAATGAGAGATTGACCCTTCAGGGCAGCGGCTGCATCTTGCCCGCAAAATCAAAGCGGGCAGGTGTGGCCCGTCGCACTGAAAGGAAATCACATGCGTTTTGATGGAGAAACCGCGATCGTNACCGGCGGTGCCAAGGGGATCGGCCTCGCGGTCGCCCGGCGTCTGGCGGAAGAGGGCGCCAAGGTCGTCATCGCCGATGTGGACGCCGAAGCGGGGAAGGACGCCGAGCGCGATCTGGCATCCGTCGGTACCGTCGAATTCGTCGAGGCCGACGTGTCCGAGCGGCTTGATGTCCATAATCTGATTACCGAAGCGGTCGACAATCACGGCCCGCTCGGCATTCTCGTCAACAATGCCGGTATCGTCCACGCCGCCGACTTCCTCGATCTCGAAGAGGAAGACTTNGACCGGGTGATGCGGGTCAACCTGAAGAGCGCGTTCCTCTGCGGCCAGGCCGCTGCNCGCCANATGGTCAAGCAGATCGAAGATGACGGCAAGCCGGGCCGGATCATCAACATGTCGTCGATCAACGACACGGTGTCNATTCCCAANCAGATTCCCTATTCGGTCTCGAAGGGCGGGGTGAAGCAGCTCACGAAGGTGATGGCGCTGGCGCTGGCACCCCACGGCATCCGGGTCAACGCCATCGGTCCGGGATCGATCATGACCGATATGCTGGCTTCGGTGAATTCCGATCCGGCAGCGCGCAACAAGATCCTGTCGCGCACGCCGATCGGCCGCGTGGGCGAGGCGAGCGAGATCGCTTCGGTCGCGGCCTTCCTGGCGTCTGACGATTCGAGCTACATGACCGGTCAGGTTCTCTATGTCGATGGCGGCCGGCTGCCGCTCAATTACACCGTTCCCGTCAAGGAATGATCGCAAGCGTGACTAGAGCATTTTTGATTTTGGCGGAATCGGCAAAATCGAAATGCGTAAATGAGGTCAGTACCTTGTTGAAGCTACCCGTTTGCACCTGACGGTGAAACGGTCTAGCTGAGAACAAAAAAGCCGGGCAGTTCGCCCGGCTTTTTTCATGTCTTTGCGATCNAACGGACCTTAGTTCTGGTCGTCGTCCTCGTCTTCCGGCTTGCTCTTCATCGAGGAGAGCTTTGCGAAAACGGCNTCCGCGTCGATCTCNTCNTCCTCGGACTTGTNCTCNGCCGGTGCGGCGAAGTTCTCTGTCTCGCGGGCNGAAACCAGNACGCTGTCGTTTTCGTCCGTTGCCGGACGGTTCTTGGCGGCGCGATCGACTTCGAGGTCGAGATCGATCTGGCTGCACAGGCCNAGNGTCACCGGATCCATCGGGGTCAGGTTGGCCGAGTTCCAGTGGGTGCGGTTGCGGATCTGCTCNATGGTNGACTTGGTGGTGCCGACCAGACGCGAGACCTGCGCATCCTTGAGTTCGGGGTGATTGCGCACGAGCCAGAGAATGGCGTTCGGGCGGTCCTGCCGCTTGGAGACCGGCGTGTAGCGCGGACCCTTGCGCTTGGCTTCCGGCACGCGAACCTTCGGNTCGGAAAGCTTGAGCTTGTGATTGCCGTCTGCCTCNGCGCGGGCAATTTCGTCGCGGGAGAGCTGACCGGTCGAGATCGGGTCGAGGCCCTTNATGCCCTGCGCGGACTCGCCGTCGGCGATCGCCTTCACCTCGAGCGGGTGAAGTTTGCAGAACGTGGCGATCTGGTCAAAGCTGAGCGCGGTATTGTCGACCAGCCAGACGGCGGTCGCCTTGGGCATGAGTAGCTGCTGAGCCATGGATAGAATCCTCCTGTCCGCCCACTCCGGTGGCGCGGGCCGTGGAAAGTAAAACCACTAATTCCGGGAATGGCGGTGCATATAGCGGTTTCGCCGCGCAATTGCAATTCAACTTTCAAGGCCCGATGATGGCGGATGAATGACCGGTTCCATTGTCTAATTTGCGAAGTNANCCAGCACTGTTATGAAGGGGCCGGAATTAAGGGTCTGAACCGCGCCGGCGAAGCGCGGATCATGGTGAGGAGGAATTCATGACCGACGTCTACAAAGTCCCCAAGGACGCCAAGAAGCGTGCTCACATCGACAACGATANCTACGAGAAATGGTATCAGGAGAGCATCAAGAACCCCGACAAGTTCTGGAAGAAGCACGGCAAGCGGATCGACTGGTTCAAACCCTACAGCAAGGTCAAGAACGCCAGCTTCGACGGCAAGGTGTCGATCAAATGGTTCGAGGACGGCCAGACCAACGTCGCCTATAACTGCATCGACCGGCACCTGAAGAAGCGCGGCGACCAGGTGGCGATCATCTGGGAAGGCGACAATCCCTACGACGACAAGAAGATCACCTATAACGAGCTTTACGAGCACGTCTGCCGGCTCTCCAACGTGATGAAGAAGAACGGCGTGAAGAAGGGTGACCGCGTCACCATCTACATGCCGATGATCCCGGAAGCGGCCTATGCGATGCTCGCNTGCGCCCGCATCGGNGCGATCCACTCGATCGTCTTCGGCGGCTTCTCGCCGGATGCGCTGGCNGGTCGTCTCGTCGATTGCGAATCAACCTTCATCATCACCGCCGACGAGGGCCTGCGCGGCGGTCGCAAGATCCCGCTCAAGGACAATACCGACAAGGCGGTCGACATTGCCAAGCGCGACGACGTGATCGTCAAGAACGTGCTGGTGGTCCGCCGCACCGCCGGCAAGGTGTCCTGGTACGACGAGCGCGACATCTGGTATCACGAGGCCATGGCCGAGGCGAAGCCGGACTGCCCGCCCGCCAAGATGAAGGCGGAAGATCCGCTGTTCCTGCTCTACACGTCAGGCTCGACGGGCAAGCCGAAGGGTGTGCTTCACACGACCGGCGGCTATCTCGTCTATGCCTCGATGACCCACGAATATGTCTTCGATTACCACGAGGGCGACATCTACTGGTGCACAGCCGATGTGGGTTGGGTGACCGGTCACTCCTACATNGTTTACGGNCCGCTTGCGAACGGCGCGACCACGCTGATGTTCGAGGGCGTGCCGAANTACCCGACGCCGGGTCGNTTCTGGGAAGTGGTCGACAAGCACCAGGTCAACATCTTCTATACCGCTCCGACCGCCATCCGCGCGCTGATGGGCGCCGGCAACGACCACGTGACGAAGAGCTCGCGCAAATCTCTGCGCACTCTCGGTTCGGTGGGCGAGCCGATCAACCCGGAAGCCTGGGAATGGTATTACAAGGTGGTCGGCGACAAGCGTTGCCCGATCGTCGATACCTGGTGGCAGACCGAAACCGGCGGCATCATGATCACGCCGNTGCCGGGCGCNACNGATCTNAAGCCCGGTTCGGCGACGCGACCCTTCTTCGGCATCGAGCCGCAATTGGTAGANGCCGAGGGTGCCGTTCTCGAAGGCGCCACCGAGGGCAATCTCTGCATCAACCAGTCCTGGCCCGGTCAGATGCGCACGGTCTATGGCGACCATGAGCGTTTTATTCAGACCTATTTCTCCGCCTACAAGGGGAAGTATTTCACCGGTGACGGCTGCCGCCGCGACGAGGACGACTACTACTGGATCACCGGCCGCGTCGACGACGTGATCAATGTGTCGGGTCACCGCATGGGGACGGCGGAAGTTGAGAGTGCACTCGTCTCCCACGATGCCGTGTCCGAAGCCGCGGTCGTCGGCTACCCGCACGACGTCAAGGGGCAGGGCATCTACTGCTATGTGACCCTGATGGAAGGTGTGGAAGGGTCTGAAGACCTGAAGAAGGAACTCGTCAAGCATGTGCGTGGCGAGATCGGTCCAATTGCGTCACCCGACAAGATCCAGTTCTCGCCGGGCCTGCCGAAAACCCGCTCGGGCAAGATCATGCGTCGCATCCTGCGCAAGATCGCAGAGGACGATTTCGGTTCGCTGGGCGATACCTCGACGCTCGCCGATCCGGCAGTCGTGGACGACCTGATCGAGAACCGGCAGAACAAGAAGTAACCTGGCGCCTGCTTCTTGCCGTTGAANACGACCCGNTCGCCGCATNCCGGCGGGCGGGTTTTTTGTTCTTGACTTGGAGTATGCTCGAAGTCCTAGNTTCCCNGGCGTCGTGAGGAAAGGACCACCATGAAGATCGGTGAACTGGCACGGCGCAGNGGGCTTTCCGCCCANACGATCCGCTANTACGANCGGATCGGTCTGTTGCCGCCGCCGGACAAGAATGCTTCCGGGCATCGGGATTATGACGTNTCNATNCTNACGTGGATCGANTTTCTCGGNCGTNTGAANTCGACCGGAATGCCGCTGCGNGAGATGCTGCGCTANGCGGAACTGCGGTCGCTCGGCNCNGAAACNGAGGNTGANCGCCANGNCATNNTGGANNGNCACCGNGAGCAGGTNCGCNANCGNNTNGCCGNACTTCAGGAAAACCTTTCCGTCCTCGACANGAAAATCGCCGGNTATGCGGCNTCAATNTCCGCCAGTGANNTGNNGGAAGNCAAAGGGACGAAAGACNATGACCACGACCNCAGCAANCNACGAGNCAGAGCGATANGAAAGAGGCCGGCGCGCGCTGGCGGAGATCGACGGTGACGCCGGCGAGGCGGTNATTNATTCGCTNGCNGATATCGCNCCNGANNTCGCCCGCTACNTCNTCGAGTTTCCGTTNGGCGACATCTATTCGCGGCCCGGTCTCGATCTGCGATCACGCGAAGTGGCGACAATTGCCGCGCTGACCGCGATGGGGACAGCTGCGCCGCAATTGAAGGTGCACATTCGTGCCGGACTGAATGTCGGGCTCAACCGCGAAGAGGTGATCGAGATCATCATGCAGATGGCAGTCTATGCCGGGTTTCCGGCTGCGCTGAATGGATTGGCTGTCGCGCGGGAGGCATTTGCGGATGCTTCGGAGCAAAATCTGGCCTGAGTCTGATTTACCGCCCGTTCAATACGCTCCCCTTCGCCACCCTTGAACGGTGCCATGGGAGCATTTTTTCGCGCAGGAGACTTGTCAAAGCCGCCGATCGACCCCGCACTCCTGGTGTCATTAACGTATTGAAAGGAGGTGATCCGATGTCGAGTGATTCCAAGGTTCTGGTTCGGTCTATGCGGATCGTACTCCGTCGGAGCAGCCTCTGACGGTGTAACGTACCGATCAGCCGGACAAACGGTTTGACGACCGACCGGCAACCGGAATTGCGAAGGCCACCCTCAAGGGTGGCCTTTTGCATTTCAGCGGGTATTGCATGAGGTGAGTTCTAGCAGCCGATCGCCTGACGGATCTCGTTGACCTCGCGAAGGCTGCGGCAGACGTTCTCACAGGGAATGCCGTCATTGTCCCCGTCGGCCCGGCTGTAGCCATTGCACCAAAGCATCACCGCATCCTGGCAATTCGTCATCTGTTTGCAGGTCAACCGCGCCTCCAAAAATTCGCCGCTGGCGCCAGCGGTCGTTGCCATGGCGACCAGCAACATGGCTGCCATGATTTCCGAGCGATGCATAATAGTCTCCCAGTTGCCCGGAGATCATATTCAATCCGCGCGAGCTTATTAGCAAATTTAATTTTGCCANGCGGATCATGGAATGTCACATGAGATGGTGTCCGGTTTCACGATTCCGGACAGGCGGGTTTGATGCGCTTGCCGCCATCATAGGGAACGGCCAGCCGTTCTTTGATCAGCATCGTGCCGAGGTTTTCGCCGTCACGTGACAGGTCGGCAATGACACGACCGTAAAATTTTCCGCCTGAGACGTTGTGCAGCTCGACCCTGTCGCCGGGACGGATGGCGTTGGCAAGCGTGATTTTCGCTTCTTGCGCGGTCCGNCTGANGGAGGGGCATGNGGAGCGCAACTCCGGNGTATCGATGCCGCGCAGGCGAACGGCGACATGNAGGGAGAGATCCGGCCAGGGATGCGCCATCACGACGACCGTATCGCCGTCGATGATGCGAATCACCGTCGCCGCGACGGGGCCGGCAATCATCTGCGGAAGTGTTTCACGTGAATCAGCGTTAACGNTNCGTAACCCGATAAANAGGGNCGGAAGNGAAAGGGNNANAANAATGGTNGCTCGCAGACNCATTATANGAATATATTCCATATCTGCGCCNGNGCAACTGAAAATGTTCCTATTGTGTTCGNAGGNCTAGGTCANAAATCGATNGCGCGGCCGTTGATTTCCCAGTCNCCGTAACGCGCAGGGTCCTTGCCGCCGCGNCCGCCGACNTCNCGTTCAGCTTCCATTTTGTCGGNTTCGGCCTTNTTGCGACGGGCATCGGCTTCGGCGAGGGCCCGTTGGGCNGCCGGGGTCAAAACCTTTTCCGGTTCCGCATTCTCCGCGGTTTCGTCGGGGCTTTCGGTTTTCTCACTCAT
This sequence comes from Hoeflea sp., assembly GCA_002707605.1. GTDB lineage: Bacteria > Pseudomonadota > Alphaproteobacteria > Rhizobiales > Rhizobiaceae > Pseudohoeflea. Next base: position 222,344 of record PANK01000013.1, read on the forward strand.
ATTGAACAAACCTCATGTCTTACCCATTTTCTAGTTGAACCGAAGCGCCNTGGCCAGTCCGGGCGAGGGCGCGAAAACCGGAGNAAACAGATGAACCTCGTTCGCACGGCCATGCTTCTGGCATTTATGACCGCGCTGTTCATGGGNGTCGGCTACCTGATCGGCGGCACCGGCGGCATGATGATCGCTCTTGTCATNGCGGCCGGNATGAACCTGTTTTCCTATTGGAATGCCGACAAGATGGTGCTGCGCATGCACAATGCGGTGCAGGTCGATGCAAGCACAGCGCCCGAATTCTATCACATGGTCGCCGATCTCGCGCAGAATGCCGGCCTGCCCATGCCGAAGGTCTATGTCATCGACAATCCGCAGCCCAACGCATTCGCGACCGGCCGCAATCCTGACAACGCAGCTGTTGCTGCGACGACCGGGCTTCTTCATGCGCTCAGCAACGAGGAAGTCGCCGCCGTGATGGCGCACGAGCTCGCCCATGTGCAGTACCGCGATACGCTGACCATGACGATCACGGCCACGCTTGCCGGTGCGATCTCCATGCTCGGCAATTTCGCGTTCTTCTTCGGGGGAAACCGCAATAATAACGGTCTTGGCATCGTCGGCGTCCTTGTCGCCATGATCGTGGCGCCGCTCGCAGCCGCGATGGTGCNGATGGCGATCAGCCGGACGCGGGAATATTCGGCCGACCGCCGGGGTGCTGAAATCTGCGGCAANCCGATGTGGCTCGCTTCGGCCTTGCAGAAAATCGCCATGGGGGCCAAAAGGGTGGTCAACGAGGAGGCCGAACGCAATCCGGCGACGGCCCATATGTTCATCATCAATCCCCTGAACGGTCAAAACATGGACAACCTGTTCTCCACGCACCCGGCGACCGAGAACCGNATCGCCGCGCTCAAGAAGATGGCGGCGGAATTCTCCGTACAACCGCGGCAGGCAGANCCNGCNGAAGGTCCATGGTCGCGCCCCGACTCNACGGGTCCCGCTTCGGGACCTTGGGGTCGTGAGGGTGGATCGAGCTCGCGCCGCGGGCCGTGGTCTTGACCGAGGCGAAGTCAAAGGGTTCCGCGCGTCAAGCAAACGGCAATGCCCGCGCCAAGGCGCGATCGAATCGCCGGGATCGCGATAATTCCCGTCACGAGACCAAGCCGGGCCTGCAGGCACGCATAGCGGCNACGCGTCTTCTGGGCGCTGTCGTCGATGGAAAGGCATCGCTCGACGGGCTTCTGGACCGCGAGCACGGAAATCCGCATTTCCTGGCGCTTTCGGACTCCGACCGCGGGCTGGTGCGCGCGATCCTTCTCACCGCGCTGCGCCATTTCACTGTCATCGACGCGATCATCGATTCGCTGACCGAAAAACCATTGCCCGCTGGCGCCCGCTCGCTTCGGCATCTCCTGGCCATCGCCATCGCGCAGATCCTGCATCTGGAGGTCGCCGACCATGCGGCCGTCGATNTGGCCGTCAGCCAGGCCGATNCCGATCCGCGCAATCGCCGCTTCGCCTCGCTGGTCAATGCCGTCCTGCGGCGGTTGATCCGCGAGCGCGATACGCTNCCGGCCANGGTTGNCGCGGTCACCGATCCGTTTCCGGANTGGTTCATGGCGCGNCTTCGNNCNGCNTANGANNCNCCGACNGTNGCGGCNATCNCNGANGCTCTCAAAGTGCCCGCCCCCCTCGATCTGAGCGTGCGGGAGGATGCCGAGGGTTGGGCGGACAAGCTCGGCGGCACCGTTCTTCCCACCGGTACGGTGAGAATTGCGCCCGGTGGTCCGCCGGTTTCCGATCTTCCCGGTTTCGACGAGGGGGCCTGGTGGGTGCAGGATGCGGCCGCCGCGATTCCGGCGCGTCTGTTCGGTTCGCTCGAGGGCAAGCGGGTTGCCGATCTTTGCGCGGCACCCGGTGGCAAGACTGCCCAGCTCATTCTTGCGGGCGGNGAGGTCATCGCGTTCGACCAGTCGGCNAGCCGGCTGAAACGTCTCNANGGCAATCTCGCCCGGCTGGGNCTGTCTGCCGAAACCCGCAAGGNACGGGCCGAGAAAGTGAGCGACGAGGCCGGTTTCGACGCGGTTCTTCTCGACGCNCCCTGTTCCTCAACCGGCACGGTGCGCCGCCATCCGGATGTGGTCTGGACCAAGTCCGCCGACGACATCACCAAGCTTGCCCGTGTGCAGCGAAGCCTGCTCGACCATGCAGTCACGCTGGTCAAACCGGACGGCGTGTTGGTGTTCTCCAACTGCTCGCTCGATCGGGAGGAGGGCGAGGCGATGATATCGGACTTTCTCGCCGATCACCGGGACTGGGCGATCGTGCCGGTAAAGCCGGAGCTTCTTCCGGGCCTCGAAATGGCGATCACCGACAAGGGTGAAATCCGCACACATCCGGCAATGCTTGCGGATCGTAACTGTGAAATTAGCGGTATGGACGGCTTCTACGCTGTGGTCCTACAACGGTCTTGAAAACCGATTGTTAACCAAATCGGTCCACAGCTAGTCCGGAAGTGAACAGTCCGTGATTTTGCAAATTGGTATTCCCCGCATCGGGAACGGACTTGCAGCCCGGGACCTCAATGCTTGACCTTTTCGCTCGCCGATAGCCGCCGCACAACCGGATTTTACGTCACCGAAGCCTGGCAGCGCTTTTCGCGCCGGCTGGCGCTCGGGCGGATTTCGGCTGTCCGCTTTGCGGGCACTGTGCCAAACCGGCTCATCGTTGCGCCAATCGATCTGCGCGTGGCCGACCCGCATATCGCGACCGAAATCTATTATGGCCGCTTTCCGTTTGCGGGTACGCTTCTCGATACCGAAGGCGAATCGCCGTTCCAGATGGAGGCCCCGACGCCGGGCTTTTTTGCCGAGCTTCACGGTTTCGGCTGGCTGCGCCACATGCGTGCCGCCAATCACGATCTTGCGGCGGCGAACGCCCGCAGCCTGGTCGATGACTGGATCACATCCCATGGCCGTCAGCTCAACTCGGACTCCTATCGGCCCGACATCCTGTCCACCCGGTTGATTGCTTGGTTCTCGCATTCACCCGTGGTGCTGCGCGGAGCCGATCACGGCTTCTATCGCCGTTTCCTCAAATCGATCGCCCTGCAGGTGCGGTTTCTGCGTCACGTCGCGTCCGGCATCGCACCGGGTGAAGCACGGTTCAGGGCGCGGATCGCGCTTGCCATGTCGAGCCTCTGCTTGCCCGTCAGCAGCAATGCAATCAAGGCTGCCGCGCGCCATCTCGATGATGAAATTGCGCGGCAGATCCTGCCCGATGGCGGGCACATCTCGCGCAATCCGCAGGTGCTTCTCAACCTGCTCACCGATCTTCTGCCGCTCCGGCAAACCTATGTGAATGTCGGTTCGCGCCTGCCGCCGCGAATGACGCCTGGGATCGACCGCATCTTCTCGGCATTGAAATTCTTCCGCCATTCCAATGGTGAACTATCGCTCTTCAACGGCGCGACAACGGCGTCCGCCAACGCCCTGTTTGCAGTGCTGCGCTATGACGATTCCTCGGGTGTGCCGTTCCGCGAGGCCCCGCATTCCAAGTTCCAGCGCTTGGCTGCGGGCCCGACCGTGGTGATTGCCGATACCGGCCCTCCACCTCCCGGCGCCATGTCGCGCATCGCCTTTGCAGGCTGCAATTCCTTCGAACTGTCCTCCGGCGGCTCGCGTTTCATCATCAATGCGGGTGGGCCGTTTCACGTGAATCAGCTGCATAGCGACTTCGCCCGGATGACCGCGGCCCACTCCACGGTCACGCTCAACGACACCTCTTCGCTGCGTTACTCGCAGTCGGGGTTTCTCGGGCCGGTGGTCGTCGGCGGTGTCTCGAGAGTGGACATCGAAAACCTGGACAAGACCGATGGAACCGTCGGGTTTGCCGCGACCCATGACGGCTATGCAGATCCCTTCGACAAGCTGCACCGGCGGGAAGTGAGCCTCTCGCCGGATGGGCGGATTTTGACCGGCCGCGACCGGATATTCCGCGTCGGGGGAAGGGTGATCCAGCGGGACGATCACGACCAGGCCGTCGCACGCTTTCACGTCCACCCCAATGTCGCCATCCATCAACATGACGACGGCACCATCCTCATGACGGCCGGCGATGGCGAGAGCTGGTCTTTCTCCTGCGCGGACGTGCGACCGCTGATCGAGGACGATGTACATTTCGCCGATCTCGCGGGTCCGCGCGCGTGCAAACAGATCGCGATTGCCTTCCAGCCTGTCGATATCGCCGAGATCCGCTGGACCTTCTCGCGCGTTTCGGGCCGCGACTGAGCGCTTCCCCGTCAGCTGCGGCCATTTGCTTGGCAAAAGCCCGGCCTTGGCGGTTTGCAGCACCCGGACGATGTGCTAACTCCCGCGCCATCCTCACACACATGAAAGGCCGGTCCTGCACGGGTCGGCGACAGGGACGCGCGACATGGCTGTCATTTCCAAGAATTATCCGGCCCCCGAACGGGTGCAGGTCAAGCGGGCTTTGCTTTCGGTATCCGACAAGACCGGCCTGATCGAGTTTGCGATGCGGTTGTCGAAGGCCGGTGTCGAACTGGTGTCGACGGGCGGCACCGCGCGCTCGATCGCCGAGGCCGGTTTGCCCGTGCGCGATGTCTCCGAACTGACCGGTTTCCCGGAAATCATGGATGGCCGTGTGAAGACGCTCCATCCAGGCGTCCATGGCGGTCTTCTGGCAATCCGCGACGATGCCGAACACACCGCAGCCATGGAAGCGCATAATATCGGCGCGATCGATCTGGCGGTGATCAACCTCTATCCGTTCGAGGAAGTCCGCGCTTCGGGCGGCGACTATGCCACGATGGTCGAGAACATCGATATTGGTGGCCCGGCGATGATCCGCGCGGCGGCCAAGAACCACGCCTATGTCGGCATCGTTACCGATCCCGCCGATTATGACCGGGTGGCCGAGGCGATCGAAAGCGATGGCGGCGCCCTGGGGCTCGGCCTGCGCAAGGAACTCGCCGCACTCGCCTATGCGCGCACGGCAGCCTATGATTCCGCGATTTCCGGCTGGTTTGCCGAGGCGCTGGAACTGGAAGCCCCGCGTCATCGCGCCTTTGGCGGTTCGCTGCGCGAGGTCATGCGCTACGGCGAGAATCCGCATCAGAAAGCGGCATTCTACGTCGATGGAAACACCCGTCCGGGTGTCGCGACAGCCGAGCTTCTGCAGGGAAAGCAGCTTTCCTACAACAACATCAACGATACCGATGCGGCCTTCGAACTGGTGAGCGAATTCGGTGACGGCAAGCCGGCCTGCGCCATCATCAAGCATGCCAACCCCTGCGGCGTGGCCGTTGGCGATACGTTGCTGGATGCCTATCGCCAGGCGCTGCGCTGCGATCCGGTATCCGCCTTCGGCGGCATCATCGCCTTCAACGGCGAGCTCGACGGTGCGACCGCCGAGGAAATCGTCAAGCTGATGACCGAAGTCATCATCGCGCCTTCGGTAAGCGATGACGCACGCAAGGTGATTGCGGCCAAGAAGAACCTGCGTCTGCTCGTCACCGGCGCGCTGGCCGATCCGGCCGCGCCCGGCATGGCCTACAAGAGTGTCTCCGGCGGGCTTCTTGTCCAGAGCCGCGACAATGGCGTGATCTCGAAGGACGACCTGAAGGTGGTGACCAAGCGTGCGCCGAGCGAGCAGGAGATCGAGGACCTTCTCTTCGCCTTCAAGGTCGGCAAGCACGTCAAGTCGAACGCCATCGTTTACGTCAAGGACGGCGCGACGGTCGGTATCGGTGCGGGCCAGATGAGCCGGGTGGATTCGGCCCGGATCGCGGCGCGGAAGTCGCAGGATGCTGCCGAAGCTGCCGGCGAAACCGGCATGCTGACCAAGGGCAGCGTTGTCGCTTCCGATGCCTTCTTCCCCTTCGCCGACGGGCTTCTCTCGGCTGTGGAGGCAGGTGCCACCGCCGTCATCCAGCCGGGGGGCTCGATGCGTGACGCCGAGGTGATCGCCGCCGCGGACGAGGCGGGCATCGCCATGGTGTTTACCGGCATGCGCCACTTCCGGCATTGATCCGGACGGCACTCACCGGGTCCTGCAAGCGGGTACCATGATCCCAGCATTTGCCGATCAATCTTTCTGACGGCTCCATCCCTTGCACAGGGCCGTCAGTGAAAATTCCGCCCCTTCGGCATGACCCGCGCCGCTTCGCGCGCGGGTTCGGACAGCGGAAGCGGCAGTTCCTGCAAGGGGGCGGCAGGCGGCGGGTTTGCCGCCTTGAGCTTGCGGGCCGCCTGCGCGCCCGATTTCCGGAACACACGGTTTTCCATCACCGGCCGTCGCACCTCGTCGCCGCGCGCGAGACTTTCGATATCCGCTGATTTNGGATCGNGATCGGCGTCGAGCCAGGCCAGTTCGCCCGAAATGTCGGCGATCCGGTCGGCGACGAGGTGGATGACACCCGATTCATTCTGCAGCCGCCCCTCCANCCGGATCAGCCGGGNGCCCAGCACCTCGCGCCGGAATGTCTCGAAGGCCTTCGGCCAGACNATGACATTGGCCACCCCTGTCTCGTCCTCGATCGTCATGAAGATCACGCCCTTGGCCGAGCCCGGGCGCTGACGCACCAGAACCAGTCCGGCAACCGTGGTACGCTGCCCGGTTCTCATGGTTTCAAGCCGCTGGTTCTGAACGATCCCCTGATGAGAAAATCGCTCGCGCAGAAAGCTGACCGGATGAGCCTTCAGCGAAAATGACAAATATCGGTAGTCGTTGATGACCTCCTCGCCGGGCGGCATGGTGGGCAGGCGCATCTCGGCCTCGATTTCGGGCGACGGGTCTGCCGCGCTTTCGAAGAGGGGCAGGTGCTCGGAAGCGGCCGCCGGATCAAGCGCGCGGGCAGCCCAGAGTGCTTCGCGGCGCGACAGTCCGAGCGATGAAAATGCGTCCGCATCGGCCAATCGTTCGACGGTGGCCCGCGCCAGCCCGGCGCGCAGCCAGAGGTCCCGGACCGAATCGTAGCCCGCGCCCCGCATTTCGACCAGCCGTTCCATATCGGCTTCCGNCAAACCCTTGACCTGCCGGAAGCCGAGACGCACCGCGTGACGGCTNTTNATAANGTCNCGCATGCCGGCATGGCGCGGGGCGATGGCCGCGGGATCGAAAGTGGCTTCTTCCAGTGTGCAATCCCAGTCCGAGAGGTTCACATCGACCGGCCTGATTTCGACGCCATGCTCGCGGGCATCGCGGATCAGTTGGCCGGGCGCGTAAAATCCCATCGGCTGGGCGTTAAGGATCGCCGCACAGAAGACATCNGGATAGACCGCCTTCATCCAGGACGANGCATAGACGAGAAGCGCAAAGGAGGCGGCATGGCTTTCCGGAAAACCATATTCNCCAAAGCCCTCGATCTGCTGAAAGCAGCGTTCCGCAAATTGCTTTTCGTAGCCGTTTGCGACCATGCCCTCGATCATCTTCNTCTGNAAGGTNTGNATGGTNCCGACGCGGCGNAAGGTGGCCATGGCGCGGCGCAGCCGGTCGGCCTCGGACGGGGTGAAGCCGGCGGCAACGATGGCGATCTTCATCGCCTGTTCCTGGAACAGGGGGACGCCGAGCGTCTTGCCGAGAACGGCGCGCAACTCCTCCTTGGGATAGGTGACGGGNTCCTTGCCCTCGCGGCGCCTGAGATAGGGGTGGACCATGTCGCCCTGGATCGGCCCCGGTCGTACGATGGCGACCTCAATGACGAGGTCGTAGAAATCCTTCGGCCTGAGCCGCGGCAGCATGCTCATCTGGGCGCGGCTTTCGATCTGGAAGACCCCGATCGTATCGGCGCGCTGGATCATGGCGTAGACGTATGATTTCTCCTTGGGGATGGTGGCAAGTGTGAGCGGCGCGTCATAATGGGAGGCGAGGAGCTCAAGCCCGCGCGCCAGGCATGTGAGCATGCCGAGCGCGAGGATATCGATCTTGAGAATGCCCAGTGCGTCGAGATCATCCTTGTCCCATTCCACCATGGTGCGATCGACCATGGCGGTATTCATCAGCGGTACCACCTCGTCGAGCCGGTCCCGGGTGATCACGAACCCGCCGACATGCTGGGAGAGATGGCGGGGAAAGCCGCTCAGCCGTGAGGCGTGATCGAGCACCTGCCGCGTGGTGCGGTCGGCAATATCGAGCCCGGCGATCTTTGCCTCGCGCTCGCCCATCGCATCCGATGACCAGCCCCAGACAGAGCCTGACAGTGCGGAGATCGCATCTTCCGACAAACCGAAAGCCTTGCCGACCTCGCGGGCGGCGGACCTGGCGCGATAGCAGATAACCGTTGCCGCGAGTCCCGCATGATCGCGGCCATAGCGCTCATAGATGTACTGGATGACCTCCTCGCGCCGCCCATGCTCGAAATCGACGTCGATATCAGGCGGCTCGCGGCGTTCGGGAGAGATGAAGCGTTCGAAGAGAAGATCGGCGAAGGTCGGGTCCACCTCGGTGATACCGATACAGAAGCATATGGTGGAATTGGCCGCAGAGCCGCGGCCCTGACAGAGAATGCCCNGGGAGCGCGCGAAACGGACGATGTCCCAGACTGTNAGNAAATAAGGCGCGTAATCGAGNTCNGCGATGAGCTCGAGNTCGTGGGCGATCTGGCGNTCCACCCGCTCGGGCACGTTTTCTCCGTAACGCGTCCGGGCGCCTTCNTCGGCGAGCCTTGCGAGATGTTCCTGNGGNGTGCCTTCGCCCAGTTTCTCGTCNGGATACTGATAGCGCAATTCATCGAGCGAAAATGTNAGTTCGCGTGCGAAACGCAGCGTTTCTCCGAGCGCCTCNGGATAATCGCGCAGGAGATAGTCCATCTCGGCAGCACCCTTGAGATGGCGCTCGCCATGGGCTGACAGAAGCCGCCCGGCGCGATCGAGCGGCACATGATTGCGGATGGCGGTCAGCACGTGCTGGTCGGCACGGCGGGCAGGATCGTGGCAGAGTGCGTCATTGGTCGCGATGGTTTTCACACGCGCAGCCCGGGCCATGCGCGAAAGACGGGCCAGCCTGATCCGGTCGTGGCCCTCATGGGCCGGAACGAGTGCCAGCCGGACCGAACGGGCAAAAATATCCTTCAACTGCCGGAGCAGATCTCTGAGTTCTTCTTCCCGACGGTTTCCTACTTCCGGATCGCCGAGGTCCGAGTGAGTGACTGGCAGAACGATGAGATTGAGATCCTCGCCCCAGTCGAAAAGATCCTGCAGGGNAAGCGTGCAGGCNCCTTTCTCGGCNCGGAGATTGCCGCAGGTGAGCAGGCGGCAGAGNCGNCCCCAGCCGGCNCGGTTNTTCGGATAGGCGAGAATGTCCGGNGTGNCGTCCGNNAANCANAGGCGCGTGCCNGGATGGAAGACNAGNCCGGATTCNCGGGCCGCCATATGGGCACGTACCACGCCGGCCACCGTATTGCGGTCGGCCAGACCGAAGCGGTGCTGGCCGAGGCGGGCGGCCATGACCGCCAGTTCCTCAGGGTGGGACGCGCCATCGAGAAAGGAGAAATTGCTGCGCAGGCCGAATTCCGCGAAGGTTTCTGTTTGCTGCGTTGAGGCCGGGGTCCTCATCGTCCCGCCTCAGACGAAGAGACCGTGAAGAAACCAGCGCGGGGTGCCGGGTTCGCGCTCGTACAAGCCTTCGCGAAACAGCCAGTAGCGGCGGCCGGCTTCATCTTCGACGCGATAATAGTCGCGGGTCAGCGCATCCTCGCCATCGGTCCACCATTCGGCGGCGATGCGCTCGGGGCCTTCGGCACGGCCGACGCGATGGCGGGCATTGCGCCAGCTGAAGATGACCGGCGGCCCTTCGGGAACGGCGGCCACCGCCGTCACGGGTTCGGGATGGGGCAAAAGCCGCAAGGGGCGTGCGGCAGCTGAGGAGGGCGCGAGAGGCACGGTGCTTGCGGGCCCTTCCCTAGAAGAGAGCGGCAGGTGCGTCATCGCGCGTTCGGGGATATGGCTGTCGCGGGGGACGGGCTGAAGGACCCGGGCCGGGCCGAGACGGGCAGCCAGCCGGTCGGCGAGATCGTGAAAGCCGGCCTCGTCCGACCCGCTGCCGTCAAAATCCGCCTGGGCGTCGGAAAGGGTCTCGAAGACGGGAACCGAGAGACGGATCAGCTCGAAGCCGAAACCGGCGTCGAAGTCCTCGCCGATCGAGGCCAGCCGCTCGGCAAACAGCCGGCAGAGGCGGGCAGGATCGCGCAGCGGTCGGGCCGTGCCGACCTCGATCCGCCGCACCGCGCCATCGACCCGGAAGAGCCTCAATTCGGCCCGCCTCACGCCGGCGCCCCGTTCGGCCAGTGTCTCCTTGAGATTGGCCGCCAACCGCCCAACCAGTTCGCTGATTGCTTCGATGTCGCTGACGGGTTCGCCGAGACGGCGCTCGCTCATGATGTCGGCGACCGGGCGGCGCGGTGAGATCGGCTCGCTGTCGAGGCCTTTCATCCGGTCGATGCGACCCAGCAGTTCACGGCCGAAGCGGCGGGTGAGCGGCGCGCGGGGGGCGTCGACCAGATCCCCCACGCGCTTGAGACCGAGACGGGAGAGGGCGGCGGTCACCTCCTGCGGCAGGCGCAAGGCCGAAACGGGAAGACCTGGCATCAGGCTGGGGATTTCATCCGTCATCGCAATGCGGCCCGGCTGGTGACGGGCGAGTGCCCAGGCCAGTGCGGGGTTGGGGGCGATCGCGGCGCTGGCCTCGAACCCGAGATGAAAGAGCCGCGCCATGCAGTCGGAGAGAAGCGTGCGTTCGCCGCCGAAAAGGTGGGCGCAGCCGGAAATATCGAGGAACAGTCCGTCGGGGCCGTCGCAACCGACGAGCGGCGTGTAGCGATCGGCCCAGTCGGCCAACGCTTCGAGAAGCCGGGCGTCAGCTGCGGGATCGGCGGGGACGATGTCGAGATCGGGGCAGATGGCGCGTGCCTCGGCCACGCCCTGACCGGGGCGAAGGCCTCGCGCACAGGCCGCGCGGTTGAGCGATGAGAGCCGCATCGCCCCCTTGAGGTTTTCGGCNCAGGCAAGCGGCCCCGGTTCAGGATGCCCGGCCGAACGCCACCAGTGTCCCGCCCGTGCGCGGCTGATCCGGTCGGTTGGCAGCGAAGGCAGTGCGATCGCCAGAATGCGCCTGTCCGGCTGGACCGGCAGGAGCGTTTGCGTGAGCTCCGGCTGCGCTTTGGTCATCGTCGCGGGCGGTTGTGTCTCGGAGAAGGAAACGGCTGTCATGGGAAGACCACTCCACGATGAGGGACAGGGGGGCGGGACGCCGACTTTTCTCCAGCGTCACGGTGAGGGCAGGGCGGCCGAGGCTTTCGTGCAGGGGCTGATCGGGCCCGATCATGCGGGGGGCGGCCGGAGCCGGGGCGACATGAAAGCGCGCGGGTGCTGCCGTGGCCTCGGCCTGAGCTGACTGACGCAGCAGGAAAAGCGGCAGGCCACTCTCGCGGGCGCGAAAATGAAGCCGCCGGCTTTCGGTCAGTCCCATGCAGGCCGGATTGCCGCGCAGTTCGATAACGACCGCGCCGATATCGCGTCCGGAGGCCGCGGTTTCGGCTGCCCAGAGNGCNTCGACCGGATTGCGCGGCCGCACAAGGAGAAGGGGTGGCAGGGATGTATCGCTCGCGGNGTCCAGACNNGGAAGAAGNCCGAGAAAACCCGGCAGCCAGACATCGCCNCCNTCNCGNCGGGCGGCGGGATCGGCGATCCAGATGAGGGGGCCGGGGTCTCTGGTTTGATCCNCGGCCCCGCCNCNCCGGAGNCGGGCGATCAACATGGCAACGAAGCCGGTTGTTCCGCCCCAGTCACGGGTTTCCGAGGATCGGATCTCGGTAAGGCCCGAACATGCCAGCCCGCCGCCGAGTGCTTCGTCGAACATTGGCAAACCCAACGGACAGCGGCTGCGGCGCCGTTTCCCGTGCGCGGAACTCGCCTTGCCTTCAGACACGGTCGCCTGTTCCGCANTCGCTTCGGAAAGCCGGTGTTCCTTGCCCTCCATGCGGGCTATGACCTGACGCAANGCATGAATTTTCCCTTGCGCCCGCTCGGGGGTCGCCACGTCGAACTCCATNAATGTTCCTGTTATGTTCTTATCGATTCCAGAGCNNGGATGAAGAGTCAAGCNNNCCGGATAGGAATTTATTCAAGTGTCTGGATTCGCTTCCGGATTCTTTTCTNGGGCTTGTCTGCAACCTCGCGGCGATAACCACGATTCGCCCGGGCACTCGCAACGGCGGAAAGATTGTCCTATATGCGCCCCATGAGACGAGATCACAGGACCGCACGCTGATGGCGCGCGTCGACCAGACAGGGGATTGGGAAAGCCGCTATGCGCCCGGGCTGAGCGAATTCGAATCGCTCGCCCTTTCNGCCTATGCGCGCCTGCCCGANAACTTCCGCACGCTCACGGTGTCCGACCTCATCATCGAGGTCGAGGATTTTCCGAGCGACGATATCTTCGAGGATATGGGGCTGGAAACGCCCTTCGACCTGCTCGGCCTGTTCGAGGGGCGGGGGCTGTCGGAGCGCTTCACCATCGAGACCGGCGAGATGCCGAACCGGATCCGGCTCTATCGCCGACCGATCCTCGATTACTGGGCCGAAAACGAGGAGACGCTGGGTGACATCATCACCCATGTGCTCATCCACGAGATCGGCCACCATTTCGGCCTGTCGGACGCCGACATGGAGCGTATCGAGGCCGCCGCCGAATAGCGGCCTCTGCTGCGATCCCTTTTAGCCGCAGAGCTTGCGCGCGATATGGCCGAAGAGTGCCATGCCGGGCGCAATCAGCTCGTCCGGAAAGTCGAAATCGGGATTGTGCAGGCGCGGATGGTCCTCGCCGGAGCCGAGCACGAAAAGGGCGGTCTTGCCGACTCCGCCGAAGCGGCCGAAATCTTCCGACCAGCGGAAGGGGTCCTCGATCTCCACACGCGGTGCGCCGAGCGCGCTGGCTGCGTCCTCGATGAAGGCAACAGCTTCCNCGTCATTGTGGCCGGCGGCGAAATTCTCGAATTTCTCGAACCGTATCCCCAGGCCTCCGGCTTCCGCCAGATTGCGGGCCAGCGTTTCGGCCTCACCCATCAGTTCGGCCTGGAGATCGTCGTCGATTGCGCGGATCGTCACCCAGATATCAGCCTCGCCCGGGGAAATGCCGAAGGCGGCTTCGCCGAGACGCGCATGGGACAGGGTGACCAGCGAATGGCCATGCGTGTGACCGATCGTCTCGGGCAGTTGAGGCAGCGCCTCCATCAGCCGGCCCATGACGGCGGCGGGACTGACGCCTGCTTCCGGCTGGGCGGCGTGCGAGGTCCGGCCCGACAACCGGATCGCGAGACCTTCAGAGGCAAAGGTGAATGGGCCGGGACGCACGCCCACAGCGCCGAGCGGCAGGCCGGGAAGATTGTGAAGCGCAAAGGCGTAATCCGGCCGGATGCGGGCAAATTGTTCATCGGCGATCACGCCGGCTGCTCCCGCGCCGGTTTCCTCGGCGGGCTGGAAGAGAAGCACGACGCGGCCTTTGGCCGGGCGTTGGGCCGAGAGCTCAGCGGCAAGACCGCAAAGGATCGTCATGTGGCCGTCATGGCCGCAGAGATGGCCCTTGCCNTCGATCTCCGAGCGCCAGCCGAAAGTGGAGATCTCGGTGATCGGCAATCCGTCGAGTTCGCACCGGAAGAGGATGGTCGGGCCATCGGCNCCGCTGTCNTAGACGGCGGCAACGCCATGGCCGCCCAGGCCCGTGAGNATCTCGTCNGGCTCGTGGCGTTCGAGTTCGGCGACGATACGGGNGGCGGTATGTGCCTCCTCGCCGGAAAGCTCGGGCTTGCGATGAAGTTCGCGCCGCAGCGTGACGAGCTCTTCCGGAGGTGCTGCGAGATAATCGCTCATCCTACTGCTCGCCGAGTTTCATGTCGGGCGTGTAGTCCTTGCCGTCNACTTCCTTGTAGACCGCCTGNCCGCACTGCATGGCGCCGGTTTCCGCATTAAAGGCATAAGTGGGAGAGCCGTGCAGGAACCAGCCCTTGTTCAGGGCCAGCGTCACCTTGTGACAGAAGCTCGAATCGTCGGGGCCTGTCAGGAAGCGGTAGAGTTTCATCACAATCTCCTCAGATAGATNNGCGGGCGGCCAGTGCGTCGGCCTTGGCAATCAGTTTTTCCGCCATGTCGGCATGCAGCCGTTCCACCATGCGGCCATCGAGACTGATGACGCCGGCGCGGGCATTTTCCGGCCGGGCGAAGGCTTCGACGATATGGCGGGCCTCTTCGAGTTTNTCCGGATCGATNCCGAAGGCNNNGTTGGCGGCTTCGATCTGGCCGGGATGGATCAGCGTCTTGCCGTCAAAGCCCATGGCACGNCCCTGTGCGCATTCGATGGNAAAACCCTCGGAATCGCGGAAATCATTATAGACACCGTCCAATNCGTCGATCCCGTAGGCGCGGGCAGCGAGCACGATNTCCATCAGCCAGGTCGACAGATATGGCCGTCCGGGNAGCGGNGCNACNCCGGTTTCCTTGACGATGTCATTGGTTCCGGTGACGAAGCAGTCGAGTCGGCCACCGGGTGTGCGCGAGGCGCGGGCGATCTGGCCGGCNTTCATGATGCCCTTCGGGGTTTCGATCATCGCCCATAATCTCAGTGTCTCGGGCGNATCNGTCTGGTCGAGTGCNTCGTCGATCTGCGCGATATCCTCGGGATCCTCGACCTTTGGGATCAGGATCGCATCTGGCGCAAGATCTTGGGCGGCGCGCAAATCTTCGGCGCCCCAGGGCGTCGACAATGCATTGATGCGGATGATGGTCTCGCGGCCACCGCCCAGAGGTTCCCCGAGAAGTTTCCGCAGGTTTTCACGCGCCTCGACCTTGGCGTCGGGGGCAACGGAATCCTCGAGATCGAAGATCACCGCGTCGCANGCGAGTGTCCGGGCCTTGGCAATCGCACGTTCGTTGCCCCCCGGCACGTAAAGGACGGAACGGCGCGGCCGCGAGGGGCGGGAAGGGGAGGATGTCGAACTCATGACCGCAAGTCATGCCCGCCNGGNGGACATCTTTCAAGGGCCGGAGTGTCTGCGCGGAACGCCGGGGCGCGGTCCAATGCCGCAGGTGCTTGCCTGTCAAAACCAACCTGTTGAACAGGCGGGCAAAAATCCCCACATTGGAGAGGAACAACGGGACGAGAGACATGAAACGCATTCTTTTCGCAGTCTTATCCATCGCACTGGCCGGTTTCGCGCTNGCAAGCTTTGCTGCCGTCAGCGTGATCGCATTCGCGGCAATCGCATCGCTGACGCTCTGGGCGTCCGCCAAGACGATGCTGCAGCGCTCCGCGCCGCAACCCGCCTATGTGCGGACCGGGAACCGCAACCCGCATGATGAGCGCATCACCCGCGTCTGGAACGACGGTCGGGGTACGATCATAGACATGTAGGCAGCCCGCGAAGGAACTTCCTTCGCTTTGCGCCAAATCAGCAGGCACCCCGCCATTCCTTGCGCGAGGTGCCTGATTCCGTGATTCACGCGCCCCCTTCTTTTTCCTGAACGCATTTGCTAAAGCGGTCCGAGCTAATGACAGGACCAATGCCATGGAAAAATTCACCCGTCTGACAGGCGTTGCCGCGCCCTATCCCGTCGTCAACATCGACACGGACATGATCATCCCGAAGGATTACCTGAAGACCATCAAGCGCACNGGCCTGGGCAAGGGCCTTTTCGCCGAAGCGCGCTACAATGAAGATGGTTCGGAAAATCCGGATTTCGTGCTCAACAAGCCGGCCTATCGCAACGCCCAGATCNTGGTGGCGGGCGACAATTTCGGCTGCGGCTCCTCGCGCGAACATGCGCCCTGGGCGCTTCTCGATTTCGGCATCCGCTGCGTGATCTCCACCAGCTTCGCNGACATTTTCTACAATAACTGCTTCAAGAACGGCATTTTGCCGATCGTGGTTTCGCAGGACGAACTCGACAAGCTGATGGACGATGCCGAGCGCGGCTCCAACGCCACGCTCTCGGTTGATCTCGAGGCGCAGGAAATTCACGGCCCCGATGGCGGCACGATCACTTTCGAGATCGACGAGTTCAAGAAACACTGCCTGCTCAACGGTCTCGACGATATCGGACTTACCCTCAACAAGGCTCCCGCAATCGCGGCCTATGAGACCAAGCTGGCCGAAGAGCGCAGCTGGGCCTAAACCATACTGACCGGAGATGGAACGGTGCCTTGNTGCGCCGGTTANTCCCCGGTCAGTGCGTAAGTGTATTGGAAGGGGAGTTCAGGCATGAGCGAAGATATCGAAAAGAAGGTGATTTCGATCATCGCCGACGTCAGTCCGCGTGAGGAAAGCGAGATCACTTCCGCTTCCGAACTCGATGAACTCGAAATCAACTCGCTCGAACTCACCGAAGTGGTGATGGATCTCGAAGACGAGTACGATGTTCACGTCGATCTCAATACGGCCGANGCGTGGTCATCACTGAAGACTGTGGGCGATGTGGTTGCTCTCATCAAGGAACTGCTTGCCGAAAAATCGGCCAACTCATGACGCGTAGCCGCGTGGTCATCACCGGCCTGGGCGGGATCTGTTCGATCGGCCGCACCGCCGACGAGATCTGGGCCAACATGAAGGCGNGTTACGACGGTAGCGCAGATCTGCCGATCGAGCGTCGCGATCTCAAGGTCAATATGGTCTACCCGCTCATCGACCGGATGGACGATGACGGCATCGATCCGCGCCGCAAGGTGGCGATGGGCGAATTCAGCCGCCTTTCGGTGATTGCGGCNCGTCAGGCGATGGCGCAGGCGGGGTTGTCGGCGGGCGATTATGACGACTTGCGCGCGGGCGCGATCATCGGAACCGGCATCTATGGCGCCGACGCCGTCGACGAGAGCTATCGGGATATTCTCGAGCGCGGCAAGAAGCGCGCGCATATTCTCACCGTACCCCGCGCCATGCCCGGTGCTCCGGCGGGGCAGGTCTCGATAGACCTGGGCTTGCGCGGCCCGGTGTTTGGCGTCACCTCCGCATGCACGTCGGGCAATCACGCAATTATCTCGGCCGCCGACCAGATTCGTCTGGGCCGCGCCGACGTCATGCTCGCCGGCGGCACGGATACGCCCATCACCTACGGAATCCTGAAGGCGTGGGAAGCCCTCCGCGTGCTGGCCCGATCGAAATGCCGCCCCTTCTCGGGCAATCGCGANGGNCTNTTGCTCGGNGACGGGGCTGCCGTCGCAGTCATCGAAAGCTATGAGCATGCCAAGGCNCGCGGNGCGACCATNCTCGCCGAAATCCTCGGCNGCGGNCTGTCGGGCGACGCGTCGGANATCGTNACNCCNACCGTNGAAGGNCCGGCGCAGGCCATCCGCAANTGTCTTGCCNATGCNGGNNTGTCGGGCGATGCGATCGATTATGTGAATGCGCACGGCACCGGCACGCAGGCCAATGACAAGACCGAGACAAAGGCCATTCGCATGGCGCTCGGAGCCGCTGCGGATGCCGTTTCAGTCTCCTCGACCAAGTCGATGCATGGTCATTGCCTGGGCGGATCAAGCGCAATCGAGATGATTGCCTGCATCGGCGCGCTGCGCGAGGGAATCGTGCCGCCGACGATCAACTTCGAGGAAGATGATCCCGATTGCGATCTGGACGTGACGCCGAATGACGCGCGGGAGCGCGAAGTCCGCGTGGCGATCTCCAACGCGTTCGCCTTTGGCGGCACAAATGCAGTGCTGGCCTTCGGCAAGGTCTGAGACGAGCGACCTCCATCAGCGTTTCGGCGCAGGCTGAAGGACAAAAGCTGGCATGACAGGTCTCAACATCGCAATTGCCGGCGCGGGTGTTGCCGGACTTGCTGCCGCTATCCTGCTGAGGCGGCAAGGGCATTGTGTCACGATTTTCGAGCAGTTCGAGAAACCGGCTCCGGTGGGTTCCGGTCTCGTGATCCAACCCGTTGGCCTGGCTGTTCTCGATGAACTGGAGGTAGGCGATCAGGCGCGCTCGCTCGGCGCACCGATCAAACGCCTGATGGGGCGCTCGGCTGAAACGGGGCGGCGGGTGCTCGACGTGGCCTACGGCCATATCCCCGGGCTCGGCATTCACCGTGCGACGTTATTCGATCTCCTCTTTCAGTCTGCCTTGGCTTCGGGTGCAGAGCTCAGGACCGGCGGACGCGTCACGGACTTCTCGAATGGCAGCGTTTCGCTCCCCGACGGCACGAAAGCCGGACCTTATGAGCTGATGATCGATGCCTCGGGTGCGTCGTCGCTCCTTTCCCCGATCAAGGCACGGCAGCTTTCGTTCGGAGCGATCTGGGGGACTGTCGATTTCGTCGAAGGNNCCCTGCCGGCGGACGAATTGACGCAACGCTACNGGCGNGCNGACAGGATGATCGGCATCCTTCCGGTGGGCCGGGTNCCGGGTGACGACAAAANGAAGGCGGCCCTGTTCTGGTCGCTGCCNAGCGATGGNCANGCNGANTGGCNNTCNGCGGGATTGCNGGCNTGGAAAGANGANGCCGTGGCGCTCTGGCCCGGTCTCGAANCGTTCATCTCCCAGATCGAGCATCCGGAGCAGATGACGATGGCGCGCTACAGCCACGGAACGCTCCGCAAGCCCCATCAATCGGGTCTCGNCTTNATCGGNGATGCCGCGCACCGCGCCAGCCCGCAGCTCGGGCAGGGCGCGAACATGGCGCTGCTCGATGCTTTTGCACTCGCCTACTGGCTCGAACGGGAAGAGCCGGAGACCGCACTCAAATCCTACGCGAAAAGCCGGCGCATGCATGTCGGNCTCTATCAANTCGCCAGCGCGATGCTGACGCCGGCCTATCAGAGCAACAGCCGCGTCCTGCCCGTCATCCGTGATCAGGTGCTTTTTCCCCTCAGCCTCGTGCCACCCATGCCCGGAGTTCTTTCGAAGCTTGTGGCCGGAACGCTTTTGCAACCTGTCAGAGGCGCGCCGCTCAAGCTGTAAGGCGCAATTGGGGCAATTCGCCCGGCCAAAGCGTCTTCCATCCGGCCGAGGAAGGCTCTAAGAACAGCGCCGAAAGACAAATTCATTTCGAGGCAATTTTCCATGGCTAACCGCAAACTCTTCCTGCTTCCCGGCGACGGCATCGGCCCCGAGGCCATGAGTGAAGTCCGCAAGCTCATCGCATTCATGAACGCGGAAGAATCCGCNGGGTTCGAGACCGATGAGGGACTGGTCGGCGGTTCGGCCTACGACGCGCACGGTGCNGCGATTTCCGATGCCGACATGGAAAAGGCGATGGCGGCCGACGCGGTTCTCTTCGGCGCGGTCGGTGGTCCGAAGTGGGATGGCGTGCCCTANGAGGTNCGTCCGGAAGCNGGNCTCCTGCGTCTTCGCAAGGATATGGAGCTTTTCGCCAACCTGCGCCCGGCGATCTGCTACCCGGCACTGGCAGCCTCCTCGTCGCTGAAGCCGGAAGTGGTGGAAGGCCTCGACATNCTNATCGTNCGCGAACTNACGGGCGGCGTCTATTTCNGCGAGCCGAAGGAGATCCTCGATCTCGGCAACGGCCAGAAGCGCGGCATCGACACCCAGGTCTACGACACCTACGAGATCGAGCGCATTTCCGGCGTGGCCTTCGAACTGGCGCGTACCCGCCGCAACGAAGTCTGCTCGATGGAAAAGCGCAACGTCATGAAGTCGGG
Source organism: Hoeflea sp. (assembly GCA_002707605.1). GTDB lineage: Bacteria > Pseudomonadota > Alphaproteobacteria > Rhizobiales > Rhizobiaceae > Pseudohoeflea. Next base: position 242,003 of record PANK01000013.1, read on the forward strand.
CGTGTTGTGGAACGAGGTGGTCACCGCCACGCACAAGGCGAAATATTCCGACGTCAAGCTTTCGCACATGCTGGCCGATGCCGGCGGCATGCAGCTCGTGCGCTGGCCCAAGCAGTTCGACGTCATCGTCACCGACAACCTGTTCGGCGACATGTTGTCGGACGTGGCCGCCATGCTGACCGGTTCGCTCGGCATGCTGCCGTCCGCCTCGCTCGGCGCCCCCGATCCGAAGACCGGCAGCCGCAAGGCGCTCTACGAGCCGGTGCACGGCTCGGCGCCGGACATTGCCGGCCAGGGCATTGCCAACCCGATCGCCATGATCGCGTCGTTCGCCATGTGCCTGCGCTACTCGTTCAACATGGTCGCTGAAGCTGACCGCCTTGAAGCCGCGATCTCGAGCGTTCTCGATTCCGGTCTGCGCACCGGCGACATCATGTCGGACGGCTGCACCAAGGTCTCGACCAGCGAAATGGGCGATGCCGTGGTCAAGGCCTACGCTGGCTGAGCCGGGCTCAGGGCCCTTGTTTCAATCGCGCGTCGCGGGCGTGGGCCTGCGGCGCGCGACGTCGTTTTGATTGACTTTTGGCGGCTTCTGGATCATGAAGGCTCCCGCCATGACAACGATCAAGACCAAAACCACGATCTGACCGCATCCGCCCCACACTCTCCCGGGGGCGGGATGAGTGGTGCTTGACCAAAAGCAAGGGGGAGAACGGAGCAAGGTAACATGGGTTTCAAAATNGCAATCGCCGGCGCNACCGGCAATGTCGGCCGGGAGATGCTNAACATCCTCGCCGAACGCAACTTTCCTGTCGACGAGGTCTTNGCGCTGGCCTCCAGCCGTTCGGTCGGCACNGAGGTGTCGTTCGGCGACAAGACGCTGACCGTCAAAAATCTCGAAACCCATGATTTCTCCAACACCGANATCTGCCTGATGTCGGCTGGTGGTTCCGTCTCCAAGAAGTTCTCGCCGAAGATCGCCGCTGCCGGCTGTGTCGTCATCGATAACTCGTCGGCCTGGCGCTACGATTCNGAAGTGCCGCTGATCGTCCCGGAAGTGAACCCGGACGCGATCGAGGGCTTCCGCAAGAAGAACATCATCGCCAACCCGAACTGCTCGACCGCGCAGCTCGTCGTCGCGCTCAAGCCGCTCCACGACAAGGCGAAGATCAAGCGCGTGGTGGTTTCGACCTATCAGTCCGTTTCCGGCGCCGGCAAGGATGCCATGGACGAGCTGTTCAACCAGACCCGTGCGGTCTTCGTCGCCGACCCGATCGAATCGAAGAAGTTCCCGAAGCGCATCGCCTTCAACGTCATTCCCCATATCGATGAGTTCATGGAAGACGGCTACACGAAGGAAGAGTGGAAGGTTCTGGCCGAAACCAAGAAGATGCTTGATCCGAAGATCAAGGTCACCTGCACCGCCGTGCGCGTGCCTGTCTTCATCGGCCATTCGGAATCGGTCAATATCGAATTCGAAAACGAGATAACCGCAGACGAAGCCCGCGACATCCTGCGCGATGCACCGGGCTGTCTGGTGGTCGACAAGCACGAGCCGGGCGGTTATGTGACGCCGTATGAAAGTGCGGGCGACGACGCCACCTACATTTCGCGTATCCGTGAGGATGCAACGGTCGAAAACGGTTTGAACATCTGGGTCGTCTCCGACAACCTGCGCAAGGGCGCGGCACTCAACACGATCCAGATCGCCGAACTGCTCGTCAATCGCGGCCTGCTGAAGAGCCAGGCCGCCGCCTGATAAGGCGACATCGGAACAGTTTGCAGAGGGCTCGCGTTTAGGCGCGGGTCCTTTTCATTTTTCAGAGGCTCCCGTGACTTTTTCGCGCATTGCTGGCAAAGTCCGCCCGGGGCAGAATTCTTCTAAATAGAGGTTTCTAAAACATGGTCAGACACGGACGGCGTCGTTTCGGTATTCTCGCAGCTGCGCTACTTGCCGCAGGCATATCCACTCCCGCATTCGCGGCGCAATGCGGCAACAACGCAGGCGGGTTCAACAACTGGATCGGCCAGTTCAAGTCGGAAGCGGCCCAGCGCGGCGTGTCGCAGCGGACGCTCGACAAGGCATTCCGAAACGTGCGTTACGCCACCAAGACGATCAGCCTCGACCGCAACCAGCACAGCTTCAAACTGTCGCTCGAACAGTTCATGGCCAAGCGCGGCGCCAACGCCATCGTCTCGCGCGGCAAAAGCCTGAAGAAATCCAATGCGGCGCTGTTCCAGGCGATCGAGAAGCGCTATGGCGTGCCCGCCGGCCCGCTGCTCGCGATCTGGGGCATGGAGAGCGGCTTCGGTTCCTTCATGGGCAATCAGCACACCATGTCCGCGGTCTCGACGCTCGCCTATGACTGCCGCCGCTCGGCCTATTTCACCGATCAGCTTTACGCGCTGCTCGATCTGATCCAGCGCGGCTGGATCAGCCCGGACTTCAAGGGCGCCGCCCACGGCGAAATCGGTCAGACGCAGTTCCTGCCGCGCAATGTGATCAATTACGGCGCCTCAGGTGATGGCAATCGTTCCGTCGATCTGCGCTCCAAGGCGGATGCGCTGGCTTCGACCGCCAACTTCCTGCGGGCTCATGGATGGCAGCGTGGTGGCGGCTATCAGCCCGGCCAGACCAATTTCCGCGCAATCCAGGGCTGGAACGCCGCTGGCGTCTACCAGAAAGCCATTGCGATCATGGGCGCCCAGATCGACGGAAGCTAGGATTCGAGACGAAGGCGGGAGCCGGCGGGATCAGAACCCTTCGCAACTCTCGCCTTCCGTCGTCTGCACGCTTTTCACGATCTTGTTTTCCGCGAAAGTGAAAACCTCGCGGGTGTAGAGTTCATTGGAAGGGAAACGGTAGCAGACGAGCGCCGTGGCTTCGGTATCGGTTGCCGGGGCAGCGGAATCGAGTTTCCAGTCGAAGCTTGCGCCCTCGATACTGTCCTTCCACTCACCGAGTGAATCCAGAAATTCCGATTTCGTCTGGGTGATGCCGATATCCTCGAGACGGATTTCAGCGTCCTCGGTCAGAAGTGAGGCGAGTGCGGGCGCGTCTGCGGAAAAAAGTGCCGGATACCACTTGTCGAGGACGGGGGTTTTCGTCTCGGCACGACAAGGCGCGGTCGAAACAACCATCGCGCTTAGCAGCAAGGCAAAGAGTTTCGGCAAGGNTTCCTCCATCATGCGGCGGGACCAATGCCGGTCCCATCAGGCGACTTCCACCTCGGGGCGGACAAAATCGCCACTGTCCTTGTCCATCACCCACAATTCGCCCGACGAAATGTCGAACCAGGCGCCGTGGACCTGCAAACTTCCCTTGTCCTCAAGGATCTTCACGCAGGGGAAGGTCCGGAGGTTCGAGATCGAGTTGCGGATCGAGATGCGTTCCATCGCGGTCTGGCGCTCGGAGCCGGTCATCAGGCTCGATTCCTGGATCTTTTCTGCCGCCGGCTTCAAGAGGCTGATCCACTGGCCNATGAAATCCCCGGGTGAGAGCGGCTTGGCGGCGGGATCGAGGCTTGCGGCAATACCACCGCAACGGCCATGGCCCATCACCAGGATGTTGCGGATTTTCAGCGCCTGCACCGCGAATTCGAGAGCCGCGGACGTCGAGTGATAGTTGCCGTCCGGCTCGTAGGGTGGCACCAGATTGGCCACGTTGCGAACGACAAAGAGTTCGCCGGGACCGCAATCGAAGATGGTTTCGGGGGCCGCGCGCGAATCGCAGCAGGCGATCACCAGCGTATGCGGCTCCTGGCCGGTCTCAGCAAGCTGCCTGTAGCGGGCGCGCTCGGCGGTGTAACGGCCGGTCATGAAGGTTTGATAACCGGCGAGAAGACGTTCCGGGAATTTGCTCATACCAGCCAATTAGCCGGGTTTTGCAGGGATATCAATATTTCGCGATTCAGCATTTGCTCAGCCGTGAATGGTGATCGGGATGCCGTAGCTGTCGCGACCCGGATTTTCGGGCCACGTTCGAGTGTTTCCGTCCCGATGACGCGCGGCGATCAAAAGGTTTACCGCTGCGTCCACCCGGTCGTCGAGGGAAACACCGCGCGGCGGCGGCGCGGCGAAGAATGTCTCCGGCAGACCGAGTTTCGTCAAAAGCGCGACGCGCTCGGCGATACCGGCCGGATTGACCCGACCCTTGATCTTCTTGGGCGTTCCCATGGCCATCATGCCGTTGAGTACGCAAAAGGAAAATTCAGGGTGACATTCGATCACCCGTTCCCGAAGTGCCGCGTCACTGCGCAGGCAGGTATCGATCTCGAGGATTTTCGGAAACAGATGGAAGGCCTGTTTGGACACCTTGCGCGGCGGGTCGGAGGTTTGGAGCGATAGTTCACAAGCCGCCCGGTAATCCGGCGCCTCAACGGCACGCCGCGCGGGAATGGAGAAGACGCTCGACTGACGCGCGCCGAGGAACGGACGGATCGCCTGCTCCGGCCCGCGTCCCCCGCCTGAAACGAAGTCGGGAAGTCCGACCGGCATATCCACCGCGATAATTGTATCGCCTCCGAAATGATTTTTCAGCGAGGCGAAATCGCTGAAGACAGAGATCTGCGGGTCAAAAATTGTACCATGGACGGCGACCCAGCCGGCGCGGCAGCCGTCGACGCCACAGATTGGTGAGCTGGGCGAAAAATTAATTAGCCGGCTCATGATATCTCAGGCAGGTGATTTCGGCCCGGTGACGATGCGGCGCATATGGATCATCGCCATCGGTGTTTTCAGGCTCTGCGCGTCGGTCTCCAGCGTCAGTTCGTCGGCCCCGCGCTTCGAGGTGCGGGCGAGGATCTCGAAAACCGCGCCGGTTGCGAGCCGCAAGGCTTTTTCGCTGGAATTGCCGTCGATCAGCCGCGCGAGGAACGTTGCGGACAGGAGATCGCCGAGACCATTCGGCGGGTTTGCGATCACCCGGTGCTCGGCCATGAGCACCTGATCGCCCTCGACCAGCATGGTGCCTGTATTGCCCTTCATCATCGCGAAAGCGGAGGTCACGAGAACGCGGGCGGGGCCGAGTGTCTGTGCGGCTTCGATGAGTGCCTTGGTGTCAGTGATCGTCGCGCCGCTCAACCAGCCCAGTTCGAAGATGTTGGGCGTGGTNATATCGGCGAGCGGGATCAGCCGATCGCGAATGCCCTCGGCTACCGGCCCGGGCACATAGAGGCGTTCNCCGTCGCCCATGACGGGATCGCAGAGATAGAGCGTATCGGGGTTTTTCTCCTTGATGGCCTCGATCAGNCGAGCGATCGGCTCAATCTGGCTGACATCNCCGATATAGCCGGTCAGGATTGCGCCCACTTCACCGATCCACGGCGCACTGGCNAGATCGTTGGCCATANCGGCGAATTGTTCCGCANCCGGAACAATTCGGGTCGCAACCGAATGACCCGGATGCCAGGGCAGTATGACAGTNGGCAGGGACCAAACCGGAAAACCGAGGGTTTCAAGCGCGAAGACNAGGCCGCGGTTGCCCACAGAGCCGCGAACGACATGACTNGAAATGGTGAGAACCGCCGGATGGCGGATATCATCGGCTTCACCGGGCTGGCTCATCCGAGAACTCCAAAGATCAGGTACAAGACAAGCCCAACNAAAGCGACGGCNGCCAGACCGCGGCCGATACGGGTGCCCCAGACTTCCGACGAATCGGTCTGGTCGGCATCNGAGGCCGAAAAGTGGCGGCGCAGGCCGTCGGTCGATTGCTTGAGCAGAGGGCTAGCCGAGAGATTGCCTTGATCGGAGAGCTGTTCGAGCTCTTTCCGCGCCTTGCGGCTGGTTTCGTCGTGATCGTTCATCATCCCCGTTTCCGGCGGTTTCAGGCTCGTTCTGTCCTAACACATGCGCGCCGCGCGGCAAGGTTCGGCGGTGCCTGTTTTCTNATGGAAAGCTTCTTCCCGANCCTCGGTTGTTTTGTCCCGGCTGTCATGTAATCTCATTGCAAGCCGGTTATTCAATGACCGCAGCCCGGGTGGGCGGAGTGTTCTCCGCGGGTCCAATAATAACTCCGGCAACGGGGAGGGATGAGATGACATCCACGCATGATGACGCGGTCGCCGAAATTCTGGCTTCCGTGAAGAAGGCAGCCGCCAAGCAGAAAGATCCTTCTGTCGATCCAGAAATCCTGTTTTCCGGCGCCAGTCCCGACGATCTCTCCCAATATTCTCCAGAGGATCTCGCCTATATCGCGGCGCAATCCGAGAAGGAGATCCGCGCCTGGGACGGCAAGACCCCGCGCATCTCGCTGCTTGAGCCGGATGAGGTCGAATGCGATGGAAAGAAGGTCTCGATCCTGTGCATCACCACGGGAAACAAGCCGTTCCTCTACGATTCNGTGATGGGGGAGGTCACTGCTCAGGTTCGCGAAATCCTGCTGACNGCGCANCCCATTCTATATGTCCGTGAAGGGGAGGAGCTGAAGCTCTACCGGCCCGGTATCGACCGGTCGAAGGAAAACACGGTCAGCCACATCCAGTTGCATATGCCGCGTCTGGGCCAGAAAGCGGGTGCGGCGCTGGTCGAGCGTGTNGAATTCGTGCTCGCCCAGGTGCGGAGCGCGGTTCAGGACTGGAAGGCGATGGTCCTGCGGATCGATTCCGCTGCCGCCGATATCGCTTATCTGCGAGTCGATGAAGACGAAACGGACGCGCGCGACGAAGCGCTGGCCTTTCTGGCATGGCTGCGCGACGACAATTTCACGTTCCTGGGCATGCGCGAATACGTCTATTCCGAGGAAACCGGCAGCGGNGAACTCTCACGTGCAGGNTCCAGAGGCCTGGGCATTCTTGCCGATCCGGACGTCCTGGTGCTGCGCCAGGGCAAGGANCAGGTGATGACCTCGCCGGAAATCCTCGATTTTCTGCACGGTCCCGATTTCCTGATCGTTACCAAGGCNAATGTGCGTTCGGTCGTCCATCGCCGCGCCCATATGGACTATGTCGGGGTCAAGCGNTTCGACGAGGACGGCAATGTCATCGGCGANCTGCGGGTNGTCGGTCTCTTCACGTCCACGGCCTATACGCGGTCGGTGACCGAAATCCCGCTTCTGCGCTCGAAGCTCGCCAAGGTCATCGACAANTTCGGCTACGACCCGGACAGCCATTCGGGCAAACTGCTTCTCAATACNCTCGAAGCCTATCCGCGCGACGAGCTGTTCCAGATCGATGCCGATCTGCTCACCACCTTCTGCCGCAAGATAAACGAACTCACGGATCGCCCGCGTGTCCGTGTGCTGCCCCGCATCGACCGATTTGATCGTTTCGTGTCCGTAATGGTTTATGTGCCGCGCGATCAGTATGATTCCACGGTTCGGGAGAAGATCGGGGCCTATCTCAAGGTGGCCTATAATGGACGCCTATCGGCATACTATCCCTCCTTTCCGGAAGGCGGCGTGGCGCGCGTCCATTTCATCATCGGTCGCTACGAGGGCAAGACGCCCGAGATTCCGCATGACCAGCTCGAGCGCGACATCAAGGCCATCGTTGCGCGTTGGGAAGACGAATTCCTGTCCATCGGCGGTGAGGATGCCGACCGCATCTATGTCAGCCAGTCCTACAAGGAGCGCTTCAATCCGCGTTCGGCGGTGGCCGACATCGCCGATATCAAGGGGTCGCTCGAAGCCGAGGACGGATTGCGGATCGCGCTCTACCGGCAGGACGAAGACGACGAGGATCATCTCGGTCTCAAGATTTTTCATGCGGATACGCCGCTGGCGCTGTCCCGCCGCGTGCCGCTGCTCGAAAATCTCGGTTTCCGGGTGATTTCCGAGCAGACGCACGAACTGGCGGTCGGTGACACGGCCGATACCAAACGCGCGGTTCTGCTGCACGACATGGAGATCATGCGCGCCGACGGGCTGCATTTCTCGCTGCACGAGGATTCCGAGCGGCTGAAGGAAGCCTTTCTCTCCGTCTGGCGCGGCGAGATCGACAATGACGGCTTCAACCGGCTGGTGGTGCGCGCAGGACTGAGTGCGCGTGAAGCGATGGTGCTGCGCGCCATCGCCCGCTATCTGCGCCAGGCTGGGCTTCACCACTCGCAGGACTACATCTCCGACACGCTGTCGCGTTATCCGGAAATCTCCGTCAAACTCTTCGATCTGTTCCGGACCCGTTTCGATCCCGATCTGGGCGACATGTCGCGTGAGGAGGCGCTTGAGCGGATCTCGGCCTCGATCGAGGAGGACCTCGCCGAGGTGCCGAGCCAGGACGATGACCGGATCATCCGCCGCTTCGCCAATGCGATCACCTCGACGCTCAGGACAAACTATTTCCAGCGTGACGAGAACGGACATCCGAGGCCCAATCTCGCTTTCAAGCTCGATCCGCGCGCACTCGAAGCGCTGCCCGAGCCGCGACCGTTCCGCGAGATCTTCGTTTATGGCGCTGCGGTCGAAGGCGTTCATCTGCGCTTCGGTCCCATTGCGCGCGGTGGTCTGCGCTGGTCGGACCGCGCCCAGGATTACCGCACCGAGGTTCTGGGTCTTGTGAAAGCACAGCAGGTCAAGAATGCCGTGATCGTGCCGGTCGGCGCCAAGGGCGGGTTCTATCCCAAGCGCCTGCCGGTGGATGGCGGTCGCGAGGCGGTTTTCGAGGCCGGGCGTGACGCTTACAAGCTCTTCATCCGCACGCTTCTGTCGGTCACCGACAATCTCGACGGCGACACGGTTCTGCCGCCCGCCGATACTGTTCGCCACGATGGCGACGATCCCTATTTCGTGGTGGCCGCCGACAAGGGCACGGCGACATTCTCTGATACGGCGAATGCGATCAGCCAGGAGCAGGACTTCTGGCTTGATGACGCCTTTGCCTCCGGCGGGTCGGCCGGCTATGACCACAAGAAGATGGGCATCACCGCGCGGGGTGCCTGGGAAGCGGTCAAGCGCCACTTCCGCGAGATGGATATCGACATCCAGAGCGAACCCTTCACAGTCGCCGGTATCGGTGACATGTCGGGCGACGTGTTCGGCAACGGCATGCTGTTGTCGGAGAAGATCCGGCTTGTGGCCGCCTATGATCACCGCGACATCTTCATCGATCCGAATCCGGATTTCGAAGCCGGATTCGCCGAACGCAAACGGCTCTTCGACCTGCCGCGCACGAGCTGGCAGGACTACGACAAGGAGAAGATGTCTGCGGGCGGCATGATCATCCCGCGCTCGCTGAAATCGGTGGAACTGACGGAGGAAGCGGCAAAGGCCATCGGCATGGAGCCGGGGCGTACAACGCCGCAGGAGATCATGTCGGCCATTCTTCGCATGGAGGTCGATCTTCTCTGGTTCGGCGGAATCGGCACCTACATCAAGGCTGCCGGCGAAGCGGATACGGAAGTGGGCGACCGCGCCAATGACGTGATCCGCGTGACCGCCGACGAGGTGCAGGCCAAGGTGATCGGGGAGGGCGCAAATCTGGGCGTCACCCAGAAGGGTCGCATCGCCTATGCTGCCAATGGTGGGCGCTGCAATTCGGATGCGATCGACAATTCGGCCGGCGTGAATTCGTCGGACGTCGAGGTCAACATCAAGATCGCGCTTGCCAATGCGATGCGTGAGAACCGGCTGACACGCGAGGATCGCAACACGCTGCTCGCCTCGATGACAGATGCGGTAGCGGAACTCGTGCTGCGCAACAACTATCTGCAGACGCTTGCCATCTCGCTGGCCCACAATGAGGGCCTTGCAGGCCTTTCCGAACATGCCCGGCTGATGAATGCGCTCGAAAGCCGCGACCTGCTCAAGCGCAAGGTCGAGACGCTGCCCGACGATGCAGCCATCGCCGAACGCCGCGCGGCGGGCCGTGCGCTGACGCGACCGGAAATCGGCGTGCTCTTATCTTACGCCAAGATCGTGCTGTTCGACGAGATCGTGGCGTCTGATCTGCCGGACGATCCTTATTTCCACGACACGCTCATGAGCTATTTCCCGCCGAAAATGCAGGATGATTATCAGGGCGACATCGAAACGCACCGGCTACGCCGCGAGATCGTGGCTACGCTTCTCGGCAATGACGCGATCAATCGCGGCGGCCCGGCCTTCGTGATTCACATGGGTGACCAGTCGGGTGCCACGGCGCCTGATGTCGTCCGCGCCTTCGTGATGGCGCGAGACGGGCTGTCGCTTCCCGACCTCTATGAGCGGATCGACGCGCTTGATACCAAGGTGCCGGGTGAGCTCCAGAACGAACTCTATGCCCGGATCGGCCAGGCGCTGAGCGCCACATCCACCTGGGCGCTGAAAACCGGTACCGCAATGAGCGGAGAGATCAGCGCGACCGTTGCCGAGATGCGCGCTGCCGTCGACAAGCACTTGCCGATGCTTCTCGATGCGGTGCCTGAATTCCTCGAAGGCGAGATGGACGAAACGAAGTCGCGGCTGACTGAACTCGGAATTCCCGATGCGCTGGCTGCCGATATCGCGCGTCTGTCCGTTCGGGTGCTTGTGCCCGATGTGCTTCGCGTCGCGCGGCTGTCGAGCGAGAGCATCGACAAGGTCATCCAGACCTACTTCGCCATCACGGAGGCGTTCCGTATCGGTCGCATCCAGGCTGCCGCGGCACGTCTTCAGCCGGTCGATCATTACGAGAACCTGGCATTGGGTCGCAATCTCGACGAGATTTACGAGGCGCGCCGGGTGATCGCCATATCGGCGCTCAAGTCATTCGCCGATGCCGAGGATCCATTCGAGAGCTGGCGGGCCGAGAATCACGGGCGTATCGGCCATGTGGCGGGGCAGATTCTGCAGCTGGCGGAGACCGGCGAACTGACCGTGGCAAAACTGACGGTCGCCGCCGGGATGATGAGCGATCTGGCGCGTTCACTGCGCGCATAGTAACTGTTGACGCGGGACCCGCGGGCGAAGATCGCCGATGCGATCGGGGAGGGATGCGCAATGAGTGAACCGATCGCGGAAAAGCCCGTGCCACGGCGCGGCATTTTCGGCTGGATGATGTTCGACTGGGCGGCCCAGCCATTCTTCACGGTCGTTATCACCTTCATCTTCGGCCCTTACTTCGTCTCGCAATTGGCAAAGGATCCGGACCTCGGTCAGGCCTGGTGGGGCTATGCGATCACGGCGTCGGGTTTCATCATCGCCATCATGTCTCCGGTTCTGGGCTCCATCGCCGATGCGGTTGGTCCACGCAAACCGTGGATTGCGGCCTTCGCGGTGGTCAAGATCGCGGCGCTGATCTCGCTCTGGTGGGCGGCGCCTGGTTCGTCGCTGTTCTTTCCATTCCTTCTGATCGTTCTCGCCTCGGTGGCGGCCGAGTTCTCGATCGTCTTCAACGATTCGATGATGCCGCGGCTGGTGAAGCCCGAAAATGTCGGGCGCATCTCCAACATCGCATGGGGGCTCGGCTATCTGGGCGGGATGATCGTGCTGATCTTCGTGGTCCTGTTCATGGCCGGCAACGAGGAGACGGGCAAGACGCTTCTGGGCCTGACGCCGATCTTCGGGCTCGATCCGGCTCAAGGCGAGGGCGCACGCGCCACCGGACCGTTGGCGGCCATGTGGTATCTCGTGTTCCTGCTGCCGATGTTCCTCTTTACGCCCGATTATCATCGCCCGACCTCGGTGGGTTCCGCCGTCAGCACAGGCTTGCGCGAACTCGCCGGGACGATCTCCGAAGTCCGGCGCAAGGCCGGCATTCTGAAGTTTCTGATCGCGCGAATGATCTACCAGGATGGGGTCAACGGTCTTCTGGCGCTTGGCGGCACCTTCGCGGCGGGCATGTTCGGCTGGAAGACGATGGAGATCGGCATATTCGGGATCATCCTGAACGTGGTCGCCATCGGCGGCTGCATCTGGGCCTCGCGGCTTGATTACAAGATGGGCTCCAAGGCCATCGTCGTGCTGTCGATCGTGTGTCTGCTGATTGCGACGATCGGCATCATTTCCACCGGTCCCGGCTTCACGCTCTTCGGGCTGATCCAGATGGGCACGACAGAATCCGGCGGATTGTTCGGTACACCGGCGGAAAAGGTCTACATCCTCTTCGGCCTGCTGATCGGCATCGCCTTCGGTCCGGTGCAGGCGTCCTCACGGTCCTATCTGGCGCAGAGCATTCATCCCGACGATGCGGGCCGCTATTTCGGCATCTATGCGCTGTCGGGTCGGGCAACCTCGTTCCTCGCGCCGCTGTCGGTTGCCACCGTGACGCTGATGACCGGCTCGGCGCGTTACGGCATGGCGACATTGATCATCTTCTTCGTCGTGGGCCTTGCCATTCTTCTGGCAACGCCGTTCCCGGCCCAGAAGGTCGAACGTGACGCGCGGGACCTGGCCTAGGCGTCAGCCCGTCTGTTCCGCACCGCTGACCACAGAGTTCGCCATGCGCGACTGGCGCTTTCGCTCGCGGTAGCGGTTGAACTGGTTGTCGGCCAGAACCCCGATCAGGATGACGCTGCCCATCACCGCGAAATTGAGCGATGAGGGGATGCCGAGAAGGTTGACGAGGTTCTGCAGCACCTGCAGCAGGATCACGCCGAGCACCACGCCGACGATCGAGCCTTCACCGCCGCGCAGCGAGAACCCACCGAGCACGGCTGCGGCAATGGCATAGAGTTCGTAGAAATTGCCGTGCGAGGCCGGGTGGACCGAGCGGGTGTACATGGCGAGGAAGATCGCCGAGATCGCGGTCAGGACCAGGCAGATCACATAGGCCGCGACAATGGTGCGCTGGGTGTTGATGCCGGCGAACCGCGCGGCTTCCTCGTTCTTACCGACGGCGAAGAGATGGCGGCCGAAGACGGTGCGGTGGAGCACGTACCAGGAAATGAGGGCCAGCACGCCGAAGGCGATGATCGAATGCGGAATGCCTGCGGTCCGACCGGAAACCACATGTGCGAGCACCGGGAAATTGTCGCCATAGGAAAAGCCTGCCGTTCCGTCCGCGGTGTAGAAGCGGGCGATACCGCGATATATCAACAGGCCGCACAGTGTGACGACGAAAGGCTGCAGCTTCATCCGGGTGATGAGCCAGCCATGGATCGAGCCGAGGATGCCGCCGATGACGATGACGATGACAGTCGCGATCGGCCAGGGCACGCCCTGAACCACGATCATGTCGATGAAGATCACGCCGAGGAGCGCAATCACCGAGCCGACGGACAGTTCGATCCCGGCCGTGACGAGGACGAAGGCCTCGGCGATCGAAAACAGGCCGAAGAGACCGATGAGGTTCGCGGTGTTCGCCAGATTGATCCGCGACAGGAAGCGCGGGTTGATCATCGCCACCACCGCGCCGACCACGAGGATCAAGAGGGCCAGACCCAAATCCTTCTTGTTCATGTTCTCGTCCCGCTCCTATTCCACCGCCAGGCTCAAAATGCCATGCTCGGTCAGTTCGTCCGCCGACAGGATGCCGGTGATCTCGCCTGCGCGCATGACCGCCACCCGGTCGGACACGCCGATCACTTCTTCCATGTCGCTTGAAATCATCAGGATGCCGACGCCCTTGTCGGCGAGCGCCTGCAAAACCCGGTAGACTTCAGCCTTGGCGCCGATATCGATGCCGCGCGTCGGCTCATCGACGATCAGCAGTTTGGGCTCCATGGCCAGCCATTTGGCCAGAACCACCTTCTGCTGATTGCCGCCCGAGAGTTCGGCGGCGGCATTGTTCACCGTCGCGGTCTTGATGCCGAGCCGCTTGCGGGAATCCTCCGCAAGCGCCAGTTCGCGTTCGGTCGAGACCGTGCCCGCCGAGGAAAGCCGCTCCAACGAGGGCAGGGCAATGTTCTGCGCGATGGAGAAATCGAGCAACAGTCCCTGCCCCTTGCGGTCCTCGGGCACCAGGCCCATGCCGCGGGCAATAGCCTCGGCGACGTTCTGATCGGGCAGCTTCTCACCTGCGAGACGGATTTCGCCATTCAAGACGGGATCGATGCCGAAGGCGGCGCGGGCCAGTTCCGTCCGACCGGCGCCGACAAGTCCGGCGAGGCCCAGGATCTCGCCCTCGTGGACGGTCAGGCTGGCGCGCGCATGGGGGAAGGTGCGGGTGCCGACATTGCGGATTTCCAGCACCGGCGCGCGTACCTCGTGCGGGCGTTTCTCGTAGAATTGTTTGACGTCGCGGCCGATCATCATCGAGATCATCTTGTCCCGCGTGATGCCTCCTGCCGGCAGTTCGCCGGCATTTCGCCCGTCGCGCAGAACGACCACGCGGTCCGAAATTTCTTCGACCTCGTTGAGGCGGTGACTGATGAAGAGGACGGCGACGCCGCGTTTCTGCAATTGCCGGATGACATCGAGCAGCCGGCGTGTCTCAGAGAGGGTCAGGCTGGAGGTCGGCTCATCCATGATGACCAGGCGGGCGTCTATGGACAGAGCGCGCGCAATCTCGAGAAGCTGCTGTTCTGCCAGCGAGAGGCCGGACACCGGGTCGGATGGACCGAAGGGTGCTGCGAGCATGTCGAGGATCGGCCTGACTTCGTCTTCCATCGCCTGCCGGTCGAGCATACGGAACAGGCCCTTCGTCTTTTCGCGTCCGAGCAGGATGTTGGCGGTGACGTCGAGATTGGTGAAGGGGTTGAGTTCCTGATGGACGAAGGCGATGCCGCGGGCCATGGCGCCCGAGGGTGTGAGGCTGTCGCGCTTCTCGCCCGCCACCTCGATCGTGCCGCGATCAGGCGAAATGGTGCCGCCGAGCACCTTCATCAGGGTCGATTTGCCGGCTCCGTTCTCACCGATGAGGCCCACGACCTCTCCGGCGGCGATTTCGAGACGCACATCGGACAGCGCGACTACGCCGGGATAGAATTTGGAGATGCCGGACAGGCTGATGGAAAATCCGGGTGTCATCGCAAGGCTTGCCAATTTGCAGAAAGTCGACTGCGCGGAGGCACCGGAGGATGCTCCCGCGCAGTCTCAGGCTTCCGGGAGGTCACCTATTTGCCAAGGCGTTCCCTGAGTTCGGCCTCGAAGGCATCCACATTGGACTGGTCGATGGCCTTGGTGGGAACGATGATCAGCCCGTCTTCCGGGATTCCCGATTTGTCGCCTTCCAGGTAGCTCGCCATCAGCTTCATGCCCTGATAGCCCCACTGATAGGGATCCTGGACGATGGTGCCGGCGAACTCGCCATTGCGCACCGCGCCCAGCGTCACCGGGTCCTCGTCGAATGCGATGACGGTGATGTCGCCGAGACGGCCCGCGGCCTGGAGGGCCTCGTAGATTTTGGGCGGATTGTAGGAATAGAACCCGACCATGCAGTCGATATCGGGCTGGGCGGCCAACACGTCGTCCACATTGGCACGCGCGCGGGCGAAATCGACATCGTCGCCGCGCACGTCGACGAGCTCGATGCCCGAGCCCTCGACAGCCTGTCGGAAGCCTGCGATACGCTCGACCGCGTTATCGGCACCGAGGAACCCCACGAAGCCCATGCATTTGCCGCCGTCGGGCATGGCCTTGACCGCCATCTCGCCGGCCTGCACACCCGCATCGGTGTTGGATGACCCGAGATAGGCGATGCGATCGCTGTTGGGCGCATCGGAATCGGTCGTGAACAGCGGAATCTGGGCGGCGATCCGGTTGAACGCGTCGATCGAGGTTTTCGGATCGACCGACGAGATCATGATCGCATCGGTGCCGGCGGCCACGAGGTCGTCCATCAAGGCGTTCTGTTGCGCGGCGGTGCCCTGCGCGGGGTAGCGGAACTGCGTTTCGTAGTTCGGCAGTTCTTCCTGTGCGGCGTTGACGCCGGCTTCAGCCAGTTTCCAGAAATCGGATGCGGCGTTGACGACAAAAGCCATTTGCGGCTTGTCCTCCGCCCACGCTCCGGTGACGAGCGCACTCGAAAACACGAGCGCGCCAAGCAAGGCATTCTTTCTCATAACTCCTCCCTGAGCATTCAAAAGTTGCTGACGGCTCCCTCCGTCAACTGAAATTAGCTAATAACATAATCATAAAATTATCAACTTGAATCCGACTCGCGAAGCGGACTTTTCCGCCGGCCCGGGAGAGGGAAATATTGCCGAAACGAGATTGATGCATTGCAACCTGTGTTTGCAATTGCAGCATTTTGTCCTGAAGCGACGTCGGAAACGGAAATCGGGTGGCTGCACCGCAAGCGAGCTGTCTGAATTGGCGCGACGGTACATCCAGAAAGGAGCAAGTCATGGAACTGGAAAACAAGACGATCATTGTCACCGGCGCAAGCAGCGGTATCGGGGCCGCGGCGGCGCGGCTGTTCTCAAGGGAGGGCGCGAACGTCGTTCTCGGCGCACGGCGATCCGCGGAACTGGCGGCCGTTACGGATGAGATCCGTCGCGGTGGCGCTAACGCCGTATTCCTTGCCGGCGACGTGAAGGATGCGAGCTACGCCGAAGCGCTTGTTGATCTCGCCACCCGGGAATTCGGGGGGCTGGACGGCGCGTTCAACAATGCCGGCATGGTCGGCGACATGATTGCAGCGCCGGAAATGCCGCTCGCCAACTGGTCGGAAGTGATCTCAGTCAATCTGACGAGTGCCTTTCTCGCGGCCAAGGCACAGATTCCGGCGCTAAAGTTGCGCGGCAGTGGCTCGATGGTTTTCACATCGTCTTTCGTCGGGCTCAGTAATGGCGGCCTGCCGGGGATGGCAGCCTACGCGGCGTCCAAAGCGGAATTGAACGGTCTGGTTCAATCCCTGGCCGCTGATCATGCCGCGGAAGACATCCGGATCAATGCGGTCTTGCCGGGCGGAACGATCACGCCGATGGGTGGCGAAAGCGATCCAAGCGTATTGGCGTTCGTGTCCGGCCTGCACCCGATGAAGCGGATGGCTGAGCCGATGGAGATTGCCCAAGCGGCGTTGTTTCTTCTCTCCGACCGGTCGAGTTTCGTGACGGGGAGCCCGTTATTCGCGGATGGCGGAATGTCCGTCCGCCTGACGTAGCGCCGATACCCGGCCTCAAACCCAGGTCGATGTTGAAAGTCATGAAAAGCGGAAAGGCCGGGCGCATGGCCCGGCCTTTCTCGTATCGACAGAACTGCCGAAGCGGATCAGTTGTCCTTGCAGAAGCCCGGATCCTCGCCGTTGCAGACGTCGAGCCCGGTGAAGAGCGGATCTTCGACGGTTTCGCCGTTGATGAGCTGGATCATGACGTCGGGCGCCTTGTAGCCCATCTCGAACGGACGCTGGCCGACCTGGGCGTGGCTGCGGCCGTCGCGGAAGGCCTGGGTCTGCGGCGGCAGCGTGTCGCCGGCGATGATGATCAGGTCCTTGGACTTCAGCTTGTCCATCACCTGGTCGGTCACCTGCGCATAGGCCTGCGGCGCGAACTGGGCCCAGCCGCCGATCAGGATGAAGGCATCGAGATCCGGATTGGCGGTGAAGGTATCGGCCATCTGCTGGTTGGCGAGGTCGGCCTGGTCGTTGGTAAAGACCGGGCAGCCCTCGATTTCCGTCCAGCCGGCCTGGCCGGTCAGGCGGTCGATGCCCTTTTCGCCGGATGCCGTGTCGCGGAAGCCCTGTGCGCGGGCGTTGATGTTGTCGGCAGCCACGTTGCCGAGTTGCAGGCAGACGGTGCCGCCATCGGGTTTCAGGGCTGCTGCCTGTTCGGCCATCTTGACGCCCATCAGGTAGTTGTCGGTGCCGAGATAGGTCTTGCGCAGGTCGCGGTCGGCTTCCAGGAAGTCGGCATCGATGGTCATGACCGGGACGGACGGCGCGATCTGGCGGATCCGGTTGGCCATGGCCGGCGCATTGGACGGGGAAATGGCAATCGCCGCCACGCCGCGGGTCAGAAGATCGTCGACGATCTGCACTTCGCCGGCTTCATCCGCGGACGAGGCGGGGCCGGTGTAGAGGCATTCATATTCGCTGTCGGCATTCTCCGACATCCACTTCTGGCAACCCTTGTTGATCTGCTCGAAGAACGGGTTGTCGAGGCCCTTGACCACGATGGCCAGTGTCTTCTTTTCCTGGGCTTGCGCGCCGGTGGCCGCAAAGGCGAGTACGGCCGCTGTGGCCGCCAGTTTCATCAGTCCCTTCATCACATATCCTCCCATAGGTGAAGAGAAAGGCACCGGATTTCAGCCCGGATACCAGATCTTGCGCGGATCGGAATCGACCCGCACATAGGTCCACGCCTCGTCGATCAGCTTTCTGAGGTCGTAGGACGGCTTCCAGCCGAGCCGGAGCCGGGCCTTGGTGTTGTCCAACCAGTTGCTGAAGAAGTCGGTGCGGATTTCCACAGCCGGGAGATCCCGGCTTTGTTCGAGATAGCTGGCCGCCTCGGCGTAGTTCACCGGTACGTCCATCGCGATATTGAAAAGCTCCTGCCGTGCCGCCGCATTGTCGATGACGGCGATGATCGCGGAGACAAGATCGGAGACATGCACGAAATTGCGACGGAGCGGCTTGCCCTCATGATCGAGCATGAGCGGTACGCCGTTCGAGCCGCGCGCCTTTTCCAGTGCGCTCGCCGTCATCAGCTCGTCCCAGGCGGGACCGCCGAACTGGTCGTCCCCGAAGCTCATGGCGTAGCGGAAGTCGTCCTTCTCCATGATCCAAGGCGCGCGCAGGCATGTGCCGTTGATGTCGTACTGGATCTGATACTGCTCGAGCATCACTTCCTCGATCACCTTGGTCAGCGCGTAGCAGCCCTTGTAGGCGCGGCGCGGCGCTTCCTCCGTGATCGGGGCGGCGTAGTCGTGAAAGATGTGACCGACGGCGCAATCGCCGCTGACGAGAACGAACTGTCTTGCAACAGGGGAGGCGCGGAAGGCCTCCATGAGGTTGAACATGCCCTTGATGGCGACATCGATCACGAGATCGGGCGATTCCTTCACGGCGGCCATATGGATGACGTGGGTTACGCCCTCCATGGCGCGTTCCACATCCTCGCGGTTCGAAAGGGATCCCCGGATCACCTCGACACGATCGCTCTCCGGCAATGCACGGTTGTGGCAGAGAGCCGCCACCGTTACGTCCGCATACTTTTCCTCCGCCAGGAATGCCGGCAGAAAATTGCTGCCGACCTTCCCGGTCGCACCCGTTATTAGCAGTTTCATCGATCCTCCCTGCGATCTTTGTGATGATAATATTTACTAATAGAAACTCGTCAAGTATCTGTAGGACGACCGACATGCGAGGACAGGGAGGATAATCCGTGGCGGAACGATTGAAGCTGACCGGAATCGGCAAGCATTTCGGGGCGATACGCGCCCTCGACAATGTGTCGCTTTCGATCGGAAAGGGGGAAGTGCTGGGGCTGATGGGAGACAACGGCGCCGGCAAATCCACCCTGGTGAAGATTATCGCGGGCAATTTCCGGCCCTCGACCGGAACGATGGAGCTCGACGGCGAGGTCTGCGACTTCAGCCATCCGCGCGATGCGCAGGAGGCGGGGATCGAGATCGTCTATCAGGATCTCGCGCTGTGCGACAATCTCAGTGCCGCCTCGAACGTGTTTCTCGGCCGTGAAATACGCAAGGAGTTCGGCCCGGTGAAAATTCTCGATTACCGGTCGATGCATAATAAGGCCGGGGAACTCTTCGCGACGCTGAAATCGGAAACCCGGCCGCGCGATCTCGTGCGCAAGATGTCCGGCGGCCAGCGCCAGGCGGTCGCCATCGCGCGCACGCTGCTGGCAGACGCCAAGATCGTGCTGATGGACGAGCCGACGGCGGCGATCTCGGTGCGACAGGTGGCCGAGGTGCTGGATCTCATCAAGCGGCTGCGTGACCGCGGCATTTCGGTGATCCTGATCAGTCACCGCATGCCCGACGTCTTCGGCGTGGCGGACCGCATCGCGGTGCTCAGGCGTGGCGAACTCGTCTGCCACAAGGCGACACGGGACAGTTCGCCCGAGGAAGTGACCGGCCTGATCACCGGCGCGATCATGGCGGCATAGGGGGAGAGCATGACCACACTCGAACAGGCGATCGGCCACAGCCAGCATCGCAATCCGCTTTCGCGCATCATGGGCCAGCAGGTCTTCTGGGTGTTTCTCGCCGCCGTCATCGCCTGCGTGACGCTGTCGCTGATCACCGACACTTTCGCCACCGAGCGCAATCTCTTCAACGTGACCCGCAACTTCGCTTTTGTCGGCATCATCGCCATCGGCATGATGGTGGTGATCGCCTCGGGCGGCATCGATCTTTCGGTCGGCGCATCCGTCGTGCTGTCGGCTGTGGTGATCGGGGCGACGATGGAGCAGGGCTGGCCGCTCTGGGCCGGCATCGTCTTCGCGCTCGGAGCAGCTCTTATCGTCGGGCTCGTCAACGGGTTGTTGATCGCCTTTCTCGGCATGCCGCCCTTCGTGGTGACGCTGGGGATGCTCTCTTTCGCGCGCTCGATGGCGCTGGTTCTGTCCAACAACAAGATGATCTACGAGTTCGGGCCGGATCACGAACTTCTTCTGGCGCTCGGAGGCGGGTCGACCTTCGGGCTGCCGCATCCGCTGATCGTAATGGTCATTCTCGCCGTCATCATGGGGTTCATTCTCAAATGGACGCGCTGGGGACAGCATATCTTCGCCATCGGCGGCAATGAGAGTGCCTCCATCCTCACCGGAATTTCCGTGCGGGGCATGAAGGTGTCGGTCTACATGTTCTCGGCGTTCACCGCCGGCTTGGCCGGTATTTTGATGGTCGGGTGGCTCGGCAGTGTGACCACCAATCTCGGCACCGCGATGGAGCTGACGGTCATTGCCGCCGCGGTGATCGGCGGAGCAAACCTGGCAGGCGGCGAGGGCACGGTCTTCGGCGCCGTCGTCGGTGCGCTGCTGATCGAGGTGATCCGGAATTCGCTCATTCTGCTGGGTATTTCCACTTTCTGGCAGGGGGCATTCATCGGTGTCTTTATTGTCGTCGCGGTCGGTCTGGACCGGGTGCGCAGGCTGCGCGGCGACGATTAGGGTCCTGACCCTCGATGTAAAAAGCAATATATCCGCTGCACCTGATTTGACTTGCGGTGCCCAGGGTGTAGCGGATAGCAGATAACGCAATGCAGCATGGGCAGCATGGCCAACGTGCATACGAGTAACGGACGGGAATAGTAGTCAGTGGACGCGGAAACCGAGAAAGGTCGCCTGAAAAGCCGCAGCGGACGGCCGACCATGATGGATGTCGCCTCGCTGGCCGGTGTCTCCCAGGCCACGGTGTCGCTGGTGCTTAACGGAACGCCCGGCGCGCGGTTGAGCGACGCCACCAAGAAGAAGGTGCGTCAGGCGGCGGAGGACATAGGGTACCGGCTGGCGCGCCGCGAGCAGCGCCATCCCGCTGCGGAGAACGGTGTCATCGCCTTCATCGCCGACGAGGTGGCGACCGATCCGTGGATGTCGCTCGCCTTTGATGGTGCGCGCGCCAAGGCGCTCGAATTCGGGCTGACCACCTGCCTCTATGTGCTTCAGGGCGATGCGGCATCCGAAAAGATCCTGCTCGACCAGCTCGCCGAGCAGCGGGTGGCGGGCATCATCTACGGCACGATCCTGACCCGAAGGGTGGAGCCTTCGCCCTCTCTCTTCGACCAGCGGACCGTGCTTCTCAATTGCTATGACGGCAAGCGGCGGCTTCCCTCCGTGGTGCCGGGCGAACTCGTGGGCGGACGGACCGCCACCGAGCGGCTGCTCAATGCCGGGCGCAAGCGCATCGGCATGATCAACGGACAGGAGGGGCTCGATGCCAGCCGCGACCGGCTCAAGGGCTATCGCCAGGCGCTCGCCAGCCACGACATTCCCTTCGACGCGGATCTGGTGAAACCTGGCAATTGGGAGCCGTCATCGGGTTACGAGATGGCGCGCGAATTGATGGCGCTCGACAATCCGCCCGACGCCATCTTCTGCGCCAACGACATGATGGCGGTCGGGTGTTACGACGCGCTGCGCGAACTCGGCAAAACCATCCCCGGCGATGTCGCCGTCATCGGCTTCGACGATCGCGAGATCGCGCAGTTCACCCGCCCGCCGCTCACCACCCTGGTGCTGCCGCACTATGAAATGGGCGAATTGGCCGCCGAACTCATCATCGACGCCGCCGGCGGCCTCGAAGCCGGCCCCCGCCAGATCAAGGTCGAATGCGAGCTGGTGGAGCGGGAGTCGGTTTGAGGGGGCATCTGAGAAGATGTGTGATAGAAATTTCGGCATTCATACGTAGGTACCGGAACATTTTCCTATCATTTCCACAATTCTGATCTAAAATAGATACAATGAACGCGCTCAAAGAAACAGTTATCGCAGCACTTACGGAAGATCACATTGCTCGAATAACAGGTCTTTCGAAAGGCCAGCTTCGGGCGTGGGATCGGCGCGGATTTTTTGTGCCCAAGTATGCCTACGACGAGCGCGGCACGGCTTACAGTCGGATTTATTCCTTCAAAGATGCGGTTGGGCTTCGAACATTAGCGGAGCTTCGAGCGAAGCATCGGGTGAGCTTGTCGCGACTGGAGAAGCTAGCCCGGGCTATGGAAAAAGACGGGATATCTCACTGGGCTGATGCTAAAATTTGGATCGTAAACGGCGAGCCGTCGTATCTACTTCCAGGTGATGACAACGAAGTAAAAGGGGCTGAGACCGGCCAGCTCGCAATGTTAGCTATTATCGATGTTATCGATGAAGTTTCCTCTAAGATAAGTGACTTAAAAAAGAGGCAGGAAAAAACTGTTGGCCAGGTCGAGAGACAGAAATTTGTTGCACGAAACTCTTGGGTAGTTGCGGGCACTCGTATTCCGACGGCGACAATCCAAAGATATGCAGATGCAGGATTCTCTACTGAGCAAATTTTGGCCGAGTATCCATCTTTAACGCAAACAGATGTTGAAGCGGCTCTTCAGCACGAGAAAGCGCTGGCAAAAAGTGCGTAGAATTGATCTTATACGGCTATGCGATTCATGCTCGATGAGAATGTTGCAGCATCCGTTGGTAGAAAACTAGAAGAGCTTGGCTCTGATGCGCAGTATATTCGGGACTTGATCCCTGCTGGATCCGTAGACCCGTTAGTGGCATTTGTTGCTGAAGATTTTGATGCGGTGCTGCTGTCTCATGATGGTGATTTCAAGAAAATTGCTCCTCGCATTCCGGACGGTCAGAAAACACGTTTCAGTAGATTGAGTCGAATACATCTTCGGTGCGCAGAGTATAATGCTGCGGACCGACTCGCTAAAGTATTTAGCTTTATTCAGTTTGAGTTTGATATTGCTCAGAAAAGCAAAGACCGAAGAATGATAATACAAATTGGTCAATCATATATACGTTCAGAGCGCTGATAACATGGCGCGGGGATACATCGGTCATCTGCCTCCATTAGTCCCTTGTCTCATAGAACGCATTTCGATGTAGCCTACATAGGAGCAACGCGACCATTAGGCCTGCGCCAAGCTTCATCTCTGAATTACACACCCACTTACTTGCCCGCAAAGACCGCGCGGATGGACTTCACGGCATTTTGTAGAGTGGCGTCGCGGGTCTTGCTCGCGCTGGTAGGCGGGCATGTCGACCGGAGGGGTGAAGAAAACCCGGCGCCCTTAGACGCCGGGTGTTGCCGCCTGGTCCGGAGCTATTTTCCCGCTTCGTAGAACCGGCTTTTTCCGCCCTTGCCGTCAAAGGCCCAGACCGTGTAGCGGGCGGCGGGGTCGTCACCCATGCCGAGCGAGCCGTCGGGCATGCCGGGAACGGCGATGCCGCGAATATCCGTGCGCTCGCTGATCAGCTTGTCGACCGCCTCGCGCGGCACGTGGCCCTCTATCACATAGGTGCGGCCGTCGAGCTCCATCGAAACCGTATGGCAGGCTTCCATGTCGGCAGGGACGCCGGCCTGGCGCTTGACGGGGTCGAGATCCTCGACGTNGTGGNTGGTNACNTCGTGNCCGGCGGCGCGCATGGCNTCGACCCANGCNTCGCANCAGCCGCACCAGGGGTTCTTGTAANCAGACATNCTGGCGGCCATCGCACTNGTGGCGAAAAGGGAGATGGNCAGGGCGAGGCCCAGNCGNGNGAAGGNGCGAGNGGTGNTCATGGATTTTTTCCTCTCGGGCGTCCGGNGTNNTTTNCGGTAGCGCGGACGCGATGATNTGANGAAGNCGTTTNGGNNNTNNGGCGTCAGNCNNNGAGNGGNGGNGGNAGGTANACGGGCGGNGCNTNACCGGTGAGNGCCGGNTGGCGTGTCCGCGATGANCNGTGCNGGCNNGAATTGCGNGCNNNCNGCCGGGCCNNCCANNATGGCGAGATTGACGCAATTGNNATCGCAGCAGGACGAATCCNCTCCGTGTTGNGCGGGTNGNTGGTGGCGCGTNCCGTCCTCCGGACAATGGATGCAGTCGNTNGCNACCGTCGTAACCGNGCCGGCGTGNGTCNTCNCAACTCCNGCGTANTGNCNCGTATCGCCAGACGCAGNNATGGNAAAACCNGNCCCCGNNGAGAAGACGAGGGCTGCAAGNGCGATCAGCGCGACAANATGANGAAGTCTGGCCATGTCGGTGTCTTNATGCCGGTCCGTTGCGGCAAAATTNGGCCCGAAAGTCCGGANCGGTCAATTGCCCNCTCTGCGGCANAGAGCGCTCACTCGCCCGCAAAGATCGCGCGGATCGATTTCACNGCCGCTTTCAGCGTGGCGTCGCGGGTGTTGCTGGCGCGTGTCGCGAGTTCNAGCGGGTAGGCGGGCATGTCGACCGGNGGNGTGAAGGTGACGAAGCCGCCGAGCGNNGCGATCGCNTGGGCCGCNTGNGCNGGNANCGTGGNNACCATGCCGCCCTTGAGGAGAAACGGCGCGGCGGTGACATGCGTNGTTGCTGCCGCCACTTTCCGGGTCCGGCCGATCGCGGNGAGTGCNGTGTCGAGANCGCCNGTCAGNCCGCTCGCCGANATCATCANATGCGGNCTCGCGCAGAANGTCTCGAGNTCCATGTCGATNNGGGCTATNGCCGGTGCCGCGCATCACGCCCAGATAGCCNGTNGTGCCGAGCGAATGNCGCAAAAGGCCGCGCGCGGTCATTCCGCCCGAGCCGAGCGCGATGTCGATCTGGCGTTCGGCGAGGAGGCCCGCGGCAGCAGCACTGTGGCATGGCCGCAAGACGGGCAGCATGTCGGGACAATCGCGTCTCAGCCGTGTGACGATCGATGCGCCATAGGCCATCTCGATATCGTCGGAGATCCCGATCAGGATATGGCTNCGNCCNGTTTNAGCCGGCAGCGAGGCGCGCACNGCATCCATGGCGCGGCGAATGTCGGGNGCGAGCGCCAGCGCCCTNGGGGTCGGGGCCAGTCCCTTGCCGGTNCGTTCGAAAAGGGGGTCGTCNTAGACCTTGCGCAGGCGCGCGAGAGAGGCCGANACGGCCGCCTGCGTCAGGTCGAGCCTGATCGCCGCCCTGGTGGCGCTTTCCTCTTCGAGCAGGATTTCGAAGACCCTGAGCAGGTTCAGATCGAGCGACGTGTCCATAAATCATGCTTGTATCAAACAATCATGACATGTTTCGCATGTATAATTGCGTTGTGCAATGAGGCCTGCTTCGAAGCTCGCATGTTCTGCGCGCCCCTTGGCGGTCTGCCGGTCAATGTCTTGATCCTATCCATGGTGCCGGTCAGGAAGAGCAGGCCGTATCCGACACTTGCGACCTCCTGAGAGGCCTAATCGAAAAGGCGCGGGGTTGTCCCGCGCCTCCGTCGTCATGCACCGATAGGTGATTGTTCAGCGTGGCTCACAGCGTGCGCCAAATTGTGCCGTCACCGTCTCACCAAGGCTGGCGTGCCGGGCCGACGGTAAATTCATTCACCGTGGTGTCTTCCGGCATGTCGAGCGCGAAGGCGNNGACGTCGGCTATGCGCTCCGGCGCAATCCCGTAGGCGTCGTAAAGCCCTTTCATGCCCTCGGCAGCCTTTTCATCCGTAATGGTGCTGAGCAATTCGGTATTGATCGCAGCCGGATAGATCGTGGCGGTGCGAATATTCGTCCCTTCCGATGCGGATTCCATGCGCAGAACCTCCATGAAGTTGCGGACGAACCATTTGGTGCCGCCATAGACCGAAGCGCCGGGATAGGCCTTCAGTCCCGCAACCGAGGAGGTGGCGAGGATGTGCCCGGACTTCTGCTCGAGGAATTTGGGCATGACGGCAGCAACACCGTTGAGCACGCCCTTGATGTTGACATCGACCATCTGGTCCCACTCGTCGGTCTTGAGCGCAGAGACCGGGCTGCTGGGCATCAGACCGGCATTGAGGAATATCGCGTCGATCCGCCCGAAGGCTTCTACGGCCGCCTCGACGATACGANGGTTGTCCTCGGCACTCGCCACNTCCAGGGCGTTCCAGATGGCNCGGCCACCAGCCTGTTCGATCTCTCCGGCGAGATCCTTCAACCTGTCCTCGCGGCGCGCGCCGAGGACGACCTTTGCGCCGTCGCCGGCCAGGCGTCTGGCGGTGGCTTCGCCGATGCCCGACGAGGCTCCGGTAATGATGACGACCTTGTCCTTGATCATGAAATTCGTTCCTTCTCGGTATCGGTGTTTACTCGGTGGACGCGTATTGCGCGTCAGAGACCTTTTCCATCCAGTCGACAGCCTTGCCGTCGCTGACTTCCTGAATGGCGGTGTGTGTCATGGTCCGGTCGGGTGCGGCGCCGTGCCAGTGCTTTTCACCGGGCGCNAACCACACGACATCGCCGACGTTGATTTTCTCGATCNGNCCACCCCACCTTTGAACGCGGCCNTCGCCGGCNGTCACGATCAGCGTCTGGCCCAGCGGATGGGTGTGCCATGCCGTGCGCGCGCCGGCTTCGAAGGTGACGCTCGCACCTTGCACACGGTCCTTNTCAAAGGGGTTGAACAGCATCTCGACCTTGACCGACCCAGTGAACCAGTCAGCGGGGCCGTCATTCTACGAGCGTTGGGTGGCGCGTGAAATCTCCATTGTCGGTCCTTTCCTGCGTTTGCATTCGATCTCTATCTAGGGTTTGCGGAACTGTTCGATTAGCTATAATAAATTACATGCACTATTGAATTGGATTCATGAATGGCGCGGGACGAACTGAGTGACCTGAGAACCTTCGTGCTCGTGGCGCGTGAGGAGAGCTTCACCCGCGCGGCCGCAAAGCTCGGCGTGTCGCCCTCGGCAGTCAGCCATACGATACGGGCTCTCGAGGGGCGCCTGGGGTTGCGGCTTCTGACCCGCACCACGCGGAGCGTGGCGATGACGGAGGCCGGTGAGCGACTCTACAGTTCCGTTTCAGAGCACCTCGCCCAGATCCAGGCCGAGATCGATGCGCTCAGCGAACTTCGCGACAAGCCCGCAGGAACGATCCGGATCAATTCGTCGGTCCACGCAATGGAGATGACCGTGAGGCCGCGGTTGGCGGCATTTCTCGCCGCCTATCCCGACATTACCGTCGAAGTATCCGTCAATGACGGCTTTGTGGACATCGTCGGGGAGCATTTCGACGCGGGCATCAGGCTGGGAGAGGCGCTCGGCAAGGACATGATTGCCGTCCGCATCAGCCCGGACTGGCGGTTTGTGGTGGTGGGTACGGCCGACTATTTCCGGCGTCGTTCAGTACCCGAGCATCCGGGCGAATTGACCAGTCACCAATGTATCAATCTGCGATTGGCCTCGGCAGGCGCTCTTTATGCTTGGGAGTTCGAAAAGGACGGCCGCGACATAGAGGTGAAGGTCGGTGGACAGGTGGTTCTTGATAATATCGTCTCGGTGCTTCACGCCGCGCTCGACGGGCTGGGCCTTGCCTTCGTTCCGGAAGATCTGGCGCAGCCCCATATAGAATCCGGGCGACTGAGGACCGCGCTGGAAGACTGGTGCCCGAAGATACAGGGCTATCACCTTTATTATCCGCACCGCCGTCTGGCATCACCCGCGTTCGCGCGATTTGTCGAGGCAATGCGATACCGCGCCTGATCGGGCGTTCGGCTTCAGGCGAACTTCGACCACAGCCCAGACGCGAAAAAGCCCCGGAGAACCGAGGCCTTGTGCGTCTTTGTCTCTTAAGAGAATTTGGAGCGGGCGATGGGATTCGAACCCACGACCCCAACCTTGGCAAGGTTGTGCTCTACCCCTGAGCTACACCCGCTCATCGAACGATCTCCGAGGTAGGTGAGACCGTCGTTCCGCCGCCAGTGGCGTNCGGACGGGCGCTATATGGCNCAAGCCGGATGAGAATGCAACAGGGAATTTGAAATTCGTTGCCGGCAATTCCGGGTTGGGTCGATGCGGGTNAGGCCGGGCGNGATTTTCCTTCCTGTCTCCTCCTGCATTGCCACGGGTGGTGATGACCGGTAACAAGGCCGGCAACCAGCCAATAGCGGCCTTCCTGCCCGGTTTGAACCGGGCCGCGCATTCGGAGTTCGAGCCTGATGACCAGTGAAACCACGAGCGAAGTTCCGCAAGCCCAGCCGCGCGAGCCGGAGGATCTCTTTGCGGTTCTCGACCAGCTTGGGATCGCGCACAAGACGCATTGGCATGAGCCGGTCTTCACTGTCGCCGAATCGCAATCGCTGCGCGACGAGATCGCCGGCGCGCATACCAAGAACCTGTTTCTCAAGGACAAGAAGGGGCAGTATTTCCTGGTCACGCTGGAGGAGGACGCCACTGTCGATCTCAAGCAGATCCACACGCTCATCGGCGGCTCGGGGCGGGTCTCCTTCGGCAAGCCGGATGCCCTGATGGACCTGCTCGGCGTCATTCCGGGGTCAGTCACTGTGTTTGCCGCGCTCAATGATACGGACGGCAAGGTGAAGGTGGTGCTCGACGCACCGCTGGCCGAGAGCGAACTGATCAACGGTCACCCCTTGCGCAACAACGCCACCACCACGGTTTCGAGCGCCGACCTGATGACCTTTCTCGCCCANACGGGCCATGAGCCNCTGGTCGTGAAGGTTTCCGCCTGACGGCTCGACGCGAATTTTCTTCTTGAAACGAACGCCCGCCATTACAATCTGGGCTGAAACGAAACGGATCTCACGCATATGACCAATTCCGACAATCCCTTCGCACCTGCTCCCGGCTCGCAGATGACCGGCACCGTCAGCTTCGGCGGCCAGCAGGCCGCATCCTCCGCCGCTCCTTCGATGGCGCCGCAGCAGGGCCATGCAGCTGGCCCGCTCGTCAGCGACACCACGACGGCGGATTTCTCGCGCGACGTGATCGAGGCCTCGCGCCAGCAGCCGGTGATCGTCGATTTCTGGGCGCCCTGGTGCGGTCCATGCAAACAGCTGACCCCGATCATCGAGAAGGTGGTCAACGAGGCGGGCGGAGCGGTGAAGCTCGTCAAGCTCAACATCGATGACCATCCGGCCATCCCCGGTCAGATGGGCGTTCAGTCGATCCCCGCCGTCGTCGCCTTCGTGGATGGCCGTCCGGTCGACGGGTTCATGGGCGCGGTGCCTGAAAGCGAGGTGCGCAATTTCGTCACCAAGCTCGGCGGTCCAGCCGATCAGGGGCCCGATCCCCGCATCGCGGCGGCGATGGAGAAGGCGGACGCCTCGCTTGCCGAAGGTCAGATCGAACAGGCCGCCCAGCTTTATTCTGCGGTGCTGCAGGCCGATCAGTCTCACGCCGGCGCCATGGGCGGGCTCGCCAATGCGATGATTGCGGCGGACGCGCTCGACGAAGCCCAGCAGCTTATCGACCAGGCGCCCGAGGAGATGCGCGCCAAGCCGGAGATGGCCTCTGCCATCAAGAAGCTCGAACTCGCCCGTGAAGTCGCCTCGCTTGGCAATCCGGCGGAACTGGAAGCGCGGATCGCGGCGGACGAACGTGATTTCGAGGCCCGGCTGCAGCTCGCCAAGATCCTTGCCGCGAAGGGTGAGCGCGAGCAGGCTGTCGAACATGTCTTCGCCGTCATGCGCCGCGATCGCGGCTGGAACGACGATGCTGCGCGCAAGCAGCTGCTCGAATTCTTCGAGGCCTGGGGGCCGGCCGATCCGGTGACCGCTTCCGCGCGGCGCCAGCTGTCGTCGATGCTGTTCTCGTAAGCGCGCGTCGCAGCGCGGCATTTCCGCCCCCTTGAGCTTTGGGCTCAATGCTCCACTTGTGTGGTGAATGGGAACGGAAAGACGGAATGATCAAGGTCGGAAACACGGAATATGATGCGGCATCGGATCTGCCGGGCGAAGTCCCGGTCTTTCCGCTGTCCGGGGCGCTTCTCTTGCCCGGCGCGCAGCTGCCGCTCAACATTTTCGAGCCGCGCTACATCTCCATGTTCGACGATTGTCTGGCAGGCTCCCGGCTGATCGGGGTGATTCAGCCGGCGCTTGAACATGACCAGTCGGATGAGCGACCGGTCAGGGATCTCTGCGCGATCGGCTGCCTGGGCCGCATTCTCGGCTACGGCGAAACCGGCGATGGCCGCTACGTGCTGACGCTTGGCGGTGTATGCCGTTTCCGGGTGAAGACCGAGGTCTTCGATCCGCCGCGCGCCTATCGTGTTTGCGCGATCGAGCCGGAAATGGCGGATCTGGCGAAGAACGACCTTGGCGAAACGGTCGATCGGGAGGAACTGCTCAGAAGCTTCCGCGCCTATCTCGATGCCAATAACCTGGAAGTCGACTGGAAGAGTGTCGAGAAGGCGAGTAACGCCACGCTTGTCAATTCTCTGTCGATGATGTCACCCTACGGTCCGGCCGAGAAGCAGGCACTCCTCGAGGCGCGTGACATCAAGGCCCGCGCCGACACGCTGATCGCCATTACCGAGATGGTGCTGGCGCAGAACGACGAGGATACGAGCTGGCGGCTGCAATAGCGCAAAGCAGCGTCAGATGGGGCGTGCATGATGGACAGCGTTCGCAAGGAACATCCCGATAAAAAGCTTCTCGAGCTTCTCGTCTGCCCGCTCACCTATGCGCCGCTGACCTATGATGCCGAAAAGGGCGAGCTGATTTCCGAGAAGGCGCGGCTTGCCTTCCCGGTTCGTGACGGCATCCCGATCATGCTGGTGTCCGAAGCACGGCAGTTGAAAGACAAGGCGCCCGGTTCCGCGGAATGACGCGTGCCCGCAGCTCTGGTCTTTCACCCTCCCGATAAGATAATAAGTCAGTCGAACGACCAAATTTTCGGGCGGCGGGTGCGGCATGGCCAAAAAGGGTGACGAACGGCGGGAGGCGATTGCGGCGGCGGCGGCCGATCTGTTCTGGCGGCAGAGCTTCGCCGGCAGTTCCATCGGCGATATCGCCAAGGCGGCCGGCGTGCCGCAAGGCAACATGTTCTATTACTATCCGACCAAGGCCGACATCGCGCTGGCCGTGGCCGACATCTTCCTCAGTGAAACCAACGCGCTGGTATCGGAGGCGATGGGGGTGTCGACGGACGCAGAGGAGCGCTGCCGCTTTCTCCTGCGCCGGTTGCAGCAATCCAATCGCAGCCGCATGGAAAGGGGATGCCCGATTTCACTCGGCGTGCGTGATTTTCGCGAGACCGCGCCGGAAGCCTCCGCACGGGCCGCCGAGAGCTTCACGAAACTGGTCGAGTTTCTTGCCGGCGAGTTCGGGCGATCGGGGCAAAGACCGTCCCAGGCGCTTTCACGCGCCCGCTCGCTGATTGCCGAATGGCAGGGCGGCATCGCGCTGGCGCATGCCTTCTCCGACATGACCATTCTCGCCGAGAGTTTTCGGCGCATGGATGCCACGCTCAGCCGCGCCTTTTCCGGCAATCCGCCGAGCTGACGGGCACAATCCTCAGATCGCTTCGCCGCGTAAGAGTTTCGGCGCATCCGAACTGGCAAAGCCAGCTGCCTGCTTGATGAAATAATTCTTCAGCCCCGGCAGACGGTCAACGACAGAGAGACCGAAATCGCGCGCCATCCGGAGCGGTGTGAAGTCGTTGGAGAACATGCGGGTGAGCACGTCACTGGTCACGCCCATCTGGAACGTGTCGAAACGGCGCCAGATCTGGTAGCGCTCGAGCACCGAATAGCTGCCGATGTCGAGACCGAGGCGTGCCGCCTCGACGATGGTTTCGGCAAGCGCTGCGACATCGCGGAAGCCGAGATTGAGGCCCTGGCCTGCGATCGGGTGGATGCCGTGGGCCGCGTCACCGGCAAGCGCAAAGCGCGGCTTGACGAAATCATGGGCGAGCGTGAGCCCAAGCGGAAAGGCCTTGCGGGCGCCTTCGACGGTCAGCGCGCCGAGGTGATGGCCGAAGCGGCGCTCCAGTTCGGCCTCGAAGACCAGGTCGTCGCCGTTGACGATCCGCTCGGCATCCGCCGTGCGCTCGGTCCAGACCAGCGAGGATCGGTTGTTCTTGAGCGGCAGGATGGCAAACGGTCCGGAAGGCATGAAGTGTTCTTCGGCACGGCCATTATGGGGGCGTTCGTGAGCAACGGTCGCGACGATGCCGGACTGGCCGTAATCCCACCGGGTATGCTTGATCCCGGCGAGGTCGCGCAGTTTCGAGCGGACGCCGTCGGATGCGACCACGAGTTTCGCCGCGAAAGTGCGGCCGTCGGCGGTGGTCACGATGCCCTTGTCGGGGCCAATCTCAAGGCCGTCAGCCGCGGCCGACTGGTAGATCTTCACGCCCAGTTCCGTGGCCTTGTCGCGCAACGGGCCGATCATGGCGACATTCGGGATCATGTGGGCGAAGGGTTCGCCCGGGTTCACGTCGCCGCCGAAAGTCAGAAAGGTCGGGCGGACGGGATCGGAGGTGCGCGAATCGGTGACGATCATGTCGCGGATCGGCTCTGCTTCCGGAACGATCTCGTCCCAGACGCCAAGTGTCGCAAGCATGCGCGTCGCCGCCGCCGCAATGGCCGACGAGCGCGGGTCCTTCTTCCAAACGTCCTCGGGCGCCGCATCGATAAGGGTGACCGAGAGATCGGGCGCGGAGGCCTTGACGGCGACTGCCACCCCGAGACCGACGTAGCCGCCACCGCAGATCAGCAGATCGCTGGTTTCCGTTGTCATCATGTTTCCTTCCCTGTCGACCCTCTATATCCAGTCGATATGGCGCTCTCATGGGACTTCGTCCATGGACCGCGCCGGGTTCCTCAGTTTGCTGGCGATTGGTATATCCCAACGCGACCCGACGAAACAGATTGCCGTGGCCGCGACATGACGTCCATGTCATTGCCTTTTCGGTGCAGGCGGGTTGTGGGCCGATGCCAAAATCTTCGCGACCGGAAGCGCTGCATTCAGTCCGGATGCTCCGAGTGAAAATTCATGAAATCCCCACGTGCCTCGTCTACCTTGTCGGCAACGAAGCGCATCACCGTGCGTACGCGGGCGGATTCGCGTGAATCCTCATGGGCGACAAGCCAGAACGAGCGTTTCAGTTCCACCTCGGCGGGCAGCACAGGTACGAGATCCGGATCATGGCCCGCCATGAAGTCCGGCAATATGCACAGTCCGTTGCCGGCCTGGGTCGCCCGCATTTGCGCAATCAGGTTGGTACTGGAAAGCCGCGGTCGCAGCCGCTCGCCGATATGCAAGATATAGTCGAGCTCCGGTGCGTAGATCATTTCTTGGATATAGCCGATCAGAAGATGGCTGGAAAAATCCTCCCGCCTGAGAATGGGCTCGTGCTTCTGCAGATAGTCACGCGATGCATAGACATGCAGGGAGTAATCGGTGAGCTTGCGTGAGAACAGGCGGCCGCGCTTGGGCTGCGAAAGGCCGATGGCGACATCCGCCTCGCGTTTGGACAGGCTGAAAATGCGCGGCATGGCGACGATCTGCAAATCAAGCTCGGGATTGCGCTTGACCAGGTCGCCGATACGCGGTGCCAGAAAGAAGGCTCCGAAACCGTCGGGAGCGCCGACGCGCACCACGCCGCTGAGCGAAAAGCGCTCGCCGGCAATATCGTTCTGGATATGGGCTGATGTGGTCTCCATGTCTTCGGCATAGCGCAGCAGCCGTTCACCCATGTCGGTGAGCGTGTAGCCGCGGGGCGACCGGTTGAACAATGCGGCGCCGAGACTCTCTTCGAGAGCGCGAATCCGCCTGCTGACCGTGGCGTGATCGGTGCCCATCCGCGGGGCGGCGGTCGTCAACCTGCCCGTGCGTGCAACCGAGATGAAATAGCGCAGGTCGTTCCAGTCAAAACTCATCGTATGAGCATATCCGCACAATGGATGAGCGGACAAGTATATGGCCTTGCAAAAATATGCGTATACCATGCGTTTCGGAGATGGCGGAGTGCGAATGTAAAAGACGCGCTCAGGGAGACGCCGGGATGCCTTCGGTTTGAGCGGTCCGCCGCGGAAGCTCGGGGGCGGGAGGAAAAATGAGCAGGATCGCGTTTATCGGCCTTGGCAATATGGGTCTGCCAATGGCGATGAATTTGGCCAAGGCGGGCCATAGTCTTACTGTTTACGATACCGTGCCGGCGGCGATGGAGAAAGCCGCGGGCGAAGGCATGAAAACCGCGGCCAGCGCCGCGGCAGCGGTCGACGCAGCCAACATCATCATCACCATGCTTCCGAACGGCTCGATCGTTCTGGATGTTCTTGCGGAGATCGTGCCTGCCGCCAAGGACGGCGCGGTCATCATCGATTCATCGACTATCGACATTGCAAGCGCGCGCAAGGCGCATGACCTGGTCTCCGAGGCCGGTCTGGAAATGCTCGATGCCCCGGTTTCCGGTGGCGTTGGTGGAGCGGTTGCCGGAACGCTCACCTTCATGACGGGGGGCGAAAGAGAGGCTTTCGACCGGGTGAAGCCGGTGCTGGAAGTCATGGGCGGCAAGATCGTCCATTGCGGCAAGGGCGGGTCCGGTCAGGCGGCCAAGATCTGCAACAACATGCTTCTCGGGGCATCGATGATCGCGACCTGCGAGGCATTTTCGCTGGCCGAGAAGCTCGGACTTCAGGCGGAAGCCGCCTTCGATGTCATTTCGACGTCGACGGGATCGTGCTGGTCGGTGAATTCCTATTGCCCGGTTCCCGGGGTGGGGCCAAAGTCGCCCGCAGACAATGATTACAAGCCCGGTTTCGCCATCGAACTGATGCACAAGGACCTGAACCTTGCGCAGATGGCGGCTTCCGAGGTCGGGCAGGCGACCCCGATGGGGGCACATGCATTGGAGCTTTACGGCCGCTTTCTGGAGGAAGGTGGACGAGGCCGGGATTTCTCGGCGATGATCGAATATCTCAAATCGGCCGTGCGCTGAGGAACGGCGGTCGATTTTGACGAACTTGCGCTCCGATGAGGAGGAGCGTTTTCAACGGGAGGAGAAACCATGAAATCTGTATTGTATGGAAGTGTGTGTGCAGCAGCTTTGGCGCTTGGCGCCAACGCCGCCATGGCGCAGAGCGTATCCGATGATGTCGTGAAAATCGGCGTTCTCGGCGACATGTCCGGCGTCTATTCCACCGGCTTTTCCGGTGACGGTGCTGTCGCCGCCGTCAAGATGGCGGTCGAGGATTTCGGCGGCACCGTGCTCGGCAAGCCGATCGAGGTCATCTCCGCCGATCACCAGAACAAGGCCGATGTCGCCTCGGCGACCGCGCGTCAGTGGATCGACGAAGACAAAGTCGACATGATCACGGATCTGACCAATTCCGCGGTGGCGCTGGCGGTTCAGCAACTCGCCTCGGAAAAGAAGACCATCACGATCTCGACGGGCGCGGCCACCACGGCGCTGACCGGTGAAGCCTGCACGAAATACGGCATTCACTACGGTTATGATACGCACGCGCTGCCGGTCGGCACGGCGACGGCCATCGTCAAGGAAGGCGGCGACAGCTGGTACTTCATCACCGCCGATTATGCATTCGGTCACGCGCTGCAGGACAATACGTCCGAAGTGGTCGAAAAGCTGGGCGGCACTGTTGTCGGTAGCTCCGACGTTCCGCTCGCCTCGACCGATTTCTCGTCTTATCTGCTCCAGGCGCAATCGTCGGGTGCAAAGGTGATCGCGCTGGCCAATGCCGGTCAGGACACGGTCAACTCGATCAAGCAAGCCAACGAATTCGGCATCGTCGCCGGCGGCCAGCAGCTTGCCGGCATGCTCGTGCTCATCTCCGATGTCAAAAGCCTGGGCACCTCCGTCGCCAAGGGGCTGAACTTCACCTCGGCATGGTACTGGAACCACGATGATGAATCGCGCGCCTGGAAGGAGAAGTACATGAAGTACTCGGGCGACGCGGCGCCCACGTTCCCGCATGCGGCCGATTATTCTCTTACCCTGGCCTACCTGAAAGCCGTCGAAGCGGCAGGCACCGACGACTCCGATGCCGTGCGCGAGGAACTCGGCAAGATGAAGATCGACGACTTCTTCGCGAAGGGCGGCTCCATCCGCAAGGACGGGCTCCTGGTGCACGACATGTATCTTCTGCGCGTCAAGGACGGCAATGAGGATCCGTGGGATGTCGCCGAAGTGGTGCGCAGCATTCCGGGTGAAGAAGCCTACTTCTCGCTCGCAGATGGCGGTTGCGCGATGGCACAGGAATAAAGCCTCAAAAGGCTTTTGAAACTGGGGCGGCCTTGCAATGGGCCGCCCATTGTCGATGAATATCGCAATTGCCGGATAAATCCGCTTGGGGGGAGTACAAGATGAGCGACTTCATTTTGGAAACGACGGGCCTGACGAAGAGTTTCGGCGGCTTCGTCGCCGTCAAAGACGTCAATCTGCAAGTCGAGCGCGGCACGATCCACGCGCTGATCGGGCCGAACGGTGCCGGCAAGACGACGTTTTTCAACCTGCTGACGAAATTCCTGAAACCGACCTCGGGACAAATCCTGTTCAACGGCCAGGACATGACCGGTTGGGAGGCGGCGGAAATCGCCAACCACGGGATCGTGCGCTCGTTTCAGATCTCGGCCGTCTTTCCGCATCTGACGGCGCTCGAGAATGTCCGCCTGGCGCTGCAAAAGCGCTTGAATGTCAGTTACCAGTTCTGGCGGTCGAACAAGATCCTGTCGAGCCTCGACGAAGAGGCCGTGGCAAGGCTCGATCAGGTGGGTTTGAAGGGTTTCGCCCATTTGAAGGCCGTCGAGTTGCCCTATGGGCGCAAGCGAGCCCTGGAAATTGCTACCACCCTGGGTCTGGAGCCCGAGCTGATGCTCCTGGATGAGCCGACCCAAGGCATGGGCGCGGAGGATGTCGGCCAGGTTTCCGACCTGATCAAGTCCGTTTCCGCGGGGCGCACCATCATCATGGTCGAGCACAATCTCGGCGTTGTCGCGAAACTGGCCGACCGCATCACCGTCCTCAACCGCGGAGAAGTGCTGGCTGAGGGTGTGTACGAGGAGGTTTCCAAAAATCCGGCGGTCATGGAGGCCTATATGGGCGTGAAGGCCGAGGAGGCCGACGCATGAGCGTGACCACTGCACCCATGCCGCTTCTCAAGATAACGGACCTCAATGCCTGGTACGGCGAATCCCATGTGCTGCACGGGATCGATCTGGAACTCGGCGAGGGCCAACTGATCACCCTGCTCGGCCGCAACGGCTCCGGTCGCACCACGACATTGCGCGCGATCATGGGAATGGTGGACCGCCGAACCGGCTCGATCTCCATTCGCGGCGAGGAGTTCATCTCGAAACCGGCGCATCGCATCGCTCCGCTCGGCCGCATCGGCTACTGCCCGGAGGAACGCGGAATATTCGCCAGCCTGAACGTCGAGGAAAACCTCCTGTTGCCGCCGACCGTGGGCAAGGACGGCATGAGCCTCGATGAAATCTACGAGATGTTTCCCAACCTGAAAGAAGTGCGCAAGCGCATGGGAACGCTGCTTTCGGGCGGCGAACAGCAGATGCTGGCGATCGCCAGGATCCTCAGGACCGGCGCAAGGCTGTTGCTGCTCGACGAGATTACCGAGGGCCTCGCCCCTGTCATCGTCAAGGCGTTGGGCGATGCGCTCAGCCGGCTGAAGAAGAGCGGCTACACGATCATTCTGGTGGAGCAGAACTTCCGTTTCGCCGCGCCGCGCGCAGACCGCCATTATGTAATCGAACACGGCAAGGTGGTCGACCGTATCGAGGCTGACGAGGTGGATGCGAAGATGGACCGTCTCAACCATTATTTGAGCGTGTGAGGAGGGGACCCCCATGTTGAATCTCATACTGGCGCAGGCCATGCTCGGTCTGAACAACGGCGTTTTCTACGCCATGCTCAGCCTCGGACTGGCGGTGATTTTCGGCCTCCTCAACGTGGTCAATTTCGCTCACGGCGCCCTCTACATGACCGGCGCGTTCCTGGCGCTCATTCTCTACTCCTATCTGGGAGTGTGGATCGGCATCGAGGATCTGCACATCAATTTCTGGGCCGCTCTCATCATCGTGCCCATTCTGATCGGCGCGCTCGGCATCCTCATAGAACGGACGATGCTGCGGTGGCTTTACAATTTCGATCCGATCTACAGCCTGCTTCTGACATTCGGCATCACGCTTGTCCTGCAGGGGCTTTTCGTGAACTTTTTCTCCGCCTCGGGGACGCCTTATCCCGGCCAGCCGGAATCCCTGCGCGGCGTGGTCGACCTCGGCTTCATGATTTTCCCGAAGTATCGGCTCTTCGCGATCGGTTTTTCCATCGTCATTTGCCTTGCGGTCTGGTTCATCATCGAACGGACCCGCATCGGCGCGATGCTGAGAGCGGGAACGGAAAACCCGGATCTGGTGAAAGCCTTCGGCATCAATGTCCCGTTGATGGTGACGCTGACCTTCGGTTTCGGCACCGGCCTTGCGGGTCTCGCCGGCGTGTTGGCAGCCCCCATCTACTCGGTGGGACCGCTGATGGGCGCGGATCTCATCATCATCATTTTCGCGGTTGTCGTGATCGGAGGCATGGGGTCGATCATGGGCGCCGTGGTTTCCGGTTTTGCGCTCGGCCTGGTCGAGGGCCTGACCAAGGTTTTTTACGCGCCCGCCGCCAACACCGTGATCTTCTTTCTGATGGTGGTCGTTCTGCTGGTTCGTCCGGCAGGACTGTTCGGTCGTCAGAGTTGATCGGGAGAGAATTCCATGAACAACACACTGGATGAAGTCGCCGAGTTTTCGGATAGCGGCCAACAGAAATCCGATAGCCGCAGCCGCATGGCGCAGGGTCTCCTGTTCGTCATCCTGACCATTGCCGTGCTGGTGGCGCCGTTCTTTCTCTATCCCGTCTTCGTCATGCAGCTTTTGTGCTTCGCGCTCTTCGCGCTGGCGTTCAATCTGCTGATCGGCTTTACGGGGCTCCTGTCGTTCGGCCATGCGGCCTTCTTCGGGGGCGCTGCGTATTTTGCCGGCCACATGATCAAGGTCTGGGGCTTCCCACCGCTTCTGGGCCTCATCCTTGCAGCATTGGGAGCCGGTGTGCTGGGTCTGGTGATCGGAAGTCTGGCGATCCGCCGGCAGGGCATCTATTTCGCCATGATCACACTTGCTCTGGCGCAGATCGTCTACTTCTTCGCGCTGCAGCTGCCGTTCACCGGTGGGGAAAACGGCCTGCAGGGTATTCCGCGTGGCCATCTCCTGGGCGTCATCGATCTCAATGACCCATTGGCAATGTATTACTTCGTGGCCGCGATCTTCATGGCGGGCTTCCTGATCATCTACCGGATCATCCACTCACCCTTCGGGCAGGTTCTCCAGGCCGTGCGCGAAAACGAGCCGCGAGCCTTGTCGCTGGGATACAATGTCGATCGCTTCAAGCTTATGGCTTTCGTCATGTCGGCGACGCTTGCGGGACTTGCGGGCGCCACGAAAGCGCTGGTTTTCCAGTTTGCGTCGTTGACCGATGCACATTGGCAGATGTCCGGCGAAGTGATCCTGATGACCCTTCTCGGCGGCATGGGCACGATTTTCGGCCCCATCGTCGGTGCGGTCACGATCGTGACGTTGCAGCATGAGCTCTCGAGCATCGGGTCCTGGGTCCAGGTGGTGATCGGCGCAACCTTCGTGGTGGCGGTACTGCTCTTCCGTCGCGGCATTATCGGTGAACTCGCCCGTATCCTCAGATTGCCCTCCTTGTAAGTTTGCCGTTTCAGGCCTTAAGGCTATTGTGCACTCACGCGGGGCCGGCCGCGCCGTCTCCGGCCTCCGCGTGCCCTCTCAGCCAAAGCAAGGACCCGCTTGTTGAGGCGCTCTTGCCGGTTCGCCATCATTTGTGCGGATTTGCAGCTCTCAAGACGCGCGTTATGCCACTCTTTCATGGACCTGCACCTTAATGTCGCGCACCAAGTTCAACTCAGCCGATGGTCTCGTCGAATATCTCGATCTCGAAAAGCTCGAAGAAGATCTGTTC
Source organism: Hoeflea sp. (assembly GCA_002707605.1). Taxonomy (GTDB): domain Bacteria; phylum Pseudomonadota; class Alphaproteobacteria; order Rhizobiales; family Rhizobiaceae; genus Pseudohoeflea. The sequence goes on from PANK01000013.1 coordinate 282,086, forward strand.
CGGGGCCAGAGCCCTCAGGTCGGCTGGCAGCGGGTTTTCGGCGGACATGTGATCGGCCAGGCGCTGGTTGCGGCGCAAAGGACGGTGAGTGCTGATCGCGGCGTGCATTCGCTCCACGGCTACTTCATGCGGCCGGGCGACCCGTCCCAGCCCATCATTTATGAAGTCGAACGCATTCGCGACGGCTCCAGCTTTTCGACGCGCTGGGTGGTGGCTATCCAGCATGGCAAGGCGATCTTCTCGTTGCAGGCTTCGTTCCAGACGGACGAGGACGGTCTCGAATATCAGGACGAGATGCCTCAGGTGACGGCGCCGGAAGATCTTCCCAGTCCGGATGAAATCCGTTCGACCTTCCTCGAAGGCGCACCTGAACACATCATAAAATACTGGCGTACCGAACGGCCGATCGAAGTGCGGCCGATCATGATGGAGCATTATTTCACCAACAAGTCGCTTCCCCCGGTCCAGCACGCCTGGGTCAGAACGCTCGGACCCATACCGGATGACCGCGTCGTCCAGGCTTCCGTGCTGGCCTATCTGTCCGACATGCTGCTTCTCGACACGTCGCTCTTCTTCCATGGGCGCAGCGTCTTCAGCAAGGACATCCAGGCGGCGAGCCTCGACCACGCCATGTGGTTTCACCGCCGCTTCGATTTCTCCGACTGGCTGCTCTACACGATGGATTCGCCTTCGACATCGGGCGCCCGCGGCTTTTCCCGCGGCAGCCTCTATTCCCGCGACGGACGGCTGATCGCCTCCGTCGCGCAGGAAGGCCTGATCCGCTCCAAAAGCTGACCTGCCCATTTCCGAAGCAGGTGTAAATCTGCCAATAATATATGCACAATAATTGTGCAATTTTGCGTGCCGTACTGCACAGTATTGCAGCGCAAACGGCTAAATTACGGTTTTTTCCCGGCGAAACCCGTTGAATCGCCCCATTCAGCTCAACTGGCACGGCTCTTGTTTGAGAAGGGCAGGCAGGAGTGTGCGGCTGTGCGCGATCCTGTCAGGAGAGGCGGCACGGCCGCAGCTAAAAAAGGATGGGAAACCAGATGAAAATTGTGATGGCCATTATCAAGCCGTTCAAGCTGGATGAGGTGCGCGAAGCTCTCACCGCGATCGGCATCCAGGGCCTTACCGTCACGGAAGTCAAAGGCTACGGACGGCAGAAGGGGCACACCGAAATCTATCGCGGCACCGAATATGCGGTGAGCTTCCTGCCGAAACTCAAAATCGAAATCGCAGTCGCCAGCTCGGCGGTGGAATCGGTCATCGAGGCCGTCGCATCGGCTGCCAAGACCGGTCAGATCGGCGACGGCAAGATCTTTGTCTACTCCATCGACCAGGCCATGCGCATCCGCACTGGCGAAACCGACGCCGACGCGTTGTGATCACGGGGAATCGTTACATGACAACCAAGAAACACCTTATTCGCGGCGCCCTGACGCTTGTCAGCGTCGCCGCCCTTTCGCTACCGGCGCTCGCCCAGGACGCTGCTCCTGAGGCCGCAGCCGCGCCGGCGGCCGTTTCCCCGGAAGTGGCCTACATCTTCAACACGCTCCTGTTCCTCATCGGCGGCTTCCTCGTCATGTGGATGGCGGCGGGCTTTGCCATGCTCGAAGCGGGTCTCGTCCGTTCGAAGAACGTCTCGATGCAGTCGCTCAAGAACATCGCGCTCTACGCCGTTGCCGGTATCATGTACTGGTTCATCGGCTACAACCTGATGTACGGCAATGTCGACGGTGGCTATATCGGCACCTTCTCGCTGGGCTATCCGCTTGATCCCGTCGGCGGCAACGCGCTCGACACCGGTTACTCGACCGCTTCCGACTGGTTCTTCCAGATGGTGTTCGTGGCAACCGCAGCCTCGATCGTCTCCGGCACGCTTGCCGAACGCATCAAGCTCCTGCCGTTCATGATCTTCGTGGTCGTGCTGACCGGCTTCATCTACCCGATCGCCGGTTCCTGGCAGTGGGGCGGTGGCTGGCTCTCCGAAATGGGCTTCTCCGACTTCGCCGGTTCGACGCTCGTTCACTCGGTCGGTGGCTGGGCCGCTCTCGCCGGCGCCCTTCTTCTCGGCGCCCGCTCGGGCAAGTATGTCGACGGCAAGGTTCATCCGATGCCGGGTTCGTCGATCCCGCTCGCCACGCTCGGTACCTTCATCCTGTGGCTCGGCTGGTTCGGCTTCAACGGCGCATCGCAGCTTGCCATGGGCTCGATCGGTGATGTCTCCGACGTATCGCGCATCTTCGTCAACACCAATATGGCTGCCGCCGGTGGTGTCGTTGCCGCGATGATCCTCCTTGCCATCATGTACAAGAAGGTCGACGTGACCATGGTTCTCAACGGCGCGCTCGCCGGCCTGGTCTCGATCACTGCGGAGCCGCTGGCTCCGACCATCTGGCAGGCGATCGTCATCGGCGCCATCGGTGCGGCCATCGTGGTCTTCACCGTTCCGCTCCTCGACAAGCTGAAGATCGACGATGTTGTCGGCGCCATCCCGGTCCACCTCTTTGCAGGTATCTGGGGCACCATCATCGTGGCCTGGACCAACGAAGGCGCGTCTTTCGTCACCCAGTTCATCGGTGTCGTTGCCTACGGTGTCTTCACCCTGGTCTGCGCCTTCGTCGTCTGGGCGATCCTCAAGGCCACCATCGGCATCCGGGTCTCGCTTGAAGACGAAATGGTCGGTCTCGACAAGGCGGAAGTGGGCGTCGAAGCCTATCCGGAATTCGGCCGGTCGTAAGACGGCGAAACAGACGGGCCGCCTTTCGGGGCGGCCTGCTCCCAAGACAAGGGAAGGGCCCGGTCGCGGCGGCCGGGCCTTTTTCTTTGCCCGGACCGTTCTGTGCCGTCCGGCCAAGCGGCATGCCCGCGGTGCGACTCGTGATTGTGCAGTCTGCATATTTTATGTGCAAATAACGCACCAAGTCGATCAAACATTATGCGGTCGCTCGAGGATTTCCCGCACTGAATGCGTCATTGGCGCATTTCGCGCGGGTCGACGGGTCTCCAGGCGCACTTGGCACGGCTTTTGATAGCAGTGAATTCGCGAGCCGGCATTTCGCCGCATGCGCGGGCGGCGAGTGGCCGCCAGAAGAAGGACGCTTCCATCATGAAACTCGTGACGGCCATCATCAAACCGTTCAAGCTCGACGAAGTCCGCGAGGCGCTGACTGCCGTCGGCATCCAGGGCCTGACCGTAACCGAGGTCAAGGGTTACGGCCGCCAGAAAGGTCACACCGAAATCTATCGCGGCACCGAATACTCCGTGAGCTTCCTGCCGAAACTGAAGATCGAGATCGCGGTTTCGGCCGCCTCCGTCGACAGCGTCATCGAGGCGATCGCGGGCACTGCCCAGACCGGCCAGATCGGCGACGGCAAGATATTCGTTTCGTCCATCGAACGCGCGCAGCGCATCCGTACCGGCGAAACCGACGCCGAAGCACTGTGATCAAGGGGAACACAGACATGTCCTATAAACTTCATTCCCGGCTGGGTGCAGGGGCTGCATCTCTCGCCGCAGCCACGCTCACGCCAATTGCCGCTTATGCACAGGATGCCGCCGAAGCTGCGGCACCCGTCGTCGACAAGGGCGATACCGCCTGGATGATGGTCTCGACGCTTCTCGTCCTGTTCATGATCATTCCGGGCCTTGCACTGTTTTATGGCGGTCTTGTCCGCGCCAAGAACATGCTGTCCGTTCTCATGCAGTGTACGCTGGTTGCCTCGGTGGTGATGATCATCTGGGTTCTGTGGGGCTACTCCTTCGCGTTCGGCGGCTCGACGTCGCCCTATTGGGGCGGGATCGGAAAGGTGTTCCTCTCCGGCGTGAACATGGATTCAACGGTCGCCACCTTCACCGATGGTGTCGCATTGCCGGAATATGTCTTCATCTGCTTCCAGATGACATTCGCTGCGATCACGCCCGCGCTCATTGTCGGCGCTTTCGCCGAGCGGGCCAAGTTCACCGGCGTCATTCTCTTCACCGTGCTCTGGGTTACCTTTGTCTATTTCCCGATCGCCCACATGGTGTGGGACGGTGCCGGCCTGATCTTCAACTGGGGTGCAATCGACTTCGCGGGCGGTACCGTCGTGCATATCAATGCCGGTATCGCGGGCCTCGTTTGGGCCATCCTGCTGGGCAAGCGCATCGGTTACGGCCGGGACAACATGGCGCCGCACTCGATGACGCTCACCATGGTGGGCGCCGCCATGCTCTGGGTCGGCTGGTTCGGCTTCAACGCCGGCTCCAACCTGGAAGCCACTGCCAATGCAACGCTTGCGATGATGAACACCTTCATCGCGACTGCCGCAGCGATCGTTTCGTGGTCGATCGTCGAAGGGCTGATTCGCGGCAAGGCCTCCGGTCTGGGCGCTGCATCGGGCATGGTCGCGGGCCTCGTCGCCGTCACGCCTGCCTGCGGCACGTCCGGACCCATCGGCGCGCTGTTCCTCGGCCTTGCGGTTTCGCCGATCTGCTACTTCTTCGTCTCCACGGTGAAGAGCAAGTTCGGCTATGACGACAGCCTCGACGTCTTCGGCGTCCACGGTATCGGCGGCATCGTCGGCGCGATCGGCACCGGCATTCTCGTCGCTCCGTCGCTCGGCGGCACCGGTGGTGAGGATTTCGTCATGGCCTCTCAGGTCTGGATCCAGATCAAGGCCGTTCTTCTCACCATCGTATGGTCGGGCATCGGCTCCTTCGTGATCCTCTACATCACGAAGATCATAACCGGTATCCGGGCGGCAGAAGAAGACGAGCGAGAAGGTCTCGACCTCGCCTCGCACGGCGAAAGTGCCTATCACTCCTGAGAGTGAAAGCCTCATCAAGCGACAGGCGGTCCGGGCAACCGGGCCGCTTTTTTGTTGCCCGACGCAAAGGATCGGGACCTTTTTCCTAAGGTCCATGGTTAATGCCTAATTAACCGGGCCCGCGTTAGTCTGACGCCAAGAAGGTGGAATCCGTGCGCGGGTCCGCCCCAAAAGACGAGACAGTACGAGTTCGGCCGAAAGGGCGCCCGATCATGCAGCCAGGTACCTCAGCTTACGATTCCCGCAGACGCGACGATTATCTGACCGCGCTGGTCCGGCGGCAGCTGCGTTATATCGGCGGTTTGGCGATCTTCATCTCGCTGGCTTTGGCGGCCGTCGCCCTGTCGACCTGGAACGTCAATGATCCGAGCTTTTCGAATGCGAACGGCGCGGAACCGAGCAATGTGCTCGGCCATGCGGGTGCAAGCTTTGCCGATCTCATCATGCAGTTCTTCGGCCTGGGCGGTATTCTCGGCCTGGTGCCGGCGCTTTTCTGGGGCATCGGCTTCGTGCGCAACCGGCCTGTCGACCAGATGCCCAAGCGGGCCGCCGCCTGGTTCGGCGCCGCCTGGCTGTCGTCGGCATTCTTCGGTCTGATGCCGGTCAGCGAAGCCTGGCCGCTGCCCAACGGGCTCGGCGGTGTGCTCGGAGACATGGCACTGAAAATTCCCGCCGCCTTTACCGGCGGCTTTCCATCCGGCCTCTTCGCCGTGATCCTCGGGCTGCTGCTCGTGGTACCGGCCGGCTGGTGCTTCCTGTTCGGTTCGGGGCTGATCGGTCGTCACTATCCCGCGCCTGCCGCAGGTGAAGAAGCAGACGAGGAAGACGATTTCGAGGAAGATGGCGGCTTCCTGGCGCTCGGCGCGCTGACGCACGCCTGGTACACAACCCGTGCCCGCCTGCGCCGCATGACCGGCCTCGGTCTTTTCTCCCGTCGTCACCCCCGTCCGGAAGATCCGCTCGATCTGAACGATGAAGGCTTTATTTCGCCGGTCGATAATGCCGACCGCTGGGCGGAACCCGTTGCCGTCGACCGTCGCGCTTCTGTAGAGCGCCGCGAGCCCGGTTTCGACACGGGTATCGTGCCCGATGACGACGAGCCGCCTTTCGACATGGAGGATGACGATCCGCTGCCCGAGGGCGTGCTGTCGGCCGATTTCGACCCTGAACCTGCAGCCGCTCCCGCCCGCCAGACCCGCATCCATCAGCCGCCGGCTGCAGCGCAGCCGCAAACCCATGCGCCAGTCGCCGCGGCTGCTCCGCGTGTCGTGACGCAGGCCGAGCGCGTGCGTCCCGGTTCGCGCGTGCAGCGTGAGGCACAGACGTCCTTTATCGAGGACAGCGATTTCACGCTTCCCTCGATGCATCTGCTGAACGAAGCCAAGAGCGTGGCGCGCGATCATACGCTGTCACCCGAAGCGCTCGAGCAGAACGCGCGCATGCTCGAAGGCGTGCTGGAAGATTTCGGCGTCAAGGGTGAGATCATCCATGTCCGTCCGGGCCCGGTGGTCACTCTCTACGAACTTGAGCCCGCGCCGGGGATCAAGTCGTCTCGCGTGATCGGCCTTGCCGACGATATTGCCCGCTCCATGAGTGCGATCGCCGCCCGTGTGGCAGTGGTCCCGGGCCGCAACGCCATTGGTATCGAACTGCCCAACGAAAAGCGGGAAACCGTCTATCTGCGCGAACTGATCGCCAGCCGCGATTTCGAGGCCTCGAAGGCCAAGCTGGCGCTGACGCTCGGCAAGACGATCGGCGGCGAAGCGGTGATCGCCGATCTGGCGAAGATGCCCCACCTGCTCGTCGCCGGTACCACCGGTTCGGGTAAGTCGGTCGCCATCAACACGATGATCCTGTCGATCCTCTACCGCCTCGATCCGTCGAAGTGCCGGTTGATCATGATCGACCCGAAAATGCTCGAACTCTCCGTCTATGACGGCATTCCGCACCTGCTCTCGCCGGTCGTGACCGACCCGAAGAAGGCCGTTGTGGCGCTCAAGTGGACCGTCCGCGAGATGGAAGAGCGCTACAAGAAGATGTCGAAGATCGGCGTACGAAACATCGACGGATTCAACAACCGCGTCGAGCAGGCGCTGGCCAAGGGGGAACAGATCAGCCGCACGGTGCAGACCGGCTTCGACCGCGAAACCGGCGAGGCGATCTACGAGACCGAGGAATTCGATCTCGAGGCGATGCCCTATATCGTGGTGATCATCGACGAGATGGCCGACCTGATGATGGTCGCCGGCAAGGATATCGAGGGCGCGGTGCAGCGTCTGGCGCAGATGGCGCGTGCTGCGGGCATCCACGTGATCATGGCGACCCAGCGTCCCTCGGTCGACGTGATCACGGGTACCATCAAGGCCAACTTCCCGACCCGCATCTCCTTCCAGGTGACCTCGAAGATCGACAGCCGCACGATCCTCGGCGAACAGGGCGCGGAACAGCTCCTCGGCATGGGCGACATGCTCTACATGCCTGGCGGCGGCCGCATCCAGCGCGTCCACGGTCCGTTCGTCTCCGACAAGGAAGTCGAGGACATCGTCAGCTACCTCAAGACCCAGGGCGTGCCGGAATATCTCGATGCCATCACCGAGGATGACGACGAGGAGGGTGGCTCAGGCGGTGGCGACGGTGCGGCCAGCTTCGAGGACTCCGATGATCCGTACGATCAGGCTGTTGCGGTCGTGCTACGTGACGGGAAGGCATCGACGTCCTATATCCAGCGCAGACTCGGCATCGGTTATAACCGTGCGGCCTCGCTGATCGAGCGGATGGAGGAAGAGGGCGTCATCGGCCCCGCCAACCATGCCGGCAAACGCGAGATCCTGGTTCCAACCGAATCCGACATCGATCCGCGCTAGCGCAACCGCGCCGGCCCCGCACTGTCCCGACGGGCGCTGCCCGCCGGGCCAAATTTACGCCTCACTTGCCCGGCAGGGAGTGGTGAAAAGGAGAATGCCGAGATGAAACCGACCTTTCCCCGCCTGACTTCGGCAAACCGCCGCGGCTTCATGCTCGGCGCAGCTGCCTCAATGATGCTCGTTCCACTCTCGTCTATTCCGGCTGCCGCGCAGAATTCCGCCGCCGCCCAGCGCATCGCCAACCATTTTTCCTCGGTCAAGACGATGGCCGGCGAGTTCGTCCAGTTCGGACCGAAGGGTGAGCAGACCGGCGGCAAGTTCTTCCTCAGCCGTCCGGGCAAGCTGCGCTTCAACTACGAGGCGCCAGCATCGATCTACGTGATCTCCGATGGCAAGTCGGTGGCGGTGAGAAACGAAAAGCTCAAGACCTGGGAGATGTATCCGCTCTCCTCGACACCCTTGAAGCTGCTTCTGTCGAACCAGATCGACCTCAGCCAGCAGATGGTCAAGGACGTGAAGGAAGATCCGGATCTGATCACCATCGTTCTGGGCGACAAGAGCGTTTTCGGCAATTCCACCATCTCAATGATGTTCGACCCGAAGACCTACGAACTCAAGCAGTGGACGATCCGCGACGCGCAGGGCAAGGACACGTCCGTCATGATTTACAATGTGAAGACCGGCGTGAACTTCAACAGCTCGGCTTTCACCATCCCTTACGACCAGGCCCGGCCGGGCGGTTCGTTCCGTAACTGAGTTTGTATCCACCGACTTGCGCTTGCCTCTCCAATCCTTCGAATGCCCCGCTCCGGCGGGGCTTTTTTGTTTTCGGCTTTCATTGCAGCGCCGGCAACTGAGTCTTCGTCGCGATGCCCGTTGACCTGTGGCTGAATTGCCCGCGCCGCCTGCGTTGAGCACTTCGGCTTTTGCCAATGAGTATGCCTCTCCCATCAGTTGTTTGACGGAAGAGTCAGATATATTACTATTTATATATCACTTAATAGCATTTTCTCTATGGAAACGACTTCTGCATTCAGAATTGTGGCAAAGACGACACATTCTCTACGAATATGACACGCATATCTTCTCAGAAGTGAAAAGCTTTAGAGGAAATATCGTTTAACTATGTTTATTTACGGGCAAGTATTCGCGTGGAAAATTGATTCGTTCCAAGAGGAGCCGATGCAATGGAATATAAGCATTCAGTTCGTGTCTTGATGGCCGGTGCCGGCCTGCTCATGTCGGTGGCGATGGCCACGTCTTCTGCGACAGCTGCCGATGACATTAATTTCGAGGCGCCGATGGCGCCTGCAACAGACTGGAGCGGCTTTTATGCCGGTTTTCAGCTGGGTGGTGCCAGCCTCGAGCCCAATTCCTCCGCGGCTACCTTGATCCAGCCGGATTCAGGCGGGGTCGTTGGCGGTATTCATGCGGGTTACAATTTCCAGTTCGACAATTTCGTCCTCGGCGTCGAGGGCGATCTGCTCGCCACCGACCTCAGTGACACGACGAGCTGCTTCAATCCCGTCTTTAATTGCGAGGCCGGCGCCGACTGGATGGGATCTGCGCGTGTTCGTGCGGGTATGACATTCGGTCAAGCTCTGGTGTACGCGACGGGTGGTGTGGCCGTGCTGGGATATGAAGGCAGTACCTTTCAGACCGCCACTTCGACCCTCTTCGAAGACTCGACCACCTTTACCGGCTGGACTGCCGGTGGCGGTGTGGAATATGCTTGGGGCACCAACAAGATTATCGGTATCGAAGCGCGTTACTCCGATTTCGGGACCAAAACACTCCAGTATGATATTCCCTACGAGGTCAGCCCCGAAGTGTTCTCCGTTACGGCGCGCCTGAGCTTCAAGTTCGGTCAATGAACCCGCTCGCCCGCCAAGGCGAGCAACGTTTAAAGTCTTTGCGGTGAATTTGTGCGGCTAACTGGCCGCACGTCGCTGTAATCCCTTTCGGCGGCTTGAACCCACCGCGTCTATCAAGCAAAAAGGCCTCCTCTTATCGGGGGCTTTTTTCATGTCGTTTTCGCTGACCACCTGGAACATCAATTCCGTCCGCCTGCGCATGCCGCTTGTGCAGGACTTCCTGACAGCAAGGGGGCCGGATGTCCTCTGCCTGCAGGAAACCAAGTGCGAGAACGATTCCTTCCCGATGGCAGCCTTCCGCAAGGCGGGCTACGAGCATGCGGCCATCCACGGTCAGAAGGGCTATCATGGCGTGGCGATCCTCTCGAAGCTGCCGCTTTCCATGATCGACCGCCGCGACTACTGCAATATTGGCGACAGCCGCCATGTTTCGGCGATTGTCGAGCCTGAGCCGGGCCGCAAGATCAGGGTTCACAACTTCTACGTCCCGGCCGGTGGCGACGAGCCCGACCCGGACATCAATCCGAAGTTCGCGCACAAGCTGAAATTTCTTGAAGAGATGCGCCTGCTTCATGCCGAAGCGGAACAGCATGCCGGCGTGTCGTCCATTCTCGTCGGCGATCTCAATATCGCGCCGCTGGAAACGGACGTCTGGTCGCACAAACAGCTCCTGAAGGTCGTCAGCCATACGCCAATCGAAACGGAGACACTTATCGACATTCAGACATCCGGTGCGTGGGTTGACCTGATGCGCGAGTTCATTCCGCCTTCGGAGAAGATCTATACGTGGTGGAGCTACCGGGCGAAGGACTGGAAGGCCGCCAATCGCGGCCGCCGTCTCGATCACATCTGGTCGTCGGCCGATCTCGCACCGTCACTGACCTCGATCGAGGTCTTGGGAGAAGCGCGGGGCTGGGAGCGCCCATCGGATCATGTTCCCGTGACGGCGGCATTTCGCTTGCACACTTCGTAACGGAGAGCGGCGGTATGGACCGAGATAGCCTTGCTGCCGCCTATCGCGGCTATGTCGATTGCCTGAACCATCAGGACTGGGACAATCTCGGGCGTTTCGTCCACGCGGACGTTCATTACAACGGCGTTCAAGTCGGGCGGGAAGGGTATCGCGCGATGCTCGAAAGCGATTTCCAGGCTATCCCGGATCTTGCGTTCAACATTGCGCTTCTCGTCTGCGACCCGCCGCGTGTGGCAAGCCGGCTGTGCTTCGATTGCACACCTGTCGGACCCCTCTTCGACCTGCCGGTCAACGGCCGACGTGTCCGCTTCGACGAGAACGTCTTCTACGCATATCACGATGGGCTGATCCATGACGTCCGGTCGATCATCGACAAGGCTGCTATCGCAGGGCAGCTCTGACGCTCATTTCGGAGCGCCGTCCCCGTCGCCTTCGAAGCGCGGGGCGATCTCCTTGAGATTATCGCTCAGCTGGTTGAGGTTTTCCGTGATGCGTTCGCGCACGATGTCGGCGATCTCGGGATATTCCTCGAGCATGCGATGAAACAGCGGGCGGTTGATCCGCATGACTTCGACATCGTCCTCGGCGGTGGCGGTCATCGAGCGCTTGATCGGCGAGATCAGCGCCAGTTCGCCAAGCAGGGTGCCGGGACCGACATCCACTAGCGCGCGGTCGCTCCCGTCACGAGTCTTCTGGCTGAGCGAGACGGTGCCCTCGGCAATCACGAAGGCCGCATCGGCAGGTGCATCCTCACGGAAGAGCACCTGACCGGGCTGGAAGCGCCGGCGTTCCGCGCCGAAAGCGATCAGGCGCAGCTTTTCATCGCCAATTGAGCGCAAAAGTTCGACCTGCGAAAGCAGGGCCATGTCATCCAGCAATGCCAAGCGATTCTCTCCGTGATCGTATTATTATTATTTCTGGATCGCCGCATATATATAGTCACGGGACTATTTTATAGCCCCCGCTTTCGGTGACAAGGATTTCAGCGTTGGCGGGGTCGGCTTCAATCTTCTGGCGCAGCCGGTAGACGTGGGTCTCAAGCGTATGGGTGGTGACGCCCGAATTGTAACCCCAGACCTCTTCCAGAAGCGTATCGCGGGTCACGACCTTCTGGTCCGCGCGATAGAGATAGCGGATGATCGCCGTTTCCTTTTCGGTCAGGCGGATCTTGCCGCCCTTCTCGTCGAGGAGCAGTTTCTGGCTCGGCTTGAAGGTGTAGGGGCCGACCGTGAAGGTGGCGTCCTCGCTCTGCTCGTGCTGGCGCAATTGTGCGCGGATGCGGGCGAGCAGAACGGCGAAGCGGAAGGGCTTGGTGACGTAGTCGTTGGCGCCGGCCTCGAGACCGAGAATGGTATCGGAATCGGTGTCGTGTCCGGTCAGCATGATGATCGGCGCCTTGAAGCCGCCCTTTCGCAACAGTTTCACCGTCTCACGGCCGTCCATGTCGGGAAGGCCCACATCCATGATCAGGATGTCGATCTGGTTGCCCCGGGCGGTCTGGATGCCCTTGGAGGCACTCGATTCCTCGAGAATGGAAAACTCCTCATAGAGCGATAATTGCTCGACGAGCGTTTCCCGAAGATCGTCGTCATCATCCACAATCAGGATCGTGCGCGCTGTCATGCGGTCCTCCAGACAGAAATTCGCGGGGTGCGCCGGATAGCGCCATGATTAGGCAGTTTCGGGGCAGGCGCAAAGTGCTAAATACGGACGGTGGATAACATGCAAGGCACAAGCCCGTGAATGGCGCGTCAGAAACCCTCGAAAAATCAATGGCGCGACGAGTCGTCTCGGTGCGGCCGTCACCGCTCGACCCGCGCCAGGCGCATCTGCGATTCGGCGCGATAACCCTCGATGCCGCGCTCGGGCGAGGTGCGATCAGCGCCTTCAAACGGGAAGGCGATGGTGCAACCCCGCTCGGCGATCTGGAAGTGATTGCGGGGTTCCGGAAAGGCGACAGCCTCGTCTACGCGCCTTCAGCCGTCTCGCTGCGTCGGGTCGGTAGAAAAGACGGGTGGTGCGATGCGCCGGCCCATGCGGCCTACAACCGTCCGGTCCGGCTTCCCTTCCGCGCAAGTCACGAGACCCTTTTGCGGACCGACGACCTCTATGATCTTGTGCTGGTGCTCGACTGGAATATCCGCTCGCGCCGGCGCAACAAGGGGAGCGCGATCTTTCTGCATGTCGCCAAGCCCGGTTATCAGCCGACGGAAGGCTGTATCGCGCTCAAGCGTCGCGACCTGATCCGGCTTCTTCCCTATTTGCGTAAAGGAACAGTCTTCCGGGTCAGTCGGAACTGAAGACGGTCACTCGGGAACGCATTCCAGCACGGCTGTGCGCTTGATTTCGCTGTCCTCCAGCACCCGAGTCACAGGGACTGAATAGACCGCGCGCTCGATAAAGCCCGTATTCGGGCGATAGGCGCGGCCGGGATCGCCAACGAGCACCAGCGCGCCGTTGCCGGCAAGGCTTTCGAACCAGGGCGCAATCAGCGCGGTCATCTCCGCGTCGTAAAAGACATCGCCGGCAAGCACGACATCCCACGGACCCTCGGTGCCGATGATATTGCGGTTAGACACGGTGATCGGTCCGGCGACATCATTCACGGCGGCATTGAGTTCGGTTGCGGTGATCGCCCAGGGGTCGATATCGACCGCCTCGACACATGATGCGCCGGCCTTGGCCGCCGCGATGGCCACAAGCCCGGAGCCGCAGGCGAAGTCGAGCACCCGCTTGCCGGCAACGAGGTCCGGGTATGCGAGTACATAGCGCGCAAGCCCCTGTCCGCCGGCCCAGGCAAAGGCCCAGAAAGGCGGAGGGAGACCGATCTCGCCCAGCTCCTCTTCGGTCTTGTGCCAGAGGTCATGGGCTTCATCGGCGAGATGAAGGGAAATCCCGGGTACGTGCGGTGGCGCCGAGATGGTGGTATTGGCTCGGATGAAATCGGCCGGCGCGGTTTTCATGTCCGACGTCCCGGCCCGGACCTACGCTTCGGAGCGCGGCGGATTGTCGAGGCCGCCCATGCGGCAGACTTCGAGATACTCGTCCTCGGTCACGGGCTGAACAGAGAGCCGCATGGAGGTCACCAGCGACATGTTCTCGAGCTTCGGGTTGGCCTTGACGTCCTTCAGGGTCACGGGCTTCGGCATGTCGGTCACAGCCTTGATGTCGACGCACTCCCAGCGCTCGTCATCGGTGGTGCTGTCGGGGTGCGCCAGCGCACAGACCTCGACGATGCCGACGACTTCCAACCCCTCGTTGGAGTGATAGAAGAAGCCCTTGTCGCCCAGCTTCATGGCCCGCATGTTGTTGCGCGCCTGATAGTTTCGCACGCCATCCCACTGTTCGCCCTCTTCGCCCTTGGCCTTCTGCATGTCCCAGGACCATTTGAAAGGTTCGGATTTGAACAGCCAGTAGGCCATGGAGAACTCCAGTTTCTGGTTGGCAATCGAGGAGGCCGGTTTAGCCTCAAGCGGTTTCGGAGCGCAAGGGGCGCGACAGCAAGCGGTCCACCACGGTGGCGACATCGGCCTGTCCGCTGACAACGGCGGCCACCGCTTCGGTCACCGGCATCGGAACATGCAGGGCCGCGGCAGCCTGTGCCGCGGTGACGGCTGCATTGGCGCCTTCGACCAGCGGCTGACCTTCGCCTGACAGTTCTGCGGGCGACTGACCGCCGCCGACGGCAAGGCCGAAGCGGTAGTTGCGCGACTGGGCGCTGGTGGCCGTGAGCACCAGATCGCCGAGACCCGACAGGCCGGCAGCGGTTTCCGGCCGTCCGCCATTTGCGACGACAAAACGGGTGAGCTCGGCGAGACCGCGGGCAATAAGGGCCGCACGCGCACTCTCGCCAAGGCCTGCGCCTATGACGATGCCGGAAGCAATCGCCAGCACGTTTTTCAGGGCACCGCCGAGCTGGACGCCTGTCATGTCGTCGCTGGCATAAAGCCGGAAGGCCTTTCGCGAGAGCGTGGCGGCAATGCGGTCGGCGTCAGCCTGGTCATTGGCTGCGAGCGTCATGGCCGTCGGCAGGCCGGAGGCGATGTCCGCCGCGAAGCCGGGACCTGAGAGAACCGAGATGACATGACCGGGCAGACGATCGGCAAGCGCATCGGTGATCGTATGGCCGGTCTCGCGGTCGAGCCCCTTGGCGCACATCACGATGGCTGCTTCAGAGGCCAGATGCGGGGCGAGCCTGGTCGCAGTCTCAGCCTGGGCGGAGGAGGGGACGACAAAAAGCACCGTGTCGTGCATATGGATCGTGCTGTCATCCGCCGAGGGCGCGAGACCTTCGGGCAGCGAAACTGACGGTAGCCGCGGATTGATACGCTTTGCAGCCATCTCCGCCATCAGTTCGGGATCGCGACCATACAGGGTGACGGGTGCGTTCCGGTCCGCCAGTACGCAGGCGAGCGCGGTTCCAAAGGCACCTGCTCCGACGATCCCGATCGAGTTGGCTCTGTCTGTCATCGTCATACCTTCGCACCGCGTTTACCGGACCCGACCACCGCGTCGGCGCTCTTGTCGAGCGGCCAGCGTGAGCGGGGTGCGGTGTCGAGCGGATCGCTATTTATCCCTGCTGCGCGCCGTTCGGCCGCTGCCCAGGCGATCATCGCCGCATTATCGGTGCAGAGTTCCATGGGCGGGGCCACGAGGCGGAAGCCGTGTTTCTCCGCGCCCTCGGACAAGGTGCCGCGCAAGGCCTTGTTGGCGGCCACACCGCCGGCAATCACCAGCGCCTTGTCGGCCGTGCCGGGGAACCGGGCCGAGAAGCGCAAGAAGGCGATGTCGAGCCGATCCGCGAGGCTCAGGCACACCGCGCGCTGGAAGCTCGCGCAGATATCGGCAATCGTTTGGTCCGACACAGGGGCCTGTGCTTCGGCAAGCTGGCGCACGGCCGTCTTCAAACCGGAGAAGGAGAAATCCGGATCCGGCGTGCCCTTGAGCGGCACCGGCAGGCGGAAGCGCTTGGGGTCGCCCGAGCTTGCCGCCTTTTCGACGACCGGGCCGCCGGGGTAGGGCAGGCCGAGAAGCTTCGCGGTCTTGTCGAAGGCCTCGCCCAGCGCGTCGTCGATGGTGGTGCCCCAGCGCTCATAGTCGTCGACGCCCTTGACCAGCACGATCTGCGTATGGCCGCCGGAGACCAGGAGCAGCAGGTAGGGAAAGTCGAGATTATCGGTGAGACGGGCGGTAAGTGCGTGGCCTTCAAGGTGGTTGACCGCATAGAGCGGCTTGCCGGTGACCTGTGCGAGCGCCTTTGCCGTCATCAGCCCGACCATCAGCCCGCCGATCAGACCCGGTCCCGACGTGGCAGCGATGGCGTCCATGTCATCGAGCGTCTTGCCNGCATCCGACAGNGCNGCNNCNACNAGCGNATCNAGCACGGAGACATGGGCGCGGGCGGCAATNTCNGGCACNACGCCGCCATAGGCCGCGTGNTCNTCCAGCTGGCTGAAGACGACGTTCGAGAGAATGTCACCCGATCCNTCGGCNCGGCGCACGANCACGGATGCGGCNGTTTCNTCGCAGCTCGTCTCAATTCCGAGAATNGTGATTTCAGGCCCCAGAATTGTGGTTTCGGGGTGCGTCATATGTCTCTGTCCGCTCCACGGAGTTGCGCCGGACCGCCAAGCGCTTTACGTCTCCTGCAGGTAGCAACCGACAGGATAGCATGCAAATGAAACCTTACCGGATCGGCACGAGGGGCAGCCCGCTGGCGCTGGCCCAGGCCCATGAAACGCGCGACCTTCTGATGAAGGCGCACGGCCTTTCCGACGAAGATTTCGAGATTGTCGTACTCTCGACCCAGGGCGACCGGATCATCGACCGGTCACTCTCCGAGATCGGTGGCAAGGGACTTTTCACCTTCGAACTGGAAGAGCAGCTGGCCGATGGCCGGCTCGATTTCGCGGTCCATTCCTCCAAGGACATGGCGACCGGCCTGCCGGAGGGGCTCGGCATCGTGGCCGCGCTTGAACGCGAGGATGTGCGCGATGCCTTCATCGGCAAGGCGGCACCGTCACTTGCGGAGTTGCCCGACAATGCGGTGGTCGGCACCTCGTCCCTGCGGCGGCAGGCGCTGGTCAAAAGGGCACGGCCCGACATCACGGTGGTCGGCTTCCGTGGCCAGGTGGAAACAAGGCTGCGCAAGTTGTCCGAAGGGCAGGCCGATGCGACGCTTCTCGCCTATGCGGGCCTGCGTCGACTTGGACGGCCTGAGATTGCCACCGCCGTGATTGACCCCGACGACTTTCCGCCCGCACCGGGGCAGGGAATCATCTGCATCGAAACCCGGCTCGAGGACAAACGCATCCGCGATTTCCTCGAGCCGATCAATCACACGGATTCCGCCACGGCCCTTGCCTGCGAACGGGCTTTCCTCGCGGTCCTCGACGGGTCCTGCCGGACGCCGATCGCCGCCCATGCGAAGATCGATGGTGCGGCACTCAGTTTTCACGGCATGGTTCTGACGCCGGATGGCGCGACCGTGCACGAGGTTCGTCTCGACGGCATGGCGCAAGATGCGGTCACCATCGGCCACAAGGCCGGCGAAGATGTCCGCGCCCGTGCCGGCGCGGGTTTCTTCGAGACCTGGGTCTGACACCGTGCGGGTGCTTGTAACCCGTCCGGAGCCCGCGGCGCATCGCACCGCGCAGCGGCTTGTCGATCTCGGTCACGATCCGGTGCTGTTGCCGTTGTTCGAAACCCGGTTTCTTGAACCGGATCCAGCGCTCATCGCGGCATCCTGGTCGGCGCTGGTCTTTACCTCCGCCAATGCGGTGAAGGCNGTGGGAGATGNCTTCGTCTCGCACGGAATTCCGGTCTTTACGGTNGGCAAGGCCACGGCGGATGCCGCGCGTGCCGCCGGTTATACGGATGTCCGCACAGGCGCTGGTGCAGGCCGCGAGCTCGCGGAGCTGATTGCGGCCGACGTAGCCTCCGGTTTGCTGGCGCTCCGCGGCGAAGCGCCAATCCTCTATCTCACGACCGACGATCGTCGCCCGGATCTCGAAGCCGGGTTGGCAGNCGCCAGTATNCCCGTCAAAGCNGCTTNCGTCTANCGGATGGAAGAAATAAGCTATTCGACTGACTTTGNGCTTTCGGTNAAAATGACTCCGCTTCCGGACGCTGTTCTCCTCTACTCGCCCAATGCGGCACGCCGNTTTTTTGNGGTTGCCACCGCACAAACCCTTGAGTCTNCGGCAGGTGGNATGATCGTCGCGTGTCTNTCGCACGAGGTTGCCGCGGCGTGTCCNGGGTCCGTCAGTGAACGGGTACGCATCGCCGAAGCACCCAACGAGGCGGCCCTCCTTGAAACCTTGGGGTTACTGCGCTGATTTAAGGGTCATGTTCCCAATTCGCGAGACGCTCGCTTACCTGGAGATTTCATGACCAAGCCGACGACACCGCGCCACTCGAAACAATCCAAGCCGGTTACCATCGATCTCGAGGCGGAGAACGTGACCCGCTCCGAAGAGGGAAGCGACGGCAAGGACGAGGTTTCCGCAACTGCTCCGCAGAGCCCTCCGTCTTCCGAAGATCGCAGCGCTCCCCCGAAGGCCGAGACGGAGCCAAAAGATGAGAAGTCCGGCAAGGCGGAGGCAGACAAGGCTGGTGGTGCTGACAAAAGCGCTGCGAGTGGCCTTGGCATGGGATCCGTGTCCGACGTGAAAAAGGACGGTCCGACAACGGATGACGGAAAGCCCAGCACGGCCTCTACGGCTGCCAGCGGGCTTGCCGCGTCCCAGACGGACAAGGCCCGCGAATCGTCCTCGGACAAAGGCAGCACGACTTTCGACGGCAAGCCGACCACCGGCTCGGCAATGGGTTCGGCTTCATCGGCGGCTGCGGCCTCCGCTAGCGCAAAGCCCACTTCCGTCCCGGGGACAGCAGCGTCGTCTGCGCGCAAGGACAGCACGACGACGTCTGCCAAATCGTCCGGACAAAAGTCCGGTGGCTCCGGCGGCGGGGCGATAGTCGGCGGCGTGATAGGCGCGGCACTGGGTATTGCGGCCCTGTTCGGCCTGCAGGCTGCCGACATGCTCCCGGCTCCCGGGGCGTCGTCCGATGGTACTGAAACCGCATCACTGGAAAACGAGATTTCCACATTGCGCGCGAGTGTCGACGAGTTGCGCTCCAGCGTTGCCGCAGCTCCCGGGACGTCCGACAATTCGGACATCACGAGCCGATTGGATGCGCTCGAAGCCAGTTCCGGTTCCACGGACGGGGGCTCCGCACTGAGCGAACTTTCCAGCCGTCTCGACCAGATTTCGGAAAAAGTCGATGGTCTCACCGGCTCGGGAGGCGATACGTCCGGTATCCGCGAGGAGATCGCAGGGCTCTCGGGCCGTGTGGACGACATGTCCGGTAATGTGTCCGACCTGCAGACGAAACTTGGCGAGCTGAGTGGTCGAATCGACGGTATCGAGAAGGGGCAATCAGATCTCTCCGACTCCCTCACCGGACGTATTGAAAAAGCGGAAAAAGCGATTGAGGAACCCGGACGCGAGCTGGAGATGGCCAAGGCGATCGCTGTTTCCGGGCTGAAATCGGCTGTCGATCGCGGCGGCTCCTTCGCGCCAGAACTCGAAGCCTTCGCTTCGGTTGCGCCGGACAATCCCGCTGTTGCCAAATTGCGCGAATTCGCCGCATCCGGCGTGCCCACACAGGGTGAGTTGGTGGAACGGTTCCCGGATGCCGCCAATGCGATGATCGAGGCAATGGACCCCGTTTCCGAAAATGCGGGTATCTTCGACCGACTGGCGGCAAGCGCGAAATCCATGGTCAAGGTCCGCAAGGTGGGTGACGTGGAGGGTGACAGCACCGAAGCCATTGCCGCGCGGCTCGAATACCAGCTGAAAAACGGCAATCTCGATGCCGCCGTTGGCGAATGGGATGCGCTGCCGGAAAACGCCAAGGCGGCGGCACCCGAATTCGGTCAGGGCCTGAAAGCCCGCGCGGAGGTGGAGAAGCTCCTGACGGAAGTCCAGCTTCCGGCGGTTGCCGCAAGCCAGACGGAGATTGCCCCCAAGCCCCCGGAAGAGGCCGCACCTTCCGCGTCCAGCGAACAGGCTGCGCCTGAAGCCGAAGCGCAACCGGAGACCCAGACGAATGGTTCATCGGGTGGTGGCGCAGATGCGCCGACCGAAACCCCGGCCCAGAGCGAGTAAGGAGAGAACCCCATGATCAAGATCCTCTTCTTCGTCGCCCTCGTCCTCGCTCTCGGTTTCGGCTTTGCCTGGCTGGCCGATCGTCCCGGCGATCTCATCATTGCCTGGCAGGGTCAGCAGATCGAAATGTCGCTCATGGTGGCAGTCGCGGCCATCGTTTCCATCGTCGCCGCGGTGATGATCCTGTGGTGGATCGTCAAGGTGATCTGGACCTCGCCGCACATGATCCGCCGCTATTTCCGCGCCTCGCGCAGGGATCGCGGCTATCAGGCGTTGTCCACCGGTCTGATCGCGGCTGGTGCGGGCGATGCGCCGACAGCCCACAAGATGACTAAGCGTACCAAGGGTTTCCTCAATGCCGATCAGGAGCCGTTGATCCATCTTCTGGAAGTGCAGACTGCGTTGATCGAGGGGCGCAACGACGAGGCCCGCAAGATGTTCGAAGAACTCTCGGAAGACCCCGAGACACGTCTTCTGGGTCTGCGCGGCCTCTATCTCGAAGCCCGCCGTCAGGGTGCCGACGAAGCCGCCCGTCACTATGCCGATGTGGCCGCGGAACAGGCCCCGCAACTGCCGTGGGCGGGCGAGGCAGCACTCTCCAACCGCACGGTGGAAGGTGACTGGAACGCGGCTCTTTCGCTGCTCGACAAGCAACGGCTTGCCGGCATGTATCCGAAGGACGAAGTGAAACGGAAACGCGCCGTGCTTCTTACCGCGCGCGCCAAGGACAAGGCGGAAGCCGATCCGGCAGCTGCCCGCACCGATGCGCTGGCAGCCTTGAAGCTCGAGCCCGATTTCGTGCCGGCGGCGCTCGTCGCGGCACAGGCGCTCTTCCGTGAGGACAAGACGCGGCGCGGCGCCAAGCTTCTCGAATCCGCCTGGCGCGCAGAGCAGCATCCCGACGTCGCCGAGGCCTATGTGAATGCGCGACTGGGTGATACCCCCAACGACAAGCTGAAGCGCGCGCAGAAGCTGGAACAACTACGTCCCAACAATGCCGAATCCTTCTATGCGGTGGCACGCGCAGCCCTTCATGCCCGCCGCTTTGATCTGGCGCGTGAAAAGGCCGAGGCCGCGTCCCGACTGGCGCCGCGCGAGGGTATCTATCTGCTTCTCGCCGATATCGAGGAGGCGGAAACCGGCGATCAGGGCCGCGTGCGGCACTGGCTCTCGGCGGCACTTCGTGCGCCCCGCGATCCGGTCTGGACGACCGATGGCCTGGTCTCGGAAGAATGGGAGCCCGTTTCGCCGGTCACCGGCAAGCTCGATGCCTTTGAATGGAAGGTGCCGGTTTCGCGCATCGGCGGTACCATCGAGCATGGCGAGGATGGAACTGCGCCCGCCGACAAGGCGATCGCCAGCCTGCCGCCGCTTGCCGCGGAAGAAGACCATGACGATCTTGATGACCTCGAAGACGAGATCGATGAGGAGGATGCAGATGCCGACACCGCGCCGGTTATCGATGCCGAGCCTGTGAAGGCAGAGACGCCCAAACCGGCGCCAGCAGCAGTCAAGGCGGCCGAACAAAAGCCGGAAGCGACGGCTGAGAAGGAGCCTGCCAAGGCGACGCCGCTGACAGGAGCGCCGGAGCCGAAGGCATCCGGTCTCGACACGGAGGAAACGCCGAAATCCGATTCCGCGCCTGCGCCTGTTGTTGCGGAGAAGGCGGCCGATGATGAAACGGCTTCCAAGCCGGATACGGACGGCAAGACGGTCGAAACTGCCAAACCGGTTCCTATATCGGAAGAGAAGCCCGCGCCTTCTGACGCGAAAAACACCAAAAAGCCGGAAAAGGCCGAGGAAGAGGACCACGCCTTCCTCAAGCACCGTCCGGACGATCCGGGAATCGACGAAACTGCCGAACCGGAGACGAAACAGAGGTTCCGGCTGTTCTAAGCCGGGACCGAGACAAGGCCCGCCTCATGTTTGATATTATCCGTGACTTCATCAACGGTCTCTCGGAAGGAGAGAGCCGCAACAAGTCCCCCCGTGAAAAAGCCGATGTCGCAGCCGTTGCGCTGTTCTTCTCGGTGATCGGCGCAGACGGCGAGGTCACCCCCGCCGAACGCGCCATGCTGCGTGATCTCGTTGCGCAGGATTACGCCGATTCGGATGCCGATATCCGCGATCTTCTCAGGGAGGCCGAAGCGGCCGACCGTGATTCCGTCGACCTCTACACCTTTACCAGCGTACTCAATCGCCGGCTGGAACCGGAAGAAAAGATCCACTTCATCGAGCTTTTGTGGGAACTTGCCTATGCCGATGGCGAACGTCACGAGCTTGAGGATCATGTCGTCTGGCGCATCGCCGATCTGATGGGCGTGGACGGGCGCGACCGGGTGTTTGCCCGCCAGCGCGTCGCCGAACGTAGGGGCATAACGGGGGAAACGGACGCGTGACACGTCACGACCATTCACTGGGGCAGAGCCCGCGCATTCTCGTCGTTCTCCATCAGGAGAGTTCCAGCGCCGGTCGGGTGGGGCAGGTCCTCACCAAGATGGGTTACGCGCTCGATATTCGCCGACCGGTTCTCGGAGATCCGCTGCCGAAGTCGCTCGATCAACATGCGGGCTCCGTTGTTTTCGGCGGCCCCATGAGCGCCAACGACGATGATATCGAGGGCATCCGTACCGAGACCGCCTGGATGGAGACGGTGCTCAACTCCGGCAAGCCCTATCTCGGAATCTGTCTCGGCGCACAGATTCTCGCACGGCATCTGGGGGCCAGGGTCTATGGCCGCGAGGATGGCCATGTGGAGATCGGCTGGTATCCGATCCGTCCGACCGATGCCGGCAAGGAACTGATGGACTGGCCTTCGATGGTCTACCAGTTCCATCGCGAGGGCTTCGATTTGCCGGAAGGCGGCGAGCTTCTTGCGTGTTCGGAAACCTATCCGAACCAGGCCTTCCGTTACGGCGATAATGCCTGGGGCATCCAGTTTCACGCCGAACTCACGCTTGCCATGATGCACCGCTGGGCTGTCCGCGGTGCGCAGCGCTTCGAGCTTCCGGGTGCTCAGGTGGGCGCGCAACACCTCGCCGGTCGGTTGGTCCATGATGCTGCGCTGTTCAACTGGCTCAACCGCTTCCTCGAGGTGGTTTACGGCCCTGCTTCCGCGCATAACCAGGCGACCGTCTCGCGGTCGATCTAGCCGAGCCTGCTCCCAAGTATACAAGAAAGCCACGAAATACCCGTGACACCTCCATTGCGACTGGTCTAACTGTCCCAAGGAGGATTTTTGCATGCATGTTATGATTATCGGTGCTGCCGGCATGATCGGCCGCAAGCTGACGGGTGTTCTGGCTGAACAGGGCGCGATCAATGGCCAGACGATCGAGCGGTTGACCGGCGTCGACATCGTTGAACCCGGGATGCCCGAATTTTCCGGCGAATGCGAAGCGATTGCCGCCGATCTTTCCGCTGAAGGGACCGCCGAACGGCTCGTCGCCTCACGGCCCGATCTCATCTTCCATCTTGCCGCGATCGTTTCGGGCGAGGCCGAAGCCGATTTCGAAAAGGGCTATCGCATCAACATGGACGGCACGCGGTCTCTGTTCGAGGCGATCCGTCTTGAAGGCGAGAAGAGGACTTGGTGTCCAAAGGTCGTTTTCACCTCGTCCATTGCGGTCTTCGGCGAGCCATTGCCCGAAGAGATCAGTGACACCTTCCTGCTCGCGCCGCTGACGAGCTACGGGACCCAGAAAGCGATCGGCGAATTGCTTCTGGCCGATTATTCCCGCCGCGGCTTTCTCGACGGAATCGGGATTCGTCTGCCGACGATTACGGTCCGGCCGGGCAAGCCCAATCTTGCTGCCTCCAGCTTTTACTCCTCGATCCTGCGCGAACCACTCTCCGGCAAGGAGGCGATCCTGCCGGTCGATGAAAGCCTGCGCCACTGGTTCGCGAGCCCGCGTGCGGCGGTAGGATTCCTGATCCATGCGGCAGAACTCGATACCGCACCGCTCGGCGCGCGACGCACCTTGTCCATGCCGGGTCTTTCAGCCACCGTCGGAGAAGAGATCGAAGCATTGCGGCGGGTTGCCGGCGAAAAGATCGCGACCCTCATTCGCCAGGAGCCCGATGAGACCATCATGCGGATCGTTGCAAGCTGGCCAAAGAATTTTACTGCCGAACGGGCAATCGAACTCGGGTTCAAGGCGGAGACCTCATTTGACGAGATCATCCAGGCCCATATCGAAGATGAGCTGGGCGGCAAACTGCCGGAATAACGGAGAGGTCAGCGCATGCCGAATTTCTCAGCCAATCTCGGTTTCCTCTGGCCAGGTCTCGATTTGCCCGCCAGGTTGCAGGCAGCCGCAAAGGCGGGCTTCCGGGCAGTGGAACTGCATTGGCCCTACGACACGCCCGCTCAGGATCTGCGTGAACATCTCGATGATACGGGGCTCGCGCTTCTTGGGGTCAACACGCCGGTCGGAAATGCGGAGCATGGCGATTTCGGGCTCGCCGCGCAGCCGGGGCGGGAGGACGAGTTTCGTGACACGTTCCGCAATACGCTCGAATATGCGCGGAAGGCTGGCGCGTCTGCGATCCATGTGATGGCGGGTGTCACGACGCCCGAGATGCGGATGAAGGCCCAGGACGTGTTCGTCGAGAACCTCGTTCATGCCGCTGCCTCTGCACCGGACATGACGCTGTTGCTGGAACCGATCAACCAGCGGGACAAGCCGGGCTACTTCTATTCGACGATCGCCCAGGCCGCGGCAATCATCGACGCGGTTGGGACCAAGAACGTCAAGATCATGTTCGACTGCTACCACGTCGGGGTCACCGGTGGCGCCGACGATGTCGTTCCGAGGCTCGAGGAATTCATCGACTATGTCGATCATGTGCAGATCGCCGCTGTCGACAGCCGTGCGGAGCCGGATGAGGGCGATCTCGATTACAAGACCGTTTTTTCAGCACTCGATCGGCTCGGCTATGAAGGCTGGATTGGCTGCGAGTACAGGCCGCGCGGGGAGACCGATGACGGATTGTCCTGGGTGAAGGCGCTCGGCGCAGAGCTTTAGTTAGGTCCCGGACACCTCATCGAGCGTCTTGCGTTCGCGTTCGAGTGTCTGAATGGTCCTGAGTTGCGGGAACATCCAGGCCCAGAGACCGGCCACGCCGACCGCAGCCACGCCGCCCAGCGTGACGGCCGCGACCGGACCGATAAAGGCGGCCATCGTGCCGGCGCGGAACTCACCGAGCTCGTTCGATGCACCGATGAAGACCATGTTCACCGCGCTGACGCGGCCCAGAAGTTCGTCGGGTGTCCAGAGCTGGATCAGCGTCTGGCGGACATAAACGGAAATTGTATCGGCAGCCCCGAGGCAAGCCAGAGCCAGCAGCGACACCTCCACATTGGTCGACAGGCCGAAGATGATCGTCGTCAGCCCGAACAGACCGACGCCGATGAACATCTTGATGCCCGCGCCGGTCTTGATGGGGCGGGAGGCCAGGTAGAGTGCCATAAGCACCGCGCCCACACCGGGGCTCGCCCGCAACAGGCCGAGCCCCACGGGACCGAGTTCAAGAATGTCACGGGCATAGACCGGCATCAGCGCAATCGCGCCGCCGAGAAGGACTGCGAACNTGTCGANCGAGATGGCGCCGAAGACGACCCGTTCGCGGCGAATGTAACGGAAGCCTGCCATCAGGCTGTCCCAGTTCTGCTTTTCGCGGCTGATCCGGTGTGGTTGTGCGGGGACGAGTGAGATCGCCGTCGCTGCCAGCAGCAACAGCACGACGCCGGTCACATAGGGCACCAGCGGGCCGAGGCCGTAGAGGAGTCCGCCGACCACCGGGCCGACGACCCCGGCGGTCTGCCAGGCGCTGGAATTCCAGGCAACGGCGTTCGGCAGGTCCTTCGCAGGCACGAGATTGGGGGCAAGGGCCTGGGCAGCGGGGCCGAGAAAGGCGCGGGCGATGCCCATGACCAGAAGCACGGCGAAGATCGGCAGCGGCGAGGTGAGGCCCGACCATGTGATCAGCAAGAGAACCAGAACGCTGGCGGCCTCGACCAGATCGCAGCCGAGAATGATGCCGCGTCGGCTGAAACGGTCGGCCACCGAGCCTGTGACGAGGATCAGGAGGAGGGCGGGCGCGAACTGGATCAGTCCGACTAGTCCGAGATCGAAGGGATCGCGGGTCAGATCGTAGATCTGCCAACCCACCGAAACGATGACGATCTGCAGCGCAAAATAGGAGAGAAACCGGGCGAAAAAGTACCGTGCGTAGGCTTTGTGCCGGAAGGCGGCAAAGCGGTCTTCGACGGGGGCGGCTGCGGGAGATGTTGGCATCGGGGGATATTCCGGCGTGAGAGCGGCACTCTATGCACCTTTGCAGCGAGAAGTCGAGCGCCCTCATCNCGGCTTTNCCATAAACGNTCGCTAATTCAGCAAACATGAAAAAGCTNTTGAAGTTCGTCCTTCTTGGTGTGGCGCTGCTNGCGGCCGTGATTGTTCTTGTCGTCATCTGGTCGGGCGGGAAGGGGTACTACGATGCGCTGGCGGAGGCGGAACAGCTTTCGGCNCGTGCCGATCGCCTGATCGGGGAGNGGCGGAGCGGCTCCTCGNTTGGTCCCGAGCACCTGGCGATGCTCATCAGAGTTCAGGACCCCGGCTTCAGCGATCACAAGGGCGTCGATCTCACGACACCGGGCGCGGGTCTGACGACAATCACCCAGTCGCTTGCCAAACGCCTTGNCTTCGATGATTTCCNGCCGGGTTTCGCCAAGATCCGCCAGACGGGNTANGCNCTNGGNCTNGAGGNNNGGTTGAANAANNCGCAGATTCTTGCCCTCTGGCTGGACACGGTGGAGATGGGTAACGGCCCCGNCGGCTGGATGACCGGNTTTCACGCCGCCAGCCAGGCGGTCTACGACCGACCGCCCTCCNAACTCGANAACAAGGANTTCCTCCGGCTGGNGGCGGTGCTGATCGCGCCGGGCGCCTATGATCTCACACAAGCGGATGCCAAACTCGATGAACGCGTGAACCGTCTCGAGAGATTGATTGCGGGTGAATGCGAACCNACCGGCCTGAACGATGTCTGGCTCGAGGGGTGTGGCCGATAGCCATTAACCCTTGCGGCAAGAAAGCCCGGCCTTGCGGGCTTGCCGCCCGGGAAGTGAATGGCTACATGTCACAAAACTCAGGGGCTTTGCCGCCCCCAGTCCGGAGCCGAACATGCTTGCCCTTTTTCTGACGATCGACGTTGCCCTGAACCTCTACTCCTGGCTTCTGATCGCCAGCGCCATCTTCTCGTGGCTCTATGCCTTCAACGTGGTGAACCCGAACAACCGCTTTGTCGGCATGATCGGTGAATTCCTCTACCGCATCACTGAACCGGCGCTCAGGCCGATCCGGCGTATTCTGCCCGATCTCGGTGGTATCGATATTTCGCCGATCGTGCTGCTTCTCATCATCATGTTCCTGCGCACCTTCCTCAGGACCTCGGTCGCACCGGCNTTGGGCGTTCTCTACTGAGTGTGAGCGCCGGCTGGATTACGAGNCTCGACGACCGCATTCGTTTCGAGGTGCGGCTTACGCCAAATGCCGGTCGTAACGAGGTGGCGGGCGTCGGTGAAGATGCTGACGGCAAGCCCTATCTGAAGGTGCGGGTGACCGCGATCCCTGAAAAGGGAAAGGCCAACAAGGCGCTGATCGCGCTTCTCTCCAAAAGCCTCCGCGTGCCCAAGGGCGCGATTGCAATCGTCTCCGGCGAGACGAGCCGGGTGAAGACGGTGGAGATCGAGGGAGAGCCCGACGAGCTTGCTGCGGCAGTTCAGGTTCTCGCGGCAGTCTGAGAGCCTGAGTGCTCCAGCACTTCCACCGACAGGACCGTCGGCAGGTGCCGGGCGATTTCCTCCCATCTGTCGCCCTCATCAAAACTGGCGAAGACAGAGCCGCTGTTGGTGCCGAAATAGATTCCCGCCGGCTCGCGGCTATCCGTCGTCATCGCCTGGCGCAGCACGGTGAAATAGCAGCCGGTCTGGGGCAGGCCGTCGCGCAGCGCCTCCCAGCTCGCCCCGCCGTCGCGTGAGCGCCAGACGGCGGCAGCCGCATCGATCGGAAAACGCTGGAAATCCGTGTTGAGCGGCAGTGTCCAGAGCGTGTCGGGATCGCGCGGGTGGACGGACACCGGAAAGCCGAAGGTCGAGGGCAGGCCGGTGGTGATATCCTGCCAGCTGCGCCCGCCATCGGGGCTGCGGTACACGCCGTGATGGTTCTGCTGGTAGAGGATCTCGCTGTCCTCGCCCGGGGCCTTGACCATGTTGTGCACGCACAAGCCCGTCGCCCCTCCTGACGGCCCGGCGGGATGATCGTGTCCCTCGCAGGTTTCGGCATTGGCGAGACGGTTGCGGCTCTCCCAGTTTTCACCGCCGTCCGACGAAGCGAAGACGCCCGCCGCCGAAATCGCCAGCCACAGCTTCTGCGGGTCTGTGCGGTCCGGCACGATGGTGTGCAGCGTGAGCCCCGCACCGCCGGGGTTCCAGCTCTCGCGGTCGGGATGCTTGTTGAAACTGTCGACCGGTTGCCAGCTGGCGCCGTCGTCCGTGCTCCTGAACAGGGCCCCGGGCTTGCCGCCGGCCCAGAGAATGCCCGGCGCCGGCGCGATCGACCAGATGGCCTGCACCACGCCATCGAATTCGGTCTTTGGATCGGACCAGCCGATCATTTCGGCAAAACCGGGATCGTTGGCGGCCCACTCGTCCATGTTGCCGCGCGCGAGCTTTGAGAGCGTCCATGTCTCGCCACGATCGGTCGAACGCCAGATACCGGCGCCGCTCCACTCGCTGCCGCCACCGGCCCATATCGTGCCGGACGCAGGATCGCCCTTGACATGGTTGATCACCCAGCCGTCGCAATAGGGCCCGCGCACGGTCCAGCCGCTTCGCGAGTCGTCACCGTCGATGACGAACGCCCCCTTGGTGGTCCCCACCAGCACCGATAGACCATCCGCCATGCCCGCTCCTCCTGCAAAACGGCGGGCAAAATATCACGACACACGGCAAGCGGGTAGCCGGATTCTCGGCAGGCTCCGGAAACGAAAAAGGGGAGCCTGAGCTCCCCTTCGAATTTGCGAATGGTTGAGCGGTTAGACTCGGCGCTCGACCATCATCTTCTTTATTTCCGCAATCGCCTTGGCCGGGTTAAGGCCCTTGGGGCAGGCCTGGGTGCAGTTCATGATGGTGTGGCAGCGATAGAGGCGGAACGGGTCCTCAAGATTGTCGAGGCGTTCGCCGGTCGCTTCGTCGCGACTGTCGATCAGCCAGCGGTAGGCCTGCAGCAGTACGGCGGGGCCGAGGTAGCGGTCGCCGTTCCACCAGTAGCTGGGGCACGAGGTCGAGCAGCAGGCGCAGAGAATGCACTCATAGAGACCATCGAGCTTGGTGCGATCCTCGTGGCTCTGTTTCCATTCCTTGGCCGGTTCCGGCGTGGTGGTTTGCAGCCAAGGCTCGATCGAGCGGTGCTGGGCATAGAACGTCGTCAGATCCGGGATCAGGTCCTTGACCACCGGCATGTGCGGCAGCGGATAGATTTTTACCGGACCGTCGATCTCGTCCATACCCTTGGTGCAGGCCAGCGTGTTGGTCCCGTCGATGTTCATCGCGCAAGAGCCGCAGATGCCTTCACGGCAGGAGCGGCGCAGCGTCAGCGTCGCGTCGATCTTGTTCTTGATGTACAAAAGCGCATCGAGAACCATCGGCCCGCAATCGTCGAGGTCGATGTAGAACGTGTCGAGACGCGGGTTCTTTCCGTCGTCGGGCGACCAGCGGTAGACCTTGAATTCACGAACGTTCTTGCCGTCCGGCTTCGGCCAGGTCTTGCCCTCGGAAATTACCGAGTTCTTGGGAAGTGTGAGTTCAACCATGAGCCTGATCCTCGGTCAGTATACACGCGCCTTCGGCTTGATCTTGTCGTAATCAATGCCGTCGGCGATGAGTTCGGTGTGGACGGGGCGATAGTCGAGAGAGACGTTACCGGATGCGTCGACCCAGGAGAGCGTGTGCTTGCGCCAGTTCTCGTCGTCGCGACCGTCCATAGGACCGTCCTTGTAATCCTCGCGGGCATGCGCGCCGCGGCTTTCCTTGCGGGCCTCGGCCGAATAGACGGTGGTGATGGCGTTGGCCATCAGGTTCTCGAGTTCGAGCGTCTCCATCAGGTCCGAGTTCCAGATCAGAGAGCGGTCGGTGACCTTCACGTCGGGAAGTTCGGTCCAGAGTTCGGAAATGCGCTTGCAGCCCTGCTCGAGCGATTCCTGGGTGCGGAAGACGGCTGCGTCTTCCTGCATGGTGCGCTGCATCTTCTCGCGCAGTTCAGCCGTCGGCTTGGAACCATCGGCGTAACGAATACGGTCGAAGCGCTCGAGGATCTTCTCGGATGCGGACGCATTGATCTGCGGGATGGCGCTTGCGCGGTCGATCACCTCGCCGGCGCGGATCGCGGCGGCACGGCCGAAGACCACGAGGTCGATCAGCGAGTTGGAGCCGAGGCGGTTGGCGCCGTGCACCGAGGCGCAGCCGGCTTCACCGACGGCCATCAGGCCCGGCGTCACGCGGTCAGGTTCGGCTTCGGTCGGGTTCAGCACCTCGCCCCAGAAATTCGTCGGAATGCCGCCCATGTTGTAATGGACGGTCGGCAGAACCGGGATCGGCTCGCGGGTCACGTCGACACCGGCGAAGATCTTCGCGCTTTCCGAGATGCCCGGAAGGCGCTCGGCGAGAACGGCGGGGTCGAGGTGGTCGAGATGAAGGAAGATGTGATCCTTGTTCTTGCCCACGCCGCGGCCTTCGCGGATTTCCATGGTCATGCAGCGCGACACCACATCGCGCGATGCCAGGTCCTTGGCCGAAGGGGCGTAACGCTCCATGAAGCGCTCGCCCTCGGAATTGACGAGATAGCCGCCTTCGCCGCGCGCGCCTTCGGTAATCAGGCAGCCTGCGCCGTAGATGCCGGTCGGGTGGAACTGCACGAATTCCATGTCCTGGAGCGGCAGGCCGGCGCGGGCAATCATGCCGCCGCCGTCCCCGGTGCAGGTATGGGCCGAGGTGGCCGAGAAATAGGCACGGCCGTAACCGCCGGTCGCGAGCACCACCATCTTGGCGGCGAAGCGGTGAATGGTGCCGTCATCGAGATTCCAGGCGATCACGCCGGTGCAGCGGCCGTCCTCTTCCATGATGAGGTCGAGGGCGAAATACTCGATGAAGAATTCCGCGTTGTTCCTCAGCGACTGGCCATAGAGCGTGTGCAGGATGGCGTGGCCGGTTCGGTCGGCAGCCGCGCAGGTGCGCTGCACGGGCGGGCCGTCGCCGTAGTTCTGCATGTGGCCGCCGAAGGGGCGCTGGTAGATACGGCCGTCCTCGGTACGGGAGAAGGGTACGCCGTAGTGTTCGAGCTCGTAGACGGCCTTGGGGGCCTCGAGCGCGAGATACTGCATGGCGTCGACGTCGCCGAGCCAGTCGGACCCCTTGACGGTGTCGTAGAGGTGCCACTGCCAGCAATCGGGCGTCATGTTCTGCAGGCTTGCGGCGATACCGCCCTGGGCTGCAACCGTGTGCGAGCGGGTCGGGAAGACCTTCGAGATACAGGCGGTCTTGAAGCCCTGCTCGGCCATGCCGAGGGTGGCGCGCAGACCGGCGCCGCCGGCTCCCACCACAACCACGTCATAGGCGTGGTCGACGATCGTGTAGGCGCGGCCGTTGATATTCATTTCATTATTCATTGCCATCGGGGCTCAACCTCCGAAGCCGAGTTTGAGAACGGCGAAGAGGCAAAGCGCGCCGATCGTTATCGTGAAGAAGGTGTTGGCCATGACGGCCAGGAACTTGGTCTTTTCGCCATGGACGTAGTCGTCAATGATCTCCTGCATCCCGATGCGCATATGCACGAGACCGGCGATCAGCATCAGGCCGAGCAGTACCGCGATGAAGGGATTCGACAGCGAGCCGACCACTTCCTCATAGGGCGCGCCGGCATGGGCGATCAGGAAGATGACGAAGAAGATGACGAGGGGAATGAAGGCGAGCGCAGTGATGCGCTGTTTCCAGAAAGTGTCCGTGCCATCCTTTGCAGAGCCGAGGCCACGGACTTTACCGAGAGGTGTGCGCATATCCATGATCTGTTCTCCTAGACGGCCAGAACGATGAGCCAGATGACGATCGTCAACAGCACCGAGGCCACGGGCAGCGCCTTGGCGAGCTTGGTGGTGAAGTGCTTGTCGAAACCGTAACCGAGGTCCCACATGAAGTGACGCAGGCCGCCCAGCATGTGGTGGATCAGCACCCAGGTGTAGACAAAGAGGACGATCAGGCCGATCCACGAACCGTAGATCGAGTTGACCCAATCAAAATATTCCTTGCCGCTGGCCGCTGCGATCAGCCACCAGGCCACCAGGATCGTGCCGAAATACATCGCGCCGCCGGTAATGCGGTGGATGATCGACATCGCCATGGTGGGGATGAATTTGTAGACCTGCAGATGCGGCGAGAGCGGGCGGTTCTGGCTCATTTCGGACATGAGGATCCCTTTAGTCTTCCCGGCCCGCATGAACGACGCGCGGGCGTTGACGGCCTTTTAGTGTGTTATGTGCACCGCGTCAAAGTCGTGATGCATCGAGCGGGCGCATCTTTCGTCTCATGCGGCGCGCTTTCCGAACAGGATTTAGGGCGAACCCCGGTTTTTTAATCAGCATGGCCTGGCTCAACCGCGATCCTTCGGGCTCTGGTTCTGGTCGAAGGACATTTGCCAACTCGTGTGATCGGCGGCAGATGCGATCCTCTCGTAGAGCTTGCGGCCGTCCTCGGGCAGGCGGGGGGCGTTCAACATCAACCGCGACCAGCCATGGGTGTCCGCGAGATCGGCAAGCATGTCGATCATGGCGCGCGCGATGCCGAGGCCGCGATGCGCGTGACTGACATAGATATGGTCGACCTGTCCCTGGCGCATACCCGTAACCGGATCGGGCAGGTCGTAGAACATGACGAAACCGACAAGTTCGCCGTCAAGCCGGGCACCGAAGATCTGTGCCGAGCGGTCCTGCAGAAGCTGTTCGGCATAATACTCGTCCGGGCGGCGCGGTGCACCGCGCTTGAGCGACTGCACATAGGCCGCCAGAAGCGGCGCAAGCTCGTGCGCGTCGTTGAGATGAAGAAGCCCGATGTCGATGTTCTTGTCGTCAGTCATGGAATTCCTGTCGCTTTCGGGCTGCATGTTTTTCGCGAATCACCGGCCCGGTCAAGCTGCCCGGGCCCAATCCATCTGCGATCTTAAGGTTAAAATCGATCTAATTGTCATTGCCCTTCACGGAGGAACCGGGATCGGCGACAATCGTTTTCACTAGAAGCGCAAACTTGCGACCGAAACCACGCCTGAAAGGCAGGGTAGTAACGATGTACATCGCAGCGAAATCCAGGATCTTCATCGCCTTGACGGCGCTGGCGCTCTTCGCGCCCACCTACGCCAATGCGCAATCCTCCATGCCTTTGCCGCCCGCCGGTGGCAGCACGCAGTGGAAGCATGATCGTGATCGGGAGCGCCGCCACCACGAGGGTGGTTACCATCACCGCGACCGCGATGATTGGCGCAAGCACCGCCGCAGCGACCGGCGCGACCGTGACGATTGGGGACACAGGGGTGCCGGCAAGCGCGANTGGGGCATGCGGCGCGACAAGCGCTACGGCAAGGATTTCTATTCCGGTGAGACGCCTGCCGGCACTTACTCCGGNGGCTGGTCGGCCTGGCGCGATCCCGGCAACGGCACCTACACCTACGGTGACGGGGTCGGAGGCGACGGGATGCGCATTNTCGAGGTGCCCACCCGNAAGGGCCCNAAGGTCCTGGGCGTTGCGCCNAAGAGCTTCGAGGGCAGATGCGACAGCTCCGGCGGCGTCTGTATNATNCGGCCNTCGAACTAGACCGTTCAATTTTCAGGCTGATACGGCAAACAAAAACCCCCGGGAGCGACGCTACCGGGGGTTTTCGATTCTCAAAGTTCAGCCNTCCGGCNTATTTCCANTCNCGGATNTCGACGAAGTGGCCGGCGATGGCNGCTGCGGCGGCCATGGCCGGNGACACCAGATGNGTNCGGCCCTTGAAACCCTGGCGGCCTTCGAAGTTGCGGTTCGAGGTCGATGCACAACGCTCTTCCGGCTTCAGGCGGTCGTCGTTCATCGCCAGGCACATCGAGCAGCCCGGCTCGCGCCATTCGAAGCCGGCTTCGAGGAAGATCTTGTCGAGGCCTTCTGCCTCCGCCTGTTCCTTCACGAGGCCGGAACCCGGAACCACCATTGCGTTGACCGTTTCAGCGACCTTGCGGCCTTCGATCACCTTGGCGGCTGCACGTAGGTCCTCGATGCGGCCATTGGTGCAGGAGCCGATGAAAACGCGGTCGATCGCAATGTCGGTGATCGGGGTGCCGGGCTTCAGGCCCATATAGTCGAGCGCGCGCTGCTTGGAGGCGCGCTTGTTCTCGGGCATGTCGGCCGGATCGGGCACCACGCCGTTGACCGAGATCACGTCCTCGGGCGAGGAGCCCCAGGAAACGATCGGCGGCAGGTTGGCGGCGTCGAGCTTCACCACCTTGTCGAAATGCGCGCCTTCCTCGGTGTGCAACGACTTCCAGTAAGCGACCGCCTGGTCCCAGGCCTCGCCCTTCGGCGCGCGCGGACGGCCCTTGATGTATTCGAAGGTCTTCTCGTCCGGCGCGATCAGACCCGCGCGGGCGCCGCCTTCGATGGTCATGTTGCAGACCGTCATGCGGCCTTCCATCGAGAGTTCGCGGATGGCTTCGCCGGCGAACTCNATGACGTGNCCNGTNCCNCCNGCNGTGCCGATCTCGCCGATGATGGCGAGGATGATGTCCTTNGCGGTGACGCCCTCGGGCAGCTTGCCGTCCACCTGGACGAGCATGTTCTTGGCNTTCTTCTGGATCAGCGTCTGAGTGGCGAGCACGTGCTCGACTTCCGAGGTGCCGATACCGTGCGCCAATGCTCCGAAAGCACCGTGTGTGGAGGTGTGGCTGTCACCGCAAACGATCGTCATGCCCGGCAGGGTGAAACCCTGTTCNGGGCCGACAATGTGGACGATGCCCTGACGCTTGTCCTTCTCGGAGTAATATTCGACGCCGAATTCGGCGGTGTTGGCGGCNAGCGCCTCGACCTGGATGCGGCTTTCCTGGTTCTTGATGCCTTCGACGCGGTCCGGCGTGGTCGGNACGTTGTGGTCGACGACGGCGAGCGTCTTCTGCGGNGCGCGGACCGTGCGATTGGCNTTGCGAAGCCCNTCGAACGCCTGCGGGCTGGTGACTTCGTGGACCANGTGACGGTCGATATAGAGCAGGCAAGTGCCGTCATCCTGGCGGTCGACGACGTGGTCGTCCCAGATATTGTCGTAAAGGGTGCGGGGTGCGCTCATGGTTTTCTCTTCTGTGTCTAAAATCTATCGGTGGCCGGGCTCTCGCGCTTTCGGGAGCCGCCGGCAGTGACGGGTCGCCGGTTCAGCCGAGGAAGCTTCNGTCAGCGCCCGTCAGGGCCGCGAAGAACCGCGCGGGCAGCCGCTTGTGATCGCCGACGGGCAGGAACTCCAGCGAGGTCCGTCCGTGGGTGCGACCGGTAAAGCGCATGCCGTCAAGGATCGAATAGGTGATCATGGCCGCTCCAATACCAGCGTTTGGGGCGAATCGCAATTGAAACGGCAAGGCCGCGTCCATCAGCCGTGGCTGAAAAAGCGGGGCGTGAAGTCAGATGGCGGGAGCTGACCTGTGGCTTCGAAATACTTCTGGAGNACGAGAAGCGAGACNATGCGCTCNAGATCCTTGTCAGCCATCTGCCGCACATAGGCNTTGGCATTGCCGACGATGCGCTGAGCGCGCTCCGGATTTGCCTCCAGTTCGGCAACTTTCTCGTCGAGATCGGAGAAATCATCGGCGAGTTCGATGTAATGTACATCGGGTTTGAGGCGGCTCTCGAGAAACCACGTCTCGAAGCGGGGACGCGGCATCAGGCACACACTCCCCGAGGCCATGATCCATTTGAGGTTGGTNGCCACGTCATTGCCTTCGACGGAGACGATNTAGCGNTGGGCCATCTGGTCTTCGCGGGACATGAACGGNTTTGNCGAAACGCCTTCGAAGGGGGCGCCGGTCTGGCCGATATCGGCCTTTGGATTACCCGCGTGTCGGCGAATGAGCGCCGGGCGCAGGGGGCCGTGGGACCCGCCGCGCCAGACTGCGCTCCCGATCTTCTCGTTCCATCTGCGGCCGTCCTTGCTCAGCTTGAAATGCCTGAGCTTGTCNAGATTGAGCANAACCGANTTGGCGTTGTCNGNCGTTATGGGCCGGCTCTTGACCAGTGTCGGTCGGTCNGGGACGTGGGTGATGTCGCCGAAGAGGTAGTCGATGCGCAGGTGAGCCGGAAAAAACTTCGCATATTCGTTGAGGTCATAGAAGTAACGGCTGCTTCGACGGCTGATACGGCGGAGCCCAGTTTCCGCTACATTTGGTGCGCTCCTTTCAAGCCGGTTGCAGAGATTTGCACGCTCGAAGATATCGGTGTCCGACGAGGCGATTTCCGGCAGGGAGCGGAAGAGCTGGGTCTTGCGCAGCTGGAAGAGAGAACGCGGCGCGACGTCGAGGGCGGTTCCCCTGCCGTAGAAGGTGAGGCGGTCAGATACCGCTTCAAGCTTGCGCAGTGCGTTTTTCATGGCAATCCGTGTTGCTGCGCCAGGTCATCAGAAAGATCGATTCCGCGGCGGATATCAATGGCTATTTTTCCCCCTTGAGCTCCCATGCGCCTTCGAACCATCTCAGCGCCACGAGGATCAAAAGGCCGAAAACCGCTGCCGCAAGACCAATACCCCAATAACCGAACCCGACGGCCAGTCCGGTCGCTGCGGCAAGCCAGATGCCGGCACCGGTGGTGACGCCGCGGATCTTGCCCTGGTTGAAGATGATGAAGCCGGCCGAGAGGAAAGCCACGCCCGCCGTGACGGCCTCGATGATGCGCAGGGGATCAAGGCGTACCGTATCGCCGAAATCAGGGCCTGCTGCAACCTCGATGGCGATGATCGCGAAAAGGGCCGCGGACAGCGAGACGAGCATGTGGGTCCTCAGACCCGCTGCGCGCGACTTGATCTCGCGTTCGTAGCCGATGCCGGCGACAAGCAATGTCGCCCCCACGAGCCGGGCCACGATGACCGCGAAGGGTATTTTCGTCGGGGTGACGATGTCGGCGATAATGGCGTCAAGCATCTGGTGAAAATGCGGAAACGTGCGTTTTAGTTCCGCCTTGCACAGNCTGTNGGCGCAACGAAAAACGCCGGAAACTNTCGTTCCCGGCGTCTTTGGAAATACGAAGGGGGCAGAACTTATTCTGCGTTGCCTTCGGTGTTTTCTGCAGCTGCNGCCTTCTCGGCGGCTTCGGCNGCGGCCTTTTCAGCNGCGAGAGCCTCGGCNGCTGCGACCTTCTCGGCNTCGANGCGTGCCTTTTCNTCGGCGAGAGCCGCGCGCTCGGCGTCGTTGAGCTTGCGGGCGCGGGTGCCGGTGTTCTCNACGATACGAGCCGACTTACCGCGGCGATCGCGGAGGTAGTAGAGCTTGGCGCGGCGGACGCGGCCACGACGGACCACTTCGACGCCTTCGACCAGCGGAGAGTAAACCGGGAACACGCGCTCGACGCCTTCGCCGTAGGAGATCTTGCGAACGGTGAAGTTCTCGTGGAGACCCGAGCCGGAGCGGGCGATGCAGACGCCTTCATAGGCCTGCACGCGGGTGCGGGTGCCTTCCGTCACGCGGACGTTGACGCGCACGGTGTCACCGGCGGAAAATTCCGGAAGNTTGCGCTTCTCTTCGATGCGGGCGGCCTCTTCGGCCTCGAGCTGCTGAATGATGTTCATCGGACGAACCTTTTATTTGTTCTCGACAGCCAGAGCGCTCTGCGAGGACCTGTCGGTTCATGCCCCGTCTGGGGAGCCATGCCTTCAAGTCTTGTCCGGTCGAGGTTTTCACCGCTTCCGGACAGGAGCGAATACGCCATTCATTGATTGACGGTTGCCGGGTAGACCCCGATCCGGGCGGGCACATACAACAGATTTTCACACTTGTCACGCCCAAAGGCCGAGATTCCCGCCGCAGAAGCCGTCAATGACGCGCTTTGGCNAGATTTGACTTCGATCNCTNGCATGCCTTCACCCAGGCNGGCGAATGTGCGACATCGCCTGCCATACCGNACCGAGNAGACAGGCAGGATATGGTGGAACAGCTCGAGNCATTGAAATTGCGCTANCCGGGAGCNGAGACGTTCAAGTTCGGTGACAGCGCCAGCCTGTNCGAGACGCTTCTGTCCCTCGTTCGCTCCGGACGGAAAGTCGCGACCTGCAGCGCGCTGCGGGACCTTGAG
Organism: Hoeflea sp.; assembly: GCA_002707605.1. Classification (GTDB taxonomy): domain Bacteria; phylum Pseudomonadota; class Alphaproteobacteria; order Rhizobiales; family Rhizobiaceae; genus Pseudohoeflea. The sequence goes on from PANK01000013.1 coordinate 320,179, forward strand.
AAAGGCGAGCCCGTGCCGGTGATCGGCCGGCGCGATATCGCTCTGAACTGGGACGATACACCGGCCCTCGTCATCGAGACGGTGGAGCTCATCGAGTGCCGGTTCGACGAGGTGACGGAAGAGATGGCTCTCGCGGAAGGCGAGGATGACAGCCTCGAAGCGTGGCGCGCCGGGCATGCCAGTTACTTCGAGCGAAACGGCGGCTTTTCGCCGGATATGATGATTGTCTGGGAGCGGTTCGTTCTCGTCGAGGATCTGAGCTGAAAAAGCGGACCGGCGGTCGCATCTTGCTGCCGCACTGCGATATCGGCTAAGTCCGCGCATCCCTTCGAGATTGGCATATCGCCGATCTCTCGCGTCGTCCGGGTGCCTGCATGCCGATCTTCGATATCATCCTGCTGTTTGCTGCCGGCTTCGTGGCCAGCGTGGTCAATGCCATTGCCGGTGGGGGCACGTTCCTGACCTTCGGCGCGATGACGCTCACCGGCGTGCCGCCGATCATGGCGAATGCCACCTCCTCGGTGACCCAGTTTCCCGGCTATGTGACGTCCGTGCTTGCCTATCGTGACGAGATTCGGCGCGATTTTCGCGAAGCGATGCTGATCGGCGGATTGTCGATCCTGGGTGGGATCGTGGGTTCGCTGACGCTCTTGTCGCTCTCCAACCCGGCCTTCAAGCAGATCGTCCCCTGGCTGTTGATCGCAGCCACCATGCTTTTTGCTGTGGGGCCCTATATCAAGATCAAGCGCGCGCCAGACCGGCCGATGGGGATCGGCGGCTGGATCGCGCAATTCGCGACCTCGATCTATGGCGGGTTCTTCGGCGCGGGCATGGGCATCATGATGCTCGCGGTGCTCGGGCTGTCGAAGGGCGGGGACTATCACCGGCTCAACGCCATCAAGAATTTCTGTTCGACGCTCATTGCCGCAGTGGCGATCTGCGTCTTTTTCACCGGCGGCGTCGTTGCGTGGCTGCCGGCCGCGATCATGATCCCCGCCGGCGCGCTCGGCGGCTATGCCGGGGTGTGGGCGGCGCGCCGGGTACCGCAGGGCATCATTCGTGCTGCGGTCATTATCGTCGGCCTGGCGCTGAGCTGGTACTACTTCACCAGTTGATCAATCGTCTTCGGAACGACCGGGGAGAAGATCCGGCCTGCGCTCGCGGGTGAGCGCCAGCGACTGGTCGTGCCGCCATTTGCGGATCGCGGCGTGATTGCCAGACGTCAGGACATCGGGGATCGTCCGGCCCTCCCACTCGGCAGGACGCGTATAGTGCGGATATTCGAGAAGGCCGTTTTCGAAGCTTTCCTCGCCACCGGACTCCGCTGAGCCCATCACACCAGGGAGGAGGCGGATGACCGCGTCGAGCAGGGTAAGGGCTGCCGGTTCGCCACCTGAGAGGATGTAGTCGCCGATCGAGATCTCCTCCAATCCGCGCGCGTCGATCACGCGCTGGTCGACGCCTTCGAAGCGTCCGCACACAATCGTCACGCCAGGACCTTCTGCGAGTTCACGCACACGCGCCTGGGTCAGAGGTCGCCCGCGCGGGCTCATAAGCAGGCGGGGGCGGGGGTCACCCTCAGGGGAAGCATCATCAATAGCCGCAGCGAGCACGTCGGCTCTCAGGACCATGCCGGCGCCGCCACCGGACGGGGTATCGTCGACCGAGCGGTGCTTGTCCGAGGCGAAATCGCGGATCTGCACGGTCTCGATGGATACATCGCCGCGTTCGATCGCCCGACCCGCCAGCGAATGGCCAAGGTGACCCGGGAACATCTCGGGATAGAGCGTGAGAACGGTGGCGCGAAAGCTCATGCCGTGCCGTCTCCCCCGGGCTTCGGTTTCTGCTTCGGCTTGCGCGGCTTTTTCGGTGGTGCAGGCTGTTCGTTCGCCTGGGCCTCGCTGCCGTCGTCGAGCAGGCCGGCGGCGTCCGGATCAACGAGAATGCGCCCGGCCTCGATATCGATCTCCGGCACGGCTGCCAGCGAGAAGGGGATGACGACGGACTTGCCGTTGGCGCCCCGCAATTCGAGAAGATCACCGCCGCCGAAATCGAAGATTGCAGTGATGATACCCCAGGATTTGCCATCGGCGTCGAAGGCTTCAAGGCCTTCGAGATCGGCGTGGAAGAACTCGTCTTCCTCCAGCTCGTCATCCGGCAGGCTGGCGCGGTCGATGAACAATTCGATACCGCGCATGGCTTCGGCCTGGTTGCGGTCATTCACACCCATCAGGCGCAGCACGACCACATTGCCGTTGGGACGGGCGGAGAGAACCTCGTAGCGTTCGCCCTTGGCGTCATGGAGTACGCCGTAATCGGCGAGCGCTGTCGGGTCCTCGGTATAGGGCTTTACCCGCACCTCACCCCGGATTCCCTGCGGGGCGCCGATCACGCCGACGAGAACGGGGTTCTGCAAAGACTTCATGGTTCGATGTCCTTCCGGAGGCGCAGGTTCGACAGTTCTGACGTCCGGGACTGTGCGCGGAGAGGTCCGCGAAGGCAAGTCGGGCGGCCGTTCCGTTACCGGAAGGCCGCCCGATGTCATTGTCTCGAAAGAGCGTCCGATTACTCGGCTGCTGCTTCCTCGGCCGGGGCTTCTTCAGCCGGAGCGGCAGCGGCTTCAGCGGCAGCTGCAGCGGCTTCTTCTTCCTTGGCCTTACGCTCGGCTTCGCGTTCCTGAGCCTTCTTGCCCGGCTTCGCCTTGTTCGGGTTGTTGCGGGCGTCACGCTCCATCAGGCCGGCTTCGGCGAGGAAGCGGGCAACGCGGTCGGTCGGCAGTGCGCCGTTTTCGAGCCAATGCTTGGCGCGGTCGGCATCGATTTCGACGCGGTTCTCGGAATCGCGCGGCAGCATCGGATTCCAGTGACCGATCTTCTCGATGAAGCGGCCGTCACGCGGGCTGCGGACGTCGGCGATGACGACCTGGTAGTACGGGCGCTTCTTGGAGCCGCCGCGGGCGAGACGAATTTTAAGTGCCATGTTGTTTCTCCTTAGGCATATCTTCGGGCGCGTGCGCCCATTCTCGTTGTCGGGCATTCGTGCCCGTTTCCTTGGTCAGGCTCAGTCGTCGCTCAATTCGGCGGCGATGGCCTTGTGATGCTGGATGACTTCCTTGATCACGAAGTTCAGGAAAGTCTCGGCGAAGTCCGGATCGAGATCGGCATCGCGAGCCAACTGGCGCAGCCGTTCGATCTGGTATCTCTCCCGCTCCGGATCGCCGGGAGGAAGATCATTGGTGGCCTTCAAACGCCCCACTGCCTTGGTGCAGCGAAATCGCTCGGCCAGAATGTGGATCAGCGCGGCGTCGTAATTGTCGATCGACCGCCTGTATTCGGAGAGCTGCTGAATGGCTTCTGCCTGTGTCATTGCGTCCGCCCCGCTCATTTCTTTTTCTTCGGCAGGCCGGGAAGGCCGCCGCCCAGGCCGGGCAGGCTACCCGGGCCACCGAGTCCCGGAAGCTTGCCGCCGGGCATGCCCGGAAGACCGCCGCCGCCAGACATGTTGCCGAGGCCGGCCGCTTCAGCCTGTTTCTGCAGCGCCTCGAGTTCCTTCGGGCTCATCTTGGAGAGATCGGGCATGCCGCCCATTCCACCCATGCCGCCAAGACCCATCTTGCCGGCCATGCCGCCCATCAGGCCCTTCATCATGCCGCCCTTCTTGCCCTTGCCGCCCATGGCTTTCATCATGTCGGCCATCTGCCGGTGCATCTTGAGAAGCTTGTTGATCTGGGCGGCGTCGGTGCCGGAACCGGCGGCAATGCGCTTCTTGCGCGAATGTTTGAGAATGTCGGGATTGGCGCGCTCGGCGCGGGTCATCGAGGAAATGATGGCGAGCTGGCGGTTGAAGATGGAATCGTCCATGCCGGCGGCGGCCATCTGGTCCTTCATCTTCCCCATGCCGGGCATCATGCCCATGATGCCGCCCATGCCGCCGAGCTTCTGCATCTGGCGAAGCTGGTCGGCGAGGTCGTTGAGGTCGAACTTGCCGGCCTTCATCCGCGCGGCCATCGCCTGGGCCTGTTCGGCGTCAATGGCCTCGGAGGCCTTCTCCACGAGGGAGACGATGTCGCCCATGCCGAGGATGCGGTCGGCGATACGGCGCGGGTAGAACTCTTCCAGCGCGTCCATCTTCTCGCCGGTACCGATCAGCTTGACCGGTTTGCCGGTGACCGCGCGCATGGAAAGGGCTGCACCGCCGCGGCCGTCGCCGTCCATGCGGGTTAGCACGAGGCCGGTGATGCCGACGCGTTCGTCGAAGTTGCGTGCGAGATTGACGGCGTCCTGACCGGTCAGCGAGTCGGCGACGAGCAGGATTTCATGCGGGTTCGACCGGGCCTTGATATCGGCCATCTCGACCATCAGCGGCTCGTCGATNTGNNNNCGGCCGGCGGTGTCGAGNATGACGACGTCNTNGCCGCCGAGNNNNGCNGCCTGNNCGGCNCGNNNGGCGATNTCGNNNGGNNNCTGACCGGCNATGANCGGCAGCGTNNCNACNCNNGNCTGCTCGCCGAGNNNCTTNAGCTGNTCCTGNGCGGCCGGNCGNCGNGTGTCGAGCGAGGCCATCAGGACCTTCTTGCGGTCCCTGGTCTCCAGACGCTTGGCGATCTTGGCCGAAGTCGTCGTCTTACCCGAGCCCTGCAGGCCGACCATCATGATGACGACGGGAGCGGCGGCATTCAGGTCGATACCGACGCCTTCGGACCCCAGCATCTCAACGAGTTCGTCATGGACGATCTTGACGACCATCTGGCCGGGCTTGATCGACTTGACGACCTGCGCGCCGATAGCCTTTTCGCGGACCTTTTCGGTAAAGTCGCGGACGACCTCGAGAGCGACGTCGGCTTCCAGCAATGCACGGCGAATTTCGCGCATCGCCTGGGCGACGTCCTTTTCCGACAGCGCACCGCGGCCGGTCAGCCCGTTGAGAATGGATCCAAGGCGATCCTGAAGGTTTTCGAACATCCAATCGTCCTAACGTTCCGGAGTTTCCTCCGGCTCATATGGGCCGCGAAGGGCGCTGCGCCAAACCGCGCGCCTTCCGCATCTTCGAAGACGGGCATTGCACAAAGCCGAACGGCACCCGAGGGCGCATCGCGCTGTCGGGTGTTGACCTCCGGGATCGGCCCCTTTCGGGCGCCCCGGTCGGCGGCTTGCAATAAGCTCGTCGCAGAATTCGCCGCGCTTAAACAGGAGATGGGCCGGAAAGTCAAGCTTGGCGGGGTGTTGCGGTCGCCGCGAGGCTTGATCGGCACCGNGCCACGCCCATATCTCCAAGCGAGCGACTAATGCCCCCTTGCAACCGGAGCCTCATGTGCCGAAGAAAAATCCATATTACTCCGGCCCCGAGAGCGATCATTTCGACGGCACCCGGTTTTTCAATCCGGAAGGCATGACGCCCCACGGGCTCAAGGACGTCTTCAAGTGGAAGATGCAGCCGATGGCCAAGTGGCCGAAGCACGAGAAGAACAAGGCCGGTCCAGCGACGCCGCCGTCTCGTGTGGAGGGTGACGGCATACGGGTGACCGCGATCGGCCATGCCGCCTTGCTGATCCAGACAGCCGGGCTGAACATTCTCACCGATCCGGTCTGGTCCAGCCGTGCCAGCCCGTTTTCCTTTATCGGCCCAAAACGCCGGCGCGATCCGGGCATGCCGCTTGAGGATCTGCCGGATATCGATCTGATCCTGCTGTCCCACAATCATTATGATCATCTCGATCTGACGACCCTGAAACAGCTCCACCAGCGCTATGCGCCACGGGTCGTCACGCCGCTCGGCAACGACCGGATCATCCATGCCAAGGTTCCGGATATGGACGTCGAAACAGGGGACTGGGACGACGTGACCGAATTCGGTCCACTGACCATCCATTTCGAGCGCTGTCACCACTGGTCGGCTCGCGGCGTCGGGGATCGCTCCATGGCGCTATGGTCCGGCTTTACGCTGGAGACGGGCGAGCGCCGCATCTTCCATATCGGCGATACCGGCTACGATCATGGCCGGCCTTATGAACTTGCCAAGAAAAAGCATGGCGATTTCGATCTGGCCATCCTGCCGATTGGTGCCTACGATCCGCGCTGGTTCATGAAGGACCAGCACCAGAATCCGGAAGAAGCCATCAAGGGGTTCGAAATTCTCGGTGCCACGCATGGGATCGGTCATCACTGGGGCACGTTCCAGCTGACCAATGAATCCATGCATGATCCGCGCAAACAGCTGGCGGAAGCGCTGGAGGACAGGGGCATCCTGGCGCACCGCTTCCGGGCGCTGGAACCGGCGGAACACTGGGATATCGCCGAGACAGGCCCGGATCCGAAGCGCGGCGACAATCCGGATATCTACGCGCCCGCATCGTAAGCAGGGAACCTGCGCCGCTCCAGCCGCGTTTAGCGGTTGGAAAATATTTCTCGGAGGCAATTTCCAATGATTAAATGGATTCTCATTCTGCTCGTCGTCGCAGCCGTTGCCGGCCTGCTCGGCTTTAATTCGATTTCCGGTGCAGCCATGACCGGCGCCAAGCTTCTGATCGGCATCGTGCTGATCCTGTTCCTGCTGGTGCTTTTCGGCATCGTGGCGATCGCCTAAATCTCCTCACCCCAGAGACGAGATCGAAAGGGAGCCGGCACTGGTAATCAGTGCCGGTTTCCGNCATATAGCGGGGCATGAACACCCAAGCGCCCTTTGCCCGGATGAACGGGCTCGGAAACCAGATCCTCGTTATCGACATGCGTGGCCGGAAAGACCGCGTGACGCCGGATGCAGCAATTGCGCTTGCGTCCGACGAGCGCACGCGTTTCGACCAGATCATGGCGATCTACGATGCGCGGACACATGGCACAGATTTTCGCATCGAAATCCTGAACTGCGACGGCAGCCAGGCGGAAGCCTGCGGCAACGGCACCCGCTGCGTGGTGCAGGCGCTTTCGGCGGAAACCGGAAAGCAAAGCTTCACCTTCGAGACGCGCGCAGGGATCGTGACGGCTGAGGAAAATGCCGACGGGACAATCTCCGTAGACATGGGAAAGCCGGTATTTGACTGGGACAAGATCCCGCTTGCAGAGGAATTCCACGACACGAGCCGCATTGAATTGCAGGCCGGTCCTATCGATGCGCCCGTGCTCCATTCGCCCTCGGTCGCCTCGATGGGCAATCCGCATGCGATCTTCTGGGTCGAAACAGACATTCACGATTACGATATAAGACGCTTCGGTCCGCTGCTCGAAAACCATCCGATCTTCCCTAATCGCGCCAACATCACCATCGCCCAGGTGACTTCGCCAACGAGCCTCGAGATGTGGACGTGGGAACGCGGCGCGGGTCTGACGAAGGCTTGTGGGACAGGCGCCTGCGCCACCGCGGTCAGCGCTGCGCGCACCGGCCGCACCGGCCGTTCGGTCAACGTCACCGTTCCCGGCGGGTTGCTGCACATCGAATGGCGCGAAGATAATCACGTCATCATGACCGGGCCCGCCGAATGGGAATGGTCGGGCCGTGTCGATCCCGCCACCGGTTCGTGGGAGCGCGAAGGGGAAGCGGCGTGAGCGAGACCTTGCGCCCCGTCAAAACGCTTACCTTCGGCTGCCGTCTGAACATCTACGAATCCGAGGCGATCTCTAAAGCGGCCGGTGAAGCCGGACTTTCCGACACGCTCGTGGTCAATACCTGCGCCGTGACGGCGGAAGCGGTGCGCTCGGCGCGCCAGCAGATCCGCAAGGCGCGACGCGAGAACCCCAACATCCGCATCGTCGTTTCAGGCTGTGCGGCGCAGACCGAGCCGGAAACATTCGCCGCCATGCCGGAAGTGGACGCGGTGATCGGCAATGATCTCAAGACCAGGGCCGAGACCTATCGCAGCCTGCCGGATTTCGGGGTGACCGACAGCGAGAAGATCCGCGTCAACGACATCATGAGCGTGCGCGAGACGGCGCCGCAGATGGTCGATTCCATCGAAGGGCACACACGCGCCTTCGTGCAGGTGCAGAATGGCTGCGATCACCGATGCACCTTCTGTATCATCCCTTACGGTCGCGGCAATTCCCGCTCGGTACCGATGGGTGCGGTGGTGGAGCAGGTCGGCAAACTGGTCGACAACGGCTATCGCGAAATCGTTCTCACGGGCGTGGATGCCACGAGCTACGGCGCCGATCTGCCGGGCAAGCCAACGCTCGGTCGACTGGTCCAGACGGTGTTGCGCGAAGTGCCGGGCATCGAACGGTTGCGTCTTTCTTCCATCGATTCCATCGAGGTGGATGAGGCGTTGATGGAGGCCGTCGCGTCCGACCGGCGCTTCATGCCCTATCTGCATCTTTCGCTGCAGCATGGCGACAATCTGATCCTGAAGCGGATGAAGCGGCGGCATTCCCGCGAGGATGCGCTGGCTTTCGTCGAGGCCATGCGGTCGCTGCGTCCCGGCTTCGCCTTTGGTGCTGATCTGATCGCCGGCTTCCCGACCGAGACGGACGAGCATTTCCAGCGATCGCTCGATCTGGTGGATGAAGCGGGCATCGCCTTCCTGCATGTCTTTCCCTACAGTCCGCGTCCGGGAACGCCGGCTGCCCGTATGCCGCAGTTCGATCGCGGCTTGATCAAGGAACGGGCGGCGCGACTGCGCGAAGCCGGCACGCGTTCGCTCGACCGTCATCTCGACGCGATGGTGTCGCGAGGCGCGGTTCACGACGTGCTCGTCGAGCGCAACGGCATTGCACGGACCGAGAATTTCACCCCTGTGCGCGTGCCGGCCGAGTGGAGGCCGGGTCCGTGCAGCATTCGCATCGCCGGTCATTCGGACGGCATGCTGACCCTTTTGGATGAACCGGTTCGTGATCGCGCGCCTGCCGGCACAAGAGAAATCGAGGCCGCGACATGGCGATGAACTTCATCAAGAAGGTTTTCTCCTTCGGCAAGAAGCAGGCCGAGGAAAAGCCCGAGGAGAACGCACCGGAAGCCATCCCCGCAAGCGCGGTGCCCGATGCGGGAACGTCTTCGGAAACGCCCGAGGCAGCGCGCACCGAAGACGGACATTTTCCGCGTGACAGCGAAATGCAGTTCACGCCGGAAACGGCAAGCGAAGCCGATCTCGCGCCCGCTCCGCCGGCCGACGAGACACATGCAGGCGAAACGCCGCCTGTCGCGGACGAAGCTGCGGATGAACCCGAAAGCGTCAGCGAACTGAAAGCCGATCCTGCAATCGAGGAGGCCGAGGAAACGGAAGCTTTCGCCGTTAATGAGGGCGATAGTCCCCCAGAAGCGGAGGAATCCCAGGCTGAAGACACTCCGCTGGCCGAACCCGCTGCTGACCTCGAAGTCGCGATGGACACGCTTGAGGATGCCATCGGCGAAGTCGAAGCAGCTGTGGAAGCAGTGGTGGATGAGATGGTCACCGAGCCCGCAGATAGGGAGCCTGTTTCCGAACCCGAACCCGAACCCGAACCCGAACCCGAACCCGAACCCGAACCCGAACCCGAACCCGAACCCGAACCCGA
>PANK01000014.1 GCA_002707605.1 Hoeflea sp.
CCGCCGAAGCCGAAGAACGATATTATGCCATGCTGGACGACACATCCGTGGCAGCGTAACTCAAACCAAATAGCCTCCGGCAAACCCGGTGCGGTTCAGAGCGTTACAAGTTCGAGGCCCGCGAAGAACTCGATACAGACATATCAGCTGACATCAGCGCGCCTCCGGAATTCACAGAATCGAAAGCGGAAGCGTTATCGGAGTTGGAGGATGCAAGCCGCAACGCGAGCCTCTTGCGGGACAAGTTCGATACTCTGGACGACGAAGAGCTTAGGCAGCATTTCGAGATCGAGGAACGGCTTTCCGTAGACGCCAATGTCTCAATTAAGACGACACACGCTGCTCTCTCTACCGAAGATCCTCGACCGAGAGTTCTGGAATGGCTTAATACGCAGCTCGACGAGACTGCTACCGAGATCGAAGTAATTTTCGCGAATATCCCTAACAAGGCTCGGGAAATCGGCACAGAAGTTTCGGGTGGCCTTCTCGAGATAGCGGAGGCTTGGGCGCCGGTCGTAAGCACTATCAGGATTGTCTATTACAGAGGGCGAAAAATCATTGCCATATTGCAAGGCAATTCCCAAACGAACGAACAGAAACATTCGATATCGGCACCGGCAGATTTCGATTACGTGGAGGTCTACAATCGCTTACTATCCGGCAGGCCAATTCCCGAAGCTTGGGCGCCGCATATCACCGAACTGGACCTCAATTTCGAGCAACCACACCATCTGAATGAATCCGAAATTTATCGAGTAAAAGGACATCCAGAAAGCTTCACCGATATCAAGCTTCTTGCAAGCCTTACTGCACTGCAAAAGCTTAACCTTTGGCGAGCACAGGTCTCTGACGTTGCGCCACTCAAAAACTTAACTGCGCTGCGACTGCTCGACCTTTCGCAAACACGCGTCGCTGACATCGCGCCCCTCGCAAGCCTGACCACCTTGGAAGCGCTCTACCTGTGGAATACAGAGGTCACTGACGTCGCGCCACTCAAGAACATGACAGAATTGCAATATCTCAACCTGATGGGGACACCGGTGCACGACATCACGCCCCTCACAAGCTTGACCGCTTTACAAGAATTAGACCTTATGTCCACCCAGATCGCGGACATTTCGCCTCTAACACGCCTGACCGCGTTGCAAAAGTTAGACCTGTCGGCCACGCTCGTGATAGACATTTCTCCACTCGCGACCCTAACCAGCCTGCAGATGCTCATCTTGACCACTACATCGGTCGCAGACGTTTCTCCACTCGCAAGCCTGACCAACCTGCAAACGCTGGACCTGGGGAGTACCCAAGTCGCAGACGTCACGCCTCTCTCAAACTTGGCAGCTCTGCGATCGCTCTACTTGACGAATACGCAAGTCGCAGACATCGCCCCCCTCGCAGGCCTGACAGCCTTGGAAACACTCGAGATAACAGGCACGCGTGTCACAGACGTCAGACCTCTAAACGCGATCGAAGACCTTGAAATCATCAGCTTAGTCGATGCGCAGTAAACTTCTCCCGGATAACAAATTTACGGGGTTCCATATGATCGATCTCTCCCCTATAAGGCCCGCCTAGCCTGACATTTTTCCCGGCCGCCTTGTCGCATGGAGCTGAATTCCGTGTCGGCAGCCCTGCGGCCGCATGACCGACGGATCCGCTTCCATGCCCAAACGTACAGATATCAAGTCGATCCTGATCATCGGGGCCGGCCCCATTGTCATTGGTCAGGCCTGCGAGTTCGACTACTCAGGAACCCAGGCCTGCAAGGCGCTGAAGGAAGAGGGGTACCGGGTCATCCTGGTCAACTCCAACCCGGCGACCATCATGACCGACCCGGGTCTGGCCGATGCCACCTATATCGAGCCGATCACGCCGGAAGTGGTCGCCAAGATCATCGCCAAGGAGCGCCCCGACGCGCTTCTGCCGACCATGGGCGGCCAGACGGCACTCAACACGGCCCTGTCGCTCCGCCGCATGGGCGTGCTCGAGCGCTACAATGTCGAAATGATCGGCGCCCAGCCGGACGCCATCGACAAGGCCGAAGATCGCGCCCTCTTCCGCGAGGCCATGGCCACCATCGGGCTCGAAACCCCGAAGTCATTCCTGGCGAATGCGACCGAGATCAAGGAAGTCGACCGCAAGAAGCACGAGGCCGAACGCGCCCGTCTGCGCGGCGAACTGTCCGGTGATGCCCTCGACGCGGCACTCGACGAACTGGAAAACCAGTGGAACCTCGGCGAGGTCGACCGCAAGCAGCGCTACATGGATCACGCCATGGCGCTCGCGGCACGTGCCATCGACGAGGTCGGTCTGCCCGCCATCATCCGCCCGTCCTTCACGCTCGGCGGCACCGGCGGCGGCATTGCCTATAACCGCTCGGAATTCTTCGACATCATCGAGCGCGGCCTCGACGCCTCGCCGACCACCGAAGTCCTCATCGAGGAAAGCGTGCTCGGCTGGAAGGAATACGAGATGGAAGTCGTCCGCGACCGCGCGGACAACTGCATCATCATCTGCTCGATCGAGAACGTCGACCCGATGGGCGTCCACACGGGCGATTCGATCACCGTCGCGCCTGCGCTGACGCTGACCGACAAGGAATACCAGATCATGCGCAACGCCTCGATCGCGGTTCTCCGCGAGATCGGCGTTGAGACCGGTGGCTCGAACGTGCAGTTCGCGGTCAATCCGGAAACCGGCCGTCTGGTCGTCATCGAGATGAACCCGCGCGTGTCGCGCTCGTCGGCACTTGCATCGAAAGCCACCGGCTTCCCGATCGCCAAGGTCGCAGCCAAACTCGCCGTCGGCTACACGCTCGATGAACTTGAAAACGACATCACCGGTGGTGCAACGCCCGCTTCGTTCGAACCCTCGATCGACTATGTCGTCACCAAGATCCCGCGCTTTGCCTTCGAAAAGTTCCCGGGTGCGGAAAACACGCTGACCACCGCGATGAAGTCGGTCGGTGAAGTCATGGCCATCGGTCGGACCTTTGCCGAAAGCTTCCAGAAGGCGCTGCGCGGCCTTGAAACCGGCCTCACCGGCTTCGACGAGATCGAGATTCCGGGCCTCGGCGAAGGCGACGACGAGAACGCCATCAAGGCAGCGATTGCCACACCGACGCCCGATCGTCTGCGCATGGTCTTCCAGGCGATGCGCCTCGGCATGTCCGTCGCCGACGTGCACGCGATCTGCAAGATCGATCCGTGGTTCCTCGAGCAGTTTGCCGAGATCATCGAACTCGAGGCACGCGTTCGCGAGCACGGTCTGCCGACCGACGCCGAGAACATGCGGATGCTCAAGGCGCGCGGTTTCTCCGACTCACGCCTCGGCAGCCTGACGGGCAAATCTGCGGCTGATATCGCCAAGCATCGCGCCGAACTCGACGTCCACCCGGTCTTCAAGCGGATCGACACTTGCGCGGCCGAATTCGCGTCTCCCACCGCCTACATGTATTCGACCTACGAAGTGCCCTTCCTCGGCAAGCTTGCAGACGAGGCCTTCGTGTCCGACAGGAAGAAGGTCGTCATCCTCGGCGGCGGTCCGAACCGGATCGGCCAGGGCATCGAGTTCGACTATTGCTGCTGCCACGCTGCCTTCGCTCTCAAGGATGCAGGCTTCGAGGCGATCATGGTCAACTGCAACCCGGAGACGGTTTCGACCGACTACGACACCTCCGACCGCCTCTACTTCGAACCGCTGACGGCCGAAGACGTGCTTGAAATCCTGCACGCCGAACAGGCGAGCGGCGAGCTGGTCGGCGTGATCGTCCAGTTCGGCGGCCAGACTCCGTTGAAACTGGCCGAAGCGCTCGAAAAGGCCGGCATCCCGATCCTCGGCACCGCGCCCGACGCGATCGACCTCGCCGAGGACCGTGACCGCTTCCAGAAGCTTCTGACCAAGCTGGACCTGCGCCAGCCGAAGAACGGCATCGCCCATTCGGTGGAGCAGGCGCGCCTGGTTGCAGCCCAGATCGGCTTCCCGCTGGTTGTCCGCCCCTCCTACGTGCTGGGTGGCCGCGCCATGCAGATTATCCGCGAGGAACAGGGCCTGTCGAACTACCTGCTCGGCACCGTGCCGGAACTGGTCCCGGAAGAGATCAAGGCACGCTACCCGAACGACAAGACCGGACAGATCAATACGCTGCTCGGCACCAATCCGCTGCTCTTCGACAGCTATCTGACCAACGCCATCGAAGTGGACGTCGACTGCCTCTGCGATGGCGAGAGCGTTCACATCGCGGGCATCATGGAGCATATCGAGGAAGCCGGCATCCACTCGGGCGACTCCGCCTGCTCGCTTCCGGTTCACACGCTCTCCAACGAGGTCGTGACGGAACTTGAAGAGCAGACCCGCGCGATGGCCAAGGCGCTCAATGTCGGCGGTCTGATGAATGTGCAGTTCGCCATCAAGGACGGCACCATCTATGTGCTGGAGGTCAATCCGCGCGCCTCGCGTACCGTGCCCTTCGTCGCCAAGACCGTCGGCGCGCCGATCGCCAAGATCGCGGCCCGCGTCATGGCCGGCGAAAAGCTCGCATCGGCATTCGCCGCCTACGGCGATGTGCCGGACCACAAGTCGCTCAAGCATATCGCGGTCAAGGAAGCCGTCTTCCCGTTCGCCCGCTTCCCCGGCGTCGACACCCTGCTTGGCCCGGAAATGCGCTCGACCGGCGAGGTCATGGGCCTCGACACCGATTATGCGCTTGCTTTCGCCAAGAGCCAGCTCGGCGCCGGCGTCGATCTGCCCCGCTCGGGCGCGGTGTTCGTCTCGGTCAAAGATGAGGACAAGAAAATGGTGGTGGAGACCGTCCGCATCCTCGCCGAGAACGGCTTTGCGCTGATGGCGACCCGCGGCACCGCGCGTTTCCTCATCGATAAGGGTTTTGAGGTCGAGAGCGTCAACAAGGTGCTCGAAGGCCGTCCGCATATCGAGGACGCGATCCGCAACCGTCAGGTCCAGTTGGTGATCAACACCACCGAAGGTGCCAAGACGATCTCGGATTCCAAATCGCTCCGCCGCGCCGCCCTGATGCAGAAGGTGCCTTACTACACCACGATGGCCGGCTCGCTTTCCGCCGCCCGCGCCATCGCCGCGCTTCGCGCCGGCAATCTCGAAGTCAAGCCGCTCCAAGCTTACTTCTAAACAGCTCAGTCAGGCTGCCTGCGACGCCGCGTGCAGCCTGACGATCGCCTGCAGATCCTCATGAAACCGCGCTTTTTCACGCGCCTGCTTTTCAGGCTCGGGAATGCGCAGGATGTAGGCGGGGTGTACCGTGACGAAAAGCATGCGCCCTTCGTCGACCGGAATGGGCATGCCGCGGATCTCCTCCATCGGCTTGGTCTCTCCGGTCAACGCCTGATAGGCGGTCGCGCCGAGTGCGACGACGATCTTCGGGCGGACAAGCTCGAATTCCTTTTCCAGCCACCAGCGGCAATGCCGCACCTCGCCCGCATCCGGCCGCTTGTGCAGCCGTCGCTTGCCGCGCGGCTCGTATTTGAAATGCTTGACCGCATTGGTGAGATAAAGACGATCCCTTTCGAGCCCCGCCTGTGACAGGCCCTCGTTGAGAACCTGCCCCGCCGGCCCGATGAAGGGACGACCGGCCAGATCCTCCCGGTCGCCCGGCTGCTCGCCGATCAGCATGATTTCCGCATCGAGCGGCCCCTCACCGCACACGGCCTGGGTGGCGGGGCCATGCAGCGGGCAACGCTGGCAGGCTGAAATTTGCTGCGCGAGCGCCGCGCCTGCATCCGTTGGGGTGACGGCGTCGCGCGTCTTCTCCCCTTCCCACTCGGCCTGCAACCGGTCGTGAAAGGCGGGCGGTGGGGTCGGTTGTGCCGCAGCCATCGCGCGCACGCGATCCTCGGCACTGGCGATCAGCTCCGGAATGAGCGACGCCTCGGGCAGGTTCTTCCAGTATTTCTTCGGCATCTCCGCCTGCATCGCCTTCACCTTGAGGCGCGCCGGATTGAAGATGTTGGAAAAATAGATGCGCCAGAGCTCGTCGGCCTCGTCGGTGTGACGGAGCTTCGTCGCCGGCGTCGGATCGATGCTGAGGTTTTCTCCATCCCACGATGCTGAACCCTTCGGCGTGGCAATCAGCCAGTCCATGTCGGCAAAGCGCCGCGCGAAGAAGGGTGCGGTGCGGGCGACGATGAAGTGATCGGGCTCGAACCATGCCGCAAAACACCTGCGCCCGCCCTGACCACTTTCCAGCTCCTTGAAGCGCACGAAAGCTTTCATCTTGTGGCTGTCGCGGCGCACGGATTTAACGAGCTTGCTCAACTCCGCGACGTCGCGGTCGGCACGATCCTGCATCAGCCCGCGCTTGGATTGCAGCCGCCAGAGCAGGCGATAGAGCAGTGGAAACCGGTTCTCGTCGGAATGGCAGATCGCGGCCTCGGCGGCTTCGGCAAAACTGCGCGGCACGGTGATCTGCGGTCCGTTCTCCGGCATCACCGGAATCTCCCCCTCGCCGAACAGGCCCGGATCCTCCCAGGCGCTCAGCCAGGCGACATCGTCGGGCCAGACGCGCTGAGCGACGAGCGCGCGGGCCGCATTGCGCCACTCGTCGAAATCTCCCTGTCCTTCGATCTGGATCCGGCGCATCAGAACAGAGCCAGTTGCTCGGGCCGCGGCGCGAACATGTCGCGCAGATCGCTGCGATCGACCAGCCGGATCGGGCTCCAGCCGCCGGCGGTGACGAAGGGTTTGACCTTTCTGAGCGACGCGCCGAGGCGNTTGAGGTCTTCAAGTGTGAGCTTGCGCTGACGGCGGGCGGNNAGGATGGNNTTCACCACCTTCTGGCCGAGCCCCGGGACCCGCAACAAGATCTCGCGGTCGGCGGTGTTGATATCGACAGGNAAACGATCTCGGTTNCCGAGCGCCCAGGCAAGCTTCGGATCGAGATCGAGATCNAGCATNCCATCCTCGCGACCTTCGGTGATCTCGCCGACCGAGAANCCGTANAACCGGTAAAGCCAGTCGGCNTGGTAGAGCCGGTGCTCNCGGATCAGCGGCGGCTTGACNAGCGGCAGCGANTTCGACGCNTCGGGNATNGGNCTGAAGGCNGAATANTANACCCGCTTNAGGCTGTAACTNGAATAGAGCCNGGCCGANGANCCGAGAATGGTCGCGTCATTGGCCCCGTCCGCGCCGACGATCATCTGCGTGCTCTGGCCGGCGGGCACGAACTTCTTGCGCCGCTTGGTCTGCAGCGTCGGCTCGCGCGCTTCCTCGATCTTCAAACGCAGGTCGCCCATCGCGCGGCGAATGCCGAGCGGTTTCTTCTCCGGCGCATATTGCGACAGNCCCTGATCGGTNGGCANTTCGATATTGAGCGANAGCCGGTCNGCGAAGAGCCCGGCCTTCTCGATCAGATGCGGCGAGGCCTCGGGGATGGTCTTGAGATGGATATAGCCGCGGAAANCATGNTTNNNGCGCAGGTCCTCGGCGACCTTCACCATCTCGGCCATCGTGTCGTCCGACGAGCGGATGATNCCCGANGACAGGAACAGCCCCTCNATATAGTTGCGGCGATAGAACTCCGTCGTCAGCCAGACGATCTCGTCGGGCGTGAAGCGCGCNCGCTCNACATTGCTCGATGACCGGTTGATGCAATAGGCGCAGTCATAGATGCAGAAATTNGTCATCAGGATNTTNAGCAGCGANATGCANCGCCCGTCGGGCGCATAGGCGTGACANATCCCGGAACCCTCGGTGGAGCCGAGCCCTCCCCCNGGTNCGGACTGACGCTTTTGCGTTCCGGACGAGGCGCAGGAGGCATCGTATTTTGCGGCATCCGAGAGAATGGCAAGGCGGCGGGCAAGCGATTTTCTCATATCTTGTTCACTATATGTTCCTGAGGATATGTCAACCGATTTCGATAAGTTCTTGACGGATGGTCGCATCGTCTTTATTTAGCCAAATAGGCAATTAACCAAATGGCTAACCAAGATGGCGGATCCGCTTTCACAAACCCTTCAAGCACTCGCCGACCCCACACGCCGGGCGATCCTCGCGCGGCTTGCGGATGGCGAGGCCACGGTCAATGAGCTTGCCGCACCCTTCGACATGAGCCTTCCTTCGGTTTCCAAACATCTCAAGGTTCTCGAACGTGCAGGTCTGATATCGCGCGGCCGATCAGCCCAGTGGCGCCCCTGCCGCCTGGAAACCGCACCGCTNCAGACGGTCGACGGCTGGCTCGGTGANTACCGTGAGCTTTGGGAGAACCGNCTGGATCGACTGGAAAGCTATGTGATCGACCTGCAGAAAACCCGGGAAGACGACAAATGACTGAGACAACCGACACGATAGAAATCCGCAACGAGCGCACCTNCCCCGTCGATCGCAAGGCGCTNTTTGCCGCCTTTGCCGATCCGGCCAGCCTCGAAAAATGGTGGGGGCCGCATGGCTTCACCAACAGGATCAGCGTTTTTGACCTCAAGCCCGGCGGCATGTGGCTGATCACGATGACCGCCTCCAACGGGACCGATTTCGAGAATCACTGGACGTTCGAGGAGGTTGTCGAAGCCAAGCGCATCCGTGCCAGGCATCACGAACCGGTCCATGTCTTCACCCTCGACATGACATTCTCTGATCATCCTGACGGGTCCAGNCTNGAATGGATGATGGTCTTCGACAGGACCGAGGAGAACGAGGAAATCGAGAAATTTCTGCACGCCGCCAATGAACAGAATCTGGACCGGTTGGCGATGGTCCTGACCGAAGGAAAATCGATATGAGCGCCGTCTACGACCCGGCAAAAATCATCCGCGTCGAGCGGACAATATCCGCCCCCCGTGAGTTGGTGTTCGAGTCCCTCTCTGATGCGGGCCATCTCGACCAATGGTGGGGACCTGACGGTTTCGTCAACGAGACCCACGAAATGGATTTCGCAGTGGGNGGGCTCTGGCGCTACACCATGCACGGNCCGGACGGAAAGGACTGGCCGAACTGGATNCGCTATACGGAGATCGAACGGCCCTCGCGCATCGCNTANCATCACGGTGGCGAGATGGACGAACCGGCCCATTTCGACGGGATCATCCTGCTGGAGGAAGCGGACGGCAAGAC
Organism: Hoeflea sp.; assembly: GCA_002707605.1. GTDB lineage: Bacteria > Pseudomonadota > Alphaproteobacteria > Rhizobiales > Rhizobiaceae > Pseudohoeflea. The sequence goes on from PANK01000014.1 coordinate 9,076, forward strand.
CACCGTCTCGATCACCCTGATCTTCCCGACCAAGGAAGCCCGTGATGCGACCATNGAATTCGGCGCAGTGGAGGGTGGCAAGCAGACGCTCGCAAAGCTCGATCTCCATGTCAGCGCAATAGACAACGGATAGCGCCCTCGCTCTAAGGCGAGGTAGCTGAAAATGCAGCGTACGCGTCCGTCAACACGCGGTGATGCAAGTTGAAAGTCGCGTTCGCGAGACCACCTCAAATGTGTTCATATCGTGATATTTCGATCTAATGGGGAACGAAATAACCCCCGTGATTGTTGTGGGTGTCGTCAACCAATAACGATAACGGAGAAACGCTCATGTCCTTCGCCAAAACGCTTCTGGGTGCCTCGGCTCTCACGCTTTTTGCAGTCCCAGCATTCGCAGCCATGTCGGTGACAGCGACCACCGACCTCAACGTCCGCACCGGCCCCGGCCCCGACTATCCCGTCGCCTCGGTCATCGGTAACAACCAGTCTGCCACGCTCGACGGTTGCATCGAAAACTCGAAATGGTGCCAGGTGACCGTCAACGGAACAACCGGCTGGGCCTATTCGGAATATCTGGTCGCCGACCACTCCGGTCAGGCAACCGTGGTCTACCAGAACTATCAGACGATCGGCGTTCCGGCCGTTACCTATGATGGTCCCGACGGCGCTCTGGCCGGTGGCGCAACCGGCGCAGTTGCAGGCGCTCTTGTTGCCGGCCCCGTGGGTGCGGCTGTCGGCGGCGTCGCCGGTGCGGCAATCGGCGGCGCGGTTGATCCGACCCCGGAAACCCGCACCTACATTCAGGCCAATCCCGTCGATCCGGTCTATCTCGACGGTGAGGTCGTGGTCGGCAGCACCGTTCCGCAGGATGTGCGCCTGTATGACGTGCCGGATGCCAAGTACCGCTACGTCTACGTCAACGGTCAGGAAGTCCTGGTTGCTCCGGACACCCGCCAGATCGTCTACGTCTATCGCTGATAAGGCTGCCCTTTCACTGATGGCCAGTCCGAGACGAAAGCCTCGCGCATTCAGCGCGAGGCTTTTTCGTCAGGCAGTCAGTGTGAGATATCGCCACATCATGAAGCCGGCCAATAGCGCAAGGAAACCGGCTGCGCAGGCCGCAACGAACGTCATCACCAACGCGCCTCGAAGCAGTTGCGTATCAATCTCCGCACTCAGCCCGGCCGCATTGGCCACCAATCCGAATATCGCCGCACCGAGCGCAAAACCCGCCGCCTGCAGCGTCGGCAGCATTGCGGATGTGCGCGCACGGTCTTCCGGAGAGCCGAATTCCATCAGCAATTGGCAAATGGGTCCCCAATTGATGCCAAATCCGACGCCCATGAGAAGATGTCCTGCCATCACGGCTTCGAGCCTGTGGTCAGCAATTCCAAACGTCGTCACCACCATTCCCGCTGCGAGGAGCACAGGCCCGCCGACAGCAAGCCTGATGCGCATGGTTCTGCTGTCGACCATTGCAACAAGGACAGCCGTCAGGCTCCAGCCCACCGCCAGCAGTGCGCCGACCGCGCCGGCAAAGGTCGCACCGAAGCCCCAGAGTTCCTGCAACCCGAATACCAGATAAACGGCGGCGGCAGCTTCGGTGAACGGCATCAGGAGAACGACCCACAGTCCCGCTCCCAGCGCCGAACGGATCCCGAACGCCCCGACGGGCAGTATCGGCAGTTGCGCCCGGCGATCGATACGGACGGCAGCCAGCAGGCACAAGCCNGCGACCANCACNACCGGCAAGCCCCATTCANTGCCGATGGTCCCCGCGAGCAGGACTAGAACGATACCGGNNNCGGTNAGCCCNAGACGCAGAAGCGGAACGGGGTCTGCGGTCGTCGCCTGTCCGACACTACGCTTCGGCATGGCCCGCATTACCAGGACGATAAACACCGCCGCCATCGGCACATTNATTGCAAANGCNGCGCGCCATGAGACATGCTCGGTNACAAGGCCTGCNATNAGCGGCCCGNCAAACGCGGCAAATGCCCAGACNGCGGCCTCGACGCCGAAAATTTTCGGCAGCAACTCCCTCGGGATGAGTTCGGGGATGAGGATATAGCAAACGGCAACGACGACACCGAGGCCGATTCCCTGCACTGCGCGCCCTGCGATGATCCAGGCCATATCCGGGGCGAGCACGGTGACGGTGGTCCCGAGGACGAAAAGGCCAGCCGATGCCAGGAGCACNGTTCGAGCGTCCCAACTGCGGTAGATGCGCGCCGCGACCATGCCGCCGATGATCGAGAGGACCAGAAAGACGGAATAGGCCCAGGACATGAATTTGGCGCCGCCGATATCGGCGACGGTCGTGGGAAGGGCAGTTGAGAGAAAGAACTCGTTGAANGAATAAAGCGCGATACCAAGGCTGATCGCAATCGTCACGCTCGCGTGCGCCGGCTCCAGCAGACGCTTCCAGCCTGAGCCGGGCGAAGTTTGCGTTTGAACGATCTCATCCTGGTGAACAATGTTGCCCATATGGCGGCCTCCTGCATGTGTGNAGGCAACCTAGAATCTCAAGCAAACTTGAGATCAATAGCCAACTTGGCCGGAGNGCAGAATTTTCGACTCCGGCTCAAGTTGGCAGACGTGAACCGCTTATGAGTGTCGGTCGATCCAGTCGGCGAACTTGTTGATCCAGTCGCCGACAAATTTCCGGGTATCTTCGTTGGTGATCGTGTGATCGTCAGCAATCAGACCTTCCTTCATCTGAAGGTAGAGTTCCGGCTGCCCCATCACCACGGGATCGAGGTGGAGGACCACGGAACGCAGAAGCGCCTGCGCTGCGGCCGTGCCGATAGCGCCGGGCGAGGCGCCGGTGATCGCGGCCGGCTTGTTGGACCAGGAATTCTTGCCGTAGGGCCGCGAGCCCCAGTGCAGCGCATTGGCAATGATCGAGCTGTAGGTGCGGTTATATTCCGGTGTTACGAACAGCACCCCGTCCGCCGCTTCGATGTCGGCCTTCAGCTTCGTGACCGCAGCCGGCGGATCATTCCACAATTCGTCATTGTAAAGCGGCAGTTCCCCGAGATTCGCATAGGTGAATTCAAGCCGGTCGGCGGAGAGCTTTTCCAGTGCTCCGGCAAGCTTGCGATTGATCGAGCCGCTTCGCAGCGACCCGACGAGAACGAGAACCTTGTGCATTGCATTTCCTTCATTGAAACTTCGATATCCGCTAAAATAGTGGCTTGATGCTGCACTGCAAGGAGACACACCGTCACCGCAAGCCGCTGCCTTGAAACCGGCCAATTGCGATCCTATCTGCCGCTCGCGGGCCGTTAGCGCCCAAGTCCGGTCGGACGACGAAAATCGTGCGGTTCGGACGGCCTGCTGACTTTTTAAGTGAATTCTGTTGGCGAACTTGCTAGACTGAGTTCAGGAAACATGGAACGGCTCCGAAGTGACCGCTTCGAGNGCCGTTCATTTTTGNGTCCGCGCGCCGGAGAGATTGCGCAGCAGGACCNGTGGGAAAGAGGAAAGACTAAATGGTTGAAAAGGTACCCATGACGCAGGGTGGCTANACGAAGCTGCAGGAGGAACTGCGCTGGCGTCAGCAGGAAGANCGTCCGCGGATCATCGAGGCNATNTCNGAAGCGCGCGCCCATGGCGACCTGTCGGANAACGCCGAGTATCATGCCGCCAAGGAAGCCCAGAGCCTTAACGAAGGCCGCATTGGCGAGCTGGAAGACTACGTCTCCCGCGCCGAGGTCATCGACCCGTCGAAAATGTCCGGCAACACCGTGAAGTTCGGNGCNCGCGTCCGCCTCGTCGACGAGGANACCGAGGAAGAAAAGACCTACCAGATCGTCGGCGACCAGGAAGCNGACGTNAAGCAGGGCAAGATNTCGATCTCCTCGCCCATNTCGCGCGCCCTCATCGGCAAGGAAGTGGGCGATTCGGTTGAAGTGGTTGCCCCCGGCGGCTCCAAGGCTTACGAAATTCTCGAAGTGAAGTGGTCCTGAGCGAACGCTCGGGACATTTGAAGACCGGGGAAACGGCAATCTCCGCACGACAGACGCTGAATGAGAGAGCCATGACCGACTCCATGGACATTCNAGACGTCGAAGTGGTGGCGCCGAACTTCAAGAGACGGCTCTCGGGGGTGACATCGACCATCATCCAGATCATTCCCGAGCAGCGCGCGGCGGGAACCAGGGTCGCCACCATCGGCCCCGGCCTCCCCGCCTCGCTNCCCTCCATCAGCCTGTCGCAGATTCCGGAACTGTTGAAGCCGCCNCGCGANAAACCNTTTCGCATCTGGCACGCNCGCCGCAANACNGAAATGCTGGCGGGCCTNTTTCTCAAGAANGTNNTGCGCGCGCCGCTCAAACTGGTTTTCACCTCAGCCGCNCAGCGTAGCCACACCTCNTANACCAAATGGCTCATCCGCCAGATGGACGCGGTCGTCACCACGTCNAGCCGATCNGCTGCATTNCTNAAGGTNCCGCANACGATCGTCCCNCACGGGGTCGATCTCGAAGCNTTTCGCCCNCCNTCCGATGAAGAGCGNGACTGGTCGCGCNCCGAGCTTCCNGGCAAATACGGNATTGGNTGNTTNGGCCGGGTGCGCCACCAGAAGGGCACCGATCTCTACGTCGCNNCCCTCATTGANCTGNTGCCGAAATATCCTGACTGGACNGGNCTNGTCTTCGGACGCGTGACNGCNGACAATCGCGGCTTCTGCGATGAACTTCAGGAAAAGGTNGACGCGGCGGGNCTGCACGAACGCATTCTCTTCATGGGCGANGTNCCNGACGTCAAACCNTGGCTGAGACGCGTGAGCCTCTGCGTNGCGCCATCGCGCAACGAAGGCTTCGGCCTNACCCCGCTCGAAGCCATGGCATCGGAAACCGCGGTCGCCGCATCNGATGCCGGCGCCTATTGCGATATCGTGGCGGACGGCGAGACGGGTTTCGTCGTTCCGGCTGGCGACAAGGCGGCTTTGGCGCGTGCCATCGAGACCTATCTCGCCAATCCGGAGCTGGCAGCAGACCATGCGAAGGCTGGGCACCAGCGCGTACACGAGAATTTCGCGCTCAGGCGGGAAGCCGAAGGCCTCGCCAGGGTCTATGAAACCGTATGGGCGCAGTCGTGAAAACCGCGCTGATTGTCGCCCGCGACAACACCTATGGCCTGACCCAGGATACCGCGATCCTNAGNTCCGCGCTGGAGGCCAANGGGNNNTCNGTNGCCACNTCCACNCGCAAGCGCAGCCTCTTCGACCGCCTCCTNGGCAAGNCNCGCTTCGATCTGGTGTTTCATCTCGAACGNGTGGCGCCTGCCTGGCTTTCNGCNGGNNGAACCAACGCTCTCATTCCCAATCAGGAGCGCTATCCGCAACGGCTNGTCGGNCANCTCAAACGNATCGATCTCGTGCTCGCCAAGAGCCGCCANGCCGAGGAAATCTTCTCGGGCCTCGGCAAACGATCGGCCTTCTGCGGCTTCGCCTCACCCGATCGTCACGACNCGNCNGTCGANAANGACTGGCGGCGCTTNTTCCATCTCGCCGGCGGNTCGACGCTCAAGGGNACNGAGGACATTCTGGCTCTCTGGGCAAAACACCCGGAATGGCCGGAACTNGTTCTGGTGCAGAAGAAGGACAATGCGCCGAAGTCGGTCCCGGACAACGTGTCCCTGCTCTCCGGCTATATCGACGATGGCGAGCTCAAACGCCTGCAGAACGCATGCGGCATTCACCTCTGTCCCTCGCGCTCGGAAGGCTGGGGGCACTACATCATCGAAGCCATGTCGACCGGCGCGGTGACGGTGACCACCGACGCTCCGCCGATGAACGAGTTGGTGAGCGCCGAAACCGGCATCCTCGCACCCTATGCGCGCACCGAGCCCAGACATCTCGGCACGAACTTTTTTGTCGATATGGACGCGCTGGAAGCCGCCATCACGCGACTGATTGGCATGCAGAAAAGTGAACTTGAGGAGATCGGAAAGAAGGCGCGTGCGTCCGCAAATCGTCTATGCGCGGAATTCCCTGAGCGGCTGGCACAGGCACTCGAACCGCACCTGGATGCAAGCTGATATGACGCTGTTCCATCTTTCCGCAGAAAAGGGATGGCGCGGCGGCGAGAACCAGCTCGCCCTGATTTATACCGGACTTCAGAGCGACACCGACCAGATGTTGATGGTGCGTGAGGGCTCGGAACTCGAAACACGAATGGCAGACAAAAGGCAGGTCACCGTTACGCGTTTCGGGCTCACTGCCCCGCGCGCGGCCTGGGTGCTGCGTCGAAAGATACGTGCCTCGTCCGGCCAACATCTCATCCACGCGCACTGCGGCAAGAGCGCCGAGACCGCTCTGCTTGGACGATTGGGAATACGGGTCCCTCTCATCATTTCGCGCCGCTCGGCCTATCCGATCCGGTCGCACTGGAAGTTTCGCGCCGCCGACGCGGTCATAGCCGTCTCACGCGCCGCGGAAGATGAACTGTTGAAAGCGGGCGTCGACCCCAACCGCATTCACATCATCCCCGACGCGGTCGATGCGCGAAGATTTGCCGGCGCAACTCCGGACCGGCGAAACGTTCGATCGGATGAAGTGATGGTCTTGTGCGCAGGCGCGCTTTCTGCCGAGAAGGACCATGAAACGCTTCTGAAAGCTTGGAAGCAGGTGGAGGCTGCCGGCCTGAAAGCACGGTTGCTGATTGCCGGTACCGGCGGCCTGGAAGGCGAATTGAAGTCGGTGGCCGCCGGCCTCGACCTCCGGCAGGTGTCTTTTCTCGGCTGGGTCGAGAACATGCCCGGCCTGATTGCGGGCGCGGATATCGCGGTACTGTCCTCGCGCATCGAAGGTCTCGCCTCTTTTCTGTGCGAAGCGCAATTCTGCGGAGTGCCCGTTGTCTCGACTGCGGCCGGAGGAACCGTCGATGCAGTCAGAGACGGCGAAACCGGTTTACTGTCTCCGTCCGGCGACGATGCAGCCTTTGCTGAAAACCTGAAGCGCCTGATCGGCAACGCCGAGCTGAGAGCGGAAATGGGATCTGCGGCACGGAACTGGGCCAGAGGTAAATTTGCGCTCGAGCCTGTTCTGCAGGCCCATCGCGATCTCTATCGTCAGGTGCTTGACGCGAAGAGCTGAGTGAGCGGACCGTCTTACCGGCCCAACCCGGCGCGCCAGCTCTTGTATTCCGTCTGATAGGCATAGGACGCGGCCCCGGCTGCCACGGCAAACCCGGCCCAGCCGCAAAGAAAGTATCGCTTCAGCAGATAGAACTTCACGAAGTAGCCGATCGGCGCGGTCAACATTTTCGATGGAGAGGGTCTTTTGCCCCGCGCCGCTCGCTCGCTCGCCTTCAGCGACGTATAGGAGTTCTGCTTCTCGAATTCGAGCTCCGGCGCAATGACGCTGTCATGCAGCAAGACACCGCCCCCGATTTTGCCGATTACACCATCCACATGCAGCGATTCATGAATCGTCTGCTCAGGGTCGTAGTGCGCCCTTGCACACCGCACGAGGCGAACGATCCTGTCATTCTTCACGAGCGGATGAGTATAGCCGTAACCCGGAATCCACTGTCGTCGCTCGACCGAGAAGCCGGCGGTCTTGCCGGGCGACGCGACTGCTTCTGCAATCGCTGCAACCAGTTTCGGCTCCGCAATCTCGTCCGCATCGACATTGAACACCCACTCGCAGCGACACTGCTCCAGCGCATACTGCTTCTGCCCACCGAACCCGGCCCAGTCATGGTGCATGAGACGGACCGGCAGCCCTTCCCCGCGCAAGCCTTCAACAATTTCGACGGTCCGGTCCGTGGAGCCGGAATCGACCACCAGTATTTCATCAAAACGCGACAATGCGCGGAGGCTCGGCTCGATCACGCGTTCCTCGTTGAAGCAGATCATGAAGGCGGAGACGGGAATGGTGTCAGCCGTCATTTCAGCTCCACGAGACCGTCATCCTTGACCTTGCGGATGGTCAGCATGGTCCTCACGGTATCGACATTCTCTGTGGCTGTGAGCTGTTCGACGACAAAATCCTGAAAGTGGCCGAGATTGCGCGCGACGCAATGAAGCAGGAAATCCGAATCGCCCGAGACCATCCAGCTTTCGCGCACGATCGGCCAATCGCGCGACGCAGCGGCGAAACTCTTGAGGTTGGCGTCGGACTGGTGCTTCAACCCCACCATGCAGAAAGCGACCAGGTCGTAGCCGAGCGCCGGCGCATTAATCAGCGCCCTGTAACCGCGGATGATGCCCGCCTGCTCGAGCTTGCGCACGCGCCTCAGGCAAGGCGGCGCCGATATACCGACGCGGTTCGCCAGTTCCACATTCGTCATCCGGCCATCGGCCTGCAGTTCCTTGAGAATGCGGAAGTCGATATCGTCGAGCTCGGCCTTGAACATACACCTGTCCTGTCATCTGCTCCGCTCGGCCTTAATGGCAAAACCTTCGAGCAATCTGCGAAACTTTATTGCGTTGGCGGCCGCAATTGTCTACCCGCAAGCGCCAGTGGAAGCCCTCACCTGTTGGTAACCCGTCCCTGCGGCTTGAATAGCGGGGTCCGGAATTCCTAAATTGGCGGAAATGCGCCATCCTTCCGGCCACGCGAATCCGTGCCGACAACATGCGGGCGCTGCTCGCATCCAGACAGGAAGAAATTCATGACGACCCGTCACGTTCCCGTTCTCATCATAGGTTCCGGCCCCGCCGGTTACACCGCAGCGATCTATGCCGCGCGCGCCATGCTCACCCCGGTCATCATCACCGGCATGGAACAGGGCGGCCAGCTGATGATTACTACGGATGTGGAAAACTATCCGGGCTACGCCGATCCGGTCCAGGGTCCGTGGATGATGGACCAGATGCGCCTCCAGGCCGAACATGTCGGCGCCGAGATCGTGACCGATCTCGTGACCGAAGTCGATGTCACCAAGCGCCCCTTTACAGCAAAGACGGATTCGGGCGCGACATGGACCTGTGATTCACTGATCATTTCGACCGGAGCGCAGGCCAAGTGGCTGGGCATTCCCGGCGAGAAGGACTTCATGGGCTTCGGCGTGTTGGCCTGCGCAACCTGCGACGGCTTCTTCTACCGCAACAAGCACGTCATCGTGGTTGGCGGCGGCAACACCGCAGTCGAGGAAGCCCTTTACCTCTCCAACATCGCCGAGAAGGTGACGCTGGTTCATCGCCGCGACACGTTGCGCTCGGAAAAGATCCTGCAGGAGCGTCTGTTCGCCCAGAAAAATGTCGATTTCGTCTGGGATTCCGAAATCGCCGAATTCATCGGCGGCGAGCCGGTCGGCCCGATGCCGCCGGCAGTCAAGGCCGTGAAACTGAAGAACCGCAAGACGGGCGAAATCTCGCAGAGGGATATCGACGGGGTGTTTGTCGCAATCGGCCATGCACCGGCGGTCAAACTCTTCGAAGGCAAGCTCAAGCAGAAGCCGAACGGCTATCTGTGGACGGCGCCGGATTCGACCGCGACCGATATTCCGGGCGTCTTTGCGGCCGGCGACGTCACCGACGACATCTACCGCCAGGCAGTCACCGCTGCGGGAATGGGCTGCATGGCAGCGCTTGAGGCCGAACGCTATCTGGCAGGCCTCGGAACACACGCAGAAGCCGCGGAATAGCGGCCAAACACGGTTCGGCATGATGGGAGTGCCGGCCCGGCTCTAGGGGAGCTGGTACAATGCAACTGGACTGGGACAAGCTGCGCATCTTCCATGCGGCAGCTGAGGCAGGCTCGTTTACACACGCAGCCGAAATACTCCACCTTTCGCAGTCGGCGATCAGCCGGCAGGTGAGCGCGCTCGAGACCGAGGTGAACACCAAGCTGTTCCACCGTCACGCGCGTGGCCTCATCCTGACCGAGCAGGGCGAGATCCTCTACAAGACCGCCCACGAGGTCCTGATGAAGCTGGAGATGGTCAAGACCCAGCTCACCGAGACCCGCGAAAAGCCGAGCGGAAAGCTCAGGATCACCACGACGGTGGGCCTGGGACAGGGCTGGCTTACCGAAAAGGTGCACGAGTTTCAGGCGCACTACCCCGACATGCAGGTTCAGCTCATCCTCGACAACGAGGAGCTGGACGTGAACATGCGCCAGGCCGACTGCGCCATCCGGCTCCGCCAGCCGCAACAATCCGACCTCATCCAGCGCAAGCTCTTCACGGTGCATCTGCACATTTATGCATCACCGGCCTATCTTGCACGCTACGGTGAACCGAAGACGATCGAGGACCTGGACGATCATCGGCTCATCACTTTCGGCGAGCCCGCACCCGTCTATCTGCATGAACTCACCTGGCTCGAACGGGCCGGTCGCACGCCGGACAATCCTCGCCCGGCGCATCTGCAGATCAACAATCTGGCTGCCGTACGCCGTGCCACTATCAACGGCGCTGGCGTTTCGATGCTGCCGGATTACATGATCAACCGCGAGGACGACCTCGTCCGACTGGCGATTCCCGCGGATTTCCCGACCTTCGACACCTATTTCTGTTACGCCGAAGAAATGCGGAATGCGGCCAAGCTGAAAGTTTTTCGCGACTTTCTCATCAACAAGGCCCGGAACTGGAATTACTGAAATCCGACCATTTGGTCAAAAAGCCCCACATTTTCGGGGGTCCCATGCATAAACAGGGTGCGACAAAGTCGACCATGCACCAAATGCATATCAGTCATGCTTCACAGGCTCTTGTGTTCTGCCCACGAAATCAGCATATCGCACACAGCTGATGCACCTTTGGCGGTCACTCCTCCCAGTGCCGCCGCATGAGCTGTTCCCCTCTGGAGGTTTTGACCTTCACACCTTATAGGCCCGCGCGAAAGCGCCGGGCCTTTTTTTTGCCCAATGATGGCCGATGGCGAGTAGCGGATAATCCGTAGGTTGGCTCCTCCGCAAACCGCTTCTCGCCTTCACCCTATCCGTTGGCCCAAACAAAAAGGCCGGCCCGGAGAACCGGACCGGCCTTGATCTTGGAAATTGGAGACAGGCTTACTTCAGCGACGCGCAGAAGCGTTGGATGCGGTTGCAGGCTTCTTCGAGCGCCTTTTCCGAGGTCGCGTAGGAGATACGGAAGTTTGGCCCCAGGCCGAAGGCTGAACCGTGGACGACGGCCACGCCTTCCGCTTCCAGAAGCTCGGTGACAAAGTCCTCGTCGGTCTCGATCACCTTGCCTTCCGGCGTCTTCTTGCCGATCAGGTCGGCGCAGGACGGATAGACATAGAATGCGCCCTCCGGCGTCGGGCAGTTGATGCCGGTTGCCTGGTTGAGCATAGAGACGACCAGATCGCGACGGCCCTTGAAGATATCCTGGTTGGTTCGGATGAAGTCCTGCGGACCGTTGAGCGCCTCGACAGCCGCCCACTGCGCGATGGAGCAGGTACCCGAGGTCTGCTGGCCCTGGATGGTGTCCATGGCCTTGATCAGCTCAGCAGGGCCACCGGCGTAGCCGATACGCCAGCCGGTCATGGCATAGGCCTTCGAGACGCCGTTCATGGTCAGCGTGCGGTCGTAAAGCGACGGCTCCACCTGGACCGGCGTAGCGAACTCGAAGCCGTCATAGGTCAGGTGCTCATACATGTCGTCGGTCAGTATCCAGACATGCGGATGCTTGACCAGCACGTCGGTCAGCGCCTTCAGCTCGTCATGGGTGTAGGCCGCGCCAGACGGGTTGGACGGGGAGTTGAACATGAACCACTTGGTCTTCGGCGTGATCGCCTTTTCGAGATCCTCGGCGGTCACCTTGAAGTTGTTCTCGAGCTTGGTCGGCAGTTCCACGACGGTACCGCCGCAGATCGCCACCATTTCCGGGTAGCTGACCCAATAAGGCGCCGGGATGATGACTTCGTCACCGGCATTGAGCGTCGCCATGAACGCGTTGAAGAGGATCTGCTTGCCGCCGGTACCGACGATGATCTGCGAAGGCTTGTAGTCGAGATCGTTCTCGCGCTTGAACTTCTTCGAGATCGCTTCACGCAGTTCCGGGATGCCTGCGACCGCGGTGTACTTGGTTTCACCGCGGCGAATGGCGGCAATCGCCGCTTCCTTGACGTTGTCCGGGGTGTCGAAGTCAGGCTCCCCTGCTCCCAGACTGATGACATCGCGCCCCTGCGCCTTGAGTTCGCGCGCTTTCTGGGAAACGGCGATGGTGGCGGAGGGCTTCACACGGGAAAGGGCGTCGGCAAGAAAGGCCATTTTTCGCTCCGGTTGGCTGGTGGGTTTGTTCGGCTCGCGAAAGCCTGAAACGGCTGCGCTTGTGTATGTCCCAACTCCCACGGACACGCAAGCGCCATCTGGGCCACCCGACTTGTCATACTTTATCGGATGCGCAATTTTTTGTACGTATAGTAGTCGGTGATTGGCACGTAAAATCAGTTGCGTGAAGAACCAGGAAGGATCCGCATGCATTCGCAGCGGCAAGAGCCTCAATTCATCGACGACGAGTTGGGTGGCATCACCACCTCGCACGGACCCTTCATGCTGAAATCCGCGTTCCAGCCGATTTTCAGCCAGGCGCCGACGGGGCAGCTGACCATTCAGGCTTTCGAAGCATTGATCCGACCCTTTCGGGAAGGCAGGCCTGTCTCACCGGGTCAGTTTTTCCAGTCGGTGGAAGCAGATGACGCGCTTTATGTCGACAGACTGTGCCGCGGGCTTCACCTGCGCAACCTGAGACGGGTCAATCGCTCCGGTGCCAGCCTCTTCATCAACTTCAATCCGTCCTTCTATGCGAGCGCAGCGGACATCGATCACGAAGTATCCGGTTTCACCTCGCTCTGCGGAGAGCTCGGCATTTCCGCCGGCTCAATTGTCTGCGAGATCACCGAGCAGGGCAGCAACGACTATTTGCTTTCGCTGATGGTGGAAAAGCTGCGCGCCGCACATTTCAAGATCGCCGTGGATGATTACGGCGCCGACGATTCCGACCTCCAGCGGGTCGAGCGACTCCAGCCGGATATCGTCAAGTTCGACGCCGCGTGGGTTCACCGCTTCGTCGAGACGCTTGATGGCAAGCACGTGTTGCGGGGAATGGTGCGCACCTTCAGGGAGAAGGGAATGGCGAGCCTTTTCGAGGGCCTCGAGGAAGAAAGCCAGGTCAGTTTCTGCGAGGAAATCGGGGTCCGCTTCCTGCAGGGCTTCGCGCTGGCGCGGCCCGAACTGACTCCGACAAGCTTTCATATCCGCTTTCCCGAAGCGCCCCATGCGGTGCAGCCTGGACAATCGCCGGATGCCGGCACCGAGCCCGGACCGACGGTCCGCGACGAGCATCCCGCTGAGCCTCTTCCTCCGCGGGAAACGTCAGCTACACCGGCCCCGAAACGTCGCAACACCCCGTTTGGACGTCGTTCGCGTTGATCTTCACGAAGGTTAACAAGCTGACACAATCCGGCCACGATAAAAAACCTGACCAGCCATAATCCGGTCCGATTGAGGTCCCGTTTTCCCTTTTCTCTGTTCCCGGGGCCAAATTGGATGGGAATAGACACATGCTGGAAGACGATGATTTCCTGCTCGCCACGCCGCAACGGGTGGTACGGGCACGCATGACGCGCTGGGCTGCACTGGCACTGGCAGCCTGCCTTGCGATGTTTGCTATACTGGTATCGAGCGCGGATGCGCAGACATCCGATAAGACAGCTCAACAATCGACACAGGCGTCATCCCGCCTTGCCGGACTCGTCAGACCGAACGACGTCAACTCGGGCTCGCTTTTGTTGCCGTCGAAGGAGCCGGGCTTCTTCGTCGAGGCTCCGCGCCTGAAAACCGATGTCACGATTGATGTCGACGGACCGATTCTACGGGCGAAAGTCACCCAGCGGTTCGAAAACCCGACGGACGGCTGGGTGGAAGGCACCTATGTTTTTCCGCTGCCTGAGGATTCCGCCGTCGACCGGTTGAAGATGCAGATCGGGGAACGACTGATCGAAGGCCAGATCAAGCCGCGACAGGAAGCTCGAGACATTTACGAAAAGGCCAAGGCGGAAGGCAAGAAGACCGCCCTTCTCGAACAGCAGAGGCCCAACATCTTCACCAATCAGGTCGCCAATATCGGACCGGGCGAAACGGTGGTGGTTCAGATCGAGTATCAGGAAACCGTCCGCATGAGTGATGGCGCCTTCTCGTTCCGCTTCCCAATGGTCGTTGCCCCCCGCTACAATCCCGACCCGATTGTTCAGACTGTCGACTTCAAGGGTGGCAGCGGCTTTGCGGTCACCGACCCGGTGCCGGATCGCGAGAAGATCGAAGCCCCTGTGCTGGATCCGCGCGAGAATGCGAAGATCAATCCGGTCGCCCTGACGGTGAACCTCGATGCCGGCTTCCCGATCGGCAACGTCAAAACACCCTATCACGAGATGCAGGAGACCGATAATTCCGACGGCAGCCGGACCTATCGTCTCGAGGCGGGCAGTGTTCCCGCCGACCGTGATTTCGCCATGGAGTGGACGTCGTCCGCGGGTGCAGTTCCATCTGCAGGCCTTTTCCGACAGGTGGTGGACGGCAAGATGTATCTCATGGCCTTCCTCACCCCTCCCTCGGTCGACAATGGTGAGAAACCGGACCGCGAAGTCATCTTCGTGATCGACAACTCGGGTTCGATGGCGGGCGATTCTATACGTCAGGCGCGTGAAGCACTCGCACTTGCCATCTCGCGGCTTGACGCCCGCGACCGCTTCAACGTCATCCGTTTCGATGACACCTATGAGAGCTTTTTCCCGAGCCTCGTTCCGGCCACACCGGACAGGCGCGAGCAAGCCATCGCCCGCGTCCGCAAGCTCGATGCCGAGGGAGGCACCGAGATGCTTCCGGCTCTCCGCGAAGCGCTCGAAAACCAGGGACCCGTAGAAAAGGGTGCGCTGCGTCAGGTGATCTTCCTCACCGACGGCGCGATCGGCAACGAGAACCAGCTCTTCGAAACGATCAAGAACGACCGCGGTGAGGCGCGCCTTTTCACCGTTGGCATCGGCTCTGCCCCGAATTCCTTTTTCATGACCCGTGCGGCCGAAGTCGGCCGGGGCACCTTCACCCATGTCGGTTCTGAAGCCGAGATCGGCGAGAAAATGAAGGCGCTTTTCGCCAAGCTGGAAAACCCGGCCATGCGTGATGTGACGGCCGGTTTCGTGGGCGGCATCTCGGGCGACATTTCTCCCAACCCCATCCCCGATCTCTATTTCGGCGAGCCGGTGGTGCTCACCGCGCGCCTGCCCGAAGAGATCAATGAGGGCGCCATCCGGCTGACCGGCGAAATTGCCGGCAATCCGTGGCGGGCGGAACTGCCGATCGACAAGGCGGCCACGGCGACCGGGATCGGCAAATTGTGGGCGCGACGGACGATCTCGGATCTCGAAACAGAGCGACTGACGACAGGCGATCCCGAGGCGCTCGATAAAAGGATTGAGACGATTGCCCTCGACCATCATCTGGTCAGCCGGCTCACCAGTCTCGTGGCGGTCGATGTCACGCCCTCGCGTCCAGACGGGGAGCCGTTGGGTTCGGCGAAGGTGCCGCTCAATCTGCCGGCAGGTTGGGATTTCGACGCCGTCTTCAGCGAGCAGCCGGCGCGCCCCTCCCCTGCTCCGATGCAAAAGGCTCAGGCTGGCGGCGAGCAACTCATGGCCATGGCGGATACGCGGATGATTGCCGCGGCCCCCACGCCCGAAGCCGCACAGGTGGTGGCGGCCAACACCAACAGGCAAATGGTGGCGCTGCCGCAGACGGCCACGCTTGCCGACCGCGACATCATGATCGGTCTCCTGATGATCCTGTTCGCGGTGATGCTGTTCGTGGCGTCGCGCCTGCTCTGGAGCACGTTCGCCCCNGAGACCATTTCCTCCCGGGAGCGCTTTGATTGATGCGTGCCNCCGTTTCCGGGAGAAAGCCGGCGGATCCCACGCGGGTCCGTCGGCCCTTTCTCATACTCGTCNNCCTCATCGCGCTTGCNGGCTGCGCACTGGTCTTCAAGGGCCTTTACATTCACGCCAAGGCCGCCCTTGCGCAGACACTGCTGGAAACCAGCTTNACGCGCGGCATNGGCAAGCCCGAGGCCACACGGCCATGGCCCTGGGCAGATTTCACCACCGAGGCACGTCTGACNGCACGGCGGCTCGGCAAGTCCNATATCGTTCTCTCCGATGCCGGAGGCGAAGCGNTGGCCTTTGGTCCGGCTCTNCTCGGCGGCACGGCAAAGCCCGGCGAAGCAGGCACCTCGGTGATTGCAGCCCATCGTGACACGCATTTCCGNTGGCTNAAGGANGTCAGNCCCGGNGACCTCATCGACGTCANNCGGCGCGACGGNNGCAGCGCGACCTTCATCGTTCGGTCGGCGCGTATCGCCCACAGCNACGCCAGTGGCATCGATCCGCATCGCGACGGCNACTGGATGGCGCTTGCCACCTGCTGGCCTTTCGACGCCGCGCAACGCGGGCCGCTGCGNTATATCGTNGATGCCGAACGGGTGGACGATGAAGCCACNCTTCGGCGTGTCGCNTCAACAGAANCGGGGTTGATCGCGGCGCGCTGACNTGCGCCCGGCTGACGCNGGTGNCTTTCTTCNCGTGGAAAGCGCCCTAGTTTCCTACAAAACAAACGACAGGGAGAACCCCATGCCGGCCACGACGACCTTTCTTCGCACCACCGCTTTCGCAGTCCTCTTTCCCGCTGCGGCGCTCGCCCAGTCTGATGTCCCCGAGGCCGACCGCTTCGAGACCGAACGCGGCGCAATCGCGGTGGAAACCCTTGNCACAGGTCTGAGCCATCCCTGGGCTGTCGAAGACATGGGCGATGGNGGGCTTCTCGTCACCGAGCGGCCCGGTCGGTTGCGCATCTTCCGCGANGGCCAACTCTCCGAACCGGTCGAGGGTGTGCCCGAAGTCGCNGCGCGCGGTCAGGGCGGGCTTCTCGACGTGGCGCTTNCGAAGGACTTCGCTGACAGCCGCATNCTCTTCCTCAGCTATTCCAAGCCAGGAGATGGCGGTGCCGGAACGGCGATCATGCGCGCGCGGCTCTCAGATGACGGCNGCCGGCTGGAAGAGGCCGAAGATATCTTCCAGATGAACCGCTTTACCAATTCCGGCCACCATTTCGGCTCCNGGATCGTCGTTGCCGATGACGGCACGCTTTTCTTCACCATAGGCGAACGCGGTGAAGGCGAGCGGGCACAGGATCCCGGCGACCATGCCGGCTCGGTCCTCAGGATCAATGCCGACGGCACGGTTCCCGACGACAATCCGCACGCGGACGGTTCCGACGGCTGGCAGCCCGAGATCTGGTCGATCGGTCACCGCAATCCGCAAGGCGCCGATATCGATCCGGAGACAGGCACGTTCTATGCCGTTGAGCATGGCGCCAAGGGTGGCGACGAGTTGAACATTCCCGAAGCGGGCAAGAATTACGGCTGGCCGGAAATCTCCTACGGCGTCCACTATTCCGGCGCNAAGATCGGCCAGGGCACNGCTGCNGANGGNTACGAGCAGCCGCTGCATTATTGGGACCCCTCGATCGCACCCGGAGGCATGGCGGTCTATCGCGGTGACCAATTCCCCGAATGGGATGGCGACATTCTCGTCACGGCGCTGAAATTCCAGCTTCTCGTCCGCCTCGACGTCGATCCCGAAACCGGGAACGTGACCGGCGAGGAACGGCTTCTGGAAAACCGCTACGGGAGGATGCGCGACGTCAAAGTCGCCTCGGACGGTTCGGTTCTTATCGTCACGGACGAAGACGACGGCCGCCTTCTGCGCCTGACGCGCAACGGCGAGAATACGGACTGAGTATCTCCTCCGTCATGCTTGTGAGCTCTGTATCCGGCTGCTAGAACCCTCGCCGCCCGACGACGTCTTGCCGGGCGTTTTCCCGCATGAGGTTTCTTGGTATGTCGCGTCCGGTCGCCAATCTCGTTCTGCTTCTGGCCGGCGCCATATGGGGCATGGGCTTCATCGCCCAGTCGACCGCAATGGACTCGGTGGGCCCGTTTCTCTTTATAGGCCTGCGNTTTCTCGTTGCCTGCGTCTTCATCGCACCCTTCGCATGGTTTGAGGCGCGCAAGGCCAGCGCGCCCGTCCGCAAGTCGGATCTGTACGGCTTTGTTCTGATCGGGCTTGCNCTCTTNTTAGGAATGGGGCTGCAGCAGTTCGGACTGCTCTTGACNACGGTGACCAATTCCGGGTTTCTCACNGGCCTTTANGTCGTGATGGTACCGATCTTGTCGCTCGTGCTTCTCCGGCAGGTNCCGCATCCCGTCGTCTGGCCCGCNGTGGTCCTCGCTTTCAGTGGCATTTGGCTGCTATCCGGCGGTGATCTNGTGGCNCTGAACACCGGTGATTTTCTNACNATTGCCTGNGCNCTGGCCTGGTCCGCCCAGGTGATCCTGATCGGTCGCTATGCCTCCGGCAGCGGNCGACCCATAGCCTTGTCGCTGGTGCAGTTCGCCATCTGTGCGATCCTTGGACTGTTCTTNGCCANTGCGCTNGAAGANATCGTTCTGACCGACATCATGGCNGCCNTCCCNGANATCCTGTTTGCCGGCATATTCGGCAGCGGCGTGGCGTTTACGCTTCAGGTCGTCGGCCAGCGCTATACCACCGCGTCCCAGGCGGCGATTTTCCTGTCGACTGAGGCTCTGTTCGCAGCGGTCTTCGCAGCCATCCTGCTCGGCGAACGCATACCGCCGATCGGATACCTCGGTGGGGTCCTCATATTTTTGGCGATACTTATAGTCGAAATCGGACCCGCAATCTTGCGCCGGAACCGGCGTAGCATGGCGAAAGATTTCTGACAGCGACATTTCAAAACGACTGTCACCACTTAAAGTTTCACTTGCCAACCCGGAACAAAACAAGCATCCTCACCTTGTTCGGGCATTTTGCGAACATGGGAAGACCATAATATGCGGACCGAGAACGCATAATATACTCGGGCGGGTGCGGCATACGAAGATGAGCTATCAATTCGTTGCGATGCTCCGCAACAATCAGGACCTTTCCTCAAAATTCAAGAACTGCCTGCCAAACCCTCGCGCGAATGCGGGACAGACTGGGAATAAATCTGGCTACCCAAACATGACAAGCCGGAAACTTGAGGGAACCTGATCGCATGGCCGACATGGGCACTGTAAAATTCTTTAACTCCGAAAAGGGCTACGGCTTTATCAAGCCTGACACGGGCGGCGCGGATATCTTCGTGCACATCTCGGCCGTACAGGCATCCGGTCTGGCGGAGCTGACCGAGAACCAGAAAGTCAGCTACGAGACCGAGCCGGACCGCCGCGGCAAAGGTCCCAAGGCCGTCAATCTCACGGTCGTTGGCTAACAGAGCCGACCGCGACTGCCATTGACTGCAGTTGTCCGCATGAATTGGCCGGCCCAGTACCGGGCCGCCAAACCAGATTTTTCGCCCGGCATCCTGCCGGGCTTTGTTTTTAAGGACTGCGGAGACGGAACGCTTTGATCCACTGGAGCGTTTTAATATCAGCGCCGGAACGCTCTTCTTCAGCCTTCGCAAAGCCATTCAGCTAAGGTTCACATTGAAGCGAATAAGGTCCGGCTTATAGAAGGGATCGATGGAAAGGGTCCCGACAGGAGACATGTGACATGAAACGCATTGGCAAATTTCTCGCTCTGCTGGCCGTCTCGGCTTCCACCATCGTTGCAATCCCCGCGGCCCCCGCCTTTGCTGGCGGCGATGGCGTTGGATACTCTCAGAGATATCAGGACATCCGCGACTGGCGCCGAGATGGTAACCGGTATTACGGCGGTCGGCACTATTATGGTCGTCACGGCCANCANAACCGCCGTTACTACCGNCACCACAATAACAATGGCAACGCCGCAGCAGCNCTTGGCTTGGGNCTNGCNATCGGCGCNGTGACCGCCGGCGCAATCGCTTCGAGCCGCGCTCCGGCACCGCAGTACTACAATGGCGGCGGCCTCGAGCCGTGGAGCCCGGGCTGGTATCGCTATTGCGAAGACAAGTACCGCAGCTTCAACGCGCGGACCGGCACNTACCGCGGTTACGATGGTCGCGATCATTTCTGCAACGCCCCGTAAGGCAACGCGCATTCTAATGAAAAAGCCCCGGTTTTCCGGGGCTTTTTTTTGTATTCGCATCAGATNTCCCGCAGGAACGGNTTGGTTCGCCGNTCNTTGCCGATCTTCCCGCCNGGACCGTGTCCGCAGATGAAACCGATCTCGTCGCCAAGCGGAAAAACCTTGTCGCGGATCGAGTTTAACAGCGTCTGGTGATCGCCGCCCGGCAGATCGGTGCGCCCGATGGAGCCGGAAAACAGCACGTCTCCGACATGGGCGAACCCTGCCGCACGGTTGAAGAANATNACATGGCCCGGCGCATGGCCCGGCGTGTGAAACACTTCGAACGTGTGGTCGCCGAAGGAGACGCTATCGCCCTCCTCCAGCCAGAAATCCGGAACCAGATTGCGCAAGCTGCTGGGAGNCAGTCCGAATTTTTGCGCCTGTTTTTCCAGACTGGCNAGCATCAGTGCATCGTCACGATGCGGCCCGACGACCTTGATCCCGAGCTTTTCGCGCAATTCGTCTGCGCCTCCGGCATGNTCNAGATGACCNTGGGTGAGCCAGATNTCCTTGACCTTGATATTGTTCTCNTCCACNGCCTGAATGATCGTGTCGACGTCGCCGCCGGGATCCACGACGACGCCCTCCATCGTGTCGGCATCGTAGAGAATGGTGCAGTTCTGCTGGAACGGGGTAACCGGAATGATGCCGGCCCTGAGCTCACCCATGGGACTTCCTTTCTGCGTTCTTTACGGAACGAACGGGAACATCGCGGCGATGCTCGCACGGGATCGATGAACGCCAGACGAGGAGACTGGCGTTCCGATGTGACAGCAAATTGTCGGAACGGTCGAGAGTTATTCCGCCGCGGCACGCAGCGGCTGGACCGCCTGCATGTAGTCGTTGACCAGGTTCGCGGAGATTTCGCCCGGTACGAAGCTGTAGGGACCGATCTCTGAAACCGGGGTCACTTCCGCGGCCGTTCCGGTCAGGAAACACTCCTCGAAGCCTTCGAGTTCTTCCGGCATGATTGCCCGTTCGATGATTTCGTAACCGCGCGCCTTGGCAAGATCGATCACGGTGCGACGGGTGATACCGTCGAGGAAGCAATCGGGATCCGGAGTGTGGATCTTGCCGTCCTGGACGAAGAAGACNTTTGCCCCGGTGGCTTCCGCCACGCGACCNCGCCAGTCAAGCATCAGCGCATCGGCATAGCCGCGCGATTCAGCCCGGTGCTTGGAAAGCGTGCAGATCATGTAGAGGCCGGCGGCCTTGGACTTCGAGGGTGCGGTGCGCGGATCCGGACGGCGGTATTCTGCCATGTCGAGACGGATGCCCTTCAGGCGCTCTTCCGGCTTGAAATAGCTCGGCCACTGCCAGATGGCGATTGCCGTGTTGATGCGATTGTTCTGNGCCGACACACCCATCATTTCCGAACCACGCCAGGCGATGGGACGGACATAGGCATCGGTAAAGCCCTGGCGCTCCAACAGGTCCTCGCAAGCCTTGTCCAGCTCAGCCACGGAATAGGGAATCTTGAANCCGAGAATGTCGGCCGAGTGATGAAGCCGCTCGGTGTGCTCGGTCAGCTTGAATATCTTGCCGCCATAGGCCCGCTCACCTTCGAATACGGCGCTGGCATAGTGCAGGCCGTGCGAGAGCACATGCAGCTTGGCGTCGGCCCACGGCACGAATTCGCCGTTATACCAGATTTCGCCATCCATTTGATCGAAGGGTACGGACGCCATGGCATTTCCTCCGGCGGATATCCCGCCTGTTTTGATTGTTCTAACGGCCGAAAAGGAGGCCAACCCATTGCCGGCTCTGGAGAATTCCAAAATGCGAAAACCCTGAGCCAACCCCGCCGTCATACCGGTGGAAACAGCGATTTTAATGGCTGCGGGATGGAAATGGAGGCTAGCAATTGCGACAAAATATGTCAACATAACTGACATATTCGAAAGGAAAGGTCCGGATGAACAATCCCGGCGCAACAAACCCACCGGTGACGGAGCCGCTTTGCGCCCCGATCGGCGAAGGCAACGAGATCGATTTCGAGATCATCGAATTGCTCTTCTTCGCCTATCGCGATTTCATATCCGATCCTGACGCCATCCTCGAGACATACGGTTTCGGTCGCGCCCATCACCGGGTCGTTCACTTCGTCAACCGTGAACCCGGACTGACTGTGGCTGCCCTTCTCGACACCTTGAAGATNACNAAGCAGAGCCTCGCCCGCGTGCTCAAGCANCTTGTGGAAGGCGGCTACGTTCATCAGGTCGCCGGTCCGGAGGATCGCAGACAGCGGAAGCTATATCCCACTCGCAAGGGCCGGGAGCTTGCGCTTGCGCTCGCCCGGCCACAGTCTCGCCGTATCGCGGAGGCATTTACCGCGCTCGATACTGCGGATCGACAAGCGGTGGTGCGTTTCCTTAAAGGAATGATAGATCAGGAAACACCCGGAGCCGTTGATTCCGGGAAGTCGGACGGCGCCGGGGGCGAGGCAGCCATCTGAAAAGAGGTGCCGCCCGGAGGAGTATGAAACGTGGTTCAGGAGCCAGCCGCCGCACCTGCAGATGACGCAGCCCATCTTCTGATCGTCGATGACGACACGCGCATTCGCGAACTTCTCGACCGCTATCTGAAAGACCAGGGCTTTCGGGTCTCGACCGCCGCCGATGCGGCAGAGGCGCGCCGCAAGCTCGAGGGCATCGATTTCGATCTTCTGGTACTCGACGTCATGATGCCGGGCGAAAGCGGGCTCGCACTGACGTCGACACTTCGCCAGATCAAGTCCGTACCCATTCTTCTGCTGACTGCCCTGTCTGAATCGACCGATCGCATCAAGGGGCTCGAGGCAGGCGCTGACGATTACCTCCCAAAGCCCTTCGACCCGCGCGAGTTGGTCCTGAGGATCAACAATATCCTCAAGCGTGGCGGCCCGCCGGCCACGCCCAAGATCGAGCAGGTCGTCTTCGGCCCCTATACGTTCGTGATTGCCCGTCGGGAACTCAAGAANNCCGGTGAGACGCTCAGACTGACCGATCGCGAGCGCGATATCATGACGATCTTCGCCGAACGTCCCGGTGAGACCATTCCCCGCCACGAACTCGTCCCCAATGCACAGGAGGTCGGCGAGCGCACGATCGATGTCCAGATCAACCGCCTGCGTCGCAAGATCGAGGATGATCCTGCAAATCCGGTGTGGCTCCAGACCGTGCGCGGCATCGGGTATCGCCTGGGCGTTGACGCATCAGCAACGAGCTAGATTTCCTGAATATAAGCGAACTCTGATTTATATAGTTTACTAGATGAAATATGAATAACGAATAAGTAACCCTGAAGTGCGTAGATAAGACCTCAACTTTCTAGGGGGTCTGGAATGAACTTCTTCTCGCGTTTCAATTTGGTGCCGACGGTAACCGCTACAACGACTTTAGTCCTGCTGCTTGCACTCGCAGCTGTGTCGTGGGCAATCGCATCGAGCATCGGCAGCCGCATCGCCGACCAGTCGATCGATCAACAGGATGCCAGTCTCCGCGTCGCCGCTGAACTTCTGTCGCGCGACATGAAGGGCGTCGACATCACCTACGACAAGTCCGGCAATGTCGAACGCGTCGTCATGGATTCGATCCCTTCCGAGTTCGCCGATCATACGATGATCGACACGATCGGCCGCGTCACCAGCGAAACGGCAACCATCTTCGCCTGGGACGACGAGAGCAAGGATTTCTGGCGCAAGACCACCAACATCATCAAGGATGACGGCAAGCGCGCCGTAGGCACCCCGCTCGGCCAGAATGGTGCCGTCTACCCGGTCGTGACCAAGGGCAAGACTTTCCGTGGCGAGGCCGTCATTCTCGGCAAGCCCTACTACACCATCTACCAGCCGATCCTCTCCCCCGAGAACAAGATCATCGGTATTCTTTACGCCGGCGTCGGCAAGGGCGAGATTACGGCCTTCGCCAACCAGATCACAACCAATATCGGCATCGCGGCAGTCATTACACTGATTGCCGGCACGGTGCTCATGGCCTTCGTCTCCAAGCATGTTCTCGGCCCGATCCCTGCCCTGGCCAACACCGCCTCGCGCCTCGCCGAAGGTCGTTACGACGAGGAGGTGCCCTACGCCAGCCACCGCAACGAGATCGGCACAATGGCCAATGCGCTCTCGGTCCTGCGCAATGCTGCAATCGAGAAACAGGCTATCGAAAGCCATGCGGCCGACCAGCGCGAAGCAGCCGACAACGAGCGCAATGCCCGTGAAGCAGAAAAGGCCGCAGACGAAAGTCAGTTCCGCGATGCCATGGAGCGCCTCGGCGCCGGTCTTGCCCGCCTCTCAGAAGGTGACCTGACCGTACGTCTGGATACACCGCTCGCAACCCGCTTCGAAAAGCTGCGCGAAGACTTCAACCACGCCGTCGGTCGTCTGGGCGAAACTCTGGTTGAATTCCGCACCGAAGCCCAGGAGATCGAGACCTCGTCCGGCGAGATGCGCAACGCCACCGACGAACTCGCTCACCGCACCGAAGGCCAGGCTGCCTCGCTCGAGGAAACCGCAGCCGCACTTACCGAGATCACCGAAACGGTCTCGAGTTCCTCGCAGCGTGCNGACGANGCCAGCACCATGGCCGANAAGGCACAGAAAAGCACGGTTGCCTCACGCGCGGTCGTCGAGGACGCCGTCAACGCNATGGCGCGCATCGAGGGCGCATCCAACGAGATCTCGAACATCATCAACGTGATCGACGAGATCGCCTTCCAGACCAACCTGCTGGCGCTCAATGCCGGGGTCGAAGCCGCCCGCGCCGGTGAGGCCGGAAAGGGCTTTGCCGTGGTGGCCCAGGAAGTGCGAGAGCTTGCCCAGCGCTCGGCGAATGCTGCCAAGGACATCAAAACCCTNATCACCAAATCCGGCGAGGAAGTGGAAAGCGGCGTCAAGCTGGTCAACGCGACCGGTGAAACCCTTGCCGACATCTCCGAGCAGGTGGCGATGATCAACGATCATATCCAGTCGATCGCCATGGCGGCCCGCGAACAGTCGAGCGGCATCGCCGGCATCAACGCGGCCGTCAACCAGATGGACCAGGTGACCCAGCACAACGCGGCCATGGTTCAGGAAGCGACCACCACCATGCAGCATGTCAGCGACAGCTCGCGCAAGCTTGCCCAGTTGATCGGCCAGTTCCAGCTGGAGGTGGGCGGACGAGCCGCTCAGCCCATGCGGATGGCAAGCTGACCGCCTCAGCCGATAGCCAACAGAGAACGCCGTCGGGTTCGTCCCGGCGGCGTTTTCATTTGTTCCTCCCTCCTCCACGCTCTTTAACAATGCTGCTGACGCACGTTATAAGGTCGGACCGGTGTTTCAGCCGGTCGAGCAGTCCGGGGTAGAGATGACCACGATCGACGCCATTCGTCGGGAATACGAGCGCTATCCGCCACGCGGAATACGGCGCATGACGCGGTGGTTCAAAAAGCGCCTGCCGACCCGCCTTTATGCACGAACGCTGCTGATCATCATCATTCCGATCGTGCTTTTGCAGTCCGTCGTTGCCTTCGTATTCATGGAGCGCCACTGGCAGACGGTCACCCAGCGCCTGTCGATGGCCGTCACTCGAGATATCGCCNCCGTCATCGACATGATCGACACCTTTCCGCAGGAGGGAAGTTACGACCAGATCGTCCGGATTGCGCGTGAGCGGCTGGAGCTCAACGTCGCGATCGATCCGGCCGGTGACCTGCCACCACCGCGCCCGAAACCTTTCTTCTCGATCCTCGACCAGATCCTGTCCGAGGAGATTACGCGGCAGATCCAGCGCCCCTTCTGGATCGATACCGTCGGCAACTCACGCATCGTCGAAATCCGCATTCAGCTCGACAACGGCCAGATCCTGCGGGTCTTCGCCAAGCGCAGCCAGGCCTACGCATCCAACACCCATATCTTCCTCTTATGGATGGTCGGCACGTCACTGGTGCTGCTCGCGATCGCCATTCTCTTCCTGCGCGGCCAGATCCGCCCGATCCTGAAACTGACACAGGCCGCCGAGAGCTTCGGCAAGGGCCAGAAGATGCCGGAGGACTTCCGGCCGCGCGGCGCNGACGAAATCCGGCGCGCAGGTCTCGCCTTCATCCAGATGCGCGAACGNATCGAGCGCCAGATGGAACAGCGTACGGCCATGCTGTCGGGCGTGAGCCACGATCTGCGGACCATCCTCACCCGCTTNCGCCTGCAACTCGCACTTGTCGGCGACAGTCCCGAGATCGAGAGCCTGAACAAGGACGTCGATGACATGCAGTCGATGCTCGACAGCTACCTCTCCTTCGCACGGTATGATGCGGAAGAGGATGTGGGATCGGTAAGCCTGAACGAAATGATCGAACGTGTCGCCGCCGATGGCCGCCTACGCGGCGCCACCGTCTGGGTGGACATTNAGGGAGAGGATATCGTCCAGATCCGGCCAAACGCCTTCAATCGCATGCTGACCAATCTCGTGGCCAATGCCTGCCGCCATGCCGACAATGTCGANATCATCGTCAACCATCGCGGCAAGTGGNTGACCGTGCTCGTCGATGACGACGGNCCCGGTATCCCCGAGAATGCGCGCGAGGANGTCTTCCGTCCNTTCTTCCGGCTCGACGAGGCGCGCAATCAGGATGAGAGCGGTTCGGGTCTGGGGCTCTCCATCGTTCGTGATATCGCCCGCAGCCATGGCGGCGACGNCACTCTCTCGGAAAGCCCGAAGAAGGGGCTGAGGGCNCAGGTCCGGCTACCGGTCTGAGCAGANCNGAAAAGNCCAGCTACATCAATCGGGAGCCGTTCGGCACCTTGTGATCGACATTGGCGAGAACCACCGCCTTGCCCTCATCCATGAAGCCCAGCGTGAGGACTTCGGACATGAAGGGACCGATCTGCCGTGGCGGAAAATTGACGACGGCCATGACCTGGCGGCCGACAATGTCTTCCGGCTTGTAATGGACGGTGATCTGCGCCGAGGACTTCTTCTCGCCGATCTCCGGACCGAAATCGATTTTCATCTTGATTGCGGGCTTGCGCGCTTCCGGGAAAGGTTCAGCGGAGACGATGGTGCCGATGCGGATATCCACCTTTTCGAAGTCCGCGAAGGAAATCTCGTCGCTCATGCTCTTAAACTCGCCTCAGTTCGCCAATTCCTTGGCCCGCTTGTAGGCAGCNGCNACNGCCTTGTCCATNAGCGGCTGGAGGCCNGCNTCGTCCATCAGNACCGAAAGNGCCGCAGCCGTNGTGCCGTTCGGCGAGGTCACGTTCTTGCGCAANGTCGCAGCNTCCTCGTCCGCCTGATGCATGAGTTCACCTGCGCCCGANACCGTNGCACGAGCGAGCTGCATGGCAAGCTCTTCGGGCAGTCCGAGCTTGCGCCCGGCTTCAGCCATGCATTCGGCGAGATAGAAGGCATAAGCGGGCCCGCTGCCGGAAACGGCAGTCACCGCGTCGATATGATCTTCGTCATCGACCCAGACCACCTCGCCGCAGACGGACAGGAGATCCGTGACTGCCGCGCGCTGCTCGGCGGTGACGGACGCATTTGGGAAACACCCGGTGATCCCGCGCCCGACCATCGAGGGCGTATTGGGCATGGCGCGAATGACCGCGCCGCCGAGTTGCTCTTCGAGATAGGCCATGGTCCGGCCCGCCGCGATCGAAACGCTCACCGTCCCCTCGCCCACGAGCTTCTGCGCGGGCGGCAGCGCCGCATCGGTGACCTGCGGCTTCACCGCGACCAGGAGAACACCAGCCGTCACGCCATCGGGCGCTGCGGTCACATGGCGCACGCCATACTCTGAAAGCTTTGCGGCCATTCCGTCTGACGGCTTGGGATCGACAATGATGATATGATCGGGATCGGTGCCCTGCTTGAGCCAGCCGTTGAGCATCGCGCCGCCCATGTTACCGGCACCGATCAGCACCAGCGGACGGTCAGCGGAAATCATCTCAGCACTCGCCGTGGGTTTCGAAGAGGACCGCGGTCATCGCCGACTTGGCTTCCATGCCGGACCAGACGACAAACTGGAAGGCCTGGAAATAGGCTTCGCAGCTGTCGAGCGCGTTGGAGAGCAGCATCTCGACCTGACGGCTGGTGGGCTCGGCACCGCCTGACAGAAGCAGCGACTGACGGAAGATCACGGCGTCTTCCTGCTGCCACAGGTCAAAATGCCCCATCAGCACCTGGGCGTTGACCTGCGCGAGCAGGCGGACGACTTCGGGAACGCGGTGATCTGAAACCTTGAGATTGAAAGCGCAGGCAATGTGCAGGGCTTCCCAGTCTTCCATCCAGGAGAAGGAGACGTGGTAATCGGCCCACTTGCCTTCAACGGTCATGGCCAGTTCGTCGTCGCCTGCACGTTCGAATGTCCAGTCGTTCGAAGCTGCCACAAATTCGATCACGTCGACCGGATTTGATTGCCGTTCCGTTTCAAAATGCGAAAGGTTCATGCCCCACCCTTTTCGATGGCCACCCCGCAGGCAGCCCGATTCAAGAGATGAGTCGAAACGCAGCCGGTGTGGGATGTTTTGGCATCCCCGACGCCGGTCCTCATGACCTCGTTCCGAATCATCATTTAGAATCAGTGTATAAATGCTGAATCGGAGCGCCAGTCCCCCGCTTGAAAATTGATTGTATGAAGAGGGCTTGACGATTCAGGAACAGATTCCGCCAGCGCCATTAACTGACTCACGGAAAAGCATTTTTCGGGGTTATCCAGAGGCTGCGATTCTGGGGAAAAAATTTTTGATCTATTAACCATAAGGGCCGCCGAAGCGGCCCCGGAATGTCCTGGATTGGATCAGGACGATTTTGCGGCGAGCAATTCTTCCAGTTTTTCGATTCGAGCGGCCAACGCCTCGTTCTCGTCGCGCGCCGCGATCGCCATCTCGCGAACCGCCTCGAACTCCTCGCGCTTGACGAGGTCCATTGAATTGAGGATGCGTTCCATCTGCGCCTTGGCGGCAGTTTCGAATTCCTGGCGCACACCCTGCGCGGCACCAGCCGCGTCGGTCATCACTTTGGCGAATTCATCGAACAAACGATTGGGTCCGGTGCTCATGGCAAATCTCGCTGGCTGCGCCCGGACATCGTGGCCGGGCCTTTAACGTCCATATGTAGAATTGAGGTAAGCATTTGCCAGCAGCGATGCAAGCAAAAGCCGCAAGTTCGGCGCAAAGCTCGGCTGACATCGTTACTCCGCCGGCAGGACCTCCTGCCAGCTTGACGGCCTATGCCCGCATGGTGGATCAAGCCGTGTACGTTTGGGTCACGGCCCTGAAAGGATTTTGAGTTTGGAATTTGTTGCCTCATATCTCGCGCTGATCACCTACCCCCAGATCGATCCGGTCATTGTCTCGATCGGGCCGCTGGCGATCCACTGGTACGGCGTGGCCTATGTGGCCGGCATCCTGCTCGGCTGGCGCTACGGGCGCCTGATTCTCGCACGCGATCATCTCTGGCCAGCCAACACGCCGCCGATGTCGCTACCCCGTTTCGATGACTTTCTGGTCTGGGCGGCGATCGGCATCATCGCTGGCGGACGCATTGGCTATATCATCTTCTATGATTTCGCCGCCATTGCCGCCGATCCGATCCGCGCCGTCCAGATATGGAATGGCGGCATGTCCTTTCATGGCGGGTTTCTCGGCACCTTCATCGCAATGATGCTGTTTGCGCGCATTCACAAAATTCCGGCCTTCAGCCTGTTCGACATCATCTGCGCGGTCGTTCCGATCGGGCTGTTCTTCGGCCGCATCGCCAACTTCATCAACGGCGAATTGTGGGGCCGCCCGACCGATGTGCCTTGGGCGATGATCTTCCCGACCGGCGGCCCGGCTCCGCGCCACCCCTCACAGCTCTACGAAGCAGGTCTGGAGGGCATCGTGACTCTCCTCGTTCTCGCCTGGCTGATTTTTGCCAGGAAGAAACTCAAGGCACCGGGTTTCGTCGCCGGCAGCTTCGTCATCCTCTATGCGCTGAGCCGCATCTTCGTTGAGTTCTTCCGCGAGCCCGATGCACAGATCGGCTATCTCGCAGGCGGCTGGCTGACCATGGGCATGCTCTTGTCGCTGCCGATGATCGCGCTCGGCCTCTGGGCCATCCTGACCGCCCCCGCACGCGCGCAACGTGCCGAAGTTGCAGCTGCTGCTCCTTCCTCAGTGGCGAAGTAAGCGGGGACACGCGATGACGACGCCTCTCGCCAGGAAGATCAAATCGATCATCGCCGAGGCCGGGCCTATTACGGTGGCCGATTATTTCGCCATATGCCTCGCCGATCCCGAGCACGGCTACTATCGCTCACGCGAGCCGTTCGGCCGCTCCGGCGACTTCACCACGGCTCCCGAAATCAGCCAGCTGTTTGGCGAACTGATCGGAATATTCGTCGTGCACGCCTGGCAGGGCCACGGCCAGCCGGACACCGTGCGACTTATCGAGATCGGTCCCGGGCGCGGCACGCTGATGGCGGATGCGCTCCGGACGATCGAGCGCATCGCGCCTCCACTGTTCCGCGCGCTTTCCGCACATATGGTCGAAACCAGCGAACGA
Source organism: Hoeflea sp. (assembly GCA_002707605.1). GTDB lineage: Bacteria > Pseudomonadota > Alphaproteobacteria > Rhizobiales > Rhizobiaceae > Pseudohoeflea. The sequence goes on from PANK01000014.1 coordinate 39,642, forward strand.
CTGCAGGGCGTCCAGCGTCAAACACTGGTGAAGTTCAAGGAGAAGCTCAGCTGGCACGATGACTTCGCCTCCGTGCCGGACGGCTTCTCGCTGGTCATAGCCAACGAACTTTTCGATGCCATCCCTATCCGCCAGTTCGTCCGGACCGGCGACACGTTCCGTGAAAGAGTGGTAACGCTCGACGAGACCGGCAAGCTTGCCTTTTCGATCGGACCAACCGGCATCGATAACAGTCTTCTGCCCGACAAGGGCGCCAACCCGCCAAAAGATGCGCTCTTCGAAGTCGCTCCCGCACGTACTGCCATCATGCTGTCGATCGCCGAAAGGCTGGTCACACAGGGGGGCACCGCCCTCATCATCGATTACGGGCATCTGAACTCGAATTACGGCGACACGCTGCAGGCGATCTACCGGCACGAATTCGACCCGCCACTCCATCGTCCGGGTGAGGCGGACCTGACCAGCCACGTCGATTTCGAAGCTCTTGCCGAAGCTTCACTTGCAGCGGGCGCCCATGTTCACCGCCCCCTGCCGCAGGGCGAGTTCCTGCTTGGGCTCGGCCTGCTTGAACGGGCCGGACGTCTGGGCGCGGGCAAGGATACCCTTACCCAGGCCGCGATCACCGATGCGGTCAACCGCCTTGCCGGCGAAGGCGCAGGCGCCATGGGCCAGCTTTTCAAGGTTCTCTGCGTCAGCGGCAGACAAATGGCGCTGAGCCCGTTCGACAGGATCGGTCAGTAACCAGCTCTGCTTTCCCTCCGGGAACTGGTGAATTGACACATTCCGCCTTCATCGGCACCATCCCGCCGAAATCGATAGACAGACGCGAAGGGTTGTCGCGGAGGGACCGGCTCCCCATCTTGCCCGGACGACGAAATTTCGTCCGATACCGTCAGACCGCAATCGACAGGAGTGCCACGCCATGCCTTCAGACCGAGGACCCGATCCGGTCCGAAGTCCGCTTCTTGATGCGGCAAGCGAGGGAACATCAATCCGGCACGGCTTCTTCAGCCGGGTGGGCGGTGTGTCCGAAGGTATCTATGAGGGGCTGAATGTCGGCCTCGGCTCCGATGACGACCAGGACAAGGTTCGCGAGAACCGGACACGCGTTGCGGCATGGTTCGGGCTTGAACCCGACAGGCTGGCCACACTCCACCAGGTCCATTCCGCCGATGTGCATGTCGCAACCGCAGACAACATCGCCGAACGGCCGAAATGCGACGGCGTGGTCACCACCGAGCCGGGCATCATCCTCGGCGTTCTCACTGCCGATTGCGGCCCGGTCCTCTTCTGCGATGCCGAGAACGGCGTGATTGGGGCTGCCCATGCGGGCTGGCGCGGCGCATTCGACGGCGTACTTGAAAACACCGTCGCGAAGATGGAAGAACTCGGTGCCGAGCGCGGAAAGATCGTCGCCTGCCTCGGGCCCTCGATCAGCCAGGATAATTACGAGGTCGGCCCTGAATTCATCGGCCGCGCCCTGACGGCCGACAAGGCCAATACACGCTGGTTCGTCCCCTCCGAGCGTGACGGCCATGCCATGTTCGATCTGCGCGGCATGACGATAGACCGGCTCGAAAAGGCCGGCATCCGCGCCGCGATGATCGAAGCCTGCACCTATGCCGACGAGGACAAGTGGTTTTCCTACCGCCGCACCACCCATCGCGGNGAANCCGACTACGGACGACAGATTTCCGCCATTGCGATTTTGGGATCGNGATGGCTAATGGCGTGGCGGCAGCCATCGCCCGCGCGAGACCGTTTCGCCTTTAGNTGCAAACGGATAGGATCGACAAGAGACTGAATTCATTTGCGCATTTCGATTTTGCCGATTCCGTCAAAATCAAAATTGCTCTAGAGACTGAAACTGGGGAGAGAGACTATGGCGCTGCATTTCGAACGCGAGGAATTCGAGGCTNGACTCGACCGGCTGCGCTATCGCATGCAGGAAGAGAAGCTTGATGCCATGCTGCTGTTCTCGCAGGAAAGCATGTACTGGCTTACCGGCTACGACACGTTCGGCTTTTGCTTCTTCCAGTGCCTGGTGGTGACCGCCGAAGGCAAGCTCACGCTTCTCACACGCTCCGCTGATTTGCGTCAGGCGCGGCATACCTCGACCATCGAGGAGATCGTGATCTGGACAGACCGGTCCAAGGCCGACCCCGCAGCCGACCTCAAGGACCTGCTTGCCGATCTCGACCTGCTCGGCGCGCGCGTCGGCGTCGAATACGAGACCCACGGCCTGACGGGCGCCAATGCCCGNCGNCTGGACAACCANCTTCAGAGCTTCTGCGACCTGATCGACGCATCCTACCTCGTCAGCCGCCTCCGTCTGGTCAAGAGCCCCTCGGAGATCGCCTATGTCCGCCGCGCCGCAGAACTGGCGGATGAAGCGCTCGATGCNGGCCTCGCTCTGATCGGNCCNGANGCCGACGAAGCCAAAATCCTCGCCGCCATGCAAGGCAAGATCTTCGAAGGCGGCGGCGAATATCCGGGCAATGANTTCATCATNGGTTCGGGCGCGGACGCGCTTCTGTGCCGCCACAAGGCNGGTCGCCGNAAGCTCTCGGCACAAGACCAGATCACCCTCGAATGGGCCGGCACCTACATGCATTACCATGCGGCCATGATGCGCACGGTCATCGTCGGCAAGCCGACCGCGCGTCACCTCGAACTCTACGACGCCGCCCGCGAGGCGCTGGAAGCTGTCGTNGACGCCATGCGACCGGGCCACACATTCGGTGATGTCTTCCAGGCCCATGCNACNGTTCTCGACGAGCGCGGCCTCACCCGCCACCGGCTGAACGCCTGCGGCTATTCGCTCGGNGCCCGCTTCACCCCGTCGTGGATGGAGCACCAGATGTTCCAGGCCGGAAATCCNACGGAGATCGCGCCCGACATGACCTTGTTCGCGCACATGATCATCATGGANTCNGAAACNGAGACCGCGATGACGCTCGGNCAGACCTANCTGACAACCGAGGATGCGCCTCAGTCNCTNTCGCAAAAATCGCTGGAACTTCTCGTACGCCCTTGAAACCGGACAGGAACGGGGTCATTCAACCGCGGAATTGACAGAACCGCCTTGAACCCGTCTTAATTTCGGTCAGGGGAAAGAGAAAAATGCGAAACCGGACTTCGAGCGCCCTCGCATCGGCCATGCTCGCCCTGCTTATTGCGGGCTGCAACCAGACCGAACAGGCAATGACACCGACGGCATCCGATGTGGAGCAGGCGCAAGCCGCTTCTCGCGCGGTCGGCGCTGGCGACGTCTCCATTCGTTTCACGCCCATCATCGGCGCACCTATCGAGGCCATTACGCCACTCTCCCGTCAACTCGCTAAGGAAGCCCAGCAACGCGGCATCCCGATCCAGGCCTCGGGGGAGCAGGCCGGCAAACACATCTTCAAAGGCTACCTCTCGGCCTTCAACGATGGTTCCAAAACCACACTCGTCTATGTCTGGGACGTGCTCGATCCCACTGGCAACCGCCTGCATCGTATTCAGGGACAGGAGAGCGTGGATGGCGCTGCATCGGATGCCTGGTCGATTGTGCCACCAGCAACGATGGAAAAGATCGCAACCGACGTCTTTGACGAGTATCAAAGCTGGATCGACCGTGTCTCGAGTTGAGGCAAGGAGATATTTGATCGATTAATTTCGGGAAAATTCACCACCGGNGTGCTCCCCCGCTTGCAATCGCGGCGCACAAGGATAAAACCCCTCGCGAAAGCCGGGCGGCATTCGCGCAACAGCTCGGAACTGGCGCGGACAGCAAATCACAGGCAGTCGGATATGAAGATTTTCGCGGGCAACTCCAACCGGCTCCTGGCCGAAGCGATTTGCAACTACCTCAACATTCCGCTCGGCAAGGCCAGCGTCCGGAGATTTGCGGACCAGGAGATCTTCGTCGAAATCCAGGAGAACGTGCGCGGCGAGGACGTATTCGTCGTCCAGTCCACTTCGTTTCCCGCCAACGACCACCTGATGGAAATGCTGATCATGATCGACGCCCTGCGCCGGTCNTCAGCCCGCCGCATCACCGCCGTGCTGCCCTATTTCGGTTATGCCCGTCAGGACCGCAAACCCGGACCCCGCGCGCCGATCTCGGCAAAGCTCGTCGCCAACCTGATCACCGAAGCCGGTGCCGACCGCGTCCTCACGCTTGATCTGCATGCCGGCCAGATCCAGGGCTTCTTCGACATCCCGACAGACAACCTNTTTGCCGTCCCGCTTCTCGCCCGCGACATCAAGGAGCGTTACGCNCAGGGCTCGCTCATGGTGGTCTCGCCCGACGTCGGCGGCGTGGTTCGTGCCCGCGCACTTGCCAAGCGCCTGGATGCCCAGCTCGCCATCGTCGACAAGCGCCGCGATCGTCCGGGTGAATCCGAAGTCATGAACGTCATCGGTGACGTCACCGGCAAGGATTGCCTGCTGATCGACGACATCGTCGATTCCGGCGGCACACTCTGCAACGCGGCAGAAACCCTGCTCGACAAAGGTGCGACCGGCGTCACCGCCTACATCACCCATGGCGTGCTGTCGGGTGGCGCGGTTGCCCGCGTCTCCGCATCCAAGCTGCGAGAGCTGGTGATCACCGATTCGATCCAGCCGACGCCGGCCGTCGAGAGCGCCCACAATATCCGCGTTCTTTCGACCGACACNCTGATCGGCGAGGCNATCAACCGNACCGCNGCNGANCAGTCGGTTTCCAGCCTCTTCGACTGATCNNNNTCAGCCGAGAAGNGTGACNANAAGGCCCGCGACAATNGCCGCGGCCAAAACCTTCAGCANTCCGATCCTGAANCCGATCAGCGCAACNCCTGCGCCNATTGCGATGACGAGTGCCGCCCAGTTGAGTGAGGCAGCCTCGACGACCGGCAGATAGAATGGCCCTGCCCTCACTTCGCTGACATCAGCGAACAGCACATGCAAAGCGAACCAGACCGCGAGATTCGCGATCACGCCGACGACGGCCGCGGTGATGGCGGCAAGTGCATCGGACAGCCAGCGCACTCCGCGCAAGCGCTCGACATGCGGTGCCCCGGCAAAGATCCAGAGAAAACACGGTGCGAAGGTGAANAACAGCGCCACCAATCCCCCTGTGAGCCCGCCTGCTAGCGGCAGCTGATCGAGCGTGCGCGCGCCACCGAGAAAGCCGACGAAGACAAGCACGAGGATCAGCGGCCCCGGGGTGGTTTCGGCAAGCCCGAGACCCGCCAGCATTTCTCCCGGCATCAGCCAGCCATGAACCTCCACCGCCTGCTGTCCGACATAGGCCAGCACCGCATAGGCGCCGCCGAAGGTCACGACTGCCGCTTTCGNGAAGAACAGCGCCATATCGGCGAANGGGCCATGGANAACCATCAGCATTNCGAGGAGCGGCAGCAGCCAGATCGCGCCCCAGATCACCACCGCACGCAAACTNCCGCCCGGCTCGANCTCGTCGAGCGTCGGCACTTCAGCGACATCGCTTCGCCTTNCGAGAGAGACGCCAAGCCCNACGATTCCCGCCCCGAACACGATCAACGGAAANGGGANGTGAAGAAGCGCAATGCCGACAAATGCAGCGGNGGCCAGCACCCAGGAAAGCGGCGTCTTCAGAGCCCTGCCCGCGACGCGAACGAGAGCCTGCACCACGATGGCTAGNACGGCTGCTTTCAGCCCCAGCAANACGCCTTCCGCCGCCGGCAGATCGCCGTAAAGCAGGAAAGCCGCNGAGAGCGCCAGCATCACNGCGAAGCCCGGCAGCACAAACAAGAGNCCCGCGATCANCCCGCCAGTCACGCCACGCTTNAGCCAGCCGGCATAGGTTGCCAGCTGCATGGCTTCGGGACCCGGAAGCAGCATGCAGAAATTGAGCGCATGGAGAAACCGCGCCTCGTCGAGCCATTGCCGTTCCTCGACAAGTTCGCGATGCATCAGGGCTATCTGTCCTGCGGGACCACCGAAAGACAGAAGCCCGATCCGCGCGAAGACGGAGAATAGCTCTTTCTTGGAAACGTTCTGCCCGTTCATCCATCCTCCGATGCCGCGCCTGTCGGTGTCACATGCGCCGTGACAGCTTGATGACAAGAGTTCACATCATCTCGAAATAGCGACCCAGCTCGGCCCGCAGCCAGTCGGCGAATTTTTCAACGTCCGCGGCCTTGGGCGAGTGCTCCTTGGCAACGAGCCAGTAGCTTGCGCCTGTCTCCAGCCGCCCCTCGAAGGGTGCCACCACCTGCCCTCGCGCCATCGCATCACTGGCAAGTGTCTCCCAGGCAAGAAAGATCCCCTGCCCGGCAATCGCCGCATCGAGGCAAAGTGCGGCATCCGAAAATGACGGACCGTCAGCGAGATCGCTTTCCCGCAGACCGAGCTTGTCGAGCCAAAGCTCCCAGCCGAACCTAGACAGCGAATCGCGGATCACCGGAACACCCTTGAGATCGGCTGGCTTGCGGATTGTCTCGCCGATCGCCGGACTGCAGACGGGGAAAATCCGCTGCTTCAACAAGGGCGATACGTTCCGTCCCGGTGGCGTTCCGAAGAAGACCCGGATGCAGAGATCGACGTCGGACGTGTTCGGGTCGACGATTGTCGTCGTCGCATCCATCCGCACATGCAGGTCGGGATAGGCATCCCCGAATGCCTTCAAGCGCCAGACCAGCCATTTGGACGCGAAGACCGGCGCAACGGAAACCACCAGNGCCTTGTGCTGGCGCTCGAANCCCCGCTCCACGCCGCGCGNCAGTTCGCTGAANCCGGCGGTCAGATGCACGATCATTGCATCGCCGAGNGGGGTNGGCACNANGCCGCGTGACCCGCGCGAAAACAGCGGGCGCCCGAACTGCTGTTCGATCTTCTGNATCTGCTGGCTCACCGCACCGACCGTNACGCCCAGNTCGTCGGCAGCGGCCTTTANTCCGCCCAGCCTCCCGGTCGCTTCCACCGCCCGAAGACCGTTGAGATGGATGCGGTTCAGTGAACGCATATAGTTTTCCTATAATNANAGGCAGAAACAATCGATGGCANGAAGGTCATATCGATCATATCTATCCACCATAACTATAACAAAGGAAAAACCTATGATCACGAAACTGCCATCACTCTCGGCACTTCAAACTTTNGCGGCCCGCTTTTTTGTCCGCACGAACNATGCCTCGACTACTCATTATTTCGCCGACCCTCTCGCCCATCCNGATCTNGCAGGCATGAGCCAGACGGAACTGGCCGATCTCCCGTTCGACGCTTATAGTCTGCCCGCNCGCGAAGCGNTTGCCGCAAGGGGGTCGCGCCCGGCGAAAACGAACCACGCGTCATGCTCCGCGAAGCCTTGCATTGCAGGGGCCCGTCCGCTATAGACCCCACGTCCGCGCAGACACCCTTGGAGGCAACGCGGATGAAGCGCCGTACCAGACCGGACGGCGCTTGATGTTNTCCGGGCTCCCTTCATCGGAAGCCGGATGACAGCTCCAAAATTCGAACCTCGAAAGGAATAGTTCATGAGCCACGATAGCTATGAGCTGAAGGCCGAGGCGCGCGATCGGGTTGGTAAGGGGTCCGCCCGCGAACTGCGCCGCAATGGCATGATCCCCGCCGTCATCTACGGCGACAAGAAAGACCCCGTTTCCATCGCGCTCTCGCGTAAGGAAGTGTCCCTCAAGATCCACGGCGGCGGTTTCATGACCACCACCGCAACGATCAACGTCGATGGCACGAAGTACCAGGTGCTGCCGAAGGATTACCAGCTCGACCCGGTGCGTGACTTCGTCATGCATGTCGACTTCCTTCGCGTATCCGCCAAGACCAAGGTCCAGGTCGCGATCCCGGTTCACTTCATCAACGAAGAAGCCTCCCCGGGCATCAAGCGCGGCGGCGTCCTCAACGTCGTCCGTCACGAGGTCGAACTCTACTGCTCGGCCGGCTCGATTCCGGAATCGCTTACCGCAGACCTTACCGGTCTGGAAATCGGTGACGGTGTCCATATCTCCGCGATCGAACTGCCGAAGGATACTTCGCCGGTCATCAACGACCGCGACTTCACCATCGCAACCGTCGCCGCCCCTGCCGGCCTGAAGAGCGACGAAGCCGCTGAAAGCGATGCCGAAGAAGAGGCAGATGACGCCGAAGAGGCAGCNGAAGAAGAAGCAGAGGGCGGCGAAGAGTAATCGTCGTCCCGGCGCGCCGGGGAGAANTCCATGCTGCTTATCGTCGGCCTTGGAAATCCCGGCGCGAAATACGAGAACAACCGGCACAATGTCGGTTTCATGGCGGCGGACGCAATTGCCCGCCGCCATTCCTTTTCGCCCTGGAGCAGGAAGTTCAAGGCTGAGATAGCCGACGGAACGCTTGCCGGTGAAAAGGTGCTTCTGATGAAGCCCACCACTTTCATGAACCTCTCGGGTGAAGCCGTTGGCGAGGCCATGCGCTTCTACAAGCTCACNCCCGCCGATATCGTCGTCATGCATGACGAACTCGACCTCGCNCCNGCCAAGCTGCGCCTCAAGGTGGGNGGCGGCCATGGCGGCCATAACGGCTTGCGGTCCATCGACGCCCATTGCGGCAAGGACTACCGGCGGATGCGCATCGGCATCGGCCATCCGGGCGACAAGTCACGCGTCCACAATCACGTGCTNGGCGATTTCGCCAANNTCGACGCCGAATGGCTTGACCCGCTGCTCGANGCGATTGCGGACAATGCAGACATGATCGCCCGCGGCGAGGATTCGCAGTTCATGAACAAGGTGGCGCTGGCAACCAGCGGCAAGGCGCCACAAACCGAAAAAAAAACTGAAAACCCTGCCAAGCCGGCGAAACCTGCCAAGCCCTCGGGCCAGTCGCATATCCGCCAGGCCCGGCCGGCCAAGCCGCAGGGCAAAATGCCCGAAAGCGGCCCCATGGCCGACATGCTGAAGAAGCTCTTCGGCGGTAAGGACTGACGCCGGCCACCCGGCCCTACTCTTCGGGCTCCGTCGCAAACATCAGCGGGAATCCCGCCTCCTTGGCCAGATCATTGGCTTCCTTCGCCTTNGTCTCCGCCACATCGCGCGTACAGACCACGATCACNCAAGAGCCCATCNGGTGCGCCGTCATCATCAGTCGCTGNCTGACATCGGCCGACACGCGGAANACGGCTTTCAGAACCATCACCACGAANTCNCGCGGCGTGTAATCATCGTTGAGCAGGATGACCTTNTAGAGCTTCGGCTTCTCGACCTTCGGCTTGGTCTTGAGCCGCGGGGCAAGCCCAGTGTCCTTGTCGCTCATGGCGCAATTCTCCGGCTATATCGAATGTGTGGGACGTGAGGTCATTTTCGCACCGCCGGTGCAGGCAATCAAGCCATCGTCGCGAGCCGAAAATTCTGCACCCGGTAGATCAGAAGATCGATGAAGGACTGAAGCCCGAGATCGAGTAGCTTCGCGATCCCTTCCGCGACGCCGGGCGCGAACAGCATCGCGCCCATACCGCCGAGAACAGAAAAGCCGATGGCGAGGCGCAGGTTCTTGAGACTGTCGAGGCGGTAGTACCCGGCGTCATCATACTCCGTGCCGAAAACATGATCCGCCCAGCCGTAACCGCTCGAGACGAAGATGTTGACTGCCGCAGTGTCCGACAGCTTGTCGGGAAACAGATTGAACACCGCGCGGCAGACATGGAAACCGACGCCGAACAAGGCGAAGGCCACTGTCGCGGCGACAAAGTGCCAAGTTGCGAGTTCCGTTTCCATGCCCCCATACTATCGGGCAAACCTTTCACAGCTGTTGACACCCGGGATTGCGCGGGCTGACCGGCCTCCGCCCTTGACCGGAAGCCCCGTTTCGCCCATAGCCTGCCGCAAACGAAATCGACATCCGAAAGCAGAAAAACCATGGGTTTCAAATGCGGAATCGTCGGACTTCCCAATGTCGGCAAGTCCACGCTTTTCAACGCGCTGACCAAGACGGCCGCGGCCCAGGCCGCCAATTATCCGTTCTGCACCATCGAACCGAATACCGGTGAAGTCGCCGTGCCGGATAGCCGCATGCGCGAAATCGCAAAGGTTGCCGGCTCCAAGGAAATCATTCCGACCCGCATTTCATTCGTGGACATCGCAGGCCTCGTGCGCGGCGCCTCCAAGGGTGAAGGCCTCGGCAACCAGTTCCTCGCCAATATCCGCGAGGTCGATGCGATCGTCCACGTCCTGCGCTGCTTCGAAGACGAAGACATCACCCATGTCGACGGCCGCATCAATCCCGTGGCCGATGCCGAGACCGTCGAGACAGAACTGATGCTCGCCGACCTCGAAAGCCTCGAGCGCCGCACCGAGCAGATGCGCAAGCGTGCGACCGGCAAGGACAAGGAAGCCGCGATGCTTCTCCCGGTCATGGACGAGGCGCTGGCGCTTCTGCGCGACGGCAAGCCGGTCCGCGTGATGCTCAAGGGCATTGCGGCGGAAGACCTGCGTATCCTGCGCAGCCTCAACCTTCTCACCTCCAAGCCGGTTCTCTACGTCTGCAACGTCGAGGAAGGCGATGCGGCGACCGGCAACGCGTTCACCAAGGCGGTCGACGCCATGGCTGCGGAACAGAATGCCGAGACGGTCATCATCTCGGCCGCCATCGAGGCGGAAGTCTCACAGCTCTCCGATGACGAACAGGTCGAGTTCCTGGAAGCGTTGGGCCTGGAAGAAACCGGTCTCGATCGCCTGATCCAGGCCGGCTACAAGCTGCTCGACCTGATCACCTATTTCACCGCGGGCCCGAAGGAAACGCGCGCCTGGACGATCTCTCGAGGCACCAAGGCGCCGCAGGCGGCCGGCGTCATTCACACCGACTTCGAACGCGGCTTCATCCGCGCACAGACGATCGCCTACAACGATTACGTCACGCTTGGTGGTGAAGTGCCCGCCAAGGAAGCCGGCAAGGCACGTGACGAAGGCAAGGAATATGTGGTCCAGGACGGCGACGTCCTCTTGTTCCGTTTCAACACCTGATCAGTCAAAAAGTATTTTGAGGGCTGCCCTATGAACATGCTCTATGTGTACGCAGCCCTCATCGTCGCGATCATTGCCGAGGTGATCGCGACCACCGCCTTGGCGCGTTCGGTCGGTTTCACGAAGCTCTGGCCGAGCACGATTGCCATCATAGGCTATGCCATAGCCATCTGGCTCCTGGCCTACGCCCTTCGCTTCATGCCCTCAGGCATCGTCTATGCCGTCTGGTCCGGCGCGGGCATCGTGCTGATAGCNGTCGTCGCCTGGATCTGGTACGGGCAGAGGCTCGACAATGCTGCAGTCGCCGGCATCGCGCTGATCATCGCANGCGTGGCGGTGATNAACCTCTTCTCCGACACGACACTGCACTGACGCTCATCTCAGGACTTGCGGGCGGGACAGGTCGACAGGCCGAAGAGAGAGTAGAGCGGGCAAGTCGACATCAAACCCGTGGCCAGCGGGATAAGTCCGATCAGAAAGGCGTAGCGCCAGCCGGATTCCGGAAAAATGAAGAAACAGGNGATCAGCGCCAGCCCGACGATGATGCGAAGGACGCGGTCGANACCGCCGACATTGGTTTTAAGCATGACAGGCTCCTGGTTGACCCGGAAACGGCTTCCGGAAACAGCCTTATATCAAATATATTAAATTCTGAATTTGACAGAGATCATCGCCCNTNGTGAATCTGCGCCTGCCCTCCCAACCGACCGGACATTTCCTTCATGACAGACCTGATCCACTTCGAGGATCTCAAGCCCGGGACCACCTTCGAGCTTGGCCCCAAACACGTCACCCGTGACGAGATCATCGAATTCGCGACCGAATACGACCCTCAACCCATGCACATCGACGAAGAGGCGGGCAAAGCCTCCATTCTCGGCGGCCTCGCGGCCTCGGGCTGGCATACCTGTTCGATGATGATGCGGATGATTTACGACGCCTATGTGAGCCGTGCGGCAGGTGAAGGCGCGCCGGGTATCGAATTCGTTGCGTGGAAGCGGCCGGTTCTCGCCGGCGACACGTTGACGGGAAAATCGGAGGTACTGGAGATGCGTCGTTCCGGTTCACGTCCGCAGATCGGCATCGTGCGTTTCAGGACGACTTTGGAAAACCAGCGTGGCGAAACCCTCTTTGAAAGCGAACATCCGGTGATGATCCGCGTCAGGAACCCGGAGGCTGCGGCATGACCAGCGATCCCGACTTCACAATCGGCCACCGCATTGCGCTCGGCAGCTATCACTTCACGGAAGANGCCATCATCGAATTTGCCCGGAAGTACGATCCGCAGCCATTCCACACCGATCCCGAGGCGGCACGCAACAGCCTCTTCGGAGGCCTGTGCGCCAGCGGCTGGCATACGACGGCTGTCTGGATGAAGCTCAACGTGGCGACCACGATGAAGCGCTTCGAAGATCGAGCCAGAAACGGCTGGCCGGTCTACGAGTTCGGCCCCTCCCCGGGGTTCCGCAATCTTCGCTGGATCAGACCGGTCTATGCCGGCCAGACGATCAGCTATTTCAACACGCTGACCGCCATCAAGCCCTACAAGGGGCGCAAGGATTGGTCGATCCTCACCGGAAGCGCCGAAGCGCTCGACGAAGGCGGTTCGCCCGTCATGACATTCGACAGCGCCGTGCTCAGTGCATATCCCTCAGCGGAAACCAGCGAGGACTGAGTAACAGAGAGGCGGTCTCCGCGGCCGCCTCATTTCATGCAGGGCTCAGTGCCCCTCATAGGAGATTAGTGTGCGGACCGGCACGTCGAGAGCCTCGATCTTCTTGCGGCCACCGAGATCCGGCAGGTCGATCACGAAACAGGCTGCCACCACGTCGGCCCCCATCTGCTTCAGGAGCTTCACTGCGCCNTCGGCCGTGCCGCCGGTGGCAATCAGGTCGTCGACGAGCAGAACCCGCTCGCCGGGCCGGATCGCGTCCTTGTGCATCTCCATCTCGTCGACGCCATATTCGAGGCTGTAGGCAATGCTGACGACCTCGTGGGGCAGCTTCCCCTTCTTGCGGATCGGCACGAACCCGGCAGATAGCTGGTGCGCGACGGCGCCGCCCAGAATGAAGCCTCGCGCTTCCATGCCGGCGATCTTGTGGATGCCGTCACCTGCATAGGGGTGAACCAGTTCGTCGACAGCGCGGCGAAATGCGCGCGGCTGGCCGAGGAGCGTGGTGATGTCCCGGAACAGGATCCCCGGCTTAGGGTAATCCTCGATAGTGCGAATGGCGGATTTAAGCGTTTCGACGAGTTCGCTCACGGGCGGCTCCCCTGTCACATCTGGATATGAACGTTTCCGCAAGCGCGGGCGTGTTGCAAGATGCAGTACACAAAAAAACACCGCCCGGAGGCGGTGTTCTCAATTCAATGCGCGGAGCCTTAGTGCTCGATGCGCGAGAAGATCGACTTCTTGGTCAGATAGATCAGCGACGCGAAGACCAGCAGGAACACCAGGACCATGAAGCCGGTGCGCTTGCGCTCTTCGAGATGCGGCTCGGCAGCCCACATCAGGAACGCCGAAACGTCTCTCGAATACTGCTCGAGCGTTTCCGGAGAACCGTCGTCATAGGTCACCTGGCCGTCAGAGATCGGCTGTGCCATGGCGAGCGACGGGGCACTGGCGAAGTACGGGTTGTAATGCGTTCCTTCCGGAAGCTGCCAGTCCGAACCATCGGTGTTCTTGATACCTTCCGGCGCCTCCTGGTAACCGGTCAGCAGCGCGTGGATATAATCCGGGCCACCTTCCTGATACTGGGTGAAGATATCGAATACGAAGGTCGGGAACCCGCGGGTCACGCCACGTGCCTTGGCCAGCAGGGACATGTCCGGCGGAGCCGCATTGTTGTTGGCGGCAGCAGCGGCTTCCTCGTTCGGGAATGGCGACGGGAAGTAGTCCGACGGCACAGCCGTGCGGGTGAACATCTCGCCGTCCGCGTTCGGGCCGTCTTCGACCTCGTAGTTCGCGGCGAAGGTTTTCACCTGAGCTTCCGAGTAGCCGAGATGCTCGAGCGTGCGGAATGACACGAGGTTCATCGAATGGCAGGCCGAACAGACCTCCGTATAAACCTTCAGTCCGCGCTGGAGCTGTGCCTTGTCGTAGGTGCCGAACGGCCCTGCGAAGCTCCACTTCTCTTCCTCGGGTTTGAGAACCGGGAAGTGGCTGTTGGCGATGGCGTGGGTGGTTTCCTCCGCCAGTCCGTGCTCGCCCTCCTCGGCTGCGAATGCGGCCACGGAGGTGCCAGAGACAGCGGCAGCCAGGAGAATGCTTGCGAGAAGCTTTTTCATCTTTGTCGTCCTTTCGCTGCCCGGTTACGCCTTGGCGTTCTTCTCGAGAACCGCTTCCGTAATCGAATTCGGAATGCGTTTCGGTTTCTCGATCAGGCCGAGGATCGGCATGATGATGAGGAAGAAGCCGAAGTAGTAGATCGTGCCGCACAGCGCGAGAGTGGTGTAGAGACCTTCCGCCGGCTTCGAACCCAGCCATCCGAGGAAGATGGCGTTGATGACGAAAAGCCAGAAGAAAAGGCGATACCAAGGACGGTAGACCGCCGAACGGACCTTCGACGTGTCGAGCCAGGGCAGGAAGAACAGGACGATGATCGAACCGAACATCACCAGAACGCCGCCGAGCTTGGAATCGATGGGACCGATATTGAAGGTGATCGCGCGCAGCATCGCGTAGAACGGCAGGTAGTACCATTCGGGCACGATGTGGGCCGGGGTCTTCAGCGCATTGGCCGGAATGTAGTTGTCCGGGTGGCCGAGATAGTTCGGCATGTAGAAGATGAACCAGGCAAACACGATCAGGAAGAGCGACACGCCGAGCGCATCCTTCATCGTCGCATAGGGCGTGAAGGGAAGCGTATCAGTCTTCGACTTGACTTCGACACCGGTCGGGTTGGTCTGGCCGGTCACGTGCAGCGCCCAGATGTGCAGGATCACGACACCCGCGATCATGAACGGCAGCAGGTAGTGCAGCGAGAAGAACCGGTTCAGCGTCGGTTGATCGACGGCAAAGCCACCGAGCAGGAACTGCTGGATCCAGTCGCCCACAAGCGGGAAGGCCGAGAAGAAGCCGGTGATCACGGTCGCGCCCCAGAAGGACATCTGACCCCAGGGCAGAACGTAGCCCATGAAGCCGGTCGCCATCATCAGGAGGTAGATCACCACGCCGAGGATCCAGAGGATCTCGCGCGGCGCCTTGTAGGAACCGTAGTAGAGACCGCGGGCGATGTGGAGGTAAACCGCAATGAAGAAGAATGACGCCCCGTTGGCGTGCATGTAGCGCAGCAGCCAACCATGGTTGACGTCACGCATGATCTTCTCGACGGAATTGAAGGCCTCGCCGGTGCTGGCCACATAGTGCATGGCGAGCACGACGCCCGTCAGGATCTGAACCATCAGCATGACCGAAAGCATGGCGCCGAAGGTGTAGGCGTAGTTCAGGTTGCGCGGCACCGGATACGAGATGAAGCTGTCGTGCCCCATCCGGACGATCGGCAACCGCGAATCAAGCCATTTCTCGAAACCCGAGGAGGGCTTGTATGTCGAATGATCGGAACTCATGTCGTTCTCTGTCCCCTTAACCGATCGAGATTACGTCGTCCGACGAGAACGCGTAAGGCGGAATGTGAAGGTTTTCCGGTGCCGGTCCTTTACGGATACGGCCGGCGGTGTCGTAAACCGAGCCGTGGCACGGGCAGAACCAGCCGCCGTATTCACCGGCCTGGCCGAGCGGCACGCAACCCAGATGGGTGCAGACGCCGAGCATCACGATCCAGTTTTCCTTGCCCTCGCCGGCGGAGCGATCGAGGTCGGTGGCCGTGGCATCGCTCTTGAGGTTTTCGTTGCGGGCGATCGGATCCTTCAGCTCGCTGAGCGGAGTTTCCTTGGCTTCCTGCACTTCCTGATCGGTCCGGTTGCGGATGAACACCGGCTTGCCGCGCCATTTCACGGTCAGCGACATGCCAGGCTCGATGGCCGAAACGTTAACGTCGATCGAGGCTTGCGCCAGCGTCGAAGCATCCGGGCGCATCTGGTCGATGAACGGCCATGCCACGGCACCTGCGCCGACGACGGCAGTCATGCCAGTGGTAAGGTAGAGAAAATCGCGGCGGGTCGGCTCTTCGTGGCCACCCATGTCCCCGGTGTTTGCTGTGTTATCGCTCACGGCGTGTCATCCTCTCCAGGCTGTATACCGGCTCAGGATTCTGCCATCCCCAAACGTGCATACACACGCGCTTTCGCATTGTGGCAAAATCCTGTCAATTGCGCGGTTTCTAAGCGGGAAGCGACAAGAAGTCCAGACCGGTAAAAGGATAGAGGCGCTTTGTCGCGCAAAAACAGTGGACGTTCACTCGGCTGCCATGTCCCCGCCGAGAAAGCCACCGGACTGGCGCGCCCACAGTTCCGCGTAAAGCCCTCGCTTTGCAACAAGTTCAGCGTGTGTACCGGCCTCGATGATCCGGCCCTTGTCGATCACGATGAGACGGTCCATCCGCGCAATCGTAGACAAACGGTGGGCGATGGCGATGACCGTTTTTCCCTGCATCAGATGTTCGAGATTGTCCTGGATAGCTGCCTCCACCTCCGAATCGAGGGCGGACGTCGCTTCGTCGAGAACGAGGATGGGCGCGTCCTTCAACATGACGCGGGCGATGGCGATCCGCTGGCGCTGTCCTCCCGAGAGTTTTACCCCGCGTTCGCCGACATGGGCGTCGAGTCCCCGCCTGCCCTTCTGATCGACGAGCTCGGAGATGAATTCCGCAGCTTCGGCGCGGCGTGCGGCCGTGAGAATGTCTGCGTCGTCCGCGTCCGGACGACCGAATGCGATATTGTCGCGGATNGAGCGGTGCAGAAGCGCCGTGTCCTGNGTNACCATGCCGATATGCCGGCGCAACGAGCCTTGCGTNACATTTGCGATGTCCTGNCCGTCGATCAGTATCCTGCCCGTNTCCACGTCNTAAAAGCGCANNAGAAGATTGACGAGCGTCGACTTGCCCGCNCCGGACCGACCGACGAGGCCGACNTTNTCGCCGGGCTTCACNTCGAGCGAGAGTTTGTCGAGAACCGGCAGTTCGCGNTCGTACCCGAAACTCACCTGATCGAAGACGATCCCGGCCTTTTCCGCCTTGAGCGGCTGAGCATCCGGCGCATTGGTCAGTCCTATCGGCTGCGAGATGAGTTCCGCGGAATTCTGTATCGTGCCGATATTGCGCATGATGCCGTTGAGCTGCGTCATCATGCGTCCGAGCAGCATGTTAAGCCGCAGAACCAGCCCCAGCGTGAAGGCTACACCGCCCGCGGTGATNGCACCTGCAAGCCACAGATCGACAGAAAGATAGGCGATCGTGGTGATCATGATGCCGGACAGAAGCGCGAGGGACGAGCGGACGCCGGTCAAAAGACGCGCGAAAGGTCGTAGCGTGGCCTGAAAGCGGTCGAAGCCGGATTTGATGTAACTGTCGTTCTCGTCCTCGCGGCCGAAAAGTTTCAGCGTCTGTATATTACCGAAACTGTCGACCAGCCGCCCGTTGAGCATGGAGCCGGCTTCTGCGGTCTCACGGGCATGGCGGCGGATGCGCGGCACGAAGTAGCGCGCCAGAACGGCAAAGATCACCACCCAGACACCGACGACCAATGCCAGCCGCCAGTCGAGCTGGCCGACGAGCGTCATTGTCGAGACCGTGTAGATCAGCATGAACCATGCGACCTGCAGGAGCGAGGTCATCAGGTCCCCGGTCGCCTGCCCCGCCGACCAAACCTTGGTGACGATACGGCCGGCAAAATCGTTCTGGAAAAACGACAGCGACTGCCGCGCCACATGGGCATAGGACTGCCAGCGCACCAGGTTGAAGAAGTTGAGAACGATCACCTGTTCCTCGATCAGCGCACCGAGTGCCACCACGAAGAACCGCCCGAACAGGATGATCAGCGCCATTACGGCCAGTTCGAACCCGTGCTCGGCGAACATGCCGGACCAGCCCGACGCCTTGTCGGCTGTATCGAGAATATCGACCACCCGNCCGACGAAGAANAANAGAGCCGCTTCGAGGACGGCAACCGCACCGCCGAAAAAGGCCATGCCGACNAAGGGCCATTTGGCTTGNCGCACATAATGCCAGACGAAGGCGAATGTGGTTTCAGGNGGNCGCAGATCCCCCCNGCGNCCGAAGGGATCGATCCAGCTTTCGAACAGGCGGGCGACGGATTTGACGATCATGNTGCTGATATAGTCCTCGTNATCCCCGCCTCCAACCCGGTGGCAGGGCGGATCATTCCGCCGCTGCCGTTTCCTGGTCGTCGCTACCTTCGCTGTCGTCGATGAACCCGCCGGACTGACGCGACCAAAGTTCNGAGTAGAGACCGCCCGCCGTGATGAGCTCGTCATGGGTCCCCATCTCGACGATGCGGCCATGATCGAGAACGATCAGCCGATCCATCTCGGCGATAGTCGANAGCCGGTGGGCGATGGCAATCACCGTCTTGTTTTCCATAAGCTGGAAAAGGTTCTCCTGGATCGCCGACTCGACTTCGGAATCGAGCGCCGAGGTCGCCTCGTCGAGCACCAGGATCGGCGCGTCCTTGAGGAAAACGCGCGCGATCGCCACACGCTGGCGCTGACCGCCCGAAAGCTTCACGCCACGCTCGCCGACATGGGTATCGAAACCCTTGCGNCCGCCNGGATCCTCAAGCTCGCCNATGAACTCGAGCGCATTGGCCTTNNGCGCCGCCTCGATGATCGCTTCTTCGCTNGCATCCGGCCGGCCATAGGCGATGTTCTCACGCACCGAGCGATGGAGCAGCGAAGTATCCTGCGTCACCACGCCGATGGCCGCGCGCAGCGATTCCTGCGTGAGTTCGGAGATGTCCTGTCCATCGACGAGAATACGACCGCCCTCCAAGTTGTAGAAGCGCAGAAGCAGGTTGGTGATCGTCGTCTTGCCCGCGCCGGAGCGGCCGACCAGACCGACCTTCTCGCCGGGCTTGATGTCGAGCGACAGATCTTCGATCACGCCGCGCGCCTTGCCNTAATGGAANCGCACGTTTTCGAAGCGNATCTCACCGGGACCGGTNGCGAAATTCTTCGCCTTCTCCGCATCGGTCACGTCGACGGGNTGGGTCATCATCTCCATGCCGTCCTGTACGATACCGATATTCTCGAAGAGCCCCGAGACTTCCCACATGATCCACTGCGACATGCCGTTGAGACGGAGCGCCAGACCGATGGCAATCGCGATCGACCCGACCGAGACCACGCCATTGAGCCAGAAGCCGATGGCAAGCGACGAGACCAGAAACAAGAGAAGCGCATTGTTGAGGTGCACCGTGATCTGGAACCAGGTGATCTTGCGCATCTGCCGGTGCACGGATTGCAGGAACCGGTCCATGCCGCCACGCGCATAGTCTTCCTCNCGGCGGCTGTGCGAGAACAGTTTCACNGTCGAGATATTGGTGTAGCTGTCGACCACGCGACCGGTCATNTCCGACCTTGCATCGGCCTGAATGGCGGAGAGATGCTTCAGCCGCGGCACGAAGTAGATGAGCAGGCACACATAGATCACCAGCCAAAGGACAAGCGGCAGCGCCATCACCCAGTCGGCACTGGCGACCAGCACCACCATGGCGATGAAGTAGACGCTGACATAGACGAAGACGTCGAGCAGCTTGATCACCGTCTCGCGAATGGACAGCGAGGTCTGCATCACCTTNGTNGCGACGCGGCCNGCAAACTCGTTGGANAAGAACGTNAGNCTCTGGCGCAGCAGACGCCGGTGCATCTGCCAGCGCGCAATCATCGCGTAATTGCCGAGNAGCGTCTGGTGCAGGATCAGCGAATCGAGCGCGACCGCCAGCGGAAGGCCGACAAGCACAAGCGCAGCCATACCCGCAAGCCGCCANCCCTCGCGCTGCAGGAACCCGTCGGGGTCGGCCTGAGACAGCCAGTCGACGATCGANCCCANGAAGCCGAACAGCATGACTTCACCAACCGAAATCAATGCCGTCAGAACTCCCATGGCGAGAAGCCAGGGCCATGCGTCCTTCGAATAATGCCAGCAGAANGCCACGAGNCCCTTCGGCGGCGTATCGAGTGCCGTCTCGGGATAGGGATCGAGGCGCGTTTCAAACCAGTTGAACATCAGTCAAATCCTTGAATGCCCGAAGCNGGGACGGGCAGGCATCCGGAGCTGCGATAACGCGCTCGTCAGATGCCGGGAAAATGGAAAATCTCGCAGCCTGTGCTGCTGCGGATTGTTTGCTAAATGGGGAAACGAGCGGGCGCTCGCTAGGCCAGTAGTCGCGGAATGACGATCCGTGGACGTCCGGCTGCCGGGGCGTCTGGCATACGCTCAATAGATATCATCAATGCCTCCCCGGTTGGATGAACAATGACTTTTCTTTAGCCGTTTCGAATGTGAAAATGAAGCCTCAATCGTCATCGCAACCCGCCTACCCGATATCCTGTGGCGCAATCGCCACGCCTCGCACCTCGAACAAACCATCTTGAGCGGCGGGAACGGGTGGCGTAGCAGGACAGGATGACCCGACCAGCCATCGCCCTTTATCAGCCCGATATTCCCGGCAACACCGGCACGATCCTCCGCCTCGGCGCCTGTCTCGGTTTCGACATCCACGTCATCGGGCCCGCCGGCTTCGATCTCTCGGACAAGACGCTCAAACGCGCGGGCATGGATTATCTTGCGATTGCATCCCTGACCGACCACGTGTCCTGGGCTTCGTTCGAGGAATGGAGGGCAGCGCAAGGCCGCCGTCTCATCCTCGCGACCACGAAGGCCACGAAACCCTATTTCGAGGTCGAGTATCGCTCCGACGATATCGTTCTGTTCGGTCGCGAAAGCGCAGGCGTGCCGGAGCATGTTCACGATCGCGCGGACGTGCGGGTCACGATCCCGATGCGGCCGGAAGCCCGCTCGATCAATCTGGCCATTTCCACCGGCATGATCGCCGGCGAACTGCTTCGCCAGTTCGGTCCCGGCACGGCCGGCACTCAAGCGTAGCTCACCACCTCGAACTCGATCCCGTTCTCGTCATCGAAGTAGAAGCGACGCCCCGGCTCGTAATCCGCGTGNCTGTGGGTGGCGTAGCCGAGCGTCCGGACCTTCGTTTCCACCGCATCCAGATCGTCGACCACGATGCCGACATGGTTGAGATTGCCGACGCCGCTGCGATCATTTCCGTCCCGCGCATTCGTGGCTTTGGGGGTGTAGATCGCCAGATAATCGGTATCGCTGCCGACATGGATCAAACGGCCACCATTGATGGCCGGGCCCTGCCAACGGATTTTCCAGCCGAAGACGTCACACAGCCAGCGTGCTGTCGCAGGTGCNTCGGNGACGGTGAAATTGACGTGTTCGAGCGTTGATACGGTCATGTTTGCCTCCAGTNCCGAAAAGAATTGCTTCAATTGGAGGNCATGCTACTTTCTCAAGTGAACTTGAGATCAAGAGCAAAGCACAGGAAAAATGCAGAAACCTTCGCCAGCCCTCCTCTCCATCGGCGAAGTCGCCGCCCGCACCGGCCTCGCCGTCTCTGCCATCCGATATTACGAGGANGAGGGATTGATCGCGGCACGACGCTCACCGGGTGGACGGCGGCTGTTCATTCGCTCNGATATCCGCCGCGTTTCCTTCATCATGGTGGCGCAGAAGCTNGGGTTCTCACTCGAAGATATCCGTGAGCGTCTGNCGGCCCTGCCGCTCGAACGCACGCCGAACAAGAACGANTGGGCGATCATCGCNGAGAACTTCCGCAGCCACCTCAACGAACGCATCGCCATGCTCGAACGCATGCGCGACAATCTCGAGGGCTGTATCGGCTGTGGCTGCCTGTCGATGGACCGCTGCGCGCTCTACAATCCGGAGGACGAGGCAGCGGCCACCGGCACGGGCCCGCGTTTTGTGCTGGCCAAAAAACCGGACTGAGGATCAATCAGAGGAGATCAGTCGGCTGTCGGAAGCCGCCGCATCGTGAATTCGATGCGATCGTCGGGCAGTTGCCGCCAGCTTTCCACAGCCGTCCAGTAGGCCTGCTTGGGCCAGGCGTCGAACCACTCCCGCGCCTTGCTGCGGGCTTCTTCGCGCTCAAGCTGGAAGGTTTCACGGATGAAGGAATCAGTCTTGTTGCGCGGACGCGTATCCTGCGCTCGCGCGCGTCCCATCTGGCGGCGCAATCCATCAAGAGGCGGCGCTGGTCTGCTCTTGCGCATGTCTCCCTCCGATATCCGGTTGCAATGAATATAAGGTCACACGCGCGAGATTCCGAGTCATATCGCATTTGCCTGCGACACCACATGTCTTTGCCTTCCGCCGCGCCGGTGCTAAGGGAGCGCCGAAACGACAAGGTGCTCCATGAAACGACCCGAACTTCCCCGCGACATCCCTGCAGACATCGAAGCCAAGAAGCAGACCGCCCGCCAGTGGTTCGAGAAGCTTCGCGACGTGATCTGCAAGGGCTTCGAGGATCTCGAGGACGAAGTTTTCAACCCGCAATGCGAGGGTGAGGCGGGCCGCTTCGTCCGCTCGCCCTGGGAGCGCGAAGGCGGCGAGAGCGGCGGCGGCGTGATGTCGGTGATGAAGGGCCGGCTCTTCGAGAAGGTGGGCGTACACACATCCACCGTCTTCGGCGAATTCTCCGAGGAGTTCCGCAAGCAGATCCCGGGCGCCGAAGAAGATCCGCGCTACTGGGCGTCCGGCATTTCGCTGATCTGCCACCCGGTCAATCCGCATGTGCCGACCGTTCACATGAACACCCGGATGGTGGTGACGACCAGCAACTGGTTCGGCGGCGGCGCCGACCTCACGCCCATGCTCGACGATCGGCGCAGCCAGGAAGACCCGGACACGCGTCTCTTCCACCGCGCCATGGAGCTTGCCTGCAACCGCCATGACGTCGCCGACTATCAGCGGCTGAAGGAGTGGTGCGACGAGTATTTCTATCTGCCGCACCGCAACGAGGCCCGCGGCATCGGCGGCATTTTCTACGACTGGCTGCATTCGTCACAGGAAGAGGGCGGCTGGGACGCCGATTTTGCCTTCACGCAGGACGTTGGCAGAGCCTTCCACGTCGCCTACCCCAAGATCGTGCGCGCCAACTGGGACAAACCCTGGAGCGAGCACGAGCGCCGCGAACAGATGATCCGCCGCGGCCGCTATGTCGAGTTCAACCTGCTCTACGATCGCGGCACGATTTTCGGCCTGAAGACGGGCGGCAACGTGGAATCGATCCTCTCGTCTCTTCCCCCTACCGTTCTTTTTCCCTGAAACGGGTTCACATCGCACGAAAACGGACTAGATTTGTGAGTGTAGCCGGCCCAGCCGGATGCAGTCGGAATGCCTCCGGATACGGGTCGGCCGGGTGACCGGAAACGACCGGTCTCTCTGACACCACACAGGGAGGTAAAAACCATGAAAAAATTCGAATGTGCAGCCGTCGTGCCGGGATGCTCGTGGCACACGAGCTCGGACACCGAGGCGGATGTCGTCGCGCGTGCGGTGGATCACATGCGTCACGCTCACGGCGAGACGATCATCCGCGAGACCATGGTCGAACGGATCAAGGCCGCCATCGCCGACGAGAAGGGCAAGGCCGCCTGATCAGGCAGCCACACTGATATTTGCCTAGCTCTGCCCCGTGCGGGTCGCGATCTCCATCAGGCGGTCGCGATCCAGCGCGAAGTTACTTTCGACCCACTTGTCTTCCGCGAGCCTGAGCCGCTTCCCCACCTCTTCGCCAGGTGCCATGCCGGCATCCAGCAAGTCCTTGCCGGAAATCGGCAGCATCGGGCGCGTCCACTTGTCCGCGCGCTTCAAAAGCGCCGACAGCTTGGCCATGTCCGCCATGGCGACCTCCTGCGCATCCGCCGCACGGACCTTCACATTGGCCATCGCGATCTTCAGCCGGTCCATCGCCGCCTCCCGGCCGTGGCGGTACATTAAGCGGTCGAGCGCGGTTCCCGCGGCCGTCGGCTGAGGCGGTGTCGCCATCGACCAGTCGTAGATCCGCTGGCTTTCGGCCTTGCTGAGCTTCAGCCGCTCCGCCAGCGACTCCAGCCGCACCCGGTCGGGCGGAAGTATCGCCATCAGCCGCAGCAACGGATCGGGCGACCAGCCGTAGTCGTTCTCGACCTGGATAAGACCCGGAATGGCGTCGATGCCCCATTTCTCGGTCTCAGGCAGCAGGAAGGTCAAAACGCCCGTCTGACGCATCCAGAGAAGCGCGCGGGACGGATCCGGAGCGTTCAGAAGCGCCTTTATTTCCTTCCAGACCCGCTCGGCGGATAGTTTGCCGAGGCTCTCCTTGGCGCGCACGCTGGCCTTCAGCCCATCCGCATCCGGCCGCCCGCCGCCATACCAGGCAAAGAACCGGAAGAATCGGAGGATACGCAAGTGATCTTCGGCAATCCGCTTCTCCGCCTCGCCGATGAAGCGGATCGTGCGGCTTGCGATATCCGCAAGGCCACCGACCGGATCCAGCACCCGGCCATCCGCGGCTGCGTAAAGCGCGTTGATGGTGAAATCACGCCGTTCGGCATCGATCTGCCAATCGGTTCCGAAAGCCACGTCCGCATGGCGACCGTCGGTCTCCACGTCCTTGCGCAAGGTGGTGATTTCGAAACCGCGACCGTCGATGACCAGCGTCACCGTGCCGTGGTCGATGCCCGTCGGCACCAACTTGATGCCGGCGGCCTTCGCCCGCGCCAAGACCTCGTCGGGCTTGAGCGTGGTCGCCATATCCACATCGCCCACCGGCTCGCCCATCAGTGAATTGCGGATCGCGCCACCGACGACACGCACTTCGCCGCCATCGGCGTTCAGAAGATCGAAAACGCGCTGTAACGCGGTGTCCTGAAACCAGGCTTCACCGGCCACGCTTCTGTCAGTCTCGCTCACGAATAGAGCCTTTCATAAAGGACGCGGATAATGCCCGCAGTCACACCCCAGATGTAACGGTCGCCATAGGGCATGCTGAAATAGTGCCGTTCCCGGCCTTCCCACACGCGGCTTTCCTGCCGGTGGTTCGCCGGGTCCATGAGAAAGCCGAGCGGAACCTCGAAGATCGCATCGACTTCCGCCGGGTTGGGTACGAGATCGAATCCCGGTTTGACAACCGAGAGAACCGGCGTGATGCGGAATCCGGTCATGGTCAGGTAATCCGGGAGGCGGCCGACCACTTCCACGAGGCGGGGATCAAGTGCGATCTCTTCCTGGGCCTCGCGCTTGGCGGCGAAATCGACACTTTCGTCACCCGGATCCACCGCCCCGCCCGGAAAGGCAATCTGCCCGGAGTGCTTTCTCAGCGTGGCCGTCCGCTGCGTCAGGATCACCCGCGCCTCATCGCCGTCGTCGATCACCGGGATCAAGACGGCGGCGTCGCGCAAACTCTTCTGGTCGATGCCGAGCACCATGTCGGCGTTGAGAGCGTGATCGCCATGGGCAAGATAAGATGGTCCCGGTCCGGTCACCTCGTCTTCGGGCCGATGCCTGCCGGCACGCGCGCGGAAATCCGCCGCGTCGAAGCGCTGCACGGCGCTGTCCATCAGCTCTGGCGCTCCAGTTCGGCCATTGCCATAACCGGGAAAGTCGCGCCTTCCGAGCGGATGACGAACATGGCCATGCCATCGATCTCGGCCTCCTCGCCATGTTCGAGAAGCTCATAGGTAACGGAACGGGCTAGTAGAGCTTCCAGCCGTCCGCGCACCAGCACATAGGGCTTGAGCTCCTGATGCTCGCCGGAAACGACGAAGCGAATGGGATTATCGGCTGAAGCGGTGACGACATCACCGACATTGGTGCGGAAGGTGATGGACGGCTCGCCGTTGTTGTCCTCACGTGTCATCTCGACGGCAACGAAGGGGGCGTCTTCGATCCTGATCCCGAGCTTTTCCACAGGGGTGATGAGATAGGTTTTTCCGTCCTCGTCCTTGCGCAGAACGGTCGAGAACAGCCGCACCAGCGCTGGACGTCCGATCGGCGTGCCCATGTAGAACCAGGCCCCGTCCGACTTGATCTCCATGTCGATATCGCCGCAGAAGTCCGGGTTCCATCGGTCGACCGGCGGCAGCCCGTCCTTGCCGGCATTGCGGTCGCCGGCGGCGCGCTCGATCAGGCTTGCAAGCCCCGCTGCACTTGTCGATTTCGCCGATGAACTCATTTTCGCCATTCTACTGTCCGTCAATCGAGACCTGTCGCCGGTAACGAGATAGTCAAGTCGAAGCCACTTGTCAGCCTTGGCCGTAGGACTAAGCTTCCTGTTAGGGTATCGCGAATCGCTCTCAGACGAGAGCAGCGCCCCTGAAACGCCGGAGAATACCATGGGCATGATGGACACCTCCCCGCAACCCGCCGACAATACGCCCGACGCGAAAGCAATGGTGGCCGAGGCCGAAAAGGCGCTCGATGACATCGCCGCGATCAAGGATGCCGTCTCGGACGTCATCTTCGGTCAGGAAAGCGTTGTCGAGCGCACCCTGCTCGCCGTCCTGTCCGGTGGTCATGCGCTTCTTGTCGGTGTGCCGGGCCTCGCCAAGACGAAGCTGGTGACGACGCTCGGCACCGTGCTCGGTCTGTCGGCCGCCCGCGTGCAGTTCACGCCCGACCTGATGCCGTCGGACATCCTCGGTTCCGAAGTGATGGACCAGGACGAAAATGGCCGCCGCGCCTTCCGTTTCGTTCCTGGCCCGGTCTTCACCCAGCTTCTGATGGCCGACGAGATCAACCGCGCTTCGCCGCGCACCCAGTCCGCACTTCTGCAGGCCATGCAGGAATATCACGTCACCGTCGCCGGACAGGCACACAATCTGCCGACGCCGTTCCACGTGCTCGCCACGCAAAACCCACTCGAGCAGGAAGGTACCTATCCACTGCCCGAAGCCCAGCTCGACCGTTTCCTTCTGCAGGTGGATGTGCCCTATCCGGAGATGGACGCCGAACGCCGCATTCTGCTTGAAACCACCGGGGGCCGCGAAGCTGAGACACGCCAAGCGATCACCGCCGAGCGACTGATGGAAATCCAGGCGCTGATCCGCCGCATGCCGGTGCCCGACAGCGTGGTTGAAGCGATCCTCAAGCTCACCCGCTCGGCCCGCCCCGGCCACGGCAATGCCCGTACCGATGCGACCGTCGCCTGGGGCCCCGGCCCCCGCGCCGGCCAGGCAATGATGCTCTGCGCCCGCGCCCGCGCTCTTTACGACGGTCGCCTTGCGCCATCCGTCGATGATGTGCGCGCCCTTGCCGAACCGGTGCTCCAGCACCGCATGGCGCTGACGTTTGCTGCACGCGCCGAAGGCATCGGCATTCGCGACATCATTGCCGAACTCGCCGCATCGGAGGCGCTCTGAGCGTATGGCATCAATCGGCCGCCTCATTGACCCCACGCCGCGGCTGGACGTTCTGGCCCGCGCGAGGATGCGCGCCAGTCTTTTACCCGACTGTCTTGCAGAGGCGCGGCGTGTTGCGAATACGGTGATCGCCGGCTGGCACGGACGCCGCAAGCGCGGCATCGGCGAAACCTTCTGGCAGTTCCGCCCCTATGTCGATGGCGAGGCACAATCGCGCATCGACTGGCGCCGTTCGGCCCGCGACGACCATCTCTATGTCCGCGACCGCGAATGGGAAGCCGCCCACACGATCTGGCTCTGGGCCGATCTCTCGCCCTCCATGCATTATCAGAGCGACCTCGCCATCGCCTCGAAGGAAAGCCGCGCGCTGGTTCTCATGCTCGCGATTGCCGAATTGTTGTCGCGCTCCGGCGAACGCATCGGCTGCCCCGGCGTGATGGAACCGGTTTCCTCGCGCAGCGCCGCCGAGCGGCTGGCACTGGCTCTCTCGCATGCCTCCCTTGATGGCGGCATGCCGGACCTCACCCATGTTGGCCGGATGAGCGATATCGTGCTGATCAGCGACTTCCTCGACGAGGAAGCCTCGCTTGAGCGCACCATCGCGCCGGCGGCCCAACGCGGTGTGCGCGGCCATGCCGTCGAAATCCACGATCCTGCCGAAGAGCGTTTTCCCTATTCCGGCCGCACGGAATTCCGTGATCCGGAGACCGGGCAAAAGCTCGTTGCCGGCCGCGCCGAAACCATTGCCGATGACTACCGCCGTGCCTGGCACGCCCGGCGCGCCGCAATGTCGGAATCCATTCGCAGCAAGGGCTGGAGCTTTCTCGCCCACGGCACAGACCGCCTGGCTTCCGAAGCACTCGCCACGCTCCACGGACATCTCTCCGGCATCCCGACGACCGGCGGGGAGCGGAGCTGATGGGCGGGCTCCCCCTCGCCTTCGGCGCACCCGCGATCCTGTTCGGGCTTCTGGCGCTGCCGGTCATCTGGTGGCTTTTACGGCTCACGCCGCCGCGCCCGCAGGCTGAACCCTTTGCACCGCTCGCCATTCTCGCCCGCGTTCTCAAGCCCGAGGAAACGCCGTCGCACAGCCCCTGGTGGCTGACGGCGCTGCGCCTCCTCGTTGCGGCCCTGATCATCCTCGCGCTGTCGGAGCCGATCCTCAATCCGCGCGACAAGACGCTGTCGGCCAGCGGCCCGCTTGTTCTGATGATCGACAACGGCTGGGCGAGCGCGCCAGACTGGGACGATCGCGTGGCTGCCGCCGAGGATCTGATCGCGGAAGCACGTGACGCCGGTGTTCCCGTCTCGATTGCCTTTACCGCCGACCGCCGCAACGATGCCACGCCGATGAGCGCCTCGGATGCGCTCGAGCAATTGCTGGCCGCCGCCCCACGGCCGGCACGGCCTGAACGCGGCGCCACCGTGACAGCCATGCAGGCCGCCTTGGCTGGAACGGCACCCGGCACGATCGCCTATGTGTCCGACGGCATCGCAACTGGCGACGGGAGCGACGCACTCACTCGCCTCTTCGGTCTTGGCGCCGCCGATATCCAGATCATCGGCTCGGATGCGCAAGCCCCCGTCGCGCTGACCGATACCTCGAACGGCTCGGACGCGCTGCAGATCTCAGCGACACGACTTGCCACCGACGGTTCGATTAGCGTCCCTGTTACCGCCCGCGACAGCCGTGGCCGCGACATCGCCCGTGGCGAAATCGGTTTCGAGGGTGGGGCGAATGCCGGGACCGGCGAAATCCGCGCGCCCTTTGAAATCCGCAACGACATCGCTCGAATAGACGTCGATGCAGACCGGACAGCGGCTGGCGTCCGTCTGGTCGACGACAGTTTCCGCCGTCGCCGCGTCGCGCTGATCTCCGGTGAGGCCGCCGATCTGGCACAGCCGCTCTTGTCGCCGCTCTACTATATCGACAAGGCCCTCTCGCCCTATGCCGACCTGATCCATGCCCAGAGTGCCGATCTCGCGAAATCCATTCCGGCGCTGATCGAACGGCAGCCCGCCATCATCGTCATGGCGGACATCGGCTCGCTGCCCGAGCAGGAAGCCACGGAGCTGGAGCAGTGGATCGAGAATGGCGGCACTTTGGTGCGTTTCGCCGGTCCGCGTCTGGCCGCCGCCGACAACGATACGCTGACGCCCGTCACCCTGCGGCGCGGCGAACGCGAACTGGGCGGCGCCTTATCGTGGGACGAGCCGCAGCCGCTTGCCAACTATCCCGAAGGCAGCCCGTTTGCGGGTCTGCCGGTTCCGCGCGATGTCACCGTCAACCGCCAGGTGCTTGCCGAACCCTCCGCCGATCTCGCCTCGCGGACCTGGGCCTCTCTGGCAGACGGCACGCCGCTGGTCACCGCCGCCGATCGCGGCAACGGGCGGATCGTGCTCTTTCACGTGACGGCCGAAGCCGGCTGGTCGAACCTGCCGATCTCCGGCCATTTCGTCGACATGCTGCGCCGGGTCGTACAGCTCTCCAACAATGTCGGTCGCGCCGGCGGTTCCTCCAATGCGGTGCTGCCGCCCTACCAGCTTCTCAATGCTTCGGGCGCGCTATTGCCGGCTTCGGGCGATGCAAAACCGCTCGATCTGACGGGCGGCCGCACGCCGCGCGCCGGCCCCGACAACCCGCCGGGCCTTTACGGCACCGAGGACGGCTATGTGGCCCTCAATCTGTTTCAGAGCGATGAACGCATCGAACCGCTCGAAATCCCCGACGCCGGCGCTCCCATCAGCCGCGCTTCATTGGGCCGCGGTGATGCGCTTGACCTCAAGCCCTGGCTCTTCGGCGCAGCACTTCTCGGCCTTCTGATCGATACGCTCATCGTCCTCGTCATGGGCGGCGCGCTCCGTCGCCTGACGGGGCGCCGCGTTACCGCAGCAGGCGTCGTTCTGCTCGCGGCGGGACTGGCGATCCATATCTCCATCCCCAGCGCAATGGCGCAGGACAGCCAGCCCGGCGATGTCGACATCCTCGACAAGCTCGACCAGACCCATATCGCCTATGTCATCACCGGCGACGACGAGGTCGACCGTATCAGCCGCGAGGGACTGAACGGGCTCTCCAATTATCTCGCCAACCGTACCGCGCTCGAACCTGGCGAACCGGTCGGCGTCGATATCGAAACCGACCAGCTCTCCTTCTATCCGCTGATCTACTGGCCGATGAGCGAACAGGCGCCGATGCCCTCCGAAGCCGCGATCAGCCGCATCGATGCCTATATGAAAAACGGCGGCTCGGTGCTGTTCGACACCCGCGACCGGATGGACGATCTCGGTGGCGCGACTGCCGGGCCGACGCGTCGCCTCCAGGCGATCCTGTCCGATCTCGACATTCCGCCGCTTGAACCGGTGCCCTCCGATCACGTGCTGACCAAGGCGTTTTATCTCCTCGACATCTTCCCAGGACGCTACGCCGATGGCCCGCTCTGGGTGGAGGCCACCGCAGCGAGCGAAGAAGAGGCTACCGCCGAACGTCCCGCACGCGCCGGCGACGGTGTCTCCTCGATCCTGATCACTTCGAATGATTTTGCCGCCGCCTGGGCCGAAGACGAAGCCGGCAACCGGCTCTACCCGACCGTGCCCAATGATCCCTGGCAGCGCGAATATGCCTACCGCGCCGGCGTCAACATCATGATGTACATGCTGACCGGCAACTACAAATCCGATCAGGTCCACATCCCCGCACTCCTCGAACGGCTGGGGCAATGAGATGAACCTGAGCTTTGCACCCTTCATTCCCCTCCCCTTGCTTGTCGGCCTTGCGATCATCGCGGCAGTGCTCGCTGGCTGGGCGCTTTTCGTCCGCCAGCGCGGCTCAGTCATCCGTGCCATCGCGCTCGCCGCTCTTGTGCTGGCGCTCGCCAATCCTGTTGCCAGTTTCGAGGAACGCGCGCCTGTGAAAAGTGTGGTCGCCGTCGTCGTCGACCGCAGCCAGAGCCAGGACCTGGGCGAACGCACCGACCAGACCGACAAGGCGCTGACCGAACTGAAAGCCCGCCTCGACCGCTTCCCCGATTTCGAGACCCGCATCATCGAAAGCCGCGGCGACCCGGATTCCGATTCCCCCTCGACCGATCTCTTCGAAGCGCTCTCCACCGGAATTCGGGATATCCCGACCTCCCGCCTGGCGGGTGCCGTCATGATCACCGATGGCCAGGTTCACGATGTGCCTGACACCGCCGAGACACTCGGCCTCGACGTGCCTGTCCATGGATTGATCACCGGCGACGAGAATGAGCTTGATCGCCGCATCGAGATCGTCCGCGCACCACGGTTCGGAATTGTCGGCGAGAATCAGGACATCGTCTATCGCGTGATGGTCGACGGCCAGCCTTCAAGCGCCCCGCTGCCGGTCACCATCCGCGTCAATGGCGAGGATCGCGGTATCGCCGAGGCCGTTCCCGGCGAGGAGAGCACCTATACGCTGGAAGTCCCGCGCGGCGGCAACAACATTGTCGAGCTCGCGGTCGAGGAAGAGCCGTCGGAAGTCTCGACAGCCAACAACCGCGCAGTCGCCCGCATCGAGGGCATCCGCGAAAACCTCCGGGTGTTGCTGGTGTCCGGCGAGCCCCATTCGGGCGAACGCGCCTGGCGCAATCTCCTGAAATCCGACGCCTCGGTGGATCTCGTCCATTTCACCATTCTGCGCCCCCCGGAAAAGCAGGACGGCACGCCGATCACCGAGCTCTCCCTCATCGCCTTCCCGACCCGCGAGCTCTTTGTCGAGAAGATCGAGGAATTCGACCTCATCATCTTCGACCGCTACCAGAACCGCGGCGTACTGCCGGTGCTCTACTACGACTATATCGCTCAGTACGTGGAAAACGGCGGCGCGCTGCTGATCGCGTCTGGACCGGAAATGTCGGGTATCGAATCCATCGCCCAGACACCCCTTGCCCCTGTGCTTCCTGCCTTCCCGACCGGCAACATGGATGTCGAGGGTTTTTATCCGCGCCTCACCGATGCCGGCCGGCGCCACCCCGTCACTCGAGAACTCCCGGGCGGCCTGCAGGACCCGCCCGCCTGGGGCCGATGGTTCCGCTCGGTCGCAGTCCAGAGCGTGGCCGGCGACACCGTGATGAAAGCCGCCAACGACGCGCCGCTGCTCGTCCTCAATCGCCATGGCGAAGGCCGGGTTGCGATGCTGCTGTCCGACCAGGGCTGGCTCTGGGCGCGTGGTTTCGAAGGCGGCGGCCCGCATGTGGCGCTCTACCGCCGTATCGCCCACTGGCTGATGAAGGAGCCCTCGCTCGAGGAGGAAGCGCTTAGAGCCTCCGCCAATGGCAGAACCCTGCGCGTTGAGCGCCAGACAATGGCCGACGCCGCCGATCCCGTCACCCTAACTCTGCCCTCGGGCGCAACGCGGCAGCTGACGCTCGAACCCGAAAGCGACGGCCTGTTTGCAGCGGAACTGCCCCTCGACGAATTCGGCCTGGTGGAGGCTCGCGACGGCGATCTGACAGCCCTCGCCCATATCGGTGCAATCGACGCGCCGGAGTTCCGGGCCACGGTCTCGACCACCGAGGTCCTGAGGCCCATTGCCGAGGAAACCGGCGGCATGGTCACGCGGGTCTCGGCCGACAATGCCGTGCCGCAGATCCTGCCCGTCCGGTCCGGCTTCCGCGATAGCGGCGAACGACTGACGCTCCGGACATCGTCGGAAACCGTGCTTCTCGGAGTTCGATCGGTGCCGCTCTTTGCGGGCTTCCTGGGGCTGATGCTGATGATCCTGGCGCTTGGCGCCACCTGGTTCCGCGAAGGCCGNTAAAACCCGTCAGCCACGATCCCGGTGACGGATNTCGCCTTCGAGTTCATCGGCTGTCACGGTCTCGAAACAGGCGGCCAACACCCGGCGCGGATCGACCGGCCCCGGCATTCTCAACGCGCCCGGCCGAGTTGGCTGAAAGCCGAGCGGCCCGTAATAGGGTGGATCGCCGATGAGGATTACAGCCTCGCTGCCCGCCCGTTTCGCGGCATCCACCGCGATCCGCACCAGTTCCCGACCGATCCCGAGATTCTTGTGTGATGGCCGCACGGCCAGAGGTCCGAGAAGATGNGTCGGCGTGTGCCCCGCCCANATGGGTGTCATCCGCACNGAGGCGATCGTTTCACCATTGTCGGCGCAGACNAAAGACAGGTGCCGGTCGTGCGGCCCCTGCTCGCGGATGCGCTCGGCGGCACGCGTAAAGCGTCCCGGNCCGAAAGCTTCCTCGTTGATGAGGTCGATTGCTGCGTTATGGGAGGCGTCTTCGGTNAGATAGACGAGATCGAGCTTGGACATGGGATTTTCCGGACGNGAGACTGAGAACGAGAACGCANAAAGGGNCCCGCGATTTTTTCACGCGAGCAANANCTTCAGCGTCGTCGGNTCGTCCNGATAGTCATCAGGCTTTGGTCTCCTTGAGGCATCGCTGATAGCAGAGCCCCCCCTNCTCCGTCTACGGGAAAACACACCGTTCACCCCCTTCGGCTTCGAAACCGCGCCAAAACACCCTATGTTCACGGAAAAGGAGTTTTGATCATGGGTATGCTCGANAANGGCGTCTGGAAGGACGTGTGGTACGACACCAAATCGACNGGCGGCAANTTCAAGCGGTCGACATCATCTTTTCGCAGCTGGGTGACCAAGGACGGCTCCGCCGGTCCGTCGGGCGAAGGCGGCTTCAAGGCAGAGGCNGGCCGCTATCATCTTTANGTATCGCTCGCCTGCCCCTGGGCCCACCGCACGCTGATCTTCCGGGAGCTGATGGGCCTGCAGGATGCCATTACCGTCGATGTCGTCGATTACCACATGGGCGAAAACGGCTGGGAGTTCAAAAAGCGCGACGGTGCGACCGGCGACAGCCTGATGGACAAGGATTACCTGCACCAGGTCTACACCGAAGCTGACCCGCACTATACCGGGCGCGTGACAGTGCCGGTTCTCTGGGACAAACAGAAGAAGACCATCGTCTCCAATGAGTCCGCCGAAATCATCCGCATGTTCAACTCGGCTTTCACCGAGATCGCGGATCCGAAGGCTCCCGATTTCTATCCCAAAGAGCTTCATGACGAGATCGACGAGATCAACGACCTCGTTTACAAGACCGTGAACAACGGCGTCTACAAGGCGGGTTTTGCCACCGAGCAGGATGTCTACGAGGAGAACGTCAAAAAGCTCTTCGACACGCTCGACAAGCTCGAGGAGCGCCTCTCCAGCCAGCGCTATCTCGTTGGCGAGACGCTGACGGAAGCCGANTGGCGGCTTTTCACGACACTGATCCGCTTCGATCCCGTCTATGTCGGCCACTTCAAGTGCAACATCCGTCGCATCGCCGACTACCCGAACCTCTACGGATACATGCGCGAACTCTACCAGATGCCCGGGATCGCCGGCACGGTGAACTTCAAGCATATTCAGCACCACTATTACGGCAGCCACGACACCATCAACCCGAACGGCATCGTGCCCGTCGGTCCCGTGATGGATCTGGACGCGCCGCACGGTCGCGACCGCCTTAAGAAGGCCGCCTGACACATAGGGCCCGGCAATCATATGATCGCCGGGCCTTGTTATATAGAATTTATTGCATACATCTGAGGCAGACCGCTAACCAAGGGAGTTTCAGATGTCCTACACGATCGACCGCACCTTCTCCGGCGAAAGCTTCGACGCAATCGTCGAGCGCACACGCTCCGCACTATCGGACAACGGTTTCGGCGTGCTGACCGAGATCGACGTTTCCGCGACCATGAAGAAGAAGATCGACAAGGACGTTCCGCCCTACCTGATCCTCGGCGCCTGCAATCCGAACATGGCCTACCAGGCCATCGGCATCGAACCCAAGATCGGCGCCATGCTTCCCTGCAACGTGATCGTGCGCGANAGCGGNAACGGNGTGACCGTCAGCGCGGTCGATCCCGTCGCCTCCATGCAGGCAGTCGACAACGACAAGCTGCATTCCGTCGCCGGNGAAGTCCGGTCGATGCTGGAGACTGTCGTCANGGCGATCTGATCCGCAANCTTANGAGCGGATCTTGAAGCCGGTCCNGTAGGTCCACCAGATCACGCCGAGGCAGATNATCAGGAACAGCGCGATCATGGCGAGGCTGACGCCGACCGCCACGTCCGCCATGCCGAAGAAGCTCCAGCGGAACCCCGAAATCAGATAGACGACGGGGTTCAGCAACGCAACGGTCTGCCACCCTTCGGGCAGCATCTCGATGGAGTAGAAACTTCCGCCCAGAAACACGAGCGGTGTCACCACGAGCAGCGGCACGAGCTGCAGCTGCTCGAAGTTCTTCGACCACAGTCCGATGATGAAGCCGAACAGGCTGAAGGATATGCAGGTCAGCGCCAGAAAGGCGATCATCGCCAACGGGTGCTGAACATGCAGATCGACGAAGAAAAATGCCGTTGCGAAGATGATCATACCGATGAAAAGCGACTTGGTCGCCGCCGCCCCTACATAGCCGAGCACGATCTCCACGAAGGACACCGGAGCGGCATTCACCTCGTAGATCGAGCCTATAAATTTGGGGAAATAGATGCCGAAGGAGGCGTTCGAGATGCTCTGCGTCAGGACCGACAGCATGATCAGGCCGGGCACGATGAACGCACCGTAGGAAATGCCCTCTACCTCCTGGATGCGTGATCCGATCGCCGCACCGAAGACGATGAAGTAGAGCGAGGTCGACAGGACCGGCGAGATCAGGCTCTGAGTGATGGTCCGGAAAAACCGTGCCATCTCGAAATAGTAGATGGAGGAAACCGCGCGGAAGTTCATGCCTGTTCCTTTACCAGTCCGACGAAAATCTCTTCGAGAGAACTCTGTTTCGTCTCGATATCCCGAAGGGTCAGCCCGGCGTTCTTGATGTCGGCGATCAGCGAGGTGATGCCGGTGCGCTCGCCATTGGCCTCATAGGAGTAGATCAGGGTCTGCTTGTCCGCGCCGAATTCCAGATCATACTGCGCCAGTGCAGCAGGAATCTCGGCGACCGGTTCGGTGAGTTCGATGCGAAGCTCCCGGTGACCCATGCGGCGCATCAGCGAGCGGGTCGGCTCGACCAGCAGGATCTCGCCCTTGTTAATGATGCCCACACGATCGGCGATGGCCTCGGCTTCCTCGATATAGTGGGTCGTCAGAATGATCGTCACGCCTTCCTTCTTCAGCTGGCCGACCACCTCCCACATGTCCTTTCGAAGTTCCACATCGACACCCGCCGTGGGTTCATCGAGGAAAAGGACCTTGGGACTGTGGCAAAGCGCCTTGGCGATCAGAACGCGCCGCTTCATGCCACCTGAGAGTTCACGCGTGAGCGAATCCTTCTTGTCCCACAGCGACAAACGCCGCAGCACATCCTCCAGAAACGCCGGATCGGGCTTCTTGCCGAAGAGGCCACGGGTGAAACGCAGTCCGTTATAGACGCTCTGGAAGGGTTCGAGCGCGATTTCCTGCGGAACCAGGCCGATGAGTTCGCGCGCCTTGCGGTAATCGCTGACAGTGTCGTGTCCGCCGACGAGAATGCGCCCCTTTGAGAGATTGACCAGTCCGCAGATGATCGAAATCAGCGTGGTTTTGCCCGCACCGTTCGGCCCGAGCAGCGCGAGGATCTCGCCTTCCTCGATGTCGAGATTGACGTCCTTGAGTGCGTGGAAACCACCTTCATAGGTCTTCGAGAGGTTCTCGACCTTGATAATCGGCGCCATTGGAAATGTGTCCGGAAAATTGGATCGTAAAGATGTGCGGCGAATGTAAGCCGCTGGCGGCAGGTTTCAAGTCAGGCGCGCGTCATCCCTGTCACCAAAGCTCTTCCTGCTGACATTTTCCGGCAAGCTCGTCGATCCGCCGGCGTGTGGCGGCCGTCGTTCCCTCTGGCAAGGCGTCGAGCGGAAAGAAGCCCGTCTCGACAATCTCCGCATCCGGCTTTTTGGGCGCGGTCTGTCGAACCAGGCAGCGATAGAACGCAACATGGTCGCGCTTTGACGTGCGCGGATTGAAGTATATGGCCAGGAGCTGCGGCGTGCCGATAATGGCGAGATTGCCCTCCTCCTGAAGTTCACGCGCCAACGCATCAGCCGCCGTCTGGCCGCGTTCCACGCCGCCGCCGGGCATGTGCCAGCCGGGAACATAGGAATGGCGAACGAGAAAGATCCGGCCGTCCTCGTCGAAGCAGGCCGCACGCACGCCAAACGTCATGGCGCGGCTCAATGCAAACCATATGTGGACGACCCGCGTCACCAGACGCGCCCGGAACGAGCGCATTTCCGGCGGGCGACCGCCATATTCTTGATCAGCCTTCATAATTTCATTTGGCCCTTGCGCTTGCCGCGCCTGCACCCCGCCGCTATGTGAGGTGTCATGTTCCGCTTGGCTCATATATCCGACGTCCATCTGGGTCCCCTGCCGAAGGTCTCCCTTTCAGAGCTCGCTTCCAAGCGTATCACCGGTTATGTGAACTGGCGACGCAACCGCCGCAAGCACATGTTCGGCACCGCGCTCGAAGAAATCATCGAGGAAATGGCCGAGACCGAACTCGACCATGTCGCCATTACCGGCGATCTGGTCAATCTCGCAACCTCGACCGAGATCGAGACCGTCACGCAGTGGCTCGAGGTCAATTTCCTGCCCGACCGGACAACGCTGGTTCCCGGCAATCACGATGCCTATGTGCCCGGCGCGCTCAAGAAGGCTGTAAAGTCCTGGGAGCCCTGGATCCTGACCGGTGGCGAAGCCCATGGCGAGGGCACCTATTTCCCCACGCTCACCGAGCGGGGCGATTGCGCGATCATCGGCATCTCGTCGGCCAATCCCTCGCTGCCTTTCATGGCAACGGGCGATTTCTCGAAGAAACAGGCGAAGAAGGCCGGCGCACTTCTGGCCGACGCGGGACGACGCGGCAAGTTTCGTGTGGTGCTCATCCATCATCCGCCCGTCGAGGATGCAGCGAGCTGGCACAAGCGCCTCAAGGGCATCGGGAAATTCCAGAAGATGATCCGCAAGAACGGCGCCGAGCTGGTTTTGCACGGACACACCCACCTCGACTCGCTGCACCACATTTCGACAGACAGGGGCAACATACCCGTGGTCGGCATCGCCTCGGCGAGCCAGGGCCCGAACGGCAAGAAACCCAATGCGGCCTTCAACATGTTCGAGATCACAGGCAAGCCCGGCGAATGGCACCTCGTGCACCGTCGCTACAGCCTCAACGATGACGGTCGGAGCGTGAGCGAGAACACGGAAGCCCCAAGGGCTGGCACTCAAACGCCGGCGCCTCTCGCCTGACCTAGCTAGCTCAGCAGCGCGGAAATCCGGTCCCAGAATGCCGCGACGAGCGCTGCGGCACCTGCCACGCAACCCAGGATGAACCAGGACGCGCCGATGACGAAGCCCGCGCCCTTCGCCGGCTTTCTCTCGGGAACGACTGGTGCAGGCCCAATGGGAGCCGTCTGCAGGGTGTCGGTTTCCACCTCCGCCCGCTCTTCGCTCCCCGCGTCCGAAACGGTTTCCGAATTAAAAGCCGAGCCGCGCATCGTATCGAGATCGCCCGAGAGCATACGCTCGCGCTCGATCACCCGTTCGGCGACGTAACGCGCCACGGTATCGGCCGCATCCTTGACCTCATTGGCCTCGCCCAGAATGACGCGCCCGAGACGGGTGTCGCGCACCACCCGGTAGAGCCGCCGGTCCGGNCCCATGTGAACATGGGCGACCGCATCGATCCAGANGCGCGGTTGCTGACCTGTCGATATCCCGAAATCGAACCGATCGTCGGCAGGATCGATATCATCGATCACCGACTGCAGTTCCTCGGCGAGCAGTTCGAGCCGGGCGCGATCGGCATCGCGCATATCGACCACCACATCCGAGCGTTCGGCGGCGGCGATTTTGACTTCGCGGACGATATCCGTCAGCCGGCGTTCGGTACCCTTCGGGCCGCGATTGTCGTTGCTATTGTCGCTCATGACACTCTCCCGCTCCGGGCCTCATGCCCGGACGATCCGGCTCATCCGGATGGTTGGGAATTTATTAACACGGAAGCCGTCCCGCTGGCGAGTAGCCGAACACGGCTAGGTCACTCCGGACGTTGCTGCTGTGCGCAAAAAATCTGCGACCTCGGCAGGCTTCTCTTCAGGCAGCATGTGCCCGGCGCGGCTCAGCACGAGGAGCTCAAAATTGGCCGGAAGGCTGTCGCTGTCAGGACAGGGCAGAACCATATCGGCCGAGCCCCAGAGTACACGGACCGGCATCGGCAATTCGGCCAATTGAGCATGAGGCAGAACGCCCTGCCCCTTTTCGGGTCCGTCCGGGAACATTGCCGCATAGGTTTCGGTCAGCGCCTCCATCGCGCCCGGCGCGTCCCGAAACTCCGCCGCTGCCTGGAAGTANCCCTCCGGGACGTCGAGCCCCGGTCCCGCCATCTCCCGGATCACANNTTCAAGCTCNTCTGCATCCGACGCNTTGGAGAACCGCGCCAGAAGNTCGGCATNGATGTCNGNCGCCATGCCGCCCGGTGCGATCAGGTTNAGGGACAGAACATTGTCCGGCGCGCGCATTGCAACGAGCGCGGCCACAGCGCCGCCCATCGAGTGCCCGGCAATATGAAACCGCTCGATCCCAGCGGCGTCGAGTTCCTGCAGGATGGCCTTGGCCATCCGTCCGGCGCCGCCGCGTCCCTCCGAATGGATGGATCTGCCGTGCCCCGGGAGATCGAAGATAATCAGCGGNACGTCGTCCTTGATGAGCGGAAACACGCGGTTCCANGTNCGCATATTGCCACCGAAACCGTGCAGCAGAACGAGAGGNGCCGCCTCCCCCTTGCCGATCCGCCGNAAAGCCGGTCCCGCCATCGCTCTATCTCCTCAAACGAAAAACGCCCGGGANATGANCCCGGGCGCTTGAANTCNNTCAGGCGNTNGCCTGNATTTCGAGATAGCGGTTGGCGGCTGAAACCACCGCGGCNAGNGAAGCGGCCACGATANTGGTGTTGATGCCGACGCCAAAGACCTTACCGGCTGGGCTTTCCATTTCCATGTAGCAGATCGCCGCCGCGTTCGAGCCGTGCTGCAGAGAGTGCTCGGAATAGTTCGCAACCGTCATGTCAATTCCGAGATAGCTCGACAGCGCATTGACGAAACCGTCGATCGGTCCCGTACCACGGCCATCGATCCTCTTGGTTTCGCCATTGTCGACGATCTCCGCCTCAACCATGCGGACTTGCTTGTTGGAGCTGTCGGTATGTGAATGGTGCTCGACGAATTGCAGGCGCGCGCCCGGCTGTTCCACGTAACGCTCGAGGAAACGCTCATAGATCGCTTTCGACGGCAGTTCCTTGCCTTCCTCGTCGGTAATGCGCTGGATGTCCTCGCGGAACTCGACCTGCAGGCCACGCGGCAGGTTCAACCCGTAGTCCTGGTTCAGGATATAGGCGATGCCGCCCTTCCCCGACTGAGAGTTGATGCGGATGATCGCCTCATAGGTGCGGCCGACATCCTGCGGGTCGATCGGCAGGTAAGGCACTTCCCAGTGGGGATCATTGGCGACCTTGATCGCCTTCATGCCCTTGTTGATGGCATCCTGGTGGGACCCCGAGAAAGCGGTGTAGACCAGTTCGCCAACGTAAGGATGACGCTCAGGGATCACCATCTGGTTGGAGTATTCGTAGACTTCCTTGATACGCTCGATCTCGGTGCAGTCGAGCTTCGGATCGACGCCCTGGGTATACATGTTCAGCGCCAGCGTGACGACGTCGACATTGCCGGTGCGCTCGCCGTTACCGAACAGCGTGCCTTCGACGCGGTCTGCGCCTGCCATCAGGCCCAGTTCGGTCGCAGCGATCCCGGTGCCGCGATCATTATGTGGGTGCAACGAGATGATGATGTTTTCGCGATTGTCGATATTGCGGCACATCCATTCGATCTGGTCCGCATAGACGTTCGGCGTCGCCATTTCGACGGTGGATGGCAGGTTGATGATCAGCTTGTTGTCGGCCGTCGGCTTCACTTCCTCGATCACCGCGTTGCAGATCTCGAGCGCGACGTCCAGCTCGGTGCCGGTAAAGCTCTCGGGCGAATACTGGAATCGGTAACCGCCGCCGGCCTTTTCGGCCATGTCGGTGATCATCTTGGCGGCATCGACGGCGATCTGCTTGATGCCGGCGACGTCCTTGTTGAAGACAACCCGGCGCTGGAGTTCCGAAGTCGAGTTATAGAAGTGGATGATCGGCTTGATCGAGCCTTCCAGCGACTCGAAGGTGCGCGTGATCAGCTCCGGGCGGCACTGGACCAACACCTGCAACGACACGTCAGCGGGCACATTGCCCTGTTCGACGCACCAGCGGGCAAAATCGAAATCGGTCTGTGAGGCGGACGGGAAACCGATCTCGATTTCCTTGAACCCCATGTCCAGCAGCAACTGGAACATCCGCGCTTTGCGGTCATGGCCCATCGGGTTGACCAGCGACTGGTTGCCGTCGCGCAGATCGACCGAGCACCAGATCGGCGCGGCGTCGATGATCTTGCCCGGCCAGGTACGGTCCGGAATGTTGACCTGCGGATAGGCGCGGTACTTGGCCGGCGCGTCCGGCATGCCCGGGTTTGCGGATCGGTTCTGGTTGGATCTTGCGTCCATTGTCATCTCTCGCTTTAGCTCCGGCGCGGCATTATGTGCCTGCTGAAAACCGGATTTCGACTATCTAGTCAAGTTTGGGTGATCTGGCTTGGGAGGAGCTTGCGCAAACGGCGGATCGACCGCCGGTCGCTCCTCAACGGGCCCGGCGATCGCCGCTAAGCGAGGAAAGAAGGAGGCCGCCGAGAAGCGCACGCGAACGCGCCGCGAAAATTGCGGCGTCGATCAGGGCTGTTGTGAAGGCGGACTTTTTCATGCGCTCCCAATACGTCAAGGTGCATGGGAAGGCAAGCGAGAAGTGCAACGTTCAGGGGAACTGGTCAGAAGTCGAGGTTCCGGGAGT
The DNA here is from genome assembly GCA_002707605.1 of Hoeflea sp. GTDB lineage: Bacteria > Pseudomonadota > Alphaproteobacteria > Rhizobiales > Rhizobiaceae > Pseudohoeflea. The sequence continues at coordinate 81,921 of PANK01000014.1, forward strand.
TTGACAGGATCTCGTACTCCACTCCTTCAGGCCGGTAGTCGATTTTGGCGTTGCCCTCGAAATGGGCCGCAACGAAACGCTCGATTAGCTTGGTCCCGAAGCCCTGACGCGTCGGCGGTTTGACAGGCGGCCCGCCGTGTTCGCTCCAGCGGAAAGAGAATTGTGCATCGCGCAGGGCCCACTCGATATTGATCCGGCCCGTCTCGCTCGACAAAGCGCCATACTTGATGGAGTTGGTGAACAACTCGTTGAGCGCGAGCGACAGCGACAATGCCTTGCGCCCTTTGAGCGCCACGACGGGGCCTTCGACGTCGATCCTGCCGATTGCCGTCATGCGGCTTCCGATGATGCTGTCCACCAGTTCCTTGATGGTGGCCTCGGGATGATCCTCGGCCGTCAGCATGGCCTGGGCTTCTCCCAGGGACTTCAAACGATCCTGGAAGATGTCGAGCCGCTCGGACATCGCCTCCTCGCCGCGGAATGTCTGCGAAGCAAGCGCTGAGACCATGGCGACAAGATTTCCCATCCGGTGACGCAATTCAGCGTTCACCGCTGAGACCTGGCGCTGGACGAGAACCGTTTCGGTCGTCTCCATGACAGTGTCCATCATCCCGCAGACACGGCCGTTCTCGTCATAGATGGGGCTGTAACAGAAGGTGAAATGGCAGTCCTCCTCGTAGCCGTGACGATTGATGGCAAGCGGGAAATTTTCGATATAGGTGGATTCTCCCGCATAGGCCTTCTCTACAAGCGGACCGATATCCGGCCAGACTTCCGACCATATGTCACGAAAGGAACGCCCCATGGCCTCGGGTTTGTGACCGAGAATGGGCGCAAAGCCGTCATTGTAAATTGTCGTCAGCGAGTCGCCCCATACGATCGCCTTGGGAAATTTCGACGCCAACATCAGACTGACGATGGTCTTCAGTGAATTGGGCCAGCTTGCGGGGTGTCCCAGCTCGGTATTTTCCCAGTCGAGAGTACGGATTTTATCTGCACTGGTGCCGCTTCCATTGAGGAAGGACAGGCCATCATCGGCCATAACAAAGCACCTCCTTGCGCAAAATCGCGCACGTCAATCATAGCAGCACCGGCGATTCCCGCCATAATATTTGACATGTCGCTTCAGGGGATTTCGGCTCTCGCGTGGCACGATGGAACAATCCGGCTTCCTTGATGGTTTGACTTGAAACGGGAGATTGAAAGGGAAGCCGCGCCATGACGATCGCAACGGAAACAGACAATCGCAGCACCTCCGAAGTCGCATCGGACACGAAAGTCGCGACCGTATACCGGATGGTCATGCCCAATCACATCTGCCCCTACGGCCTGAAAACCAAGGCCCTCCTGGAGCGCAAAGGCTATACGGTCGATGACCATTGGCTGGAAACCCGTGAGGAGACCGACGCCTTCCAGGAAAAACACGGCGTGGAAACCACACCGCAGACCTTCATCGACGGTAAGCGCATTGGTGGCTATGATCAGGTCCGCGAATTCTTCGGCCAGGATGTGCTGAAGGAAGGCGACACGACATACCAGCCGGTGATCGCGATCTTCTCTGTGGCCTTCCTGATGGCACTTGCGGTTTCCTGGGCCGCAATCGGGACGATAATCGACCTCCGCGTCATCGAATGGTTCATTGCAATCTCGATGACGCTTCTCGGCATCCAGAANCTTCAGGACGTCGAAGGCTTCTCGACCATGTTCCTGAACTACGATCTTCTGGCGCGAAAGAAGGTCGAATACGCCTATGTCTACCCCTTTGCCGAAACACTGGCGGGCGTTCTGATGATCGCCGGAGCACTNACGTGGCTCTCCGCGCCNCTTGCGCTCTTCGTCGGTACAGTGGGCGCNATNTCCGTTTTCAAGGCGGTCTACATCGACAAGCGCGAGCTCAAGTGCGCCTGCGTCGGTGGCTCGTCTTCGGTTCCGCTTGGCTTCATCTCNCTNACGGAAAACCTGATGATGGTTGCCATGGGNCTCTGGATGGGCGGACGCTGGCTCGCAGGTCTCTGAANATNACACTNACNNGAGCGAAAGAGGGCTCCCCNGGATACCGGGGGAGCCCTTCGCAAATTGTCTCAAGCTAACCGTGTTCCGCCANCTTCAATANGTGCATTTGGCGCAACATTGAGGTGCGTATTTTCGGCCTATCTTTTCGNCACAGTAAACACCAAATGGGGAGAAAGGAGACGCCATGACCACGACGACCCAGTTCNTCTACCTCTTCGATCCCCTCTGCGGATGGTGCTATGCAGCAGCCCCTGCACTGAANCGCATTGCCGAAACGCGCGGCGATCAGCTGCGGCTGATGCCGACNGGCCTGTTTGTGGACCCGCGACCGGTCTCNCAGATTGCGGATCATGCNTTCACGAACGANAGCCGCATTCAGGAATTGACCGGACAGCGCTTCACCGANACCTATCACCAAGGCGTAATGCGCAAGCCCGNAGGTNTATTCAGCTCCGGGTCGCTGACCNGCGCCCTGGTTGCNCTCGGGCAAATCGATCCGGNCCTTGAGCCGATNTTCTTGCACACCGCGCANATGGCCCGTTATGTNGATGGCCAGGATACATCCCGCGCCGACGTCGTAGCCGGCATTGCGGCGCAGGTTGCGAGAGATGCAGGGCTGGAAGTCGAAGAACGCGCGCTCTTTGCCGAGATTGAGAACGGCTCTTCGCTCAAAGCAGAGACCGAGCGCCGCATCAATGAGGGNCGGAGAGCGATGGCAACCCTCGGAATTCAGGGCATACCCCAGCTAATTGTNTCGGANGAACGCGGCACCCGNGTCCTCGATAGCCGGGCCCTGTATGCGGGTGGCGATGCCGTTCTCGCTCANCTCAGCGAGCCGGCCTGATCTGAANCGCATCGCTCGACAGGCGNCCGCTGGCTCGNAGGTCTANCNACGNCCATGTTCNCCTGAACNAAAAANGGCTCCCCGGANANCGGGGAGCCCTTNNCATNTNTTGGTGTNNCGGCNATCAGCCGGNGGCGCGCTGTCCGCCCTGGCCATTGCCACCGCCGGACTTCCGGCGCTTNGCGCGGAAGGGGCGCTTGCCCTCGGGGCGCGCTGCCTGCCCTTCCCCGGAACCGCCCTCCGGACGACCGCCCGNCTTGCCGTTACGCGGACGGCGGCGCTTCTGGCCGTTACCATTGCCAGCCTTCTGACCGCCACGACCGGAACCGGTCTTGCCAGACCAGCCGCGATGACCACGGCGCTGGCTGTCCTGCGGCGCCGGTTCAGCAGCNGCAGTCGCTGCCGCNATGCCTTCCGGCGGGTCGAGAACCGGAACCGAGAGCTTGATCAGCTTCTCGATNTCCTTGAGCAGCGGCCGCTCGTCCGGTGCGCAGAATGCGATCGCAAGACCAGCCTTGCCCGCACGAGCCGTACGGCCGATGCGGTGGACGTAGACTTCCGGCACGTTCGGCAGGTCGTGATTGATAACCAGGGTTACGCCCGGCACGTCGATGCCGCGGGCCGCGATATCGGTCGCGACCAACACGTGAAGTGATCCATCGCGGAAACGCGCAAGCGCNTTNTCGCGCTGNCCCTGCGACTTGTTGCCGTGAATGGCGGCTGCCTCGATATTCGACTGGGCGAGCTTGCGNACGAGCTTNTCGGCACCATGCTTNGTGCGGGCGAACACGATNACGCGGTCGCCTTCGTGATCATGGATAACCGCGGCGAGAGCAGCGGGCTTGTTGCCGCTGTTTACGTGCATGACGCCCTGCTCGATCCGGTCCGCGGTGCGCGCAGCCGGCGTGACCGACACTTCGACGGGATTACGCAGATATTTCGCCGACAGCTTGCGGATCTCGTCCGGCATGGTGGCCGAGAACAGCATAGCCTGACGCTGCTGGGGCAGATGACCGAAGACGCGGCGGATCGCCGGCATGAAGCCGATNTCCATCATCTGGTCGGCTTCGTCGAGNACCACGAAATGNGTTTCGTCGAGCGANACGGCACCTTGACGGATCAGNTCTTCGAGNCGGCCCGGCGTNGCAATCAGGATTTCGGCGCCGCCCGAGAGGTTCTTNGTNTGCGTATTGATGGACAGACCGCCAACNGCNAGNACGCTGCGCAGCTTCACGCGGCGCGAGAAATCGCGGATCGACTTGTGGATCTGTGCTGCCAGTTCGCGGGTCGGCGACATGATCAGGGCATGAACCTTGCGCGGCGCCGCGCGACGCTCGCCGGAGATCTTCTCGATCAGCGGCAGCGAGAAGGCCGCGGTCTTGCCGGTGCCGGTCTGGGCCAGGCCGACGACGTCATTGCCCTTGAGCGCGGCNGGAATGGCCGCGAGCTGGATCGGCGTCGGATCGGTGATCGAGAGCGANTTCAGCGCTTCGAGGATCGGCTGGGAGAGACCGAGTTGTTCAAATTTCATGTTTGTCTTTCTTTCGTCCGGACCGCCGGGCGCACGCAACCGTAAGGAACGGGGGCGGCCTCCGATGCGGTCGGCAACAGAGTTTCACCCGGTGCGCGGGACTGCGCAACGGGGGATGTTGTTCTGCGCGTCGCCGCCGGACACACGTGATTTCTTCGAGTGGGAAAAGGGGGATCAGTTCGCGCTGCCNGTCCTTATTGACTGGTCATTACGCGCGAGAGCGGCCGAGTGGCCCCCATCCGGTTGAGACGCATAAGCCTGAGAAAAGCGGCAAAGTCAAGGAATTCCGGTTGCGGCAGCCTCGNGCCTACTTGATGAGGACGCCTTCGTCCTTTGCCTTGTAGCTCGGNTCGACATGAATGGTAACCGCAACACCGGGCACTTCAGTCCTGATNGCGTTCTCCAGNCGATCGCAAATTTCGTGGCTTTTCTCGACCGTCATCTGCCCGTCGACGACGAGGTGGAACTCGACGAACCGCATGGCGCCNGCCATCCGGGTCTTGATATCGTGNGCCTCTATCGCACCNGTTGCGTGCGCAGCGATGACATCGCGGATGCGGGCTTCCTCAAGCGGTTCGATGGCCCTGTCCATCAGACCGTTGATGGAGGCACTGATGACCTTCCAGCCCTGCCAGAGAACATTGCAGGCCACGATCAGCGCAAGCAGCGGATCGAGGATCGGCATGTCGAGCGCAAGCGCCAGAACGAGGCCGATGATAACCCCGCTCGACGTCACCACGTCGGACATGATGTGATGGCCGTCCGCTTCGAGTGCAGGCGAACGATGCGATCGCCCCTCGCGGATCAGGATCCAGGCCCAAACACCGTTGATGACTGCAGCAACCGCATTGACCGCCAGACCCTTGAACGGAGCGTCGATCCGTTCCGGTTCGAGGATCGCGGGCAATGCCGCATTGACGATCATCAGGGCNGCCAGGACAATCAGCACGCCCTCGATGACGGCGGAAAAATATTCGGCCTTCGAATGCCCGTAGGGATGTCCCTCATCGGCTGGCTTGTGGGCGTAGCCGATAACAAAAAAGGCCACCAGTGCGGCAATGACGTTGACGATAGATTCCAGCGCGTCCGACAACAGCGCCACCGAGCCGGTGATGTACCAGGCGCCCAGTTTCAGCCCGAACACGATGAAGGCCAGCGGGATCGTCCAGAAGGCGAGCCGCCGAACTCGGGTTGCCCCTTGCGTCAATCTCTAATCCTCCTGGATCGTGCCGATATAGGCGAGGATGGCCTCGACCTGGTCGGGCCGGGCGACGAAATCCGGCATGTCCGGATGGCCCGAAGTGATGTGACCGGATGCGAAAGCTTCCTCCAGCGCATCAAGCGGGTAGCGCTGCGAGAGCGTACGGAAAGGCGGCGCCTGATCATGCGGGCTCGCATCACGCGCGCCNACCGCATGACATTTGGAACAGTTGAGTTCNACAAGCGCCCTNCCCTCTTCGACAACGGNATCCTCGGNATGCGCNGCACTGACTGCCAACAACACGAGNAAGGCCGGCGCAATACGCCANCCTGCCGTCTTCATCATCTCAGCCGTATGAAGGGACATGCCGCTCTCCCCGATNTATAGGTTCAGGCAGCGCGCTCCTTGGCNCGCTTGGCCAGATGCGCCACCACATTCTCGATCATGCGCATGCCGGCATCCTGGCCAAGCGTCATGATCGATTCGGGATGGAATTGCACGGCCGCTATCGGCAGTTTCTCGTGCTCGATCGCCATGATCACCCCATCGTCGGTTTCAGCGGTCACACGGAACTCCTTTGGCAAGGTGGAGTAATCCGCGAAGATCGAGTGATAACGTCCGACTGTGACCTCATTCGGAAGGCCGGAGAAAATGACCCCGTTGCGCGATACCTTGATGCGCGAGGGCTTGCCGTGCATCGGGATCGCGAGCTGTCTGAGATCGCCGCCAAAGCTTTCGGCGAGCGCCTGCAGACCGAGACAGACGCCGAACATCGGCAGGTCGCGGTTCTTGGCCGCCTTGATCGTGGCGTTGGTATNGAAATCCTTCGGCGAGCCCGGCCCGGGCGANAGNACCACNAGNTCNGGATTGACNCGNTCGAANACCTCTTCNGGTACCGGAGAGCGCACCGTCGTTACCTCCGCGCCGGTCTGGCGGAAATAGTTNGCCAGCGTGTGGACAAAACTATCCTCGTGATCGACCAGCAAGATGCGCACACCCTCGCCCACATTCGAGGCGTCGCGCCCAGACGTCGCGGCATTGCCGAGCCGTGCGTCCCGGATAGCCGAGATCATCGCCGAGGCCTTGAGTTCGGTTTCGGCTTCCTCGTCTTCGGGTACGGAATCGAACAGAAGCGTTGCGCCAGCGCGGACCTCCGCAACACCTTCCTTGACGCGGATCGTGCGCAGCGTCAGGCCGGTGTTCATGTCGCCGTTGAAATTGACCATGCCGATCGCGCCGCCATACCAGGCACGCGGGCTCTTCTCGTTGTTTTCGAGAAAACGCATGGCCCAGAGCTTCGGCGCGCCGGTGACGGTTACGGCCCACGTGTGGGACAGGAACGCGTCGAACGCGTCCATGCCGTCACGCAGACGTCCTTCGATATGGTCCACCGTGTGGATGAGGCGCGAATACATCTCGATCTGGCGGCGACCGATGACCTTGACCGAGCCCGGTTCGCAGACGCGGCTCTTGTCGTTGCGATCGACATCCGAGCACATTGTGAGCTCGGATTCGTCCTTTTTTGAATTGAGCAGTTTCAGGATCTGCTCGGAATCGGAGATCGCATCGTCGCCGCGCTTGATGGTGCCTGAAATCGGGCAGGTTTCCACCCGGCGACCATTCACGCGCACGAACATCTCCGGCGAGGCGCCGATGAGATATTCCTGGTTTCCAAGGTTGATGAAGAAGGAATAGGGAGACGGGTTGATGGTCTTCAGCCTGCGGGAAATTTCGGAAGGCTTGCTCTCGCAGCGCTCGAAGAATGTCTGGCCGGGAACGACTTCGAACAGGTCGCCGCGCTGGAAGCTCTCCTTCGCCTTGCGCACGAGGTTCGCATATTCGCCCGGTTGATGGTCGCCGCGCGGCGGTATGGTGTCGGCAGGTTTGAAGGCCCGCGGTTCGATATCGCCGTTCCTACCCTCGGTGGTGATGTCACCCAGAGCGAAATCGTAGCGGTCGATCCAGGCCTTGGCCGAGTAGTGGTCGACGACGAGGATCTCGTCCGGAAGATAGAGCACCATGTCGCGCTGGTCTTCGGGTCGTTCGAGCTTGAACGGCACCGGATCGAACTGGAATGTGAGATCGTAACCGAACGCACCGTAGAGACCGATATTGCTGTCCTCTGCGGAGTGGAACAGATCGGTGATCACACGCAGCACCGAAAAGACCGTGGGAGCCTTTGAGCGTTCTTCCTCGGCAAAGGTCCGGTCGGGTGTGGCGACCTGGATTTCAACGAGATCGGCGGAAGCTGAGGTCACCGAAAAATCCTCATGACCTTCAAGTTTCGGCGCGATGATGGCGACCAGCGCCTGGCCGCGCTCATTATAGGCTTCGAGCCGTACCGTCCGGTCGCGCGAGATGACACCGAGCGGCGGATCAACGATCGCCGTATCCCAACGGGTGTAGCGGCCCGGATATTCGTAGTTCGAGGAAAACACCGCACCACGTCGGGAATCGAGCTTGTCGATATAACTCGAGATCGCTTCGCCATAGACCGTCGGCCTGCGCCGCCGCATGACCTCGATACCGCCGCGCGTGGTGTAGCCCTCGCCGCCGTCTGCCAGTTCCACCGTTACCATGTCACCCTCCGTTTCGCCCGNCTGAGACTTNTCCAGANGGCCGAAACAAAAAAGCCGCCTGGACCTGTTCCGGGCGGCTTGTTGATCATGCACACATGCGTGGTCAGCACCGCCNTCAGCGGGTCCACCACCAGTTCATGTTCTGTGCGCAATATTCCATGGCGTTCTCCNTANCGAAACNGGCGNNCGCGCGCAAGACGGATTGCGTGGAGATACCCGTGAGNTCGGCAATGACCAGCGAGAGACCGGCCTCGCTTCAGCCCATGTCGAATGTGATGAACACCAGAGTGATGAGCATGACGATTGCGNCCGTCACATAGAATGTGATCAGGCCTGCAAAGCCAAAGATCGCCACCGAAGCAACGCCAAGCGCGATGATCGCTGCAAAGAAGATCGAAGTTTGCCGCACGCCNTTGCGGTAGGCGGCGTCATCACCTGCGTCATGGGTTTCGGCAATGTCTGTGCTGGACATCTGGCGATCGGTCATCAGTGCATTCCTTCGGCGGCGCGGTCAGGCGGTATCGTGCTTCGCGGGATTGGCGGCAAGACAAGGCAAAAGCGGCGGGCCAGCCTGTCTTTGGCATTCGATACAAAGAGGCGTGCCCTTTTGCAACGCGGCAAATGGGCACGCCAGTATTTGACTAGACCGTTTTGCCTTTAGGCGCAAACGGATAGGATCGACAAGCGACTGAATTCATTTACGCATTTCGATTTTTCCGATTCCGTCAAAATCAAAATTGCTCTAGCGGTTTCTTGAAACCTCAGAAGCGCTTGGTCGCCGAAATCTTGAAGCTCCGCCCGGGCTCGGAATAGAAGGCTTCCGGCTGGCTGATCGAGACGTCACGCAGACTGACGGCATCGTAATAGGTCTCGTCAAACAGGTTATAGATTCCCGCCTGGATTGTGAAACCCTCGATCTGCTCCGGCGCCCACCAGGCCGTGAGATCTACGACATTGTAGCTCGGCGCCTTGAAGTTGGCGGTCGAGTTGTCAGANACCGAAGCCTGCGAGATCAGGCTGACATCGGCACCCCANGTTTCGGTGGCNTANCCGACGCCGACNACGCCCTTGAGCGGGGCCACCGANCCGAGACGTTNACCCGTATCGAGGTCGGTGCCATGCGCATAGGCAAGTGCGCCGTGNACATTGAAACCGTTGTCGAACTCTTTCAGCAAATTCAACTCGGCACCATAGATCCGCACATTGGCGCGGTTGATGGACTGGGTGACGCCGAAGGGATAGGTGCCCGGGGCGATACCGAGTTCTGCCTGTTCGGCAGCGCTCAGTCTGCGCGTATCGAGGAAATTCTTGTACCGATTGTAGAATCCGGTAACGCGGGCCCGGAAGCTGCCATTGTCATAGGTCGCNCCGATCTCGAAGCCATTGCTCGTTTCAGGCTTCAGATCTGCGTTGCCGATACTCAGATANGTCCCCGGCGCGCCGTAATCGAGATAGAGTTCCGATGGCGTCGGCGCACGAAATGCCATCGCGTACTGCGCAAACAGATCGAGTTCACTNGTTGCCGCATACTTTGCCAGCAGCTTTGGCAAGAGCTGACTNTCAGTCTGTCCGCTCGGCAGGCCGGAATAGTTGGGGTTTTCCTGATAGGCTGCGGTATCCTGCGGGGAGTGGCGGTACCAGTCGAAGCGCAGACCTGGTGTCAGCGAGAAGCCGGAATCGCCGAAAGCAATCTCGTCGTCGATGAAGAAAGCGGCCTGCGTGGAATCCACATCCGGCATGTCGGACTGGTTCGTATGCAGAAAATTGCAGCTGGGGCTCGGCACGGTATCGCAGCTGTCGACACCAGAGGAATATTGGCTTGTCTCACCGGTCGCCACGTCGAAGCCGAAGGTGAAGGTGTGAGTCTGGTTGCCGATATCGACCGATTTGTCGGCGTTGGCGGAGATCCCGTAAGACTCGTTATTCACTTTGCTCAGGCGTTCATAGTCGCCGACGACAGTTTGGTAGCGGCGGCCGTTGTTGCCTGACTTGCGTGTCAACCGCTGCCAGTAAACGACTGCGTCGGCGTGATCCACCCACGCCTCATCATCAAAAGCTTCGAACTTGTAGTCGAAGGACACACGTTCGCGGCGCGTGCCTTCCTCTCCCCACCAGTTGCCCGGACGATAATTGCCGCCCGCCGACTGCTCGCTTTGAAGATCGGTGTCCTTATCGATGTCGTAGCGTTCGGCCGTGAAGCCGAATGTGTGGCCGCTCTCGGTGCCCTGACGCAGCTTGAAGAGCAGGTTGTTCTCGTCATAGTCGGCAGGGTTGGCTTCGGTTCGGCTGGTGCCGTAGCCGCCCACGTCGCCGTTGCTCTTTTCCTCGTGGCCCGTCTTGTAACCGCCCTGGAACAGGATCGAGCTCATGCCCATGCGCGCGGCGATACCGGCAAAACCGCCATAGCTGTCGTCACTGCTGTCATAGGTCGAGCGCAGGAAGCCGCCCCAGGTGCGGCCTTCCCGGATAAGATCATCGGGTTCAATTGTCGAAAGCACCATCGCACCGCCGAGNGCNCCACCNCCNCCNCGCGAGGAATCCGCGCCGCGCACGATGTCGAGGGCTTCGAGCGAATTGAAGTCGAAGCTGGCAATACCGCCGGACGCGCCGCGCGCGCCGTCCTCAAGGAACGGGATGCGGATACCGTCGATCGTGGTGAGAACACGTGGACCATCGAGACCGCGGATATTCACACTGCCGTTCTGNGAATTGTAGCTCACNCCGGGCTCNGTNGTNCGCCCCAGATCATCGATTGACGTGATCTGTTTGCGTTCGATTTCTTCGGCGGAGGTCTCGGTGGCAAGCGGCGTATCGGAAACCACGTCTGCGGCTTCCTCACCCTCACCCTGCACCGCGATGGTTTCGAGCTGGGTCGTTGAAGCAGACTGGGCGTAAGCCGCCTGTCCCGCAGCGGCGATGAGGGCAAGCGCGCTGCCTGCCATGAAGATGGAACGGAGCCTGTCGGCAGCCATGTGCTGATCCTTTCGAGGAGAGCTGATCGGCTGGCTGCCTGGCGGTTATATGATCCGCCGAAGGGTCTGGCTGGCTTACAAAACACTGTGCGGCGCGCCTGTCCNCGCGCCTTGTTTTGGCCACATACAAAAACATGACAGTTTGAGTCAACATAAAGATGAGTAAACAGCTCACCTTTTATGCCGCGGCGCTGCTTTTCCAGTTTTTAGTAGCATTTTGGGGAATTTCTGACGTCTCTCAGAANAGCCCCTCGATATCGCCGCTCTCAGACAGACCGATCCNNTCCGANGANGGCGAACGAGGAAGTCCGGGCATGGTCATGATGTCACCGCAGACNGCNACNACGAACCCNGCGCCTGCCGACAACCTCACCTCGCGTACCGGCAGCGTGTGTCCGGTCGGCGCACCGAGCTGTTTCGGATCCGCGGAAAACGAATACTGCGTCTTGGCCATGCANACNGGCAGCTTGCCGTAGCCCTGCTCTTCGAACCGCGCGAGATCGTCGAGGACCGACTTCGGCATCGTCACCTCGCCGGCACGATAGATGCTGCGCGCCACGGTCTCGATCTTTTCCACAAGCGGCATGCTGTCGGGATAGAGCGGGGAGAACTGCGCCTGTCCGCTCTCGGCGATTTCGGTCACCTTGTGCGCCAGTTCCTCCGTGCCGTCCGAGCCCTGCGCCCAGTGCCGGCAGAGGATCGCCTCGACGCCGAGACCGTCGCAATAATTCCGGATCGCCTCGATTTCGGTAAGGCTGTCGGTGGCGAAATGGTTGATCGCCACCACCACCGGCACACCGAAGCTCTGCACGTTCTCGACATGGCGGCCAAGATTGGCGCACCCTTGCTTGAGCGCGGCAATGTTCTCCGTGCCGAGTTCGTCCTTGGCGACACCGCCATTCATCTTGAGCGCCCGCACGGTGGCGACGACGACGGCCGCCGCCGGGCTGAGGCCTGCCTTGCGGCACTTGATGTCGAAGAACTTTTCCGCGCCCAGATCGGCGCCGAAGCCTGCTTCGGTGACGACGTAATCGGCAAGCTTTAGGGCCGCGCGCGTGGCGACGACGGAATTGCAGCCATGGGCGATATTGGCAAACGGCCCGCCATGCACGAAGGCCGGCGTATGCTCGAGCGTCTGCACGAGGTTGGGCATCATCGCGTCCTTGAGCAGCACGGTCATCGGACCCTCCGCCTTCAGATCGCGCGCAAAGACCGGCGCCTTGTCGCGCCGCGCGCCGATGACGATATTGCCGAGCCGGCGCTGCAAATCCTTGAGGTCGCGCGCCAGACACAGGATCGCCATCACTTCGGAGGCGACCGTGATGTCGAACCCGCTTTCGCGGGGATAGCCGTTGGCCGGTCCACCGAGCGAAGAAACGATCTGGCGCAATGCCCGGTCGTTCATGTCCACGACCCGCCGCCAGGTTACCCGGCGCACGTCGATATCGAGATCGTTGCCCCAGTGGATATGGTTGTCGATCAATGCGGCAAGCAGATTGTTGGCCGTGGTGATGGCGTGGAAATCGCCGGTGAAGTGGAGATTGATATCCTCCATCGGCACCACCTGTGCCATGCCGCCGCCGGCCGCCCCGCCCTTGATGCCGAAATTCGGACCCAGCGAAGGTTCACGCAGGCAGATCGCCGTTTTCTTGCCAATGGCCGACAACCCGTCGCCGAGCCCGACCGTGGTCGTGGTCTTGCCCTCGCCCGCCGGCGTCGGGCTGATAGCGGTCACAAGGATCAGCTTGCCGTCCGGACGATCGGCAAGGCTTTCGATGAAGTCGGCGGAGAGTTTCGCCTTGTCGTGGCCATAGGGCAGAAGATGCTCGCCCGGAATGCCGAGCTTGTCGCCGATTTCTCCGATCGGCTTCTTGCTCGCAGCCCGTGCGATCTCGATATCACTTCTGAATTCAGCCATGAAAAAGGCCTCCCCGAAAAATCCCGTCTTTCNGAAAAGCCTTAATCGTCTTTGGTCACGAATGCACGACCGAACAGGCTGCTATCTCATGACATCTNCGACAAGAGAGANGGNGTTCTATCCGTCGCCCATCGCGATCAGGCTGGCATTGCCACCGGAGGCGGCAGTGTTGATCGAGACAACCTGCTCAAGCGCAAANCGGGTCAGATAGTTCGGACCACCCGCCTTGAAGCCGGTGCCGGAAAGACCCGAACCACCGAANGGCTGNGTGCCGACAACCGCGCCAATGATGTTGCGGTTGACGTAGACATTGCCGGTATCGAGACGNTCGACAACCTTGCGCACCAGATCCTCGATGCGGGTATGGACCCCGAGCGTCAGCCCGAAACCGGTGGCCTCGATCTTGTCGAGGACCTTTTCCAGATCCTTGGCCTTCCAGCGCACCACGTGGAGAACCGGACCGAAGATTTCCCGGTCGAGCGCCTCGGCGTTGGACAGATCCACGATCGTCGGCGCGAAGAAGGTGCCCTCAGCCGGCACCTCCCCCTGGAACCGGACCTTCTGCGTCTTGCGCATGATCTCGACATGCTCGGTGAGCATCCTCTGTTGCTCTTGGTCTATCACGGGACCGATATCGGTCGAGGCCAGCATCGGATCGCCCAGCACGAGTTCGCGCGCGGCCCCCTCGATCATTTCAAGCATTCGGTCGGCCACATCGTCCTGGACGAAAAGAAGACGCAGGGCCGAACAGCGCTGACCGGCAGAGCGGAAGGCGGACATGACCACATCGTCGGCCACCTGTTCAGGCAGCGCGGTACCATCGACGATCATCGCGTTGAGACCGCCGGTCTCAGCAATAAGCGGCACGATCGGACCATCCTTGGCGGCAAGCGTCCGGTTGATCGCCTGCGCGGTCTGGGTGGAACCGGTGAACGCTACGCCGCCGATCTTCGGATGCTTGGTGAGCGCAGCACCCACATCGCCCTCACCCGGCAGGAAGATCAGAGCGTCCTTGGGAACCCCGGCATCGTGCAGAATTCTGATTGCTTCATAGGCAATCAGCGGCGTCTGCTCGGCGGGCTTGGCGATCACCGCGTTTCCGGCGGCAAGGGCCGCGGTCACCTGGCCGAGAAAGATCGCCAGCGGGAAGTTCCACGGTGCGATGCAGGCAAAAACCCCGCGTCCGCGCCAGCCGAGGCGGTTGTCCTCGCCTGTCGGTCCGGGCATCGCGGTCGGCGCGCCAAACATCTCGCGCGAGCGATTGGCATAGTAGCGCAGGAAGTCTGTCGCCTCGCGTACTTCCGAAATCCCGTCCTCTATCGTCTTGCCGCCTTCGCGCGCCAGAAGGGCGAGCAGCCGNTCACAATCGGCTTCGAGCTTNTCGGCCGCNCGTTCCAGAATGACGGCACGTGCCTCGGCGGAGGTCCGCGACCAGGTCTTGAAGCCCNTGAGCGCNGCNTCCATGGCCGGTTCGATATCNGCAGGCTTCGCGAAGACAACCGATCCGACCTTCAGGGACGGATCATGCGGCGCAAANACAGTCNGNGCCTCCCCCTTCGNCGNNAGCCCCGGCACCAGTGGAACGGCGTCCACCAAAGCGGTGGAACTCTGCATGTTGCTGGTAAGCCTGGTGAGCTCANGCCGGTCNCCGAGTTCGATGCCGNAGGAATTGCGACGGCCGTCATAAATGGCGCNCGGAAGCGGAATATGGGAATTGCGCGCCGACCGGCCTTCGTCGATGCCGAGCTTCGCAGCCGGGCGCTCGAGCAGATCCGAGATCGGGANCTTCTTGTCGCCNGCAACCGCGACAAACGACGAGTTGGCNCCGTTTTCGAGCAAGCGCCGCACGAGATAGGCNAGCAGATCGCGATANCCGCCGACAGGTGCGTAAACGCGGCACGATACCCGCTCGTTTGTCTTCATCAGGCTGTCGTAGAGGACCTCGCCCATNCCGTGCAGGCGCTGGAACTCGAAGCCTTTCAGCTCACCCGCCATCTCCATGATGGTGGCAACCGTCAGCGCATTGTGCGTAGCGAATTGCGGATAGAGCACGTCGCGCATGTCGAGCATTTTCCGCGCGCAGGCGAGATAGCTCAGATCGGTCGCGGCCTTGCGGGTATAGACAGCGTAATCGTCGAGCCCACGCTCCTGCGCGCGCTTGATCTCGGTATCCCAGTAGGCGCCCTTGACGAGACGGACCATCATCCGCTCTCCGGTCGCCCGGCACAGCTCGCCGATGTGCTCGATCACCTCCGGCGCGCGTTTTTGATAGGCCTGGATCGCCAGCCCAAAACCGTCCCAGTCTGACAGAGAGGGATCGGTGAAGACACGGTCGATGACATCGAGCGACAGCTCCAGCCGGTCGACTTCCTCGGCATCGATAGTGAAGTTGAGGTCGTGTGCCTTGGCCATCTGCGCCAGTTCGATCACGTCGGGCACGAGCTCCGCGAGCACCTGATCGGCGTGGGTTGGCAAATAGCGCGGATGCAGCGCGGACAGCTTGACCGAGATGCCAGGACGGTCCGGTAGCTGCTTGCCGGCATTCATCTTCTTTGCCGCCTTGCCGATCGCCGCGATCGCATCCGCATAGGACTTGAAATAGCGCTTGGCATCGCCGCGGGTCCGAGCGCCTTCGCCGAGCATGTCGAAGGAGTGGCGGTAACCACGCGCCTCGTTCTTCGCCGCCCGCGAAAGCGCATCCTCGATGGTTTCGCCGAGAACGAAGTGGTGACCGAGAAACCGCATGGCCTGACGGGTTGCCGTTCTGACGGTGGGCATGCCCATGCGCTTGACGAGCCCGCGCATGACGCCCTCGGGCGTCTCACCGGGCTTGATCACCCGTGCCGACATGCCGAGCGCCCAGGCCGAGGCAGACACGAACCAGCTCTCGCCATGCGCCTCATGCTCGCTCCAGTGGCCTTCCCTGAGCTTGTCCTCGATCAGCTTGTCCTGCGTCAACGCATCCGGCACGCGCAAAAGCGCTTCGGCCAGCACCATCATTGCCAGTCCTTCGCGAGTCGACAGACCGTATTCGCGCAGGAAGTCCTCGACCCCGCCGATGGAGCCCGCACCGTCGCGGATCGCCTCGATCATCCGGGTGGCCCGAAGATCGATGGACCGCTCCTCGGATTCGGTCAGTGTGAGCTTTTTGGTGAAAGATCGGATCAGGCGGTCGTCGTCCGGCGCGTGCGGCGCATAAAACGGCTCGATCGGCAAAGTTTCAGAGGTGGTGCGGGCGGTAACTGGCATCAGGTGAACTCCCCGTGTTTTTCACACCATACTGGAATTAAGTTTGGGAATCTCACCGATTTTTGATAGATTCACGGTGAGATAACTTACTTCTTAGAGGTTTTGCCGTGAATTCCAGAAGCCTGGACCGAATAGACCGGAAAATCCTGCGTACCGTGCAGGATGACGGCAAGCTCACGAACCTGCAACTCGCCGAAAAGATCAACCTGTCGCCGACCGCGACTGCCGAGCGGCTCAAGCGCCTGACCCGCGACGGTTACATACTCGGCTATCAGGCGATGTTGTCGCCGGAAAAGCTGGATCTCGGGATGCTGGTTTACGTCGAGGTCAAGCTCGACCGCACCACGCCGGACGTATTCGACGAGTTCGCCAGGGCCATCCGAAACGCCGAGGAAGTGATGGAGTGTCACATGGTCGCCGGCGGTTTCGACTATCTCATCAAGGCGCGGGTCCAAGGCATGGAAACCTACCGAAGCTTTCTCTCCGACGTCATCCTTTCCCTCCCCGGAATCCGGGAAACGCACACCTATGCGGTGATGGAGGAGATCAAGAATACCGACAAACTTCCTGTTTAAGGGATTGGTAAGTCTATCGGTTTTCGTCCGGGGAAAATCTTCCACCATGGCAAGCATGAATGGTGATGCGCGCAAATTTCGCGTATGTTCAAATCTGACACATATTCAGGTTCCTACCGAACCTGCCAGATTTACAGCGGCATCTCTGACCATGGCGGAACACATTCAACTGCTCGACCTTCTGCAGACAGTGCATTCGGAAATCGAACTGGCCGGGCTTTTGCACGAGACCGCCCGTCAGTTCCAAATGAGCCATTTTGCAATCTATGATGTGCCTGCGGCAAACGCCTCGCACCTGCGGCCCTACATTCGCCTGACGAACATGCCCGCGCGGTTTTACGAGGAGTACGACCGCTACGAACTCTTGCAGCTCTCAACGCTCTTCCGCCTGCTTCAGAAATCGACTGCCCCGAAAGTGTGGTCGGTCGAATCCGGTGGTGAACCATCCAGCGATCCGCTGACCCGCAAGTTTCACTCGATCCTCACGGAGGAGGGATTGACCTGCACCGTCATGATCCCGGTTCACAGATCCGATGGTTCGCGCGGCGCGGTTTCGTTTTGTGGAGCCCGAAATCTGATCAGCACCGAAGAACTGAGCAGTCTCTGCCTGATTGCGACCCACGCCTATGACGTCTTCGACGTTCTTACGAAGAAGACTACGCCACCGGAAAGCGGACTGACCGCACGCGAACTGGAAGTCCTGGACTGGGCCGCCAACGGCAAGACGTCGGGCGAGATCGCCTCGATCCTGACGTTGTCCGATCACACGATAAACACCTACATGAACTCCGCGATGCGGAAACTCGATTGCGTCAACCGTACTCAACTCGTTGCCAAGGCGCTCCGGCTCAACTTGATCCACTGATCAAGAGATCGTGCATACCCATGAGATTTGAATTCGACGACGACATAAGAAAACCGCAGGGCATGGATCATATTCGCATCTCCGGCGATGATCTGTTCGAGCTCCTCTGCGCACATCAGAAATTCGGTTTCTGGCGCAGCGAACTGGACACCGGTCACACCTTCTGGTCGCGTGATATTTTCGAGATCTACGGCATGAACTTCACTGAAGGTCCGGTCAATCTCGCGGCGGCGAACGCGCTCGTGCACCCCGAAGACCTGCCCTACATGTTGCAGCTGCTCGAAAAGGCTGCGCGCCAGAAATCTGGGTTCCACTATGTGCTGCGACTGCGCAACGCGAAGGGACCGGAACGCTATGTGCGCTCAGTCTGCCGTCACCGGGTGACACCCGAAGGGCGCGAAGAGCTGTACGGCATTTTCCAGCAGTTCCATGACCGGACGCCGCTCGTGGGCCTCATAGACGCCAACGAACCATGAGCCGACCTATCGGTCGAGAATGTCGCGCATCTCGACAAGGTTGGACCTGACCCGCAGCACATAGAACCCCATCGTCGCCAGATGCGACGGCATGATCCAGCTCGACTCGTTGCCATTTGAAATGATGAAGGGCGTCATGTTGAGCGCGGCACGCAGCTGCTCTTCGGTGCGGCTCCAGACGAGATCGATCCGGCGGTCCTTGTAAACATCGGAGAAATCCGACTCGGTGGCCCGCAGNATGCCGTAATANGCGTANAGCTGGCCGTANGTGAACCANAACCGATCGTCAGCCCGGGCGTCGAGCCAGCCCATGTTGCTCGCTTCCATCTGCTGACGCAGGATATCCGATGTCGAACCGATATCGCCGGTGATGCGATCGAGGAACTGCAGCAGGTTGTCGGCGCGCGCGTCGAACTCGCCGGTGCAGTTTTCCAGTTCCGCATTGAACGCATTGAGGGCCTTGAGCGCCTCGCGCTGGCGTTCGGGCGTCGACGGCTGCACGAAAGGCGGGGTGAATGTCAGCCACCAGGCATCCTCGTCATAGGCCATTGCCTGACGGGCATCCTGAAGGTTCTGGTTGATCTGAGAGGTTCCGCGGACACGCCCTAACCTGTCCACAAGCTCGACCGTGGTGCGGCGGATCACCTGGTTGATGCCGAGTTGAAAGGCCGCCTTGTTGTCGAGGAAGGGAGTGTATTTCCAATCGAGGCCAAACAAACCGGCCTTCGAGAGCGGCATCGACGGCACCCAGGTATTCTGGTTGACGTTGTAATCGATCAGGTCGCTTGTCACATGCACGATCGCAGAGGGCTGGCACTTGCCGCCCTCACCTTCACCGACCGGCTCGCCGGGATTGGCGCCACCGCTCACGAAGGCATAGCGGTCCGGATAATCGGGATCGTAGTTCGTCCAGCGCTCCGCCGACCAGATGAAATGGCCATAACCGACGACGAGAAGAAGTAGCAGGATCAGGATGGGCAGCCGGATCATCCAGCCCCTATGCGAATACCAACGCCCAACGGCCATGAACGGCCACAGCAGCATTGCGATGACCCAGCCGATCCCCCGCCCTATCGCATTGAAGATCCGCGCGAAGAATTCGATCACCGGGTCAAGCATCGTCTCTGGCTCCGTCTATTCCGTATAGTCGCGCCCTGAGCGCCGCCTTGTCGGGAAGGTAAGTGTTCGAAAGATGAGCCACAACATGCGACCGGTAATTTTCAGGGTATGTTTCGTAGGTTTCGTAAAAACCCTGCTTGTCGAAGATGAAGCGACTGACGAAATCGAAGGGCGAGAGCCGCGCAAGCAGCCGGTTGACCAGCCACTTGTCCTCATGCGCAGGATCGGCGCGCACCAGCAGAAGCCGTCGGCCCGGCGAGATCTCGCTCATGCGGATCGCGCCGCCGAGTTCGAGCGCTCTCAGCGCCTCCTGGAAGAATGGATACAGCCCGTCCTCGGCAATTGCCCGCGCGTTGCGCTGGATCCAGGTCTGCAGCCAGACCGCATCCACACCGCTCAGATCGAGATCGGGCCCGGTACGGCGAACGAGATCGTGTACCGCCATCAGCGCGCGATGCGTATAGAGGCCCGAGGTTTCCACCCAGGACGCCTGCGGCAGTTGCAGCCGGCCGGTCTTGGCAAGATAGTCGAAGATGCGCTCTTGATCGCGGATATCGATATAGCTGACTTCCCATGGCCGCGAGCGCCGGAATCCCGGCGCCTCACGGTCACAGATGACCGTCATTCCCGTGCCGTCATGAAACAGGAAGATGCCGCCGAAATGTCCCGCCCAGTAGGACTTGTGCGGAAATACCAGCTTGTCGGGAACCAGCGGATTCAGGCGAATATCGCCGGTATCATGTGAGAGATCGACCATGCGGTTGAGCATCGCGTCGTCGCGCCAACCGTCCTTCGACGTGGTCAGCGTATCCACCAGCAGGCGAAGTTCGGAGGCCTTTGACAGCAAACCGTCCGCCGACAAAACCCGGAAACTGACCTCGTCGATCTTCAGAAGATCCTCGATATCGTTGACGACGGCCACCGTCTCTTCGATCTCGCCGAACAGCGCATCCTTGATAGTCACGGCAGAAATCACCCGGCGGTTGCCGTCAAAGAAATCGTGCATCAGCCCTGCCGTGTTGGAGAACTGGGTATGAATGACCGGCAGCCGCTCCTGCTCCGGTGTCAGGATGATGAAGCGGCGGTTGACCCCGTTCGGATCGAGATAGGCCTGGTCGCCCAGTTCCTCGGCGATCTCGGGCGAATACCCCGTCATGTCGATGCGGAATGACTGCATAGTTGTCGGCGGCAGGCCAAAAGCCGTGAGAGCCTTGTTGTACCGATCGATAAGATGCGGAGCATCCACCCTGAGAAGGTTGCCGAAGATTAGCCGTGAGTTGACGAGCCGTCTCATAGCGACCTTGAAAAGATGCGTTTCATGTCTGTGGCCGTCCACATTGCCGAAACTGCCCGCAGGACGACACATGTTCGAGAAGGCGGCTGGACGTCAAATAGAACGACACCATCACCTAACTCCATCGCCCGTCATCCTTCATTGCGGTTATCTCTTTGAGCGCCCGCTCGCGCTGGCGCTCGCGGCGAATGATGTCGGTGACGGCCGCGTCGTCGGCGCGATCGGTATAGCGGAACTCTGAATCGGCGTAGCGGTTGATCTCCTGCATAACCATGTCGATGGTGAATGGCTCGCGCAGTTCGGAGATCATCGCCAGCTTCTCGTCGTAGGACTTGTGCAGGAAAGGCTCGGGCGTCTCGAACCAGTCGTCAGGCAGGTCGAAATCCATCGCCCGCATCTTGATCGCGTCGGTNATNTTCTTGATTGCCCGNCCGGTGAAGCGGGGTTCGGCCTCCTTGATCATGTGCAGNTANACGCCGATATCGCGNAGCGTCTTCGGTGCGCCATGCGCCTTTTCAAAACGCTCCCATACAGCTGCCAGCCCGTCCTCGTCGGGGCGTGAATGGTCCGCATAAGCCGATTTTACCGCGCGCTTGATTTCCTGGTTGGCATAAAGATCGTGCTGGCCGAGCGGGATCTCGTGGTTCTTGCCGGCCAACAGCGCGAAAATGTCGATATAGTCGGCTTCCGACTGCGGACCGTCGATCAGCCAGCGCGCGCCCGCACGCTGCCTCAGCGCATCATCGACGTTTTCAGGATAGTTCGAGAACATTCCGAAGCTGCAGTTGCCGCGCACGATGGTAGTGGCGCCCGCAAAGGCTTCCATCAGAACGGCGGTGACTTCCTGCTGACCCGATGATGCGCGGTCGTCTGACCGCTTAGCCGCCACTTGGTCGATATCGTCGATCGTCCCGAAACCGATGGCGCGCGGGTTGACCACCGCATCGATGAACGCCTTGCAGTTCTGGCCCGATTTGCCTTGGTAGGAGGAGATCTGGTCGACGCCGAAATTCTCGTAGTGGAAGGGATAGCCGGCGACCTGGCAGTATTCGTTGATCAGTCCCGCCATCATCTGGATCAGGATCGTCTTGCCGGTACCCGGCGCGCCGTCACCGATGAAGGTGAAGAGAAAGCCGCCCAACTCCACNAACGGNTTCATCTGCCGCTCGAAATCATAGGCCACGATCATCCGCGACANNCGCATCGCCTGATGCTTGGCGAGATGATTGCCGACAATTTCATGCGGCTTCTTGAAGCTCATGGCGAGCGGCTTGCGGCGCTGTCCGGGCGCGACTTCGAACCCGTCGAGCGTGAAATTGTCGCTTTCGAGCCGGATATGCGACTGGGCGAAACCGGCAAGAGCCGTGAACCTTGCGATCCGCGCCAGAAGCGCCTCGATCGCTTCGCGCGCATAGGCTCGTGCCCGCGCCATCATCGCAGCCGCATCGGACGCACCGGAAATCGCGCCATCGAGACCGGCGATCAGTGATTTGAGCGCATCCTGCGGCGTGTCGAATTCGATCTNCGGNTCGCCNCCNTCCTCGGCGGGNTCGCTTTCGCCTTCNAGCGTCTGCANNAGATANGCCGCGAAGGTGAANGCCGCGACATAGCTCGATGCACCGAGCAGATCNCGAAAGCGCTGTGCGTCTTCACCTTGCAGTGGCGCGCCGAGATTGCGGGCCTTGAGNTCTTCGAGATCGGTCTGACGNCCGAACGTATCGGCCACCGTTAGCGCGACCGCGACGCCGCGCCGTGCGCGATANAGCAGNGTGTGCTGGGGGATCGACAGCATCGGATCCTGNGGCGGCAGGCNGGCGATTGTCTTGGCCAGTTCCACTTCCTGNGTCCNGCGNATGCCGCCCGTCGATACGGTGGAGACGAAGCGCCGCCCNGTGCCGCCNAGCGCCGTCTTCGATGCACCGTCATCGGAGCTGACGACCACGATCCGCGTCACCATCTGNTGCGCGGTCGCNCGATGGNTCTCGATGTCGTCTTCCGACAGTGTGGTCAGTCCCGCGGTCTGGCTCATTGGATCAAACCTCCGTAATGACCTGGTTGCCCGAGATCACATGGACCCGGTAATCGGCAAAAACACGCTCCGCCTCGCCTTCTGCATAAAGCGCCTGATAGGCGTCATGCGGCACCAGCGCATGTTTCTCGTATGCNCTCACNCCTTGGCGGACGGCTTCNAGATCCTCGGTCTCGATGTGGAATTCTTCCGATGCCGGTGTCGAACTCCATAATCCGCGCTTGGCGGGCCGCTCGGCCTTGGAGAAGACCTCCTGGATCNTCCAGGTCAGCACCCAGCCGTTTTCGGGATTGCGCACCCGCGACAGGATATCGTTCACCCGGCCGGAATTTTCGGTAATTCCCGCCGAATAGAACGGCCCGAGCACGATGCGGCGCAATTGCTTGGGATGCAGCTCGGGAAATTCCTTGTCGATGTTCTGCGCAATCGTCACCGGCGACAGCGAATAGGCGCCGTTGCGCTCCACGCAGGCATCGAAGGCGCGCGCCAGCTCAGGGTTCAAAAGCCCGCCGACGGGCAGAGGAATGCGCACGGTGGGATCGAGCTTGCCCTGNTCGGTAACCAGCATCTCGCGCAGGCGATCGGTCGAATCCTCGATGGTCGCCATATAGACCATGGGCAGGATCTGGCTGCCGTCGAAGACACCCCAATGCACCACGTAATAGGGCCGCATGGTCTTGGGATTGACCGAGACCTTGATGGTCTCCGGCAGCACAAGCGGGCCGAAAGGCTCGCCTGCCAGAACGCCCTCGAGATAGAGCCGTTCGGCCATCTGGGTCTGTAGCTTGCCGGGAAATGCCTTGCGGCGGAGAATAAAGTCGGCCATCTCGGCCTTGATCGCATCGGCACCCGGAATGGCCGCAAGCCGTTCTTCCGCCGTTTCGCGGTCGTTTTCCAGTTCCAGAACGTTCTGGAAAACAGGATAACCGCTTTCCGCACGATTGACCCGGAAGCGCTCCATGAAGGCGACGCGGTTTTCCCATGCCTGAAAGCTCGCTTCCAGACGGTTGACGTAGCTCGCCACCACCTGACCGATGATCCCGTGCCCATAGAGNGGCGANGCATCGTCGGCGAGGTAGATGCGCAGCCCTTTNAGNGCTGCGCGCATGGCCGCGAAATAGGTTTCGACCGGATTGTGCGAAGGATCGGTGGTCATTCCGTCTCTCTCCGGAGCCGTCGTGACCATGCCCTACTGGACGTACTTNGCCGAGTTGTGCTTTTCCATCACATCNGCAAACCGGCGCTGGAAGGCATCGTCGGCAAGCTTCTTGCGCCGNTGNATGTCCTGCGTCGACAGCATGTTCTTCTCGTGCATTTCGAGAAGATCGCCGATGTGTTTCTGGGCTGCCGCACCGATGCCGGCCATGGTTTCCTCGGCCGCCGTATCCACCTTGGAACCGAGCGTGTTGATCTTGTGCGCCACGTCCTGCTGGGCAGCCGTCTTCANGGAATCCTCNAGCGACTTNTAGAGAACGATGCGCTGCTCAGTATCGATGGTCAGCTTGTTGATCAGCGTCGACTGCGCGGCAATCTGNTTGTTGAGCGAATCCACGAATGTCTGGAACATCGACGTATATCGCTCGAGCGTCTGGCTTTCGGCCAGCAGTTCCTGCTCCTTGGCCTGCTTCTCGTTATACTCGGTGGCAAGNGCCGCGCGTTCGGATTCGAGNTCGGTGCGGGTCTTCTGGTCGGTCGATGCGGCAATGCGGTTNTCGACGTCAAGCAGCATCGGGTTGAGTTCTTCGATGCGCGCCTGCGTTTCTTCGAGCTTCGCCATCGTCGCCTTGCGGCGGTNGATCACCTTGATCAGGCTCGCTTCCGATGTCTTGTAGCGGTCTTCGAGAATAGTCTTCTGATCNTTCAGGATNCCNACNATGGAGTCGGACTTGGCNAGAAGCTCCTGAAGATTGCCGGCAAGCGACATGTTGCGCACNCGGTCGGTGCGCATGCGCTGGGCGCGGGACTTTGAGAAGACCGAGACGAAATTCTCCCAGCCCGAATAGCCCTTCATGCTCTCGAACTCTGCACCAAACACATTGGTGGCGTCCTCGAGCCCGATGATGAGATCGGCGATATTGGCCTCCATCACCTTCTGCTGCTGCAGCACATCCTCGATACGGGCGTTCTCGATATCGAAATTGGTGTCGCCNATCGTCTTGTCGCTGTCAGCCAGACTTTCCAGCACCACGCCGGACTGCGCCAGCTTGGCCCGCATGTCTTCGACGGTTTTGCGCGTCTGTTGGATTTCCTTGTCGAAACTGGCAATGCTCGCCATGGCTGATCTTCACCTCTTTGCTCATGTGTGCCGCTCGCACGAAAGCCCCGCTGATCTTGTATACCAGCGTGCACGATATGGTAATCCTGGGGACGTGAAAAAAGCCGCCCCGGTCAGGGCGGCTTCGATTTTGTCTCTGCNGTGAGAGTGACTTACTCGGCTGCGGAAGGATCTTTCAGATAGGCGATGACGTTGGCGACATCCTCATCCTTCTTCAGGCCTGCAAAGCCCATCTTGGTCTTGGGCACGACAGCCTTGGGCTTGTGCAGATAGGCAGCAAGCGCTTCCTCGGTCCACTCCGGAACTTCGGCGGCATGATCTTCCATGGCCTTGGAATATTTGTAGTCCTCAACCGAAGCGACCGGACGACCGACGATACCATCGAGATGCGGTCCGACCTTGTTCGTGCCATCCACTGCGTGGCAGGCGGCGCACTTCTTGAAGACCTTCTTGCCGGCGACGGCATCGCCATCGGCATGGGCAGCGGTCGCGGCCAAAAGGCCGGCCATCATCGCCATTCCGGCGAAAAAGGTGTTGGATCTGAACATGCATGTCCTCCGTAACAGACGGTTTTTGGCGGGTAGCCCCTATCTGTCGCAATCGCCATACAATGGCAAGGAGCTGGAACTTTGCCGGCAAAAGGCAAAATGTCGCGGATATTCCAAAGCACGACCAAAGGTTGCGTCAGCTCCACATCCCTGCTCGTAAACGGATGCTCTTAACCCTTTCAATAACTCGCTAAGTTCTGCTACGAACGCACACGTACCCGCACAGGGGCGCCATTTGGGCCATTACCTTCTTGAGTTTGAATCGTTTCAGTGCTTGTTTTTTCTCAACCAACAAGGGAGCCATCACCGATGAAAAGAACCATTGCTCTTGCCGCGGCACTCGCCGCCGGCACAGTAACCGCATTCGCAGCCGAGCCTGAGAGCTGCAAGGAAGTGCGCTTCTCCGATGTCGGCTGGACCGATATTACCGCCACAACGGCAACCACGACCGTCGTTCTCGACGCGCTCGGCTATGACACCGACATCAAGGTTCTCTCCGTTCCGGTGACCTATACCGCGCTCAAGAACAAGGACATCGACGTCTTCCTCGGCAACTGGATGCCGACCATGGAAGGCGACATCGCTCCCTACCGTGANGACGGTTCGGTCGAGACCGTCCGCGAAAACCTGGAAGGCGCGAAATACACGCTNGCCACCAACGCCAAGGGCGCCGAACTCGGCATCAAGTCCTTCGAGGACATCGCCAAGCATGCCGACGAGCTCGACGGCAAGATCTACGGCATCGAGCCGGGCAATGACGGCAACCGTCTGATCCTCGNCATGATNTCCGGCGACNAATTCGGTCTGAAGGACTTCGAAGTCGTCGAATCCTCCGAGCAGGGCATGCTGGCCCAGGTCGCCCGCGCCAAGAAGGCCGACGAGCCCGTCGTCTTCCTCGGCTGGGAACCGCATCCGATGAACGCCAATTTCGAGCTGACCTACCTGTCGGGCGGCGATGACGTCTTCGGTCCCGACTACGGCGGCGCGACCGTCTACACCAACGTCCGCAAGGGTTACACGTCGGAATGCGTCAATGTCGGCAAGTTCCTCGGCAACCTGAAGTTCTCACTCGCCATGGAAAACGAGATCATGGGCGCCATCCTTGATGATGGCGAAGATCCGGAAGATGCAGCCGAAGCATGGCTCAAGAAGAACCCGGCCGTACTCGACGAGTGGCTTGCCGGCGTGACCACCTTCGACGGTGGCGATGCCATGGCAGCTGTCAAGGAAGATCTCGATCTCTGATCGACGTTTCACCTGACTGATACCGGGCGGCGCTCGCGCCGTCCGCTTCTCATTCCCGCATTGAACCACTCCCTGCATCAACGAAAAGGTCTCCCACGTGGAATGGCTTGAAGACCACACGATTCCCATCGGCAAATGGTCAGAGGTATTCGTCGACTGGCTCACCGATGATTTCGGCTGGTTGTTCGACGGCATATCCTACGCCATCAGCCACCTGATCGACGCCCTGCTCTGGATTCTCCAGACCCCTCACCCCCTCGTAATCGTAGCCGTCTTCTGCGGTATTTCCTGGCTTCTTCGCCGCAAGGTCGCGCCTGTTGCGCTGACCGGTATCGGCCTCTTGTTCATCATCAACCAGGGCTATTGGGAAGAGACGACCGAAACGCTGGCGCTCGTTATAGCGGCGACCGCCGTTTGCATGCTGATCGGCGTACCGCTGGGAATTGCGGCGGCGCGCCGCAAGTGGCTCTATTCCATTCTCCGGCCGGTTCTCGACCTGATGCAGACGATCCCGACCTTTGTTTATCTCATTCCCGCGCTGATCCTTTTCGGCCTCGGCATGGTACCGGGCCTGATATCGACCGTCATCTTCGCCATTCCGGCCCCTGTGCGCCTGACCCGTCTCGGGATCGTGGCAACGCCCACCCCGCTCAAGGAAGCAGCCCTCGCTTTCGGCGCCACCAAGGGACAGGTGCTCACCAAGATCGAACTCCCCTATGCGCTGCCGCAGATCATGGCCGGCTTGACGCAGACCATCATGCTGTCGCTCTCCATGGTGGTCATCGCCGCACTCGTGGGCGCTGACGGTCTCGGCGTTCCGGTCGTTCGTGCGCTCAACACCGTCAACGTCGCCAAGGGCTTCGAGGCGGGATTGTGCATCGTGATCCTGGCAATCGTGCTCGACCGCATGTTCCGCACCGAAGGGGAGGACGCGCAATGAGCGAAGCAGCCGTTACCATCCGCGATGTCGACATCATTTTCGGCGACAGACCCGACAAGGCATTGGCCTTGCTGGACCAGGGCGCGACCCGCGACGAGATCGCCGTTAAAACCGGCGCGGTCCTCGGGGTGGCCAATGCCGACATCGATATCCGGCAGGGTGAAATTCTCGTCCTGATGGGACTTTCGGGTTCCGGCAAGTCGACGCTTCTTCGCGCCGTCAACGGGCTCGCGCCCGTTCGCCGCGGCACTGTCGAAGTCCAATGCGGCGACGAGGTCACCAACCCCTATGCGTGCACGCCCAGACAGCTCCGACAACTCCGCGCCGACCACGTCTCGATGGTCTTCCAGCAGTTCGGCCTTCTGCCCTGGCGCACTGTCGCGGAGAATGTCGGCTTCGGACTGGAACTCGCTGGACAAAAGCCGGCACAGCGCAAGAAACGCGTGACCGAACAACTCGAACTGGTCGGCCTTGCCGAATGGGCCGATCGAAAGGTCGGCGAATTGTCGGGGGGCATGCAGCAGCGCGTGGGCCTTGCCCGCGCCTTCGCCACCGGCGCGCCGATCCTGCTGATGGATGAGCCGTTTTCAGCTCTCGACCCGTTGATCCGCACGCGGCTCCAGGACGAGCTGCTCGACTTCCAGCAGAAGCTGCACAAGACGATCCTCTTCGTCAGCCATGACCTCGACGAAGCATTCCGCATCGGCAACCGCATCGCCATCATGGAAGCGGGACGTATCGTCCAGTGCGGCACCCCGCGTGAGATCGTCGACAATCCGGCTAACGAATATGTGGCCGATTTCGTCGCCAACATGAACCCGATCTCGATGCTGACGGCAGGCGACGTCATGGTTCCGGTCAAGCCCGGCGCCGAACAGGGCCAGGTCACCGCGACCGTCAAGCCCGAGACACCGTTGGCGGAAGTCATGGATGTGCTCTCGCGCCGCCCCGGCACTGTCGGCGTCATTCAGCGGGGAAGTGTCGCAGGGTCGATCTCGGCCCAGGACGTGGTCTCCGGCTTGACACGCCACAAGCGCGGGTGAACAACCCTCCCCGAGTTTCATCAATTCGGGGAGGACCACCATGAAGGCTCAGGACAAGGCAGCGATCGTCACCGGCGGCGGCTCGGGACTGGGAGCGGCAACAGCCCGCAGGCTGGCTGCCGAAGGCGCGAAAGTCGCCCTGCTCGACGTCAATCTCGAGCAGACGGAAAAGGTCGCGGCCGAGATCGGCGGCATCGCAATTGCCTGTGATGTCTCGAGCGCTGATGCTGCCGAAGCGGCAATCGCCAAGGCCGCCGAAGCCCATGGCGACGCCCGTATCCTCGTCAACTGCGCAGGCATCGCTCCCGCCTCCCGCGTCGTGGGCCGGGAAGCGCCGCACGATCTCGATCTCTTTCGCAAGGTGATCGAAGTGAACCTGGTCGGCTCCTTCAACATGCTGCGTCTCGTCGCTGACCGCGCCGCCAAGCTCGACCCGCTGGAAGATGGCGAGCGGGCGATTATCGTCTCGACTGCCTCGGTCGCGGCCTTCGACGGCCAGATCGGTCAGGCCGCCTATTCGGCGTCCAAGGGTGGTGTTCACGCCATGGCGCTGCCGATCGCCCGCGAACTCGCCCGCTTCGGCATCCGTATCAACACCATTGCGCCAGGTATTTTCGGCACTCCCATGGTCAAGGCCATGCCGCAGGAAGTCCAGGACAGCCTCGCCGCTTCCATCCCCTTCCCCTCACGCCTGGGCGCACCGGAAGAATACGCTTCGCTCGTCATGCACATGGTGGAAAACGTCATGCTCAACGGCGAGACCGTTCGTCTCGACGGGGCAATCCGCATGGCCCCCAAATAAGTCGCAGATTACCGACACCGGAATGCCCGACATGACAGACAAGAAGAAAGACGTGCTGCGCGAAACCGACGACGAAGCACGCTTGCTCGCCCGCAAACTGGTGCGCGCATCGCGTTACGCGGCGATTGCGGTCATTGATGCGGAGACCGGTCATCCGAACGCAAGCAGGGTTCTGACCGGTACCGATGTCGACGGCGTTCCGGTGATCCTGATTTCCGCCCTTGCGCCGCACATGGCGGCACTGAGGGCCGATCCGCGTGCTTCGCTTCTTTTCGGCGAAGTCGGCAAGGGCGATCCCCTCGCCCATGCCCGCATCACGCTCAAATGCCATGCCGAGGAAGTCGCGCGCGACGGCGATATGCACAACCGCATCCGCCAGCGCTTCGTCACCCGTCATCCCAAGGCAAAGCTCTACGTCGATTTCCCGGACTTCGCCTTCTTTAGGCTGGTGCCGGCTGCTGTGAGCCTTAATGGAGGGTTCGGAAAAGCTTACGCGCCGACCGCAGACGACCTGATCATTGCCTCGCCCGCGATGAAGGAACTCGCGGAACTCGAACCGTCAGGCGTCGCGCACATGAATACAGACCACAAGGAAGCAGCCGACCTCTACGCAAAGGCGTTCGGCAAGTCGAAAAAGTCGGGCTGGAGTTTTATCGGCATTGATGCGGCTGGCGTCGATCTGGCATGCGGCGACGAACTCATGCGTGTGGATTTTCCTCAGCCCCTCGCAAAAATTGAGGATTTGCGCCCGCAGCTGTCAGCACTTTTACGTAATGCACGAGAAATAACCTGAAATTTCTCATATTCACTGGCAATTCATCAGGGAATCGCGATACAATAAGGGGTAGTTCGGTTTACAGGATTGCTCATGAAGAATTGTAGCGCGAATCTTACCAAGAACGTCGATCAGGCGGCCAAATTACTCTCCACGATGGGCAATGCGAGACGCCTCCAGATTATCTGCATACTGCTCAATTCGGAGATTGCGGTCGGCGCCTTGGCCGAAAAGATCGGCCTCAGCCAGTCGGCGCTCTCGCAACACCTCGCAAAACTCCGCAAACTCAATCTCGTCACCGCCCGCCGCGATGCCCAGCACCTCTATTACTCCCTGAACTCCGATGCTGCTGTGAAGGTTCTTGAAACGCTCGAGACCATCTACGGCGACACGAAAGCCAAAGCCCACTCCTGAGCGGCTTGACCCGCCGCCTCGGCAATCCCCATATGCTATCTGTCCCGGCAATCGCGTTGGGCAGACTGTGAGGATATTGCCATGGCTATCACCCTGAAAATCGACGGCATGCACTGCGGCGGCTGCGTCAGCTCCGTGGAAAAGGCCGCGCGCGGCGTCGACGGCGTCGATAACGTTACCGTAAGCCTCGAGAAGGGCGAACTCACCGCCGACGCCGATGCCGGAAAGGTCGACCAGATCGTCGCGGCGATCGAGGACAGCGGCTTTGACGTGGTCTCCCGCGAGGCCAACTGACCCCCGGCCACCGTTCAAAGCACGAGGGCAAGCCGGTGACTGGAAAACCCGACCATCTGACATTCGATATCACCGGCATGACCTGCGCGGCGTGCTCCGCGCGCGTCGAGAAGGTGCTCTCCCGCCAGCCTGGCGTCGACAAGGCGAGCGTCAATCTGGCGCTCGAGCGCGCCGACATATCCGGGGCCGAGCTTGATAGCGAAGGGCTTGCGAAAGCGATCGGCAAGGCCGGGTTTGGCGCGATCCTGCGCCGCACGGATTTCGCTGCCGCCCGTCTCGCAGACGCCGAGCGCGACGCTGCTCGCCGTGCCGAGGAACGTCAAACGCTTCTGCGCCTGGTCACTTCGGCCCTTCTCACCCTGCCGATCGTGATCGGCATGCTCCCGATGATGACCGGCCTCGGCGATGCGTGGATCGGCGCGGGATGGCAGGCGATCCTGACGACCGGCGTCATGCTTGCCTCCGGCACACGCTTCTGGCGCGAGGCCATGGGCGCCTTGCGCGGCGGCTCGGCCAACATGGCGGTTCTGGTGAGCCTGGGGACCGGTGTGGCCTATGTCTGGTCGCTCTGGGTGATGACGGCCCCGACACTTGGTCTAGGCGCCCATCACGCAAACGGAATGGCGTCTCATCTTCATTTCGAAGCAGCGGCCATGGTGCTCACCCTCGTCATGCTGGGCAAATATCTCGAGGCCCGTGCCAAGTCGGGTGCGGCAGGCGCTCTCCGTGCGCTTGGCAAGCTGCAACCGGATACCGCCGAAAAGGTCGTCGATGCGACCGGCAAGACCGAAAAGGTGGGCATTGAGTCCCTTGCGATCGGCGACCGCATTATCATCCGCCCCGGAACCCGTGTACCCGCCGATGGCCGTATCCTTGAAGGCCGCTCCTCACTCGATGAGGCCATGGTGACGGGCGAAAGCCTGCCGGTGGCTCGCGAACCCGGCGACATGGTGGTGACCGGCACCACCAATGCGGACGGCGTGCTCATCGTGGAAGTGACGGCCGCCGGCGCCGATACCCGCCTTGCCCGCATGACACGGCTCGTCGAGGAGGCCCAGACCGGCCAGGCGCCGGTTCAGAAGCTGGTGGACCGCATCTCGGCCGTATTCGTGCCGATCATTCTCGTGATTGCCGCCGTGACTTTCGCTGGGTGGCTGATTGCCGGCTACGGCGTCGAACCAGCCATGGTCGCAGCCGTCGCCGTGCTGGTGATTGCCTGCCCTTGCGCACTCGGCCTCGCCACGCCCACAGCGCTCGTCGCAGGAACGGGTGCGGCAGCGCGCGCCGGAATTCTGATCCGCGATATCGAAACACTGGAACGCGCAACCTCGATCCATGCCGTGGCCTTCGACAAGACGGGCACGCTGACCCGCGGCGAGCCCGAAATCACCGACATTCTGCCCGCAGACGGCGTTGCTCCGAGTCAACTGATCGCTCTTGCCGCAAGCATTGAAGTCGCAAGTGAACATCCCCTTGCCCGCGCCGTCATTCGTCGCGCGGAACATGACGGTCTCACGGTGCCGAAAGCTGACGGCATCCGCGCCGTACCCGGCATGGGTCTCAAAGGCACTGTCGAGGGAACGATGATCCGCGTCGGCTCGCGCGCGTTTCTCATGACCGAGGCCGTCAATATTCCCGTCGAAGACGACGCCCAAGCAGCCGGCACACTTGCCCATGTGGCCCGGGACGACAGATGGATCGGCGCTCTCCGGCTCGCCGATGAGCTGCGGGAGGATGCCGCCTCGACCATCGCCGAACTGACGGAGGCCGACATCAAAACCGTGATGTTGACCGGCGACAACGAGCCGACGGCACGCGATATCGCCACCCGCATCGGCCTGTCTGATTTCCGCGCGGGCTTGAAGCCCGATGACAAGCTGAAGGCAATCCGCGAACTCTCGCAGCAAACGAATGGCCATGCGGCATTCGTCGGCGACGGCCTCAACGATGCCCCGGCCCTTGCAGCGGCCGACCTCGGCATCGCCATGGCCGGCGGCACCGATGCCGCGCGGGAAGCCGCCGATATCACCCTGATGCGCCCGGATCTCCGGCTGGTCGCAGCCTCGCTCGATGTCGCGGGCAAGACGCGCCGGACAATCCGCTCCAATCTCGTTTGGGCGCTGATCTACAATCTGGTGGGTGTTCCGCTAGCAGCCTTCGGCATCTTGCCGCCGGTCTTTGCCGGGGCTGCCATGGCCTTCTCATCGGTCTCGGTCGTGACCAATTCTGCCTTGATGGCACGCTGGCGTCCGCGTTTCGAGAGAGGCTGATTTTCTGAGGGAGGAATTATGACGGGCATCGATCCCCTCCGGAGCCGATGCCCGTCTTGCGACAGCGAGTTGCCTCGTTGTGCCGCCGGTCGCATCAATAATAAGCGAAGTAAACTTGCCCAAGCCTTGCGCAAATTTTTCATCTGCCGGGCATATGGTCGAGCGATGAAAAAGTCTTTATAATACAGCATATTGGCCAATGAGAAGCTTGTCACGTAAGCGGCACACAGGCATCGCATGACGACAAAGACCCACAAAATCCGTTGGGGAATCACCGCTACAGGTGGCATTGCACACGCCTTTGCACGGGATATTCAGTCCGCAAANGGCGCNGTTCTGGCNGGNGTNGCGTCCCGGGATCCGCAAAAGGCCAAACGCTTTGCAGATGACTATCCGGGCNTCGAGGCTTTCGAGAGTCTCGACGCGATGGTNGCCTCCGACCTCATTGATGCGGTCTACATTGCCAGNCCCCATTCCGCTCACCTCTCCCAGGCACTGACCGCNCTCAAGGCGCACAAGCCGGTGCTCGTCGAAAAGCCGCTGACGACTTCGAGCAAGGATGCGAAGAAAATTTCAGAGGCGTCCTTCACTGCCAAGACCTTCGCCATGGAGGCAATGTGGACGCGCTACCTGCCTGCCGTTCAGGCCGCGCGAAAAGTGATCCGNGCCGGCCAGATNGGNACCGTCCGCGCCATCCGCTCAGAACTCGCATGGCGCCGGCCATACGATCCGAAGAACCGCTTCTTCGATCCTGCTCAGGCAGGCGGTGCGCTTCTCGATCTCGGTGTCTACCCGATATCGCTCGCCTGCTTCTTTCTGGGCGAACCCGACACCGTTGACGGCAACTGGACNGAGGCGCCGACAGGTGTCGACGTTGCCGCCGAGATCACCCTGAGTTTCGGAACGGCAACTGCCCAGNTCTCCTGCGGTTTNGACCGCCATGGCGACAACCGCTTCATCATCGAGGGTGACAAGGGCACGCTGGTGCTCGGCATTCCCTTCATTGGCGCCCGTATTCTGGGCCGCTANAATTCGCCNGGAATGGCCGATCTNGCCTTTCCCGGCGGCGAGAAACTGGCTTCACGCNTGCGCCGCAGGATTGGCGCCAAACTTCCTCTGCCGGGCGCCAGACGGAAGGTGTTTCCTGTCCCAGGCACGGGATTGAGTTGCGAGATCGAAGCTGCCTCCCGCGCCATCAATGAAGGACGCATTGAAGAGCCCGACAACACACCCACCGATTCCATCAGGGTCTTGGAAATCGTCGAAACCATACTGGCCGAAGAGCCGGCCGGGAAATGGAAGCCGTGAGGCTTGCTTATTTGCCTTCCGTATCGGCCAGAAAGGCCGCGATCCACGAGAGCGCCGCATTCCAATTGATGGCAATCTCGTTGGTGGAATAGGACCAGTAATCGTCGATGAAACAGGCTTGCGGCGCACAACCCTTCAAGTTTTCCTCCGCCACCGGATCGGCCGGCTGCTCGTTTGGCCCGCCCGACAGATATCCCNTCGGTATCGGTGGCAGCGAGGGNTCGACCGAGTGCCCGAACATCAATGCGAACTGGTTTTGCACATAACGCGTGCCATAGCCGGTCACGTAGGACAGCCCCATCGCGTTACGGCCGAGAATATAGTCCATGCTCTCACGCACGCCGTTGAGATAATAGGACTTGCCNGAGATATCGTAGGCCACAGCCGCCACGATCATGTTCTCGATCACGGAGTGGTTCGANCCCCAGCCATAGCCTTGCCCCGGCTTGTACATCAGTCCGAAGCCCTCGCCCTTNTGGACCGCGAGATAGGTNTCGGCCGCCGCCCGCACCGAACCGCGGATCAGAGCGAGGTCCGACTTGGAGAGCNTTGAGGGCACCGAGGCAAGCTGCAGCCGCGCCCAGCCTGCCGTCTCGCGCCAGTTGATCCCGTCCGAGGTGAACACCCGCCCGTTCCAGTGCGGCGATGCCTTCAGCCGGTCGTACCACTCCGCCTCGCCGGTGGTGAGATAGAGTTCGGCNGCNGCCCANTANAACTCGTCGGACACCTCCGGATCGTGATAATCGCCGCCNCCGTTCTGCCCGTCNGAATAGGGGGCNATCATGTCGGGATGCGCTTCCGCTGCCGCATATGTCNGCNNGGCAATGTCCAGGAGCTTGTCNGCATANTCGNCATCATAGGGCTTGAACAGCCGAGCGCCCTGCGCCGCNACCGCCGCAAGATTGAGCGTCGCAGCCGTTGAGGGCGGATAGAGCACGCGTTGCTCGGGATCCTCGCNCGGCCGCATCGGGCCGGGCAGCCAGCGTTCTCCGTGAACCTTGTGATGCACCATGCCCGCCAGNNGTTNGTCGTCCGGGACCATCATCGAGACGAGAAAATCGAGCTCCCACTTCGCCTCGTCGAGAATGTCCGGCATGCCGTTCCCGGTCTCTGGAATGCGCAGGAAACTATCGGCGACGTTTTTGGACGTCTCATCGCCAAAATTGAGCGAGCGCTCATAGGCGCCCATCAANTGTCCCACGGATATCCCGCCATTGACGACATACTTGCCGAAGTCGCCGGCATCGTACCATCCGCCGACCACGTCGAGACGGTAATCGCAGGTTGTTGCCGTTCCGAAGATTTTCCGCGCCGTTGCGCCACTGAGACAGGGAACGTCGGTATCGCCCTTGTTGGGCGCCACGCCGACATGGCCGGCTGAGCGCCCAGTGTCCCCNCCNGCAATTGCGCCATCGATCTCCATGCCCGAGCGAACCGGATAGAAATAGGANATCGCATCGGTGCGNAGTCCNCCATANAGNCTGTCGGAAATCGCGAANGGNAAGCTCTCCTNNCCATCNACNTCNAGNCGATANCCCTCACCTGTTTCGGTGATACGTGAGAAATCGATCCAGTGNACCTTCAGCCCGGAAGCGCGGTCGAGACCCATCGGCTGCGTCTTGCCCGACGCAATCTCGGCGCCGTCCGCATCGACAAGCCGCCACTCGACTGGCTTGCTTCCGTCGTGAACCAGCGTGGCCCGCTTGGGTCCGCCAGTCAGATAACCGAGCTGGTTGATCCGTATGGCGTTCGGCTCCTCAGCCCCTGCGGAAACCGGAAGGGACCACCAGTACAGCGCAGCGACGCCCGCAAGCAGCACAGGGATAATTCCGATACGGTTTTCGGGGATTGCCATCTGCCAACTCCGTTTCGCTGGCGAATTGTCCGCGCCAGACACTGCGAACTAGAAAACATTTTCGACTGAAGGAAGGTTTAAGGCGGTCTTCGCGAATGGACGTACCGCAAGCGCGAACAAAAAATTTGACCTTTTGATAAAATCGCCTCACACTACCCTTGACCCGAACAGGCGATGGCTCCGGCCATAAGACCTCAAAGAACGGGCATCCGGAAAACCGGACCTTTGGTTAAAGGGGAACACATGACCAGCACGCTTGAATCGGGCGACGTCCGTGCAGGACGTTTGACGTCCGCGGAATACACCGAGAATTTTTCCGATCTGCATCCGCCACTCGATCACCACGAGGCGCTGGTCGAGGCGGATCGCTGCTATTTCTGCTACGATGCGCCGTGCATGAACGCGTGTCCGACCTCGATCGACATCCCGCTGTTCATCCGCCAGATCCAGGCCGGCAATCCGGTGGGCGCGGCGAAGACCATTTTCGAGCAGAACATCCTCGGCGGCATGTGCGCCCGCGTCTGCCCGACCGAAACGCTCTGCGAGGAAGTCTGCGTCCGCGAAGTAGCCGAGGGCAAGCCGGTAAAGATCGGCGAGCTTCAGCGCCACGCGACGGACACCTACATGTCGCGGGATCTTCCCCATCCCTTCACACGCGCTGCGTCGACCGGCAAGAAAATCGCCGTTGTCGGCGCTGGTCCTGCCGGCCTGTCCTGCGCACACCGGCTCGCACGCTACGGCCATGACGTCGTGATCTTGGAAGCCCGCGAGAAGCCCGGCGGCCTCAACGAGTACGGTATCGCCTCCTACAAATCGACCAACGACTTTGCCCAGCGCGAGGTCGAATGGCTGATGCAGATCGGCGGCATCGAGATCAAGCTCGGCCAGCGCCTCGGCACCGATTTCGAGATCGAGGATCTGGTGAACGACTATGACGCCGTCTTCGTTGGCATCGGCCTGCCCGCGGCCTATGCACTCGATATTCCCGGTTCCGATCTGCCGGGCGTGGAATCGGCGATCGACTTCATCGCCCGCCTGCGCCAGACCGANGACAAGTCGACCCTTCCCGTCGGTCAGGATGTCGTTGTGGTGGGNGGCGGCATGACGGCGGTAGACGCCGCNGTGCAATCCAAGCTTCTCGGCGCCCGCACTGTCTCNCTGGTCTATCGCCGTGGCCGCGAGCAGATGCCCGCCAGCCGCTACGAGCAGGATCTGGCGGCAGCGAACGGCGTCCATCTCGTCTTCAACGCTATGCCGTCGCGGATCAACGGCGCCAATGCCGTCGAGACCATGACTTTCGACTACACCACCACCGAGGACGGCAGGCTCAGGGCGACCGGCGANACCTTCGAGGTCCCCGCNGATCAGGTGCTGGTTGCCATCGGNCAATGGCTGGAGGCTGACACCGGCGAACTCGAACTCGATGGCACCACCCTTGGACGAGACGAGGGGAACAAGGCCCGCTCGCCCTATGCGGACAAGGTCTGGGTCGGCGGCGATTGTGCCCATGGCGGCGAGGACCTCACCGTCACCGCTGTCGAGGATGGCAAGATTGCCGCCGAGAGCATTCACGCTTCGCTTGCGGGTTAAGGAGAACGGACATGGCTGATCTTTCNACCAACTTCCTCGGCATCAAGTCACCCAACCCGTTCTGGCTGGCCTCNGCGCCNCCCACCGACAANGCCTACAATGTCGAGCGGGCCTATGAAGCCGGCTGGGGTGGCGTCGTCTGGAAGACGCTCGGCGAAGCCGGACCGCCCGTCGTCAACGTCAACGGCCCACGCTACGGCGCGATCTGGGGACCGGATCGCCGGCTTCTCGGGCTCAACAATATCGAGCTGATCACCGACAGGGATCTCGAAACCAACCTGCGCGAGATGACCGAAGTCAAGAAGCGCTGGCCAGACCGCGCGTTGATCGCCTCGATCATGGTGCCCTGCGAAGAAAAGAGCTGGCGCGATATCCTGCCGCGTGTCGAGGACACTGGCGCCGATGGCATCGAGCTGAATTTTGGCTGCCCCCACGGNATGAGCGAACGCGGCATGGGCTCGGCCGTCGGCCAAGTGCCGGAATATATCCAGATGGTCACTGAGTGGTGCAAGCAATACGGCAAGCTGCCGGTGATCGTGAAGCTCACGCCCAACATCACCGATATCCGATACCCGGCCCGTGCGGCAAACAAGGGCGGCGCGGATGCAGTGTCGCTGATCAACACCATTTCCTCCATTGTATCGGTCGACCTGGACAGTTTCTCGCCCAATCCGTCNATNGACGGACGCGGCTCTCATGGCGGCTATTGCGGCCCGGCGGTGAAACCCATTGCGCTGAACATGGTGGCGGAAATCGCCCGTGATGCCGAAACACGGGGCCTGCCGATTTCAGGTATTGGCGGCGTGAGCACGTGGCGCGACGCGGCGGAGTTCATCGCGCTCGGCTGCGGCACCGTGCAGGTGTGCACGGCCGCNATGACCTACGGNTTCAAGATCGTCCAGGAGATGATCGACGGCCTGTCCAACTACATGGACGAGAAGGGNTTCGAAACCATCGAGGACTTTCGCGGCATGGCCGTGCCGAATGTCACCGACTGGCAGTTCCTCAACCTCAACTACATCACCAAGGCGAAGATCGATCAGGATCTCTGCATCAAGTGCGGCCGCTGCCACATCGCCTGCGAGGATACTTCGCATCAGGCGATCACGAACATGGTCGACGGCGTGCGTCATTTCGAGGTGATGGACGACGAGTGCGTGGGCTGCAATCTCTGNGTCAATGTCTGCCCGGTCGAGAATTGCATCTCGATGGTGCCGATGGAGACCGGTGAAACCGATCCGCGAACCGGAAAGACCGTCCAGTCCGACTATGCCAACTGGACGATGCATCCGAACAACCCGATGGCCACGGAGGCCGCCGAATAGACAATAAGCTCCTGTATTCACAACAGGTGTGGTGGGGGAAAGCCGTCCGGTTCAACCGGGCGGCTTTTTTTTGATTCCGGGCGAAGAGGCGTGAACATCCCTCCTTCTCCAATATTCGCTTGCCATATTCATGGACAAACTTTATCCTGGATAAGAAACATAGACAAATGGATAGATCATGAAACTTTCAGACGGCGTGGAGACCGGAATTCATTGCGCTGCCATGNTCGCCGGCATCGACGATGGCGCAGCCATACCGGCCGCCTCACTCGCCAATTTCCACGGCGTTTCCCCCTCCTATCTTCTCAAGCAACTTGCGAAGCTGGTCGAGGCGGGACTTTTCGAGTCCGTCCCCGGACCTTCCGGCGGCTACCGTCTGGCAAAGCCGGCCACGGCGATCACACTTCTCGATATCGTCCTCGCGATCGAGGGTCGCGAGCCCGCCTTTCGCTGCAACGAAATCCGGCGCGCCGGCCCCGATCCCCTGCCGGACGGCGCCTATCCCCACCCGTGCGGCATCAAGATGGCGATGCTGCGGGCTGAAAAAGCCTATCGGACAGCCCTGTCTCAGGTCAGCCTCGACGAACTGACGANGGAGCACGTCTCAACGGCTGATCCGCGGGTGATCGCGCGCGGCTGTGCCTTCATCGAGACCAACAGCCGTCGGTCGAAATGATCCCCGTCCAAACCAGGAAAGGAACTACCATGAAGCCTCGTCTGAACTATTTTGAAACCGANCCGAAGATCATGACTGCGGTTGCCGAACTCAGCTCTGCGGTNGACACATGCGGCCTCGAGGCCGGGTTGCTCCACCTCGTCAAACTGCGAGCGTCACAGATCAACGGATGTTCCTATTGCGTGGAAATGCACACCCGCGAAGCCCGCGCCGATGGAGANACGGAGCAGCGGCTTTATCTCGTTTCAGCCTGGCGCGANTCCCCGCTCTTTTCGGCGCGCGAGCGGGCGGCCTTGGCCTGGACCGAAGCCCTGACGCGGATTGCCGACGGCGGCGTGACAGATCACCTTTACGACGAAGTCGCCCGAGAATTCGATGCCCCCGACCTCACACGCCTGACGGTAGCTGTATCGATGATCAACACCTGGAACCGCATCGCAATCTCCTCCAGGATGATCCATCCGGTCAAACGCGCCGCGGCCTGATCGTGGCTGCCTTACGGGCGAAGCTAGCGGCAAGTCGCCAAAGNAACNAGCCGCGCTTCGCCCGGACGATAAATCGTTATCTTCAGTCGTCCGGCCCGACGCGGATCACGCGCTTGCCGAAATTCTCACCCTTCAGAAGTCCGACAAAAGCACTCGGGGCATTCTCGAGCCCGTCGATCATTTCCTCGCGGTACTTGATCCTGCCGTCCTTGAGCCAACCACCCATTGCCTCGGAAAACTCCGGATAGAGATGACCGAACGTGTTGAAGATGATGAAACCGCGCACGGTAAGCTGCTTGCGCAGGATCTGCCCCATCAGCCAGTTCATGCGGTCAGGACCATCGGGCAGGCTCGTCGCATTGTAACCGGAAACGAGACCGCAGAGCGGCACGCGNCCATTGACGTTGAGNAGCGGGATGACCGCATCGAGAACCTTGCCGCCGACGTTCTCGAAATAAACATCGATCCCGTCNGTACATGCTGACTTGAGTTGGGATTCAAAGTCATCCGCCTTGTGNTCGANNCAGGCGTCGAANCCNAGNTCATCGACCGCGTGCTTGCACTTGTCCGGNCCGCCCGCGATACCGACGACACGGCAGCCGAGGATCTTGCCGATCTGACCGACCGTTGCGCCGACNGGGCCTGTNGCGGCCGCAACAACGATCGTTTCGCCTTCCTTCGGTGCACCGATCTGCGTCAGCCCCGCCCAGGCGGTAAAGCCTGGCATGCCCAGAATCCCGAGTGCCCAGGAGGGATGATCGGGCGATTTGCCGAGGTTCATGGCCCCCTCGCCCTTGGAGATCGAGTAATCCTGCCAGCCGCCCTGCGAGAGCACCCAGTCGCCTTGTTCGAAGCCNTTGAGGTTGCTCTTGACCACACGGCTGACGGTACCGGCGGTCATCACACCGCCGATTTCAACGGGAGCCGCATAGGACGGTGCGTCGCTCATCCGCCCGCGCATATAGGGATCGAGCGAGAGATAGACNGTNCNNANCAGCATTTCGCCGTCGCCGGGTTCCNGTACGGNGACNGTCTCCATGCGCAGCGTGTTGTCGTCGGGCTCGCCCTTCGGACGCTCGGCCAGCACCATCTGGCGGTTCGTGTCGGATGTCTGGGTCATGGACGACCTCCTTTATTGGTTCGGCCCTTCGGGTCGGGTCATGGAGGTCTATCTAGAGCGCATGCGCAGTTCTCAAGGCCGCGGTTTCAATCCGTCGAGAAACAGTGTTTCGAGATAGCGTGCGGCATCCTCGAAGCGCCCGTCTCCGCCCCTGTCTGGACCGAGAACAGCACGGACCTGGACGTCGAAATCGGCGTAATGCTGCGTCGTCGACCAGATCGAAAAAATCATGTGGCGCGGGTCGGCCTTGTTGAGACGCCCGGCCTTCATCCAGCCTGAAATCACCTCGGACTTCTCGTCCACCAACTCCTTGAGACGGGTCTCGAGCATCCTTGTGATCCGCGGGGCACCCTGCAGTATCTCGTTTGCGAAAAGCCGGCTCTCGCGCGGAAAGTCCCGCGACATTTCCAGCTTGCGGCGGATATACATCCTGAGTTCGGGAATGGGATCACCGTTCTCGTTGAGGCTTTCGAGCGGCTCGAGCCAGGTGTCGAGAAGCCGGTCGATCAGGGCCTCGTAAATGTCCTGCTTGCGGCGGAAATAATAGAGCAGATTGGGCTTCGACATGCCGGCGCCCTCGGCGATCTGGTCGACCGTGGCGCCACGGAAACCGTGCAAGGAGAAAGCGTCAAGCGCTGCGTCGAGAATGCGGGCCTCGTTCTCGGTCTGGATGCGCGTCTTGCGCGGTTCCGGATTATGATCCATCGCCGCTATGCCTCCACCCGTCCGGCTGCGTCATTCGCAAAATTCACCCCCACGTTCACCTCCTCCCAATCGCCGCTTTCACCCTTGACCGCACCATTGGCGCTGATAGAGTTTTATCAAACAGTCAATTTCC
Source organism: Hoeflea sp. (assembly GCA_002707605.1). Taxonomy (GTDB): domain Bacteria; phylum Pseudomonadota; class Alphaproteobacteria; order Rhizobiales; family Rhizobiaceae; genus Pseudohoeflea. Next base: position 124,389 of record PANK01000014.1, read on the forward strand.
GTAGCACAGCTTTGCGCACGGAACCAAGCACCACAAAAACGGGCACTGACTGGATACATTAGCTTCAGGCTATGGGGAACACATGTCGAACCGTACCACCGTTACGCCGAACGACCTTCGTGCATTCTGGATGCCGTTCACGGCCAATCGCCAGTTCAAGCAAGACCCGCGCATGCTGGTCGCCGCGAAGGACATGCATTTCACCTCCTCCGACGGTCGCGAGATCCTCGACGGCACCGCCGGGCTCTGGTGCGTCAATGCCGGCCATTGCCGTCCGAAGATCACCGAGGCGATCCGCCAGCAGGCGGGAGAGCTTGACTACGCGCCCGCGTTCCAGATGGGCCACCCGAAGGCGTTCGAACTCGCCAATCGTCTCATCGACATCGCCCCCGATCACATGGGCCATGTCCTCTTCACCAATTCCGGTTCGGAGTCCGTCGACACCGCGCTCAAGGTCGCGCTCGCCTATCACCGCGCCAAGGGTGACGGGTCACGCTTCCGCCTGATCGGTCGCGAGCGTGGCTATCACGGCGTCAATTTCGGCGGCATCTCGGTGGGCGGCATCGTGGCCAACCGCAAGATGTTCGGCACGCTTCTGACCGGCGTCGACCACCTGCCCCATACACACCTGCCCGGCAAGAACACATTCACGAAGGGCGTGCCCGAGCACGGCGCCGATCTGGCCGACGAGCTCACCCGAATCGTCACACTGCACGACCCCTCCACCATCGCAGCGGTGATCGTGGAACCGGTCGCGGGTTCGACCGGCGTGCTGATACCGCCGAAGGGCTACCTGCAGAAGCTGCGCGAGATCTGCACCCAGCACGGCATTCTTCTGATCTTCGACGAAGTCATTACCGGCTATGGCCGTCTCGGTGCGCCTTTCGCTGCGGATTATTTCGGCGTGAAGCCGGATATCATGGTGACCGCCAAGGGCCTGACCAACGGCGTGATCCCCATGGGCGCGGTCTTCGTCACACCCGAGATCCACGACGCCTTCATGAACGGTCCGGAACATCTCATCGAGTTCTTCCACGGCTACACCTATTCGGGCAATCCGATCGCCTCGGCCGCCGGTCTCGCCACCATCGAGACCTACAAGGAAGAAGGCCTTTTCGAGCGCGCAAACGAGCTCGCCCCCTACTGGGAAGAGGGCCTGCATTCGCTCAAGGGCGAACCGCACGTCATCGATATCCGCAACATCGGTCTGGTCGGCGCAGTGGAACTCGAACCGATTGCGGGTTCGCCGACCAAGCGCGCCTTCTCGTGCTTCCTGCGTGCCTGGGAGAAGGGACTGTTGATCCGTACGACCGGCGACATCATCGCGCTCTCGCCGCCGCTGATCATCTCGAAAGACCAGATCGACCAGATCATCGATACGCTGCGCACCGTCCTCAACGAGGTCGATTGATGGCCCTCTCCCGGGCCATAACGCAGCCTTCGGCAGCCGCATTGCGCGACGCCGCCAGACCAATCCCGCCCCAAAGCTATACCCGGCCGGACATGACCGTCATGCCCGGCTCCAGAATACACGTTTCGGACTGACAGGAGACCAACCATGGCCGCACCGGCAGCTAACATGAAAATCAACGCCGACAGGCTCTGGGACTCCTTGATGGAGATGGCGAAGATCGGCCCCGGCGTGGCGGGCGGCAACAACCGCCAGACCGTCACGGACGAGGATGGCGAAGGCCGCAAACTGTTCCAGAAATGGTGCGAGGATGCGGGCATGACCATGGGCGTCGATACCATGGGCAACATGTTCATGACCCGCCCCGGCACAGATCCCGATGCGCTTCCCGTCTATGTCGGCTCGCACCTCGATACCCAGCCGACCGGCGGCAAGTATGACGGCGTTCTGGGCGTTCTCGGCGGACTTGAACTCGTCCGCACCCTCAACGATTTGGGCGTGAAGACGAAGCACCCGATCGTTGTCACCAACTGGACCAATGAGGAAGGCACGCGCTTTGCGCCCGCCATGCTCGCCTCGGGCGTCTTCGCCGGCATCCACGAGCAGGATTGGGCCTATGCGCGCACCGACGCCAAGGGCAAGACCTTCGGCGTGGAGCTCGAGCGCATCGGCTGGAAGGGCGACGAGGAAGTGGGCCAGCGCAAGATGCACGCCTTCTTCGAACTCCATATCGAGCAGGGCCCGATCCTCGAGGCAGAGGGCAAGGATATCGGCGTCGTCACCCACGGTCAGGGCCTCTCCTGGACGCAGGTGACGATCACCGGCAAGGACGCCCATACCGGCTCCACACCGATGCCGATGCGAAAGAATGCCGGGCTCGGCATGGCCCGCGTGCTCGAACTCGTCGACGAGATCGCCTGGAGCCACAAGCCCGACGCTGTGGGCGCGGCAGGTCACATCGAAGTCTATCCAAACTCGCGCAACGTCATACCCGGCAAGGTCGTCTTCACCGTCGACTTCCGCTCGCCCAACCTCGCCGTCATCGAGGACATGGAAAAGCGCCTCAAGGAGGGTGCGAAGAAGATCTGCGACGAGATGGGCCTCGGCATCGAATTCGAGAAGACCGGCGGCTTCGACCCAGTCACCTTCGACGAAAAATGCGTGACCGCCATCCGCGATGCCGCCGAGCGGCTGGGCTATTCCCACCGCAACATCATTTCCGGCGCCGGTCACGACGCCTGCTGGATCAACCGCGTGGCCCCGACCGCCATGGTCATGTGCCCCTGCGTTGACGGCCTCAGCCACAACGAGGCCGAGGAAATCTCGAAGGAATGGGCCGCCGCCGGCGCCGACGTACTCATGCATGCCGTGGTCGAGACTGCGGAGATCGTGGAGTAAATCGTCATGACCACCGCAACCATCTTCGCCTTCGCCGCCATGGCAGCACTTCTGATCATGTCGCCTGGCCCCAATGGCGTACTCATCGCAAAGACGGTTCCCACCTCGGGCCGCGCGGCGGGTTTCGCCAATATCGCCGGTTTCGTGGTCGCCTTCTTCGTCCACGGCACATTTGCGATCTTCGGCCTGTCGCTCATTCTCATGCAGTCGGCCAACCTCTTTCTGGCCGTCAAGCTTCTGGGCGCAGGCTATCTGATCTGGATCGGCGTCAAGGCGCTGCGCCAGGCATGGCACAACGGGCTCGCCGCTGTTGCCGAGGTCGCTCCGGCACGTCGCAGGCGGAGGCTGACGACGGCATTCGTCGAGGGCTTTCTGACCAACGCACTGAACCCCAAGGTGGCGATGTTCTACCTCGCTGCTTTCCCGCAGTTCATCCCGCATGACACGGTTTCGCCGGCTTCGGCCTATCTGCTGGTGACCATCCATGCCGCGCTGAACGCTGCATGGTTCGTCCCGATGGTGCTGCTTTTCGATCGGCTTTCCATCGTTGTCCGGAGCGGCCGCGTGCAGCGATGGATCAAGGGCGCGACCGGGGCGATCTTCATCGGCTTCGGCATCAAGCTGGCGACATTGCGACCCTGACAGGGACAACCGGAGGAAACAGATGAGCGATACAGCCAAAGTCATTCCGATCGACAAGACCGACGAGCACCAGCTCCGCATCGATCTCGCAGCGGCCCTCCGGCTCGCCGCACGCAACGACTGGCACGAGGGCGTGGCCAATCACTTCTCCGCCGCCGTCTCGCCGGACGGAAAAAAGTTCCTCGTCAATCCGCGCTGGAAGCACTTCTCGNGGGCGAAGGCGTCCGAACTTCTGCTGGTCGATGCCGACGATCCCGAAACGATGAATCGCGAGGATGCGCCGGATCCGTCCGCCTGGTCGATCCATTCGGCAATCCATCGCAATCTGCCGCACGCCCGCGTGGCGCTGCACCTGCACCCGCCCTATGCGACGACGCTCGCGACACTGAAGGACCCGGCGATCTACCCGATCGATCAGGTTACCGCACGCTTCTACAATCGCCTCGCCATCGACCGGTCTTTCGGCGGCATCGCCACCGAGGAAGCCGAGGGCGAGCGCATCGCAGCCACCATCGGCAACCATTCGGCTGTCATGATGGGCAATCATGGTGCCACCACTGTCGGCCAGACGGTCGCCGAAGCCTTTGACGCGATGTACCACCTCGAACGCGCGGCGCGGACCATGGTGCTTGCCTATTCGACGGGCCGCGAAATCAACATCATGCCGCACGACCTCGCCGAGGCGACGGCTGCGGAATGGGACGTCTACAAGGATGCCGAACAGGCCCATTTCGCCGAAATGAAACGGATCCTCGACGCGGAGGACCCTTCCTACGCCGATTGATCCGACCANACGAAAGAATGAGACAAGGGGAATGAAAATGAGCAGCAAGGTCATCAAGAACGGAACCATCGTCACGGCCGACCTGACCTACAAGTCGGANGTGAAGATCGAGAANGGNNTNATCACCGANATCGGCCCGGANCTTNCNGGCGACGAGANGCTGGATGCGACCGGCTGCTACGTGATGCCGGGCGGCATCGACCCGCACGTCCANCTCGAAATGCCTTTCATGGGCACCTACTCCTCCGACGANTTCGAAAGCGGNACCCGCGCNGCNCTCGCNGGCGGNACCACNATGGTGGTCGATTTCTGCCTGCCCAACCCGGACCANTCGCTGCTCGAAGCGCTGCAGCGCTGGGACAACAAGTCGACCCGCGCCAATTGCGATTACTCGTTCCACATGGCGATCACCTGGTGGGGCGAGCAGGTCTTCAACGAGATGGAGACGGTCGTCCGCGAAAAGGGCATCAACACCTTCAAGCACTTCATGGCCTACAAGGGCGCGTTGATGGTGCAGGACGACGAGATGTACGCCTCCTTCCAGCGCTGTGCNGAACTCGGCGCCATGCCGNTGGTCCATGCCGAAAACGGCGACGTGGTGGCCGATCTCTCNGCCCGTCTNCTGGCAGANGGCAANAANGGCCCCGAGGCGCANGCCTATTCNCGNCCGCCGCAGGTCGAGGGCGAGGCCACCAACCGCGCCATNATGATCGCCGACATGGCNGGNGTNCCGCTCTATGTCGTCCACACCTCCTGCGANCAGAGCCANGAGGCNATCCGNCGTGCGCGCCAGAACGGCATGCGNGTCTATGGCGAGCCGCTGATCCAGCANCTNACNCTCGATGAAAGCGAATATTTNGACAAGGATTGGGACCATTCNGCCCGCCGCGTNATGTCGCCGCCGTTCCGCAACAANAACCATCAGGATTCGCTCTGGGCNGGNCTGCAATCNGGCTCNCTGCAGGTGGTCGCCACCGACCATTGCGCCTTCACCACCGAGCAGAAGCGCTTCGGNGTNGGCGANTTCACCAAGATCCCGAANGGCACCGGCGGTCTTGAGGACCGNATGCCGATGCTCTGGACCTANGGNGTNGCNACCGGNCGNCTGACAATGAACGAGTTCGTCGCCGTCACCTCCACCAANATCGCCAAGATNCTCAACGTCTATCCGANGAAGGGCGCGATCCTCGTCGGCGCCGANGCCGANATCGTNGTCTGGGANCCNGANAAGGAAAANACCATCTCCGCNAAGACCCAGCAGTCGGCGATCGACTACAACGTCTTCGANGGCAANACCGTCAAGGGCCTGCCCCGCTTNACGCTCTCGCGCGGCAAGNTNTCGGTGACCGANGGCAAGATGACCAACGAGGAAGGCTGGGGCAAGTTCGTCAAGCGCGAACCCTATGGCGCGGTNAACAAGGCGCTCTCGACNTGGAAGGAAATCTCNGCCCCGCGCAAGATCGAGCGCTCNGGNATTCCGGCATCGGGNGTGTGAGGCTTGGTCAACGCCAGCNNCACCCCGCCCCTCNCCGGCGTNCTCGAAGCCGCGTTGTATNTCGATNACCTCGACGCGGCGAAGNGCTTNTANGGCGATGTNCTCGGCCTCGANAAGATCACCGAGGTNGAAGGCCGNCATGTCTTCTANCGAGCGGGCGACACCGTGGTGCTTCTCTTCATCGCCGAACAGACGCGCATACCGACAGCCAACGCGAAGCTCCCCGTCCCGCCGCACGGCGCGGAAGGACAGGGACATCTCTGCTTTGCCGCCGATGCGGCGGCACTGAAGGCCTGGCACGAGAGATTGGAAAGTGCCGGCATCGAGATCGAGGCCGATTTCGAATGGCCGAACGGTGCGCGCTCGATCTATGTCCGCGATCCGGCGGGCAATTCGATCGAGTTCGCAGAACCAAAACTGTGGGCGTAGAACCTGCGGCACCGAAAAAGGGAGAGCTGTCATGATGAAGGTCGCACTCGTCACCGCGGGAGGCTCCGGCATGGGCGCAGCCGCGGCGCGCAAACTCGCCGAGACCGGCCACGCGGTCGCGATCCTCTCCTCCTCCGGCAAGGGCGAGGCGCTGGCCGAGGAACTCGGTGGGCTCGGCGTCACCGGCTCGAACCAGAGCGAGGATGACCTGAAGAAGCTCGTCGACGGGGCCTTGGAGCGCTGGGGCCGCGTCGACGTCCTCGTCAATTCCGCAGGCCACGGACCGCGCGCGCCGGTGCTCGAATTGACCGACGAGGACTGGCACACCGGTCTCGATGTCTACATGCTTTCGGCTGTCCGCCCGACCCGCCTCGTGACCCCGATCATGGTCGAGCAGAAGGCGGGAACAATCATCAACATCTCCACTTTTGCCGCCTTCGAGCCTGATCCGGTCTTCCCGACCTCAGGCGTCTTCCGCGCCGGCCTCGCCGCCTTCTGCAAGCTCTATTCGGACAAGTATGCGCCCGACAATGTGCGCATGAACAATGTCTTGCCGGGGTTCATAGACAGCCTGCCGGAAAAAGAGGCATTCCGCGAACGCATCCCCATGGAACGCTATGGAAAAGTCGAGGAAATCGCGGAAACCATTGCGTTTCTGGCCTCCGAAGGTGCAGGGTATATCACGGGCCAGAACATCAGGGTGGATGGGGGAATTACGCGGTCGGTATGAGTACAATGCCAGTCATTTCAGCAAAAAACCTGGATCTCGTCTTCCAGACCGGCGACGGCTCTGTCCAGGCGCTGTCCGATATCACGCTCGATATCGAGAAGGGTGAATTCGTCTCCCTCATCGGCCCGTCCGGCTGTGGCAAGACCACGCTTCTGCGCGTGATCGCCGATCTGGAAAAACCGACTGCGGGCTCGATCACCGTCAACGGCACGACGCCGGAAAACGCCCGTCTCGACGGTGCCTATGGCTACGTCTTCCAGCAGGCGGCCCTGTTTCCCTGGCGCACCATCGCCAAGAATGTCGCCTTGCCGCTGGAGATCATGGGACTGAGCGCCGAGGAAAAGGCCGCCCGCATCAAGCGCAACCTCGAACTCGTCAATCTCACAGGCTTCGAGAAGAAGTTTCCGTGGCAGCTCTCAGGCGGCATGCAGCAGCGCGCATCCATTGCCCGCGCACTTGCGGTCGAACCGGACATGCTACTGATGGACGAACCCTTCGGCGCGCTCGACGAGATCGTCCGCGATCACCTCAATGAAGAGCTTCTGAAGCTCTGGGCGACCACCAAGAAGACCGTCGTGTTCGTCACGCACTCGATTCCGGAAGCGGTCTATCTGTCGACCAAGATCGTGGTCATGAGCCCGCGCCCGGGCCGCATCCACGAGATCATCGACTGCAATCTCGGTGACGACCGCCCGCTCGACATTCGCGAAACCCCAGAATTCCTCCGGATCGCCCACCAGGTTCGCGACGGACTGCGCGAGGGGCATAGCGATGAGGCTTGAGGCCGGCTCATGATCCCCATGCGCGACTTTCTCACCGGACGGCTGGTGCCGATCCTCACAATTCTCGCAGCGATCGTGGTCATCTGGTACGGCGCGGCGGTGGCGCTCAACGCGCCGGTGCTGCGCGACTTCGAAAAACGCGCGGGCGAGCAGACCGAGGGGATGGAGTTCGTCCTCAAGACGTGGTCACAGCCCAAGCCCACCATGCCCGCGCCGCATCAGGTCGCAGCCGCGTTCTGGAAATACACCGTCGGCGTCAAGCTCAGTTCCAACCGCAGCCTGATCTACCACTCCTGGGTCACGCTTTCCGCCACACTCCTGGGCTTCGCGATGGGCACCGCGCTCGGTGTCGTCATCGCGATCTCGATTGTCCATGTGAAAGCGCTCGACAAGTCGCTGCTGCCCTGGATCATTACCTCGCAGACCGTGCCGATCCTGGCGGTGGCGCCGATGATCATTGTTCTGCTGGCGGCCATCGGCGTCACCGGGCTTCTGCCTAAGGCCCTGATCTCGACCTATCTGTCCTTCTTCCCCGTTGCAGTCGGCATGGTGAAGGGCCTGCGCTCGCCCGACATCCTGCACATGGATCTCATGCGCACCTATTCGGCGAGCTCTTCGCAGGTGCTCTGGAAGCTCAGGATCCCCGCGTCGGTGCCGTTCTTCTTTGCCTCCATCAAGGTCGCGATCGCCGCTTCTCTCATCGGTGCGATCGTCGGTGAACTGCCGACAGGTGCGGTCGCCGGCATCGGCTCCAAACTGCTTGCCGGCTCCTATTACAGCCAGACCATCGACATCTTCGCAGCGCTGATCGCGGGCTCGATCTGCGCCATCTTGCTGGTGAGCCTCGTCGATATCATCGGACGCACCGTCGAACGCCGGATGGGAGTGAAGCCATGAGCGGGTTTCGCCCCAACTGGCAGGCAGTCGCCGGGCTCGTCGCAGGTCTCGCAAGCCTGATCGGCCTGCCGTTTACGGCCACGATGGACACCGGGGCTTCGCTTCTGGTCGCGGCAATCGTGATTGGCGCGTCGGTTCTCTCGACGCTGAAGCTGCGCCCAGCGATCGAAGCCGGCATACTCGCGATTGCCAGCCACGGTGCAGCCTGGCTGCTGATCGGAGGGCTGGCCGACGCGTTCGGTACGGCGACCTTCGGCTATTTCGCTGCACTGGCAGCCGCCTGGCTTCTCGCCTGGCGGCTGGTCACCGTTCTCTCGGAAATGAAGCTGACCTCGCTCACGGCACAGCGCACGATTGCGCTGGTCGTTCCCGCCATTTTCGGCGTCTGGATCCTGATCCTCTGGGAAGCGCTCACACGCGGCGGCGGGGTTCCCTTCGTGCTGCTGCCCCCTCCCTCCTCCATCGGCGCGCGTATCGTCACCTCGACCAACATTCTGGCTGCCGATTTCGTACAGACAGTCATGAAGGCGGTGCTGATCGGTTACCTGATCGGCACGCTCTCGGGCTTCGTTGTCGCAGTGCTCGCCGATCGTTTCCGGTTTCTCGCGGCCGGGCTCCTGCCCATCGGCAACATGGTCGCGGCTCTCCCGATGATCGGCATCGCGCCCATCATGGTGATCTGGTTCGGCTTCGACTGGCATTCGAAGGCCGCCGTCGTGGTCGTCATGACCTTCTTCCCGATGCTGGTGAATACGCTCGCGGGCCTCGCGGCCACCGGTCACATGGAGCGCGACCTGATGCGCACCTACGGCGCCAGCCACTGGCAGGTGCTGGGCAAGCTGCGTCTGCCGGTCGCCATGCCCTTCATTTTCAACGCCCTCAAGATCAATTCGACTCTCGCGCTTATCGGTGCGATCGTGGCCGAATTCTTCGGTACGCCGGTCGTCGGCATGGGCTTTCGCATTTCGACCGAAGTCGGTCGGATGAACCTCGACATGGTGTGGGCGGAAATCGCGCTCGCAGCCGTGGTGGGGTCCGTGTTCTACGGTCTACTCGCACTTGCCGAGCGGATCGTGACATTCTGGCATCCGAGCTATCGTTGATNGCGCGGGGCCACTTCCAGAGGAGAACAAACGCATGAAAAAAATGCTCAGCACTCTTGCTACCGCCGTCACCATGACGGTTCTCGCCGGCGGCGCCCATGCCGCCGACGAGGTGACCCTGCAGCTCAAATGGGTGGCCCAGGCACAGTTCGCCGGCTACTACGTTGCCAAGGACAAGGGCTTTTACGAAGACGCCGATCTCGACGTCACCATCAAGCCGGGCGGGCCCGATATCGCGCCGGAACAAGTGATCGCCGGCGGCGGCGCGGATGTCATCGTCGACTGGATGGGCGGCGCGCTTGCCGCGCGTGAAAAGGGCGTCGGCCTCGTCAACATCGCACAACCCTTCAAGAAGGCCGGNATGGAGCTGGTCTGCCCGAAGGACGGCCCGATCCAGACCACCGACGACTTCCCTGGCCACACGCTCGGCGTCTGGTTCTTCGGTAACGAATATCCGTTCTATGCCTGGATGAACAAGCTCGGCATCTCGACGGAAGGCGGAGATGACGGCGTGACCGTGCTCAAGCAGAGCTTCGACGTCCAGCCGCTGATCCAGAAGCAGGCCGACTGCATCTCGGTGATGACCTACAACGAATACTGGCAGCTGATGGACGCCGGCTACAAGCCGGAGGATCTCGTCGTTTTCAACTATTCGGAAATGGGCGTCGATCTTCTCGAGGACGGCCTCTATGCCATGGAAGACGATCTCAAGGATCCTGCCTTCGCCGACAAGATGGTGCGTTTCGTTTCGGCTTCCATGAAGGGCTGGAAATACGCCATCGAGAACCCGGACGAAGCAGCTGAAATCGTCATGGACAATGGCGGACAGGACGAAAACCACCAGAAGCGNATGATGGGCGAAGTCGCCAAGCTGATCGGCGAGCCCGATGCCAAGCTGATCGAAGCAGCCTACGAGCGTACCGCTCAGGCCCTTCTCGACCAGAAGATCATCGAGAAAGAGCCCTCGGGCGCCTGGACCGCGGACATCACCGACAAGGTGACCGTGGAATAAGGCCCCCGAGCTTCAGAAAACTCATGCGGCCGGCGGCAACGCCGGCCGTTTTGCTATAGTACGCGACAAAGATTCGAACGGAGCCTCCCCATGACCAGCCGCCTCACCGACCGCATCGACCAGGGACAGGGCAAGGCGAAAGCCGATATCGTCCTGAAGGGCGGACGGCTCTANGATCTCGTCACCGGTGAATTGCGCGAGGGCGACATCGCCATCTGCGGCGAGACGATTGTCGGAACGCTGGAGAGCTATGAGGGCGTCGAGGAGATCGACATCTCCGGCCGCATCGTGGTGCCGGGCTTCATCGACACCCATCTCCATATCGAATCCTCGCTCGTCACCCCGCATGAATTCGACCGCTGCGTTCTGCCGCGCGGCATCACCACCGCGATCTGCGATCCGCACGAGATCGCCAATGTTCTCGGCTCACCCGGCATCCGCTTCTTCCTCGATTCCGCCGAACGCACCATCATGGATGTGCGCGTGCAGCTTTCGAGCTGCGTTCCGGCAACCCATCTGGAGACCGCCGGCGCGGAACTGAAGATCGAGGATCTGCTTCCCTTCCGCGATCACCCGAAGGTCATCGGTCTCGCCGAGTTCATGAACTTCCCGGGACTGCTGGCGAAGGACCGCGTCTGCATGGCCAAGCTCGAAGCGTTTCAGGGCGGCCATATCGACGGTCATGCGCCGCTGGTGCGGGGCTACGCGCTCAACGGCTATCTGTCGGCCGGCATTCGCACCGACCATGAGACGACGACTGCTGAGGAGGCGCTCGAAAAGCTCTCCAAGGGCATGCACATTCTCGTCCGCGAAGGCTCGGTCAGCCGCGATCTCGACGCCCTTATCCCCATCATGACCGAGCGCAACTCGCCCTTCCTCGCACTGTGCACCGACGACCGCAACCCGCTCGACATCGCNGAGCACGGCCATCTCGACTACATGATNCGCCANGCNATCGCNGAGGGCGCCGATCCNCTNGCCGTCTATCGCGCNGCCTCGATNTCCGGNGNCCGTGCCTTCGGCCTGCGCGATCGCGGCCTCGTTGCCCCCGGCTGGCGNGCCGATATCGTGGTGCTCGACAGTCTGGAAGACTGTAATGCCCAGATGGTGTTCTCCGCCGGTCGTCTCGTGAGTGACGAACTCTTCGCCACCCGCGAGAATGTTGCGCCCGTGGGCCTTGAAAGCGTGAAGGCACCGAAGGTCGAGCCAGCCACCTTCGCCGTGCGCAAGAACAATGCCGAGACCGCCGTCATAGGCATCCTGCCGGGCAAGATCATCACTGAAAAGCGCATGCTCGATCTCGATGTTTCCGAGGGCGAGAAACACGCCGATATCGACCGCGATATCCTCAAGGTCACGGTCATCGAGCGCCACGGCAAGAACGGCAATATCTCGACCGGCTTCGTGCAGGGTTTTGGCCTCAAGCGCGGTGCCATTGCTTCGACCGTCGGCCATGACAGCCACAATCTCTGCGTCATCGGTGCAGACGAGGTCTCGATGGCGACAGCCGCCAACCGCATGGCGGAGATCGGCGGCGGCTTCGTGGTGGCAGAGGGCGAGAAGGTAAAGGCCGAAATCGCCCTGCCCGTCGCGGGCCTGATGAGCCTCGAACCCTACGAGACCGTCCGCGAACTGCTGATCCCGCTCCGCCAGGCCGCCCGCGATCTAGGCGGTACGCTGGAAGAACCCTTCCTCCAGCTCGCCTTCCTGCCTCTGCCGGTCATCCCCCACCTGAAGATCTCCGACCGCGGCATGGTCGATGTCGACGCCTTCGAGATCATCGAGGCATAACCTTCATTTCGTCGTTTCCGGGCAAGCGCAGCGCGACCCGAGAATCCATCCCGTGATGTAGGCCAAACGGAATGAATGCCCGGCGCAACGTCGTCGCTTCGCTGGACTTGGATCAAGTCCGGGCATGACGAGAGAGTGGCCCCCTCACTCAGCCTTCACGCTGTCCGCCGACAACCCCTTGATCAGCACAAAACCATTAGCGCTGAGCTTCAGGATCTCACCGGCCATCTCGTAGTTCCGCGAGACAGGCTCCGGCGAGGCCTTCTCACCAAGCGTCAGCGTCTGCGGCGCATTGGAGAGATTGAACAGGCATAACAGCCCGTCATCCCCCTCGCCGCGCGCGAAGCCGAGCACCGGCTCGGGGAGATTAGCAAAAGTCGTCACGCCGGTCATCAAGGCGTCCGAACCTTTTCGATAGGCCAGTATCTCGCGATAATAGGCGAGCACCGAACTGGGATCGCCCTCTTGACGGTCGACGGCACGCGAAGCCTGTTCCGGCTTGACCGGTAGCCATGGCTTGGCGTCGGAAAATCCACCATGCTCGGCCTGCGCCTGCCAGACCATCGGCGTGCGGCAGCCGTCGCGGCCCTTGTATTCCGGCCAGAAGGTGATGCCGGGGGGATCGACCAGTTCCTCGAAGGCGAGCTGCGTTTCGGTCTGGCCCAGTTCCTCGCCCTGATAGAGGCAGATCGTGCCTTCGAGCGAGAGAAGAAGCGCCGCCGCCTGACGCGCGAGCGCATCGAGATCTTCGGAATGCTTGACCCAGCGGCTGACGTGACGAATGACGTCGTGATTGGAAAAGCTCCAGCACGGCCAGCCATTGCGGGCGCGCGCCGCGTCGTAAAAAGCTTTCACGCAATTGCGGAAATGCGCGGCGGAGAATTCGTCGCTCAGCATCTCGAAGGAATAAGCCATGTGCAGCTTGTCGCTGTCGGCGGTATACTCGGCCATGATGGCGTTCGCCTTGTGGCTTTCGCCGACTTCGCCGACCATCATCCTAGCATCGTACTTGTCCATCGTGGCGCGCATGCGTCTCAGAAACGGAACATTCTCTGGCCGGGTCTTGGAATAGACATGATCCTGCATGTCATAGGGGCGCACCGCGGTCCGTCCGGCCTTCGTCATAAGCGGCGGATTGTTCCTCAATCGCGGATCGTGGAAATAGTAGTTCACCGTGTCGAGCCGGAACCCGTCGACGCCGCGGTCGAGCCAGAATTCCATGATGTCCAGAATCTCGTCCTGCACCGCCCTGTTGTGGAAGTTCAGGTCCGGCTGCGAGGTGAGGAAGTTGTGCAGGTAATATTGCCGCCGGCGGGTATCCCACTGCCAGGCCGAGCCACCGAAGACCGAGGGCCAATGATTGGGAACGAAGCCGTCCTCGTCGGCGTCGGCCCAGACATACCAGTCGGCCTTGGGATTGTCGCGCGACGAGCGGCTTTCCTCGAACCAGGGATGCCGGTCGGATGAATGGGAATAGACCTGGTCGACGATGACCTTGAGCCCCAGTTCGTGGGCGCGCGCGATCAGCCTCTCGAAATCCTCGAGCGTGCCGAATGTCGGGTCGATATCGCGATAGTCGGAAACATCGTAGCCCATGTCCTCCATGGGCGAGGTGAAGATCGGCGAGAGCCAGATTGCGTCGACGCCGAGCGAAGCGACATGATCGAGCCGGTCGGTGATCCCCTTGAGATCACCCATGCCGTCGCCGTTGGAATCCTGAAAGGAGCGCGGATAGATCTGGTAGATGACAGCGCCACGCCACCAGTCGGATTTCGTCTCTGCCATGCAAGCCTCCATTATCGGGTTTCCCTCGGGCTGATCAGCCACCCGAAACCCGAACGCAGAGGTCAGGCCGCAGGTTGCTCCTCAATGCCGAGAAGATGATTGATCGACGGACGGGATTTGACCAGATCATCGATCGAATATTGTGACAGAACTTCGAAGAAGGCACCGAGTGCCTTGCGCAGCGCGCTGTTCAGACCACAGGAATCGACAAGCGGGCAATCCGCCATGTCGTTCTCGAAGCATTCCGCCATGGCGAAATTCTCTTCGGTCACGGTAACCACGTCAACCAGGGTGATCTCTTCGGCGGGACGGCCCAGACGAATACCGCCATTGCGGCCACGCACGGTCTCGACGAGGCCGGCCTTGGTCAGCGGCTGCAGGATCTTGAACAGAAACAGTTCTGAAACGTTGTAAGCCTTGGCAATCTCGGCGATGCGGCTGAGTTGCCCCTTGTTCGCGCCGCAATACATCAATATCCGGATAGCGTAGTTGGTCTGGCGTGTCAGTCGCATCGTGCACTCCTCAATCGGCTATCCTAGTTTAGAATGATTCAAGGTAAAAAGTGAACCTTTTTATTCAGGTTTTTTCCACAAATCGAGAGCGGTGCAATTTACGCGGATGAAACCTTGCTTGGTTCAATACGTTAGCGAGGGAATTGGGAATCACAATGGCAATCGAAGACGAATTCGAAAAGAAGAACGGTTTTCCGCGCTCCGCGGCAACACTCGAGAATTGGCGCCGCCAACCCTTCAGCCGATGGTCGTTTCGCAATGCTGCCGAATTGGTGCCNTCCGCACGGATCGGCACGGATGCNCCTCGCCCGCTGCCCCAGCGCGTCCATAACCAGGANCTCATGGCAAGCGCCNTTCGNCCCGGTTCNGATGAAACCGTTGCCTGGTTNCTCGCCCGCAGCCAGACCGACAGCTTCCTCATGTCGCGCGATGGCCGGATTGTTGCCGAATGGCATGCCACGGGCGTCGAACGGGAAGATCCGCATCTCGTGTTCTCGATCACGAAGTCGATCACCGCACTGGTTTTGGCTATTCTCGAAGAAGACGGCCTTATAGATCCCGCACTTTCCGTCGGCATGATTCTGCCGGAAACACGCAACAGCGCCTTTGGCGACGCCACTCTGCGCGAGCTTCTCGACATGCGCGTGAGCCTCGATTTCGAGGAATCCTANATGTCGGANGGCGATTACGCCCGCTATCGCCGCGCCATGCTGTGGAACCCTCCCGTNCCGGGCCAGCCCGACGAGGGTCTTTTCAAGATGCTCTGCAGCCTCAGGAAGGGCGAAGGCCCCCATGGTAGCGCACATGCTTATCAGTCTCCCAATTCCGACATGCTGGGCATCGTCATCGAGACGCTCTCGGGCCGTCGTTTTCCCGATCTTCTGTCGGATCTTATCTGGAAACCGCTCGGCGCCTATGCCGACGCCTTCCTGACCGTCGACCGCTTCGGCGCGCCGCGCACGGCAGGCGGGTTCTCGTGCCGTCCGCACGATCTTCTGCTTCTGGGCGAGATGATGATGAACGAGGGCGTGGGCCAATCGGGCCGCATCGTCCCCGCGCGTTTCATCGAAGACATGATGAAGAACGGAGACGAGAAGATCTGGGCGGAAGGCGATCAGGCCGACTTCCTGCCAGGTGGCCGCTATCGCAGCCAGTGGTATCAGCTCGGAGGCGAAAGCCAGACCTTCATGGCAGTGGGTATCCACGGCCAGTTTCTTTATGTGGACCCGGAAACGCGCACGGTCATCGTCAAGTTCGCCTCCCAGGAGGAACCCGCGGACGATCCGCTGGACCAGGAAAACCTCGCCTTCTTCCGTCGCCTCTGCGCGGAGCAGGTGGCAGCGGAAAACTGGAGCTGAACCGGCGGCCTATTCGAAAACGATCTTCGGTGCTGCGCGGGCCTGCTCGCCNGCACCCTCGAGCCCGGCCTTCACGCCCTCNGCAATAGCGAGATAGGCTTTCGCATGCGGACCATCCGGCTCGCACGCGACCACCGGNCTGCCGGCATCCGANGTCTCGCGGATCGGCATGGCAAGCGGCACCTCNCCCAGGAANGGTACGCCCAGCTTCTCAGCTTCCGCGCGTGCCCCGCCATGGCCGAANATATCGTGCCGGCCGCCGCAATCGGGGCAGACGAAATGGCTCATGTTCTCGACCAGCCCGAGGATCGGGATATTGACGCGCTTGAACATGTTGATGCCCTTGCGCGCGTCGAGAAGTGCCAAGTCCTGCGGCGTCGAGACGATCACCGCGCCCGCCAGCGGCACCTGCTGCGCCATGGTCAGCTGTGCGTCGCCGGTACCCGGCGGCATGTCGACGACCAGAACGTCGAGCTCGCCCCATGCGACTTCACGCAGCATCTGTGTGAGCGCCGACATCACCATCGGACCGCGCCAGATCATCGGCGTCTCTTCCTCGACGAGGAAGCCGATCGACATGATC
Organism: Hoeflea sp.; assembly: GCA_002707605.1. Classification (GTDB taxonomy): domain Bacteria; phylum Pseudomonadota; class Alphaproteobacteria; order Rhizobiales; family Rhizobiaceae; genus Pseudohoeflea. The sequence goes on from PANK01000014.1 coordinate 141,101, forward strand.
TTCAGCCCGTAATTCTCCATCGGCTTCAGCATGCGGCCCTCAAGCTGCTCGGGACGCCCTTTCACGCCCGTCAGCCGCGGGACAGAAGGCCCGTAGATGTCGGCATCGAGGAGCCCGACACGGAGACCCTTGGCCTTCAGTGCAAGAGCAATGTTGACGGCGGTCGTCGACTTGCCGACCCCACCCTTGCCCGAAGCCACCGCGATGATCTTCGACACACCGGGGATTTCANCCTTNGCTCGTCCGCCACCCTGAGCGCCACCACCCTGCCCNGGCGCGCCGCCGCCATGGGAATGGCCGTGACCGCCCTGNGCNGGNCGTTGNGGCGGAGCCGAAGACGCGGGCGTACTGCCGCCCTCACGCGCAGCCGTAAGCGCCACCATCGCACTTTTCAGGCCTTCGACCTGCAGCGCCGCTTTNTCCGCGGCCATCCGCATGGGCTCGAGTTCCTGTGCCTTCTCGGCCGGAACGGTCAGAGAGAAGTAGGCCTTCCCGTCAGCGATAAAGATATCCGACACAATGCCGAGCGTAACGATATCGGTTTCAAGGTCCGGGCCGCGCACGCTGCGCAGCTTGTCGAGAATCTGTTCCTTGGTGACGGTCAATTGACGCTCCCATGCCTTCATTCAGACCCTCACATAAGGGTCATCGCCGCGCGTTCCAATGCCTTTCAGGCCAAAGCGGTCAATTCCTTTTGCCGCGGATCAGAAAGAGCGGGATGATCATCGTCAGCATCAGCAGCCGTGCGACGTGATGAGCCGCCACGAAGGTCGGATCTGAGCCCAGTAGAACCGACATCGCCACCATGGTTTCGAGCCCACCCGGCGCAAATGCGATGAGGACCGACGGAACGGGAAAACCGGTCAGATAGGCGGCGAGNAGCGCAAACAAGGCCGCAATCGCAACCGACGCGATGGTGACGAAGACCCCGGCGGCCATTGACCGCTTGAGNTCNGCNAACGTCGTGCCGGAGAANCGGGTGCCGATCATGCTGCCAAGCGCGATAAAGGCCGCNATTGTCATCCAGGGCGGNACCGCTGCGGTGACGATCTCTGCGCCGTGGAGGANCGCNGACACNGCCATGGCACCGAGAAGAAAGGCTGCGGGAAATTTGGCGAGCTTGAAAAGCCAGCCGACAGCTCCCGCCAGGGCCAGNANGGCGANAAGNAGCCGGNCATCGAGAATNNCGGCGGNCTGCGGCGCNNCCTCNGGNAGNTCGCCGAAGACAGCAANGATCACCGGCACCGAAAGCGTCAANGCCAGAACCCNCACGCTCTGGATCACGCTGACNGTGGGGATATCGGCGCGGATGCCTTCGGAGAGGCCGAGAACGTAGCTCAGATGACCGGGGAACGCGCCCATAAGGGCGGTGGTCCGATCGAATCCCCATCGCCGCATGAGAAAAGCACGACACACCACGATGATCACGAGCAACATGACGAAGAGGCAGGCAAAGGAGAGTGGCCAGCGGATCGCGGCGGACAAAACGTCCGGCGTCACAGTCTGGCCGATCGTGGTTCCGAGAACCACGAACATGCCGTTGCGNAACCAGTTCGCCACATCCAGTTTCAAACCGNCAAGGCTCGCGATCGTCACNGCCAGCGCCGGNCCGGTNAGAAAAGGNGCCGGGAAGCCTGTGCTCCATGCCACCGCAGCCCCGAGACCGCCGATCAGGAGAGTGAGGGCGGTGCGGCCCAGAGCGGCGAAATTCATGGAAGACCTATTCGGGATTTGCATGCGGACGGACGTAAATTCGGTATAGTTGCGTTGCGCGNTGAATTAAAGCGTTTGCTGTTGGATACGTGGTGATGTGAGGTTCCGGCATGTCCTTTGAAAACTTGCTGGCGTTCTTGCTTGCCTCGACCATTATCGAGATCACACCCGGCCCGAACATGGGATACCTCGCTGTGGTCTCCCTCGGCGAAGGCAGACGCGCCGGTTTTCTCACCGTGCTCGGCATCGCGCTGGGCCTTGCGACCATCGGCACTGCGTCCGCGATGGGGCTCGCCGGTATCGTCGCCAATTCGCCGCTGGCTTACGAGGTTCTGCGCTGGAGCGGCGTGGCNTTCATGCTCTATCTCGCCTTCGATGCCTGGCGCTCGGGCGATGAGGAGGCAATCGAGCANTCNTCTGCGGCCCACTTCCGTCGNGGNCTNGTCACCAANCTNCTNAANCCGAANGCNGCGATCTTCTTTNTCACCGTCATCCCCGCATTCCTGCCGGAAGGGGTCGAGAACCTTGCCGCCAACCTGCTTCTCGTTNCGATTTACGTCGCTGTCGCGACCATCATCCATGGCGGCATCGTGCTGCTTGCCGGCAGTCTCGCGCCATTCCTGACGGANCCCGAACGCTCCCGGCGCATCCGCCGGGTTCTGGCAATACTGCTCGCCTGCGTAGCGATCTGGTTCGGTTTTTCGACGGCGAATCCGGGATAGGNCCGGCTCAGAACATCAGCGAAACAATGCCAAGGAGNGCCGGCAGCGCCTGAACATAGAAAATCCGGCGCGAGACGGTGACCGCGCCATAGATTCCCGCAGCGGCAACACAGCCGAAGAAGAAAAGCGCAATATGNGANTGCCAGACCGGATTGCTGATCATCANCGACCAGATCAGNCCCGCTGCCAGAAAGCCGTTATAGAGCCCCTGATTGGCAGCCATCGCCTTGGTCGGCGCGAACATGTCCTTTGGCAAACCGCGAAAGACTTTCGGCCCCCTGCTCTCCCAGGCGAACATTTCCAACCACACGATAAAGAGATGAATGGCCGCCACCAGAACGGCAATGACAGCGCTGACGATCGACAACTGCGCCTCCCCANGTAAAAAGAGAAACGACACTGACCGCATAGTCCTGCGCTGGCAACGCCCTGCTTAACCTCATCCCCTGCTTTGCGCGGATTATCCGCAATACTCGGAACGCCCGGCATTGCGGCCGGAGAAGATGCAGCCACCGAGAAAAGTGCCTTCAAGTGCGTTGTAGCCGTGATAACCGCCACCGCCGAAACCGGCNGCCTCCCCCACGGCGAAGAGGCCCGGNACCGGATTGCCGNCCACACCAAGCACCCGNGCATCGAGATCNGTCTCGAGCCCGCCCAGCGTCTTGCGGGTGAGGATNTGCANTTTCACNGCNATNAGCNGNCCCTTNTCCTTGTCGAGNATNTTGTGCGGCCTGGCCGTGCGGATCAGCTTGTCNCCGCGATANTTCCGCGCNCCGTTGATGGCGATGATCTGGAGATCCTTGGCGAATGGATTGTCGACCTGCTTGTCGCGCGCANCGATCTGCGCNCGAAGCCGCTCTGTCTCGATATGATAGTCCGGCGCGAGGCGGTTCATGCCCTCGACAAGCGTGTTCAGATCGTCGGCCACGACGAAATCCGCACCGTTCTTCTTGAACGCTTCCACCGGCCCTGGAGCGCCCTTCGCGCCGAAGCGGCTCTTGAGCACCTCCATCCATTTCTTGGAGGTCAGGTCCGGGTTCTGCTCCGAGCCCGAGAGCGCGAATTCCTTCTCGATGATTTTCTGGGTGAGCACGAACCAGGAGTGCTCATGCCCCCGCTTGCGGATTTCCTTGAGCGTCGAGAGCGTATCGAAACCCGGCAGACACGGAATCGGCAACCGCTCGCCATCGGCATCGAACCACATGGATGAGGGCCCCGGAAGGATGCGGATGCCATGATTGGGCCAGATCGGATCCCAGTTCTGCAGGCCCTCGGTATAGTGCCACATGCGATCACCATTGATCACCCGGCCACCAGCTTCCTCGGTAATGCCGATCATCCGGCCATCCACATGGGCCGGCACGCCCGCCACCATGGATTTCGGCGGTGGCCCCAGCCGGTCGACCGGCCAGTTCTTGCGCACCAGATCGAAATTGCCGCCGATGCCGCCGGACGCGACGATCACTGAAGATGCGGCCAAACGAAAATCACCGGCCTTGTCGCGATTGGTCGCCTGCCCGCGCGCGGCGGCATCGTCCGCCAGTATCGCGCCGTGGACGCCGGTCACGGCGCCATCCGCCATATCGATCCCATCCACACGATGGCGGAAACGGCATTCGATCAGGCCCTTCTGACGGTGCTCGTTGACCCGGCGGACGAACTGCTCGATCGAGCCGGGACCTGTGCCCCAGGTAACATGGAAGCGCGGAACCGAATTGCCGTGGCCATTGCAGAAGCCACCACCGCGTTCCGCCCAGCCGACGACCGGGAACCAGCGCAGGCCCATCTGGTGGAGCCATGAGCGCATCTCGCCGGCGGAGAAGTCGACGAACGCCTCGGCCCAGCGGCGCGGCCAATAATCTTCCGGTCGATCGAAGCCGGCCGAGCCCATCCAGTCCGACAGGGCGAGTTCGCGGCTGTCCCGTATGCCCATCCGCCGCTGTTCGGGGCTGTCGATCATGAACAGCCCGCCCAGCGACCAGAAAGCCTGGCCGCCGAGAAAACCTTCCGGCTCCTGATCGACGATGATGACTTTCTTGCCGCGATCGCCGAGTTCTGCGGCGGCTGCAAGTCCGGCAAGCCCTCCACCGACGACGATGACGTCCGCATCCGCCATGCCTGCCCTCCCTGCAGGTTGTCCATTAGGGCAATGACTATGACGAATGTTGCGGCTTACGCAAAGCGTTCCCTGCGTAAGGTGCGTGAACGGATCAGAAGGTAACCGCCTTGAACTTGCGTGTCTGCTCCGTCAGCGCCTGTTCCGTCGGCAACCGCTCCATCGAGGACGCGCCGTAGAAGCCGTGACAGTTATAGGTGTTGTTGAGCATGTAGGACGCATCCTCCGGCGACGAGACCGGGCCGCCATGCACGAGCACGATCGCATCCTTGTTGACCTTCAGCGCCGCTTCCGCCCATTCATTCGCCATGGCCGGACAATCTTCCAGCTTGAGGGCTGTCTCCGCTCCGATCGAGCCGCCTGTCGTCAGTCCGAAATGACAGACGATGATGTCGGCCCCCGCCTTCGCCATCTCCGCGGCCTCGTCGGCGTTGAAGACATAAGGCGTGGTCAGCATGTCCATCTGGCTCGCAAGCCGGATCAGATCGACCTCGCGACCGTAGGACATGCCGGTCTCCTCGAGGTTCTTGCGAAAATTACCGTCGATCAGCCCGACTGTCGGAAAATTCTGGATTCCGGCAAAACCGAGGTCCTTCAGATGGCCGAGAAAATGATCGAAGATGCAGAAGGGGTCGGTCCCGTTCACCCCCGCAAGAACTGGCGTCTTGCTGACCGCGGGAAGGATTTCACGGGCCATCTCCAGGACAACATCGTTGGCATTGCCATAGGCCATCATGCCCGAGAGCGAACCACGGCCTGCCATCCGGTAGCGTCCCGAATTGTAGATGACGATCAGATCGATGCCGCCGGCTTCCTCGCATTTGGCAGAAAGCCCGGTACCCGCACCGCCCCCGATGATCGGCACACGGTCCGCCTTCATCTTCTGGAACTTGGCCATCAAGTCCTTGCGCTCAAATTTCGGCATGCCACTCCTCCCATTTGCGAACCAAACTGGTCCGACCAGATTTTCACGGAGAGTATGAGAGCGTTCGCGCGGGATCAACAGAAATGATCGACCCCGCGCGAAATGATTTGCGGTCAGTCGATGTGAACGCCGACCACGCCGAGGCAGTCACCCGGCTGCACGAGGCCGGGGAAGTGCCGCGAAATCAGCACACCTGTTTTGTGCGACATATACTCGACCGGCGCGTCGCCGGTCTTTTCGGTTGGCCAGATGCGCGCGATCGGCTGCCCCTGCTCCACCGCCTCGCCAAGATCGACGAGCGGCTCGATAAGGCCCCGGACTTCCGAGAAGACGAAGCATTCATGGTCCGGCATGTCGAGAAAGGTGCTCGGTTGACGCTCGATCTCGCCCTTCATGATACCCGCATGCTTGAGAACGTTGCGCACCCCGCGCTTGGCAATCCGAGCGGAGTTGGCCGACGCGGTTCCGCCGCCCCCGAGTTCGGTGGTGACGAACACCTTGCCGTGGTTTTCCACCTCGGTGTCGTACATACCGACATTGTCGATCTCCAGAAGCCGCATCGTATAGGGCGCATTGAACGCCTCCACGGCTTCGGCACACAATCTCTCCTGCTCCTTGTCCTCGAGAACATGGGAGCAGGCAAACGGTACGAAATCGAGCGTCTTGCCGCCTGAATGGAAATCGACGACCAGATGCGCCAGCGGCACCAGTTGGGTCGCGAAGTAATCGGCGATCTTCTCGGTGACAGTGCCGTCCGGCTTGCCGGGGAAGGTACGGTTCAGGTTGCGCCCGTCGATTGGCGAGACCCGCTTTCCGGCCATGAAAGCCGGAAAGTTGAAGGCGGGCACGATGATCACGCGGCCGGTAATGTCGGACGGTTCGAGACGATGGGCGAGATCCTGGAGGGCGATGGGCCCCTCATATTCGTCGCCATGGTTCGCCCCGGTCAGAAGGGCCGTCGGCCCCTCCCCGTTCCTGATTACACAGATCGGGATCATCACCGATCCCCAGGCGGAATCGTCCCGGCTGTAGGGCAGTTTCAGAAAACCATGATGCTTGCCGTCCACATCGAAGGGGATCGTCGGCGAAATCGGATTGGTCGCCATGAATCAGCCCTTCACGAACATCTTGCGCGGCACATTGGCGAAGCACTCCGGACCGCCTTCCTTGATGACGATGCTCTCGGTGATCTCGAAGCCCCAGCTCTCCATCCAGAGACCGGTCATGAAGTGGAAGGTCATGTTCTCTTCGAGCACGGTCTTGTCACCCGAGCGGAGCGACATGGTGCGCTCGCCCCAGTCCGGCGGATAGGACAGACCGATCGGATAGCCGGTGCGGTTGTCCTTGGTGATCCCGTACTTCTTCAACACACCGTAGAAGGCGTTGGCGACGTCCTCGCAGAGATTGCCCGGACGAGCCATTTCGAGACCCGCTTCCATGCCTTCGAGCACGGCCTTTTCCGCATTGACGAAGGTGTCTGTCGGTTTGCCGAGAAACACCGTTCGCGACAGCGGGCAGTGATAGCGGCGATAGACGCCGGCGATCTCGAAGAAGGTGCCTTCGCCCAGCCGCAGAGGCTCGTCGCTCCAGGTCAGGTGCGGGGCCGAAGCATCGATCCCCGACGGCAGGAGCGGCACGATGGCCGGATAATCGCCGCCAAAACCGTAGTCATTGTCGAAGCGGAGCGAGGCGTCGTAAATATCGGCCACCAGATCGCATTTGCGAATACCGGGTTCGACCTTTTCGAAGATCCGCTGGTGCATGCGCTCGACGATGCGTGCGGCGCGGTGCATGTAGAGCAGTTCCTGATCGGACTTCACCGCCCGCTGCCAGTTCACCAGGCTGTTGGCGTTTAGAAAGGTCGCGTTCGGCAGATGCTGCTGCAGTGAGGCATGAGCCTGCGCGGTATACCAGTAATTGTCCATCTCCACGCCGATGCGCTTCTTGTCCCAGCCACGCTCCTCGAGTTTTTCGGCGAGAAAATCCATCGGATGGCGAACGTCGGACTGCACGTAGTGGTCCGGATAGCCGATCATGTCGTCTTCGGACATGAAACAGGTGCGCTTGGCGCCGTTGCGGTCCTGGCCACGACCGAACCAGACGGGATCGCCATCCGGGCCGACGATGACGCACTGATGCACATAGAACGACCAGCCGTCATAGCCCGTCAGCCAGGCCATGTTGGAGGGGTCCGAGACGATCAGAACCTCCACCTCGCGTTCTTCCATAGCCTTGCGTGTCTTGTTGATACGCCGGGCAAACTCACTGCGTGAAAAGGCCAGTTGCGGTGCAGACATGTCTTTTACTTTCTATGCGGTATGACTGCGATCATGCCCCGGAGTCGAATTCGACGCCGAGACCCAGTTGACCTGCCCTCTTGAGGGCCAGGGTTGCGATGGCCGTGTCCTGAACCCCTGTTCCGGTCAGGTCGGCAATGGTGATGGCGGAAGGTGACAGGCGCGCCTTGGCCGCGCCCGTGATTATCTCACCGAGTTCGGCGAACCGCTTGCCGGAAGGCACAATGCCGGCCTCGATCGCCGAACGCAGCTCGCCGAGTTCGGCAGTCTGGGGCTGACGGTCGGGAACATAGGCATCGGCCTTGGCCAAACAGGCCGGCTCGATCTCGTTCTTGGAATGCTGGTCGGAGCCCATGGCAGTCACGTGCTGGCCGGGCTTCAGCCAGTCCGCCTTGAGGACGGGCTCGGTCGCGGGAGTTGTGGTGATTACGATATCGGCCTCGCCGACGGCAGTTTCCGGATCGGCGACGGCTACAGCCTCGATGCCGTCCTNACTGNCGATACGCTCNGCCAGCGCNTNNGCCTTCGNCAGATCACGGGCCCATATCAGAGCCTTCTTCACCGGACGGACGAGCATCAGCGCCTGCAATTGAAGCCGCGCCTGCATGCCNGCGCCGAAAATGCAGACCGTCGCGGATNCCTCACGCGAACAGTGCNTNGCNGCCACCGCGCCNGCCGCTGCNGTGCGNACNTCNGTNAGATAGCCATTGTCGAGAAGCANNGCTTCNAGAACNCCNGNCTTGGCCGAAAACACCATCATCANNCCNGANGTGCTNGGCAGACCGATCTTCGGATTNTCGAAGAANCCNGGCGAGACCTTGATGGCAAAACTGTCGAGNCCGGGCACATANGCNGTCTTCACGTCNACCTCGCCATTGGCCTCCTTGATCGCNAGGCTCAGGATCGGCGGCATNACCACCTTNCCNCCGGCAAGGGCNGCAAAGGCGTTCTCGACGCAANCGACNGCNNCGNNNTCGAGNGGCACNGCTTTCATCAGNTCGGACTGGGTGAGGATCTTGACCTTCGGCATTACGCGACNTCTTTCATGAGGTCGACNTCCTCGCCGCCGATGACGCGGAAATGCTGCTCCATNTCGACATTGCCGCCGGACAGGATNAGCGCGATCGGACCTTTCGGCTTGAACTTCTGCGCGATGACCGCGGCAATCCCNACGGCACCCGATCCTTCNACGATCTGNCGCTCCTGCCAGTAGGCNTGGCGCATNCCGGTNGCNATCTGGNCNTCGTNGATCAGATAGGTNTCATCGACGAGATCGCGNGTCATNGCGAANGTGTAGCGNTTNGACANNCCGATGCCGCCACCGAGGGAATCCGCCAGCGTCGGCAGNTCCTCGACTTCGACNGGCTNACCGGCTTCGAGGCTCGCCACCATTGCGGCNCCGCGCTCCATGGTGATGCCGACGATGCGGATGTCCTTGTTCCTCGCCTTGCAGGCCGCNGCCACGCCGGCGATCAAACCGCCCCCCGAGAGCGGCACGACNACGGTCTCNACATCGGGNATCTGGTCACAGATTTCGAGNCCCANNGTNCCNTGCCCGGCNATCACCGAGGGATGATCGAAGGGAGGAATCATCGTCATGCCTTCNGCGACCAGCTTGTCGACTTCNGCCTGNGCNTCGTCCTGCGACTTGCCGACGATGCGGACGTCCGCGCCGAGTGCCCGGATGCCGTCGACCTTCACCTGCGGCACCCGACGCGACATGCAGATCACGCAGCGCACGCCGGCGGCTTTGGCGGCATGGGCCAGACCACGCCCGTGATTGCCGGTGGAGACACCGACCACACCGGCGGCACGCTCCTTGTCCGACAGGCGGGCAACCGCGTTGGCTGCCCCGCGCAGCTTGAAGCTGCCGGTATACTGAAGATGTTCGAGCTTGAGGTGCACCGGCACGCCGGCGACAGTCGAAAGGGTGTCGGAGAGATTGACCGGCGTCTGGCGGATGGTCGAGGCAATGCGTTCGCGCGCTGCCTCAATATCGGCGAGACCAATAAAATCTGGTTGTGTCATGCTGCAAATCCTTCGCTCACGCCATCGAGCTGCAGCGCGAACAGTCGTCCGTATTCTGTGGGGCACCAGTCCTTGAAACCGCCGCGGCGCAACATCTCCCAGGCGCTTGCCTGGTTCGATGTCACCACCGGCTTGCCGGTTCGTTCCTCGANTTCGGAAATGGCTCCAACCGCGGGAAAGGCGGTGCAAGAAAGAAAGATCGCCTCGTTGTCGGGGCCGTCGGCCGCAATTGCCGCNTCGACGATCGTNTGNNTNGAGACNCGCGCCATGTCGCGNTCNTCGGCGAGCCCGAGNCAATGATGGCTCGTGATNTCGAAACCTTNNGANGCNAAATATCCGGCCACAGCCTCGCTCGCCTCAGGCAAATACGGCGTCACGACAGCAATTCGGCTAACGCCAAGTGCCTTGAAGGCNCGNGACGAGGCGNCCGTCGGCAGCACCACCGGAACACCGGGCCGCNCGGCGTGAATGAAACGCTCGACCGTCTCGACACCGATNGTNGCNGANGCNGANGTGCAGGAATAACAGATGCCGACAAGCGGAACGCCCGGCGTGATGAGTGCCGCCGCATCGGTGAGCAGCGGTGCCATCTTGCGCAGGTTCTCGGGCGTCGTCGGATTGGCATAATGCACCCGCGTCGTATGGACGATCGCCTCGGGCGGAAAGATCTGCACGAAATCCGGCTCCGTCGTCATGTCGGTCGCCAGCGCGATGAGACCGAAGCGCACAGTGGCGCCCGGGCTCTCGTAGCCGATCTGCTGCGGCGACATGGAAACTTTTGGNTCCGCCATCACGCTCTCCGGGAAACGTACNGACGCGCCGTGGCGTCAGACGACCATTACTGGACAGGATGCCAGGCTCGTCACCTTGTGGGAGACGCTGCCCAGCAGAAAACCCTCGATATCGCCCATGCCGCGGCTGCCGACGACGATCAGATCGGCATCGTGCTCGGCGGAGAACTTGACGATGGTGCGCGCCGGCTGTCCACTCTTGATGAAGGCGCGGAACTTGGTGGCCCCGGCTTCCTTGGCGAGCACCTTGGCCTCATCCGCTACTTCCTTGGCGTAGCCGCGCATGGCGTCATCAATGTTTTCGGGATTCTCCGGACGAACCATCGACATGGAAGCTTCCAGAAGCGAATGGTGCCGGAACACGGTCAGCATGAGGAGTTCACCCTCATACTGTGCCTGCATCTGCGCCCCGTAATGGATGGCCTTCTTCGAGCCTTCCGAGCCGTCGACGGCAACGACAATCGTTTTGAACATTCTATTTCCTCCCGGTTTATCTGAATGCCAGATCGCGAGCGAAGAGTGCGATCTGCGGGAAGAAGATAAGGGCCACCGCAACACCCAGCAGAATGAAGATGAAGGGCGGCGTCCCGCGGATCACCTCGATATAGGGTCGCTTGAAGACTGCGATCGCCGTGAAGATGTCACAGCCGAATGGCGGCGTGGCCGAACCGATCGCCACCTGCAACGTGATGATCGTGCCGACGAGCACCGGATCGAGACCGACGGCATCGACGACCGGTGCGAAGATCGGCACCAGGACGAGGATGACCACGATCGGGTCAACGAACATGCAGCCGATGAAAAACGCGATCGAGATGACGAAGAGCACGCCGATCGGCCCCATTTCGGTAATCCCGATACCGCTGAGGATTGCCTGCGGCACCTGCGCAAACGAAATCACCCAGGAGAACGCGGCGCCCGCGCCTACAAGAATGAAGACCACCGCGGTGATCAGCCCGGTCGACTTTGCCGTCTGATAGACTTCGCCGACAGTAATCGAACGGAAGACGATGACTTCGAGAAGCAATGCATAAAGCACGCAGGCAGCCGCAGCTTCAGTGGGGCTGAACACGCCGCCATAGATGCCGCCGATAATGATGACTGGAAAGCCCATCGGCCAGAGAGCCGCGAGCAGCGCCTTGCCGCGCTCGGACCAGGTCGCGCGTTCCTCGGTCGGGACCTTGTTCCGAACCGCATAGATGTAGCTGTAGATCGAGAAAAGCACGAGGATCAGCAGGCCCGGGCCGATGCCGGCGATGAAGAGTTCGGCGATCGAGGTGTTGGACACCACGCCGTAGATGATCATGCCGATCGACGGCGGGATCAGGAAGGCGATGTCCGAGGCGTTGACGATCAGNGCCAGNATGAAGCTGTCGCGGTAACCGGCTTTCAGCATGCGCGGACGCAACGGCGAACCNACGGCAACCACGGTCGCCTGTGTCGAACCGGATACCGCACCGAACAGCGTGCAGGCTGCGGCGGTCGAAATGGCAAGACCGCCGCGGATGTGCCCGACGAACGACATGACGAGATCGATCAGNCGTCCGGCCGACTGGCCGCGGGTCATGATATCGGCTGCGAAGATGAACATCGGAACCGCGATCAGCGAGGCGGGACGAATGCCCGCCATCATCTGCTGAACCATGGTCTCCATCTGTCCCATGCCGCCGAACATCGTGAAGAAGCCGATGAACGCCCCGACGATGAGCGGGATCATCATCGGAAACCCGAGAAGCAGGAGGACGACCATCGCGATGAAAATTGTNGCTGCCATGATTGCGTCCTCAGATCTCGAGTTCGTCTTCTTCGTATCCCTCGAGCACACTGGTCGAGAGATAGATGTCCCGGGAGGCGATGTTCTTCACGGCGGTCAGCGTGTACTGCACACCGGTCATGAAGAAGCCGATCGGCACCCAGACGAGGGTGATCCAGACGGGAATCTGAAGGGCGGGAAGNACGCGGCCGCGCGAGAACTGCGTCATGATGTAGGTNGTTGCGTAATAGCAAAGCCCNAACATGAAGANNGCGGTTATCAGCGCGATGCCGATCATCANTGACTTGCGGGCCTTGCCAGGCAGGGCATCGTAGATCGCCGACATNCGGATGTGGCGTCCGTGCCGCGCTGCNTAGGAAATNCCCGCGAATGTGATGAGAATGATGAGAATGCGGTTGAGCTCTTCGGAGAAGAAGAGACTTTGCTGGAAAACGAAACGGCCCACCACATTGGAAACCGTGTTCAGTGCCATCAGCAGGACGCCGGTGGCGAGGAAGAAGGATTCGATCCGGCTGATGGTCGTGTCGATCACGCCCAGAATGCCGGGAAGGCTGGATTCATGCCGGTCGATACTGTCGTCGCCGCCGTCGGTCATGGCACATGTCCCCGATATTGGAAGAGACCGGGCGGGCACAAACCCGCCCGGTCCTCATTTTTGGTGATAAGTCCGGACGTATCGGGACTTAGCCTTCTTCTGCAGCCTTCAGGTCGGCCTTCATCTGGTCGAGGATCTTCTGACCGGAGTCGCCGGTCATCTCGATGAAGGTCTTTTCGACGTCCTTGGCGGCTTCCTTGAAACATTTGCGCTGTTCTTCATCGAGCACAGTCACCTTCATTTCAGGCTTGGCGTCGGTGATCTTCTTCAGCTCGGAATCGGCCAGACCCTTCTGGTAGTCGACGATGTAGTCGTAGGCTTCCGTAGAGGCCTTCTCGATGAGCTTCTGGTCGTCCTCGCCCAGTCCGTCGAAGAAGTCCTTGTTGGCCATCACGGCAGTGGTGAAGTTGTTGTGGCCGGCATAGGTGATGTAGTCGGTCACCTCATAGAGCTTCGTCGAATACAGGAAGAAGGTCGGGTTTTCCTGGCCCTGAATGATGTTGGTCTGCAGCGAACCGTAGACCTCGCCCCAAGGCAGCGGGGTCGGCGTCGCGCCGAATGCCTTGTAGCTTTCAACCAGCAGCGGGTTGGTCATCACGCGAAACTTCACGCCCTCGAGGTCGGCGCAGGATTCCACCGGCTCCTTGGTGGTCATGGCGACTTCGCCCTCAGGGAACATCGTGAGGAGCTCGAGGCCCTGCTCTGCATAGAGCTCGGGGAACATCTCGTTGACGGCCTTGGAGTCCTTGTAGAAGCGCGCAAGCTGGTCCTGGTCGGTCGGCAGCANGTAGGGCACGAAGAANACNTGGGCTTCCGGGATCAGCGANCCGGTGAAGCCGGGCGACTGGTCGACGAACTGAAGAATGCCGGCCTGGGCCTGTTCCATGATGTCGGCGGATTCACCGAGCGTACCGAACGGGAANAGCTGGATCTCGTGATCGGAATTGGCCTCGATCACTTCCTTGAACTTCTGGGCGTACTTGCCCTGAACCTCNTCCATGGCTTCCTCGAAGGCGTACTTCCAGGTGGCCGCATGTGCCGTACCGATACCGGCGACNGTGATCACGGCCGCAGCGACGGAACTGAAAAGGGTTCGCTTGTTAATGCGCATAAATGGTTACTCCTCTTGTGTTTGTGCGCGACCGCAATGGAGTATGGGCCTGCCACGGCGATGCCGGGCAGGAGTGTTGCCTCGATTTCGGTCTGCGCTGTCTCCGGCTTCGACGATCCGAATTGATCGTGGCCGGTGTTCCCGCTCTATGTTTATTATTGTTCTGATTTGATAACGGTGAAACAAGGACAATTTCGAGTCAACGATTATATTAAATCATTACAATTTCGAATCAACCCTGCGGACGAGCAAAGCCCACCGCCNCGGCAGACTTTGNGTGGTCAAGGAACTAGGGGATTGGTTGCGAGCGGCAACCCTAACTGGTCAAAAGCGCGGGCTCGAAGCGGCTTCGGACGAGCCGGCCGACGACCCGCAGGCCGCTCTCCAGCATCTCGATCGACTGCCCTCCGAGGCACACGCGCACCGCGGGCTCAGGATGATCGTCGGCAATTGCGAACGCACCGCCCGGTGCGACCGCAACACCCTGCTGACGGGCATGGGAGACGAAATCGTCTTCGCTCCATCCGGGCGGCATCGGCAGCCAGATATGCATGCCGTTCGGCGAGGACCTGAAGGGCACACCGGCCAAAATGATCTCGGCCAGCCGGTTGCGCTCGGCGAAAGCATCGGTCTGGTAGCGGGCCAGTCTTTCGGCCGTGCCATCCTCGATCCAGCGCGCGGCGATTTCCGCAAGCATGGGCGTAGCCATCCAGTTGGTGACGAGATGGCGGTTGGCTGTCGCCGCTTCCAGCGGCTCCGGCATGACGAGAAATCCGATCCGCAGGCCCGGCATGACGCACTTTGTCAGCCCGGTGAAATAAAAGGTCCGCTCGGGTGCCAGGTTGGCGATCGGCGCCGGTCGGTTGACTTGCATCGGACCCCAGGCATCGTTTTCTATGATGATGATATCCCGCTGCCGGGCGACTTCGACGAGCGCTCGACGGCGTTCTTCCGGCATGATCCGGGCCTGCGGACCAAGGCCCGCGGGCATCAGATAGACAGCGCGAACGCTCTCGCGCTGGCTCAACCGGTCAAGCGCTTCAGGGATCATACCCTGATCGTCGGACGGCACACCGCGAAGGCGATAGCCGAGGTAACCGGCAAGGGGTTTGAGCGTGTGATGCGTGAGGGTCTCAGCCGCGATCAGGTCGCCGCCATTGGCCGCAGTCAGGATCGCCAGGGTCATCGAGGGGCTCGACCCGTTGGTGAGCATAAGTCCTTGCGATTGGAGTTCGATCCCGCACTGCCTGAGCCATTTAATGGAGCTGTCGCGGTATTTCCCGAGCGCGGTGGCCGGGCGGAACGATGCATAGATCGACGTCGGGAGATTGTCGGCAAGATCCCTGAGCGCCTGCTTCATCAACTCCGCATGCATGGGCTCGAGCACCGGCTTCAAAAGCGACAAATCGATCGTCGGGCCGTCGGGGTTGCGCGGCAGATAGGGTGTGCGGTTCTCGTTGCGGGTGGCGCGCACGAAGGTGCCGCGACCCACCTCGCCCGCGATCACGCCGCGCCTGATCAGTTCGTCATAGGCACGTCCCACGGTCTGCACGCTCAGCCCCAGATCGTAGGCGAGATTGCGGTGAGTGGGGAGACGGTCGCCATGCTTGAGCTGACCGCTTTCGATCGCCTGCATGACCGCGTCGGCCAGCGAACGATAAGCGGGACGACGGAGTGTCCCGGGTTGTGGAGGCCATATTGTCATGATTTAGTGTGACCCGAAAAAGGGACAATTGACAAGCCCCTCCCCCATTCTGTGGAACCCGTAATGATCAAGCTCGACGACCGCGATATCAAGATCTTGTCTGTACTCGACCGCGAGGGACGCATCTCAAAGACGGAGCTCGCAAAGCGCGTATCCCTGTCGGCGACACCCTGCTGGGAACGGCTTCAGAGGCTGGAAAAGGCAGGCATCATTTCCGCCTATCGCGCAGAGATCAGCCTGAAGAAAATTGCCGCTCATGTGGAAGTCTTCGTTATGGCGGAACTCGAGAATCACCGGGTCGAAACCATGCAGGGCTTCGAACGTGCGGTAGAGCGCTACGACGAGATCGTCAATTGCTGGGCGCTGGGCGGCGGCTACGATTACCTGTTGCATATCCTCTGCAGGGATATCGACACATACCAGCGCATGATCGACCAGTTGCTCGGCGAAGGCGCGGGCTTTGCGCGCTACTTCACCTATATCGTCACCAAGCCCGTCAAATCCGGCCATATTCCCTTTGAAGCGCTCCTGCCGATGGGCGCCAAGGGGTGATTTTCTCTCCCTCTCAGCCTCGCAAAAAGAGGAATCCTCTGCCCACCCCCTCCCGATAAGAGGATCCGACTGCCAGCCACCCGATAGTCTCCCCGCATCCGATCGCCCCCGCCTGAACGGCGATCCCTCACAGACGAAAACGGGAGAGAGACATGGCAAAAGCGCACCGCATCGATACCGACCATCCGGACATGTCGCGCCTCGACGATCCCAAACTTCTGCGCAGCTTCTCGTACATCGACGGCAAGTGGACGGCCGCAACCGACGGCGCATCTCTGCGCGTGACGAACCCGGCTGATGGCTCCGAATTCGGCGAGATCGCTGCCTTGAGCTCCGACGACAGCGCCGCCGCGATCGACGCCGCACAGACGGCTTTTACCGGATGGGCTGCCCTCCTGCCGCAGGAGCGCTCGACAATCCTGCGCCGCTGGTTCGAACTGATGGGCGAACATCGTGAGGATCTCGCCCGCATCATGGTTCTCGAACAGGGCAAGCCGATCTCCGAAGCCCGNGGCGAGATCGATTACGCNGCTGCCTTCATCGAGTTCTATGCCGAGGAAGCCAAGCGTCCTAACATCGAAAGCGTGACCTCGCACCTGCCCGACGCAGAAGTGGAAGTCTGGCGCGAGCCGCTTGGTGTCGCAGCCTTGATCACCCCGTGGAACTTTCCGTCCGCGATGATCACCCGCAAGGCGGCAGCAGCGCTTGCCGCCGGCTGCACCGTGCTCGTCCATCCCTCCGCCGAAACCCCGTTCTCCGCGCTCGCGCTGGCCGAGCTCGCCGAACGCGCGGGCCTTCCCGCCGGCGTCTTCAACGTCATCACCGGGTATGCGGCGACCATCGTCGAGCCGTGGCTGAACGATGCCCGTGTTCGCGCGCTGTCCTTCACCGGCTCCACCGAGATCGGCAAGCATCTCTACCGGCGCTCCGCCGACACGGTAAAACGCCTCGTGCTCGAACTCGGCGGGCATGCGCCCTTCATTCTTTTTGCCGATGCCGACATGGANCAGGCNGTCGACGAGGCNATCAANGCCAAGTTCGCGACCTCGGGTCAGGATTGCCTGGGCGCCAANCGCTTCTTCGTGGAACGTTCGGTCTACGAGACCTTCTGCGAGAAATTCGCNGCCCGNACNGCCATGNTGTCGGTGGGNATCGGCATGGACGATCCCGACATCGGCCCGCTGATGAACGAAAAGGCGGTCGCCAAGCAGCGCCAGCATGTCGAGGANGCCGTNAAGAAAGGCGCGCGCGTNCTGACCGGCGGNAAGGTCCANCAGGCCGGCGATCTNTTCTTCGANCCNACNGTNCTNTCCGANGTGCCNGCTGANGCNCTCATCATGCATGAGGAAACATTCGGCCCGGTNGCNGCNATCGCGCCCTTCGANACNGAAGANGANGCGCTCGCCCGCGCCAACGACACCGANTACGGCCTCGTCGCCTANCTCCATACCCAGGACCCGCGCCGCATNTACCGCGCCAGCCGCGCGCTGCAGTTCGGCATGGTCGCGGTCAACCGCACCAAGGTCACCGGCGCGCCNATNCCCTTCGGCGGNATGAANCAGTCCGGCNTCGANCGCGAGGGNTCGCGTCTCGGCATGGANGCCTTCACCGANGTCAAATATGTCTGCCGCGACTGGGCGTGAGCCCGCGGCAGACCCTCGCAAGAATTCGCACGAACAATAATCGAAAGGAAAGCCGATGCTTCGCAACGACCAGCTCGACCAGTGGGATCACGACCACTTCTTCCACCCCTCGACCCATCTCGGCCAGTTCGCCCGTGGTGAACTGAAGAACCGGATCGTCACCGGCGGCGAAGGCGTCCACATCTCCGACCGCGAGGGCAACAAGCTGCTCGACGCGTTCGCCGGCCTCTACTGCGTCAACATCGGCTATGGCCGCCAGGAAGTGGCCGACGCCATTGCCGAGCAAGCCAAGGAACTGGCCTACTACCACTCCTATGTCGGCCACGGCACCGAAGCTTCAGTGACGCTCGCCAAGATGATCATCGACCGCGCACCCGACAATATGGGCCGCGTCTATTTCGGCCTGTCGGGTTCGGATGCCAACGAGACCAACATCAAGCTCGTCTGGTACTACAACAACATTCTCGGCCGTCCGGAGAAGAAGAAGATCATTTCGCGCTGGCGCGGCTATCACGGCTCCGGCCTGATGACCGGATCGCTGACCGGCCTCGAACTGTTCCACAAGAAGTTCGACCTGCCGCTCAACAANGTCATCCACACCGAGGCGCCCTACTATTACCGCCGCGACGACCTGACGATGTCGGAAGACGATTTCGTCGTCCATTGCGCCCGCGAACTCGAAGCCCTGATCGAGCGCGAAGGCGCCGACACGATCGCGGCCTTCATCGGCGAGCCGGTTCTCGGCACTGGCGGTATCGTGCCTCCGCCCCCAGGCTACTGGGAAGCCATCCAGGATGTGTTGAAGAAGCACGACATCCTGCTGATNGCCGACGANGTGGTNACCGGCTTCGGTCGTCTCGGCACCATGTTCGGCTCCGCCCATTACGGCATCGAGCCCGACATCATCACCATCGCCAAGGGACTGACTTCGGCCTACGCGCCACTGTCCGGTTCGATCATCTCNGACAAGGTCTGGAAGGTGCTCGAGCAGGGAACGGACGAGAACGGNCCGATCGGCCATGGCTGGACCTANTCNGCCCACCCGATCGGTGCCGCGGCCGGCGTTGCCAACCTGCAGCTTCTCGACAAGCTGAACCTNGTTTCGAATGCCGGNGAGACCGGCGCCTATCTCAACAAGGCNATGAAGGANGCGCTTGGCGANCANGCCAATGTCGGCCAGATCCGCGGNGAAGGCATGCTNTGCGCTGTCGAGTTCGTCGAGGACCGCGACAACCGCACCTTCTTCGATCCGTCGAAGAAGATCGGTCCGTCGGTATCCGCCGCCATGCTCNAACGCGGCGTGATTGCCCGCGCCATGCCGCAGGGCGACATCATCGGCTACGCGCCGCCCTTCTGCCTGAGCCGCGAGGAAGCCGACACNATCGTTTCGGCCACCGTCGATGCGGTCAAGGAAGTGCTCGGCTAAGCATCGAAGCAACCTGACGAACGGAAGCGCGGGCCCCTATTCAAAGAGTGGGACCCGCGCTTTTTTAGTTCTNACAGATCGGATCGTTCAGCGCTTGCGCAATCCATCGACAAACACATCGATGAGCCGCAAAGCTGCAGCCGGCCCGCCGGTCTGGTTCTGCGAATAATAGATGCCGACGAGCGCCCGGAACACATCTTCGGGCCCGATGTCGTCCCTAAGCGTCCCGTCCCGAACGCCGCGATCGATCAGCATGCCGATCGATCCGGTCATCTTGTCCATCGAATAGGTCTTCAGTTCCGCCGATGCTTGGGTGGCAAGTTGCAGCGCACCGATCATGCCGCTCTTGGTCGCGAACAGGCGCACGCTTGCATGGATCCAGCGCTGGAGCGCAGTGACGGGCTCCACCTCCTCGCGCACCAGCTCCTCGGCGAGCGCGTAAAGAATGTCGACCTCGTTGCGATAGACCGCCTCGAACAGTTCTTCACGTGTGGGGAAATGCCGGTAGAGCGTGCCGATGCCGACGCCCGCCTCACGCGCCACCGCCTCCAGGCTCGCCTGCGCGCCACCAGCCCCGAAAACCGTGGCCGCCGCCTCCAGCAGCTTTTCCCGGTTCCTCAGTGAATCCGCCCGTGGCTTGCGCCTTGCCTTGCCCGATTCCGATGCCATTTTGTTTTTATACACTCANACTCTTGATAAACGGAGGCGCCCTCCGTATATTCTCGTTACGCGCGGAACCTCGTGAGCTGCAGCTCGTGCCGTTCCGTCCGGATGCCGAACCGTACGCGTCGGTCCCAGTCCCTGCGTTCCATCTCCGCGTTCCCGCGCGGCNAGTCCCGAACATATCCTGAATGGAGTACCGCATGTCACTCTCCATCAGCCTCGCCATCAATGGCCGTCAGCATGACGTCGCGCTCGATGATCCGCGCGTCACACTGCTCGACCTGCTTCGCGAGCGCCTCGATCTTCCCGGAACCAAGAAAGGCTGCGACCGCGGCCAGTGCGGCGCCTGCACCGTACTCGTCGATGGTCGGCGCATCAACTCCTGCCTCGCCCTCGCCGCCAGCATGGACGGCGCGGAAATCACCACCATCGAAGGTCTCGCGGAAGGGGAGAACCTCCATCCGGTCCAGGCTGCCTTCATCGAACACGACGCCTTTCAATGTGGCTACTGCACCCCTGGCCAGATCATGAGCGCCGTCGGCCTGATCAAGGAAGGCATGGCTGGCGACGATCCCGAACGCATCCGCGAACTCATGAGCGGCAATATCTGCCGCTGCGGCGCCTATCAGGGCATCACAGAAGCGGTTCTCGACGCACAGCGCAAGATCGCCACTTCCGGCAAGCNGGACGCAGGAAAGGATGCNGCATGAAGCGTTTCGACTANATCAAACCGGCNTCCGTCTCGGAGGCGGTCGCCGAGGCAGCCCGCCCNGGGTCCGCTTACCTTGCTGCCGGCACAAATCTTGTCGACCTGATGAAGGTCGGCGTGGCTCAACCTGACCGNCTTGTCGATATCACAAGTCTTCCNGGNCTCGATNCAATCGANTGGCTGCCCGATGGCGGCGTTCGCATCGGTGCCCTCGTACGCAATTCCGACCTGGCCTATGACGCACGTTTCGCAGCCACGTTCCCGATGGTGGCCGAGGCGCTTCTGTCAGGTGCGTCGGCCCAATTGCGCAATGCCGCAACCGTCGGCGGCAACCTGATGCAGCGCACCCGATGCGCCTATTTCCAGGATCCTGCAAGCGCCTGCAACAAACGCGAACCGGGATCGGGTTGCGATGCCCGCGAGGGAGAAAACCGGCTGCACGCCGTCCTCGGCTTCACCGAGCATTGCATCGCAGTCCATGCGTCGGATTTCTGCGTACCGCTGGTAGCGCTCGGAGCAGAAGTGGAAGTGGAGAGTGCTGACGGCAAGCGTACCATCCCGCTTGGCGAGTTCCACCTTCTTCCGGGAGACACCCCCGATAGAGAAACGGCACTTCGCAATGGGGAGCTCATCACTGGTTTGAAGCTCCCTGCTCACGCAGCCGAGTTCGCAGGCCACGCCCGCTATCTGAAACTTCGCGAGCGCACCTCCTATGCCTTTGCCGTCGTTTCCGCTGCAGCCGCGCTGGACATTGCGGACGGCAATATCCGCGGCGCCCGCATCGCGCTCGGCGGGCTCGCCGCCAAACCATGGCGAGCGGAAGAAGCGGAAGCCTCGCTCGTGGGCGTTGAGGCTTCCCCTTCAGCCTTCGCGCGGGCTGGCGAGATCGCACTGGCCGGCGCTCATCCCTCTGGCAAGAACGCCTTCAAGATCGAACTGGCGCGCCGCATCGTCGCCCGCGCGCTAACCCTCGCACTGGAGGGAACTCCGGACACCATACCGGCTCTTCCAGCGTCCCCATTCTCCACCAGACCCGGAGACCAATCAGGAGTGGCCCATGTCGCCTGACACAGAACCAACCACCATCCCCCGCCATGTGCGTCACGGTTCCAATGCCGGTCAGCCGGTCAGCCGTCGCGATGGCGTGCTGAAAGTCACTGGCGCGGCGACCTATGCCGCCGACAATCATCCCGAGGGCATGCTTCACGCCGTCATCGTACCTTCCACGATAGCCCGTGGCCGTGTCCGGTCGCTCGAAGTGGCCGCCGCCAAGGCCCATCCGGGCGTGGTCGAGGTCATCACGCCGGAAAACCGCGCGCCCCTGCATCACGATCCCGACGAAAAAATGCCGCCCTTCGGATTTCGCGTCGAGGTCCTNCAGGACGACAGCGTTCGCTATGTCAATCAGCCCATTGCGCTTGTGGTGGCCGAAACCCTTGAAGCCGCTACCGAAGGTGCGCGGCTGCTCGCACCACGCTATGAGGAAGAGCTGCCCCGCACCGGCCTGGACAACGGCGAGCGCTACGACGCCGAGGCGGTCGGGGTCGGCTCGCCGGCCGTCGCCANCNCCGGTGATATCGAGNCGGGGTTCTCTGCCGCANCNNGNGTGACCGAGGCNGAGTATTACACCCCGCCGCAATACCACAANGCCATGGAGCCCCACGCCGTNGTNGCCGAATGGGACGGTGATCGCCTTACCCTCGACATGCCCAACCAGGCACTGCGCATGAGTGCAAACTCCTACGCNCAGTATTTCGGTATTCCGCCGGAAAACGTGCTGATCCGCTCGCCCTTCCTCGGCGGTGGATTCGGTTCGAAGGCGATTATCAACGGACCGCAGATCCTCGGCATTCTCGCGGCCCGTCAGCTGGGGCGTCCGGTCAAGCTGGTGCTCACCCGCGCGCAGATGTACGGTCCGGTGGGTCATCGCGGTCGCACCTGGCAGAAGCTCCGGCTCGGCACGGATGCGAAGGGAAGGCTGACAGCACTCCACCACACCTCCATTGGCGCCACCTCCAGCTTCGACGACTTCATCGAACCTGCAGCCAACGCCTCGCTGATGCTCTACGCCAGCCCCGCCATCCGCGCCGANCACAAGGGATTGCGGCTNGACATCGGNACACCCGGCCCGATGCGAGCACCNGGCGAAGCCTCCGGTTCCGCCGCATTGGAAATTGCNATCGACGAGGCCGCGCAAGCCTGCGGCATGGACCCGCTCGCATTCCGCCTCGCAAATTACGCGGACACCGAACCGACCAGCGGCAAGCCGTATTCGTCCAAGGCCTTGCGGGAATGCTACGAGCAGGGAGCGGCCTCGTTCGGGTGGTCAGACCGTCCGCTTGAACCCGCCACGATGCGCGATGAAAACGGCTTTCTCGTCGGCTGGGGTATGGGAACGGCCGTCTTCCCCTGCCCGCAGTTCCCCGCCGAGGCACGCGCCACTCTGAGGGCCGACGGGACAGCGCTCGTTGANACCGGAGGCGCAGACATGGGNCAGGGCGCCTGGACAGCNCTCGCCCAATTGGCCGCGGAAGCGCTCGGGCTCGATCTCGACCAGGTCGAGTTCCANTCCGGCCGCTCTGATCTGCCGGATGGNGGCGTGGCGGGCGGCTCGGGTCACACAGCAAGCGCCGGACAGGCATTGTCCAATGCCGGAAGCGACGTTATCGCCCAGCTNACNGAGCTCGCNGTCAACGATCCGGAATCGCCNCTTTTCGGNGCAGGCAATATNGGCGTGACGGCNGGCGAAGGNCGNCTCNATCGTCGNGACGACGAAACCCGAAGCGAGACCTATGCCGCAATCCTGGCACGTGCCGGGAGGCCGGATCTGGTCGGCAGCGGCAAGTCGGGACGCGATCCCGCAAGCGCCGACCAGTTCGCCATGAACTCCCACGGCGCGGTTTTTGCCGAGGTCAAGATTGACCCTGACCTGATGCAGGTAAAGGTGACACGGCTTGTCGGCGCCTTCGCGGCGGGCCGGATCATCAACCCGAAACTGGTTCGCAGCCAGTATTACGGCGGCATGATCTGGGGCATCTCCTTCGCACTTCAGGAAGAGGCCATAGCCGACCATCGCACCGGACGGATCATGAACGCCGATCTCGCCGAGTACCATGTTCCCGTCAATGCCGACGTCCCGCACATGGAAGCGATCCTCGTACCCGAGGACGATCCGCATGTGAGCCCGCTCGGCATCAAGGGCGTGGGCGAGATCGGGGTCACCGGCACCGTCGGCGCGATCGCCAACGCGGTATGGCATGCGACCGGCATCCGGGTCCGCAACTACCCGATACGTCTCGAGGATCTTCTCGTGAGACGCTGATGACAAAGGCCGGCGGAGCCCATGCTCCGCCGGCCAACTTTCTCAAAAGCTTCTGAACTGTGCAGATCAGAGCAATCCGCGGCCCGCGAGATTGCGCATCAGCGCGCCGGCGCCGAAGGTCCATTCCGGGCATTTGGTGGAGAGTTCCACCGTGTTGGACAGCGCGCCAAGTTCGGCATTGGCGATCGTCACCACGTCGCCGACATGGTGGGTGAACCCCTTGCCCTCGCCATCGCGATCCTGGGTCGGCGCGAACAGCGTGCCGAGAAACAGCATGAAGCCGTCCGGATACTGGTGATGCCGGCCGTAAGTCTGCTTGACGAGATCGGTCGGATCCCGGCTGATCTTGCCCATGTTGGAATGGCCCTCGAGCTTGTAGCCGTCGGTACCGGTCACGTTGAGATCAAGCGCGGCCATGCGCACGTCGTCCATCCCGTAGGTCTCATCGAAGAGGCGGATCATCGGCCCCATCGAGCAGGATGCGTTGTTGTCCTTGGCCTTGCCGAGAAGCAGCGCAGACAGACCCTCGAAATCACGCAGGTTTACGTCGTTGCCGAGCGTGGCGCCGAGAATGTCGCCCTTCGAATTGACCGCAAGCACGATTTCCGGCTCCGGATTGTTCCAGCGCGATTCCGGGTGGATGCCGACGAGCGCACCAGTACCGACAGCCGACATCGGCTGCGACTTGGAGAACACCTCGGCATAGGGTCCGATACCCACTTCGAGATATTGCGACCACAGGCCTTCCCGCATCAGCGCCTGTTTGGCGAGCGCGGCCTTTTCCGAACCGGGAACGACTTCCGACAGGCTGGCACCGATTTCCGCACCGATCTTCTGGCGCAGCTCGTTGGCCTTGTCCGGATCGCCGGCGGCACGCTCCTCGATCACCCGCTCGACCATGGATTCGGCGAAGGTGACCCCGCACGCCTTGATGGCCTGCAGGTCGGAGGGTGCAATAAGCTTGATGCCGTCGGTGCTGTCGATCTCCTCGACAGCACAGAGATCACGACCTTCTGTGGTTCGCACATGGTGAAGCGGATCGTCGAGTTCGAAGACGTCGCGCACCGTAGGTGCCGTCTTCGACGTAATGTCGACGAGCCGACCGTCACGAACGGTGACGACCGCCGGACCATCGACTTCAGAGAGCCAGACGCGGCCGACATAGGTTCCGCCGTTCTGTGTGTAGGCAAGAGTGGTCATATCAATCCTGTCGGCTCTTAGTGGTTGTTCCGCGGTGTGAACTTCGACGCGATCTTCTGGAAATCGGTCGAGCCACGCAGCACCATGCCTTCGGAGAAGGGCTCGGCGAGTTCGCGGAAATATTTCTGCCAGGGCGACTGGCTCTCGGGCGTCGGGTAGCCGCCTTCGCCGGCGAGTTTTTCGGCACGAGCTTTCCACTCGCTTTCATCGACAAGAGCATCCACGCGTCCGGTCTTGAGATCGATGCGGACCTTGTCGCCATTCTGAAGGAGCGCGAGACCGCCACCTGCGGCCGCTTCCGGCGACGCGTTCAGGATCGAGGGCGAACCCGACGTACCCGACTGGCGACCGTCACCGATGCACGGCAACGCGCTGATCCCCTTCTTCAGGAGGTAGCTCGGCGGACGCATGTTAACCACTTCCGCACCGCCCGGATAGCCGAGCGGCCCGGTACCGCGCATCACGAGAATGCAGTTCTCGTCGATATCGAGCTCGGGGTTGTCGATGGTCTTGTGGAAGATTTCCGGGCCGTCGAAGACGATCGCACGGCCCTCGAAAGCCTCCGGATCGTCCGGGTTCGAGAAGTAGCGCTTGCGGAATTCATCTGAGATCACCGACGTCTTCATGATCGCGGAATCGAAAAGATTGCCCTTCAGATTCATGAACCCGGCGCTCTTCATCATCGGCGCGGCCACGGTGCGGATCACGTCCTCGTTCTCGCTGGCCCGCTCCTTGCAGTTTTCACCGATCGCCTTGCCGTTGACGGTGATCGCATCCGGATGCGGCAGCAGCCCGGCTTTCAGCAGCTCGCCGATGACGGCCGGCACGCCGCCTGCCCGGTGGAAGTCCTCGCCGAGATACGCGCCGGCGGGCTGCAGGTTGGTCAGAAGCGGAATGTCGTGACCCAGGGTCTGCCAGTCGTCATTGTCGAGCTCGACGCCGACATGACGCGCAACGGCATTGAGATGGATCGGCGCATTGGTCGAACCGCCAAGCGCCGAGTTGGCGACAATCGCGTTCTCGAAGGCTTCGCGCGTCATGATGTCCGACGGCTTCAGGTCTTCCCAGACCATGTCGACGATCCGCATACCGGTCGCATGCGCCATCTGGCCACGTTCGCGGTAGGGGGCGGGGATAGCTGCCGATCCGGGCAACTGCATGCCGAGGGATTCCGCCAGCGAGTTCATGGTCGTGGCCGTACCCATGGTGTTGCAGTAGCCGACCGAGGGTGCCGACGAGGTCACGAGTTCGGCAAAGCCTTCGTCGTCGATCTTGCCTTCGGCGTGGAGTTCGCGCGCCTTCCAGACAATCGTACCCGATCCGGTGCGTACGCCCCGGAAATAGCCGTTGAGCATGGGCCCGACGGAGAACGCAATCGCCGGAATGTCGACGGTAGCCGCCGCCATCAGGAGTGCGGGCGTGGTCTTGTCGCAGCCGATGGTCAGGACTACGCCGTCGATCGGGTAGCCGTAGAGCGCTTCGACCAACCCGAGATAAGCGAGGTTGCGGTCAAGCGAGGCGGTCGGACGTTTGCCGGTTTCCTGGATGGGGTGGACCGGGATCTCGAGGGGCAGACCACCCTTTGCGATGATGCCGTCGCGGATGCGCTTGGCGAGCTCCATGTGGTGGCGGTTGCACGGCGAAAGATCGGAACCCGTCTGCGCGATCCCGATGATCGGGCGGCCGGACTGCAGTTCCTCACGTGTCAGCCCATAATTGACGTATCGCTCGACATAGAGCGCCGTCATCTCCGGATCGTCCGGATTGGAAAACCACAGTTTCGATCTGAGATCTTCCGGGCGTTTACGCTGCGTCATTCAAGTCTCCATTCTCGGTTACATCGTGCCCGCGTCTTGGGAAAAGCGGGCCGAATTTCAGATTTTCGTTCCGCGTCGCTACAGTCCGCGGGCATTCACGTAGATGGCGTAGAGCGAGGTGGTCGCGCAGATCGCCAGCCGGTTTCGCTTCGGCCCCATGAAACACAGATTGGCGACCACTTCGGGGATCAGGATCTTGCCAAGAAGATTTCCTTCGGGCGAGAAGCAGTGCACCCCATCGCCGGCCGACGACCAGATATTGCCGTTTGTATCGAGCCGGAATCCGTCGAACAGACCGGCCTCCGAGAATACAAAATCAGTCCCCTCGCCCACGCTCGTGCCGTCGGCGGAAACGGGATAGGACCGGATCTTCGGTTCACAGGCCGGGTCGTGTGTCTTACCGGTATCGGCAACGTAGAGCACGCTTTCATCGGGCGAGAAGGCCAGCCCGTTCGGCTGCACCATGTCCTCGATCACCAGACTGATCCCGCTGTCCGGCGCGATGCGATAGACGTTGCTGGAACCGATGTCCGAGGGCGCGGCATGGCCTTCATAGTCACTGTCGATCCCGTAGGTCGGATCGGTGAACCAGACAGACCCGTCAGACTTCACAACGAGATCGTTGGGCGAGTTCAGCTTCTTGCCGTCGAACCGGTCGGCAAGCACGCTTACTGTTCCGTCATGTTCGATCCGGCTGACGCGGCGTCCGCCATGCTCGCAGGACACCAGCCGCCCCTCCGCATCGGTCGTGTGGCCATTGTGAAAGCCGCACGGGGTTTGGAACACCGAGACATTGCCGTCGGTCGCATCCCAGCGCATCAGCCGGTCGTTCGGAATATCCGACCAGACGAGATATTTGCCCGCGGGGAACCAGGCCGGTCCCTCGCACCAGCGCCCGCCGGTCCAGAGCCGCTCGAGATGTGCGTTGGTATGAATGAGCTTCGAGAAGCGCTCGTCGCGAATGTCGTAGTGCAAAGTCATGTCATCCTCACGCCGTCACCTTGGTGCCCCGACCGTATACCAGAAGCATGCCGATGATCACCGAGCCGTAGATCACCTGGCGCCCCGCCTCCGGCATCTGCATGATCGAGAGAACCGAGTTCAAAAGCACGATCAGGATCACGCCGACCAGTGTGCCGATATAGCGACCCTGCCCGCCGAGAATACGCGTACCGCCGAGCACCACGGCAGCAATTGCCGGCAGGAGATAGGGTGTGCCCATCCCCTGATAGGCCTTCGCCGAATAGCCCGCGAGCAGAACACCGGCGGTCGCAGCACACAGGCCCGACATCATGAATGCACCGATGATCACCAGTCGCGTGCGGATACCCGACAGGTAAGCGGCACCTTCCCGAATACCTGTGGCATAGATCGAGCGGCCGAAGCTCGTCCGTGTGAGCACGATCGTGATGACGACCGACACGAGCGCCCAGACAAAGATGGCCATTGGAATGCCGAGAATCTTTTCGGCTGCCAGAAAGCGCATGAAGGGTGTCGCCTGATCCTGCGGCGCGAAACCGCCGGTATGGGCCACCATCAATCCGCGCATCACCGAATCCACACCGAGTGTGAAGATCATCGACGGAATGCGCAGATAGGCAACGCCCAGACCATTGACGAGACCGACGATAAGCCCGACGGCCAGCCCCGTCGGCACCGCCATGTCGCCGCCGACAGCCGTGGCCATCATGGCGGCAGCCGTGAGCGTCCAGGGCACGGAGAGATCGATATGCCCGAGCAGGATGACCATCATCATGCCGGCGGCAACGATGCCCAGGAACGACCCGATCTGCAGCTGCTGGAGCACATAGCCCGGCGAGAGCAGCGGAGCGGTGCCGGCGGTCGACAGCGTGTAGCCCGTGCCAACCATCAGGATCACGAGGATGAAGGCCGAGGCAATCAGGATCGGCTTGTTTTCCGGTTTGATATGCGAAAAGAGCTTTGTCATCCTGGCCTCCTACCGGAACAGTTCGAGCCGGTTCTTCACCCGCAGCGTTCGGATTGCGCCGAGGCTGACGGCAGCGAGCAGAACCAATCCCTCGATCAGCGGCTGGAGCAGCGGATCGATCGAGACGATACGGAAGTAGAACGAGATCACGCGCAGGATCAGCGCGCCGACAAGTGAGCCGATCGCCCCGCCCGCGCCGCCGAGCAGCGAGGTACCGCCGAGAACAACGGCTGCGATTGAGTTGAGGGTATAGGCGCCGGCCTGCATGACGTCGGCATTGCCCGAGGAGGTCTGGATCGCGAGATAGAGCCCGCCACAGGACGCCAGAAAACCGCCCAGCGTGAAAGCCGCGATCCGCGCCCGGTTGATCGGGAGGCCGGACATGTAGGCCGCCCCTTCCGCCGAGCCGATGGCATAGACGGTCCGTCCGGTGACCGATTTCTTGAACGGGATCCAGACGAGTGCCGCAATCCCGAAGAGAAGGATCAGCGGAACCGGGATCCAGGCAATCGGCTGGAACCAGGCCGCATCGGGATCGAAGAAGCCGTAGGTATCGACAAAATCCCACAGCGAGTTAGTGAGCGCCCAGTTGATGTCGCCATCGACGTCGCCGCCCGGTTTCGGCCGGATGAAGAGCGCGAGCCCGAGCGCGACTGCGCCGGTCGCAAGGGTCGCGATGATCGGCTGTAGCCGTCCGTAGACGATGATGATGCCGTTCATGAAACCGAAGGCTGCCCCCACGGCGAGCGTTGCCGCCATCCCGAACAGGATCTCCGCAGGCGAACCGTTGACGAGCACCGAGGCCACGCAAGCAGCCAGCGTCATCACGGCGCCGACCGACAGATCAAGGCCGCCGAGCAGCACCGGAAGCGTCTGCGCCATGGCGACGAAGGCGATCGCTACCACCTCATTGGCGTTCTGAACGAGCACCGCCGTCGAGAAACCGCGCGGATGCATGAAGTTGTAGGTTACATATAGCACCGCCAGCATGGCGAGCGCTCCGACGAAAGCACGGTTCTGCCGCAACACGCTCATGCCGCTGCCCCCGTGTCGATATTGAGCGAGGCGGCAACGATCGCCTCCTCGCTGATCGCGTCACCCGTCAGTTCGGTGAGAATCGCGCCGTCATACATGACCGCGATCCGGTCGCAGCAGCCGATCAGTTCGGCATAATCGGTCGAGTAGAACAGGATCGCCCTGCCCTCGTCGGCGAGATCGCGCATCAGCTTGTAGATTTCCTGCTTCGTGCCGACATCGATGCCGCGTGTCGGGTCGTTGAGCAGGATGATTTCCGGATCGGTCATCAACCATTTGGCGATGACCACCTTCTGCTGGTTCCCTCCGGAGAGTGTAGCGACAGGATCCTGCGCGCTGCCGATCTTGATCTGCAGCTTCTCGATGCCTTCCGACACCGCAGCCCTCTCCCTGGCCGGATCGATCATCGGTCCGTTCGACACCTTGTCGTAGGAGGCGGCAAGCAGGTTGTCGGCAATCGACATGGGCAGCATCAGGCCCTCTGTCTTGCGGTCCTCGGGTACGAGCGCGATCCGGGCCTTGCCGCCTTTGGCAACATCCGGCGAACGCGGAATGCCGGACACCTCGCCCGCCTGCACTGTGCCTTCGACACCGCGCAGCACCCCGAAGAGCGCCAGCAGCAGCTCCTTCTGTCCCTGCCCGTCGAGGCCGCCGAGACCAACGATCTCGCCCTTGCCGACATCGAGGTTCACGCCCTTGAGCCGGTTCTCCCAAGCGAGGTTCTTGATCGACAGATGCGCGGGCCGCGCGACCGGCTCCGGCTTGGGCGGAAACTGCGCCTCCACGTCACGCCCGATCATCATCCGGACGATCTCCGACGGGCTGCGTTCGCCTTTTCTGAAGGTCTCGACATGGCTGCCGTTTCGAAACACCGATAGCGTGTCGCACAGTTTGTCGACCTCGTGCATGCGGTGCGAGATGAACAGGCTCGCCACGCCATCGGCCTTCAGCTGACCGAGAAGATCGTAGACGGTTTCGACGTCGCGGCTGGTCAGCGCCGAGGTCGCCTCATCGAGAATGAGCACTTTCGGCTGCTTGCCGAGCGCCTTGGCGATCTCGACCATCTGCCGCCTGGAAAGCGAAAGATCGCGAATGAGAGAACGCGGATCGACATCCTCGCAGCGGATGCGCGCAAGCAGTTCCTCGGCCCGGCGGCGCTGCGCGCGACCATCGATCAGGCCGAAACGGCGCGGCGGGCTGGAAATGGAAATATTGTCGGCCACCGAAAGATCCGGCAGCAGCGAAAGCTCCTGGAAGATGCAGACGATGCCTGCGTCAGCTGCTTCCGAAGGCGAGCGGAACTGGACCGCCTGTCCTGCAACCCGCATCTCGCCTGCACTCGGCTGGAGAACGCCCGACATGATCTTGATGAGCGTCGACTTTCCGGCGCCGTTCTCACCGAGAATTGCATGAGTGGAGCCAAGTTCGCAGGCGAAATTGACATCCTCGAGCGCCCGGATACCCGCGAAAAATTTCGAGATTCCGGACAATTGCACATATGGAACGCCGCCGCTTGCGCTTGCCACGGGCTCCCCCATTCCTGACACGATGCTGATCCTTCCCCAACAAGAACAAGCGCCGCCCGCGCGCGGATCCGGAACCGGATCTG
The DNA here is from genome assembly GCA_002707605.1 of Hoeflea sp. Taxonomy (GTDB): domain Bacteria; phylum Pseudomonadota; class Alphaproteobacteria; order Rhizobiales; family Rhizobiaceae; genus Pseudohoeflea. The sequence goes on from PANK01000014.1 coordinate 172,802, forward strand.
TCAACCATCGCGCGCGAGGCGGCCCGCTGCCACGGGTGCAGCGGAAAATGTTACCGGACGCCACCGTGAGAGGCGGCGGCGTCCAGGCAGTTTTCGCTTAGTTCACGTCACTTTCATCCTGCGCCATGATCGCCGGCCCCGAAATGTTCACGCCGCAGGGCGGAAACTCGTTGACCGTGAAGAAGTTGTCGGGAAGGTCGGACCAGTAGTTCTCGCCGTCCTTCAGTTCGTCATAGGTCGCAACCGGCAGCGGCACCGAGATGAGCTGCGGCATGACGTTCCCCTCGAGTGCCGAGACGGCAGCCTTCATGGCAACGGCCACGAGACCCGGCGACTGCCCGATCGAGATGCCTTTCAGACCGTCGCCGGAATATTGAGCGATAGCCTTGCGGAAACCGTTCTCGGATTCGCCGGCGACCGGCACCCAGGGATGGCCCGCATCCTTCAGCGCCTGGATGACGCCGTTGGACCCGCCCTGGCCGACCACGGCCTCGAACTGACCGTGCACGGCGATGGCGTCAGCCACCACCTTCTGCGTGGTGCCGTCGTCCCAGTTGCCGACGACCTGGACGATTTCCCAATCGCCGCCATCATCCTCGAACACCTTGTTGATGCCGATGGAACGGTCGCGGTCGACAGAGTTGCCGGGAAGGCCGCGGACCTCAAGGATCTTGCCGCCCTTCACGCCCTTTTCATGGAGCTGGTCGAGCACGAACTGCGCCCATTTGTGGCCCATTTCGAGCTGGTCTTCGTTGACCTGCATGACCTTGTCCGTGTCGAGCACGTTGTCGAATGGCACGAGCACGACATCGTTCTTGTCCGCCAGCCGGATCACGCGGTCAAAGCCGTCGGGTGCCACCGCGATCGTAACAATGGCGTCGTACCCCTGGTTGATGAAGTCCTCGATGGCTCCGAGCTGCACGGCAGCGTCCGTCCCGGTCGACACCACCTTGAAATCGGCGATCTTGTCCTTCATCGCCGGATCCTCGGCGAAGGCCTTGGCGGTCTTGATCATCTGGATGCGCCAGCCATTGCCGACGAAGCCGTTGACCACGGCGAGCTTGTACGGGCCGTCCTTGGCTTCCCACTTCATATATTTGGTGTCAGCGCTCCACGGCGCGAAGCATTCGGGTTCCGCGCCCGGACCGGAGACCATTTCGGGGCCGGCGAAGGCCATGCCTGCCGACAGCACGAGACTGGCGGCGGTTGTTGCCAAAAGCATTTTGAGTTTCATGTTCTTCCTCCCATGACCGCGATCGCGGTCGTTTCGATATCCGCCTCTCCTCAGGCGGCTCCCCCGTCGTAGTCCTCCGCCCACGACGCAAGCTCTTCCCTATTCGTCGAAATGCGGGAAACCCGCCTCGAGGTGGGATTTCATTCGGTACTGATAGGCAATCCGGTCGCGTGCAGACAGCGCCTCGATGATTGCCGCATGTTCGGAAAAGGTTGTCGTCGAGAAGGTTCGGCGCGTCTTCCCGCGCACCATGATCTTCAGGATGACCGGCTTCATGATCTTGTAGACGTCGAGGATCGCCTTGTTGCCGAGAACCTGGATGAGCCGGGTGTGAAAGCGGAAATCAGCCTCCGAGGCCTCCACCGCAGAACCCGCATTCATCATCTCGTCATTGGCCCGCTGCAGATCGGTNATATCGTCCTGCGTGATCCGCTCGAAGAGNTCCTCGACGGACGCCACTTCCAACAGNGTCCGGAACCCCTGAATGTCGTTGAAGGTGGAGCGCGACACTTCCAGCGTGTTNAAGGCAAACAGATCGAGCGCCCGCTCCATCCGGTCNTCGATGATNGTCGCCCCCACCTTGGGACGCACCGAGACGATGCCGTAGGCNTTGAGGATGCGCATGGCTTCGCGCACCGTGTTGCGGCTGGCCTGGAAACGTTCGCAAAGTTCGCGCTCGGTGGGCAGGTTGTCACCGACCTTCAGCCCCTCGTCGGAAATCAGGGAACGGATTTTGGCGACCAGATCGTCGACAGCCGAGGCNGAACTCNGNCGGATCGTCTCCGCCGTCGCACCAGCTTCCCGCCGTGAGATCCNCGTTTCCTCCGACATNCGCAANCCCGTCCTNAAGTCATTCGGCCATTTGTTGGACAAATGANTATCAAGGCGAAATTTGCCTGTCAAATATCAAGTGTTTTGCGACGCAAAATGCTGATTGAGCCAAAAATTCAGGAATACTGCCGGAATTGGCCGGACAAATANGAGGGGTTGCGCCAGATCCGCCTCTCAGACAGGCTTATACACACGCTCGGCCACGTCGTGGAACATGTCTGCCTGCTGAGCAGCGTCGAATTTCCCGATCGCATCGCGAAATGCCGTGATGAGCGAAAGGTGATCTGTCCACAGTTTCTCGATGGGGAAGTTGGAGCCGAACATCAGTCTGTCCGAGCCGAGAATGTCGACCGCACGGGTCACGATAAAATCAATCAGCTTCGGATCGTTGCGATGAACGAAGGTGCCGAGCCCGGAAAGCTTGGCGTAAACATTCGGAAGCTGCGCGAATTCGGCGAGCCCCACTTCCCATGTACCCACCGTTTGCGGGTCTGTTCCGGTCAGCATACCCGTATGGGTGAGAATGAAATCCGTTTCCGGGTTTTCGCCAACCAACTGCCCCCCGTCACGCATCTGGCCGGGAAAAAGCTGCAGGTCGAAGGACAACCCGTAGTCCTTCAGCCGCGCCACGTTCCGGCGCACATTCNGATCGAGCACCTGATCGGCGGANGGCGCGAAGCGATANTCNGGATTGTCGTGCCAGTGNAGCTGCATCCGGACACCGCGCAACAGCGGATATGTCTTCAGCCGGTCCAGCTGCGGGCGAACGTCGTCGACACTCATGTCGGCATAACCGACGATGGCATGCGGCCAGCCGGTACGGTCGGCGGTTTCCTGAACCCAGGCGACTTCCTTCTCGAAATCCTCCTTCGCCCAGTTGGTCTGCACATAGACCGCCTTGACGATCCCCGAGCGCGACTGGTCGTCGAGAAATTCCTCGATGGGGTAATCCCGGCGGATCGGCTNGTAAGGCCCGAAGATGCGAGGCACGATCGGCCCCTTGAGCCAGGGCAGATCCTCCTGCCGCCAGATGTGGAAATGGGAATCGATGATGGGCTGGTTCATGAGACTTTCCCCCAGATGGTTTGGGCTTTCGGCGCCGGTCGCGCCAGCGACAAGAAGAAGCTGCCGAGCTTCGCAATGGACGAGGCATCGACCAGATCGTCGAGCATAGGCAGTATGGCGGTGAGAGCTTCCGTCTCCGGGCGAAAACGCGGATCACCCGCAAGCGGTGTGGCAAGCGACAGGCGGTGGGCGCGGGAGGCAAAGCGCCGGATGGCCGCGACCATCGCATCCGGCTCGCCACGCTCGAGCCCGTCGGAAATGATCACCACGGCCGCGCCCCGCGCAAAGCTCGCAAAACGCGGCACCGAGAGAAAGGCGAGCAGCGTCNCCCCGATCTGCGTCCCGCCATCCCAGTCGTCGACAAGCGCGGACGCGCGCGCCAGCGCCTGATCCCGGTCCCGCACCCTGAGCGCGGATGTGAGCCTGGTGAGCCGCGTGGCGAACGTGAAAATCTCCGCGGAGGGCGCGCCTTGCACCAGCGCATGAGCGAGCTTGAGATAATCCGCCGTGTGCTGCTTCATCGAACCCGAAACGTCGATCAGCACCAGAAGTCGCCGCGGCACGTTGCGCCGCTCGCGCCAGACCGGCACCGGGATATCGCCATCGGCGCGCAGGATGGTTCTCAGCGAACGGCGCAGGTCGAGTTTGTGCATCGAAGCCGTTCGCCGCGTCCGGAAGGAACGACGCTGCGGCAGGCTTTCGGCAATCCGGCTTTCGAGCGTTGAGAGACGTGCGGAGTCGCGGACGAACTGGCGGCGGCTCAACTGTTCGNCCGACGAGGCGAGTTCGCCGCCCTCCTCGGACTGGAGGATATCAACCTCCTGCTCGTCCGGCCCGCCGTCATCCTTGATTTCGGTTTCGTCCTCCTCCCCCTCGCCTTCTGTTGCAACGAGATCCGCGCCGAAGAACCAGCTCTGGAAGAGCACCTCGAAGGCCTGCCGCTGGTCGGGCTGCGGGGCGAGCGTGGTCAGCGCCGCGAGATGGATATCCGCCATGGATTTCGGACCGAGCAGCGACACGGCCTGCATGAAGGCGAGTGACTGTTCAGGCGCGACGGAGAACCCGTGCCGGCACAGGTAGCGGGAAAAGCCTGCGAAAGGCTGCGCGGCCCGGGGCAGTTCAGCGCTCCTCATGAAAGCGCTGCCCTGATCACGCCCTCGAACTCCGGCGCCACATAGGCCATGTCCTCCTCGTCCTTGATCAGCACGCCGATGGCCCGCCGGAAGGCTTCCGGCCAGGGGCTGCCGCCCTTTTCGAGAAGTGTGGCCGCGTTTGCCCATTCGACCGCCTCGGCAACGCCGGGCGGCTTGGCGAGCGGGCGCGTGCGGATATCCCGGACGGCGGATGCCACGGCGCGCGCGGTTTCNCNCGCCACNTCNCCGGCNCGCAGCATGATGATCTCCGCCTCGCGCGCCGCNTCCGGATAGGCGATCCAGTGATANACGCAGCGCCGGCGCAGGGCTTCAGCGAGCTCACGNGTCCGGTTCGAGGTNAGNACCACCAGNGGCTTGGTGAGGGCGTGNATCGTCCCGCGCTCGGGGATCGANATTTGAAAATCGGAAAGGAATTCCAGAAGCAGCGCCTCGAACTCGTGGTCCGACCGGTCGATCTCGTCGACCAGCAACACGCTTCGTTCCGGGGCCTGCAAGACTTTCATCAACGGTCGGGCGATCAGGAACCGGTCGTCATAGATGTCGGTCTCCTCCTCGCCGGAATGGCGGATGGCGAGAAGCTGGCGCTGGTAGTTCCATTCATACAGCGCATGTGCGGCGTCGATCCCCTCGTAGCATTGCAGCCGGATCAGCTCTCGGCCCAGCGCCGAGGATAGCGCCTTGGCGGCCTCGGTCTTGCCGACACCCGGCGCGCCTTCCAAAAGCAACGGCTTGCCGAGCCGGACCGCCAGGAAGATCGCAGTCGCCAGCTCGTCATCGGCAACNTAGTCNGNTTCCTTGAGCCGAGCCGCCACCGCCTCGGGTGAGACGGCGAGNCCGTCGATATCGCCGGCNGCGGTCATCACGCAGTCCCGCTCTGGCCCGCTCCCCGTTCGGCCTTGAGGGCGCGCAACACGCGCTCCGGCGTGATCGGCATCATGTCGATCCTGACGCCGACAGCATCGTAGATCGCATTGGCCACNGCCGGGATCTGCGGATTGGCGCACATCTCGCCCACGCCCTTGGCCCCATAGGGTCCGTCTGCGGCGGGACGCTCGATAACGATCGTCTCGGTTTCCGCCAGATCACCGGGGCCCGGCATCAGATACTGGTTGAAATCGGTGCCGCCATGGGAGCGGTCGGGATAATAGGGCTCCGTCGTTTCGTAGAGCGCATGGCTGATCCCCATCCAGGAACCACCGACGAGTTGTTGCTCGACCATTGCCGGATTGAGTGCGCGACCCACCTCATAGACATTCTTGACCGAAAGCACGGTCACCTCGCCGGTCTCGTCATCAACCTCAACGTCGGCCACCACGCAGGCATGGGCATAGCAAGTGGCGGGCTTCATGGCCCCGGTCTCGGTATCGGGATAGGAGCGNTGNACCAGNAACATGCCCCGCCCGGAGATCGACCGCCCGCGCTTGAAATGGGCGGCAAGCGCAGTGTCGAAGATCGAGATCGACTTCTGCGGCGCGCCCTTGACCTGGATGTTGCCGGTGCCGTCGGTCTCGAGGTCGCTCGCATTNACCTCAAGCTCTTCCGCCGCCACTTCCAGCATCACCTGCCGCGCTTCCTCGGCGGCCTGTCGCACCGCATTGCCGATGCGGTGGGTGCCGCGCGAGGCGAAGGTCCCCATGCAGTGCGGCCCGGTATCCGTATCGGCGGTATCGATGTTCACCATCTCGGTCGGCACGCCGATCGTCTCCGCGCAGATCTGCGACATCACCTGCCTGAGCCCCTGCCCCAGATCGACGCTCGACAGCGAGACCATGAAATTGCCGGTCGGCGTCGAATGGACCAGCGCCTGGCTCGGGTCGCCGCCGAGGTTCATGCCGGTCGGATAGTTGATGGCCGCAACGCCGCGGCCGCGCCTGATCGCCATCTCAGCTCTCCCTCTTAACCGACGACATCGCCATGTATTTGTCCGCCACCGGCCAGTTCGCGACNTTCGAGGCTTCCTGCATGCATTCGATNAGCGCNGCGCCCTCGGTCNGCTGCCGGTGGGCTTTCATGTCGCCGTCGCGNTANGCGTTGATGAAGCGNAACTCGAGCGGATCCATCCCGATCAGGCGGGCCAGCTTGTCCATCTGAACCTCCAGAGCAAAGTCGGCGATCGTCACCCCGAACCCGCGCATGGCGCTGGAAGGCGTGCGATTGGTGTAGACGCAATAGGTGTCGATCCAGACATTTGGCACCGTGTAGGGGCCGGGATAATGCGCCGCGCCCTTCTGCGCGCCATACGGCGAGTGCCGCGAATAGGCCCCGGCATCGGTGTAGCCGGTGACCTTGCGGGCGACGATCCGCCCGTCATTCATCACGCCGTCCTTGAGCACGATCTTCTCCGCCGCACGCGGCGAGGACACCTGCATCTCCTCCTCGCGCGAATAGATNAANGAGACCGGCTTGCCGGTGAGCTTGGCCGCNAGGATCGCGATCGGCTCGACGATCACATCGACCTTGCCGCCGAAACCACCGCCGGCCGTACCGCCCACCAGGTGGAGCTTGTGGCCCGGCATCTGCAAAATGATCGAGGTATTGTCGAGCGTGAAGAAAATCGCCTGCGTGTTGGTGTAGCAAGTGAAGCGGTCGTTGCCATCCGGCGTGACGATGCACCCGGTCGTCTCCGTCGGCGCCTGCTCGATGGGCGAGGAATAATAGGTCTGTTCGAGGATGTGGTCGGCCATGGCAAACCCTTCCTCGATATCGCCGAAGCGCACCTTGCGATGATCGCCGCTGTCATAGTGGTAATAGTTGCCGGGGTGATGCTCATTGACCTGCGGGGCATTGGGCTTAAGCGCTTCTTCCATGTCGAAGACCGCCGGCAGAACCTCGTAGTCGACCTTCACCTTGGCCGCAGCCTCCTGCGCGGCGCGCTCGGACGTGGCGACGACGGCAACGACCGCCTCGCCCTTGAAACCCACCTTCCTGTCGGCAAGCACGGTCTCATCCTCAGGCCCGACCTGGATGAGGATGAGGATCGTGTAGAGATTGTGCGGGACGTCCTTCGCCGTGATGATCCGCACGACGCCCGGATGCCTCTCGGCCTCGGACGTGTCGATGGAGCGGATCAGCGCGTGATGATGCGGACTGCGCACCATTTTCAGATGCAACAGGTCCGGAAAGGTTCGGTCGGCAAAGAAACTGGTCTTGCCGGTCACGTGGTTCGGCAGATCTTCGCGCGGCCGCGACTGACCAATCTCGTGCAGTTTCTCTGGCCGTTCATCGGCGAAATACTCGCTGCGGATTTCCATGGCTAAACTCCTCAGACGGCCTGTTGCGAATTGGAGCGCGACGCGGTGAGAACCGCCTGGATGATCGGCTCGTAGCCGGTGCAGCGGCAGACGTTTCCGGAGATCGCCTCGATGACGTCCTCGCGGCTCGGCGCGGGCTTTTCATCGAGCAGCACCTTGATCGCCATCACCATGCCGGGCGCGCAGAAGCCGCACTGGGTGGCGAAACCCTCGACGATCGCCTTCTGGATGGGGTGAAGTTCGCTGCCATCAGCCAGGCCCGCAGCCGTTTGGATGGAGGCCCCCTCACAGGTTTCGGCAAGCGTCAGACAACTCAGGCGGAGTTCGCCATCGACTATCACCGAACAGGCCCCGCAGGTCCCCTGATGGCAGCCGCCCTTGGGCGAGGTGTCGCCCATACGGTCGCGCAGCACGGAGAGAAGCGTAGCGCCGCTTTCGATGAATTCGGCCCTCTCCTGACCGTTGAGCGTAAATTGTACCGGAACCCTGGCCATGTTTTCCTCCCATGCCCGCCTCTCGTGAAGCCAACTCCGCAAGGAGTGTGCCCGCGCGGCCTCCTCGTGGTGTCTTCAATCAGCCCAGCATCAGCCTGCGGAAGTGAACCGGCAGCACCTCGGCGCGATACCAGCTGCTCGCGACCGGATCGGTGGCTGGTGCGGTGCCCTCTCCGATCACGCGCACCGCTTCTGCGATCCCCTCTTCGCTGAGGTCCGAGCCCGCGAGTGCAGCCTCTGCCGCTTTCGCGCGCATCGGGCGATCCGCCATCGCCCCAAGCCCGATGCCTGCGCTTTCCACCGTGCCGCTTCCCTTGATCACCGCCGCAATCGAAAGCACTGAGACACCCTTGGGCTTGACCCGGGAAACCTTGCTGAAACGGAATTCACCCGCAGCAGGCACAACGAAACTGACGCCGGTTACAATGCCGCGCTCGGCGACAATCCCGTCACGCGCTTCGAGGAATTCGTCGATCTCCATCTCGCTTTCTGCAAAGTGGATTGTCGCCCGAAGCGCCACCAGTGCCACGGCGAAATCGCCATAGGGTGAAGCGGCAAGAAGATTGCCGCCGACGGTCGCCATGTTGCGCACCGCCGGGCCGCCGACCGCCCGCGCGGCTGGCGCAATGGCCGCCAGCTTTTCCGAACGGGCGATCTGCGCCATTGTGACCGAAGCCCCGAGCCGCGCGCGGCCAGCCGACACCTCGATTGATTTCAGGCTTTCATCCGTCGAGCGGACGAAGCCGGTAATCCCGATATCGCCTTCATTGGTGGCACGCACGACGAGCGTGCCGCCGCCGAGATAGGCCTTGCCGGCGCCGAGTGCCGACGTCACTTCCGATGGCGAAGCGCATGTCTGGAGTTCGAGTGGCATGGCGATGCTCCCGCGTGTGGCCGGTTCAGCTTTTGCCGGTGAAATGTTTCTGCAGCGCATCGAACCCGCCCTGGAAGACGTTGGCGCCCATGCCGCCGGCGATCTTGTCCGCCTCGCCTTCGGGCGCATCGAACTCTGCTGTCCATTCGGCGAACGTCCGGTCGCCATCCGTCACCCGGCGCAGTTTCAGCGTTGACGAGTGATTGGAGATCGGCGCCGGATGTTCGATGATGGAGTAGCTGACAAGAAAATCCTCGTCGGAGAACGCGGTCAGCTTTTCACGAACCTTGGGCCCCGAGGCGAGCGTGAAATTGCGCACCGCGCCGATCTCGTCAGCCGCTTTTCCATCCTCGATATGGCTTTCCACCATGCGCGGATGCCAAGATGGCAGACCGTTGAAATCTCGGATACGGGCCCAGACCTTTTCGACCGGGGCGTCGATGATGCTGGAAACGAGAACTGATGCCATGTGCTTCTGGTCCTTGACTGTTCAACAGGACCGGAAGCCTAGACCCATGCGTCATGGCCGACTTATCAATGCGTCTTGGCGGCTTATCTTTCAGTCGGAAAAAGCGCGCGCGCCATTCCATGTGACCGTCTCAGTGCGGATTGCGCGCCGCCTCGCGGTACTGCATCGGCGGCACGCCGACATGATCGCGGAAGAAGCGGGTAAAGTTGCCCTGCGTGGTGAAGCCGAGATTGCAGGCCACCGAGATCAACGGATCCTGCGAGGTCTGCAACTGCCGCCGTGCCTCCTCCATCCTGAGCGTGTTCCAGTAGACATTCGGCGTGAGCCCCGTCTGCTCCTTGAAGAGCGTGAAGAAATGCGCCCGGGACAGCCCCGCCTGCCGCGCCAGATCATCGAAACAGATCCGCTCGCATATATTGGCCTTCATCAGTTCGATCGCCTTGCGGACGCGATAATCGTAGTGGCACGTCACAGTCCCGACCCGGCTCATCCGGCTGATCTGTGCGCGCGATGCATCAACCAGACTGTCGACCAGGCGTTCGATCTCGAAGCCGGTGAAATCGTCCGGCCCGGCTTCGGATGACAGCGTCGCGTAGAGATGGCGCGCCGCCGCACTCAGCCACGGAGCCATGGCGATTTCAGGCTCAGCAAACAACGGGCCTGCCGTCACGCCGCAGCGACGGCTGACCCAATCGGGATTAATGTAAAGCGCCAGAAACAGCCCCGCCCCGCCATCTCCCGACAATGTGTGGCTGTGCGGCTCGAAAGAGTTGATGGCAACCGCCATTCCAGGACCGGGAACGACCACCCGCTCTCCGACACACATATGTCCCGGCACACCCGCCATCCAGATAATGACATGGGCCTCGGGATGCGCATGGGTCACCAGATCACTTGCGACATTCAAAACGGACACGTGCCCGAACCCGCCCCGATAGAGCTTGATCGACGTCATCGAAAGTCCTCCCGAGACGCTCCTCCAGCGCCTCACGAAGAATATTGGTCCGACCAGATCGGCGCGTCAAGCGTTCCCTGACCGCCGCAACAGCACGATTGCGGCGCAACGCTTTGCCCGCCCGTCAGTTGTGCCTCAAGATACAGTTTAATCGAGATTGGGAAAAAATTTCATGTTCGGACTGCCCGCCTATATCGACCAGATCGTCCGCGCCGGGGTACTCGGTGCAATCTGTCTGGCTTTCATCATCCTCGCGGTTCGCCTAGTCGGGCTGCGGTCCTTCTCCAAGATGACCGCCTTCGACTTCGTCATCACCCTGGCTACCGGCTCGCTTCTGGCGACCGCGACGGTGGCGACCAGCTGGACCGCGTTCGTGCAGGCGGTGACCGGAATCGGCGTATTGATGGCGGTTCAGGTGATACTGGCGCTGAACCGGCGTAACTCGAAAGACAGCCTTCGCATCATGGAAAACGAGCCGCTCATGCTGATGCGGGACGGCACCTTCCTCGAAACCGCCCTGGCCGAAAGCCGCGTCACCCGCGAAGACATTCTCGCCAAGCTCCGCGCCGCCAACGTTCTCGAATTCTCGTCCGTCCGCGCAGTGGTGCTGGAAACCACCGGCGACATCAGCGTTTTGCACGGAGACAAGATGGCATCCGAGATGGTCGAAGGCGTGAGGTAGACGAGCTCGCACAGCCGCCTCCTCAGCCGACAACCAGCCAGGCCAGGACAATGTACCGACCGGTCTTGGCCAGCGTGACGAGCGCGAGGAAGGTCAGGAGCGGCGCGCGGAGCACGCCGGCCGCCACGGTGATGGGATCGCCGATGATGGGCACCCAGCTCAACAGCAGGGACCAGATACCGTATCGCTCATACCACCGTTCCGCGCGCGCCAGCTGTGCCGGAGAGACGGGAAACCAGCGTGCATCGCGAAAACGCTCGACAAACCGCCCGAGCCCCCAGTTGACGACGGAACCCAGCACATTGCCTATGCTGGCGACAACGACCAGCAATGCGACCGAGTAGTTTCCGGTCAGGATCAGCCAGGTCAGCAACGCCTCCGACTGCGCAGGCAGGATGGTTGCCGCCACGAACGCCGCGAGGAACAACCCGCCATAGCCGGTGAGTTCGGACATCATGATGACGAGCGGAGAAATTGCGAGAACATCGCCGGATGTTAGCGCACACAAACATCCTGCCGGTCAACATTAGGTGACGTCTGTCGCGCTCGGAACATCTCGCGAATAATATCGCACTTCCAATATCCGGTCCTCAAGCGCCCAAAAATTGAGCGTGATAAGGCCTGCCCCGTCGCGGCCCCTTTACTTGCAAGGCGCCTCGACCGTGAAGGCACGATCCGAGGTCGCCCGACCGCCCGCAAGTTTGATGCTCTGGTCAACGGTCGCCTGCAGTTTCCCGCCATTGTTTGTCTGGGTGAAGCTGCAACTCGCATCGATCGACATCTTCTTGGGTCCGTGGCAGGCGCCGGGAGCTGAGGAAATACTGAACACCAGCTTCGCACCCTGTGCCGTAGCCGTCACCGATTTCGGATCGATGTTCGTCACACCTGCCGACTTGTGAATGAAGAGCCGGCCGGAAAGCGAATAGGTCATCCCGTTATTGGCGACAGGATTGCGAAGATCGACGGTGACGGTGCAGGCCTGCGGATCGAACTTCGATGTTTTCTGGCCGGTGGTGCTTTCGGGAAGATTCGGGTGGCGGGTGCCTTGCGCGCTGCCATCGACCTTGCGCGTCAGAGCCGTGGCGGACGCGCAGCCGAAAGATGTGGCGAACACCGCTACGGCGAGAGTGACGAGGGAATTTCGGAATGGGCCGGACATGCAGTTTCTCCTGATTGCCGGATCAGACTGAACCCGTGCCCTGCCAGCGTCGTCATTCATCTGGGTGATCTGAGGCTCCAGCTCACCGAGGGAACTCACAACATGTCATCCATATGGGTGACGTCGCGTGGCCGGCATTGCTCCACACATGGATGAACCGGACGCCCGTCTGGCGTCCACTGATGCCGGAGTTCACTCATGTTGATCATCAAACGCCTCGCCGCTGCGGGCCTGTCGAGCCTGCTTGTCCTGGGGCTGACGCCCGTCGCCGCTTATGCGGACAATGCCGATACGATCGTTGTCTTCGACGGGTCCGGTTCCATGTGGGGGCAGATCGACGGGCGCGCCAAGATCGAGACGGCGCGCGAAACGCTGTCGACCGTTCTCAGTGAAATCCCCGCGGATTCGAAGATCGGCATGATCGCCTATGGGCACCGCCGGAAAGGCGAGTGCTCGGATATCGAGACCGTCGTNCCNGTCGGCCCCGCGGGAGANGCCGTGCCGCGCATGATTTCGTTTGCNAACGGCATGCAGCCGAAAGGCAAGACACCGCTCTCAGACGCGGTNCGCATGGCAGCCNAGGAACTGAGATACACNGANAATGCCGCCNCGGTCGTGCTGGTGACCGACGGNATCGAGACCTGCAACGCCGACCCTTGCGCTCTCGGGCGCGAGCTTGAAAGCGCAGGCATCAACTTNACCGCCCATGTGGTCGGGTTCGGACTGTCGGAAGAAGAAGGCCGGCAGGTGCAATGCCTCGCCGATACCACGGGCGGGCTCTATCTTTCGGCCAACAGCGCCGACGAACTGGGCAATGCTCTGCGTCAGACCGTGCAGGCCGAAGAGATCGCGCCCGATGATTCCGATTTCGGCTCCGGCGAAATGGAGCCGCGTCCCGTCACCTTCTTCATCCGCGATACAAATGACGGCCCGCTGATCGGCATCCGTCACCTCGAAGCTCTGATCGAGGCCGAGGACGGTACGCCGGTCGAGCCCGATGCATTCAAACTGCAATATCCTGAAGGCGAAGGCCATTCCGCCGAGGCGACGCTGCCTCCCGGCAACTATGTTGCCTATTTCCAGAGGCTCGGCTGTTCAGACGGTTGTTACAAGATCCGCTTTCCCTTCGAAATTCCCGAAGGCAGTGGTGACTACCGGGTCGATGCGGTCATTTCGGGCTCGCTGACGATAAACGCTTTCATCAATCCGGATCTGCCTTATCGGAAGGGGGAGAAGGGCCAGCCTCAAATGGTCTTCGACATCTACCCGGTGGTGGACGGCATGAAGGCCGACGAGGCGGTCAGCAGGGCTTACGAGGATACCGGCTCAATCCCACTTGCTCCGGGTACCTATCTCGTCCAGGGCAATCTCGCGCGATCCGTTGCCGCCGAGAGGATTGTCGAGGTCGCTGCGGGTGATGCCACCAGCTTCGACTTCTCATTCGATGCGAGCCGTGTCTTCGTCGATGCGCGTCAGGCCGACGGTTTCCCGGTCAAACGGCAGACGACCTANTGGTACGACAAAGTTCCCAAGAGCGGNGGCGAGTTCATCAAGGGAGGCGGNGCCTNNGGCGGTTCGTTGCANCCATTCTATCTGCCGACNGGGACNTGGGCGCTCAANGTNGGCGGCGAAGGCTACGGCAAGCGNCGCAGCGCACGTGTNGTGCAGGTGCCGGGTGACTTTCAGGANATCCAGCTGAAGGTCGGCGAAGCGGAANNNNTGTCGGACGCCGANAAGGCGATATTCAGCGCNCCCGGCTATCGCGGCTGCATCGAGATCCTCAAGGTNAGGTACGAGGGNTGCCTCGTCGAAAAGGCNACGCTCCCGACACCTCAGCGGAAAGCCGCGGCCGATAGCGCGTCCGACGATGACTTCGGACGAGCTGAAGATACCCCTTCTCAGCAGGCCTCCCGGTCCAGCGGCGACAAATCGGATGTCCGGCTCGGTTTCGGCGATCCGTCGGACGGCGTTCAGCGNGTGCTNATCGATTATCCGCCTGATGCGAACGGNNAGGCGCGGATCGTTCTCAACACCGGTTGGTGCGGGGATGAATCCAAATGCGGCGGAGCGATTGCCGGTATTTCAGGTGACATCGTGGATGCGCTCGACAGCGGCCAGACTAGCACCTTCACCGATAGCTGGGATGTGGCAAAGGTCACAGTCAATCCGGACGGTCGCACGGAAACTATCGANATCAATGAGCGCGGCACGATCAAGCGCTTCAANCTTCTCGACCGAAAGGGGNCAGGTTCCTCCATGGACCAAAACAATAGTCAGGCGGAAANCGGCNCACCCAAAGGCATCGAAGGGCTCAAGGGAACCGACTACGTCTTCGCTGCGAAGGATGGAACNCCNCTNGCNCANGTNGTTCTCGGTTCCGTCGAGGAGCTGGAGGCGGACGTCGTCCTCGAAGCCGGCTGGTGCGGGGCCGATTGCACGGCGGAAAAATTCCGGATCGATGCCGACAAGCTGCTACTGCTCGAAGAGGAGACCATGGCGGCGGCCACGCTCTCGAGCGGCCCGTTCGTCCTGAATTTCGTCTCCGTCGGCGCCGACAAGCAGGTTTCCATCACCGGCAGGCAGGGAAAGGCGACCTTGCGGTTGTTCGATACCGTGGTGCTGCAATGAGGGCCCTTGTGATGACCGCCCTCCCCAAACTGGCTTTCATGACAGCATCTGCCTGTCTGTCTGCAACGGCCTTCGCCGATGAGCTTCGTATCGATTTCGTCGACATTAACTCGGAGGTCCGTCACGCAACCTTGACCTTCCCGGACGGTGGAGACGGACAAGCCGGCAGCCTGAAGCTCGAAGCGCGGTGGTGTGCCTATGAAAGCACCCAATGCCTGCCCGCGATACTTCCCGTGCCGGCCCTCTACCGCCAGCTTTTCGAGGTGGAGACGGAGCAACCGGTCGAGATAGACATCGCCAACGGCGTGATAATCCGGCGCAATCCGGTCTACGGGGTCGATGCCGAATTGGAGGGCAACCTCGCCGGCACGTCAAACATGGTNGTCNGGCGGGAATACTCGACTATCGTCAACGGNCAAGGCCTCGCCCTGCCGCCGGTGGAGGAAGAGGCGGCCCGCATTTTCGAGCTCAAGCCGGTGGATGGCAACGGACAATCCGCGGAAATCCGTTTCCCGCGCAGCAAGGGTGGGCTCGGGGAAGTTCTTTTACTGCCGAGGGATTGGTGCGGGGAAGGCAAAGGCTGCCGCGCAACGAGTGTCGAATTCCAGGGCGAGATACTCGACCGGTGGGTCACCGGACAGACCTCCGAGGACGAGCCGTTCATGACGTTCCTCGGTCCGTACACCATCAACCTCTTCAGGTCCGGAACATTGCTCGAAGCACAGATCACCGGTGGATCCGAAACGGGGACGAGTGTCGAAAAGCGCTACCGGCTCATTGACAGTGCGGCAACGCCGACAAGCATCGACAAGACGGAGTTGAACGAGCCGCCGGCATCAACGGCGTTCGACTGCACTTTTGCCTCCGAACCGTCGATCGGTGGCATGAAGCTGTACATATTTCGGCAGCCTGATGATGTCTGCATCGGGCAGATCACCTGGCCGGTCATTCCCGATCCAGTGGCATCGCTCACGCTCACCGACGGCTGGTGCGGCCAGGGCCGATGCGGCGCCAGCGAAATGCAATCGGCACCGTTCGACACCGGGACGAGGCCGACCAGCTTTACGGGGAAAGCGGAAGGCGCAATCTCCATTACCTATCTCCCGGACCAGCAGGACGGCGCCGCGGTGATTTCGTCCGGCGCTCAGGGCGTCTTGGTGAAGGTCGTCAATTCCTGGCGGCAGGAAAAGCGCTCGGCGACCAGCGAAGACAGTGGCGATACCGGTGGGGGCAGCGCGACCGGTCGCTTGAAAATCACGGACCTGCAGAAGCCTCTCGGCATCTATGCCCTCGTTCAGGGGCGGGCGGAGGCAAGTGGTATTCTCAACATCGGCGAGAACCTGTGCATGATGAGCCCGTTGGTGTTCCCGAACGAAGACCAGATCTGGATCAAGTCGCTCGGTGTTCCGAAGGATGGAAATCCCTACGTCCTGTCCAGTTGGGCGAAATGCGACCCCGACGGCGACCGCAAAAGCTGCGCCATGCAGATGGGAACACCGGACAACGCATTGCCGACGGGGGAAGTCTCCCGGCTTCTGATCGAACCGGTCGGTGCGGGCAACTTCAGCATTTGCGGCATCGGCGGCGAGGATAATTGCGGTCTTCTGTACGCATGCGTTCATCCGGGTGGTGAACTGGCACACGACCGGACCTTCCCCTCGACCGGAGCAAATGTCACCGACGCAATTCTGGCACGATGGGACGGACGTCCATCCGGGCTGAGCTATCCCGATAATGAAACAATCCTGGTCGAGGAGCGCTGATCATGAAGACAGCTCTGACAACTTTCATGACCGCATTTGTCTGGCTCGTCGTATCGGTGGGTGCGAGTCTGGCGGCGGACGACTGGAACGGGGACTGGGACTCGCGCTACGGCCAGTTGAGACTATTGGAAAACGGCGACCGCCTCTATGGCGATCTGGCCGACAAGGCGGTTATCGAAGGCCGCATCAGTCCGGACGGGCGAACGGCTCGCGCGGTCGTCGTCTACCAAAACGGTAGCTGGATGCTGGTGGAATGGCGACGGGCGCAGGATCGGATCGCCGGGAACTGGGCGTCGTCTGGGGACGGGCTGCCGACGAAGAAGAACGGCCAGACGTGGAGCGCCACCCGCACATCGGCGCGGACATCGTTCCTCAAATTCGCCGACCAGTTCGTCGAGAAGTACCCGACCAACGATACGCTGTTCGGCAAAGGCCCCGCACCGGCCTGGATCGCGGAAATCGCCGGTCCCTCGCCCACTGGCACGCGCCAGCCTTCCGCTCCGACCGCACAGACGACGGACCCGCGCGAAGGACTGAGCAACTGGTATGCGAGCTTCTCACTCGACCAGCTTATGCCTGCCTACGAGGCGAATATCGATGCGATCAACTATCGAGGCATGGAGCAGGCCTCGGCAGATATCGTCTTCTCCGTCTATCCGGGACACCCTTGCCCCGCCGCGATGAACACGGGATTTTGCGAGGAACTCAACTCGCGCGCGGATGAGCGCGGTTACGTTCGCGCCGAAACCACAAGCGCACGTATCGGCCCGTTGCCGGAAGGTGGAGAGGCCCTCTGGATTTCCTTCCGCCTGCAGGGCGATACATTCGACCGGCTTCTCGTGATATCGGGGCGCAACAGGGCGTCCATTCACCATCCGACACGCGGCTACGACTACGAAGGCACGGCGAGCCGGCGCAACCATGTCTGCGAGATGGCCCAGTGCATGCGCGACGTGTTCGACGAGGCACGTGAAGGAAACCATAATGCGCTGATGCGAACCGCCGGCTACCAGATGGTTCTCTACGACCTTCCAAACCGTATCGCGGCATCCCATCGCAAAATGCAGCAACAGACAAACCGGCAAACAGAGTCCAGGCCGAAGCCAGCGCAGCGTCACCAGGAAAAGCCGCGGACGCAGATTGCGGACGCCTGGGCGATACTTGACGAGACGAGCGAAAATCTTGGATCGATATCCATTCGCCAGGAAGGCAACCGCTTTGCGGCAAGCGGAGAACTGAACGGCTTCTACGATACCGGGCGCCCCCACACGGCACAATTCTTCGGACGACATTCGACCGGCGAAGCGGTCGCTTTCGATCTGACGGTCCATGCGGGCTCCTCAGGCAAAGAGAAAACGGGGAGCCTGATTGTGGAATTGCCGTCTTATCGCGGAGATAATCCACGCGGCACGCTGATCGTCGGCGAGGAGATCTTCCTCGTTACGCTGGTCCGTCCGATCCAGGGCATGGATGCTGACGAGGTCGGCGACACCCCGGCAATCGGCATCTACAGCGTGGATTACATGCTGACCAATGTGCCGGCAGGCAAAACCCTCAAGGTGAGAAAGGAACCCGGTCGATCGACCGCTGTCGTCGGTGAGTTGTCGGCCGGGACAGCCGGTCTTCAAATGATGAAATGTGAGCCCGAGATCGAGTCCTGGCAGTTCGAGCAGGCGAATTCGGCAGCTCGCCAGGCGATGCTCTCGGCGTCCTGGTGCCAGGTCTCCAACGGTCGCTTCGCCGGCTGGCTGCCGGGCCGCTATCTCAAGCCGATGGATTATTGAGGACAGAGACATGACCAAAATATTTGCCTGTCTGGCCGTTGCCGGATTGTGTGGCTCCCTCGCCGCGCTGCCGGCGTTCGCCGCCGATTACGCATACGACCACAATGGATCGCGCATGCGGTTGAATGTCGAAGGCAGCAAGGTGCGCATCTTCTACGAGACCCCGCGGTCGTCCCTGAAGTCGAATGGCGTCAAACACGGCACCCTGCTTTTCGAAGGCAAGGTCAGCAAGGGCTATCTGGAAGGCATGAGCCGGATCTTCCATTCCTTCTGCGGCGAGGTGGACTATTTCGTCTATGGAGACTTCTCAGCCGGGCGTGACTTCAAGCTCAACGGGGCCGCTCCCGTCCTCTCCGGCATGAGCTGCCGTATCGTCGATAATGTCTATGACGGCCCTAATGCCAATCTGACGTTCCGCAGTCTTGGCGGCGGAAAACCGGCGCAGTCGCATTCTGTCCAATCTGACGGTGCCTGCGTGACCGGCGTCCGCACGACGCTGAACGTCCGGGTCGGGCCCGGGAGCGATTACGGTATCGTCGACGAACTGCCGGCCGGCAGCTGTGGCGTAGCGGTTCTGAGCCGCTGCCAAAATAACTGGTGCGTCGTGCGTCAGGGGAACAGCACCGGATGGGTATCGATGAAATACATCGCTCGATAGCGCGGCGTTCATCGTATTATCGGATTTTTACTTCCCGACCTGTCAATTTTGATGGCACGAAATCCTGATTGCACTTAATTTAGGAGTGCCCATCGCGGGCCGGCGCGGGTCGCCGGAGCCGTTTGCGGTCGAAGGGAGTGGCGCATGCAATCCAGGAACCTGGTTGTCGGGGACGGCATGACCCTCGTTCACCGCACCGTTCCGGCACCTTTTGCCGACGCGCCGGTTGCCTTCGTCACCCACTCGCAAGCCCAACACTCCCTCAACCTGCGAGAGACACTCGAGGGGATCGCGGCCAAGGGCTGGCAGGTCCACTCGACCGATCTGCGGGGACATGGCTACTCGACCAGCGAACGCCATCCGCTCGGGCACATGGACATCGGTTCCGGCTGGGAGGCGCTGGTCGGTGATCTGATCGAGGGACTGCAATTCGCCTTCAAAGACACCGAATGGTCGGACCGGCTTGTCGTCGCGCCCAACATAGGTGGTCCGCTCATTCTCGAGGTTCTGAAAGTCTGGCCCGATCTTGCACGCCATATCGTGCTTGCAGCTCCTCCGCCGAACCAGCCCGCAATCATGAAACTTGCCAGAAGTTTCGCGCGGGCGCGTGCACTCTTTCATCCGGTCGACAAGCCGGACGACCTGACCATGCACCAACTCTACACGTTTCTCGGCGCGCGGCTGACCGGCCGCAAGCGGCTGATCGACGTCATCTCCTCGGATACGGTCATCACCGATGCCCTACTCGAGGACCCCTATGCCTGGCCGACGCCCACCACCGGCTATTTCCACGAATTGTTTCGCGGCATCGAGAAGAGCTGGCAGTGGCCGAAGAACGCGAAGGTACATGAAGGCACACGTTTTCTCGTGCTCTATGGCGGCGACGATCCCATGACAGCCAATGGCAAGTTCGTGGCGCCGATGCGCGATCACCTCATGCGTATGGGCGGCGAAAAGGTTGACGCCTTCAGGATCGAGGGTGGCCGATCCGGATTGTTCATCGAGGAGCGCAAGTTCGGTATCTCGAACATTATTGCACGCTGGACCGGTGGCGAAGAACTGGTGGAATCCGTCGACCCGACGACCGATCTCGCAACCCTGAGCACCGGTGTGCTGAACGGACTCGGGCTCGGAGATCCGGACCGCGAACTGAACGCCGACGAACTGGTCGAATTATGCTACAATGCCATCAATGACGAGGCGAGCTGGATCGAGATGCTCTATCGCGTCTCCTATGCCATATCAGCGAACAACGCGCTCGATGACAGCAATCTCGAGGCGATCATCCTGGCGCTGATGCCGCATTGGGACCGGTCCTTCAATCTCAACCGCCAGATCATGCAGTCGGCCGCTCTGGGCGCCGTCCTCAACAACGTCATAGATCGTTTCAGCATCGGCATGGCCGTTGTATCGCCGGACATGGACGTGACCTATGCCAATGAGCGCTTCATCGAGGATTTCGCGGCACTCACCGGTGAACAAGGCCTGTCCGGCGATCGTCTCGAAGACATGACCCGCCTTTTGAACGCGACCGTCGAGCCGAGCTTCCGTCACCGCTGTCGGCAGGGTAGCGGAGAAGCATTGTTGATGTTCGACGGCCAGCCCGTGGGGTTTCACTTCCGTCCACCGGCCCTCAAACAGACTGCCTTGCAGCGCGGCGGTTCAGCCGGCGTGATCATTCTGCGCACGCCGGGNACAAGCTCCGACAAGGANGCNGGCNCNAACCCCGGCGCGGAACTTCTCCAGTTCGCCTATGGCCTGACTGTGCGNGAAACNGAAGCNGCTCTCGGCCTNCTCGACGGNTTGTCGCCCGACGCCATCGCNCGCAAATACGGCGTGACCATCAACACCATCCGNACCCACCTGAAGCGCATNTACGAAAAGGTCGGNGTGCAGGGACAGACCGAGCTCGCCGCCCGCCTTCTCAAGGGNCCCGTGGGCTTGATAATCTCAAAGTAAAGGTGCNTGGCACGGTGTGGAATTTCACCGGTCGAGTTTGTTGCTCCAAGCCTGTTTCGCAGAAATTTGCCCTCTACGCCCTTGCGCTCTANTCGCAGCTGCAACCGTCCCACCTCAACGAACAACCNGCAACATGCGCTGACCATCACTCCGGAAGTGNTCGCGCATAAACGACCGCAGGGCAGTCAGGANGGGCATTTCGCANNAGCNTCCTCGCGATCTGCGGGCATNACNCGGACCATTTTCTAGGCACTCCCACATTCTGCACAAGGNATTGACACATCGNCCAGAGCATGAATTATTGTTCGTGTACGAACTAGTTTTCGTCTGAAGCATCCTCGATTGCTGCTTTGCTGCGAACACACGTTCGACGATACAACACTCCGCAAAGGAGGTGCCATTTTGGCAGAGGTGGAACTCAAAAACATCCGCAAGTCCTACGGCTTGATGGAGGTTCTTCGCGATGTGAACATTCACATGCCTGACGGCGAGTTCGTNGCGTTGGTGGGGCCGTCCGGCTGCGGAAAGTCGACGCTGCTGCGGATCCTCGCAGGCCTCGACAAGCCAAGTGGCGGCNAGATCCTGATCGACGGAAATTTCGTCAACTTTCTTCCTCCAAAGCGTCGCGACATCGCCATGGTCTTTCAGAGCTACGCGCTCTACCCGCACATGACGGTGAAGAAGAACATGGCCTTTTCCCTCAAGCTCAAGGGCATGCCGGAAGACGAAATCAATACCCGTGTGAGCGAAGCCGCCAAGATGCTTGACCTCGAAGCGTTGCTCGATCGCAAACCGTCTGAACTCTCGGGTGGTCAGCGCCAGCGCGTCGCCATGGGCCGAGCCATAGTTCGAGAGCCGAAAGTCTTCCTGTTCGACGAACCTCTCTCCAATCTCGATGCGAAATTGCGTGTCCAGATGCGTGCGGAGATCAAGGAGCTGCACCGCAAACTCGGCACCACCATCGTCTACGTCACCCACGACCAGATCGAGGCGCTGACCATGGCTGACAGGATCGTCGTCATGAACAAGGGCCACGTCGAGCAGATTGGGGCTCCCCTGGAGGTCTATGACCGCCCGGAAACCACGTTCGTTGCAAGCTTCGTCGGTTCGCCTGCGATGAACCTCATCGAAGGTCGCCTGACCGCTGGCGAGGACGGCACGTTCACCTCGACAAAAGGGCTTGCCCTGCCCGTCGGCCCGGTGCCGGCAACGCTCGACGGAAAGCCGGTCGTCTGCGGCTTCCGGCCCGAGCATCTGGTTGCCGGCGACATGATCGAGGCCATTGTGTCTGTTTCCGAACCGACCGGTTCCGAAACCCTCATTCTGGCNCANGCAGGCGGAGAAGCGATTACCGTTTTCGTACGCGATCGTATGGACGTTCGCCATGGTGACCGTATCAGCTTGGCGATCGGCAAGCAGCAACTCCACTTCTTCGCCCCGGAGACCGGAAGACGACTTGAGCTGGAGACCGCAGCNGACAANTTGANACAGACTGCCTGAAGTGAGCCGNAAGGCTTGGCACATTCGGAAGTTGTAGAGATTGCGACAGCAATGCCGCAAGCCAAGATCTNGCGTCTTGAGTATCTATACATCTGATTTTATTNCATTTTTTGANCGAACAACCNATTGACAGAAACCNTACAGGCTGCGTGAATTAGTTCGTACACAAACAAATAATCTCATGATGAGGTGGAACCCGCAGATGCCCAGCAAGTCCCAGCGCCCCTTTTCCGGAAGACCCCTTGGCCGCGCTCGCGCCCTCGGGNTATCGATCGCCTTGGCAGCAGCTCTCCTGACGACCACTGCACCNGCCGCCATGGCCGAAGGCNTAACATTGAAGGTGTTCGGCGGNTCGTCGCTCGACAAGCTCGCCCCGCGCCAGAAACCCGACGATCAAGCCCGCATCGAGAAAGAAGTCATCGACGGCTTTCTCAAGGCCTATCCCGATGTCGAATCCGTTGAATGGGATGCACAGGGCCCGCAGGGTGATGGCGTTCAGCGTCTCGTCACTGCGATGCTCGGCGGTCAGGAAATCGATCTGATCAGCTGNTCGGCCTATCACACCAACGGCACCTATATCCGCCGGGGCCTTCTCAAGCCGATTACCGGCATGACGGATGCCTTCAAGGACCGCGTCGAACCCTCGGCCTTCGGCGCCTACGAGCAGAACGGAGAGCTCTACGGCGTGCCGATCTCGACCATGTCGACCTCGACCATCTACTACAACAAGGACCTCTTCGCTGAACTCGGTATCGAAGTTCCGGAGACCTACGAGGATGTCGTCGCAGCCGTTCCGAAATTTGCCGAAAAGGGCATCATCCCGATGATCCACCAGGGCGCCAACGCTCCGCTCTGGCCGATGTGGTATTTCGAGACTTTCTCGCAGGCCTCAGGCAAGCCGATCGAGGCAACCGCCGCCAATCTCGCCGGTGAAGGCAAATTCAATGACGAGGCCGGCATCGAAGCCTTCGCACTCATCAAGAAGTGGGTCGATGACGGCGTGCTGTCGAAGGATTCGCTCTCCGTCGACCAGGCCGGGATGCGAGCCGCCTTCGTCAACGGCAAGGCCGCGATGTACTACGGCGGCACATGGGAAATTCCCTCGCTGCGCGACGAGGCGACCGGCTTCGAATGGGGCGTGTTCCCCTTCCCGAAGATGGCCGGCACTGCCGGTGACCCTCGCCATGGCGGCGGCCCCGACAACGGCATCTGCATCTCTTCTAAGATCCCCGAAGAGAAGATGGATGCCGCGCTCGGCTTCATCGAATACCTGACGCGTCCGGAAGTCGCGAACCTCTACCTCGCTCCCGAAGAGCCGCTTGGGACCTCGATCAAAGGCGTGGACGTGGTGCAGGCTGACTATGCCGAGGTACTGCGCGAAAAGAACTTCCCCGCCACAATCAAGTTCCTCGACTGGATCTGGCCGGCTGAAGTCACTCGTGCAGTGGCTGCAAATATCGCCGGTGTCGTGGGCGGTGACATGACCCCGCAGGAAGCGGCGGACTCGGTGCAGCAGACCTTCGACGACCTCGTCGATCAGGGACAGTGGCCGCCGAAGTAATCGACGGTCAGGCCGACCGGGATTCAACGTTCAACATCCAGAGAAAAAGACGACCAACTGATGAAAAAAGAACAGCTCTTTTCGATCGGCTATCACCTCAACAGCTGGGATCTGGCCGGGCTTCCCCTCNCACCCGCGCTGGAATTCCTGAAGGGCCAGGNTTTCGAATGGTTCGAAATCCTGGCCTGGAATTCCCTGTCNGACGTTTTTGCCCGNAAATACATGGATCTNGGTCCGCAGGAGCCGGCCGAGGTCATNACCGACACAACCTTCCTGCGTCGTATGGCGACGCTTTCGCAGGCACAGCGCGAACAGGGCATCCGCCTCTCCTCCCTNTATTGCAACGGCACCTTCACCGANCCGAAGATGTGGCCGTGGGAGCGTGATGCNTTCGAAGCCATCGCCCGCATCCTGGCGGGCTTCGGCGCNCCGGTTCTGGTCATGGGCGGCGGCCCGTCGGAGGCGATCGCCGGCAAGCACACGNCCGANGACTACAAGACCTTCTGNCGCTCGCTCGAGGAAATCGGCCGTATCACCAGGGAGTTCGGCGTCGAGACGGTCTACCACCCGCATCTCGACACCTTTATCGAGACACGCGAACAGCTTGACCGGATGATGGACGAACTCGACACCAGTTGCGCCGGTCTCTGCATCGATCCCGCTCACCTGGTCCAGACCAATTCGGATCCCGTGGATGCAACCCGCACCTATATCGAGGCGATCCGCTACATGCATTTCAAGGATTCCGCCGTCGATCCGACGCTCAAGGGCTTCGACAGATATGCTGCGTTCTGCGAACTCGGCGCGGGCGTCGTGGACCTGAAAGGGCTCGCCGACGTGCTGATCGAAGCCGAATATGACGGCCTTGCGATCATCGAGCTCGACGTCTCGCAGAAGACCGCCGAACAGAGCACGCTCGAAAGCATCGACTATGTGACGAACGTGCTNGGTCTCTCACTCAACCCGGCCAAAGCGGATTGATCGTAAGATGGCGCGCGCCGANCCCATGGCGGCCCCGACGACGCAGNGCGATGGCGGCGAGGACTTCGCGTCTTCTCGCCTCTCCCGCNTCGTAGAAAGCGACGGCTTCGCCGCCGCGCTCATGATACTGCCGGCNGCACTNCTNCTCGGCACTTTCTTNCTCTGGCCGTTCTTNTACGGTTTNTGGCTGAGCATGAGCAATTGGGACGGGTTNTCCCAACCNGNGTTCATAGGGCTGAAGAACTTCACGCGCCTATGGTCGGACCGTGTCTTTCTCGGCGCGCTTGAAAACAACGTCATCTTCGTCTTCTGNGTGGTCATCCTGAAGAACGTGTTGGGCCTGGGTGTCGGCCTCTTGCTGCAGCGCGCCGGCGTCGGTCGCGCGTTCTTCCGCGCCTCGATATTCCTGCCGGTTACCATGTCATTCGTCGCNGTNGGACTGTTGTGGTCGTGGATCTACAATCCGATATTCGGCCTGCTCAACGCCCTTCTCGATTTTTCAGGTCTCTCGGCACTGAAACTCTCGTGGCTGGGCGACGCCGANGTNGCGCTCTATTCNGTNATNGCGGTGGANGTCTGGAAATGGCTCGGCTTTCATTCGGTGATCTATCTCGCNGGGCTGCAGGCCTTGCCGACCGAGGTCTANGACAGCGCACGCATAGACGGCGCGTCCGCATGGCATCGCTTTCGCTACATCACGGTGCCGCTGATGATGCCCGTCATCTTCATCAACACCATTCTCGCCTTCTCCGGCGCCTTCGTGCGCAATTTCGACATCGTCTACGTGCTGACCAAGGGCGGGCCGAACCATGCCACGGAAGTGGTGCTGACCGACATGATGAATCGCGCCTTTTCCGACGGCGCCATCGGCTATGCCGCAGCCATGGGCTATGTGCTCTTCTTCATCGTCGTGACGCTCAGCATCGGCCTGCTGCTTCTCATGCGGCGCTGGAGGCTGGAAGTATGAGTGCCGCCCCGATGAAGCCGGAGCGCGAGCCGTTCAATTTCGGTCGCATGCTCGAAGTCACGGGCATTTACGCCGCGCTCATGCTNCTGGCGCTGCAGACCATCTACCCTCTCNTCTGGGTTCTCTTCGGTTCGCTGAAGACCAAGGAAGGCATGATGAACAACATCTGGGGCCTGCCGCGCGCACTTGAACTCTCGAACTATTCAGACGCCTGGCGCATCGCCGGCATGAGCGATCGCATCACCAATTCGGTAACGGTCACCGTCCTGGCCCTCATTTTGCTCATCGTGACGGCTACGCCTTGCGCCTATGCCCTTGCTCGGATGCGCTTTGTCGGTCGCAATATCATCCTCGCCATCATCGTCGGNGCCATGCTGGTNCCGCCGCAGGTCATGGCCATCCCTCTCTTCATCGTTGCCGCCAAGCTTGGGATGATAAACAGCCTCTTCGGCATCTCGATCATCTATGCCGCAACCACGCTGCCACTCTCCGTCTTCATCCTGCGCAGCTTCTTCCTGACGCTCCCCTCGGAGCTCGAGGACGCNGCNCGCGTGGATGGCGCAAGCCGGCTCAACATTCTGACGCAGGTCATGCTGCCGCTCGCGAGGCCCGGCATCGCNCTGGTNACGATCTTCGCNTTCATCGAAATCTGGAACGACTTCTTCCTCGCCTTCCTGCTCNTGAGGCAGCCTGCGGTNCAGACCATCCCGCTCGGCCTCGTGGCCTTCTTCCAGCAGTACGATTCCCTCTGGAACCTCTATTTCGCGGCACTCATGATGACCACNCTGCCCGTCATCGTGATCTTCGTGCTGATGCAGCGGCAGTTCATTGCCGGCATAACNGCNGGCGCGACNAAGGGTTGAAATGACAGCGAAATCAATTGGCGTCGGCGTGGTCGGTTGCGGCAAGATTGCACAGATGATGCATCTGCCGACGTTGCAGGAACTCCCCGAGTTCCACATTGCGGCCCTGTGCGACATTTCGAAGAAAGTGCTCGACGAAGTGGGCTCGATGTATGGCGTCGAAAAGCGCCACACAAAATTCCAGGCCTTGATCGACGACCCCGCGGTCGACGCCGTCCTCATCTGCAACTTCGATCATGGTAAGGTGGTCGAGGCCTGCCTGAAATCGGGCAAGCACATGCTGGTCGAAAAGCCTCTCGCCTTCACCCGGAGCGAAGGCAAGGCCTTGGTCGAAGCAGCAAGGATCTCGAAGGCAGTCAACCTGATCGGCTACATGAAATTCTACGACGAGGGCTATGTCGAAGGCGTCGAGCATATCCGCAAGGCGGGTACGCCGAAGTCGATCCAGGTGCATGATTTCGCCGGTGTCTTCGATCCCTATGACGGGCTTTATACGTTGAGCCGCGGCTCCGATGTGTNACCGGAACTCCTATCGAAGGAACCCGCCGATGCCGCGACCCGGATCGAGGCGGAACTGGGACCCGATCACGCCGCCTACCGCGATCTCTACCAGATGCTGCTGATGCTCGGCAGCCACGATCTCGCCGCCCTGCGCGGTGCGTTCGGAACGCCGGAAAGGGTGCTATATGCCCGCGCGCCCAACATGTCGCACATCATCGCGATGCTGGAATTCCAAGGTGGCGCGACAGCGCTCCTCGAAGTCTCGTTCGGCGCTCAGTATGAATGGTGGGACGAGTGGATGGAAGTCCACGGCGACACCAGCATCGTGCGCATCGACTTCAACCACCCCTATGTGCGCAATGCGCCGGCGACCGTCAGGGTCCGCACGCCGATGAACGGCAAGGGCGCGGACACAGTCATCGCCCCGCTACCGGAAGATGCATTCCGCCGCGAGTGGCAGCATTTCGCCCGCTGCATCCGCGACAACGAAACGCCCGTCACCCCGATCGACGGCGGACAGGCGGATCTCGAGCTCGCTCTTTCCATCATCAAGGCGCTCCCGCCTCTAACGGCCTGAATCCACAGCCAGATGAAAAAAGAAGCCGGCGACCGTTTCGGGTCGCCGGCTCTTTTGTATCTCTCTATAGAGAGAAAGGATCAGGCGACGTTCGCCCGCCCTTCCCTCAGATCGCGCGTGGCGATCGCATCGACGGTCATGTCCGGGCCGATCACCACGTCGAAGAGTTCGCGGGCCTGCTTGCGGGAATAGTATTCCATCTTCACGTCGTGAAGCACGGCGTCGGGATCTCGCTCGCTGGCCTTGCCATAACCGCCGCCGCCAGGCGTGCCGACACGCACCGTGTCCCCCGCTTTGAGCGGAATGTCCTGCTCCTTGGTGATGTGGGCTGGGCGATGAACGATCCCGTCGCGCTCGACAATGATCTCGCCGGGCACGCCGTCAGCGCCGCCGATCGCGCCCTGGGGGCCAAATTTGCCGTGATCCATCACGAAGGAGGCTGTGGCGTCACCACGCAGCAATTCGACCTCGTAGGTGATGCCAAACCCGCCACGATGCTCGCCTGCCCCGCCCGAGGCCTCGCGCAACGAATATTCGCGGAAGAAAACCGGAAACACCTGCTCAGTGATCTCGATCGGCGGGCTCTTGGAAATGCCGATGGTCGAACAGCCATTGGTCAGCCCGTCACCCCCCGCGTAGCCGCCATAGCCGCCACCGGAGATGTGGTACATCACATAATCGCGGCCAAGCAGCGGATCGGACCCGCCAAGCGCGAAATTGCCGCTCGAACCGGCAGGCGCCGCCGTGACCCGGTCAGGCAACGCCTTCACCATGGCGGAGAACACGGCTTCCGCGATGCGCTGGGAAACCTCCGCCGCACAGCCGGAAACCGGACGCGGATACTTCGCATAGAGAAACGTCCCGCTCGGATCCTTGATCTCCATCGGATCGAAGGCGCCCGCGCTCAAAGGCACGTCCGGGAATATATGCCGCATGGCGAGATAGACCGAGGAATGGGTCGTCGCCAGCACACAATTCATCGGCCCGCGACAGGGCGGGCTTGATCCTTCGAAGTCGAAGATCAGCCGGTTGTCGTCGGTCTTCGTCACCGAAAGCGCGATTTTAAGCGGCTCGTTGACCACACCGTCTGAATCGATGAAGGCTTCGCCGCGATAGGTACCGGTCTCGATCAGACCTATGCAGGAGCGCATCTGCTCGCCCGAGCGTACGCGCAGTTCCGCGATCGCCTGACTGACCGTTTCATCGCCATAGCGGTCGAGCAGTTCGTTGAGCCGCTCGTGACCGATCTCCAGCGCCGCCGTCTGGGCCCTGATGTCGCCGATGCGCTGCTCGGCCACGCGGATATTGGAGGTGATGATCTGGAAGATCTCCATATCCATCTTGCCGCGCTTGAAGAGCTTGACCGGCGGGATCCGCAACCCTTCCTGCTCGACCGACGTGGCGGACGCCGAGAAACCGCCCGGGACCGTGCCACCAATATCCGGCCAATGGCCGATATTGGAGAGCCAGCAATAAACTGCGCCATTGCGGAAGATCGGCATGGCGAAGCGCACATCCATCAGATGGGTGCCACCGAGATAGGGATCGTTGACGACATAGATGTCGCCCTCCTCCGGCGGCAGGATCTTGCCGTCGCGGATGAACTCGATGATCGTGCGCGTCGAGGCCTGCATGGTGCCGACAAACACCGGCAGCCCGCCAATCCCCTGCGCGATCAGCGATCCGTCTTCCGCGGAATAAATGCCGTCGGACCGGTCGTCCGCCTCGGCAATGATGGGAGAGAAGGCGGCACGCGAGAAGGTCGTGTCCATCTCGTCGCAAACCTGCTGCAGACCTGCCTGGATGACCGACAGTGTGATGGAACCGAGCTTAGCCACGCGCGTCTCCCGAAACCTGAATGATAATATTGCCTTCCCTGTCGCCCTCGGCAACGCAGTCGGGAGGAAGAACGGTGGTTGAATCGAACTGGGCGAGGATTGCCGGCCCCTCGATGCGGGCCAGAAGGGGAAGCTTCTCGCGCTCGTAGATCGCTGCCTCCATCCACTGGCCGTCGAACCAGACTTGCCGGCTGCCGGTCTTGGCCGCATCGATCGTGTCTGCCCGTCCCTCGCGCGGAATAAGATCGGCAAGCGGCGCTGGTTCGCGAAGCCCTATCACCGACGTATTGACGTTGACGATCAATGCGCGAACCTCCGGCAGCCTGACGCGGAAGCGCTTGTAGTAGGCCTCCTCAAACAGGGTCTGGATCGCATCCATGTCATCGACCTTGCCGTCGATGGGCACGCGGATCAGATGTGTCTGGCCGGCAAACTGCATGTCGAGACTGTGCTCCATGCGGATCTCGACCGGGCGGATGGTCTCCGCCGCAAGCGCCGCCATGCCTGAAGCCACCTGATCATCGATCAGGCCGTTGAGCTCTTCCGGGGCGATATCATGGACCAGCTTGTTGAGGGTATTCACGTAGTCATGCTGCAGGTCGGCCACGACGCACCCAATGGCATTGGTGATACCGGGACGCGCTGGAACGAAGACACGCGGGATGCCGAGTTCGCGCGCCAGATCGGCGGCATGAAGCGGACCGGCCCCGCCAAAGGCATAGAGCATAAGCTCACGCGGATCGTTGCCCTTTGCGAGCGAGACCATGCGAATGGCGCCGGCCATCTTCAGGTTTGCGATCTTGAGAACGGCCCCCGCAGCTTCAACCGCATCGACACCGAGCGGGCCAGCAAGCTTGTCGTCGAATATCGTTTTCAAGGCGTCCAGTGACGGCGCTTCGTCGACGGCAAGAAGGCGATCGGGATCGAGCCGGCCGAGCAGCAGGTTGGCATCTGTGATCGTCGGCTCCGTACCCCCGCGGCCGAAACAGATGGGCCCAGGCATCGAGCCCGCGCTCCGTGGACCGACTTCCAGAAGCCCGGCTTCGTTGACCTTGGCGATCGAGCCTCCGCCCGCACCGATCGTGTGAACGTCGACCATCGGCACATGGATCGGCATGGCATACTCGACTTCGATCTCGTTGGAGATCAGCGGGCGGCTGCCACGGATGAGAGCCACGTCCGAGGAGGTTCCCCCCATGTCGTAAGTGACGAGGTCGGTGTAACCGGCGCGCGCGGCAGTTCGCGCTGCGGCGATCACGCCGGACGCAGGTCCGGACATCACGGTCTTGGCCGCCTCTCCGACAACCAGTGACGAAGAGGTGGTACCGCCATTTCCGTTCATCATCAGAAAGTCGCGCGCATAGCCGTCTTCGAGAAGCTGGTTGCGCAACCGGTCGACATAGCGCTGCAAGATCGGTTGCACCGAAGCATTGACCGCTGCGGTCACGCCGCGCTCATATTCCCGGGCTTCCGACAGCAGCGCATGGCCCGTCGTAATGAAGCCGTTCGGCCACATTTCGCGGGCAATCTCGGCCGCACGCTGCTCGTGCACGGGGTTCTTGTAGGCATGGAGAAAATGAATGACGAGGCCTTCGCAACCGGCATCGATCAGCTTTTGCACCGCATCGCGAAATTCCGTCTCGTTGAGCGGATGTCGGACGTCCCCGGTCGCTTCGATGCGTTCGGTAACTTCAAGGCGCAGGTCGCGGGAGATGAGCGGTACGAACGAACCGAACATGCCGTAGGGATTGGGTCGGGTTCGNCNGCCNAGNTCGATGACATCACGAAANCCCNTGGTNGTGATCAGACCGGCCTTCGCCAGACGACGNTCCAGAAGCGCGTTGGTNGTNGTCGTCGTCCCNTGGATAACAAGATCGATNTCGGACGCCTTGTAGCCGGATTGGGAAATCACCTCCAGAACCGCGCGCGACTGATCGTCAGGCGTGGTCGGAACCTTGCCGATCTTCACGCTGCCGGTCTCGGAATCGAGAACGATGAGATCGGTAAACGTGCCGCCCACATCGATACCGGCGACGACACCGCGAAATCTGTCCTCAGCTTCAACCATGAGACCCAACTTGCTTTCAGTTTGTTATTGGCCGCCCGCAAGTCGGTCCCTGGCNGACGGCATATTTAGTTTGTACACGAACTAATTTTACAAATCGAGAGCTCGTGCTACCTGAGTTTTCAANGTTCAGCGCANGCCATCACGCGCCTTGATATCCGAGGCTGCGAGGCCACCCATGCGGGCATGAACACGCGGGCCGGAGGCCATGACGAGANCGAGTACCA
This sequence comes from Hoeflea sp., assembly GCA_002707605.1. GTDB lineage: Bacteria > Pseudomonadota > Alphaproteobacteria > Rhizobiales > Rhizobiaceae > Pseudohoeflea. Next base: position 204,842 of record PANK01000014.1, read on the forward strand.
TCTCGTTGGGGAGAGGCCCGTCCGGCAATCCGACTTCCATTGCATCGAAATGGCTGCGCACATAGGCGGCATTGATGTGACCGATCGGAATGTCGATCCGGGCGCCGAAACCACCGACCTTCTTGGCCGAGGGAACGATGGCGAGTGCCTCGCCGAGCTTTTCGCGCATCGCGTAGCCGCCCGGCACATGCCAGAGCGCGCCGTGTTCCAGTTCGCCAGCAGTGCCGACGATCACACCCTTGCCATAGGAATCGATCGCCGAGATATCGCCGCCCAATGCGTCGATCAGTTTCTCGGTCATCGTCAGGCCGAGCGGTTTGAGNTCTTCCATCCCTTCCTGGATCTCTTCGACGTAACGGCCCCCATAGGGATTGGAAACGACAGCCAGGGCGGCAGCGCGACGGCGCGGCGTCTCCGCGGCAGGACCGCCGTCGTGAAAGATATCCTCGACTGTGAGCGACATCTTCCTGATTGCGAAATTCGGCATTCGGATATTCCTTTCAGTCATCCACGCGCACTAGCGCGCGATCTTCTTCAGCAATTCAATGAACCGCTTCCTGTCGCGCTGATTGAGCGGCGCGAGAAGTTCCTCGCTGACCCCTTGCGAGATCGGCAGCACCTCGAACGTGTAGTCGTACCCCTTGGGCGTGAGCTGAATGAGATTGACGCGCTGGTCCTGCTCCGAGACCACGCGCTTGGTCAGACCGAGCGTTTCGAGGCGTTTGAGAAGCGGGCTCAGCGTCGCGGTGTCGATCGCCGTCAGCTTGCCAATGCGGTTCTGCGGCAAATCGCCGTGACGCAGCAGAGTGGCGAGCACCGCGACCTGCGTCGGAGTGATGCCGTAGCCTTCGAATGCCTTCTGGAAAAGCGCCGTGCCACGCTGATGCGCCAACCGGATGAGGTGGGCATTGTGCTCTTCGAGCGCGTAGCCGATTTCCTGCAGCCGACGTTCGATCTCCGGGCGCGTCGGCACCACGCCTTCCCTGTCTTCCACTTCACTCATTCAGCGGCCATTCCCGGGATCAGATCGTCCTCGAACACCTGGTTGGCGATCCGTGCGCCTGACGACAGCGCGTCGACAATCGTCGCCGTGTCGGAGACCGTGCCGAAATGGGTAGCGATGTCATAGAGCGTGGAGACGTGCTCGCGCGGCCCTGTGGCTGCGCAGGCATCGTGCGGAACAACCACATCATAGCCNTGGAAGAAGGCGTCGTGGACGGTCGAACGGACGCATATGTTGGTAACGACACCACACACGATAACCTGAGAGATCAGCATGTCCTTGAGCAGAAGATCCATGTCGGTCTGGAAGAAGGCCGAATAACGATGCTTGACCACCACCAGATCGTCGTCGCGCACCTCCAGATCCTCAATGACCTCGGTCGCCCAGGTATTCTCGACACCGTGCGGTGTGCGCTTCAACCATTCGCGGTCCTGNCGCATGTTCTTCCGGTGGGANTCGACGACGAAGATCACCGGCACGTCATTGGCCCGGGCCTCGGCGATCAGCGCCTTTTGCTGAGGCATCAGCTTCTCGTAACCCGGCAGTACCATCTTGCCGCCCGGCTTGCAGAATTCGTTGATCATGTCGACGACGATCAGGGCAGTCTTTTTCGGATCGAGGACTGTCGATCCCTCCTGCCGGTGCGCGGAGAATACATCTTCCATTGCCTGTTCCTTTCTCGTCGTTCTTACAGTTTCAGCGACCGGTAAAGCATCTNGAAGAACTTAGCCGAGTCCACACGCGACGCCACCTTTACGTTTGGCTCTTCGCCNTTCAATTTCCAGTAGTCCGCCACGGTCGCTCCGAAAGTATGCGTACCGGTCCGATCGATCGAAACATGCGCCTCGCGGGTTTCGATCAGATCGGGATCGATCACCACGGCAAGAGCCAACGGATCATGCAGCGCCCCGCCGATTCCCATCTGTCCGCGATGGAGCTTCTCGTAGAATTTCAGCCAGTCGAACACAACGCGCGAGAGCGGCGTATCGATCTTCTCGATGGCTGCGAACTCCTCTTCCTCGACGAGCACATGCATGGTCACGTCGAGGCCGACCATGGTGATGTCGAGGCCGCTCGCAAGCACGATCTCGGCGGCTTCCGGATCGCAGAAGATGTTGAATTCGGTGGGTGTTATGATCTCGCTGCGACGGTAGAAGGCACCACCCATCAGCACCACCTTCGCAATCTTCGGCAACACCTCCGGATGTTTCAGCACAAGCATGCCGATATTGGTCAGCGGACCGGTTGGTACCAGGACGATCGGCTCGTCTGCTTCGCGGAGTGTCTGCGCAAGAAAATCGACGCCGTGCATCGGCACGAGTTCGGTNTTCGGCTCGGGNAGATAGGGCGAGCCGTCGAGNCCNCTNGGGCCGTCCGCGGTGCCCAATACCAGTTNGCGCGCGAGCGGNGTCGAACATCCNGCCGCGATGGGCACNTCGGTGGCNTCCAGCAATTCCATGATCCGCCGGGCATTGATCGTNGTGCGCTCNANGGGCGCATTGCCACATACGGTGGTAACNGCAACGAGNTCGATTTCCGGCAGCTTGTGCGCCATGAGAAGCGCAATCGCATCGTCATGCCCGGGGTCGCAATCGATGATGACCTTGATTGGTTTCACGGGTCCTGCTCCTACGCCAGCGTGCCGATTGAATTCTTGAAGAGCTTGAGGAACGAGCGTCCGTCGAGCNCCTTGCAGATGCGCGTGGTCTTCGGACCCTCAAACGACAGGATCTGGCGTCCGGTGAAGGCGACCGTCTGTCCGCGCACCAGCCGCTCATGCAGCGCCACATCGACGAAAAGCGGCTCGGTCATCTCGAAGAATTCCGGATGGGTGACCGCGGCGACCGCAATCGCATCGTCGAGCGGGAAGCCGACCAGATGGAAGAACTCACGCCAGATATCGATGTAGATCGGGAAGTTCTCGACGATGTGGTTCACCACCTTGCTGTCGGGGTAATCGGCCGCCAGATCGGCAAGATCGTCACGGGTCAGCATGGATGGTGCCACGCGATTGTCCTCGCAGATGTCGAGGGGAACCAGCACTACGGGCGCGCCGGACCGCAGAACAACGCGCGCGGCTTCGGGGTCCGCCCAGATATTATACTCCGAGACCGGTGTGATGTTGCCGGGTGTGGTGAAGCATCCGCCGAGCACCACGATCTGCTTGACGAGAGATGCGATGTCCGGCGCCATGTCGAGCGCCATTGCGACNTTNGTCTGCGGGCCGGTCGCCACGATCGAGATCTCGCCGGGATTNGCCCGCACGGTCTCGATGATGAAATCGACGGCGTGCTTGTCCATNGCNTTNCGNACNGGCGTCGGNGCNGGCGGATTGAACTTCTTCAGCCGCTNGCCGAACCGGTCCTTCAACTGCTTTTCGAAATGNACNGGGGCNTCCATGTCCTCCTTGGAATTGCCGACGATNGGTCGCCANGCGCCNGCGGCNACCGGAAGATCATCCCTGCCCGCCAGTGTCGCGGTATTGAGCACCACATTGGTGACCTGCTCGATGGGCCCGGCAGCACCGGTTACAGCTGTGACGCCCTCGAGCTGGATGAAATCCGATCCGAGCGCGAAGAGGATGGCGAGAATGTCGTCGCCCGCCGAATCCACATCGAGAATGATCCTGTTCTTGCTCACTGTCATGCTTTCTCACGCCTGAGGAGTTGGAGGGATTCCGCCGTTTCGCGGAAAATCTTGGGCCGTTGCCGGTAGGTCAGCAGGAAGAGCGCGCCGAGCGTGACNAGATACGGCACGGTCAGAACCAGATAGGANGANAGNCCGAANGTCTGGAGCCGCAGCGACAANGCATCGGCGAAGCCGAANAGGAGGCAGCCGAACAGGACCTTGACCGGGTCGCCCGCCGAGAAGATCAGCACGGCNACCGCCATGAAGCCNCGACCCGAGGACATGTTCTCGGCAAACATGGTGATGTAGCCGAGCGAGAGGTGAGCGCCTGCAAGACCGGCAAGCGCGCCGCAAAGCAGAGAGGCGATATGCTGCATCAGCGCCGTCGGGATACCCAGCGATTCCGCTGCCGCCGGCTTTTCGCCGGCCACACGGATATAGAGGCCGAGCCGCGTGCGGTAGATGATCACCCAGACCACGAAGACCAGGATGAAGGCGACATAGATCAGTGGCGTGAAGCTGCCGAGCGCCTTGCCCAGCGAACCGAGATCCTCGATCACCGGGATATGTAGGCGGGGAAGGCCCACGATGTCGCCGCTGACGATGGAGCCTCGCGTCCCGAATATCGCCTTCGTCAACGTGATCGTCAGGCCGCCCGCGAGAATGTTGAGCGCCAGGCCCACGACCACCTCGTTGGCGCGCAGCGTGACGACGAAGATCGAGAAGGTGAGCGCAACGCACATGGCCGCAAACACCCCGATCGCCACGCCTCCCCAGGCCGACTGGGTCCAGATCGAGCCGAGAACCGCGAAGAAGGCGCCGAGCAACATCTGTCCTTCGAGACCGATATTGAAGATGCCTGCCTTGGTGGTGAAGGTCCCGCCGAGCGCGACGAGAAGAATTGGCGTCGTGGTTCGGAGCATCGCCGCGATCAGAGAGACGTTGAAGATCGTTTCTAGAACTTCCATCGGCGTTCTCCCTGGCTGCTGTCACGCCGGCGACGGATGAGAATCTGCGCGGAAACGCAAAGGATGATGATGGCCTGGAAAACGGTGATCACTTCACGTGAGGCGTTGGTTTCGACCTCCATCAGCAGCGAGCCGGCCCGGAGCGCGCCGAAAAACAGCGCGGTGAAGATCACGCCGATCGGGCTGCCATTCGCCAGAAGGGCCGCGATCACGCCATCGAAGCCGAAGCCCGGCGCGAAACCTTCCATGAAGCGGTGATGGACGCCAAGGGTCTCCACACCACCCGCCAGACCGCCGACCGCGCCGGAGCACAGAAGAATGATCAGTATGTTCCGCTTGACCGCGATACCGCCATACTCGGCGAACTTCATGTTCGCGCCCATCGTGTTCATGTCATAGCCGCGCGAGGTGCGCGTCAGGAACAGATGAAAACCGACGGCAAGAGCCAGACCGATGAAAAGCCCGAAATTCAGCCGCGAAAACTCGAAAAGCTGCGGCAAATAGGCGGTCGTCGCCACCGGATCGGTCTCCGACCAGCCCCCCGGGCGCTTGAAGACGTCGATGGTCAGATAGGAGGTAAGCAGGATCGCAACATAGTTTGACAGGATGGTCGAGACCACTTCGTTGGTGCCGAAGCGGGCGCGGAAGAAGGCGGGGATCAGAATCCAAAGACCGCCTGCGACAACTGCGGCCGCGAGCGCTACCAGGGTGTGAAGACCTGCCGGCAGGGCGAACTGAAATCCGACGAAGGCGGCCGCGAAACCGCCCATGTAGAGCTGGCCCTCGACACCGATATTGAAAAGCCCACCCCTGAGCGCAACACAGGCTGCAACGCCCGCAATAATGATGGGCGTCGCCTGCAGCAGTGAGCCTGCGATCCTTTCAGAATTCCCGAAAGCTCCGCGGAGAAGCGTGGTGAAGACGAGAACGGGATCTTCCCCGACCAGCACGATAATGATGGCCCCGCCGATGATCGCGATCACGAGCGCAATCAACTGACCGATCATCCCCTCGAGCCAGGCAGGCATGTGCCAGCGCGAACGGACAGGCGTCTGGCTGACGTCGGAACTCATGCCGCCGCCTCCTTGCTGCGCGAGCCGCCCGCCATGAGATGCCCGATCTCTTCCTCGGTCGTGGTCACCGGATCGACCTCGCCTGAAATGCTGCCGTTGAACATCACCAGCACACGGTCGGCGAGCGCCAGGACTTCATCGATCTGAACCGATATGAGCAGGATTGCCGCGCCCGCGTCGCGGCGCCGGATGATTTCGTCGTGAATGCCCTCCATTGCGCCAATATCGACGCCGCGCGTTGGCTGGTCGATAAGCAGCAATGGCATGTGCTGCGAGAACTCGCGTGCCACCACCACCTTCTGCATGTTGCCGCCCGATAGCGTCTTGACCGGGACATAGTCATCCTTCGCGCGGATATCGAAGCGCTGCATGAGTTCGCGGGCATAGTCGCGCACGCGGCCCCAGCGGATAACCCCGTTCTTTGCCCAGGGATCGGCATGCTGCCGTCCCATCAGGATGTTGGTCGCGATGTCGGCACCCGGGTTGACGCCGCGCACCAGCCGGTCGGCTGGCACATGCGCCAGCCCGGCTTCGCGCATGTGACGCGGATCACTGCCCTCGACAGCCTTGCCTTCGAGAAGGATCTCGCCATGGCTCGGCGCCCGCAGGCCCGACACAACTTCGGCTAGTTCTGTCTGCCCGTTGCCGTCGACACCGACGATGCCGACAATCTCGCCGGAACGGACCTTAAGATTGACATCGCGCAACGCCGGCAGACCACGATCATCGCGGGCGAATAGTTCCTTCAGCTCGAGCACGGTGTGGCCATCGATCTGCTTGCGGTCGCGCCTGTCGAAATTGACTTCGCGCCCGACCATCATTTTGACCAGCGTGTCCTCGTCGAGATCCTTCGTCGCACGGGTGCCGACCACCGCGCCGTCGCGCAGAACCGTCACCTTGTCGGAGACTTCAAGAACCTCGTCGAGATGGTGGGTGATGAAGATGACCGTCATGCCGGCGTCGGCGAAACGGCGGATGATGCGGAACAGGTCGCGGCTCTCCTGCGGGGTCAGAACCGCAGTCGGCTCGTCGAGGATGACGACATTGGCGCCACGCGCCAGAACCTTGAGGATTTCGACGCGCTGCTCGGCACCGACCGAGAGCTCGTGGATCTTGCGGTCGGGATCGATCTGCAGACCGAACTCCTCGGAGAGCGCCCTCGCCTTTTCCGACTGCGCCTTGCGATCCACAAGACCACCCCTGGTCATTTCCATCCCGAGAAAAATATTCTCGGCAACGGTAAGCGAGGGAACGAGCTTGAAATGCTGGTGCACCATTCCGAGGCCCATGCCGATGGAGGTGCGCGGTGACTCCATGGTGACGGGCTTGCCATCGATGCGGATTTCTCCGCTGTCAGGCTGCATCAATCCGAACAGGATGTTCATCAACGTGGTCTTGCCCGCACCGTTCTCGCCCACAAGAGCGTGAATCTCGCCATGCTCCACACCGAAGCTCACATCCCTGTTGGCGGCGACGGGGCCGAAATTCTTCGACACACCAGCCATTTCCACGGCAAAGGCCATATCATTCTGATCCGCGTTTATGACGTCAAACATATCAGCAGGAAGACGGTCGGCGAACGGTTCGGGGAGGTCTGAGTGGGAGCAACTCCGCCCGCCGACCGGCTGTACTACTGGTTGAGCTTCACCGAGATCGAACCGTCGGCGATGCCGGCGCGGACTTCCTCGAGCTTGGCTGTCACGTTTTCGGGGATCTTGTCCTTCATGTCGTCGCAGATTTTCACTTCGACACCGCCTGCCGCCACGCCATAGGACACCGGCCCCGGCTTGACCGGCGCACTGCCGTCAACTTCACCCTTGATGACGTCATAAACGGCAACGTCGGCGCGCTTGAGCATCGACGCCAGAATATGTCCCGGAGCGGTCGGGCACTGGTCGATATCAACGCCAACGGCATACTTGTCGGCAACCTTCGCCGCCTGCAGAACGCCTTCACCGGTGGGGCCGGCTGCCTGATAGATCACGTCGACGCCCTGACCGTAGAGGGTCATGGCCAGTTCCGATCCCTTGGCCGGGTCATCGAAGGTGCCCGAAAAGACGCTCGAAACGGAGACGCCGTCGGCCTGGTCGTCCACGCCCTGCTCGTAACCCATGAGGAAGTTGCGGATGACCGGGATGTCACGGCCGCCGATGAAGCCCACCTGCTTGCCGGAGTCGAAACCCTCGACGCCTTCTTCGGTCAGCATGCCGGTAAGCGCACCCACCAAATAGGAGCCCTCTTCCTCGACGAAGTCGATGTAAGTCATCGTATCGCTCTCGAGGATGCCGTCGATAAAGATGAAGCGTTGATCCGGATAAGCCGCATTCGACTTCTGAAGCGCATCGACGAGTTCCCAGCCCATCACGAAGACGAGGTCATACTCTCCGTCTTTCGCAATGTTGTTGAACTGCTCTTCATAGTCGAGCGCACGGTTGCCGGTGTCGATGATCTTGACCTCGACATCCATGTCCGCCTCGGCCTTCTTCAGGCCGTTGACGATGGCAATGCCGAAGCCCTGAGAGAAGTAGCCCGAGATTGCCGCTACCTTGAGTGTGTCGGCGGAAGCCGCCGAAATTCCTGCAGCCATGGCGCCGAACATTGCCGCGCCCGCTGTCAAATTCCTGATGATCGCCTTCATGTCTGTTCTCCGTTTGGCAGATGCCGCGAACTCCCGTTTACCTGCCGGTCTGGCGAAGCTCTTGACGGGTTATTTAGTTCGTGTACGAATTAAAGTTGGAAGCAAATACCCATCAAAGTCAAGTCGGCTTCCGCAATAAAATTGTTTGGAAAGACGCTTTCCGGACTGACGTTTTCAACCGCTTCTCGACTGGAGATNCGGGATGGCAAANCATGCCATAATCACAGGCGCGGCGGGACTTCTCGGTTCCCATGTTGCCGCGGCATTCCGCANNGCAGGNTACACTGTGAGCGCNNTNGANGTNGTCGNNGCNGANGGNNTCGAGAAGGTCGACCTNACCGATCTNNANGCGGCGCTNTCNGCAATCGGNCCTGCCGATTGCATGGCNCATGTCGCCTCNCTCCCCCGCCCGATCGGCTATGANGCCGAAGACGTCTTTCGCACCAACATGACACTCATGTTCAACGTGCTGACGGCCATGGAACGGTCCNGCATCGAAAAAATGGTCTTTGCCTCGTCATTCAGCGTTCTGGGACTGCCTTTCGCTCCGGCGCCCGTTCACCTTTCCTACTTTCCGATCGACGAGAACCACCCGCACGCGCCGCAGGATGTCTACGCGGTCACCAAATGGCTCGGCGAGGAAATGGTGGANGCCTGGACCCGCCGGACCGGCAATCCGGCTGCAAGCATCCGCATGCCGTGGATCCAGACAGCCGAGAGCTTCCCCGAACAGGTCAAGCCGCGCCGTGAACGCGAAGAAGCGGGACTCGACCTCTGGGCCTATATCGACGCCCGCGACGCCGGCCGCGCCTTCGTGCAGGCGGCGGAGGCGGAGATTTCAGGCCATGAGCGCTTCTTCATCTCGGCTGCCGACACCTATTCCGACCAGCCGACAACCGAGCTGGTCGACGCCGCCTATCCTGACCTCGAACGGCGTGCCGCGCTTTCCGGTCACAGCGCGCTTCTCGACAACACCCGCGCGGCGGAGCTGATCGGCTTTGCTCCGGAGCACAGCTGGCGCGANTACTGAATAATCCAACGAAGGCTACAGACATGAGCGAGAGTTTTGAAGGCAAGACCGTGCTGATCACCGGCGGTGCCGGCGCCATCGGTTCGGCAACCGCCCGCACTTTTGTCGAACGCGGCGCCAATGTCGTCCTCGTCGATCTCGATGCCGGCGGCCTCGACACCGTCGCTGCGGGGCTCGCCGCACCCGGCAAGGTCAAGACGGTCGCCGGTGACGTATCGGACGCCGACGTGATGACGGATGCGGTGGCCTTCGCCGTCGAGACCTTCGGTTCGCTCGACATCGCCTTCAACAATGCGGGCATTTCCGGCGAGGTCGCGCCGGTTCACCAATTGCCGCTCGACGAATGGGACAAGATCGTCCGCGTCAACCTGCGCTCGATGTTCGTCTCGCTCCAGGCGGTCGCCGCCGAGATGGTGCGTTCCGGCAAGGGCGGCGCGATCGTCAACATGGGCTCGTCCATGGCCGGCTGGGACGTGCTCGCCGGCGGCGCGGGTTACGTGTCAACCAAGCACGCGGTGGTGGGGCTGACCAAGTCGGCAGCTTTCGACCTCGCCCCGCACGGCATTCGCGTCAATGCCGTCTGCCCCGGCGTCATCGAAACGACGCTCGGGGTNCCGGGTCTGCGCGAGGGCAGTTCCGACGGNAAGTCGCAGGTCGAACAGTTCGCCAGCCGCATTCCGTCGAAACGCATAGGCCAGGTCNAGGATGTCGCCGAAGTGGTCGCCTTCCTGGCTTCCGATGCCGCGCGGCACGTCAACGGCGCCGCCTGGCTCATCGACGGCGGCCAGACCCTGCAGAGCTTCTCCAACGGTCCGGATTCAGGCGGCTATTGATATCGCCGTTGCGGCACCGGTTCGTTCTCCTTGGAGGGGCCGGGAGCAAACCCGGCCGAACCAGGCCTTACCCCAGTTCCTTGCCGAACTGATCGAGCGACTTCTCGAAAATGTCGAACATCTCGTCGAGCTGNGTGTCGTCGATGATCATCGGCGGGCAGAGCGCGAGGCTGTCGCCGATNGCGCGGGANACGAGNCCGTTTTCGTGCAGGATGGAGAACAGGCGNGGGCCGAGNGCACCNGCAGGCACGCCCNCGCGGGGCTTGAGCTCAATCGCCCCGATCAGGCCGATGCCGCGAGTTTCAACGACCAGCGGGTGATCGGCGAAGGTGCCGAGACCTTCAGCAAAACGCGGCGCGAGCGCGCGCACATTACCGACGAGATCGCGTTCCTCGATGATCGCCAGGTTTTCGAGCGCAACCGCGGCTGCGACCGGATGGCCNGCGGCGGTGTANCCNTGNCCGAANGTGCCGATGGNTTTCGATTCGTCGGCGATCGGCTGATAGACGCGGTCATTGATCAGAAGCGCCGAGATCGGCTGGTAGGACGACGACAGCTGCTTGGAGAGCGTCATGATGTCGGGCTGCATGNCCATGGTTTCGGANCCGAACATGTTGCCGGTGCGGCCGAAACCGCAGATCACCTCGTCGGCGACGAGCAGGATGTCGTGCTTGTTGAGCACCGCCTGGATCTGCTCCCAATAGCCTTCCGGCGGAACGATGACGCCGCCCGCACCCATCACCGGCTCGCCGATGAAGGCGGCAATGGTGTCCGCGCCCTCGGCTTCGATCATCGCCTCAAGGTCGGCGACCATGCGAGTGACGAATTCGGCCTCGCTCTCGTTGTCCTGCTNGTAGACGCGGTAATGNGGGCAGGAGGTGTGAAGCACGCCTTCCATCGGCAGGTCGAAGGAGCGGTGNTTGTTGGGNAGGCCGGTCATGCTGGCNGCNGCGAGCGTGACGCCGTGATAGCCCTTGATNCGCGAGATGATCTTCTTCTTCNCNGGCTTGCCGAGNGCGTTCGACCGGTAACGCACCATCTTGATCATGGTGTCGTTGGCNTCNGAGCCNGAATTGGTGAAATAGGCCTTGGACATCGGAACCGGNGCCATGCCCACCAACTTCTCGGCGAGTTCGGCGGCGGGCGTGTGCGTCTTCTGGGTAAAGGTGTGGTAGTAGGGCAGCTTCTCCATCTGCCGCGCGGCAGCTTCGACCAGCCGCTTTTCGCCAAAGCCGACGCCAACACTCCACAGACCCGACATGCCCTCGATATAGCGCTTGCCGGTATTGTCGTAGACGTAGACTGAACCGCACCGGGTTTGCCGGAGGCTATTTGGTTTGAGTTACGCTGCCACGGATGTGTCGTCCAGCATGGCATAATATCGTTCTTCGGCTTCGGCGG
>PANK01000015.1 GCA_002707605.1 Hoeflea sp.
CGATACCCCGCTCGGCGGCTACGGCCCGTTCGACACCAACCTGATCAGCTACACCTACAACGGTGGCGCTTTCCGCGCTGGTATCGCTCTTGAGCAGGGCGTAGACAACGACGGTTCCGTCGCTGCTTGGGGCATCGACGACTACATGCCGCATGTTGTTGTCGGTCTCGGCACCACCTTCGGCATGGTTGACCTCTCGGCCGTTGCCGCTTGGGACAGCCGTGACGACATCGCCGGCCTTGAGCGCGGCGGTTGGGCTGGCAAGATCCGTGCAGACGTCGCATTCAACGATGCCTTCTCGGTCTTCGCAATGCTGATGTACGGTGAAAACGCTTCGGGTTACACCACCTGGCGTAACGCTGGCGACGACGAAACTTTCGGTGCGACCGCTGGTTTCTCCTACGCGTTCTCGGAAAAGGCTTCGCTCAACACCGAGTTCGATTGGGTTGATGGCAACGGTGCCGACGACGAGTGGGCCGTTACTGCCAACGTCGCATACGAGCTGGTTCCGGGTCTCGTTATCACTCCGGAAATCCAGTACATCGACGACGTCAATGGCGACAACTTCGGTGGCGGCGTGCGCGTTCAGCGCTCGTTCTAATCGAACCAGTTTCGGTTAATGGGGACCCGGCAGCTCAGGCTGCCGGGTTTTCTTTTTTATCGGGCGGCTCCGTTCCGCCTTTCTTTTTGTCTGTTTTGAATCCCGCCGCCTAGGACTCGCCGGATTGGCGGGCTATTGATGCGCCATCGATTTTCGTTCCTAAGGAAACGCCGATGGGAAACTCGAAACAATGGATCTGGCCGGGACTGGTCACCGTCTCCGCGCTCACCCTGGCGGCCGTTTGGTTCGGCGCTGGACGGATAGAAACGGACATTTCGCTGCGGACAAATCAGGCAGTATCGGCTCAGCCGTGGGCGAGCGTCACGGTTGACGGGCGCGATGTGACTGTAACCGGTGATGCGCCTGACGAGAGAGCCCAGGGGGCCGCCGTCGATGCCATCTCTTCCGTTTCCGGTGTGCGCGCCGTCGTCGACAAGACAGGCCTGCTGCCGCTTGAGGACCCTTATCGTTTCTCGGTCGGCAAGACAGATGCCGGGCTCGCGGTGGACGGTTTTGCGCCGGGCCAGGTGGAGCGCGACCGGTTGGTCACCGAACTCGGCAAGGCTTTACCCGGCGTAAGTGTGACGGATGATCTTTCACTCGCGCGTGGCGCACCTGCAAAGTTCGACGACATGATCGCACTCGGTTCGCGCCAGCTGGCCCGTCTGGGCGTGGGGCGTTTCGGTATCGTGGGAGACAAGCTGACGGTGCAGGGCGAGGCGTTGTCGCCGGAGGATCACGAGGCGCTGGTCGCGGACATGGCGACGGCGGACGGTTTCGAGGCGATTGCCGATGTATCTGCGCCGGTTGTTCGCGGTCCCTATGTCTTCCGGGCCGAACAGGACGGCGGAAAGTTGATGCTTTCGGGCTATGCGCCCGGCAAGGACGATCGCAAACGGCTTGCGGAGATGGCTGGCGACGGCGCGACTGACCAGGTGGTGATCGCAGACGGTGTTCCGGAGGGCATGAACTGGACGGTGGCAGCTGCCAAGGCGATTGAAGCCGCTGCACTCCTTGCAAACGGTTCGGCCGACATCTCCGGGCGACGGCTCAACATTACAGGCGACGCGCGCGATCTCGATGCATTCCGTTCGCTGCAGGAGTTGATCGGTTCACCGCTTCCGGGCGGGCTGGTCCTCGGCACGACGGATATCGGGCTGCCGGAATAGGGGCGCCCTGCGCATGGCCCTCATATATATGGCCCTCATATATAATGTCGTTTAGGATGGCTTTGGGCTCACGACGAGGAAAACACGAATGGCTTACCTGATAGGGCAATTGTGGCTCTGGTTGCTTCTGGCTTTCGCGATCGGCGTGTTCGTCGGTTGGGCGACTTGCGGTCGCAAGGCTGTTTGAGGGGGCACGCTGATGTTCATGTTCATCCTGCAGACCTTCATCCTGGTCGCGATTGCCTTTGTGGTCGGCGCCGTGGTCGGTTGCTGGCTGCGCTCGGCCCTCGGCGGGGTTGAAGAACCGCAAACCGCTGCTGCCGCCAAGATTGAAGAGACGGCTGTGTCCACGGACATCCCCGCGCAGCCGGTTGCCGCAGGGGCAAGCGTTCTCGGCGAGCCGGCGGAAAAGGAAACCGACGATGCGCCGGCGACCGATCCTGTACCTGCACCTCTGATGGGTGAAGGCGACACAGACAAACCGAAGAAGGCTGCGGCCCGAAAGCAGACTGCCAAGGCGGCTCCGAAGCGGAAACCAGCTTCGGGGAAGGCCGCCAAAACACCAACGAGGGCAAAAACCGCCAAGCCGAAAGCCCCTCCGGGCAAGGACGACCTCAAGAAAATCAAGGGTGTGGGCAAGGTGATCGAAGGCAAGCTCAATGCCGAAGGAATCACGACCTACGCTCAGATTGCCGCCTGGACGAAGAAAGACGCCGAGACATTCTCCGAAAAGCTCGACTTTCAGGGGCGAATCGAGCGCGAGGACTGGATCGCGCAGGCCAGGCTTCTGGAGAAAGCGGAGAGGTCCGGAGGTTGAAACCTATCCAGCGGGATGGGCAAAGCGCCGGTCGCACTTGGCGAGAAAATTCCTGATCAGACCCGGTAGCGACCCGAGATGCAGGATCGGCGCATGGCCTTGGCCGAGTGCCGTGTGTGTCTCCAGCTCAGGCGCGCGCGCCTGCATTTCCGATACCGTTTCTTCCGACAGAAGCGTGGAGTTCTCGCCGCGAATGACGAGAAGCGGCTTGTTGGCCGCCAAGGCTTCGAATTGCGGCCACATGGTTGGCAACGGTGTCGAGAAATCCATGTCCATCAAAGGCTTGAGCAGTTTCGGATCGTAGTTGCCGACAAGCCGCTTCTTTTTGTCTTCGACATAGATCGCGTGGGCGAAGTCGAGCCAGTCGTCATCCTTCAGAGCGGGAAAGGCCTTGCCGTGGACTTCTTTCTGTACGCGGGCAGCATCGGAAAAGCTGATGGGTTTGGTTTCGCGCGTAAGGTACGTCTTGATCTGCGCGAGCCCCGCACCTTCCACGACCGGGCCGATATCGTTGAGGATGCCCGCCGCGATGACGCCGGGACGCATTGCGGACATCACATGCATGATCAGCCCGCCGCGTGAGGTGCCAAGAAAAATCGCGTGCTCGATACCCAGCGCGGCCATGCCTGTCAGAACGTCTTCGGTCTCGGTGACGACGTTATAGTCTTCGGGAGCTTTCGCCCATTCGGACTGGCCACGGCCACGATAATCAAAGGAGACAACCCGGCGCGGAGCTTCCGCGTCATTGGCAACTTTGAGGGCGATGTCGTGAAAGTCGGCAGCGTTCCGGGACAAGCCAGGCAGGCAGATGAGTGGAAAGCGGTCAAATGTTTCAGGGTTCGCGCGTCCGTAATCGCGGGCGTGGAGCTTCAGCCCGTCTGGCGCCGAGAAATAGACGTCGTCGTAGCCATCGGCCTTCGCCTGGTTTTCCGTTTGAGTTGCCGCAGTCACAGCCCGTCCTTCCACTTTATCCGGTAGCACTCATACGTGAGGCGATTGAGTGGGGGAAGACTGCACCGGACAAATCAATGTCGCCTAACCGGTGCGCCCAAGGCGGAGATCCTTGCCAATATCGGCCTCCTCACCAAGCCGCGCCTTGTAGATCTCGTAGTTTTCAAGGACGTGCTGCACATAGTTGCGCGTTTCGGGGAAGGGGATGGATTCCACCCAGTCGATCACCTCGTCCAGGGGCATGCCACGCGGATCGCCGAAACGTGCAATCCATTCATTCACGCGTTTGGGACCTGCATTATAGGCGATGAAGGTAAGAATATAGGAGCCGCCGAAACGATCGATCTGCTCGGCGAGATAGTGCGAGCCTAGCGTCGCGTTATAACCGGCGTCGCGCGTCAGCCGGTCGGGCGAATAAGCCAGACCGTGGCGGTTGGCGACCTCGCGGGCCGTGCCGGGCAGTAGTTGCAGGAGGCCGCGGGCATTGGCGGGGGATACCGCAGCCAGGTCGAAGGCGCTTTCCTGGCGTGCGATCGAATAGGCGAGCGCCAGACCTGAACCGGTGGTGTCGGCATCCCGCGGCATGACGCCGAGCGGAAAGGCGAGAGCGCCGACCTCAAGTCCGCGCTGCCAGCCGATCTTGCCGATGCGGAGCGCCAGGCGATAGTCGCTCTTCACTCGCGCCTTGTTCGCCAGCAGCGTGAATTCTCCCGGGCTTTCAAGAGTTTCAGCGAGGAAGCCGTAAAATTGCCGCGCCCGCCACTCCTCACCGATCGCCTCGAGCTTTTCCAGCGCGCGCACGGTCTCCCGTGCAGCGAATTTGGCGCGGTCGGAGGGCGCAGGTTGCGGATCTTCGAATTCGGCAGGCTTACGCTCGAGGGCAGAGTTCGCCAGCTGACCATAGAAATTGGCGGGATGCTCTGCGGCTTTCTCGTACAGGGCCGCGGTTTCCAGCGGATCCTTTTCGGTCCCGCCCGAGTTTGCCGCCTCGGCTGTTCGGGCCAGCCAGTAATAGGCCCGTGCCTGGCCGGAGCGTGTTCCCGACAGTGTGAGGAGTTTCTGAAAATGAACCTTCGCTTTCTCGGGATCCTTCATGCCGCGCAATGCGTACCAGCCCGCGTGGAATTCGGCTTCCGCGGCGATTTTCGGATCGGAGGCCTTGTGTGCGGAGGCGACTTTCCAGGCCTTTTCCGCTTCGCCCCTTTCGAACAGGCTGCGGCTGACGATGCGCTGCTCGACCCACCACTCCTCGGGATCGACGAGTGCTGCATCGTCTTTCGGCATTTTCTCGAAGAGTGCGGCGGCTTCGTCGATCTCGTCGAGCTGTCGCAGTCGGCGGATCTTGAGATAGGTCAGCGCCGGATCGTCCTTGAAGGCTTCGTCGACCTTGTCGATGGCAATGATCGCGCCCTTGGGTGAGCGGATGGTCTGAACCCACGCCTGATAGAGCGATTCAGCATCTGCCGCGCGGGAGGGGGCGAGCGCGGCCTTGATACGGTCCCGATAGAGAAGCCGCTTCATGCGGGCGAGTTGATCCTCTTTCGTCAGGTAAGATCTGAACTCGCGGGCGAGCAGAGAAGCAGTGCGGGAATCGAGATCGACGTCGTTCCAGAGTTCCTTGACCGTCTTCTTCGCTTCATCGTCGCGGCCCAGCTTCCGCAGAGCGTTGGCGAGAGCGATCTTGCCCATCACCGTGACGGGCGCTTCGTTCTTGAAAGCGGCCAGCAATTGCGCCGGCGTGCGGTTCTCACGATAAAGCGCGACCTCGAAGTTGGTGGCGATCGTCTCGTCCCCGGGCCAGTCGGCGAAGCGGTCGCGGGCCGCCGCCAGCTCGGATACGGAAAGCCCGGCACCTCGGCTCATGGCCATCGTCCAGCTCAGTATCTTCTCATCCAGACTGCCGGTCGTCAGCGCGCCGAGAATGTCGCGTGCCTGCTCGATCTCACCGTCATCAAGTGCTGAGAGGCCGTTCTGCAGCGTTTTCTCGACAACGATATTGCCGTTCTCATCAAGCTGCGGCTTTTCGACGGGGACCGGCATCGGCACGTCAAGCGCACGCGCGGGCGCGCCAGCCATCCCCGAAACAAGGGAGAGCATCAGCAGTGTTTTCCATGGGCCGGTGGGTGATGCCATCGTGAGCGTTCGTTCTCTTCCTGGAGCGGAGTTTGCAGCGGGTTCGCCTTTCCGGCAAGTTGTGAGGCTTAAAGCCGATCAATCCGGCGGAAATTTGATTCAAACGGGGCAGGGCCCTCCGCAACACCACAAACACTGATGCTGGCAGCAAAAATGGGAATGGGTGTGGCCCTAAACCTTTCCCAAGTTTGGAATTTCCTGTAACGGCAGTCAGAAAATGCGGTGCGACGAAGGCATCCGCGCGACAATTCGGGAGACGATGATGTTCAAGGGTTCGATTCCGGCGCTGGTTACGCCCTTCACCCAGGCAGGTGCTGTGGACGAGGCTGCGTTCGCAGCTCATGTGGATCGCGTGATCAAGGCGGGCAGCCATGGTGTCGTGCCGGTGGGCACAACGGGCGAATCTCCCACGCTGAGCCATGCCGAACACAAGCGCATCGTCGATCTCTGCGTGGAAACGGTTGGCGGGAGGGTGCCGGTGATCGCGGGTGCCGGTTCGAACAACACCGTGGAAGCCATCGATTTCGCCCAGCACGCCGAAAAGGCCGGCGCTGATGCGATCCTCGTCGTCACACCCTATTACAACAAGCCGACCCAGCGCGGCCTCTATGCGCATTTTTCGGCAATCGCGGATTCCACCTCGCTGCCGATCATCATCTACAACATCCCGGGCCGATCCGCGGTTGACATGTCTGTCGAGACGATGGCCGCGCTCGCCCGCGATTACGGGACGATCGTGGGCGTGAAGGACGCGACCGGCAATCTCGCCAGGGTAGCGGATCAGCGACTGGCCTCCGGTGCGGAATTCGTGCAAATTTCCGGCGAGGACGCGACGGCTGTCGGCTTCAACGCGATGGGCGGTGTGGGCTGCATTTCGGTGACGGCGAACGTTGCACCGGAGCTCTGCGCGCAGATGCAGGACGCCACGCTTGCCGGCGACTACGCCAAGGCGCTGGAACTCTCCGACAAGCTGATGCCGCTCCACAAGTCGATTTTCACCGAGCCGGGCGTTTGCGGAACCAAATACTGCCTCGAACGTCTTGGCCTTATGACCGGCACGGTTCGCTCTCCGCTGACCGAAGTCGGTCCGCAGACGGCTGCGCTGCTCGACGCAGCCCTGGCACACGCGGGACTGAACATCTGATATGGCATCGCCACGCAAGGACACGGACCAGAACGGAAAGGTTGTCGCCGAAAACCGCAAGGCCCGGTTCAACTACGAGATCGAGGAAACATTCGAAGCGGGGCTGGAACTCACCGGCACCGAGGTGAAGTCGTTGCGCGAGGGTGCTGCGAACATCGCCGAATCCTATGCGTCTTATGAAGACGGCGAGATGTGGCTGATCAATTCCTATCTGCCGGAATATCTGCAGGGTAACCGCTTCAACCACGATCCGCGGCGGCGGCGGAAGCTGCTTCTGAAATCGCGCGAAATTGCCAAGCTTTCCGACGCTGTTGCGCGTGACGGCATGACACTCATTCCGCTGAAGCTCTATTTTAACAGACGCGGTCTGGCCAAGATGTTGCTGGCGCTCGGCAAGGGCAAGAAGCTGCATGACAAGCGCGANACCGAGAAGAAGCGTGACTGGAGCCGCCAGAAGGCGCGCCTCATCCGCGAGCACGGCTAAGCTCGGATTCTCCTGCCGAGATAGGCCTCAACTTCCGCAAAAACAGTTTCCAACATTTCCGGTGTCAGCCGTCCGGTATTCACGTTGTAGCGTGAGCAGTGANAGCTGGAGAAAATCCGGATGCCATTNAGATCGGATGNNTGTCCGTGGCCGAACGGGTGGTCGGCCANGCGGNCGCCGNTTGACCGAATGAGGCTGTCNTGGGCGATCTTGCCGANGGTTACGATCGCTTCGAGCTGCGGCATTGNGGTGAGTGAAGCCTGGAGAAACGGNCGGCAGTTGGCGATCTCCNGTCCCGTCGGGTGATTTCCGGGCGGCATNCACCGCACGGCATTGGTGATCGCGGTATCCACCAACCGCAGTCCGTCTTCGGGACTGTTCGCAAAATCGCCCGCNGCAAANCCGGACTTTATAAGTGTCGGGAAAAGNAGCTCGCCGGATGCATCGCCNGTGAAGGCGCGGCCGGTCCGGTTGGCGCCTTTCAGACCCGGCGCGAGACCCAGTATGAGCGTTCTGACGGAATCAGGACCACCCGGCGGATACCAGGTGGGAACGGGCGCATTGAACCAGCCGGGANTATGTTTCCGCGAGTGCCTGATGTNNGCGCGGAGCCGCGNACAGCGNGTGCAATCGCGGGGAGGGTCGATCCGCCTCAATTATTCGTTCCGTCGAGCCCGGTCTCAGTCGTCGTAAAACTCGTCGTCATCATCGGTGTTGGCTTGGACGGGCGCATTGCGCTGCGGTCGTTCCGATGGATCGCGACCGACCTCTTTCTTCAGCGAGACAAGATCGATGAAATGGTCCGCCTGCCGGCGCAGATCGTCGGCGATCATCGGCGGCTGGGTGGCGAGCGAGGACACGACGGAGACCTTACGTCCCTTGCGCTGCAGGGCTTCGACGAGGGTGGTGAAATCACCGTCGCCCGAGAAGATCACCAGATGGTCGACGACCTCGGCCTGCTCCATTGCGTCGATTGCGAGCTCGATATCCATATTGCCCTTGATCTTCCGGCGACCGGANGANTCCGTGAACTCCTTGGCGGGTTTGGTCACGACCTTGTAGCCNTTGTAGTCAAGCCAGTCGATCAGCGGGCGGATGGAGGAATANTCCTGATCTTCTATCAGGGCGGTGTAGTAATAGGCCCTCAGCAAATACCCCTTCGACTGGAAGGATGAAAGAAGGCGCCGGTAGTCGATATCGAACCCNAGGCTCTTCGAAGCGGCATAGAGGTTCGCGCCGTCGATGAACAATGCGATCTTTTCGCGGGAATCGAACATTAAAATGCTCCTGAAAAAGGGTTTTCAAAAACGGCGTATTATTATGCCTGTCTGGCCATAACGCGTGACGCAGAACACAGTTGCGTGCAGAAAATAGGTATTTATCTTGTATGAATCGTAGCAATCAGGGGGCGGGCCTGATCCTCGATAATGCCTGAACTCCCGATGGAAAAACAGGTGCCAGCGGCGCTCGCACAAAGAATCATTCATCAATGCGCCAATAATCGGTGGTGACGACTTGAATTTGCCGCATATGCGGTTTATCGAGCACGTTCATCCTGAAAAACCATTCAGAAGGACAGGCCATGGCCCGCGTCACAGTCGAGGACTGCATCGACAAGGTTGAAAACCGTTTCGAACTGGTGCTGCTTGCCAGCCACCGTGCCCGCCAGGTTTCCCAGGGCAGCTCGATCACGGTCGACCGCGACAACGACAAGAATCCGGTCGTTGCCCTTCGTGAGATCGCTGACGAGACCCTCTCGCCGGGCGACCTCAAGGAAGACCTNATCCACTCGCTTCAGAAGCATGTCGAGGTCGACGAGCCGGAACCCGATCATTCNAACCTCATCCCAGCCGAGCAGATGGTTGACGATTCCGTCCCCGCAGAAGCTCCGGCCGACGAAGGCGTTTCCTTCGCCGCGATGTCCGAGGAAGAGCTGCTTGCNGGTATCGAAGGNCTCGTGCCGCCGGAAAAAAGCGACGATTTCTGATCGAATCCGGTTTTCGATCCAGACGTAAGAATTTCGAATGCGCCGGCGGTTACCCATCGGCGCATTTTTCATTGACCGACCGTGAGGTGCGCAAGACATGATGCGTCAGTACGAGCTCGTCGAGCGCGTGCAGAAATACAAGCCTGACGTCAACGAGGCCTTGCTCAACAAGGCCTATGTCTATGCCATGCAGAAGCATGGCAAGCAGACGCGCGCCAGCGGCGATCCCTACATTTCGCATCCGCTCGAAGTAGCCGCGATCCTCACCGAGATGAAGATGGATGAGTCCACCATCGCGGTGGCTCTCCTTCATGACACGATCGAGGATACGTCCGCGACCCGACAGGAAATCGACGAGCTGTTCGGCGAGGATATCGGACGCCTTGTCGAGGGTCTCACCAAGATCAAGAAGCTCGATCTGGTCACCAAGCGCGCCAANCAGGCGGAGAACCTTCGCAAGCTCCTGCTTGCGATCTCCGACGATGTGCGGGTGCTGCTCGTCAAGCTCGCCGACCGTCTTCACAACATGCGGACGCTCGAGCACGTGCCCGAGCNCAAGCGNGCCCGCATTGCCGAGGAGACGATGGACATCTATGCGCCGCTCGCCGGACGCATGGGCATGCATGACATGCGAGAGGAACTGGAGGAGCTCTCCTTCATGAACCTCAATCCGGAGGCCTATGAGACGGTCGTCAAGAAGCTCGATCATGTCTCGGGCGCCAAGGAAAGCCTGATCCGCACCATCGAAACGGATCTCGAGGCGCTCTTCGAGGCCGAGGGGGTGAAGGCCGAGGTGCGCGGACGGCGCAAGAANCCNTATTCGGTCTTCCGGAAGATGCAGTCGAAGTCGCTCTCCTTCGAGCAGCTCTCCGATATTTTCGGCTTCCGNATCATTACCGAGACGACGCCTGATTGCTATCGCGCGCTCGGCATCGTGCATACGCGCTGGCCGGTCGTNCCCGGCCGCTTCAAGGACTATATCTCGACGCCAAAGCAGAACGATTACCGCTCGATCCACACCACCATCGTCGGCCCGTCGCGGCAGCGCGTNGAANTGCAGATCCGCACTCGCGCCATGCACGAGATCGCGGAAATGGGCGTCGCGGCCCATACGCTCTACAAGGATGGCGAGGACGGCGAGGAGGCGGAGATCCGNACGCGGGATTCGCGCGCCTATGCCTGGCTTCGCCAAACGATCGACGCCTTGTCGGAAGGCTATAACGCCGAGGAATTCCTCGAGCATACCAAACTCGAACTCTTCCACGACCAGGTGTTTTGCTTCACGCCGAAGGGCCAGCTGATCGCGCTGCCGCGCGGTGCGACCTCGATCGATTTCGCCTATGCGGTTCATACCGATGTCGGTGACACCTGCGTGGGATGCAAGATCAACGGCCGCATCATGCCGGTCGTCACGCGCCTCAACAACGGCGATGAAGTCGAGATTCTGCGTTCGGACAAGCAGGTTCCGCCTCCCGCCTGGGAAGAGGTCGTCGTGACCGGCAAGGCGCGCGCCGCCATCCGTCGCGCCACCCGCATGGCCGTGCGCAAGCAATATTCCGGCCTCGGCATGCGCATTCTCGAGCGCAGTTTCGACCGCGCCGGCAAGAAGCTGTCCAAGGACGAACTCACGCCGGTGCTGCATCGTCTGGGCCAGAAGGAAGTCGAAGACGTGCTGGCCGCGGTAGGGCGCGGTGAACTGGCGTCCGAGGATGTGCTGAAGGCGGTCTATCCGAATTACCAGGAAGACCGTGTTGCCATCAAACAGGGCACCGCCGACGAGGGTTGGTTCAACCTGCGCAATACGGCCGGGCTCCTGTTCCGTCTGCCGGGTCTGTCACGGGCGCCGAAAACCAGCGGCAGCCGTCGCAAGGGACGCAAGAACGGTTCGTCGGTGCCGATTCGCGGGGTCGATGACAATTCGATCGTGCAGTTCGGCGCCGGCGGTGCTGTGCCGGGCGAGCGTATCGTCGGCATTCTGGAAGCGGGGAAGGGGATTACCGTTTATCCGATCCAGTCGCCGGAGCTGACGAAGTTCGACGACGAGCCGCATCGGTGGATCGATATCCGCTGGGATATCGATGAAAACGACCGCACACGTTTCCCGGCGCGTGTCTTGATCACCGCTATCAACGCGCCCGGAACGCTTGCGGAAATCACGGCCGTGGTCGCAGACAACGACACCAACATCCAGTCGATGGAAATGAGCAAGGTCGCAAGCGACTTCACCGACATGAACTTTGAACTGCAGGTGTGGGACATCAAGCATCTGAGCCAGCTTCTGACGCGGCTCAAGGCGCTTGATTGCGTGTCTTCGATCGAACGTGTGTACGATTGAGCCCGCGAGATTTGACGCTCAACAAATCTGTCCCCATTTACCAAGTGTTGTCATGCTTGCGCGATAGTTCTTGACGGTGGGGCACGATGTTCCACCGGGCTGTCTTAAGCTTGACACAAAGGGACACGTATACGGGACGTTATGCTNTTCCGCCGTCGCAAACCGCTAGGATTCTGGGGTAAGACCCGCATNGCGCTGTGGCCGTCGCGGTCGTTTTCACGATCGGCGCGGTACTTCATCAAGCGCGTGCTGCGNCTGACCGCGACCCCGCATGCGATCGCGGCCGGCGTGGCGGCGGGTGTCTTCACCTCCTGCACACCGCTTCTGGGTTTCCACTTCGTGATATCCTTTGCGCTGGCCTATGTGATCGGCGGCAATCTGGTGGCGGCAGCTTTCGGCACGGCCTATGGNAACCCCATCTTCTTCCCCTTCATCTGGGCGATCACCTACAAGACCGGGAATTTCATTCTGGGTGAGGAAGGCGTTCGCGAAGGCCATCAGCTCAATCTGCAGGCGCTGCTGCGACACCTCGANATGAGCCAGATCTGGGATCCGGTGCTCAAGCCGATGCTTATCGGCTCCATTCCNCTGGGCCTNGTNTCNGCGCTGTTCTTCTACATTCTGACCTACTGGTCGGTGAAGACGTTCCAGGAGCGGCGGCGCGAAAGGCTTGCCAACAGGGCGAAAACGCGTCTAACCAATCTCTCCGGCAAATCCCCGGCCTGAGGCGAATCGCCCGCCAGAGACCGCGGCAGGAGACAGACGTGATCATCGGCATCGGCAGCGACCTTATCGACATCCGCCGCGTGGAAAAGACGCTCGAGCGTTTCGGTGAGCGTTTCACCGAGCGGTGCTTCACCGAGATCGAGCGCACCAAATCCGATCGCCGCAAGCTGCGCGCTGCTTCCTATGCGAAGCGCTTCGCGGCCAAGGAAGCCTGCTCGAAGGCCCTGGGAACGGGGCTGGCGCAAGGGGTGTTCTGGCGCGACATGGGCGTGGTCAATCTGCCGGGCGGCAAACCCACAATGGCACTGACCGGTGGAGCGGCCGAACGGCTCGAAAAGATGCTGCCCGAGGGCATGACCGGCAACATCCATCTGACCATCACCGACGACTTTCCGCTGGCGCAGGCCTTCGTCATCATCGAGGCGTTGCCGCGGACATGACTTGTCCCTTCGCTTCTGTGGTTGCCGTGGCGCGCTTCAGGGGATAGAGAAAGCCCGCCCGCGCAGCACATTCGGCGGGTTGAGATTACCTTTTTGGTCGGAGACACTCTTTCCGGCCCCTTAGAGAAAGAGAGCCGGCGTGTCGGAAAACACCAAATCCAGTTCGGGCGGATTGTGGGAAAACATCAAGGTCCTGATCCAGGCGCTGTTGTTGGCGCTCGTCATCCGCACCTTCCTGTTCCAGCCGTTCTCGATCCCGTCGGGCTCGATGATGTCGACGCTGCTGGTGGGCGACTATCTGTTCGTCTCGAAATTTTCCTACGGCTATTCCAAATATTCCTTCCCGTTCTCGCCGAACCTCTTCTCCGGCCGTATCTGGTCGTCGAATCCCGAGCGCGGTGACGTTGCCGTCTTCCGNCTGCCGAGCGATCCGTCGGTCGATTACATCAAGCGCGTNATCGGTCTTCCGGGCGANCGNATCCAGATGCGCGACGGCGTGCTCTACATCAATGGCGACGCCGTGCCGCGCGAGGAAGTCGGGACCTANGAGCCNGAAGGNCGCTANGAGCGTGGCGAGCCGGTGCCGGTCTACCAGGAAACGCTGCCGAACGGCGTGACCTACAACACGCTCGACCTGAGCCCCAATTCGCCGGGCGACAATACCCGCGAATTCGTGGTGCCCGAAGGCCATTACTTCATGATGGGCGACAACCGCGACAACTCGTCGGACAGCCGCTTTACCGTGGGGTATGTGCCGCTCGAGAATTTCGTCGGTCGTGCGACCTACATCTTCTTCTCGATCGCCGATGATGCCTCGCCGCTCGAAATCTGGAAATGGCCGACCGATCTGCGGTTCGACCGGTTCTTCAAATCGGCGCAGAAATGAGCGGCAAGTCCGGCGGACGCAAGGATGCCGTGGCCGCCGTCGGCGAGCGNATCGGNTATCAGTTCACCGATATCGAAAGGGTCAGCCGNGCGCTGACCCATTCGAGNATCCGNGANAAGGGNAATTACGANCGGCTGGANTTNCTNGGCGANCGCGTNCTNGGGCTCGTNGTGGCCGAAATGCTGTTCGACAATTTTCGGGAGGCGGACGAGGGGGAGCTCTCGGTGCGCCTCAACCAGCTTGTNTCCGCCAAGNCCTGNGCGGAAGTGGCCGATGAGCTCGGCCTGCACGAATTCATCCGTACCGGCTCGGACGTGAAGAAACTGACCGGCAAGCGCATGGCGAATGTGCGCGCCGATGTGGTGGAATCGCTGATCGCGGCGCTCTATCTCGAAGGTGGGCTCGACGCTGCGCGCGCGTTTATCGTCGCCAACTGGAGAAGCCGTGCGCTTGATTCAGGCGCAGCCCGGCGCGACGCCAAGACTGAACTGCAGGAATGGGCGCACCAGAAATTCGGTGTCACGCCCTCCTACAAGGTAACAGGACGTACCGGCCCGGATCATGATCCGGTATTCACGGTCTCCGTCGAAATCAATGGAACGAAGCCGGGCGATGGCCAGAGCCGTTCCAAAAGGGCAGCCGAACAGGAAGCCGCAACCGTGGTATTGATCCGCGAGGGCGTCTGGACGGATGCCGGAGAGCACAAATGAGCGAAGAGAACGAGATTTCCGAAACCGATGGCACCGAAGCCGGCGAGCGGCCGACCCGCTCGGGGTTCGTGGCGCTGATCGGCGCGCCGNATGCCGGCAAGTCGACCCTGGTCAACCGCCTCGTTGGCGCAAAGGTTTCCATCGTCTCCCACAAGGTACAGACGACGCGCGCCATTGTACGCGGCATAGCCACCGTCGACCGGACCCAGATCGTCTTCGTCGACACGCCGGGCATCTTCTCGCCGCGCCGCCGGTTGGACCGCGCCATGGTGACGACCGCGTGGGGCGGGGCCAAGGACGCCGATATTGTGCTTGTTCTGATCGATGCCGAACGCGGGCTCGTGGGTGACGCAGCGAAACTGATCGAAGCGCTTGACCAGGTCCATCATCCGAAGATCCTGATCCTGAACAAGGTCGACCAGGTCAAGCGCGAGTCGCTTCTGGCGCTCACTGCCGCAGCCAATGAGAAGGCCACCTTCGAGCGGACGTTCATGATTTCCGCGCTCGATGGCTCGGGTGTCGACGATCTGGCGAACTTTCTTGCGGAACGCCTGCCGGAAGGGCCGTGGTACTACCCGGAAGATCAGATCTCAGACCTGCCGATGCGCCAGCTTGCCGCCGAAGTCACTCGCGAAAAGCTCTACCTGCGCCTGCACCAGGAGTTGCCCTATTCCTCCCACGTCGAGACGGAAAGCTGGGAAGAGAAGAAGGACGGTTCGGTTCGCATCGAGCAGGTCATCTATGTCGAGCGCGACAGCCAGAAGAAGATCGTGCTCGGCAAGGGTGGCGATGCCATCAAGGCNATCGGCCAGGCCGCGCGCAAGGAAATCTCCGAGATCCTCGACCAGAAGGTNCACCTGTTNCTNTTCGTCAAGGTGCGCGAGAACTGGGGCGACGACCCNGAGCGCTATCGNGAGATGGGGCTTGAATTTCCCCACTGACNGCGCAAGCTCTCCANCATGGAATGGCGCGACGAGGGAATCATCCTCGGTTTGAGGAAGCANGGGGAGACCTCGGTGATCGCCGAGGTGATGACCCGTGGCCACGGCCGCCACATGGGCATCGTGAAGGGCGGGCGCTCTCGGCGCTGGCAGCCGGTGTTGCAGCCCGGCAATTCCGTTTCTCTTGTCTGGCGGGCGCGCCTCGACGAACATCTCGGACAATATCAGGTCGAACCCACTGAAAGCCGCGCCGGTCGGCTGATGGAAAGTGCCGTCGGCGTTCATGGTGTTCAGGCCATGGCAGCGCTTTTGCGGCTTCTNCCGGAACGTGATCCGTATCCACGGCTTCACGATGCCTTTGCCATCATTCTCGACAGCCTCGACGAACCGGCGGAAGCGGGTGGGATGTATGTGCGGTTTGAACTCGCGGTGCTGGAAGACCTCGGCTTCGGACTCGATCTGACCCGGTGCGCTGCCACGGGTGAGGTGCGCGATCTCGTTTATGTCTCGCCGAAATCCGGCCGTGCGGTGTCCGCCGATGCTGGTGAGCCCTGGGCCGACAAGCTTCTGGAACTTCCAGGCTTTCTCGCCNCCCGTACCGATCCCTGTGCGAATGCTCAGGATCTGCGCAACGCTTTTCGACTGACCGGGTATTTTCTCGATCGGAACGTCTTCGAGCCACGGGGCGTGCCGCGTCCCGTCGCGCGCTCGGGCTTCGAAACCGCACTCGAGCGGCTGCTTGCCACGTCATCGACAGGGGAGACGGTCGGATAGGCGCCTCGAAGACACCATCACTCCGGCAGCACAGTCGCACAGGCAAGGCATGATACTCGTACCATTACCGGCCGTCGTTGCCGTTCTTCTGGGGTTCCTGCTGTGCCTCCTCGTGCTGCAAGGCCAGCGCAGGCTGCGCCCGATCATGATGTTTCTCGCAGTCAGCGTGGCACTCATGACTATCGTGAGCCTCAGATGGAGTATTGATGCCGCGGTCTTCCGGTTTTTGCAGCCAGTCGTTGCCGCGTTGCTGCCGCCGACGGCGTGGCTGTGTTTCTCAGGCTTTCAAGCGGGAACGCGCCGATCTCTCTGGCCGCATCTGGTGCCAACCGGGCTGATCCTCGTCCTCTCTCTCGTCTGGCAACAATTTCCAACGCCGATCGATGCGCTGCTTGCNNTCCTNTTCTTCGGCTATGGCGCCGCACTGATCTGGCGCGGAGNCCAAGGCGAGGGNNGTTTTTCTGCGGCCAGNCTCGGTGAACGGCTAAGGGCGGATCATGCGGCGATGTTTGTCGGCGCNCTNCTGNTGCTNTCCGGNNTTATCGANCTGGCGATCGCTCTCGATTTCGGATGGGGCGGTGGCNCNCANGCCGGCAAGATCGTCAGCCTGGGCAATATGGTGATGCTTCCGTTGATCGCATGGGCGGNGCTTGCCGTGGCGCGCAGCCTTCCCGAGGCNGAAGAGCCCGTNGAGGNCGNTATNGTCNNNGAGCCTGCCGNAAGNGATGATGCAGCCGATGCGCANATCGTGGCNGAGACGCATCGNATTCTTCGCGAAAGGCGGCTTTACCGCGATCCCGATCTGACGCTTGACCGGCTGGCCCGCCGCGTCGGTATTCCCGCGCGTCAGATCTCGGGCGCNATCAATCGCGAACTNGGGCGTAACGTCTCGCAGGAAATCAATGCCTGGCGGATTGCGGAGGCAATAGAACTTCTGGAGCGGACAGATCGACATGTCACATCCGTGATGTTCGATTGCGGTTTTCAGACCAAGTCGAATTTCAACTACACATTCCGGCGGGCAACAGGCCTTTCGCCCAGCGACTGGCGTCGCCGGGCAAAAGAGGACGCAAAGCCAGCCTCAGCGGTCTAGAGCCTGATCCAGGAAATCCGTGATCGATCGCAGGACCTCATCATGGATTTCGGCCCGCGTCCCGTCCCCACCATCGCGGCAGACGATGCCGTCGCCCGGATCTTCCGCTTCGATCATCTCCGCCGCACCCGGCTTGCACAGTTGTATGAAGCTGAAATGCATCGCGTCGGGGATATTTTTCCATTCGGAGCTACCGGCCGGGAGGTTGTCGGCCAGCCAGCCGGTTTCGAGTTCGGCCGGGCGATCCCCGATGTTGATACCGGCCGAAATCAGCAGCGACGGGACGGTGACTGTCGCGAGGCTTTTCGGTGTGAACCCGCGCGCCAAGCCGAGATCAATGGAAACGAACGCGCGCACGCGCTCGTCACTCATGTCCTTGGANAGCTCTGGCGCGTCGAGCCGCAAGTCCTTCATGTCGTTCAAGGCGCTTCCCGGGCATGTTCGCGAGGCGATGCCGGATGCGCAATCCGCCGCAAACAGCTGCGGGTCGAAGCGGGCGCCAGCTATAGCGGTCACCGTCCAGCCGCCGAGCGAATGGCCGATCGCGCCGATCCTGTCCGGGTCTATCGATCCCGCCAGATCCGGGTTCGCCAGAACGGCGTCGATGACCCGGCTGAGATCGTGCGGGCGCTCCCAGAGCATTGCCGCCTGCCTTGCGTCCTTGTTGAAATGCGTGGTTCCGGGATGATCCGGTGCGGCCACCGCATAGCCGTCCTTGGCCAGCGCTTCGGCGATCCAGGACAGGTTGCGCCAGGTGCCGCCGTAGCCGTGGGAAAGTACGACAAGCGGGTGCGTGCTGTTGGTCGGCTCAGCACCATCGATCACCGGCACTCCCACGAATGCGGGCGTTTCTCCGACAAACCGTTCGGTGCCGGTCTCTTCGGTGGGGTACCACAAGGCGACATTGAGCGGGCGGGGTCCTTCGCCGCCGATGCCGATCGTCTGGAAGCCGACCGATCCGGCATTGGCCAACGAAGTCAGAGCGGAAAGGCAGAGAAGGGTGAGGGAAATTTTGAGCATGTTAGGGTCTCTCCTTGTTACAATCTCGCCCGGCCATAGGGCTGTGTGAGAGATCGTGAGACCTGAAACGCGATTCAGGACGTTTGACCGGCGTCTTTGCGGAGCGGAGGCCGACGTTGTAGGGCAGGTGACGGTTTACGTGCGANGGAGGACAGAGACATGAATGACCAGGCCACGGGAAGCTGCCTCTGCGGCGNGGTGCGCTTTCGTGTCCATGGCGCATTCGANCACTTCTTTCTCTGCTACTGCTCGCGCTGCCGGAAGGGGAGCGGCTCGGCCCACGCGGCGAACGTGTTCGCCTCCGACGCGACGGTCGAATGGCTGAGCGGTGAAGAGAAGGTGCGGGTNTTCGAGNTCCCCGNAACGCGNCATGCGAAGTGCTTCTGCAGCGNTTGCGGGTCNGCCTTGCCGAGGGCATCGGCGGGCAGGGGCCTGGTGGTCGTGCCNGCGGGATCGCTCGACACGCCGCTCAAGATCAGANCGGATGCGCGCATCTCATATGCCAGCCGTGCCGANTGGGTGNATGNACTGGANTGCGTGGAAACCATCGACGGGCTTCCCGGCTGACGGACCTGCCCTCAATCTGCTGATGCACACGCTTCTGCAAAGCGCCGAAGGAAGTCAGCGATTGCGTCGCGATTGTCCGGCTGGTTGAGGTGAGCTTCGATCTCTTCCGGCGTTTTCTTCATGAGCGCGAAGCGCAGAAAGATGTCCTGGCGAAATCCNGCGCTGACCGTGGAAAGAACAAGGCGGAGCTGAGCCAGCACGTCGTCTCCGCGGTGGGACGCATGCATCAGGACGACGGGCTTGGAGATGATCTCGTCGCGGGAGACCAGCCAGTCGATCGCGTTCTTCAAACCGCCTGGAATGGCCCTCACATATTCCGGGCTGGAGATGATCAGACCGTCGCTGCGCTCGACAGCCGATACGAAATCCCGAACCGTGGGCGGCAGCGGGCTTTCCTCACGATCAGGCGAGAAAACCGGCAGATTGCCGAGCCCGTCGAAGACGTCCATCGAATGGTCCGGCCCGACCATTTTCGCGGCCGTTCGTAACAGTGCGGTGTTCGTTGAATCGCGCCGGGCACTGCCCGAGATTGCCANGAATCGCATGAACCCGGTGTAGCTTCCGACGAGGCGGGCGACAATGAGCTATGCTTGCACACAGGACGATTGCGGAGTTGGGCATTAGAAAAGGGGCGCTTGTGGCGCCCCTTTTCCGTGTCGGGGATGGATGGCCTCAGAGACCGATCTTGCCGCCGCCCTGCTTGGTGATGGCGACGACGGCAGGACGGACCGGCATGTCGTCCTTGAAGTCGGGCCAGCGGGTGGCGGGCTTCTCGAAGGTTGCGAGCCCTTCGTCGCCTGGGTGCTGAACGGCCACGAAGAAGGTGGTCAGATCCGGGGTCGAGAGCGGACCGCACATTTCGGCGCCGACCGGCACGCGGAAGAAGAGCTTCGACGTGCCGCGTGCTTCACCATCCGTATCGACCGCCCATACGCCGTCGGTGCGGCCGGTCTTCTTGCCGGAGTTGCCGTCGGTGGCGACCCAGAGGCGGCCTTCCGTGTCGATGTTGCAGTTGTCGGGCATGCCGAACCAGCCGTTTTCCGTGGTGGCCGGATTGAACGAGGCTCCGACATCTGCCACCGAAGGGTCACCACACTTGATGAGGATTTCCCACGTTGCCTTGGTGGCGGCGAAGTCGCCTTCCGGCTCGGTGATCTCGATGATGTGGCCGAAGGCATTGTCGGCGCGCGGGTTGGCGGCATTCTCGTCGCCAGGCTTGCGCTTGGTGTTGTTGGTCAGCATGCAATAGACCTTGCCGGTGACCGGGTTGGGCTGCACGTCTTCCGGGCGGTCCATCTTGGTCGCGCCGAGCAGGTCGGCCGCACGGCGGGTCTCGATCAGAATGTCGGNCTGGCTCGCAAAGCCGTTCTCTTCCGTCAGGCCGTTCTCGCCATGGACGAGCGGCATCCAGTCGACCGAACCGTCTTCATTGAACTTCGCGACGTAGAGCGTGCCATCGTCGAGAAGGTTCATGTTGGCGGCGCGGTCGTCGGGATTATAGGTGGCGGCAGTGACGAACTTGTAGATGTAATCGAAGCGCTCGTCGTCGCCGCAATACATGACTACCCGGCCGTCCTTGTTGACCACGCTCTCGGCACCTTCGTGCTTGACGCGGCCGAGGGCCGTGCGCTTCTTCGGCGTCGAGTTCGGGTCCATCGGATCAACTTCGACCACCCAGCCGAAGCGGTTCGGCTCGTTCGGCTCCTTGGAGACGTCGAAACGGTCGTGGTGCTTGCCCCAGTTGTACCAGCCGGCCGGAACGCCGTAGCGCTCGTAATTGGCGGCTTCCTTGCTGTCGGCAGGCAGTTCGCCGAGGAAGTAGCCGTGGAAGTTCTCCTCGGCCATCACATAGGTGCCCCAGGGGGTGACGCCGCCGGCGCAGTTGTTGAGCGTGCCGAAGACCTTCTTGCCGGTCGCGTCGGCATTGGTCTTGAGGCGATCGTGGCCGGCCGCCGGGCCGGTCAGTTCCATCTCGGTGCCGACATGGATGCGGCGGTTATACTGACCGTCAAGAACGGGCTGCCACTTGCCGTTTTCGTCCTTGCGGATTTCCACCACGGTGCCACCGTGTGCGGCCATCTCGATGTCGACCAGATCCTTGGTCATCTCGCCGATGATGACCTTGTCCTTGCCTTCATCGTCCTTGCCGACGGTGGCGAGACCGGCGAACATCAGTTCCGGGTTGGTGTATTCGTGGTTGACCACCAGCAGGCCGTGATCATCNGCACCGTCNAGCGGGATGAAGCCGACATAGTCGTTNTTGTAGCCGAACTGCTTGAGCTGGCTTTCCGGCGTCTGGTTCATCGGATCGAAGTCCGGGCTGTCGGCGAACAGCTTGTCGCCCCAGCGCAGAAGNACATCTGCATCGTAGCCTTCGGCGACATGGTGGGTTTCGTCGACACCGGCCTGAACTTCCTGGAAGTTGAAGGCGGAACCGGTTGCGGCGCGTGCTTCGCGAGCGGCCAGAAGGGCCACCGGGCTTACGGTTGCGGAGATCGCAGCCACGGCAAGCGAACCGCCCATGAAGCCGCGACGCGACAGCCGACGGTTGATGACNTCGCCCATGGTCGGGTTNTCGGATTTNTTGCGACCGACATCTTCCTCGGCTTCGCGGATTTCGGTGAGATTGACGAGGGCTTCGTCGCTGGCTTTGAAGTGCTCATTCATGGCTANAGTCCTTCCGGTCCTTGAGAGGGGATGGCGGCATAGTGCTGATGGTCGATGACGGGCGTGTGACTGTTTTTCTGCTTGTTGAAAACCAAAAAAGGCCCCGGAATCTCCGGGGCCTCGTTATCGTCGCGTTTGCGTTCCCGCGCCTTACCTGGCGGGAAGCGTGATGGTCGTGCCGATCTTCAGATTGCCGGGATTGATATCGGGATTGGCATCGCGGATGGCTTCCCATTTGCGTCCATCTCCCAGCTCGTCCCTGGCAATGTTCCAGAGGTTGTCGCCGGACTTGATGGTGTAGCCGCCCTTGGCTTCCATGGCNTCGGATTCCGTCATGTCGGANGANGCATCGGACATGGCCGGCTTCTCCGCGTCCATGGAGGGCGCTTCGGCTTCCATGGATTTGTCGTCGGCCATGGTGGGCTTCTCGGTCGTCATTTCAGGCTTCTCCTCCATCGCCGGTTCGTCCGCGGTCACGGTCGGCGGGGTGGACGACATNTCCTTTGAGGCCTCCATCGGCTCCGGTACNTTCACGTCGGTTTCGGCGGAGGANGACATCNCTTCGTCGCCGTCCATGGACTTCCCTTCCATGGCGGGCGTTTCGGAGGCGGCGCTGCCGCTCTCAACTTTCGGAGGTGTCGAGGACATTTCCTTGGAGGCATCCATGGGTTCGGGAACCTTGACCTCGGTCTCTGCTCCCGCTGAGGCTGACATGTTTTCGTCGCCATCCATATCGGCGTCTTCGCTCNTGGTTGCCTTGTCATCGCTCATGGCCGGTTTGTCGTCGCTGGCCATNGCAGGCTTCTCTTCCGTCGATACGCCGTTTTCGGTTTCCTCGTCGGAGACGGCCTTTTCCACGGCCTTGGCGGCATCCTCAGCCATCTTGTCCGCCTTATCGGCCGCATCCTTGGCCATGTCTGCCGCGTCCTTGCCGACCTCCTTCAGGGCGTCGCCTGTCTTTTCCATGAGTTCCCCGGTGGCGTCGGCGGCATCGCTCGCGGCCTTGGCAGTCGCGTCCACGGCCTCATCTGTCACATCGGCGGTCTTCTTTGCGGCGTCCTCCACGGCGGCAGGTGCGGACTTGATCATGTCAGTCGCACTTTCCATCGATTCGGATGCTTTGGTTTCGTCGCTNTGGGCCTGCGCGCCGCCGGCGGCGAAGGCGAGTACGGATGCGGTGAGAAGAAGTTTGACGGTCAGCTTGTTCATTGGCTCCTCCAGCAGTGAAAAGTCGACAGGCCGATGCAGCCCGTTTCACTCCTCAAGATAGGGCAGGAAAACCGGCCCGCAAGCAGAATGCGCGCGAGGGCAGTCGGCCCACGCGCGCATTTAAAAAAGTCTCGACTTGAAAAGGCGGATCAGACGGTCTTGCGTCTCAGGGAGAACTGGGCACCGCTNGACGATGTGCAGTTAAGCTGGTTGGGCGTGGCCAGGGCACAATTGACCTTCGAGGTGGTGTTGCGGACCAGCGAGGTCATGTCGATTTCGACGAGGCTNGGATTGACCTGGGTGTANTTGCCGCGCGCCAGAAGCGAGTTGGTGCCGTCGGTGGTGCGGGTTTCAAAGCGGCCGCCATAGAAGCTGGAGACGATCCCGTTCGGGTCGGTCCACTGGCCTTCGACNCCNGCCTGCTGCGGNGGCGGGTTGTAGCCGCCGCCCGAAGGACCGTAGCTGACGGACTGACAGGCTGCGAGGAAAAGCGGCAGCGCGGCCAGAGCGATAAGTTTCGTGTGTTTCATGGCTGAGCCCCTATCCACGAGAATGCGGAGCAAGCCCCTGAGGGAGGGGCCTGCAATCGTGAAACCATGCCGTGCAGTTGCGTCGAAAGCAAGGCTGCAAGTCATGGAATATCCGGATATATTCAGATTCCGGTGGATGTTCGGGCCAGCTGTCAGTGAACCAGGATATTGCGGAACTGCCAGGGGTCACTCTCGTCGATATCTTCCGGGAACAGGCCCGGACGATCGTCGAGCGGCGTCCAGTCGGTATAGTGGCCTTCCACCGGGCCGAGATAGGGCAGCTGCACTTCCAGGCAGCGCTNGTAGTCCATCTCGTCGGCTTCAACGATGCCCGCATTCGGGTTTTCCAGCGCCCAAACCATGCCGGCGAGTACGGCGGAGGTGACCTGCAGGCCGGTGGCGTTCTGATAGGGGGCAAGCTCACGGGTCTGCTCGACCGAGAGGCGCGAACCGAACCAGTAGGCGTTCTTGTCGTGGCCGTAGAGAAGCACACCCAGTTCGTCGATGCCGTCGACCAGTTCGTTCTCGTCCAGCACGTGCATCTTCGGCTGGGCATGGCCGCCATTGCCGAACATTTCGTGGAGCGACAGAACCGCATCGTTTGCCGGATGGTAGGCGTAATGGCAGGTCGGGCGGTAGGTGACTTCGCCCTTTTTGTTGCGGTGGGTGAAGTAGTCGGCGATCGAGATGGATTCGTTGTGGGTCACAAGGAAGCCGTACTGTGCGCCCGGCGTGGGGCACCAGGTGCGCACGCGGGTGTTGGCGCCCGGCTGCTCGAGATAGATCGCGGACTTGCAACCCTTCTTGTGCTTCTTGGCGTTCTTCGGCTTCCAGGTCTCGTGGGTGCCCCAGCCGAGTTCGGCCGGCTGCAGGCCTTCGGAAATGAAGCCCTCGACGGACCAGGTGTTCCAGAAGGTTTCCATCGGCTTCGGATCCTTGGCGCGCTGGGTGTCGCGCTCGGCGATGTGGATGCCCTTCACGCCGGCCTTCTTCATCAGCTTGGCCCAGCCTTCGCGATCGTTGGCGGCGGGCTCCTCAAACTCCATGCCGAGATCCTTGGCGAGATTGACCAGCGCCTGCTTGACGAACCAGGAGACCATGCCGGGGTTGGCGCCGCAGCAGGAGACGGCCGTGGTGCCACCGGGATGCTTGCGGATTTCCTCACGCACGGTTTCGCGCAGCGCGTAGTTGGTGCGCGTCGAATTGTCGGCCTCGGTGTCGAAGTAGAAGCCGAGCCAGGGCTCTACCACGGTGTCGACGTAAGGCACGTCGATCTCGCGGCAGAGGCGCATCAGGTCCAGCGACGAGGTGTCGACGGAGAGGTTGACGCAGAAGCCCTGGCCTTCGCCTTCGGTGAGGAGGGGCGTCAGCAGGTCCTTGTAGTTGTCCTTGGTCACGGCTTCCGAGATGAAGCGCACGCCATGCTCTTCGGCGATCTTGGCGTTGTCACCTTCGGGGTGCGGGTCGATGATGACCATGCGGGACTTGTCGAACTTGAAATGGCGCTCGATGAGGGGAAGCGTTCCCCGGCCGATCGATCCGAATCCGATCATGACGATGGGACCGGTGATCTCTCCATAGACGGGGTATTCTTGATCGGCCATTTCATTTGCTCCTGTATCGGCTTGCACGCGCGGGTGCGCGCGGCGGCTTAAACACACTTTCATGTCACAATAAAGGGAAAACGCCGCGAGACTAGTTTGTTCCGGAGGCTATCTTGCCGAGAAGTTTGACGAAAGTGTCACGACGGCCGGTCATGGACTTGTAGGCGAGTTCGTCGTCGCTCATGGCGGCAAGCTGTTGGGCGATGGCGGAAGCCTTGGCGCGACCGTCCCCGGATCTTTCCAGATCGGCGAGCGGATTGACCGTGATCAGGATGGTGAAAAGGATATCGCCGCAGCCGGGAAGCAGGGTCAGGGTCTGGCGTTCCTCGCGCAGAAAGCTTGTCGTCGGGTCGGCGCTGTGCGTGCCTTCTCCCGAGTGCGGTTCGGGGTGGAACAGTTTGTCGTCGCTGTAGATCGACCAGTTTTGTCGCAAGACCGGCGCATCTGGCTGCAGATTGTCGAAGATGCGCTCGACCAGAACCGCGTTTCGCGTGCCTTGCGAGAAGCCGGGGACCGGCTTGTGAATGGCGGTTATCGGTCGCGTGAACTTCTCGGCAAGCCTCCAGGACGAGGGGAAGGAGAGGGAGGCCGCAACAAGCCGCCAGCCGTTCTCTCCCCGGCGCATCAGCACCAAATCCTCAGCGCAGAGGCGGGCTGCGGTCAGAATTGGGGCGTCCTGGCTCTTGAGGTCGACAACGCTCTCCATGCCTTTTATACGGAGGGAGTGTTCCTCACGGCTGAAGCGATCGGGATGATGCGCAATCTGCCATGCCGCGACGCGCTCCAGCGATTCTTCCTGCGCGGCATGGGTATCCGGTTCTGCGACGAAGACCTTGTCCGGCTTTTCGGCGTAGAGCTTTCGCTTCTCTGGCAGATAGTCCGGCAGGCGTTCATCCGCGATGAGCCAGGGACGGTCGCCGAGCGGCGAGAGGCCAATGGCGAAGGGTTTGGCTGGTAGCGCTGCCTCCATCAGTCCGCTTCGACGACAAGTTCGGC
This sequence comes from Hoeflea sp., assembly GCA_002707605.1. GTDB lineage: Bacteria > Pseudomonadota > Alphaproteobacteria > Rhizobiales > Rhizobiaceae > Pseudohoeflea. Next base: position 25,785 of record PANK01000015.1, read on the forward strand.
CGGGATCAGACCGCGCAGCGAATTTCCGACGAAGACCTTTCGGATGCCGGTGAGGTCTGCAGGCTTGAGGACACCGTTGGTCGCCTTGCGCTCGCGGATGAGTTCGCCGCGCAGGATGCCAGGCAAAACACCTGAGGAAAGCTGTGGAGTGATGAGAATGCCGTCCGGGCCCTCGACAAAGAGGTTGGTGATCGTCCCTTCGCAGAGTTCGCCGCGCTCGTTGAGGAGCAGAACCTCGTCGGCCTCCTCCGGGGTGAATTCNGCGCGTGCGGCTTCGTAGGGCTCGCGCCGCGTCGTCTTGTGACGGTAAAGCGGGTCGTTTGAATCGAGTTGGGTCTCCCTGGCGATGCGAAGCCGCCAGATCGCGCCGTCGGCAACCGGCTCGAAGGGCGCTGTTGTCACCTCGANCTTGCCGCGAAAGCTGGAAACCAGGCGGACGCGTAGCGGAACGTCACCCGAGACGGCTTCCTCCAGTGCTTCCTTCGGCTTCACCGGCAGGCGAAAACCGAGCGCGTCTGCGGAACGTGACAGACGCATCATGTGACGCTCAAGCCGGACNAAACCGTCCTCCGGTCGCCAGAGCATGGTCTCGATCAGGGAGAATTCCGTCGGTTCGTTNTGCGCTGCGCGCTTCGGTCTGGCCATCGTATTCGTCACAAGTGGAATCGCTACGGGCCGCATTGAAAACCCGGATCGCGGTTTTGGGAAGGCGCATTATCGCGACGGCAGCTTTCAGGGTCGGATGACTTTGCCCTAGCGCAGCTGCGACGACCACCAATCTCGTGGAATAGCTACATCCTTGTAGTGAGCTACGTTCTTTTCATCCAAGGGATGTGGAAGAGTTCGGATTGGCGCTCCGTCCCCGATCAGGCGATCCTTCCGCAAGAATGTCACCTCCAACAGCGGAGGCACATGAACGCCGCCCATCTTGCTGAGAGGCGCTGCATTGTTCGGGTGAATGTGGGCGACCGCGAATTCACGCGTCAGTTTCTGCATCAGCGGGCGAAACAGCGGCAAGAAATTGCGATCGAATATCCGCTCCACACCGTGAAGCTCTACAACGATAATGCGGAAGCGTTTCAGCGTGTCCATGGGAGTCGTGATGAAGACGTCGTATTCCGCACCTTCAATGTCCATCTGCAGTAGCAGGTCATTGTCGTTATGGGTTTGAGGCTGGGAATTCATCCAGGTTTGCAGCGTTATGAACTCGCCCCCATCGGCAGCTCCCAGGAACTTCTTTTCAAAGTGGAAATGTTCATTATCGGAAGGTGGAGCTTCCACGCTCGCATCGGCCATGTACGACTGGATTCCATACTTCTCCGCGAGTTCCGCCTCGAAATCGGCGATCAGCGAAACTCCCGGTGAAAAACAGTGCCTGATACCCTCGAGATCGTTCGGCACGAGGTATCCGCCGTCTCCCGAGCCGCCGATGCGGATGAGGTCGTGGCCGGTGTCGACCGGCTGAAACTGTGAGATCACATCAATCAGGTCGTTTCGAGACGATTTCGGCCACCCAAGTATTTGTTTCTGCGCGACGAAATTACGAAAGTTGCGGCGTAGTCCCATATTCGTGTTCCCAAATTTCGTTTTTTCTTGAGTATCTTGGAAGTGCCTGGCTTTGGAAACGCCTAAATCGGCCTTCCGGCAAACCGGGCCTTCAGCAAGGCTTCGTCATATTCTGCACGAGCGTCTGAATCGAGCACGATTCCGCCGCCTACATTGAAGGTGGCGCGACCGTCCTCGAACAGGCTCAACGTTCGGATGGCGACGGAAAAGCGCATGGTCCCGCCAGGCGCGATAAAACCGATGGCGCCGCAATAGGCTTGGCGCGGTGTTTCTTCCAGTTCACGGAGAATGCGCATCGCCGAGATTTTCGGTGCGCCGGTGATCGAACCGCACGGGAAGAGGGCTGAAAAGATGTCGCGAATGCTGCGATCGGGCAGAAGCCGGGCGCGCACGCGGCTGATCATCTGGTGCAGCGTCGGGTAGGTCTCGACTTCGAAAAGCGAAGGTTCGTGAAGGGTGCCGGTGCGGGANATNCGNGAGATGTCGTTGCGNAGAAGATCGACGATCATCCTGTTTTCGGCGAGCGTCTTTTCGGAGGTNCGCAAGAGCTCNACTTCGAGCGCNTCNGCGGCNGGATCTTCGCGGCGCGGCGCNGTGCCCTTCATCGGATGNGTTTCGATAAAGCCTTCNTCATCGACNCGGAAGAAGAGTTCNGGCGACCGGGACACGATCGCGGGTCCGTCGAGTTCNACGCAGGCGCCGTAGCGCACAGGCTGGCGCGCGGTCAGTGCATCGAAGAGGNCGAGGGGCTCGCCNTCCCAGCGTGCNTGGATCGGGAANGTGAGGTTNGCCTGGTAGATGTCACCCTGNATCAGATGACGGTGCAGGCGGTCGAAGCGNTCTTNGTAAGTNGCGAAATCCCAGTCCGGNGCAAAGTCGCCNAGCCGCGCTTCNCCAGCCGGGGCAGGGCGGATCAGATCGGGAAANTCCCGNTCGTCGAGNGGNGCATCGAAAATGCCGAAATTCAGAAGCGGCGTTTCGAGCTTGTCNCCGGTCAGGTCGGCGAGCGCCGGTTCGAGATGNTANCCNGCCTCGTANGANANATAGCCGGCTGNCCAGAAGCCGTCATGTCGGGCCTCTTCCAGCCGGTCGAGCGCGTGGTCCAGTTCCNTGCCGGTTCTGGCGACCAGGACTTCCCGTGGCTCNGCAAACAGCGTCGAGCGCGCCTGCAGGTCATCACGGAACAGGACATAGCGGCGGGGCNGCATGGGAGGGGATACTGGATGCCCGTNAGGCATCCAGCCGTTCGATTTCGTCGATGAAGCCNTCGAGCATGCCGAGACCGCGCGCCCAGAATTCCGGGTCCGAGGCGTCGAGCCCAAAGGGCGCGAGAAGCTCCGAATGATGCTTCGAGCCTCCAGCCTTTAGCATGTCGAAATAGCGATCCTGGAAGCCCTCCGGCGTCTTCTCGTAGACGGCGTAAAGCGAGTTCACCAGGCAGTCGCCGAAGGCATAGGCATAGACGTAGAAGGGCGAGTGGACGAAATGCGGGATGTAGGCCCAGAAGGTTTCATAGCCTTCCGAGAGATTGACCGCAGGGCCGAGACTGTCGGCCTGAACGTCCATCCAGAAGCGGCCGAGATCTTCCGATGTCAGCTCACCCTCGCGGCGGGCGGTGTGAACCTTGCGTTCGAATTGGTAGAAGGCGATCTGGCGCACGACGGTGTTGAGCATGTCCTCCACCTTCTGGCAGAGCATGGCCTTGCGCTCCCGCGGATCGCGGGTTTCGGCGAGTAGCCGGCGGAAGGTCAGCATCTCGCCGAAGACGGAGGCGGTTTCGGCGAGCGTCAGCGGGGTCGACGCCATGAGCGCGCCCTGGCCGCCGGCGAGAACCTGGTGCACGCCGTGGCCCAGTTCGTGGGCAAGCGTCATCACGTCACGCGGTTTGCCCATGTAGTTGACGAGCACATAGGGATGGGCGGACGGAACCGTGGGGTGCGCGAAGGCGCCCGATGCCTTGCCGGGACGGACCGGTGCGTCGATCCAGTTCTGGCGGAAGAAGCGACCGGCGATCTCGGCCATTTCCGGCGCAAAACCGTCATAGGCCTTGAGGACGGTTTCCTCGGCTTCACTCCAGGGGATGATGCGCTTGGGCGTTTCGGGAAGCGGGGCATTGCGGTCCCAGAATTCGAGCTTTTCCAAGCCCAGCCAGCGTGCCTTCATCGCGTAATAGCGGTGCGACAGGCGAGGGGCGGCTTCGGTGACGGCCTTGACCAGCGCATCGACGACGGGACGCTCGACCCGGTTTGCCAGGTGACGGCTGTCGGCAATGTCTTCGAAGCCGTGCCAGCGATCGGAGATTTCCTTGTCCTTGGCCAGCGTATTGGTGATCAGGGAGAATGTGCGGATGTGCTTGCCGAAGGTTTCCGACAAGACCTTCGCGGCCTTGCGGCGTGTTTCGCGATCGGGTTCCTGCAACAGCGAAAGCGCCGGTTCGATCTGCAGGTCCTCGCCATCGATGTCGAATTTCAGCGACGACATTGTTTCGTCGAAGAGCCGGTTCCAGGCCGCATGCCCGGTGATCGACTTTTCGTGGAAGAGCTTTTCGATCCGGTCCTCGAGCTGATGCGGGCGGTCGAGCCTCAGATCGAGAATCCACGGCTTGTAATAGGCGGCGGCCTCGTCGTTGGCGAGGCAGGTTTCAACCAGCTTGTCATCGAGGCGGTTGAGTTCCAGCGGGAAGAACAGAAGGTGCGACGAGGCGTCGGTAATCGCGCCCTGTGCGTCCCCGTAGAATTTCGCCGCGGACATGTCCGTGGTGTCGGAGAAGTAGTTCAGGCCAGCAAACGACATAATGCGGCCCATGACTTCTTCGATCTCCTCGAAGCGTGCGATCGCTGCGCCGAGCCCGTCTTTGCCGGTCTTTGTTGCCGCATCTGCCAGCTTGCCGGCCCACTGTGCCTCAAAAGCCTTCGCGTCATCGGATACTTTGGCCAAATCGCCCTTCAGCGCCGGGTCGGCAATGCCGTCATAGAGGTCGGCCAGATTCCAGCCGGGAAGGTCGCCGAGTTCGGCAGCCGCGCTGCCCTGAGCCTCTGCATGAGCGATTTGAGGGCGACTCCAACCGTAATTCATCAACCGGTCCTTTCGGGATCTTGGTCGTCATTCATAGCCAGTTCGGGCCCAGTTCGGGCGCCTGTCGGGTTGTGGGGCACTGAAACCTAAAATGCAATCGTTTCCGGCAATCGTGCTTTCAGGCTTTTGTGCCACGATGCTTCAAAACAACACAACGGTGCCGGCCGATCCCGGTTCAATGCAATCTCCGCAATGATTGTTGCGTGGAAGGGAGACATTATGTCTGCTCGTATACTTATCGTTGACGACGATCCTGTTCAGCGCCGCCTGCTGAAGGGGGCTGTCGAGCGCGAAGGCATGATTGCCGATACCGCCGACGATGGAAACCAGGCGGTCAAGCTGATTACGAACGCCGAAAAGCCTTATGATGCCGTGGTTCTGGATCTCGTCATGCCGGGCATGGACGGCTTGTCCGTACTTGCCTGGATGTCCGAGAACGGTCACGGAACTCCGGCCATCGTGCAGACCGGCCTCGGTGGTATCGAGACCGTGGTCAAGGCCATGCGCGCCGGTGCTTTCGATTTCGTGGTCAAGCCGGTTTCACCGGAGCGCCTGATGACCGCGATCGGTCATGCCCGCAAGGCCGGTACCAAGGACCGCAATTCGGGCGGTGGTGCGAAAATCACCGGCGGTTTTGCCGATATCGTCGTCGCAAGTCCGGCCATGGACCGCATCCTTTCACTCGCCAAACGCGCGGCTGCGTCCGACATTCCGGTGGTCCTCGAAGGGGAATCCGGCGTCGGCAAGGAAATGATTGCCCGCGCCATCCAGATCGAGAGCGCACGCCGGGCCCGGCCCTATGTGACAGTCAATTGCGGCGCCATCCCAGCGTCGCTCGTCGAGAGCATCCTGTTCGGACACGAGAAGGGCGCCTTTACAGGAGCCGTCGACAATCACACAGGCAAGTTTGTGGAAGCCGATCGCGGCACACTGTTTCTCGACGAGGTTGGCGATCTGCCACCGGAAGTGCAGGTTAAGCTCCTGCGTGCCGTACAGACCGGCGAAATTGAAACCGTTGGCGCGCGTGACGTACGGAAGGTCGACATCCGTCTGATCTCGGCGACGAACAAGGATCTGATCGAGGAGGTCAAGGCCGGGCGGTTCCGCGAGGATCTCTATTATCGCCTCAACGTATTCCCGATCCACGTTCCGGCGCTGCGTCAGAGGAAGGAAGATATTCCCGAACTGGCCCGCCATTTCGTGCGCCGCTATGCGCAGTCGACCGTCCGGTCGCCGCATACCACTCTCGCTCCNGAAGCGCTGGCGCTTCTGACCGCGCATGACTGGCCCGGCAATATCCGCGAACTCGAAAACGCAATCCATCGTGCGGTCGTGCTCTCCGANACCGAAACGCTCGGCGCCGATCTCTTCCCGCAGATTGCNGCCCAGCTGCCGGGTTACGACCTTGCNTCCCGTCGTCATTCGGGCGGGCTCGAGGAGATGTCCTGGGTGCCGTCGATCGAGTTCGATCCGGTCAAGGATCAGGGGCCGGCGATGATCGGCTATGAAGAGCAGGGGGCGGTCAAGACCCATGANCCGGAAGGTGCTCTGAACGCGATCGCGTCCAACGGACAGGTGCGTCCGCTGGCGGAAGTGGAAGAAGAGCTCATTCGCTTNGCGTTGTCATTTTACGACGGGCAGATGAGCGAAGTGGCGCGTCGGCTTGGGATCGGACGGTCGACGCTTTACCGCAAGCTCAAGGACTATGCGATCGATCCGGGCAGCCCGCTAAAGACTGCGGCCTGACCATCTCCGGTTGATCCCGACGTCCATAATATGAAGAAAATTGCGCGGCGGGCCTTGNCAAAGGTCCGCCGTGATCAATTTCTGTAAAAAACGATTACCCAGTTGATTTAGTTCATATCTCCTTAGGAGGTTGTTTACTATAAAACGATCAGGTTCAGCTTGCTGGACGAGGATCGTGAATAGAGGCGGTTTGCCATTGTCTTACCGCATTTATCGCTCATAGAGCCGCGCATGATCCGCGTTGCCGGGGGCAGAACAGGCAACTGTCAGGACAATCGGGAAAGCCAACTTGAACGCAGGTTACACTTCCAGATACGGCCAGACGGCCCCGCAAGGCCGCACCCGCACTCTTTCTGCGGCACGGCACTTTGTGCTCGCCGCGTTCTTCGCACTCGCTTTTCAAGCCGGTTTCGCCTCTGCCGCGCAGGCGGAAACCCGCTCGCTAAAGCTTTATTACACGCATACCGGTGAGAAGGCCGAAATCGTCTTCAAGCGCAATGGCCGCTACGATCAGGCCGGCCTGAAGAAGCTCAACCGCTTCCTGCGCGACTGGCGTCGCAACGAGCCNACCAAGATGGATCCGCGGCTCTTCGATCTCGTTTGGGAAGTCTACAGGCAGACGGGTTCGAAGAACTACATTACCGTTATCAGTGGGTACCGTTCGCCTGCGACGAACGAGATGCTGCGCCGGACCCGTGGCGGGCAGGCCAAGAAGAGCCAGCACATGCTCGGCAAGGCGATGGACTTCTTCATCCCCGGCGTGAAGCTCGCAAAGCTGCGCGAGATCGGTATGAAGGTGCAGGGTGGTGGCGTCGGCTATTATCCGAAGTCCGGCTCGCCCTTCGTTCACCTCGACGTTGGTTCGGTGCGCGCATGGCCGCGCATGAGCCGGCAGGAACTCGTCCGTATTTTCCCCGACGGCAAGACAATGCACCTGCCGCCGGATGGCAAGCCGCTGCCGAAATACAANCAGGCGCTTGCNGAATACAAGGCGCGTGGCGGNGGTGGCATCATTTCGTCGGGCGGCAATTCGTCCGGCTCGAAGGGTGGNGGCAANCTGTTNGCAGCCCTGTTCGGCGGTGGCGACGAGGATGAGGGCGACGATTCCGCACCGGCCAGGGCCGCTGCTCCGGTACCGGCACCTGCCGCGCCGCAGACGCAGGTCGCAGCCCTGCCGGGTGTCGATGCGCCGGTGCCTGATGAAGCCCCCGCGCTTATCGCCCAGCTGCCGNTCAATGCGCCGCTTCCCGTCTCGCGTCCGTCGCTGACGCCCGATCTCAGCACCGAGACGGCGCTCGTTGCGCCGCAGGCCACCGTGCCGGCCCAGGAACAGATCAACGCGTTCGCAGCCGCTGCGGCTGCCGTGCCCGGCTCCCCCGTAGCGGCAAGCGCGGCAACAGTTCCGGACTTCGCATCGCTGACGATTCCCGTGCCGCAGCTTCTCGCTGACCGTGCCNCACCTGCNGCGTCCCCNGTGGCGACCGCNGAGGCACCCGTGGCCGAGGCCCCGACCGAAATTGCCGCCCTNAANGTNACGACNGCCAACGACGACTTCGTACCGCTGCCGATCCGACGGCCCGGAGAGGCTGTCCCCGGTGCTACGGCGCCTGTTGCCAGTGGCGGTGGCGACATGCTCGGTATGCGCAAGCTCCCTTCATCCACGCCAACTCCGGCGTCCTGGATCGAAACGGCTTCGCTGGCCCCGCAGGACCAGGCTTTGAGTGGCGGGCCTCTCGCTGAAGCATTCGCCCCGGTTCCCAAGCCGCGCAAGGGTGCACGGCCCAGTGCGGATGATGCGGGCAAGGGCCAGATTTCGACGCGTACGACCGCGCCGAAACTCACCGACAAGATCATCACGGGCCGCGCTCTCGATCGGGCGGATAACGCTGAAACGGCGTCCGTTCCGGCGAAGGTTCGTGGCGAACGCTTCGTCGCGGATCAATTGAAGGTCGCTCCCAAGGAAGTGTATGCCGCAGGTTTCGTGCCCGACGGCGGAAGCCAGCCGCACAACAAGTTCACCGGATCGGCTGTTCACTTTATTCAGGTTGCCCGCTTCGGTCCGTCNAGCTNAGCGCNGCANANCAGCCAATAAAAAAAAGCCCGCCGNAATGGCGGGCTTTTTTGTTGTNGCGATNAACGCCGCTTATTCGGATTCGGCGTCCTGCGGATCGAGTGCCATGCCGAGNGCGTGNAGGTAGGTGTCGAGGATTGCCTCGTGCTCAAGGCGCTCGTTCTGATCCTGCTTGCGGATCGCGACGACCTTGCGCATGACCTTCACGTCATAGCCCATGGCCTTTGCCTCGCCGTAGACATCCTTGATGTCGTCGGCGATGGATTTCTTTTCTTCCTCGAGCCGTTCGATCCGTTCGACAAAGGCACGAAGCTGGTCCCGGGCGACTCCGCCGGCATCGGACATGGTACTCTCCTTGAAGGTTTTGAGACGTGGCAGACACCTGCCTCATGGATGGCGACGGGGTCAAGCGGGAAGTCGCCAAATCCCGAAATTCGCCGGCAGCCGTTGCCGAACTCACATAGGAAGCGGAGGCTCNTCCTGGTCGGCGCGGCTGGGATGAAGCAAGGTTTTATGCAGCTCGGGCATCGCGTTGAGCTTTTCGAGAATTGGCANAAGCCTGTCGATCCAGGCATTGATNCCGGCATCNTCGNCNATCAGGTCCTGGCGCACTTCNAGNAGAGCATGCGCTCGCCCCTTGGCCATGCAGTGACGATACATGCAGTCATTCTTCAGNGCCCCGTCATAGGGTTCGTTGTCNCCGACGATGAGGTCGGCNTCCTCNCGNAGAAGCTCGATGAACGGCAGAATNGCNCGNGGATCGGAATCCCACAGCAGGCCGGCATGCCAGGGCCGCGCATATTGCTTCCAGNAGGGGGTGAATGAATGAAGCGAGATGACGAGCGCAGTCTGCCCNGATGCNTCTTCGACCTCGGNGATCGTTTTTTCGATCGCCCGGTGATAGGGGCGATGCCAGTTGTCGAGCCGCTTCTNNCGCTCCTCTNCACTNAATGGGTGATTGGCGGGNATGATTGCNCCGTCNGAGAGCTTCATGATCAGNGTCGGGTCGTCCTCGCCACGATTGGGATCAATCAGCANACGCGAGAAAGTGGACATCACGGCCGTCACGCCGAGCCGTTCGGANAGNCCGCGNGTCAAGCCCTCGATGCCGATGTCATAGGCNATATGGCGTGCNAAGGCGCTGTCAGGCAGGCCGAGATTCCCGTAGGGCTCGGGCACACTGTTCATTGCGTGGTCGGCGAGNAGCACAAGNGCGTTCGTCGAATCACCGGGCAGAATTTCGAAGGCTTGGGTCATGGCGGAGCATCTTTTGAGTGACTGTACCCATGGCACGACCGGGTGGGTATGACAACGTTGTCGTGACGGCGGCCCGCAATCAGTGGGCAGAGGGGAAAGCTTGGGCGATGGGGAGGTCTCGCGCGTTGACATCCCACGGCAGGCATCGCAAAACAGCGGTGATTTGACCGCAATTGGAGTTTGCCGGAAAAGATGCGCGACGAATTGCTCCCCGGAAAAGAAGTGTCCTTACGCAAGTGGGGGATGCTTCTGGCAATNATGGCCGTCGCATATGTCTTCGCTCCNGGTAAGGCCCACGCCGATTTTCGCGTCTGCAATGCTACGCAGACCCTGGTTGGCGGCTCGATCGGCTACCGCACCTCCGAAGGGTGGGTGACGGAAGGCTGGTGGCAGATCCCTGCCAATTCCTGCGCGACCCTCATCGAGGGGCCGCTGCAGTCGCGGTACTATTATCTTTATGCGGAGGATGCCGGCGGCGGGGGGCGCTGGGGNGGCGACATCAACATGTGCGTTGCCGACAACGAATACCGCATCGTCGGCGTGAAGGACTGCTTCGCCCGAGGCTTCCAGCGCGCAGGTTTCAAGGAATACGATACCGGGCGGCAACGCAGCTGGATGGTCCAGCTGTCGGACGCGCCAGCTCCGGGGGAAAGTCAGAACTGATGAAACGACTTCGCAAGGTCAAGATTCTTGCCACGCTCGGTCCCGCCTCTTCCGAAGAGGACATGATCGAGAAGCTCCACGAGGCCGGTGCGGACCTTTTCCGTATCAATATGAGCCATTCGAGCCACGAGCTCATGCGCACGCTGGTCAAGCGCATCCGCGCGGTCGAGGAGCGCTCGGGCCGTCCGATCGGCGTTCTGTGCGACCTGCAGGGACCCAAGCTGCGCGTCGGCAAGTTCAAGAACGGCTCGGAAGAGCTCGAGATCGGCCAGACCTTTACGCTCGACAACAAGGACGAGCCCGGCGACAACACGCGCGTCTATCTTCCTCATCCGGAAATTCTGGAAGCCGTTCAGCCCGGTCACCGGCTTCTGATCGATGACGGCAGGTTGCAGCTGCGCGCCGAGAAGTCCGATGGCAAGTCGATCACCTGCGTGGTCGTCAACGGCAACAAGATTTCAGACCGCAAGGGCGTCAGCCTGCCCGATACCACGCTCGGTGTCGGCGCGCTGACCGAAAAAGACCGCAAGGATCTCGACGCCGTTCTCGCCGTCGATGATGTCGATTGGGTCGCGCTTTCCTTCATCCAGCGTCCCGACGACCTGGCAGAGGTCCGCAAGATCGCACGCGGCCGCGTTGGTCTCATGTCAAAGATCGAGAAGCCTCAGGCGCTCGAATGCATCGACGAGATCATCGAACTGTCCGACGCNTTGATGGTGGCCCGTGGCGACCTCGGTGTGGAAATGCCGCTCGAATCCGTTCCGGGTATCCAGAAGCAGCTCACGCGTGCCTGCCGCAAGGCCGGCAAGCCGGTGGTCGTCGCCACCCAGATGCTCGAATCGATGATCTCCGCGCCGGTTCCGACCCGTGCGGAAGTCTCCGACGTGGCGACCGCGGTGTTCGAGGGCGCCGACGCTGTGATGCTTTCGGCTGAATCGGCTGCCGGCGACTATCCTGTCGAGGCGGTTTCCACCATGGCCGCAATCGCGCGGCGCGTTGAGCGTGATCCGAATTATCCCGGCATCATCTACGCCCAGCGTCCGCAGCCCGAAGCCACAGGCTCGGATGCCATCTCGCTGGCCGCTCGGCAGATCGCCGAAACGCTCAATCTTTCGGTTATCGTCACCTACACCTCGTCGGGTTCGACGGGGCTGCGTGCGGCGCGCGAGCGCCCGCAGGTGCCGATCATCGCGCTGTCGCCAGTCATCCAGACGGCGCGCCGTCTGTCGGTGGTGTGGGGGCTGCATTGCGTGGTCACCGATGATGCCAAGAACCATGACGATCTGGTCGATCGCGCCTGCCGCATCGCCTATCGCGAGGAATTCGCGAAGCCGGGCGACCGGATCATCATATCCGCCGGTATCCCGATCGGGACGCCCGGTTCGACCAACATGCTCCGCATTGCCTATATCGGCTCGGACGGCATGAGCGGTCGCTAAGCGCGTTCACGCCACACGCAGTCTCATCGATCAATTGCAGCGCACGTCGTCACCGGCGATGCGCTGCGATACGTTTTCGGCCAGCGCCTGCAGATCGCGGTCCAGTCCACCGAGCTTTTCGATCGCGGCAACCGCCAGGTCGTTGGCGATATAGTCGGGCTTGTGGCCGAGATTGCGAACCGTCACCAGTTCCGAACCGTCAATCTCCTTCTTCAGCCCTTCCGAATGGATTTCTGGCGCCACGACGTCATCGCTGTCGCCGGTAATGATGACAGTGGGTGCCTTGATCTCGGTATAGCGCGGCGCGACTTCCCTGAGATAGGCGTTGAGCCGCGTCAGTTCCCGGGCGTTGGCGCGAAACTCCTTGGGACGGAGCACCATCTCTGCGCCTGTCTTTTCGATNTAACCGTCCGGTACGGGATTGGGGGCGAAGACACANGCGACGCCCGGCTTCACCATCTGCAAGCCTGCGGGCAGTATCAGGGTGTTGGCGACGAACTGGCCGATCACGGGAACTGAGACAAGATCGTTGTACCACGCNACACCGCCCGGCCANGGGTGCGTGGCNGGGGACAGGAACAAAAGGCCNTCNGTCATNTCNGGGTGGGCCAGTGCAAAGCTCGCAATCACCGCGCCGCCNTAGGAATGACCGATCATGATCCCGCGCTCGATCCCGTANTNCTTCATCGTTTCGGCAATGGCACGGGCCTGTCCGTCCGGCGTGTCATAGTCTTCCCCGTCACGCTCCGACCAGCCGTGGCCNGGNCGGTCNATGAACAGCATTTCGGCGCGACCTTCGAGTTTTGCGGCAAANGCTTCGTACTGGTCNCGCAGGTTGCCCGATGCACCGTGAATGAAGATCAGCNGCGGCAGGTCGGCATTCTNGCCNGCGGGAATATGGACTGCATGCATCCTGATGCCGTTGGCCTCGCTGAACGTNCCGAGGGGCGGATAANGCTCCGAGATGCCGCGCGCCTTGAAGGAGGTGAACACGAAGCCGGCGANGAAGATCGCGGCCAATAGGACGAGGANGNTGGTCATGAGAACTCGGAGCATCAGAAAAGGGCAGGGGGCGTCTGGTTGCGGGGCGATCGAGGCNGTTCCCTAGCATACGTGCATCCCGCGCCAAGGGTTTCAACCGCCGGCGCGGTTTATCTTGCAGCGGCCCCTTTGCTTGGTGGTCAGGCCGGATCTGCAACCGCCACCCGCTGCGAAGTAGTCCGGCACAAAGCGCCCCCGCTTTTGACCCGCCTTCTTATTAACCATTAATGTCTCTACGCGGTCAAAGCGCGAAGGAAAGAACCTGCAAGCTTTGACTTACCTTGCGCGTCTGATCATAAGCGACAGAACTACCAAGAAGCAGGCGGGCGCCACTGAATATGTCGGAAACGGTCTCACGCAAACGGGGACGCAAGGCGTCGCTTTCCAAGCCGATCATTCTCGATGCGGCGCAAGCGCTGATCGAGAAGAATGGCGTCGGCGCGTTATCCATGCGCAAGCTTGCGGCGCGCCTCGGGGTGGAGGCGATGTCGCTCTATTACCACGTTTCCTCGAAGGATGAGCTCGTGGACGCTGTGGTCGATCGCCTGGTGCAGAAAATCGAACCGCCTGCGCCATCCGGCGACTGGAAAGCCGATATACGGACGATCGCCGCGGATTTCCGTGCGGTTGCCGTTCGCAGCCCGAATGTGGCGACCATCCTTCTATCGAGGCAGGTTTTTACCACCGGCGTTCTCTCGCTCACCGACGCCGTTCTCGCAGCGCTCCAGCAGGCGGGGCTCGACACGGAACGCTCGGTCTATGCGGCGCGGGCAATCCTCTCTTATGTGATGGGCGCGCTCTTGCGTGAGGTGCATCCTGATGCGACGGCGAGTAATAACAAAAGCGAGAAGATGGATCGGCACGCGGAGACTATCGCCATGACCGCGTTGCCGCACGTCGCGGCTGCGGCACCACAATTGCTGCGCCGCGCAGGCGAGCCGGAATACCGTTTCGGTCTTGATTTGTTGCTCGACGCGATCGAAGTGCAGGCCGCACGCTAGGCTCAAGACCCGGAACGTTGCTTTTTTAAATGCGGCGGCCGGTTAGCTTGTCGGCGAGTTCGCCGACCTTTTCCTGCGCCTGCCGGTTGGCGGGGTAGACGGCCAGGACCTGCTCCCACGCCTTGAGCGCCAGTTCATCATTCTCATTTGCTTCGAGAATTGTAGCCATGCCGGACAGCGCGCCAAAGTGTCGGGGCTCGATGGCGAGAACCCTGTTGATGTCGGCCATTGATGCGCCGAAGTGACCCATCGTGAAATGAAGCGTCGCGCGCCGGTTCCATCCCTCGACATAGTCGGGAAAGAGCGTTGTGACCTGATCGAGAAAATCGAGGGCGAGTGCCTGCTTCTTGTCCTCGATCGCCTTATGCGACCACTGCATGAGGAGATTGGCCGTCGCGCTGCCCGAATCGGTCCAGCGACGGACGATGTCCGAAGAGATTCGCTTGGCTTTCCCGGGATCACTTTCGCGTCTCAGATCCGCAAACAACGTATCGACCGTGATTTCGGCGCGGGGCGCTGNTTCCGGCTTTTCGGCNGCATTCTCGTCAGCCGGCACGGTCACAGGCGGCGTTTGGGCGCGCGCGAGCGANGGGAGGGCTGTGACCAGCCCGGTCAGGAGAATCGCCTGAGCTGCAAATGCAAAAAAGCGCATANCGGGAAAGTAGCCCGTCATNCGCTTTTTTCAAACACACAAAACAGTGACGNGCTGCCGGAGGGGCGCGCGCCGACCGTCCGCGTCACTCAGCCCTGGCGGGCCTTGAAGCGCGGGTTCTGCTTGTTGATNATGTAGATACGGCCCTTGCGGCGAACCATACGGTTGTCGCGGTGACGTGCCTTGAGAGCCTTGAGCGAGTTCTTGATTTTCATTGTTCCGGTCCGCAGTCTTTTGGCTTTTGGCCTGATCAATCAAAAGCGCGCCGAAGGGGCGCGCTCAACAGTTGGGTGGCATGTACCGTCAAAGCCCGGACCTGTCAACTCCGGCAGCGCCTGTGAGACGGGTGAAATGCCCCATTTTCCGGCCCGGACGCGCCTCGGCCTTTCCGTAATGGTGGACAAACACGCCGCGTTCACCGGCGAGNTCGGGCAGNTCGTCGATNTCGTCCCCGATCAGGTTCTGCATGACGCAATCGGAGTGGCGACCGAAATCGGGCAGCGGCAGGCCGGCGACGGCGCGGATATGGGCCTCGAACTGCGAAACCGTGCAGGCGGCCTCCGTCCAATGCCCGGAATTGTGGACGCGCGGTGCGATCTCGTTGACCAGCAGTCTGTGCCGGTCGCCATCCCGTACGGCGAAGAACTCGACGGCCATAACGCCGACATAGTTGAGCGTGTCGAGGAAGGAGGAGATGATCGCAAGCGCGCCGTCCATCGCCTCGGGCTCGATCTGCGCCGGAACGGTTGAGGTGTGAAGAATGTGATGACGATGCACGTTTTCCACCAGGTCGAAGGCCTGGACGCTGCCATCGAGGCCACGCGCGGCGATGATCGAGACTTCGCAGTCGAAATGCACGAATGATTCGAGAATCGCCGGTGCACCCTTCATCGCGGCGAAGGCCTCGTCGGCGTCGCCTTCAACGGCGATTCGGGCCTGGCCCTTGCCGTCATAGCCGAGCCGCGTGGTCTTCAACACAGCCGGAAGTCCGTTTGTCTTGATCGCGGAATCGAGGTCGGCCCGGGTATTGACGGCAGCAAATTCTGCAGTGCCGGCACCGAGCTTGCGGGCGAGCGCCTTTTCCAGAAGGCGGTCCTGGGCGGTGCGTAGCGCCTTCGATCCCGGACGGACGGGGACCGAGCGTTCGAGATGCTCGACCGTTTCGACCGGCACGTTCTCGAATTCATAGGTGACCGCGTCGCAGGCACCCGCAAACCGGTCCAGTGCGTCTGTGTCGTCCCAGGCATTTGCGAAATGCCGGTTGGCGACCTGGGCGGCCGGCGCCTGTTCATCCGGATCGTAGATTGCCGTGTGATAGCCGAGGCGTGCAGCGGCCATGGCGAGCATTCGTGCAAGCTGTCCGCCGCCGAGAATGCCGATCGTCGAACCGGGGGCAAGGGGGTTAGCAGTCATGTATCAGGCCTCGTCGGAGGGTTTGTCGGCGACGGCTTCCGTGCGTGCGGCGCGCCATGCGTCAAGCTTGTCGGCCAGGGCCTCGTCGGAAAGCGCGAGGACGGCTGCTGCCAGAAGAGCTGCGTTGGAGGCGCCCGCATTGCCGATGGCGAGCGTGCCGACCGGGATCCCTGCCGGCATCTGGACGATGGAAAGGAGACTGTCTTCGCCTGAGAGAGCGCGCGACTGAACCGGCACACCAAAAACGGGGAGCGGGGTGAGCGCCGCTGTCATGCCCGGAAGGTGGGCCGCACCGCCGGCACCGGCGATGATCACCTTGAAGCCTTCTGCCTTGGCGCCCTTCGCGAACTCGTACATGCGGTCGGGCGTGCGATGGGCCGAGACGATGCGGGCATCATAGGCGATGCCGAGTTCGTCGAGAATGTCGGCTGCGTGCTTCATCGTCGGCCAGTCGGACTGGCTTCCCATGATAATGGCGACGGGGGGCGTGCTCATGGCGCTTCAAGTCTCCCGGTGTGAGGGATTTCGTCTTAAACTCTGGGCCTTCATTCCTTATCGAACCGCGCAATGCAAGTGTGAGCAAGGTCGCTGCAGGGGAGGAGTGCCAGGTGAGTGCGCGATCGGAATAGTCAGCTGTCGTGAAAGCTGCGAATCACCTGTCTCGCTATCCACAGTTTATCCCCTGTTTGCGCAGTTAAACCGCACTGCGAAATCATAGGAGCGAACAATCGCCTGCGTTTCATTTTCCTGCTGTCGGGCAGTGCGAATTGTCGCACGGCAAGTGCCGGTCAGTTGCCATGAAGTTGCGCGCTTTTGACCGGGTTCGCAGCACGGTCTTGTGATCGCTTGAGGCGTGTCGCAGATCGACAGGCCGCCATGCGCGTGGTGAGGATACTGCCGTTCGCCATTCGGGTGACAACGCGCGCCACCGCCTCGTAATGACGGCGCGCAGGCACAGTAAAAGATTTCTGGCCCTGACAATCTCCGCGAGGCAGGTCAGGGTAAGTTTTGGAATCCNGATTTTCAGTAAAATCAGGCAATTATGTCAGGGATGATCTGGTCTTCGAGTTGGGACATCTTGTCCTTGATCGCCAGTTTCTTTTTCTTCATGCGCTGAATGCGCAACTGGTCACAGCCGACTTGGATCATGGCGTTGATAGCCGCATCGAAATCTTCGTGTTCATGGCGCAAACGCGCCACCATCATTCTCAATTCCGCCTGTTCCTGATCGGACATGCGAGCTTACCCCATATCTATCCGCGGCAGCCCGGAAGGCCTCGCGTCACCTCCGTCGATCAGGCGACGGACTCGTGCCGGAGCATCTATCATGAACGGGCATTAACTGGAAGTTACCCAGTCACAAGAATTCGCCTTCGACAAGGAATCCGAATGGTGGCAAAGTGTACTTGCCTCTCAACCAGTCGTGCTGGTGAAGTCACCGGTGCGACGCCAACAGAAGGAGTTGCCCATGTCGGTACAAGCGCATCTTGAATCGCTCGAGAAGAAGCACGGACAGTTGGAAGAGGAGCTCCGCAATGAACTCGGGAGTCCGTCCGCAGCCGATGGTGCCATCGCTGAACTCAAGCGACGCAAATTGCGTCTCAAGGATGAAATCGTACGCCTCAAGGATGAGGTGACACGGCATTAACCCGCTGACATGACAGCCGCGTGACAGGACAGACTTGAAACAGTCAATTCCGGCGTGGATCGATGAAAATCGAACTCACACGCTCGCCGTTCGCCCGGTCGCATCCCGGGGCGGACGGCTTTGTTTTTGAGGGGGCTGGCTTTCAAGAGGTAGGAAAACGCGCTTGGCGAAATCGCTTCGCCACTGCGGGCCCAATCTTCAGGACCAGAACTGATCCAGCCAGATATTGAGATGGNTAAAGCCCTCGTCGTTGATCGAGTAGATCCGGCGAGTGCCGCGGGCGTTGACCTTGACCAGCCGGTTGTCGAGCAGCGCCTTCAAGTGCTGCGATACNGCGGGGCGGGAGATGGGCAGGCCCTCGGCCAGTTCGTTGACCGTGCAAGGACGCCGGCGCAATTCCTCAAGGAGGTAACG
Source organism: Hoeflea sp. (assembly GCA_002707605.1). Lineage (GTDB taxonomy): Bacteria > Pseudomonadota > Alphaproteobacteria > Rhizobiales > Rhizobiaceae > Pseudohoeflea. Next base: position 43,771 of record PANK01000015.1, read on the forward strand.
CCTGTTCGGATCCGCAATGGCAGCAAACGCGTCTATACCCATGCGAGTGACGCTATGTCATTCGACCACAGGCGGCAAGTATTTTGTGCAGTGCAGCGGAATGGAAGCNGCGGNTTACGGTGCCTTACAGTTAACCCTTGCCGGCAATCTCGTTACGGAGCGCGAATTTCTGTATTTTTCCGGTCGATGTCTTGGGAATCTCCTGGAAGATGACCTTGCGCGGACATTTGAAATGGGCCAGCAGGCCGCGGCAATGGGCGATGACTTCGGCTTCGGTCAACTCGCTGCCGGGCTTGAGTTCGATAACCGCGCAAGGCGTCTCGCCCCACTTCTCGTCCGGATAGGCGACGACNGCGCANGTGGCGATTGCNGGATGCTTGTAGAGAGCGTCCTCGACCTCGATCGAGGAGATGTTCTCGCCGCCCGAGATGATGATGTCCTTTGAGCGATCCTTGAGCTGGATATATCCGTCCGGGTGCATGACACCGAGATCGCCGGAATGGAACCAGCCCCCTTCAAAGGCTTTCCGTGTCGCTTCGGGGTTCTTGAGATAACCCTTCATGACGATATTGCCGCGGAACATNACNTCGCCNATCGTTTCGCCATCNGACNNNACGGCTTCCATGGTCTCGGGNTCGCGNACCGANANGTCNTCNAGCGCNGGATAGCGTACGCCCTGGCGGCCTTTCTTGGTGGTGCGGGCCGCCTTGTCGAGGGCGTCCCACTCAGCCTTCCATTCGTTGACGACCGCCGGGCCATAGGTTTCGGTCAGGCCATAAAGGTGGACGACCTCGAAACCGGCCTCTGCCATGCCGGACAGCACGCTGCCGGGCGGTGGTGCCGCGGCGGTATTGAAGCTCACCGTCTGGTCGAAGTCGCGCTTGTCGGCCTCCGGGGCATTCAGCAACGTCGACATCACGATGGGCGCGCCGCAGAGATGCGTGACGCCATGGTCGGCGATCGCGTCATACATGGATTTTGCACGGACCCAGCGCAGGCAGACATGGGTNCCTGCAACCACGGCCAGGGTCCAGGGAAAGCACCAGCCGTTGCAGTGAAACATCGGCAGGGTCCACAGATAGACCGGATGACGGCCCATGCCGGATGCGATGATGTTGGCGTAGCCCATAAGGGCTGCACCGCGATGGTGGTAGACGACGCCCTTCGGGTTGCCGGTGGTGCCTGACGTGTAATTGAGCGAGATCGACTCCCACTCATCCGCCGGTCCGTCCCGGTGGAAATCGGCGGCGCCGGAGGAGAGGAATTCCTCGTAGTCCCTGGTGCCGATTAGCTCGCCTTTGGGGAAGGGGGCGTCGTCGGGGAATTCAGGGTCGTCATAATCGATGACGAGTGGCCTGACGCTGGCAAGCTTAAGCGCCTCGCTGACGATGCCGGAAAACTCCCGGTCGACGATGAGGATCTTCGAATCTGCGTGGTCGAGCTGAAAGGCGATGATCGCCGCATCGAGCCGTGTGTTGAGGGAGTGCAGCACCGCGCCTGTCATCGGCACCCCGTGATGGGCCTCCAGCATGGCGGGCGTGTTCGACAGCATCACCGAAACGGTGTCGCCCTTGCCGATCCCTTCCGCAGCCAACGCACTCGCCAGCTTGCGGGAGCGCTCATGGAACTCGCGGTATGTCATCCGCATCTTGCCGTGGATGATGGCGACGTGATCAGGGAAGATGAGGGCGGCGCGCTCGAGGTGGGCGAGTGGCGTGAGCGGCTGGTAATTCGCCGGATTGGGATCGAGATCCATCTCGTAAGGGTTAACCAAACTCATTCCTCCCCGTTTTCAGTCTCGATTTTTCGCGCATATGACCACCGGCAGGCATCCTTGTCACTCTGGAAATTGGTCGGAGGAGGGGAGCCGTCAGCCGATAAGGCCGTCGTGGATCAACTTGAACGAGGTCAGCAACACCATGACGTACATGACCGGATAGAAAACCGTGGGCGTCATCCGTTTGACGACCAGGGCACCGATGATCGTGGCAACCGGGGCTATCGGNGCNAGNACGGCTGCGGTCTTGAGNTTCGTCGCATCGAATTCGCCNAGGGCGAAATANGGAATGACCTTNATTGCATTGACGATAGCGAAGAAGCGNACCGATGTTCCGGTGTANGTTTTNGGGTCTTGTCCCAGGGGCANGGTGTAGAGCTGATAGGGCGGGCCGCCGGCGTGGGAAACGAAGCTGGTGAAGCCCGAAAGTGTGCCGCACATCATGCCCCATACCGGACGGTGGCCGCGCGGAGGCGTTTTCTCGTCCTTGCGGTGGTCGCGATAGGTTTTCCAGAAATATTGCAGCGAGAAGGCAAGCGCGACGAGACCGACGATCAGCTTGATGAGCGCTTCGGTCACCCAGGCCGCGGTGAACCAGCCGATCGCGATGCCTATGATTGCACCCGGGATCATGATGATGAGTGTGCGGCGGTCGTTGTAATGACGCCAGGCCCAAAGGCTGACCAGGTCCATGACGATCAGGATCGGCAGCATGATGGCCGCGGCCTGAACGGGCGGTATGGCGAGCGCAATCAACGGAACGGCGATCACGGCCATTGCGCCGCCGAGCCCGCCCTTCGACAGGCCGNCGAGAAACACCGCCGGAATGGCGACAAAGTAGAAGAATGGATCGGTAATCATAAGGGGACAGTTGAACCTGGTGGGTTCCCGGTCTATCCCGTCGGCAACGACTTGGCCAGACCGGCCGGTCACATCATTTTCGGAGAGATCCAATGCCCGACGTGTCGGAAAGATGCCGCCTGGTTCTGATTGCGCCCGTAACCGATACGGCCGAGGCGCTGGCCGGCCAGCTTGAGAAGGCGTTGGCCGGCGGCGATGTCGCCTCCGTGGTGCTGGTGCAGCGCGAGCTTGATGACAAGAGCTTTCAGGATCACTGCGCAGCGGCAGTGCCTGTCATCCAGAAGGCAGGAGCCGCGGCACTCGTAGCGGGCGATACCCGTGTGGCCGGCCGCGTCAAAGCCGATGGTATTTTCGTGACCGGTAATGCCGAGGACCTTCGCGAGGCGGTCGAAAAACATGCGCCCGGNATGATCGTCGGCGGCGGCAATGCCAAGGAACGNCANGTNGCGCTGATCATGGGCGAGGCCGANCCCGACTTCATTTTCTTCGGNAAGCTCGATGGNGACATCAAGCCCGAGCCGCACAAGAAGAATACCGCGCTNGCCGAGTGGTGGGCCTCNATGGTCGGCATTCCCTGCATCCTNATGGGTGGTTCGGATGCTTCCCATGCGGTCGAACTGGCCCAGACGGGCGCGGAGTTCGTTGCTTTCGGAAAAGCCGTTTTCGAGGTGGAAGACAGCCCGGAAGCGGTCGTTTCTCGCATCAATGCAGAGCTTGACGAAAAAGCGCCACGGTTTGAGGATTAAGGGCGCTTATGGAACACGCCCTTCGCAAAGCCGGATTATTCGCCGCGACCACCGCTCTTGCGGCGGTTCTNNCGTGCGTCGTTGCGCCGGTCAATGCGCAGGAGACAAAGACCGACGCGGCCGAGACGGCTGAAACCGGAGCTACCACTGCTGATCAGGCAGACGAGGACGAGTACAAGACGCTTGCCCAGGAACTCGATCTCAAGCCNCAAGGGGCNCAGGTGCTNCGNGCGCCGACNGANGATCCGGCGCTNCCGCTNCTCGATACNNCGATCGATGCGACCAAGCGGGCCTATAGCGCCTACCAGCGCGGCTATTATCTGACGGCGATGGAATTGGCGCTGAGCCGCGCGCAGATCGGCGATCCCGCCGCGCAAACCCTGGTGGCCGAGCTCTTTGCGGAAGGGCTCGGTGTGGCGCGCAACATGGAGGAGGCGGCCTTCTGGTACAATCAGGCCGCCGAGAACGGAAATCCGTCGGCGCAATTCAAATATGCAATCATGTTGCTCGAAGGGAAATATGTTTCCCGCGACGAGGCGAAGTCGAAGGAACTGATGCTGAAAGCAGCTGATGCCGGCAATGCTTTCGCGCAGTTCAACCATGCGCAGTCACTGGTCGCCGAGCATCCCGGCGATACCGGTATTCAGAAGGCGCTGCCCTATTTCGAAAAATCCGCCAAACAGGGCGTGGCGGATGCGCAGTACGCCCTGGCGCAGATCTACATGAACTCGCTCGGCATTCCGCAGGAAAAGCGCGATCAGGCCCGGACCTGGATGCAGCGGGCCGCGCTCGCGGGTTACGATACCGCGCAGCTTGATCTCGCCATCTGGCTGATCGACGGCGTGGGCGGAGACAAGGATTACGATCGCGGCTTCCGCTGGATGGAGATCGCGGCCAATCGCGGCAACGTGGTGGCGCAGAACAGGCTCGCCATTCTCTATGTCAACGCGATCGGCACCCGGCCGGACCCGGAAGAGGCGGCCAAGTGGTACATCATCTCCAAGCGCGCCGGTTTTAATGATCCCGGGCTTGACGATTTCTACCAGGGGCTGACGGCCGAGCAGCAGAAAGAAGCGATCGAACGCGCCAACAAATTCGCCCGGCGTTAATCAGGCCNGTCGGGCAGGCTTNAAAAAGACCGGCAATTATGGTCTTGAGGCCGCCATCAAGGCCGAAGGTCGGTCGCAATACTCCAATCGCGGACAAGTTTCATGAAGATCAACGGAAACGAAATTCGGCCGGGCAACGTGCTCGAACACAATGGTGGCCTCTGGGCCGTGGTGAAGACCAATGCGGTCAAGCCCGGCAAGGGCGGCGCCTTCAACCAGGTCGAGATGAAGAACCTCATCGACGGCACCAAGCTCAACGAACGCTTCCGTGCATCGGAAACCGTCGAGCGCGTGCGCCTCGAGCAGAAGGACTTCCAGTTCCTCTATGAAGAAGGCGAGATGCTGGTGTTCATGGACACCGAATCCTACGAGCAGCTCGANCTCCTCAAGGAATTCGTCGGCGATCGTCGCGCCTTCCTGCAGGACGGCATGATGGTGACCGTGGAACTGTATGAAGAAAAGCCGATCGGNATTTCGCTTCCGGACCAGGTGACGCTGGAAATCGCCGAAGCCGATCCGGTCGTGAAGGGCCAGACCGCTGCGTCCTCCTACAAGCCGGCCGTTCTCGAAAACGGCGTGCGCGTGATGGTGCCGCCCTTTATCTCGTCGGGCGAGAAGATCGTCGTCGACACCAANGAACTGACTTATCTGCGCCGCGCCGACTGAGCCTTCGGGCTCCCGGCAGGTNCATGAAGCTCCTCAAGGAATACTGACATGGCGCGTTCCGCCCTTCTCAATGTGATGGTCCAGGCGGCGGTGAAAGCCGGCCGGGGCCTGTCGCGCGACTTCGGTGAAGTGCAGAACCTTCAGGTCTCGCTCAAGGGGCCGGGCGATTATGTCAGCCAGGCCGATCGCAAGGCCGAGCAGACGATCCGTCACGAACTCATGCGTGCGCGGCCGACCTACGGTTTCCTCGGCGAGGAAAGCGAAGAGGAAAAGGGCACGGACGGCGCCCATCGCTGGATCGTCGATCCGCTCGATGGCACCACCAACTTCCTGCACGGCATTCCGATCTTCTCGGTCTCGATCGCGCTCGAGCGCAATGGTGAGATCGTTGCGGGTGTGGTCTACAACCCGGCGATGGACGAACTCTACACCGCCGAAAAAGGCGGTGGCGCGTTCATGAACGATCGCCGTCTGCGCGTGGCCGCTCGTCGCGTGCTCTCGGACACAGTGATTTCCACCGGCGTGCCGCATCTCGGGCGTGGCCATCACGGCAAGTATCTTGTCGAGTTGCGCAATGTGATGGGCGAAGTAGCCGGTATCCGTCGCCTTGGTTCCGTGGCCCTCGATCTTGCTTTCGTGGCAGCGGGCCGTGTCGACGGTTTCTGGGAGGAAGGTCTGAACGCCTGGGATATCGCGGCGGGCCTTCTGCTTGTTCGCGAAGCGGGCGGTTTTGCCAGCGACAAGACCGGTGGCCGCGACATGCTCGAGAGCGGCGGCATCGTTGCCGGTAACGAGCATATCCACAAGGCGCTTCTCGACGTTCTCAAGAAGCCGGTGTCCTGATCCGGGCTTCGATGCGGGTATTTCCCGCAGCTAGCGCTTTCAATTTGACTTAATCTTCGGTTAGGTTCTTTCCCGGAACCGGCTGGCGCTGCTTGTGTTTCTGTATTGAAGCGGACGCGGTGCCATTAGCGGCAATCAACTGGGAACGAACGGTTTATGGAGAAATTTTCGATGTCCGGCTGGGGCATAACCGACGAGGAAGGCGGCGCGGATCCGCACAAGTTGTCGAGCCCCATGGTTTTCTTCTGGAGCATGGTGATCTTTCTGATCCTGACNGGNTTCGTCGCCGCCATTCTCTACCGCCAGATCCAGGCAGCCTTCATGTCGAACCCGGGCCTCAACGGCCTCATTCTCGGCGTGTTGGCTGTGGGTTGCGTCCTCGTCTTCATNCANGTTCTCCGGCTTCGACCGGAGGTGCGCTGGGTCAATTCCTTCCGGGCTGCGGGCAGTGCCGACAAGGTNGGGCGNGAGCCGGTGCTGTTGGCGCCGATGCGTGCGCTTATCGGCCGGCGCCAGGATATGGCGCTATCGACGAGTTCCCTGCGGTCGATCCTCGATTCGATTGCGACGCGCCTCGATGAATCCCGCGATATCTCGCGTTATCTGATCGGCCTTCTCGTATTTCTCGGACTGCTCGGCACCTTCTGGGGCCTGCTCGGCACCATCGGTTCCATCAATCAGGTTATCCAGTCGCTCGATCCCGGAACGGGCGCCACCGACGACGTTCTTTCCGCGCTCAAGACCGGACTGGCCGCGCCGCTGGACGGCATGGGTACCGCGTTTTCGTCATCGCTCTTCGGTCTGTCCGGATCACTGGTCCTCGGCTTCCTGGACCTTCAGGCGGGCCGCGCGCAAAACCGGTTTTATACCGAGTTGGAGAACTGGCTTTCGAGCATGACCGATCTGGGGTCGGATGTCGGCAGCCACGCCCTCAGCGAAGGGACGTCGGAGGAAATCAAGGTTCTCTCGGAGAAGCTGCAGAAGATCTCGGCTGAAGGCGGTTCCACACAGCGCACGACCGCTGCCATGGCCAGCCTTGCCGAAGGCATTCAGGGACTTGTGAAGAACATGCGTAACGAGCAGCAGATGCTGCGTGACTGGATCGAGGCGCAGCAGGAAGAATCCAGCAAGATGCGCGAAACGCTCGACAGGCTCTCCGACAAGATAGGGGACAAATAAGCATGGCGCTTGCGCGCAATCGCCGCCGGGCAGGCGGGGTCGATTACTGGCCCGGCTTCGTCGACGCGCTGTCGACGCTGCTGCTCGCCATCATGTTCCTGCTCACGGTCTTCGTGCTGGCGCAGTTCTTCCTGAGCCGCGAGATTTCCGGTCGTGACCAGGTGCTCAACCGCCTCAACAGCCAGATCAACGAGCTGACCCAGCTTCTCGCGCTCGAGCGCTCCTCCAAGCAGGATATCGAGGACGCGCTCGCCAATATGCAGGCTTCGCTGTCTTCCGCGGAAGCCGAGAAGAGCCGGCTCCAGCAGCTTCTCGATTCAGGCAGCGGCACGGCGGATGCCGCGCAGCAGAAGATCGGCGCGCTGACGGAATCGCTCGACGAGGAAAAGCAGGTCTCGCAGCGTGCACTGAGCCAGGTGGAACTGCTCAACCAGCAGATTTCGGCCCTGCGCAGCCAGTTGGCAGCGCTCGAGGACGCGCTGGAAGCATCCGAATCCAAGGATCAGCAAAGTCAGGCCAAGATCGCCGATCTNGGCAAGCGTCTGAATGTGGCTTTGGCCCAGCGCGTGCAGGAGCTCAATCGTTACCGTTCGGACTTCTTCGGGCGGCTGCGCGAAATTCTTGCCGGACGCGACGACGTGCGCGTGGTCGGCGACCGGTTTGTGTTCCAGTCCGAAGTNCTGTTTCCCTCTGGNGGCGCCGAACTGAACGATGCCGGCAAGGGCGCCATGTCGCAGCTCGCAAGCGCCATTCTCGAACTCGCTCAGGAAATTCCCGANGAGATCAACTGGGTGCTGCGGGTGGATGGCCATACCGACAACGTGCCGCTGTCCGGCACCGGTCAGTATGCCGACAACTGGGAACTGTCTTCGGCGCGCGCGACATCGGTGGTCAAATATCTGATCTCGCAGGGCGTACCGGCCAATCGTCTTGTTGCCGCCGGCTTCGGCGAGTTCCAGCCGATTGCCGAAGGTGACAGCCCGGAGGCCCGCGCCACCAATCGCCGTATCGAGCTGAAACTGACGGAGCGGTGATCAGGCCGCGCGTGGCTTGATCGCCGAGAGGTCGCCATCAATCTGGCGGCGACTGCTATCTCACTTTGCCGCCACCAGTGCCTCGGCGCCGCTTTCGAACTGCAGGCGGGCGAGGCGGGCGTAGAGACCGTCCTTGCGCACCAGCGTTTGGTGATTGCCGTCCTCGACGATCCTGCCCTTGTCGAGNACGAGAATNCGGTCCGCCTTGAGCACGGTAGCGAGGCGNTGGGCGATCACGAGCGTGGTGCGATTTTCCATCAGCTTTTCGAGGGCNGTNTGCACCATNGTTTCGCTNTCNGCATCGAGNGCNGANGTNGCTTCGTCGAGCAGCAGGATCGGNGCGTCNCGNAGGATGGCGCGNGCGATGGCGATGCGCTGGCGCTGGCCGCCCGAGAGGGTGATGCCACGCTCGCCGAGCTGGGTATCGTAGCCGTTTTCCAACGACATGATGAANTCGTGCGCTTGGGCGGCACGGGCGGCGGCCTCGATCATNTCGGGTGTCGCGTCGTCATGGCCGAGCGAAATGTTGTCTGCGGCAGTCGCGGCGAAAATCGTTACATCCTGCGGCACCAGCGCCATNCGGTCNCGGAGCANAGCCGGATCGGCATCGCGNACATCNACNCCNTCGATNAGCACCNTGCCNGTCAGCGNATCGTAGTANCGNAGGATNAGCGAGAAGACCGTGCTCTTGCCGGCACCGGACGCGCCGACGATGGCGACCGTCTCGCCCGGCGNAACATCGAAGGAGACGTCGTGGAGCGTCGGCAGGTCCGGGCGCTGCGGATAGGCGAAGGAGACCGAATCAAATGTAACCCGGCCCTCGGCCGAAACGGGCAGCGGCGTCGGNGCGGNNGGNGCTGTGATCGCAGGCTCCTCGTCGAGGAGTTCGCCGATCCGTTCGGCGGCGCCNGCGGCAAGCGACAGTTCGCCCCAGACTTCCGAAAGCGCGCCGAGCGCGCCGGCGGCGAAGACCGAATAAAGCAGGAACTGGCCGAGTGTGCCGGCGCTGAGTTCTCCGGAGAGCACGGAATGGGCGCCATACCAGAGCACGCCGACGACGCTGCCGAAAGCGATGGCGATGGCGAAACCTGTCAGGATCGAGCGGGCGGCGATGGCGCCGCGGGCGGCACGGAAGGACGAATCGACGGCGCCGGTAAAGCGCGAGCGGGCCAGGTTTTCTGCGTTGAAGGCCTGGATCGTGCGGGTGGCGCCGATGGTCTCGCCGGCCAGCGTCATGGCTTCTGCCAGCGTATCCTGCGCCTCGCGTGAGCGCTTGCGCACCTTCCGGCCAAAGCCGACGATCGGGAAGACGATGAGCGGGATTGCGGCGACCACGAGGAGGGACAGTTTCGGCGAGGTGATGAACATCATGCCGATTGCGCCCGTGCACAGAATGACGTTGCGCAGCGCCACNGAGGAGGTCGCGCCCACAGTCGACTTGATCTGNGTGGTGTCNGCAGTCAGGCGCGAGACGATCTCGCCGGAGCGATTGGCGTCATAGAAGGATGCCGAAAGGCCGGTCNCATGGGCAAANACGTCGCGACGGATATCGGCGACGACTCGNTCGCCGAGNGTGATGACGAAGTAGTAGCGGCCGGCAGANGCNATNGCNAGNACNCCNGCCANNANCAGCAGCATNGANAAATAGGTGTTGATGAAGCCNNNNTCNCCACCGGTGAANCCGTTGTCGATCATNCGGCGCACGGCCATCGGCAGCGTCAGCGTGGTGCCGGCAGCNAGNGTNAGAAAGACGAGAGCGCCGAGAATCAGGCGCGGATAGCGACCNAGATANGGGAAAAGGCGGGCGAGGGGCTTGATCGAACGGCGCTTGGCGCTGCTCTCGGACGTCTGGTCGGTCACACTTTGTCCTAACGGCTATGCTGTATCGAATGTGGGCCTTGTATCGTGGGTGCGCTTCATGTATAGGCTCGACACCGAATTTGGAAGCCGTAGGGCAGGTGCTCTGCGGCTTCATTCACGCATCAGGCCGATTTGCCGCATCCATTTGCCGGGCGAGGCCTACAGATAACGGCAGGACAGATCGATGAAGGCAGACATCCATCCCGAATACCACACCATCAAGGTCGTCATGACCGATGGCACCGAGTACATGACCCGTTCGACCTGGGGCTCGGAAGGCGAAACCATGAACCTCGAAATCGACCCGACTTCGCACCCGGCCTGGACCGGTGGCAACCAGCACATGCTGGACCGCGGCGGTCGCGTCTCGAAGTTCAAGAAGCGCTTCGAAGGTCTCGGCCTCTAAGCCGACCGAAATTTCGCCGGGCAACCGGCAAACAAGAACCCCGCCCATCCGGCGGGGTTTTTTGTTGGCTGTGAGCGGGCTTCATCGAGCGCCGATGCCTTCGAAGACGAGACGGATGATCNTTCTGATCTCGTCTTCGCTCAGAAGCTTTTCGCCAATTGCATTCAGCATCGCCTGACCGAAGACAGCGAGCAGAACCAGCGCCAGATAGCCTGCGTCTTCGTCGCGACGGATGAGTTCCTGCTTCTGACCGAGCGCAACGATGTCCGTCACCAAGCCCTGGAATGACGGGCGGTCTGCGGGTGGGGTCGCACTCGGCCGCCTCTCGGGAATTAACGCCATCCGGGCAAGCGAGGGGTTTGCCATGCACCAGTTGGCGCTGTCGATCAGCACTGTTTCGATGAGTGTCGCGGCGTTCTCGTTCGCGTCGATACGGCTGCGATAGCCGGTATCGATCGCTTCGGCGCGGGCGATGAGGGCGTGGGCAATCTCTTCCTTGGAGCCGAAGAGGTTGTAGGCGGTCTTGCGGGTGAGCCCGGCTCTGGTGGCGATNGCCTCCACGGTNGCACCGTCAAATCCCTCCTCACGGAAAATGATCTCTGCGGCATCCAGGATGAGGNCGCGGGAGCGTTCGGTGCGACTGGTCAATTTCATTTTTATACTCTAGTGTAAATTTANACGTGTGTAAAATTGGAGCTGAAGATGCTTGAGCCNTTCGGAACCGACATCTGGATCTGTGACGGTCCCGTCGTAACGGCGACTGCTGGTTTTCACTATCCTACGCGCATGGCCGTCATCCGGGTCGAAAGCGAGCTGATCGTCTGGTCGCCGGTGGCGCTGGACGATGACCACCTCCACGAGGTGACTTCGCTCGGACAGGTCCACTGGATAGTCGCGCCGAACGGTATTCACGACACGTTTCTTGCTGCGTGGCAGGCCCGTTTCCCCAAAGCGCAGGTTCTGGCGCCGCCTGGCCTTGCGGAGAAGCGACCGGATATCGAATTTGCAGGTTGTCTGGGTGAAGATCAGCATGATCGCTGGCGTGGCAAAATAGATGTGGTCCTCGTTACGGGCAACCGTATCACCAGCGAGGCAGTGTTCTTCCATCGCGCCAGCGGAACGGCGATCTTCTGCGACCTCCTGCAACAGTTTCCCTCCGACTGGTTCAGCGGGTGGCGCGCACTCGTCGCCAGGCTCGATCTGATGACGGGATACGAGCCGCGCGTGCCGCGCAAGTTCCGCGTGGCTTTTACCGACAAGACGGCAGCGCGTGATGCGATAGGCGACATTCTCTCATGGCCCGTCGAGCGCGTTCTCATGGCTCATGGTGCGCCCGTCAGATCGGCCGGGCAGGCCTTTTTGAAGCGCGCCTTCGGCTGGCTGATGAAGGCCTGACCTACTCCGCCGGTACCAGAGCAGGCCGCTCGACAGCNGTCTCGCGGATCGGCCAATGCACGGCGGCGGCNAAGAGGCCNAGGATGACGCCGAGCCACCAGACCGGATTGTAGCTGCCGAAATGGTCGTAGAGGTAACCGCCGAGCCAGACGCCGAGGAANGAGCCNATNTGGTGGTTGAGGAANACGACGCCGCCNAGCATGCCGAGGTGGCGGGTGCCGAACATGATGGCNACNAGCGCNTTGGTCGGCGGCACGGTCGACAGCCACAGCAACCCCATGACGATCGAGAAGATGATCACCGAAGTCCCCGTTTGCGGCAGCAGCAGGAAGGCGGTAACCGCNATCGAGCGGGCGATATAGATGAGCGCCAGGAAATGCGGCTTGGAATGGCGCTGGCCGATGAAGCCCGAGGCCAGAGATCCGATGATGTTGAAGAAGCCGATCAGCGCCAGCGCAATCACCGCATAGGACGCGTCGATGCCTATATCGCCGAGATAGGCGGGAAAATGGGCAGTGATGAAGGCGACCTGAAAACCGCAGACGAAAAAGCCAATCACGAGGAGCACGTAGCTGCGGTGGCCGAGCGCTTCCCTGAGCGCCTCGGAAGCCGTCTGGGCGAAAGCGTCGCGCGGTTGGCTGCCCGAGGACGAATTGCCCCTCAGCGGAATGCCGAGAAGCGGGACCAGCAGCATCAGCGCGGCCATCCAGAGGAGCGCTTCGGACCAGCCGAAAGCATCGATCAGGCCTTGGCCCAAGGGCGCGAAGACGAACATGCCGGCAGAACCCGCCGCCGTGCCGATGCCGAAGGCGAGCGAGCGCTGTTCGGGCGCCACGTTGCGGGCGAATGCCGCCAGGATGATGCTGAAGGAGGCGGAGGCGACGCCGAGCCCGACCAGGATACCGCCACCCATGTGCAGCCAGAGCGGGGAGGGCGCNAGAGCCATGATGACGAGGCCGGCCGCATAAATCAGCCCCGACAGTGCGAGAACGCGCCAAGTGCCGAACTTGTCGGCCAGCGCGCCGAAGAATGGTTGGCCGACGCCCCAGGCAAGGTTCTGCAGCGCCATGGCGAGGCCGAAGGTCGTCCGGTCCCAGCCCTTGTCGGCGAGCATCGGCAGCTGGAAGAAGCCCATGGCCGAGCGCGGGCCGAATGAGAGCATGGCAATGGCACAGCCCGAGGCGATGATAAGCAGGGGAAGCGACGGAGATCGCCGGATTGCAGACGTATCGGTCATCGTTCTGATCTCCAGGGGCGGGCGCGGTTGCGCTGATTGCCAGAAGCTATGCGATCCATCGCCGCACACAAGTTCATAATTACGATCAAACTATCAAATTCGTTGAACTTCGGATGTGACGGTCACTCTTCCACAGGCTCGGCGCGTGGTATTGTTCCCGCCTCATTCGGTCGATAAGGAAACGGTGAAATAGATTTCAGAAGGAATTGGGGTTGGATATTATCGGCCTGGTTATCCTTGGCGTCGTCATTTTTGCACTCGTCGCCTTCCGCTCTCTCCAGAACAGGGTTCAGACGCTCGAGCGAGATCTGAAAGCTGTCGAAGATCGTTTGGCGCAGCTCGGGGCAAGCGCGACGCAGGCCGTCCCGGAGGCCGATAATCAGGCCCCTCAGGTGGAGGAAGAGACGCCAGAGGCCGAGGATGCGCCGGAAACCGCTACCGCGCGCGTCGATGCCGAAGACGAGGTTTTGACCGAGCCGTCTGCTGCGGCGTCCGTTCCCCCGCCGCTGCCATCGATTGATGCCGCGCCGGACGTCGAGCCAGAGCGCGGCTTCGATCTCGAAAGCGCGATCGGCGGACGTTGGTCCGTATTGCTGGGTGGCGTTGCCATTGCGCTCGGCTCGCTCTTCCTGGTGCGCTATTCCATCGAGGCCGGACTTCTGGGGCCGGCGGCGCGGGTGACCGGCGGCGTCCTTCTGTCCATCGCGCTTTTTGTCGGTGGCGAATGGCTTCGCCGCAGGGATACACGCGAAAACCTGCCGTCTTTCACAAGTGCTGACATCCCCGGCATTTTGACCGGGGCAGGCGCGGTTGCCGCCTTCGGTACGACCTATGCCGCACATGCGCTCTACGGTTTTATCGGCGCGGGGATTGCGTTTCCGCTGCTGACGGTCATCGGTCTTGCGAGCCTGCTGCTCGCCTCCGTTCATGGCCCGAAGCTCGCGGCCATCGGCCTGCTCGGTGCCTATGGCGCACCGCTCTTGGTCAATTCGAGCTCGCCCAACATGCTGGCCATGACCCTGCACGTTCTTGCGGTTACCGCCAGCGTGATGGCGGTCGGACGGATCCGGCAGTGGAACTGGCTGATGATCGGCGGAGCGGTCGGGTCGCTCGGCTGGACCGCCGCCCTCATTGGCGTCATTCCCTACACGGATGAATGGTTTGCCGCCTTTCACGTGATCGCGGTGGCGATTGTGCTCGCGATCGGCTTCGGCTGGGGGCGGGAGCGGCCGGCGGACCGCGAAGATCAAGCCAACAATTATGTCTCGATCTCAAGTCTGGCTGTGTTGGCCCTGATCGCAGACGTTTATGAGTTCGCTCTGGAAGCGCCCGCCAATTCCGCAATCGCGCTCGCGACGGGGGTGATTCTCGTTCTTTCCGCCTTCCGGTTCGCGGGCATGGCGCCGCTGGCCCCCTGGGCGGCNATTCCGACGACNTTCCTGGTCGGNGCACTNTANCTCGGGCGGATCGANAATCCNGCGGTCTTCGACGATCTCGCGAACGGCGCGCCGCCGATCCCGCCNGANATTCCGGCCTTCCTGNNNGCCTGTCTGGTGCCGTTGGTNCCNGTNTCCCTTGTCGCNCTNTGGACCTCATGGCGCNCCGGTCGGGATGCGCCCCGGACATCGGGCTATCTGGCGATTGCNTTTNCGCTGGTNTCGCTNCTCGGGCTGANTGCCATCTANCTCCGGATTTCGGATTGGGAGACCAGNATTGGAACCGGGTTNGCCGCACTCGTGCTCGCGGTGGTCTGCGTGGGCCTGACCGAATATTTCGGCAAGTTGCGGCCGGGCGACTGGAAGGCTCCGGCGCCCGCGGTCTTCGCCGTGACGGCGATTGCTGCGCTGGCGCTTGCGATGGGCGTGGTGACCACGAAACTCTGGTTGCCGCTCGGCATGGCGCTGACGAGCGCCGGTGTCGCCTGGGTCCACCGCAGCCGGCCATTTGCGGCCCTGCCGATNGTGGCAGTCATTCTCTCGGTGCTNGCCNTTTCGGGTCTCTATTTCAACATCCCGTTCGACGGCGAGGCGATCGGTACAACGCCCTTCCTCAACAAGCTNATCCTGATCGCCGGTCTGCCGGCGGCCGCCCTTCTGGTCGGTGGCGAATGGATGCGGCGTACCGGTGTCGGTCTGTGGGCCGCGCTGCAAACCTCCATCGGACTTGCGCTTCTGGCCCTGTTCGTTGCGCTTGAACTGCGCCACTTCATCACCGGCGGCAACATCGGTTCGGATGACTTCGAACTTGCCGACATGGCCGNGCAGTCGATCGCNGCGCTCGGCTTCGCCATCGGGCTGCAANTGCTCGCCCGGCGCAGCAGNGCNCAGGTCTATGANGTCGCGGCGCTNGTGGCNGGAGCTGTNAGTATCGCCATGCTGCTCATCGGTCTCGGCCTCGTGTTCAATCCGCTGTTCAGTTTCGACAGCGTCGGCGAGGGGCGAGTCTTCAACCTGCTGATGCCCGCNTATCTNATTCCGGGCCTGATGGCAGCCATCGTCACCTGGCTCTCGCGCGGGGTNCGNCCGCGCTGGTACNGGATCGGCTATGGCGCAACGGCCGGCATCCTTCTGTTCCTCTACGCGACGCTGATGGTGCGGCACGGCTTCCAGGGTGGACGGCTTGGCCTGCTCCGNTCNTCGAGTGATGCCGAGGTCTGGACCTATTCGATTGTCTGGCTGGCNCTTGGTGGCGCACTGCTCGCGGCAGGGCTCTATACNCGCTCGCTGCCGATGCGGATTGCTTCGGCCGCGGTCATTCTGCTCACCGTCGCCAAGGTNTTCATCATCGACATGTCNGCACTNACCGGAGCNCTNCGCGCCTTNTCCTTNATCGGCCTCGGTCTGGCGCTGATGGCCATCGGGCGNTTCTATCAGCGCATCCTGCTGNGAAGCTCGAAAGGCGACACACCTCCGAAACCGCCCGAAATACCTGGTTCGGCAACAANTGAGCCGCAAACTGATGGCGGATGAGGGTTCACGTCGTCTGTCGCGCTTTGCGCGAATGTGAGCAAGAACTCACGCGCCGGTCACTTGCAATCCGGCGCGTGAGGACCTATCTCAAGCACATCCGGCTAACGCCGGTTTCTTTTGGAGGCCGTTATGCTCGATTTGAGCAAAAGCGGAAGTGAAGGGAGAGGCGGCATGGCTCTCATGGAAAATCAAACGCGCAACCCGGCTNCGGCNCAGGCAGCGCATGGCGGACAGACTGCGGCAGAACGCTTCGGCGTCGTCGAGCGTCCGGACCTNACCTATACACCTGAAGTGGCGGAAGCGACGGCGCATCTCTACGAGCGGGTGAAGGACCACATTCCAGCTTTCGAATGGCCGGTCTATGCGCCCTATGTCCATGCCATCAACAAACTGAAGAAAGAGCGCGGCGCGGTCATNCTGGCGCACAACTACCAGACGCCGGAGATNTTCCACTGCGTGTCCGACATCGTCGGCGATTCGNTGCAGCTTGCCCGCGAGGCGACGCTGGTCGATGCCGAGATCATCGTCCAGTGCGGCGTTCACTTCATGGCCGAGACNTCGAAGCTGCTGAACCCNGANAAAACNATTNTGATTCCNGATGTTAAGGCAGGNTGTTCGCTGTCNGAATCAATCACNGGCGCCGATGTGCGCCTGTTGAAGGAGCGCTATCCGGGCGTGCCGGTCGTCACCTATGTGAACACGTCGGCAGACGTGAAGGCGGAGACCGATGTCTGCTGCACCTCGTCGAATGCGGTGGCTGTCGTCGAGAGCTTCGATTCCGATACCGTGCTCTGCATCCCGGATGAATATCTGGCGATGAACGTCGCCAAGCAGACGAGCAAGAAGATCCTCACCTGGAAGGGCCATTGCGAGGTGCATGAGCGCTTCACGGCCGCCGAACTGCTTGCCTACAAGGAAGCCGATCCNACGATCGAGATCATCGGNCACCCGGANTGCCATCCGGACGTGATNGCGGTCTGCGACTATTCCGGCTCGACCTCCGGCATGATCAANTACGTCAAGGANACGCGGCCCTCGCGGGTGCTGCTGGTGACCGAGTGCTCGATGGCATCCAACATCGAGAGCGAGGTGCCGGATGTGGACTTCGTCAAGCCGTGCAATCTCTGCCCGCACATGAAGCGCATCACATTGCCGAAGATCCTCGACAGCCTCGTCAACATGACCGAGGAAGTCNTCGTCGATCCGGCGATCGCCGACCGCGCGCGNCTTGCCGTCGAGCGGATGATCAATCTCAAGAACTGATAGGGGCGAGGGGCCGGAAGACATCCGGCCCCGCTCCACCTGACGCGGCTGCTTTCATTCGGAAAGTGATCCCCATGCCGACCACGGCGACCCACATCCATCCCCCCTCATCCTGGTCCGGCATCGATGATGTCGTCATCGTCGGCGGCGGACTTGCCGGTCTGTTCTGCGCGCTCAAGCTCGCGCCGCGGCCGGTAACCGTTCTTGCTGCCGCTCCCATCGGGCAGGGCGCTTCGTCTGCCTGGGCGCAGGGCGGTGTCGCTGCCGCGATGAGCGAGGGTGACACGCCTGAAAAGCATCTGGCAGACACGCTTGTCGCTGGCGCGGGCACNGTCGACGAAAAGATCGCCCGGCTGATGGTGACCGAAGGCCCGTCGCGCATTCTCGACCTTCTGGAATATGGCGTGCCATTCGACCGCGACCTNGAAGGCAAGCTGGCGCTGTCGCGTGAAGCCGCCCATTCCGAACGCCGGATCGTGCGGGTGAAGGGCGACATGGCCGGCAAGGCGATCATGGAAGCGCTCGTCGCCGCCGTGCGCAAGACGCCGTCGATCCGGGTGATGGAAGGCTATGTCGTNGAGGAACTNCAGACCGAAGGCCGCTATGTTTCCGGCGTTATCGCGCGGCCCGATGCCGGCCAATCGAAGAAGCGTGTTCTCTTCCCGGCGCGCGCCGTTGTCCTCTGCTCGGGCGGTGTGGGGCACCTCTTCGCGGTGACGACCAATCCGGCGGAAGCGCGCGGCGCGGGCACCGGCATGGCGGCCAAGGCCGGAGCGATAATCGCCGATCCGGAGTTTGTGCAGTTTCACCCAACGGCCATCGACATCGGACGCGACCCGGCGCCTCTTGCCACCGAGGCGTTGCGCGGCGATGGCGCCACGCTGATAAATTCGGCCGGCCACCGCTTCATGACCGACATCCACCCGGATGCCGAATTGGCGCCCCGCGATATCGTGGCGCGCGGAATCTTCGCTGAAGTCAGATCCGGGCGCGGCGCATTTCTCGATTGCCGCGAGGCGGTGGGCAGCCATTTCCCCGACATGTTCCCCACCGTCTACGGCTCCTGCATGGCGGCAGGCATCGATCCCGTCACGCAACCTATCCCGGTCATCCCGGCGGTGCACTATCACATGGGCGGGGTGTTGACGGACGCCGACGGGCGGACGTCGCTCGATGGCCTGTGGGCCGCGGGCGAAGTGACCTCGACCGGCGTTCACGGTGCCAACCGGCTGGCCTCCAACTCGCTTCTCGAAGCCGTGGTGTTTGCCGGCCGCATTGCCGAGAATATCCAGGNCCTTATGCCGATGCCNAAACTCACCGACTGGCACAATGCGCAGGGTGAATCCGACGATCTGGTGACGCTCGAAGACAGCCCGCAACTGAAGCGACTGCGCCACATCATGAGCGATCATGTCGGCGTCATTCGCGATCGCGAGGGGCTCGCGACCGCAATCCGCGAGATCGCCGAACTCGAGCGTGCGAACACGCGCATCCGGTTCTCCAATATTGCGACGACCGCCAAGCTGATTGCCGTCGGCGCTTACTTGCGCGAGGAAAGCCGGGGCGGGCATTACCGCTCGGACTTTCCCGAACCCGTGGACGCCTGGGAACACCGGACCTACCTCACCTTGGAAGAAGCCGACCGGGTGGTTGCTGAACTCTCCGAGAGGACTGCCGCATGACAAAAGCCTATCTGCCGGAATTGCCGTCGCTGATGGTCGAGGCGCAGGTGCGTGCGGCGCTTGAGGAAGATCTCGGACGTGCGGGCGACATCACCAGCCAGGCCACCATCGGCCCCGGCAGGAGTGCCACCTGCCTGACCAATGTCCGCGAGGAGGGCGTGATTTCGGGCATGGATCTTGCGCGAACGGCCTTCCGGCTCGTCGATCCGAAGATCGAGTTCGAGGCGCTGGTTGCCGATGGTGATCGTGTCGTTCCCGGTACGGCGATTGCCAACATCTCCGGGCCTGCCCGGTCGGTTCTGTCGGGGGAGCGCGTGGCGCTCAACTATCTCATGCACATGTCGGGGGTAGCGACCCATACCGCGCGCTTTGCCGACCTTATCTCGGATACGGCTGCAAAGGTCACCTGTACCCGCAAGACGCTGCCGGGGCTGCGTGCGATCGAGAAATATGCCGTGCGCTGCGGCGGTGGCTCGTCGCACCGCTACGGGCTCGATGACGCGATCCTGATCAAGGACAACCACATTGCTGTCTGCGGCGGCGTTCAGCAGGCGCTCGCCGCGGCCCGCGCCTTTGCCGGGCATCTGGTCAAGATCGAGATTGAGGTGGATACGCTCGAACAGTTCGCCGAGGTGCTGGAAGCCGGTATCGCCGATGTCGTGCTTCTCGACAATATGGGCCCCGAGTTGCTCACCAAGGCAGTCGAAATGAATGCCGGCCGCGTGGTTCTGGAAGCCTCCGGCAATGTCGATCTCTCGACCATTCACGCCATTGCCGAAACGGGTGTCGATTTCATCTCGACGTCGAAAATCACCATGGCTGCGCCGACGCTCGACATCGGGCTCGATATCGAGATCGGCTAAATTCAGCTGCCCGCGCGGCCGCCGAAGCGCAGGCCGGGGGCGGGGCGTTCCTCGAGAATCTGCGAGCGGAAGCGATAAAGTGCCGCCGGGCGCCCGCCGGTGCGCGACGAGCTCTCGCCGGTGGCTTCGACAAGTTCAGCGCCTTCCACCAGACGACGGAAATTCTGCTTGTGCAGGTGCCGCCCGGCGATCGCCTCGACCGTGGTCTGCAGTTCGGTCAGGGTGAATTCGGGGGGCATGAGCTCGAAGATCACCGGACGATACTTGATCTTGGCGCGCAGCCGGGCGATGGCGGTCGCGGCAATGCGGCGGTGGTCATACTGCATCTGCCCGCCGAGCGGCCGGACAAGCCCGGTGGTCGCGTAGCGGCCGTCAGCCACGCTTTCTTCCAGGAGACCCGCTTCGTAGAGAAGCTCGTAGCGGTCGAGCACGCGTTCCTCGTCCCAGGGGAAATCGTCTATGCCGAAGGCGAGGCGGATGCGCGATTGCTGGCGGGTCGTCATCTCGAGGGTCTGCGCTTCCAGGGCCCAGGCGCTCAGTCGTGGAAGGATAAGCGTGTCGAGAAGCTCTGGACGCCCCTGCCGCCAGTCTTCCCATGGAAAGAAGTCGTACCAGCCGCGCCAGCGCGCGCCGGTGCCGGAGATCGCTTCGGCGGCCTGCTTGTCGATGCGTGTCAGGGCGAGATAGCCGACCGAAACCGGATGCCCGCCTTCACCGCCATCGACGCGGTGCCGGCCGCGATCGCCGAAGGTGTAGAGCTGTTCGACATAGCCGAGGGTGAGGGCGGTGAGGCTTTCCACGCTCTGGCGCAGGCCGCTTTCAAAAGTGCGATGGCTGGCGGGATCGAAGGCGCCGAAGGGCAGGCCGTCACTGTGGCCGGTTTCCGGCCCGCCGGGCATGCAGAGAATGCGCGGAGAGGCGTCGGTGACGGCGACGATCGCTGCATTGAGCGCGATGTTGACAGGAGTGGAGAAGCTTCTGACCACGCGCGTCACCGCGTTTCCGTAACGTCGAAGCGGAAGATGTCGCCCTGGCTCGTTTCCGCGCCGCGTCCCATGGCTTCGACGGCTGCGACCAGGCGCCCGTTGCGCCCGAGAAGATCGTCGCCGATTGCGACGATGCCGGGATTGGGGGTCACATAGGGGCTGGCGGCGCGCATGCGGCGGGCGAGGGCTTCGTCGTCCTGATCGGGCGCGAGCGCCAGGGAAGCGATGAGTGTCGCGGCAGGCGAGCGCGAGATGCCGAACCAGCAATGTATGACGAGTGGTGCCGTGCGGTCCCAGTGCCGGGCGAAGTCGATGACGCGCTCGACGTGACGCACCGCCGGGGCGACGAGTCCATCGGTTTCAGCGGCAATGTCGTTGACGGCGAGGTTGAGATGGCGTTCGCGATTGATGACGGCGGGACGATGAAAGTTCTGGCCCGGGGCGATGAGGCTGATCATCTCGCGGGCGCCGTGCTGAACCGCCGCTTCTGCGATCTGGTCCAGACGACAGACGAGAAGATAGCTCATTTGCCGGCAGCTCCCTTGCTTTCGGCCGTCCTGGCGAGCCGCAAGGCCTCGATCTCGTTGAAGCGGTCCTGGAACCGGGTTTCGGCCTCACGCGTCGGCATCGGGTCGATGTCGAGCATGTCGCGGGTGATATTGCGCGGCTGGCCGAAGAAGGTTTTGGCTTCCTTCGGCGTAAATCCCGCAAGCTCCGTCGCCTCGAAATAGGCGGAGACCGTGTCGGCCTTCTTGATCATCGTCTTGATCTTGGCCGGGGTGACCGCCGGCAGGCCGAAGCGGATGTGGATCGCGCCCGTCAGTCGCGCCTCGACATCCTTGTAGCCGCCGCCTACGACCGCCTTGAAGGGCGAGATCATGTCGCCGATCACATATTCCGGCGCATCGTGAAGCAGGGTCATCAGGGCGATATCCGGCGTGTAATCCGCGCAGATTCGCGCGGCGATCGCCTCGACCATAAGGCAATGCTGGGCCACCGAGAAGGCATGATCGCCTGAAGTCTGGCCGTTCCAGCGCGCCACGCGGGCAAGCCCGTGGGCGATGTCGGAGAGTTCCACATCAACTGGCGACGGGTCGAGCAGATCGAGCCTGCGGCCCGAGAGCATGCGCTGCCAGGCTCGGGCGTCGGCGGGCATTTTGGACATTGTCAGTTTCCGCCGGACTGTGCTTCGAAGGTCAGGCCCGACCATTCGGGAAGTGACAGCGATACCGATACGCCATCGGCGGTGATGGCCAGATTTTCAGCCAGTGCATCCGCCACCCGGTCGATGCGGACGATCGCGAGCGCCTTGTCGCCCTCGACGGTGCCGAGCGTGCCGACCGGTTTGCCGTCCGCCTCGATCGAGGTGCTTGAGGCGGGCAGGGGCGCTTCACCGGCCACGATCGCCACGCGGCGGCGCGCCGTCTTCCGGTGTTTCATGCGCGAGACGACTTCCTGGCCGACGAAACAGCCCTTGGAGAAGTCGACGCCCGCATTCAGGTCCATCAGGACGTCATGCGGGAANGCGTCGGAGAGTTCGTAATCGCTGCCCGATTCCGCCACGCCATGGCCTATGCGCAGCGTATTCCAGTCGGCAAGCGAGGCATCGGCGGTGAGGTCGCCATAAGCGCGGGCCACTTTGGCCTCTTCCGGGAACCGCGTGTCGGTCACTCCGGCCTCATNTCCCTCTTCATTCCAGATCGCATAGACGCCGATGTCGGATTTTTCGTCGAACGTCACCTTGGCGCGGAGCCGATAAAGGGTGAGTCGGCGGATGAAATCGGCGACCTGGTCGGCGCGGATATCGACAAGGAAGGTGCTGCCTCCTTTCGAGATTACGAAGTCGAACAGGATCTTGCCCTGCGGCGTGAGAAGCGCGCAGGCGACGGCCTTGCCTTCGCCCAGTCCCTCGACATCGGCGGTAACCAGACGTTCAAGGAAACCAGTGGCTTCTTCCCCCCCGATCTCGATCAGTCTGCGCTCGGTCAAATGGACGGTGGGCAAAGCGGAATCTCCTCGGGCGGTTTCAGGCCCTACGTAGGGATAATCTCGATCCCGGGCAAGGTCGGCCAACACACCGGGATCAGTCGCCNGAGATGAAGAAGCGCCACTCACCTTCCGGAGAGATGCCCACCCGGAAGAAGTTGTAGGCACCGAAACTGCGCATGTCCTCAAGGTCTCCGGCGGTGACGATGCGTAGCAGCTCGACGGTTTCCTCGGGCGTCAGTTCATTGAGATCGCTGGTGACGAAATAGGGCCAGATGTAGAGATCGTTGGCGCCGCCCTCATCGACATGCACGAAGCCCGCATCGAGTACGTCGAGCATGATGGCGAGAAGTTCGATCCCTTCGCCGTCACCCGAAATCGACTTGAGATACTCAATCGGATCGTCGTCGGTCCCTGAAATGCTCAGCTGTGTGGCCGAGGGGCCGGTGCCGAGAAGGGCCCGAAGGCGTTCGGGGTTGCCGGTCCTTGCGGCCTGGATGATCAGTTCCCGCATNCGCGCGGNCGGTGCGGGCANCTCCTTGACATCGCGGAGCACCTCGTAAGTGGGGCGNTCCGGTTCGGTGACCAGCGTCTCATCATCACCCGGCAGCCGGCGTATGGCCGGCGCGGGATCAGGCAATCCGCCATCGGGGCCGATCGCCGGACCTTCCAGCGGCGGCAACGGCTTGGATAGGGCGGGAGCTTCGCTGGACGGATCGAGTGGTTCGTCAGCGGTGTCCGACAGCGCCTGTTCGGCAGCCGGTGTGGACGGCTTTATTTCCGAGAGCGCGAATGCCGGGNANGGAGCTGCCGTCATCACAAGGCAGGCAAAAANGGCAGGGAGGGCGCGAATCAGAACAGATCTCGCACGACACGGATGGGCCACCGCAGCCTCCGTTAGAGTTTATTGCAGGATTCGGTCCGGTGAGAACTCGCCGGAAAGAACACGCTGCCGCATTTCCGAAATCAAATGGTCAGCCCGCTCTTCACCAAGCAGCCGGACCGTTTCCTTGAGCGCCATCGTCACGGCAGCATCGGCGAGGATCTCGGGTTCAATCCCTTCGGCGACACCCTCGGCCCATGCATCCGTCTGGTATTCCAGAGCGACTTGCATCTTCTCTTGAACGATAAGCTCGTCGAGATCCCCGGCGGGATAGTGTGTGTCTTGTGTCATGCGTCCTGCCGTTTCTTACCTTAACGTTAACAAGCCTAGCACAAGTTGTGCGAAACCGGCACGCGTGGTCGCACAAATGGTTAACAGACGTTCAATTGCCATATCTGGCAACAATGTCCGCTGTCAGCGATTCACCTTCGCCGCGGTATCTGGCTTCGGCTTCGACNGCTGCATCGGAGCAACTGGTGTAGACTGATGCGAAAGTTCTGTAGCCCCGATTGTAGCCGGCAGTAAGGCGTTCGTGACGTAGTTCATCATCGGGNGCCTCGGCACCCAGAAGTTTCTCCATCGTCTCGCGCCAGACCGACTCCCCCGATTCACCGCAAAGATTGCGAAGATACTGAAGCGATCCGAGGATTTCCGCAAGTCGCAGCAGTTTTTCGTCGTAGCGGGTCGCGCCTGTCACTTCAGCCGGAGTCGGGGTGGAAACGGATTGCGCCTTCGCCGAACCGATATGACCGATGCCGACGACTACAAACATGCCAAGCGCTGCCGCGGCGCTGAAAACCCGTATACTCATGGGGGCGGTATAAACCAGTTCGACAGTCAGCGGAATGGGCAGGATTTAAGGTGGTTGTGGCTTATTAGGTCACACCGCGACCCGCGGCGAGCTTTTCGAAGCAGGCATGCATCGAGGGTGGCATGGAAAGCTGCCGGGTTTCCGAAATCCGGTACCAGCCGAGGGCTGCGGCGTCATCCATCGCTACCGGTTCGATCGTGCCTGGCTCGGTCACCTCGAAGACGGTCAGATGATAGTGCGGTTCGTCGGGTTGCCGGTCCGCAGTCAGGTCGTAGGTCGCGTAGGCGCGGGCTTCGGTCGCGATGATACCCGTNTCTTCGGCCAGTTCGCGCATTGCCGCTGCCCTGGCATCCTCGTCGGGATCCACCCGACCGCCGGGGAAGGCATACATGTTCTGCGCCGGTGGGTTGGCGCGCAACACCAGAAGAAAATGCTCGCCACGGCGGACGATCGCCGAGACTGCGCGGGGGCTCTCNGTGTTCAGNGNNACCTCGANCTCNTCCATTGNTCAGTGCTCGCTGATGCAGTGGGCGTGATCGGAGAGCGTTTCGAGGACGGCGCAGTCCGACAATGTCCCCGCCTTGCAGCGCGAGATGCGCGCGAGTTCGCTCTCCAACCGCTTGAGCCTTTCGATACGCGCGCGAACGGAGCGGAGATGCTCGCCGGCGATCCGGTGAATATCCTCATGGGAAGGCGTGTCGGTGGTTTCGCTCATGCGCAGGAGATCGCGGATATCGTCGAGCGAAAAGCCGAGTTCGCGGGCGTGGCGGATGAATTCGAGACGCCGGAGGGTGTCCCGGTCATAGCGCCGCTGATTGCCTTGCGACCTTTCCGGCGCGGCAATCAGNCCCATGTGTTCGTANTATCGGATGGTCGGAACCTTGATGCTGGTTCGCTTCGATACCTCGCCGATGGAAAACATCGCACACCCTCTTGAAGCTCTAGTGGCTAGAGGAATTACAAGAGGCTTTAGTAGCATTCAATACCTGCGAAGGAATTCCCCATGGGCGGTCATCATCATCACCATCACGTCGATCCGGATGCCGGAGACGCGCGCGTCTTCTGGGCGATCGTCGTCAATATGGCGCTTACTGTCGCCCAGGCCGTTGGCGGTATTTTCGCAGGAAGTCTCGCGCTCATTGCCGACGCGCTTCACAATTTCTCCGATGCCGTATCGCTGATCATCGCATTTGCGGCGCGCAAGATCGNCCGGCGTCCGGCAGACGAATCGATGACTTTCGGTTATGGCAGGGCCGAGGTCGTGGCGGCGCTTGTGAACTACACCACGCTCATCGTCATCGGGCTTTATCTCGCCTTCGAAGCGGTCGAGCGATTCTTCGATCCGCAGGATGTCGACGGCTGGCTCGTCGTGATCATCGCGGTGGTNGCATTGGTCATCGACCTCGTCACGGCNGCGCTGACCTTTGCCATGTCGAAATCGAGCATGAACATACGTGCCGCCTTCCTGCACAANGTGGCNGANGCGTTGGGCTCNGTGGCNGTCATCTTCGCGGGCACGCTCATTCTCCTTTACGACTGGCGNCTGATAGACCCCGCCGTGACGTTGCTGATTGCCGGCTACATTCTCTGGCAGTCCTTTGCCGAGATCGGCGGNGTGATCCGNATTCTTATGCTTGGCAGCCCGCCNGAGACCNGAAGTATGGAGCTGGTCGANGCCTTGCGCNGTGTCGATGGGGTGGCCGACGTCCATCATGTTCACTTCTGGCAAATGCAGGAACATGAGGTNGCGCTCGATGCGCATCTGGTGATCGCGGATGAGCTTTGNGACAAGGCGGAGCGTATCCGGACCCAGGCGAGGGACCTGCTGGCCGANCGATTNGATGTTGCGCATACCACCTTCGAACTTGAGCGCGCGGGCCATGCCTGTCACAACACGCAGCTGATTGGTCATCCNCGTGAGCANGCGCATGATCATGCCCATGGCGGTCACGATGACCACGGGCACTGAGTAAGCGAACAAACAAGGACGAGAGGCGATGTGCGGACGGTTTTCGCTGACGGCTTCGCCGGAGGAGGTTGCGGAATTCTTCGATCTCGAAGAGGTCGAGGACTTTCCGCCACGTTACAACATCGCTCCGACTCAGCNGATCCTGATCATCGCCGGCGACATTTCGCGCGCGCCGGGCGACAACCGGTCGAATCGCAGGCCACTTCTGGTGCGCTGGGGTCTGATTCCGTCCTGGGTGAAGGATCTCGAGAAATTTCCGCTTCTGATCAATGCCCGCTCGGAAACGGCGGCCGAGAAGGCCTCGTTNCGCGCGGCCATGCGCCATCGCCGGGTGNTGATTGCTGCCTCGGGNTTTTACGAATGGNATCGTCCNCCCAAGGAGCNGAAGGAAAAGCCTGTACCCTACTGGATCCGTCCGGCCCATGGCGGCATCGTCGCCTTCGGCGGGCTGATGGAAACCTACATGACGCCCGATGGCGCTGAGATCGATACTGGCGCNATCCTGACCACTAGCGCCAATTCCGCGATCGCGCCCATCCATGACCGGATGCCGGTGGTGATCAAGCCGCAGGATTTCGAGCGTTGGCTCGATTGCAAGGCGGGCGAACCGCGCGATGTGGCCGATCTNATGAAGCCNGTCGATCAGGACTTCTTCGAAGCGATCCATGTGTCCGACCGGGTGAACAAGGTCGCCAATTCCGGGCCGGATTTGCAGGAACGGGTTGCGGAAACCCCGAAACCGATGGATAGCAGACCGGAACCCAAGGCGGACAAACCCGCCGGCCCGCCCGACCAACTTAAGCTGTTCTGATCCTCATCACCATGTCTCCACTGTTTGCACCGGCGCTTTCCGGCTTTTTGCTCGGCGCTTCGTTGATCATCGCCATCGGCGCGCAGAATGCCTTTATCCTGCGCCAAGGGCTGTTGCGGCGCCATGTCTTCATTCTGTGCTTTATCTGTGCGCTNTCGGATGCGGTCCTGATTGCGCTGGGTGTTGCNGGNCTGGGNGCGATCATNGCGGGGTCGCAGCTTCTTCTCACCGCCGTCACGCTCGGCGGCGCGGCGTTTCTGGCCTGTTACGCGGTTCTGGCCTTCCGCCGGGCGCTCAATCCCGAAGCGATGAAGGCGGCCAATGAGGATGGCCTGTCTCTCAAGGCGGCGATTGCCACCTGTCTCGCCTTCACCTTCCTCAACCCGCATGTCTATCTCGACACGGTGCTGCTTCTCGGAGGCCTTTCCGCGCGCTTTGAAGGGGAGGCGCGTCTGGCCTATGCGATCGGTGCGATGACGGCGTCCTTCGTCTGGTTCTTCGGGCTGGGCTATGGAGCGCGGCTTCTCGCGCCGCTGTTCGCCAGGCCTTCGGCGTGGCGGGTGCTCGATCTCATCATCGCGCTCGTCATGGCCGGTCTGTCGGCTTCCCTCGTCCACCGCTTCTTCGCCGGTTGATAAGCCAGCGCTTTCAGACATCTTGACCGTTCGGCGGCGACGCGCCATAAGACCAGCATGAAAACGCTTGGCACCATTGCCATCTGCATTTGCCGGATCATTATCAGCTAGCCCCACCGCTGGCTCGGCCGTTTTCGTCTCCTCGCTCGACATGAAAACCGACCCGGCCAGCGGGAGGCCGGCATAGGGGATTTATGTCAGCAATGACCGAGACACCGACGCTCAGGTTCCACAATACGCTCACGCGGACGAAGGAGGATTTTGCCCCCATCGATCCTGAAAACGTGCGCATGTATGTGTGCGGACCGACTGTCTATGACTATGCCCATATCGGCAATGCGCGGCCAGCTATCGTCTTCGACGTTCTGTTTCGGCTGCTGCGCCATGTCTATGGCGCCGATAACGTGACCTATGTCCGCAACATCACCGACGTCGACGACAAGATCAACGCGCGGGCGTTGCGCGATCATCCCGAGCTGCCGCTCAACGACGCGATCGCGGAAGTGACGAGCCGCACCGCCGAGCAGTACATGACAGACGTGACGGCACTCGGCTGCATTGAGCCCACCGTGCAGCCGCGCGCAACCGCTTACATCGCGGGCATGGTGAAGATGATCCAGACGCTGATCGAGCGCGGCCATGCCTATGTGGCCGAGGGCAAGGAGGGTCGGGAGGTGCTCTTTGCCGTGGGCTCGATGCCGAACTACGGCAAATTGTCGAACCGCAAGCTGGAAGACCAGCAGGCGGGTGCGCGCATTGCGGTCGAGGAGCACAAGAAAAACCCGGCGGATTTCGTGCTCTGGAAGGAATCGGCCGCCGATGAGCCTGGCTGGGAAGGTGC
Source organism: Hoeflea sp. (assembly GCA_002707605.1). GTDB lineage: Bacteria > Pseudomonadota > Alphaproteobacteria > Rhizobiales > Rhizobiaceae > Pseudohoeflea. Next base: position 72,583 of record PANK01000015.1, read on the forward strand.
CTTCTCGGAAGACGGCGAGGCGGTTGCCATCCATGGCCGTCCCGGCTGGCACATCGAATGCTCGGTGATGAGCGAGGCGCATTTGGGCGAAACCTTCGACATTCATGGCGGCGGACTGGACCTGATATTCCCGCACCACGAAAACGAGATCGCCCAGTCGACCTGCGCGCATGGCAACAGCCGCATGGCCAATGTCTGGATGCACAACGGCTTCCTGCAGGTCGAAGGGCAGAAGATGTCGAAGAGCCTCGGCAATTTCTACACAATCGCTCAACTGCTTGAGACCGACACCTTCGCGGGCCGGAAATGGCCGGGCGAGGTGCTGCGCCTTGCGATGCTTATGACGCACTATCGCGAGCCGATCGACTTCTCCGCCAAGCGGCTGGAAGAGGCCGAGCGTATGCTCGCCAAATGGCCGTCGGGTGGCGACGCCTCGGGTGAGGTTCATCCGAGCGTGATCGCAGCGCTCGCGGACGATCTCAATACGGTGGCGGCGATCCAGGCATTGCATCAACTGGCGAACTCCGGCGCGCCCGAATTCGCGGCTAGTGCTTCACTGCTCGGTGTTCTGCCGAAACAGGTCGAGGTCAATGATGATCTTGCCAAGGCCATCGGCGCACTTGTCGATATGCGGCTCGAAATGATCAAGGCGAAGAACTGGGGCGAAGCCGACAAGATCCGCGACGATCTCGCCGCCAAGGGCATCCAGCTCAAGGACGGCAAGGATCCCGACACCGGCGAGCGCGTGACGACGTGGGAGCTGAAAAGGTGACTACTTCACAAGGTCATTCCGGCGGGTGCCAGTGCGGAGCGGTGCGGTTCCGGGTGCATGGGACGCCGACCGATTCGTCTGTCTGCTATTGCCGCATGTGCCAAAAGGCCTCGGCTTCTCAGGCGCTGGCGCTCGTTTCCGTGCGTGGTTTCGAGGTCGAGTGGACTCGCGGCCAGCCATCCTGGTTCCAGAGTTCGAATGCGGCGCGCCGCGGCTTCTGCAATGCTTGCGGCACGCCGCTGGCCTATGACGCGCCCGACGGGCTGGCGCTCTCCGTTCTCGCCTTTGACGATCCGGATCGATTTTCGCCAGTCGTCGCCTATGGCATTGAGGGCAAGCGTATCTGGTGTGATTCCGTGCCGTCGCTGCCGGAACGGCACACAATGGAGGATGAGGAGGCCGCCCCGTTCTTGGCGCAACTCGTCAACTACCAGCATCCCGACCACGATACCGATCNGTGGCCGGCGGAGGACAGTGCGTGAGCGGGGACGACCAGGCATCACAGACCGACGCAGAAGCGCAGAGCGGTGGCTGCCAATGCGGGGCGGTGCGCTTTCGGGTGAGCCATCTCGGCCGGCCGTCTATTTGCCACTGTCGCATGTGCCAGAAGCAGTTCGGCAGTTTCTTCGGTGCCTTCGTCAGCGCCGATCAGGCGCATCTTGAGTGGACGCGTGGCCAACCATCCTGGTTCCGCTCATCGGCGAAGGTCCATCGCGGCTTCTGCAGGTCTTGCGGTACGCCGCTGACCTATCGCCATCCCGGTGGTATCGAGCTNGCCATCGGCGCNTTTGATCATCCCGAACNGTTCGAGCCGCAGATCCAGGTCAACCATCACCAGCGGCTGCCGTGGATCGNTACGCTTTTTGAAAAGCCGGCCTTCGATAGCGAGGAAATGACGACCTTCTTTGCTTCCATTGAAAGCTATCAGCATCCCGACCACGATACCGAAAAGTGGCCTGACGACGACGAGACGACAGATGAATGAGAAAATGACAGAACTGCGTGGCCTCTACCCGGAGATCGAGCCTTTCGATTCCGGCCATCTCGATGTCGGGGACGGACATTTCATCTATTGGGAGCGNGTCGGGACGCCGGGCGGCAAGCCTGCAGTGTTCCTCCATGGCGGGCCGGGCGGCGGCTTCAGCGAACAGCACCGCCGGCTTTTCGATGCCGACCTCTACGACGTGATCCTGTTCGACCAGCGCGGTTGCGGGAAATCGACGCCGCATGCCTCNCTGGAAGCCAACACGACCTGGCATCTGGTCGCCGACATGGAAAGGCTGCGCGAGATGGCGGGCTTCGAGAAATGGCTGGTCTTCGGCGGATCCTGGGGCTCAACACTGGCGCTGGCCTATTCGGAAACCCATCCAGAGCGGGTCTCCGAACTTGTCCTGCGAGGGGTCTATACGCTGACCAAGGCCGAGTTGTCCTGGTACTATCAGTTCGGCGTCTCGGAGATGTTCCCCGACAAATGGGAGCGGTTCATCGCACCGATTCCGGAAGACGAACGCGGCGATCTGATGGCGGCCTATCGCAAACGGCTTGTCGGAGAGGACGAGGAGGAGCGTCTGAAATGCGCGCTCGCCTGGAGCAAGTGGGAGGGTGAAACCATCACGCTTATGCCCGAGCCGCAGACGAGCGACCACTTTGGCGAAGACGGTTTCGCGCTCGCCTTCGCACGGATCGAGAATCATTATTTCGTTCACGGCGGCTGGCTCGAGGAAGGGCAATTGCTGCGGGACGCCCACAAGCTTGCCGACATTCCNGGCGTNATCGTCCATGGNCGTTACGACATGCCGTGCCCGGCAAGATANGCNTGGCANTTGCACAAGGCGTGGCCGAAAGCAGATTTCCATCTGATAGAGGGCGCCGGCCATGCCTTCTCGGANCCCGGTATTCTCGATCAGCTGATTCGCGCGACCGAACGTTTCGCCAATCCGGAGAAGAATTGATGTTGGACCATATTGGTATTCACGTTTCCGATTATGCCGCCGCCGCCCGCTTTTACGATGCGGCCTTCGCCGCACTCGGCGGCGCTCTGGTGATGACCGTTCCCACCGAATACACGGGCGGCCGCCATGTTGGTGGCTATGGCAGAGGTAAACCCGATTTCTGGATCACCGAAGGGGAGGCACAGACGCCTCCTGTCCACGTTGCCCTGACTGCCGACAATCGCGCACAGGTCGATGCCTTCTACAAGNCGGCGATGGCGGCGGGCGGCCGGGACAATGGCGCGCCGGGTATCCGCGAACATTATCACCCAAATTATTACGGCGCGTTCGTGCTCGATCCGGACGGCAACAATATCGAGGCGGTTTGTCACAAGCCGGAATGAGATGAGCAAAGAACGTATCTACCTTTTCGACACGACCCTGCGCGACGGGCAGCAGACACCCGGCATCGACTTCTCGCTCGAGGACAAGATCGCGGTTTCCTCGCTGCTCGACAATTTCGGCATCGANTATGTCGAGGGCGGTTATCCGGGCGCAAACCCCACGGATACGGCCTTCTTTGCAAAGAAGCGGACCGGGCATGCGGCCTTCGTCGCCTTCGGGATGACCAAGCGGGCAGGGGTGTCTGCCTCCAACGATCCGGGGCTCGCAGCCCTCATCCAGTCGCAGGCCGATGCGGTGTGTCTCGTGGCGAAGAGCTGGGACTACCACGTCAAGGTCGCGCTCAATTCCACCAATGAGGACAATCTCACCTCGATCCGTGAATCGGTCGAAGCGGTGGTCCAGTCCGGCAAGGAAGCGCTTCTCGACTGCGAGCACTTCTTCGACGGNTACAAGGCNAACCCCGAGTATGCGACCGCCTGCGCCAGAACCGCCTATGACGCGGGCGCGCGNTGGGTGGTGCTGTGCGANACCAATGGCGGCGCGCAGCCGGGCGANATCGCCGANATCGTCAGGACGCTGATCGCNGCNGGCATTCCTGGCGATCACCTCGGCATTCACGCGCACAACGACACCGGTCAGGCCGTCGCCAATTCGCTGGCTGCAGTCGAAGCTGGCGTGCGGCAGGTCCAGGGCACGCTCAACGGCATCGGCGAACGCTGCGGCAATGCAAACCTGATCACGCTGATCCCGACGCTGGCGCTCAAACCCTATTATGCAGAGCGGTTCGAGACCGGCTTGTCGAAGGACAAGCTCAAGGAGATAACCGCGCTCAGCCATGCCTTCGACGAGATGCTGAACCGTTCGCCGGGCACGCAGTCGCCCTATGTCGGTGCNTCGGCTTTTGCAACGAAGGCNGGNATCCACGCCTCCGCTATCCTCAAGGATCCGCGTACCTATGAGCANGTCACGCCNGAAAGCGTGGGGAATTACCGCAAGGTGATGGTCTCNGANCAGGGCGGNAAGTCGAACTTCGTGGATGCCTTGGCACGACGTGGCATCNTGGTGTCCAAGGACGATCCGAAGCTCGACCGGTTGATCGAGATCGTCAAGGAACGCGAAGCGACCGGNTANGCCTATGAGGGNGCGGATGCGAGCTTCGAGCTNCTGGCGCACCGCACACTTGGCCGNGTGCCGGATTTCTTCGAGGTNGTGAGNTTCCGCGTCATGGTGGANCGCCGGTTCGANGCCAGGGGCGAATTGCGCACGGTGTCGGAGGCTGTNGTGAAGATCATGGTCGATGGCTCCGAACACATGTCGGTGGCNGAAGGNCATGGTCCGGTNAACGCGCTCGATATCGCGATGCGCAAGGATCTCGGCACCTACCAGGCGGAGATCGCCGATCTTGAACTGGCTGACTACAAGGTGCGTATCCTCAATGGCGGCACCGAAGCGATCACGCGGGTTTTGATCGAATCCTCCGACGGAACCGGCGCGCGCTGGTGGACGGTGGGCGTCTCCGACAACATCATCGACGCTTCGTTCCAGGCATTGCAGGATTCCATCGTCTACAAGCTGATGAAGAACCGCGATCTGGCGGGACGGGTGGCCGCGGAATAGGCGGGGTCAAGTTCGGGAGGACACCATGATCGTGCAGGCTTGCCTCAACGGCGCACGGGCGACTGACTATCATCCGGCCTTGCCGCTGACCCCCGAGGCAATCGCCAGTGATGCAGAGGCTTGCGTGGCTGCCGGAGCCAACGAACTGCACATTCATCCGCGCGGTCCCGATCTTGCCGAGAGCCTTGCGGCGATCGTTGCGAGCATTCCTGTCGTGCGTGCCGCCTGTCCGGGAACGCTCATAGGCGTATCAACCGGCGCATGGATTGAGAATGACATCTCCCGCACGCGAGACCTGATTTCGGGCTGGTCGGAATTGCCGGATTATGCGTCGGTCAATCTGTCCGAGCCCGATGCGCCGGCTGTAATGGACATTCTGGACCGGATCGGGGTGGGCCTCGAAGCCGGTATCGCGACGGTTGAAGGGGCGGAGCGCTTCGTCGCCCTTGCGCGGCAACGTCCGCCACTGCGCGTTCTCATCGAGATCAATGAGCAAAGCCTGCCTGATGCCCTGGCACTCGCCGAGGACATCTTTTCCGTTCTGACGCGGGCCAAGGTGAATCGACCGATCCTGCTGCACGGCTTCGATGCCACCATTTGGGATTTTGTTCGGCTGGCGCGGCGTCGCAACTGGTCGACGCGGATCGGTTTGGAGGACGGCAAGCACATGCCGGATGGCCGACAGGCCGCGGGCAACGCCGAACTTGTTGCTGCGGCATGTGCTATCTACCGGGAGGGGTAATGCCGGCCAAACATGCTGGCTGAAATCGGGTGTCGTCGCGGTGCGCTTTGGTAATGATCGCGCGACATGCGCCGCAGAAGGTCGGTTGGACTTGACCGCGGTCCATTTCGGCGCATGCTGGCTATATTAGCGAAGTGCGTGAGGAGGACGCCGTGAGTACAACCGTATTTGGCCGGGAGGTGACCCAACGCATCGCTTCCGTCGAGGAGTTGCGCGAGCAGGTTCCGCCGCCCGGACGCCTTCCGTCGGGCAAGGTGATTGACCATGTCGATGAGACGGCTGCCCGCTTCATCGCGGCTTCACCTCTGGTCGTGCTCGCCACGCGCCGCGCCGATGGTGGTGTCGATCTCACCCCGCGCGGCGATCCGGCCGGCTTTATCAAGGTGCTGGATTCCAAGACGCTCGCTATTCCCGATCGTCCCGGCAACAACCGGATGGACAATATCGAGAATGTGTTGACCGACGGCGCCATTGGTCTTCTGTTCATGATCCCGGGCGTTGATGACACTGTTCGTGTGAGCGGGCAGGGGGCGGTCGTGCGTGACGAGAAACTGTCTCAGGAACTGGCGGTCGACGGACGTCCGGCAGGGCTTGTAACGCTTGTGCGCGTTCAGCGGCTCCTGAGCCATTGCCCGAAAGCGTTCATGCGCTCGAAGGCCTGGCAACCTGACGCCTGGCCGGATGCCACCGATGTTCCAAGTCTGGCTGAAATGATCAAGGCGCATTGCGCCATCGACGATCCGCTTCCGGAGCTGGAAACCTATATCGACAACGCCAACAGGACGACGCTCTACTGAGTCCGGTCCGCTGGCTGTTTTTCCTTGCTGACCGAGTTCCAGGTCGGCGATCCCCTTTTCCTCTTCCGGATTGATGCCAATGAAACCGCAGAACAACGGCGCGTGGCTGTACCTTGTTCCCGCCCTGGCCATCCTCGGCTTTGCCGGCGTCGTGCCGCTTGTGGCGGTGTTCAACTATTCCTTCTTCGATATCTTCACGCTCGATTCCGCATTCTGGATCGGCGGTGATTGGTACCGCGAAATTCTGAGCTCGCAGCGATTTTATGCGAGCCTCGGGCGCAGCCTCCTGTTCTCGTTCATCGTGCTGTCGGTGCAGATGCCGCTCGGGATCGGCATCGCGCTGATGCTCCGGCGTTCTGGCCGGGTGAGCGTATTCGTTCTCATGCTGCTCGCGATCCCGCTGGTGGTGCCGTGGAACATGATCCCAACCATGTGGCTCAGCCTCATCAACAGCGAAACCGGCCTTGTCGGCATGGCGCTTGCCGAGCTCGGGATCGGCTTCGATTACAAGTTTAATGCCGTTCACACCTGGATCGTGCTCGTCGTCATGGACACATGGCACTGGACAGGGCTTGTCGCGGTGCTCGCCTATGCCGGGCTGTCGGGCATTCCCCCGGCCTATTACCGGGCCGCGGCCATTGACGGGGCGTCGCGCTACCAGGTGTTCCGCTATATCGAACTGCCGAAGATCGCCGACGTCATGTTCATGGCGCTTCTCTTGCGGTTCATGGACAGTTTCATGATCTATATCGAGGCGTTCCGGATCAATGCCGGCGGACCGAATAACGCGACAACCTTCCTGTCGCTCGATCTGGGTGAGGCGATCAACGGCTTCAGCTACGGCTCTGCCGCGGCCCATTCGGTGATCTATTTCCTCATGGTTCTGACGATTGCCTGGGCCTTCCGCACGGCCATGGACCGGCGTGGCAGGGCATCGAGCGAGGCGATGGCATGAGTAATCCCGTTAATCCGCGAAGTGCAGGGCATGGTGCCCTCATCCGAGGGCTCGCCTATCTGGCGCTGGCGCTATTCATTCTGACGCCACTTGTGCAAACGGTGATGCTCTCCTTCATGAACACCATCCCGCGCGACGGGCTGGCGGAGGGGGAGTTCAGCCTGATCAACTATCTCAACATCTTCCGCTCGGAAGCGCTGACCTCGTCGATCCTGAATTCGATTCTGTATGTGACGCTCAACGTCGCTCTCACGCTCATTGCCGCGCTACCTGCAGCTTATGCGTTTTCGCGCTTCCAGTTCGTTGGCGACCGGCACATCTTTTTCCTGCTGCTTGCCTTCCGGATCACGCCGCCGGTGGTGCTTTCGCTGCCGGTCTTCATTCTGTTTGCCAAGTTCAACCTGATCAATTCGCCAGTCGGGATCGCGCTCGTCCACTGCCTCTTCAACATCCCGATTGCCATCTGGATTCTCGAGAGTTTTATCTCCGCGATCCCGCGCGAGCTAGATGAGACCGCGTTCCTTGACGGCTATTCGGTCCCGCGCTTCTTCCTCACGCAGCTATTGCCGGCCATCAAGCCCGGCATTGGCGTGGCCGCCTTCTTCTGTTTCGTCTTTTCGTGGGTGGAAGTGGTATTCGCGCGTATCCTGACGGTAACGGCAGGGAAGCCGATCACCATGGCGATCAACGCGCTCTTCGGTTTCCAGACCGATATCGGGCTGGTGATGGCCATGACGGTGTTCTCGCTCGTGCCGGGCCTTGCGATGATCTATTTCGTTCGCAACCACCTCGCCAAGGGGTTTGTCATCCGGATGTGATCCATCAACGTTGTTGATAGATCCATCAATGACCCCGCATTGCCGGTGATGCTTTGCCGGGATAAAGCTGCCTGCTTCCGGATGGCCGGTCCGCCTGCCGCCGTAGCGACAGGATGATTCCATGACCAGTGCCGAAGAGACCTCGCTCACGCCGCCGCCCAAGCAGATCGGCGACCATGACAGCCCGCGCGGTTTCGCCTTCGCGCTCACCGCCTATCTGCTCTGGGGCTTTCTGCCTTTCTACATGAAGGCGGTCGCCCATATTCCGGCGCCGGAAGTCGTTGCCCACAGGGTGATCTGGTCGGTACCGCTCGCCGGTATCGTGCTGATCTGGCTCGGCCGCACGGCGGATATCAAGGTCGCGCTCAGGACGCCGCGCACGCTCGCCATGGGCTTCCTGACAGCGTCGATCATCTCCGTGAACTGGGGCATCTATGTCTGGGCGATCGGCGCGGGCAGGGCGGTGGAAACAGCGCTCGGCTATTACATCAATCCGCTGCTGTCGGTGCTTCTGGGCGCGCTCCTACTTGGCGAAAAGCTCGATACGTTGCAGAAGATTGCAATCGGCATCGCATTTCTGGCTGTTTGCGTGCTCGGTTACGAAGCGGGCGGCTTGCCGTGGGTCTCAATCTGTCTGGCGCTTTCCTGGGGTTTTTACGCCTATTTCCGCAAGACGTTGCCGGTCGGCCCCAATCAGGGCTTCTTCCTGGAGGTCCTGCTGCTGACGATCCCGGCGCTCGGCTACATCGCCTATCTTGTCGCGACCGGGCAGAGCCATTTCGGCCCCACCGGCACAAGTGATGTCCTGCTGCTTCTGGGATGCGGTCTGGTCACGGCAGTTCCGCTGATGGTGTATGCCAATGGCGCCAAGCTTCTGAAGCTCTCGACGATCGGGATCATGCAGTACATCGCGCCGACCATGATCTTCCTGATCGCGGTCTTCGTGTTCAAGGAGCCGTTCGGCGTGGAGAAGCTTCTGGCCTTCATCCTGATCTGGACGGCGCTGGCGATTTACAGCGTGTCATTGTTCCGCCAGCACCGGGCGCGTCACGCCTGAGGGTAAGACCGGGCGGCGCGCTCTCCGCAGCTTTTGCAGCTGCGGCCCGTGTTTTGGACTTTCAGAGGTTTTCGATGACCGCTGAATCGCCGTCCTGCGGTGCAGCTTGCGCGAGCAGGTTTTGCACGGCCGGAACGATTTGTGCCGGGTCGCTGATCACCAGCGGCTGCACGAGGTGGGCCGTGTGAATGAAGCCCTGGTCCTTCATGTGATCGATCAGGCTTTCGAGCGGTTTCCAGAAGTTGCCCACATCGGCCAGCACGATCGGCTTGGTGTGCCGTCCGAGCTGCGCCCAGGTCATGATCTCGATGATTTCCTCGAGCGTGCCGATGCCGCCGGGAAGGGCGACGAAGGCATCGGAACGATCGAACATCAGGTGCTTGCGCTCATGCATGTCGGCGGTGACGACGAGTTCGTCGAGTTGGCCCAGAGAATGGCGCGTCGCTTCCTTGTCCATCAGGAATTCGGGGATGATGCCGGTGACCTTGCCGCCGTTCGACATCACCGCATCGGCCACCGTACCCATAATGCCGCGGGTGCCGCCGCCATAGACGAGACCGATACCGCTGGCAGCCATCGTCTGGCCGAGAATGCGGGCAGCTTCGCGATAGGCTGGGTTTCTGCCGGGCTGGGAGCCGCAATAGACGCAGATGTTCATTTGGGGGGTACTTGAAGGAATGCTCATGCTGCGAAAGAACATCAGCCCGAGGATTCCGTCAAGCGAAAGCGGGTGCTCTCGCAATTGTGCCATCTGACTGCGCTAGAACGTGAAAACCCTAGGAGATGCAGGGCGCCCCGATGTGGCAGTTCTTGTGTGCGTCGCCGAAAGGGATTAGTTTTTTTGACAATTCTGTCAGGGGGACAGGGAGAGTTGCGGCCATGTTGCTGCGCCGGAGACGAATATGCTGAACGGCAAGATTGCTTACTTAGTGGTTATGGCCATAGCCGCCGCGCTGGGCGTAGCGGGCTATATCGTCGTGCCGAAAATCCTGCACAAGGACGAGCCTGCGGTGGTGACCGAAACCGCACCATCCGGTGCGGAGGGGACCGGCAGTGATACGCAGAAGGCTACAGACGAAGCGTCTTCCGGCGATGTCGAGGTTGCAGCCGTCGACCCCGACTCGGTCCAGCCGGATGCGGCTGAAAAGCCGGTCATCCCGGCCTTCGATGTCGTGCGCGTCGAACCGAATGGCTCGATGGTGATTGCCGGAACGGCCGCGCCCGATGGCGAGGTGGATGTGCTGAGCGGCGAAGATACGGTGGTCTCTACCGATGTCGGGTCGGTGGGCGATTTCGTGGCCATTCTCGAGGAGCCTCTTGCGCCCGGAGATTACCAGCTCCAGCTTCTGTCGATCGCTCCCAACGGCAGCCGGACACTGTCCGAGGAAATTGCCACGATCTCCATCCCTAGCAGTGAAGCCGACCAGCTTCTGGCCATGGTCGACAAGCCGGGTGAAGCCTCCCGCATTCTGACACAGCCCAAGCCGAAGGCGCCTGTTCGTGAGGAGGTCGCCTCGGCCGATCCGAATGTCACCGTGGAGCCGGATGCCGTCGCACAGGCAGGTGATGAACCGGCTGCAGAGAATCAGACTGCGGGTGAGGCGACGGAGCCGGGCGAAGCTCCCGCCGCGGAAGTGGCTTCTGTCGAAGCATCGAACACCGGGATGCCGGAGATGGCCTCGGGTTCGGGCGATATCGCAGGTAGCGCGCCTATGGTTCAAGGGGAGGTCGTCGAAAAGGCCGCGGACGAGGGTGCCGTGGATGACGCCGCACAGACGGAGATGGCCGCGCTTGACCCTGCTGCCACTGCTTCCGATCCGCAGAACGAAACCGCGCCGAAATCCGAGAGCGCGTTCACTATCCGCGTTGATGCCGTGGAGATTGAGGACGGTACTGTCTACGTGGCCGGTTCAGCCACGCCGGGCGTGGACATCCGCGTACTGGCGGACGAAAAAAGCATCGGCTCGACCCGTTCGGATAGCGGCGGGCGTTTCATCGTCGACTCGAAAACCGAGTTGTCGGTCGGCGATCACGTGATTGCAGCGGAGATCGTTGGTGAAGACGGCAAGGTTGCCTTGCGGGCCGTCGTGCCCTTCAATCGTCCCGAAGGAAACAGGATCGCAGCTGTCGCCCGAGCGCCCAAGGCCGAGACGTCAGCGTCTGGGGAAACGAGTGCAGAGCAGTCGGCTCAGGGTGAGGCATCCAATGAAACGGGAGCCAGTGCGCCGGCCAAGACCGAAACGGCCGACAATACCGTCGAGCAGGACGCACTGACGCCCGCGTCTGGTTCGGTGATCATCCGCAAGGGCGACACGCTGTGGCAGATTTCGCGCCGGACGTACGGGCAGGGCGTGCGCTATACGACGATCTATCTCGCCAACCAGGAGCAGATCCCTGATCCCAACCGGATTTCGCCCGGCCAGGTTTTCAACATGCCTGAGAAGTGGGATGAGAATGCGGAAAAAACGCATCACGACCTGATGGAAAAGCGCAGCCATTCGACCAATTGAGACCCGCGCAGGCGCTTGACGGTCATGTTTTCATCGTTTATCGCCGATAAACGATGAAACGGCAATCGCACACCCATTCCATTCGGACCGATCCCGACGACCAATTGCTCGCNCAGCAACTGGCGGCGCTTTCACATCCCGTGAGGCTTTCGCTTCTGCGCTGCCTGGGTGATCGGGATGCCTGCTGCGTAAAGGATCTGGTGGGACGNGTGGGGCTCGCCCAGTCCACTGTTTCGCAACACNTCAAGACGCTTCTCGATGCCGGTCTCGTGACCTACAGGCCCGACCGCCAGGCATCGCGCTACAGCCTGAACTCCGAGGCGCTCTCATCCGTGGCCGGATCGTTGGACCAGATCGTCCAATCGGTCTGCAGCGGATGCTGCGACGGCGAGGGCAGGGACAAGACATGAGCCGTTTGCGCGGCTGACAAGGAAGATTTCGAATTGAGCAACAAGACCAAGTCACAGGCGGTAGCTAACCCCGGCCGCAAGACCGTTTCCGCCGATTCCGGCAACCCGTTGACGACGATCGTCAATCTCTGGCCCTATATGTGGCCGTCGGACCGGCCGGACCTGAAGATGCGCGTCGTCTGGGCGACGTTCTATCTCGTNCTCGCNAAGATCATTCTCATGATGGTCCCCTATTTNTACAAATGGGCGACCGATTCACTGGACCGGGATGGCACGCTGCCGGAATGGCTGCCGGGCGTGCTGGCTGCGCCNGTCATGCTGGTGGTTGCCTATAACCTGATGCGCATCCTTCAACTCGGCTTCAACCAGCTGCGTGATGCGCTCTTTGCCCGTGTTGGCCAGCATGCGGTGCGGCAGCTCGCTTACCGCACCTTCGTGCANGTNCACAGGCTGTCGCTGCGCTTTCACCTTGAGCGGCGCACCGGCGGACTGTCCCGCATCATCGAGCGCGGCACCAAGGGGATCGAGACGATCGTGCGGTTCACGATCCTCAACACGGTCCCGACAATTCTCGAATTCGTGCTGACGGCGATCATTTTCGCAGTCGCGTATGGCTGGGCCTATATGGCGGTCACCCTGATCATGGTGGTGCTCTANTCGTGGTTCACCATCAAGGCCAGCGACTGGCGCATCGCCATCCGCAAGGCGATGAACGATTCCGACACCGACGCCAACACCAAGGCGATCGACTCACTCCTGAACTTCGAGACGGTGAAGTATTTCGGCAATGAGGACATGGAATCGCGCCGCTTCGACGCGTCCATGGCAGGCTACGAGAGGGCCGCGACGCAGGTCTGGACCTCGCTTGGCTGGCTCAATTTCGGCCAGGGCGTGATCTTCGGTGTCGGCATGGCGGTGATGATGGTGATGTCGGCGCTCGCCGTTCAGCGCGGTGACCAGACGCTCGGCGATTTCGTCTTCATCAACACCATGCTGATGCAGCTTTCGATCCCGCTCAACTTCATCGGTTTCGTCTATCGCGAAATCCGGCAGGGACTGGCTGACATCGAGCAGATGTTCGACCTTCTCGACGTCCAGGCCGAGGTGCAGGATGCGCCGGATGCAAAGCCGCTCAGTGTCTCGGACGGGGTCATCCGCTTCGAGAACGTGCAATTCGCCTATGATGCGAAGCGGCCTATCCTCAAGGGGATCGGTTTCGAGGTCCCTGCCGGCAAGACGGTGGCCATCGTCGGTCCGTCGGGTGCCGGCAAGTCGACCATCTCACGGCTTCTCTATCGCTTTTACGATGTGCAGGGCGGCAAGATCACGGTCGATGGGCAGGATGTGCGTGACGTCACGCAAAAGAGCCTGCGCGCCGCGATCGGCATGGTTCCGCAGGATACTGTGCTGTTCAACGACACGATTGCCTACAACATCCGCTACGGACGCACCGGCGCTTCCGATGAGGAAGTGCAGAAGGCCGCGGAAATGGCCCAGATCGGTGACTTCATCAAGACGCTGCCGGAGGGCTACGATTCGATGGTCGGCGAACGCGGCCTGAAGCTCTCGGGTGGCGAAAAGCAGCGTGTGGCGATTGCGCGGACGATCCTGAAAGCTCCACCGATCCTCATTCTCGACGAGGCGACGTCGGCGCTCGACTCGGCGACCGAGCAGGAAATCCAGGCCGCGCTCGACTTTGTTTCCAAAGGACGTACCACGCTGGTGATCGNCCACCGGCTGTCCACAGTGATCAATGCAGACGAAATCATCGTGTTGCGTGACGGCGAAATCCAGGAACGCGGCACGCATGGCGAACTTCTCAACGAAGGCGGGCTCTACGCTTCCATGTGGGATCGTCAGCGGGAGGCGACCGAGGTTCAGGCGCGGCTGCAGAGCATGCGGGAGAATGACGAATACGGCATTTTCGAGCGCCACCGTGCCGGCGAGGAGGNNGGNGAGGACTAGGCGCCTCGTCGGGAGCCTCATCGAAGCTTTTTCATNNAGGCTCNCCTCGGCTNTGTTGCCGAANGTTCANCCNCAANCATGNTTGTGGCGTNACGCCCGGTTGAGCCTTTCTGCCGCGACCTCCTTCCATCCNGCCCCTTCAAACGTTACATAGCTGACAACGATAGAAAGGGCCGTTTCGTTTATGAGTCTCGCTGACACAATCAAAAAGACCCTCGTTCCCATCCATCCCGAGGGCTACAAGTTCATCGCGATCTTCGCGGTGGTGACCGTGCTCCTTGGCCTTCTGTGGGATCCGCTGTTCTGGATCGGATTGATCCTCACCGCATGGTGCGCCTATTTCTTCCGCGATCCCGAGCGCCACACGCCGCTTGATCCNGATCTGGTGATTTCACCTGCTGACGGTCGCGTTTCGGCTGTNGCCAAGCTCGTTCCNCCGCCGGAGCTNGAGCTCGGCTCGGAAGAGATGATGCGCATCTCGATCTTCATGAATGTCTTCAACTGCCATGTAAACCGTGCGCCCATGGCCGGGCGTATCGCGCGCATCGCCTATCGCGAGGGCAAGTTCGTCAATGCCGATCTCGACAAGGCGAGCGCGGAGAACGAGCGCAACGGCATGGTGATCGAGACCGGTCANGGNGAAATCGGCGTGGTGCAGATCGCGGGCCTCGTCGCCCGTCGCATCCTGTGCTGGTCGAAACCGCTCGAGCAGCTGGCTGCAGGCGAGCGCTTCGGTCTGATNCGCTTCGGTTCGCGCCTCGACGTCTACCTGCCGGCCGATATCCGTCCGACNGTNACNCTCGGNCAGACCGCGATTGCCGGAGAGACGGTGATCGCGGAATTCGGTTCCGAAAAGGGCCCGGCCATCAGCCGGCGCGACTGACGGGAGCCTGTCATGAGCACGGTCTTCCCCCCCTTCGAACCCAACGGCCAGGATGACGGCGGCCGTGGGCCGAAGCTCCGGCAAATTCCGGTGCGGCTTNTGGTGCCGAATTTCATCACGGTTCTTGCCATCTGCGCCGGGATGACCGGCATTCGTCTGGCGATCGAGAACAAATTCGAACTCGCCGTGACCATGGTNCTNATCGCAGCATTTCTGGACGGGATCGANGGGCGCGTGGCGCGGCTCCTGAAAGCGCANTCCCGNTTCGGCGTGCAGATGGANTCGCTCGCCGACATCATCAATTTCGGCATTGCGCCNGCGCTGGTGCTCTACCTCTACATGCTCGATCAGGCCGGTCCGCTTGGTTGGATCGCCAGCCTTGTCTATGCGATCGCCGCGGCGCTCCGGCTCGCCCGCTTCAATGTCTCCGTTGACAGTCCCACCAAGGCCCGCTGGCAGGCCTTGTTCTTCGTAGGCGTTCCGGCGCCCGCCGGTGCGCTGATCGTGTTCCTGCCGGTCTATCTCGGCTTCCTGGGTCTCACGCCGGGTCAGCCGTCGGCGCTGTTCTGGTCGGCCTACACGGTCTTCATCGGCTTTCTTCTGATCAGCCGGCTTCCGGTGTTCTCGGGTAAAGGGATCGGCGACCGGGTGCGACGCGATCTCGTCATGCCGATCACGCTGGTCGTCGTCGTTTATGTTTCGTTGCTGATGAGCTTCACCTGGGAAACACTGACGGCGACTGCGCTTGGTTTCCTCATCAGTCTCCCTTTCGGGAGCTGGCACTGGTCGAAGAATTACGGCCCGAAATCGAAGCGCGGGGCCATGACCGTGTCATCCGCTCCATCCCGCGATGAGAACGACGCGCCGCGCGACTGATAGACTTTCACACGTGCTAAAATGCCAACTGGCTGAATCACTTGCGCGATTCGGCCCGTTTTTTGATTCAGCTGGTTAAATCCAAGCCTGAAGGCGTGTGGACTATTCCGGCAGCCGGTAGTCGACGAAACGATCTTCGCGCACCTTGAAGAGCTTGCCGGTGACATCGAGATCCGGCGTGCAGAGCTTGATGAGCTTCTCGGCGACTTCCGCAGGCTTGGGCAGGGTGGCAGGATCTTCGCCCGGGAAGGCACGGGCGCGCATTGCAGTGCGTGTGCCGCCGGGATCGACGGAGTTGACCTTGAGCGCGGTCTTTTCCTGTTCCTCGGCCCAGACGCGGACGAGAACCTCGAGTGCTGCCTTGGAGGCCGCATAAGGGCCCCAGAAGGCGCGGGCGGTGTGTGCCACGCTCGAAGACAGCACCAGGGCGCGACCGGCATCGGATTTGAGCAGAAGCGGCTCCACCGAGCGGATCAGCCGCCAGGTCGACTTGATGTTGATATCGATGACCTGATCGAAGACTTTCGCCTCGACATGGGCCACCGGCGAAATCGTGCCGAGCGTGCCCGCATTGGCGACGAGGACATCGAGCTTGCCCCAACGCTCATGGATGGCTCCGCCAAGACGGTCGATTGCCGGCATGTCGGTCAGGTCCATCGGGACGAGCGTTGCGGACTGGCCGGTCTCCTTCTTGATGGCGTCGTCGAGTTCTTCCAGGCCGCCTATGGTGCGGGCCACAGCGATAACATGCGCGCCTTCGCGGGCGAGTACCCGAGCCGTTGCATAACCGATGCCGCGGGAAGCGCCGGTAACAAGCGCCAGCCGTCCGTCAAGAAGTCCCATAAATCCTATCCGTTGTTGGCGAGCAGTGAAAGCGAGCGGACATTATCCTTGCCGCCCTGGTCGGTGAGCACGGTCGGATATTCACCGGTAAAGCAGGCATCGCAGAACTGCGGTGCTTCGTTGTTGCGCGACGGCTCGCGTACGGCGCGGTAGAGACCGTCGATGGTCAGGAAGCCCAGGCTGTCGACGCGGATGAAATCGGCCATTTCCTCGATGCTCATGCGCGAGGCGAGAAGTTTGGATTTCTCCGGCGTGTCGACGCCGTAAAAGCATGGCGACATGGTGGGCGGGGAGGCGATGCGCATATGCACTTCCTTCGCGCCGGCTTCGCGCATCATCTGCACGATCTTTTGCGAGGTGGTGCCGCGAACGATGGAATCATCGACCAGAACCACGCGCTTGCCTTCGATCATGTGCCTGTTCGCATTGTGCTTCAGCTTGACGCCCATATGGCGGATCGAGGCGGTGGGCTGGATGAACGTCCGGCCGACATAGTGGTTGCGGATGATGCCGAGTTCGAAAGGAATGCCTGAGCCTTCCGCAAAGCCGATAGCCGCCGGGGTGCCCGAATCAGGAACCGGGACCACGAGATCGGCATCGACCGGGTTCTCGCGAGCCAGTTCCATGCCGATGTTCTTGCGCACCTCATAGACGTTGCGGCTCTCGATGTTGGAATCGGGGCGCGCGAAATAGACGTATTCGAAGATGCAGAAACGCGGCGCGGGTTTTTCGAAAGGGAAGTGGCTCTCGATGCCGTCCTCGGTGATCACGACCACTTCGCCCGGCTTGATGTCGCGGACGAACCGGGCCCCGATGATGTCCAGCGCGCAGGTTTCGGAGGCAAGGATATAGGCGCCGTCGAGATCGCCCAGGCAGAGCGGACGGATGCCGAGCGGGTCGCGCGCGCCGATCATCTTCTTCTGCGACAGGCCAACGAGCGAGTAGGCGCCCTCAAGCTGGCCGAGGGCGTCGATAAAGCGCTCGACGATGCGAGTCTTTTCCGAAAAAGCGATCAGATGAAGGATCGTCTCGGTGTCCGAGGTGGAGGAGAAGATCGCGCCGCGCTTCTGGAGTTCGCGTTGCTTGGTCAGAGCGTTGGTGATGTTGCCGTTATGGGCGATGGCAAAACCGCCGCCGGCAAACTCGGCGAACAGCGGCTGCACATTGCGCAGGCCTTCGCCGCCGGTGGTCGAGTAGCGGGTGTGGCCGATGGCGCGGTCGCCGGGGAGACGATCGAGCACAGAACGCTTGGTGAAGGTGTCGCCGATCAGGCCGATGTGGCGCTCNACNGANAANTGGGTGCCGTCGAAGGAAACGATACCGGCTGCTTCCTGACCGCGGTGCTGAAGCGCGTGAAGACCGAGGGTGACGACGGGAGCAGCGTCGTCACGACCGAGGATGCCGAAGACGCCGCATTCGTCGCGAAAGGAATCGGCNTCGTTCTCGGGGCCGGACAGGAGGGAGTCATCCATGACATCGGACCTTTCATAACACCGGCTACAGGCCGGTTCCCGTTCCGAGGGGAACGGTATCTGGNACAGGTTAACGGGCCTTAGCCGGCAGTGCCGGAGGCCTGGTCGCTTGCCGGATCCGTGGTCTCATCCACGGATGGGGCTTCTTCTTCACCGCTCAAGCCCTTGAGACGGTTCAGGATCTCGGCGTCTGCATCTTCCGGCAGCATGGCCACNAGGCGCGCACCAAGCGTATCAAGCATNGGCTTGGACTTGGCGTTGGCAACCCAGTCGGGCTGCTGCGGTGCTGCCACCAGCCAGTTGAAGAACAGCATGGCGACGACGACGAGCAGGATACCGCGTGCCGCACCNAAGACAAAACCGAGGGTNCGGTCGAGCGCGCCCACGCGGCTGTCNATGATNAAATCCGCGATGCGCATNGTAATATAGGAGACCACGATCAGCGTTATAAGGAAGATCACGGCGGCAGAGCCGATCATCGCTATCTTGTCGGAGCCGGTATATTTCTGCGCAAAGGGTACGAGTGCCGGATAGAAGAAATAGGCGGCAGCCGCTGCGGCAACCCAGGATGCCACTGCGAGTACTTCGCGGGAGAAACCGCGAACCATGGCCAGGACGGCCGAAAACAGCGTTACAGCGAGAACGATGCCGTCGAGAAGCGTGATGGGCATGGATCAGAGTTCCGTTCCGGATCGGCCGTCCCGTGCCCCGCGCACGGAAAGTCGGGCCGATACTTCAATTGTCTTCCCCCGCGCCAGCGGAGAGCCGATCACCCTTCGATCCCGCGATGCGGGCGACGAGATCAGGCAGGGATTCCACCATTGTCAGGCCGGCTGCCTTGCCGGCGGGAACCTCGGCGGAACCGGACGGCAGCACCGCCCCGTGAAATCCCAGCTTTTCGGCCTCTTTAAGGCGCAATGCAGTCTGTGCGACCGGCCGGACTGCTCCGGACAGGCTCACTTCGCCGAAATAGACGCAATCGGCTGGGAGAGCAAGACCGGCAAGCGAGGAAACAAGGGCTGCGGCCACAGCCANGTCGGCCGCAGGTTCNGCAATGCGGTATCCGCCCGCCACATTGAGGTAGACATCATGGTTTCCGAGCCGCACCCCNCAATGGGCCTCAAGGACCGCAAGTATCATGGAAAGACGGGAGGAATCCCATCCGACAACCGCGCGGCGGGGCGTGCCGAGGCTCGACGGTGCGACGAGCGCCTGGATTTCCACAAGAACCGGACGCGTCCCCTCGATTCCGGCGAAGACGGCGGCTCCAGGCGCCTTCTCGTTGCGTTCCCCGAGAAACAGTTCGGACGGATTGGCGACTTCGCGCAAACCCTTGTCGGACATTTCGAAAACGCCGATCTCGTCGGTGGGGCCGAAACGGTTCTTAACGGTCCTGAGAATACGGTAGTGATGGCCGCGGTCGCCCTCGAAATAGAGAACGGCATCCACCATGTGCTCCACAACGCGAGGGCCGGCGATCTGGCCGTCTTTTGTGACGTGGCCGACAAGCACCATGGCAGCGCCCGTCTGCTTGGCAAAGCGGATCATGGCGTGAACGCCGGTGCGCACCTGGGTGACCGTGCCGGGTGCTGAGCCCGCCGTGTCGCTCCAGAGGGTCTGGATCGAATCGATGATGACGAAATCGGGCCGTTTGCCGTCGGTCAGCGTGGCAAGAATGTCCTCGACATTGGTTTCCGCGGCCAGCAGCACATCTGTATCGGCAGCCCCCAGACGCTGCGCGCGTAGTCGCACTTGCGCGGTGGCTTCTTCACCGGAGACGTAGATCACCCGGTTGCCCTGACGCGCGAGCGTAGCGGCGGCCTGCATCAGGAGGGTCGACTTGCCGATGCCGGGGTCGCCGCCGACGAGCACGGCCGAGCCGCGCACAAAGCCGCCGCCCGTCGCCCGGTCGAGTTCGGAAATGCCTGTGGCGACACGCGGGGCCTCTTCCGCTTCGCCGGAGAGCGTTGCCAGCGCCACCGGGCGACCCTTGCGGGCCGATGCCGCTCCCGGCTGTCCGCCGATACCGCCGTTGGGGTCATCCTCGACGATCGTGTTCCAGGCGCCACAGCCATCGCAGCGTCCGGCCCAGCGAGCGTGCACGGTGCCGCAGTTCTGGCAGACGAATTGTGTGCGGGTTTTGGCCACGGCAATCGCTCTCGAAGTTGCTTGTTCTTATTATGTTCCGATGCCAGACTTGGCTCTGGCGGTCAAGGTGAAACAGGTTTCGAGGACTGCGGCATCGCCGGCCGATGGCGCGCCTTCCGTCGCGCGGCGCATACCGCAACGATGATCCAGTTTCTTCAGAAAGACGTCGGCACGAGCAAGCGCATCGCCAAAATACTGGTCGGGCCCAAGCATCTTGTGGGCGTTGAGTTCGCGGGTATTGAGGAGATCGAATTCGACTGCCTCAAGGGCGGCCGACCACCCGGGATAGCGTTGCGCCCAACCTTTGGCGTGATGCGCGAGGAGGCGGTCGCGACGGCTGTAGCCGTGAAAATCGAAAGCCAGNATNCCGTCCGTGAGGNATATGTGAGCTCCCGCAAAGCCTTCAGCTGGAATGATNCGCTCGGNCTGCAAGTTGGTCTGCGGAAAGAGNCGGAGATAGGCGCCGGNCAGAATGTGACAGGCGCCGTGGCCGAAGAAAATCNGNTCGGGTCGGNTCCAGCGGCGTTCTGGNTGGCGCTTGATGCCGGGTGGCGGCCAGTACATGCTCAGACCGCTCCGTTGCGGGAAGGGCCCAGCGCNCGACCGTCANGCATAGCGGCGGGCATAGCGGGAGCCGAGGCTGGTCAGAAGTTCNTAGCCGATCGTNCCCGCCGCGCGCGCCGCATCGTCGAGCGCAATCGTCTCACCGAAGAGTTCGAGCCACTGTCCGGGCACACCGAGTNTTTCGGGTAGATCGGTTACGTCGAACATGAGGAGGTCCATCGTNACGCGGCCNAGGAGGGGAGCNGTGTGGCCTTCNACTGCNCCCATGCCACCTTGCGGAANCGCTTGGCGCAGCGGAACACCCGNGCCNGANGANGCNCGGTGGAAACCNTCGGCATAGCCGANGCCGCAAATGGCGATGCGCGTATCNCGCTTGAGGGTNANGGNCCCGCCNTAGCTGACCGTCTCNCCTGCCTTTGCNATGCGGTTGGTCAGTATGCGCGCCTCGGCTTTGGCGACAGCGCGCATNGGGTTCTTNACGTCGTTGACNCATTCGCCGCCATACAGCGCGATNCCGGGGCGGGTAACATCGAANTGNGTGTCNTCGCCCATGTGGATGCCGGCTGAGTTGGCGAGNCTGGCGCGCGCTTCCGGGAAGTGNNTACGGACCTCGGTNAAGCGCTCGATCTGTTTCGCGTTCAGCGGGTGGTCGGGGCTGTCGGCGCAGGCAAAATGGCTCATGATGAGCGTCGGCCTGAATGCGCGANCCTCAGCGATTTCAAAGGCTTCAGCCGGTGTGATGCCAAGGCGATTCATGCCCGTGTCGATGTGCAGTGCTGCCGGACGGTCGTTTCCGGCCTTCCGCCATACCGCGATCTGGTCGAGCGAGTTCAGCACCGGGGTGAGATTGTTGTCGAGAATCACCGGGATCGCCGCATCGAAGGCGCCCGAGAGAATGAAGATTTCCGCGTCCGGCAGAAGCTTTCTGAGCGCAGCGCCCTCATTGGCATCGGCGACGAAAAAGTGCCGGCAGCCGGCCTTCGCAAGAACGGGGGCTGCTTCGGCCATCCCGGTGCCATAGGCGTTGCCCTTGACCGCAGCGCCGCATGTGGCTTCGCCGGAAAGGTCGCGCATCGTGCGCCAGTTATCGGCGATTGCGCCAAGATCGATTGTCAGGCGGGCAGTTGCCGCAGCGTCGTCGGCGAGGTCGCCGGTCTTGGAAGTCATGCTCGTCATGCGCTTTCCATACTAGGTGAGGCAGAGGCGGGCAACGAACTTCAAGTCGGTTTCAACGACCGTGTGAATAAGCCGCAGCCATCTTGCGCTCGAGATGCTTGGAATATTTCGACAGCGGGAAGCAGATGGCGAAATAGAGGAGAGCGACGAGGCCGTAGACCGTGAAGGGCTGGAAGGTGGCGTTTGTCACGATGGTGCCAGCCTTTGTCAGTTCCACGAAGCCGATGATGGAGGTGAGCGCGGTGCCCTTGACCACCTGCACGGAGAAGCCGGCGGTTGGCGGAACTGCGACACGCATTGCCTGCGGCAGGATGATGAGCCGCATCTGCTGGACATAGTTGAGGGCCAGGGAGCGGGCACCTTCCCACTGTCCTTTCGGGATTGATTCGACACAGCCGCGCCAGATTTCCGCGAGGAAGGCTGCCGTCCAGAGGGTCAACGCCACACCCGCGGCAAGCCAGGCGGGGACGTCGATCCCGAACAAGCCGATCCCGAAAAAGGCGAGAAAAAGCTGCATGAGGAGCGGTGTGCCCTGGAAGAGCTCGACGTAATAGCGGGCGAATAGCTTTGCGACGCGATTGCGTGAAATCCGCATGAAGAGGATCAGGAGAGCGACGACACCGCCGCCAATGAAGGCGACGAGCGAGAGTATGAGCGTCCAGCGGGCGGCCAGCAGCAGGTTCCGGAGGATGTCCCAAGTGGAGAAATCGGTCATCAGTGGCTCTCCACGCGTGTAGCCGGGAACAGGAAAAAGCCCAGATAGTCGAGTCCCTTGCGCAGAAGTATGGACAAGGCGAGGTAGATCGCCGTCGAGACGAAATAGGACTCGAAGGCGCGGAAGGTGCGCGACTGGATGAAGTTTGCTGCGAAGGTGACGTCTTCCGCCGCGATCTGCGAGACGACGGCAGAACCCAACATGACGATGACGACTTGCGAGGATAACGCCGGCCAGATGCGCTGGAGGGCCGGGCGTATGATGATGTGGCGAAAGACCTGCAGCGGCTTTAACGCGAGTGCGGCGCCCGCCTCGAACTGGCCCTTCGGCGTGGCTTCGATGCCGGCGCGCACGATCTCGCAGCTATAGGCGCCGAGATTGATGATCATGGCGAGGTTGGCGGCCTGCAATTCTCCCATCCGGAAGCCGAGTGCCGGCAGTCCGAAAAAGATGAAGAAGAGCTGCACCATGAAGGGCGTATTTCGGATGAGTTCGACATAGACGGCGACCGGCGGGCGCATCCATGTCGGGCCGAGCGCGCGCACCCAGGCACAGAAGATGCCGAAGCCGATGCCGATCACGCCCCCCACGAGGGTGAGCTCGATGGTGATCGCAATGCCCTTGAGGAAGACCGGATAATACTGGGCGAGCCAGCCGAAATCGAAAACGTAGTTCACGCGCACATGTCCGAATCAAGGTGGGGAAGGCCGGCCGCGGGGCCAGCCTTCCGGAGAAAACCGGATCAGAGATCTTCGGGCAGCGGAATGCCGAGCCACTTTTCCGAAATCGCGTTGAGCGAGCCGTCCGACTTCGCTTCGGCGATGATTTCGTTGACTTTGGCCATCAACTCCGGCTCGTTCTCGTTCATGCCGACATAGCAGGGCGAGTTCTTGATCAGGAATTTCGGCTCCGGGCGCTTGGGCGGGTTCTTCTCGATGATGGCTGCTGCGACCACATTGCCGGTGGCAACGGCATCGACCTGGCCGGAGAGGAAGGCCGAAATGGTGCCGTTATTGTCCTCGTAGCGCTTCAGGGTGGCATCTTCTGGCGCGATCTTGGTCAGTTCCAGGTCCTCGATCGAGCCGCGGGTGACGCCGATCGTCTTGCCCGAAAGATCTTCGGCACCCGAAATTTCAATATCTGCGGGCGCGAAGACGCCGTTGTAGAACGGCGCATAGGGTTCTGAGAAATCAATCACCGCGTCGCGTTCGGGGTTTTTGCCGAGCGACGAAATGACGAGATCGACCTTGTTGGTCTGGAGATAGGGAATGCGGTTGGCGCTCGTGACCGGCACGATCTCGGCTTTGACGCCGAGTTTCTCGGCAATGAGTTTCGCCATGTCGATGTCGTAACCCTGTGGCGCCATGTCGGACCCGACCGAGCCGAAGGGCGGAAAGTCCTGTGGGACGGCGACGCGCAGCGTGCCGCTGGACATGACGGTTTCAAGGCCATTCGCACGTGCCTCTGGTGCGCCGACCATCGATAGCGAGAGGCCGGTGGCAAGGGCGAGAGCGAGGCTGAAGAGGGATCTGCGTTTCATGGGAAGTGCTCCTTTCACAATCGCGAAAGTCCGTGCAAATCCCATGCCATGCACGTTTGACGCACAAGGTGCAGGAGGCTGACGCTCACGGCAGTTGGATTCTGCCGTCAGCGAGGCTGAATGCCTAAATCGTAGGCCTGCGCTTTCCTAATGTAGGACGCCAGTGATCGGAGAGGGCCGATCCGCAGGATCACTCGTGGGCAAATTGCGCGTAGGACGAATCCGCAAGATCGGAGAAGCGCGTGAACTCGGCGGCGAAGGCCAGCGGTACCGTTCCGGTCGGTCCGTGACGCTGCTTGGCGATGATCACGTCCGCCGTCCCGCGGGCCTTGCTCATCTTTTCTTCCCAGGCGAGGTATTCAGGGGTCTTGATATCCGCGGCGATTTCCTCGGAGGTACGGCGCGGCTCGGCGTTCTTCACATAATACTCGTCACGATAGACGAAGAGCACCACGTCGGCGTCCTGCTCGATCGAACCCGATTCGCGAAGGTCGGAGAGCTGCGGACGCTTGTCTTCGCGGCTTTCCACCTGACGGGAGAGCTGGGACAGCGCGATGATCGGCACGCCGAGTTCCTTGCCGAGTGCCTTGAGGCCGGTGGTGATCTCGGTGATTTCCTGCACGCGGTTGTCGCTCGACTTCTTCGAGCCGGTCATCAGCTGAACGTAGTCGATGATGAGGAGGTCGAGGCCGCGCTGGCGCTTGAGGCGACGGGCGCGGGCGGACAGCTGGGCGATGGAGATACCACCTGTCTGGTCGATGAAGAGCGGGATCTTCTGCATCATCTGGGAGCAGGCGACCAGCTTCTCGAAATCGGCTTCCGAAATCTCACCGCGGCGGATCTTCGACGAGCTGATTTCCGTCTGCTCGGAAATGATACGGGTTGCGAGCTGTTCCGAGGACATTTCGAGCGAGTAGAAGCCGACGACACCGCCGTTCTTGGCTTTCATCGAACCGTCTGCCTGAACTTCGGGTTCGTAGGCGGCGGCGACGTTGAAGGCGATGTTGGTCACCAGCGACGTCTTGCCCATGCCCGGACGTCCGGCAAGGATGATCAAGTCGGAGGGCTGCAGGCCGCCCATGCGTGCGTCGAGCGAATGGATGCCGGTGGAAATGCCCGACAGGCTTCCGTCGCGCTGGTAGGCGGCACCCGCCATATCGACGGCAAGCGAAACGGCATCGTTGAAGCTCTGGAAGCCACCGTCGTAGCGGCCGGTTTCGGCAAGTTCGAAGAGCCGGCGTTCTGCATCCTCGATCTGGGTCTGGGGCGGCATGTCGAGCGGAGCGTCAAAGGCGATGTTGACCATGTCCTCGCCGATACCAATCAGCGAACGGCGCAGCGCCAGATCGTAGATCGCGCGACCGTAGTCCTCGGTATTGATGATGGTAACGGCTTCAGCCGCGAGGCGCGCGAGATACTGCGACATCGTCAGATCGCCGATCTTGCCGTCGGCGGGCAGAAAGGTCTTGATCGTGACCGGGTTCGCGGTCTTGCCCATTCGGATGATGTCGCCGGCGACTTCGAAGATCTTCCGGTGGACGGATTCCATGAAGTGGCCGGGCTTCAAGAAGTCCGAGACACGGTAGAAAGCGTCGTTGTTGACCAGAATCGCGCCCAGAAGAGCCTGCTCGGCCTCGATATTGGCCGGAGCTTCGCGGAAATGCTGCGCTTTTTCCTGATTGCCGGGGAGGCTCTCAAGTTTGCGGGCTGGATCGGACATGGATGACTTGCTTCCTGAATATCTTGCGGACCGGCTGAACATCAGTCTGGCTTGGATGCTGGCACGGCATAGTACGAGTGCGGCGCGCGGAGGCGGGCAAAATCGGAGATCTTACCGTGATCCAAGATTCCCACAGCCGGGCGAAAAAAATCCACAATATTTTCCCGGCGGGTTGACGCGGATCTGCGCACCAATTCCTGCGGATGAGTTTATGGAGATTCGGCTTGGGAGGGAATGGTCTAGAATCAGCGAATGATCAATGGGTGTAACGCTGAACGATTTCCTGCTCGGCCGCAATGTGCCGACGAACAGCCTCGAAAAACCCACGCAGCATGTAGGCGGTGGCTTCAACATTTATGTCCTCCCGGCCACGGCCGAGATCGAGAAGCGCCTCGCTTAGTTCTTCTGCGAAGCATTCGTCCTCGCAATGTTCAAAACGCAGGCGCTCCAGCGTTTTTGCGCTTGTCGGTTCGCCGATCATCAGTACGGCGAGCTTGGGAAACAGGAGCTCTTCCTCGAACTGGTGAACCTTGCGGATCATCGGGGCGAGGGCGGCTGCGGCATAAAGGCACTTTTGCCTGTTCACACGATCGGGTAACGAGTCGGCTATCTCCTCCAACTGATCACATAGGGCCAGCTGGTCGGATTTCGCCTTGAAGAACGTTGTAAGGAGGTCTGCCACGGGCATTTCGCCCTCAGACAGGCCGCTATTCGGATTGATGTGCACCCTACCGTCTCCATTGCCGAGATCTGTTCCACGTATGGCGACGAGAATGATGTGGTCCGGAGAAATCAGCCTTGACCTGGATCAAGGTAAATGTGACCGCGCTTTGCGATCTGATTATCGGCCCGGATCAGATGCGCTACCCATCGGCTGGGGGCCCGCATCTGGCCGGAACTAATCTGAGACCCTCGGGGGATTCCAAAAATGAAGTACGCTTTCGAAACTATCGCCGTCGGCTTAGCCGCCTTCCTGGCGTTGCTCGGGGCGGCCTTTGCGCAGGATTCGCTGTTCGCTGCCCATATGGGTATCGTCTGTGTCGTCCTGCTCATCGCGACCGTCATCTTGCTGCGCAATATCAAATTCAATCCGGAGCCTGTCGACACGTCGGGCTATCTGGACGGTGTCGTCCGGTACGGGGTGATCGCAACCGTGTTCTGGGGGGTCATCGGCTTTACCGCCGGTGTCTTCGTCGCGCTCCAACTCGCCTTTCCGGACCTCAATATCGAGCCGTTCCTTAACTTCGGCCGGACCCGTCCGCTCCACACATCGGCGGTGATTTTCGCTTTCGGTGGCAACGCGCTTCTGGCGACGTCGTTTTATGTGGTCCAGCGCACCACGCGTGCACGCCTCTTCGGCGGCAATCTCGCCTGGTTCGTCTTCTGGGGGTATCAGCTGTTCATCGTGATGGCCGCGACCGGCTACCTGCTGGGCATCACCCAGGGCCGCGAATATGCGGAGCCGGAATGGTATGTCGACCTGTGGCTGACCATTGTCTGGGTGGCCTATCTGGTCGTCTTCATGGGCACGCTGCTGACACGCAAGGAAAGCCACATCTATGTGGCCAACTGGTTCTACCTCTCCTTCATCATCACCATTGCGATGCTGCACGTCGTCAACAATCTGGCGATACCGGTCTCGTTCCTCGGCGTGAAGAGCTATTCGGCCTTCTCCGGCGTTCAGGACGCGCTGACGCAGTGGTGGTACGGTCACAACGCCGTGGGCTTCTTCCTGACCGCAGGCTTCCTGGGCATGATGTATTACTTCATCCCCAAGCAGGCCGGCCGTCCGGTCTACTCCTACCGCCTGTCGATCATCCACTTCTGGGCGCTGATCTTCCTGTACATCTGGGCCGGTCCGCACCACCTGCACTACACCGCTCTGCCCGACTGGGCGCAGACACTCGGCATGGTCTTCTCCATCATGCTGTGGATGCCTTCCTGGGGCGGCATGATCAACGGTCTGATGACGCTCTCGGGCGCATGGGACAAGATCCGTACCGATCCGATCATCCGCATGATGGTGATTGCGGTGGCCTTCTACGGCATGTCGACCTTCGAAGGTCCGATGATGTCCATCAAGGCGGTCAACTCGCTCAGCCACTATACGGACTGGACCATCGGTCACGTGCACTCCGGCGCTCTGGGCTGGGTCGGCATGATCTCCTTCGGCGCAATGTACTACCTTGCTCCGAAACTGTGGGGTCGCAACCGTCTCTATTCGCTGCGCATGGTCAACTGGCACTTCTGGCTCGCAACTCTCGGCATCGTGCTCTACGCCGCCGTGATGTGGGTTGCCGGTATCCAGCAGGGTCTGATGTGGCGCGAGTACAACGATCAGGGCTTCCTGGTTTACTCGTTCGCTGAATCGGTTGCTGCGATGAAGCCCTACTACATCCTGCGCGCCGTCGGCGGCCTGATGTACCTGACGGGCGGCATCATCATGGCCTTCAACATCTACATGACAATCATCGGACGCGAACGCGAAGAGGCACCGATCCCCGGCGCCGAACCCGCACTCGCACCCGCTGAATAAGGAGGCCTGAGAGATGGCTTTTCTGGATAAACACGAAATCCTTGAACGCAACGCGACGTTGCTGATGGTGGGGGCGCTCGCCGTCGTCACCATCGGCGGCATCGTCGAAATCGCTCCGCTCTTCTACCTCGAGAACACCATCGAGAAGGTGGAGGGCATGCGTCCGTACTCGCCGCTCGAACTGGCCGGTCGCGACATCTACATCCGTGAAGGCTGCTACAATTGCCACAGCCAGATGATCCGCCCGTTCCGGGACGAGGTCGAGCGCTATGGCCATTACAGCCTTGCCGCGGAATCGATGTACGACCACCCGTTCCAGTGGGGTTCCAAGCGTACCGGGCCGGATCTGGCGCGTGTGGGCGGCCGCTACTCGAACGAGTGGCACGTCGACCACCTGAACGAGCCGCGCTCGGTGGTGCCGGAATCGATCATGCCCAGCTATTCCTTCCTGAAGGAAACGCCGCTCACGGTGGCCAATGTCGAGGCCAACCTCAAAGCCAGCGTGATGGTGGGTGTGCCCTATACGGACGAGATGATCGAGAACGCAGAGCTTGATCTTCGCGCACAGGCTGACCCCGATGCCGACACGTCCGGTCTCGAGGAACGCTACCCGAAGGCCGTCCTGGGCGACTTCGACGGCAATCCGGCGCAGCTGAGCGAGATGGATGCCCTGATCGCCTATCTGCAGATGCTCGGCACCCTGGTCGATTTCTCGACCTACGACGACGCATCCGGTTACCGGTAAGGAGGGAGCAATGGAAACCTATACAGCCATGCGGCAATTCGCCGACAGCTGGGGACTGTTGCTCATGGTCCTCTTCTTCGTCGGAGCCGTTTTCTTCGTCTTCCGTCCCGGCAATCGCAAGAATGCCGAGGACGCGGCCAGCATTCCCTTCAGAGAGGAGGACTGAGACATGTCCGACAAACACGTTGATGAAGTCTCGGGCGTCGAAACGACAGGCCACGTCTGGGACGGTATTCGCGAACTCAACAATCCCCTTCCGCGGTGGTGGCTCTGGACTTTCTACGCCACCATCGTCTGGGCCATCGGCTACGTGATCCTGTATCCGGCCATTCCGATGATCTCGGAAAACACGAAGGGCGTCCTCGGTTACTCGAGCCGCGCCGATGTGGCCGAGGAACTCGCAGCCGCCAAGACGGCCCAGGGCTCTCTGGTCGAGCAAATCGCGCAGACTCCGGTCGCCGAAATCGAAGCCAATCCCGAACTCCTGCAGTTCGCGATTGCCGGCGGCTCGGCAGCCTTCAAGGTCAACTGCGTGCAGTGCCACGGTTCCGGCGCGCAGGGCTCGGCCGGCTATCCCAACCTGAACGATGACGACTGGCTCTGGGGCGGTTCGATCGACGAGATCTACACCACCATTACCCACGGCATCCGTAACGATCAGGATGACGATGCGCGATTCTCCGAGATGCCTGCTTTCGGCGACATGCTCGAGCCTGAGCAGATCAGGGAGGTTTCAGCCTACGTGATCAGCCTGTCGGGCACGCCGTCGAACGAGGCGCTCGTTGAGCCCGGCAAGGTCGTCTTTGAAGAGAACTGCGTCGCTTGCCACGGCGAGAACGCGCAGGGCGACAAGGACTTCGGCGCGCCGGACCTTGCGGACGCGATCTGGCTCTATGACGGCACGGAAGCCGGCGTTGCCTCTCAGGTCCGTAACCCGCAGCACGGCGTGATGCCGGCCTGGGGTTCGCGCCTCGGAGATACGACCGTCAAGCAGCTGGCCGTCTTCGTCCACTCGCTGGGTGGCGGTCAGTAAGCAAGACGACAAGTCGTTCCGGAAAATGGCCGTGGCGGGAAACCGTCACGGCCATTTTCGTTGTCAGGCGTTGTCGCGATGCCAGATCGTGTCGTCGATCTTGCCTCTCAGCTCGTTGTAGTCGGCTGAATGGAAGATCGGCGTCCGGCCGGCCTTGCGCTGCGCGAAGTAGTCCTTCGTCAGCTTCACCACGGTGCCGGAGAGCAGGACGATCGCGATCAGGTTGATCGTTGCCATCAGGCCCATCGAGGCATCGGCGGCGTTGAACACCGTCGCCACGCTCTGCACCGAGCCCCAGAGNACCATGAGCAGNACNAGGATGCGCATGACNGTGAGNCCGCTCTTGTTNCCCAGATGCAGGAAGGTCAGCGCGTTNTCGGCATAGGAGTAGTTACCGATGATCGAGGTGAAGGCNAAAAAGAAGATCGCGATCGCCACGAAATAGGTGCCTGCGGTGCCGATATGCGCGTCGAGCGCAAGCTGGGTCAGTTCNGTGCCCGTTGTCTCCATGCCCGGTGTGTAGACNCCGGAGAGAAGGATCATGAAGGCGGTGGCCGAACAGATCAGCAGCGTATCGATGAAGACGCCGAGCGCCTGAACGAGACCCTGNGATGACGGGTGGTGCGGATCAGGCGTGGCAACGGCTGCAATGTTCGGTGCCGAGCCCATGCCGGCTTCGTTGGAAAACAGGCCGCGCTTAACGCCGTTGAGCATGGCTGCGGCCAGGCCTCCGGTTACACCGCCNGCGGCTTCCTGCACGCCGAACGCGTTGGAGATGATCATTCCGATCACACCGGGAACCGCCGAGATGTTGATGATGACGATAATGATCGCCACCGCGAGATAGGCGATGGCCATGAATGGCACCACCACTTCGGCAACGCGGGCAATCTGCTTGATGCCGCCGAAAATGACGATACCGGCCAGAACCGCGAGAATGATCCCGCAGGCGAATGTCGGAATGCCGAAGGCGGTTTCCACTGCGCCGGCGATCGAATTGGCCTGCACGGCGTTGAAGACGAGGCCGAAGGAAATGATCAGGCAGACCGAGAAGATGCCGCCGGCCCAGGGCGCGCGCAGTCCGCGGGCGATGTAGAAGGCGGGACCGCCGCGGTAATTTCCTTCCTCGTTGCGTGTCTTGTAGAGCTGGGCGAGGGTGCTTTCCGCGTAGGCGGTCGCCATCCCGACGAGCGCGACCATCCACATCCAGAAGATCGCACCGGGACCGCCGAGCGTCAGAGCGACGGCAACACCTGCGAGGTTGCCGGTGCCCACGCGTGAGGCGAGGCTGACGGTCAGCGCCTGAAGCGGCGTGATGCCGGATTTGTCGGATTCGCTTGATCCCAGCACAACNCGGAAAAACTCCGGGAAGTGCACGAATTGAATGAAACCGAGGCGGATTGTGAAGAAAATGCCGACTGCAAGCAGTCCGTATATGAGAACGTAGCCCCAGAATATCGTATTCAGAAAGTCGATAATCGGATCCATGATACTTGTCTCCCCTTTGGGTGCATGGGCACCGGGAGCGAGTATGGGGAAGGTAAAACGGGCTGTCCATCCAT
Source organism: Hoeflea sp. (assembly GCA_002707605.1). Lineage (GTDB taxonomy): Bacteria > Pseudomonadota > Alphaproteobacteria > Rhizobiales > Rhizobiaceae > Pseudohoeflea. The sequence continues at coordinate 104,375 of PANK01000015.1, forward strand.
TTGAGCCATCGCTCAAAAAGGTGGCAATCGCTCTGGCGGTCAGGGGGAATTGAATCGTGCCCTGTCGTCAGGAGCGACAAATAGACCTTTCAACGTGCGAAACCCCTCAAAGCCGGGAGGTGTGCACTCGTGTCGCATTTAGTATGCGTGGCTAAAGGCGCTAGTTGACCCTGATCAATGATTTGCCCTTTGCCCGAAGGCATTGTGCCGCCATCAATAAGGTAGCGCCATGAACACTCAGACCCGCCAAATGGATCAAGCCCCCGAAGAGATCGAGCGGCTCGATGCCGATCCCGTCAATGCCGCGTGGAAGCGCAAACCGCTTTACGAGGCACGCAAGAAGATCTTCCCCAAGCGGGCCTCGGGCCGTTATCGCCAGTTCAAGTGGCTGGTGATGTTCATCACGCTCGGCATCTACTACATCACGCCNTGGNTGCGCTGGGATCGCGGTCCNTATGCNCCCGATCAGGCGGTTCTGATTGATCTGGCAAACCGGCGCTTCTACTTCTTCTTCATCGAGATCTGGCCGCAGGAGTTCATNTTCGTCGCGGGCCTTCTCGTCATGGCCGGTTTCGGCCTGTTTCTCGTGACGTCCGCGGTCGGGCGCGCCTGGTGCGGCTACACCTGTCCGCAAACNGTCTGGGTCGACCTGTTTCTGGTTGTCGAACGGGCGATCGANGGCGACCGTAACGCNCGGATGAAGCTCGAAGATGCGCCNTGGAGCGCAAGCAAGCTNACCAAGCGCATCAGNAAACACGCGATCTGGCTGTTGATCGGTGTTGCGACCGGCGGTGCCTGGATNTTCTANTTCGCCGANGCGCCGTCGCTTCTCGTTGACTTCTTTACCGGTCATGCGCCGGCCGTCGCCTANATCACCGTGGGTATCCTGACCGCCACGACTTACACNTTTGGCGGACTGATGCGCGAGCAGGTCTGCACCTATATGTGCCCGTGGCCGCGNATCCAGGCTGCGATGCTCGACGAAAGCTCGCTGGTCGTGACCTACAACGACTGGCGCGGCGAGCCGCGCGGCAAGCACGCCAAGAAGGCGGCGGCCGAAGGTCTGACGCTCGGCGATTGCGTGGATTGCAATGCCTGCGTAGCTGTCTGCCCGATGGGCATCGATATTCGTGACGGCCAGCAGATGGAATGCATTACATGCGCATTGTGCATCGACGCCTGCGACGGCGTGATGGACAAGCTCGGTCGTGATCGCGGGCTGATCGCCTATGCGACGCTGGCCGATTACGCGCAGAACATGGCCATCGCCACCGATAACGGTAAGCATGCCATCGATCCCAACCGGGTGCGGGATGCGGACGGGCATTATCACGACAAGGTCAAGCACTTTAACTGGCGGGTTATCTTCCGTCCGCGGACCATGCTTTATCTGCTGATCTGGTCTGTCGTCGGTTTCGCGCTTCTGATCGCACTGGTGTCGCGCGACCGACTGGAACTCAACGTGCTCCATGACCGCAATCCGCAATATGTGCTGCAGTCGAATGGCGACATCCAGAACGGATTTACGGTAAAGCTGCTGAACATGATTCCCGAGCCGCGGGTGATCTTCCTGTCGATCGAGGGGCTGCCGGGGGCGACAATGACAGCTCCCGGAATCAATCAGCCGCCAAGCCGGTCGCTTGCCATCGAGGTCGAGCCGGATCGCCTGCGGGAGATCAAGCTTCATGTAACCCAGCCGAAAGAGTACATTTCGGGTGCGGTGACCAAGTTCAGGCTCGTCGCAGATGACAAGTCGAGCAATGAGCACGATGCGTACATCGCCAATTTCAACGCTCCGGAGCGCAAATGATGGAACTCATCAGGGACGTCTTTCGACCGAAGGTTTTTACCGGCTACCACATGTTCGGTGTGCTGTTTCTCTTCTTCGGCACGATCATCACCGTCAATCTGATCATGGCGCGCTTCGCGATCACGACCTGGACGGGGCTGGTCGTCGAGAACACCTATGTCGCCAGTCAGGAGTTCAACGACAAGGCTGCGGAGATGAAGGCGATCAACGCGCTCGGCTATGCGGTCAAGCTTGATGCCTCCGAAAAGGGCTTCTTCCTCGATCTGACCGATCGTACCGGCGCGCCGATTGCATCGGATATCGTGGAGATCAACTTCCACCATCCGGTCGGGCAGGTGGGCGACGAGCGGCTCGTTCTGGCGCCTGAGGGCCACGGACGGTTCTCGACCGCGGAGCGCTTGCCCGAGGGCGAATGGATCGCGCAGGTCACCGTCACTGACGATGGCGAGACCGTCTACAAGCGCGCCCATCGCATCCATATCAAGGCTGACGGGACACTGAGATAATGAGCTGCTGTGCCGCCGGAACCGAAAGCGCGTCGGAACTCGACGCCCTGCGCTCGGCTCTGCCGGTCGCCGACGAGTTGGCTCTGGCCAGCCGGTCGATCGGTGACGGTCTGCGCCAATGCGATCTGATCGTTCCGGGCGTGCATTGCGGTGCCTGCATCGCGCTTCTCGAAAAGGAACTGCCAAAGGTCGAGGGTGTCGAACGGGCGCGCGTCAATCTTTCGACGCGTCGCATTGCGGTGGTGGCAAAAGGTGAGGGGACTGTCGCCGGCAAGACGATCGCCGCGGCGGTGCAGAGAATGCACGCTCTCGGTTATTCCTCGCACCTTCCCGGACCCGAGGACGAGAAGGGCGATCCGGTTCTGCGCGAACTTCTGCGCTCGCTGGCGGTCGCAGGCTTTGCCTCGATGAACGTGATGCTTCTGTCGGTGTCGGTCTGGTCCGGCGCCGAGGATGCCACCCGTGACATGTTCCATCTGATCTCGGCGCTGATTGCCGGGCCGGCGATCCTTTATGCGGGTCGGGTCTTCTACCGCTCGGCATGGCAGGCTGTCAGTCACGGACGCGCCAACATGGACGTGCCGATCACCCTCGGCGTTCTTCTGGCCTACGCGATCTCGATGTTCGAGACCTTCAGCCATGGTGAGCATGCCTATTTCGATGCGTCTCTAACGCTTCTCTTTTTCCTTCTTGGCGGCCGTACACTTGACCACATGATGCGGGAGCGCGCCCGCTCGGCTGTGCGCAATCTCGCCAATCTCTCGCCGCGCGGTGCGATGGTGGTCGGCGAGAACGGATCGCACGACTTCATGTCGATCGACGAAATCCAGCCGGGTATGAAGATTGCGCTTGCCGCCGGAGAGCGCACGCCGATCGATGGCGTCGTTGCCGAAGGCGTGGGCGACATGGATTTTTCGCTGGTCAATGGCGAAAGCGATCCGGTTCGCGTCGAAGCGGGGATGGAGGTGCCAGCCGGCACGCTCAATCTGACGGGCAGCCTGATCGTCACAGCGACACGTGCGGCGCGCGATTCCTTCCTGGCGGAAATGGTCTCGATGATGGAAGCGGCCGAAAGCGGACGCGCCGGCTATCGTCGTCTCGCCGACCGGGCCTCGTCGATCTATGCGCCGGTGGTTCACATCCTGGCGCTCCTCACGTTCGTCGGCTGGATCGCGACGACCGGCGACTGGCGTCAGGCGACGCTGATAGCGGTCTCCGTTCTCATCATCACCTGTCCTTGCGCTCTCGGCCTTGCCGTGCCGGTGGTTCAGGTGATTGCCGCAGGCCGACTCTTCGAGAACGGCATCATGGTCAAGGACGGCTCGGCCATGGAGCGTCTTGCGGAAGCCGATTACGCCGTCTTCGACAAGACCGGAACGCTCACCAGGGGCAAACCGGTTCTGCTCAATGCCGACGAAGTGGCCGCACGCGACCTGGCGCTCGCCGCGCGTATCGCGCAGCATTCGCGCCATCCCTTGTCGAAAGCGCTGGCTGTTGCCGGACAGAGTGCTTCTGCCGTCAACCTGCCGTCGCTCAGCGTCAACGAGATCGCGGGTGAAGGCCTGGAAGCCGTGACAGCCGATGGCGGGGTCTACCGTCTCGGTCGCGCGGGCTTTGCACTTGCCGATGACCGGGACGCGGATGATGGCGGTTCGGAAGTCGTGTTCTCGCACAATGGTGCGGAAGTCGCGACTTTCCGCTTTGCCGATTCCGTTCGAACTGGGGCCGGAGCGGCGCTCGCGTCGCTCAAGGATCGCGGTATCGTCGCCGAAGTGCTTTCCGGGGACCGTGAGCGCCCCGTTGCGCTTCTGGCCAAACAGCTCGGGCTGACGAGCTGGTTGTCGCGGGCGCTGCCCGCCGACAAGGTCGCGCGCCTCGAGGCACTGCGCGAGGAAGGCCGCAAGGTCATCATGGTCGGTGACGGCCTCAACGATGCGCCGGCACTTTCCGCCGCCTCTGTCTCCATGGCGCCCGCGAGTGCCGCCGATGTCGGGCGACAGGCCGCCGACTTCGTGTTCCTGCATGACAGTCTGGAAGCCGTGCCCGTCGCGCTGTCGATCTCGCAGCGCGCCAACCGGCTGATCCGGCAGAATTTCGCGCTCGCCATCCTCTACAACTTGATCGCCGTTCCGCTCGCCGTTCTCGGCCACGCGTCGCCGCTGGTTGCCGCGATTGCCATGTCGTCATCCTCGGTGATTGTGGTTCTCAATTCGATGCGCCTCAAATGGCGGCATTCCGATACGAAGCTCGCCGTCGAGCCGGCCGGGAAGCAAATGCGCGATGCCGATGCCTCCGGACTTGCCGGCAGCGCAGGGGTCACAGCGTGACCAATCTTTTCATCCTCATTCCCGCCGCGCTCTTTCTCGGGCTCCTGGGTCTCGGCGCCTTTCTGTGGTCGCTCAAGAACGGCCAGTACGAGGATCTCGAGGGTGCGGCCTGGCGTGTGCTCGATGACGGCGAGGACAAGCCGGCCAAGGACAAACTGGCCAAGGACAAGGTGCCCCGCAAGCAACGGGGGTAAACTCGGGACTTGACGAAAAGCGTCCGGGCTTCCATGTCCCTTTACCTGACAGGTCCGGCTTTGCGCCGGCGTGTCTCCCGCCTATAGTTCTGCAAAATTCCAAAGGGAGAGAAACATGGCCTCAGCGGAAATTGGTGTCATCGGTCTGGGTGTCATGGGTGCAAACCTCGCCCTCAATATCGCCGATCACGGCTTTGATGTCGCCGTCTATAACCGGACCGAGGAGCGCACGCGCGAATTCGCAGCGGGCGCAGGTGAACTCTCCGACAAGATCATCCCGACCGGATCACTCGAGGAATTCGTGGCCGCCATCCGGCCGCCGCGGCCGGTGATCATCATGATCAAGGCCGGTGACCCGGTAGATCAGCAGATCGCCGCGCTCAAGCCGCTTCTGGAAAACAACGACATCATCATCGACGCCGGCAACGCCAATTTCCGCGATACTATGCGTCGCTTCGAGGAACTCAAGGATACGGGGCTGACCTTCATCGGCATGGGTGTGTCGGGTGGTGAGGAAGGCGCGCGTTTCGGACCGTCGATCATGGTCGGCGGCACGGAAGCCTCCTGGAACCGGGTCAGCGACGTCATCAATGCCATTTCCGCAAAATTCAACGACGAGCCCTGTGCCGCCTGGCTCGGGGAGAACGGTGCGGGTCACTTCGTCAAGACGATCCACAACGGCATCGAATATGCCGATATGCAGATGATCGCCGAGATCTACGGCATCATGCGTGACGGCATGGGCATGAAGGCGCCTGAGATGGCTGGTGTCTTCGATGCTTGGAATTCCGGTCCGCTCGATTCATTCCTGGTCGAGATCACCTCCAAGGTGCTCGCCACCGAGGACGACAAGACCGGCAAGCCGCTTGTCGACATCATTCTGGATGCGGCGGGTCAGAAGGGCACCGGTCGCTGGTCGGCGATCGAAAGCCAACAGATGGCCGTTCCGGCCTCCGCGATTGAGGCGGCGGTCGGTGCACGGAGCCTGTCTGCCATGACAGGCCTTCGCGCTGAAGCCGAAGATCTTCTCGGACGCCCGGATCTCGGCAGTTTCGAGGCCGGCGGAGACGCTGTCGCGCTTCTGGAACAGGCGCTGCTCGCGGGCAAGGTCGCTGCCTATGCACAGGGATTCGCAGTCATGGCCGCCGCGTCGAAGGAATTCGGCTGGAATCTGCCGATGCCGATCATTGCCAAGATCTGGCGCGCGGGCTGCATCATCCGTTCCCGCTTCCTCGACGAGATCTCCGAGGCCTTCACCAAGACCCCCGACGTGGCAAATCTTGTCATGACACCCGAGTTCTCGCGCATCGTGAAAGAGACCGACGGCGCGCTTCGCACCGTCGTGGCCGAAGCGGTTCGCAAGGGGCTTCCGGTTCCGGCACTGTCGTCCGCGGTCGCCTATTTCGACCAGCTTCGCCGGGCACGCGGTACCGCCAATCTCATCCAGGCGCAGCGCGACTTCTTCGGAGCGCACGGCTTCGAGCGGATCGACGGCAAGGGCGAAAACCACGGTCCCTGGCACATGGGAAGCTGACGGAGCCGTAGGGCCTGGTCAGCATCAACCGTCATTTCAGCGCCATTTATCCGGGAGGGGACCGTGGAGCGCAGTAAAGTCAATGAAATCCTGCTCGAGGGTGATCGGTTCATCCGGTCATTCGGCTATGTCATGCCACCCTTCGCCTATTGGTCTCCTGAGGAGATGAAGCNCCGCGTGAGCGATGATTCNNCGCTGATCANGCAGTCGCGGCTGGGCTGGGACATTACCGATTACGGGCAGGGCANGTTCGATGAACTCGGNCTGTTNCTNTTCACGGTGCGCAATGGCTCGGTCGATGATCTGAAGGCGGGCAAGGGCATGCTTTATGCCGAAAAGATCATGATCAGCCGCGAAAACCAGATTTCGCCCATGCATACGCATGCGCTGAAGGCCGAGGACATCATCAACCGCGGCGGCGGCAAGCTGGTGATCGAACTGTTTTCCTCGACACCCGACGGGCAGATCGATCGCGAGGCCCCGGTGGAGGTGCTGACGGACGGGACCATGCGCAAGCTCAAGGCGGGCGACAAGCTGAGCCTGTCGCCAGGTGAGAGCGTGACGCTTCTTCCCGGTCAGTGGCATGCCTTCTGGGGCGAGGGCGGCGACGTATTGATCGGCGAGGTTTCCACCGTCAATGACGATCTCACCGACAACATTTTCGCTGAACCCGTCGGGCGCTTCTCAACGATCGTCGAGGACACCGATCCCGTTCATCTGCTCGTTGCGGACTACGACCACTTCTTGTGATCCGTCGCTTCCGGATAGGGGTTGCCCGACAGGCTCTCGCTGAANAGCCCGAGCCGATCCGCCTTGGCGACTGCGGCGGAACGATTGGGCGTGCCGAGCTTGTTGATCGTGTTGGTCAGCACTGATTCCACCTCCTGCTTGGAGAGAATCAGACTTCTGCCGATCTCGTCGTCGCTCCATCCCTGGGCAACATATCTGAGGCACTTCAGTTCTGTACGCGTGAGGGGGATACGCGAAGGTCTGTCTGCATGATTCATTGCACATCCTTCGGCGCGAGACATCCGTCACAGGGACGGTCATCCCTGCTGCAGATGTCGCGCCAAGCACTAAAAGAACGATGCCGAAGACGCCGCGTCGGAAGCTTGGGGGGCTCCGAAATGGGGGCTTCTTATCGCTCAGGTTGGGCGGCGGGCGTGATGCGCTCTCGGCGCAAAGTTACGCGCAGTCTTGAATGAGCGGGATATGGGGGATTCGGCGGGAGATTTCATTGACAGTGCACGCCGATAACTGACCAATAGGTAAAATTTTACTCATTTGATCCAGAACGTGCGACTGAAGCCATTCGCTGGCGTCGGAAAAGGCTCGGAGACGTCCCGAACCAACGCGAGGCGGAACGGGTGAATGCGCTTGACGCGGAGAACCCCAGGCGCTCACTGATCTGCGAAAGGCTGAGATCGGTTTCGGTGAGCAGCTGCTCGGCGAGATCGCGGCGGCTGTCATCGATGATTTCGTGCAGGCTGGTATCCGCTTCCGCCAGCCGCCGTTGCAGCGTTCTCTCGCTCATGCCTGTCCGGTTTGCGAGTTCCGTGAGGGACGGCTGCTGTTGCCCCAGGGTGTGCTCGACGATCTGGCGGACAGTCTGCACCGGGTCTACGCCATAACCTTCGAGATTCGGCAGTGATTCCATCTGTTCCCGGAGGACCTCGAAAAGACGGGGGTCGGCTTCCGGGTTGACGCGACCAAGCTCGTCATTGGGAATGGTGAAGGAGTTCACAGGAGCGCCGAACCGCAGGTTTTTGGCGATATACTCCTTGTAAAGTGANGGGTTCCTGGGTCTCTCCGTCTCGATTTCCGCTTTNACGCGNTGAAAGCCGGGGCCAAGAATCGTGCGAAANTGTGCAACCGCNGCCACATAGGCGAGATCGACATATTGGCTGCGCCGNACGATGAGCGGCGAGTAGGTCCATTCGATNCGNGTCTCAGTCTCGGTCTCGTGGAAATAGTACATCGTGGCCGTATCGAACTTGCGAAAGCTGTTCTTGACCAGATCGACCGCATGTCCAGCCGTAGGGGCGTGCATCAACGCGAAACCCATGATGCCCGATGCACCTTTCTCCAAAGATGCGCCGGCGTTCAGCCCGAAGCAGGGATCGCCTGTCAATGCGGCCAGAGTTTCGAGAAGCCGGCAGAGATTNGGNAGGCTGATGCGTTTGGTAACCTGCGAGAAGTCGCGAGGGTTCAATCCGCACGCGTTCGCGATCGGCGCCGCGTCGACGCCTCTCTCTTTCGCGCATCTCATGACTGACGCCGCCATGCCCGCCGATACTTCGATGTCGTGTAACATTACCGAAGTCGAAAATGTCGCCAATTGTTAAAAGTATGACGCATGATGGTAAGTCCGAATGTACTCATTAGTCGAGTTCTAATTAGGCGCTTGCGCTGTCCGCCTTGCGCATTGAGGAAAAAATCGATCTCTCGGCGGAAAACCCTGTTTCCCGGCGGCGTAAAGCGGTATCCGAAATCAACACTCCGGCCAACCGGATAACGAAGCATTGACATGCGCTGAGAGGAACGACCATGGATAGCCCGACCACCGCCAGCAAGAACGTGTTCAACTGGGATGACCCGTTNCTCCTGGATACCCAGCTGGAAGACGACGAGCGGATGATCCGTGACGCGGCGGCCGCGTTTGCCNCCGACAAGCTCGCGCCGCGTGTCACNGANGCNTATCTCAACGAAACCGTTGACCGCGACATCTTCGCTGAAATGGGTGANGCCGGCCTCCTGGGTGTTACCGTGTCCGAGGACTATGGCGGTGCGGGCGCCGGCTATGTGTCCTACGGGCTGGTCGCNCGTGAGGTCGANCGCATCGATTCCGGNTATCGNTCCATGATGAGCGTGCAGTCGTCGCTGGTGATGTACCCGATCAATGCCTACGGCAGCGAGGAGCAGCGCAAGAAGTATCTTCCGAAGCTCGCGAGCGGGGAGTGGGTCGGCTGTTTCGGTCTCACGGAGCCGGATGCGGGCTCCGATCCCGGTTCGATGAAGACGCGGGCCAANAAGACCGATGNCGGTTACGTTCTGAACGGNTCGAAGATGTGGATTTCCAATTCCCCGGTCGCNGACGTGTTCGTCGTNTGGGCCAAGTCGGAAGCCCATGACAACCAGATCCGNGGCTTCATTNTCGAGAAAGGCATGAAGGGTCTGTCTGCGCCGAAGATCGGCGGCAAGCTGTCGCTGCGTGCTTCCGTCACCGGCGAGGTGGTGATGGACAATGTCGAGGTCGGCGAAGAAGCGCTGCTGCCTAACGTCTCGGGCCTCAAGGGGCCTTTCGGCTGTCTCAACCGCGCGCGATACGGCATTTCCTGGGGTGTGTTGGGCGCAGCCGAGGATTGCTGGTTCCGTGCCCGGCAATACGGTCTCGACCGCAAGCAGTTCAACAAGCCGTTGGCCGGTACCCAGCTCTTCCAGAAGAAGCTCGCCGACATGCAGACGGAAATCGCGCTCGGCCTGCAGGGCTCGCTGCGCGTCGGCCGGCTTATGGATTCGGGCGACATGGCGCCTGAGATGATCTCGCTCGTCAAACGCAACAATTGCGGCAAGGCGCTCGATATCGCGCGTATGGCCCGCGACATGCATGGCGGTAATGGCATCCAGGCGGAATACCATGTGATGCGCCACGCGCAGAACCTCGAGACTGTGAATACCTATGAGGGAACGCACGACGTTCATGCGCTTATTCTGGGGCGGGCGCAGACGGGCATTCAGGCATTCTTCTGAGTGGATTTTTTTGACCCTCGCAGAAAGTAGGGCAGCTATGCGGAATTGTGCATTGTGTCTTCTGNTGCAATGCACAATAAAGCCTGCAATTGGAATTCGGGAGGTCAGCAGGGGAAGGCGTCATGGTCTTCAGAGTACTTCAGCTGCCTTGGCACGTCGCAGCGCCGGGCCAGACCGAACTGACCATCCGGCGGCTCGAGCCGCGGGATCGCGATACCTTCATCGCACATCTCCATGAACTGAATTTCGATGACTTCCGCGATCGCTTCAACGGCGTGGTCTCGGATCACTGGCTCGTCAATTATGTCGAGAAATCCCTTGATGAGGCGATCGTTCTGGGCGCCTTCGACGGCGGCCATCTGGTTGCGGTCTCCGAACTGCATTGCGAAGGCGGCACNCCCGACGGTTTNGGNGAATCGGCCTTTTCCGTCGCNTCCTGCTTCCGCCGCAAGGGCATNGGTACACTGCTGATCACGGCGCTTCTGGAAGCCGCGAAGGAAAACGACGTCCACACGGTGATCGTCGAAACCGGACCGCAGAATATCGCCATGCGCGAACTCGCCCGCAAGTTCGGCGCCAACATGCACTATGAAGACAGCATGTCGGTCGGCCAGATCGACGTGGCCTTCGGCCTTGAAACAGCCGAATCGTCGATCGCGAAGTTCAAGCCGATCGTCTTCGAACCCGCNCGNGTCGAGCACTTGCANCTGACCGCCTGAGCGGTCGGNTCCCGCTTGAGAAGCTGATTCAATCCGTTGCGCATCCGATTCAANTCGGGCGCGCAAGTGTCTGATTNCAGATTCGATTTTGCNTCNCGNNGNGNTNGNNCTTNGTCGGCTNNNGCTTGATCTCGNCCTGTCGANCGGNCATGCTNCCGGCTGATTTTCAAGAGGGAGTTTCAGTGTGCGCATNATNNCCGGCAAGGATATCGAGACCGTNTGNTCNTGGCCGATGATCGTCGANGCCATGCGCGANGGGCACCGGCNNGANCCGGCNATCCTGCGNGACAGCCTGCTCGAAAACGGCAACCGGAAAATGCTNGTGCGNACCGCCTGGATCNCNGGNCTCGCTTCCGGNACNAAGGCGGTGACNATCTATCCNGACAATCCCACGCTTGATGTTCCCAAACCTTCGGTNCAGGGNCAGGTNNTGCTTTTCGACGAAGCGTCNGGCCATGTCGAAGCNGTGCTCGAGGGNGTCGATCTGACCGGNTGGAAGACNGCGGGCGATTCGGCGCTCGGTGCGGATTGCCTGGCGCGAAAAGATATCNGCACCATGCTGATGGTGGGCGCGGGGTCGATGGCCGGACCGCTGNTCGAGGCGCANCGGAGCGTTCGCCCNTCCATCGANACNGTNATTGTCTGGAACCGNAANGCGGAGCGGGGNGANGCGCTNGNTGGNCGTCTCANCGAAGCCGGNNTNGANGCGCGCTACGAGGCNGANCTCGATGCGGCGGTNNCGCANGCNGATCTCNTCTGCTCGGCCACCATGACGCAGGAACCGCTGATCAAGGGCAGGCTGATCAAGCCCGGCACCCATGTCGATCTCGTCGGCGCCTATACGCCCGCGATGCGCGAGGCGGATGACGAGACGCTTCAGCGGGGCGATTTGTTCGTCGACAGTTTTGCGACGACCATCGGCCATATCGGCGAGGTGACGATCCCGCTCGAAAGCGGTGCGATCTCCCGCGACAACATTCTGGGCGATCTGCATGCACTCGTTCAGGGCAAAGCCGGACGGACGAGCGACGACGCCATCACCGTCTTCAAGANCGGCGGCGGCGCGCATCTCGATGTGATGGTCGCCCATGCCGTGGCCCGGGCGCTGGGGTAGGGACGGCTGAGTTTGCCCGGAGCGCAGCGAAGGGGCGAGACAAGCGTCGCCGTGCTGACCGGCAGCCGACCGAGCTAACCTTCAGGGTCGTCATCAATCAGGCCGTGCGGGTGGCAGCAGGCCGAGTTGCCGACCCAGCATTCTATCGACAAGCCGTGCCGGCAGCATCGTTGGCAAGGTGAAATTGAAAAATTTTCCTTTCACGACGGGATAGCGCGTTTTGGGTCGCGCTGCCGTTAATGCCCGGACAACCACCTTCCCGACATCCTGAGGTTCGAGGCCACGACGTCCTTCACGGATCATATAGTCGTGGAAGGCTTGGTAGGGCTTTTCCCAGACCGTGCCCGCGAGATGGTCGAGTGACATGGCCTCCGCCTTGTCCCAGATAGCCGTCTTGACCGATCCGGGNCCNACCACGATGACGTCGACGCCNACGAGTTGCAGTTCGCGACGCAGGCTTTCCGACANNCCTTCAACCCCGTGTTTTGCGGCNGCATAAGCGCCGAGGAACGGCGGTCCCATCTTCCCGCCGACCGAGCTGATGTTGATGATCCGGCCTTTCGGACCCGGTCGTGCNAGGTCCGCTCCGAGAAGGGGGGCGAAGGCGCGGGTCACGGCGAACATCCCGACCAGGTTGATGTCGATCTGCTTACGGAAGTCCGCCACTGACTGGACCATCAAGGGATCCGGGAACGAGCTGCCGGCGTTGTTGACGAGGCCGAGCAGGTTAGCGCCATCCAGTTTCGATCGGACAGTATCAGCAGCGATGGCGATTGCATCTTCATCCAACAGGTCGAAGAAAAGCGGTATGAAGGCGTCGCCGAATGTCTGTCGAAGTTTTTCGCCATCTTCTTTGCGGCGGACGCTTCCAAACACCCGCCAGCCTGCCTGGATCAGAACCTCGACGGTTCCTCTTCCGACCCCGGTGGAAACCCCGGTGACCACAACACTACGCATCGAACGACTCCTTTGGTTGACNCTGTCAACCTAATCGAGAAGGTTGACAGTGTCAACGTGCCATGTTTTTCGTTGCGTATGACACAGTCTACCAAGGATAGGCTGGTAACCGCAGCGGCGCAGCTGTTGGACCAGGGCGGAATCGACGCAGTCACTCTGCGCGGGGTCGCCCAACTGGTCGGCATATCGCACAACGCGCCTTACAAGCATTTCGAGGATCGAAGCGCCTTGCTTGCCGCAGTTGCCGAGCGCGACTTCGTTGTGTTGCGCACAGCCTTTGAAACTGCGCTGGATCGGAATGAGGAAGCCGGCGTGGCCTTACAGGCGGCGCTTGGCGCCTTTATCGATTATGGTTTGAAACACCCGGCACGCTACCGGCTGTTGTTCAGCGACCCGAGCCTGCCGAGCGGTGGTANGCTGAAGGAGAAGGCNTTCGCATCGTTTACGGCGTTTCTCGGGATCGTGNAGGNCTGCCAACGCGAGGGATCNCTTCCGGCTGGCGATCCGATCCGTCTCGCCGGNCTGATCTACGCGACCGTGCATGGTGCGATCGACCTGGAAATCGGCGGCCGCNCCAANGGTGAAAAAGGCTTGGCGAACGTGACGGACACTTTGGACCTNCTCCTGCGACTGCTCGCCGCCTGATCCATNCATCCTGTCNTNGTTCCATCCCGGCCGCCGACAATNCCCNCTGAGCCCACAAACAAAAAGCCCCGCCAGCNATGGCAGGGCTTTGTCGAATTGNNCNTCGGNTCGACTTANTCGCCGACNTTCTTGANGCGGCCCTCGATTTCCGGGGAGACCGTGCCCTTNGCTTCGATNTANGCCATNACGTCGTTGGCCATCAGGTTGCCGTTGCCGGCATTGACGAGGATCTTGCCGCCGCCNANCGCGCCGTAGCCNTCGCCGCCNGAGAGCATGTAGTCGTTGGTNGCNACCTTGTAGACCTTGTCNTTGTCGAGNTCCTCGCCGCNGANTGTCACCGANACCACGCGNGANCCTGCNGGNGCGGTNGGNTCNTAGACCACCTCCATNCCGGAGANNTGCGGGAANCGNCCGCCNCCGGTCTCGACCTGGCTGAAGCCGTTTTCGAGNGCNGANAGNATCTGGCTGCCGGGGATTTCGGTNACCACNGTGACNTTGCCGAAGGGNAGTTCGGCGAGAATGTCACCACGGGTGAGATCNNTGCCGGCGTCATAGGTGCGGTCGGCNCGGATNCCGCCGCCATTGGTGATGGCGACATCGGCGCCGGANGCCTCGCGCATGGCGTCCGCGATCAGNTCNCCCATCGCNGATTCCTGGCTGCGCACGATGTTGCGGCGGGANTCGAGNGCTGTNTCCGACTTGCCGATGACGATGCCGAGNCTGTCNTCGAGCTTCTTCTGNAANTCGTCGACGATCTTCTGGGTTTCNGGNTCGGGCGTCACTGTCGCNGTATCGATGAANCGGAAGGANGGNGTCCAGCTNACNGTGCGCTCGCCGTCCTTTTCTCCGATCGTNACNTTNAGATCGAGCGGNGAGAGNAAGCGCGCATCCATCGAGGTTTCGACGTAAGCCGTCACGCCGTCATAGGCGGTGGCGTAGGAATGGTCGTCGCCGGACATGATGACGTCGAAGGCATGGCTTGCGATCAGTTCGCGGTCGTTCGCCATATCGGTCTGCACCACGCCGATGACCAGATCGGCACCGTCCTCACGCGCCTTCTCGGCGGCTTCGATTGCGGTATCGACGGTGGGGAGGAATTTCAGATCGCCCGGGCTCGAGACTTCCGGCGTCGTATCCTGCGCGACCGGGACAAGGGCGATCTTCAGCCCCGCCATCTCCTTCATCATCACGCCGCCGAGACCCTCAACCGCCGAGCCGTCGGCATTGGTGATGTTGATCGCAGCCCACGGATACTTCGAGGATTTCATCTTCTCGTAGAAATTTTCCGGGCCGAAATCGAACTCGTGATTGCCGGGCACCGCGATGTCGAAGGGCACGACATTGGTTAGATCGACCGTGTTCTGCCCCTTGTCGAGACCCGACAGGATGGAGGGGGAGAGCATGTCGCCGTCAAAGACATACAGAGTGTTGGCGTTATTCGCCTTTTCTTCCTTGGCGACTGCGTTGAGCCGGGCGAAGCCGCCGCGTCCCTTGACCTCGTTGAACTGGTAGACGTCCCCGACGCCAAGGATGGTCAGTTTCACCTCTTCCGCCTTGAGCGGCACGATCATCGTCGCGCTCAGCGCACTGGCGCAAAGAAGTGTACGAATGGCAGGGTTGCGGGATGTCGTCATCATGTCTCTCCACTCAAGAAGGCTGATAGTCAGAACCGTGATGAAGAGTTGCACTGAAACTATTCTCCCGCAAGCCTTGCCGGCGACTTGCAGATTCCGGTTGCGTGCGGGCGAAAACTCACCACAATCGGCGCAGGCGTTCATCATCCGTGGCCCGGGGAGGAGTAACCGGGGCTGCGATGGAAAACGTACCCGCCAGGACGCGCCCNNGGCGTGTCCGCCAAAAAATCGAACCGGAGGAGATCGAGAATGGCATTTTTNACGCGTAAGAGTTTTATCGGANTGGCTGCGGCNGGCGCGGTNGCGNTGTCCATGGTTCCGGCCAAGGCCGANCAGTTCATCAACGTNCTGACCGGCGGNCAGTCNGGCGTCTACTANCCNCTCGGGGTGGGGCTTTCGAAGATCTATGCNGAAAAAATNCCNGANGTGCGGACCCAGGTNCAGTCCACCAAGGCNTCGGTNGAGAACCTGAACCTTCTGCAGCANGGCAAGGGCGAGATCGGGTTCGCGCTCGGNGATTCCGTCAAGCTTGCNGTCGANGGGGATGCGGANGCNGGNTTCAAGGCNCCGCTCGANAAGNTGCGCGGTATCGCNGCCATNTATCCGAATTTCATCCAGATCGTGGCTTCCAAGGAAAGCGGCATCAAGACGCTNGCCGACCTCAAGGGCAAACGCGTCTCNGTTGGTGCGGCGAAATCCGGTACCGAACTCAANGCCCGCAAGATCTTCGANACNGCCGGCATGAGCTATGACGANTTCGAGAAGACCGAGTATCTGCCGTTTGCCGAATCNGTCGANCTGATCAAGAACCGCCAGCTCGATGCGACGCTGCAATCGGCCGGTCTCGGNGTGGCCTCGATCAAGGACCTGGCGACTTCCCTCGANATCCAGATGGTGGCGGTNCCGGAAGATATCGCNAGCCAGCTCGGNGCGCCNTATGTGAGCGAAACCATTCCGGCGGGCACCTATGAAGGGCAGGATTCCGACGTGCAGACNGTTGCCGTCGTCAACTTCCTCATCACCAATTCGGATGTGCCNGACGAGATNGCTTACGAGATGACGAAGCAGCTTTTCGAGAACCTCCCGGAACTNGANGCAGCCCANAATGCTGCGGCGAAGATCAAGCTCGAAAATGCACTCACCGGCATGCCGCTTCCGGTCCATCCGGGCGCCGAGAAGTACTATGCCGAAAAGGGCATGAAATAAGCCGCATCGGCTGAATGGCCGGGCGGTGGAGCTTTTGCCGCCGCCCGGATGATCCTTCGACGACCGGAGTTGCCTGATGTCGGCTGATACTTCCTCGCGCGCTGACGAGAGCGGACGCGAGATCGATTTTAATGATCCGCTCGCGGATGATTTTCCGTCCGGCTTCGAAGGACGCCTCCTGTTCTGGATCGCGGTCGTCTTTTCCGCCTTCCAGATTGCAACCGCGGCACACCTTATCGACTTTCCGAGCCAGGTGATCCGCGCCTTCCACGTCGGTTTCCTGTTGCTTTTGGCGTTTCCGCTCGTCGCGATGGCGAAGGGCGGCGTACTGCGAAAGGTGGTCGCCTGGATATTCGCGGGCCTTGCGGTCTTCGTCGCGCTGTATCAGTGGGAGCAGTATACCGAGCTGTTGATGCGGGCCGGGGACCCGCTTCCTCGTGACATGGTGGTGGGCATCATCACGCTGGTTATCGTCTTTGTGGCGGGCTGGATCGTGATGGGACCGGCGCTGCCGATCATCTCCGGGATTTTTCTNGCCTACTGCCTCTTCGGGGAATATCTCCCGTCGCCGCTTAATCACCGCGGNTATGATTTCGGGCAGGTCATCGATCACATGGCTTTCGGGACCGAAGGGATCTANGGCATCCCGATCTATGTCTCNTCGACCTACATCTTCCTNTTCATCCTGTTCGGCTCATTCCTNGAGCGCGCCGGAATGATCAAGCTCTTCACCGATGTCTCGCTCGGTTTCGTCGGTCACAAGAAGGGCGGGGCGGCCAAGGTCTCGGTCATTTCCTCGGGGCTGATGGGCACGATTTCCGGGTCCGGCGTCGCCAATGTCGTGACCACCGGGCAGTTTACCATTCCCCTGATGAAACGCTTCGGTTACCGGCCGGAGTTTGCGGGTGGGGTGGAATCCACGTCCTCGATGGGCGGGCAGATCATGCCGCCGGTGATGGGGGCCGTCGCNTTCATCATGGCCGAAACACTGGGCGTCGAATATCACGAGGTGGTCAAGGCCGCGATCATTCCGGCAATCCTCTATTTCGCCTCNGCCTTCTGGATGGTCCATCTGGAAGCCGGCAAATACGGACTTTCCGGCCTGTCCAAGGACCAGCTGCCATCGCCGCTGCAGGCGCTCAAGGAAAAATGGTATCTGCTGCTGCCGCTCGGGGCGCTGGTCTATCTNCTGTTCACCGGCTACACGCCNCTGTTTGCCGGCACGATCGGGCTGGCGCTCACCGTGNTGTTGATNCTCGGCAGTTCGATCGCGCTCGGNCTTCCGGCAGGNATCATCCGGACGATCTTNTGGATCGGCCTGGGCATTACCGGGGCTGCCTTCTTCGAATTCGGTATCCACGTCATCGTGGTCGGCATGGCCATTCTGATTGTCTGGAGCCTGTTGTCGAAAGGTGGCCGCGAGACGCTGGCGCTCTGCCGGGATTCGCTGGCCGAAGGGGCNAAGACCGCGCTGCCGGTCGGCGTCGCCTGCGCNATCGTCGGCGTGATCATCGGCACCATGACGCTCACCGGGGCTGCCAACACGTTCGGCCAGTTNATCGTCTCGGTCGGCGACAAGAGCCTGCTTCTNTCGCTCGTNCTGACCATGTTCACCTGCATTCTGCTCGGCATGGGCATTCCGACGATCCCGAACTATATCATCACCTCCGCCATCGCCGGACCGGCTCTCCTGGAACTCGGCGTGCCGTTGCTCGTCAGCCACATGTTCGTCTTCTATTTCGGCATCCTGGCCGACCTGACGCCGCCGGTCGCACTNGCCTGTTTTGCTGCGGCTCCGATNGCNAAGGCGAGNGGNCTNAGGATTTCCTTTGAAGCGGTGAAGGTCGCGGCCGCNGGTTTCGTCATTCCCTATATGGCGGTCTACACGCCGGCANTGATGCTGCAGGATGGCGGCGCGCTTGCGCAGTCGATCGGCTATCTGCCGGCGGTCCTCTACATCATCGTAAAGGCCGTCCTTGCCATCGGGCTCTGGGGTGCTGCGGTGATTGGATATCTCGGCAAGCCGCTCGGCTGGCCGATGCGCCTGCTTGCAATGGCCGCCGCGTTCACGCTCATCGCCGCCCTGCCGGTCACGGACGAGATCGGGTTCGGGCTGCTCGTCGTCTTTGCCTTTTTCCTCTGGCGCGGCCTGCGCACAGCGCCTGNCGAAGCCGCCTGATGCCCNTGGGACTTTGCATTGCGAGTGCAGGGAANACGGCTTTCGTCGCGGCGACCGCTTTCAGCTTGTCNTGGGTTCATTCGGTCGANAAGACCGAATGGCGGGAGAACTGGCTGGTCNGCGATCACGNGCTGGTTCTGAGCGAAGCGCGGGTCAAGGGCTCGGGTGCCGGNATGGATCCCGGTCCCGATGCGCGGCTNGAAGATGGCTGGTGGGTCTGGACACCGGAACTGCCGCCGCAGCCGGACATGCGGCTTGCGGCAAGTGGCGCCACCGTTTCCGCCTGGAAACTCTGTCACGATGGCGGGTGCCTCACACTCGGCGCGAANGCTGGCGATGGTGTCAGGCTATGGCCATGCGAGCGAGAGGNATCNCAATCCAATTGAGCGGGTGAATGACTGGACCGGATGCCGCTCGTCACTATGGTGGTATTTACTNAGCGACGTGCCGACACTTTCCCGGTATGCCAGATTGAAANTATGAGGTCGGGGGTCGAGACCGGGAATGCAGGGTGCCTTTTCGTTTCCAATGGCGCAGGGGCGCGCCGAGGCTCTTGGCGAAATCCACGCCNGGCCGCACCTTCCNGTCGGTCCGGATCGCGCGATCATCCAGTTGGCCTTCCTGACCGAAGGCGGGTCTCCCGTCGATCACGCGGTCCTTTCAGANCTCTCNCGCCAAAGNGGCATTGCGGCACCAGCACGCGACGCCCAGCATGTCATCATGGACTGGGGCGCNGGAAAACTGCGCTGGGAGCGCCACACCGAATTCTCGACCTATCTTTGGGACTGCCCGGCACCGAAGGAATTCGGNGCACCGATCAGCAATCATCCCTTTGGCGACCAGTTCAAGGCACCGGGNTCTTTCGTTTCCGGCGTCCGGATNGAAGTCCGGCGCGATGATCANGANCTGGAGACCTATTTCGNNCAGTTCGACAAGGTGAGCGTCACGGTCAGCGATCTGCCATCCACNAAGGCAACNGTGATTACCGATTTTCGCCAGGACGGCGATGGGCTGACACGGATTCTCGTCATCGACCGGGGCATGTCGGACAGGGTGCGCGGNGCATTGTGTCAGCGGCTTATCGACATCGAGACCTACCGGACNCTGGCGACGCTNGGGCTGGCNCTGGCGCGTTCGCAATCNCCGGACATNCGTCGCATGGAGGACAGGCTGACGGCCATCACCAGCGACATGAAGCGCGATGCGCGGGAAAGGGCCGATGAGCTCCTGTCCCAGGTAACCGCGCTCGCCGCGGAGCTNGAGGCGAGCGCGGCGGTCAGTCTCTATCGCTTCGGTGCGAGCCGGGCTTACTACGCCATTGTGCGCGAGCGCATAGCCGCTCTCGGCGAGACGGCTGCACCAGGGCACGAGACGCTGGGCAGCTTTCTCGACAAGCGTCTCGGTCCGGCCATGCGGACCTGCCAATCGATGGAGGAGCGGCAGGCAAACCTGTCACGCAAGCTGTCGCGCGCGACAACGCTCATTCGAAGCTGGATCGATGTCGAGCTGGAGCGTCAGAACTCGGCGTTGCTGCAATCGATGAACCGGCGGGTGAAACTGCAGCTGCGCCTGCAGCAAACTGTCGAAGGNCTGTCGGTCGCGGCCATCAGTTATTACGTGGTCGGACTGTTCAGCTATCTCGCAAAGTCTGCGGAGCACGAGTGGCCGGTTGTGTCCGCCAGTGTTCTGACGGGACTTTTCGTGCCGGTCGCCATCATCGCCACATGGTTGGTGGTCCGCTCGATCCGCAAGCATCACGCCGTTGATGACGAGGATTTGGATTAGGGCTTCTCNCGCTCAATATGGGCCGCAATAGAAAGCGNTAGAGAGCTTCGGTCAGCCGCGTGTGAGGTCGTCGACCTCNTAGGTCCAGACCCGGAAATGATCGAGATTGTGCGGGCCGAAGGAATTGATGAGCGGAATGTCGGCGGCGTCGCGTCCGCGGGCGACCACGATACGGCCGATGCGGGGGATGTTGTTGCGCGGGTCGAAGGTGCGCCACTCGCCATCGAGATAGACCTCGATCCAGGCCGAGAAATCCATTGGATCGACGACCGGCACACCAATATCTCCAAGATGTCCGTTGATGTAACGGGCCGGGATGTTCAAGCAGCGGCAGAATGTCAGCGCCAAGTGCGCGAAGTCGCGGCAGACGCCGACCTTTTCCTCGTAGGCCTCGAAGGCGGTTCGGGTTGAGCGGGCCTGCAGATAGTCGAACTTGATATGGTCGTGGACGAAATCGCAGATTGCCTGAACGCGGCCCCAGCCGGGTTGCAGTGAGCCGAAGAGGTCCCAGGCGGTCTGGCTCAATTTGTCGGTCTCGCAATAGCGGCTGCCCATGAGATAGACGAGGCATTCATCCGGAAGATCGGGGACTGCTATTTCCCGCGCCTGAAAGTCGGCGGGATCGATGAGCCCGTCATCCTCGATGATGGCGTCACCCCAGATCGTGGTCGTGCCTTGGGGGGCTACGAGCCTCCGGCATGTGTTGCCGAACAGATCCACATAGGTGGAGGATGGGACGTCGGGATTGGTGAAGACCACTTCCGGCGCACGGATATCGCCCGCCCGCTCCTTGTGAACGGACAAAAGGCAGATCAGCGCAGTCGGCTGCGGGCAGGTGAGGGTAATTTCATAGCCGTAGCGAATGAGCATGGCGAAGCGATCCGGGAAATGAGTTTGCGATGTCTTGGTGAAGTTGGTGGTGACAGGAGCGGGGAGCCCGTCGCACTGGCGATCGTGCAGTCCTGCGCCGCGGGGGGCAAATTCTGCCCCCGGAACATTTTGGCCTGTTGACCGCATAGACGCGGTCCGGCCGGTCAGGACTTCTTCTTCGCGCCCGGCATGTTGGAGTTGGCAGCGTTCTTGACCTGGCTGCCGAAGGGGACTTCCGCCTGCGGCGGCGCCTTGACCTGCTTGGGTTTTCTGATCTCGCGCGAACTGCGCTTCTGTCNCTTAGCCATGACCGAAAGTCCTTTCCATNAGGCCGTCACTTCCACCCTTGGCGGGATTNGAAGCTGCGACCAGATTGTCCTGTGTGGTGACGCGTTCGTAACGTTCGTCNTCGTTGCGGATGCGGTATTGCGGCGNCCCGCCGATCGGCGNGAGGGTNGCGGTGATGGCGTAAACATCACTGGCGCCCGNATNGGTGACGATGGGNGCNTTGTGGCTCATNCGAACCAANTGGCCNATGCCGAATATGTGCCGCGGGGCTTCTTCAACGGCGCGACGTTTTGCGCGGCCTTGCTGGTACCTGATCATGCTGTTCATCCTTCTGGAAATGTGTNCTCTGAAATCGATCGCATCCGGCGCCCCTGCGAGCAGGCATGACTGAAGGCCATGCGCCCTGTGACAGGTTCATGTAAAACCGGATCGTCTTTCAGAAAAAAATCTCTGGAGCCCGCGATTTTTTCAAATCATGTTTGGGGCTATTCTTGTCTCATATATGGAGCAATTGCCGGGATGCGGCAATAGAAGAAATATATTTATTTCNAGGAGNGCAGAAAAAGNNGCAGATTTTTCCTGCGCNTTCNNGGTTTTACATGGCTCAAATATGCAGCGNGTGGCCGAGGGCTGCNAGNGCGGCTTCGAGGAAGCCTTCGCTNTGGGNCGGNTGNGCGTGGATGGTTCCGGCGATNTCTTCCAGCCGCGCNCCCATTTCGAGCGCCAGCGCAAAAGCCGCCGAGAGTTCGGANACGCCCTTGCCGACGGCCTGGANGCCNAGCACCAGATGATCGCTCTTGCGGGCGACGACGCGGACGAAGCCGGCTTCGCTCTCCATCGTCATGGCGCGGCCATTGGCGGTGAAGGGGAACTGGCCGGTGATGATGTCGATATCGCGTGCTTTCGCTGCGTCNGGCGAGAGGCCGCAGGTGACGATCTCGGGATCGGTGAAGCAGACGGCGGGGATGGCCACCTTGTCCCATTCGCGTTTCTCGCCCGCCACGATCTCGGCNACCATCTCGCCCTGCGCCATGGCGCGGTGNGCAAGCATCGGTTCGCCGGTAANGTCGCCGATCGCGAAGATGCCGCGCATCGAGGTGCGGCACTGGTTNTCGATGGCGANGAAATTGCGGTCCATGGTGAGATCGAGTTCGGGAATGCCTGCGCCTTTGGAACGGGGGCGGCGGCCGACAGTCACCAAGATCCGTTCTGCCGCGAGCACTTCCGCGCTACCGTCGGATTTCTCCACCTCGAGGCCTGCGCTTGCGAGCCCCTTGGCGAGCGTCTCCGTCATTACGGTGATGCCGAGATCCGAGAGCGATTTTAGAACCGGTTTGGTCAGCGCCGCATCATATTGCGGCAGGATGTGCTTTTCCGCTTCAACCACGGTGACTTTCGAACCCAGCTTGGCATAGGCAGACCCGATCTCGAGCCCAATATAGCCGCCGCCGACGATTGCCAGCCGCTCGGGGATCTTCTCGAGCGCCAGCGCGCCGGATGAATCGATGACCGTGTCGCCGAAGGGAAGGAAAGGCAGTTCGACCGGCTCCGAGCCGGTCGCGATCACCACATTCTCGGCCGTGATTTCGTAGCTCTTGTCCTCGCCTTCGACATGCACGGTCTTGCCGTCGACAAAGGTCGCGGTGCCCTCGATGGCGTTCGCTCCGGCCTTTTTCAAAAGACCTTTCACGCCGCCGGTCAGCCGGTCGACGATGCCGTCCTTCCAGGCCAGCGTCTTGGCGAAATCGATCGACGGGTTCGAAGCACCCAGCCCGAGTGCGGACTTGCCCTCGGCAAAGTGCGTCAGCTGCGCAAATTCGTCGGCNGCGTGGATGAGGGCTTTGGACGGGATGCAGCCAACCGTGAGGCACGTGCCGCCATAGACGCGTTCCTCGACGATGATCGTCTCCACACCGAGCTGGGCCGTGCGGATGGCGCAGACATAGCCGCCGGGGCCGCCACCGATGACGAGAAGCTTGCAGGTGAGGTTTTCCATGACGCGATCCTTTCCTGCTACTCGTCGATGAAGAGAAGGGCTGGTGTTTCGATCAGGTCCTTGAGCTTGCGCACGAAAACCGCCGCATCCCAGCCGTCGATCACCCGGTGATCGAAGGAGGAGGACAGGTTCATGATCCTGCGCGGCACGAAATCCTGGCCATCCCAGACCGGGCGCATCGCCATCTTGTTCACACCGACAATGGCGACTTCCGGATGATTGATGATCGGCGTGGTGGCGATCGCGCCCAAGGCGCCGAGCGAGGTGATGGAGATGGTCGAGCCGGACAGCTCTTCGCGCTTGGCCTTGCCGGAGCGGGCGGCATCGGCCAGCCGCGCCACTTCGGTCGCCGCGTCCCAGAGGCTCATGGCCTCCGCGTTGCGGACGACCGGAACAGTCAGTCCGTTCGGCGTCTGGGTGGCGATGCCGACATGGACCGCGCCCGACTGATGCACCACACCTGCCTCGTCATCGAAGGTGGCATTGAGTCCGGGCTGCTCAGCGACGGCTTTGCAGATGGCACGGATCAGGAATGGCAGCACGGTGAGCTTGCCGCGTTCCTTGGCATGCTGGCCGTTGAGCTTTTCGCGCAGGGCTTCGAGATCGGTCACATCGACTTCCTCGACGATGGTGATGTGCGGAATACGGCTTGCCGAAATGCTCATCTTCTCGGCGATGCGTTTGCGCATGCCGATGATCTTCACGTCCTCATCGGTGCGCGGGATCACCACGCGTCCGCTGCCGAAGCCAGCAGTTTGCGGCTGGGCGATCCAGGCATCGATATCATCATGCGTGATGCGGTCTGCGGGGCCGGAGCCTGCGACGAGCCGCAGATCGATCCCGGCGTCGCGGGCACGCTTGCGTACCGCCGGCGAGGCGAGAGGGCGGTCACCGCTCGCAAGCGGTGTGGTGCGCGGTGTTGCCGCAACACTCGATTTCTCCGGCTTGGCCGGGGCAGGGGCCGGTGTGGCCTTCTCGGGCTTTGCCGGCGAAGCCTTCGTAGCGGGTTCCTCCTGCTTATCGGCAGGTTTGTCCTCGCTCTCAGCTGGAGCTTCGTTGCTCTCCTCCTCGGCCATGCGCTCTTCGGCGGCGGCGGCTTCCTCGGCGGAGGTTTCGATTTCGACGAAGTTCGAGCCGATCGCCAGCGTGTCGCCGGGTTCGCCGGCGAGCCAGACCACCTTGCCGGAGACCGAGGAGGGCACCTCGACTGCGGCCTTGTCGGTCATCACCGTGCCCAGCACATCGTCTTCCTGGATCTCGTCGCCGATCTTGACCGCCCATTCGGTCAGTTCGGCCTCGGCAATCCCTTCGCCCACATCGGGAAGCTTGATCGTGACCTTTGCCATCTCTCAATCCTCCATGACTTCGCGCAGCGCGCGGCCGACCCGGTCGGGGCCGGGGAAATAGGCCCATTCCTGGGCATGCGGATAGGGGGTGTCCCAGCCGGTGACCCGGAGAACGGGGGCTTCCAGATGGTAGAAGCAGGCTTCCTGTACTGTGGCCGAAAGTTCGGCGCCGAAGCCTGAGGTGCGGGTCGCCTCGTGGATCACCACGCAACGGCCGGTCTTCTTCACCGATTCCGTAATCGCGTCGATATCGAGCGGCAACAGCGTGCGCAGGTCGATGATCTCGGCGTCGATGCCGGTTTCCTTCGCTGCGGCTTCCGCGACATAGACCATGGTGCCATAGGCGAGGATCGTGACCTCGAAACCCTCACGGCGGATTGCCGCCTTGCCCAGCGGGATCGTCTCGTATCCATTCGGGACTTCGCCGAGCGGATGGTTCTTCCACGGCGTGACCGGCTTGTCGTGNTGACCGTCGAACGGTCCGTTATAAAGCCGCTTGGGTTCGAGAAAGATCACCGGATCCGGATCGTCGATGGCCGAGAGCANCANGCCCTTNGCGTCATAGGGGCTCGANGGCACCACGACCTTGAGGCCGGAGACGTGGGTGAANAGTGCTTCGGGGCTCTGGCTGTGCGTCTGGCCACCGAAAATGCCGCCGCCGGTCGGCATGCGGATCACCATCGGGCAAGTGAACTGGCCGCCGGATCGATGGCGCATACGAGCGGCTTCCGAGACGATCTGGTCGTAAGCCGGGTAGACGTAATCGGCGAACTGGATCTCGACGACAGGCTTGAGGCCGTAGGTCGCCATGCCGATACCGGCGCCGACGATACCGCTCTCGTTGATCGGCGCATCGAAGCAGCGGTCGCTGCCATATTTCTTTTGAAGGCCTGCGGTGCAGCGGAAGACGCCGCCGAAATAGCCGACATCCTCGCCGAAGACGACGACCTTGTCGTCACGTTCCATGGCGAGGTCATGGGCGGTGCGGATCGCCTCGATCATCGTCATGCGGGTGGTAGTGCCGCTCATCTCAATGACCTCCCGCCTGGCGTTGNGCGCGCAGATGCGGCGGCATCTCNGCATAGACGTCATCNAACATGGCAGAGGGCGAGGGGTGCGAGCCGGANCCNAGCGTNCCGTTCTTCTCGGCTTCCTTNTGCGCCTTGCGGACGGTGTCGGNGATCTCGGCCTGGGCCTGGGTGTGGCGCTCGTCGGACCANTCGCCGATNGTGATNAGATGNCGCTTNANCCGNTCGATCGGATCNCCGAGCGGCCAGGCGGAGACTTCGTCCTTGGCGCGATAGGCGGANGGGTCGTCNGAGGTCGAGTGGCCGCCGGAGCGATAGGTAACGTGCTCNATCAATGTCGGGCCNTGGCCGTTNCGNGCNCGNTCGGCGGCCCATTTGGCGACNGCNTGNACNGCGAGATAGTCGTTGCCGTCGACGCGGAGCGAGGGAATGCCGAAACCGTGGCCGCGNTCNGCAAANGTCACCGCATTGCCGCGNGCAAAACCCTGGAAGGTCGAGATGGCCCACTGGTTGTTGACGATGTTGAGAATGACCGGCGCGTTGTAGGTCGAGGCGAANACCATGGCCGAGTAAAAATCGCTCTCGGCGGTGGCNCCATCGCCGATCCAGGCCGAGGCGATGCGGGTGTCGCCTGCAATCGCCGAGGCCATGGCCCAGCCAACCGCCTGGATGTACTGGGTGCCGAGATTGCCGGAAATCGTGAAGAAGCCGTGGTCCTTGGACGAGTACATGATCGGCAGCTGCCGGCCCTTCAGCGGATCCTTCGAGTTGGAATAGATCTGGTTCATCATGTCGACGAGTGGGTAGCCGCCGGCAATGAGAAGTCCCGCCTGGCGATAGGTGGGAAAGTTCATGTCGCCATCTTCCAGAGCCATACGGAAGGCGCAGGAGACTGCTTCCTCGCCCAGATGCTGCATGTAGAACGAGGTCTTGCCCTGTCGCTGGGCGGTGAGCATGCGCTCATCGAATGTCCGCAGCGTCATCATGTGCCTGAGACCGTCGCGCAAGGCTTCGGCATCGAGCGTATCGGCCCAGGGGCCGACGGCCTCGCCCTTCTTGTTGATCACACGGACGATGGAGAAGGCCATGTCGCGGATATCGGCGGCGGGCGCATCGACATCGGGGCGCCGCGCTTCGCCCGCGCGCGGGATGACGAAGTCGGAGAAATCCGGCTGGTCACCCGGACGGCAGCCGGGTTCGGGAATGCGCAGCTTGAGGGGCTTGGAGTCAGGCATGGCTGAAACCTCTGGGGGATGTGACTGGAACGGAAGACCGAAGCGATAAGCAGGGGCAGGGGCACGTCGGCGCGTGGGAAGTGCTGCCGCCGGTGGGGCGGTTCGAGCGGCTGGACGGCAATACGGGACAGAGGCCCGGACCCATGCATTCCTCCTCTTCAAAGCGAACGTAAGCACGAACGCTTTCTTCTCCTCAAGTATCTAAGGCTAGAACGAAGAAAGGAAAATTTCCTTCTTATTATGCTTGAAAAACCGCATAGTTACCGATGATAATTTCTCACATGAGAAAAATGCGAAAGGAGATTCTGCAGATATGACAATCGACGACACGGATCGGCGTATCCTGAAGGTCCTCTCCACGAACGGACGCATTTCAAATTCAGATCTGGCGCGCGAGGTCGGATTGTCGCCGAGTCCTTGCTGGCAGCGGGTGCGCCGGCTGGAGGAAGCCGGCATCATCTCGGGCTATGCCGCGATCCTCAATCACGAGGCGCTGGGCGTCGGCGAAACGGTGCTGGTGGAAGTGGTGCTCGATCACCACGACGAGTCTTCTCTCGACAATTTCGCCAAGGCGCTCACGGCCATTCCCGAGGTTTTGGAAGTCTATCTGATGGCCGGTGAGTTCGACTACCTGGTGAAGGTCGCCGCAGGCGGGACATCCGACATCGAGAGCTTTCTGCGCGAGAAACTCTTCCGTCTGAAGGGCTTTCGCCAATCGCGTTCGAGCTTCGCTCTCCGCTGCATCAAGCGGGCCGTTTCCTACGTTCCGCCAGCCTGAAATGCGACGAACATGTCATTGTTCATTGCTAAAGCTTCAAATTTCCCTGATATTTCGCCTCGAGGTTGTGTGAAGGGCGGTACTGTGAAGCGTGTCGTAAAGGAAGCCGGCGGGCGCGAGATCGTGCTGATCGACAGTATCACCATGGTCGAGATCGGGGATTCCGGCCAGGTGATCGTCTCGGGCTCTCACGGCGGCGCCAATGTGGGGGAGATCACGCTGCGCTATGCGCCATCGCTTGCGGTCTTCAACGATGCGGGGGTCGGCAAGGACCGCGCGGGAGTCATTGCGCTCGACATTCTCGACGAGCAGGGGATACCGGCACTTGCCGTCGACCATCGGTCCGCCCGCATCGGTGATGCCGGCGACATGTGGGAAAACGGTATTGTATCCACCCTCAACGGTGTGGCCGAACGGCTCGGGTTCAAGGTTGGCGCCAAGCTCAGCGAGGCCGTCGAGGAACTCGCGGAGAAAATCGTTCCGGCGGGCCTGACGGTTTGAGGCGCCTCAGCCCCTTGCTCTTGCAAGCGCCTCGCCGATGCGTGCCCTGATTTCATAGGGTTCGTCGGCCAGGATCTCGCTGAGCGCCTGGAGATCGGCGCGTGTGTCGTGGAGCTGGTCGATCAGCGAGGCGACGAGCGCCAGGCTTTCATCCTCCAGTTCGAAATCATCGGCCAGTTCGCACAGCAATTCCAGGCGCGCGATATCCACGGGGCGATAGCGTAAGCCGTCATCGCTTTGCACGGGTCGCACGATATCTGTCTCGACAAAGGAGACGAGGCGGACACGGGTGAGCCTGCCAACGGCGGCGATTACCTGTTCTTCGGTGTAGAAAACAGCCATCGATGCCTCCCTCACATCATGCCCTTGCGCGGATCGTAACCGTGGGCGCCGCGCCAGTTTTCCATGAATGATTTCAGTTCGTCGTCCACCTGCTGCGGCGCGACGATCTTGAGTTCGACGCGCTGGTCGCCGCGCGGCTTGCCCTTGGGTTCGATGCCCTTGCCCTTGAGGCGAAGCGTCTGACCGGTGGTCGCACCGGCCGGAATTGTGAGGTTGACCGCGCCGTCGAGCGTCGGCGTCTTTACCTTGCCGCCGAGAATTGCCTCGTCGATAGTGATCGGCAGGGTCATGACGATATCGTTGTCCTCACGGCGGAAGACGTGGTGGGGACGCACGGTCACGGTGATATAGGCATCACCGGAGGGCGCTCCGCCAGCTCCGGGACCGCCCTTGCCCTTGAGACGCAGCGTCTGGCCATCGGCGAGGCCCTGCGGAATGCGCACGTCGAGCGTGCCGCCTTCAGGCAACTTGATCTGACGCGTGGCACCCTTGGCCGCTTCCATGAAGGTCACGTCCATAGTGTAGCGCAGATCCTGTCCGGGCATGGCGAAGCGTCCGCCTCCGCCGGGACCGGCGCCATTCGACGAGCCGCGTGAGCGCTGGCGAAACATCTCGGCGAAGATATCGGCCGGATCGCCGAAATCGTCGAAATCGCGTGTGGTGCGATAGCTGAAGCCGTCTCGGCTGCCGGCGTGATCACGATAGAAATTGCGCTCGGGCTTCTCCTGCCCGCTGGCGTCGATTTCGCCTGCGTCGAAACGGCGCCGCGTCTCCGGATCCTTCAACAGATCGTAGGCGGCGGAAATTTTGACAAAGCGCGCTTCAGCGGCCGGATCATCTGGGTTGATGTCCGGATGGCTGGTGCGCGCCAGCTTGCGATAAGCCTTCTTGATCTCCTCGGCGCTGGCGGTCTTTTGCACCCCGAGGATGGCGTAGGGATCGTCCTGCATGTCACCGATTTCAAATGGATTGAACTGCTCACATATGTGTGATCGGTTCTATTCGAAATCAAGACGTTGAGGGACCAATTGGGCTGCGAGCGAACCGATCGCGCCCTATATGGACGACAAACCCCATCGAAGGAGAGCGGCATGAGCGACACGCACACGGTCAAGGATATTCCGATCGGTATCGAGGCAAGCGGAAAACGCAGAGAGTTCGATTCCATGGGCAAGATCGATGTACCCGCGGATCGTTACTGGGGCGCGCAGACCGAACGATCGCTGCATCACTTCGCAATCGGCGGCGATCACATGCCGGCTGAGGTATGCCGGGCTTTGGGCGTGCTCAAGAAGGCTGCGGCCCATGTGAATGCCGAACTCGGCAGTCTTGAGGACTGGCGGCTCGAGGCCATCTCGAAGGCTGCGGACGAAGTGATATCCGGTGAACTGGACGATCACTTTCCGCTGTTTGTCTGGCAGACGGGGTCCGGCACGCAGACCAACATGAACGTCAACGAGGTGATTTCAAACCGCGCGATCCAGCTGCTTGGCGGTGAAATCGGCAGCCAGAAGCCGGTTGGACCCAACGATCACGTCAACATGTCGCAATCCTCGAACGACACGTTCCCGACCGCGATGCACATCGCGACGATCGACCTGATGGAGCGCCGGCTGCTGCCGGAACTCAGGCAACTCGCCGGTGTGATCGAGGCGAAGGCAAAGGAATGGATGGACGTGGTGAAGATCGGCCGTACCCATCTGCAGGACGCGGTGCCGCTTTCCGTGGGGCAGGAGTGGTCAGGCTGGGCCGCGCAGTTGCGCTCCGCGATCGAGACTGTCGAGGCCAGCCGCGAGGGGCTCTACGAGCTCGCGCTCGGCGGCACGGCCGTCGGCACCGGGCTCAATGCACCGGAGGGATTTTCGGAAGCCGTGGCGCAGAAGATCGCCGAGATTACCGGCAAGCCGTTCGTCACATCGCCCAACAAGTTTGCCTCGCTCGGCGGGCTCGATGCGATGGTACGCTGTTCGGCGGCGCTGCGCGGCGTGGCGGTGGTGATGATGAAGATCGCCAACGACATGCGCTGGCTCGGCTCCGGACCCCGCTGCGGTCTCGGTGAGTTGAAACTGCCGGAAAACGAGCCGGGTTCCTCGATCATGCCGGGCAAGGTGAACCCGACCCAGTGCGAGGCGATGGTGATGATCGCCACCCAGGTGATGGGCGAGGATACGGCAGTGGCGTTTGCCGGCGCGCAGGGGAATTTCGAGCTCAACGTGATGCGCCCGATCGTGATCAACAACGTGCTGCATTCGATGCGCATTCTGGCCGATGGCTGTCAGATGTTCCGCACTTTCTCCGTGGAGGGCACCGAGATCGATCGCGACCGGATCGGCGCGCATCTTGAAAATTCGCTGATGTTGGTGACCGCACTGTCGCCCGAGATCGGCTATCAGGCCGCCGCCCACATCGCCGAGGACGCCCACAAGCGCGGNATNACGCTCAAGGAAGCNGCGCTGGATTCAGGCAAGATCGNCGAGNANACNTTCGANCGNGTGATCGATGCGCGCAAGATGATNGGCAACGGCGTGGCGGGTGCGTAACTCNCCCGCCTAAACCTCGATGAATTCCGGCTCGTATCGGACCGGGAAATTCACCGAGCGGGCGATGAAGCAGTATTTGTGNACCTCGTGGTGCAGCGCCCCGGCCTTNTCGAGGTCGNTNCCNNTCGGNACCTNNATGCGCGGGCGNAGCGTGGCGGANAGAAACCGNCCCGTTCCGTCCGGCTCGCTCTCGCCNTGGCCGACCGGATCATCGACATAGCTNTGNACCACGATCTTCGCCACAGAAGCCAANTGCAGGTACCAGAGCATGTGGCAGGAGGCCAGCGAGGCGATCAGCAGGTCCTCGGGATTNTGTTTTGACNGGTCGCCGCCAAGCATCGGATCGTTGGAGCAGGCGACGACTTCCTTTCCATCGGTCTCGATGTTCCAGGTCCTATCATAGCTGCGATAGGTTCGGGTGCCTTCGCCCCTGTTGCCGGTCCAGCTGATCCTGGCAGTGAAATCGTGCGGCTTGGCCATGGTTTGTCCTCAGAGAAGGCGGGCGATGTGGTTGTCCCAGGAACGGCCGAGTTTGGCTGTTCCGAAATCTCCCTCGGCGGATGAGAGCAGGAAGCCGGCGCCTTGGGCAACTGCGCCGCAGACATTCTTTTCCTCGATCTTTTCGACCAGATTGCCGCTCTTGGTATCAAGCACCAACGCGCAATTGCCGTGCGGTGAGGTGATGACGAGACGGTTCTCGGTGCGGTTGGCCGCGACCGAGCCGACATAATTCGCCAGCCCGTGGCGGGCTTCGTCCGGCAGCATGATCGGCTTGTAGCCTTCGCCCTTGGTGACCCGCAGGAGGAGCGGCGGCTCGTCGGTCTCCGGCCCCTCATACTGGCAACCGACCCAGACATTGCCGCTCGCATCCATGTCCATGTGTCGCGTTGAGAGCCGGAAGAGATCGGCGGGCGGGGTGTGTTTTTCCAGAAGCTCGCCGCTCTCGATATCGACGAAGACCACCGACGGCTCCATGCTGGCGAGGTTGAGCTTGGCGCGGCCGAAATCGGGATGGGTTTCGATGCCGCCATTGGCGATGCAGAGNGTCNTNCCGTCGGGCATCAAGATGAGTTCGTGNGGNTCGATGCCNTAGGAGGGGAACTCGCCGATGCGGTTGAAGCCGGCGGTGACATCGTAGATCCCGATCATGCCNGCNGCGTTGTCGTAATCGTTCTCGGTCGCATAGAGCAGCCGGCCATCGGGCGAGAAGACGCCGTGGCCGAANAAGTGGCGATCCTCGGGNGTNGAGAACGGGATCGGTTCGCTGCNGTTCTGCCGGTCGACGGCCACGGCAAAGGTGCCGGGACGGCGAGCGAAGGCGACGGCCCAACGTCCAACGCGATCGGTTGCCACGTCATGGCCGCGGTCGGGTAGCGAGACCGAGGTCAGTTCGTTGCCGTCGCCGTCCAGAATGGAAAAGCCCGCGCCGCCATTCTGTATCCAGGCCGCGGCNAAGAGATCCTTGTCGGCGGCGAGAANNGGNTCNGGCAGAAGTCCCGAGAGNCCCGCCAGACCGGCGGTTGCGGTTCCGATGAAGAAGCGGCGTGTCATGATCATNTCGATCATCCTTTCAGTCAGTCTCCGTCGGCAAACGAGAACCCGGCGGTCAGTCCCACGGCNTTGCCATAGTCNTCGTTNGNCAGCGTCTTGATNCGGCCCAGGCGCTCCCGCAGNTCTTCGAGNCGCGCGCGGCCTTCGGNGNTNGCNANCAGTTCNGCGGGCGTGCCCTTCAANCGCTGGGTGAGNGCNATGGCGCCNCGCAGNTCCTCGCTGATCCGGTAGCCGATCTCCCGGTCTTTCTCGGNCAGGACCAGCGTCATGCCGGAGTTTTCGAAGACNGACTGGATACCCTGCAGATTGGCNGNGATCGAGGCGAAAGTNTCGCCCGCCCGGCGGTAGATTGCCGCATTGGGCCGGTCCGTCTTTTCCGTCTCACCCAGAAAGGCCCGCAGACGGATATCGCGCACCATCTCGATCCCGTGGACGACGACGCCCAGCAGTTCCACGAGCGCCTCGCGGTTGTCGCGGATCACGGGATTATCGCTGCCCGGGTTCATCCAGAGCCGCGAAATGCCTTCAGGATCAGCCCAGGCTTCGTCAAGATCGCCGGCGATCTCGTTGACGTTCTCGGCGACGAGTTCGGCGTAGTCGCAGCGCGCGCCATCCTTGCCAGAGACAATCTCGTCCGCGCCGGTTCCGAAGAGCGTGTATTCGAGTGCCGGCAGGCCCTGCAGGGCGACGCTCTTGCCCTGAAGTGCATCGAGCGTTGCCGGGTAAGGCTCGAAGCCGTTGACGAGGCTCTGGATCTGTTTGAGCCCGACGCCCCGACGATCCGGGTAGTAGAGCACGCGCTCGTAGCGGTTCTCGCCCGTCACTGGGCCGAAGCGGATGATCTCGACATAGGACCAGGTAATGGCGGCCTGGGTGAACGCGATCCGTGCTGCCTCCAGCGCTTCAACTGACGGGTTTTCACACAATCCTGCGACGTCGGTTTCCAGCTTTTCGGAGGCGATATGAAAGCGCTGATAGCCCGGCTGGATAAAATCCTCGATCGCGCGGGTCATGATCTCGGAGACGACCGCATTGGTTGAGCGTTTCGCTGCCTGGGCGGGCAACGTGCTCAGTGCAGCCATCAACAGGGATGCGAGTGTCAGGGCGGGGGACTTCATCCGGTCAACTCCGTGAGGAAGGCTGCACCCCGCCATATCCGGTCAGTCGCCGTCAAGCGATGAAAAACCGGCCGACAGGCCAAGCCCACCGGCGATGCGTCCGGAGAAGGTGTCGCGGATGCTGAGCAGAACCAGCCGCAGATAATTGACCGCGTCGCGCGTTTCCGGATTTGCGGCGGCCTGAGGCAGCGGTTCGTTCATCGTATCGATGGTCCGCTGTGCATTCGACAATTCGAACATGGCAGACTTGCCGTAGCGCTGGATGTCCTCCGGCGTCAGCTTGATGATGCCCGATGCCTTATAGATGTCCTGCAATCCCTTCATGTCGCTGGCGATCGATGCGCCTGTCAGGCCGGAGCGCCAGAAGATCGCACGCTTGGGCTTGGCCTTGTCCTTTGTCGCGCCGAGAAAGGGCTTGAGCCGCGTGTCTGCCACCAGTTCAGAGGAGTTGACAAAGACCCCGAGCAGCGCCTGCAGTCCCTCGCGTTCGTCGCGGAAATCGGGGTTCTTCGGCTCGGGATCGGAGAGGCGACTGGAGATCCCGTCCGGGTCATCCCAGGCTTCCACGAGCTCGCCGGCAGTGCCGTAGATGCGGGCGGCGACTGCGCCTGCGAAATCGCAGCGGAATTCATCGCCGCCGGCCAGGTCTTCGGCGCCGGTGCCGTAGAGCAGGTATTCCAGCGTGGTCAGCCCCTGCAGCGCCACGCTCTTGGCGGCCAGACGCTCAGGTGTCGTTGCCGTCTCATCCTTCTCGGCCAGAACCTGCTGGATCTGCTTGAGGCCGATGCCGCGGCGGTCGGGGAAGAAGAGGATGCGTTCNAGCCGGTTGTCGTCGACGACGGGACCGAAGCGGATGATTTCGATTTCCGACCAGGCNCNCACCAGTTCGCCGAAGGCCTTGCGGGCNACTTCGAGGCCGGGNGCCGANGGNGCNTCNCANAGCGGAGTGATNGCCGCGCCCATGGCCTGCGCCTTGTCCCGGAAGGTCCGGTAGCCGGGCTGGATGAAATCCGTCACCGCNGCCGAGAGAACGTCNCGGGCCGTNNGNGNCTNTGNNCCTTCTTCCGCCGACGCTGGCGCGGCGGCNAGAAGGGTGAGCGAGGTAACGGCGANAGCCAGGCGGATGCGTTTCGATNTCTTNATCATAGGGAGTTNAGGAAGCGGATNAGCGCNTCCCTGTCCTTTTTGTCGAGTGCGGCATAGGCGTCGCGCGAAGCCGTNGCCTCGCCGCCATGCCAGAGGATGGCTTCCTCGAGGTTTCGCGCGCGACCATCATGGAGGAAGAAGGTGTGGCCGCTGACGGTTTCCGTCAAGCCGATGCCCCAGAGCGGCGCCGTGCGCCATTCGGTGCCGGAGGCAACGCCCACGACCTGACCGTCGGCAAGGCCTTCGCCCATGTCGTGGAGCAGCATGTCGGAATAGGGCCAAATCAGCTGGAAGGCATGTGCGTCATTGCCGGTCTTGCGGCTGGTCACGAATTTCGGTGTGTGGCAGGCCACGCAGCCGGAATTGTAGAACATCTCCTTGCCACGCAGCACCTGCGGGTCATCGACATCGCGACGCGCCGGTACGGCGAGGTTTTCGGAATAGAAGGTCACCAGGTCCATCACCGGATCCGGCGCCTCGGTGTCGCCGAGCCGTTCCTGCACGCCGTTGGGCGCCTCCAGACATTCGACCTCGGCTTCGGTGCAATCGCCCGCATGACGGGGCACGAGCGGGTTGGAAATGCCGATATCGCCGGCAAAGGCCTCGCTGCCCTGTTCGCGGATCGTGGCGTTCTGCGCCTTCCAGCCGAAGCGGCCGATGACGGGAGCGTCGAGCTTGGTGCCGCGGGCAAGGCCGACGCGNCCGGAGATGCCGTCGCCGTCCTCATCGTTCGGGTCGGCATTGGCGATGATGTCGGCGGGGTGGATGGCCTGCAGTAGCCCCATGCCGATCATTGGATTGGCGACGCGCGGCGAAAGCGTCGTATCGTGTGCCATCGGACCATAGTTCAGATCCTCGGCTGAATATGACGGCTTGCGGAGTGTGACTTTGGAGCCGTCGGGGAAGGTGAAGGGCTGGTCCTCGTAGGAGATGACCATCTTGCCTTCGGCGCGCAGGCCGGGGATCGCCTTGTCCTGTAACTGGCCGCCGTAAACCGGGTCAGGCATGTTGGGCGCGAGGAAATTCTCGATCGCCGCGCGTTCGTCATCGGTTGCGGGACCGCGCGCGAGACGCAGGAACATCGAGGTCGCGTCAGTGGATTTTTCCGGCGGATGGCCACGCCCGTCCTTNAGGTGGCAGCTCTGGCAGGAGCGCGCATTGAAGAGNGGNCCGAGCCCATCGGACGCATCGGTNGANGANGGNGANCTCACCCACATCTTGCGGAACAGCGCGTTGCCCAGCTTGAAAGTCTCTTCTTCCTCGAAGCTGATATTGGCCGAAGACTGGGAAAAGGCATCCTGGTTGGGAAGCTTTTTGGAGGTTGCCGCACCGCCGGACATGGTCTCGAAGCGTTCCGGCTTGGAGAAGTCGGTGGTCGGCTTGGTAATGCTCTTTACGCGCTTCTGATCCTTGGGGATCAANTCGCCGCGTTCCTGCATGGCCTTTGGCCAGGCGATCTCGGGCGCATCGGATTGAGCGGTGGCAATGAAGGTCGAAGAGAGGAGAATGGTCGCGGCGACGAGGGAGATCGAAGCAGTGTTCTTTTTGTTTTTCAACGTATTATCCGCCTTGGTTGGCATTTTGATTCCTCAACCTGGACCGTCTTGTCATCCAGCTGTCGGTTCCGGTTGCACTGTTGTCGCGGCAAGGCGGAGCCGCTGGATCACGGGCCGGCGTATAGAGCGCCGGCCCGCATGCATCAAGGATTACTCGAAGACCGCATCCGGGTTGTCGAGCGAATCCGAACCTTCCAGTTCGATCTCGCCGATGTCGAGCGCGGCGATGACGCGTTCGATCGAGCGTGTCTGGTCGATCAGGCCGTCGATAGCCGCCTGCACGGTGGCGTTGCCTTCCTCGTTGCCCTCGGCGATCTGCTGGTCATAGGCCTCGCCTTCGTCGGCGCGGGCGGCCATGGCTTCCATGGCATCGAGCGTGGCGTTGAGCTTTGCCTTCATCTCCTCGTCGAGCGCCTTGTCCTTCTCGGCGACCATGTCCGACAGCGACGGGCCGGAGACTTCGGAGCCGTCAACGCGGGTATAGGAACCGAGATAGACGTCGCGGATTCCGCGGGCATCGTTGAGGTGCGACTGGTCGGTGTTGTCGGAGAAGCAGTCATGCTCNTCTTCCGGGTCGTGCAGGATCAGGCCGAGCTTCATGCGCTCGCCGGCCAGTTCGCCGTAGGAGAGCGAGCCCATGCCGGTCAGCATGGCCGAGATGGCGGCACCGTCATCGAGACCGTCGAGGTACGCGGCGGCGTCGCCACCGTCCTTCCAGTCGGCGACCATTTCCTCGAGATCAGAGACGAGAAGGTCGCTGGCAGCTGCGAGATATTCCGCGCGGCGGTCGCAATTGCCGTTGGTGCAGTCTTCACCCTGGGCGTAGTCGGTCCACGGACGCTCGCCCGCGCCGGCATCGGTGCCGTGCAGGTCCTGGCCCCAGAGCAGGAATTCGATNGCGTGATAGCCGGTGGCGACATTGGCCTCGACGCTGCCTGCTTCCTGCAGGGTGCCGGACAGGAATTCAGGCGTGATCTTGCTGGCGTCGACGGGTTCGCCGTTGATCGAGATTTCCGGGTTTGCAATCACGTTGGCGGTGTAAAGGGCGTTCTGATCGCTTTCCGAACCGTAGCTCGCATCCACGTAGTCGATCAGGCCCTCATCGAGCGGCCAGGCGTTGACGCGGCCTTCCCAGTCGTCAACGACCGGGTTGCCGAAACGGTAGGCTTCCGTCTGCTGGTAGGGAACGCGGGCTTCGAGCCAGGCTTCCTTGGCGGCAGCCAGCTTTTCCTCGGACGGTTCCGCGATGAATGCGTCGATGGCCTCGTCGAGCTTCTTGGCGGTGTTGAGGGAATCCTCGTACTTGGCGACGGCCATCGTCTTGTAGTTATCGACAACNGCGCGGGCTTCNGTTTCGGCCATGGCCGGGGCGGCGGCGCNGATAACCAGCGCGGTCGCGGTGGTGGCTAGCAGGGTTTTCATTTTCATCGAANGGGTCAAGTCGGTCCTCCAGTTAGTGAATGGTGTGATTGGGGTGGTGATAATTCTGCGGCGGCTGCGGCTTCAGCAGCGTGGAAATGGCGTCCTGCGGCACGGGCAGCAGAAGCTGGCCGAACATCTTCATGCGCATGGCGTAGTCGCCGGATGCGGCCAGCGTCTCCATGGCGCGCGCCGGGCAGGTCAGCGCGCAAGCCGTCATGCGACCGGCGTTCTCGTCGCCGTGCTGGAGTGCCGAAACCAGCGCGAGGATCAGGCATTCGTCGCGGCACAAGTGGCTGCTGTTGCTCGGAAAGGCCCGCAAGGGACATGCGGCGCAACGGCTGAGCGTCGAGATGAAGCTCGTCAGACCATCGACCACGATGCGGGATTCGGCCGGGCCGAGNGTNTCNCGGTGNAGTTGCCTGAGCGCATCCGCAGCTACCTGTCCCGCGTGNGTATCGCCCGCGATNGCGCAATCGACGATGCGGCGATAGCCGCCGACAACGAGGGATTCGGGAATGCGCTTNAGATAGGACGCGCCGGGGCAGGTCATNGTGACGGTCCCGCNGNNATCTNGCGNNCAGGGANGGGATGTCGTGCAGGTGTGCTCNTCATGGGCAGCTCCAACGTCGGGGTTCAAGGCCCCGCGCCTCTACTGAGGCTTGGCTAACCCGGCNAAATGCGGCCTGTCAATAAAAGATGATAAAAATAGTNTACTTTAGAANGGTTCCAATCGCGCCGTCCCTGAAGTNCCCGAAAGAAATAACATTTCAGCGGTGGGAACTTAAGCGAAGCAGCGATGCGAGCATGAGGCGCGCGCCGGCTAAAATATCGGCCCACTCGCTATGCTCCTCGGGTGCATGGCTGATGCCGGCACGGCTCGGGATGAAGATCAGCGCCGAAGGGCAGAGCGACTGCATGGTCTGCGCGTCATGACCGGCGCCCGAAGGCATCTTGATGTAATCCAGANCAAGAGTTTCCGCTTCGGAGGNCAGGATGTCGACCAGGCCCGGATCGAGCGNGACAGGGGANATCCAGCTCTTTNCNTCGANCTCTGTTNGNAAGNCCGTGCTGCTTGGCNGNCGCATTGATTTCGTCCTTCACGGCTTTCAGCAANGNNNGNTGGACGGNTTCATCNGTNTCGCGGGTGATGACGGANAANNTGGNCTTGCCGGGGATGGTNTGCGGNAAATTNGGTTCGAGCTCCACCTTGCCGANGGTGATGCGNGANTGATCNGTNCCNTGNTCNGCNATGATTTNCGGAATGCGGGTGGCAAATATCGCGAGCCCCGCAAAGGCGTCCGCCCGCATGTCCATCGGCGTGGTTCCCGAGTGGTTGGCGCTTCCCGTGAGCGTCACAGAGATGTTGGAGACGCCGGAAATACCGTCCACGATCCCGATCGGGATGCGTTTCTGTTCGAGCACCGGTCCTTGCTCGATATGGAGTTCGAGGAAGGCTTTGACCTCATCGGATGAACGGCGGCAATTGAAGGCGTTTTCCGGCGAGAGACCCTGAGCGGCGAGGGCGGTCTTGAGCGGCATGCCATCCGCATCGCTGGCGGTCTCGAACCAGTCGCAGTCGATGCGGCCGGCAATTGCCTGGGAGCCAAGCATTCCACCGAACCGTCCTTCCTCTTCCGCCGTCGCCACAACCTCGATCGCCGTTGACGGCTCGTAGCCGGCATCCTGCATCGCCAGCACGCATTCAAGCGCGACCGCCACGCCGAGTGCNCCGTCAAAGGCGCCGCCCTCGGGCACGGTGTCGATGTGCGAGCCCACCAGAATGGCGGGGCCGTCCGAAGGCCCATAGCGGCCGAAAATNTTGGCAACGCCATCGCGGTGGACAGCCAGTCCGGCTTCTTTCAATCGGGCCTCGAACCAGGCGCGCGCCGCCATGTCCGCGTCGGAATAGCCCACGCGGTTGAAACCTCCGGTCAATGGGTTGGCGCCGAATCCGTTGATGCCGCCAAGAAAGGTTTTCAGGCGCTCGGTGTTGATATCCGGCCTGTTGTCCAAAGATTTTCCGGTCGCGGTTTCGAGTGTTCTTTCAGTCACTTGTTCCCCTTCCTCGNCATATCGTGNGTGCCTGGCGGNCAATTTATTATAATAAAATCTTGCTTNTTCCAAAAATTATCATGTTTAATAATGGCAACACAGGACCAATGGAGTGGATATCCCATGAGAAAACTGCTGGCTGCAGCCTTCGGTGCCCTGAGTTTGCTTCTGGCATCGCCCGCGATGTCGCAGACACCGCCCAATGTGGCGATCGTCGGGCAGATCGCCGAACCCAAATCCCTCGACCCCGCCGCGGTGACCGCGGTCAATGACTTCCGGATACTCGTCAATGTCTATGACGGGCTGACGCGCTACCGCGACGGTACGCTGGAAGTGGAACCGGCACTGGCCGAGAGCTGGGAGATTTCCGAGGACGGCAAGACCTACACGTTCAAGCTCCGCTCCGGCGTGAAGTTTCATGACGGGTCCGATTTCAACGCGGAAGCGGTGAAATTCAATTTCGACCGCATGCTCAAGGAAGATCATCCCTTCCACGATACCGGTCCGTTCCCGCTCGCGTTTTTCTTCTCGTCCGTTGCGGAAGTAAATGTGATCGACGACCTGACCGTCGAGTTCAAGCTGAACGCGCCCTACGCGCCGTTCCTTTCGAACCTCGCCTATCCGACGGGCTTGATCGTTTCGCCGGCGGCTGTGGAAGAATATGGCAAGGACTTCGGACGCCATCCCTCGGGCACCGGTGCCTTCAAGTTCGAGGAGTGGGAAGCCAACGCCAAGGTGGTGGTGAGCCGCAACGAGGACTACTGGGACGGCGCCGCGCCGCTCGAGGCGATCGTCTATCGTCCGATCACCGACGCCAACACGCGCATCGCCGAAATGCTGGCGGGTGGCCTCGACATCATGGTCGAGGTTCCGCCGGACAGCCTNCAGCAGTTCCGCGACAATGCCGACTACAANGTGCTTGAGCAGGCCGGACCNCACGTCTGGTTCCTGATCCTCAACGCCAAGGAAGGCCNGTTCTCCGACAAGAAGGTACGTCAGGCCGCCAACTATGCGATCGACAAGAAGGCGCTGACGGAAAACGTGCTGCAGGGGACTGCCGATATCGCAGCCGGTCCGACACCGCCGGCCTTCGCCTGGGCCTATGACGAGAGCCTCGATCCGTACCCCTACGATCCCGAGAAGGCCAAGGAACTGCTCAAGGAAGCAGGCTACTCCGGTGAGCCGCTGACCTTCTACGTGACCGAAGGTGGTTCGGGCATGCTCGATCCGGTTGCCATGGGCACCGCGATCCAGGCGGACCTGCAGAAGGTCGGCATGAAGGTCAACATCGAGACCTATGAGTGGAATACCTTCCTCGACAAGGTGAACCCCGGTCTCGAAGGCAAGGCCGACATGGCCGAGATGGCCTGGATGACCAACGACCCGGACACGCTGCCTTACCTGGCGTTGCGTTCGGAAGCCTTCCCCGACAAGGGCGGCTTCAACTCGGGCTACTACTCCAACCCGAAGGTTGACGAGCTCCTGAACGCCGCACGCGAGGCGACCGATCAGGACGAGCGCGCCAAGCTCTACAAGGAAATGCAGCAGATCGTGCATGACGATGCGCCGTGGGTGTTCGTCGCCAACTGGAAGCAGAACGCCGTCACCAAGGCGAGCGTCGAGAACTTCAAGCTGCAGCCGTCCTTCTTCCTGATGCTGCAGAAGGTGGCAAAACCGCAATAAGTGGGGGCGACCGGCCGCCGGGAATACGTCCGGCGGCCGGTATCCATTCGATCATTCTAGTCAGCGGGGCGATCCGGCGTGGGCCTCTACATCGCAAAACGGCTGCTTGCGGCCATTCCCGTCCTCTTCGGGCTGACCATCATCGTCTTCGTCATCATGTCGATGATCCCGGGCGATCCGGCGACCGCCATTCTCGGCTCCTATGCCACGCCTGAAAATGTCGAGAAGCTCAACCGCGACCTCGGCTTGGACAAGTCGATGGTTGAGCAGTATTTCATCTGGATCGGCAATCTCCTGCACGGCGATCTGGGCCGGTCCTACAGCCTCAACAAGCCGGTTCTGGATGAGGTTCTGTCGCGGTTCAACGCAACGCTCATTCTTGCCGGTACAGCCCTCGTCATCTGTTCGATCCTCGGCCTGATTGCAGGCGTCATCTCCGCCGTGCGCCAGTTCGGCCTTGCC
The DNA here is from genome assembly GCA_002707605.1 of Hoeflea sp. Lineage (GTDB taxonomy): Bacteria > Pseudomonadota > Alphaproteobacteria > Rhizobiales > Rhizobiaceae > Pseudohoeflea. Next base: position 146,649 of record PANK01000015.1, read on the forward strand.
GACAAGGTGATCACCTTTGTCGTTCTCATCGGCATTTCCGCGCCGTCCTTCTGGCTTGGCCTGATCCTGATCCTCCTGTTTGCGGTGAAGATCAAACTGTTCCCTGTCTCGGGAATGTACGCGATCTATGGCGGCGGCGGACCGCTCGACCTGCTTCATCACCTATTTCTTCCCGCCATGACGCTTGCAGTCGTCGCGACCGGCGTCATTGCCCGGCTGACACGCACAGCCATGCTGGAAGTCTTGCGGCAGGACTATATCCGCACCGCCCGCGCCAAGGGTCTGTCCGAGCGCAAGGTCATCTACAAGCACGCCTTCAAGGCCGCTCTCGTCTCCGTCATTCCGGTGATCGGCATCCAGGCCGGCTTCGTGCTCGGCGGGGCGGTGTATATCGAGACCGTCTTCCAATGGCCCGGCATCGGTTCGATGCTGGTCACCGCCATTTCCACCCGTGACCTTCTTCTCGTGCAGGGCGGGGTGCTCGTCGTGGCTGCCGCCTATGTGCTCTTCAATCTCGCCGCCGACGTGGTGCAGACGATCATCGATCCGAGGCTTCGCTGATGGCCCGGACACAGGACAACAAGCAGAAGAAGAGCAGGCCGTCGACATTCCGGCTGCTGCTGAACAACCAACTTGCAACCGCCGGGCTGGTCCTGTTCTCGCTGATCGTGCTGATCGCCTTGCTGGCGCCGGTGCTGCCGCTGCCTGATCCCGATCTGACGGCACCCGCCGATCGGCTCTTGCCAGTCGGCACAGCCGGGCACCTTCTCGGCACCGATGCGCTGGGCCGCGATCTGCTCTCGCGTTTGATCTGGGGCGCGCGCGTTTCTCTTGCAGTGGGTATCTCGGCCACGTTGATCGCCGCCTTCTTCGGCTCGCTGATCGGGCTTGTCGCGGGCTATGCGGGCGGGCGGACCGATACGCTGTTGATGCGCGGCATCGATATGGTGATGGCGTTTCCCTATATACTGCTGGCACTCGCCATCGTTGCCGTTCTCGGACCGGGGCTTCTCAACGCGCTCTACGCCATCGCGGTCGTCAACATTCCGTTCTTCGCCAGAAACATTCGCGGCATCGCGCTGGGGCTGTCGCGGCGCGAGTTCGTGGATGCCGCGCGGCTCTCCGGCAAGAGCCATGTGCAGATCCTTTTCGGCGAGGTGCTGCCCAACGTGCTGCCGGTCATCATCATCACCATGTCGACCACGATCGGCTGGATGATCCTTGAAACCGCGGGCCTGTCCTTCCTCGGTCTCGGCGCGCAGCCGCCGCAGGCCGATCTCGGTTCGATGCTGGGTGAGGGGCGCAAGATCCTCTTCACTTCGCCGCATGTTTCGGTGGTGCCGGGTCTGATGATCTTCGTGCTGGTGATGTCGATCAACCTGCTCGGCGACGGCGTGCGCGATATTCTCGATCCACGGCTCAAATCGGGTTCGCTCACACGGCCCGTGCCGCGCACCGCGGTCAAGCGCGAGACGATGCCCGAGACCATCGAGCGCGATCCGGACGCCATTCTAAATGTGCAGGAGCTTCGCACCGAGTTCCGCATCGGGCCGGATGTCTACAAGGCCGTGGGCGGTGTCGATTTGAAGGTCGGCAAGGGCGAATGTCTCGGGCTGGTCGGCGAATCCGGATCAGGCAAGTCCGTTTCCGCCATGTCGATCATGGGCCTGGTGCCGACACCTCCCGGCAGCATCGTCGGCGGTGTGGCGTTGCTTGAGGACGAGGACGTTTTCGCCGCCTCCGACGAGCGTATCCGGCAGCTGCGCGGCTCGGCTGTCAGCCATGTCTTTCAGGATCCGCTGTCGACGCTCCATCCGCTGTTTACCGTCGGTGACCAGCTGATAGAGGCAATCCGCGCGCACCAGCCGCTGAGTTACAAGCAGGCGCGCGCGAAGGCCGAGGAGCTTTTGAAAACGGTGCGCATTCCGAACGCCGGTAGCCGGCTCGATTCCTACCCGCACGAAATGTCGGGTGGCATGCGTCAGCGCGTCTGCATCGCCATGGCACTCGCCAACGAGGCGGACGTCATCATCGCCGACGAACCGACGACGGCGCTCGATGTCACCGTGCAGGCTCAAGTGCTGTCGCTTCTCGACAATCTGCGCAAGGAGCGNGACACCGGCATCCTGTTCATCACCCATGATTTCGGCGTGGTCTCGGCGATCTGCGACCGGGTNGCNGTCATGTATGCCGGCANGATCGTGGANACNGGNACGACNGAGGAAATNCTCACCGCCCCGNAACATCCCTATACGGCCAAGCTGATCGACTGCGTNCCNGTTCTGGGCGAGCCNGAGCGCCGNCTNGANGCNATNGAGGGNCGNCCGCCCGTGGTCAACNGGCTNCCNGACGGNTGCGCNTTNGCGCCACGNTGCCCGCGNGNNCAGGCCGATTGCAAGTCNGGNGANATNCCNATGCAAAAGTTCGGNGAGCGCCGCGCGGCCCGCTGTCTCCATCCGCTNGAAGAGGAGAGGGAGNTCGAACATGTCTGAGGCCNTGGCAANCNACAAANCNGTCGNGATGCNCCGCTTCTNTCGCTCGGCAAGGTNGANCGCATCTTCGGCGGNGGNCGCACGCTNTTCGGNGGNCGGCANCCGTCCGTNCATGCGGTNCAGGGNATCTCGATCGACGTGAAGANGGGCGAGACGCTCGGNATCGTCGGTGAATCCGGTTGCGGAAAATCGACGCTGGCGCGGATGATNGCNGGGCTCGACGCGCCNTCNGGCGGCTCGATCACNTTCGAGGGCGAAGATCTNGTGGCGATGGCCAAGTCCGATCACCGNGCNGTCGCGCGNCGCATNCAGTATGTNTTCCAGGACCCGCTCGCCTCGCTCAATCCGCGCAAGACGATCCGCACCATTCTCGANGCNCCGCTTATCCATNTNCTCANNNTGGACAAGGCCAAGCGCGCCGANCGGCTCGAGGANCTGATGAANGCNGTCAATCTGGCNCCCGAATTTCTCGACCGCTATCCNCACGAGTTNTCNGGNGGNCAGGCGCAGCGNATCGGGATNGCNCGNGCNCTNGCNGCCGATCCGGAGCTGATCGTNCTCGACGAGCCGGTCTCNGCNNTNGATGTNTCNGTGCAGGCGCAGGTGCTCAACATTCTGGCNGANCTGAAGACNCGNTTCGGNCTGACNTTNCTGTTCATCAGNCANGACCTNTCGGTGGTNGAAAGCGTNTCNGACCGNGTCGCCGTTCTCTATTTCGGTCGCGTNGCNGANGTCGCGCCGGGCAAGGCGCTCTTCANGAAGCCGCGCCATCACTACACNCGGCTGCTTCTCAACTCGGCACCCGCNCCGGGCCGCCGNGATCTGGGCGCCGAGGATACNGAGGCCGAGCTGCCCGATCCNTACAATCCGCCACCGGGNTGCGCNTTCTANGCCCGCTGCNCNCANGGNACCGATATCTGCACNAGGGAAATGCCGCCGCTNGAGCCCGCGCCGGGAAACGCCACGCATCTGGCGGCCTGTCATCATCCGGAGACCCATGGCGAAGGATAGGGAGGACATCGGGGGAGAGCCGCCGCGCAAGCGCAAACGGCCNGATCAGGCCGCCGATCGCCTGCGCGAGCGNATTCTNGAAGCNGGGCTGAAACCCGGNGACCGGGTGCCCCCGGAGTGGATCGATCCGCGCGAACTGGGNGTNTCNCGNGGCAGTGCGCGCGAGGCCCTGAAGATCCTCGAATTCCANGGCATGATCGCNAGCCGNACNGGNCCGGGCGGNGGGGTNTTCGTNTCGAGNGTNCGNTCNGAGGATGCGATCCGCACCATCGAGAACCTGTTNCTGTTCGGNGATCCGACGATTTCCGACATTTATGCCATCCGCAAGGTTCTGGAGCCGGAATTGGCAGCAAGCGTCGCCGGCGAGCTCTCGGAAGACGATCTCGCCGCGCTGCGCGAGACGATCCGCCTCTATGAGGACGAGCCCGAGACAGCCGAGGAGGAGTATCGCCAGCGGATGGCGGAGCTCGATTTTCACTCGGAGCTTGCCCGGCGGGCCAATAACAGGGTTCTCGGTTTCATATGTACCTTCATGGCCAGCTTGCTGCGGGACATGACGGTCTGCCGCGAAATCTACCGAGCACCGGTTCCGCACCTCAGGGAAACGGGGCTGAGTTACCAGATCCGGCTGATCCGCGCGATCAAGGCGGGACGGGCCGATGAGGCGCGCTTCATCATGCGCGATCACATGATCGAGGCTGAGACGTACATGCTCGAAATGGCCGCTATCCGAAAGCGCGGCGCCAGGCAGAATGAAGCACCGGCCCAGCCACGTGAGTCCTAGGGGGTCTGGTAGCGGGTAAATCGGGTGCCGGCGATAAAATGCCTGCAAAAATTTGATTTCGCAGCGCAGCGCACTACACTCTTAAACGCAATTAAAATCGGGAGGTGTGGGACAGCCGCACCTTTTTTTTATCCGCCGGCGGTTCGCCGGCCAAGCAAGAAGGACGATCAGCCCTCCATGTGTGGAATAGCCGGAGAAATTCGTTTCGATGGAAACTTTGCCGACGCCGGCGCGGTGGCAAAGATGCTCGATGTACTCGCGCCTCGTGGTCCCGACGGGACCGGCGTGGTGGCGCGAGGGCCGGTTGCCTTCGGCCANCGTCGGCTCAAGATCATCGACCTGTCGGAGAATTCGGCCCAGCCGATGACGGATTCTGATCTCGGACTGACGATCACCTTCAACGGCTGCATCTACAACTATCCGGAACTCCGGGCCGAGCTCGAATCCGAGGGCTATACCTTCTTCTCGCATGGTGACACCGAGGTCATCCTCAAGTCGTTCCACAAGTGGGGCGAGGCCTGTGTCGAGCGCTTCCACGGCATGTTCGCTTTCGCCATCCATGAACGCGCGACCGGCGCGGTGACGCTGGTGCGCGACCGGTTCGGCATCAAGCCGCTCTATCTCGCTCCGAAAGGCAAGCGCCTGCGTTTTGCCTCCTCGCTTCCCGCACTCGTTGCTGCGGGCGACATCGACACCGAAATCGACCGTGCGGCGCTGCACAATTACATGAGTTTCCATGCGGTCGTTCCCGCGCCGCGAACGATCATTTCCGGTGTGCGCAAACTGCCGCCGGCGACGATCCGCCGGATCGAGGCCGATGGCACCGAACGCGAACGCCGCTACTGGAATGCGTCCTATGAGCGCCGTCCTGAAGACAAGGGGCTGACGCGTGAAGACTGGCGCGACCGGGTGCTCGAAGCCCTCCGTACCGCTGTTCGCCGCCGCATGGTCGCTGACGTGCCCGTTGGCGTGCTGCTCTCGGGCGGTGTCGATTCCAGCGTCATCGTCGGTCTGCTTGCCGAACAGGGCCAGCATGACTTGAAAACCTTCTCGATCGGTTTCGAGGAAGCCAATGGCGAGAAGGGTGACGAGTTCGTCTATTCCGACCTCATCGCCAAGCGGTTCGAGACGGATCACAACAAGATCTTCGTCCCGGCCTCGGAACTGATGGAGCACCTGCCCTCGACCATCCAGGCGCAGTCCGAGCCGATGGTCTCTTACGATAATATCGGCTTTTTCCTGCTGTCGCGGGAAGTGTCCAAGCACATCAAGGTGGTGCAGTCCGGGCAGGGCGCCGACGAGGTGTTCGGCGGCTATCACTGGTACCCGCCGCTCGCGAATTCCAACGACGTTGTGGGCGATTACGCCAAGGTGTTCTTCGACCGCGATCACAAGACGTTGTCCAATCAGCTCAACCCGCATTGGATGCCGGATCGCGACGAGAGCCTNGAATTCGTNCGCGATCACCTGATGGCGGCGGGTGCGGCAACGCCTGTCGATCAGGCGCTNCGTCTGGATTCCGAGATCATGCTGGTCGANGATCCGGTCAAGCGNGTNGACAACATGACGATGGCNTGGGGTCTCGAAGCGCGTGTGCCGTTNCTCGACCACGAGCTCGTNGAGCTGGCGGCAACCATCCCGCCGGAGTTCAAGCTCAACGACAACGGCAAGGGTGTCTTGAAGGATGCCGCNCGAATGGTGGTGCCNTCCGAGGTNATCGACCGCAAGAAGGGCTACTTCCCGGTCCCGCAGCTCAAATACATNCAGGGCGANTTNCTCGANATGGTGCGNGANACGCTGNCTTCGCAGAAGGCGAAGGAGCGTGAGCTGTTCCAGTCGGCATGGCTCGACCAGCTTTTTGCCGACCCGTCCGCCCACATCACGCCGCTGCGTGGTTCCGAACTCTGGCAGGCGGCGCTTCTGGAAATGTGGCTGCAGTCCCACAACCTTTAAAGGGCGTGCCGAGATGTCAGATGACGAAAAGCCGACCCAGAACGATCAGCGTCCAAGGGAGGCCCGCAAGGGCAGTGACCCCTATGGTCACCGCCTCAAGCGATTGCGTCAGCAGGGGCTGAAACCGCCGATCAATCAACGCGGGTCGAAATCGCCCGATACCAAGGAAAACTTCGTCCTCGACTGCGGTTGGGGACGATTGGCATTTGCCCAGACCTTCGAGAAGTCCGAAACGCTGGTCTCCACGCTGCGCGAGGAGCGCGGCGATACGCGTGACATTGCCGTCTACGTGCGTGACCCGCATGTGCTGCTAGCCACCGCGCCGCATGAGGTTTTCCTCGATCCGTCCCACACCTATCGTCTCGATCTCACGACTTACCGGTCGTCGAAAACACCGCCGAAGGGCTATTTCATCCGCCGGCTCACCTCGCAGGCCGATGCCGATGCGATCAACCGGATCTATGCCTCGCGCTCGATGGTGCAGATGTCGCCGGATTTCTTCTGGTCGAAGCGTGACGCGCGCGTCCTGACCTATTTCGTCGCAGAGGATGAAACCACCGGNGATGTGATCGGNACCGTAACCGGCGTNGATCATGCGCGCGCATTCGGAGATCCNGAGCGTGGCAGTTCGCTCTGGTGNCTGGCNGTCGATCCGCAGGCCCGGCATCCGGGNATCGGAGAGGCGCTGGTGCGGCGGCTGGCCGAGTTNTACCAGGCGCGCGAGGCNGCNTTTCTCGANCTNTCGGTGCTTCATGACAATGAAGGCGCGATCAAGCTTTACGAGAAGCTCGGCTTCAAGCGCGTGTCGTTCTTCTCGGTCAAGCGCAAGAACCAGATAAACGAGAACCTGTTTACTGGTGGCGAGACCAATGACGGCCTCAATCCCTATGCGATGATCATCGTGCGGGAAGCGCGTCGCCGGGGCATTCACGTCGAGATCATCGACGCCGAGGGCGGGTTCTTCCGTCTCACCCATGGCGGTGTTTCGATTCGTTGCCGGGAGAGCCTGACCGAGCTGACGACGGCAGTGGCCATGTCGATCTGTGACGACAAGACGGTGACCCGGCGGATGGTCGAGAATGCCGGTGTGGTCGTACCCGCACAGATCAATGCCGCTGCGGGTGACGAAGCCGTTTCCGCCTTTCTTGAAAAGCACGAGATGGTCGTTGTCAAACCCTCGCGGGGCGAGCAGGGGCGCGGTATTTCCATCGGCCTGAAAACGCTCGACGAGGTCAAAGAGGCGGTCGAGGACGCGCGGCAGCATTGCGATACAGTGCTGGTCGAGCAGATGTTCGACGGCACCGATCTCCGTCTCATCGTGATCAATTACAAGCTGGTGGCGGCTGCGGTCCGGCTGCCTCCGAAGGTCATCGGTGACGGCAAGTTGACGATTGAGGAACTGATTGCCGCGCAAAGCCGCAGACGCGCAGCAGCAACGGGCGGCGAATCGAGGATTCCCATCGATGCCGAAACAAANCGCACGCTTGCGGCAGCCGGCTATTCGCTCGATGACGTCTTGCCTCAGGGAGAAGAGCTTCTGGTGCGCAAGACTGCAAACCTGCACACCGGCGGCACCATTCACGATGTCACCGACACCGTGCATCCGGTACTTGTGGACGCAGCGGTCAAGGCTGCCCGATCCATCGATATTCCCGTGTGCGGAATTGACCTGATGGTGACATCGCCCCGTTCCCCGGAGTATGCTTTCATCGAGGCCAACGAAAGGCCCGGTCTGGCCAATCACGAGCCACAGCCGACCGCCGAACGCTTCATCGACCTGTTGTTTCCGTTGTCGATGCCGCATGCCGTCCGGCGCGCGCTGCAGAACCAGTTGCACACAGGGAGACAAGATGAGCCGTCTGACGATCGATAGCGACTACCTACTCAAGATGCTTGAGAAGTTGCTGAAAATTCCAAGCCCAACGGGCTACACCGACACAGTCGTCAGGTTCGTCACAAGAGAATTGGAGCATCTCGGCCTCGAGCCGGAACTGACCCGGCGCGGCGCGATCCGGGCCGTCCGTCAGGGCTCGCGCCGTAACGGTGCGCGTGCGATCGTTTCGCACGTCGATACACTGGGCGCGCNGATCAAATATCTCAAGAGCAATGGTCGTTGCGCGCTCGTTCCGGTCGGAACGTGGTCTTCACGCTTTGCCGAAGGTGCCCGCACGACGGTTTTCACGGAGAAGGGCAGTTATCGCGGCACNATCCTGCCGCTCAAATCGTCCGGCCATACGTTCAACGATGAAATCGATTCTCAGCCCACTTCATGGGAACATGTGGAGCTCAGAGTCGATGCGCTGTCGCGCGACGCCGAAGATCTGGAGCGTCTCGGTATCGAAGTCGGCGACATGGTCAGCATCGATCCNCAGCCGGAATTCAATGACAACGGCTTCATCGTATCGCGCCATCTCGATAACAAGGCCGGTGTCGCGCTGATGCTTGCGGCGATTGCAGCGTTGCAGAAGAACAAGGCCGTGACGCCGGTCGATATCCATTTCCTTTTCACCGTCGGCGAAGAGGTGGGGCTNGGGGCGTCCTCGATCCTCGTGGACGACGTGGCCTCGATGCTTGCCATCGACAACGGGACAACGGCGCCTGGCCAGAACTCCGACGAGTTCGGCGTGACAATCGCCATGGCTGACCAGACCGGTCCGTTCGACTANCACCTNACCAANAAGATGGTNGAGCTCTGCCAGGAAAANGAGATCCGCTACCAGAAGGATATNTTCCGCTANTACCAGTCGGATTCGGCAAGCGCGCTGACGGCGGGCGCGGATGTGCGNACGGCGCTGGCGACTTTCGGGGTGGATTCCTCGCATGGCTACGAGCGCATCCACCTTCATGCGCTGCGGTCGCTGGCCGAACTGATCACCGCCTATGTACGNTCGCCGGTGGAGATCAAGAGCGACTTCGAGCAGACGCTGCATGGNACCAAAGGCTTTACGAAGCAGAGCCTCGGACGCGCCGAGCAGGAACTGTCACCGGATGTCGAGGACGAGCAGCTCGGTCCGCAGAGCTGACACGGAACCGGTGCATGACTGCGTCGGAGACTGTACGTGGCGCCGGCTTGCCGCTATAGGCGAGCCGAAGCCCCGGTNNCGGGANCCGGGCCAAGTGCAGGGAGATGAGACCACGTGACCAAGACAATCATTTCGCCCTCCGTTCTGGCGTCGGATTTTTCNAGGCTCGGCGACGAGATCGAGGCCGTGGTGCGTGCCGGTGCCGACTGGATCCATCTCGANGTGATGGACGGTCANTTCGTTCCCAACATCACTTTTGGCCCNCCGATCATCGAGAAGGTGCGAAACCGTACCGATCTCATCTTCGACTGCCACCTGATGATCGANCCCTGCGATCCCTATCTCGAAGCCTTCGCGAATGCCGGGGCCGACATCATCACCGTTCACGCGGAAGCCACCAAGCATCTGGACCGTTCGCTGCAGGCGATCCGTGATCTCGGCAAGAAGGCAGGCGTTGCGCTCAACCCGTCGACGCCTGAAAACGTCATCGAGTACGTGCTCGACCGCCTCGACATGGTTCTGGTGATGACGGTCAATCCCGGCTTCGGCGGCCAGAAGTTCATTCCCGCGACGCTCGACAAGATTGCCCGCATCCGCAAGATGATCGGTGACCGGCCGATCGACATCCAGGTCGATGGCGGCGTGACGGTGGAGACGGCTCCTCTCGTCGCGGCTGCCGGCGCCAATGTTCTCGTGGCGGGCTCGGCCGTCTTCAAGGGCGGTTCGGAAGAGGCCTATCGCACCAATATCGAGGCAATCCGCGCGGCGTCCGACAAGGCGATGGCGGGNTCGCGCGCAGCCTGACGACTTGACGTCTCATGGGGCAGGGGTGTCAGCCTCCGCCGGTCGCCCCATCTTCGATGAGAGCAACCGAACGGAAAGGAGCCAGACATGGCAGCCATACCCCCGATCTGCGATTTCGGCTGGAGGCCGAGTGACGCAACGCTCGACACCGAACTCAAGGCTACCGACGGCAAGACCTATACGATCCGCGACTTGGCCGGTCCGAACGGGCTGGTGGTCGCGTTTATCTGCAATCACTGCCCCTATGTGAAGGCGGTGATCGACCGGATCGTTTCGGACGCCGCGACGCTCAAGGAGATGGGCATCGGCTTCGTGGCGATCAATTCCAACGACGCGGACGCGTATCCGGACGATTCCTTCGACAAGATGAAGCTGTTTGCCGAGATGCACGGTTTCCCGTTCCCTTATCTTCATGACGAAGACCAGTCAGTTGCCAAGGCATGGGATGCGGTCTGCACGCCCGATTTCTTCGGGTTCAACAGCGATATGGGTCTGCAGTACCGCGGCCGGCTCGACGCATCGCGCAAGGACGCCGCTCCCGATGACGTAAGGCGTGATCTCGTCGAAGCGATGAAGCAGGTTTCGGAGACAGGAAAAGGGCCTGAGGAGCAGGTCGCCTCCATGGGATGCTCGATCAAGTGGAAGGATGCCGCGTGAGTGCAGCCGATATGAACGGCCATGACTGGCCGAAGGCCATTCTGTTCGATCTCGACGGAACGCTGATCGATTCCGTGCCGGACATCGCGGCAGCCGTCAACGAGCTGCTTCCGCTCTATGGCCTTGACGCGCTCAGCGTCGATCAGGTTCGCACGATGGTAGGTGAAGGCGTCCGCAAGCTTGTCGAACGCGCCTTTGCCGCCGGCAATGTCGCGCTCGACAAGGGTGAACTCGACGAGCGCCACGAGCGGATGATGACGATCTACGGCAAGCATCTCACCGGCCGGACCGAACTGCTGCACGGGGCGGAGAGGATCCTCGCCGACTATCATCGCGAAGGCTTGAAGCTCGCGGTCGTTACCAATAAGCCGGAAGGCTTTTCCCGCACCATTCTCGATCATTTCGGCTTCTCCGGGATGATCGGCGCGGTTGTAGGTGGTGATACATGTCCTGACCGCAAGCCGGAGCCCGGCATGCTCTATCACACGGCGGCACTTCTCGGTGTGAACAAGGATGATTGCCTGATGGTGGGTGACAGCCCCGCCGATATCGAGGCTGCCAGGAATGCCGGCATGAAGAGCGTTGTGGTGCGAGGCGGCTATTCGCGCATCCCGATTGATGAGCTCGGCGCCGACACCGTGATCGACACGCTCGCCGAGTTGCCCGCCGCGATCGCCGCCATGAAAGCGCCTGCCGCCTAGAGGATCTTTCGCAGCACCTTGATGAGGCGTTTGCACTCGTCCTCGGCGCCGACGGTAATCCGGAGATAATCGGAGATGCGCGGCTTGTTNAAGTGGCGCACCAGGATTGCCTCGGNCCGAAGGCTAGCTGCGAGCTTTGCGCCNTCATGCTTTGGGTGCCGCGCGAAGACGAAGTTCGCNGCNGANGGCAGGACCTCGAAGCCCAATTCGGTCAGGTCGGTGGTCAGCTGGTTGCGGCTCATGATAATGCGGGATCGTGTCGCCTCGAACCAGTCGCGATCCTTCCAGGCTGCCGTGGCNGCNGCCTGNGCCAGCCTGTCGAGCGGNTAGGAGTTGAAGCTGTCTTTTACCCGTTCCAGNGCATCGATNAGCGGACGCTGGCCGATGGCAAAGCCGACNCGNGATCCCGCCAGGCTGTAGGATTTCGAAAAAGTCCNGATGACGAGGATATTGTCGAATTCCGGCACNAGCNCCGCAGCGGTCTCTCCGCCGAAATCGATATAGGCTTCATCGACCACCAGAAGACGGTCACGATCCGCTTCGGCAAGCTTGCGGATGTCGGAGAGCGGAAGAGCGATCCCGGTGGGCGCATTGGGGTTGGGGAGAATGATTGCGCCGGCCGGTCCCGAATAGGCTTCGATTTCAACCGACATGTCGTCGCCGAGTGGGATCTTCTTCGCCTCGATGCCGTAAAGCCCGCAATAGACCGGGTAGAAGGAATAGGTGATGTCCGGGAAGAGCAGCGGGCCGTCCTGTTTCAGCAGTCCCATGAAGGTGTGAGCAAGAACCTCGTCCGAACCGTTCCCGACAAAGATGTTTTCCGATCCGAGATCGAAAGTCGCGGCGATGGTTTCGCGCAGTTCGGCTGACACCGGGTCGGGGTAAAGCCGCAGCGTCTCATCCGTCGCGCGGCGGATCGCTTCGAGCGCTTTGGGCGAAGGCGGATAAGGGTTCTCGTTGGTGTTGAGCTTGATCAGTCCCTCGATCTTGGGCTGCTCTCCCGGCACATAGGGCTCGAGGTCGTGGACGATCTTGCTCCAGAAACGGCTCATGAATGGACTGCCTTCGAAATACAAAAACCGGCAGCACTCGCTGGCGCCGCCGGTTTTCTCTTATCCCTGAATCGGTTGCGAGCGAAAGCTCCAACCTCGATTCAATCGTATCGGAGCATGCTTTACCCCATTCTCTCCGAAGCGTATGCGCCGGGGCTCGGCGGGAAGACGACGACGCGGTCGCCGTTGACGAAGGTGCGCTGCTGGGCATGGGCGTGGATGGCGCGGGCCAAAACCTGGCTCTCGACGTCGCGGCCGATGGTGACATAGTCGGCCGCCGACTGGGAATGTGTCACGCGGGCAGTGTCCTGCTCGATAATCGGGCCTTCGTCNAGGTCGGCGGTTACATAGTGNGCNGTCGCACCGATCAGCTTCACGCCGCGCTCATAGGCCTGCTTGTAGGGGTTGGCACCCTTGAAGGACGGCAGGAAGGAGTGGTGGATATTGATGATCTTGCCGGACATCTTGCGGCAGATGTCGTCGGAAAGAACCTGCATGTAGCGGGCGAGAACGATCAGNTCCGCNCCGCTGTCNTCGACGATTTCCATCACGCGCGCTTCGGCGGACGCCTTGTTGGCCTTGGTCACCGGCACGTGGTGGAANGGGAGGTCGTGATTGACGACGACCTTCTGGTAGTCGAGGTGGTTGGAAACCACGGCCACGATNTCGATCTTCANGGCGCCGATGCGCCAGCGATAGAGGATGTCGTTGAGGCAATGGCCGAANCGCGAGACCATGATCACAACCTTCGGACGCACCGAAAGATCATGGAATTCGGCTTCCATGCCGAACTGCTCGGCAATCGGCTGGAATTTNTCGGAGAGTTCGTCCTTCAGCACGCCCCCTTCGGAATCGAAGGAGACGCGCATGAAGAAGGAGNCGGTNACAGCATCATCGAACTGCGAGGAGTCGGTGATGTTGCATTTCATCTCGGCCAGATAGGTCGAGATGGCGGCAATGATCCCGCGNGTGGATTCGCAGGCGACGGTCAGCACATATGAAGCAGCCATGGCATTCTCCTGAAATGCCGCGGTGTCGTGTTATCCGAGCGTCGGCATCTTGAATTCGGGGTCGGTACGCTGCCCGGTCGGCCAGCGCAGGGTCGTGGTCTTGATGCGGGTGAAGAAGCGGACGCCCTCCATCCCGTGCATTGCGTGGTCGCCGAAGAGCGAAGCTTTCCAGCCACCGAAGGAGTGGAAGGCCATGGGAACGGGAATCGGCACATTGACGCCGACCATGCCGACCTCGATGTCCTGCTGGAATGCCCGTGCGGTGTCGCCGTCGCGGGTAAAGATGGCAGTTCCGTTCGCATATTCGTGCCCGTGGATCAGGTCGACGGCGTCCTGATAGCTGTCGCGCCGTACGACTGACAATACAGGACCAAAAATTTCGTCGCGATAGATGGACATATCCGGCGTCACGTTGTCGAAAAGCGACGCGCCGAGGAAAAAGCCCTCTTCGTAGCCCTGCTTGTCGACCTTGTAGTCGCGACCGTCGACNACGAGATTGGCGCCNGCNTCGACGCCNGCNNCNACATAGGAGCGGACCTTGTCCAGATGCGNGCGGGTGACGAGCGGACCCATTTCGCTGTCNGNATCCATGCCCGGGCCGACNTTGAGCTTCTCNACCATCGGCTTGAGCTTGCTGACGAGTGCATCGGCGGTCTTTTCGCCGACCGGGACGGCAACGGAAATGGCCATGCAGCGCTCGCCTGCCGAGCCATAGGCCGCGCCCATCAGCGCGTTGGCTGCCATGTCCATGTCGGCGTCCGGCATGATGACCATGTGGTTCTTGGCGCCGCCGAGCGCCTGGACGCGCTTACCGTTGGCGGTGCCGGTGGTGTAGATGTACTTGGCGATCGGGGTCGAGCCGACGAAGGAGATCGCCTTGACGTCGGGATGCTCGAGCAGGGCGTCNACCGCCACCTTGTCACCCTGGACGACGTTGAANACGCCGTCGGGAAGNCCGGCTTCCTTGAGCCAGTCGGCAATCAGCAGCGAGGCAGACGGATCGCGCTCGGACGGTTTGAGNACAAAGGTGTTGCCGCAGGCGAGTGCCACCGGGAACATCCACATCGGGACCATGGCCGGGAAGTTGAACGGCGTGATGCCTGCCACGACGCCGAGCGCCTGGCGCACGTTGAAGCTGTCGACGCCGGTGCCGACGTTCTCCGAGAACTCGCTCTTGAGGAAGGTCGGTGCGGCAGTCGCAAACTCGACCACTTCGAGGGCGCGGGTAACTTCACCCTTGGCGTCGTCGAAAGTCTTGCCGTGTTCGGCGGTGACGGCGGCAGCGATTTCGTCCATGCGGTCCCAGATCATCATCTTGAACCGGTCGAGGATCCGGGCGCGGCGCAGCGGCGGGGTTTTCGACCATTCGGGGAAGGCGGCCTTGGCTGCGGCCACGGCGCTGTCCACGTCCTGCGTGGTCGCAAGGATCACTTCCTTCTCGGCCTTCCCGGTCGCGGGATTGAAGACGGGTTGGGTACGGTCGGCGGTGCCCTTGTCNTGGCGGCCATTGATGAAGTGCGTGATCGTTTGCATGGTAAATTCCTTTCTCGGGCGTCCGGTTTGGCACGGCAAAAACCCAAAGGCAATCGGTGCGTTGCAGCAAAGAGAAGCGGGATAACGGGCCCGCACGAAGGTGCGTGTCACCTCTTGGTAAGATGGGGCGCGCCGATGCGTAATTGGTGCCGATATTTGCCGTCTCGATGTTGCGGCGCAATCTGCCGGAAATGGNTGTTTTTCAGTCTAATTTTATGGCNTTGAGTGAAAAGTAAGTAGTNTCTTAAATTTATATTGCTGCGTTGCGGCGAAGAATTGGGTTAAAACGCAGTTGCCGGGATCAAAACACTCCCCTACGCTTGCCTGAGGCGGCTTTACGGTCTCCGGCTGGTGACAATAGCTAAAACACCAAGCGCTGGCCTGCAGATCGGGAAGCCCAAAGCTGAAGGGAGGAAACAGCTATGAAGCTTCGCTATGGTCTGGCAGCACTTGCGGTCGGCACAATGCTCTTTACCGGTTCGGCATTCGCCGTCGAGCTTGCCATCGTCTCGGGTGCCGTCGGCGACGACATCAAGATGCTGCGCTCGAACCTCGATCGCTACGAGAAGGAGACCGGCAACACGGTGAAGATCGTGGAGATGCCGCCGTCGACCACGGACCAGTTCGGCCAGTATCGGCTCTGGCTTTCGGCAGGAAACGCCGATATCGATGTCTACCGCACCGACGTGATCTGGGCCCCGCAGCTCGCCAATCACCTGCTCGATTTGACCGAAGCCGCCAAGGACGTTGCCGGCGCTCACTTCCCCTCGATCATCGAGAGCCAGACGGTGGACGGCAAGCTCGTCGCCATTCCCATGTTCACCGATGCGCCTGCGCTCTACTACCGCAAGGACCTTCTGGAGAAATACGGCGCGGAAGCACCGAAGACCTGGGAGGAACTGACCACCACCGCACAGATGGTGCAGGACAAGGAACGGGAGGCTGGCAACAGCGATTTCCACGGTTTCGTCTTTCAGGGCGCAGCCTATGAGGGGCTGACCTGCGATGCGCTCGAATGGGTNAAGAGCCATGGCGGCGGCCAGATNGTNGANGCCGATGGCACGATCTCCATCAACAATCCCGAAGCCATCAAGGCGATCAANACGGCCAAGTCNTGGATCGGCACGATCTCGCCTGAAGGNGTGCTCGGCTACAAGGAGGAGGATGCGCGCGGCGTCTGGCAGACCGGTAGTGCGGCCTTCATGCGCAACTGGCCCTATGCGTATTCGCTGTCCAACAGCGCCGATTCTGCTGTGAAGGGCAAGTTCGACGTGGTTCCGCTGCCTTCGGGCGGGGATGGCTCCGCGGCAACGCTCGGCGGCTGGAATCTGGCCGTTTCGAAATATTCGAAACATCCGGACGAGGCGATCGGGCTGGCGCTGTTCCTGGCATCGGAGGAAAGCCAGAANCGGCGTGCNACCGAACTCTCCCGCCTGCCNACGATCGAGGCNCTNTATGACGACGCNGACGTGGCGGCGGCGCAGCCGATCATTCCGAGCTGGAAGGAGATATTCCTGAACGCAGTGCCGCGTCCCTCCGCGCCGACCAAGAAGGACTACAACGAGGTCTCCAAGGAGTTCTGGACCGCCGTGCACGACTCACTCTCCGGCAACGGCGAGACGGAAGCAAACTTCAAGAAACTCGAAGCCAAGCTGAAACGNCTCAAGGGCTCCGGCTGGGAGTGATCTCCCACTGAGAATTCACCCGCCGGTATTCTCCGGCGGGTGAGGTCCATAGCCGGGGAGGAAGGGCGATGGCAACGAGCGAAACCGCGACGGCCGTGAAGAGCCGCCGGTCGAACCTGAAAGCGGAACGAATCCGGTCATCCTGGATATTTCTCGCACCGATGCTTCTGGTGCTGGCCTTCGTTGCCGGCTGGCCGCTTCTCAAGACGATCTGGTTCGGCTTCACCGACGCTTCGCTCGATGCGTTGTCATCGGCCGATTTCATCGGCTTCAACAATTATCTCGAATGGGTCGACTACGGCGATGGCGACGGTGAGTGGTACGGGCTTCTCGCCGACGGNGACTGGTGGCAGGCGGTCTATAACACCGTCTTCTTCTCGGTGGTCTCTGTCTTCTTCGAAACGATCTTCGGCACCATCGTGGCTTTGGTGCTGCACGCGGAGTTCAAGGGCAGGGGCTTCGTCCGCGCCGCGGTGCTGATCCCCTGGGCTATCCCCACCATCGTTTCCGCCAAGATGTGGGCCTGGATGATGAACGACCAGTTCGGTATCCTCAACGATCTCTTCATGCATATCGGCTTGATCTCGCAGCCGATCGCTTGGACGGCGTCCGCCGACACCGCGATGATCGCGGTGCTGATCGTCGACATCTGGAAGACGACGCCGTTCATGGCGCTTTTGATCCTCGCCGGTCTGCAGATGATCCCGCAGGACATTTACGAGGCAGCAAAGATCGACGGCATCAATCCGGTCAAGGTCTTCTTCAAGGTCACGCTGCCCTTGATCAAGCCCGCACTCGCGGTCGCGGTCATCTTCCGCGCGCTCGATGCGCTGCGCGTCTTCGACCTGATCTACGTGCTGACGCCGAACAACTCCCAGACAAAGACCATGAGCGTGTTCGCGCAGGAAAATCTCTTCCAGTTCGACAAGTTCGCCTATGGCTCGGCCGCCTCGACGCTTCTGTTCCTGGTGATCGGGGTGATCACCATCGTCTACCTGAAGCTGGCGCGGGTCGATCTCGAGGGAGGGCGGTAGGATGAACATCCTCAAGACGGTCGGCTTCTATGCCCTCGTGGTCATCATCGTCGTGGTGTCGGTTTTCCCGTTCTATTACGCGATCCTGACGAGCTTCAAATCGGGCACCGCGATCTTCCAGGTCGATTACTGGCCGAAATATTTCTCCTGGGAGAATTACCGGCTGGTGATGACGCAAGGGGCGTTCCCGCTCAATATCCTGAACTCGCTGTTCGTCTCGTCGGTCGTGGTGGTGATCTCGCTGTTCCTTGCCATCACGGCCTCGTTCGCCTTGGCACGCGTTCGCTTCCGGGGTCGCAAGCTGCTTCTCCTCACCATTCTATCGGTCTCGATGTTTCCGCAGATCGCGGTGCTGGCGGGCCTTTTCGAGATGATCCGGGCGCTGGGGCTCTACAATACGCTCTGGTCGCTGGTGCTCGCCTACATGATCTTCACGCTGCCCTTTACCGTGTGGGTGCTCACAACCTTCATGCGTGACCTTCCTGTGGAGCTGGAGGAGGCGGCCATCGTCGATGGCGCCAATTCCTGGACCATCGTGACCAAGGTCTTCATGCCCTTGATGTGGCCGGCGCTGGTGACGACCGGGCTTCTCGCCTTCATCGCGGCCTGGAACGAATTTCTCTTCGCGCTCACCTTCGTGTCGAACAACGACACGCGCACCGTGCCGGTGGCGATTGCGCTTCTGTCGGGTGCCTCTGAGCAGGAAATACCGTGGGGACCGATCATGGCGGCCTCGGTGATCGTGACCGTGCCGCTGATCGTCCTTGTGCTGATCTTCCAGCGCAAGATCGTTGCCGGTCTGACAGCGGGCGGGGTGAAGGGATGATGCAAGCCGCAAGAAGCGTAGTGCGCCGAGGGCGCGGAAGGAGTTCGGGATGGCGGAACTGAAACTGACCGATGTGCGCAAGTCCTTCGGCAATCTCGAAGTGCTTCACGGGATCGATCTCGAGATCAAGGAAGGGGAGTTCGTAGTCTTCGTGGGCCCATCCGGGTGCGGCAAGTCCACGCTTCTGCGGCTGATCGCGGGTCTCGAGGACATCTCCGGCGGCACGCTGGAATTCGACGGGCAGGTGGTCAACCACAAATCGCCCGCCGAGCGCGGTATCGCGATGGTCTTCCAGTCCTANGCGCTCTATCCGCACATGACCGTCTACGACAACATGGCCTTCGGAATGAAGCTTGGCGGTGGCGGCAAGGCGGAGATCGACAAGCGGGTGAGGGAGGCTGCCGAGATCCTGCAGATCACGCCCTATCTCGACCGGTTGCCGAAGCAGCTCTCCGGCGGACAGCGTCAGCGCGTTGCGATCGGGCGCGCCATCGTGCGCGATCCGCGCGTCTTCCTCTTCGATGAGCCGCTGTCCAACCTCGACGCGGCCTTGCGCGTTCAGACCCGTATCGAGATTGCGCGGCTGAAGGAGCGGATGGCCGACACTACCATGATCTACGTGACCCACGACCAGGTGGAGGCGATGACGCTTGCCGACCGGATCGTTGTGCTGCGGGCAGGCTATGTCGAGCAGGTGGGGACGCCGATGGAGCTCTACCACACGCCCGCCAACCTGTTCGTCGCGCAATTCATCGGCTCGCCCTCGATGAACATTGTGCCGGCGCAAGCGACACGCGACGGCGATACGCTGATTCTTGAGCCGGAAGGCGGACGCAAGTTGCAGTTGCCAGGCGCCGGCAAGGCGGTGGGCGATGGGCCGATCCAGTTCGGCGTTCGTCCCGAGGATCTCAACATTTCCGGGGAAGGACAGCTTGTCTTCGATGGTCCGGTGACGCTTGTCGAGCGCCTCGGCGAAAGCCAGTTGGTCTATGTCGAACGTCCGGATTCCGAGGAACCGCTGGTCGCCAAGCTTCCGGGCAATCTTGAGGTCGACCGGGGCAGCCGTATCGAGCTCTCGGCCCATCCCGAGGTGGTTCGGCTGTTCAATGCCGACGGCAAGGCTGTGCCTCTTTAAACAGAAGTCATGTCAGTCGTTTGGCCGCGCTTGTTGCTGGGACGCTTCCGCTTGTGGAATAGTCGTGGGCATGAGTGACGATACACCTTCCAGCGAAGCGCGGCTGCGATTGCGCATCTTCTTCGGCGACGACGTGATGCTCGGCCCTGGCAAGGCCGACCTTCTTGAACATATCCGCGAAACGGGCTCCATCGCAGCGGCCGGCCGGTCGATGAAGATGAGCTACAAGCGCGCCTGGAGCCTGGTCGAGGAGATGAACCGCAGCTACCGCGAACCGCTCGTCGATTCGAGCCGTGGCGGGACCAAGGGCGGCGGCGCGTCGCTGACCCAGGCCGGCGAAAGCGTTCTCGCTCATTATCGCAGGATCGAGACGATCATCGCCCGCGAGGCGGCTGAGGAGATTGCCGCCCTTCAGACGATGCTCGTCGATATGTCCGACGGAAAATAACGCTTGCTTGCGGCGAGCCCGCTTGCAATATTTCCGCTCATACATATCGCCCGGGATTTCAATATGCGTCTGCAGCTCCGTCACCTTGTTCAAGCCACGCTCGTGGCGTCCGCCTTCCTGGTTCCCACCGTGGCGTGGGCCGACGACGTGGTGGTTTTCGCCGCAGCTTCGCTCAAGACGGCGCTCGATGACTTCGCGGGAAAATGGGAAGCCGACACAGGCAACAGCGTTACAATCTCCTATGCCGGATCGGGCCAGCTGGCACGCCAGATCATGCAAGGCGCGCCCGCCGACATCTTCATCTCGGCCAATCCCGAGTGGATGGACGAAGTGGAGAAGGCAGGCCTGGTGAAGGATGGCGAACGTCGGGATATTCTCGGCAATGCGCTCGTGCTGATCGCCCATGGCCGGGATGGGGGAAAAGTCGATATCGAACCGGGTTTCGATCTCGCCGGACTCCTGGGAGACGGCAAGCTCGCCATGGCGCTGGTGAACTCGGTTCCCGCCGGGCAGTATGGCAAGGCCGCGCTCGAAGCTCTGGGCGTATGGGAGCAGGTCGCTCCCTCTGTCGCGCAGGCTGACAATGTGCGCGCCGCGCTCCGGCTCGTCTCTGTGGGCGAAGCGCCCTACGGTATTGTCTATCGCACCGATGCGGCTGCCGATGACGACGTCACGATCGCCGGCACCTTTCCCGAAAACACGCACCCGCCGATCATCTATCCCGCTGCCGTTTTGACGGAAGCAAAAGACGCGGCGGACGCGACGTTCTACAAGGCGCTGTCCGGTGACGTCGCG
Source organism: Hoeflea sp. (assembly GCA_002707605.1). GTDB lineage: Bacteria > Pseudomonadota > Alphaproteobacteria > Rhizobiales > Rhizobiaceae > Pseudohoeflea. Next base: position 167,592 of record PANK01000015.1, read on the forward strand.
CGCGCGTCCTTCGAGGCGCAGGGTTTCAAGGTGCTGGATTGAGCGCATGACGGACTGGCTGACCCCGGAGGAATGGCAGGCGGTAGCTCTCTCCCTGCGCGTGTCGCTTGTTGCCACGCTCCTCAGTCTGCCGTTCGGTATCTTCGTTGCCTATGCACTCGCGCGCTGGCGGTTTCCGGGGCATGGCCTGCTCAACGGACTGGTTCACCTGCCGCTGGTGTTGCCGCCGGTTGTCACGGGTTACCTGCTGCTTCTGACATTCGGGCGAGCCGGATGGATCGGCGGAGTTCTCGATGACTGGTTCGGACTCGTCTTCGCCTTTCGCTGGACCGGTGCGGCGCTCGCGGCCGCTATCATGGCCTTTCCGCTGATGGTGCGCGCTATCCGGCTGACCATTGAGGCGGTGGACCCGAAACTGGAGGCGGCGGCCGCTACGCTTGGCGCTTCAAAGCCGTGGGTCTTCGCAACGATCACGCTGCCGCTCATCCTGCCGGGTATTCTCGCCGGATCGGTCCTCGCTTTTGCCAAGGCGATGGGCGAGTTCGGCGCCACGATCACCTTCGTCTCCAACATTCCCGGTCAGACGCAAACCATGCCGTCTGCGATTTATGCGCTTTTGCAGGCGCCGGGCGGGGAGGCGGCTGTCGGACGGCTGGTCGTGATTGCGGTGGTGATTGCCATGGGGGCGCTGCTTCTCTCCGAATGGATCGCCCGCATGGTGGCGCGAAGGGTGGGGGCGGCATGAGCCTCACCGTTTCGCTCAAGCACAGCTTTCCGGGCTTCGATCTTGATGTCGGTTTCGACGCGCCCCCGGGCGTGACAGCGCTCTATGGTCGCTCAGGATCCGGCAAGACGACGATCGTCAACGCAGTGGCAGGCCTATTGAAGCCCGATGTCGGGCGAATTGCGCTCGATGGTGTGGTCATGACGGACACCCGCGACGGCGTCTCCCTGCCGCCACACAAGAGGCGAATCGGTTACGTGTTCCAGGAAGCGCGGCTGTTTCCGCATATGAGCGTGCGCTCGAACCTGACCTATGGCGCCAAGTTCGCTGGTCAGGTGGATGAGCGGGAGTTCGATCGGATCGTCGCGCTTCTCGGGATTGAAGCGCTTCTCGATCGCCGACCCTCCAAACTCTCCGGCGGCGAGAAGAGCCGGGTCGCGCTCGGGCGGGCGATCCTGTCGAAGCCACGGCTCCTGCTGATGGACGAACCCCTGGCCGCGCTCGATGAGGCGCGAAAGGCGGAGATCCTGCCCTATTTCGAGCGGCTGCGCGATGAGATCGGCCTGCCGATACTCTATGTCAGTCATTCGCCTTCCGAGGTCGCGCGTCTTGCCACCACAGTCGTGGTCGTCGAAAACGGACGGGTAGCGGCTATCGGCGAAGCGGCCGAGGTGTTCTCCGACCCGGCCGCGGCTCATGCTCTCGGACTTCGCGAAGCCGGCGCGGTCCTGACGGCCCGGATCGAAGCGCACGAAGAGGACGGGCTCACGCGGCTCTCGACATCCGCCGGTGCACTTCTCCTGCCGACGGTCAATGGCTCGCCGGGTACGATAGTGCGCGTGCGCCTTCTGGCGCAGGACGTGATGATCGCAACGGAACAGCCGTCCGGTATCTCCGCTCTCAACGTGCTTCCTGCGCGGGTGCGGGAGATCAGGGAAGGCGAGGGGCCCGGCGCGCTGGTGCAGCTCGAAGCCGGCGACGAGATCATTCTGGCCCGCATTACCCGCAGGTCAGCAGCTGCGCTCGATCTCGCGCCGGGACGGAATGTTCATGCCATCCTGAAGGCCGTCTCGATCGCCAAGGAAAGTATTGGCGAGACTTAAGATCTCGAGAGACTCCGTCATTCCGTTACACTATAGGTTCATTTGATCTTGAATAGTAGTTCATATGAGCCTATATTCTCGCTGTCGAATGACAGGACTGGTGTTTATGGACAATCTCCTCAGGGAGCGGTCTCCCGCCAATATCAAGGCCGTTGCGCTCAAGGCTTTCAGCCGGATCGCCGATGCATGGTCGCTGACCGGGCGCGAAGCCGCGGCGCTCGCCGACATGTCGGAATCGACCTGGAAACGGGCGCGGAAGCCCGGATTTTCCGGTGATCTCACCCATGACCAGCTCCTGCGGTTGAGTGCTCTCACCGGCCTCTACAAGTCCCTCGAACTCTATTTCAATCCGCCGATCGCGTCCGAATGGGTGAAGCTGGCGAACACCGGACCCGAATTCGAGGGTGCGCGGCCGGTCGATACGATGATCGCAGGCGGCCTGCCCAAGATCATGCGCGTGCGCGCCTATGTTGACGCGCTGAGGGGCGGGGCTTGAGAATTTCCGCAATCAACGAGCGCGGACTGGTCAGGCTGATTTCCGAAACCCATCACAAGCCGCCCGTCCTGCGTGGCCTGGTCGATAGCGACGAGGAAGCGGAAATCCTGGCTGAGCTTGAAGGGCGAACGAGCGCGCGGATGATCGCCGAGCGGGAAGGCGGGCCCGGGCTCGACCGCCGCGAACTGGCCTTCGCCCGGCGCGCCAACGATCTCAAACTCTACGGGCAGAGCCACATCAACGCCGCCTTCACTTACACCCGTCCGACCGGTAATCGCTTCAATTCCGGCGATCGGGGCGCCTGGTATGCGGCCTGGGATTCGCTGACGGCCGCCGATGAGGTGGGTTTCCATCGCACGCGGGAGCTCGGCTATATCGGTCGCTACGAGGATGAGGCGCGCTATGTCGAATTGCTGGCCGATTTCATCGGCGATTTTCCCGACATCGGCGACGAGCCGCGGCATCCGGCGCTCAATGCAGACCCGGCGACCGGTTATCCTGCCGGGCAGGCGTTCGCCCGGAGCCTGCGTGGCGAGGGCTGTCGCGGTCTGATCTATCCGTCTGTCCGTCATCAGGGCGGACGATGTTTTGTCGCCTTCGATCCGGGCATCGTCCAGAATGTGCGCCCCGGTGCAAGCTGGGTGCTCACATGGAGCGGTACGCCGGAATATGCGCTCAAGGCGCTTTGAGGGAGAGCAGGGGTTTCGTCGGCGCCGTTCCCGACCTATGTGCATCCCGCGCCAAGAGATGCTAGAAGCGCATCCGTCCTGTTTTCCGAAAATCAACGCCAGCAATCCTGACGAGCCGCAATTGACCTATGACCACAAGCATGCATTTGCCGTTGCGCCCATGATCGACTGGACGGATCGTCATTGCCGGTATTTTCACCGGCAGTTGACGCGGCATGCGCTGTTGTACACCGAGATGATTGTCGACGAGGCGGCGATCCATGGCGATCGCCAGAAGCTGCTGGGCTTTGACGATGCCGAGCATCCGGTTGCGCTTCAGCTGGGCGGTTCGGTGCCTGAGAAGATGGCGGAGGCCGCGCGCATCGGTGCCGGGTTCGGCTATGACGAGATCAACATGAATGTCGGCTGTCCGTCGGACCGGGTGCAGTCGGGTGCCTTCGGCGCCTGCCTGATGCGCGATCCAGATGTGGTGGCACGCTGCGTGTCAGCCATGAAGGCTGCGACCGATCTGCCTGTGACGGTCAAATGCCGCATCGGGGTCGACGATCAGGATCCCGAGGCCGCGCTGTCCGAGCTTGTGGCGAAGGTCGTGGATGCCGGGGCGGACGCGATCTGGGTCCATGCGCGCAAGGCATGGCTGCAGGGGCTTTCGCCCAAGGAGAACCGCGATATTCCGCCGCTCGATTATGATCGCGTGCATCGCCTCAAAGTCGATTATCCCAACCTTTTCATCGGGATAAATGGCGGTATTGGCGATCTGAATCAGGCGGTTGAACAATTGAACCATATGGATGGCGTCATGCTTGGACGCGCCGCCTATCATAATGCAAGCCTGCTCGCCGATGTCGACGCGCGGATCTACGGCGATACGTCGAACCCGGTCGAATGGCCGGACATCCGAGACCGCATGATGGATTATGCCGGCAGGCATATCGCGTCGGGTGGGCGGCTGGCCCATGTCACGCGGCATATGGTCGGCCTGTTTCAGGGCATCCCCGGCGCACGGCGCTACCGGCAGATTCTGTCGACTGAAGCGACCAAGCCCGGCTCTGGTCCAGAGGTCATCGCGAACGCGTTCGCTGAGGTCGATCTGTCCGCGCTCGGCGTCGCGGCCTGAGGCGGAACACAGTTCCGCCCACAAACGCGTCTCCAGCTTACGCGATGATCTCCACCGGGGTCCCCTTGTAGGCCGGGGTGAGCGAATGCTTCTCATGATAGGCCAGCGGCACCAGCGGATTGAGCTCCGGGTAATAACCGGCCGCGCATCCGGGCGGCAGATCGTAGGCCGTCACGGTCAGTCCATCGACCTGACGGGTAATGCCGTCCTCGATTGAGCATCTCAGGCTCACCACCTGGCCTTCCGACAGGTTCAGCCGTGCAATCTCGTCGCGGTTGAGGAGCACCACCATGCGGGAGCCTTCCAGCCCGCGCAGGCGGTCCGAATGACCGTAGATCGTGGTGTTGAACTGGTCGTTGGACCGCAGGGTGATCAATGTCAGCTGACGCGCAACAGGCTCCTGCCCAAGAGCGGATAGCGTGGTCNGTGCTGTGAACTGNGCCTTGCCGCTTTCTGTCTTCCATTTGCGGTCCCGGACNGGNTTGCCNCGGTAGAAGCCGCCGGGCTCGAACATCCGTTCGTTGAAATCGTGGAATTCGTCGGGAAAGGTCCGCGCGATCAGGTCGCGGATGCGGTCGTAATTCGCAGTCCAGCCCTTCCAGTCGAGGCGCGGATTTGCGGGCAGGGTAGCTTCCGCCAGACGCGCGACGATCGCCGTTTCCGACAAGACCTGCTCGGAAGGCGGTTCCGCCTGGCCGATCGATCCCGAAATGTGCGAGAGCGAATCCTCCATGCTCACGGCCTGCGGTCCGGAGGCCTGGATGTCCTTGTCAGTGCGTCCGAGGCAGGGGAGGATGTAGCTCTCCTTGCCGGGGGCCAGATGCGACCGGTTCAGCTTCGTTGCGATATGCACGGTCAGCTCCATCGTCGGCCAAGCCTCTTCCATGCGCTGGCGATCGGGAAGGGCGCGCACCAGGTTACCGCCAAGCGAGATCATCGCCTTGACCGATCCGTCGAGAATGCCTTCGCAGGCGCGCACCGCGTTCAGCCCGTTCTCGGTCGGGGCGTCGATACCGAAGAGTTCCTTGAGCTTGTCGGCCGGCATGTGGGCGGATTTCTCGCCGATGCCCACGGTGCGTTGACCCTGCACGTTGGAGTGGCCGCGGACCGGGGAGATGCCGGCGCCCTGTTTGCCCATGTTGCCGCGCATCAGGAGCAGATTGCAGAGCATGCCGAGATTGAGCCAGCCATTGACATGCTGGGTCAGGCCCATGCCGTAGATACCGATCGCCTTGTCAGCGGACAGGTAGATATCGGCTGCTTCCTGGATCATTGCACGGGTGAGGCCGGAGATGCGCTCGATCTCATCCCATGACGCGGTGCGANCGGCNTNGGCGGTTTCCTCGAAACCGACTGTTTCAGACGCGATGAAGTCNTGNTCNAGCACGNTGCCCGGTGCGGCGTCTTCTGCCGCCAGCACACATTTCATCAAGCCCGCGAGCACGGCGATGTCGCCGCCCGGCTTCACCTGATAATATTTCTCGGAAATCTGCGTGGACTGGCCGGTCACCATGCCGAGAATGTTCTGCGGATCGGTGAACTCGATCAGGCCGCGCTCGCGCAGGGGGTTGAAGGTNACGATNCGGCAGCCGCGCTGCACCGCTTTCTTCAGCTGATGCAGGAAGCGTGGCGAGTTGGTTCCCGTATTCTGTCCGAAGAAGAAGATCGTGTCGCAGTGCTCGAAATCCTCAAGCGTGCAGGTGCCNACCGGCGTGCCGATGAANGTCTTGAGGTTCACCGANGTCGTCTCGTGGCACATGTTCGANGATTGCGGCAGGTTCTGNTGNCCCATGGCGCGGGCGAAGAGTGCGTAGAGATAGGAAGCTTCNAGNCCNGCATGNCCNGAGGCNTAGAAGACGGCCTGTTTNGGCTCCATCTCCCCNAGCTTCTTGCCGATNGCTGNNAAGGCCTCGTCCCAGCTGACCGGCACATAGCGATCCTGCGCGTGGTCGTATTTCATCGGCTCGGTCAGGCGACCCGATTTCTCCAGGTCGTGATCATGCCATTCCTTGAGTTCGGTCACCGTGTGGCTGGCCATGAAGTCGGCGCCAACCTTCTTGTGGTCGAGTTCCCACAGCGTGGCCTTGGCGCCGTTTTCGCAGAACTCGAATGTCGAGGGCTGGGCGGGCTTGGCCCAGGCGCAGGAGCTGCACATCACGCCCTTGGGCTTGTTGAGATCGCCGAGAATTTTCAGCGCGACGGCGGAAGGCTTCTCGGCGAAAATTCGCGCGACGCCTTCCAATGATCCCCAGCCGCCGGAGGCATGGTCATAGAAAGGAGTATCGGCGTCCTGTTCTGTTGCGGAGTGGCTGCCGGTGAAATCTTCGGGGGCGTTGGTGGTCATTGCAGGATCCAGTTCGACCATTGATGCGAGGGGCGGGTACTAGAACTGGCCTCCAGCGGGTCTGTTCCACCCGGTGAAGCTAGAGCGCCAACGCCTCGTGGCCATAGGATTGTGTAGAAATCCCTAGATCAATTTTGATTTTGACGGCATTGGCGAAATCAAAATGCGTAAATGAGTTCAATAGCTTGCCGAGGCTATCCGTTTGAACCTGAAGGTGAAACGGTCTAAAGCCCGAACCGGGCCTGCAAGCTGGAGATTATTCTTCCGGCGGTAATGGCGTCGGTTTGCCGGTGCCGTCGAGCGCCACCATCACGAACATGGCGTGGGTGACCTTTTCCCGCATGGGCTGCAGGTAGCGTTGCGCCCAGGCTTCGACCTTCAGCGTCATCGAGGTGGTCCCGATCTTGACGATGTCGGTGTAGATGCACAGCGTGTCGCCGATCTTCACCGGCATGGCGAACGACATTTCGTTGACCGCTGCGGTCACCACCCGGCCGTGAGCGCGTTCGGCGGCACGGATGCCGCAGGCAAGGTCCATCTGGGCCATCACCCATCCGCCGAAAATGTCGCCTGCCGCATTGGCATCTCCGGGCATGGCAAGGGTTCTGAGCGTCAGTTCGCCGGCGGGTTCTGTCATGGGTAGTCCTTTCCTCTGGAACAGAATTCTTAGACCGGCTTCGCTGCCAAATGAAGCGGTTGTCCTATTTTTTGCGGATCGCAAGGCTGCCGCAAAATGGCCTCAGGCGCTAACGCGTTTGCTCAGCCTTCCTTTACCGTTCGGATGGTAAATTATCCCNTGGACATGTCAGGAGGCCGGAATTGTGTCGCGTCGGGGCCAGCATCATCATCCGTTTCATCGCCATGCTCTCGTGAGGGGNAGCNTCGCGCTTGCCGTTGCGTCGGCTCTTCTCGCNGGCTGTAGTGGCGATCCGGTTCCGCCGGCCGAGGTGCTGTCGCTTTCGCCGTCACCGGCNCCGCTGGCTATGGTCGAGCCAGTCGCACCGGCGGGTTATATGATGGAACCGGCCGATACCCCGCCGCAGATGGGTGCAATGCGAACNGTCGAGCAGCTTTCAGGCTATCAGGACGGGTCACGGCCATTTTCACTGGCGGAAGAGGAAGAAGTTCAGGCCAACGCGACCCTCGGAGCGCCGGAAGGATATTTGCGCGTTCCCGATCAGGCCGAGCCGATGGTTCAGGCCGAGCCCTTGGTNCGCGCCGAACCTCTGGTGCGGTCTCAGCCCGAGCCGATCCGCGAGGAGCGCGTGGCCTATATTCCGCGCATTGAAGACCCGATCGCCAAGCCCCAATGGGCAGGCGGCATGCCGGTTTCAGAGCGCAACTGCCGTCAGCAGTTGAAGCGTCTCGGGGTGGTCTATGAGGACATTCCAGCCGTGGGCAACGGAAAATCCTGCGGCATCGCGCATCCGGTAAAACTCAAGCAGTTGTCCGGCGGTATCAAGATCAAGCCTGCCGCTACACTCAACTGTCAGATCACGCTCGCCTTTGCGCAATGGGTGAAGAACGATCTCGCTCCCTCGACGCGCGCGCGTTACCTGACCGGCATTTCCTCGATCAAGCAGATGTCGTCCTATTCCTGCCGGCGGATGAACAACAACCAGAAAAATCCGCCGATGTCGGAACATGCAACCGGCAATGCGATCGATATCGGGGCGATCACGCTCAACAGCGGCAAAACGATCGATGTCCGCAAGCCCGGCTTCTTCGCTTTCCGGGAGAAGAGCCTTCTGACCAATGTGAGATCGGATTCCTGCAAGTATTTCAATACTGTGTTGGGCCCTGGCAGCAACCGGCAGCATGCCGATCACTTCCATTTCGACCTGCGTGACCGCAAATCGGGCCGGAAATACTGCAATATGGGCCGCTAGGCGTTTCTGCAGACTCCAGGCAAAAAAATGGCCGGCAGGGGCGCCGGCCTAGACCGAAGACGGAGAGGGGGACTCTAACGGTCTTCGAGGCGCGCCGATGGTTTCGGGACTGTGACACCGGCGGGCAGGATGGCGAGCGATCGGGGCAGAAAGCTGCATCCATCCGGGCGTGAAGATGAGGGGCCAACGTTACAGGATCGTGACGGAAGCCTTTTCTTTCCGGCCCGAAAGGGCTAGCGCTGTGGAAACAGTCACCCTGCGTTCACAATTCCACTCCCCAGGTTCTTCATGCCCCCAGTTCACGATCTCATCTGGTTCGGCCTTGCGCTCGTCGTTGCCGGTTCGGTCTCAGGCTTTCTCGCCGGTCTTTTCGGAATAGGCGGAGGGGCCATCCTCGTGCCGGTTTTCTATCAGATGTTCGGCCTGGTCGGCGTTCCGGAGGCTGTGCGGATGCATGTGGCAGTCGGCACGTCGCTTGCGATCATCGTGCCCACCTCCATCCGGTCCTTTCTCGCGCACAAGAAGCGCGGTGCGGTTGACATGGAACTGCTCAAGCAGTGGGTGATCGCGATTCCTCTCGGGGTGGTGATCGCAAGTCTCATCGTGGCTGCGATATCGAGCGCCGGCCTCAGACTGATCTTTGCCTGTATCGCGGTGGTGCTCGGCATTCGCATGCTGCTCAACCGCGAGAACTGGCGCTTCGGCGCGGACCTGCCGAAAAACCCCTGGCGCGCATTGGTCGGCGCCTTCATCGGCATGCTCTCGGCGTTGATGGGGATCGGCGGCGGGGTGCTCAACAACACCTTCATGACCATGTTCGGCCGCCCCGTTCATCAGGCGGTGGCGACATCCGCCGGTGTCGGCGTGCTGATCTCGGTGCCGGGTCTTATCGGTTATGTNTGGGCTGGATGGGGNGAGNCGGGTCTGCCGCCGTTCTCCACCGGCTTCGTGAACTGGCTCACCGTTGCGATGGTGATCCCGCTCACTCTTATCTGCGCGCCACTCGGGGTCAACGCCGCGCATGCCATGAGCAAGCGNCAGATGGAAGTCGCCTTCGGNATCTTCATGCTGGTGGTGGCGGCACGCTTCTTCGTCAGCCTCGCCTGAGGGGTCAGTCCCTGAGGATAACTTCGTCCTTGCGCATCTCGAAGGACGAGAGCGAGGAGATGAAGTTCATCCCCAGAAGGCTCTGCTCGAGCTTNCCTTCAGCGGCGACCGTTGCGCGCAGATCCCGGCGGACGATCGGCCCGATCTCGACGCGATCGAGACGGACGGACGCGGCCATCGCCGTGCCGTTGGCGGTTATGATCGGCTGAACGAATTGCAGGGTGTCCGGATCGATGCCGGCGTCGATTGCGTCGTCGTAGGTCAGCGCGATCGTCGTGGCACCCGTGTCGACCATGAAGCGGACCGAGGTACCGTTGACTGTCGCATCGGTCACGAAGTGGCCGTTGAGCGACTTCTTCAGCGCTATTTCCGGATGTTCTCCGGCTGTGAGTACCACGGGCCGCGCAGGATCGATGCTGGCCACCAGTTCGCCGCCGAGATCGAAGATCTGGTCGCGCCACGTCCATCCGGCGACGAGCGCCAGAATGATCACAGCCCAGAGGAAGAGATTGCGAATCAATTCGCCGATATGGCGATGGGAGCCGACAATGCCGGCCGCGATGACCGCGCCGATGACGCCGAGATAGGCGACGGAGGCAAATTCGTCATTGGGTATGGAGAATGTGCGGCCTGAATCGTGGTTGACGATCAGGAGGACGAGCGCCCCTGCCAGAATGCCGAGAACGAGTACCAGACCACCACCTGATCTCTTCATTGGCCGGACCTCCCGGCGGCAAGCCGGGTGCGCCGCGTTTGACGACGCGGCTTGCGTTCAACCTGTTCGAGACGGGCGGACAGTCCGGCCATAACGGTGCGTCGCTCTTCGGGCGTGAAGGCGAGCCAGCCGGCAATTTCGCTAGAGGTCCGCCCGCAACCGAAGCAATAGCCGGTCTTCTCGTCGATCGAGCAGATCAGGATGCAGGGACTTTCGATGCTCATGTGTCCTTCAGGTGGCCCTTCGGGTTCGCTTGCTCGGCGTCTTCCATGTCGTTCCGTTACAGCACGGATACAAGTGTGACCAGAAAAACCGTCTCGGCGATCTGCTGGGCGGCGCCGATCGTGTCGCCTGTCTGGCCTGCAAGTTTTCTATCCACATAGCGCGTCCAAAGGTCTGTTGCCAGAACCGCGAGCAGGACGGCTATCACTGCGGCGAGAAAGCCAACCTGCGTGATCGGGAAGAGGAGGGCGGCGCCGACGCCGATGGAAAGCGCCAGCCAAGCCGATTGCGGGGTAGGGCGGCCGGCGCCGGCGGAAACACCGTCCGACCGGGCGGCGGGCAGTCTGCGCCAGTGCCAGACCATGAGGGCGCGGCTCAAGGCTGCCGCCGAGAGAAGCGTGACCGCCATCGGCAATGGCGGGCCGATCGCGATCAAAACGGTGAGCGCTACGGCCCGAAGCGCAATCGAAAAGATCATCGCCAGCGTGCCATAGGCACCGATACGGCTGTCCTTGAGAATGTCGAGCATCCGCTCACGCGGACCGCCCGCACCAAAGGCATCGGCGCAATCGGCCAGGCCATCCTCGTGAAGCGCGCCGGTGACCAGCACCATCGTTAGAAGCGTAAGAATAGCGGTGAGTGCCGAGGGAACGTCGAGCCAACTCAGCAACGCGGCAAGAAGGGCGGCGGGGAGAGCGATCACGATCCCCGCCAGCGGAAAGACGCCAACCGCGCCGCTGATCTTCCACTGGGTGGAGCCGAACATCGAGTCAGGGACCGGTATGCGGCTCAGGAATGCGATCGAGCGCGTGGTCTCTCCGGGGAAGTCGCGAAAATCCATGGGCGGCGCACCGATGTCGTTGCGTGGCCCGTCGCAGGCGCGGGCGTGATTGAAATCTCTCGATTCGATCTTTACACCCGACGAAGCCGCGCGTCATGCGGCCCAGATGAAAAGGACCAGACATGAGCGCCAGCGGCCTGCCATTCGACGACTTTCGGGAACTCCTCAACAACTTGCCGGAAGCCGATTCGGCGCAACTCGTCGCGGCCCGCGAGCGCGATTCGCAGCTGACGAAGCCCGCCGGCTCGCTCGGACGCCTTGAGGAAATCGCCTTCTGGCTCGCCGCATGGACCGGTCGTCCGCCCGCTGTGAACCGTCCGCTGGTCGCAATTTTTGCCGGAAACCACGGCGTGACCAAGCAGGGTGTCACGCCGTTCCCTGCCTCCGTCACCAAGCAGATGGTCGACAATTTTGCGGCCGGTGGTGCTGCGATCAACCAGATCTGCATAGCCAATGATCTGGGCCTTAAGATATTCGATCTCGCGCTCGACATCCCGACCGGCGACATCACGGTGGAAGCCGCCCTCGATGAACGAAGCTGTGCGGCCACGATGGCGTTCGGCATGGAAGCCGTTGCCGGCGGGACCGACCTGCTCTGCATCGGCGAGATGGGCATCGGCAACACGACGATTGCAGCCGCGATCTTCTACGCGCTCTATGGCGGCGAGGCGAAGGACTGGGTCGGACCGGGCACAGGTTCCGAGGGCGAAGTGCTGGAGCGCAAGATCGCTGCCGTGGAAAAAGCGGTGGCGCTTCACAAGCCGCATCTGAGCGATCCGCTGGAAGTCCTGCGCCGNCTNGGNGGTCGTGAGNTCGCTGCCATGGCCGGTGCCATTCTGGCGGCCCGCGCCCAGCGCATTCCNGTTCTNATCGANGGGTATGTGGCCACGGCCGCGGCTGCCGTTCTCCACGCAGCCAATCCNCGCGCGCTCGATCACTGCATGATCGGACACGTCTCCGCCGAGCCCGGCCATATCAAGGTGATCGANAAGTTCGGCAAGACGCCGCTTCTGGCGCTCGGCATGCGCCTGGGTGAGGGAACAGGTGCGGCACTCGCCGCAGGGATCGTCAAAGCCGCTGCGCTGTGTCACTCCGGCATGGCGACATTCGCCCAGGCCGGCGTCTCCGCCAAGGATTGAGATCTGAATTGAAGGAGGCGTCAGCCGAAGGCTTGACGCTTCTTCTTCTCCGAGGGGCCGACGCCTTCGACCGCTTCCATTCCGGCGACAACACGCTGGGCGGGAAGGATGGCGATGGCTTCGGTGCCTTCGCGCAGCTTGGATTTCAGCACGAATTCGCCGCCATGCTTGGCGAGAATGGCCTGCACGATGGGAAGGCCTAGGCCGGTGCCCTGTTCGGCGCTCTTGATGGCAATCGAGCCCTGACCGAAGGCGGACAGCACAATCGGGATTTCCTCTTCGGCAATGCCGGGGCCGTTGTCGCAGACGGCGATATACTGGCCGCCACCGGCGGTCCAGCCGACCTTGACGTTGATCTCGCCACCGACGGGTGTGAACTTCACCGCATTGGAAATGAGATTGAGGATGACCTGCCGCATCGACTTCTCGTCGACCCAGAGCGTGGGCATTTCCGGCTCGAAGCTCTCGGTAATGCGGATATTCTTCTGGCGCGCCTTCATGCGGATGAGCCCGATACAGTCGGAGGCAAGATCGCAAAGGGAGAGCGTTGTCTCGTTGAGCTCGTAGCGTCCGGCTTCGATGCGAGACAGATCGAGAATCTCGTTGATCAGGTTCAACAGATGCTGGCCGGAGCGGTGGATATCGTCGGTGTATTCCTTGTAGGTCGGGTTCTCCATCGGGCCGAGAACCTCGCCGGACATAACCTCTGAAAAGCCGAGGATCGCATTCAGGGGCGTTCTGAGCTCGTGGCTCATCGAGGCCAGGAAGCGCGACTTGGCGAGGTTGGATTCCTCGGCGCGCCGTCGCGCCTCGTCGGAAACGGATTTTGCCACTTCCAGTTCGGCGATCAGACTGTCCTTTTCCGTCTGGAATCCCAGCATTTTGACGTTCGTGCTGCGCAGACGTTGGGAGACAAACAGGAACATGGCCGAGGCGGCTGCGAACATCGCCAGAATGGACACGTTCGGCGCGCTCGGATCCATGGCCGCCTTGTATGAAAGGGCAAGGAAACTGGGTGTGAAGGCCGTAATGAGCGCGTAACGGAGCGTGAATGTCGCCATGGCGGTGGCCGCAACAGCGATCACCAGAACGGTCGCGGTGTAGAAATCAAAGGTGACGCCCGTGCAGGCGTTGCATTCACGCAGCGAAAAGATCGCCCAGCAGACGCCGATGACGAGATAGGCCACGAGAAAGCGTCCGCGCCAGCGTTGGGCCAGTTTCTCGTCGTTGAAGTGTTTTGCAGCGCGGCGTGCCGCCAGAACCAGCACCGCATAGGCGCAGAGGGTGCCGAATGCCCAAACCAGGAGATCGAGCGCCGCATCGAAGTACAGGCCGGTGAGCGCCGTCATGATGACGAGGAAGGGCGGGGCGGCAGCGTTCTGGAGGACCGCGTTGATGTGCATTATCATCATTTCGCGGTCGAAGACGTGCGAAACGGTACGGCCGTTCTGCAGCTGGTCACGGGCCACGCGCACGGTCTTCACCACGGCCGCATTCTTGTGCGTCCGGGTGAGATCGACAATGATCTTGTCCGCGCTCTTGCTCATCACATGGTGCATAAATCGTTACTAATTACCGAGGCACACTAGGGGCCAATGTTTAAGAACCTGTTTTCAACTGTGGCGAAAAACGGTTCCGCCCCTCAAAGCCNTTTCNGNCGGACGGNATGGGAATGACGNGTCAGCTTCAGCGCCGCGGGCTCCTCCGAAACAGGCGNTTGAGGCGCCACGGNCTCCGNGACGTGGTGACTGCCATCTGCTTCGTTCTCCTGTGTGCAATCGGTGCGACATGGATCGATATGCGCTGGGGCGANAGCGTCGAGGGCATTCCGCGCNTAATCGACGGTGACAGCCTTGAGCTGGAAGGNCGNGAACTGCGTCTTCNNGGGNTCGATGCTCCGGAATTCGANCAGACTTGTGGCTCAGAAGCGCTGAGGATCCCTTGCGGACAATTGGCCAAACANAAATTGCGCANNNTNGCNGACCTTGNCGATTTCCGCTGCCNTCTTTCCGGACACGATCGCTATGGCCGGNATCTTGCCGATTGCAAGGCGGGNACCATTTCGGTGAATGCGGAGATGGTGNGATCNGGGTTTGCCGTTGCNTATGGGNGCTATTCGCATGAAGAGGCTGAGGCGCGCAGGGAACGNAAGGGAATCTGGGCGCATGAATTNGTCATGCCGGCGGAGTGGCGCANGGGNCNGNGCAGGGACGGAGNACCGGATTATGATCCGGCCGANGGCTTTTGGGGTTTTCTCAAACGGCTTCTCGGTGTCTGATCCGCAGCCTGCCATTCGCGCAGCAAAACGATTTGGAGGAGACCCGGGATGAAACTTTACGATGGTGGCCGTGCGCCCAATCCGCGACGTGTCAGGATCTTTCTGGNAGAGAAGGGGATCGATATCGAGATGGTGCCCGTCGACATGGGCGCCATGGAGCATCGTTCCGCGGAGATCACCGAGCTCAATCCGCTGCAACGACTTCCGGTTCTCGAACTCGATGACGGCACCATCCTGACAGAAACCGTTGCCATCTGTCGCTATTTCGAGGAGTTGCATCCCGAGCCGTTCCTGTTCGGCAGGACGCCGCTTGAAAAGGCGACGATCGAGATGTGGAACCGGCGGATGGAGCTCAACTTCTTCATGAGCGTTGCGGCCGCCTTTCGTCATACCCATCCGGCGATGAAGGAGTGGGAGGTCCCGCAAGTGCCCGAATGGGGTGAGGTGAATCGTCCGAAGGTCCTCGAGTTTCTGAAGATAATGGACCACGAACTGACTGATCGGCCGTTTATTGCCGGAGACAGCTATTCGGTCGCCGATATCACCGCTCTCGTCGCATTCGACTTCATGAAACCTGCGAAAATCGAGAAGCCGGAGCATCTGAAGAATGTCATGCGCTGGCATGGCGAGGTGTCTTCGCGGTCGAGCGCTCAAGCGTAAAGCGAGCAGGTTCGCGTGGCGATTATCGGCGATGAACTTGAAGAGCTGTTATCTCGGATACGGGCCTGCCGGATCTGTCGTGATGCGCCAGCGGGCGGTGCCGCCAGAAGGCTGCCGCATGAACCAAGGCCGGTCTGCGAGGCGTCGAGTGCGGCGCCGATCCTGATTGCAGGGCAGGCGCCGGGAACGCGCGTTCACGCCTCCGGTCGTCCCTTTACCGATCCTTCCGGTGATCGTCTGCGCAACTGGCTGGGTGTGGACGACGCGGCCTTTTACGATCTCGACAAGTTCGCCATCGTGCCGATGGGGTTCTGCTTTCCCGGGCAGGACGCCAAGGGTGGCGACCTGCCGCCGCGGCGGGAATGTGCGCCGGCCTGGCGAAACGAGGTCATGGCAACGATGCCGCAACTCAAGCTCGTTCTGGCGATCGGCGCCTACGCCCAATCCTGGCATCTCGGTGCCCTCAAGAAGAAGNCACTCACCGAGACGGTGGAGAACTGGCGCGAGATCCTGGCTGCGACCGAAGGCGGCGTGGCGGTGTTGCCACTGCCGCATCCCTCNTGGCGCAATACGGGCTGGCTGAAGCGCCATCCGTTTTTCGAGGCCGAGCTTCTGCCCGAACTCAGGCGCCGTGTGCATGAGTTGATCGCTAAATAAAACCAGAATCCAAAAAACAGCATACTCCCGCAAAATTCATCTTTGTTTGCCCTGTCTNGCTAGGNTAGTGGAGAAGGNCATACTCATGGAGAATTTCAATGGATCGTCTCGATCGCAAGATTTTGCGCCTGCTTCAGGAAGACGCCACGCTGGCNGTCGCCGATATNGCCAAAAAGGTCGGACTGTCCACCACGCCTTGCTGGCGGCGCATCCANAAGCTTGANGAAGATGGAGTGATCCGCGGGCGCGTGGCGCTTCTNGATCCNGCTGCGGTCAACACCAANGTCACGGTCTTCGTCTCGATCCGCACNAATTCGCATTCNCANGAATGGCTCAAACGCTTNGCCGAGGTGATCGCCGATTTTCCGGAGGTCGTCGAGTTTTACCGGATGAGCGGTGATGTCGATTATCTTCTGCGTGTCGTCGTGCCNGATATCGCCGCCTATGACGAGTTCTACAANCGGCTGATCGCAAAGATCGAGATNCGGGACGTTTCCTCGTCCTTTGCGATGGAGCAGATCAAGTATACGACCGTGCTGCCGCTCGATTACATGACGCTNTCNAAGGAGAGCGGTTCATCGAAGTGAGCCGNCGCCTTTGAGNCCGGTGCTGGATAATATATGGCTTGTCCTATATTTTAGTTGAATACGCGNAACGCGTGACCAANAGGGAGGCCATATGATGTTCAAGATGATTTCGGGAGCGGCTTTTGCCGCCGCAGCTACGCTTTCGCTTTCGGCGGGAGCTGCAAGGGCGGCCGGTGACGACGTCTTCACCGTCACGACCGACGTGCCGTTCGAGGATGCCGCGCAGGCCGTCCACGACGCCATCATCAACAAGGGCTACAAGGTCGATTATCACGGCTATGTGGGCGANATGCTGAAGCGAACCGCGGAAGACGTCGGCGCGGAGAAGAAGCTCTACAAGGATGCCGAATTCTTCACCTTCTGTTCGGCGGTGCTGTCGCGCAAGGCCATGGAAGCCGATATCGGCGACATCGCCTACTGCCCCTATGTCGTCTTCGTCTATGAAGATGCTTCCACGCCCGGAACGGTAACGATCGGCCACCGANAGCTCCCCGCAGGTGAGGTGCGTGACGAGGTCAACAAGACGCTCGACGAGATCGTCAACACAGCTTCCGACGGCTTCTAGANCANTNTCGGTNTTGACGGAAAGCGCAANATCGAAATGCGTAAATGNACTCNATAGCCTGATGTGACTATCCGTTCACGCCTGATGGTGNANNGGTCTAGGTCTCGCTGGCCGGCGACTTGGCAGCCTTCCCCCGCACCTGTGCGCTCTCGAAAGCCGGGCAGGTGTGGATGAAGGAGTTCAGGCGCGAATAGATGAGCATCTTGTAGTCCTCGACCACGCGCTCACCCGCTTCCGGTTCCATTCTGAGNGAGAGGCGAACGGTTGCCCCNGCCANGTGGAAAAGGATGCGTGTCGCGCGATCATACTGCTGCCGGTCNTCTTCCGTGATGAGATGCCGTGTGCCTTGAGTGAAGATATCGGCCTGTTTCTTGGTTTCCTCGATATCCATGTTCAAAAGGGCCTTGTCGCCCTGAATGGCGACCATGAGATCGAGGATGGCCGGATTCTCGCGCATTCGCATGTAGAAGGTTTCGACGGAGCCGTAAGCCGCGTCGATGATGTGTTCGGGGGCGCTGACCTTCGCCACCATCTCCGCGATATTCTCGCGCGTCTGGCGGGAGACCTCCTGATAAAGCGTGGCGATAACAGCTGAACGGTTCGGGAAATACTGGTAGACCGACGCCAATGGAATGCCGGCGGTGTTGGCGATCTCGCGCATTGTCAATGCCGCGATCCCCTTTTCTCCCACCAGCTCCATGGCTGCCTTGAGTATGTCTTCGACCCGGTTCTGGCTGCGCGCCTGTTTCGGCTTTCGCCGCATGCGCCTGGCTTGAACTGGGGTTGGCTCCATCAGATGTTTGTCCTCACGCATCGACTCGTCTTGGCCCCATAACGCATGCTGGTTGACAATGTCGCGTTTTCATAGTCAATTTCCTGTGAAGCTGACACATTGTCAGATTTTGCACGAATAGATGGCTCGGCTAATGCTCCGTTTTACGCAGCACACGTACAAACGGATTGGCTGGTCGGCGGATTGGCTGGTCGGGCATCCAAGAGTTGCAGCGCAAGCGGCGGCGCTGCTGGCAGGACCGGCGGGACTTCTGACACAGGGGTGCAGCCGGTCCTGCTCGGCTCTTTTNTCTCCGACAATCACATCGANTTCGATCGGTTTTGAAGGGCGGCTTGCTCGCAGCGTCANANCCTGNTGCCGGTTGCTGCCGTCAAAACGCTNCATGCNGNGTTTCNGGTGCCTGCGGCCCATCCGNTGGAGCCGCAGCGCNAGGCGATACCNTAGNAGTTCGCCGACCGGTCAGGTCNGGCCTCTTCCAGGGTTTACTTTTCCAGCCGGGCGAGCAGGCTCGACGTGTCCCAGCGCTTGCCGCCCATCTTCTGGACNTCGGCATAGAACTGGTCGACGAGGGCCGTGACCGGAAGTGTCGCTCCGTTTCGGCGGGCTTCGGCGAGTACGATGTCGAGGTCCTTGCGCATCCAGTCGACGGCAAAGCCGTGCTCGTATTGGCCCGCATTCATGGTCTTGTGACGGTTCTCCATCTGCCAGGAGCCGGCCGCGCCCTTGGAGATGACTTCGACAACCTTTTCAATATCGAGGCCGGCTTTCTTGCCAAAATGAATCCCCTCGGACAGGCCCTGAACGAGACCGGCGATGCAGATCTGATTGATCATTTTGGTCAGCTGCCCAGCGCCGACCTCACCCATCAGGCCGACCATTCGGGCATAGTTCTCGATGACCGGCTTTGCCGTTTCGAATGTTTTTTCATCGCCGCCGACCATGACGGTCAGGACGCCGTTCTCGGCGCCTGCCTGTCCGCCAGAAACCGGGGCGTCGAGAAAACCGCAGCCCTTGGCGGAGCAGGCCTCGCCGAGTTCGCGGGCCGCTTCGGCGGAGGCGGTGGTGTTGTCCACCAGGATTGAACCGGATTTCATGCCGGAAATCGCGCCGTTCTCACCGATCGTGACAGAGCGCAGGTCGTCGTCATTACCCACGCATGTGAAGACGAAATCGGCGCCCTCGGCTGCCTCGGCGGGGGTGGCACAGGCCGTGCCGCCATACTGGGACACCCACTTTCCCGCTTTCTCCTGTGTGCGGTTGTAGACGCGCACTTCGTGGCCACCGCGGGTCTTCAGATGGCCCGCCATTGGGTAGCCCATAACTCCCAAACCGATGAAAGCAACTGTTGCCATTTCGCGTATCCTTCTGCCACTAATGCCTGAAAGGCCCGCTCCGGGCCGGAATATCTTGCTGACTTCACGTCAGCTGCATGGGGGACATAGACCAATGCGGCGTATCATCAAAGCCCTGTTCAAGTTTCTGCTGGTGGTCGTGCCGCTGCTCATCATTGCCGTTGGCGCAGGCATGCTCTGGCTGTCGCGCTCGCTTGCGCCACTTGATGGCGAGATCTCGATCACAGGGCTGTCGGGGCCGGTGACGATAACCCGCGATACAAACGGCGTTCCCCATATCAAGGCTGCCACCCGCGCGGATGCTGCCGCCGGACTCGGTTTCGTTCATGCTCAGGAGCGGCTGTGGCAGATGCAGGTCAATCGCATGGCCGGGCAGGGGCGGTTGTCGGAAATGTTTGGCGAACCCACCATCGGTACCGATCGCTGGCTGCGCACCATGGCAATCGACAAGGCTGCAGAAGCCTCTCTCTCCGTGATGGACGAGGCGACGAAGGACATGCTGGAAGGCTATGCGCGCGGAGTCAACGCCTGGATGAGCCGGGAGCCGCAGGCCTTCTCTTCCAAGCTGCCGCCCGAATTCGTGATCCTCGGGATCGAGCCGGAACCATGGAAGCCGGTCGACACGCTGACCACGATCAAGATGATGTCGGTAACGCTGTCGGCCAATGTCGATGACGAAGCGGACCGGCTGGCCTTTGCGCGTCTGGGCTTCTCCGGTGAGGAGACCGACGATCTTCTGCCGATGCTCGATGTCGACAATCCGCCTCCGCTTCCCGACATGAAAGCGCTCTTGGGACTGGAAAGCGGACCGCTTGAGCAGGCTTCCCTTCAGGGTGCGGGGGACGACATGGCGATGTTCGACGGCGTGACCGCCGAGCGTGCGTCGAACAACTGGGTCGTGTCGGGCTCGCGGACCGATACCGGCAAGCCGATCGTCGCCAATGATCCGCATCTGGCGCTGATGGCGCCGTCGATCTGGTATCTTGCCCACCTGGAAGTAACCGACGAGTTCGACACGCCGAAAAATCTGATCGGGGCCTCGCTTCCGGGAGCGCCTTTCGTCTTCCTCGGCCGCAACGACAAGATCGCCTGGGGGTTCACCAATACCGGGACGGACGCACAGGACATTTTTGTCGAGCGCGTGAATCCGGAAAACTCCGAGGAATATCTGACGCCGTCCGGCTGGCAGCCTTTCGAGAGCGTCAGCGAGACGATCAAGGTGAAGGATTCCGAAGATGTGATCTTCACCCGTCGCGCGACGCGCCACGGTCCTGTTCTGCCAGGCAGCTACAAGAACCTTGAAAACTATCTGCCGGATAACACCGTGGCGGCACTCCAATGGGTGGCGCTTGCGACCGACGATACGACCGCCAACGCCGGCCCTGCGCTTTTCACCGCCGCTACGGTCTCCGATTATCAGGCGCTGATGCACGATTTCCTGACGCCGATGCAGTCGATGGTGGTCGCCGACAGAGACGGCAATATCGGCTTTATCTCGCCGGGCCGGGTGCCGGTGCGTGATCCAGCCAACGAGGTCATGGGACGCGCGCCCGTCCCGGGCTGGAATGCAGTTTACGACTGGCGTGGCTACGTGCCCTATGGGCAACTGCCGCGCCAGACCAATCCGGAGAAGGGCGCGATCGGAACCGCCAATACCAAGATCGTCGGACCGGATTACNNGCATTTTCTCACCTTCGACTGGGAAGAGCCCTACCGGCAAAACCGGGTTGATGAGCTGATCGTCGATGCGCCGGGCCAGCAGACGATGGAAACGTCGCGCGCGGCGCANGGCGACGTTCAGTCCGAAGCGCTGGNTGACCTCAGGGATCGATTCATCGAAGCGGTTCAGCCGCTTGAAAAATCAGTGGAAACGGANGGTTTTCTCAGCCGGCTNNCGTCNTGGGACGGGAAGATGAGNGCCGGNACGTCCGAGCCGCTGGTCATGATGGCCTGGGNCCGCCAGTTCATGATCGAGGCCTATTCCGACGATCTGGGGCCGGCCTTCAAGAACTGGTTCAAGATCCGCGCGACGGCGGTCGAGAAGCTTGTGACAGGAAAGTCGGCACGCAACTGGTGCGACCGNGTCGATACGGACACCGNGGAGCAGTGCCCGGAGATCCTGATCGAGAGCCTCGACAAGGGCATNGCCGATCTCAAGTCGCGNTTTGGTGATGATGCCGGCGGATGGGACTGGGCGAAAATCCACATCGCCCATGGCGAGCATCGGCCGTTCTCACAAGTCGAGGCNCTNTCGGANTTCTTCAGTGTNGACGTGCCACATCACGGCGGGCCCTTCACGCTCGATCGCGGGCAGACNACCNTCAANAACGACAAGAGCCCCTACGTNAACACGCACGCGGCGAGCTACCGCGGAATTTACGATCTTGCCGATCTGGACAAGTCGNCCTTTATCCAGACGACGGGGCAATCGGGCAACGTCTTCTCGCGGCACTATCGTGATTTNGCGGAGACATGGACGAAGGTGGATTCAATCACGATTCCCGCCGGGCCGGTGACGGACCCGGAGGGCACGTGGACGCTCACCCCTCGCCAGGACAAGCCAACCACCGAATAGGAAGGCCGAGGGTAATCGGCCGCACGATAGTCGAAGACTAGGGCGATCAGCCCCCGGATAGTCGAGGACGAGGGCGATCAGCCCTCGTAGCGGGCGATGAAGAGGTGGCCGGAAATCGGCGCGCCCTGTTCGTAGCGAACGAGAATATCGCTGATCTCGATCATGGTGTAGCCGAACGCGGCAGCGCTCTTTTCGACATAGTCCTTCGCATGGCCAAAGCGCTGGTAACCGCCGACCATGAAGCCGCGCTCGCCCATCACATCTGCCGGCAGCGTCTCGCTGGAGAAGGCGAGAAGGGAACGGGGCTTTGCATTGCCCGCGCAGCCCGCGAAGAAGCGTTCGAGGCTTCCCAGGTAGGGCAGCACGTCAGTTGCCGCGATGAGGNCGTAGGCTTCCTCGTCATTGTCTTCGAGATAGTCGATGGCATCGGCGACGTAGAGCGTGTCGTAGAGACCCTTCTCGTGGGCGATCTGCACCATGTTCTCGGCGAGATCGACACCGGTCACATCGCCCGCCATGTCTTCGAGCGCCCCGCCAGTCAGGCCCGTGCCGCAGCCGAGGTCGAGCACGCGGTCGAACGGGCCGGCGCCAAGATCCATCAGGCGCTGCCTGAGGATGAGCGGCACGTGGTAGCCGAGATCCTCCACCAGCACCTTGTCGAAGACGTCGGCGTGCTGATCGAAAAGCGTCGTGACATAGGCTTCCGGGGCGCGGTCCGGCGCGTCNCCAAANCCGAGGCTCGCGAGACGTACCGATGCGCCGCCGTGATCGTCGGGATCGATCTCCAGCACTTCGCGCCAGGCTGCGGCAGCTTCGTCGCGCTTGCCGGCCTTTTCGAGCTTCAGGGCGTGATTATAGGCTTTCGCCAGCTTCTTCTCGTCGATGATCGACATGCCTGTGACCCCGTGTACATTATTCGCGGGTCATATGCCCTCGTGCTGCACGCGGCAAGTCTTACCTTTTGAGATGGCGGGTCAGACGCTTCTCGAGCACCACCCAGACATTGCGCANCGCTTCCACGATCAGGAGGTAGAAGATTGCCGCCCAGATATAAGTCTGGAAATCGAAGGTGCGCGAATAGGCGCGCCGTGTTTCGCCCATCAGGTCGAAGACCGTGACGATGGAAACGATGGCCGAGGCCTTGATCATCAGGATGATCTCGTTGCCGTAAGGGCGCAGCGCGACGATCATCGCTTGCGGGAAGATCACCTTGCGCATGGTGACGATGCGTCCGAGGCCGAGCGATTGCGCTCCCTCGAACTGGCCGCGCGGAACGCTCTGGATCGCGCCACGCAGGATTTCGGCCTGGTAGGCGGCGGTGTTGAGTGAAAAGGCGAAGACGGCGCAGTTCCAAGCGTCACGGAAGATCACCCAGAGACCGATNGCGTCGAGCTCATCCCGGAAAGAGCCCAGCCCGTAATAGATCAGGAACAGCTGGGCGATCAGCGGTGTGCCGCGGAAGAAGTAGACATAGGCATAGGCAAGCGTCGAGAAGATCTTGTTCTTCGACATCCGGCCGAAGGCGACGGGTACCGAAATGATCGCGCCCAGAACGATGCAGGTGGCGACCAGCTGAACAGTCGTGAGAAGGCCGGAGAGATATTTCGGTCCGTACTGCGCGACCCGCTCGGTGTTCCAGCCGCCGATCAGCCAGGCAGCCAGTGCAACGGCAGCGGCGAACCAGAACGCCAGCAATATCGTTCCGGTGATGCTTGCCGCCGTCCAGCGCTTCTCCGCATCTGCGGGCGGTGGGGCGGGCGGAATGAGCTCGTCGGTCACATAGGCCATGTTCAGCGCTCAACCTGCTTGTAGCGGTTTTCCAGCCAGTTCGTCCCGATGGAGGAGAGCATGGCGAGGAAGAGATAGAGGACACAGGCGATGCCGAAGAACATGAACGGTTCCTTGGTCACGCGCGCGGCAATGCCGGTCTGGCGAAGGATGTCGGACAGTCCGATCACCGAGATGAGTGCCGTATCCTTCAACAGGTTCATCCAGAGATTGCCGAGACCGGGGAGCGCGATGCGCAAGAGCTGCGGCACGATGATCTTTCGCATGACAATGCCGCCGCGCAGACCAAGGGCAGCGCCACCCTCGTACTGGCCGTTGGGAATTGCCTGGAAGGCCGAGGTGAGCACTTCGGACGCGTAGGCCGAGAAGACCAGCGAAAGTGCGATCAGCCCGGCAAAGAACGCGTTGATCTCGATTGCATCCTGGATGCCGAAGGCGAGCAGAAGCTGCCTCAGGCCGATCTGCAAGCCGAAATAGATCATGAAGATCGTCAGCAGCTCGGGCAGTCCGCGGAAGATCGTGGTGTAGATGTTGGCGCTCAGATTGAGGGCCCGGGAGGCGGACAGTTTGCCGAGTGCGATGAAGAAGCCGAGGAGCAGTCCGACGGGTAGCGTGCCGAGTGACAGGCACAGCGTGATGAAGAAGCCGTTGGCGATCTCGTCGCCCCAGCCGGTCGCGCCGCAGGAGAGAAGCGAGGATTCGGGTATGAGATTGAGGAACCCGACCGGCCCGCAGAACGGATCGAGGGTGTCCAATATCGAAGCCACCGCCAGCGGCGGTGCCGTCGGATCGCTCATGGTGTCCCCTTAAGGCCGGTTGTCCGGCTCTATCGTTGATGGCGGCCCGTTTGCCGGGCCGCCTTATTGCTCAGCATCTAGGGCGTCGATCAGTCGCCGTAAACGTCGAAACTGAAGTACTTGTCGTTGATTTCCTTGTACTTGCCGTTTTCGCGCAGAGCGGCGATGGCCTTGTTGAAGGATTCACGCAACTCGTCCTCGCCCTTGCGCAGCGCAATGCCGGCGCCGGGGCCGTTGATTTCCGGATCCGGGGTGAGCGTGCCGAGGATCTTGCAGCAAGCGCCGGCGTCGGAATCCACCCATTCGCTCAGCACCACCACGTCATCGATCACGGCGTCAATGCGGCCGGATTCGAGGTCGAGCTTGTACTCGTCTGTGGTCGGATAAAGCTTGAGCTCAGCGGACGGCAGCTTGGCTTCGGCGTAGTTCGAGTGCGTGGTCGACGACTGTGCACCGAGCATCTTGCCGGAAAGCGCCGCGTCGGTGGCTTCGGCGATATCCGAATCCTTCGGTACGGCGATGGCCGGCGGGGTGTTGTAGTACTTGTTGGTGAAGTCGACCTTTTCCTTCCGCTCGTCGGTGATCGACATGGAGGCGATGATCGCGTCGAACTTGCCGGCCTGAAGGGCGGGGATGATGCCATCCCAATCCTGGGTGACGAAGGTGCACTCGACCTTCATTTCCTCGCAGAGCGCCTTGGCGATATCGATGTCGAAGCCGGTGAGGGTGCCGTCTGCTTCGAGATTGTTGAAGGGCGGGTAGGCGCCTTCGGTGCCGATGACCACCTTCTTCATGTCCTGTGCGCCTGCATTGGGCGCGCCAAGGCTTACCGACAGGGCAAGCGCGGAGATGGCGAGGGTGAGTTTCGTGGAGATACGCATTGATGTCCTCTCTGTTGGCTGACCAGCGGTTATTGATACCGCCTTTCGCGTCTCGGGCGGTCATTCGACGACCGCCGGAAACCGGATATTCCCACTGTTTTGTTCGCAATTGCAATAGCAAAACGGGTGGCAATGCGGTTGACGCACAACCGGTCAGCGTCAGCTTCGTGTCCGTCCCTCAACGAGGCTGCGTGCNTANGCGAGGTCATCGGGTGTGTTGACGTTGAGGAAGGGGTCGANGCCNTCANCANGGNTGAANGNGACGGCNTGCCACTCGATCGTCTCNAGGAATGCCATGATGCTGAGCTNNCGGGTCTGNGCNAGATGNGNCTCGAGCCGCTTCAGNAGGNCNATGGGCCAGATGCCGACAANCGGGTGGGNGCGCTCGCCAGACTGNGCGACGGANACCTCGGCTCCATTGCCCAACGCATCGCTCAGCCGTGCGANNAGATCTGAGGGCATGAAGGGGGCGTCCGCCGGAACTGTAACCAGATGCGTGAGATCGGGCTGTCGAGNAAAATGGCGCAGCATGGTGGCNAGTCCGGCGAGGGGGCCGGCNCGGTAGGCGGGNTCGTCGGCGAGGATNTNGAGGCCAAGGTCGGCATAGCGCGCCGGATCGCCATTGGCNCTGAGGGCGANGGTNGCCACCTGCGGTTGGAGCCGGGCGACGACATGGTCGATCAGGCGTCGCCCGCCGAGTTCGAGCGAGGGCTTGTCTCCGCCTCCCATACGTCGGCCTTCACCGCCGGCCAGTATGGCGCCCGCAATCTTCATCGTGGCGCTCCGTCGAGCTCAAGCCGTTCCTGCGCTTCCGCTGCNGCCAGCTTGTCCACATGGCGGACATAGGCCGAGGCGANCATCGCGCCGACCATGGTGAGGAACATTGCGATGATCAGCGGGTAGATNCCGGTNTGGGGCGTNAGCGTTGCGCCGACGGTCGAGGAGAGGATNGCACCGCCGCCGATCATCAGGGTTCCGCCGAGCCCGGACGCAGAGCCGGCTAGATGAGGCCGGACGCTGACCATGCCCGCATTGGCGCTCGGCAGCGTCAGGCCATTGCCCATGCCGACGAGGAAGGTCGGGCCGAAGAAGGCGAGGGGATCGACATATCCCGCAACGAAAAGGAACATCGGGATCAGCGCCCCCACNGAGGCGATCACGCTGCCCCAGATCATCATGCTCGTGATGCCGACGGACTTCGTGTAGCGCCCCGACATGAAGTTGCCGACCATGTAACCGACCGCGATGATCGCGAAATAGGCTCCGATGGATTCGGCCTCAAGACCGAGCACCGTGTTGGCCACGTAGGGCGCGCCGCCCAGGAAGGCGTAAAAGGCGCCTGCAGAGAAACTCGCAGTCAGCGCATAGCCCCAGAAGCGCCGCGAGCGGAAGAGTTCCGGATAGGCGCCGAATTGCCGCCAGATGCTGGTCGAGCGGTGGTGGTGGGTTTCTCCCGCATCGAAATAGAAGAGNAGAAAGACGACGAAGCCNAAGANGAAGGCCGCNACNAATGTCGAATGCCAGCCGAAAAGGCCCGCGAGAAACCCGCCAAGCGCGGGGCTGACCATTGGCACCACGCTCATGAACATGGTCACATAGCCGATCCGGGAGGCGGCTTCCTCTGCGCCGACCACGTCGCGGATCATGGCGCGCGGAAGAACGAGCGAAGCGACAACAGCCGCCTGAAGCGCGCGAGCGGCGAGAAACATCGTGATCGTCGGGGCCAGAATGACCAGNACGGTGGCGACGAGGAAGATCGCAAGGCTTGCCAGCATNACNGGCCGACGGCCGTAACGATCCGAGAGNGGGCCGATAAAAAGCTGCAAAAGAGCAGTGACTGCCAGATAGCCTGAAACTGAAAGCTGCACGAGCGCGTAATCAGCATCGTAGTACGCGGCAATTGCCGGCAATGAAGGGAGAAAGATGTTGAGATTGAGTGCGCCCATACCGGTCACGAGAACCAGGGTGAGGAGCGAGGGAGGCGTGTTTCGCTTCAGGAAGACAGACTTTTGCATGGCGGCACTTGTGGCTTGTGGCCGCCGCTTACGCAATCTGAAACTTATAAACCGGACCCGTGAGGATGGAACTGCGAGTCCCGACAGCTTGCATTTTGCAAGCTGGAATTATCCAATTCGTTACCCTAGGGTGATAGATGACGGCAATCGCAACCGGCTGGCGGGGCACTATGCAGGACAGTGAAGACAAGCAGACCTGCCCGTTTTGCGGTGCGGACTGGGGCCATTGCGATCACTACAATCTGCTGGTCGAATGGGAAAGCTATGCCGAAAAGGTGGAGCNCAAGGCAAAGCCGGCGCCGCATTCGGATGAGCACGATGACGGCAAGGAACCCCGTCCTTTCACCTGAGCCTGGCCCTTCTCATAAGTGAGCAANCAGTNACAACAACCCGGCAGTGCCTTCAGGGCGTATGCCGGGTTACCGATGTTGCCGCCACTTCGTGTGCGTCCGTGCGGACCTTTTCGCGGTAGATCGTGTAGAGCCCCGACCCGACGATCATCAGTCCACCGGTCAAGATAAACATGTCCGGCACGTCACCGAAGACGATGTAGCCGAGCACGATGGCAATCAGCAGGCTCGAATAGCGGAATGGCGCGATGAAGGAGATGTCACCTTCACGCATCGCATGGATGATGAAGTGATAGGCAATCAGGACGAAGCTTGCCGCGCCGATCAGGAGCAGCCAGTCGAAAGCCCCGATGGCGACCCAGTCACCGCTCATGGGCGGCGACATGAAGAGCCCCGAAAGAGCAACCGCCGGTGCGGTGATCGAGGACATGAACAGCGGCGGGATCGAGGGGTGAACCTTGCGGGTGGCGATATCGCGTGACGCCGCGAACAGCACGGTGATGACGATGATGGCCGCATAGGGCGAAAAACCCTCGACGCCAGGGCGAACGATGATGATCACGCCCACGAATCCCACCAGGATCGCCGACCAGCGTCGCCAGCCGACAGGCTCACCCAGAAAGAGCGCCGCACCCATGGTCACGGCCAGCGGCAAGGCCTGCATGATCGCCGCCGCATTGCCGATCGGGATGTGACTCAGGCCGATCAGGAAGGTGATGGTGCCGCCGACCTCGCCGATGACGCGGATTGCGATGTAGGGCGAGAAGGCCAGTCTGAGCGGACGCATCGCATGCTGCTTGTAGGCAATCAGGATGATGACCACCGAGGCGATCATGTTGCGTACGAACACAATCTGNCCCATCGGCATCGTTTCAGCGANATANTTCACNATCGTATCGTTGGTGGTGAAGCTCATCATGGCGAGCGCCATGAACAGGGCGCCGCGGTAGTTTGGAGAGAGGGGCATGCGATATCGCTTCGCTGGAAGGGAGAACCGGGTGGTGTAAAGCAATAGCTCATACACCAACGGCCTTCCTTATCGCGGAATCCTGTTTTACCCAATCATAATTGTCGGCAAGCCGACATGCTATCCGCCGGTGACACTCATGTGGCGGCCGACCGCCGGACGTGACCGGCCCCGCTCGATGATGAAGTCGTGGCCCTTGGGTTTGCGCCCGATAGCTTCGTCAATGGCGTCGGTGAGAAGCGCATTGCCTTCGGAGGCGCGGAGCGGCGCGCGAAGATCGGCATCGTCGTTCTGGCCGAGGCACATGTAAAGCTGGCCGGTGCAGGTGAGCCGCACGCGGTTGCAGCTTTCACAGAAATTGTGGGTGAGGGGAGTGATGAAGCCCAGCCGGCCGCCGGTTTCGGCGATCTCCACATAGCGGGCCGGTCCGCCGGTCTTGTAGGGGATATCGGTGAGCGTATAGCGCGACGACAGGTTCTCGCGGACCTGCGACAGCGGCAGGTACTGGTCCGTCCGGTCTTCGTCGATCTCGCCCATCGGCATGGTTTCGATCAGCGTGAGGTCCATGCCCTCGCCGTGGGCCCATTCGATCATGGCGGGAATTTCGTGCTCGTTGAAATCCTTGAGCGCCACCGCGTTGATCTTGACCTGAAGGCCGGCCTCGCGTGCAGCCTTGAGACCGTCCATGACCTTGTTGAAGTCGCCCCAGCGGGTGATGGCGCGGAACTTGTCCGGGTCGAGCGTGTCGAGCGAAACGTTGATACGCCGAACGCCGGCTTCATAAAGGTCGCCGGCGAAACGCGTGAGCTGCGAGCCGTTGGTGGTGAGCGTCAGCTCGTCCATCGCGCCGGTTTCGAGATGGCGGCCGAGGGAGCGGATCAGCTCCATGATGTTCTTGCGCACCAGAGGCTCGCCGCCGGTCAGGCGGATCTTGCGCACGCCCTTTTCGACGAAGGTGGTGCAGACACGGTCGAGTTCTTCCAGCGTCAGCAGATCCTTCTTGGGCAGGAAGGTCATGTGTTCCGCCATGCAATAGGTGCAGCGGAAGTCGCAGCGGTCCGTCACCGAAACCCTCAGATAGGTCACGGCGCGCCCGAAGGGATCGATCATCGACGGATTGATTTGCGCTGCATCATTCATGAACTGCCTTCCCAAATGCCAGACCTTCAACATCACCATAGCTGACCTTGTTTTCAAGCCCCGACGGGACGATCGTTCGGCTGTCGAGGATTGAAAAGCGATCTTCCGGCCGTCATATCAGCGGATGGTGGCATAAAGGAGATGGTGATGGACCAGCACGAGGCAGCCTGGCCGAGCGAACTGAAGGTGTCCGGCGACCGCAAGACGCTGACGGTCGGGTTCGACGATGGNCGCAGCTTCNCACTTCCGGCTGAACTGTTGCGGGTGCGCTCGCCNTCNGCGGAAGTGCAGGGGCANGGNCCCGGTCAGCGGGTCACCGTGCCAGGAAAGAAGAATGTGACGATNGCCGATCTCCAGCCTGTCGGCAATTACGCCGTTCGCGTCGTCTTCGATGACGGCCACGACACAGGGCTCTTCACCTGGAAGTTTCTCAGTGAAACAGGTGAGAATGCTGAAAGCGTCTGGGCGGAGTATCTGGGTGAGCTCGAAGAGAAGGGGCTAAGGCGCTGAAGCGCGCCCAGCTTCTATTGATCCTCGCTCTTCGTCAGCTTTTCCAGCATGCGTCGCATGACGTCTCCGACCATGTCGCACTCTTCCGCGCTTGAGGCGGACATCGCCTTGTCTATCACGTCCGTATAGATGGTCAGGGCGTTCTCGGTGAGCGTTTCGCCCTTTTGGGTAAGTGTCANTCGCAGCACCCGGCGGTCTTCCGCATCNGTCTGACGCTCTATCAGGCCACGCTGTTCGAGCTGAGGCAGAAGCATGGACAGGTTGGATCGGCCGACGAGTAGCTTGTTCGCNAGATCCTGCTGGGAAATGCCGGGATACCGGTAGACATTAGCGAGAATATCAAGGTGCGGCGGCTTGAGATCCAGTCCCTGCAAGGCGCGGGCGAGCGTCAGCCCCATCAGTTGATGGGCGCGCGCGACGGCGATCCAGTTCCTGAAACGCGGGTTCTCCCAAGGAAGGGCTTGCTTTTTGTTCATGGTTGTACAAATATTTGTTCAGTGTTGAACCTTCCAGGTTATTCCTATGTCAAAATGGCTTCTGAAGTCCATTGGTTTGATCATTTCGGTCATCGCGTTTTTCTCGNCAAAGGCTGCGGGGCAGTTTGCATTCTACCTGTTTGCGCGCGCGCCNGGGCCGAAGCCCGAGTCGGAAAAGGANGCCCGGGTCATTCGCGATGCNCGCCCCCGTATCGAAAAGGCGAAACTTGTCCACCTTCTTCTGGGCGATGGCGCACGCGTCGCGGCTTATGATTTCGGGGNGAGGGATGNAGCCAANTGCCGCGGCAAGGTTCTCGTCGTTCANGGATATCGNTCACGTACNGAGCATATGTTGCCGATCATCGAATCGCTGATGGCACACGATTTCCACGTGGTGGCGATCGATATGCCCGGTCACGGACGATCTCANTCCCGGAGGAGCCATCTCGTCAATGCGGCCGAGGCGATTGATGCGGCCTGGCGGCAGTTCGATGGTTTCGATGTGTTCATCGGCCATTCTTTCGGTGCGGCNGCTATCGTCAGCGTGGCGTCCGGCACGGTCTCGACCGTTCCGCCGCGTCGGCCCTACAAGCTGATCACCATTGCTTCGCCAACAAAGCTGAGAACGATCTTCGATTGGTTTGCCAAGGCTACCGGCATGAGCCAGACGGTACGCGCGGCCTTCGAGGCGGAAGTAATTACCTTGTCGGGCCGTCCGCTGGACGATTACGATGCGGCCAAGGGCATGGCNCTGATCCGCTCCGAAGTGTTGGTGATGCACGCGCCGGACGACAAGGAGGTGCCTTTCACGTGCGCCGAGGCGCTTGCTGCGGCTGGTCCCCATGTCAGNCTCAAGCCGATCCAGGGTTATGGTCATCGTCGCATTCTGGCCGCTCCGCCCGTGCTCGAGGGCATTCTCGATTTTCTCGGGGTGCGTGATTTCGGGGATGCCGAGGCGCAATTGCTGCAGATCAGGCAGATGAATTTCGGACCGGTGCGCGAGGCGCGGAAAAGCGCCTGAGTGTCCAGGCCCCCGCGACGAAAAAAGCCAGCCTCGGCGGACCGCATGTCAGGCTGATGGAGGCCAACGGTTTCGGGCACAGGCGCATTGTTTCCACAGAACCGGTGACACAGCCGGTCGTCGCATTTCTGAGAGAGGCGGCGAAGGCTGCGGAAATTGTCGGACTGCGCCTTTCATGCGCGTACGAAGTGGATAATTTGGCGGCCACGGAAAGCAGGAGCGTACGGAGGCTCGCATGAGCATTGTCAGGACGGTGGCCGAACTCGAAGCGATCTACGGAGAGACATCGGAAGCCTCGGTCATCAAGGTCAGCAGCAGGNTGACCGAAGGCTACCGCAAGCTGATGCAGGCCTCGCCCATCGTCGCGCTTGCGACCTGCGGACCAGAAGGTCTCGATTGTTCGCCGCGCGGCGACCCNGGNTCCGTCATGAGCATTCTCGATGACCGCACTCTGGTTCTGCCCGACCGGCGCGGNAATAACCGGATCGATTCGCTGCGNAATATCGTGCGCGACGGGCGGGTGGCGCTGCTGTTCCTNATCCCGGGCTCCAACACCACGCTCCGGATCAATGGCACTGCCGAGATTTCGGTCGACCCGGANCTGCTCGCCAGGCTTGCCATGGAAGACAAGCNGCCGCGTTCGGCGGTCGTGATCAGCATCGGCGAAATCTATTTCCAATGCGCCCGGGCGCTGATGCGGGCGCGGATCTGGGACCNGGACGCATGGCCGGATGCTGCGGATCTGCCGACACCCGGAAGTCTGATGCGGGAACTCAAGCAGGANTTCGACAGCGAGAGCTANGACCGGGAATGGCCCGAACGGGCNAAAANCAGCATGTGGTAATNAAAAACCGGCCGCGAGGGCCGGTTTTTTGTTCATCTGCGGTTGGTCCGATCAGTTGCGCACGACCACCCGGGTGCCGACGCCGACCTTTTCATAAAGGTCGATGACATCTTCATTGGCCATGCGGATGCAGCCCGAGGACATTGCCTGACCGATGGTCCAGGGCTGGTTGGTGCCGTGGATGCGGTAGATGGTCGAGCCGATATACATGGCGCGCGCGCCGAGCGGNTTGTCCGGGCCGCCTTCCATATAGGCGGGGAGAACGCGGCCTTCCTTGCGCTTGACGCGATCGCGCATGACCTGCGGCGGCGTCCAGCCCGGCCACTCGGCCTTGCGCGAGATCTTGTTCGAGCCCTGCCAGGTGAAGCCGTCGCGACCCACGCCGATGCCGTAGGCCATGGCCTTGCCGTTGCCGAGCACGTGGTAGAGGCGGCGATCGGANGTATCGATAACGATGGTGCCGNCGGAGTAATTCTCGTTGAACTTTACGACCTTGCGCTTGATCGGCGACTTGTCGNACCGGCGATGGTTCATCCGGTTGTAGTTCTCAGACGGCGGGAAGAGCATCTGGAGAAGGCTCTTCTGCTCGCTCTGCGGCGCTGCCTTGGCGAAAGACGTGGCGGCAATCAGGGCGATGGCCGCGGAAACGAGGATTTTCTTCATGGGGTGATCCGTCATAAACAAGAGTTCAATTCGTGCGATCGAGTACGCGAACCAATATCATAGTCGGGTATTGTCTCGCGGCTGTGCTGTCCAGCACACAAGNGGCAAGCACTCCGTTTTCAGGCGCAGTGTTGCATACTTGCAGAGCGTTANTTCCGGTAGATCAGCCAGTTCTTGTCGATGTCGCCGGCCATNTTGTCGTTAAAGATCTGGACCTGGTTGCGACCGCTGTTCTTGGCCATGTAGAGCGCGATATCGGCCTTGTTGTAGAGGTCGGTACCGTTTTCCGCGTCACTCGCCATGCATACGCCGACGGACACCGTGATCGGGCCGTAATCCATGCCCGATTTCTGGTTGCGGAGCGGGGTCTTCTGGATGGCGGCGCGGATGCGCTCAGCCACTTCCATCGTCACGTCCTGGCTTGTTCCGTGCAGGATGACCGCGAATTCCTCGCCGCCAGTCCGGGCGATGAAGACGTCCTTGCGCAGTGTGGAACGCATGACCGCGGCGACGACACCGAGAACGCGGTCGCCGACCGGATGGCCAAAACTGTCGTTGAACCTCTTGAAGTGGTCGATGTCGCAGACGATCAGCGCGTGGTACATCGCTTCGCGCTTGGAATTGTAGATTTCCGGCAAGGCGTCGTCGAAGGCGCGGCGATTGGCGAGCCGNGTCAGCGGATCGGTATTGGCAATGCGCTTGTATTCGTCGAGTTCGAGCTTGACCTGCTCCATCTCCACGGCGCGCTCGACCATCTCCTGNACGGCGACCTTGCCCTTTTCCATGGTGTCGCCGGTGGCCGAGGACAGCATGTTGATGATGCCGCCNAGGATTTCCGAACTGGACGCACTTTTGGTGGAAATCCNGTGGTAGGTTTCGCCCAGCAGCTGGGCATAGCTTTCCAGTGACGACTGCTCTTTGCGCAGCGTGCGGAGCATCGTTTCCAGTTCGTCGGTGATCTTGTCGTGTGCGCCATCGACCACGGTCGTCTTGTGGTGGTGCGCAAAATACTTCGCGCCAACCTCGTCGAGTGCACCTTGTGTCGGGTTCGGGCCGAGGGAATCGAATTCGCGGGTGAGTGCCGGGTTCGAGGAGTTCAGAGCCTCATAGACGAGCTCGTAATTGCGGGGAATTCCCGCAATGCCCATCTTGCGCATGGTTGCCAGCACCATTGTGGCGGCATCCATCATCTGCACTTTCTTGCCGCCGGCACTCGTCGACATGAAGGCCCCCAACCCGTCTCAGTAACACTTGAAAATTGATACGCTTGAAGTGTTGGTGAACTGTTAACGTTCACAAGTCACGTCTCAATTAGTTCGACTATTAAGTAAATATTGGTGCGATTATTTCGCGCATGCGTTGTGTTGCGTATTTTGCTTGTGTCTTAGCCTAGATTCAATTCCTTGAAGAAATCGTTTCCCTTGTCGTCGATGACGATNAAGGCAGGGAAGTTTTCCACCTCGATTTTCCAGATGGCTTCCATGCCGAGTTCGGGGTACTCGACGACCTCGACCTTCTTGATGCAGTCCTGGGCAAGCCGGGCCGCCGGGCCGCCGATTGAGCCGAGATAGAAACCGCCGTGCTGGCCGCACGCTTCGCGGACGGTGCGCGAGCGGTTGCCCTTCGCGAGCATCACCATCGACCCACCGAAAGACTGGAACTGATCGACATAGGAATCCATGCGGCCAGCCGTGGTGGGACCAAAGGAGCCCGAGGCATAACCTTCCGGCGTCTTGGCCGGTCCGGCATAGTAGATCGGGTGGTTCTTGAAATAGTCCGGCATCTCCTCGCCGGCTTCGAGGCGGGCACGGATCTTGGCGTGCGCCAGGTCACGGGCCACGATGATCGGGCCGCTCAGCGAGAGCTGCGTCTTGATCGGGTGCTTCGACAATTCGGCGAGAATGTCGGCCATCGGCTGGTTGAGGTCGATCTTGACCACATGCTCGGACAGCTTTTCCTCGTCGATCTCCGGCATGTATTTCGACGGATCGGTCTCGAGTTGCTCGATGAAGACGCCGTCCCGGGTAATCTTGCCCTTGGCCTGACGGTCCGCGGAGCAGGACACGCCGATTCCGATCGGCAGGGACGCGCCNTGGCGCGGCAGGCGGATGACGCGCACGTCATGACAGAAATACTTGCCGCCGAACTGGGCGCCGACGCCCATCTGCTGGGTCAGCTTGTGGACTTCGGCTTCCATCTCGACATCCCTGAAGGCGTGACCGGCTTCCGAGCCTTCGGTGGGCAGGTCGTCGAGGTAGCGGGTCGATGCGAGCTTGACGGTCTTGAGGTTCATTTCAGCCGAGGTGCCGCCGATAACGATCGCCAGGTGATAGGGCGGGCAGGCGGCGGTGCCGAGGGTGCGGATTTTTTCGTCGAGGAAGTCGAGCAGCCTGTCGNGNTTNAGCAGCGCCNGGGTNTCCTGGAACAGGAAGGTCTTGTTGGCCGAGCCACCGCCCTTGGCGATGAAGAGGAAATCGTAGGAATCGTCGCCTTCCTCGTAGATGTCGATCTGCGCCGGAAGGTTGTTGCGGGTGTTCTTTTCCTCGAACATCTTCAGGGGAGCGAGCTGCGAGTAGCGCAGGTTCTTCTTCTCGTAAGCGTCCATGACNCCGCCGGCGAGCGCTTCGTAATCCCCGCCTTCGGTCCAGACGCGGCGGCCCTTCTTGGCCATGACGATCGCAGTGCCGGTATCCTGACACATCGGCAATACGCCGCCGGCTGCGATATTGGCGTTCTTTAAAAGGTCGAAGGCGACGAAGCGATCGTTCTCGGTGGCTTCCGGATCCTCGAGGATGTTGGAAAGCTGCTGGAGATGGCCGGGGCGCAGAAGGTGGTTGATATCCGCAAACGCTGCCTCNGAGAGAAGACGCAAGGCCTCTGTTTCCACCGTCAGGACATCCTGGCCGCGAAAGGTTTCAACCGCCACATGCTGGTCGGAAATCTTGCGCCAGTTGGTGCTGTCGGGTCCGAGGGGGAAAAGTGCGTCAGCCACGAAAAAGTCCTCTCGTCGCGGAAATGGAACAGGGTTGGGCAGGGTTTAGGACCTGAAGCCGTGGAATGCAATTCGGCTTTTGGCGAGCGCTTGAAAAATGGCTTTCAGCTTCGGTCAAGATTCTCGTGTTTTGATGCGGCNCGAATCNGGAGCGTGGATGACGTGCAACACTCCNCGCACCATTTCGTGATCGGGCAAACATGCGCTTTGCAACGCGGGAACGGCTTTGGTAGTTTTCGGCGGGGCCAGGCAAATCATTGAGATAGCCGGGAATCGGCGAAAGGTATCAGCAATATGGCATTGAAACATGGGCTGTGCGTGGCACTCATCGCTCTGATGGCTGGAGCCGGAGAGAGCTATATTGCTCCGCAATTTGCCCAGGCGGGTGCACTGGANAACCAGAACAGTGCAGCGGTCAAACGCATNCGTAATCTCGGCAACAATTCAAGCGACAGCCGGCGAGGATTTGGTTTCGGCCGGAAGNGGGAAGAGCGCCGCAGCGCCAGTGCNCCGGCGCCNCANNCGTCCTCAAAGCCGGTGGCTCGCATNAGCGGTCCCACCTACAAGACATATCAGCCNGACCGTCTGGTTGCNGTCAATTTCGGCGCCATCAGCGACCCCGTGGTCACCGGNGCGACCAGTGACGGGATNAGCCTTCCCCCGCTCGGCATGAATGCTTTCGAAGAGGGCCGGCCCGCCCTTGCCGAACTCAAGATCAAGGCACTTCCGGAAGCGGCCAAGGCGGTCGTCGAGCTCTACTCCTCGGATCCCGGCTATCTGTGGGTTTCCGGTTCCAGCATCAATTCGGCTGCTCGCTCGGTTCTCACCGTGCTCGAGGATGCCGACGGCGTGGGCCTCAAGGCATCCGATTACAGCGTCAAAGTTCCGGAAGACGGTTATGACGTGACAAACGGGGCCGCGCGCCAGCAGGAGCTGATGCGCTTCGANATGCAGCTTTCNGCCGCCGTTGCCGATTACGTCCTCGATGCCACNCGCGGTCGCGTCGATCCCAATCGCATCTCNGGTTATCACGACTTCAAACGCAAGACGCCNGATGTNGTCGCCGCNNTGAAGGCCATTTCCAATTCGGACGACGCCGGTGCGGCCCTTTACGGTTACAATCCGCAGGGCCAGCATTTCGCCGCTTTCGTTGANGAGCTCAAGCACCTCGAACAGGCCGATCAGCAAAAGACGATCGAGCTGCCGAAGGATCTTCTCCTGAAGCCCGGCCAGTCGAGCCCGGAAACGAAGAACCTCGTCCGCGCCATCGAGGAGAAGGCCTCCGACGAACTGAAGTCGGAGAACGCACTGCTGCTTGCCAGCTACATCGATAACGAGGAATATGACCCGGATATCGTGGCTCTGGTGAAAGGCTTCCAGAAGGAGGCCGGGCTCGCGAGCGACGGCGTCGTGGGACCGCGCACTGTTCGCGCGCTGGTNGGCGAAACCAATGCCGCCAAGATCGAGAAGGTGAAACTCTCGATGGAGCGTGCGCGCTGGCTGCCGGGTGTACTGGAAAGCCGCCGGGTTTTCATCAACCAGCCGGCTTTCACCGCGACCTATTACGAAGACGGGAAGCCGGAATTCACCACCCGCACGGTGGTCGGCAAGAAGTCGAACCAGACCTATTTCTTCGATGACAAGATCGAGACAGTGGAAGTGAACCCCTATTGGGGCGTTCCGCAGTCGATCATCATCAACGAGATGCTGCCNAAGCTCAGGCGCGACCCNTCCTATCTGGATCGTCTGGGNTATCAGGTNACCTATAACGGCCGCGCAGTGTCATCGAGCGGGGTGAACTGGCATTCNGTCGGACGTGGAGCCGTGGGNGTGCGCCAGCCCCCGGGCGACGACAACGCACTTGGCGAGCTCAAGATCCTGTTCCCCAACTCGCACGCCATCTACATGCACGACACNCCGTCGAAATCGCTGTTCAGCAGGGANATGCGNGCTTTCAGCCATGGCTGCGTGCGCCTGCAGGATCCGCGCGGNATGGCTTCNCGTGTNCTNGGNGTGAGCGTCGANGANGTNGGTNGAGANATCGCNCAGGGCAAGAACAAGGCGCTGCCGGTATCCGGCGACATCCCNGTTCANGTCTCNTACTTCACCGCCTGGGCCGAGCCGGGCGAGAAGGTGAAATATTACGCCGACGTCTATGATCGCGATTCCTATCTTGAGAAGGCGATCGAGGCGACGGAGGCTGAACGTTCCGCCTCCAGCTGATCCGGCATATCGGTTCTCCCGACTGCTGTCGGGGGAACCGCTACTCTGCTGACCGCGTTTCCATCAGGTGATGCTAATCGCCCGGAAACGTGCCCAGTGACTTATTTCCCCAAGACAAGCCTGTCCGTCCTCGCCCTCGGCCTGCTTTATGCCAGTGCGGGCACCTCTCACGCCGCCTCCGTTCCCTTGCCGGAACCTGCGCCGCGTGCCGAGGCGATCGTTGATGGCGACGCTACGGCTCCGTTGCCGGAGCCGCGTCCGGAACAGGACGACGGAAAGGGTACAGGCAAGGAGACCGCGCCGGCCGACGTCGAGAAAGATGCGGAAAGGCCATCCGCCGATGACGAACAGTCCGAGAGCGATACAGAAGACGATGCCGCTACGGACAACGCAAAGGATGGCGGTTCCGACAAAAAAGTGGAAGCGGGCCCTGTCGAACCGGTGGATCCGGCCTGCGTGGCCAGGCTCGCGCAACTCGGAGCGGTCTTCAAGGCTATTGATCCCATAGCAGGCGAGGGCGGTTGCGGCATTGCTCATCCTTTCGAGATCAGCGGATTTTCCGGCGGCATTTCTCTGAAACCTTCTGCCAAGCTGGATTGTCCGACGGCTGTCGCGCTCACCGAATGGGTGGAGGAAGAACTCAAGCCTGCCGCGGATACCGCCATCCGGACACTGTCGGACGAGGAGAAGCCCGAGGGCAAGGCCATCAAGACGATCCGCCAGGCATCCTCCTATATCTGCCGTCCGCGCAATTCGCAGAAGGGCGCCAAGCTTAGCGAGCACGGTAAGGGCCGCGCTATCGATCTCGCAGGTTTCACACTTGCTGACGGCACGGATGTCACCGTCACGCCGCGCGAGAAGGATCATACGATTGCCGCCGCGCTGCAGGCGGCCGTTCGCAAGGGTGCGTGCCTGCATTTCACGACGGTGCTCGGTCCGGGCGCGGACAGTTTTCACTCCGATCATATTCATATCGATCTCGCCGAGCGCCGGGGCGGCTACCGGATCTGCCAGTAATCCACCAAACCCAAGCTATCAGGCTCTTCGTCAAATTCACGTATAGGCGTTGGTAAGGACCATGTTGCACACTCGACCCGCTCGAATCGGGGCCGGACAGGAAATGGGGTTGCAGCATGGCGGATATCTATTACGGCGCTTACGGGCCTGACACCGGGCGCGGACGTCCGCCATACGTCGCCTATGTCGTGCTTCTGGCCTTTCTCGCCGCCGCCGCCGTCATGCAGTTTCTTCCGCTTGTCCTGCCTGTCGGGCCGATGTACTGGGACGTGCTGATCTATTACGACGCGATCGGGCGGATGAATGCCGGGCAATGGCCGGTCACCGATTTTCAGGTGCCGGTGGGACCACTCGAATACTGGCTTGCCTGGCTCAACTACCAGTTTTTCCCCGAGGCCCATCCGATCCTGCTTACCCAGCTCGAATGGCTGCCGATCACCGCGCCCGCGATGGCGCTGATCCTTTG
Organism: Hoeflea sp.; assembly: GCA_002707605.1. GTDB lineage: Bacteria > Pseudomonadota > Alphaproteobacteria > Rhizobiales > Rhizobiaceae > Pseudohoeflea. The sequence goes on from PANK01000015.1 coordinate 207,595, forward strand.
GGATGCCAGCAAGCGCAGCTCACGGGCCGTCTGGGGCCTCTTGCTTGCCTGGGTGCTCTACACCGCGCTGCCCTTCAACGACATGATCTACAACAATTTCGCCGGCAGCGACGGTTACGGGATCTACAACCGGCACGGTTCGCACCTGATGTTCCTGACGGCAGCGACGGTGCTGTTCGTCCGCTCCCGCTATCTGCAGACGGCACTTTTCTCGATCCTTCTCGTCAGTCTTGCCCTGTGCAAGATCACTGCCTTTGCCGCCGTTGGGCCGCTGCTCATCCTTGGGCTTCTGACGCGTCGCATTCACCCCTTCGTGGCGGGCGCCACTGCGCTTATCTGCATCGGAATCACCGGGATACTCCAGCTCGCGACGGGAGTGATTGCCGGCTACGTCACCGATATTCTCGTCCTGGCTCAGGAGAATTCCGGTACGCTCTTGCCGCGTTTTCTGACGGCGACATCGCTGCGCATCGATGTGCTCCTGCCGGGCGCGCTTCTGTGCCTGGTCCTGTTCTGGCGCGAGGTTCTGTCGTTCCGCCGCCCGCGCGACCGCGAGCAACGCGGCATCATCGGCTTTCTCGACGGCGACTGGGTGTGGATCGGGCTGTCACTCTTCTGCGGACTCGTCTTCGAGACGCAGAATACGGGTGGCCAACCTTATTTCATCGCCTGGCCGGCCATCCTGCGGATGTTGTTGCGTCCTGGCGATGTATTCGGCACCGCGCGGTTCCTCATCTACGTGCTGACGGCCTTTACCGTCGTGCCGGCAGTCTCCACCATCGCCTACAAGGCGGTGCGGCTGACGGCGCTGGCACCGACCTACATTCCGCTCGATGCACCGGTTCTCGGGCCAGTCGGCCGCATATCCGTCAAGGATGTCTACGCCGAACAGGCCGAGCGCATGAGGCCCTTCTACATCAATCACCGGGACCAGTTCATCGAGATCGCCGAGACCGGAGCGCTGCCTTCGTTCCGGCTCTTCATCGAACATGACTACCAGTTTCTGCTGATCCAGGAGATGGGCCGCGCGGCGGACGCGATCGAGAAACTCGAGGCGCGCACACACGAGCATTTCCGCTCCGTGCTCGATCTCGATTTCGCCAATCCCTTTCCGTTTATCCTCAAACGGGCAGGGGCGGAGCATGTGATGATCGGCGCAGATCCGTCGCGGTCGATTCCGACGCCTGACGAAGCAACATTGCTTGGAATTTCCGAGACGGATTTGATCCTTGCGCCGAAGTGTCCGTTCCACCGTGCCCGTTACGACATTCTCGAGCTTTACAAGCCGGCTCTCGCTGATCGTGTGACGGCGCAGCTAACACCCTGCTACGATGTGCTGCTCAAGCCCGGGAGCCCGTTCCTGAAAGCGCTGACTGAACGAGAGTAAGGGGAGACGCGCGGCACATCAGACGTCGGACGAACGACTGATCTCAATTTCCGGCGATTTCGTGGATATTACATGTGCAGCCCGTACGTCTCCGGCAGCGCGGTGATGGTTCTCGAGAATCTCGCGTTCATATATGCGCCTGGCAGCCTTGATGGAGGCGACGAGGTTGGCGAGATCGTGCCTGCATTCGTTTTCCGGCTGCTTCATCGCCTTTGCGAGCAGCTCTTCGCCGGACTGTTCCAGTATCTTGAGAACCTTGAGAGTTTGCATCCTGCGCCCCCCTATGCAACCGCATCGAGAATGCCTGATATAGAGGAAACTGCAATTAACTTTAATATATGTAAATATATCTATCGAGGGCTGTTCGATTGATGGGTGCGATGGTCTCGAAGTCAGCTTCCGCGCGGGTAGCCGGAAGGCAGATGAACGCAGCCGGGCGATGTCTGAAATGCCGACTTGACGCCACCGGCAATCCGCGACTATACCCCGCCCGTCGACGCAGCCTGACGGCTTGGCGTTCGGGCGCGTAGCTCAGCGGGAGAGCACTGCCTTCACACGGGCGAGCGGCGCATTGAAATCGCTGCAAAATTCCCGCCTTTCCCCCGGTTTTCCCCCACAGCATCGAACTCCCAACCCGCCTTGCGGGCATCTTCCCCCAGCTCCGGCGTGCCGAGTTTTGTGTAGCGCTGCCACTCCTGACTGGTCCATCCGCCCTCGTCACGCAGGCGCAGGACGTCATGGGTCTGAGCGTAGAACCATGTCGCCCATGAATGTCGGCAGACGTGCGGGGTGTAGATCTTCGGGTCGATTCCGGCGGCGTCGGCTGCATCCTTCCACTGATACTTGATCTGACCGCCTTCGCCGTGGCCGGTGCGAAATGGGTTGCCGTCCGATCGCGTGAACACAGGACCGCGCGGCACCTCCGGCCGGATGGTGGAGAGGGCGGCGACGGTGCGGTCGATCAGCGTCAAGCGCCGCTCGGCGTCGGTCTTGGTATCGCGGAGGATGGCGAAGCGGTGTTCGAGCGAAACGTCACGCCAGTCGAGCGCCAGCGTTTCCCCCATGCGGCTACCCTGTCCAAACAGGAACGTCACCAACACAGCGAAATGCCGGTGTGGGTGCGCTGCCATGGCGGTGATCAGCGCCTCGGCTTGATCGGGCACCATGAAGACCGTGCGCTTCTTGCCGCCCTTGGGTGACCGGAATTTCGGGGCGGCGCAAAGCTCCTCAGCCGCGGCATTATTCAGGATGGCCTTGATCGGTGTGAAGAGCTGCCGGGCGACCGTCGCTGGGGTCGCCTTCGGGAAAAGCTTATTAGCGGCTCGGCGCATCTCACTGAGGTTGATGTCTTTAACGGCCATGTCGCCAAAATACTGAACGATCGCGGGCCGGATCTTCGCATCGGGCTTCTCGGTCAGATACATCGCGAGGGCTTGGTCGAAGCGCAAACCGGATGGGCCGATCTGGTCGCCTGTCAGCTCTGCGAGGATTTCCTTGAGGACGATACGAGCATCAGCCTTCGAACTTTCCTTTGTGCTTCGCTCGATGCGGCGACCGTTGATGGTGCCCCTCGCGATCCAGTAGGGCGAGCCTGGGCGTTTGACGAGTGTGAGCAATTTTCGGGCTCCATTATCTTTTGCAAATCTTCGGGCAAAAAGAACATTGCCCGACCGAGCTCACGATATGCGCCGATCTTCCGTGCTCGCTCGCGCAAAGTCCGCTCGGAAATTCGGATGCCCCTTTCCCACAGGATATCCACAGCGGCCGCCGGCGAGATTGCGCTCTCGAGAAAGGTGCTTTTTTCGGTGCTCATCTCATTCCCATTTCGTCGAGGAAATTGTCGATCCCTTCCGGGCGATCGGGCTCCCGGAAATAGCTCTTCATGTCGGCCCAGACCTCGGTAATGATGCGATGGCAAATCCATTGCATCCGATTGATCTGGTGTACCCGGCCGGCATACTTTTTTTGTTTCCGCATCCGATCGAGCCTGTCGAATGCTCGGCGGTGCTTCATGAAGCGGCGGTTCATTGCCGACGGCAGGGATCTCCGACATTTCCCGCAAATGATCTCGTCGCCATCCTCGTACTTGTCCGCCGGCGCGGTACGATTGCAGCGCGGGTTGATGCATGGAATGCGGCCGGGCTTGGTGGAGCGCATTTCAGTGTTTCCCTCTCGGCGGCATGGCATAGCTCGCCGTGGGCGCGAACTTCGTGTGCTCTGCTGGCTCGATCGGGGCGCGCAATTCCGTGCCGTCAACGGACACCCGCGGCTCGGCATAGTGGTTGCCTGCCGGCACACCGATGAACCGGAACTCTACCCCGCATTGGGCGCAGTGGACTTTAACGCTTGCGGTGTATCCCGTCACAGGCCCGGCCTTTTCGTCGGTAAGGCGTGCGACGCTGACCGAGGCCATGAATTCTTCATGCTTGCACTTGGTCATGCGCTGCCCTCGACATCCGGTCCGGTAAGCTCGCGCACACTCTTTTCGAGAAGCTCGCGCATCTCGACCAACGTCATGTCGGTCGCCCCGGTGCGCTGGATGGAGACAGAGCCGCCGTAAAGCGGGCCGCCAGCATGGTATTGCACCATCCATGCCACCATCTCATCCCCGCACATCAGGTGCTGGTGAACGCATGGTGGTTCCTCGTCGTCTTCCATCTCCACTGCCGGCGCATCGACCCAGATGAGCGGTTTGCTGAAATCGTAGACGCACATCACGAGCTTCCTTTCCGAGCGTCCATCATCGCGTCGGCCATCGCGTAGGCGTCACGGGCCATAAGGTCGATTAGGTCGCCATCGCCTTCCGGATGGTGCTGGCCGGCTGACGTCGCCAAGATGATTGACGGTAGCGCCGCCATGGCGATCTGATCTCGGAGGGTCGCGCCGTCGTGCTCTGGAGCTTCCAGTCTGGCGATGATCTCGCTGTTTAGAGATCGTCCAGCAGTTTCGGCGGCGCGCTTGAGCTCATCCCGGAGGCCGCGCGGTAACCTAAGTTGAAACTGATCGGGCTTGCTTCTATTGACGGCACCCATCACGAGCCCTCCTTGTGTTTGGCGAGGGCGGCGATCTGCAGAAGATCAAGATCAGCCTGTGAAATCTGCCCTTGTAGCCCCATGTCGCCGCCAACGGACGAGAACGTGGGGCACATTGTTTTTTCGATACGGGCGATTGCTGCTTTCACTGCCTCCACAATCTCGCTTCCCGCTGCGGGGGATGGGTCGAGGGTGGCGCGAGCCATAAAGCTGCCGAGCTGGTCCATGGTGATCAGCGCATGGTCCGGGTATTCTTCCGGTGATGTGACGTCAGGCGTCTCAACGAGTATTTGCCAAGCCTCCTCGACCGTGAGCTTTTCCTCGTTCTCCCAACCATCCCACTTCACCCCCTCCTGTGTGGGGCGGGTGGTACCGAGGGCGACCTTTAACGCGTCGGTAATCCACTCTTCCGCAAGATCGTACTCTTCGCGGTGCGCTGCCGGGTTCTGCGCGAACTCCATCGTGTAGCCGTTTATGCCATCAACGACAGAGACGGCTGCATCGCGGATCGCGCGGTCCAGAGCGTCGTTAGCGTACTTCTGTGTGGGATAAGTGCCCCGATCCGCCATGACCGCCCGTGCCAGATCCTCGAGCGTGAAGATCGGCTTCCAGTGATCTCGGCAGAACTGCATGACGTCGTCTGGGATCTCGGCGCGCCGCTGCGCGATTGACTTACCCTCAGGCATGATCTGACGCCTCGCTGTCAGTTTTCTCGATGATGGTGCCTTCGATTGTCTGCCCAACCGGTGGGACAGCGTGGAAGCCGCAAGCCTCATCGACTCCAAGCGCCCAAAGACAGTGACCGGCATTGCGGGTGGCAAACTCGCGCTGCTTCGGGCCTATGGCCGTGTCCGCTAAGGCCGCGAAGGCGGCAAACGAAGAAGCGAGAACTTGCCGGGCGTGGTCGACGTGGGTCATTCCGCTTCCTTCTCGATCTGGTCGATGTTGCCGCGATGTACCTCGAAAGTGATGGCGACGACCCACGGGTTTATGTCCCAGCCATAGCCACGCGCAGCGTTGATCATGTTCCATAGTCGCCTAAAGCTATCGTGAGCCGTCGGGCAGTATTGGGCGGGCACTTCGCGACCGGCTACGAACGTGGTCATGAACGTGGAAATGCCGTAGGGGTAATAGCCCTGATGCAGCGGCTCTACACCCTCGGCGATCGCATCCTCCTCGCCGATGTCCTTCAGCCGCTGCACCCTCACGTCGGCGACGATCAGCGTAAGGCGGGAAGCCCAGCGGGGCATGTGGATGGATGGTCGCCAAGGGTATCCGCGGGTGTCTGCGTCAAGATCGGCACACGGGTCGGTCGCGGCATAGCGAACGTCGCACACACGGTTCTTGGTCGGTTGATAGTCTCCGAAGGACAGGCCCTGCCACGACTCCCGCACCCAAAGACGGTCGCCGATGGCGAAACGTGGTGACCAGTGAGGCGTAACTGAATCTCGCCCATGCGGGCGCATGATGGGAGCGTCAAACTTGTCGCGCATTTCATACAGGGAGCGCCCGTTTTCGGTTGATGTGCCGACCTTGACGAATTCGCTCACCTTCTCGATGTCGTCGAAATCCACAATCCGCCGCGTCTGTGTCTTGCGGCCGTCGAGGATGGCGCGGATCATCGGCCCGGAAAAGAGGATAGGGCTGTCGCGCATTATCCAATCTCCCGCATCGCTTCGGACTTCGCGTCGTTCAGCTCCGTCATCAGTGCATGAGAGCCTTGGGGCTGGTCTGGATGGCGCTTCTTCGCTTCGGCGCGATACAGACGGTCAAGCTCGTCGCGAGTGATTTCGTCGTCTGGTGCAAGGCCAAAGACCTGGCGCCACGTCCGCTTGTTCACGCCGTCCGGCGAGGGCAGCGCTTGGAAGCCCTTGAAGGTGGCGCGGGCAATGTGGAGCCCGCCGTGGCGAACCTCGGTCCTACGAGCCTCGATGACGTGATGGATGGCCTGGAGATTGTCCTCGACCTTTGGGTAGCGATCGACGGCGATGCAGACCTGCATGTCATCCCAGACGAACCAGACCGCTACACCAGTGTCTTGCGGGTTGTTGACCCCCAGCGTCACGTTGCTCGATATCACTACGTCGCCGACATTCTGGCCGCTATCGGTAGCGAACCGGCGCAGGGAGTCCTGGACATTGTTCATCGCCGCCGAGAGTTTCGAGCGAAACTGAGATGACGCCTTCTTGCTTGTGCGCGGCAACGTGCTCGGCCACTGGAGTGGATAAGGGGGGATGCTCATGAAATTCTCCTCGCGTGGAAGATCAGACCCCGATTGCACTTGATCATGACTGTTCGAACGGACCAGCCGAGAAGGTAGGAGGCGGACAGCGGCTTATCGCGATACCAAAGCGTCACGCCCTGACTGATCAGATGCATGGCAACGATCGGCGAGGAGATGCGTATCCCGCGCTCATAGACTGGCTTCGTCATGCCGCTTCGTCCTTCGCCACGGCCCCGTTGACGGGATCGACATTGCGCATGCTGGAAACGGCGATCTGTCGAGCGGCGCGGATGCGGTTGATGAGGTGGCGGAAGTTCATGTGAAAATCCTCCAGACGGCAGCGGTGATGAAGAACACCAACGCCAGGATGGCGCTGATAACGAAGCCGGGCTTGCTGGTTGTGGCGAAGCCCATGGCGGCTGCCCATGTGAAGAACAGAGCGAGGGCGTGAAGCGCGATTTGAGCGGCAGCGATCATCGTGTCCGCTCCATATGAATGGGCCACTGCAGGGGGAATTCCGGGACCATTACTTGATCCTCCTCTGTGCTATGTGTTCGCGGATGATTGCTCTCGCGGCTTTGACGTTGCCGGAGACTGAATACAAAGCCGACGCCAGTCCGAACGGATCTTCAATGCCGCGAGCCTGGTAAAACTCGAGCTCGTTCATGTCGTGCTGCGCGCGGTGCTGTGCCGGTGTCATGGGAAGCGTCCAAGCATCGTCTGGCTTTCTGCCCATCCCTGTCCGCTTCTTGCGATGAGCGGGGCTTCCTGTCCGGATGTGGCACGCCTCGCACGGGCCCTTGCCGTCGATGACGGAGGGGAGTTGCCGGATGAAATCGAGGTGCTTTTCGTCTTCAATCCGCTTCTGGGTCTTGTCGGCCGGGTCCAGTGAGAACGCGGTGCTCGGCCGCTTGATCATCATCGCCATGCCTAACCTCAACCAAACGGATTTTTTGTCTGCCGATCACGCAGATCGAGATGATAGCGGCACGCGTGTTTGATCCTTTCGTCCATATCCCGCTGATCGAGGCACCAGCGCAGATAGCCGCTGTCGATCTCTTCCCATGGCTGGTTCTCGTGCCTCTTGTGGGGGCACGTCCGGAGCAAGATGGGCCGCTCGCTAATCTCAAGCATCTTCTCGACGGTCAGGCCCATATCGAGCATGTGAACGAGGAGGTGTGCGGTTACATGGGTGTCGGGTCCGGCGCGATGCGCGGGTATGGCGAGATGATCCGTCACCGGCAGATCGAGCCAGTAGCGCATAACCTGATTGCCGTGGGATGGAGCATCCGGGAAAATCTCATAGGCAACCTTGAAGGTGCAGATGAACGGAAACCCCTGCGGGTCGAAGAAATGGGCTTCGAACTCTGCATTGTGCGCGACGAAGATGTCGCCCGGTTCCATGTGGGAGCGAAGGCACTCTCGACCGTAGTTCGCAGGCGGCCGCCCCCTGACCATCGCGGTCGTGATGTGATGAACTGCCGAAGTTTCAGCCGGGATCGTCCGATGGGGGTCAACTGTAGTCGACCACCAAGGCTTTATCTCGATGTCGCCCATGTCCCGATCTACGACGACGTCGGTAAGGCCGACTTCGCAGATCTCAGCGTTGGGGTCGTTCTGCTTGCCGGTGGTTTCGAGATCGATGACGCGGAACTTCATTTCGCGCCTCCGGGAATATCAAAGTCGATACCGGTGTTTTCTGACACTGTATCGAGGCTGATCTCGATGTCCTTCTCCCACTCACCACCTTTGCCTTGGGCGACAAGCGCTTTGTCGACGATGTCGATGACGTGCTTGAGGAGCGGATGAAGGTACTCAGAAAGGTTGGCCTTCCACCCAGGAACGCTCGCTTTCAGAATTCCGCGACGATCAGCGGCGTCGACGTCCCTTGACGGTGCAGCCATGTCGACAAGCTTCTGCAGCGTCTCGATAAGGCTCGGCATGTCCTTCTTGTGGATCCTTTCGGGGAATGGAGAGGCGGGCTCCGAAGATGTATCGGCTTTTGCTTCGGAGCCCTGCGATCCGGACTTTTGGGGCGCTGTCTCGGATCGCTCGTCGGCGGCGTTGGAGGATGCCGCAAGATCCGCCTCCGACGATTTGAGATCTATGGTGGTGCCTGAGAAAGGATCGACGCGCTCCACCTCGGGGCGCTTGTCGTTGAAATCGTACATGGCGTCTTGGCGCTCGATGATGGCGCGGATCCTGTCGTTGTTCACGGTGATGAATTTCGCACCGCGCCGGAGAACTGCCTTGCGACACATTTCCGGGAACCACTTTGTCCACGCCGGTGAACCCGGGCTCTTTGAGGCTTTTCGAACGTCATCAAGGGCAGACCGGCTCATGATCTCCCGGTGCATGACCAACTTGTCAGGGCCACGAAAGACGACATAGGCACCAATGATCTCTCCGCGGTCCTTCGCAAACGGGTTGGCTTTGTGGCTCAAGCTCTCGAGGTCGTCCATGTCGACCTCGAACTTGTCCGTCTCGTAAACGCATTCACAGAGGATCGTGGAGACACCGCCGAGCTCACGAAGGCGTTTCATCACGCCGTAAACCATCGGTTGGTAGTTGGCAGTCAGCTTGCCATCGACCTTATAGGGGAGGATGACTGCCTCTTTGGCATCCGGTATGAGGCCGTCGAACGCGCACTTCGCGAGCTCTCTCCGGATGCTATCGGGAGTGCAATCCAGTATGTCTGGGTTCTGCTGACACGCAACGTTGAAGGCCGTCGCCAAGCGGCTGTAGTCGAGGCCAGCGTCCATAGCGATCGGTGCGAGCTCGCCCCGCACGGAGTCGATGATCGCGAGTGCGGTTTGCGGCTTAGCGGTTTGCTGGTTGCTCATGGAGAATGCCTCGGTTGTAGGTGGGGAGGAAGGATTTGTTCAGACGAAGCGGCTTGCGCGGCGGCGGGCTCCACAACTGGTCGGGGCCAAACTCCGACATGTAGAAGCTGTAGGTTTCGAGCGCGTGCTGGATGACCGGCTCCATGTCGTTCAACATCTCATCGTCGCCGGCGACGGAGATAACGACGGGCACCAGCCCCTTATCTCGGCGGATCATCACCCAGACCCAATCCACCTGCTCGGCGAATAGGAAATGTTCGAGGAAGTCGGGCGAGGGGCCATCGCCGAAGATCTTGCCCTGGCGGAAGAGCTTGCGCGCGGCAATCCGGCCTTGGAGGTAATATTTTCCCTGGATGTCGTAGAACATGTCGTAGATTTTTCGGATCGCCGCATCCTCATCGGTGGCGCCCTTGAAGGTCGAAAACGCCTTGGCATCAACGATCAACGCGTTGGGGCGAGTAGCCGTCGGAGCGAGCGGGTAGTCGAAGCGACATTTGCGCCGGATGCCATCCTGTTCGTAGATGACGGACATCTCGGGAGCGCCACCGCTGAGTGACCCGGCAGTCATGACGGCGCGCAGTATCGGATCTCGCTCCATCAACTCAATTGCATCCTCGACCTGCTTGACCTGCTTCGGGGTCAGCATCTCGTAGTCGGGGTGCTCCTCGTGCCAGCTCGCAAGGATCTCGTCGAAGATCGGCGGACAATCGTCGATTTCCTTGGCGCGAGCGATGAGATCGGGCTTGTTGCCGGTGAGCTTCTGGCCGTGCTGTCTGAGGAAATCCTTGACGCTGTCGGTCGTCGTCAACGCACCCTTGTAATCGCTGGGTTTTGGGGGCTCTGCGTAGCGCTCTTCGAAGGCTTCCTTGCCCTCGAGGAGGCGGCAATGGAACGCTTTCCCGAAAGTCATCGCCTCGGTCTGAACCCGCTCCTCAGGGCGCATGCGCTCATACTGGAAGAGCACCGGTGCAGTCGCCAGCTTGACGATCGACGTCGAGCCAAGGGCCGGATCCGCATGATACTTCTCCTCGTCGAGGCCGAAGTGGATGCCGAGCGGCAGGCGGCAATCATCCATCTTGGCGATGATTCCCTCAGACAGCTCGCCGATCATGGGCGGGCGCTCTTCGTCCAGGCCAAAGATGTCAGGCATAGAAAATCCCTCTCAAAAGGATCGACAAACCAATCAGATGGATTGCCGTCACAGTTCCGAAAAAAATGGCGGTTGCGACTTCTCGATCCTTCATCGCGAGTTTGGTCACGACGAAGAAGGTGACGACATCGAGAAGCATGATGACGACGAGGACCCAGGTCATTCGGCAGCTACGGCTACTGCAGCGCCCCGAACTCGGCCGTCTTCGATTACGACACCCGTACCTTCACCGTCGCTTACGCGTTCGATCCAGACTTGCAGATCGTTGGCTTCCGCGTAGGTTTTCAGCTCTGCCATGGCCTCGTTGTCGAGGAGCGAGCCGTCGCGGACACGGACAATGCGAAGTTTCGGGTTCATCGATCCGGCAACTGCGATCGAAACCCTCAGGCGCTGCGCGTCGGACAGCTGGTCGAAAGGCACATCGCCCACGAACACGCCGTCGTCTGTGAAGGACAAGCCCTCAACCGGGAGCTTGGCTGCTGCAACAGCGTTGCGCGCCGTTTCCCGTAGCTTATCGATTTTGACCGTGAGGTCGTCGACAACCTGCTGTTGGCCAGAAACCAAGTCAGCGATCCTCTTACGCTCCTCCGCCTTGTCGAACAGGTCGTTGATCCGCTCGAGATCGTCGAGCCTGGCTTTCATTGCAGCAACATCGACCCGGGCAGGGATGGTGAAGCTGTCGACGAGATCGCGCAGCTCCTCAAGTTCCGTTTCCAAGCTCTTGAGGCCTTCTCTCTCCGCCGCCAGTCGGCTTTCGAGATCGGCGATTCGCTGTTTGCTATCGGCAATCGCGTTCTCTCGGCCTTCCACCTGGCCTTCCAGCCTGCGCAACTCGTTTTCGGCCCGATCAACAGCGGTGTTTTCCCGCATGGCCTCGCCGATGCGATCAAGAACTTCACCGACGGATGCGCGCTCGGCCGGCGCATCTTCGATCTCGGGCAATGAACTAAGTTGACCCTCAAGGTCGCGAAGGCGTCGCTTCGCATTGGTGCGCTCGTCGAAGAGAGCTTCTGCCTCCATCTCGTTCGCAGCAAAATTGAATTCGGGCACGAGCGCGCGCAGGGACTTCGCTTGGTCAGCGGGCTTCATGCGGGCAAAGGCGAGGGGGTCGAAAGTGAGTTGGCCGACGAAGCCGTTGAGAACTTCTTGAGGGCTCTGATAGCGCGCGCCTTCTTTGTTCTCGACGGTAATCGAGGTGGTGTACTCGCCACCATCTTTCGCTTTGAACTTCCGGGTGACGACATATTCGCCGAGATCCAGGCGGACAAAGCCGTTATCCTGGCCGTCACGGACAGGCTTCTGCTGCACGACTTTCTGCGAGCCAAGGGCCCACCAGATCGCATCGAGAACCGATGTTTTTCCCTGGCCGTTCTTGCCGGTGATCTCGACGAGGTTGGTGTCAGGGTGGATCTCAACGGCGACGAGCCGCTTGATGTTTTCTGCTTCGAGGCTGATGATTTTCATGCGACATCTCCTTTTCGAAGAGCTCGAGCGCTTCGATTGCTGCTTGTGCCTCGCCGATGAACCTGGCGCGGATGAGCGGTGGCAGTCGGGCCCAACGCACTTCGGCGCGACGTGGGTCTGCCTCTTGGGAGAATGTGCGGTAGATCGCGAAGGCGACGAATTCGGCGCGATCAACCATCGCTAAGGGACCGAAGCATCAGTGCCCTATTCGCATTGTCGATGAGCTCTCGTTCCCGTTCTTTGAGCGGTTTTCCGGCCATGAACTTCTCGATTGCCCTTTTTGTCTCCAGGTCTTCCACGACATCCTCAAATCGTTTCGCCGACCGGTTCGGCTTCCGCTTCTGGCTTCGGCCGGCGTCAAGTTCGACCGCGTCGACGGCTGTCCTTGTGGGGATATCGCTACAAAAGAATTTGTAATCAGTCAACAAAAAAAATTGTAGAGCATTGCCGAATTGAAAATTCGATTGTAGAAAACAGGAAGCCCCGCCGTGAGGAGCGGGGCTTCAAAAAAGAGATCGGTCGGTTGAAGACGATGGCGATCTCACCGTGATGGACACGGTTTGTTCCTTACCATCGGGCGCGCGAAAAAGGAAGCCCCACTCCGAAAGACCGAAGGGGTTCGCGCCGTAGCCTGCCAGGGCTTCGATAAAGTGCGGTCAAGGGTTGGTGCTGGGTTTCAACCAACTCGGAAGGGGTGACGGACGGCTCCGGCGGTCAAGATCACTACCGGCATAGGGGCTAAACCTGTGTGCTTTCGAGCGCAGGGCTTAGTCCTCCTATGTTCGGAGCTCAGGACTCACCAGCGGTCAAAAGATGGTTCAATCTTTCTCAGGATCTATCCCGAATATCCTCATAGCCCCATAGGCGACCAAGAGAAAAACCGCGAAAGCGAGCATAAGCACGGCGAGGTTGTCTCTGAAAAAATAAGCGCCGAGCGCAACCAGAAGTGCCAAACCAAGAAGGCCGGCGATGGCCGATCGAACCACGGCGGCGCCAAACAGAAGGACAGCGGCGATTATCGCTACGAGATAGAACATTCTACTCTTTCGAGACTGAATAGACGACGCGGCCGAGAACTCTCACCTCATCACCTTCTGAGCCATCTACCGGTATTGGTTGTTGGAATAGCGGATCTGTGGATTCGGGAAGAAGCCACAATGAGCCGGTATCATCTTTCCATAAAGATTTCACGGTTGCTTCATGCATCCCGTCTGCGCGCCGCCGCTCGATGATGTAGCGTTTGCCAGGCACGAGCGCCACTTCATCGTCGTGTGCATTGACGTAGATGAGGGCGGTTCCTTCCGGATACCGCCGGTTCATAGAAGGGCCTCGGGCCTCAACTCCGTAAAGCTCAAGTCGCGAAAATTCTGCATCGTTGGGCACCGCCACCTCATACCAATCATCCGGATCCCACTCTGACGCCTCGGCCCATTCTCCGGCCTGGACATGCCCTCGGATCATAACCCTTCGGATATCTGGTGCCGCTTCCTCAACGCCGCTTTCAAGGTATTGTGGTGAAACCGATAGTTCCATTGCAAGCGGAACGATGTAGCGCGGGCGCTTGACGATGCCGCGTTCAAGAGCTTGTACCGCCTGCGGTTTGATCCCGATGCGTCGCGCGAGCTCTGACTGAGACAGCCCCGACTTTAGCCGTAGGCGCCTTACCCGGTTTCCAAGATCTTGATTCATGGCCAAATTATCCGAAATTTGTAGATGATTTTCGCTACAAAAGAATTTGTTGACAATTACAAAAAGATTTGTAGAGTGGCGGCCTATGAGCACCACCGAAAACACCTTCGAGCCGGGTTGGCCGGCGGTCATCGCCAAGGCGGGAAACCAGGAGCGTGTCGCCGAAATCCTCGGCGTCAAGCAGCAGACAATCTCTGCTCGCATCGTCAAAGGAAAACCGCCGAGCCTCGACGATTGCTTCCGGCTTTCCGAGGCACTTGGCATGCCACGTCATGAAATCCGTCCGGATGTGTTCCCCGCCGCAGTCGGCGAGGGGGCTGGATGATCGGTGTGTGCTGACCAGTTGAACAGTCGATGACAGGGCGCGGGGCCAGAGCTTCCAAACAAGACCGCCGCTTTCCCATCATCATTCGACATCGTCATTCTCCGTCCGCCTCTCTGGCGGTGAGTGAAAACTAGCAAGAGAGGATTTCGCGATGACGGAAAAGTCGTGTCGGGAGACGGAAATGTCACGAGTAGAGTTTGTTGGCGCTGGCGATGTTGTCGAGAAGCATAGGGCGCAACTCCGCCTGGAGATGTCGGAGGGGATCAAGTTCCTTGGCTCCGGAGGTCAGAACCGTAAGGACGAGTCCAAAATTGCGGCGCGTCTGACGAAACTCACCCACTCGATGGTCGAGCGTCTTCGCTACAAGAAAATTCAGGGTCCGGAGGGTGCGATCGTTGAGATCGTCCGGGAAGCGGTGAGGGTGAAAAAGGCCGATGACGCAAAACGAGAAGAACACAAACGGTTTGTCGAAAGCCAATCACGGGGCGCTGCCGCAGGAGCAAGGCTTGGAAGCGAGGAAATCGCTTACCGCCTCGCCACGGTTGAAGAGAGGCTGGCTCGCATTGATCCTGAATTCCACGGGGAGGCGATTGGTCGGCTTCGGTTCGCTCGTGACGTATTGGGGCGCGCTTCTGATCGAGGCAACGACCGACAATGACCGCTCTCACCGCTCTCCAGAGATCAAGGATTCTCTCGCTGTGGGCAATGGGGGGAGACACGGCGACGATCGCGATCGCGGTGAAAGCTACAGAGGCTGAGGTCAGCCGTTTCCTGCATGCCGAACGTGAGGCGCGCCTCGCGATTGGACACGCTGAAACCCAAACGTATGTCGGCCGACGAGAGTGTCGCGCCAAGTTCTTTATCCACCGAAGGAAGGATTCGGCATGAGCAAGCCAGGACATAATTCAGGCCCCGACCGTGGGCTCTTTTTCAGCCACCTCAGTGCTGTGCAGAAGGCGACAAACCGCAAGGATGATGCATCCGCCGAAGTGTCGCGCGCTAAGCGGCTCGCCAAGGCCGACGGCATCTATACCGATGATCTGACCACGGTCCTCGACTGGATGAAGACGGAGGATCGTCAGATCGTCGTCGACAGGCTCGAGCGCATGTATCGCTACGCTCAGTGGCTCAACATTATCCCCGAAGATCAGGGCGATCTCTTTGCTGACCGGCGTCCGAAGGCGGAAGCGAACTTCGCTGAGGGTCTAGCGGACGGCCTTCGAGGCGTCACGCTCGATGAGGCGCGCGGCAAGGACTACGAGCGCGGCTGGCAGGAAGGCCAGAAAGAGCTCTTGGCCGGCATCAAGAAGATGGGAACCGCGAATACCGAAGAACTGCAGGAGGAGGCCAAAACCTCCAGCGAACAAGATGCCGCTGCGAAAGCGGCGGAGTAGGCCCGACAGTCCTTTCCCCGCGGCCCACGATGGCAGGGCGGGAAATCAAGGCGGTGCTGCGTGCCGGGTTGGGCCGGGGTTGAGGTTACCCTCATGAAGTCCGGTAAGCACCGCAAGCCATCGAAATTCTAAGGGGGGTAACATGCTGCATCCGGGTCCGTTGTTTGGAGATTGGCCGTTTACCGGCCTTTCGCCGGCATCCTACGGGATGATCATGGCAGACCCGCCATGGGACTTCTCCAATTGGTCGGAGAAGGGCGAGGTGAAGAACGCCAAGGCTCACTACCGATGCATGCCGATGGAATGGATCATGTCCCTTCCGGTGCTCGACCTTGCCGCACCTGACTCTCTGCTCTGGTGCTGGGGTACTCCTCCGATGCTCGACCAGCAGATCGTTTGCGTCAAATCGTGGGGCTTCACCTATGTGACGCAGGGCACCTGGGTGAAGACAACGAAGAACGGGAAGCTGCATTTCGGCACCGGATACTTCATGCGCGGGGCTGGAGAACCCTTCCTGCTCTTCAAGCGCGGCAAACCGAAAATCGCCGCGCGCGATATCCGCAACGTCTTTCTCGCTCCGGTCGGGAAGCACTCTGAAAAGCCAGCCAAGAGCTATCAGATGTGCGAGCGCATGGCGCCGAAGGTTTTGCGGCTTGAACTGTTCTCCCGGACAAACCGCAAGGGCTGGGATGCCTGGGGCGACGAGATCGGCAAGCTCGGCGAGGCGGCGTGATGGCGTGGTGGGAATACGCATACGTCGGCCAACGAGTCGAGTGCATTAGTGAAGCGGTGGATATTCGAGGTGTAGAGCTTCTATCCTCCTGTGAGATTCCGGTAATCGGCGGCCATTATACCATCCGTGCGATCACAGTTTCGGAGATCAGGGTAGAAGTCTGTCTGAAACTCGTGGAGATACCGGATCAGACAGTGAGTTTCCTGTTCTATGGCGACCTTTACACCGGTGACGTCATCTTCGGTGCGAACAACTTCCGCCCGCTGCAAGAGAGCTCTCATCCCGCTTTCAGAGGAATAAGGGCACTTCTCGACACCAACGTGGAGGAGCCGGCGTGACGGAGCGGGGAAACACAGATCCGCGCAAAGCGCGCCTCGAACTCATCAGAAGCCGGCTCGCGCGCCTGCAGGATCACATTTGGCAGACGATCGTTGACGAGCACGGCACCGGCATTGAGACGAAGAGGGCATCTGGTGGAGGGCATGAAGCCCCCGTGCCGTTCTGCCGCTTCACCAATGCAAGCCAAGTTGAAATCAAGTTCTTCACCGACGCCGTCGAGGACATGAAGTTCCTGCTGGGATTGCTCGATCAGGCGTTTGCCCAGATTCGTCAGAAGTCGAAGACATCCACCGATGCCGAAGAGAACGGGCCAAACTACGCCGCAGAAGCTTCGATGAAGTGCGACGACAACGCGTTCCGAGTGTTTCTCGCTGAGCGCCACCCCGGTGACCACCCCGACATGGAGAACGCCAAGGACCTTGCCGTGGCGAGGTTGAAGTCTGCGTTGAAAATCAAGAGCCGCAAGGAGCTCACCAGAAACGCCGAGGCGGCGGCGCGATGGCGAGATCTCCGAGCAGAATTCGAACTGTGGGCCCGTCGATGAAAAAGAAACCCATCCTCGTTGCAGATCTCCTTTGCGGTGCCGGCGGTTCGTCGACAGGCTGCGAGCAGGCTCTTGAAGAGCTCGGGCTCGACATGGAGCTCGTCTGCGTCAACCATTGGCCGATCGCTATCGAGACGCATCAGAGGATGCATCCGCGCGCACGTCATTTCGTGCAGGACATTGCCACCGTCCGTCCTCACATTCTGGTGCCTGAGGGCTATCTCGATCTCCTCATGGCATCTCCGACCTGCACGCACCATTCGAACGCGCGCGGCGGTAAGCCGACCAGCGACCAACAGCGCTCCGATCCCTGGCACATCATCACCTGGCTTACGGAGCTTCGCGTCAAGCGCATCATCATCGAGAATGTCTGGGAGTTCACCCATTGGGGCCCGGTCAACCGCATGACCGGCAAGCCGATCAAGTCTCGTCGTGGCGAATATTTCCATGCTTGGCTGAACGCGCTCAGGGCCTGCGGCTTCACGCAGCTCGAATATCGGAAACTCAACGCGGCTGACTACGGCGACGCGACGACTCGAGAGCGGTTCATCCTGATGGCCCGTTCCGATGGCAAGAAGATCAACTGGCCGATGCCGACGCACCAGAAGGTGAAGGATGGCGTGGCCTCGCTCTTCGAAGACCTCAAACCCTGGCGTCCGGCAAGCGAGATTATCGACTGGTCGATTAAGGGAAGGTCAATATTCAACCGGCCGAAGCCACTGGCGCCGAAAACGTTGATGCGGATCTATTCGGGAGCGCTTCGCAATGACTGGCCGAACCCCTACCTCGTCATCCTGCGCAACCATATGGCGGCCCAAGGCATCGACGTGCCGCTGCCGACAATTGCCGCAAGCGGAACGCACATAGGCATCGCCGAACCGGTTGTCGTATCTCCCCGTCATGGCAAGGAAGGTGCTGGACCTCGTCCTAGAACGGTGGGTCAACCGCTTCCCACCATAACTGCCGGTGGAAGCCAGTTCGCCGTTGCCGAGCCCATTGTCGTCAACATGAAGGGGAAGAGCACAGCAACGCCGGCGAGCGTTCCGCTACCGACCCAGACTGCTGCAGCTCCCCATCTCTTCTCGGCTGAGCCGGTCGTCCTTTCTCAGAATTCGAGCGGTGCCGCGCGGCCCACGAGCCAACCTCTCCCGACTATCACGACAGGCGGTGCAGGTGCTGAGAAGCGAGAAGGTTGCGCCCGTCCCATGCTTGTCGAGCCGTTCGTTCTGTCTCAAGCTTCCGGCGGGCAGGGACGTCCAACAAGCGAGCCCATCCCAACCGCACCGACCGGCGGTGCCCACGCACTGATCGCCCCATATTATGGTTCGGGATCTGGCGAGACGTGCCAGCCGGTCAATGACCCGCTGCCAACCATGACCGCCCGAGGGCGCTTCGGCATGGTTGTCCCCGTCACCCAGAGCAACGGCGGCGCGGTTGCCCGTGACGTCGAGCGCGAGCCGCTGGCAACGATGACCACGGCCAAGGGTGGTGAGTTCGCCCTCGCTGAGGGTGGAGAGCACTACGACATCCTGTTCCGCATGCTCGAACCGCACGAACTGGCAGCAGCTATGGGCTTCAACACCGAAGACCAGACCTATGAGTTCGCCGGCACCAAGACGCAGAAGATCAAGCAGATCGGCAACGCCGTCTCGGTCCGGAAGATGAAGGCGTGCGTGAGCGCGCTCATGGCGGGCGCGGCGCCGAAGCCGCGGATCCCTTCGGAAGAGTTTCGGGAGGCAGCGGAATAGCGATGGAAGCACCGAAATCATACTTCGTGATGGACCCCGGCCGGAAGATGGGGTTCGCGTCGTGTCTAGCCGGTGGCGCGAAGCTGAGATCTGGAACATGGCGCTTTACCCAGAAGCTCCATGGGGCTTGTTTCGCCGACTATCTCACGCGGCTGAAAGTGATGCTTGCCGATCTACCGGACTGTCAGGTCGGCATGGAGTTGATGACCATCGTTACCCATGAGGATGCCAGAGGTTTGCCACGCGTGGACGCAGAGCAGGTGATGTTCTCGAGCGGATGGCCGACCCACACCCAGACTATTCTCTTCACCAAGGACATGCGTGAACTGGAAATGATCCCAATCCAGTCCTGGAGATCAAAAACGCACGGGTACGTCACGACACCGAAGGGCTCGAAAATGGACCAGAACGCTCGGGCGGCATGGTTCAAAGAAAAGGCGATGGCTTACTGCGATGCAAATGGCTGGGAGTATGACTCTCCGGACGAAGCCGAAGCCTTGTGCATGCTGGACTATCTTCGGCAGCTCCATGAGCCCGGGTACGCTTTCGAGCGCGGCCGAGTCTTCGAACATCACCAGCCGGTGCTATTCTAATGGCTCGTTCGGAATTGAAATATGAGGAAATCGTCGAGCGCCTGAACGACATGGTCGAGACGGTCGCAGAGAAGTGCATTCCGGACGGACGTCGACACGGAAATTACTGGACCGGTGATCTGCACGGGAAGTGCTCAGTCCACATCAAAGGTGCTCGCACAGGGCTTGTCGGCTTCTGGCAGGGGCAGCGTCCTGGCGCCAATGGCGGGAACCTCATCCATCTGATCCAGATCGCTTACGGTTGTTCTACTCACGGGCAGGCCGTCCAGATCGCCAAGCGCGAGTTTCTGCATATCGAGGATCGCCCCCTTACTGCCGAAGAAAAGCGCGAATGGGCTCGATCTAAGGATGAATCTGAACGCAAGCGAAAAGTTCGCGAAGCCGAAGCTGCAGCTGATCGAGAACAGAAGTCCGACGATGTCCGGGCGATATGGGGCAGAGCGCAGACGATCGCCGGCACTCTCGCGGAACGGTATCTCGTCGGCCGCGGTGTCGATCCGCGCCTGATCGGAAAATGGCCTCCCTCTCTGCGGTTTCATCCGGCACTTCCGCTCGGCCGCGATGCTCACCCATGTCTGATCTGTGGCGTACAGGGCAGCGACCGCAAGCTCATCTCTATTTGGCGAATATTCCTGACGCCGGATGGCCGGGCGCTGGAAGACAGAGAAGGTGACAAGATCAAGCTTGGTCTTGGCCCTGCAGCCGGAGGCGCCGTTCGCCTCGGACCGATCGGTGAGACGCTGATCGTAACCGAAGGCGTGGAGACAGGATTTGGTGCGGGGTTGATCAACGGGTGGAAGTTCCCTGTGTGGGCCGCCCTTTCCACCTCCGGAATGATGTCTCTCGATATCCCGAACGGTGTGAAGAAGCTTCTCATCTACGGAGACGGGGACCGCCATCGGCTCAACAAGCTTGCTGGCAGTGTGGAACTGCCGCCCGGGAAAAAGGCGGCGGAAACTTTGAAGAAGCGTGCGGAGGAGATGGGAGTTTCGGTGTCGATTCTTCTCCCGCCAGAGCCGGATGACTGGCTCGATGTTTGGAATGGAACGAAAAAATGACGGACACCAAGAATATTCAGATGATCCTTCTCGGCGCGATCCTGCTCTCACCGGAGAACTACTGGACGGTGGAGGCGATGCTGGAGGAAGACTGCTTCACTGTCGAGGCCCACAAGCAGATCTATCGGGTGATCAGGGAAAGAGCGATCGCCGGCAAGTCCCTGCAGCGTGACCTCGTCGCGGCGGATCTTCCAGGTGAGGTTGGGGACGCGGAACCATCGGCGTTTCTGTCGATGCTGACCTATCACGCCAACAAGGAAGGTGTCGGCCTCATCGAGGAGTTTGCCGAAACGCTGCGAAGCGACGCATTGCGAAAGCGCATAGCTTCCCTCGCCGAAGGCATGCTGAAAACCGCGAAGGATCCGGTGTCGAACCCGATGATGATCCTCGATCGCGCGGCTCAACGCGTGGCGGAGCTCTCGCAACTCGGCGACATCGAGACTGAATCGACGCTTCAATCTTCGCTGATCAGAGCCATGAAGATGGCGGATAAGGGGGACAAGTCGATAGCAGCTATCCAGCCGTGCCTAGCCGGGATGGAGGAGCTCATCAACTTCTACCCGCCCGGGTCGCTGACGCTGATGGGCGGCGGCCCCGGCTCCGGCAAGACAGCATTCGCGATGCAGCAATTGATTTTCACCTCTCAGGTACTCCCGTCTACCCTTTTCGAATACGAAATGGACAATGCGCCCCTTGTGGCCAGATCACTCAGCGAGCACACCGGAGTTCCTCTTAAGCAGTTCCTCATGGGGATGACGAAAGAGCAGGCGGAGCACATCCAGCATGTCGCCGAGCAGCTCCGAAATCACAAATTGCGTATCGTGGCGCCGCCTAAGATGTCGATCCACCAATTGCGCAGTCGAGCGCTGGCGCACAAGGAGCGGCACGGTCTCGCGCTCATGGTCGTCGACCACTTGAAGCTCATCGAGCGCCCGTCAAAGTTCAAGGTGGATCGGGTCCAGGCTGCCTACGACAACGCCTATGACCTCAAGATCCTCGCCAAAGAGCTCGGTTGCGCCATCATTGCGTTGGCGCAGTTCACCAAGGCCGGGCGCGACAAGGAGAACCCGGAGCCGGAGATGGAAGACTTCTACGGCGGCTCTCTCGAAGAACACGCAGATATCATCCTTGCCCTGTTCAACCGGTACGACTGGCTTTCAAGGAACCCGCCGCGGTCGAACACAGGGAAGGCCGCCGAAAAGTGGCAAGAGGACAGGATGATGAGCGAGAACAGGATCGAGGTTTACAAGCTCAAGCATCGGTTCATGGCACCGCGCGGCCGCAAGTTTTTCCATTGGGACGGTGCGAAGTCGAAGTTTTCGGATATCGCAGGCGGGGGTGCACAAGGCGACCTCCTCGGCGATGCGGCTTAAGGGGAATATCGTGGCGATTACGTTCCTTCCAGAACTTGCAACCAAGCGATCCGCCGGCGGTCATCGCGCACTGTTCCGTCTATTCGAAGAGCAGGACTGGCGGTTTGTCATGAAAGATGGCTCGCCAGCTTTGTTCGCTAATCAGGGCGCCGCTCGGAATGCTGCCAGAGACGTCATAAGGGCAATCCTCAACCCAACTATGAGGAGCGAGGTTATCAAAGGGCAGAGACTGCCGCCGGAACTCCTCGATTTCATGGGAAACAAGCATGAAGAACGGGCGAGGCAGTTCACAGCGAGAAAGCGCGGCATCCCGAGGTTGGAGGTAGTGGTGAAGAGGAGCAGACGCGTTGAAAATGCGAACTGAACTTCAAGCCGACAGCAAGCGATCCCGCCATTCGGTCGCGACCATCTATACCGTGTGGCTCCTCTGGCTGTTCGGCTTCACTGAATCTAAAATCGGCCAAGCGCTTAATCTGAGAAAGGGTCAGGTGTCTGGCATCATCAACCAGTCAGACTACCGCAACCGAGCCGACATGACGCACGATCAAAGGCAGAAGGAATTCGATGACCTGTTGTCGAAGCGCTTCGACCAAAACGGTTACCCGATTGACGGTGGACTATTCCGCACACTGCCTGAGAAAATCCTCCCACTAAACGGCAGGGGCAGAAGATGAGCACATCGAAATTGAAAGCAAAGCTGCGGGATCGGACGCCCGGTTATGACGGTCGGCCACCAGACCTGCGTGTCAGAAGAATCGGAGCAGAGGAGCATGGTTTCAACATCCTGCTCAACACCAATTCTGCCCCTCTGGAATGGCTCGTGAACAGTGGTCGGCTCGAAGGCAAGAAGGATCCTGCGGGGCGCGCACTGGTGAGAACCAGCGCCGGCCAGGCAATTCGATCACTCTTTCAGGGCGCAGAGATCAGCCCACTCAAATCCGTCTCCATGGAGCCTTCGACCCGGCAGGCCGGGGTGAAACTAGTTTCCGACCACCAGATCGATTGCATGAACGCGCTGGATCGCCTGAAACGAACTGTTCCGGTGCGCGACCTTGAGATCCTGCGGAGGGTGTGCTTCGAGGACTTCTGGTATTGGGACGTGCCCGTGAAGCGAGAGAAGAGGCGTCGTATCAGCGAGGTGAATCGCTGCTTGGATCTGGTCGCGCTGGCACTAGGGATGCTGACTAGGATCGACTACACGAAACGCTGGCGCCGACAGCCAGGGATTGCCGACGTAGCAAAATCAAAGGCAGCCGATACGAAAGGCGATGCGTGACAGGAAGCTGTCACGTTTGCCAGTTGCTGCGAGCGAAGCAGTGTAGAGCTTTTTGCGTAAGACCTGTCTTGCCTCCGGACCCAAGTCCGATGTTCGAATGTCCGAGACAGCATCGCGAATTATCGCTTTGAAGGGGGAAGTGTTCCCGGAGAAGGAAAATCCCCGCAACGCGGCCCGCTTGGCCTCGGTCAAATCCATTCCTTGTTCAACAAGCTGATCGACACGCATCAGCAACACGGAAATCGCGTTGGCGACAACGCCTCTTTCAACGGTGTTCATGCGGCTTTTCCTTTCAACGTTCCGATGATCGCCTTTACCCGGGCGAAGTCCTCAGCGTTCTCTGGGGACCACTCAGGCAGTCCGGCGGCGACGGCGGACATGGCCAGGCGCTCGGTAGGGGTGAGCTCTCGCTCACCCGCCTTGACCTGGACGGTGACCCGGGGCTTGAGCCCGATCGACCTCCCGGCCTCGGAGACCTGCTTTCCGTGAAACCCCATGTGTCCCATCCATTCGACGAAGATGTTCATGCGCCTTCCTCCTGTGCGTCTTTCGCGATCTTCTCCGCGATTTTGAAATTCTGATCACTCGCCTTTAGGAGCTCGGTGAAGGGCCAGACGTAGTGAGGTATGTCTTGTTCACCGTCGAGCCATTTGATAATGCGCGCCTGCGGAACGCCTATGAGCTCAGCGAAATAGGTTGGAGTGATGTCGATCTCTGCCAGAACACTACCCAGGTTTGCGGCCGACATACGTCGGTAGCCGCCAGCACGGCGGGTGTCGACGACACGCGACTCGAGCAGACCGACCAGCGCCACGCATGCGGCCTCTCGAGCGGTCACTTGGCTTTCAGTCTCGAAAACGGTTCCGTCTGGATTTCGAACGTATTCAGGAATGAGCCCGGGAAGGGCAAATTGAGCGCGGTAAGTGCCGCCAGACTGCGGCAAGGCCTTCGCGATAACGCGTGACGCGGGTTTCATAATATCTCCATAGGGTGCAAAAAATCGCGGGGATGATCCCCGCGCTATAACGCATATTCTGCGTTTTTACCATCTATTTTGAGCGCGCCCGTCCTTGTAGACGCTGACGATCACGGTGTTGACGTTGGTGCCCTGTTCCGAGAAGGCACCGGCGGGCAGGTCGGTCCACTTGGCCTTCATCCGCTCCATGAGAGCCTGGAAGGCTTTCGACTTCTTCGTCGTGCGCCATTCGGTGCCGGACGACATCACCGCAACGAGCCGGCCGTCCGGTTTCAGGAACTTAAGCGCGTGGGTGACGTGGTCGATATCGCGCTCCCGATCGAACGGCGGGTTCATGACGACAAGGTCATAGATCGGGTTCGGCTCGATGGTGAGGAAGTCGGCGCAAGTGACGCGCCGGTGTCCTTGGTTCTCGAGCTGTGCGGCAAGGTGAGGCTGCATCTCGATGCAGTCGGTATCCCAACCGCGGTTGATGGCCTCGGCCGCCAGGTTGCCGGTGCCGGCCGAAGGCTCGAGGACGAGAGGTGTGGTGTCTCGGTAGTCGAAGGGTCTGATTTTGTTCCAGACCTCTTCCGCGACCGCCGGCGGCGTGGGGAAGAAACCGAAATACTTCGCAGGCGCCGTCTTACGATTTTCAAGCGGATCCTCGTCGACGCCGTCGTTCATCTGGTCGCCGACCTGAGCACCGTAGTAGCCGGCCAGAATGCGGTTGACCTGGACGAGGAGATCTTTCCGGGTCATCCAAAGGTGCATGTTGCCGTTCTTGAAGATCCGGACTTTGAAGAAGGCGCTTTCGATTTCGCTCTGCGCACGCTCATGGGATCGCTTCTGGTCGATGTGCCAGACGATGGATGCCGGGTCCATGAGGCGGCCGTGGCTGCCCTCAGGATCGTCTGAAACGCGGTTCTTGCGGTCGAGGACCAGGAAGATGCGTTCGATGTCCATGAGGCGCTGCTGTGAGCTGCCAGAACCGTAGCCATTCCATCCGCCCCAATCGTTGAAGCAGCGCTCGAAAATCACGCGGTTGCCGATCTTGAAGCCGTCGTGCGAACGAAAGCGGCGGTCCAGTTTCGTGAAGGTGTTCACGACCGAGCGTTGGAAGATCTCGTGAGACTGGCCAATGAGGCTTTCGACCGTAGCTTGGATGTTTTCGACCGACACCGGCGGCAGGCCGCGCTGGACGTGACGCTCACGTTCGATCGTCTCGAGAGACGAGAGAATGTCCTCGATCCATCGGTCCGGGGCTTCGGTTTCCTTCTTGAGGGCGTTGATCATCGCGTTCCCGCAGGTGGTGAGCTTCGCCATCATGTCGTCGTTGACCACGCAAACACTTTCGAAATCGTGGGCGATGTCCTTGAGCTCACGGACAAAGCGGTTCGGCTCATCCCACCTATACCGATGTTCTTCATCGCTCTCGAGAAAGGCATTCAAAGATCGCTCGATCATGTCGACAGCGCGCTCAATGGTGCCGTAGCGCGGCTCCTTGTGCTGCATCTGCTTTTCGAGCTCGGCGACGGCCGCCGAATCCATCAGGCTTTCGATCTTGGTCATGCGGATGACGTGCTCCCAGACCGTGATATCGATCAGCCGGCGCGCGGTTCGCATGTACTGCGTGTGATCGGGCAGGGTAACGGCGTCGTTGAAGGCTTTCACTTCCTGACTCGAGTCGTAGACACGGGACGGTTTGCCGGGGGCGGCCAGCTCCCACCGGTCAGCCGCCGCCTGAATGGCCTCGTGAGCCTCGCGGATTTTCTCGAATGCCACCTCATACAAGTCGATGGCGGCATTGCGGTGGGCGACGATCTGCTCGATCGTCTGGCGTGGCACGATGGCGTTCATGGGTATCTCCTTGGTGCATGTTTGCAGGGTGTTGGGATCAGCGCTTCGGCAACGACTTTGCCGGCATGGAGGCGGACGACCGGACAGACTTGATCGTCATCTCGCCGGCGCCGCAGCGATACTCGTTCGGGAAGAACGTGCCGTGGATGGTGTCCCGGAATTCCTCGACGGCGGAAGATCGGGTGACCTTCTTGTCGAAGCGGATCGGACGGTAACTTCGTGGGTGTGAGCCTTCATCTGGATCTCCTGATTGTTGCATGATTGCGGTTTAGGACGGCGTCCTGCGCGACTTCTCGTCGAGCAGTTCCGCATACCTTTGATGGATGCTGTCGGGTGATAGGTGGTGCGACTTGAAGCCGTAGATCTCGGAGATTTTTTGCCGGACGGAGCTGAGGATTTCGGCTTCGTCGTCGGACAGCATGCGAGTGGGCCATCCCTTAACGTAGAGCATCGGCTTGGTTATCTGGGCTTCGATGTCCTTCCTGATGGACGCCCGCTGCTTTGCCAATTTGAACGCGTCGCGAGCTTCGTCATCCAGGAGCTGCGGAGCAATGTCACCAAGCCACCGGGCGCCTTGAAAGGCGAAGCTGCTATCAATCTCCAACTGCACCATCCGGCGGTATAGATCGCGGCTTTCTCGCTGCTCGCTCGCGGCAACCATATCCTGCATGCTCGACATGATGCAGAATCGGCAGGAGACGCGTCCCATGCCGAAGACGCGATATGCGGGATGAGGTCGGAGGCCCGAGGCGTCGATCATCTCGAACACCTCTCCGACCGAGAGGTCGATAATGGGTCGCCACGTCCATACTCGGCTCTGGCGATCGCCATCCGCGACGAGCATGCGAGAACGAGCGGCGCTCTCTTCTCGGCGGACCCCTGTAACATTGATGATCGTTTGTCCCTTAAATCGCCGCTTGAGCTCCGCCATGATGACGTGAGTTTTGAGTTCGGAGGTGCAGAACCGCATAGCTGGCGTGGACCAGCAGGGGACAAGGGTTACAGTGCTCAACTGCTCATAGCGCGCTTGGCTGGAGCTCCATCGGCTCTCCCAGCGTTCCATGAGGCCCCCGGCTTTGCGGCGAACAACTACGAGCTCGCATTTCAGGTGGTCCGCCAGATCTTGGCAAACATGGATACTGTCGTTCCACTCAACCGACCCCAAATCTGCGTGGATCAATATCCGCGGGCCCACATGCCCCGCTTGATCCAAGTGCGAAAAGGTTGCGAGGGCTGCGGCTTGGCTGTCTTTGCCGCCGGAAACGCCGATGGCGACGGGAGTGTTTTTTGCGATGAGGTCGCGAACTTCCTCAGTCAGGGCGACGCCCATGTTTCTGCTCCTTTGTTGCATAATTGCGGGGGTGTGGCCGGGCCCGGAAGCCCGGCGCGGGTATCGCCGCTTACTTCGCGACTGCCTTGATCATCTTGATGAAGTCGGCCTTCCTCTCGTCATCGAGAGCACGGAAAGCGCGGAGTAGGGCAACCTCACTGTCGTCAGCGACATGTTCCGGGCTTTTCTCTGCCGCACCAATGCCATCAACGCCGCGAAATAGGGCTTCAATGTCCGTGTTGAGCGTGTGGCAGAACTCCACCATGCGGCTGGCACTTATGCGGTTGGTGCCCTTCTCATACTTCTGGACTTGCTGGAAGGTGATGCCGGCGGCATCGGCAAGCTTCTCCTGAGTCATCCCGCGCTGCAGGCGGATGAGGCGCAGGTTTTGGCCGACAATGGCGTCGACCTCGCGGACTGTTTTCGCATTCTCTGTCAGTGCAACATGGTTCATGTTGATCTCCTTTCGGTTGCACAGTTGCGGGGGTAGTCGGGGTGGTCAGAGGCGCTTGGGCATCTGAACCATGGTGACCTCCGGATTGGCGAGGTCACGGATAAGCATGGGCGATCCCTCATCGATGAGGCCAAACTCCACATGCCCTTCGATCTGGCCGAACATGTCGAGCATGTAGCTCGGGTTCACGCCGATGACGAAGTCGATCTCGTTGTCAGATCGGATGGTCATTTCGGCCGAGCCGGCCGACACCTCGTCCAGCGTGAATGTCAGCTCGCCAGGCGCAAAGGTGAGCTTCACCGCCTTGCCTTTCTCGACGGCGATCGAAGTGACCTGCTTGATGGCGTCGGCCATGGCGCGGGGACAGGCACTGGCCGTCATCGCGGGCTTAGTGGGGATGACACGGCTGTAGTCGGGGAACGTGCCGTCAACCAGCTTCGTGAGCAGGGTTTCCTCGGTGTCGAGCTCGAACTGCACCAGATCGTCAGTCGCGCGGATGGCGACGTTCTCCGGGCACTCTTTCCGCTTGAGCAGGCGGTGCAGCTCCTTGACCGCCTTGAGGGGGATGATGACGCCCTCGAGTCCTTCGGCACCCTCGGGGAGCTCGATGCTGAAACGGGAAAGACGATGGCCATCCGTCGCGACGAAGTCCATTCCGGAGGTTTCGCCGTCGGTGGTCGGGCACATGTAGATGCCGTTCAGGTAGTAGCGTGACTCCTCAGTGGAGATTGCGAAGCTGACCTTCTCGATGATCTTGAGCAGCTGAGCGCTGGGGATGGTGAAATACTGGTTGAGCTGCCGGATCTCCGTGTCGTTGATCGAAGGCAACTCCTCGTCGCGGTTCGCCACTTCGTTCAGCTTGACGTTCAGCTTCCCGATGGAAACCTGGCAGCCGTGTTCGAGCATCGTGAAGGTGACCTCATCCGACTTCTTCGCCTTTTTGAGAAGGTTCAGACCGGTCTGGCAGTCGAAGACCGCAAGGAAGCCCTTCGGTGCCTGGCACCGGATGAAGGTGGTTGAGGTTAGGTCCAGCGAGGTCGCAGATATTGCGATCCCGCCGGGTGCGCTGCGGACGACGGCGGCATACAGGATTTCAACTTCAGCCTTTTTGTCGATGGCCTTGGATGCATTCGTGAGAGCGCGCAGGGCATCGTCGTGTGAGATGGTGACGGAAGCGGCTTCGATGGTGGAAAAGGCAGTCATGGATATCTCCGTGGTGTCGCATAATTGCGGGGTGGTGCGGCTGCACCCATGACCGGCACGGATGCCGGTCGCAGCTACAGTCG
Source organism: Hoeflea sp. (assembly GCA_002707605.1). Lineage (GTDB taxonomy): Bacteria > Pseudomonadota > Alphaproteobacteria > Rhizobiales > Rhizobiaceae > Pseudohoeflea. The sequence goes on from PANK01000015.1 coordinate 236,652, forward strand.
GGACTTTTCAAGCCTGCTCGGGGAGGAGGTAATCTGACGGCTTGAACATGAGAAACATCGGGGGGCGTGCCGCCGCGCTGATCGGGTCCGGGCTGTCCAGGTCGTACTGTTCGCCGATCTCGAGGATGACCTTCTCCGGCATCTCGCCATCGAGGCGGGCCTTCTCGATAACTTCCTCGAAGTCGTCGACGAGCTCCTCATAGCTCCAGTGGTGCTTGGCAGCCTTGCGAGCATCTTCGTACCAGCGCTGTTTAGCGATCTTGGCGAGTACCGTGATTGCGGTGGCCCGCGGGTCTGGAAGCGTGTCTCCGGACGCGGCCGGGTGACCGTCGTGGAGGCAGTGTTCCATGATCAGCGGCACCACGTCCCAATCGTAGGACATGCAGTCGAAGGGCTCACCGGCCGTCTGACAGATGTCGTAGACCTTGAGGAGCCACCCTGCGTATATATTGGAGCTCGCACTGCGTAGCTCCATGCTGCCGACACCCTCTCGATATGTGGCCCAGACATCGATCTTCTGATCGGTATCCGAGAGGGTGACGTCGTTGATCCACTCCCAGATGCAGAGAGCTGCCTCCATTTCGAGGTGGGTGAACGCGCCGAGCCGTCGAGCGAGGTCGGCGGTCAGTGCGACCTTGTTGCGAAGCTTGAGGAAACTGCAATCCGCCGGCGGCACCTCGCCGCTCTGGGCGTCGTAAATGTGGGTGTTGATCGCCTCATCAAGGGCTTCCTTGGTCTGGTCGATGACTTCGATATAGCTGTTGACGTGGTCGTGCATAGGTGTCTCCGTTTTGCGCATGATTGCGGGGTATTCAGTTCGGTTTGTTGGTGGCTCTGTGGTCGAACTCAAGCACCTGAGTGAACTCTTCATCGCGCCTCAAAGTCACGAGATAGCCGGCTTCGAGCTCGAACTTCGCCAGATCGAGGGCTTCATCATCTTGGCGGACGTAGCGAGCAAGGAATTCCTGGGATCGCTCGCCGCCCCAGATATCGCAGATGATCATCATGGGCTTACTCCGATCACTTCGTTTCTCCTTTCTCGATTTGCTGTAGGGCGGCCCGGCCGATCTTGAGCACATCCTGATCGTTCGGCGCGGCGAACAGGATCATGGCTATTTCCACGGCTTGCCGGGGATTGATGGTGTCATTCTCGCCGATCGGGTTGGCCTCATAGTGCTCCACCTCTTCGTCGACGGCATACTTTGAAACAGTGCCGTCTAACGTCTCGCCGCACTTCATGCAGTGCGGGCAGGTGTCTTCGTTGATAGCGTCGGTGGCGCAGACGAAATGGTCTTCCTGCGTTTCCTCTGGGAGCAAAGGCTTCGCTGCACTCAGGAGCGCGTCGGCACACTCGCGACACCAGAGGTGAGCTTCGTCTGAGTAGATCGAGCCGCCTTTGGCATCCTTGAGGCTGAATTGGCCCACGATGTAATAGGCTTGGGGTGCAACGAAACCTTGCTGTTTTGCGAAGGACTCGAGGGCATGTGCCATTTGGAAAGCGTCCATAATCCTTATGCTCCATAGGGTGTTGCGAACAGCACGTATTCGCGCTCTTCGATGGTGATCGTCTCGAACCGGCAATCCATGATGCTTGCCAGCGTGTCGAAGTCGTCGGAGCGCATCGTCTCCTCCCGGACGCTCTGGAAATCGTGATCGTCCTGATCGATCTCCCAAGCCTCCAGGTGCATATCGAGCCCGGCGATGTTGATGTGGGCCAAGAGCCGGCAGTCTGGATCGGGTTCCGGGCCGCAAGGGTTCCATTTCAGCGCTTCGAGCGGGATGCGGGGTGATGTGTTGGAGTTTGTCATCCGTCGCTGTCCTCAATCTCTTCAGCTTCGGCCATTTCCGCGGCAAGTTGGGCGAAGTGGGCCACGTCTTTGACGCCACACTCGAGTCGTGCGAGGTGGAGCAAATCGGTGATCAGATCCTTGATGTCGGTCTGGAGTTCGCCCTCGGCAGCATGAACCATTCGAAATCCCTCGATCGCTGCGTAAGCCCAGGCAGCTCGGTCGGAATTCGTCGGCGTCATGGCGTCACCTCGTTGTTGTTGGCGCCGATGACATTGAGCTCCTCGATCGAGGCGTAACACCGATCTTCGCCATGCTCGGTCTGCAAGGACTGGAGGCAGAGTTTCCAGTCTTCGGCTGTGGCGCGGACGATGTCGCCGTTGTCGGCGAGCATGATGTTGACCAGATCAACGGCGGATGCGGTTGCGCTCTCGATAGAGGCATGAGCCTCAGTCTTGATACCCGGCACGCTGAAATGCTCTGCGGTCAGGACGTAAATGCGGGCCGGCGTCGGCTGGGTGGGCTCAATCGAAGGCAATCCTGCCGAGATCTCGCGGGCTTCTCGGATCATCACCATGAAGGCTTGGAGTTCTGAGCACAGGCGCTCGTCGTTGAAATCGGCGATGTAGTCGGCGACATCGTCGTATTCCTTCGATGCAGCGTGCTCCGGATCGCCGAACTCGTCCTCCGGGGTAGTGAAGCTGGCCATCCGGTGAACGAATTCTGCGAAACTGTCGGCTCTTTCCTTCAGGTCGCTCGGCGCTGACGGTTTCTTTCGACCGTCCAGCGAGTTGACGAAGGCAACGACGTCGCTGAACGCGCCAGCCCGGTGTTGCGACGTCCATTCCTCGGGGTCAGCAAGATAGGCGAGGGAGTGGCATCCCGGGCACTGGCCGGCCGGAACGATGCAGCCGGGGTCGAGACGCTGCTCGATATCCTCGATCATTTCGAGCTTTCCGGCCGGGGTGACGGTGCCGCAGTTATCGCAGCGGCAGGGAGCGTCTTCGCTCCGGTTTGCGAGATAGCATTCAGACATGTGATCTCCGTAGGTTTGCATGATTGCGGGGGGAGGGTGCTGTTATTCGTTCCACGAAACTCCAGCATCCGGGTATTTCTGCTCCATGGCGGCGACCATGGCGTTCGCCTCATCAAGCGTCAGGTTCTCGTGCTCTTCGATCATCTCGATCGCGCCGTCGTCGTCAGGCTCTGCGCTGACGGTGACGTCATAGAACTGGATGGGAGCGGGGATGTTGCTGGCGATGGTGCAGTCGCCACTCGGGGTGACGGCCATGCCGAAGACTTGGATCTCCATGTCAGGCCGCCTTTGTCATCTTCCAGCGTGCCAGCTTCGGCGCGAGGTGCTGGCGCACCTCTTCGGAGAGAGTGATCGGGCGGATCTTCGTCCACTGCGAGCTCTCGATATTCTCGATCGACTTGCGGATTGTCTCGACGGCTTCGAGAGCTGGGTGCATCTCCAGAATCTCCCTCAACTGCTTGAGCTGCATTTTGTCGTCTTCGACTTCGGTCCACTGGCACCGGCGATCCTTCAATCCGTCGTAGGACTGGAAGCCCGCGCCATAGTCTCCGCCTGCCTCGTTATTGCTGACGTAATCGAGAGAATGCTCTTCCAGCATGGCAGTGCAATCGAGGTTGCCGTAGTTCACGTCATTGAAGTGAAAGGTCATCATCCATCCCTCCGACGCGCAGACGGCGATGACCAAGTCGAGGTCGCCGGCTACGTTCGACGGGTCGTCGAGGTTTCCGCCGTCGCATTCGATGGCTTCGATGATGTCGTTGAGAGCTTCGACGGTTTTGATCTCACCCCCAATCTCGAGGGTCACGTAGCATCTGTCTCCCATGGGGAACTCCTGTCAGTGGGTTACGGAAATGGCTTCACCGAAGGGCGTGTTGCCGACGAGCTCATCGAAGTTGCGACTGTCGCCGTAGACGCCCCAGAGGACCGGCACATCAGGTTCTGGCCCGAAGTCGTGGCAGTAGAGGTCGGTGAAGAAGATGATGGCCCGCGCATCCTGGGCATTCTCACGAAGCCAGGCGAAGGCCGGCGCAAAGCGGGTGCCGCCGCCGCCCTGCGGATCGAGGCGGATATCGTCACCGCGCTCGAATGTCTGGTGATTGTGGACCTCGGCATCGCAGTAGACGACCGTGATCTTGTCGATGATGCCGTCACCGAACGCGCCGTTGATTTCGGAAGCGAACCGCTGCAGCACTTTCGCATTGATCGAGCCGGATGTGTCGACGGCGACCGCAAGATGAGCGATGCCCTCAAACCGGGTGCTCGGAAGCACGATGTCCATGGGGAGATAGCGGCGGTTGGGCCGCGACCATGTGAAATCCGGAGTGCCCGCGGCGTCGTCGATGAAGCGGCGAAGGACGGACTGCCAGTCGACAACCGGCTTCAATAGCTGGTCGATGATACGCTGCATGCTGGCGGGCATGTTGCCGGCGGCCTGCTTGGCGGCGAGCGAGGCGGCCTGTTTGAGAGCGACGTCCATCTCGGCCGAAGCTTCGGCGAGTTCGGCCGGGCTGTTGCCGCCGTCGAGAACGCCACCGCATCCGCCCGGATCTCCACCGCCGGGATTGCTGCCCTTGCCGCCGCTGCCGCCGTCGCCGTCGGGCAGAAGATTGTAGACTTCCTCGGCGGCCATCCCGGTGAATGCGGGGTTGTGCAATCCCTCTTTCGGCATCTTGCCGATGTTCGTGGCGACCAGCTCGCCGTTGATCACGTAGTCGGTCGCGATGTCCCACTTTTTCGGGTCACGCACCTGGCGCCGGGTGTGGTGCTTAAGCGCACAGTGCATGATCTCGTGGACGAACACGAAGACCAGCTCTTGCTTGCTCAGCTTGTCGACAAACGGCGGCCAGTAGTAGATCGACTTGCCGTCGGTCGCCATCGTGTCGCAGGTCTTTTCGTCCTTGCACTCGATGAGATTGAGGCGGACGGCGAGCGCGCCGAAGAAGGGCTGCGAGAACATCAGGTCAGCCTTGGCGGCGACGAGCCTGCGCTCGATCGAAAGGTCTTTCCATGCCATGGGTGGCTCCTATCGTTTGATCATGCGAAAGCGCGCAGCCTTCGCCATTTCCTCAGGTGGTAACTGGAGGCGCATCAGGTTCTTGATGCTGCCGGGACGTACTCGCGGTATCTTGCCGCCATAGGTGGCGGCGATGATTTCGCGGTCGGGCGGTGCTTTCGGCGTCTTGAGCTGGCTCACGCCAACCTTCCATTTTCCCTCCGTCACGTCGAAGATGAGGGCCCAATGCCCCATGCGGAGGTTCTCGCGGAGGCCGAAGAAGTGCCACCGCAGTTCGCGGGGTGGTCCGCCCAGCTTCGTTGAGCGAATCTCCTGAAACCCATAAGGGCCGTGTAAGGTGCGGATGCCGCTAGGCATTGGTCATCCTTTTTCTGGCGATATGAGCGATGTGTTTGGCGTTGAGCATATCGAGGAGGGTGTCCTTGAATTTGCCTTTGAACGGGCCAATCCTGCCCACGTTGCCGAACAGGCCATTGAAGACAGCATCGGCCTCTCTCTGGTGGCGTTCCGACGCGCTCCCGAACCGGAAGGTGGAGCCGCCGCCAAAGTAGCAGGACAGGTGGACGAGGCAGGCTTCGCCGGTCGAACGACGCCCCAAGAAGGTGAAGGCCGTTCGACCGCGCGCGCCGGTCCCGTAATCTGTGTAGTTCACGGGGCCATAGAGCATGGTGATGTGCGCCCGTTCCTTAGTCACCGAAGATGATGTCCTTGTTCCGCTGCGCCCAATCCGAATAGGCAGCTGTGTGGGACAGGGCGATGTCGCGATTGACGGCGTCCGTCATCATCAGCACTTCGAACTCTCCCGGCATGCGACCGCAGTAGATCGCTGCGTTCTCCAGCTCGCCGCTCGTCTCGACGCGGGCGGCAAGGGCAATCGAGATCGCGAACATGGCGGAGCGGTCCTTCGGCACAGGTGCCCGCTCAGGCTGGGTGAGCACGAGGTCAAGGGACGGGAGATCCTTCAGAGTCCGTAGGAAGCCCATGAACTCGGACGCCGCGCCGCTTCCAACGAGGCCGGAGACAAGACGCAAGAGGCGATGCTGAGGAGCGGTGGCGACCTTCGATACGCTCGCCCACTGTCGCGGCGACGGGAACGCGCGGACGTCGCTGCCTTCCATCGAATGCAGTAGACCCGGGCGGAATTTCAGGAATGCAATGACCATCGGGTCGATCGTGTTCTTGTATGCCCACCGGGCAAATGTCTCGACATCATGCTCGACGTCGATGTGGGCGAAACGGTTGGCGAGCGCGGTCGGCATGCGCTGCGCGGCGGCCTTGTCCGACTGGCGATTGCCGGCGGCGACGATGCGCCAGCCGGGCGGAAGCTGGTACTCGCCAACCTTGCGGTCGAGAACGAGGCCAAAGCATGCCGCCTGCATGGACGGTGCAGCCGTGTTGATCTCGTCGAGAAACAGGATTCCCTCGGAGCCGTCGCGGTCGGCGTTGGGCAGATCGTGCGGCGGCAGCCATTTGGATGTGTCGCCCTTGATGGAGGGAAGGCCGCGCAGGTCGACTGGATCGCGCAGGTTGGCGCGGAAGTCGATCATGGGCCATCCGCGTTCCTTGGCGATCGACTTGACGATGTCGGACTTGCCGATGCCAGGCGCGCCCCAGAGCATCGAAGGAATGTCGGCTTCGAGGTAGTCGGTGAGGGTTTCGGTTGCGTCGTGCAGGTTCATGGGTATCTCCGTGGTCGCATGATTGCGGGGGGTGGTGTCAGGTCCAGACGATCTTCTCGAAAAGCACGGCGGGCCCGCTGATTGCGGGTATCTCCTCCGGGTCGAGGTTCGGATCGCGGGTAAGAGCGTTGTTGCGATAGATCTCGGTCGCCCGGATGTTCCGGATATGGCGGCCGTTGATTGCTGACGTCTCGCCGACGAACATGTCGGCGCGACGATTTTCGTAGAGCACCGTGACGTGCTCGAAAGGCTCATCGAAATGCAAGCGGATAGACCGCTTGATAGCGTCGTACATCGGCTCACGGGGCGCGCGGAGCATGATGTGCGTCAACTGATCCCCGAGCGGGGGGGATCAGCCAGTAGCTATAGGCCGTCCCGGCTAGGTTCGGCGGTGTCAAAAGGCGAGCCATCGTCAGAGATAGGCGGCCACATTGCTGAGGATCGCCTCGGCCTGCGCCTTGACGTCTTCGCGCTTCGTCTCGCTGTCGCGGAGCACCTTGGCGTCCCACTGCGCGAGGGATTTCAGCTTGTCGCCGAGATCGGTAAGCGCCGGATCGCCGGTGATGTTGAGCGAGGGGAGAACGGAGACGAGATCGCGGACGTTCTCGACGAGGGAGTCACGGAAAATGCCTTCCGTCTTCTCGCCTTTGCGTGTTGCCGGCTTGTATGCGCCGAGCCGGTCGACCATACGCTGGCAGACTTCCGCCACGCGGCGATAGACGTCCCCTACTGCGTCACGCGTCGCCTTCTGGACGTTCGCCTCGATTTCGCGGCGGATCATTTCGGCCTGGCCTTCCGACATCGCGACGCGGAAGTCAGACGCGGTCTGCACCGGCATGATCCGCACCTCGATGTTGAAGCGCTTCTCGATGATCGAGACGTCCGGATAATCATCTTCACGGAACATGCCGTTGAGGCGTTTCCGCGCGTCGCTGACATGGTTCGGATAGTCGGCAAGGAACTTTCGGACTTCCGCGTCGAATTTCGCCTTCTGGCCATTGATCCAGTTGGTATGCGCCAGAAATGCGTCGTTTGCCATAATGCGCTGGCCGTCATCGAGCCACGGCAAGGTGCGCTCGGCAAAACCGTTGCGGGTTTCGGAAACAACTTTCTCGATCGGCTGGAGCGCCTTCCGGTCGATGAGAAGCTTGTTATAGCGGCCAGCGTCCTTTTCGGCGCCGTGAGAGCTGTTGATCTCGTCGGTGATTTCCTTGTCGAGACGGCGCGCCGACCACAAAGAAATTTTCAGAGTGACCAGCATTGCCCGCGACGCGAGGGCGTTGGAAGTCGAGATATTGAGGGCAGGTGCGTTCATGATAGGTCTCCGTTTGCGCATTATTGCGGGGTTAAAACAAAATTCTGAGACGTCCGCTGTTTAACAGCCGGTCGAATGGATTACAAATAAAATTGTAGATTGTGCCTCATCTGGTTAGCGGGTGAGCTGGGGAACGATCTCGCCGAGCAGGGGAAGCCAAGCGTAGATTGCTGCGATGAACACGCAGACCGATACGAAGGCGAAAGCGTCACGAAGCATTGGCCGCGACCTCTTTCGCGCACTCGCCGCGCGCCATGTAATAGACCTCTTGCGCCCGCTGGCAGGCTTCCCAAGCGGCTTTGACGATTGGCGGGTGTGCGGAGTCGTCCGCATCATAGCGGCGATTGCGTGCGTCATCTCCGAACGCATCGACAAGCGCGGTTGAATACGCGTGTTCGGCGGCAAGCCACGCGGCATAGACCGCCGAGATTGTGGCATCTGAAAGTGTCAATCGGGTATCTCCTCAGTTGCATGATTGCAGGATGAGACACCCGCCCGGAACGGGGTGGATTCCGGGCGGGTGTAGGCGACGGCTAGGGTGTTGCCGTCGCTTTTCGGGTGTCAGTGGACGGTTTCCGCCGGTTCGATGACTCGAGCTTTCCTAAGACGCTCGCGCATGGCGTCCGCCTTGGCGAGATACGCGCACAACTCGGCGCTTGCGCGATCACGATCGCGGTCAAGCGCGGTCTCATAGCCGGGATGCTTCCGGCATGCGGTCGAATACTGGCTTGTCATGGTGATATCTCCGGACCGCAAGGCGCAATCAGCCGTGCCGCGATATGGCGCGGGTTGGCGAGATCGGCCTTAGCGGTCGCTTGTTCGCATGGTTGCGGGTGTCAGCCTGACGGCTGTCAATCGGCACAAACGAGCGTGCGGATAGAGAGACGCCAGAGACGAGAAACCCCGCCCGGCAAACCGGACGGGGTAGAGTGCGGCAGCAGTTACGCGGCGACGGCTTCCGGAGTGGCAGCGCGGAGAACGACCGTGCCCGGAATCGGGTGGACGTTATCGGCCTTCTTGGCGGCCTTCTTTTCAGCCTTCTTTTCGGCTTCCGCTGCGACTTCTTTTGCTGCCTTTTCCATGGCAGCCTTGTGAAGGCGGATGACGCCATGCATGGCGGAAAGCGTCGCGTGATCGGTGCCGACTTCTTCGGCCTTTTCAATCAGGCTTTCCATCTTGGCGACAAGATCGAATTCGGGCTTCTTGGCGTCCGCCTTTTTGGTTTCCTTGACATAATCAGCCGGGGCGATTTTCATCGCGGCTTCCATGTCGGATTTGCCCTTGCGATATTCGAACTTTTCGGCCTTGGCGTCGAATTTGCACTTGCCGAATGCGGTCGCCCATTTGACCAGACCGGCGCGATAGTTGCGCGGTGTCACCTCGTAAAGTGCCTGCACATAGCAAGCATCGTTGTGAGCGTCCAAGTGGGTGAGGGCAGAGGCGGCAAGCTGATGCTCGCGTTCCTTGAAGGTTGCGACCTGCTTGGCGCGACCTGCGATTGCGTTTGCGAGTGCCTTGCCCTTGATGATCTGGAAAGTTGCCATTTTGATATCTCCGTTTGTTTGCATGATTGCGGGGTTCGTTCCGATAGAACGCATAGGGGGCGACCGTTTCCGGCCGCCCGCTAGATTTTCCATCGTTGCATGATTGCAGAATGAAATTGATTTGTTCTCTGTATACCGCGTCACTTGTCGACCGGTCGCACGCTGCACATTCCCATAGTGTGCCGTCTCGTTACTGTCCTGCTATCGCTGGCCAGTGTGAGCGCCGGGCTATCCCCGGAGTCCTCATGTGGGCTTTCTAAGTCAGCGCCATACATGAGTTTGCGCCCGATTGACTGGCCAGTGTGTCAAGCTGGCAGCGGATCAATCAACTATTCATTGCGACTGTGCAGACCGTCCCACTCACCTTTGCCGGTCAATCGCTGCAACTCGCCTCATGAATGAGAACTTGGCAGAAACCTTACGGCATGCCCGGAAGGGCAGGGAGCAAGAGGAAAGCAGCGCTGTCAAAGAACGGACCGGGAGGAAACGGTTCAGCCGTCAAAGGCCGGTCACCACCGGAAATCACCGGCTTGACCACGTACATAGTGCAGATATTGCGCGATGACAATACACAAAAAGCAGAAAATGCGTTTTGAGATGCATTTTATATGCGTGCTTCATATCGCCAAGGCTTTGGCCAGGTCGAAACGTGACATTGATTAAGCGCTCGCCAGTTGGGCAACCGGGCTTGCGGCTTACAATCACGCGTCCAGTTCATGGCCACACACTGGCGTCATAGCGCCACCACGCCACGCCATGGCCAGATCGCACCCAATACCTACCCTTAACCGTCGTGCTGCCATCACTGGCCAGCTTGTCGCCTCATGCCGTTGCAGGGAGAGAGAGGAGAGAGGCAGAGCGAAGCGAGGAGAGAGGGACAGGACGCCACGCCACCACCACGCCACCGCATGCCAGCTTGCCCGCCTCTGTCCGTTGTCGCTGTCATCTCATGGCAAGCATGCCGCCGGGTGACTGGTCAGCGCATGCCGTGCTCGCAGTCACCACCACCACGCCAGATAAAGGCCCCACCACCCCGCCAGTTAAAAAATGAACGGCCAGCCCGGGACCGGCGCGCGAGCTCATATTTTCCGCGCTCTCCAAAAACCCCCAAAGCAGCCGAATCAGACTCGAGCCAGACCTGCGATACCTCTCCGCGGTCGAGGTGGTTCCAATTAAATTTGTAGAAACTTGGTATTTCGGCGGATGCGAAATATTGAATTTTTGGGCAGAATTTTAAGAGATTTCAAAAACTTGAATTAAAAAATTCAAAAAGTCCGTGCTACAAGGAAATTTGCAATCTCGGTTGACTTTCCAAATTGTTGAGTCATAACAGCGGCATAGACCAGAAGTGCGCCCGAGCAAAACAGCTTCGGGCGTTTTAAATTTCTAGCGGGGTAGAGCAGTCTGGTAGCTCGCCAGGCTCATAACCTGGAGGCCGCGGGTTCGAATCCCGCCCTCGCAACCAACTCGTGCTATAGCGCGATTGGCGATCGGGACAGTGACCGAGCCAGGTCCAAGGTTGAAGCCGAACGAGTAAGGCCATGACCGTCTAGTTCACTCTGCTGGCGACGGATAGCCGATAGCAGGGTGGTCGTGGGTTCGAATCCCTACCTGACCTGATCGCCAACCAATTCGCGGGAAATCGCAACGAAATTGGCGGGCCGACCTGAAAAGCAGGGTCGGGTAAGTCACCTGCAGTAGCCATGGGCCTAGCGTTCTCGCTGAAAGCCTGACCTCGAAACCTCGCCAATTGAATACCTGGAGCGCGCTCACCGACAGGCGCGTTGAAAACGGAGTGGCTGCAGCGGTGAGGCGGCCCTCCAATCATTCAAGGTTGTATCAGCCGTCCGGTTTGTGCCGAAATTTGCGGGTTTATACCAACCAAAGATGGAATTTCGGTCCCTTGGGCATCAAAACCTTTCGCCGCTGGCGACCCGCACGGATCATGGAGACGCCGCATACGAAGCGCAGCCATGAAAAGCGGCGTGGTTCCGCCCGTGAGCGTGGCTACGATCGCGATTGGGAGCGGGTAGCGGCGGAATATCTGAAATCAGTCAACCATCTCTGCGAGGAGCACCTGAGGCGCGGTTACCTGGAGCCGGCCGAGCTCGTCGACCACGTCGAGCCATTGCGTGATCGACCGAAACGCAGGCTTGACCCGACCAACCTCGATGCCTTGTGCCGCCAGTGTCACGACGGGTGGAAGCGGCGCCTTGAAGCGTATGCGAGACGTATGAACCAGATCCCGCTTCTCCCAATGTGGGTGAAGCACCCGGATACACGGCCGGCGCATTTTCAAATCCGCTGCGATGGGCCCCTCAGAGAAGCGGACCGATGCGAAACAAGCGAGCCGAGGACGAGATAGACGACGAGGTCGACACCTTCGAGCCAGAACAGACGGCCGGAGAAGTTGTCACCTTGCCGAATTACTCGGCGATACCCGAGCCGACGATCCCGCTCGATCCGGGAGGGCGCAATGTCTACGACACCTGGTGCCGCAACCTGATCGAGATCGGCCAGTTGACGGCAATCTCCGTCGCCTACGTCGAATCGCTGGCCCTGGCGACGGATGAAATCGCCACTGCCAAGAGAAAAGAACGCAGCCTCCGCGGCCCCATGGAAATGAGGCGCAGCGCGACGCTTAAGCTGGAGCGCTACATTGGCAACAAGACAGTCGAAGGGCCGGGCCGGGGCGAAAACCCCTTCTCTGCTTTCGGCTTCGCGAAAAGAGCTCGACAGCGGCGTCACCCTCACGATTGAGGGCGGAAAGTACGCCGACTATGTCAGGATCGGTGTTTTGTATGCCGAACTGGTCGTCGACGAGAAGATCCCGGCGTGCCGCCTGATCATCCTCGCATGTCAGCGGTTTCTCGACATGCGGCGGATGGCGGCCGAGACCGGTAACGAGTTCTACTGGTCCGATGAGCACGCGATCGAGGTTTGTGCGTTCATCGAGCAATTGCCGCACGTCAAAGGCGTGCTGGCAAAGCAGAAGATCCGGCTCGAGCCGTGGCAAATCTGGATCCTGATCGCGATCTACGGCTTCCGATGGGCGGATACCGGTGATCGCGTGGTCACGATCGCCCAGCTCGAGATCACCCGAAAGAGCGGAAAGTCGCTGCTGGCGGCCGGTATCGCACATTATGAACTCGGGCCTAACGCGCATATCGGCGATGACCTGTACATCATCGCGCCGACGGCGGCACTAGCGCTCAAGGTGCTCGAGCCGATGAAGAAGATGGTCGAGTTTACCCCGACCTTGAAGGAGCACTACGCGGTAACGGACGTGAGCGACCGGATCACGTTCCATGAGACCGACAGTTACGCGATGATCCTGCCGGCGTCCGGCAAGAAGCAGGATGGCCACGACCCGAAAGTCGTCATCGCGGACGAGTTCCACTCGCTGCCGGCGTCGATCTTCAACGTGATGAAGTCGGCGCAGGGCGCGCGACCGGAATCGCTGTTCCTCGAGATCGGCTCGGCTGGCTACAACGCCTTCGGTGTCGGCTGGGACGAGCGCAACATGGCGATCGAAGTCCTGGAGGGTAAGCGCACCCGCTGGGAGCTCTTCGCCGCGATCTTCACGATCGACCAAGAGGATTTCGGCAACTGGCGCTCGGACATCGTGCTTCAGAAGGCAAACCCGAACGCCGGCATCTCCTTGCCGCTTCGCAAACTGCGGCAGGAAGTCGATGAGATTTTCACAAGCCCGCGGAACAAGAACGAAACGCTCCGCACCAGGTTCAACGTCTGGGGCCTTGGTGAGGGCAAGCTCATCTCCCGCGACCAGTGGGACGCTTGCCTCGATAAAGACCTCACTCGGCGCCTGTTCAAGGGCTGCCGGGCGTGGGCTGGGGTAGACTTGGCAAGTCGAAACGACATGATCTGCTACGTCATTTTGGTCGAGATGGGAGAGGATATCGTGCCATTTGCGCGGTATTACGTCCCTGAGAGCGGGCCGTGGATCGAGGATGAAGAGGTAACCGCTCTCTACATGCACTGGAGTAGCGAGGGTTACCTCACTTTTACCCCGGGTAGTTACCACAAGTACAATTCTCTACTCGCCGATCTTGAGGCCGACCTGGAGTATTTCGACGTAGAGATGATCGCGGTCGACGATCGGGAAGCCAACGCGGTAATGGCGGTTCTCGAAGGGAAGGGTCACCCGGTTGTGGCTTTCCGGAAAAACGCCACGAACTTTTCCGAGCCGACCAAGGACATCATCGCGCGCACCACGGGTCGCGTGAAGGGGTTGAGGCACGACGGAAACCCGATCCTCGCCTGGAACGTCGAAAACACGATTGGCGGTTACAATACGGCGGATCTGGTTCTCCCGAAGAAGATCGCGCCGAACTCGAACATGAAAATCGATGGCTTCGACGCCGCGGTTCAGGCCAACGCCTGCCGCTTGCAGCTCGTCGAATTCAAGGACGAAAAGCGCAAACCGAACCCGATGGCAGAACGTGGCGTCAGGGTCATGGAGTAGGCCGGAATGTCGGACGAAAAACAGAGTGGTTCGCCGATGAACGCGCGATCGCTGTCGCGGTCGGCCGACGAAGTGTGGACATTGCAGGAGTACGGTGACCGGCTGTTCTCGATTGGCGGCAGCATCTTCGGTCCCGAGCGCACGATGTTCCGTTTGGCAGTGTCGAACCTCTGCATTGAGGTTCTATCGCAGGACGTCGCGAAGACGCCGCTCTATCTCCGGAAGCGCACAAAGTTTGGCTGGGAGATCGTGGCGCCCAAAGCACATCCGGTCGCGGCTCTGATCAACTCGATGCCGAACCCGTTCCACAACGGCATCTACGACCTGATGCGCGAGACTGTCTCCCACCTGGCGATTTCCAGCGAGGTCTATTTCGCCGGGAGGCGGACCAATGGTGGGGATCTGCTTGAATTCTGTTCGATCCCGCGCGGTCGTGTCGCCGAGGCGGCGGTCAATATCGAGAACCGCCGCTGGTACTACGACATCCAGCCGAGCAGTAATCACGATATGGCGCTGTACGGCTGGGCGCGGGGGCGGCAGCCGGCGGGGACCGTCAGCCATGTCCGCCATCGCTCGCTGAACGGGAACGAAGCCTTGGCGACGTCAGCGCTTTCGCGAAGCGCGGTATCGCTCCTGGAGACCATGCAGGAATTCCAGTCCGGCTCCTACGGGAACGGTGGTGTGCCGGTGGTTGCCTTCGGCTTCCCGGATGCGCTGGACGACAAGCAATTTGAGCGCCTCAAGGAAGGGTTCCGTCGGGCGATCAAGAAAGCGCAGTCGGATGGAACTCCGGTCATCCTCGAGGGCGCCGACGGTGAGGTGCCTCAGGTCCACAAACTGTCGCAGTCGGCGACGGACGCGGATTTCATCAAGTCCAATCTGAGCGCGGCGATGGACGTGATCAGGTTCTTCCGCGTGCCGCCGCACAAGGTCTACCTGATGGATTCCATCAAGTACGACAACATGGATTCAGCGGAACGCCTCTACGTCGACGATACTCTTCGGAGTTACTTCAACGACATCGTCGAGGGTCTGAACCGCGTGCTCCTGACCGAAGAAGAGCGGAAGCAATATTCGCTCTGGTTTGACACCGATCAGGCCTACGCGATGAACCCGAAAGAGCGGCAGCTCATCGTCGAGAGCCGCTGGAAGAACGGGATGATCGAATTCGACGAGATGCGCCGGAAGATCGGCGAGAACTCGATCGGCGGCGATGCTGGCCGGGTGCGGATGATTTCCGGGAACTTCGTTCTCGTGGACCCCGGCAACGAAGTCATCATGCGTGCCGGCGGGAACACGCCGGGCGGCGAGGATCCGGCCGACAAAACGGACGACAAAGACAGCGACAAGGGGCTCCGCCTCGTCGCAAGCCGAGAGGAGTAGGATATGCCGGTTAAGAAGGAAGTCAGCCTCGACGAGGTGCTCGAGTCCCGCAAGGATTTCTCCGACGGCGACGGCGGCATTTACAAGGCGCATATCTCCCCGCGTTCCTGGAATGACGAAGAGCGGTCCGCCGTCTTCATCATGAGCGCCGAGACGGAAGACCGTTATCGCGACGTCGTGGTGCAGGCCGGCATCGACAGCTCTCATTTCGAGAAGAACCCGGTGGCACTGTTCGGTCATCGCTCCTGGGATATGCCGATCGGCACCTGGTCGGATCTGCGCATGGTGAAGGCATCGCCGCGCCGGACCGAGGGAAAGCTGACGTTCACCGAAGCGGGCGTCGACGAGATGGCGGACCGGACCGCCAAAAACGTCAAGGTGGGCGTGCTCAAGGCCTGCTCGATCGGGTTTCGCCCGCGGATGGTCGAGAAGATCCTCGACGACGAGGGCAACTGGACCTGGGGCTACAAGTTCAACGACACCGAGCTGTTCGAGTGCTCGGTCGTGACGATCCCGGCGGTCCGCGAGGCCCTGATCAAGGGCACTGCAAACGGCGACAAGGTTTCCGACATCATCGACCCGGTGATGATTGAAGATTTCCTGGAGACCGTGCGCGCCAATCCGGCGGTTTCGAAGATGGTCGATCGCGAGCTCTATGAATCGGTGCTCCGTGAGGTGACCGGCAACAAGACCTTTGGCAATGTCGGCACGATTTCAGTCAACGCCGAACGGCCCGAATGGCTTGACGAGCTCAAGGACGTTGCGGATCGCATTGAGCGTGCGACCGGTGGATCTTCCTCCGATCAGGAGGAGGAGAGTGAAGATCAGATCGATCCCATCCAGAAGGAAACCTTCGACGCGGTCGAGCGCGCACTTTCCGAGGTCGAGCCGAAGCTCGAAGAGCTCGGTGATGAGGATGAGGAGCGCAAGTCGGCGCTGTCCGGCCTGTTCTCGCGTGTCCGGTCGATCTTCACCACGGAGAAGAACGAGGAAGAGCAGAAGCCCGTCCTCGCCAGCGAGGAGCAAAAGGCGGCCCTGAAAGCCCGCCTGGAAGCCCTCAATCTGGACAAAACCGCCGCCTGACGACGGTTTCACAGATGGTTCCGCAAGGAACCTGCAGCCCGCCCGAACAGTGGCGGGTTTTTTTTGCTCAAACAACAGGAGAAACAGATGCTTGAGCAGCTCAAGAAGGCCCTTGCGGAAAAGGTCAAGGGGTTGGACGCGCTCGAGACGCGTGCATTCGCGACCGACGCGACCGAAGAGGAAACCAAGGCACTCGAGACCGCATTGAGCGAGATCGAGGATCTGAAAAAGCAGATCGCCACCGCTGAGACCATCGAAGCTCTTCGGCGTGACGCCGCAGCCCCGGCCGGCGACACGGCCGGCACCACCACTCCGGCTTCCGCCAAGAGCGCGACCGAGCCGGCGCAGAAGCTCGGCGCCGTCATGTGCGGCATGATCAAAGCCTACCGCGAAAGCGGTGCGAAGGGCTTCAAGGCGACCGCGTCCGCGATGAGCGAGCTGGGTCACGAAAGCCTTGCGAACGATCTCGTCGCGGCTAACACCAAGTCGATGAACTCGGTCGACGGTGCGTCGGGCGGCGTGATGATTCCGGAGACCTTTGCACCGGATGTCATCGGTCTGCTCTACCCGATGTCTTCGTTCATGTCGGGCGATCCGACGGTCCTCCCGATGCCGCGCGGCTCCTACCGCCAGGCGAAGGGTGCGTCCGGCGCGACCGCCGCGTACCGGGGTGAAGGTGTCGATATCCAGGTGAGCAATCCGACGCTCAAGGATATCAACATGACCGCTCACCTCCTGAGCGGCATCGTCCCGCTCACCAACCAGCTCATCAGCTACTCGCTGGGCGCTGCCGAGCGGTTCGCACGCACCGACCTTGCGATGGCGATGTCGACCAAGATGGACATGGCCGGCTTCCTGGGAACTGGCGTCGACGACGACCCGACTGGCATCATGAATGCAGCGGGCGTCTATTCGGTGGCCGCCACCAACTCCACCACCCCCACACAGGCGCAGGTGGACGCGGACGCCCGGAAGCTGCTCAATCGCTTCACGCGCTATCCGATCCTCCGCCAGAAGCTCGCATGGCGCATGTCCGTCACCACCAAGGGCTACCTTGAGGATATGACGGACGGGAACGGGAACTACATCTACCCCGAGCTCCGCAAGGAGAGCCCGCGGTGGAAGGGCTATCCGGTCGAAGTCGCCGGCACGTTCCCCGAAAACCTCGGCGCGGGCACCAACGAGACCTATCTCGCCCTGATTTCGTTCGGCCACGTTCTGGTCGGTGATGCGAAGGGACTGGAGTTCGCCATTTCGGACCAGGCATCCATCAAGGTCGGCAACGACATGGTTTCGATGTTCTCGACCGATCAGACGGCGATCCGCGCCACGATGGAGCACGACTTCACCACTCGCTACTACGAGGCCGTCGCCTACCTTACCGGCGTGAAGTGGGGCAACGCCTGATAGGCGCATGAACCGAAGCTAATCGGTGGCGCTAAACGGGCGCCATCGACCCTCAAACCCGGAGAAAACCAATGAATCTCAAGGTCAATGGCCGCGGTCTGGTCGTGATGAAAGTCCTTCGCGCGTTCGGCGTCTACAAGGGGGGCCAGATCGCCGGCTTCGAGCCGCCTGCCGCAAAGACGCTCCTCGAGAAGGGGTACGCCGAGCTCTACGGCGAATCCGCCCCCACCGAGGCCGATAAGTCGGCAGTCGAAAAGAAGCCGGAGGGCGGGGACAAGTTCTTCGTCATCGCCACCGCAGAAGGCACGGTCTCGATCCCCGAGAACTGGACCAAAGAGCACCACAACAAGCGGATCGCCTGGGCGAAGGAAATCAAGCCGGATGCCGAGTCTCTCAACTCGGAGGGCGCCAACCAGATCATCGCGGAAGCGGTGAAGGACCAGGAAGCGGCCTGAGCGATCAGGCCCACCTTCCATTAACGCAAAAGGAGAAGCGACGATGAATCGCGCAGACATCCACAACGGCGGTTTTCGCTGCCGATCCGCATTCGGCGATAGCATCGCCGCAACCGCCGGCGGCGCCGGTGATGCCACCGAAGCGAATGGCAATTGGGTCAGTCGCGACGATGCGACCTCCGGCATGGCTGTTTCGGCGAAGCTGATCATCGCATATGCCGCCACCCTGGCGGAGGATGAGACGCTGTCGATCGACGTCAACATCCAGGACGCATCCAATTCCGGCGGAACCGGAGCGGCCGACTACGGCGCCGCCTATGAGGCCACCGATGTTGCGACCGGCGGCACCGGCGGCACCACCGAAGAGGGCACGATCGAGCTGGACTTCGATCTCTCCTCGGCGAACGAGTTCGTGCGCAGTCAGGTCACGCCCGATCTCAGTGCGGCAGATACCGACACGGCAACCCTGACCGCGACCTGGGTCTTCTTCGGCGCTCCCCAGCAGCCGATGAGTAAATCGGTCATCTGATGCCCGAGCGCAAAGCTCCCTGCGGCGCCGAACGCGCCGTGGGGAATTACCCAAATCGGGCCATCGGCGCATCCGAGCGAGATGGCCCTGAGCGAGTGGTGCGGGTGAATGGACCTGAAAATCCTCGAGAGATCGGACACCCGATGCGTCGAAAAGGGCCTGGTGAAGGAAAACTCCCGGGTTCGCCACGCAAGTGAAGACGCTCTGATTGATCAGGCGATCGAAGCTGCGGAGGAGTATGCGGAAGGTTTCATGAACCGACCGATCATGCTCACGAAATTTCAGTTGAGGGTGGCGCGCGTGCTGCCGGAAATCACGCTGCCGCGGCCGCCTCTGGTCGAACTGGTGTCGCTTGCGTACACGCCGAAAGGCGATGCGTCCGTAGAGGTCGATTTGAGCTCCGTCACTGAGCGGGAAGTCGACATGCTTTCTACCGTGACCGTCGCAGATCTATCGGCGACGAGCGGCGACATGACGGTCGTCTATACCGCCGGCCATGAAGAGGCCAGCGATGTTCCCTCGACGATCGTGCGTGCGGTGCTGCTTCTGGCGAGCCACTTCTACAAGAACCGCGAGGCTACCTTCATCGATTCCCGCGTTATGAACGTGGAGAAGAAGATCCCTTACGGCGTTCGCGACCTGCTGATCAGGCATCGCATCCCGAATGCCGATTCGATGATCAACGGGGGCTACTGATGCCAGCCAGTCCCATGCGGCGTACAAAGCTCGTGGCGTTCAGAAAG
This sequence comes from Hoeflea sp., assembly GCA_002707605.1. GTDB lineage: Bacteria > Pseudomonadota > Alphaproteobacteria > Rhizobiales > Rhizobiaceae > Pseudohoeflea. The sequence continues at coordinate 256,113 of PANK01000015.1, forward strand.
CGGACGCAGACGCGAGGCGGCGAGTTCGACGATTACGTCTGGGCGAATGTCTCGGAAGCGTGGGTCTCGATCAGCCCGGATCGCGGTCGAGAAGCTCTGTCCGCCGGCGAAACTCTGGCGAGCGTCGTCTACAGCGTGCGCGGTGACTATCTCGATCTCGAGAAGGTGACCGAAGACATGCTCATGATCTTCAATCCTGAGCACTCCTACGAGGGTGCCATGCCTGGCAACACAGTGGTCTACGAGATCAAGGCTGTGATGCCGGATGAAGAGTTCAATGAGGACATCCTTCTCAAGGTCATCCGAAGCAACCGGCCGTTGGCCAATATCAAGTAGGAGAAGAAAATGGCTACGATCAATTCGATCAAGCCCACGCCGGCAGGCGCGGTTGCTGCATTCACCCCCAGCACACCCGCAGGTGACGTCGTGCCGTATCTCGGTGGCGATCTCATTCTCGAGTTCGTGAACGGTCATACATCGGCCGTCACCGTAAATATCGTGCCCACCAAGCCGACCACCAATGTCTCTGGCGTGGGGCCAGTCAACGTGCCGACGCGGTCGCTGGCGCTCGGCCAGAATCAGCACGGCATCATCGCATTTTCGGAAGACGAGATCGGTGCCTATCTCAATACGTCGCGCCGAGTGCCGATCACGTACACCAGCGGCAACGTGGCACTTCTCGCCCGGGCGATCACTCGGCTGTAATGCTCAGTGAGTGGCGTAACCGGACATCGCCAGACAGGCGCGTCTCTGCGGCGTCTCGCGAACAGCCTGCAGCGACCGGTATCTGAAGCGTCGCGGTACGCTCTTGGGCCTATTTTGCGGGCGGCGAAGGCTAACTTGCTGGCGAACGGTTCCTATGTTTACGGTAATCTCTACCGGGGCATGGCGATCCGCCAGAAGGGTAAGACTTCTGCCAGCAACACCCACGCCGTTACGGCGACAGGAAAGGCAATTGGCGAAGCGCATCTCGTCGAATTCGGGACTGACCCACACTGGCAGCCGAGACGAGGCCGATGGCACCCTGGCGCGGATCCTAAGCCGTTCCTCACGCCTGCCTACGTCCAGAATGAGCAGGAGGCGATCAGGCGCTTTGGCGAGGCCTACGGGCCGGCCGTCGAGCGCCAAGCCGATCGCCTGAGAGCTAAGGGCAAGCTATGAAAGCGGTCACCGCCATTCGATCGATCATGCGTGACGATGCGGAACTTTCTGCCTTCTGCATGGGCGACATCCACATCGGAAACGTCCCGAACGGAACGCTGCGTCCAAATCTCGCCCTAATGCAGGTAGGCGGAGCCGATGGCGTCAACCACGATGGCCCGAGCCGCTTCCATAATGATGCGGTGCGGGTCTACAGCCGCGGCGATAGCGTCGAAGATGCGACAACGCTCTCTCGGCATGTGTTCCGCGTCTTGCACGGTTACTCAGGCGCTCGTTTCGAGATCCTGATCGATCTCATCCACCGGACCAACTCGGTATCAGATTACATGGAAGATGCTGACGTCTACCGGTGCATCGACGACTACCGAGTCCACTACAGCGAGGCATGAAATGGCGAGGAAATTCAAGCCGGCCCCCGAAGCTTCGGCGGTCGAAGAGGGCGAAGCTTTGCCCGAAGCACTGGCTGCCGAGGCGGTCGTGGAACCGGCGGAAGAGCCGAAGCAAGAAGCCAAGGACGCGGCCCCGCCCGGGTTCGAGGAAAGCACCTGGTCTGATGTCCCCATGTGGCGATGCCTGAAATGCGGAGAGACGACCTTCGACGTCAACGAGACACATCAGCATACCTGCAAGCAAGTCGGGTATCCCGTTAAAGGAGAAGACGAATGACCGAACGCCTTGGCTTTGGCACCACGCTCGAGATTGGCGACGGTGCGACCCCGAGCGAGAACTTTGCCACCATCGGCCAGATCGCGACCGGCCCGGATGTCGAGGAGTCTTCCGACAAGCAGGAAGTCACCAGCCACTCGAGTCCTTCGCGGAACGGCAAGCCGGTGAAGCAGTATATGGGTGGTCCGATTGATCCCGGATCGCTCACCTTCACCGTCAACTACGACTATGACAATGCCACTCACAAGCGGGCCACTGGCTTGAAGGGCATGATTGGCCTGGTCAAGACGTTCCGCCTCCGCGAGGCCGGCAGCACAACCCGTGAAACGTTCACGGCCCTCATCGAGCGTGTCGGCCGCCAGTATCCTGTCGGAACGCAGATGCAGATGTCGGTGACGCTCCAGATCACCTCCGACATCGCCGAAGAAGCTGTCGTGTAGGCGGACGATTGATGGCAGGAAAACTCCAAAGTAAGGCGCCTTTCCCTGAGGCGGGGAAGGGCGCCTATTTCCGCTTCACTCTCGGCGCGTTGGACGAGCTCGAAACGACCTATGGGCAGGACTACTACGAGCGGGTAGAGGCCGGCCTGAACAAGGGTTCGGCAAAGACCATCCTGCGATGCGCAGAGGTAGGGCTCTTCCAGCCAAACGAGACCGGCCGTGACGTCGTCACTCCGCTGGATCCTGACGAGCCCATCGAGTGGCCGCTTGAAAAGGCGACCGAGCCTATTCTCGACGCCCTGTCTCTCGCTTTGTTCGGGAAGAAATATACCGAGCTCCTGGAGCACATCGCGAAGCGTCAGGCTGAGATGGCTGCCGAACTCGATAAGATGGATGAAGAGGAAAACCCTTCGCAGGCCTCTCCGGCGTCGAGCGAATAGAGGCCATCGCCCATAGGGCGGGTCTGAAACCGGAAGAGGCCTGGCGGCTCACGCCCAGCGAAATCATTCGGTACGGGCGAAACGTCGCCCGCCTCGAGACAGAGAGATTCCGGCGCAGAATGATGGCTGAGTACGCCAACGCGTATCTGCACAGGGTCAAGAAGTTCCCGTCGCTCGACGGTTTCATGAACCCGGGAAAGTTGCCGTCCAAAGCGTCCATCGTCTCGGCCGTCCGCGCCGCGGCGGCGGCTCGCGCCGCATCACAAAATCGATAGGAGGCGGCAATAGTCGCAACAGTCGGGTCCATCCAGGTTCTGTTTGATGTGCAGTATGGAGCTGCCATCAACGGGATCCGGAGGTTCGCATCAGAGACCGAGCGCGGTGGGGACCGCGCCGATAGATCCGTCCGGCGCCTTGATCGCTCTGGTTCGTTGCTCAACCGGACCTTCGGCCGCCTTGATGCGTCGCGGTTCCAGACGCTATCGCTCAGCGCGCTCCGGGCATCAAACTCGGTCGATCGACTACGCGGTATCCTGCTCGCCACGACGACGTTGGCCGGTGGATTGGGAGCTGCGTTCACGGTTCGCGGTCTCCAGGAGTATTCCGACACTTGGACGAAGGTCGGAAACCGTCTTCGCATTGTGAAGAAAGATGTACAGGATCTTCGAGACCTCGAGGATACCATCTACCGCGTAGCGCAACGGTCACGCTCTCAGTACGAAGCCACCGGCGTTCTTTTTGCGCGCATCGCGACATCAGCCAAGCGATTGAACATCGCACAGACCGATACGCTACGTGTTACCGAAACGATCCAGAAGTCGTTTCTTGTAGGTGGCGCCACTCCCGTCGAAGCCGCACAATCCACCATCCAGCTTTCACAGGGTATCGCATCCAACCGTCTACAGGGCGACGAGCTGCGATCAGTTCTCGAGAACCCGGCGCTTGGCCAGTTGCTTGCCGATCGGATAACCGACGGTGACATTGGAAAGCTCCGCAAGCTTGCGGCTGACGGCGAGCTAACGGCCGGCGTAATTGTGCGCGCCTTCCGTGATGCAAGCGAGGAGATCGATGTTCTTTTCGCGCAGACCACCCAGACAATCGCGGAAGCCTTCACCCGGGTCGACAATGCCGTCATGCGCTCGATCGGGACTAGCGGTTCGATCAACTCGGGCGCGCGTGCGACGGTATCGGTTCTGAATGCGATCGCCGAAAACATCGACGAGATCGGAGATGCGCTGGTTCTACTCGGCGTCGCTCTCGGCTCGAGGCTTGGTGGGAAGGCGGTCGCCGGCCTGACGGCCTATATGTCGGCAACCAACCAGGCGCGTATTTCCACGCTAGATGCAATGCGTGCCGAACAGGCCGAAGCAGCATCCCTCGAAAAGTTGACCGCGGCTCGGCTCAGGGCGGCTCAGGCTGCATATGCCAACGCGCGCGCGGGCGCAGCATTCGGAACATCCCAAGTTAAGGCGGGGCGAGAGTTGCAGGCGGCGAATGCAGCTCACTACGCAGCAACGCAGAGAGCTTCGGTAGCGACCAAGGAGTTTAACACCGCGCTCCGTAATCAGACGGTAGTCGCACGCGCTACCGGCCTTGCAATGAAGGGTCTCGGCGGTGCGCTTGCGCTGGTGGGAGGGCCTGTGGGCGCAGCCTTCCTGGCTCTGGGCGCCACAATGTTCCTGTTGAGCAATCGCGCTGCCGAAGCAGAGGAACGGCTGCTAGAATACACCGACGCGATGTCGAAGGCGGGCGAGTCCTCGGAAAAGACTGCAAGCAGCGTCGATGAGGCGGCCAAATACTTCTCTCGACTGACCGAAAGCGCTGACAAGGCAACCCGCAACCTGAACCTGAATAAGGCCAAGCAGGATGCGGCAGCTCTGTCGTTGCAGCTCCGCGCGATGGCGTCGGAGGCGAACGGTGCAGCGCGTGATTTCTCCGGTGGCCTGGCGCGTGAATTAAATGGTCTGATCGAAAAGCTCTTGAGTGGCGAGATGAACGCCACTGAGTTCGGTGATGCCGTCAAGAATATCGAGAACGCTGATCCGGATGTCAGCGCGATACTGGTGGAGATCGCCAAAGTTGGTCTCGCTGCCGTCGGTGCTCTAGGCCGAGTGAAGGCGCTGGAGAGCGGCCTTGCGGATCTTGGGGCGATCGGCAAGTCCGGTCGGCCCGGGACACTTGATGGGAAAGTCATTCCGATCCCTGAGGACATCAAGGACCGGCTCAAGTCTGACCTGATCGAGCAGAAGGACGATCGCGTCAAGGCCGCTAACGAAGCAGGAACGTTGGACGAGTTCACCCGCCGGTTGTTCGGCCTCGATCCCGAAGATTTCGGCTCAAAAAAGAAGAAATCGCGCCTTTCCGATAGCGAAAAGCAGCTCAAAAAATTCAACGAAAGCCTCGCAAAGCTGCGCCAAGACAAGGCGGCGATGTTCCTTTCAGATCTCGACCAAAAGGTGGTCGATACGGCACAGTCGTTTGGCGTAGCCGCTGATGAGATCGACAAGTTCGTCAAGTCAGGCGGCGGTGCTGGAGACGTTTCGCCGCAGATCGCACAGATCCGGGCAGAGCTCGAGAAGATCGCTGACAACGAGAAGCTGAGCGCTGCAATCGACGATATCGCAGACTCGTTCGGCGACTTTTTCAGTGATGTGCTGAGCGGTTCGGAATCGATGGGCGACGCGTTCCTGAACCTCGCAAAGCGCCTCGCAGATGTCGCGCTACAACTCTTCTTCATCCAACCCTTAGTCGAGGGCATCAAAAACTCGATGCGCGGAGGCATTTCCGGCGGTGGAGGCTTCGGCTCAGCGCTTGGCGGTCTTGGCAGCGCTCTCCTCGGCGGTCTTACCGGTCTTGACAGCCTGTTCAGCTATGAAGGCGGCGGCAAAACCCCCCAGCGCCCGCGTGTTGGCGGCCTTGATGGCTTTGGAGGCCATCTCGCGATGGTCCACCCGAACGAAACCATCGTCGATGATATCCAGCCGTCCGGCGGAATGGGCGCTTTCCAGGGGGATGTTGCGGTTGCCGGCCCATCCTATGCCCCCACCTACAATATCGACGCGCGTGGGGCCGACCAGGCGGCGATTGCAAGGCTGGAGCGTGCACTGGCGAAGCGTGACGAAACGTTCGGGCGTGACGTGTTCAAAGTCATGAAAAGCGTCCCAAACAGGAGGGTCAGGTGATGGCGAGACCAGATCCGCTTGAGCTACCGCACTATGACATGGTGTCGAGCCTTTTCACGCTCGATACCGGAACGGCCACAGCGCGCCACGCGAAAGGAAAAGCCGGAACTGATAGTCAAGTCCGAGATCCGATTTGGATTGCCGAATTCCTGACCAATTCCATGGAGAAGGTGGCAAGAAAATCCTTTTCGGCGCGGCTCGCTAAGCTCAGATTTCCTGGCCAAACCTTCCTCGCCTGGGACGCCTCTCAGCGGCATCCACTCAACTATCCGGACGGCGTTCCTCAGATCCTTGCGTCGACCTGGGACGGAACGGCAACGATCTTGAGTCTCGCCACTCCCGGGCAGATCAACGTTGGCGGCATCCCACCAGGCTTCGTTCTGCTTGAGGGTGACAAAGTCGGCATCGTTGAAGGTGGAATCTATGGTCTATTCCAGGTTGACGCGGACTGTGTCGCCAATGGGAGCGGCAATCAGGCGATCAAGGTTCTGCCGCTCGTTGACACCCGTCTCTTTTCCTCTTCAGGAACTGCGGTTCTCTATCGGCCGAAAGCCAAATTCAGCCTCGACAAGTCCTCTGTTTCCGAAGACGGATCGTATCTTGACACGCCCATTTCGTTCACCGGCTACCAGGTGCTCGTCTGATGCGCTCGTTCGATCCAGAAATCCTCGACCTTCTCGATGAAGGAAGGATCAAGATCGCCGGGATGATCCGGTTTGATTTCGGGGAAGGCTCATACGGTTTCATCCAACGGTGGTCTGGATACACCTATGATGGTGTTGATTATGAGCCCCTTCCGGAAGGAATCATCTCGATCTCGGACCTGTCGTTCGGCACGGGCACGACAGCGGCCGGGTTTTCGGTAGTTCTGGCGGAGAGCCCGGACGAAGGGTTGACGCCTGAGGTAATCACGCAAGTTGAGAATTACTCCTATCGGGATCGGCCTGTCACCATCTACGACATGTACATGCACCCCGATACCGGTGCGGTTCTGAGCAATCCGATTCCAATGATCCGGGGCTACATCAACGCTCTGCCGCACTCGGAAGACCCGGAGCGCGGGTATCTTCTGACAGCCGAGTGCGAAACCCGCGCGCTCGACTACTCTAAGGTCAATGGCCGAATCCGCTCCACGGACGACCAAGCGCGGCGCTGTCCGGATGGCGCGACCGATCTCTTCTATCAGGAAGCCGGTACTGCTGGTCGCGTCAATCTCAAATGGGGCCGGACGTGACCCGGCATCTGGAATGGGAAAAGCGCCTCAACGGCGTTTTGGAAACCTATCGAGATCTCCCAGGCGATTGGGGTGTTTCCGACTGCTGGATTATGGCGACGGACGCATATCTCGCCGTGACCGGGGAAACTTTGCTGCCCGAGCTTCGCCAATACCGTTCGGAGAAGGCCGGATATCGGCTGTTCGCCAAACACGGCTTCACCACGGTCGGGCAGGCGCTCGCCTCTGAACTGGAGGCGGTCAACCGGCTGAAAGCGAAGCGCGGGGATCTCTGTACGATCGAGCGCGACAGTGTGGAAGCGTGCGGCGTTATCATGGCGCGCGGCGTGGCCGTGAAGTCGTTAACGGGTCTCGATTTCTACCCGCTCACCGAAATCAAACAGGCTTTCCGGGTTTACTAAACGATGCCCTTCATCACAGCTGCAATAGGTGCGATCGCTGGCGCGATCGGCGGAGCCCTCTCGTTCATTGGCGGCGCGATCGGTGGCCTCGGCTTCTTTGGGAAAGCGCTGCTCTCCATTGGCCTTAATGTAGCAGTTGGCGCCATCCAGAAAGCTTTCGCGCCGAAGCCGAAGGCGCCGCCGTCAGGCGTCGAACTCGAATTGCAGATCGGATCAAACATCACCCGCAAGGTTATGTGTGGACTTTGCGGCTCGGCCGGGCATTTCATCTATGCGAACACCTATGGCGCCGGCAACGCGTTCCTCCAGCAGATTTACGTCCTGTCCGACTTCTACACGACGTCACTCGACAAGGTTTGGCTCGATGGTGAACACGTCACTCTTGGCGTCGAGGATCCGATCAAGGGGCGCGTTGTTACCTCTGGCGACTACGCTAACCTGATCTGGGTGAAGTTCTACGATGGCTGGCAGACCAGCGCGGACAGCGGCTTGGTCGATAACGCGAACCCATCGACACGCTGGACCGAGAACCATATCGGTTTCGGCACTTCCTATGTCATCCTGACGCTGAAATACGATCGGGAGAAGTTGGCAAACCCGCCTCAGGCGTTCTTCGAATTCAAGGGCGCTCCGCTATACAATCTGCGACTTGACGACACGGTGGGCGGTGACGGCGATCATCGGTTCAACGACATCTCGACCTGGGAGTACAGTGACGACCCTGTCCTGATCGATTACTGCTACCGCCGCGGCTTCTCGATTAATGGCGACCTGTTCTGCGGGATGTCGATGGCGGCATCCGATCTGCCTATCTCTGAATATGCGACTGCCGCCAACATCTGTGAAGAAGACGTGGGTGGGCGCGTGCGATATCGCTGCTCTATCGGCCTAGATTGCTCGGCAGAACACGGCGATAACATCGATGCGTTGATGTTGTCCTGCGGCGGCATGGTAGTTCATGGCGTGGACGGTACATTCCCGCTGATCGGAACCGACCAAGCCATCGTTGCCACCCTGACCGATGACGATTTGATCGTCGGCGAGCCCGTGGATTTCCAGCGCCTCCGGGCCATGGATGAACTGGTTAACTCCGTTTCTGGAACCTATCCGAACCCGGAAAACCAGTGGTCTCCAGCCGGATATCAGAGGGCGACGGATACAGAGCTTGTGACGGCCGATCGCCGCACCAAGGACGTCCAGATTAACTTCGACACAGTTCCGGATGGTGAACAGGCCAGTCAGCTTGCCGCGATCTACCTGTCGGAGAACCGTTTCGAGGCGACCGCAACGATCACGGTTCGGTCGCGATGGATAGTGCTAGAGCCAGGTGACTGGATCAGGTGGATCTCGGTACGCTACGGCAATCGCGTCTACATGGTGACGGATACCGGACTGAAATCGCTAGGTAACGACAAACCGCGCTGCGTCACGCTCAGCCTGCAGGAGCGCGACGGCGAGATCTACGAGACGGTCGGTGTCACGCTGCCGCCCGCAGCAATTCCACCTGGCACCCCGGTCTATCAGCAGCAGCTCGTGGATTTCGCCGCTGTCGGCGTGATCGGAGCGGGCGCGAACAGCCTCGTCTATCCGATGATCCGCGTGAGCTGGTCGACGCCGAGCGACCCGACGGTCGCCGAGATCGTTGTCTTCTGGCGCGCCAAGGATGGCCCGGGACCGACCTTCTCCCGCGTGATCAAGGTCGGCACGAATATCGCAGTCCTGACGGAAGGCGTGGTTTCGGAGACGGAATATGAGGTCTGGCACCAACTCGTTGCCGATCCTGCGCGCGCGACCAGCCCGACAGCGCCGATTGGGGTGACGACGCCCTATGCGCCCTCGCGTGACGTCGAGGTGACACTTGGGCAGTTGCAGACGGATGTTTATGGCTCGCTCACGAACATCCGTGCAATTCTTGACGATCTCTCGGCCACGGTTACCGATCTCGCGACATCGTCGGCTCAGGGGCAATTGTCCGTTCAGAGCAACATTCAGGACACGATGGCGGTCTTGGGCGATGCAGTCGCGCTTGTCAGACAAGAAACACGCGTTCTTGCAAAAGCCGATCTGGCGCTCGCCGAGCAGATCACATCGGTCTCGGCCTCGCTGGGCGACCTTCTTGCGCAGGGGTTGCTCAGCATCCAGGCGCAGGCCGGCTCCGGCGAAGTCCTGGCCCGCATCGTGATCTATGCCCGTGCCAGTATTGAAGACGACTTCGAAGAAGCGGGAATGGAACTTCAGGTTAAGTCAACCGGTGGCGTCCTTTCCTCTCAGGTCGTTTTCAACGCGAACAAATTCGTGGTCACCGATGGCAGCAATGAAAACCTGCCGCTCGTCTTCGAGGGGGGGGAGCTCAAACTCTATGTCGCCCGAATGGCGAAAGCCATTTTGGATGAAACCATCGAGACGGCTGACGGAAAGGTGAGGATCGGCAATTTTGGCGGTGGTGTCTCCGGCATCAGGGTATCGACGTGATGCCGGAGCTCTTCATTGGGATCGATTATGAGGGCGTGCCCTGCCTAAAGATCACCAAGGACAGTGCCGACGATCCGGCAACGACGCCGGACAGCGAGCGGGAGAAGTTCGCCTATAACTCGAAGGACGGGGCGCTGGCGGAGCTGGCAGATATTGCGTCGCCATTGGTGGCGGATGTCTTGGACCCATCCGAGTGGGGCAACGTCAAGACCATAGACTATGGAAACGGAAACCAAACGAAGATTTACTTCTCGCCGCCGGCATCCAACGAATACACCTACGAGAGAGCAATGGCTCGTGGTGCGTCTGGGGGCGTGGAGAACCCGGACGGCGAAATTTTCTACAGCACCCGCTATTTCGATAATCTGGTCTACGACTGCCCCATGCTTTCCGATGCCTGTCAGATCAGAAGCACAGGACGGTTCACAAGCGTGTACACGCTCGCCTACGACTTCTTCATCATCACATCGGGGTCTTTTGAGTACGCCGATGCAAAGCAGTCGGTAGTAGCCGACGATTATACGGTTGATGCAGGCACGCCAGCTCTCCAGACACGTCCGTCAGCCGCCTCAGTATCTGGCGGCATGCGTGTCATGCGGTATTGGGATTTTGGCAGCACAATAGTTGTTCTCCGCGATATCGCTGCGGTAGCCCGCAAGGGGGGCAGGAAGCCAGACACAATTCTTGGCCCGATATATGATCGGTTCCAGGTCGCTTGGAACCTGCCGGCGGACAACACGCCCCTGGCTATAGCCCCAGACATCACAGGAACATCGGGCGTCGACGCCATCGTCATCAGCCCGACCGAGTTCAAGGTTGCGCGGCCGGGCTATGATGTCGACACGGCCACCTTCGACGAACTCGTCTTCTCGGCGGAGCGGCGGCCTGCAAAGATCATTGCTGCCGGTGACGTTCTTGTGCCCGCTGGCACGATTTACGAGATCGAATGCGGCTTCGATCTTCCCGACACAATCGCCGTCGAGCAGGCCACCTATAATGCGGGAATAACATTCCCGTTCCCCTACAATCTCTACATCGATGACTCATGGAACTTCGAGTACGAGATTTCCGGATCAAAGGTGATCCTGCACAACGACAAGGGGATCAACTACCGCGTCCGTTACATGGTGTTGGCAACCGACGCTGAAGGCCCAACCACCGGCACGAACGACGTGTTCCGCAAGATCGAGGTCGATGGCGAGGGCGTCTTCCAGATCCTGCGTCCCGGCGCGGCCGAACCGCCGACCCTGGCAGACATCATCATCGACAGCCGGTGGCCAAGCATCCCGATCCTGAAGGAAGGTTATATCGAGGTTGGCATCGGCGACCTGACGCACACCATCGATTTCGACAATCCCCGCGACCTGTTCCCGTTTGTGAAATTCTCCGTGGTCCGCGCCGGTCCGGGCGGCGTGAACCTGGCAGTCCCCCCTATTGTCCGCAAGCGCATCAACAACACGGGCAGTGACTACTCCCGCCTCGGTGCTGATACAACCTACTGCGACCTGTTGAGCAACACCCAGATCCGGTTCAGCACCTTCCGTGGGCGCAGGATCGAATTCCGACCGGGCAGCGGCACCACCACCTACGATGCCTATCCCGTGATTGGCATCCGCTACTACATCCTCGGCATCCCAAACTAGGGAAATCCCATGACACAATACGTCACTGGCGGCACGATTGCCGTCACGAACGGCTCTCCAGTCGTGACCGGAACGCTGACCAGTTTTCAGGCCTCGCTCGTTGCAGAGGGTTCGATCCTCTACGTGAAGGGTGCCGCCTATCCGATCCAGTCGGTGCAGTCCGATACCCAGCTCACGCTGAAAATCCCCTATGCCGGCACCACGGAAAGCGGACTTGCCTACACGATCGGCCGCGCCGAGGCGATCCAGTCCCAGACCGTGCTCAACGCCAACAAGACGGCCGTTCTGCTCGACAATCTCCCGGTGTTCAGCCAGCAGGGCAAAGCGCTGCTGCAGGCACCTGATTTCGTTGCGCAGCAGGCCATCCTCGGCTTTTCCGGAACCTACAGCTTCGCCTTTGACGACGCCACGGCAATGGCAGACCCCGGCGCGGGCAACTGGCGGGCGAACCATGCGACGCTCGGCAGCGCGACAGCGATCGCCATTTCGGCGCTTGACGCGAACGGAGACGATCAATCGGATTTCCTCGTCTCGCGCTTCCTGTCGACGTCTTTGTACAAATGCCAGATCGGCATCACAGAAGGCGGGGTGCGGAGCCAGGTCAACGCCACGGGGATCACCGACAACGGCGACTGGCTTCTGATTGCGATCGACAACACATCCTGGATCAATGACGGTGCCATGGCGCTTGCCGATGCGGACCCCTGCAGCTTTGTGTTCGTGTTGACGGGCAACAAGGGCGCAGATGGTGTGGATGGCGCGCCCGGGTCGTCCAATGTCGTCGGCACGTCCACTACCTCGCTGACGATCGGCACCGGCAACAAGACCTTCACCATTGCCCAAACCAACCGTGGCTGGGGCGTGGGCGCTCGTCTGCGGGCGTCATCCACCGCTGCGCCCTCGGTTTTCATGGAAGGCGTTGTGACCGCCTATAGCGGCACGTCGCTGACGCTGAGTGTGGACCTGGTCTCAGGAAACGGCACCGTCGCCAACTGGACGATCAACCTTACGGGGCAAGCTCCAGATCAGCAGTTCCCGGATCTCGACCCGCTCGACATTGTCGATGCTGTTCCCAG
>PANK01000016.1 GCA_002707605.1 Hoeflea sp.
ACGTTCGCGAACCTCGGGAGAATATTTGTTCGTCGTCTTGCTCATGATGCTCCATCCTACTCAGGAGTTGGAGCCTCCGGCAATCTCGGTGCGGTTCAGGGGCGTGTGCGTCTCAACTTCGATCAGGAGAGGCTGGTTCGCGCGAGACAAGCAGAGGCTCTCTCGATGGCCCACGAACAGGCTGAGCTTGCGAAGCTAGGGATTGGAAAGAAACCCGTTTGGATGGCTATCGACGACAACACCGCGGGATACGATGTCCTGTCGTACCGTCCCACCACAGTCGGCGAGAGAAACCTACTTATCGAGGTCAAATCGACAATTGCTTCCCCTTTAAGATTCTACGTTTCACGAAACGAGTGGGAAAACGCTGACCAAATTGGCGAAGCATATCTGTTCCATATTTGGGATATGGACAAAAAACCTCCGCTGCTTCACATCCGGACTGTTGAGCAGATACGTCCGCACATCCCTTCGGACAATGAGAAGGGAAAGTGGACGAACGCTCATATCCCGCTTGGATAACGGGTTCACAGGAGATTAGGGAGCGGATATCCAATATCGCCCAGTTGGCGTGTAAAATTAACAGCTTTAGCTGCTGCGCCGGGTGACCTTCCATACGATCGACCGGACTGATTCCGCCGAATACGTGCACGAGTTAATGATTTAGAGTAGGGCCACAGCATGTGCTCCTACTCTGGAGCGTTTCGGAGGATGCGGAGTGGATGCTTATTTTAAAAATGGCACTCTTGGCAGTTCAAAACAGTGTCGGCATTCGGCCACTCTCAAGTGCCAGTTGTACGACCAATGTGGGGCGGAAAGCCACCATTTCCAGCACAGACATCTTCCGCGTGCATTATTAACCATCCCGGAGCTCTTGTTCCGGGAATGTTCCTGGATGCCTTGCCGGAGACGCGTTCCCGGTCTATCTGCTGGGGTGTCGCCAGAAACTGACTATCTGCAGCGACTTAACGGCCCCCGCTGGTGCTTGCAACACCAAACGAGGGCCTGACCGACAACCTTGTACGAAAGGCCGTAGGCTATGTTGACCCATATCGCTATCACTCCCGACGGGAAAGCCCCGTCATCTCTCTCTCCTGTTGAAGCACGATCATTGCAGTCCGTGAGGATCGCCGGCAGCCAATCGCTGCCCGCCGTCGCGATTTCTCGCCACTGATCGTTCCGTATCCCTCGCGATCACACGCGATCCCTCGCTGATATTCCAGGTTCTTCGGTCCGTTCAGGACAGCACGGCGGAAATCATTTCCGCGAGCGAACCCGCATGTCTGCCTGATCCTCGCAAAGTCGCTCTTCATCAGGAGAATCTCCATGACCACTGCTCAAACCAAGTCGGCCACTAGACCGACCTACACCCGTTCGGCTGATTGTCCGGACCTGCAGAAAACCTTCCATGCCTTTCTCGATGATCTCGTCGAAGGCTCGATGTCTGTTGAGGCTTTGACCACTGCACTCGCTGGCACGATCGATGATTTGAGTTCCATCTTCCGGCTTCAGCCCAGCCTCGAAGGTCAACTGATCGAATTTGGTATCGGGGCCGTTGCCAGATGCAATCCCGATCTGAAGGTCCTCACCCGGAACCTGCGGTTACCAGTGCTTTCCGAAGCGCTGCAGATCGTCGAGATGAACGATGCCGACCGCTTTCGCGCATTGACGTTCAATGCCGACCTGCGTGGTTACAAGACCTACACGCCTGACCTCGTAATTCTTAATCAGAAGACCCGCACGGCGCACGTCGTCGATGCAAAGCGTAGTGTCTACACCTATGACCGTTTGCGCCTTGATGAGCTTCAGAAGCGCATGAAGGCAGCAGGTCTGGTCTTGCCGGATTTTCTCTACAAGGAGCATAAGCGCCTGGCCGTGAGCGAGGTCCGTGTCGTTATCATTAGTGCTGATGACCGCAAGACCGATCTGGAGAATGGCATCTGGCACCTTTCTCAGCTCGATCATCTGATCGAAGTTGACGGAGCCGGGAAGACGATCGCTGCCCTTCAGCAGACCTTCCGAACACGTGTCGAAGCCAACTGGACGAAGGCTCGCGAGGCGGCAGCGTTATCAGGAGGGCAAGCCAGCGGTGCTCAGCCCGAACAGTTTTTGCCGATCGACGGAGCCGACCCGGATGATGAGCGCGATCCGCTCGACGACGAGGCCACCGACATTGGTAGTGAGCCAGGCCCACATCTGATCCGACTCGGTTTTGCCCAGGCACCCGTCAGGCACTGACGCCTACCGCTCCGATCACTCATCAATAATCCCGAAAACTAGCACCCGCCGATCCGACCAATCGCGCGAGAGGAAGATATTTGTCATGCGTAAATCCGATTCCACCACCAACATCACCAAATCCAATGTCGTTCCGTTCCCGAAGCAGCTAATTGCGCCACCCGAAAATCCGCGGCCGCCTTTGGCACCCCGCAGTCGGGAAGAGCGGCAGAAAGCGCGGCGCGATAAAATCCAGGCGTTGCTCAACTCTCCCAACCGAGACACGATCGTCGCAAAGAATCGCAGCCACTTCGAGTTCATCACCTCGTGTGGCAAGTCAACGCCCGAAAGGATCGATGAATTAGCTCCGCAACTCGTTCGCAAAATTCTGAGCCTCGTGGGCCCGGGCAAAACACTCAGCAAGTCTGATCTTCCGCGGTTGACCCGTCGGAGGCTCGACGTCCTGTGCGAATTCAAGCATCCGGCAGCGCTCATCATTCGTGACTGGCTTGAGGACAACAGCCGAGCGCTCCCGGAAAATCTCGAAACGATTGCCGAGTACTCCTCCTGCGCACCGGAGAGCGGATAATGATGAGTGCTGGCCAACGTCTCCTTACCTATCTGCTGGCGCGCCAAAAACGAGCCGCTCGGCTCGAAGCTTTTGGCCGCGCGCTCGACGCAGGCCTTCTCGAACGCCATCCCATCGGTGGGGATGAGCGATCAGGTGCCATCTGGAACCTCGATCCGGACGCGTCGGAGATGTTTTGCGGCGCCGTCGATCGCGATCGGAAGGTGATCTCGGCCTTGCTCGCCAGGACGTCACAGGACGAGCACTCCACCCCTGAAGAAGAGCTCAACGAACCATGGGTCCAAACTCAAGGACGGAAGGAAAGCCCGGAGACGTCGGCAAGACGATCCCGTTCGGCCAAGCCGTCCACTTGCCTCGCCACCTTGGGGAAAGCAGCGGCCGGGACAGGGACCGGTCTTCGTCATCACGTCCTGTCGCTGATCGCCGGGTATGCAGCCGCCCCCGAGATCACCGAGGTCACGACGGCTCTGCTCCTGGCCCGAGCGCTGGATCGGAGCGGTCATGGGCTAGGTCAGGTGTTGACGACCCTCAAGTCGAAAACATTGATCGTTGCGCTGACCATCCCCGTACGTGACTTTGAACGGAATTTGGGTCGTCTCCTTGAGGATGGCCTAGTGATGCCGTTTTATGTGTCGCTTGAACCTGTCGCCGAGGGACGGAGCCTGACCGGCCGCTATCAACCGGTTGCGGATTCACGGCGCAGAAAATCCTTCTTTTGCCTCTCCGGCGCTCAGTTGAAAACCTATGACGACGAGGAGCTGCGGGATGTCGTCTCGAAGAAAATCCTCACAGCGCACAAGCCACTGATCATCTGTGACGAGACAGACCGAGCTCTGCCGACGCGATTGGCTGCAGTGGCAGATATGGTGGTCGAGGGCAGCGGCATTGATGGCAGAATGATCGCTGATGTGCTCGCGATCTGTTTTGGCATTCCCGCGAGGCGTTCACTATCGCTCATGACGGAAACCGGTTTCGATCCAAAGTATCTCGGCATCGATGACCTCGCGATCGCAATGCGTCCTGGGCGATCGCTTGAGCAGATCATCTCGATCCTGTCTTCGCTCGACGTTGAGAACGCGGCGCATGCCGAAGCTGCCGATGATGATGAACAGGGCGGAGCGCACGCCCGCATGAGACGCAAGTGGGGGCAGATCGGGTCAAAAGACCTGGGACAGAAATCCGGAAGCTATGACGTCATCGAACCGGCCAGAACCGAGACGGCTCCCAAGTCTGCCGAACCTGTTGAGCCCCAATCTGCGGGTACGGCATCTGCAGATCGAAATCATCTCCTCGTCGAAAACCTTGCTGGATATGGCGAGGCTCAGAAATGGGCGCTCGATCTCAAGCTCGACCTTGATGCCTTCCGGAATGAAGACGTCAACTGGGCCGATCTGAGCACACGGCTTCTTCTGTCAGGGCCTCCGGGGACGGGTAAGACCACCTTTGCCAAGGCACTGGGCAATACGCTTCAAATCCCGCTGGTTGCGACCTCGGTAGCGCGGTGGCTTGAACTGTCTAACCTGGGTGAGGTTCTGGCCGCCATGAGCGCGACCTTCAAATACGCCAGCAGCCATCCGCCCTGCATTCTGTTCGTCGATGAGATCGACAACATCGGAAGCCGCGGCAATGCGTCTGGCGACTTTCGCGACGATTATTGGTCCAGCCTGGTCAATCGCTTGCTCGAACTGTTGGACGGCGCTGCCAAGACAGAGGGGGTGATTGTCGTTGGTGCGACGAACCGGCCTGAGAAAATCGATCGGGCGCTGCTGCGGTCCGGCCGTCTGGAAAAGCATGTTGTCATCCAGCCGCCCGATACCGAGGCCCTCGTCGGCATCATTGCACACCATCTGGGTGATGATCTGGATGCGGTCATGAGCGGTGTCGGCACACAAACTGAAGCGGAGCAGGCCAATGGATAATGTTCTTCGTTCCTCTAACCAGTCTGACGTCTCGGCTGCTCTCAAACCCTTGGCCCTTGCGGCTATCGGAATGACGGGTGCGGATATCGAAAGGTTGATCCGCGAAGCGCGCCAGAATGCACGACGTGGAAAACGCTCGCTCAGCTATGACGACATCCACAAAGCACTGACGTCCGGCCAACGCGATATGCCCCCTGATCTTCGCTGGCGGATTGCCGTTCACGAAGCAGGGCATGCGCTTGTCTGGACGGTCTTCGATATCGGCATCGTTCAGACTGTCACCATTGGCCACAGCTCGGGTGGGCTGGTGCAGACCGAAATCCGCGAGGGGCTGATCAAGAACGAGCAGTGGATCAACCAGCTGATCGCGATTGCGCTTGCCGGACAGGCAGCGGAAAAAATGGTCTTTGGCAACGCGACCGCGGGTTCTGGCGGGCACGAGCAATCCGATCTCGCACGCGCGACGACTCTTGCAGCCGACGCCGAAACATCTTTGGGCTTCGGTAAGGTCAATCCCTTGCTCTACCGTGCGATTGGCCAGAAACCGTCAGCTCTCGTAGTGGATCGTAACCTGGCTGGTCATGTTCACGAGCGGCTTCTGGCGGCTGAGAAGATGGCCCATGATATCTTGTCCGAGCATCGTGAACCTTTGCTGGCTCTGGCAACCCGTCTTGCGGAAGTCACGGTGCTCGAGGGCGATGACGTTAGAGCGCTACTCGCCAAGACAATGCGGTCTTCCGGATAAAAGAGCTGACCAAACCGGCGCCGCGAAACCGCGATTCAGAATTGGGTCGCCGCGTTGCCGACCGGCGCCTTTGCGATTCCAGCCGAAACGTCGTTTGCAACGGGGCAAAAGCGGTGTCGGAAGAGGCGAAGGGCGGAATACAACATGTTCGCAAATCGAAACAAGGCGAACCAGGTTGCGAGGACGCCAACTTGGGTTGACTGGACGCCAATCTGATCCGGGATGACGTGCGGGCAACTCAAAACAAGTCATCTCAATTTCCCCTGCCGCGATTCCGAATTCCGCCTTCGCGATTCAGATCCACAAAACGGCGATTCCGCGAACTTCGTTTGCGGGCCGGGAGAGGTTACCCTCGGATCATTGCAGGCAGCCCGCCAGCCATCGCGGTCCAAAGTGTCAACATTGGTAGACGAACGGCGTTTGTTTGTTCCTTGCAACGCCGACAGCCACACTGAAGCTCCAATAACAAATGAGGAGATCAGGATGGAGAAGAAATCAAAACGCGCAATCGTGGAAGCCCAGCGTGTTCGGCAAAAACGCGTGCGAGATCAGGCGAGAGAGAGGCGCAGGCCATCGAGGGATGATCTGGCACGGGTGCTGCTCTGGCAGATGGTCAAGGCTGCTGAAAAGAGCAACCTAGGCCATCGGAAAGCCCTGGATGGGCTTCGTGACAAGATCGTCGATGGGCTCGAGCTTCAGGGCTTCGATGTCCGAGAATGCGAGGACGTCTTTGACGACCTTGTGAAGCGCTATGCGAATGGGGTCTGCCCGTTTCGCCGGAAGCGGCATCTGGAGCAAGCGTGATCCATCGGCTTCGGTGAGTTTTGATCAAACGCCGTTTAATTGTTTCTCGTCTGTCTCCCCCCATTACTTCATGTAACGGCGTTTGCGGCAGAATCACGGGAAATGGACACAACAAGAATTGTAAATCGGGGATTACCAGCGCGAGCCGGCAAACGTGGGGGGCAGAAAGCGGACCGTGGGCGCGCAACGCCTTCCGTCTTAAGCCTTCGCGGACGAGCGAGCGCTCGGGCCTGGACTTCATCAGCGATGCCAGCCCCGACGGTGACCGCTTTAGGGCCTTGGCCGTCGGTCTTCGACGACTTCACCCGTAAATGCCTATGCTTGGCCGCAAATACACCCCTGCCAAGCACTCGGCTTGCCAGTGATATAGGAGGCTCTACATCGAGGAAGTAGGGTTGAGAAGGAGAAATTCGCCCATCTAGATAGCCCGATTATAAGAGCATCAAATACATGAAAAAACTCGAATACGTGAGCGGTGCAAGCCCATCCCGAACGTTAAAAACAACATAAAATCATTCGGGAAAGTAATGGGGGAGGGGATGGGCCTGACGTCCACGTTCTCTGCTTTTTCTATTCGAGATCGGGGACAGAAAACTCGTATTCCAGAGCCTCTGCTTTATCGACACCGGTGAGCGTCACCTCGCCACGGATTTTGGCCGCGAGTTGCTCAAGGGGGTTGAAAATGAAGCGAACCTTGAGGCGACCGTCACCCTCCTCAAGACCAGCAACCACGGCAAGAAAGAAATCCGGGTCGTTCTGTGCCGCCTCTACCTCGCTAGGCAAAAGAGTGATGTCTGTTGGGAACGCTGAACCCGAGCTCATCTTGATTTCATAGCACTGCCGCAACTCATCGATCGCATCCACGCCAATTCCCCGTTTCGAGCGAACATCTTTTATCTGCTCGGGGTCGAGCCGAAGCGCCCGTCTGACGGCTTCTAAGGCCAGTTGTTCTCGGTCACTGACAGGCGGCAGAACCGTTCGGCCGGCGGGTTTCACGCTGCCGGCGTTGCTACCGGAACCGGATGAGAACGTTCGGCTCGCCTGGCCTATGGTTCGGGTCTTGACGAAGATCACCCCGCTGCCACTGGCACCTTCATTGACGATTGAGCCCTGTGTGGGCTCAAGATATTCAATGTCCCGGAGCTTCCGTACCTGCACGGGCGTTTGGTTCTGGGCCGCGGGCTTGCTGCGAGTCGGCTTCTGCGTCTTCTTCTGGCTTCCGTTTCGTTGGCTTGCCTGAGCCTGGAGGGCGGCTAGCCTCGTGGCGTTGCCGGCGGCATCTGGTTTCGTAGACGGGAGAACGATCTGGCTTGCACCCCAGCCTTGGTTCGCTTTCTGCCATACTGAAGCCCACGCCCAAGCAAGCTTCTGCCTGTCACCGTCGAACAGAGAAGCAACAGCTTGCCCACCGGCATCTGATGAGCCTGCATCCTCCAACGTGCGCACAATCATGGTCATTGGTTCAGACATCATATGGGCGCGGGCCGGGATACAGATCTCGGGATGCCCCTCCAGCTCAGCAGTAATTTCCAGAGAAGGATCAATGACTAAGCGAGAACGAATAAGTTCTTGCCATGAGCAATTCAAGCTTTCATGAAGTTCAATGTCAGTGCGGATGAGTTCATCAGCCAACAGCGCGACAGCTTCGGCAAAGAGCTTGCGCTTGTTCTCTCCGTCCAGGATTCCGGCAGTACTCAAGGACTTTGGTCGGAAGCTTTCGAGGCGAAGGTGGGTGACGCCGAGGAACTCAAACAAAGGTTGAACATCGGTAAAGCTGCTCAGACCAAGGCGCCAGACTGTCAAACCGGGAATTTCGACCTGTGCGATCGCCTCTCCATCGAGCACATACATCGGGCGACTCGTCGACCACTCGGTTCCCGTCCAGAGTGGCAGGCGCCGGAGAGTGGACCGCAACTGCGGTGTAGCGTCCGATATGAGCCCAGCTAGTGACCGAAATGCCATCACTATGACGCCTCGGTCTGATGGCGAGAGAGTCGGCTTTCGCGTAATCTCGCGAAGTACTTCGACGCAATCCTTCGCGGACGGCTCCGGAATTGCCAGCGAAACCCAAAGTGCTTCTAAACCAGAAATATGAGGTGCGAACACACGATACTCGCCGAATATCCGCGGGCCCCGAAGAACGGCTTCGGGAGAATGCCAACTTTCATCGGCAAGAAGCAGTCCGTCCCGCCCGGGAGATGCCCGGAATGCATTTCTCAGGCGCTGTGGTGTCAGGGCACGGCCAGCCTTCAGATCCACTGCGTTCGAACGGAGGTCGGCCGCAAGAAGTTGATAGATTGTATGAACTTGGTCGGTGACTGCCTGCGTCAGCGGCTTTTCTCGCAAATCCTGAAGTCGCTCGATCAGATCATCGCCGGATGGGCCTAGTTTGATACCCAAAGCCTTGAGCAGATCGGGTCGAATGGCCTTCTGATCATATTTTGTAAGGTAAGCTGCCTTGTCAGTACCGTACGTGAGACGGTTCGCATCCGTGGGCAGCGCAAGCTGGGTCGGTACCCGAAGGGCACCGTTGCCGTTCGGCAGCCACACTGCTGCTGAAAGACGCGCTAGCCAAGTGGCTTGGACTTCGCGAGAGTGGGTCCAGTATCCATTATAGCCAACAACGCACTTTGAATTTTGGTAATCTGAATAGCGCCGTTCCCACCCACGACTAAGTACAGCCAGAAGAGCCAGCCCCCGTTTCTTTCTAAGTCGAGCTGGCCCAGTCTGAATGTTCTCAACAACCGCTTCCAAATCAGGTGACCAGCGGTCGTCCAAAAGATAGTGCTCACCGTATCCACCAGCCCTGATCGCCCTGAGCTGTGCGTCGGGGCGGTGAACCCCCGCGACAGCGCTGGCGGGCCGTGTGTCGCGCGACCATCGTACTTTCTCGTTTAGGGGCACGATGAGGCGTGGATCACGCGCAACGCCGAGCGCCGAGAGGAACCTCTGTGCCCCCGCTTCGCTGCGACCACGTTCATGCTTGAGCAACTTCGCATACTCAGGATCCACCCATACTAGGCCCGGCGTTCGGCCGGCTGCCTTCGCAAAGCTGTCAGTTTCGCGATCAATCTGTGCTGGAAGATACGCCTCGTGAGGACGGGACCATGCTCTCTCAGGCCGCTGAGAGTCTGGCATGTATCTGATCGTCCGCAGTTCGATATTGGAGCCAATCTTTGCCCCCATCGTCCGCTGTTCGTCACGAGAAAGGTGCACCCAAGCATCCCGAAGTGCGATCAGATCCTCGTTTTCAAGCCGCACTGGCTCCACGGCATCTTCATTGGACCTTGCCAGGAGCTGCAGAGCTTCCGCCGGTTGATCGCAAGCCTCTCGAAGAGTTCTCATCTCTCTGAGTTTAGCGATGACCGATCGTGCGTCTGGGTCGTCGACTTGGTACGCCTGATGCAGTGGCAATGCGAGGCCTAGACGCCTCGCGAGGCTCTGCGGGTTGTCGTGAAGGACAAGGATTCGCGGGCCGCCCCTAGGCGGACATCCCACGATAGTGCCGTCGGCAAGAAGGAAGGCCTCCTTCTTCAGAAACTCGCCCCAAAGCCCTTGCTCAAGCGCGAGAGCTGCCATTGAAATGAACCAAGTGGGATCGCGGTACGCAATCGAGTTTGGGTGATCGAATAGGTCCAGAGAGTCTGCAGGATCAAGGGCTTGTGGATCTTCGAGATCATCCAAGACCAGGCGCCATCGTCCATCTTCGTCTCGGCACCCAGGGTCTAGTGCCATTCGGCCTGGCGCGAGCAGCTCAAGGTCATCTGGTGTCAGCAGCCCCTCAAGTCTCTCGTGCTCGTACACAATTTGCGAGAGTTCAACTTTCACTGTCCTTGCCGGAAGACGAAGTTCAGACCTAAGCCGCTTGTGGCAGGTTTCGACCACGTCTTGAGCAAATGCGGCTTTGATCCAGTCGGCGGCTTCCAGCGTCTCCTTCGTCAGCGGGACGTGCGTCCAAGCAGCTGCGGGTTCGCGTTTAAATGCATTGAGTGCCACTGCACCGAGCAGATGCCCGAGGTCAGCTAGGCGCCTCTTGTTCCACACGGTGGGCAGGATCGTGGATCGCGCGCCATCAGGGTCGAACTGCGCGTTCAGGCTGATCGGTGAGTTGATCTCGATGGGAAGTGGTATCCTGTCATGCAGGGCGCCGCCGCGGTCCATGTCGGCGGATACGCAGATCCCGAGTGGTGTAGTCTCGCCCGTGGCCTTGTTCTGCCGCGATTGGTTGGCAGTCACTGGAAGTTCGGTCCAGTAGCGATCAAACCTCGCGCCGGCAAGCTCAGCGGGCTCATCGATGACGAGGCCGTCACGAGAGACTGAACAAGCGACAGCGTTCAGCACGGCCTCGACCGCTTGGGCTGGCTCTACACGGATGGAGTAGCGGCGAAGTGATCCGGGTACTTCCAGGTCGACATAACTGAGCTGTCGAACGTGGCGCAGAAACTTAAGGCTATCCACCCCGAGGCTTTCCACCGCGCTGGGGATGTCGGAGATTTCGACCTCAGGCAGGAGGGGGACGACCAGCATCGTTTCCCGGCGGTGCGGATCATAGACGCCGTTAACAGACGCGGCCGGCTCGACAACCTCGGGCGCATCGTCAAGCATCACGAAATGGAAGGGGGCACAATGCATCCCGAGAGGCCCGCCGAGCGATTTGAGGGTCTTCTGGCCGATTCCGAACCGTCCTGAGGCCTGATCGTCCGTGGCCTTCGTTGAAAGCCACGGCAGAACCATCGCTCCAAGATGGGCCAGCGAGACCGGCTTTCCATCATGTATGATCAGCAGCTCTCGCCGAGGCGAGTGCCGGAGTGCAATCCGAAGCTCTGAAGCACCAAGATCGTCAGCGTTTTGGAGAGCCTCGGACAGACCCTGAAACGGTCGGGGGCTCAACATGCTTGCGCCGACCTCGGCTCCCTTCTGGCTCGCGCGGAAGATCGGAGGCTGTCGGCGTATGATCTCCGCGAATTCGGCAATCGCACCTTGTGCCCATTCGAGGCTAGGGTTTTGCGGCACCCAATCGGTTTCGGGCCATGAGTCGCACAACCTCTCAGCAGCCTGCCGGCCCTGCATGTTTTCCGGCAGATCAGAGGCAGGCAAAGCGCTATCCATGCTTCGCTTCTTTCAGCGTCTTGCCATCACTGGGCCTGCGCCAGCTTTGCGGGCCGCTGCAATTGCCGTCCTTGACGATGCCTCCGGCCACACTGGAGCTGCCAAAGAGGTGATCGCGCGAAAAACGATACAAGTCAGGGTCACTGTCCGGGACGAGGACTTCCTGCCGAACCAGACGGTCACGCTCCTCGCGATCCCGCTTCACACGAGGGGAGCCTTCCCGCATCGCCGTCGAGCCCTTGCGAACAAGGAAGCCACCAGCCTCGGGGCGGCCGTAGGCCTGAGCCTTCTGCGGACGCATTACAAACCACTCGTTCTCGCTCATGCACTTCCTCTTTCGTTCTGTTTTAATATTGGCAGAGCACAGAGCGTGTTCACCAGCCGCATCTGCTCGACCGTCTCACATTTCGCCTCGCGCAGACGCGGTGCGCCGAAGACTAGCGCCAGCCCCTTTGCGCGCGAGACCGCCACGTTGATCCGGTTGAGGGAGAACAGGAAGTCCATGCCGCGCGGCGTTTCCTCGGCCGATGACGCTGTCATCGAGACCAAGCAGACGGGCGCTTCCTGTCCCTGGAACTTGTCCACGGTGCCGACGCGAATGCCCTCGGGCAGCGCCTCGCGCAGGGCGTTCACCTGTGCGTTGTAGGGTGCGACCACGATGATGTCGGACTGATGTACGGGACGCGTCGTGCCGTCCTTCTCCGTCCAAGAGCCCGTCAGCAGTTCATGAGCGGCAGAATGGATGGCCGCGACTTCCTCTGGCGCGATCTGGGCATTGCCCTCATGCGGGACCGGCACCCAGAACGCACCCGCTGGGGGAAACGCGGCCCCGGCCACGGCCTGGCGCGCGGTGTCGGGGTGGCTGGTCAGCCGTCCCTCATAAACCTGATCGGAAATGAAACGGCAGACGTCTGGATGCATCCGGCGCGAGACAGGCAGGAAGATGCCGCGGTCCGGCGGCACCGTCGCGTGATCGCCCAGCATCCAGTCGAGGCAGGAGAGGTTCGCGGGGTCCGGATGCGCCCCCTGGATCACCTGCGGCAGTTGGCGCGGGTCGCCGACCAGCACGATGTTCCGCGCGGCACGCCCCATGGCGACCATGTTGGCGAGGCCAACCTGTCCTGCCTCGTCGACGAAGAGCCAGTCCAGGGACTGCTCGAACTCCGGGCGCGAGAAGAAGAATGCGGTGCCCCCAACGACATGGGCCTCCGTCAACGCAGGGTCGTCGTTGGACGTGGCCCGCGTGATGCCGGTGAAGTTTTCGGGATAGCCATCCTCGTCACCGCTCACCTTGTGGGCCAATTCAGCGTCTTCCAGCGTGATGTCCGGATCGTCGTCTTCCAGCGCGGCGAGACAGCCCATCAGCACATTACGGATGGCCTCGTGGCTGTTCGATGCGACGCCGACGCGGTGCCCCTTGCGCACCAGAGACAGGATCGCACGCGCGGTGACATAGGTCTTGCCGGTGCCCGGCGGCCCCTGGATCGGCAGAACGGTGCCGTCCATCGCGCCCACGGCCGCAATCGCGCCCGCGACCGGATCGGCGCCATCCAGCAGGTCAGGCTTCGCACCGGTCGTCAGTCGCGGCGCCGCGCGGGACAACAGATCATCGACGGCCGTGAATTGGCGCGGCCCGCATTGGTCGGCAATCACATCGCGCAGGGCAGCGGCGATGACGCCGGTGTTGAGCGGCCAGTCAGGGTGGAGTGTCAGGCGGTCGGAGAGAAGATGCGCCTTCGCTGCCCCGGCCTTGAGGGTGATCTCACGCGCGGTCCGGTCCAGAGCGGCGATGCTGATCGTAGCGGGCGGCCCGTCATGGACCGGCACCGTCGCCGACCTGCCACCCCGCAATTTCGTCTCCTGCGGCGGGAAGCGATAGGTGCGCGCCATCGAGCGTTTCACGGGCTCGGCCGCGCCCATGGCCTCAAGCCCGGCAAGCGCGTCGAGATCATCGATCAGATCATCCTCGTCCTTGCCAACGCTGTCGAACACCGCCCATTGCGCGGGCTTCGCCTCGCGCTTGTGGAAGAGGCAGAGGTTGAACAGCATCTCCCGCCGGTCCTCGGGCAGGTCGGAGGCCGACAAAGCCGAACGCAGCTCTTGCGTGTCGGCGTCCTCCTCCGCCTCCTTCATGCCCGCATCCTGACCGAGCGACGGCCAGGGGCCGCTGGGTCGAATGCCGACCAGCCAATCCCTCAACTCCTCGGTCGAAATGCAGTCGACGCGGTTGTAATCCTCGATCTCGTCGAGGATGTGCTGCTCGCCAGTCTCGCGCCACCGCTCATAGGCGACGACCGAGCCTCCCGCCGTCTTCACCTCGCCATCGCGCTTGCGGCCATAGAAAGCCTCCATCGACTTGATGGAGTAATTGGGCTCAGAGCCGATCAGCGCACCGCGCACGACGGCGAACAGATCCACGAACCGGCGCTCGCGCAGGAGCCGGTCGAGGAATGCCTCGCCGATCCCGTATTTCGTGGTCAGTCTGCGCAGGGCGGTGATCTCGTAGGGGGCATAGTGATAGATGCGCGCGGCCGGATAAGCCGTGAGGCGCGCACGGAAGAACTCCAGCAGCTCAGCGAGCGCGCGCGCCTCGACGGCATGGTCATGCGCCCAAAACGCCCGGAACTGGCCGTCAAACCAGACGCCGTGGAGGTATTCGAGGCCGCCCTCGAAATGCGGGTCGCCTTCGATGTCGTAGAACAGGTCGCCGAGCTGCGGCTCAGGAAGCAGGTCGAACCCCTTGCCGGGTTCCGGTGCGCGCAGTTCGAAGGCGGGCATCGCGGTCTTGCGGGCGTGTTGCAGGCGGGCCTGCGTCACCAGCCGGAGGCGTGTGTTTTCCGCCATGCCGCGGATCGGATGATCGAGGCTGGCGAGGGCTTCCATGGTCTGGATACCGGCCGCTTCCAGCTTCTTCACCTGTCCTCGGCTGACGTTGGCGACATTGAACAGGCTGTCCTCGGCCTGCCAGACATCGGTGCAATGGTCGCCCCAGCGGCAAAGACCACAGTCGGCGCAGGGGATCGGGCGGGTTGGCGGCGGATCGGCCACGAACCCTTCGAGCCGCGCCTGCGCCATGCGGGCATAGGCGGCGTAGTCCGACAGCCGAAGGGTCGCGCGGGTGCCGTCTCCCAATTCGACATGGGCGAACTCGGGCGCAACGTCCTGAACCTCGGCTAGAAGGTCGGAGTAGAGCGCGAGTTGCAGGACGTGCTTCGGATGGGGGCGACGCTTCAGTTTGGTGTCGACCACCTCGTAGCTGAAAGGCCCGAACGCAGAGGGGCGCTCCACGCGCTCCAGGAAATCCGACCAGCCGCCCCAGTTGCCCGACAGGAATGCGCCCTGAAACACCACGTCCACGCCTGCGGCCAAAGCCGCGCGTGTCGCTTCGGCGTTCTTGCCAAGGCCACTGCGTTCGATCTCGATGACGGTGCGTCCAGCTTCCTTGAGGCGAGCCAGATGGGCCGCCTCGTGGGCGTCGCCCTGCTTCTGCAGCAACGCAGCGTCTTCACTGTCTTCCCGCGGCTCCGGTCCGGTGCCGCGCATATGTGCCAGATCAAGGGTCGTCGCGTGCGCGCACCCCATGAAGCGCATGAGATCCGAGGCGGACAAAAAGATACGGCCGTCGAGGTCCCTCATTAATGCTCCAATACTTGCGACACGTGACCCCCGAGGGAATCGCCTCGACAGACCGCAAGCTGATCAATAGCTTACGATGGTGTCAATTTCTGGCATAGAGGTCAAATGTCCTTCTCCAAGGCTCAGGATCTGCTCCGTCTCGCCCAGATGGCGGCTTCTCGGCGTGGCGGCGTCAGCCTTGAGGACATCTGCGTCGAGTTCGGCGTCTCGCACCGTACGGCGCAGCGGATGACCGAGGCGCTGGACGCCGCTTTCGCCAATGTCACGACCAGTGATGCCGAGGACCGCCGACGGTACTGGCGGCTGGACGCGCCCCCGTCGGAGCGGCTGCAGCCGCGACAGGAAACCACCATCGAAGCTCTCGAAATCGCAGCGCGCGCCGCCCGCGATCAGGCGCGACTGCGCCATGCTCGCGCGCTTGAGGATCTGCGTGATGGGCTGCTGGCTCGGCTCACACCCCGTGACGCAACGAGGTCCGAGGCCGATGCCGAGGCGGTATTGGCCAGTCTTGGTCAGGTCATGCGTCCCGGTCCGACCGTCGCGCTGCGTCCCGACCTGACGGATGCAGTCATGGAGGCTCTGCGAGGCCCGTTTCGCCTGCGTGTCACCTACGGATCTGTGGATGCCGCGCCCCGGGTCATCGAACCGCACGGCCTGCTGCTGGGCCACCGCAGCTACCTTGTGGCGCGGCAACCGTCGCGAAGCGAAACGATCCTAAACTTCCGCATGGACCGGCTTCATGTCGCTGAGGTGCTCGACGAAAGCTTTGCCTTCGCATCGGGATTCACGCTGGAGAACTATGCGGCCAAGGCCTTCGGCGTCTATCAGGACCCGGCGCAATACGGGGAGGTGATCTGGCGCTTCGCGCCTGCGGCCGCTGGGCGTGCTGCCGAGTTCCGTTTTCACCCGACGCAGGTCCTGGAACCACAGGATGACGGAAGCCTGATCGTCCGGTTCAATGCGGCCGGATGGCTCGAGATGGCGTGGCATCTCTATCAGTGGGGCGACAAGGTTGAGGTGATAGCGCCTTACAGTTTGCGGGCCCTGGTCGAAGGATACCGAAGACAGGACTTTGACGCGTTGCCCTGATGGGCGTTTCCGAGGGATAATAAATCAAGGATACTCGACCATTCAGCGTTGATGCCAAGCAGTCGTAATTCGCAATGACTTTCCCTGCTAAACCATAGGCCTTCGTGCGCATCGCGCCATCACGTTGATTAGGGCGCCGAGCGTTAGGTGACGATGCGATGATGACTCTGAGCCTATCACTAGAGAGGCGGGTTGTAGTGTGAACTGGCTTGAGCTGCTTCTCAACGCGGAGAGCAATGTCGAAATTGAACTAGCCGCCTTCTCCAAGTTGGCCTCTGTGCTCGGTGCGCCAGTGCCTCTGTTCGTCGGCCGGGCGGTTGCCGCATTGCTATCCCGGCAGGAGCGGTTGGGCTCGGACTCTTAACTTGTAGCCAAGGCCGGTAGTTATGCCAGTCGCGCGGACACGGAAATCATTTCCGTGTCCGAGACATTCGGGAGCGTCATTTTAAGCGGTGGCGATTGTTGATGAGGTTCAGTGGTCGTCTCCGTCTTATCAATTTTCCAAATTTATCTCGTACGGTGCGTGTAAAACATAAGTTCGATCTAGATTAGACGTCGAGAATCCTGTTGCAATCAAGTACAGTCCGGGATATCAGAGGGTGTATCGCAACGCGGCGGTCGATTTGAATTTGTACAATGTTGTCAATATACTTGGGTGATTGAGGGTTTTTCCCTCTCTCTCCGCCAGCCCCTCCGGGCACCCAAAACGGCAGGTATCAAGTATTTGATTGGATTGACTTTTTCGTGATTGGGCGGCCTAGATCAGGTCGTCTTCGGCAATAGCCCGCACATGTATCGTTGCCGTCACCAGACCGGTGGGGTGGTGATCCAGATGATGCGGGTTTTGCCCGGCGAGATATTGTTGAACTTGTGGTTCAGGGTGCTTTCGAAGTAAAAGGAGTCGCCTTCGGCCAACCGGTAGACGGCGCCATCGACATGCAGTTCGAGCCGGCCTTCCAGCACCACGCCACACTCTTCTCCTTCATGGCTGTAGCTGTCGTCGCCGGAGCCGCCATTCGGCTCGAGAATGATCTCCATCACCTGTAGCGCTCTGCCCTCGTGGGCATTGAGAAATTCCTTGATCATGCCCTTGGCGCCGAAATCGGCCTTGCGGCGCTGATTGACGCGCACCACCCGCCGCGCTTCCTGCTCGATCGCCGCGTCCGAATCGCCGAACAGCGCATGGACCGGAATTTTCAGCACATTGCAGATCTCGCGCAGGACGCGAATGGAGGGGGACGATATCCCGCGCTCGATCTGGCTGAGCAGGCCGACGGAGGTTCCCGCACTTTCAGCCACCTGCTGCAGCGACATCCTGGCGGACTGCCGCGCCCGGCGAATGGCCTGCCCCAGCGCCCGATCGTCGTCGCCTGCGTCATCGGAGGTGATGTCGAGATCGGAAGTCGAGTGTGCGTTGTCGGAAATGCTCATGTCAGACCAATGTTCATCCAGGTGAAAAATCATCCAGCCGATTGCGAAGCGCGTTCGGAAAATGTGCTTCGGCATAAATTTACTTAAGCAGATTTGATGCCCAGCGCAATCTGGCACGAGCGCATTTATGAAAGCCTGAGGTTCAAATTTCATCTACATGAAAAAAATCATGCGCGGTGCGTTGATTGATGTGGCCATTTCAATATAGTGAAAGTGCAGGGCCTGGTCGTTACGCAGCCTGCGCGGCATTGCGCCATACCGCCGTTCCGTATGTCCGGAAGAGCGGCGCCAGTTCAAACAAGGGAATAGACCATGCTGAAGAAAACTATCGCGGTTCTCGCGCTCACCTTGGGCCTCGCCGCACCATCGCTCGCAGACGATCTCACCCTCGGCGTCACCACCACCGGTGTGCCCTTCACATTCATCGACACGTCAAGCCAGGCGCCCACCGGCGCCATGGTCGATCTTGCCAACGCGATTGCCGAAGACAATGGCATGACCGCCAAGTTCGAGCTGACGGCCTTCTCCGCGCTCATCCCCGCGCTGACCACGCACAAGATCGATCTCATCTCAGCCGGCATGTTCGCCTCCGACAAGCGCAAGGAAGTCGTCGACTTCTCGACCGGCGTCTACACCTATGGCGATGCGATGTTCGTCTCCGCCGATGACGCGACCGATTACACGGTCGAAGATATCAAGGGTGAAG
This sequence comes from Hoeflea sp., assembly GCA_002707605.1. GTDB lineage: Bacteria > Pseudomonadota > Alphaproteobacteria > Rhizobiales > Rhizobiaceae > Pseudohoeflea. Next base: position 18,246 of record PANK01000016.1, read on the forward strand.
CCGTGGGCGCGCAGGTGGGCACCGTATTTGCCGACAAGCTCAACGAGCTGGGCATCTTCGGCGACGTCAAGCTTTACGACAACCTGTCCGACATCATGCGCGACGTGAAGCTGGGTCGCATCAAGGCGGGCTTCGGCGACAAGCCGATCGTTGCCTATCAGATCGCGCAGAATCCCTCTTTCGGTGTGCGGCTCGTCGATGGCTACAAGCCCATGAGCGAGGGCACGGTCGCGCTGGCTGTCGCCAAGGACAATCCGGAGCTTCTGGAAAAGGTCAACGCCTCTTTGGCAAAGCTGAAAGACAGCGGCGAACTGGAAAAGATCTTCGCCAAATACGGCCTTTGATCGTCATTACAAGGCCGACAACTCTCGCATGAGCCGGGCAGCCGGCTCATGCCTCGGCGACCTCAGCAAGGAGTGAAACCTTATTTATGCAAACCTTCTTTTCCCAGGCCGCTGAATATCTGCCCTTCCTTCTGTCGGGCGTCTGGCTGACGGTCGCGGTTACGCTTCTGGCGCTTCTGCTGGCCACGCTGCTCGGCCTTGTCTGGTCCCTGTGCCGGACATCCGGGATTCGCTGGCTGGCGACCCCGGTTCGGGTGTTCGTCGAGTTCATCCGCGGCATCCCGATCCTCGTCATCCTGTTTTACATCTATTTCGTCATGCCCGAGATCGGGATCGACCTCACCGCGTTTCAGGCAGGCGTGATCGGTCTCGGACTGACCTATTCCTGCTACATCGCCGAGACTTTCCGCGCAGGGATCGAGGCCGTTGACCGCGGGCAGATCGAGGCAGCCAAGTCGATCGGCATGAAGCAGGGCATGATGATGCGCCGCGTGGTGCTGCCGCAGGCTTTCAAGATTGTCATCCCGCCCTACGGCAACAACCTGATCATGCTGTTGAAGGATTCGTCCCAGGTGTCGGTCATTTCCGTGGCTGAACTGACAATGCAGGGCAAGATGCTGGCTTCCTCGACCTTCAACAATCTGACCGTCTTCACGCTGGTCGCGCTGCTGTATTTATGCCTGACGCTGCCGCTCAACTTCATCATGAACCGCATCGAAAAGAGCACGGGAGCTGGCCGATGATCCGGTTTGACAATGTTCACAAGTCCTACGGCGATCTGAAGGTCCTCAAGGGGATCAACGCGGAAATCGGCAAGGGCAACGTCGTCTGCCTGATCGGCCCCTCGGGCTCCGGCAAATCGACGCTCTTACGCTGCGTCAACGGGCTTGAAACCTACCAGGACGGTCGCATCGAAATCGAAGGCGAGCTGGTTTCCGCTCTGGCGCCCTCCATCCACAAGGTGCGCACGCGCGTTGCGATGGTGTTTCAGCGCTTCAACCTGTTCCCGCATCGTACCGCTCTGGAAAACGTGATGGAGGGGCCGGTCTACGTCCTCAAGGAAAATCGGGAAGAAGTCAGGGCGCGCGCGAAGGAACTTCTGACCCGCGTGGGCCTCGAGGACAAGCTTGATGTTTATCCGAGCAATCTGTCCGGCGGCCAGCAGCAGCGTGTCGCCATTGCCCGCGCCTTGGCCATGCGCCCGGAAGCCATTCTGTTCGACGAACCGACGTCGGCTCTGGACCCCGAAATGGTGGGCGAAGTGCTGAGCGTCATGCGTTCGCTGGCCGAAGAACACATGACCATGCTGGTGGTGACGCACGAGATCCAGTTTGCACGTGAAGTCGCAGACACAGTGTTGTTCCTCGACGGCGGGCAGATCGTGGAAGAAGGCCCGGCCGCATCGGTTCTGCACAATCCCCAGCATGAACGCACGCAGGACTTTCTGCGGCGCGTGACGCACCCGGTCTGAGAATTTCATGTCCTACGATATTGCCTCCATCTGGGCGGCAACCGCCCGCAAGCGGCCGAGCTTCCCGAGCCTCGATACCAGCGTCAAAACGGATGTCGCCATCATCGGTGCGGGCTTTACCGGGCTGTCGGCGGCGCTCCATCTGGCCGAGGCCGGTACCGATGTGACGGTACTGGACAGTCGCGATCCCGGCTTCGGGGCTTCGGGACGCAATGGCGGGCAGGTCATACCCGGCATCAAGTATGATCCGGATGAGATCGACCGGGTTTACGGCGAGGAAACGACCGAGTTCGCTGGCCGGACCGCCGAATTCACCTTCGATCTTATCCGGCGGCTCGCAATCGACTGCAATGCCCAGCGCAACGGCTGGATCCAGGCGAGCTTGAAAAGCGCCCACTTGGAGAAGCTCGAGAGCAGGGCACGGCAATGGGAGAAGCGTGGCGCGCCGACAGAGATGCTATCGACGGATCAGGTGCAGGTGCTGACCGGCAGCGATGCCTTCAAAGGCGGCTGGCTGGACAGCCGCGCCGGACAGTTGCATCCGTTGAACTACGTGACCGGGCTGGCGCTCGCGGCACAGGCCAAGGGTGCGGCGATCCATGCAGGCACCGAGGCGGTACGGCTGGAAAAGCTGTCCTCGGGCTGGCGGATCCACACGAAAAGCGGCGCGAGCATCACCGCCGCGCACGTTGTGGTGGCGACCAACGGCTATAGCGGCGAACTCCTGCCGAAGCTGCGCGCCACCGTCATTCCCGCCAACAGCTTCCAGGTGGCAACCCAGCCACTNTCCCCGGACCAGCTTTCGCGTATCCTGCCACGACAGACGCCTGTCTCGGATAGCCGTCGCCTGGCCAATTACTTCCGTATCGGCCCCGAGGGACGACTGATGTTCGGCGGGCGTGGCAATTTCAGGGACGACCCCGCCGCCGACGATTACCGCAAGATCATCGCGGGTCTCCACTGGATCTATCCCGAGCTGGCCGAGGCGCAGATCGCGTTCCGCTGGACCGGGCGTGTGGCCATGACATACGACCACCTGCCGCATCTCCATCAGCCGTTCGACGATCTGACCATNGCGCTGGGATATAATGGCCGCGGCNTGGCGCTTGCGAGCGCGCTAGGNGCNGCCATCGGACGGNATATNGCCGACAGGTCCCAGCCATTGCCGTTCGAGTTCAGCAAGATCAATCCCTTGCCCNTGCACNGGNTGCATCCCTACTACGCNACGATGGCGATCTGGTATTACCGCCTGCGCGACATGCTCGAAAGCTGAGTTTTCCATCGATGCCGGATCACACCGGCATCCCTCCCAAGCTCATTTCCCCGCCTTCAGCGCATTCTCACGCATCTGCGACAGGGTCTGGCGCGGGGTGAGAACTTCCGCCGAAATGTTGAGATCGAGAACCGCGCCGGTCCTTGAAGCGAGCGCGCGTTCGAAGGCAGGTGCGAAATCTTCGGTCGTCTCGACGCGCTCGCCATGGAAACCATAGGCNTTTGCNAGCGCCGNNAAATCCGGGCTGACCATGTCGGTGCCGGACACGCGGGNCGGGTAGTTGCGCTCCTGGTGNGCGCGAATGGTGCCGTAGGTGCCGTTGTTGAGAATGAGCACGATCGGCTGCGCGCCGGCTTGAAGCGCCGTGGCGAGCTCCGTGCAATTCATCTGGAAATCGCCGTCGCCCGCAAAGCAGACGACCGTCTTTTCCGGCTCCACAAGCTTGGCGGCGATGGCNGCGGGAAGGCCGTAGCCCATGGCACCCGATTGNGGGGCGAGAAGCCGCGCCTNCGGACCGTATTTCAGGAACTTGCCGGACCAGATTGCAAAATTGCCCGCACCGTTGGTCACGATCACGTCCTCGGGCAGGGTGTCGCGCAGCCAGGCACAGACCTTGCCCATGTCGACAGGCGATGGAAGGTCCGGAAGATCGAAGCCGGCTTCGTAAGACGCGCGGCCTTCCTTGCGCCAGTCNGCCCATTCACCCTTGATAGGGTCAAGCGCGTCAAGGGCCGCGACAAAGGCATTGGGGCCTGACTGGATCGCCAGTGCCGGNCGATAGATCTTGCCGATCTCGAGGTCGGAACCGTGGACGTGGATGAGTGTCTGCTTCGGAGACGGAACGTCGAGCAGCGTATAGCCTTCCGTCGAGTTCTCNCCGAANCGGTTGTTGATCGCGAGAATGACGTCGGCTTCGCTTATGAGCNTCTTGGGNGGCGACATGCCGACGCCGGCTTCGCCGCAGAAGACGGGCGAGTTGTTGTCGAACTGGTCCTGATAGCGGAAGACCGACACGACAGGGATGTCGGACGCTTCGGCAAAACGCTGCAACGGCGCGGTGCCCTCGCCCTTCCAGTTGCAGCCGCCATAGAGAATGAGCGGGCGCTTGGCNNNNGCAAGCAGGCTGCGGGNCTTGTCGACNGANGCGGGCGAGGGCAGCGGTTCCTCGATCGAGAGCGGGCCTTTNAGCGGCTCGGCNTCGGTCAGAGAGGTGAGCATGTCTTCAGGCAGTGCGATCACGACCGGGCCGGGCCGGCCGGAGATGGCGGTCAGCCAGGCGCGTGATATGATCTCCGGAATGCGCTCGACCTGGTCGATCTCGACCGCCCACTTGGCCAGCGTGCCGAATACCGCCTTGTAGTCGACTTCCTGAAAGGCTTCGCGGCCCTTCATGTCGGTGCCCACCTGGCCGACGAGNAGGATCATNGGGGCCGAATCCTGCATCGCCGTATGAACGCCGATCGAGGCNTTGGTNGCACCNGGTCCGCGCGTGACCATGCAGATGCCGGGGTCGCCGGTGAGCTTGCCATAGGCGGCCGCCATGAAGCCCGCGCCGCCCTCGTTGCGGCAGAGCACGTAATCGAACTGGCCCCTGGTATCGTAAAGGGCGTCGAGGACGGCCAGATAGCTTTCGCCCGGAACCCCGAACGCCTTCTTCGCACCCAGCGCCGTCAGGCATTCCACCAGCAATTGTCCGCCGTTTCGTCTCATATGCTCAGTCCTCATTACGCGGTCCCTTGCGCTCCGGAAGCGAGGGATTCGTCGGCACCATAACGAGGAGTAACGCGCGGGTCAGTCGTTTTCTGCTGACACTTCGCTTCAGGCCGAAGTGGTCTCCATGGCCGGTCCGAGAATGAAGAAGACCTTGCGCACCGGCGTCAGGTTCTCCCAGGTTCCCTTGAAGCCCGCGGCGACAACGAAACTGTCTCCGGGCCCGAAGACCTGCGCTGTACCATCCGCATCGGTAAGCCGAACCTGACCTTCGAGAATGTGGCACATCTCGTCGTAATCGCAGTTGCAATGTTCGCGATGCGGACCCGCTTCCCAGATGCCGCTGATCGCACGTCCGGACGTGTCGGTAAACGCGCGCCAGCTCTTTGCCTCATAGGGCGCGTCGACAATGNCCGGATCGTCCACGCGGGTTTCGCGCGGCGGGGTGTCGGTCCTGAAAGGGATGACATGGGCCGGGGAGGTCTGATCTTTGGTCATGAAAGCCCTTTCAGGAGGCAAAGCCGATGCCGAGGGCATCGAGCATGCGGAGAAATGCGGGACGGTGGCCGGTGCGGTCTTCCTTCTCGAGCCCCTTCTGGGCGAGGCGGACGGCAAGGCTCCGGATCGGTTCGGGGGGGAAGGGCACCGGCATGCGGCGCAGCATCTTCAGCCGCGTGCGCTCGGTGTCCCGTCCTTCGAGCAGGTCGAGCATGGTGAGCGCCGCAAAGCGGCTTGCCGAGACACCCTGCCCGGTAAAGCCCATCGCATAGGCTACCTGACCGCCGAAAGCCTGGCCGGCGAAGAAAGTGGTGCGCGCCGACGTATCGATGATTCCGCCCCAGGCGTGCGAGAAGCGCACGTCGGCAATGTTTGGGAAGGCCGCCTTGAACTGCTCAGCCAGCCGTTCGAATGTCTCCGCGCGCTGCAGCTTTTCCGTGTCCCGGCTGCTGCCGTAATGATAGATCGCATCGTAGCCGGCCCAGAGCATGCGCCCGTCCGGCGTCTTGCGGAAATAGTGAAACTGGTTGCCGCTGTCGGCGATGCCGTAGGAGCCGGTCCAGCCGATGCCCGCCCATTGTTCCTCGGTGAGCCGCTCGGTCACCAGCGAGTAGTCGTAGATTGGGATAACGCTCATCGTCAGCCGCTTGAGAAGCGGCAGGGCGGCGTTGGTGGCGAGGATAACCTTGGCGGCACGGAGCTGCGCTTGGTCGGTGGTCAACGCCACCTTCTCTCCATCGCGCGAGATCTTGGTGACCTTGCTGTTCTCGAATATCTCGATGCCGCCTTCAAGACAGATGCGACGCAACTCGCTGACCGTCTTGCCCGGGTGGATGAGTGCGTAATTCGGCTCGAACAAACCCGCGGAATAAACCGGGCTGTCGAGCTTCTCCTTCAGCNCATCGCCCGACAGAAGCGTGCAGTCGATACCGAACCGCGCATAATTGCGNGCCATCGCCTGAAGGCCTTCCGCCTGCCACGGGGTGGCGGCAACATTCAGCTTTCCGCAAAGCTCGAACCCGGCATCCATCTCGTAATATTCGAGATCACGCTGGTACTCGATNAGGTTCTCGCGCCCCAGCCGGATCAGTGTCTCGGCTTCACTTGGAAACCGGTCGAGNGCNTTGCCGACGCCNTGNGAAATNGAGGGNGCGCANAAGCCGCCNGTNCGCCCGCTCGCCGCCTGGCCGCACGTCCCGCCTTCGAGAAGCACGATGCGGGCATCGGGCCACAATTCACGCGCCTTGAGCGCCGACCACAATCCGGTAAAACCACCGCCGACGATTGCGAGATCGCACGTGGCGTCCGTCGCCAGAGCCGGGCATGCAGCCTGATCCGGCATGCCGACGGACCAGAACGGATCGGCGCTTGCGTGAGCGAGGGACTGCATCATTTCGAGAGGTACCAGCCCCAGTCGCGGGTGTGGTCGTAGCGGGTGATCTGCTTGATCTCGCGGAAGCCCATGAAACCGGATTTGCCGAGTTCGCGGCCGATGCCGGACGACTTGTAGCCGCCCCACGGAACCTGGGTGAAGGTCGGCTGCGAGCANTTGATCCAGATGATGCCGGCGCGCAGCTTTCCGGCCACGCGTTCACAGCGATCGAGATCGTNNGACATCACGGCNCCCGCCAGCCCGTAGGGNCTGTCATTGGCCAGAGCGAGCGCTTCCTCTTCGGTATCGAACGGATTGACGCAGACGACCGGGCCGAAGACTTCCTCGCGCCAGATCGCGGCATCGGTCGGCACCTCGGCGAAGATGGTGGGCGCAATGTAATAGCCCGTCTCCATGCCCTCCGGACGACCGCCGCCAGTCATTAGTTTGGCATCGGTTTTCTTGCCGGCTTCGATCGCCGCCAGCACCTTGTCGTACTGGGTCTTGGAGACCACCGGGCCCAGTTTGATGCCCTCGACGTCGCCCGGACCGATGGTGATGGCTTCCGTCGCCTCGACCAGCCGTTCCATTAGCTTCGGATAGAGGCCGCGCTGGACGAGCACACGCGACGTGGCCGAGCAGACCTCGCCCTTGTTCCAGAAGATGCCGAACAGGATCCATTCGACGGCTTTGTCGATGTCGCAGTCGTCGAAGATGATGAAGGGCGACTTGCCGCCNAGNTCNAGNGACACGGTGCGGATCCCGGCNGCNGCCGCCGTCATGACNTTGCGGCCNGTCGGCACCGANCCGGTAAAGGCGAGCTTGTCGACNAGCGGATGNTCGGAAAGCGGCGCNCCGGCTTCGGGGCCCGTTCCGGTAATCAGGTTGAACACGCCGGAAGGCAGTCCCGCCGCNTCGATGATTTCGGCGAGGATGGCGCAGCTCATCGAGCAGTATTCCGACGGTTTGAGAACGATGGTGCAGCCGGCGGCCAGCGCAGGTGCGACCTTCCAGACGGCCATCAATAGCGGGAAGTTCCACGGTGTGATCGCGCCCACGACACCGAGCGGTTCGGTGCTGATGGTGCCGGTGAAGGCGTCATCGCCGAGATCGACTGTTTCCGGTCCTTCCGCCTCATGGGCTTCGGCCATGTCGGCATAGTAGTCGAAAACGAAAGCCGCATCGCCGATGTCCCATTCGGACTCAGGGATGGGCTTGCCGTTGTCGCGGGTTTCAACCGCAGCGATTTCCTTGAGGCGGTCCTTGATGCCGTTGGCGATCTTCCGAAGCGCAGCCGCGCGCTCTGCCGCGGGCATTTGCGGCCAGGGACCTTCATCGAAGGCGCGGCGGGCTGCCTTGACCGCCCTGTCTACGTCGGCTGCGGTGCCCGATGCGATCTGTGCGAAAGGCTTCTCGGTCGCCGGGTCGATCGCTTCGAAGGTTCCACCCTTTTCGGGTGCAACGAATGCGCCGTCGATGTAAAGCTGTGTCGTCTGCATCGAAACTCTCCTGTCTCAGCCGATCTGGCGTCCGCCGGCATCGAGGAACCAGTCATCGGGATAGGGGTACCACCACTCGTGGCGGATGGGCTTGTGGTCGAGAATGACCATCTTCGTGCGCCGGAAGGTGTCGAGACCCATGCGCCCGAGTTCGCGGCCGATGCCGGAATTCTTCCAGCCGCCGAAGGGCAGGGCATCGTTGTCGATCATCGGGTTGTTGATCCACACCATGCCGGATTCGAGCCGTTCGTGGGCGTCGTGGGCTTCCTCCAGCGAGGTCGTGAACACACTGGCGCCGAGACCGAAGTCGGAGGCATTGGCGCCTGCGATAGCGGCATCGAAATCCGGTACGCGGACGATGGCCGCGACAGGGCCGAAGGTTTCCTCGTGGAGAATGTCCATGTCGGTCGTGCAGTCGGTCAAAATGGTGGGCTCGTAGAACCAGCCGGTCTGGTGCGCCTCGGGGATCTTGCCGCCGCAGACGACCGTGGCGCCCTTGGCAACGGCATCGGCGACCAGGCGTTCGACCTTGTCCCGTGCCGCCTTGCTGACCAGCGGCCCGATCTCCGACTTGTCGAGACCGTTGCCGATCCTCAAGCGCAGGGTTTCGGCCTTGAAGGCTTCGACGAATTCGTCGTGGACGCTGTCGACCACATACATCCGTTCGGTCGAGGTGCAGACCTGGCCGGACATGTGGAATGCGCCGGTGACCGCACCAGCCGCGGCCACCGCGATCGGGGCATGTGCGGTGATGATCATCGGGTCGGAGCCGCCGGCCTCGATCACGGCGGGTTTCATGTGGGCCGCCGCCGCGGCTGCCACGGCCTTGCCCGCACCAACGGAACCGGTGAAGGCCACGGCATGGGTCTTCCTGCTGTCGACCAGCGCCTTTCCGACTTCGGCGCCGCCCGGCAGGCAGGCGACCAGATCGTCCGGCAGGTCGGCGAAGACCTTCATGAATTCGAGCGTCGAGAGCGTCGTCAATTCGGCAGGTTTGACCACGCACCCGTTTCCCGCGGCAAGCGAGGCGGCGACCGTCCAGCACATCAGAAGGATCGGGAAGTTGAACGGCATGATATGCACCGAGACGCCCAGCGGCTCGTAAGTCGCAAATTGGAGCGAGCCCTTCTGCGTGGTGCCGGCCACCTTGCCGGCCTCGTCGCGCGCCATTTCGGCGTAGTAGCGGAAGATCGGCGCACAATTGGCGATCTCGCCGATTGCTTCGGGATAGGGCTTGCCCATCTCGCGGCTCATCAGGATCGCGCACTCGGTAAAGTCCGTCGCCTCGATCCGGTTGGCCAGTGTGTGCAGCACCTTGGCGCGGGACTTGGCGTCGACGTCCTTCCACAGCGCCTGCGCCGCATTCACCTTGTCGAGAACGGTCTCGATCTCCGCAGCCGTGACATCGGCGCGCGCGCCGACGTCGGCAAGCGTTGCCGGGTCGATCACGCGCTTCGGCTCGCCTTCGGAGACGGGAAACGCCGGGTTCACGAAGTAATGGGGCTTTTGAACGTCGAGCATCATATGTCCTTCAGGAAGTCGCGGCGAGCGCGTCGCCGGCGTCGCGCCAGCCGGGAAGCTTGGCATCGAGATTGTCGGAGATTTCACTAAGGCCGGCGGCGGCAAGTGCAGCCTGCATCTGGCGCGCCACGCGCGGCATGTACTGCATGTAGCCCGGCTTGCTGTCGCGCTTCTTGAGCCGGATGAACTGGCCCATCAGCCGGGTATGGCGCTGGGCCGCCATCAGATAGTAGCGATGAAGAATTTCGGCGCGGGTGCCGCAGGCGACAGGAATTTTTTCCAGGTAGCGCTCAAGCATCTTGGTTTCGAGGCCGGGTTCGAGATCGCGGCGCGCATCCTGCAGAAGCGAGGCGAGGTCGTATTCTCCCGCCCCGATCACACCGTCCTGAAAGTCGAGAAGCCCGCAGGCGGTAATTCCTGAACGGTCACCGAGCAGCATCAGATTGTCGATATGGAAATCACGCAGGACAAGGGTCTTCGGCGCACGCTCGACAGGCTTCAGCGCTTGCGCCCACATCTCCCGGAACTCTGTATCGAAGGCTTGCGCATCGACGCCGGGTGCGAATTCAGGAACGAACCAGTGCGAGAAGCGGGACACCTCTTCGAGCAGCATCTCCGTGTCGTAGGCGGGAACGGAAACGTCCGCCGCATCGGGATGGCTGTGCAGATGAATGAGCGCATCGACGGCCAGTTCATAGAGCGCTTCTTCGTCATGCCCGTCGGCGAGAAGACGGCCATAGGTGTTGGTGCCGAAATCCTCGATCAGCGCGAGACCGGCTGCGGGGTCGGAGCCGAAGACGCGGGGCGCTGTCAGCCCCAGACCCTTGAGGTGGCGGGCCAGCCGGATGAAGGCGGCATAGCCGGCCGGATCGGTCCGGTCTTCCATCAACAGCTTGCCCTGCCCCGGCAGCCGGCAATAGCTGCGTGGCGAGGCGTCGGCCGGCAACGGTTCCAGCGCGGCATCGCTCAGGCCATGCCGGGCCAGAAAGGTCGCAGCCGGCGGAGCCAGCGAGGCAAGGTTCGCCGTCATGTTCATCGGATCATGTAGACCTTCTTGATGGTCTCATGGACCGTACACACGCCCTTCCAGTCCTTCGGGAAGAAGGCGGCGGTATCCGGCGTGATCTCGATGACCTCGCCGTCCTCGTGGACATAGGTGCAGCGGCCTTCGAGGAAATGGCAGAACTCGTCGCTGGTCACGTGGCATTCCCACTTGCCCGGCGTGCAAATCCAGACGCCGCATTCCGAACGGCCTTCCGGCCCCTTGTGGATCAGCACGCCGCTGACATGGGATTCGCCCTCGATCATCGTGGGGATGACACCCCAGTCGACGGTCTCGGTAACCTCGAGCGGCTTGTGCAGGACAGGTGTTTTCATGGAATTTCAGCCTTAGCTCAGCATGTAGATGTTGCGGATGGTTTCGTGGACTTCGGCCTCGCCGGTCCAGCCGGCGGGGAACATGACGCAGGTGCCGGCCTCGACTTCGATCACTTCGCCGTGGTCGCTGCGATAGGTCGCCCGGCCCTTGACGAAATGACAGAACTCGTCGCGCGGCACGGACAGCCGCCAGCGGCCCGGGGTGCAGTCCCAGATGCCGGTTTCGGGAATGTTGCCGGGCCCCTTGAAAAGAAGCCGGCCAGTCGAATGGGAGGCCCCGGCCAGCGCGTCCGGCTGAGGTCCCCAATCCACGAGATCGTCGAAGTCGCAGGCGCCGTGAATATGCGGCGCAGTGGAGGACAGGTTCGTCATTTCACGAGCCCGACCAGAAGCTTGGCGGCCTTCACCGGACCTTCGCAGGACTGCATGTGCTTGGAGATCTTCTCCAGCCGCTCATGCATGGCGGCGTCGGTGAGGCAGGTCTCGATCTTTTCGATCAGTTCCTCGTCGGTCCAGTCGTAGCGATCCGAGCGGAAGCCGTAGCCGGTTTCCTGAACGCGCATGGCGTTGTCGTGACCGTCCCAGACATAGGGCATGATGATCGCCGGCTTGCCGAAATAGAGGCACTCGGTGAAGGAGTTGTTGCCGCCGTGGTGGATGACCGCATCGACCTGCGGAATGACGGAAGGCTGCGGGAACCAGCTGTCGATGACGACGTTCGGCGGAATGTCGCTGTACTCGTCCTTGTAGTCGCCGACATTGACGAGTGCGCGGTAACGCGACTTGCCGATGAGCGTGATCAGGCGCTTGAGAAGATCCGTGTCGCCGGCACCCAGCGAGCCGAAGGAGACGTAGAGCAGCGGGCCGTCATTATTGGCCTTGAACTCCGGAACGTCATAGGGCTTGTCGGTGCGCACGCAGCCTTCCAGATACTGGAACCGCGACGGATCGAGCGGCTCTTCGCGCTTGTAGGTCAGCGGCTGCGGATAGAGCATCATGTTCATGTAAGGCGAAGCCTCGAAGAACTGGCCGAGCTCGTAGGGCTCCTCGCCGCATTCCTTCAGGAATTCGTTGAAGTCGTCGTGGATCGGCTTGATGACCTCGTTGAACTTCTTGCGGAAGGCGGCATGACCTTCCGTGTCGTTCTCCGACATGCCGGAAAGATGCGGCGGAATGGCCGGGTCTTCGATCTCGTTTTCCGAGCAGGAGATGATGCGCACCCAGGGCACACCATGCTGCTTGATGGCCGGGAACAGGATGACGTTGTCGACCGCGATTACGTCGGGCTTGATCTCGGCGAGAACCTTGGGAAGGTCCTTCTCGGCCCATTTGGCGCTGTCGACGATCGCTTCCCAGCAATCCTTGACGTAGTTGTCGATCTGGTCGATCGGCGCCTTGCGGAAGTTCGGGATGTGACCGTTGATGAATTCTTCCCAGAACTTGGCGAGCTTCTCGGGCGGCATGGGCGCCGACAGCGCGACCGGATGAGCCTCGAACCCGTAGCCCTTGTAGACGTCGACGAAGCCGGGGTCGGACAGGAAGACGGCCTTGTGACCCATGGCGGTGATGGCCTGGGCGATGCCGACGGAGTTCAGCGCCGGGCCGAATGCGGCCTCGGGAAAGAAGGCGAATGTTTTCTGTTCCATGTGTTCTCCTCTGACTTTTCGTCGTTGGGCTCTCAGGCCGGAAAGATGTGGGTGTCGCGCGCCAACCAGCTCAGCGTGATCCGCTGGCCGATTTCGGGCTGGTGAGTGTCGGCAACGTCCGCCGTCATGCGGGCGATCACCGGNGTGTCGGAGAGGTCTGTTTTGACGTGCAGCAACAGATCGAGGCCGTGATAGGCGATCTCGGCAACCACGCCCTCGAAGTGGTTGTCGCCGCCTTCGCCCACNGANAGCCGCTCCGGCCGGACCGCGGCGATTGCTTCGCCCTCACCGACATCGCCGCTGACATGCTGGGTCTTGATCGGAGTGCCGTCAGGCGTCGCAAAGCCGTCCGNCNTGCGCTTGACGTGGAGAAAGTTCATCACGCCGATGAAGTCNGCGGCGAACTTCGATTCCGGCTTTTCGTAGATCTCCTTGGGTGANCCNACCTGCAACAGNGCGCCGTCCTTCATGATGGCGATGCGGTCGGCCATCACGAGAGCTTCTTCCTGGTCGTGGGTGACCATGATGAAGGTAATGCCGAACTCGTCTTGCAGGCGCTTCAGTTCCAGCTGCATTTCGCTGCGCAGCTTCTTGTCGAGCGCGCCGAGCGGTTCGTCGAGCAGCAGAACCTTGGGTCGCTTGACGAGCGCACGGGCAAGGGCGACGCGCTGGCGCTGACCACCCGAAAGCTGGTCGGGCTTGCGCTTGCCGAGATGGGCGAGCTGGATGACCTCCAGGATCTCGTCGACGCGCGCCTTGATCTCGGCCTTCGGCAGCTTGTCCATCTCCAGCCCGTAGGCGATGTTCTGCGCCACCGTCATGTGCGGAAAGAGCGCGTAGGACTGGAACATCAGGTTCACGGGCCGCTGGTTGGGCGGCATGTTGGCGATCGACGATCCCTCGATCAGGATGTCGCCNTCACTCAGGCTCTCGAAGCCGGCAAGCATGCGTAACAGCGTGGTCTTGCCGCTGCCCGAAGCGCCGAGAAGCGCGAAGAATTCGTTTTCCCGGATGTCGAGCGACACGTCGTCCACGGCTTTGACCACGGAGAAGTATTTGTCGACGTTGCGGATACTCAAAAACGGCTGGGTCATTGGCCGGGAAGACCTCCCTTGTTCAGTCGCTGCGACAGGGCGAGCGCGACGACGGAAACAGATATGACGAGAGTGGCGAGTGCGTTGATCTCCGGCGTGACGCCGAACCGGATCATCGCGAAAATCTGCATCGGCAGGGTGATGGAGGACCGCCCGGCGCCAGCNGTGAAGAAGGCGATGATNAACTCATCGACCGACAGGGTGAAGGCGAGCAGTCCNCCCGCAACGATCGCCGGCATNAGNACCGGAATGACCACGCGGTANAGGGTGGTNAANGTGGTCGCGCCCAGATCGGCGGAGGCTTCCACGATCGACCAGTCGAAACTCTTCAATCGCGCACGCACAACGGCGCAGACGAAGGCCAGGTTGAAGACCACGTGGCTGACGGTGATCGTGTGCAGGCCCATCTTGATGTTGAGCAGCGAGAACATGCTCAACAGCGCGATTGCCAGCACGATGTCCGGGATGATCATCGGCGCGAAGATGACGGTTTCGAGCCATTTGCCGTTGCGGCGGCGGATTTCGACGCCGACGGCGAGCAGCGTGCCGAGAATGGTCGACAGGATCGTCGAGCAGACGGCGACGATCAGCGTGTTGCCCGCGGCCTTCAGGATATCGGAATCTTCCAGAAGCGCGCCGTACCATTTGACCGAGAAACCGGTCCAGGCTGTCGGCAGGCCGCCCTCGTTGAAGGACAGGCCCACGAGCACCGAGATCGGGATGTAGAGGAAGGCGAAGACCAGGCCGAGGATGAGGAGCATCAGCCGGAAGGTGTTGCGATCAGTCATCGTTCTGGCCCTTTCCGTTCGATGCCCGTTCGGCAACCACGGCCTGCGCCATCAAGAGCCCGAGCATCACCAGGATCAGCACCATCGAGAGCGCCGCGCCGAAGGGCCAGTCATTGGCGGTCAGGAACTGTGCGTAGACCAGGTTGCCGATCATCTGGAACTGGCCGCCGCCGAGCAGGGCGGGGGTGACGAAATTGCCGATCGACAGAACGAAGACGAAGACGAAGCCGGTGGCGATGCCGGGCACGGTCATCGGCAGGGTAATGCGGCGGAAAGTCGTCCAGGCAGATGCGCCGAGATCACGCGAGGCCTCGGTGATTTCCGGGTTCATCCGCGACAACGGCGCGTAGCAGGCGAGGATCACGAAGGGCAGGTAGTTGTAGACGAGCCCGATGATGACGGCCTGCTCGGTGTAGAGCATGCTCGGCAGTTCGCCGTTATAGCCCAGCCAGCGGGCGATGTTGACGATCAGTCCCTCGCGGTTGAGGAGCACGATCCATGCATAGGTGCGCACCAGATAGTTCGACCAGAACGGCAGCACCGCGAAAAACAGAAGCATTGGCTGGCGGCTTCGGGGCATTGCGGCGATCGCATAGGCCGCCGCATAACCGAGCACACAGGCAAGCGCTGCCGAAAGGCCGGCGATCCCCGCCGATTTGAGAAAGATCTGGAAATAGAGCGGGTCGAAGACCAGCGCGATGTTTTCGAGCGTCCAGGTATATTCGATGCCGCCATAGATGCCGCGCCGGAAAAAGGCGAGCACGAGGATAAGCGCGCAGGGGATGACCATCAGGGCGGTCAGCCACAGCAGTGCTGGCGTCATCAGGAGTAGGGGGCGGCGGTCAGTGGTCATCACGAAGTCCTGCACCGGCAGTGCCGGCGATCGGAAGAAGAACCCGGGCGCGGTGGGGGGAGCGCCCGGGATGCAAGGAGCCTAATCAGTTGGCGGCCTTGATTTCGGAGACGATGCGCGAATATTCGCGCTGNGCCTTGCCGACGTCGCGGAGCTGTTCGTATTTCAGCATGTCGGCGGGCTTGAACGCCATGTTCGGATAGGTTTCGAGCAGCGANGGNTCGACNCCCTCCATGGCCGCCTGGTTGGGCACCTTGTAGAGGATGTTCTCGGCGGCCCANCGGTGGTTGGCGGCATCCAGAATGTAGTTGACGAACTCGTAGGCTGCATCCTTGTGCTNGGATGCCTTGAGGATCACCATCGTGTCGACCCAGAGGTCGGAGCCTTCTTCCGGAATGACGTATTTGATGTCGGCGTTTTCGCCGATGCCGTAGTTGCACCAGCCGTCCCAGGCCTGCACCAGTTCGGCTTCGCCGGAAACNAGCTTGGCGTAGAAGGTNGTATCGTCATAGGCGAGGAGNGTCTTCTTCGCCTCGATCAGCAGATCNCGNACCTCTTCCATCTTCTTCGGGTCGGTTTCGTTGACCGAGTAGCCGAGATCGAGCTGACCGGCNGCGAGCAGCCAGCGGTCGGTGGCAAGCATGGTTGTCTTGCCGGCAACATCTTCCGACGGCTTCAGGAGATCGTTCCAGGAGGTCGGGTCCTCGACNAGATCCGAACGGTAGCAAAGCCCNGTCGTGCCCCANGCATAGGGGATCGAGAAGGTGTTGTTCGGGTCATGCGAAAGCTCGGTCGCTTCCGGATAGAGGTTCTTGATGTTGGGGATCTTGGAGTGATCGAGTTCTTCGGTCAGACCGAGATTGTGGAGAACCTCGGCAAAGGGCGAGGAGACGAAGACCACGTCATAGCCGGCGCCCTTGGAGGCGATCAGCTTGCCCATGATCTCTTCGTTGGTGGCGTGAAGCACGAGTTCGGCTTCGTTGCCGGTCTCTTCGTTGAATTTCTGGATGGCGTCGGGCGCCATGTATCCGTCCCAGTTGGAAACGGTCAGCGATTCCGCCATGGCCGGTGCGGTGAGTGCCACGAGGGCTGCGGCCAGGAAGGTGCTATTACGCAAGAAAGCGCGCGAAAGCGCGGAGAAACTGGTCATTGAGTTCACCTCTAGGGTCTTTGTTGACGTACGGCCATTTGAGCCGCTTGTGGCTTGCGATTTCTTTTGATCGCCTCTAGCTTCAGTATTAATCACTCAAAAAATCCGTCAAATTGTTTTTGCAGTCTTTTTTGGGTGGCGGCGGGATTGAGCCCGTGTTTTGCGGCTTGGTTTGGCGTCAGGAGAAGGCAATTGCGAACTCGCAGCAATACGCGACAGAACCACTTGAAGCTTGCGCGGCAGATCGTCGAATTCGCGCTCGAGCACGGCTTGCGACCGGGCGATCACATGCCGGAAAATGCCCTCTCTGAAGCCTGCGGTGTCTCGCGAACGCCTGTGCGCTCGGCCCTCAAGATACTGGAATCGAACGAGATCGTGCAGCGTCGCGAGGAAGGTGGTTACTTCCTCAACGTGGCGCCTGACGAGGCTGGCATCGGTGGGCTCTCGCAGCTCGACGACATGGAAGGTTCGCTGGCTGCTCGTATTCTCTCCGATCGTGCGGAGCGCCGCATCGCCGATGTCCAGTCGGTCAGCGCCTTGGTGCGACGGTACGATGTGCCCCGTTCAGCTGTACTAAATGCGCTAAAAATACTGAGCACTGACGGAATCGTTGCGCAACTTCCCGGTCGAGCCTGGGCATTTCAGCCACTTCTCGATACGCCGAACGCGCTCATCGAAAGCCTGTCCTTCCGTCTCGCGCTCGAACCGCAGGCGATCCTCGAGCCCGGTTTTGAACTGGACGGGCAGAAATCCGCACTCCTGCGCCAGCAGATGGAGGAATTTCTCCAGCGTCCGGACGGCACCAGGAGTTCGATGGCGTTTCTTCACATCGATTGCGCCTTTCACAGTCTGATCGCCGAGAGTTCCGGAAACCGCTTCATTCGCGGCGCACTGCTCGCCCATCAGCGGTTGCGCCTGACGACCCAGAAGGACAACAGCATTCCGGACTTCCGTTTGCGACAGTCGCTGGAAGAGCATCTCGATATCCTTGACAGCCTCGAACGGATGCAGCACCAGCTTGCAGCAGATCAGATGGTGCTTCACCTGCGTCGCTCGCAGATCCGCAAGCCCCAGGCCGCCAATCGCGGCCTCTTGCCACTCACACGGAAGGGAATGGCGTGAACAAGCCAGTGATCGCCTTTTTCCCGGAGGCGAGCTTCGGTTCGGCACTCAATTGCGTCGGCATCGCCCAAGAGCTTCAGCGCCGGGGCGCGGTGCCGGTGTTCCTGTGCCACCAAGGCTTCACGGGCGTCTTTGACGAATACGGATTCAAGGAATACCAGCTGCCGCCCGCGCCCAAGGCCGACACCCATCGGTCCGAGGAAAGCTGGCAGGCCTTCGTGACCGCCCATCTCGATCATTTCAACCAGGACCCCACGGCCCAGCTCGAAACCTATGTCGGCCCGACCTGGGATGCGATTGTCGACACCGCGATCCAGGCCGAGCGCGGTCTGGAGAGGCTGCTCAAACGCATCAAGCCCGATGCGATTGTGCTCGACAACGTCATCATGTTTCCGGCGATCGCGAATGCCGGCGTGCCGTGGATCCGCGTGGTTTCTTGTGCCGAGACGGAAATCCCGGATCCGAACGTCCCGCCCTATCTCTCGGGGCTCGCCGCGGACGATCCGCACCGCCCGGCCTTTGAAAAGGCCTATGTGGAGATCACCGCGCCGATCCATGCGCGTTACAACAGTTTTCGCGCCAAACGCGGACTTGATCCGTTGCCCGCCGGACAGTTTCTCGAAACCTCACCATGGCTCAACCTGCTGCTCGCCCCGGAATACGTGCGCCGAGATCGCACGGAAAAACTGCCCGAAGAGCTTTTTGTTTTTCTTGAAGGCTGCGTGCGCGAGGAAGCGCAGTTCGATCCGCCACCGCTCCCCGTCAATGAAGGTCCGATCATCTACCTTTCGTTCGGCAGTCTCGGCGCCATCGATACCGATCTCATCGGCCGGATGATCGATGTCTTCGCCACCTTCCCGGCGCGCTTTTACGTCAATGTCGGCGGCTTTCTGGAGAGCTACCAGCGGGTGCCTGACAACGTCTATCTCGGAAGCTGGTTTCCCCAGCCCTCGATCGTCGCCCAGGCCGACCTCTTCATCCATCACGGGGGCAACAACAGTTTTTGCGAGGCGCTCTATTTCGGCGTGCCCTCGATCTGCATGCCCTATTGCTGGGACGGCCATGACAACGGCCTGCGAACCGCCGAAACCGGCATCGGCATCCATCTCGACCGCAACGACTGGACGCCCGACCAGCTCCGCGATGCGATGATGTCGCTTCTGAAAGACGCGGCAATGAAGCAGAAGCTTTCCGCAATCTCGGAAGCCATGCAGGCCGACGACGGCGCAGAAAAGGCAGCCGCCCGAATTTTGCAGGTCATTCGCAAAGCGTAAGGTTTTGCTTACCGATAAATTTTGCTCCCGCCAGCAGCCCTTTCTGTATTTATCTGTTTCGGCTCCATGCCCGCTCCCAGCAAGCCACGGCCGCCAATGATACGGCATGCATCGCGTTGACTGATTCGGCCTGGGTCTTTCCAAAGGGCGCCATCACACGTTTCCTCCAAAATACTGGAAAAACTACTAGATTTAGCCTATGGCGGCGCGATTTGGCGCGTCCANGGGCTATTCCGTCCNGCGCATTGNGCGTTTAACGTGTAATTACTTATTCGCACGCATCCGTNTAGTATGACGGTGATGAGGATGCCGCCAATTTCGGAGAAGTTGCATGCCTGCGAAAATNGNTTTCGCCCAGACTGGCATATCTAGATGAGCCTCGCGCTGCGCTTGTCCATCGCCATGATCCTTCTCGTCGTGGTCACCACGGCGGGCACCGGCATGCTGATCTACAAACGAGCCAACGATGCGTCCCGCCCCGTCGTCTTCGAGAGCCTGAAAGCCCGTGCCGGCATTCTGGCCGATGGCCTGACGGACTATGTCGCCGGTTCGAGAGAAGATGTCATGATGCTGGCGGATCTGCCTGCCGTGCAAGCCACTGCGGAGCTGAAGCGCACTGGCGGCACGATAGACGGGCGGAATTATGCAGCGTGGCGCGCCCAGCTCGCGGCCGAAATGCTNGCCGTCATCAAAGCCAAGCATAGCTATGCCCAGGTCCGGCTGATCGGCTTGGATGATGATGGGCGCGAACTGGTTCGCGTCGAGCGTGACCGTTTGACTGGCACCACGAGGATCGTGCCGAATAACGAGCTGCAGTCCAAGGGTGAACGCAACTACTATCGCGATGCAGTGACATTGCCGGCCGGCACCCTCTATGTATCCCAGGTCAGCTACAATCGTGAGCGGGGGGAAATCGAGTTGCCCGCCTGGCCGACCGTCCGCCTNGCGACAGCGATCCGCGATGGCAATGACAGANCGNTGGGTATCGTTATCATCAACGTCGATCTGAAGGAGCTGTTCACCGAGNTGCCGAAAGGCGGTTTCAAGGGCGGCAGTGTCTATCTGGTNGATGAGAACGGATACTATCTGATCAGTCCGAATCCGGATCAGGCCTTCGCGTTCGAATACGGTAACGGGTCGACCTTCCAGAGCGACTGGCCNGGCATGGCCAATCTCGTCAATACACCGACACCNGTNGCAGGNCGGATAACGGATGCAGATGGACGCGAATTAGCGATGTCCGCCTGGCCGATCGAGTTGGGCGANCGAAGGCACCTGACACTGATCGAGTCCATTCCCACCGATATTGTGTTCCGGGGCGCGGCTACCGTTGCGCGTTCGGCAACCATGACCGGTGCGGTCGCCGTCGTTCTGGCGGGTCTTCTCGCGATAGCGATCGCCGCCACGCTCACCGATCCGCTCCGCGCCATCACCAAGGCGGTCGGTGCCGCCTCGAAGGGCAAACCTGTGAAGCTGCCGGTGAATGCGAGCGGCGAGCCCGGCGCGCTCGCTCGNGCNGTNAGNCGTTATCTCGAGCGCGACTCNCTGCTCAATGCCATCGTNGGNACATCGGTGGATTCGATCGTGACCGTCGACATGAACGGCTTTATCACGACCTGGAACCCGGCCGCAGAGCGGCTTTACGGTTATACCGCTGACGAGGCTATCGGCCAGGACGTCAGCATGCTCACGCCGGTGGATCGGCGCGCCGAGCTCGAGGAATTGATGGAGCGGATTTCGCGGAATGAATCGATCGATGTCTTCGAGACGGTCAAGCTGACGAAAACCGGGGAGCCGATCGACGTCTCTCTGACCATGGCTCCGATCCACGATTCACAGGGGAANGTCATCGGCGCATCGCGGATCGCGCGCGACATAACAGCAAAGCTNGCTTCCGAGCGGCGCCTGCGNCGCCTNCAGGCNGAAGCCGCCCATGCCGCNCGCATCAGTGCCGCCGGCCAGATGGCTGGTGCCCTNGCCCACGANATGAACCAGCCNCTNACGGCAGTGGTCAATTACGCGCGTTCGGCTCGCCGCATTCTTCTCAAGCGCGGAATGGCGGAGGATGACGAGGTCATTACATATGTCGACCGGGCCGCTGATCAGGGGCAGCGGGCAAGTTCGATTATCAAACGTCTGCGGCAGTTCATCGGAAACCGGCAGGACCGCATNGATCGTGAGGACGTCAATGCGGTTGTNGAGGGGGCGCTTGAAACGGCCTTGTCCGATGAGACGAGCACGTCTCTGAACATCGTTCGCGACTATTCGCCTGATCTGCCGACAATCCCGCTTGACCGGGTTCAGATCCAGCAGGTGGTGGCNAATCTGATCCGCAATGCAAGGGAGGCCATGGACGGGAGTGCGCANCANAGCCTGTCCGTTCGGACCACCGACCATCCAACTTTTGTCGCCGTTACNGTATCGGACACCGGGCCGGGGTTGAGCGACGAGGTGATGGCCCATCTGTTCGAGCCTTTCGCCACGACCAAAAGGCAGGGTATGGGTATAGGATTGACTATTTCTCGTTCGATTGTTGAAACTCACGGGGGGCACATGAGCGTTAACTCGAATGAAAAGGGGTGTGAGTTCTCTTTCACCTTGCCCAAGGAGCA
This sequence comes from Hoeflea sp., assembly GCA_002707605.1. GTDB lineage: Bacteria > Pseudomonadota > Alphaproteobacteria > Rhizobiales > Rhizobiaceae > Pseudohoeflea. The sequence goes on from PANK01000016.1 coordinate 39,850, forward strand.
TGCGTGAAATGAATTCGGAAGAGATTGTTTTCATCATCGACGACGATATCGGCGTTCTCGATTCCCTGACCGTTCTACTTGAGACTGCGGGCTACCGCGTGGTGGCCTACAACTCCGCCAAAGAGTTTCTTTCGGAACCGGTGAGCGACAACGGGTGCCTCATCCTGGATCTCAACATGCCGGAAATGAACGGCCTTGAACTGCAAGCCCATATATCCCGCGCCAAACGGATCCTGCCGGTCATACTGGTCACCGGGTTCGCGGAGGTCGGCACCGCTGTCGAATCGATGAAACTCGGCGCCTACGATGTTCTGGAAAAGCCCTATGATGACGAGCAACTGCTCTCCGTCGTGGCCGACGCCATGGCAAAGGGTCGCAAGGAGCGGCAGAAGGCNTCGGTCCAGCGTGAAGCGGCGGATCGCCTCGCGGGTCTGTCCGACCGTGAGCGCGAAGTCCTCAACCTCGTCGTCGAAGGGGCTGCCAGCAAGGTGATCGCTCATGAACTGGGAATCTCCCGTCGAACGGTTGAGATTCATCGCGCCAAGATCATGCGCAAGGCAGAGGTTCAGAATACAGCTGAATTGGTCCGGCTGACCAAGGAATCGGGCGTCGACCTCACGTCCTAGCGCTATTTCTATTTGGCCGGGAGATATGACGGATTCCAGGCAGGCCCGTCATGTGCGCACTGCTGAGCATTCAGGCATCGCGCAAGTAACGAGCCGTACCCGGCTGTCGGGTACGGCTTTGATCTGTTTTCGCTGATAAGCGTTAGGCTTACTCGGCCTCGTTGGCCGGAGAAGCGTTGAGCTGGCCGTATTTCTGTTCGCCAAGCTGCTCGAGCAGTTCGAGCTGGGTTTCGAGGAAGTCGATATGGCCTTCCTCGTCGGCCAGCAGTTCCTCGAACAGCTTCATNGTGACGTAATCGCCGACTTCGTTGCAGATCTCGCGCGACTTCTTATAGGAATCGCGTGCCTCGTGCTCGCCGGCGAGGTCGGCTTCAAGAACTTCCTTGAGGTTCTGGCCGATGTTGAGCGGCGCGACNGACTGCAGGTTCGGATGGCCTTCGAGAAAGATGATGCGCTCGACCAGCTTGTCGGCGTGGTGCATCTCCTCAATNGATTCGGCACGCTCNTTCTTGGCCAGAAGCGTGTAGCCCCAGTCTTCCAGCAGACGGTAGTGAAGCCAGTACTGGTTCACCGCACCGAGCTCCAGAAACAGTGCCTGGTTCAGCCGCTCGATAACCTGTTCGTTGCCCTTCATTGGATTGAATGCTCCCTGTTCGCTAATGGCGAGACACATTAGCGATCCAGCCCACAGACGCAATGCGTCATATCAGCAATTGGANGGGGTCAGGCTNCGCCGCGGATCTTGCGCATGCGGGCACGGGCTTCGGCCTGCTGGCGTGCCATGCGGTCATGTTCNGCACGAAGACGGCCGACAAAATCCACAACTTCCGCTTCNGGCGTGGCCTTCTCGNGGTGCCAGGCTTCAGTCGTCTTGACGATGATGTCGACAACNTTCGGGAAACAGCCGCAGCAACGACCGCGNTTGNTCATCACGTGATAGACCTGCAACGGCGTGATCAGCCGCCATTCATCCTCGGTGAGAAGTTCCTGGATGGCGGAAACGATNTCGCGTTGGCTAATGATGTTGCAGTGACAGACCAGCATGCCCGGATCCGGCGGTTGAGCGGGCGGAGACGCACGCCGGCGCTCCATCCCAATCATTTGAGACTGGGCTGGAAAATAGCGGCGGTTTAAACAGGAGTCAAACACTCTAGTTTGGAGCGATTCCAAACTGCACNNNTGNCCGCCCGNGAGTATACCTGTTTTAAGCACATTTCCTGTATAGCTCCCCGCGAACAGCGAATCCGGAGATTTCAATGGCGGACAATCTCGCCCTGACACCGATCATCCTGTGCGGCGGCGCAGGCTCCCGTTTGTGGCCGATGTCACGTGAGTCAAAGCCCAAGCAGTTCCACCGTTTCATCAACGACAAGACACTTTTGGTNAACACGCTGGAGCGCGTCGCCTACAAAGGCAAGGGGCTTGAATATCTGCCGGCNCGCATCGTCGGCGGCATCGCTTTCGAGGAGCAATTGGTCGAACAGGGCGAGACGGGAACGACCGCTGTCGAGCGCTACCTACTGGAGCCGATGATCCGCGATACCGCCGCTGCGATCGCGGCATCCGTCGCCGATCTTGCTGACAGCGATCCCGCGCGAATCGTTCTGGTGCTCCCATCCGACCATCAGATCCCCGACGAGGCTGCATTCCACCGCGTGCTCCGCACCGCGGCTGAAGCACTCACCGAGCGCGGCGGCATCATGACCATCGGCATCGCGCCTACGCGACCNGAAACCCAGTATGGCTACATCGAGCGCGGCGAGGGTGATGGTCCGGTTTATGACGTTCTGCGCTTTCGTGAAAAGCCNGACCTCGGCACCGCCAAGCAATTCGTTCAGTCCGGNCGCTATTTCTGGAACGGCGGTATTTTCATGTTCCGCGTGGCCGACATGGCCGCCGAGCTCGAGCGTCAGCAGCCCGAGGTCTGGAANCAGGCGCGCCTCGCCGTCGAACGCGCCGATGTCGAGGGCAAATGCGTACGCCTCGATCCGGACGCCTTTGCCGCNGCGCCGAAGATCTCCATCGACTATGCCGTGATGGAAAACGCCACCCGCATCGGCGTCACCGAGGCCTCCTTNGACTGGAGCGATCTTGGCTCNTGGACGCAGCTCCATGAAGCTTCGAAGAAGGACGAGCATGGCAACGCCCGTTTCGGCGATGTGCTGACGATCGATGTGAAGAACAGCTATCTGCGCTCGGAAGACCGGTTGCTTGCCGTAGCAGGCTTGGACGATCTGGTGGTGGTGTCGCAGCCCGACGCGTTGCTGATCACCCATCGAGACCGGTCCTACATGGTCAAGAACCTGGTCGAGAAGGTGAAGAAGATGGACTGGCCGCCGCTTGCGGTCGCTCATTCAGGCCGTCCTGTGCCCTCGCTCGACTATATTCGCAGCTGGCTGTTCGACAGCGCCCTTCCGCTTTGGTCGACCGCGGGCGTCGATCTCATCAATGGCGGGGTCCACGAGGCGCTTCATCACGACGGCACCCCTGCCGATCCCGGCTTCAAGCGGCTCAGGGTTCTGGCCCGGCAGATCTATTGTTTCTCCCACGCCAAGCTGCTCGGCTGGAACGGAAATTCCGATAACGTCCTGCATCATCTCTTCGACACGCTGACCGGCACCGGCTGGCATGCCGACGGCGGATGGATCCACACCTTCAATACGGACGGGTCCGTGCGCGACGGCCAGCGCGATACCTACGACCAGTTCTTCGTTCTTTTCGCGCTTGCCTGGCTGTGGCGGGCAACGAACTGGCCGGAAGCGAAGGAATGGGCCGAGCGAACGATCGCCTATATCGACGGCAATCTCGCCGACACGGAGAATGGCGGTTTTTTCGAATCATCGCAACGCACCGACTATCGCCGCGCAAACCCGCACATGCACGCGCTCGAGGCTTTCCTCGCCTGGTATGAGGCAACCGGCGAAAACGCCTATCTCGAGCGCGCCGAAAGGATGGTGGAGCTCTTCCGCGCGCACTTCTTCGACCCGGAAACCTGGAGCGTGACCGAATATTTCTCGCAAGACTGGTCGCCGGCGACCGACCGCGAGGCTCAGATCGAGCCGGGACACCATTACGAGTGGATATGGCTCCTTCTGCGCTATGCCAAAATGTCCGGTGACACCCAGGTGCGTGATTACTGCCGCAAGCTCTACGCCACGTCTCACGCATTCGGCCATGCGCGCGGGACCGATGCGGTGTGCGACCGCATGTCTCCCGATGGCTCGAACATGTCAGGCACGTCGCGGCTGTGGCCACAGACCGAGGCGCTGAAGGCAGGCCTTCGGGCCCGCGCCGACGGCCTGCCTGGTGACGAGACGCTCTTCATCCGCATGCTCGACGTCATTTTCAACCGCTATCTCGTCACGCCCGTCAAAGGCGGATGGTTCGATCAGCTCGATGCGCGCGGAAGGGTGATCTCGGCCGACATGCCGACGAGCACCTTCTATCACATGTTCTGTGCGCTGGTGGAGTATCTCGATTTCCAGAAGAACGAAGCCGGCGCATAATCGCTGAATGCGTCGCAAGAGGAGGCGACATCATGGCTGCCAAATTCGGAACCAGCGGGCTGCGTGGCCTCGTCGAGGAGCTCGATGACGGAACGGCTGCGGCCTACACGATTGCCTTCCTGCGTCATCTCAAGGCGAGCGGTTTGATCGCCGAAGGCGACTCCGTTTTCGTCGGCCAGGATTTGCGCCCCTCGAGCGCGGAAATCGCAGCCCAGTGCATGGCCGCGATCGAGGACGAGAAACTTGATCCTGTCGATTGCGGCGCACTGCCTACGCCGGCGCTTGCGATTCACGCCATGGCGCGAAAGGCAGCCTCGATCATGATCACCGGCTCGCACATCCCGGCCGACCGCAATGGTGTGAAATTCTATCGCCCGGACGGCGAAATCGACAAGGACGATGAAGCCGCAATGACCGCTTCGGTCGGCGATGTCGACAAGGCGGCCTTGCGCTGGACGCCGCATCACAAGCCGACGGACGAGGAAGCCCAGGCGCGTGCAAATTTCGTCGCGCGTTACGCGGGCTTTCTCGCTGAAGGCTGTCTCGTAGGCAGGCGCATCGGGATTTACGAGCACTCGTCCGTCATCCGCTCCGTACTGTCCGACATTCTCGCCCCGTCCGGTGCCGAGATCATTCCCGTCGGCCATTCCGAAACGTTTATCCCGGTCGATACCGAGGCCGTCTCCGACCAGACCCGCGCCCGGATCCGCGTCTGGGTCGAGCGCTACGGCCTTGATGCGCTTGTATCCGCCGATGGCGACGGAGACCGGCCGCTGGTCGCCGACGAGACAGGTGAGGTGGTCCGCGGGGATGTGCTCGGCCTTGTCGTTGCACGATTGCTCGAGGCCGATTCGATCGTGACCCCCGTGACCTCCAACTCCGGCATCGAAGCCCGCGTCGAAGCTGGCGTCAGGCGGACGAAGGTCGGTTCGCCCTATGTCATCGCGGAGATGGCGGCAGCAGGCGACGCAGGGGCAGAGCGCGTGATCGGCTTCGAAGCCAATGGGGGGGTGCTGACAGGCTCCAAGATTGCGTTCGGGAAGGCAGAACTGTCGGCCTTGCCGACGCGCGACAGTGTCCTTCCGATCGTCTCCGCGCTCGCCGTCTCGCTTGGGTCCGGATTGACGCTGTCAGCGCTTGTCGAAGGACTGGCCCTGCCGGTTGCCGCGAGTGGCCGGATCGAGAATTTTGCCACCGAGAAAGGCAAGGCCCTGGTCGCGATCCTCTCGAGCGATGAAGCGGAACGCGGGGATTTTCTGGCCCCGATCGGCAGTGCCGTTTTCGTCGATACCAAGGACGGTTTGCGCATGACGCTCGCCGATGGCCGCATCCTCCATCTCCGTCCTTCGGGCAATGCACCCGAAATGCGCATCTACTCCGAAGCCGCGAATGAAGACGATGCCCTCGCGCTCATCGAAGCAACGCGCGACCGGATTATGTCTTCCTGAATTTGGTTCGGCCTGAAACCGAAATCGGCTTGCTGCCCCGAAACAAATAAGCCGGCTACAATTCTGTAGCCGGCTTTTGAGGTGTCAGTGCTGTTCGGTATCAGAACTCATCCCAGCTCTCGACCGCGGCGGCAGTTCTGCCGCCGCCAATCGCGCGGGAGACTTTCGCGACCATCGCGCGGGCCGGAGAGGCGACCGGCCGGGCCGTCTCGGCGTTTGCGGTTACAGGACGCGCAGAGCTCGCGGGCTTGCCGCCTTCGACGCGGAACCGCGAGACCATGGAGTCGAGGCTGTCGGCATCGCTGCCGAGCTTGTGGGTGGCGGCCGACATTTCCTCGACCATCGCCG
>PANK01000017.1 GCA_002707605.1 Hoeflea sp.
ATTCCTTCTGCGCCTCGTAGGCGATGTCGATCGCCTTCCTGGTATCCTCGGCGGTCAGGTCGGCCACATCGGCGATGGTCTCGCCGGTGGCCGGATTGACGACCGCGAAGGTCTTCGATCCTTCCACCCATTCGCCGCCCAGAAGGCCGCGCGTCTCAAGCAAAGAGGGATCGGAAAGTGTCAGTGTCATGGAGGGGTCCTTTCTTCTTCTGCCTCTTAGAACGCGTCACGGTATATGGCCAAAGCATCCGCTTCGGTCACGGGTCGAGGATTGTTCACCAGAAGACGGGTCTGGTTCATCGCGTCAGATGCGAGTTTCGGCAGAATGTCCTCCGGAATATTCATCGCCCGCAGATTGGGCTGAAGTCCGCAGTCGCGCGAGAGTTCCGCGAGCCGCTCGCAGAATGCCGCTGCGCGTTCCTGCCCCTCGAATTTCGAGAGCTCGGGGAAAGCGTATGGCGCGAGTTCGGCATAGGGCTGAGGCGACGTGACCACGTTGAACCGCAGGACATGCGGCAAAACCAGCGCGTTCGAGAGACCGTGCGGAATATGGAAATGCCCGCCGAGCGGATAGGCGAGCGCATGGACCGCGGCCACCGGGGAATTGGCAAAAGCCTGCCCCGCCAGCATCGAACCCAAGAGCATCTCCGACCGCGCAACCGTGTCGGATCCCTCATGCACCGCCTTGAGGATCGAGCGGCCCATCAATGTCAGCGCCTGGGTAGCCAGCATCCGCGACAGCGGATTATTGTTGGCGCTCGCAGACGCATAGGCCTCGATGGCGTGCACCATCGCGTCGATGCCGGTGGCGGCCGTCACATGGGCCGGTAGTCCATAGGTCAGTTCGGGGTCGAGAAGCGCGACATCCGGAAGGATCACCGGCGAAACCACACCCATTTTCTCGTTGGTTCCGGTCGTCACGATCGAGATCGGGGTCACCTCCGAACCGGTGCCCGAGGTTGTCGGCACGAGAATGAGCGGCAGCCGCGGCCCCTTGGCGTTCCCCACGCCATAGACATCCTTCAGCTCTTCCTTGCCGAGCGCCAGAAGAGAGACCAGCTTGGCCACGTCGAGCGACGAGCCGCCACCGAGACCGACGACGCCGGCAATATCGGCGCCTTGGGCCTGTTTGGTCGCCTCGAGAATTACAGCTTCGGGCGGATCGGCCGCCACATCCTTGAAGAGCTCGACCGTGACCCCGGCTCCTGCCAGAATCTGAAGAGCACGATCGACGATCCCTGTCGACATCATGCCCGGGTCGGTTACCAGCATTACCCGGTCGCCGATCCGGGCCTTGACCAAGTCGCCGATCTTGTTGAGTGCGCCGACCCCGAACTCAATCGACTTGGATGTGTTGAACGTGAATGGGTTCATCGTCTTCTCCGCTTTTTGTTCGCACGCTCAGCCGCCAAAGCTGAACGCGATAAGGACCGCCAGCACGAAGCCGATTGCGCCGGTCAAAACGAGCATCCGCAGCCGCTCGTCCTCGCGGCCGCTCATATCCTTCTTCAGGCGCAGCGGTGGTTCGTAGGGCGGGATGGCGACATGGACGGGGCTCGCCATTTCCATCTTGTAAGACAGAAACCAGATCAGTCCGACGCCGCAGATCCAGGACCCGAGCGACCAAGCCCAGATCGAGGGCATGCCGAGGAGCCAGACAGGTCCGCTCTCGCCCGTAGCAACGAAGGCGGCGTTACCGAAGATCAGTCCCGGTCCGACGGCGAGAAAGAACCATGCGAGCGTGACCGACCAGGCCGTCGAACGCAAAGTCCGGGCTTTTTCCGAGGACGTGAGCACTCCGGCAAAGAGCTTGCGGATCTCGCGCGCCTCGACACCGAGCGCTTCACGGTTGGTGATCGCTGCGATGATCAGGACCGCAGCCGCATTGGCTGCCATGCCCCAGAGAGCGGAGTGAATGGTCCACGGCCAGCGCCCCCAGGGGAGTTCCAGCCCGAAGAAGGATAGGATCTGGTAGCCGAGCGGTTCGGTCAGGAATACACCGGCCAGACCGAAGCCGACTCCGGTCACAGCGGCCGGACGGGTAATCCAGGGCAGCCACGTGACCCCGAGCAAGGGTGTCCACAATTGGAATGCTGCCGGCAAGGCGACGGCTGCGAGCGCCGAGAGCGTGACCGGCGTCAGATTCTCCATCATCATCGCGAGAACCGCGAGCACAGCGATCGCGATCCGCGTCAGGGTCACGGTCGCCTGCTTGCTTAGACGCGAATTGAAATAGGGCCGGTAGATATGTCGGATCAGCCCCTCGCCCGCCACGAAGAGAGCCAGACCGGCAAGAAGCTGAACGCCTGCCGCCAGCCCGATGAAGATCCAGGCCGCGAACCAGGGGGAACCCGCCTGAATTGCGCCGAGCAATCCACTGAGAACAAGGTTGCGGTCAAGCAGGCCGGCGGCTCCGGTCAAGGCGACCGAAAAGGCGATGAGCGCGCCGAAGAAGCCGGCCGTCAGCCATGTCTGGCCGGCGGCGATACCGTTGGGGCTGCGGGTTGAAAGAACGATCTTGAGAATGAGCGGGCTGGCCTGAAAACCCATCAGCGCGAAGGCGAAGCTGAGATTGGCGAGTGCGGTATTCGCGTCCGCCAGTTCGCCGTTCCGCCCGAGACCGGAGGTGAAGTGGATGACGCCATCGACGGTGAAGAGCCCCGCCGAACCATCGCTTGCAGAAAGCTGAAGGAGGCCGGCATTGAGTGCGGCGAAGCCGCCGGTCCAGATCAGGGCAAAGCCGGAGAGCACGACGATCCCGGCAAAGACCAGAACCGTCTGGACGACCCCGAAATAGCCGATCGCACGCATGCCGCCTATGCCGGCGCCTGCGAAGAGGATAAAGCCCAGCACAACACTGACCGCGAGCCGGCTGACGGCGCCCCCGGTCATGAGTTCGACGAACCCGGAAATGGCGCGAACCTGCAGCCCGGCAAATCCCAAAGCGAAAACGAGGGCGATGGCGACCGAGACCACCACCAGGAACGGGCTGTGATAATAGACCTTGAATATCTCGGCCTGAGAAGAGACCCGCATGCGTTCGGCGACGAACCAGAGCCGCTTGAAGAAGAGCGTGCCCGGCAGGGCAAGAAGGATACCGCCAACGATCAGCGCCGGCATCTGAAAGCCCTGGGTGGCGATCAGCTGGCTGCCGCCGAGCACGAACCATCCGCTCATGCTCGCACCGGAAATTACCAGCGCGGAGATCCAAGGCGATAGCGCGTGGCCGGCGGAGAAGAAGCCGTCTCCGGATGATGACTCATTGGTCGCGACCCGCACCCAATAGAGCATCACTGCGACATAGAAGAGTGCGAAGAGCGGGAGCCAGATGGAATACGCCATGCCTGTCATNCCGCGGGCTTCCCNTCGTCTGCTTGCTTGAGATGGAAGCGTGAGAACGCGCCCCTCATNCCATAGCGGGTGGAGAGATAGGCCAGAAGTCCGAAGGCAAGAACGGCAAACAGCGTNAGGCCCGCCCAGTAATCCGCAGGCGAGAGTTCGCCGAACGCCCAACCACCAATGAATCCCACNGCCAGAANCCCGAAAGCGGAAATTCCCAANGCNGTCTCNCCNGGNCGNAANCCGGTNTTGAAGATCCCNTTGACGATGATGTGCGCGACGAACGCCGCAACNATCGCNNCAATGCCNGCGAGCGAAACCGGATAGGAATCACGTGCAAACCCTTCGAGAACGAGGCACAGNCCTCCGAANCCGAGCACGGCCCAGATCGAGAAAACAAGCAGATCACGCTCGACCATCGCAGGCTTGGACATTCAACGCTCTCCGGTTGGTGACGGCGGAAGGCCCTTCCGCCATCCGGTTCNTGTTACGCGGCCGGTGTCTTGCCCGCAGGTTTGCCCTTGCCGTCAGACTTCNCCTTGGGCGCCTTGCTGTCGGGNNCGTTCGGCTCCGAATAGACNACCTTGGAGAGATCCTGCAGCGTGTGCGTGCGATGGATATTGTCCGAGCTCAGACCGATCTCGCCCAGAAGCTGGTCGACGAACGGTGCCTGCGAACGGTAGCGCAAAGCCGANGAGACGACCTGGTCGGCAAGATTGCCGTCGCGTGGNCCNGTGCCGTCGCCATCNGATCCGCCGGANCCACCCGGGCCCGACGAGAAGCCNGCNCCCGAGAAGCCCGGCATGCCGTCNACATGGAGGATCTTGATGCCCTCGATCTTCTCCATCGGCTTGACGCTTTCGCGAATGATCGCCGGCAGGTTTTCGACAAGCGCCTTGTGGAGACCGCTGCGACGGCTGGCATCGGAACGCATGTTCTCCGCCTCGTTGAGCTTCTGCTTGCCCTCGGCCTCGACCTTGTAGCGTTCGGCGAGTGCAGCAACGGCAATCCGGTCGGCATCGGCGCGATCCTGCGACGCCGTTTTCTCTGCCTCGGCGAGAATGCGCGTCCGGGCGGCTTCGGCTTCGGCCACCTTCTGCGCTTCCAGGAGTTCGATAGCCTTCTGGCGGTTGGCGATCTCGGTATCGCGGAGCGTTTGAACCTTCTCCTGAGCCTCGACCATCTTGGCCCGCGCGGCTTCCGCTACGGCCTGAGCCTCGGAGCGTTCCTTGGACTTGGCGGCCAGCGCGATCTCGCGGGCTTGATCCTCGAGCTGGAGCGCTTCACGGCGCTTGATGTCGATCCGCTCGATCTCCTGCTCCATCTCGATACGGGCGCGTTCCACCGCCTCGCGTTCCTTGAGTTTGATCGCCTCNATCTCGCGTTCGCGCGCGGCGTTTTCGTTGGCGATTTCAGCCTTGCGCTGGGCCCGCTGGATGGAAACCTCTGCCTCGTGCGACAGCTTCGCATATTCGGTATCGCGCTGGATCTCGAGCGAGCGCTTCTCGGCTTCGAGGTTCTTTGCGCGCACCGCGATCATCGTGTCCTTCTCGATGTCGTTACGCTTCTTCTTCCGGCTTTCGATCTGCTCGGTCAGGATCGTCAGACCTTCGGCGTCAAAGGTGTTGGACGGATTGAACAGCGAGATGTCGGTCTGGTCGAGCGAGGTCAGCGAGACCGATTCCAGCTCCAGCCCGTCGAACGAAAGACTTTCAGCCACTTCCTGGCGGACTTCCCTGACGAACTCCTGCCGGTTTTCGTGGATATGCTCCAGCGTCATCTTGGCGGCAGCGCCACCCATGGCATCGACGAAGCGGCCCTGGATGAGATCCTTGAGCTGCTCGGCATGCATGGTGCGGTTGCCGAGCGAGCGGGCGGCTGTTGCCACCGCTTCGTCCTCGGGTTGAACGCGGACATAGAATTCCACGGTCAGTTCGACGCGCATGCGATCCTTGGTGATCAGGGACTTCTCCCGCGCCCGGGTAATCTCCAGGCGCAGCGTGTTCATGTTCACTTCGGTGATGTCGTGCAGGATCGGCAGCACGAACGCGCCACCACCCATGACCACTTTCTCGCCGCCGAAACCGGTTCTCACGAAGGAAATATCCTTTGTCGAACGGCGATAAAGCCAGTGCAGCAGATAGGCGCAGACCGCGATGACGATCGCCGCCAAGATGATGATTGCGATGAAATCTGCACCCTTCATTGGAATGTCCCTTCACGTTTGAATGTGGTGATCCGGAGGACCGGCAGGCTCGATGGGTTATGAGGCGCGTCAGACATGGCGCTCTCCCTCGCTGTCGAGCATGGCTGTCGCGAGCACCGCGACGCCGAATGCCATCCGGTTGAGAAAGTCGGCGATGTTGTAGGCAACCGACAGGGAGCCGTCGTCGACATAGCCGCCAAAAGAGGTGATGAAATTGCCGAGCGGGTAGATCGCCCAGCCNACGGTGANGATCAGCCGGAGCCANAAATAGCCNCGCTGAACNGGCTCGTTGAGNGAGCCGCGCACNGCNTCNTCCATCCGGCCGAAGAAGAGTTCGCCGAGNATATAGAGCCAGAAGACGAGCCCGATCAGGAAGGCNAGCGTGGCGTGCATGAAGCCCGCCTCACCGAGATAGCGCACGAAGACCATCAGGATGGAGACGACGACCAGCCGCCAGAACAGCCCCATGCCAAGCTTGCCGTAGAGACTGGCGAAGAAGAAGAGCGCCAGAACCTGGAGCGGCATCGAGACCGCCCATCCGACATAGTGGTAGACGACAGGTACCGACTGGTTCACGGCCCAGGCNTCGCGCGCCTCATAGACGGCGCCGACNCCCACGAGGNCGGCAAGCGCGCANAGCGCNACNGGCAGCTTCCAGCCGCGCNTCACCCANCCTGTGCCCAGGAGCAGGAGTACGCTCGTNGCCGCCAACCCCAGCAGNGCCGTCGAATAGCTCGCCGCCGTCAGGTCCGCTGTTTCGAACACCGCCATTTCATGCCCTCCCGCCGTCGATTTTGAACCTGAGATACCCGTTACCGTTCATGTCTGACCTTTCTAGATTTGCGTCCTGATGTGCGGCGAGCGCGCATACAGCGCCACCATGGGCAGGATCAGCAGACCGAAAATGAATTGCTGCCATTCGAAATCGAGACCGATACCTATGAGGAAGGAGGACAGGACCTGCAGCACCAGGACCCCGATGACAGTAAAGCCGTAGCCCCCCTGGCCGCCGAGCAGTGAGGTGCCGCCGACCACGACGGCCGCAAGCGTGAGGAAGAGATACTGGTCGCCCACTCCGATGAAGCCGCCGCCGGACCAGCCGAGCAGCAGCCCGCCGGTGAGTGCCGCGAAAAAGCCGGAGATCGCGTACATCATCACCCAGTATTTGAGTTCCGAGATCATCACCCGCTTGGCCGAGGTCCGGTTGACGCCGAGCGCATAGAGATAGCGTCCGTAGACCGTCATCCGCATGCCGACGATCAGCACGACGAGGATCAGCGCCCANATGCAGATCACGGGCGGTATGGGCAGGCCGAAGGTCGAGCCNTTCATGGCCGCNAGATTGGAGAGCCAGTCGGGCACGGTGCCGAACACGTTGCCGCCGTAAGCTGTGCCGATGGAGGTGACGATCTGCACGCCGCCGGAGATNGCGAAGCCGGTGCCGAGTGTCACGATCAACGCCTGCCCCTGCAGCTTGTAACTCAGGAAGCCGTTGATGACGCCGAGGATCGTCCCGATCGCCAGCACGATGACAGCCGCAAGCCAGGGCGGCNCGCCGAGACTGATGAGATAAAGAAGTCCGACATTGGCAGCACCAATGATGAACGGGATCGAGAGATCGAGCCCGCCGAGCAGCGCCACCAGCGTCTGCCCCACCGAAGCGATACCGAGAAACGAGGCGAACAGCAGCATTGACTTGATGTTGTTCGACGAGGCGAAGCCCTCGATGTTCATGGAGCCGATCGAGAACAGGCCGGCAAGCACCATGATGCCGATAAAGGCCGAGCGGTTCTCCTGGAAATGCCGTCCCAGGGTGCGGGTCAGGACGATGATCGTCAGGATGATCAGCAGCGAAACGACGTTCCAGACGTTGAAGAAGCCTTCGATCGTCACAGACAGGATCAGGAAAAGCGCCAGTATCCCGATCAGCCCGTAGATAGCAGGCCGGAATTGCAGCCAGACCTTCCGGCCTTCGCTGATTTCGCCTTCGGCAATCGAGACGGAATCGGAGATGAACTGACCGAGAACGAAGCGCCAGCCCCAGACGAAGGCGGCAAGCGTGGCGATGGCCGCAAGGATGATCAGCTGGACCGACAGGCCTTGCAGGAAGCCGAACACCACGCCGATGGCTGTGAGAATGAGGCCGACGGCAACACCGATGATGGTCGCTGGCAGACCGAGTTTCGGCGGCTGGGCGAGCGTCGTCATTGGCTCGCCTCCGTCGCCGCGGGTTCAGTTGCCTGTGGTGCGAACGGCCCCTCCACGCGCATCAGATAGGCGCCCAGCAGCACGAGGGCCGCCAGCACCACCGCAACGGCAGGCGCGATGTTTCGGCGGTCGGACTGGCTCAGGGCGACGCGCACGAAGACCGCGATCACGATCAGAAGCAGCGCGGAAAGCACCAGGGGGCCGGCCTGCTGTCTGAGCTCTGCGTCGGTGGCATCCGGTGCACCAATCTCCAGCGGGCCGACATAGAGTTCCTGCGCCGGGATCGGCTGTAACGGCTTCATGATCACGGTCTCGTCGCCCGGTGCCGAGCGGGCGCGTGGATCGCGGTCATTGGTCGCGTGCAGGATCACGCCCATCGCCACGACGCCNAGCCCGACNAAGTANAGAACCGGCGAGAAGTTNTGAATGTGGCGCTGGATGAAGGGAATGATGAGCGTCAGCAGCAGCGANATCACCAGGATCGAGCCATAGGCNAGNTTGGTCACGAAGCTCTGGACCGCGCCGAAGTTGAACGTCGCGAGCACGAAGGTNATCAGATAGAGATTGCTCGCGCCGAGGAAGGAGCCGAACACNCCGCCNCGNCCGCCGGCAAGTGAAGCACCGCCGAGAACCAGCGCGGTTACGGCGATCAGCGTGTAGGTTGTACCCTGTGACGGATCGCCCGACGAAATGAGCGCTGTGAAGGTGATGGCGGCAAGGCCCGCAAACGCACCCGAAATGAGATGCGCACCGATGCGCACGATGTAGATCGGCACACCGCTCGTATAGGCGGCGCGTTCGTCCGAGCCCATGAGACGCAGATGGGTGTAGAAAGCGGTCCGCGTAAAAAGGAGCCAGGCGGCGGAGGCGATCACGAGGATAGCGAAAACCGGCGAAAAGATCGACGTTCCCAGACCCCAGTCGGCCATGAATTGAGGTGCCACACCACCGGGACGCGGCAGGATGACGAGGTTCATCCCCGACAGCGCCAGATAGCCCGAGAGCGACACGATGATCGGCTGCACCCGCACATAGATGACGATCAGCGCGAACAGGAATTGNTAGAGCGCGCCGATGAAGATCGCATANGCNAAGATCGCGATCGGNTTNGTNAGGATGCCNGCNCCGTAGAGCTGGATCAGCGTTACATTNATGAAGCCGATCAGNGGCCCGATCGAGAGNTCGACNGTNCCGCGNCCNGANATCACCGANGACATGAGCGCGTAGGTCGCNAGGATAAGCGGCGTGGCGACGATGATTGCACTGCCGATGCCNGCGCTCGACATCAGGCTGGGCGAACGCAGCACCGCAAGCCCGAGCANCATGAAAGAANAGNGTGATCGGAACGAGCAGGAACGGNTTNGCACGNCCGCCCTGCGCCGGGCGAACCGTCTCGAGTTTCACGTCGGCGGTCACGTCGCTCATCGTCCGCCGCCTCCCCGTCCGATCTCGCGCGCTTCGCCCTTGTCCCTGTCGAATTCGACGATGCGGATCGACTTCGGCATCTCCGGCGAAGCAGGTCGCGATTGACGGGGTGAGACCCGCTCCGACCGTTCGTCTGTCGTCGGTGTCCTGGTTTCAGCAATAGCTGCCGCGCGGTTGCGGCGTTCCATCGCCTCGCGAATATCCTTCGGCACGGCGACTTCGATCCTGCCCCCGTCCCCGGATGTGGCGCGGATACCCACCTCACCTTTGTCGTGCGATGAGCCCGTGTCTGGGTTAAGCCCCCAGGGGCTGGCGAGACCGCTTCCGTCCGTCTGGCCGAACATCGCTTCGAGAACGCGTTTCGGATCGAGCGTGCGGCCGTCGAAGGCATCGAACGGTTTGCCGTCGCGGAAGACGATGACACGCGTGGCAAAACCGATGAACTCCTCGAGTTCCGAGGACATGTAGACCACCGACTTGCCCTCGCCGGCGAAGGTGCGCAGATGCCTGTAGAGCTCGGTCTTGGCGCCCACGTCGATACCGCGTGCAGGGTCGTTGAGAACGATGACATCGGGCCGCATGGCGAAGCCCCGGCCGATGAGCACCTTCTGCTGGTTACCACCCGACAGCGAGGTGATGCGGTCCTCGCGCATGCCGAACTTGATGAGAAGATTGTCGGCCTCGCGCTTGAAGATCGTCCCGAGCGTCGGCCAGTCGATGAAGGACAGGATNCCGCCGCGCTTCTTCTCGCGGTAGAGCGGCATGACCATGTTCTCGAAGATCGACATCGAGGCGAAGATGCCCTCGCGCTTCCGGTCGCCGGAAACATAGGAAATCTTGCCTTCCACGGCNTCGGCGAGAGTGCGAACGGCATGAAACTCGCCGTGGCGGTCTGCAACCTGGATCAGCCCGGACACGGCAGGCTCGACACCGGCCACGGCGCGCACGAANGCNTCCTGGCCCTGNCCGTCGAGACCNGCGATNCCGACGATCTCNCCGCGCCGGATCTGAAAATCGAACGGCTCGGNATTGGGCCAGACCGTCACGCGCTCGCCACGCAACGCGATGCTTCCGTCACGCGGCTGCGGCGCTTCGTGGTTATGGGCCTTGCCGGCATTCTCGTCGCCGGTCATCAGCGCCAGGAGGTTCTTTTCGGTGATCTGTTCCCTTTCCAGAACGCCGACATCGCGCCCGTCGCGCAACACCGTCGCGCGGTCGGAAATCCGGATCAGCTCGGCGATGCGGTGGGTGACGATGAGGATCGTCGTGCCCTCGTCGCGGAGCGCGCGCATCTTGGCGAACAGNCGTTCGGTGGAATCGAAATCGAGAGCGGCCGAGCTTTCGTCGAGGATCAGGATGCGCGGCTCGCTGACNAGCGNGCGGGCGATCGTGATCCACTGCTTGAGGCCGAGCGGCAGCGTGCCGACAATGGCGAACGGGTCGACAGGCTCGCCGGCGAGTTCCTGCATCAGTTCNGCGGCACGGGCGACCTTGTGCTCCTGCGACATGGATTTGGAAAANAGGGCNTCGGAGCCCATGAAGATATTGTCGACCACGGTGCTCTCGTCGGCGACGAGGACNTCCTGATAGACCGTGGAAATGCCGATGGCCTTGCTCTCGGCAGGCGTCGAGGGGGTTTCNCCNAGGATGGAAACCGTTCCGCCATCGACCGGCANGATGCCCGACACAACCTTGGCCATTGTNCTCTTGCCGCATCCATTGCCGCCGACGACTGCGTGGATCTCACCCGCGCGGGCGGTAAAATTCACGCCGTCGAGCGCACGGGTCGGCCCGAAGAACTTCTTCACATTGCGCACGATGATCGTCTCGCGACCCTGCGCTGTCTGTGAATTTTCTGCGGTTGCGGTCGACATGCTCGGTCGGCTTCCTGGCAAACGGGACAAAGGGAGGACGTCCGGGCCGCCCTTTCGGCGGCCCGGATCGGCAGTCTTGGCGATTACGGCTTGTACTGGGTGGGATCAGCCGGATTGACGAAGAACTGGTTCAGGTACTCGGTCGAACCCCACTTGTCCTGGCCCACATTGTACCANTTCTGGGCGTTCTCATCGCAGTCCTCGGGGACGATGTCCTTGAGTTCGTCATAGGTGATGACCACCGGATCGACGAGAACCGACTGCACCTTGGGACCCTGGCCCTGAAGCGTACGCATCATGATGCGCCAGATCAGGTTGATGTCGTCCGCGGGCGGCCATGTCTGGACGGCGGCCGAGATCAGGTCCGGGTTCTTGCGCCAGGTGCAAAGCGCACCCAGTTCGCCGCCGACGGCGACTTTGACGCCTTCGCGGCCGGACTGCTTGAGCGCACGCAGCACGCCCATTTCGGCNGCCGACTGNACGACGATNCCATCGAGCTTGCCNGGGTGGGTGGCAAGCCACTTCTGCACTTCACCCTGGGCCACCTGGTCGGTCCACATGCCGGCGATCGAGCCGACGACGTTGATGTCCGGCGCGGTCGCGAGACCCGCCTTCACGCCACGGTCCTGGCTGTCCGAACCGGANGTGCCGGGGATGCCCTCGACGACGAGAACGTTGCCCTTGCCGCCAAGCTCTTCGGCCATGCGCTTGCCGATTTCGAAGCCCGCCACCTGATAGTTGACCGAGGAGTTCACGGCTGTCGGCGCCGTGAGGTACCCGGTCATCGAGAAGACGGGGACACCCTTGTCATAGGCGTACTGGACGGTCTGGTTGAGNGCGGTCGGGTTCGAGCAGCAGACGAAGATCGCGTCCACGCCCTGATCGACGAGCTGGCGCATCTGCTGGATCTGCGTGGAATCGTTGAGGTTCGACTGCGTGATGATCACCTCGTCGAGAAGGCCGAGTTCCTTCCACTTGGGAATGATCTCGTTCTGCAGCGGGTCCATGGCGTTGGCGCGCCACGTGTTGCCNGCATAGGACGACGCATAACCGATCTTCCACGGCGGCGGNTTCTTGGCCTTGAAGTCGCGCAGCGGACTTGCGTCCACCGGCTGTGACGGATCGAGCATGTCGGGATTGTACAGACGCTTTGCAACGTCGGGATTGATTTCGTCCACGCCTTCGGCCTGGGCGGCGATCGCGCCGAAGGCAATGAAGCCTGCGGCCAATGCCATTGATTTGAGATATTTCATTTCGTTCTCCTCCAGATGGAAATTCAACCTCTTGGCGGCTTCTCACCGCAGGCGGCGTCGTCAGCTTGGCGGCGCGCCCAATCCTGTCTCCTTTTCTTTCCTCCCTCTTGTCGTGCCCCTCCCGGACACGTCAGTCGTAAAAATCGTGGGGCGCCTTGCGGAAGGTTTCCCAGTTGTCCGGGTCGTGACCTGTCACGACCATGGCGTTGGTATCGCTTGCGATACGCCGCAGCTTGGCGACCGAATTGGCNGCATCTGCAGATGAGACGACGAGACCCGGCAGCGCCTTGTTTTCCCAGTGATCGAGCGTGTAGGCNGCATCNATNGTCAGAAGCACCGGACCNGTGCGCGGCANCGTGATCAGGAACGACTGGTGCCCCGGCGCATGACCCGGCGTNAAGATCATCCGGATCACGCCGTCGCCGAAGAGGTCGTAATTGTCGGTGTACTCGCCGCCGAGAAACTTCCAGTTCAGCCCCGGCCGGTCGAAGTCGGCGCGGATATAGGCGCCGGCGGAAAACCAGTGCGGCTTGAAGGCGTAGTCGTACTCGGCGCGCTGGCATATGATCTGGGCCTTGGGGAAATGGCCGATCGCGCCGGTGTGATCGAGATGAAGGTGGGACTGCAGCACATAGCGCACAGACTGCGGATCCACGCCGACCGATTTCAGCTGGTCGACGCAGTTCTCCGACACCGACATCACCGGATCATAGGCATCGACGACCGCGCCCCAGTGACCGCGTTTGTCGATCGCCGCCTCAACCGCGTTACCGCCATCGATGACGACATTGCCTGCGGGATGCTTGATCAGGAACCACGGTACCGGGATCTCNAAGTCGCCCTCACCCTGGTTCATCTTGATGTATTTGAGCTTGGTCTTCAGGGTTCCGGTCTGGAACATATGAAGCTCGATGCCCGAGGAATCCCCGCGCTTGCGGCGCGTCGGTTCTTCCTTGGCAGAGGAAAACCTGGGGCGCGGGGCCAGGTTGCTCGAACCGGAATCGGAGCGAACCGATTTCGAGTCCGTTTCAACGCGTTGGCCCTTGTCGTCGAATTCGATGATCTTCATTCAAATATCCCCGGTTCCCTGATCCCGTCTTCCTCGGCAGGCCTCACGTCCGTTCATCGATGATCCGGAGNGCTTCCTTCAGATAGACGGCGAAGAGCGGATGGTTNTCTGACATCGGGAAGTGACCGATATCCTCCATCTCGATGTAGATGCCGCCCGGGATCTGCCGGGCCGTGGCCTCNGTTGCCTCCGGCGGNGTCAGATAGTCGTAGGTNCCNGTCATCATGACCACCGGACAGCGNTTGGTATCGATGTTGCCGAGCTTGCCGCGCAGGTCGTGGTCGACCGAATAGAAGTAGAGATCGCCTTTGAAGACTTCCGACCCTTGGGTGTAGTAGTGCCAGGTCAGCCAGCGATCCATTTCCGGGCTTTGCGGAGCCATCAGGTCCCACACGCCGGAGCCGCAGACCTGAGCCGCATTGGCATGCGGATGCCGCCACCAGTCGAGATAGAAACCGGGCGCGTGCTCCGCAGCCTCGACCGGAATGACCGCCCGGTAACGGTCCGGATAATGCAGCGCCAGCTGCAGCGCGACGTTGCCGCCGAACGAGGACCCCATGAAGATCGGGTTCTCGAGTTCCAGCGCATCGCAGAAGGCATTGATGAAGTTCATGTAGTGCTCGGCCGTCAGCCGGTATTCTTCCTTCCACCACTCCTTGTTTAGCGGCGGATCGGACTTGCCATGGCGCGCAAGGTCGTAGGCAATCACATCGTAATCGCCGGTAAAGTCGGGGTCCTCGAGGAGATCGCGCCACTGGTGGTTATGGCAACCGGCGGTGTGCTGGCAAACCAACGGGATGCCCTCGCCGTTACGCAGATAGAAAACCTTGTACTCGTAGCCGTCGACTTCGATGGTGACATAACGCCCGATTACCGGCGAATGCTTGGCCATTGGAAACTCCGTGANATTTTCGGATGCGCCTTTTGGGCGCCGGACATCAAANCGCGCCGGNTCAGACCGGCACACCGACCTTGCGAAGCAGTTCGAACTGAACCGTGAAGTTACGGAGGTTCTGCATCAGAACGAGATGATTGCCTTCGAGCTTGAGATCGCGGCGAAAGCTGGCGGACCAGATACCGTGATACATCGGCTCGGGAACGGGACGGGCGAACTCGCGCCAGGTTTCGGGACTGGCCCGCAGGGCGAAGTCGTAGGAATCCATCGGACCGGGATCGATGTTGATCTCGTGGACCTTGCCATCGATCATGCGGACGATGACTTTCGCGAGCCCCATGTCCCAAAGATATGTGCAGGTNAAGTAGCGCGCCATGGCGCCGATCGTCTGGTCACGATCCGAGGCTTCACTGAACCTGACGGCCCAGTCCTTCACGCTCATAACCATGTGCATCCTCCCAAACCACATGATATTTAAGATTGCGCTGCTAGAAGAATGGCCTTGAAAGCAGTTCTCGTTTCTGCCATCTGTTCCAAATACTGAACGCAATTCAATATCGCAAACGGTATCTACGTAAGCTTCAGACTGTCAAGGTGATTCTTTTTGAAAAAGCTTCCGGACTTGGAAAGTGAAACGGCGCAGTCGGGCNCAAAACTTGTGCCTGCCGTGGAGAGGGCAACGCGAATTCTTGATCACGTCGCCCGAGCCAAAACCTATCCCAGCCTGTCCGACCTTTCGCGCGAATTGGGCATAGCGAAAAGCAGCGTACACACATTGTGCAGAACGCTGTTGCAGCTCAACTTGCTGATCCGCAGGTCCGATCANACATACCAGCTGGGTCCCCACCTGATGCGCTGGTCGAACGCGTTCACCCAGCAATCCGACGTGGCGACGGAGTTTGCCACGCTCTGGGATCAGGAAACCGGCATGCCCGGCGCAACGATTACCCTCACTGTTCTCGAAGGTAATGAAGTCATCTACATCGCTGCGCGCAACTCCAAGGTGAGCCACTCGCTGATCGACTTCCGCGCCGGGATGAGGCTTCCGGCCGCCTTCACGGCAACCGGAAAAGCCTTTCTCAGCTTCATGAGCGACTTCGAGGTCAAACGGCTTTATCCTGATGGATTACCCGAACAGCGTACGCCGCATTCGGTCCGGTCGATGGACGCACTGCTGCAGCAGTTGCGCGAAACGCGCAAGCGCGGATACTCCATTGACAATCAGGAGGTTGCCGATGGCATCATCTGCTTTGGAGCCTCTGTTCTGGATTCAAGAAATGCCCCGATTGCCGGCGTTGCAGTCAGCTTCCTCGTCGACGATCAGACCACCCAGGATCGTGAGCGGATNATCGCCAATGTCCAGGACATTGCCACACGACTCTCNACCCGCATGGGGGCAGATCTCGAGCACTCCTGGCCTCGCTGAAGCCCACCGGCTTGCCTACCGCCGGTTGCGCGGCAAGGCGGGCTGACAAAGCAATGTCCGCCAACGCGGTTCACTTGTGATTCCGGGTATTCAGGCTGGCTTCCCATGCCAGCGCGCTTTCGACGATTTCGTCGAGGTTGTCGTGCTCGGGTGTCCATTCAAGCACAGTTCGGGCCCTGTTGGCGTCGGCAACGATGCTTACGGCATCGCCGGGCCGGCGTCCTGTCATTCGAATATCAAATTCTCCACCATGCGCACGCCGGACTGCCCCGAGAACATCGAGGACGGAATAGCCGTGCCCATAGCCACAATTGGCGACCAGGCTCTCTCCGCCTGCGCGCAGATAGGTCAGCGCCTTCATGTGCGCTGCGACAAGATCTGTGACGTGAATATAGTCGCGAACACAGGTGCCGTCGGGCGTCGGGTAATCCGTACCATAGACATCGATATGGCTGCGCTTACCCAATGCGGCCTCAGCGGCAACCTTGATCAAATGGGTGGCACCACGGGTGGACTGACCGGTTCGCCCGCGGGGATCGGCGCCGGCCACGTTGAAATACCGGAGTGCCGCGTAAGTGAAATCATGCGCCGAAGCTGCATCGCGCAACATCAACTCGGTCATCAGTTTGGACGTACCGTAGGGCGATTCAGGCGCCAAGTTCGCCGTCTCGCGAACCGGCGCATCGGTTGCGGGAGTTCCATAGACTGCGGCAGTGGAGGAAAAAACGACGTGTCGCACACCACACTGGACTGCCGCACGAATGAGACCCAGCGAGTTGGCGGTGTTGTTCTGGTAATAGCTGAGCGGATCAGCGACGGAATCAGGCACTACAACTGAGCCCGCGAAATGTATGATCGCTTCGACGTTATGACTCGAAATGACAGAGGAAAGACGTTCGGTATCGCCAATATCTTCGNGGATNAANTNTGCNTCNGGNGCTANNGCCCACTCAAAACCCGTCGACANCCGNTCNACGACNACGACNTCCTCCCCNGCATCGACCAACGCCCANACCATATGACTGCCGATGTAGCCTGCNCCGCCGGTAACAAGAATGGTCATTTNNTTCCTTTTTCTCTTCTTACACCTTGCACGCTTTCAGCCTGCCGCGCATTGAGGAANGCGCTNNCGGCCCGCATACNATTAAACNAAGATANACGCCGCCAATATCCTGAATAAATANAATATTTATGGCTATATAATCTAAGTTCTCATGTACTCGTCAATGTTCCCGCCGCTGCCGGGCTCGAACAACTGGCGATCTTTTGAAACCGCATCGCCGAGCGCCTGCGCGCCAGCACCCTCGCATTCTGCCAGCCGCTGAAACTCGACAACGAACCCGACGGCTTTTTGACAGTCCGGGCGCAATAGCCGTTGAGCGGCTCATGGCATTGCGAAATGAAACATGACGAAGCCATGCCGAATACGCAGGGCAAACGCAAAAGGCCCCGGCGTTGTGCTCGGGGCTCGGTGATCTGAGAAGCTGTTTTGGAATTTGGTTGCGGGGGCAGGATTTGAACCTGCGACCTTCA
>PANK01000018.1 GCA_002707605.1 Hoeflea sp.
GACGTGTGCGGTCGAGATGGTGATGCCGCGTGCCTTCTCTTCGGGAGCGGCGTCGATCTGGTCGTAAGCCTTGAAGTCACCGAAGTACTTCGTGATCGCGGCGGTCAGCGACGTCTTGCCGTGGTCAACGTGACCGATCGTGCCGATGTTTACGTGCGGCTTGTTCCGCTCAAACTTACCCTTTGCCATATTCGGCTCTCCATTCTCGTTACGCCCCTTCAGGGGCATGAAGTTCGTTGTTGGCCGCCGGCGCTCACGAGGGGCCGGCGGCGATTGATTATCAGGCGTACTTGGCCTGGATTTCCTGTGCCACGTTCGACGGAACCGGCGAGTAGTGATCGAAGACCATCGAGTACTGCGCACGGCCCTGGGACATGGAGCGCAGGGAGTCGACGTACTTGAACATGTTGGCCAGCGGCACGTGTGCCTCGACCACCACGGCGATGCCGCGCATTTCCTGGCCCTGGATTTGACCACGGCGGGAGTTCAGGTCGCCGATGACGTCGCCGACATAATCTTCCGGGGTCACGACTTCCACCTTCATGACCGGCTCCAGCAGCTGCGGACCCATCATGTTGGCGTTCTCACGGAAGCAGGCACGCGAAGCGATTTCGAAGGCCAGAACCGAGGAGTCGACGTCGTGGTAAGCACCATCGACGAGGGTTGCCTTGACGCCGAGCATCGGGAAGCCTGCGATCGGACCCGAACCCATGACGCTTTCCAGACCCTTCTGGACGCCCGGGATGTATTCCTTGGGAACCGAACCCCCGACGATCTTGGATTCGAAGGTAAGGGTTTCGGATTCCGGATCCGGCGCGAACGCGATCTTGACGCGAGCGAACTGGCCCGAACCACCCGACTGCTTCTTGTGGGTGTAGTCGGCTTCGTAGGTCTTCGTGATCGATTCGCGGTAGGCCACCTGCGGTGCACCGACGTTGGCTTCGACCTTGAACTCGCGCTTCATGCGATCGACGAGAATGTCGAGGTGAAGCTCGCCCATGCCGGCGATGATGGTCTGACCGGATTCTTCGTCCGACTTCACGCGGAACGAGGGATCCTCGGCAGCCAGACGGTTGAGCGCGATGCCCATCTTTTCCTGGTCGCCCTTGGTCTTCGGCTCGATGGCGATCTGGATCACCGGATCCGGGAATTCCATACGCTCGAGGATGACCGGGTGCAGCGGATCGCAAAGGGTATCACCAGTGGTGGTTTCCTTCAGACCGGCAAGCGCCACGATGTCACCTGCATAGGCGACTTCGATGTCTTCGCGGCTGTTCGAGTGCATCTGCAGCATGCGGCCGATGCGCTCGCGCTTTTCCTTGACCGTGTTCAGAAGCGACACGCCCTTGTCGAGCTTGCCGGAGTAAATACGGGCGAAGGTGAGCGAACCGACGAACGGGTCGTTCATGATCTTGAAGGCGAGCATTGCGACGGGCTCGTCATCGGAAGCCTTGCGCTTGGTCGGCTCTTCGGTCTTTACGTCGATGCCCTTGATCGCAGCAATATCGAGCGGCGACGGCAGGAAGTCGACAACAGCGTCGAGGAGCGGCTGAACGCCCTTGTTCTTGAAGGCCGAGCCACAGAACATCGGGTAGAACATGCCGGCAATGGTGCCCTTGCGGATCAGCGAGCGAAGCTCGTCGTTGCCCGGCATTTCACCTTCGAGGTAACGTTCCATGGCAGCTTCTTCAGCTTCCACGACGGTCTCGATGAGCAGTTCGCGGTACTCTTCGGCCTTTTCCTTGAGATCTTCCGGGATCTCGACGACGTCCCAGGCAGCACCCAGGCTTTCGTCGCGCCAGACAAGAGCATTCATCTCGATCAGGTCGACGACGCCCTTGAAGTCGCTTTCAGCGCCGATCGGCAGCTGCATGACGACCGGGGTCGCGCCGAGACGGGACTTGACCATGGAAACCGAGCGATAGAAGTCGGCACCGATCTTGTCCATCTTGTTGCAGAAGATCATCCGCGGGACGTTGTACTTGTCAGCCTGGCGCCAGACGGTTTCGGTCTGCGGCTCGACACCGGCGTTGGCGTCGAGGAGAGCGATTGCACCGTCGAGCACGCGCAGCGAACGCTCGACTTCAATGGTGAAGTCAACGTGGCCGGGAGTGTCGATGATGTTGAAGCGGCGCTTCTTGCCGTCACGGCCCTGCCAGAAGGTGGTCGTGGCAGCTGACGTGATGGTGATACCGCGTTCCTGCTCCTGCTCCATCCAGTCCATGGTGGCTGCGCCATCGTGAACTTCGCCGATCTTGTGCGAACGGCCGGTGTAGAACAGGACGCGCTCGGTAGTCGTCGTCTTGCCGGCGTCGATGTGCGCCATGATACCGAAATTGCGGTAATCTTCGATTGCGTATTCGCGGGCCATTGAGGTCTGCCTTTCGAAAGCTTTTGAATTACCAGCGGTAATGCGAGAACGCGCGGTTCGCGTCAGCCATCTTGTGCGTGTCTTCACGCTTCTTGACGGCTGCACCGCGGTTGTTCGCAGCGTCCATGAGTTCGCCCGAGAGGCGCTCGATCATGGTCGTTTCGTTGCGCTTGCGCGCAGCGGCGATCAGCCAGCGGATCGCGAGAGCCTGACGGCGCTCGGGACGGACATCGACCGGAACCTGGTAGGTTGCACCACCGACGCGGCGCGAACGGACTTCGAGGTGCGGAGCAACATTGTCGAGAGCAGTGTGGAACATGGCCACAGGCTCCTGCTTTGCGCGCTCCTGAACGCGGTCGAGGGCGCCGTAGACGATGCTTTCAGCAACCGACTTCTTGCCGTCCAACATGATGGCGTTCATGAACTTGGTGATGACCAGATCGCCGAACTTCGGGTCCGGGTTGATCTCACGCTTTTCTGCGCTGTGACGTCGTGACATGCGATTTGTCTCTCAGATGATGATCACAAAGCCGGGCCATCGAAACAGCCCGGCACTTTGATTACTTCGGCCGCTTGGCGCCGTATTTCGAACGACGCTGCTTGCGGTTCTTGACGCCCTGGGTATC
The DNA here is from genome assembly GCA_002707605.1 of Hoeflea sp. Lineage (GTDB taxonomy): Bacteria > Pseudomonadota > Alphaproteobacteria > Rhizobiales > Rhizobiaceae > Pseudohoeflea. The sequence goes on from PANK01000018.1 coordinate 2,998, forward strand.
CAGCACGCCGCGGATGATGTGGTAACGCACACCCGGAAGGTCCTTCACACGACCGCCACGGATCATGACTACAGAGTGTTCCTGCAGATTGTGGCCTTCGCCCGGGATGTAGCCGATCACTTCGTAGCCGTTGGTCAGGCGGATCTTGGCAACCTTCCGGAGAGCCGAGTTCGGCTTTTTCGGGGTCGTGGTGTAGACGCGGGTGCAGACACCACGCTTCTGCGGGTTCTGCTCCAGGGCCGGGACCTTGTTGCGCTTCACCGGCGCCTGGCGCGGCTTGCGGATCAGCTGGTTTACAGTAGGCATGCTGCCATCCCTTCAGAATTCAAATTTCGCCCTCTCGGGCACGTTTCCCACGGCTCAATGCGCAAAATGAGGGCCATATCCGTTAACCGGAGGGCCCACAAAAGCAGAGGACACAAGCATGGCTGGCGTCGTGCGTGCAGCATGTAAATCGCGGTGTAGGAAACCTTGTTTGAGACAAGTTCCAGTGCGTGTCGCTCCGGAGAGTGCGTCTCACATCGGTTTCGGTGGCCGCTAAGTACTGATTTACCCCTGCCCCGTCAAGCCTGACGGCGAAATAATCGCATTTCCGGGCTTTCGCCTGAAATGGCCCTGAGCAGAGCGCAAGATTATTGCGCAACGGCGGCCTTCCGCAGCGTTCCCTTGCGCAGACATCCGTCAGCCGGGGAACCGTTGAGGGAATCGCGGCTTAAACCCCTATCCCCCTGAGGGGCGATCCTGTAGGCCGAGTCTCATAAATGAGTTTCGACCCACTGCCAAACGAATCGAGAGAGGTTTCAACATGGCCGACAACGACAATTCCATCGACGGCCCGGAAGACGCCATGGACGGCGACGAACTGCTGGAAGCGAGCGTCTTCATCATCATCGGGCAGGTATCCCGGGAAGAAGACGGCGAGAAGATCCAGGTTCACGTGATGCTGGCCGCTCCCGACGAGGACTCGGCCGTCCGCGAGACATTGAACGCGCTGGCGCGTGAAGGCTTNGCNGAAGCCGAGCTCGACCAGATCGGCCTNCTNGANGGCATGCCCGACGAAGAACCNCACTCNACNGCCTATGAAGGNGTGCTNGAGGGAGAGGTCGCCGTCATAACCTTCGACTNAGAGANACCGGGCANACTCCCCTTCCCTCATAGCCGGNAACAATCCAGCAAANAAAAAGGCCGCTCCNGAAAGAGCGGCCTTTTTCATGTTCGTNNTTNCCGGNACGGCTTATTCGGCGGGAGCCGAACCNGCCATGTCCTCGAGCATCGGGTTNGCGGTTTCCGCACCCGACGACTTGCGGCGCTCGTCGAGGATCAGATCGTCGCGCGAATTGGCAATGCGACGGATCTGGTTCATCTGGCTGCCCGTACCNACCGGCACGAGGCGACCCACGATGACGTTCTCCTTGAGGCCCTGGAGCGTATCCATCTTGCCGGCAACGGCTGCTTCCGTGAGAACCTTGGTGGTTTCCTGGAACGATGCCGCCGAGAAGAAGGACGGGGTCTGCAACGATGCCTTGGTGATGCCGAGCAGGACCGGAACACCGACGGCAGGCTTCTTGCCTTCCTCGATGAGCCGCTCGTTGACGTTCTCGAGCTCGATACCGTCGGCATTGTCGCCCACGATGTAGCCCGAGTCGCCNGACTCGGTGATTTCCACCTTCTGCAGCATCTGCCGCACGATCACCTCGATGTGCTTGTCGTTGATAAGCACGCCCTGCAGACGGTAGACTTCCTGGATCTCATTGACGAGATAGGAAGCCAGAGCTTCCACGCCCTTGATTGCCAGGATGTCGTGCGGTGCCGGGTTACCGTCGAGGATGTAATCACCCTTTTCGATGTAGTCGCCGTCCTGAAGGTGGAAGGGCTTGCCCTTCGGGATCAGGTACTCGACCGGTTCCACACCGTCCTCTGCNGGCTCGATGGAGACGCGACGCTTGTTCTTGTAGTCGCGGCCCAGGCGGATCGTACCATCGATCTCGGCGATGATGGCATGATCCTTCGGACGGCGAGCTTCGAACAGTTCGGCCACACGCGGCAGACCACCGGTGATGTCCTTGGTCTTCGCGCTTTCGAGCGGGATACGTGCAAGCACGTCGCCCTCGGAGACCTTGGCACCGGGCTCGACCGACAGGATGGCATCCACGGACAGCTGGAAGCGGGCTTCGGTGCCACGCGCNGTCTTNGCGACCTCACCCTTGTCATCCTTGATGATGATGGTGGGCTGCAGATCGGCGCCACGCGGCGTCGAACGCCAGTCGATGACCTGACGCTTGGTGATGCCGGTCGCTTCGTCGGCGGTTTCCGAGACGGTCACGCCACTGATGACGTGCTCGAATTCCACCGTACCTGCGACGTCCGTCATCATCGGGCGGGTATACGGGTCCCACTCGGCCAGACGCTGGCCGCGCTTGACCGCNTCGCCGTCNTCGACAAACAGCTTGGAGCCGTAAGCGACGCGCTGCGAAGACCGCTCGTTGCCCTTNTCGTCCATGATCTGGACCGCCATGTTGCGGCCCATGGCGACCAGATGGCCGTCCGAGTTGCGCAGCAGATTGCGGTTACGGATCTGGACCGTACCCTCGTAGGAGGCTTCCAGGAACGACTGGTCGACCACGGTGGCGGTACCGCCAAGGTGGAAGGTACGCATGGTGAGCTGTGTNCCCGGCTCNCCGATCGACTGTGCCGCGATGACACCGACGGCTTCGCCCTGGTTGACGGGGGTACCGCGTGCCAGGTCGCGACCGTAGCAGGCTGCGCAGATGCCGGTCTGGATTTCGCAGGTCAGCGGCGAGCGGATGCGCACCGACTGAATGCTGGCTTCCTCGATCAGCACCACCTGTGCCTCNTCNATCATCGTGCCCGCCTTGACGATGTTCTCGCCGGTGGTCGGGTGGTTGATGTCGTCGAGAGCCGTACGGCCCAGGATACGCTGGCCGATGGAGGCCACGACCTGACCGGCATCGACGATGGCCGTCATGGTGAGGCCTTCTTCGGTACCGCAATCGACCGAGTTGACGATGCAATCCTGCGCCACGTCAACGAGACGGCGGGTCAGGTAACCCGAGTTCGCAGTCTTCAGCGCGGTATCGGCCAGACCCTTACGGGCACCGTGGGTCGAGTTGAAGTACTCGTTCACGGTCAGGCCTTCCTTGAAGTTCGAGATGATCGGCGTTTCGATGATCTCGCCCGACGGCTTGGCCATCAGGCCGCGCATCCCGCCAAGCTGACGCATCTGGCTGGGCGAACCACGGGCACCGGAGTGGCTCATCATGTAGATCGAGTTCATCTGCTTCTGACGGCCGGTCTCGGGGTCGAACTCGACCGCCTTGATTCGAGCCATCATCTCGTCGGCAACCTTCTCGGTCGCCTTGCCCCAGGCGTCGACGACCTTGTTGTACTTCTCGCCCTGAGTGATCAGGCCGTCGTTGTACTGCTGCTCGTATTCCTTCACCATTGCATCGGTGTCGGCGACGATCTTCGCCTTGGCCGCCGGGATGACCATGTCGTCCTTGCCGAAGGAAATACCGGCGCGGCAGGCATGGCCGAAGCCGAGCTGCATGATCCGGTCACAGAAGATGACCGTATCCTTCTGACCGCAGTGACGATAGACGGTGTCGATCATCCGGGAGATGTTCTTCTTGGTCATCTCCTTGTTGCAGGTGTCGAACGGAACCATGACGTTCTTCGGCAGAAGNTCGCCGATCAGCATGCGGCCCGGGGTCGTTTCGTGGATCTCGCTGACCTCGTTGCCGTCGGCATCGATGGTCTTGAAGCGGCCCTTCACCTTCGAGTGCAGGGTAACGACCTTGTTCTCGAGCGCATGGTGGAGTTCGCCGAGATCGGAGAACACCATCCCCTCGCCCGGTTCCTTCTCGGCCATGATCGAGAGATAGTAGAGACCAAGCACCATGTCCTGCGACGGCACGATGATCGGTGCGCCGTTCGCCGGGTGCAGAATGTTGTTGGTCGACATCATGAGCACGCGGGCTTCAAGCTGGGCTTCAAGCGAGAGCGGCACGTGAACGGCCATCTGGTCGCCATCGAAGTCGGCGTTGAACGCGGTGCAGACGAGCGGGTGCAGCTGGATGGCCTTGCCTTCGACCAGGGTCGGTTCGAAGGCCTGGATACCCAGACGGTGAAGCGTAGGCGCACGGTTCAGGAGAACCGGGTGCTCGCGGATNACCTCGTCGAGGATATCCCAGACTTCCGGCTTTTCCTTCTCGACCAGCTTCTTGGCCTGCTTGACGGTNGAGGAGTAACCCTTGGCGTCGAGACGGGCGTAGATGAACGGCTTGAAGAGCTCGAGCGCCATCTTTTTCGGCAGGCCGCACTGGTGCAGCTTGAGTTCCGGACCGGTCACGATGACCGAACGGCCCGAATAGTCGACGCGCTTGCCGAGCAGGTTCTGACGGAAGCGGCCCTGCTTGCCCTTGAGCATGTCGGACAGCGACTTCAGCGGACGCTTGTTGGCACCCGTGATGACGCGACCGCGACGGCCGTTGTCGAAGAGCGCATCGACAGCTTCCTGCAGCATCCGCTTTTCGTTGCGGATGATGATGCCGGGCGCGCGCAGTTCGATCAGGCGCTTCAGACGGTTGTTACGATTGATCACGCGACGGTAGAGGTCGTTGAGGTCGGACGTCGCGAAACGGCCGCCATCGAGCGGAACCAGCGGACGCAGGTCCGGCGGGATCACCGGGATCACTTTCATGATCATCCATTCTGGGCGGTTGCCGGAATCGAGGAAATTCTCGACGATCTTCAGGCGCTTCATCAGCTTCTTCTGCTTCAGGTCAGAAGTGGTCGAAGCCAGTTCGGTGCGCAGTTCGCCGGCGATCTTCTCGAGTTCCATGCCTGCGAGAAGTTCGAAGATGGCTTCGGCGCCGATCATTGCGGTGAAGGAATCCTCGCCGAACTCGTCGACGGCGATCATGTATTCCTCTTCCGACAGAAGCTGGTTTTCCTTCAGCGACGTCAGGCCCGGCTCGGTGACGATATAGTTCTCGAAATAGAGCACGCGCTCGATATCCTTGAGCGTCATGTCGAGAAGCGTACCGATGCGGGACGGCAGCGACTTGAGGAACCAGATGTGGGCGACGGGAGCGGCGAGCTCGATGTGGCCCATGCGCTCACGGCGAACGCGCGACAGCGTGACTTCCACGCCGCACTTTTCGCAGATGACGCCCTTGTACTTCATGCGCTTGTACTTGCCGCACAGGCACTCATAGTCCTTCATCGGACCGAAGATGCGCGAGCAGAACAGGCCGTCGCGTTCCGGCTTGAACGTACGGTAGTTGATGGTCTCGGGCTTCTTGATCTCGCCGTACGACCAGGAAAGGATCTTCTCAGGGCTGGCAATCGAAATCCGGATGGAATCGAAGGTCTGTGCCGGCTGCTGATTGTTGAAAAGGTTCATGACCTCATGGTTCATGCCTGTCTCCTTTAGGGCGCTAACCCTGGCTTGGAATGGTGCCGGACAGACCCCGGCGACTGGCCATTCCCGAATATCTAAGGCCGCAATGTGCGGAATTGATGTCCCGTTACCCGGCAACCTCCGGGAGAGGGACGGACGGGCGGCCATCCAAGATGACCGCCCTGCCCTTTGTTATTCCGCCGCGTCCGGAAGCTGGTCTGCTTCGGTGGGCTCGTCGTCCTTGAAGGTTTCAAGTTCGACATTGAGGCCCAGCGACCGCATTTCCTTGACGAGAACGTTGAAGCTTTCCGGAATGCCCGCCTCGAAGGTGTCGTCGCCACGGACGATCGCTTCGTAGACCTTGGTACGGCCGGCCACGTCGTCGGACTTGACCGTGAGCATTTCCTGCAGCGTGTAGGCTGCGCCGTAAGCCTCGAGTGCCCAGACCTCCATCTCGCCGAAGCGCTGGCCACCGAACTGCGCCTTACCACCGAGCGGCTGCTGGGTGACGAGCGAGTACGGACCGATAGAACGAGCGTGGATCTTGTCATCGACCAGGTGGTTGAGCTTGAGCATGTAGATGTAGCCCACGGTCACCTGCCGGTCGAACTCCTCGCCGGTACGGCCGTCGTAAAGCGTCGACTGACCGGACACCTTCAGACCTGCCATTTCGAGCATCTCGTTGACGTCGGCTTCCACGGCACCGTCGAAGACCGGCGTTGCAATGGAGACGCCACGGGTCGCCTGCTCGGCCAGACGGACAACCGACTCATCGTCGTACTTGTCCATCGGGTCGCCCTTCGGACCGGTGCCATAGACGCCGTCGATTGTCTCGCGCAGCGGCTTGATGTCGCCATTGTCCTGGTAGGCTTCGAGCATCTGGCCGATCTTCTTGCCCATGCCGGCGCAAGCCCAGCCAAGATGGGTTTCGAGGATCTGACCGACGTTCATGCGCGACGGCATGCCCAGCGGGTTGAGCACGATGTCCGCATGCGTTCCGTCTTCGAGGAAGGGCATGTCTTCGCAAGGCAGGATGCGGGAAACCACACCCTTGTTGCCGTGACGGCCGGCCATCTTGTCGCCCGGCTGGATCTTGCGCTTGACGGCGACGAAGACCTTGACCGTCTTCATCACGCCAGGCGGAAGCTCGTCGCCACGCTGGACCTTTTCGACCTTGTCCATGAAGCGCTGCTCGAGCAGCTTCTTGGAGTCGTCATACTGGGCACGGAGCGCTTCGATTTCGCCCTGCAGCTTCTCGTCTTCGACAGCAAACGTCCACCACTGCGACCGCGGATATTCCTTGATCGACTCAGCGCTCAGTTCGGTGCCCTTCTTGAAGCCCTTCGGACCGGCAATGGCTGCGTTACCAGCGAGCATGTCCGACAGACGGCCGTAGGTGTTACGGTCGAGAATGGCCTGCTCATCATCACGGTCCTTGGCCAGGCGTTCGATTTCCTCACGCTCGATAGCCATTGCACGTTCGTCCTTTTCCACACCATGGCGGTTGAAGACGCGAACTTCCACGACGGTACCGTAGGTCCCGGGCGGCATGCGCATGGAGGTGTCACGAACGTCGGAAGCCTTCTCACCGAAGATGGCGCGCAAAAGCTTCTCTTCCGGCGTCATCGGGCTCTCACCCTTCGGCGTGATCTTGCCGACAAGAATGTCACCCGGCTGCACTTCCGCGCCGATATAGACGATACCGGCCTCATCGAGGTTACGGAGCGCCTCTTCCGACACGTTCGGGATGTCGCGGGTGATCTCTTCCGGTCCGAGCTTGGTGTCGCGGGCCATCACCTCGAATTCATCGATATGGATCGAGGTGAAGACGTCGTCCGAGACAATCCGTTCGGAAAGCAGGATCGAGTCCTCATAGTTGTAACCGTTCCAGGGCATGAACGCGACGAGCACGTTCCGGCCGAGTGCCAGGTCGCCGAGCTCGGTCGACGGGCCGTCAGCAAGAATGTCGCCCTTGTTGACCAGATCGCCGACGGTCACCAGCGGACGCTGGTTGACGCAGGTGTTCTGGTTCGAACGCTGGAACTTCTGCAGACGGTAGATGTCGACGCCCGACTGGGAGGCCGTGAGGTCTTCCGTAGCGCGGATAACGATACGTGTCGCATCCACCTGGTCGACCACACCGCCGCGGCGGGCAGCAATCGCAGCACCGGAGTCGCGTGCCACGACCGGCTCCATGCCGGTGCCCACGAACGGAGCTTCGGCACGCAGAAGCGGCACGGCCTGACGCTGCATGTTCGAGCCCATGAGAGCGCGGTTGGCGTCGTCGTTTTCCAGGAACGGAATGAGAGCCGCTGCAACCGAAACGATCTGCTTGGGCGAAACGTCCATCAGGTCGATCTGGTCGCGAGGCGCCATTTCCACTTCACCGGCATGGCGGCAGACCACGAATTCAGCGGTCAGCATGCCGTTCTCGTCGACTTCGGCATTTGCCTGGGCCGCACGATACTTCGCCTGCTCCATGGCCGACAGATAGATCACTTCGTCGGTGACCTTGCCTTCCTTGACGCGACGATACGGGCTTTCGATGAAGCCGTACTTGTTCACGCGAGCGAAGGTCGCCAGCGAGTTGATCAGACCGATGTTCGGGCCTTCCGGCGTTTCAATCGGGCAGATACGGCCGTAGTGGGTCGGGTGCACGTCGCGGACTTCGAAGCCGGCGCGCTCACGGGTCAGACCGCCCGGTCCAAGTGCCGAAAGACGGCGCTTGTGGGTAATCTCGGAGAGCGGGTTCACCTGGTCCATGAACTGAGACAGCTGCGAGGAACCGAAGAACTCGCGAACCGCGGCAGCAGCCGGCTTCGCGTTGATCAGGTCCTGCGGCATCACGGTGTCGATCTCGATCGAGGACATACGTTCCTTGATCGCGCGCTCCATGCGCAGAAGGCCGAGGCGGTACTGATTTTCCATCAGTTCGCCGACCGACCGCACACGGCGGTTGCCGAGGTTGTCAATGTCGTCGATCTCGCCCTTGCCGTCACGCAGTGCGACGAGGGTCTTGACCACTTCCACGATGTCTTCCTTGCGCAGAACGCGCACGGTGTCCTCGACGTCCAGGTCGAGACGCATGTTCATCTTAACGCGACCGACGGCCGAAAGGTCGTAGCGCTCGGGATCGAAGAACAGCGACTGGAACATGGCTTCCGCCGATTCCATTGTGGGCGGCTCACCCGGACGCATCACCCGGTAGATGTCGAACAGCGCATCCTGGCGGCCTTCGTTCTTGTCGGCAGCCAGCGTGTTGCGGATATAGGCACCCACATTGATGTGGTCGATGTCGAGGATCGGTACTTCGTCGTAACCGGCTTCCAGAATCACCGGAAGCGTCTTCTCGTCGAGCTCGTCACCGGCTTCGAGATAGACTTCACCGGTGGCCGGGTTGACGATGTCTTCGGCCAGATAGGCGCCGTACAGGTCGTCGTCAGTGGCCTTGATGGCCTTGAGACCCTTCTCGCCCAGAACCTTCAGAAGACGCGGGGTCAGCTTCTTGCCGGCTTCCACAACCACTTCACCCGTGTCGGCATCGACCAGGTCGGTGACGGCCTTCGAGCCCTTGAGGGCTTCCGGGTTGAACGGAATGCGCCAGTTCTCACCGTCGCGGACATAGGCCGACGAGGTGTAGAAGGTCGAGAGGATTTCCTCGGCATCCATGCCGAGCGCCATCAGAAGCGACGTCGACGGAATCTTCCGGCGGCGGTCGATACGCGCGTGCACGATGTCCTTGGCGTCGAACTCGATGTCGAGCCAGGAACCGCGATACGGGATCACGCGTGCGGCGAACAGCAGTTTGCCCGACGAGTGGCTCTTGCCCTTGTCGTGGTCGAAGAACACGCCCGGCGAACGGTGCATCTGCGAAACGATGACGCGCTCCGTGCCGTTGACGATGAACGTGCCGTTGTCGGTCATGAGCGGCATATCGCCCATGTAGACGTTCTGTTCCTTGATGTCCTTGATCGACTTGGCGCCGGTGTCCTCATCGATATCGAACACGATGAGTCGCAGCGTCACCTTGAGCGGGGCAGCATAGGTGAGATCGCGCTGACGGCATTCCTCGACGTCGAACTTCGGCGCTTCGAATTCATAGGATACGAAATCGAGCGTTGCGGCGCCCGAGAAGTCACTGATCGGAAAAACCGACTTGAAGACTGCTTGCAGTCCTTCGTCGGCGCGCCCACCCTCGGGCTCGTCCACCATAAGGAACTGGTCGTAAGACGCCTTCTGAACCTCGATGAGGTTCGGCATCTCTGCGACTTCAGGGATTTTTCCGAAAAACTTGCGTACGCGCCTACGACCATTGAAAGTATGGGTCTGAGCCATCGTCGCTCCTTGTTGTCATGCATCCGGGCCTTCGAGTGACGGCTGCCGCTGGCCAGTCGGCGCCGCCTTTCTAAGAGGTTCCCAAGGAACCCATTACCCAAGGACGGAAATCCGGCCTTGGGTAATGGTTTCGATAGGCCCGGATGGCGGAGAAAACCGCCACCCGGGTATGTCGTGACGAACTCTTACTTGAGTTCGACCTTGGCACCAGCTTCTTCGAGCTTCTTCTTGAGCTCTTCAGCTTCGCCCTTCGAGATGGCTTCCTTGATCGGCTTCGGAGCGCCTTCAACGAGGTCCTTGGCTTCCTTGAGGCCCAGACCGGTGATCGAACGGACTTCCTTGATCACGTTGATCTTGTTGGCGCCGGCGTCGGCCAGGATGACGTCGAATTCAGTCTTCTCTTCGACGGCTTCAGCGGCAGCGCCACCGCCAGCAGCGGCAACAGCAACCGGAGCAGCGGCGGAAACGCCCCACTTCTCTTCGAGCATCTTCGAAAGCTCAGCGGCTTCCAGGACGGTGAGGTTGGAAAGGTCTTCCACGATTTTGGCGAGATCAGCCATTGTCTACTTCCTTTGTTTCGGTACGAACCGTTTGTTTGGTTTTATGCAGCGAAGATCCGACTATGCGGCTTCGTCCTTCCGGGCATAAGCGCCGATAACGCGCGCAACGCCGCCTGCGGGGGCGTTGACGACCTGTGCGATACGGGTTGCCGGGGTCTGAACCATTCCGACAATCTTTGCGCGCAGTTCGTCCAGCGAAGGCAGCGAGGCAAGAGCCTTGACACCTTCAGCGTCGAGCGTGGTGGCAGCCATCGCACCGCCGAGGATGACAAGCTTGTCATTGGCCTTGGCGAATTCGACGGCGATCTTCGGAGCAGTAACGGGATCCTCGCTGTAAGCGATGAGCGTCTGACCTGTGAACAGGTCCGACATCCCTTCCGACTCCGTGCCCTGGAGAGCGATTTTGGCAAGGCGGTTCTTCGCGACCTGCACCGTGCCGCCGGCAACGCGCATCTTCGAACGAAGATCGTTCATCTGCGCAACCGTCAGACCGGTGTAGTGGGCCACGACAACTGCGCCGGAAGCCTGGAAGACTCCGTTCAGTTCCGTGACGAATTCGCGCTTTTCCGCTCTATCCACTGCGTTTCTCCAATTGACAGGCGATGTTGCCATCCCCTGCCGGGTTTGCCTTTTGCCGCTCGAGGCTCACGAGGAACCACAAGCGACGCTTGAGGATCCTGTCCCCTCGCACCGGCTCCCTCGCGGAAGTAAGCGGCACAAGGCATCACGGTTCGAACCAGAAACGGGATGAATTATCCCGAAAACGGTTCTCACCCGTCTCATGCGGGCCTGGCGATTAAGGCGAACCACCCGCAATCTCGGACAGGGTGCCCGGTTTGACCCGGACATTTCCGACCCGAAGATCGGAAACTGGAAAGAAACCGGACGCTTGCGGCCGGTTTCTAATTCTTCACATCAACCAGCGTTGACGGTGGCGACGTCGATCTTGACACCCGGACCCATGGTCGAGGAGATCGCAACACGCTTGAGGTAGTTACCCTTTGCGCCCGTCGGCTTTGCCTTGATCACGGCATCGGTGAAGGCGCGGATGTTTTCTTCCAGCGCTTCCTGCGTGAACGAAGCCTTGCCGACGCCGGCATGCACGATACCGGCCTTCTCGACGCGGAACTCGACAGCGCCGCCCTTGGAGGCTTCGACTGCTGCCTTGATGTCCATGGTCACGGTGCCGACCTTCGGGTTCGGCATCATGCCACGCGGGCCGAGAACCTTACCGAGACGACCGACGAGCGGCATCATGTCCGGGGTCGCGATGCAGCGATCGAAATCGATCGTACCGCCCTGGACGACTTCCACCAGCTCTTCGGCGCCGACGACGTCTGCGCCTGCTGCCTTGGCTTCGTCAGCCTTGTCGCCACGTGCGAACACTGCGACGCGAACCGAACGACCGGTGCCGTTCGGCAGGTTGACCACGCCGCGGACCATCTGGTCTGCGTGACGCGGGTCGACGCCGAGGTTCATCGCAACTTCGATGGTCTCGTCGAACTTGGCCGATGCGCGATCCTTGACGAGACCGACGGCCTCGGAGATCGGGTAAAGCTTTTCGCGGTCGATACCGTCACGGCTCTTCTGAATGCGCTTTGCTACTTTCGCCATGACCTTAACCCCTGACTTCCAGGCCCATCGAACGGGCAGAGCCCTCGACCATGGCCATTGCGCCTTCAACGTCAGCTGCGTTGAGGTCCTTCATCTTGGCTTCGGCGATCTCGCGAACCTGGTCGCGGCTGACCGAACCGGCAACATCCTTGCCGGGAGCCTTCGAACCGGACTTCAGCTTGGCAGCCTTCTTCAGGAAGAAGCTGACCGGCGGCTGCTTCATCTGGAAGGTGAAGGACTTGTCCTGGTAGTAGGTGATGACGCAGGGAATGGGCATTCCCTTTTCCATCTCCTGCGTGGCGGCATTGAACGCCTTGCAGAATTCCATGATGTTAATGCCACGCTGACCAAGTGCCGGACCGATGGGCGGCGAAGGGTTCGCCGATCCCGACGGGACCTGCAGCTTGAGCTGGCCTGCAACTTTCTTAGCCATATTACTCTCTGCCTTTCATTGTGCCGGAGAACCCGGCGGCTGCGGTTGCGTGGTTCGGATCATGCGGAACGGCTAGCTCCACTCCCCTCCCACGCGGGAGATGCCGGCCCATGCTGCGATCGGAAACCGCAAACACGCCGGCGGGCCCGAAGCGGCTTTCGCAAGGAAAACCGCCGGACCCGACAGATCAGACCTTCTCGACCTGACCGTATTCCAGCTCGACCGGTGTCGCGCGACCGAAGATCGACACTTCCACCTTGAGGCGCGAACGCTCCTCGTCGACTTCCTGAACAACCCCGTTGAACGAGGCAAAGGGGCCATCGGAGACCCGGATCTGCTCGCCGATCTCGAAGGAGATCGAGGGCTTGGGCCGCTCGACGCCTTCCTGGACCTGGGTGAGGATACGCTCTGCTTCCGAATCCGGAATCGGCACCGGCTTCGAATCGGAACCGAGGAAACCGGTCACCTTCGGCGTATTCTTGATCAGGTGAAACGCCTCGTCCGTCAGGTCGGCGCGCACAAGCACGTAACCCGGGAAGAACTTGCGTTCGGCATCCACCTTGCGCCCACGGCGCATCTCGGTGACCTTCTCAGTCGGAACGAGAATCTTCTCGAACAGATGGCTCAAGCCCTTCTGGCGAGCCTTTTCCTCGATTGATTCTGCTACCTTCTTCTCGAAGTTCGAGTAGGCATGCACAATGTACCAGCGTGCAGTCATTTCATTTCCCCGCGATCAGGCGCCGACATTCAAGATCAGACCGATCACCCAGCCCATCAGCTGGTCAGCCGCAAAAAAGAAGATCGCGGCCAGAAACACCATCACGAAAACCATGAGGGTTGAGATCATCGTCTCGCGCCGGCTCGGCCACGTCACTTTCGACGTTTCGGCTCGCACCTGCTGCAGAAACGAGAACGGATTTGTCTTGGATGCCATTGTCTGTCCACGCTTTTACGGCGCGTAAAGCTGGTCGTCCAGCCCCACGCACCGCGTGTCTGATTGCGCCTACATATAACCCCCGTCCCTGATTCACAAGAGGCAATGTCGACTTTTTGGTTCATACGCGAATGCGGCCCGCCACCCAGTTGCAGCGTGCGGAGGACATGCAGAAGATCAGGCTTCGTTCGCGATCATCACGATCGTGAAGAAAATGGCAGGGGCAGCAGGGCTTGAACCCGCGACCTGCGGTTTTGGAGACCGCCGCTCTACCAACTGAGCTATACCCCTGTGCATGCGGCCCGCCGCATTTGCGGCCCTCATTTGCCTCACCATCCGTAAAAGATCAAGCCCTGTTTCCGACCTCTTTGCGCTTTTGGTTGTACGGCATCCGCAAAGCCCCGGATATGGCCGGACGGAAGGGCCGGCGAAGCGGCCTATATATAATGTGTAGGCGCGACAGCAGGAGCATGCCCTCCCTGATCCCGGCCGAATAACCTTACCTCACGACAAATTACGGAAACCGTATTGTTGTGATGCAATTGCGCACACGCCGCCGGAACCGACTCGCACCCTTCCCCGTTTTGCTGCCATCGAAACGATAAAGACGACCATAAAGGAGAGAACGCTATGGCCGACATTCATGAACGCGACACCTACGTTGCCGCTACCGATTCGGGTTCTTCGACAGGCGCCTGGATTTTCGGCATCTTCGTTGCTGCCCTCGCCGCCCTTGGCATCTGGTATTTCTCGTCGACCGCCCCGACAAATGATGGCGTAACCTCGGCTCCGGCTACGCAGACCGAGCAGAGCGCGCCGGCTGCGTCGACGGACAACTCCGCTCCGGCAGCATCGACCGAGTCGGCTCCTGCCGCGTCGACCGACGGTGCCGCTTCGACCGAAGCCGCTCCGGCCCCGGCCAACTAAGACATTTAGTACTATCTACCTCCAGTCACGCGGTCCCTTCCCCGGGGGCCGCGTTTCTTTTTCATATCACTTCCGATCGCAGCCCAGCGCACACTCGCGGTTAGCGCCTGTTCCCGGCGCATTTTCGAAGGTGCATCGGCGTGGATCTGGCGGATTGCCACACAATTTGTTGAGGGCCTTGAACCCCACGCAACGGCCGGAGGCATTGTGTCTGTATCCAGGACCACCCTTGCACCCACAGCCTTGGCAGGCTGGCCGTTCCGGACAGCGCGCTTGGGCAGAGGTATGGCCAACCAAAGCCGCAGGTGCAGCCAACATCATTGCAATCGAGAGCCGAACCAACAAGGACTCAAACGTCCACGTAGGTCCGCCAGTTGTGCTCTTCATTGAAACCAAGGAGGTCCCGGATCTTCCGGTTCGAGATCATTCCGGAATTCGGATCGACCTCATATTTGAAATCGACGCCCGGGAAGAAGCGCTTGGCAAGGTCCTGCACACTCTCATTGGCCGTCACTGTGTCGTTGACCGCATTGAACACCTCGAAACCGAGACCGTCCTTCTTCAGACACAGATCGACGATCTGTCCGAGATCGCGCGCATCGATATAGGACCAGGCATTGCGAAGCCGCGTTTCGGGGTTGGCGACGAAATCCTTGAACATCCCGTATTCGTCCGGCTCGATCACATTCCCGATCCGGAGTGCATAAACATCGGCACCCGTGCGCTCGGCAAAGGCGCGCGCCGTCTTTTCGTTGCAGACCTTGGACAGACCGTAGGAGTCCATGGGATTGACGTCATAGTCCTCGTCGAACGGCAGGTAATGGGGATCGCGATGACCCTCGGCAAAACAGATCCCGTAAGTCGTTTCGCTGGATGCGACAATCACCTTCCTGATGCCGAGCTTCACCGCCGCTTCGATCACGTTATAGGTGCCTACGGTGTTGGCCTGGAAGGTGACGTTATCGGGCTCGATCAGGATGCGCGGAATGGCAGCGAAATGCACCACCGCATCGAACGGCTGCACGCCCTTGCCATGCTCGAGATCGGCGAAGTCGGTATGCATGGTCAGCGCGTTGAATATCTGCCCTGAATCGGTGATGTCCGCCTTGAGATTGGTCACACCGGGATGATCGAGCGGAACAAGATCGATGTTGTGGACCTCATGCCCGGCGTCGATCAGATACGGCACGACATGCCGCCCCGCCTTGCCCGAACCGCCGGTGAACAGAATACGCTTTCCCATGATCTTCTCCCTTTGAGTCGAGGGCGAAATATAGGCGCTTGCCCTGAATTGAAAACCGCCGAAGGCGACAACTCTCCGTTTTAGGTGGCTGCTGCCAAACCGACGGCAAAAGAAAAGGCCCCGCCGTTACCGGCAGGGCCTTGATCACTCCGCACGACGCTATCGATTATTATTCAATAATCGAAGCGACGATGCCGGCGCCGACGGTGCGGCCGCCTTCACGGATAGCGAAGCGGAGCTTCTCTTCCATGGCGATCGGCACGATGAGCGCGACGTCGACGGTGACGTTGTCGCCCGGCATCACCATCTCGGTGCCTTCCGGAAGCGTCACGATACCGGTCACGTCAGTCGTACGGAAGTAGAACTGCGGACGGTAGTTCGTGAAGAACGGCGTATGACGGCCGCCTTCTTCCTTGGTCAGGATGTAGGCTTCGGCCTTGAACTTCGTGTGCGGCTTCACCGAACCCGGCTTGCAAAGAACCTGGCCGCGCTCAACGCCTTCGCGCTCAACGCCACGCAGCAGCGCGCCGATGTTGTCGCCGGCCTGGCCCTGGTCGAGAAGCTTGCGGAACATCTCGACGCCCGTGCAGGTCGTCTTCTTGGTGTCGCGGATACCCACGATTTCGATTTCGTCGCCGACATTGACGATGCCGCGCTCGACACGACCGGTCACCACGGTGCCGCGGCCCGAGATCGAGAACACGTCTTCGATCGGCATCAGGAACGGCTGGTCGACCGGACGCTCAGGCGTCGGGATGTAGGCGTCGACTTCAGCCATCAGGGCGCGGATCGCGTCTTCGCCCATGGCCTTGTCGCCGTCGTTGAGCGCGACCAGGGCCGAACCCTTGACGATCGGAATGTCGTCGCCCGGGAAGTCGTAGGACGACAGCAGTTCGCGCACTTCCATCTCGACGAGCTCGAGGAGCTCCTCGTCGTCGACCTGGTCGACCTTGTTGAGGAAGACCACGATGGCCGGAACGCCGACCTGACGGGCGAGCAGGATGTGCTCGCGGGTCTGCGGCATCGGGCCGTCTGCGGCCGAAACCACCAGGATCGCGCCGTCCATCTGGGCAGCACCGGTGATCATGTTCTTGACGTAGTCGGCGTGGCCCGGGCAGTCGACGTGCGCATAGTGACGTGCGTCGGTCTCATACTCGACGTGTGCGGTCGAGATGGTGATGCCGCGTGCCTTCTCTTCGGGAGCGGCGTCGATCTGGTCGTAAGCCTTGAAGTCACCGAAGTACTTCGTGATCGC
>PANK01000019.1 GCA_002707605.1 Hoeflea sp.
CTGGCATGACCACTACGCGATCGCCGGCGTATTCGGTCCGGACATGGACGTGTCCAAGTGCCCAATAATCGAATCCCCAGCCCTGGAGGTCGGCTAGCTTGCAAGGCGCGTAAGGATCGTGCCCAGGAGCGCCCGCCAAGCTCGTATGCATGATCCCGATATTGACAGCATCCGGGGTGGGACGGTGATACTTCTCGAGAAGGCTTTCCGGAGCCTGAGGCTTGGCGAAACTCAGGCCGTGAATGGAAAGTGCGAGCCCGTCCTTGGTGATGTCGACGCAATGAGCGCGCCCGCCGAAAACGGTGACCGACGGCGGCAGGATCAGTTCCTGCGTAATGCGCGAAAGGGCGTCGTGATTGCCTCGGATAATGAAGGTCGCGATGCCGGCCTCGTGGAGCCGCTGCATCTGGCTGGCGAGAAACCGGGCGGTTTTCATAGATGTCTGGTCGCCGTCATAGAGATCGCCAGCGACAATCAGCGCATCGACCTGTTCATCGATACACAGGTCGACGATCGTCACCAAGGCCTGCCGTGTAGCGTCACCTATCAGCTCGGCGAGGTCGCCGCTACGCAGCGCCAACGAGCGCAACGGCGAGTCGAGATGAATATCGGCTGTGTGGATGAACCTGAATGACATCGCGGCATTCTGCCTATTTTGTGGTGAACGAGCAAAGTCTATGTATTGGGCAAAGCTATATGGATTCTTAGCAGGTTCACTAGGCCACGTCCGTTTGTGGAACTATTGAATTTCAAGTCATAAGAGCTTAGCGAAACGATCTGTGGGCGTTTCCAATCCTTCGTGTTGTCTCGTCATCAACGCCGGCGTCTTGCGCATATTGCGGCCAGTTCGCAACAGCCTCCCCGACATTGGAAATGAGTGTCTTTGCTTTGGCTGGCTTGATCGATGCGGTTTCCGCGAAGGCCAGCAGGTCGTCCATAGCGAAGCCGTCGCGTTTGCCGTTCAGGCTCATCTGATGTTGACCGGTCCAGTCGCCGCTCGGATTGTAGGAGTAGTTCACGTCGAATGCTGGCGACAACGTCCACTCACCGGCCTGGTCCATGAGGAAGGCGATGTTCTTGACGTGATCATCCTGGTTCCTTGCGATGATGTTAAAGATTGCCCGGAGAAACTGCTGTTCTAATGCTGGAGCGCCGAGACCGAGTTCGCGGACTGTCAGGATGGCTTGCTCATAGGAGTAGCCTCGCGGATCGTTGAAGTCGTAGTGCTGCAGGGCACAAAGCGACTGCATGTGGAGCTTATGTGTCACGCCGTTCTCATCGACGGGCCGGTCAAATCGCCGTGTCATGAAATGACTGCGTCCACCTTCGTGATGTAAACGGCATGGCATCATGTCGATGCCCGCAGCCGTCGCCATCAGATAGTAGCCGTACTCGATCAGGCCGAACCCCTGCGGGTCGGGTTCTTCCTTGTCGCGGTTATTGTCGATGCCATCGAACTTCATCAACCAGTGTTCGAACCCATCTCCGGCGTCGATCTGGCCGTGGCGGAATTCGCCGGTGGTCTGGTTCCAGGCCAGGATAGCCTTCGCGCGCGCTCCTCCGGCCGATGTGCCAACTCTGAGAATATCGTCGATGGCGGCAATGTCGTTCTCGCCCTCGAGCACGCCCTCCAGACTGGCCTTCTCGTTCAGGACCAGATTGGCCAGGCGTACCAGGTTGGCGACCTCAACTTTTCGAGCCCTCCGGTTCGAGCCCATCAGCGCCGGCTTGAACTCAAGGGCTCCCATTCCGCGGGTTCCGACATAGCAAAGGCGCTCCACCGGATTAAAGTTCCCGGGCCTGCGGCCCTGTTCTGCCAGCCAGGTGTTGATCAGCCGATCACCATATTTGTCGGGAAGGGCGTCCGCCAGCATTCCCGGTAGTCCTTTGAAGGTTGTCCGGGACAGGGCAGGAAAGGAATAGGGGTCCGGACTCAGAGGCATTACGAGCGGCGACAGCTCTATCCCGGATTGGGCGAATTCTGGGTCGTACTGGAAGACGGCAAACCCATCCTCCGGCAGCCACGAAACCGCTGCGACCTCTCGGCCCCAGAGATTGATTGATGCATCGGTTGAGGGTTCAGCCATGGTCTACTTCTTTGCGCCCCATTCCCATTGCTTTGTCTTTCTTGTTGGCTTGGTCGAACTCGATCGTTGACGCTCGACTCCCTTTGTCCGCACCCGTTCTATTGGCCTGACACGCGGATCGGGAACGAGGAGGTCGACGTTTTGCTGGATTTTCAGCGAGATCAGGACACGGATGAGCGAGTCTAGTGTGGGATTGTCTCCGGATTCGAGGCGTCTCAGCGTGCGCTCGGAAATACCTGCGTCCTGGGCGAGCTCGGCTTGCGTAATGTTTCGGGAGAGACGCAGCCGCTCGAGCTTTCCGCCGATGTCCCGCGAGATTGTTTCTGGCGTTCTCACACTCATGTGTCTATTATCGGCCATATATGACCTCATATTTTGATTTTTGGCGTTTATTGGCCACATATGGCCGCTTGCTATGTACCAGTAGAAATCCATCAATCGGTCTTATAAGGCCGTTTATGATAAAAATCAATTGTTGTCGGTCGTATATGACCGATTACAGTGAGTGGGCCCCTGTGAGGGAGATTACTCCCCGGCGCGTCTGCTTTCAGGTGTGGTGGCCGGGGAGACAATGCGAAGCACGTGGTGCAGGGGGGACGCGCTGTCGCATGGGAGCAATCGGCGTCACTCGGGTGCATTGTGACCCCCGACCTGTTCCTTCTGGGCGGCGCTGCCGGCACGTGCCATCCCGAGCGACGGCTCCTGTCCCATCGGTTCTGCAGCGGCGACCGAGAATTTCCTCTGACCGTCGAGCGAAGTGCCGGAGGACCAGCGACCTTCCGGCGCATCGGTGATCTGGTCTTCCGCTATACAGGTGGCCAAAACGGAATCTCCGGGGCCGCGAAGATGCGGCACGGGCCATTGCATAGGGAACCTACCGATCCTTCAGACATTCCGAAGAGAAAAGCGCGTCGATGAACAATCGAAAGGGCAAGCGGCCATGACCGGGAATGGAAGAGGAGTCATTGCGGTCGCGCTGATTGGCCTTGCTCTGGCCGGATGCGACGTCCCCGCCGACCCCGAACACACTACCGAACATGTGCGCGGGCAGGCGCTGATCGTCGGCGTCACCACCGATGACGAGCCCTCCGACCCCGACGAACGCGCCGCCATCCAACGGCTGGCAAAACGGCTCGACGCCACCGTCGAATATCGTCGCGACGAGATCCACCATCAGGTCAAGGCACTTGAGGAGGGCGAGATCCACCTGCTCGCCGGTCACCTGCCGAAGACCACACCCTTCGCCAAGGAGGTGGGCACCACCGGCCCCGTCTCCTCGATGCTGTTGGGCGACAAGCGGGTGAAGACGGTCTTCGCGCTGCGGAAGGGCGAAAACGGGTTCCTGATGGAAACGGAAAAGGCGATCGGAGGGGCGAACTGATGCATCCCGGCAAGACCTACCCCGAAATCCCGGAGGAGAAGAAGAAACAGCTGCGCCACGCGGTCCACCTCGAGGTTTGGACGCTGGTGTTCCTCGCTTCGGTCGTCGTCGTGATGTATCTCGTCATGGGATCCAGCCAGGCGATGAAGAGCGCCTGGGTCGAGGACCTTCTGAGCCTGCTCCCGGCGAGCATGTTCCTGCTGACGGCGTGGTACGAGCGCAAGGCGCCCAACGACCGCTTCTCCTTCGGCTACCACCGCGTCGGCTCGCTTGGCTTCTTCCTCGCCGCCTGCGCGCTTCTCGTCATGGGCGCCTACCTGCTCTACGAGAGCGCCATCTCGCTCATCCGCGCCGAACACCCGACGATCGGCACGATCGAGATGTTTGGCGAACGCATCTGGCTCGGCTGGCTGATGATGGCGGCGCTTGTCTATTCCTGCATCCCGCCCGTCATTCTGGGCCGGTTGAAGAAGAAGCCGTCGCAGGACATTTCCGACAAGATCCTGCACACCGACGCCGACATGAACGCTGCCGACTGGCAGACCGGCGTCGCCGGCATTCTCGGCATCGCCGGTATCTCCATCGGCTGGGGGTGGGCGGATGCCGCGGCAGCAGGCATCATCTCCTTCTCGGTCCTCAAGGACGGCTTCACCAACGTGCGCATCGCGCTGTCGGAATTGCTCGACGGAGCGCCGCGCGAGCTCGCAAGTGACGAGATCCATCCCGCAGCAAAGGCCATTCGCGCGGAATTGCAGAAGCGCCATCCCGGCTCGGAGGTCCGTATTCGCTAAACGGGCCGCTACATGCGCGCCGTCGTCGTCAATTCGCTCACCAGCCAGACGACCGGCGAAACCCGCGTCCAGTACGGGCCCGGCGACCACGACTGGCGGCTGATCGAGGTGGCCCATTCGGTGGATCTTCCGTCGGCCGGTCACCAGTCACCGGAAGGCCCCAATTAATTCCCGGACGCCAAGTATCCGCATTTTCTTAACTCGATCCTCAGTTCCGCGTTGACTATCGTCAACGTAGTTGCCAGCGCGACTTTCCTGCAGATGGTTACGGGTATTCTCGCGGGGCTGCTCTTTATTGGACTGTGCATACCACGCGGCTCGATCCGAAATCGCTACGGCACGTCGGACCGGCTGTTGTTTTGATCAGCTCAGGCCATTTTAGAAACGTTACCCACAAAGCGCGTCGTTTAGTTCCGCTGGTCAGAACAACTTTCTTTGGGGCGGCAGGGAAGGATTGCCGTGCCGAAGGCAAAGATGGAAGCGATGAAGGCGGCCCGGTTCAAGAAAAGGCTGTTGCGCCTGACCGCCGGATCCCGGAGGAGCAACCCGCTACCGCTTATGCCATTATTCCGGCAACGATGGCGGAAAAGTACGTCCAACCTCGCATCATCCGATTTTTAAGTACTGTATCTGCAATGGTTTAATCCCGCCGCTCCCACGCCGGCGGCGACACGCTGATTTCCATCTCCGATCCGCAATCGCGACACCGAAAGGTGCGACCCACGAACACCTCGTCGGCCGGTCGACTTGCTGCATCGAAGGCGCGGAAGGCATCACACTTCCGGCACATCCCGGAAAGCCGGTGGCGGAAGCGCACCAAGGCGCCAAATGTAGTGATTGAAACCGGTCCATCGGATGCGGAGGCATTGCCTGCCTCGATCAATTCGATACGGCGTCTGTGTCGTGCCATCGGCAAATCCCACACTGGAATCACCGTCCCCGCACAAACCTAAAGGCCACCTGCCCCCATTTCGTCAACACCATGTCGGGAGCGAGATTTAGCAAGTTGTTCCAATGCAAAAGATCGCATCTAAAGAGGCTCCCACCGAGGCGCGCGGCGAAACGGCCTCCAACGGGAGCCCGGACATTCGAGCTAATGCTTATTGTCCGGCTTTTTATCGCTCCTTTTCCTGATCATCACAAGCGGGAGCTGAGCTTATGGCCGTTCTTGATAGCAACGGCAGATGGAAAAAATAGTTCGGCCCATCTGGAATTATAGAGCCGACGAGCCATATTCGACAAATCGAATGCAAAAGTTGAGTGGGGCAACTCAGCAAGCAGGTTCCGAAATGAAAATCAGTGTACTTGTCGTCGAGGATGAGGCGCTCGTGCGAATGGACATCGTCGAGCAGCTCGAAGAACGCGGCTTTGAAGTCTATGAAGCGGCCAACGCCCGTGAAGCCATTTTCATACTCGACGAAACGCCAGATATCCGCCTCGTCTTTACCGATGTCGACATGCCGGGGAGCATGGATGGTTTGATGCTTGCGGCTGCGGTTCGCGACCGTTGGCCCCCCATTCACATTATCGTCACGTCGGGCCACCGTCAGGTCGATCCGGGAAGTCTACCGAAAGGCAGCAGGTTCGTCGCCAAGCCTTATACGCCGGATGCGATTGCTGCCGCAATTACAGCGATGACCATCTAGTATGCTCGGCGCCCGGAAAAAGGTGGCTCCAGCACGTGGGCGGGGGATTTTCGGGACGCACTGGAGCCAGTTCGGGAAGCTCCGCCAGACTTAACGAAGCAGACAGGAGATCGCTTGGTTTCAAGCTCACTGTCGACACATTAGCAAAAATACGTATGCCGGACAACACTGCCGGGCCGCACCGGCGGAGACCACAACTTGTTTTTCCATAGCGATGATTGCAAACTGCGACAGCAATCACGGAGATTCCGGATGTTAGGTCTCCACTGAGAGAGGAGGCGAAACTTCATGGAACCAACATGGTATACCGTTTCGATAGTCTGCCCTGCTTGCGGCAAGGAGAACTCGTTGACCGGTTCGATTGAAGCCTTCGAGGAAGTCGATTGCTCTTCTTGTCATCACAAGCTCGGAAATTGGGGCGACCTAATCATGGAAAGCGAAGAGGATCGATCCACATCCATCAAGCGCCCAACTTTGGAGGCTAAGCTCAATACACGTTAACACGTGAGCGCCTCAGGCGGCCTTCGCCAATTCGACCCTGTTGCGACCTTTGGCTTTCGCCTGGTAGAGGGCGCTGTCGGCAAGCTCCATCATCTCGGACAAAGAGCTTTCGGCTTCGCCGATCATTTGCAGCCCGATGCTGATTGTCACCGTAAGCCTGATACCGCGCACCTCATGCCTGGATCGTGCCACGCTCCGGCAAATTCTCTCCGCAGCAATATGAGCTTCGGCTTCTGATTCAACCGCGATCACCGCCACGAATTCTTCGCCGCCGTAGCGTGCAATCAGATCGCCTTCCCTCATCTCTCGCTTCAACACCCGGGCGACGTCGGCAAGGATGATGTCTCCCGAGGCGTGGCCGAACGTGTCGTTGACCTGCTTGAAGTGATCGATGTCCATAATGAGGAGGGCAACTTTCTTCTCATTTGCGAGGGCAGTCCCGATGATTCCTGGTGCCGCCGATTCGAGTTTCAACCGGTTGGCGATGCCTGTCAGCGCGTCGGTATGGGCGGATTCCTCGAGCTCGGCCTCCCTTTCAATCTGGGTCTTCCGCCGATCGAGAAGACTGAGCACGACAATGGCACCCATGAAGTTGCTCACGATCATCGGCAAGGCGATCGCCTTTAGAACTCCAGCTGCAGTTTCGGGCGGAAGCAAGCTCAGGCTGAGCAGCGAACAGGAAGGCATCAAGCCGATAAGTACCGAACGTTTGAACGTCCGGCGCCGAAGTTGAAAAAGGCGAAGGCTGAATACGCCGACGGACACCGAGATAAGGATGCCAGCCACACCGGCCAGCGCACCCGCACCTCCGAGCCAAATTCTATAAATCGCGGCTACAGTACCCGTAAGCATCGCTGCACCGAGGCCGCCAAAGGGCGCAGCCAGGACCAACAGAACATGACGTAGATCGAAGTAGACGCCGCTCCCGACCGCGATCGGCAGTGACATGGTGCCCGCCACAGCCCCCGTAAATATAAGCGCGACCAAGAACGAGCGGACCCGGTTGTCGATCCGCTGGTGTAGCAGAATATCGTAGCTGATCGAGACCAGCGCGACGATTCCCAGCCCTTGAAGAAAGGCCGGAATGAGAAACGCGATTTCCATTTTTGGGCCTTCAAGGTTTAGCCGATTAAATACCAGTCGCCCCTAAAAATTCATGAATTTATGAAGCGTCGATTGTCGGTAAATAACGTCCTGAAGCCCACCTCGAATGCCGGTCTTTTGCAGACGGTTAACAGTTTGGAAACAAGACGGCTGGCGCGGAGCCAGCAGTCGCGAGTTGCCCTACTGCAATTTCGAAATCTCGCTATCGGCAAGGCCGGCCATCTGTTCGCCCAGCACCTTCAGGAAGACGAGCGCCCTTTCGCGATAGTGCACATGCTTCTCGGGCGCCATCTCCCAGGATTGCTGGAGGCTGACGCCCCGTGTCGCGATCTTCATTCCATCGCTGGCGAACAAAGCAAGGGCGACATGGTCAATGAGGTTCGGAGACATGGCAATGCTTTCTGATCTGGACCGGTCGCTCCGGCCGTTACCGGAAAAAATTGTCAGGTTTGCGATGTCGGCACGGCTGCCGCAGCATGGCAGAGAGGCCCGTACCTTGAGGGAGTTTCAGATCAGGATGTCTGGAACATGTTCCCTCCCGGCCACGTTAGCCCGCCATTCGACGACAAGAAAATGTACGGGAGCTACGACGCTACTGATGGCCGAGATCTGGCAATTCCTGACGAACAATAGCGGTGGCATCAATGTCATCACCAACATTCTCATGCTGGGGGTCTGGGCGCTGTACTTCCAGCTGATCCTGACCACCTACAGGCACGGCCTGCGTCCGAAAATCCTGGTGAACCGGGCTGCCGGACACACGCTTGACGCCCGCTGCATCATCACCAACATGAGCTCGGAAAAGATCTATCTGGAATCGGTACTCCTCACAATTGCAAGTGACGAGGAAGAGCAGACATTCGTGCTGACCGAATATGTGAGCGCGGAAGCTCAAACGGCTTCCCAGCAATTGTTCCAGGGGCCACTTGCAAGCGGTGAACTCATCGATATCGGCAGCTATCGGTCACTGATGGCCCGGTCTCTGGGAGCCGACGCCAACCATCCGCTGCGCGAGCCGAACTTGCGCAGCCTCAAGATCACGGTTGTCGCCACCTATACGGCGGAAGACCAGATCATTGGCGCCGAGCGGACCTTCGACGTCAAGGAAAGTGATCACCGTCTGGCGCCACGCCACTATTCCGCCAACCAGATCCGCTCAGGTCGGCGTCGGGCCGAGATTGAACGCTACATGCTGCGACACGCCAAGGGCACCGTCGGATCCGACGAGTTCAGGAAGCTCGTTTGAGCCCGGCCAGCTTTCCGGTCTACCGTTCCTCCCATCGGACTCGCTGCCCCTACTCGCATCTACCCTGCGAGAGAGAATACACACTGGTCCTTGCCTGCGTCCTTGGCCTCGTAAAGAAGCCGGTCGGCGCGCTCCAGTAGAGCATCAAGATCACGTTTGTCCTTCGTCCAGATCCCTCCGACGCTGGCCAGCACACGGACGGTGGCAGGACCGGCGTCAACCCGTTCGCGCATCGCCTCGACGATGCGTTGCGCAACCCTATTCCCGGCGTCTGCGTCCCCCGCTATCACAAGAAGAAACTCGTCTCCGCCAGCACGACATACCAGGTCGCTCTCGCGAACGGCGCTCACGAGCCGTCGGGAGGTCTCGATCAACACGTTGTCGCCCGCACCGTGGCCGTATGTATCGTTGACCCCTTTGAAGCCGTCGAGATCCACCGCCAAGATCGACCAGCCAGATGATGTGTGCATCATCTTGTACCGGTTCAGCAGACCTCGGCGGTTGAGCAGCCCGGTCAGCAGATCCGTCTCGGAGTTGCGCTCAGAGGCCTCGAGCTTGCGGTGCTCGTCGGTGAAATCTATCACGACGCCAACGATTCTTCTCGGAGTGCCATCGGCATCGCGCAGCAAACGACGGTCACAGCGCATCCATTTCTCCCCTGCAACGGTAGTGAGCCGATACTCGGCGACCGACTGGTCCACGGCGCCCGACAGCAGGGGTGTGAGGTCGGCCGCGCTCGCATCCGACGGGTTTACTCTCCCGAGGTAATTCTCGAGATCGAGCCGCGCGGCTGCCGCACCACCGATAAACTCCGCCAAACGATCCGATGTCTCGAACCGTCCGGAGGAGACGTCCATATGCCAGAAGCCGCCGCGGAGAGCCTCCATGGCAAGCTCGAGCTGAGCTGCCTTTTCAGCCAGCTGGCGCTCGTGTTCCTTGTGAACGGTGATGTCCTCGATCTGGGTGAGAAACCTGACAACCCTGCCCGTGCGATCGCGCATTGCCGCAGCGTGAATCAGCACAAAAACGATGTGGCCGTCGGGCCGTATATAGCGTTTCTCAATTGTGTAGCCGTCTCGCGCGCCCGCGAGAACTTCATGGAAAAGCGCAAGATCGGCTTCAAGGTCTTCCGGATGGGTGAAATCCGCAAAAGGTGTCCCGTGAAGCACATCCAAAGGTATTCCGACCAGCCGGGAGAAGACCTCGTTACCTCGGACGATGCGTCCCTCGACATCGACGATCGCGATGCCGATGGGCGCATGATCGAACGCGAAGTTAAAGAGTGACAGGCTGGTTTCGGCCTTAACCGGGCCGGGAGGTTCGTCTGGCAAGGTGATTGCTCCTTCGTCTGCACGTTGGATCAACAGCCCCTCCGGAAGACATAGGGCAGAGAACCGCGCGACCAAGCCGGGCGAATGTTCAGCGCAGCGGCTCATCGGCTTATCGTCATCGCCTACGATAAGCGAACGAGCCTTAAATTCGGATTACCGGTTGAAGCGGCTAGATTCTGCGGGTTGCACCGCCACGGGGAGTGTTGTCTTAAGAGGCTCCCGGTAAGGGTGACGCGGCGAAACGTCCCTTACCGGGAGCCCGGGCAGGCAAGCGAAAGCTATCCTCCCGGGCGCATGATCTCAAACCCGCCCTTAAATCTCAAGTCGATCAGCCCGACGGGTAGCTGTCTGAAAGCTGCGCAAGGTCGTCAGCCTCCATCAGCGCCATCTCGAGCAGGGAACTCAGCAATACTCCGCGTGAACTAGTACTGATCTTGTGCACAGGGAAGGAAACTAGCGAATAAGCGACAGATCAGTGTTGGCAAGCTGCACGTCGGTCACAAGCCGGCGCGCAGGTGTGCAGGCGGCGCTCCGACGGCACAGCCACCGCGTGCTGGGTCGCGCTCCACGAAGGGCACGACGGCGATATGCTCGCCGCCGACCCAGTAAGCGGGGCAAAGCTCCTTTGGAACGATGCCGCTTTCGCCCGCATAGCACTCGTCTGTCCACTCCCAGACGCTGCCATCGAGATCGGCGACGCCTTCCGGGCTCTCGGAAAAGCTTCCTCGGATCTTGAGCTTCCGGGGCGCGATGCCCTCGGTCAGATAGGCAGAGGCCCAACTGAGTTCCGGATCCGTGAAAATGGGATCGGGCTTGTCGGGCATGACGGCCTTCGCCATCTCTTCCCACTCTGCGCGCGTCGGAAGTCGGAATGCGTGACGGGACCGCCGGCTGATCCAGCGTAGATACGCTTCGATATCTAGATGGCTGAGATTGGTGGCCGGAGTCTCAATGCCCGGTTCCGCGATGAACTGCTCGACGGCGAGATCTTCTACAGCCTGCGCGAAGCTCAGATCCTGATCGAAAAATGGAGGAAGCACTACAACACCAAGAGACCGCACAGTGCCTTGGGCTACCGCCCGCCGGCGCCGGAAACCATCTTCCCGATGGACCGAAGAACGGTCATGCACTAACAATCAAACTGGACCACTCAGGTGGGGCTGATCAGGGGTAGAGGAGCACCATCAATTTCAGCGCCGCCCGCGTCTCTATGGACCCGGTATATGTCCAGATGCTTTGGATTAGACGGGTCAGCGGTTCCCAGTCCGTTTTAGCGGCTCTATGGGTGACCTTTGGGGCAATGATCGCGGCTCTCAGGCCAAACGTGGGGTCATTGCTCACCCGTGCCGTCGCAATTCCGTATCTGACGACCTGACTGATGACGGCGCGAAGGCGGCGCGCCGTCTCGTAGTTTCCAAGTGCTTCCACCCGACGCAGAGGCACGAGGATATCTGCGGCGTCAATCTCACCAATCGGCTTTGTTCGAAGATCCTTGAGCGCGAGGCTGATCAGCCAGCGCTTTTTGTTCAGCGTCGCTTCTGATTTGTTCTCGCGCCGGTTTTTATCGATAAACTCGTCGGCCGACGCCTCGAAGCTCTTCGCCGCAGCGTCAGCCTTCGCGATCTTGTCGCGCTTCTTTTGCTGCAATGGATCGATTTCCTCAGCTAGCAGCTTCCTTGCCTCATCTCTTTGGGCGCGCGCTTGGGCAAGGGAAACGGCGGGCCATGCGCCGAAGGAGAGCCGTTTCTGTTTGCTGCCGTAGCGATAGACCATTCGCCAAAGCTTGCTGCCATTCTGATTGACGACGAGCAACAAACCACCGCCGTCTCCCGGCTTGGCTGGCTTGTCTCTCGGTTTGAGAGCGCGAATTCGAGTGTCAGGGAGGGGCATGTGATGGCATCGGACTCGTGGATCTGATGCTATCAATAATGCGATCAGAATCTCTGGCTGCAGCCGGATGGTGCTGGATCGTGAGAGACGCCGAGCTTGGAAAAATCTAACAAGAAGCCCCGCTTTCGCGGGGTTTCTTGGATTTTCCGGGACGAGCTGCGACGAAGAATTGGTGCCGAGAAAGACTCAGGTCGTCCTGCGACGCACCGGGAAGGGAGAGCACCTCAGGGTGAAACTGCCATTTGCGGAGACGAAAGGGCACTGGTCGCAGAACGGTCGAAGGACCCAACCCGAATGGATAGGTGGTAAGCACGTTTATTAGGAACTACCTAAAGCGTGGTTCAATGATTTCGTAGACCGGACTCTGGAGCGTTTTGGCAACATCTACATTTTCCAGCCTTACCGAGAGCAGGAAATATGCGCGCGCGCCTGCCAAGAGGCCCTCGATCATGAGTGTCAATGTTCGTGCATGGGAGCGAACCATAGCTCTGGCAACGATGGTAGCTGGTTGGAGGTCTCCAAGACCTTTCCGACCAATTGGGGTGACAGAGAATTCGCCTGCCGACTACTGACCGCACGGTACGGTGTTACCGACCAAAGTTTCGATATATATTTTGGTCAGTCTGTTGCCGTTGGTCTTGTCGCTTCTTTGTCGTAGCAGGCCCCAATACCCAAACATCCGCGAAGGTGCTATTGTGACTGAACGACGTAATCAACCGAAATTCCAAGCACGGAAAGAACTGCTTCCATCCGAAAGGCCAAACCTCACTCTTGGTTCCAAGGGCTGAGGTTCTTTCCTGGGCGGAGCAGCATCCTCACGGAGAATTCGGTTATAGCTGCCACCGCTTCGA
>PANK01000020.1 GCA_002707605.1 Hoeflea sp.
CCTGAAGACGTTGAAGCGAGCAATGTACGGCCGCGCCGGCCCAGAATTGATGAGGGCGAGAATGCTACCGTTGAATCACAGACTTTGAGGAAGAACCCAATTAACTGCCCAGCGACAACAGGGTCGCTTCACGCCATTTTTTGTTTTCGCCTTGATAGAGATTCGATAATTTTGTCGATACGACGCAAAAGGTCGTCGTACGTGATGATGTCCATCATGTTGGCGTACTTGCGCTTTATGACCTCAAAATCAAAAGCTTGGCTCTCCGATAGCGCAGATCTTCCGTTCCGAAGACGGTCGCGGCCGAGAAGTAACATTGCCTTCGGATTGGTGATCCTGATCTCCATGTCAGGAGGTAATTGCGCGCGATACCGCTTGGAGAGTTCACGCTCCCCTTCTATCCCCCACTTGGAAAGATGGAAGAGATACTTTTCAGCTTGCATGATGGTGCCCGAAAGCGTTTTTGTCGGGACGCTGTTGCCGCGATAAAGGCCGTGGCTGAGAAGAATGTCATCGAAGGGTTTTTTGATTTCAAGCACATCCAGGTTGCCGCTCGCGTCAACCAAACAGATATCAATGAAGCGGTTTTTCCTTTTTGCGGGCTCCGAATAGAAATCGGCGATCTTTACGTTTTCTAGGACCACAACGTATTTCGGGAACAGGAGAAGGATCACCTTGAGAATCAACCTCTGCCAGTCCTTTTCGGTATAAGACCCCGCGCCGCCAAGCCAGCTTGAGATTGTATCTCTTAGATAGCAAAACTTGTCGATTTCCGCTTGCAACAATTCCTCTTGTTCAAGCGGGACATCCGATACGACAGATCTTCGTTTGCTTAGATACGTCTCATAGCTTTCCCGCGCGCTTTGGAGGTTGTCAAAGTACTCTCCGAGAATGGTCTCAACCCTCGCGCTTGCGTAGCGATCTAGTTCGAGCGAATTGGGGAACTTGGCCAGCAATTCCCGGAACGCAGCTATGGGGATGCTATCATCGTGGGTGCCGCCAATGATGATCTCGTGGGAATCCTGTTTTACTTTGGCGATCCGTCGGAAGATGCCAACGTTCCGCTCAGCAACGAAGAGTTTGCGATCCAGCGTGATACCTTCATCGGCAATCAGCACATCGTTCTTGACTCCCAATATCCGGCCCGGAATACGAAAATAGCCCTTCTCGCGAACGGCAAATCGAAAGCGAAAAATAGGCTCGTCTGCTTCATCGCTCTCGGAAGTTGGGCCTTTGATGAGATCGCTTTTCAAGAAGGAAAAGGCTCGACTGATCCGAACTCTCTTATGCACCCTCAACTGCTGTAGAACCCAGGCTGCGCCATTGAATTCCGGCTCGTACTCGAGAACCACCCCTCGCCTGTTTGTCTCAAAGTCAATCATCCAGGGCTCTCACTTCCGGTTCGAATCAATAAAAGGACGAAGAAGCTGGAAAGTACCTTCGTCACGTCCTGTGAATGACCCCACTGTAACAAAGTCTAATCTTGATTAGATACTGTGCAATCGTGGCGGCTGCCTATACTGGGGTGGAAGAAGGATGCCAACATTTGGTTGGATTATAGTGGGGAGGCAATATGTTTGGCTTGGGTGGAAATAAGAAGGGGCAGGCTGCAAGCGAGACCAGCGATACCGCAGAACAAAGGGTTATCACCACGCTTGCATACCCTCCCGGGTCGCATCTTGAGGAGTACCTGGCCTATTACGTCAGCCGACAGAAACCTGGTTACGCTGTCCTCATTACCGGGGAGTGGGGAACAGGCAAGACACATCAAGTGCGGCGGGTGCTTCCCGACGACCGGGCTCACTACGTCAGCCTGTTTGGATTGACCAAAACCGAAGACGTGGAGGCCCAGGTCTTCGCCAAAATGTTCCCCACAAAGGCCTCACTGAGCAGGCTTGCTGAGAGAATTGATGCGGTCAATATTCAGGTTCCAGTGGTGGGATCGCTGGGATCTGGCGGCTTGGCATCGGTCTTGGCGACGTCCTTCACAAAGAACGAAATCGTCAACACGCGGCCCTTGATATTTGACGATCTCGAGCGCTGTTCCATAGAGAATCGTGCCCTCCTCGGGCTCATCAACCGGTACGTCGAGCATCACAAATGCAGGGTCATTGTGATCGCTCATGACGACAAGATCGTTAAGGAATTCGAGGAATCCAAAGAGAAGATTTTCGGCCAATCCCTATTGGTGGAACCCAACATCGATGCGGCGTTTGCCGAGTTTCTGTCATACTTTGCTGACGATGCCGCTCCGGGCAGAATTGCCGAATTTGCGGAAGAGGCGCTCGCGACTTTCAAGGAGTCACAGACAGCTTCCCTGCGTGTGCTACGCCACGTCGTCGAGGACGTAGTGCGACTTGTGGCCGCCCTGGAGGATCGCCACCTCGAAAATCGAGTGGCGATGGTAGAACTGGTCAGACTGTTTTCCGCACTCGCAATTGAAACACGCTGCAATCGCCTCGGTCGCGACAATTTGAGAAACCGAAAAGAGGCGATATACGGCTACAGGCCAAATGCAGCGGCCAACAATGGTGAACAGGTAGCACCGCCGCCTTTCATGGCAGCAATATCCAGGTACAAATCGGTAGATCTCTCTAGCCCGTTGTTGAACGACACCGTTCTAATTGAGACGCTCATTGAGGGTCGCTTTGACACCGACCATATCCGCGCTTCTATGAACGCTAGTCACTATTTCCTGGAGAAACACGAGGCCCCTCCTTGGCAGATCGTTGGAAGCTTTGACAAACTCGATGACGCCGATGTCGATCGCGCGCTCAAGAGAATGGAGGAGCAGTTTGCAAAGAGAGAAATCACGGAGTCAGGCGAATTTCTCCATGTTGTCTCCCTGAAGATGATGATGGCATCTAGAGGCCTGACCAAAGAGAGTGTCAGAGAGGTCGCGGACGGCGCAAAGAACTATCTCGATGACTTGCTCAAGGAGGGCCGTTTGCCACCGCGACCCGCCGGTTGGATGTGGTATGATTCTTTTGATGGGTCTTATGCCGGCGTCGGATACTGGGTTGCCGATGACTACAAAGCCGAGTTCCAAGAGGTGTTTGAACACCTTGTCGATGCACGTAGCGCCGCCCTTGAGAAGCAGTTCCCCGAACTCGTCCCAGCGCTGCTTGAGGTCGTTCGCGAGGACGGCCAGAAATTCTTCGAGAAGGTATGCCACACCCGGAACGGCATGATGGAGTATGAGGATATTCCTATCCTAGCACACATTGCGGCGAAGGACTTTGCGGAAGCCTGGCTCGCTTCCCCCAGGGCCGGCTGGTACTGGATTGGCAATGCGCTAAAGGAGCGGAACAAGGCCGTCGCCCAGTATCCCACTCTGAAAGCTGAGGCCGATTGGTTCCCGGAAGTGGCGAATGAAATGAGAAAGCAGGCAGAGGAACAAACTGGACTTGCTCGGCTACGCATCATTCGAGCAGTTGAACTGATGGGTTTACCGCAGCCAGAAGCGCAAGAGGCATCGTCAGGCCCTACCGGCTCAGAAGCTGAAGCAGTTCCCGAAGATTAACGGGCAGGCCAAACACAACTCAACTCGAACGAAAACATCGAAATGCGTGACAAGCATGAGGATAAGCAAACGCTCCCGCCTTTCGCTCTGCCAGTTCCTGCCAATCCTCGGAAGGCAGCAAATCACAATCCTTTTTGAAAAATATGGGATTTCGACGGACGAAGTGGCGGGAGGCTGGCACCATTTATCTCTCGAAGAGGCCATAGTGAATGCAATTCGAGAGGCCTCGGATGCACAGGTCACCGAGATTCTCCAAGAGCTTGCGAGGACGGGGCGGGCGGTCAGATCGAAAATCAGCCCGAAGGTCCTGTATGACGAGCCATGGGCGGACTTGGAGCTTTGCCTCCAGCTAGACAACATTGTCGGGGCAAAGGACGAGTATGGCCAAGCTCTGGGGCGTTTTGTGCCGATCGAGCCGGCGATAGGTGGCGTACAGACGGTCGATGATGACCTTACCAGCGAGTTGAAACGATCAGGCCTCACGGGCGTTGACGGCGTTCTCAGCATGATCGAGGAATCGGCGACCGAGTTCAAAGCCGGGAACAAGAACGCCTGCTTGAACGCCGCCCGGGTGGCGTTGCAAACACTAGCAAGAGGCATTGCTGTCAGGCGACGGCTGACTCATGCAGGAAGTTTTGATGACGATAAATGGGGGCAGGTCATGGCCTATCTCCGGAAGTCGGGTTTCATAGATAAGAATGAAGAAGACGGGCTTACCGGCGTATACACTTTCGTTAGTCCGGGTTCACATGTGCCGCTCGGTCTCTCCGACCTAGAATTCGCGAGACTAGGCCGGACGCTTGCGTTCTCGGCCTGCTATTTCCTAATCAAGGCGGCGAACGCCACGGAGGGAGAATGAGGGGTACACCTCTGACAAATCTCAAGCAGACGAATCTTCAGGGTCCTGTACTGCGGGTGCAGCTGGTACCATGTCCACGAGGATGTGACGGACGTTAATTGGAGCACCATTGTACTGCTTAAGTTTTCCGTCCCGGATAGCGATGGCTTGATGGTGAGATGCTGCCACAGCCAAGGCGGCGGACGGGCCATAGGTTCCTTGGAGTCTTTTGTCGACAACTTCAACGATATCTTCGCCGGGTAGACAAAGAGCATAGCCAAGCATGAATCCCCACGCGTGACCTACGGCATATTGTCCATTAGTGAAGCGAACCACACCTTGAGTGACATACCTTGTGTTGAGTTGACTATACGCGCTTCCGGCCCCCACGCGCTTGCATTCCACCCCAACGTAGTCCTCCTCATCGCCGAACTGGCGTAAGAACTTCAGCGTTATGTCAATTCGTCCCGCGATCTCCTGATCAGCCGTCGTCATCTCATCAAGCTCTACCTCCCCGGCCACCTCCAGGTTTGTGAGTCCCAGCTGCCGTTTTATCCGTTTCATCGCCTTTCGTACGATAACGGTCATCGGAACTTCGAGAAGTCCGGGTGTCAGATGCGGACGCGCCTCATTCGCGCCCCTGCAAATGAGATCGACAACCGTGTCAATCTCATCGTCCTCCAGTGAAAAGGATGGGACGCCCACCGGCGCATCAGGCGTAAGCTGCATGCGAAGCCTTAAGCCAATGATCGGCCAGGATTATGTCAGCGTCATTGAGGCCAGCGGTACGGGTCCAATACCTCACTTCCGATGGCTTGACGACAAACAAGCTATCACCAAGGTAAAGTCGAAGGTTGCGGCGTTCATTTAAGTAGGGAGGAATGTCAGTAGTCATCCAACCTCTGAGTTGCGCCGCGAGTGCCTGCAGTTCGCTTTGTTCACCTTGTTCGATTGCTGGGTCGCGAGGCGGGGCACCGGCGCCCATCCGGAACCGTACTGCCGTTAGTCCACCTGCGCCGTCTATCCAATCGGCGCTGATGAGCGGTTGTGAGAAAACAGCGGCTTCCAGGTGCCTTGCGCCTTTCGATCGCAAATAACCGTCTACAACACTGGCGACCGCCGAAGCATACGCGTGCAGTGGTTCGCGATTTGGCGGCTTCACGAACGCCCGGCGCCGTTTTCGTCCCTCGAAGATCAGCATGCGCGCCCGTTCGATGCTCTCGCGCGCCAGAACCAGCTCGAAGCGATCAAATTCATAAAGTTCCGCAACTGCCTCGTCGAGCGCCTCCAGCGCTTCTGATGATGGGTCGTCGGCCGCAGCTTGTTCAGCCCCGATGACACGCTGCAGTGTGGAGGCGTCCAACTTTGTCAAATCTGGAACCCGCAATGAGAGCAGGTCTTTTGGTTCGACGGTTGAGCGTTCCAATCCCCATGCTCCGCCGCCATAAGCAAGCTGAAAAGTTGTGACACATGAGTTCAAAATCCCCGAAAGAACTGGTGCCAGCGCCGCGCCATGATTAGCAAAGGAGATCCCATAGAAACTCTCTGTGAAGAGCATGTCGCCATTTGAAAATGCGGCGCTGTATCGCCCGGCCTCAACCCCTGCCTTGAAACTCGCCTTGGGACACGCCAACAGCGGCCCGAGATAAATAGTCTCGTTGCGAATTCGATGTAGTGCCGGTTGATCGAACAGAGGCAATGACTCGCGATTGATCCTGAACGGAGCATAGCCGTCGGGTGTAAGTGCTGGCAGATTATAGAAATGCTTCGGCGGGGAATTTGAGTCACCCTCGACTTGGTAGCCCTGACCCCGCTCAATAGTGGAAGCAATTCCCATCGAGTCGAGGACCTCTTCGAGTGTGGGAAACTCGCGCTCGAGCCGCTCAATCAGCCAACTGTCCCTGACCGTTCCAAAAGTGGCAGCCTTCAGCATTGCCGGAGTGCGCAGTACCCGTTTGAGCGGAATTGCTCGCAGCTCACTTGGGCCAATGTGGAAGAGGCCGTTGCGAACAAAGTCAGGCGTCCACGGAATGGAACCTACGAGGAGTTGGTCTTCTGACGGCATTAGGGAGCATCTTGCAAACAGCAGAAGTGCCGGTCCGGTAGCGTCGGGGAAGAGGTGCTCTTTGCGAAGGGCAGAAAGATTAACCAACGCGGCTGGCTTCAAACGTGCCAAGAGTGCAGCGCGAGCCTCGACTGCATGTTCATCCTTTGAGAAGAACGGTGAGGCCTTCATCACCATGCCTAGGCGACCGAGTTCACCGGCAAGATCCGCGGCAACGTTCAGAAAGGCCCAATCCGGACTTCGCCGGGGACGGAGCGACCGAACCGGGCCCTTGTTTCTGGCCTTGGCTTTGTTGGTCTTGTCGAATGTCCATGGTGGATTGCCAACAACAGCGTCAAAGGGCTGCGCTAGCAAAATGTCCGGCAATTCCTCTCCAATCGTATCGGCCTCAAACAACGTTGTCCCAATGAGCCTATCAAACTTCAAATCTGCTACGTCGCTGATTGGCTCTTCATCGAATTCCAAGGCCGCGAGATACAAACTGAAAGCTGCGATTCCTAGCGCTGATGGATTGATGTCGATGCCGAACAACTGATGGTAGAGAATATCGCGCACAACGGCTCGCGAAGCCTGCTCGGTACCGCAGCGGCGCCAAACAAGGCGACGAAACGCCTCAACGAGAAACGCGCCCGAACCACAGGTTGGATCTATTACGCGCGCATTCGCTGGTAAGTTTTCGAAAACCGGGTCTAGCGTTAGATGCACGAGTTCGACCGGAGTGTAGTGCAACCCCTGCAGACGGGCTTTTTCCTCCGCGCTTGATCGCGCGAATTGCTGATAAATTGAACTGATCAGGTCGACGGGAATAGCGTCGAAGCGGAAGCGGAACAGCCGACCCTGACCGAAGTTCTCGGGAACTAGACTACGCCCTTCTATAAAGTCCCTCATTAACGACAAATGGGCATCACCAAGCCGCATGCGTTCCGCCCCGGGGTCGTCCATCGGGAATAAGTCTCCGTTGAATGTTTCTCGCAACCAATCAAACAGCTGGAAAGCGCTATCGGGAGTCGACATCATTGCCGAAAGGTCGGCCCCCAATGAGGTTGGCAGGAAAGGCTGAGCAATTCCCCGATCAATCAAGTACCATGTAAAAATGCAGCGACCGATGAGGCGCTGAGCTAGGTCGCGCGCTGCAGCAACTTCGGCGGCGCCATCAAGACGGGTATCGGGATTCGCAGGCGTTAACTCTGTCAGTCCCTGTTCAAGTGCATTTATTTCGCTGAGCAACTCACGATCAACACGATATTGACGATCTATCCTCTTGCCGATTTCGCTAGACCAGAATGCGCCGGTTTCCGTCGCAAGGCGACCGCACATGGAATCCAGAGCATTGAGGCGATCATCGGCCGTCAGATCAAATCGCTCAAGCGGAGTTGCGCCTGCATCTCCACCGACACCGTGTCGAGGGGATGCGTAGCAATCGTAGAGACGTACTTCGGTCGGAGTGATGATCCAGAGAAGCGGTGCCAGTCCAATGTTCCAAGCCGCTTCATGCCAGCGCGCTATTTCGCTTTCACTCGGGCTGTCGCCGCCGGCGTCTTTGAACAGCGCTGTGGCCGTGTTTTGCGCAGTGAACACGGCATCCGCTTCAAGGCCAACCCGCGGGTCTTTCATAGCAGCCCGCATGCGCGCCGCTTCCGAGCTGTCGCGCGTCAGCAAACCAGGAGCCGGCTGACCCTCAGGCCCCAAGTATCCAGTCGCTTGGAGGGCACGTATGAAGGCTGAGGAACTCATGCGCTTTGCCGCTTCTTTGAAGGACGTGTTGGGGCGACTCCATCGACAGTAGCGGCACCTTTTTCGCGACGGACAAGCCGGGCCGGAAACAGTTCGAGCTGCCCGGGCGTCGATGCGGGTGTCGTCATACCGAATTCAGCACTCAGTAGACTGAGATGACTATCAAGATGGATGACAATCGCGTCCTCGGAACTCGGGTTGCTCACAGCAGCATCAGCGAGTTGCCAACGATTTACACCGTAGATGGTTATACAGGTGCCCCACAAACGGAGAAACGAGGTGTTGCCGAAAGCATCGCGGATCTCCCCGAAAATCTGACGATGAGCATGTAGCTCAAGACGGAATTGGTTTTTGAGAACTGCTGCGACACGCAGGAGGAGTAGCGTCTGCCAACTATACTGCGCTGACGAACCACGACCACGATGCACAATATCGGCAGGGATCAGTGCTCGCCGGCTAGTCCATTCTCGCAACTGGTTTGTCGACAGGCCAGTCAACCGTCCGGCCGTGCTTGACGCCACTAGCCTCATCATTTCGCCCCTTCCGAAACGGGTATCGCACCCGAACTATCGCGAGAATGGGTATCATACCCCAACCTCATCGGAAAGTGAAAAAGAGAACAAAACCGGGACACTCCTGCCGAGTCTCGTTGCTATAGCCACGATGACTGGTCTTTGGGAAGGCGACCGTCGGGGTCATAGACGGCTACCGAGTCCACGCCGGTCAGATTTGCGGGGTATAAGACGAGGTTCGTCCCCCCTGCATGACGCAATGATGGGAAAAGCAAACCGCGTAGACCGGAAGAGATAACGATATCGGCGAGTTTCCACGATGGCGGAATGTTCTTGTCGATGCGCGCGATCTTGCGCCACTGGCAATCCCATTCACTCCAAGCGGGATCCCAATGGTTCGGGTCGAACCCCTCCGATAGATCGGCAACCTCTTCCAACGTAATCTTATATCCCGCGAGGGTGGCGGGTGGCGTGATAGTCGCGCCCTGTCGATATTCCTCAAGCGCTGTCTGTGGAGCCTCCGACAGGTACAATGCTTCCACGCCCGGCCGATTGAAGCGGCCGCCATCTCCGGCCGCTCCCGCCCCGCTCGTCGGGAGGAACGCCCATCGCGGTGTAAGATACCTATGGTAGACGGCGTCTGGACCAATGCGAGTGATTTTCACCCGCGAGCTCCGTTCTCGAGATCACGAATATAGGCGAGGACGGCATCAGCATGACCGTCTGCAACCAGTTCTGCCGCCGTCCGGTGGTCGTAGTCAGCGATCGGCTCATTTCGATACCAATAGATGGCCTTTTGAATATCGCCCGTGAGTTCGGCAGCGGCCGAGATCACCTTGATCATCTCGCGCATCTTTAATTGCAGGCGCTCGGATGATGGATTTCGCAGCGTGTTGCGATGCACGCCGGTCAGCTCCGCCAAAGCCATTACCTTCACACCGAGCACCGCAGAAAAGCGCGTCGGCGAGATATAAGGTGTCCGAGGTTCCTGGAGGCTGTCCACGAACTTCGATACGACTACGTTGGCCTGTTCAGCAAGGGCTTGTGCCATGACTAATCTCCGCACTGTTCCATGCACAATATATGCACATTTTCCGGCATATCAAGTCAAATCGGCAATCGTCCAAGCTGCTCAGCAACGACCCATTCCCCGAAAATCAAGGCAAATTGAAAAGCTTCGGGATGCTTGACGCCATTATGACCCCGAAAAGATGTCCTTGAAGCTTCAGTTCTCTTGGGGTGCGTCTGTACTCCCAGGTTCCTCCGGCCCGTGACGCGATACGGCCGAATGGACGGCAAAGGACAGTCATATCAAGAGCCGCGACTTCGCTCCCAGAAGTCGGCACTGAAATTGTTCAGATGGTCGCGATCGTCGGTTTTGACCTCGAACTCGTCAGGAATGTCAGCACCGTCATGCCCTGCCCGAAAATAGTCTCGCACCGACCAATGCGCCAGTTGCTCGAGATGCTCCCATTCGCGGCGCAGCTCATTCTCACGATCTTCAGCCAGCTTTCTCGCGCTCGGCTTTCGCTTCGGCTAGACGGTGAGTTTTTCTTGGTCCATCGTCAAACCAGTGAACATCAGAATATCCCCCACGCTCGGTAGCGCCCCCTGCCCGTTATCTCGCGCACTCCTAGTTCGCTGATCAGGTTCAAGGCCCCGCGCGGCGTGACCTTCGCGGCTTTTGCAACCATGTGCGCCGACACGATTGGCCGCGAAAGGAGCAGATCAATTGCAGTAGGGAGACTGCTGGTTGACCGCTTGCCAATCACGCGGCGCTCTAGCTGACGCTTGGCGAGTGTCAATCGATCAATGTCCTTCATCCCGGCTGAGGCAGCGGCGTTCATCGCGTCGAGGTAAGCAACCAGCTTGGTCGTCCGATCACGGGCTCGCCGACGCTCGCGCGGTATGCCGCGCAATCCAACCGCATAGGTCAGCAGGTGAGACCGCACTTTTCCGCGCGATCTCAGGAAATCCGAAATGAGCACCTGACCGAGCCAGTGTTGACGCTGCAGCGGTTCGAGATGCTCCCAGGCCTCCCAAAGAAGCGCCGCCGCCAGGGTGGCCGGAAGCCGTTCGACCTGCTTGGCCAGCTCAAGCCACTCGCCGATCCGCTCGCCTTCATCCCAATCCGGATCGCGAATGACCAGCTCCCCGACACTGAGCTCAAGATCCTGCTTCCTTGGCTCGGCGGGCCCGTTGCCATCGACCAGCCATTTGGTGCGAGCGAGCACCTCGTCGATCTCGGCGAGCTCGGGAGGCAGCGCATCGTGATCGATCAGGTCAAGTTCGCCCCCCTCCCCTCCTCTGTCGGACGGTTCGCTCTCGAGCGATGTCTCCTCCGCGACGCCGGCAAGTGCCATGATCCCCGACCGCGAAACCGCCCAACCAGGATTGTTCCTCGAGACGCGGCGCCGCGTCCGGACAATCCGGTGCGCGATGGCGAGCTCGTGGCTCGGCGCGCGAATGTCCATCTGCGCGTCGTGCAGAACCAGGTCCTCGAGATGGACGAGTTCGCCGCTGACCCACATACTGGAGACAGAATCAAAGAAATCCGCCCGCTCGGCAAAGCCTGCACCGACCTCGGATCGGGCGACCCGCTCATCAAGCCGGGCAAGAGCATCCTCAGCGGCCGCCAACGGCCCCAGAAGGGTCTCATGGGTCAGATTTCCGATTTCATAAGTCATTGATAACACGGTGCTTCGATCTTGATACGGAAGCTATCACGCTTTTTACTTCCGTCACACCGGTAATTCTCTGGTCCCTCTATATATAAAGAGCGCTGCGGCCTTCGGGATTGAACAGAGGCCCTGCAATCGATGCTCAGATCGACGAGAGAGCCTGTTTTTCCGGGGTTTCTCACGCCTTCAGGTTTCAGAAAGGCACTCAAGAGACGTTTACAAACGATCAGTTATCCGTATCTTCTATGTTTGGAAAAACGGCTCTCAATCATCTCTCAGGCGCAGCAAATGGCCGCTAACACGCATAATCGCACCTCGCGTCGCCCAAAGGGACGGCTTATCGGCTACGCGCGCGTCTCTACGGACGAGCAGGCGACACAGGCGCAGGAAATGGAGCTGCGGTCGGCCGGCTGCGAAACGATCGTCGAGGAGCATGGTTCCGGCGCCTCTCGTGCCCGCCCTGCCCTCTCACGGCTTGTTCAGGATATCGCCGCCGGCGACACGCTGGTCGTGGTACGCCTCGATCGCCTGGCGCGTTCTGTCAGCCATCTTCTTGACGTCATCGAAGACTTGACGGCAAAGGGCGCGCATTTCCGTTCGCTCAGGGATCCGATCGACACGAGTACACCCCAGGGCATGTTCTCGCTGCAGGTTCTTGGCGCCGTGGCCCAGCTCGAACGTGCCTTGATCTCGGAGCGCACCAAGGCCGGGATCGCAGCGGCAAAGGCGAAGGGTCGCTTGCCTGGCAATCCGGGGATCCGCGAGCGGCGGCCGG
The DNA here is from genome assembly GCA_002707605.1 of Hoeflea sp. Taxonomy (GTDB): domain Bacteria; phylum Pseudomonadota; class Alphaproteobacteria; order Rhizobiales; family Rhizobiaceae; genus Pseudohoeflea. The sequence goes on from PANK01000020.1 coordinate 12,129, forward strand.
AGATGCTCACGAAGATGAAGCTGGCGCAAAAAGCGGCCTATGGCGAACGCCTTCAGGCAACAGCCTCACAATGGCTTCCAACCGTGAAGCGGATGCGGCCTGACCACACGTGGGATGACATCGCCCGGGTTCTCAAACAGCGCGGTTTCGACTGGACGCCGGAACGGCTGCGGCGGGCGGTCAAATGGATGGTCTCGGAAGGCATGGTCGATGCGTCACTTTTGCGGAAGTCGCCACCACGGCCGCCGGAACATCGATTGATGACACTCGTGGCCGGGATCCACTCGTCCAATCCGAAGCTCACACTGCGCGAGATCGCCAACCAGCTCGAACGTCTGCATGAGCGAACGCCACGTGGCGGAACCAAATGGGCACCCTCTTCCGTGAAAAACCTCCTCGATCGCGCAAAACGCAGCGGCTTGATCGACGCTGTCGAGACAGAAATGCCGGGGTGAATATTAGGCGCGAACGCAGTACAAATCGCGCATCTCGAGCCTAGCCAAAACATGGCAAACAAACCGTAAAGCCCGGAGCACACGCGCATGGAAACAGAGACGCTGATCATCAACAGCCGCGATGACTTTGCGCAATGGGCCATGGACCGCGCCAATGGCATCATTGTGGAGCAGGGTTCGAGCCTCGCCACAGCCGCCCGGACAGGCGACGAAAGCCAGATTGCCGATGCGGCAAACGCCCTCGGCCAGACGATCGTAGATGCCCTGCTCGATGCTTTCGACTGTCTTGTCGATACCGACTGACGCACCGACGCTCTTGCCCCGATCCACGTCATGAATTCCACTTCTTCATCGACTGGCGAAGAGCATCAGACATCTCATACCCCCCTTCCCGGCCCGCTCCCGTGGCCGGCGCTTTGGCAGCCGCCTTGTCCGCTTCAAGCTTCGCGTTTAACAGCGCCATAATCATCGGCCAGGCCGAGAATTTCCCTTCCCGCGCCTTGTCGGTCAGGCTACGCAAATAGCCGCCGGGACTGTTGATCTGTTCGTTGCGCTGATAAATCGCGGCGAGCGTAATCGTGGCATGTTGGTCGCCGAGAACCTCGCAGGCCTCCCGCCATGCGCTCGGGCTGATCCCAAGCATCACGCGGCCCACCTCCGCGGCCGCCAGAAAGTCTCGCCAGTTGCGGATTTCACCATCCTTCGCAAGCTGTCGCCAATCGCTACACGCATCCAGCACGATACCCAAAGGCAACTCCCGCTTCGGCAAGCTCCGCAGGTTGCTGTTTTCCTCGGCGGTCCCGCTCGCTTCCTCTCTTTTTCGAGAGCCCTGTTTAGATTCAGATATGGAGTCTGGGTTTGAATTCTGTTTGTGGCGCTCAGAATGAGACTCATTGGCGCCCATATTTTTTGATTTCGCGAATGATTCCAGCGCTTCGTGAACTTCCGCCCAGAGCAATTCGAGATCCTCGCAGATCGTCTCCAGAACCTGGCGGGGCGCCGTCCGGGGCAGCTTGGCCATGATGTCCTGATAGGTGCGCGTCATCAGGCCCCAATTGCCCGGCACGCCCTCCTCGAGGCCGGCATCGATCATCTTGACGATATCCCGGCGCAATAGCGTCAGGCGCTCTTTCACGGCCTTGTAGGCGCGTTTTTCGGCCAAGACGGCTTCAGCGAGTTCCGCGAACTCTTCGGCGCGTGCGACGATCGGCGAGAGATCGAAGCCATAGGCCTGCTCGACTTGGCCGCCCCTACCCCTGCGCGCGAACCGCTTACCATTCGGACTGTCGCGGCGGATAATCAGCCCGCAGTCGACCAGGCAGCTCAGATGTCGTCTAAGCGTCGCCGGCGACATACCGTTGGCGCGGGCTGCCAGTTGCTCGTTGGAAGGCCATACGATCAGCTCGCCTTCTGCGCTCAGCTCGTTTTCCGGATGGAACGACAACAGTGCATTGAGGATCGCCAAAGCACGGTCGGTTGCGCCGAGCGGCTCCTTGGCATCTCGGATCGTGTGGAAGACCTTCCATTTTTCGACCGTTGCACCTTCTCGTACGGATTTCGCGGCGACTTGGCTTGCCATTTGGCCAAGCGTCATCGGCCGCCGCCCAAAGGGCGTCGTTGTGATATGCGTCTGCATTTTCTTTCACCTATCGCTAGGCAATAGAAAACTGCTCGCCGAAAAGGCGCTCATGGCTCAAAAGAGCCTTGACTGTGATTCTCGGAAGTGCGATTCTCTAGCTGCTACACAAGGAATGGGCTTCCGGAAGCGATTTCGGTGGCCTTTTTCTTTGCCAATTTTCCCGTGGCCGAGAGTCCCGGCCGTTGATTCAGTCGCCGCCCTCCTTTCCGTTTTCCTGAAATTCCTGATAGAGGCGCTCTAGTCTCCTCGAGAGATAGGCACCAAACTGCGAGGCGTCCTTGGCCTTAAGGGCCAGGGTGAAAGCCTTTCCGCTGTCCTTTGTTGAAACCTTCACGGCGTCGTCGGACAGACTCCAAGCCTTTTCCGCAGGTGACTGTTTTTTCGGCTTCCTCGCGCCGGAGACCTTCAGTTTTTCAAGCAGAAAGCCAAACCGATCGCCTTCGTCGAGCTCGGTGAAAGCGTCCGATTGAACCAGATCCAGAGCCTGAGCGGACTTCGCGGGTGCCTGTACTGTCTTCTTGAGGTCTTCCCAACGATCACGCCCAATGCCCTTGGCGGCGCCAAGAGCATCCAAAATAGGAGCGGGGATCGTTTCGGCTACCGACAGCATTCTGGACAGCAATGTGTCATCAACGGTGAGCGCGCTCTTGATAGTACCTTTGTCGATGCCGGACTCTTGCAAACGTCTTGCGTAGAGTGATTTCTCAATAAAGCTCAGATCGTCTCTGGCCGAGTTTTCCTGGCCCTGCGCGACCACATGGGCAATCTCTTCGAGAGGCTTGATAACCGCCCTGACCTTCTGCCCGAGCTTCTTAGCGACGCGCACCCTACGATGCCCGAAAACAATAATATGACGGTTGCTGTCACTGGGATTCGGTCGAACGAGGACAGGCTGATGTTGGCCGGCTTCCTTGATCGCTTCGAGGAGCTCCTGGTCCTTGGCCAAGTCCTCACCAATTCGGTCCTGGTAAGGGGAGGGGTCCAACGTATCCGGGTCAAGAGCAACGACCACATCGCCCTCAAGCACACGCATCGAGTTCTCTGCTAGATCATCGAGTGATTGCATCATCGAGCGCGATGCGCCGCGCCGTGCGTATTCGACGCGTGACCCGCCGGTTTCCGTGGTTTCTGCCGGCTTTTTTGGCTGCGCGCCAATATTTGCGAGAAGATGCTTCCTAGCCATTCGTCATACCCGAAATCGAAGATATCCTGTTGAACTGCCTTTGTTTTTTGGCGATTTGCACGGCTGTCAAAAATCCGATCATTTTCGACCCCAGGCCTTGTGAACGAGAGCTGTGATTTCGCTGTTCACGGCGTTCAGGGAATCGACGGCCCGGTCATAGGTCGCTCGTACGAACTGAGCACGCTCGACTTCGTAGACCGTCTGCTTCGTGATGCCGGCGTCGGATATTGCGGTAGACTTCACCATTTGATTGTTCAGCATTCTTTTGCTGAACATGGCCTGCATGAAGCCAACCATCTGTGCCTGTGGGCCATCAGTAGCTTCGTATCGCGTCACAAGAAACCGGAACCAATCAAGCGTAACCTTTGCGCCGGCGCTCTTGATTGATTGTAGGATCCCGCCGAGCATCAGGAGAAACTGGCTCATGCTCATGATGTCCAGCATTTGGGGATGAACAGTGATCAGCACAGCGGTCGATGCTGTGAGCGCCGTAAGGGTGAGATACCCCAACTGAGGAGGGCAATCGATTACGACCACGTCGTATCGGTCGTCGACTTCTTTCAAGGCCCGCGAGATACGAGTGAAAAAGAGGCGACCCTCTTGCGAATTCGCTGCGGCAAGGGGGGTCTCATACTCATACTCTTGTAGCTCAAGATTCGCCGGAACAATATCAAGACCCGGGAAATTCGTCGTTTGAATAATTTCCTTGATCGAGCGCCTTTCGTCGTCATATCGAAGCGCCTCGAAGAGGGATGGGTTCTTGTCCAACTCGGGCTGGATTCCGTGCAGAGCTGTCAGCGAAGCCTGAGGGTCCAAGTCTATGGCAAGGACCCGGTGGCCGGTCAGAGCTAGATACTGCGCGAGATGGGCCGTGGTAGTTGTCTTTCCCGAACCACCCTTGAAGTTGACAACTGAAATCACCTGCAGGTGCTCGCCGTCTCGCCGACGCGGCACATAGTTCTTGACTTCACTGCGGCCGTGTTTGTCGAGATACTGGCGAAGCTCGAGCATTTGCTCCGCCGTGTAAGAGCGCCTGCCTGAAGACGACACTGTGGGAACGGGGCCTTTTCCGTCGAGGTGGAGTTTCTTGATGTGGTTTTGTGTTACACCGATGAAATCCGCCACCTCGGCAAGCGAGAACAATCGCAGTCCTTTTTGCGCGTCAGGCGGGTACTGCTCCAAACGGAGCATGTTCAACCGGTCAGAGATCAACTCACCCTGTTGGATGATCTCTTCGTCGAAATCCAACTCGTCTTGCTCTATGACCGGAACCACCGAATTCTCTCTTTTCTTGAAATAACGCTTTTTCCAAGACAACACGCGGGAAAGCGTTATTACTATGTGCGATTCCGGATTAGGCGCAAGCGGTTTTTGGTTAATGAAACCTTAATGCGAGTCGGGACGAAATAGCGACCTGTGTCGACGCTGAACCGATTCTCCTAGTGTTTTCGCGGACTTACCTGACGGGTTCCGAAGCGACAGGTCAGAATTTTATCCCGGCAGTTTTGACGGGGCAGGGCGCTTCGCCGCCAGCGATAGGCCACGACCCGTACTGAAACCGCAGAAATCGGCCAATTTCGCACCCGACTCAGCAAAGTGAGTGGCCTCAAAGTCCCAGCCAGGAACCGTTCCAGCACCAATCAGGGGACGACCCCGGCAGAACTGCCGGGATGACCGAATCCGCCTCGTGCGGCAAAAGCCGGAACTCACCCATGAGTAGCAGCGGCGGATGTAATGCAAACCTTGTTTGGTCGTAACGATGGTGCCCGGATTGCACCCAGAGGAGGGACGCTATGACTGCGTCGTCCTCCCGGTCACGGCTGATCCGCAAACTGCGTGATGCGTTGGGTGAGACGATCTGCGCCGCGCTCGAGGACGTCAACGTTGTCGAGGTCATGCTCAATCCGGACGGTCGTCTTTTCGTCGAACGACTGGGGGAGGGGATCGAGCGCATCGGCGAGCTCAGGCCAGGCGCGGCCGAGATCATTATCGGCAGCGTCGCCCATGCCCTGCAAACGGAGGTCGACGAGGACCAGCCGATCATCTCCGGCGAGTTACCGATCGACGGCCATCGTTTCGAAGGCCTGCTGCCGCCGGTCGTCAGTGCCCCAAGCTTCACGATCCGCCGGCGCGCGTCCCGCCTGATCCCGCTGTCCGACTATGTGTCCAGCGGTGTCATGACCAAACTGCAGGCCAGCCTGATCCGTCTCGCAGTCCACGATCGCCTGAACATCGTCGTCTCGGGTGGCACCGGGTCGGGCAAGACGACTCTGGCAAATGCAGTCATTGCCGAGATCGTCAGCGAAGCGCCTGGGCATCGCTTGCTCATCCTCGAGGACACGGCCGAGATCCAGTGCGCCGCGGAAAACGCGGTTTGCCTGCATACGACGGACACAGTCGACATGGGCCGCCTCCTCAAGAGCACCATGCGTCTTCGGCCGGACCGGATCATTGTGGGCGAGGTTCGGGACGGTGCCGCGCTGACACTTCTGAAGGCCTGGAACACCGGCCATCCCGGCGGCATCACGACAATTCACGCCAACAATGCGCATGCCGCTCTCCGGCGTCTCGAGCAGCTCACCGCAGAAGCAAGCCAGCAGCCAATGCGCGAGGTCATCGCGGAAGCGGTCGATCTCGTCGTTTCCATTGAACGCACCGCCACAGGTCGCCGTGTCCGCGATGTGATGCGGCTCAAGAGCTTCGACGGCACCCGTTACGAAACCGAACATCACGCACAGATCGATGAGGACAGCCATGCCGCATAAATTCCGCCACCCCGTGACTTTGGGGCTCTTGATTGCCGTCGCTTGCGTCGCAGTGTCGCCGGCGCTTGCCAGTTCCGGCGGCAGCCTCCCGTGGGAAGGGCCGCTGCAGACGATCCAGGAATCGATCACGGGGCCGGTCGCGGGCTTCATCGCCCTTGCCGCCGTCGCGGTCGCCGGCGGCATGCTGATCTTCGGCGGCGAACTCAACGATTTCGCGCGGCGGCTCATGTATGTCGTGCTCGTCGCCGGCATCCTGCTTGGCGCAACGCAGATCGTTGGTCTGTTCGGCGCATCAGGCGCCTCGATTGATCTCCCTGGTCAGGCGGACCTGAGTGCGGCGGGGGAGGGGAACAATGGCTGACTCTGTCGCTCCCCTCGCAACAGCGCGGATCCACCGGGCGCTGTCGCGGCCGAACCATCTCATGGGCGCCGACCGCGAACTGGTGCTCGTCACCGGGCTTGCGACGGTCATTCTGATCTTCGTCGTGCTGACCTGGTTCTCGGTGCTGCTCGGCATCGCGATCTGGATTGGCGTCGTCGGCGTGCTGCGCATCATGGCGAAGGCCGACCCGATGATGCGGCAGGTCTATCTGCGCCACATCGGATACCGCCCGAGCTACCGACCGACATCGTCGCCCTGGCGGAGGTACTGACCGACCATGGTGGCGCTCAAGCAATTCCGGAACACAAAGCCATCCTTTTCTGACCTGCTGCCTTATGCGGGCCTGGTCGCCGACGGTGTCATCCTGTTGAAGGATGGTTCGCTGATGGCGGGATGGTATTTTGCCGGGCCGGATTCGGAGAGCTCCACCAATATCGAGCGCAACGAGGTCTCGCGGCAGATCAACGCCGTCCTCTCGCGGCTCGGGTCGGGCTGGATGATCCAGGTCGAGGCGGTTCGCGTGCCGACCACGGCCTATCCCGCGCGCGAGGATTGCCATTTTCCCGACCCGGTGACCCGCGCAATCGACGAACAGCGTCGCGACCATTTCATGGCCGAGCGTGGCCATTATGAAAGCCAGCACGCGCTGGTCCTGACCTATCGGCCGCCGGAGCCGCGCCGGTCGGCCATGGCGCGTTACGTCTATTCGGACGAGGGGAGCCGGTCGCAGACCTATGCCGACAGCGTACTCAATGCCTTCCAGACCTCAATCCGGGAGGTCGAGCAGTATCTCGGCAATGTCCTGATGATCCGCCGCATGGTCACGCGGACAGTCGTTCATCCGGAAAGCGGCGACGAGGCGCGCTACGACGAGCTCTTCCAGTTCATCCGGTTCTGCATTCTCGGCGAGAATCATCCGGTCAGACTGCCGGCAATCCCGATGTATCTCGACTGGCTGGTGACGGCCGAGTTCCATCACGGGCTCTCGCCCATGGTCGACGGCAGCTATCTCGCCGTCGTCGGGATCGATGGCTTTCCAGCCGAGAGCTGGCCCGGCATCCTCAATTCGCTCGACCTGATGCCGCTCACCTATCGCTGGTCTTCCCGCTTCATCTTCCTCGACGATCAGGAAGCGCGGCAAAAACTCGAGCGGACCCGGAAGAAGTGGCAGCAGAAGGTGCGGCCGTTCTTCGATCAGCTTTTCCAGACACAGAGCCGCGCGGTCGACCAGGACGCCATGACCATGGTCGCCGAGACCGAGGACGCGATCGCCGAGGCCTCATCCCAGCTTGTTGCCTACGGCTATTACACGCCTGTCATCGTGATGTTCGACACGGATGAAGCCCGCCTGCGCGACCAAGCAGAAGCCGTCCGGAGGCTCATCCAGGCCGAAGGTTTCGGCGCCCGCATCGAAACCCTCAACGCGACGGAAGCCTATCTCGGCAGCCTTCCGGGCAACTGGTACGCCAATGTCCGGGAACCGCTGATCAATACCCGCAATCTCGCCGATCTCATCCCGGTCAATTCCGTCTGGGCGGGCAGCGCCGTTGCGCCTTGCCCGTTTTACCCGCCCACTGCTCCGCCGCTCATGCAGGTCGCCAGCGGCTCGTCTCCTTTCCGGTTGAACCTTCACGTCGACGATGTCGGCCACACGCTCATCTTCGGCCCGACGGGATCGGGCAAGTCGACCCTGTTGGCGCTGATCGCCGCACAATTCCGGCGTTATGAGCATGCGCAGATCTTCGCATTCGATAAGGGCAAGTCGCTTTATCCGCTGACCAGGGCCGCGGGCGGAGATCACTACGAGATCGGAGCAGGGGAGTGGACAGCGCTTGCTTTCTGCCCGCTGGCCGAGCTCTCGACAGACGGCGATCGCGCTTGGGCGGCCGAGTGGGTCGAGACGCTTGTCGCCATGCAGGGCGTGACAATAACTCCAGATCACCGCAATGCGATCGCACGGCAGATCGGTCTGCTTGCCGACGCCCGTGGCCGCTCGCTCTCCGATTTCGTCAGTGGCGTGCAGATGCGGGAGATCAAGACCGCCCTGCAGCACTACACCGTCGATGGGCCGATGGGGCAGCTTCTCGACGCGGAAGAGGACGGTCTAACACTTGGATCGTTCGAGACGTTTGAGGTCGAGGAACTGATGAATATGGGCGAGCGCAATCTCGTGCCCGTATTGCTCTATCTCTTCAGACGCATCGAAAAGCGCCTCACCGGGAGCCCAAGCCTCATCATCCTCGACGAGGCCTGGCTGATGCTCGGTCATCCGATGTTCCGCGACAAGATCAGGGAATGGCTGAAGGTGTTGCGCAAAGCCAATTGCGCGGTCGTGCTTGCCACACAGTCGATCTCGGATGCGGAGCAGTCCGGCATCATCGACGTGCTCAAGGAAAGCTGTCCTACCAAGATTTGCCTGCCCAATGGCGCGGCGCGGGAATCGGGGACGCGCGAGTTCTACGAACGGATCGGGTTCAACGACCGGCAGATCGAAATCGTCGCGACGGCCATTCCCAAGCGCGAATACTACGTCGCCTCGCCCGAAGGCCGGCGGCTCTTCGATATGGCGCTTGGACCCGTGGCGCTCGCCTTCGTCGGTGCGTCCGGCAAGGACAATCTCAAACGCATTGATCAGCTCAGCGAGACGCACGGCGACGAGTGGCCGGCGGCCTGGCTGGAGGAAAGGGGAGTGGATGATGCCAAGCGCATTCTCACGCACAGCTAGGATTGCCGTTGCCGCAGTGATGTCGGTCTCGACGTTCTCGAATGCGCAGGCCGGTGTTGGTGGACTCGGCGGCGCGACCGAGTGGACGCAGATCCTCAACAATACCGAGCTCGTCAGCCTGGTCGGGTCATCGGCAGAGCAGGTGCAAAACCAGATCACCCAGATCACGCAGCTGGCCGAGCAGATTCAGAACCAGCTGAGGATCTACGAGAACATGCTGCAGAACACGCTGACTTTGCCAAGCCATGTCTGGGGCCAGGTCGAAAGCGATCTGATGCAGCTCCAGAGCCTCGTCCAGCAGGGCCAATCGATCGCCTTTTCGATGGGCAATGCCGATGACGTGCTGCGGCAGCGGTTCGAAAGCTTTGCCGATTTCAAGTCAGGCCTCGCAAGCGGGCAGACCTTCTCGTCGAGCTATCAGGACTGGTCCGACACGAACCGTGACACGATCGGTGCAACACTCAGGGCGGCGGGACTGACGGCCGATCAGTTTGCCTCGGAGGAATCGACGATGAGCCAGCTCCGATCGATGTCGCAGTCCTCGGTCGGCCAGATGCAGGCGTTGCAGGTCGGCCATGAGATCGCCGCCCAGCAGGTCGCCCAGGCGCAGAAGCTGCGCGGGCTCGTCTCACAGCAGGTGACGATGATGGGCACCTGGTATCAGTCCGAGCAGGCGGCAAAGGATCTGGCGCAGAACCGCCGCGAGGAATTCTTCAACTCAACCACGCCGTCGACATCCGGTGGTCAGACGATGGAGCCGCGCTGGTGATCAGGCTCTTCATCATCGTGATCTGCGCGATCGTCGTTGCCGTCGTCGGAATCGTTGTCTGGAACACGACCGCCGAGCCGGAAGCACCGGGGGCGGCCGTCGCCCCGGAACGGCAACACTTCGATCTCGAGGGCGGGCAGGAGATGCAGCCGCGTTGGGGCAGAAACGAAGGCGGGGCCGATGGCACGTCCGGAAACTAGGCTCGTTCTTCTCCTGATCGGCGGCATCGCTCTCTGGGCCAATCCTGCGTTGGCCCAGGAAGGCAGTCTGCTGACCAATCTCGAAAACGAGACCGCGACGGCCGCCCAGGGCTGGGAAGCGACGATCCTTGACGCAGCCAGATCGCTCTTCTGGATTCTCGCCGGCATCGAGGTCGGGATCGCCGCCGTGTGGCTGGCGATCTCGGCGGCCTCTCTCGACACCTGGTTCGCCGAGCTTGTCCGCCGCATCATGTTCATTGGCCTCTTCGTCTTCATTCTCGAACAGGGGCCGGATTTCGCGAAGGCGGTTGTCGACAGCCTGTTTCAGATCGGCGCCGGCGGCGGGTCTGCCTCGCCGGCCAATGTCTTCAATGCGGGTCTTGAGGTCGCGAGCGCGATGTCGGCCAAGGCGCAGTTCGGCCTGTTCGAGGACAATGCGCTGGCGATGGCGGCCGTCTTCGCCATGGTCATCACTGTGATCTGCTTCAGTCTCGTCGCGGCGATCTTCGTCTCGGTCATGGTCGAGATGTATGTCGGGCTTCTCGCCGGCATGATCATGCTCGGCCTCGGCGGTTCGAGCTTCACCAAGGATTTCTCGGTCCGGTATCTCATTTATGCGTTTTCGGTCGGCATGAAGCTGATGGCGCTGGTGATGATCGCGCGGATCGGGTCTGAGATTCTGATCAACCTCGCCAATTCGCCGACGACGGGCGACGAATTCTTAGCGACGCTAGCGATCGCCGGCATCTCGGTCGTTGTCTTCGTCATCGCCATGTACGTCCCCAACATCGTACAGGGCATGGTTCAGGGCGTTTCGGTCACGGGCGGCATGGAAACCATCCGTCACGGCGCTCAGGCGGCAAGCTTCGCGGCAGGCGGTGCGGCGCTCGCCGTCGGTGGGGCGAGGGCAGGGGCCGCCGCCTATTCCGATGCCCGCGCCGCCGGCAGTTCATTCGGAGGCGCGGCTCTCAAGGGCATGGCGAGCGGCATGGGCGCCGCCGGCGGTGCGGCCGCCTCGGCCGCCCGCGACAAGGCGATCGGCGTTCCCGGCACCTGGGGCGCATCCACGTTGGGCCTCGCCAACGCGAAGCTCGACCAGTCCCAGGGTCGTCCCGCTGCCCGACCGAACCGTGACGAGAAAGCATGACAACGACCATGGCCAGAAGCAGTATCCCTGAAAACCCCTATCTCGCCGCACGCCAGGAATGGAACGAGCGCTACGGGTCTTATGTGAAAGCAGCTGCGGCCTGGCGGATCGTCGGCATCACCGGCATGCTCATGGCGGTCATCGGTTTTTCCTACGCGCTTTATCAGAGCACGCAGGTCAAGCTCGTCCCTTACATCGTCGAGGTCGACAAGCTCGGCACGGCGGCGACGACGGGGTTTCCGCAACAGATCGAATATGCCGACCCCCGCGTGGTGCGCGCGACGCTTGGAAGCTTCATCTCGAACTTCCGCTCTGTCACGCCCGACACGGTCGTCCAGAAGCAATATATCGATCGCGCCTATGCGCTGCTGAGGTCTTCCGACCCGGCGACCGAGAAGATCAATGTCTGGTTCCGGAGCAATTCGCCGTTTGACCGCGCGCGCGAAAAGACGGTGGCGATCGAAGTCACGAATATCGTGCCGCTCTCCAACCAGAGCTACCAGATCGACTGGACTGAATATGAGCGGGACCGGCAGGGCAAGGAACTTGCAACGAGGCGGTTCCGCGGTGTTGCGACCGTGACGCTGACACCGCCACAGGACGAGGCAGTGATCCGCCTCAACCCCATCGGACTTTATTTGAAGGATTTTGACTGGACGGCGCAGCTCTAAACCGCGTTCGCCCCAGACAGCCACGTCTGGGGCAAAGACACGCGGCCCACCTGAATGCGCCCCGGAGGATAGGTGAATGAATAAAGAGAATATCCGCGGCATCGCGCTTTGCGCCGGCGTGATGATCGCGGCGGCGACGCTGCCCGCACAGGGACAGCAGCTCACAAGCAACGAGGCGCGCGGCACGCAGCTCTCCGGGCAATGGCAGCACCGACAAGGCGTGGTAACGCGCGGCGCCGACGGCAAGGTGATCTTTCTCTATGGCGAGGTTCAGCCGTCCGTCGTCTGCTCGCCACTGCAGGTCTGCGACATCGAGCTTCAGGCAGGGGAGGTGGTGCGCGACGTCCTTCTTGGCGACACCGTGCGCTGGAAAGTCGAACCGGCAACCTCCGGTGCGCCGAGCGGGCAGGCGATCCACCTGATCGTCAAACCATCCGAAGCGGGGTTGGTGACGTCAATGGTCGTGACGACGTCGCGGCGCACCTATCATATTCAGCTCAAATCGCACCATAGCCAGTACATGGCCCGCGTCGGCTTCGATTATCCCGAAGACATCAACGCACGGTTCGCAGAGATCAACGCGCGGATCGAGGCGAGCGTTGTGCCGGGCGCCGGCGTTCCGGCCGATCAGCTCGATTTTGCGTTCCACATCAGCGGCGCAGCGCGCTGGCGGCCGACGCGGATCTACAGCGACGGCATGAAGACCTACATTCAGTTTCCGTCCTCGTTGTCAGGGCAGGAGGCGCCCGTCCTGTTCGTCGTTTCCGGCGGCGAGAACCGGATCGTCAATTACCGCATGAACGGCGCGATGATGGTCGTCGACTACAACATCGATCGCGCGATCCTGGTCTCCGGCGTCGGCCGCCAGCAGCAGAAGATCACCATCCGGCGAGGAGGGTAGGGCGATGCGCGCGATCAGAACCTTATTCTGTTTGCCAGCTGCCCTGGTGATCCTGGCCTTGCTCGCCGCGTGCCAGACGATGAGCGGTCCAGGCCTCATCCGGAGCGAAGTTACGGCGGAGCTCACGCCTGAATCGGCGAATGCCATCGCCGGCGACATGGTGGGGCGGCTGGCGGAACAGGTCGGGCCGGGCACGACCACGATCGAGTTCCGCGGCAGTGACACCCTGTTTGGCCCGGCTCTCGAGGCGGCGCTACGCGAATGGGGCTATGCCGTCGTCACCGATCAGGCGACCGAGGGGGCCGCTGTCACGCCGCTAGCCTATTCGATTGATCCCTTCGAGGGCGGCGTGCTGGTGCGGCTCTCGACGCTCCAGGTCGATCTGACCCGCATGTACACGCTGAGCGCCACGGGCGCGACGCCGGCCAGCCCCTTGTCCGTCATGCAGCGTGGATCGGAGGCCGCATCGTGAGTGAGTCCCTGAAACTCGGCGGCGCCGGTCCGCAGGACGGACCGCGCATCAGGCGCCTCAACCGCGTTCCGGTGATCGTTGCCATCCTGCTGGTCGTCATCTTTCTGGCGGTGATTTTTTACGGCCTGTCGTCGAGAGGGCTGCATTTCGGGGGCGATCCGCAAATCGAGCCGTCGTCAGCGCGGCCCGCTTCCAACGACGCTGAGCGCCTGAAGCAAGGTGTACCGGACGGGATCATCGGCGAGCCGCAGCCCGTCGTGGTCCAACCGACACCAAGTCCGGAGCCCGAGCGACCGAGGAACCCGTTCCAGCGGGAGCCTGAACCGACGCCGACCGTCGTCACGGCTCCGCAGCCGACACTTGAACCGGAAGCGGTTTGGCGGGCGCGCCTGCAGCGCGAACAGGACGAACAGGTGCTGAGAGAGTATCAGCGTCAGCAGATGGCGAGCATCCAGGCGGAAGGTGCCGCCTTCGATTCTCCGATCGCGGTCAATCTGAAAGACCTTGAGAACGCGAGTGCGACGACGACAGCGACGTCTGGGCAAACAGGGGTGACGACCGCGAACCGACCGGCAAGCGCACTTGATCTCTATAGCGCCGCTCTCCAGTCCGGCATCGGGCAGAACGCCGATCCGAACGGACAGGCGTCCAAACAGCAATTCTTCAACCAGGATATCGCCGACCTCGGCTATCTGCCGAACTCCGTTGTGCCGCAAATGTCGCCGTTCGAGCTGAAGCGCGGCTCCGTCATTCCGGCCACGCTGATCACCGGCATCAACTCCGATCTTCCCGGCCGCATCACCGCTCAGGTGTCGCAGAACGTCTATGACAGCGCGACGGGCAGACGGCTGTTGATCCCGCAGGGCGCGAAGCTATTCGGGCGATACGATTCCGAGGTGACCTTCGGCCAGAACCGGGTTCTCGTTGTTTGGACCGACATCATCTTCCCGAACGGCTCGACCCTGCAGATTGGCGGTATGGCCGGAACGGACGGCGCGGGCTATGGCGGTTTCCACGATCAGGTCGACAACCACTATTTGCGCACATTCGGATCGGCGATCCTGGTGGCGCTGATCGGCGCCGGCACCGAGATGCTGCTGCCTGACGATAACAGCACCTCAACGACGGTGGACAGCGCCAGCGACGCGGCGCGGCGATCGTTTGCCGAGACGTTTGGCCAGATTTCCGAGCAGACCGTGTCGAAGAACCTCAATGTGCAGCCAACCCTGGAGATTCGACCCGGTTACAGATTTAATATTTTGGTCGATCAGGACATAATTTTCCCAAAGGCTTATCAATAATGTTGAGAACTTTGAGTTGCCCCTCAGAGTGTAATGGCTTGCGAATACGTAACTACTTAATATGCCGGACTTTAATAATATTGAATGAGTTGCTTTTACACTTGATCGACACGCTGTCTCTTCCTCTTGAGGAACGGGCGGCTCGGCGTGCCCTGCGGGATTTTTGCGAGGGTGCCGGTTTCGATTTTTTTGCGTATTTGCACTTGCGCGGACAGGAGAGCTTCGCGGTGTCGAACTATCCGCAGCCCTGGTGCGACCGCTATGTTCAGAGGAACTATCTGCTGGTCGATCCGGTCGTGACCAAGGCCAAACACGGCCCGCCCATCTTCACCTGGTCTGCTGACGAAGCCAAGAGGGCTGGCCGGCGGGATGTCACACAGTTCTACAAGGACGCAAGCCGGTTCGGAATCAGGTCCGGACTGTCGATTTCGGCGCCGCTCGGTTTCAAGGATCGGATGGTCTTCACGCTGTCCTCGAACAAGCCGCAGGTCTGCATAGATGAAGATCCGGACCCGGTGACAGCGGCGATGGCAGTTGCATTTGTCCATTCCCGGCTCGGTGGCGCCACTCGTGATGCGACGCTGCCTGCGAAATTCATCTGTCGCCGCGCGAAGCGGAATGCCTCAGATGGTTCGCCGATGGGATGTCGATGCCGGACATCGCCGAAACCGTCGGCATCGGCTACCGGTCCGTCCGATCATATCTCGACGAGGCGACCCGTAAGCTCGGTGCGGCGAACAGCCGACAGGCCGCTTCGATCGCCATTCGTTTGGGACTAATTTAGCAATGACGACATGTGACTCAAGCGGGGTCATGGGCCCGACGCATCGCGGACAAAGAGTTCACGCAGGCCGCAGACAGCGTATGACCGCTTTGCGCCCCACTTCAGTCGTTCCAAGCGACATAGCAATTGCCTGAAAGCGGACGTTAGGTCTGACCGGTAGCCTTCTGTGTCAGGGTTAGTAGGCGACCGAGAGGCTTCTTTGCGGCGCTCCGTCGTTAGATATATCAGAAAAGCACGAGCTGACGGCTTGCATCTAGCGTAACGATTCATGCGGAGGCGGTTCAGGTTCAACTGCAAGCACAGAACGTCAATTTCTAGCCGTCATGTCGGCACGCTAGCTTATTGCACGCATTTCGCGAATTCTGCTTCAGGTGCGAAGATAATTCACCAAAGGTCAGTACGTCGGCTTGAGCACAGTGAAGACGCGGGAACCATCCCGGCATCGATACCCACACGGAGTTCTAAAACATCAATCTCGCCAGCGACTTGTCGTGCCATGCATGCCATGTCTCTGAGTTGTGAGTTCTCAAGTGGAAAACGGAACAAAAGTGAACGCAGCCTCTTGCAGTCGGCTCATGTCACCCCCATCTTCTGGTTGATATGTAAAATTCTAACCAATGCGGCGCGGCGACGAGGATCCCTGCAGATGACGGCACACATGAAGTTCTTCCCGACCGGGAATGCTGACACGACCTTTATTCAGCTTGCGAACAATCAGGTCGTCCTGATGGACTACGCGCACATGCGCAACGAGAAAGACCCCTTCGATAAGCGGATCGACCTCCCGACCGCGATCCGGGATGCCATGGACGAGGCCGATCAGGAATCCTTCCGGGTGGTTGCCTTCACTCATCTCGACAAGGACCATATCTTCCGTTCCAGCGAGTTCTTCTGGTTCGAACATACGGCCGCTTATCAAGGCGGCGACCGCATGAAGATCGACGAGCTCTGGGTGCCCGCCGGCGTCCTGACGGAGGTCGCTCTCGACGACGATGCCCGCGTGATCCGGCAGGAAGCCCGGCACCGCCTGAAGGAAGGGAAGGGCATCAAGGTTTTCTCTCGTCCGGGTGCCCTCAAATCCTACCTTGCGGACAACGGTCTTACGCTTGAGTCCCGGATGCACTGCATTGTCAATGCGGGCGAGCTGGTTCCTGGTTTTAACAAGTGGGGTTCGGAGTCTGTCGAGTTCTTCGTGCACAGTCCTTTCGCCTGGCGCACGGATGCTGGCCTGGTCGACCGAAATCAGGGATCGATCGTCGTGCAGATGACGCTGCGCGAAGGCCTGAAGGAGTCCTATGTCTTGCTCGGTGCGGACATCGATCACGAAAGCCTCTCTCAGATCGTCCGGACGAGCCGCGAACACGACAACGAGGACCGCCTGCACTGGGACGTCCTGAAGCTGTTCCACCACTGCTCCTACCTGTCGCTGTCGCCTGAGAAGTGCGAGGACATGACGGAGCCTGTCGACGACGTGAGGTGGCTATTCGAAGAGCTCGCTCGCGAGAACGAAATCATCGTGTCCCCCAGCAAGCCGATCCCGGTGAAGGGTACGAACGCCGATAAGGACGTGCAGCCTCCGCATCGTCAGGCCGCAGCCTACTACCAAAAGATCATCAAGGATTCCAACGGCAAGTTTTTGGTCACGATGGAGACCCCCAGTGAAGCCCGGCCGAAGCCTATCCATCTGAAGATTACCGCCCAAGGTGTCGCTGTCATGCTCGCGGCGGCGGCGACCGCTACAAGCGTCGCCGCATCGACACCTACGAGGGCCGGCAGGAACGGCTGACGGAATGTACTGGCAGCCTGAAGGATCGGACGTCGTCGACGTCCAAGAATTCGCCAATCCTCTTGCGAAGGCGCTTCACGACTATGTGGTGGGGCCGGGCGACAGCTACACTACCCTCGGAGAGTGCCGACGGTTCGGAGAGTTCGATCTTCTTTCCTTCGACCTGGTGGTCGAGCGGCCGCAGCGTCCCGTCTATGACATACTGCCTGTGGAATCATTGACCGTGTGTTTCGCGCGGACCGGCTCAATGTCGTTTGCGGTCCTCGTCGCCCGCCCGGATTTTCCCGACACTCCGCATCAGAATCTGATGCCGGAAGGATTCCCCGCCTGCATCTGCATCGACGACCGGCCATGGCAGGACACTCGGAGCTTTTACACGGCCGCCGAACTCATGGGTCGTCTGAGTGGCTGGTTCGAGAAGGCATGCCAAGGCGAGCTTCACGGTGCAGGTCAGCCCCTCGACCCTCTCTTCCTTCCGGACAATTTCAGCCAGATTATCTTGAAGAACGATTTCTGGGAGGCGGCTAGGCTAGGCTCGAGCCTGTTCATCTGGGCCGTCGACCAAGAAGCCCAGTGCATCTTCATTGGGGGATCAAGGCCGTCGAGTGTCAGAGGCGACGATATCCGCTTGATGGCCTTCAATTGCGCGATCGAGCCACAGCAGATGAAGCGGATGAAGAAGGCGCCCCGAGACCTCGGACAGTTGTCGGACTTTCTGGTCGATGCTGGGGTCGATTTTCCGATTCTGCTCCAGCAGTCCATCAAGGACTGGGTGAATGGCAAGAAGGAAATAGGAGACGGCAAGCGTATCACCTGCTTTCTGGTGACAATGCCCCAGATCGATCCAACCACCGGTGATGTCGGAACGACCGAGACGGTCGCGTTCGTGACGGCATCCAGCCCTGGAGAGATCGGCGAGAAGATGGGCTTCCTCTTGCGCAACGTCTCCGGCGAGGCGAAGGAGGTCAACTTCCTCCCTAGTGTCGGCGCGCGCGTATCGATGGATGCGGTGCGCGACCTGCCGGTATCCATGTCCTTCGTTCACAGGGAGTTCGATGCAGCCGGTGCGGCCCTTCTCTCTGGCGAGCCCCATGCCGACGACCGTCGAGTGCTCATGATCGGCGCTGGATCCGCCGGTTCGGCGATCTCGGAAATACTCGCCCGACAGGGGCTCTTCAAATGGACGATCGTAGACGACGACACTTTGCTTCCGCACAACGTGGCGAGGCATACGCTCAACAACCAGTTCGTCGGTAGAAGCAAGGCCATCGGGCTCGCGAACAGGCTCATGGGGATCAGGGACGACGTTGATGCGCGTCCTGTCGTCGACAACGTCCTGACCCCAATCGACAAGGCGGTATTGGATCAGCAGATCGGCGACGCCGAATTCATCCTCGACGCCTCTGCCTCTGCTCCCGTTTCCCGGTGGGCGTCCGACCTGCCGAGCGCTGCCCGGCGTCTCTGCGCGTTCTTCACGCCCGATGGGAAGTCCGCGGTTCTCATGATCGAGGACGAGGCGCGCTCCTTGACACTCTGCGATCTCGAGACGCTGTATCTCCGCGAGGTGTTGCAGAACCCCGCTCTCGAGGGCCACCTCGGTACCGTCGACCGGATGCAGTATACCGGGGCGTGCAGGGCGCTTACGAACAGGATCCCGATGGCGTCGATCCAGGTGCTTTCGGGCCTGATCGCTGCAGGGATCGCATCCGGTGTCAGGATGACGAATGCGGCGCTCAAGATCTGGACCGTGAACGAGGATGGCGTAAGGATCACTACGGTGTCCGGTACCATGGCGACGATGAAGGCCGAGGGTTGGTCGGTCGTCCTGCCAGCCTCTTTGAAGCTTGAAGTCCGCCAACGCCGCTCGGCGGCGCTGCCATCGGAAACCGGTGGATCGCTGATGGGAATGTTCGATTTCGAACGCCGTCGCGTCGACGTCGTTGGAGCACTTCCTCCGCCCAGCGACAGCGTCGGCACTTCGTCGTCGTTTACTCGCGGCATCTCCCGGCTGCGCACGGACATCGACGCTGCTGCCGCCCGGACAGGTAACCAGATCCGGTACATCGGCGAATGGCATTCGCATCCGGCCGGCCGTTCCTCACGTCCAAGTGGCACCGATCTCGAACAGATCAGGCAACTAAGGGACGCCATGGAACTCGACGGCCTACCTGCCGTGTCATTGATCGTTGCGGAGGACGACATGTCGGTGCTCTTGGCCGGAACGAGGAGATCGGCAAATGGATAGCGTCAAAGACAAGCTGCGGCTGGGCCTCGCTCTTTCGGGCGGCGGTGTCCGTGCGGCGGTGTTTCACCTGGGCGTTCTCCGGCATCTTTCAATGTTGGGCCGCCTCGAGGAAGTCACGCAGATTTCGACCGTGTCCGGAGGGAGCCTGATCGTGGGCGCGATCTTCTCCCACGCTGATCTCAAATGGCCGACCTCCAGACAGTTCCTGGACGAGATCTATCCTGAACTTCGCAAGAGGCTCACGGCCGGCGACCTGTTCAGCCTCACCGCCTTGGGTTGGCGCGGAATCCTTCGCGAGAACATTCGAATCCTTTTTCGAAGAGCCGAAATCCTTCCGAAGCTTCTTGCCGCTCGCTGGGGTGTCAAAGGATCCGTGAAGGATCTGCCTGACACACCGGAATGGCATATCAACACGACCTGCTTCGAGACCGGCAAGAATTGGCGGTTCTCGAAGAGGTTGATGGGGGACTGGCAGTTCGGGCGTCACTTCAGCCCGGACGTCCCGATCGCAAAGGCCATTGCGGCGTCGGCAGCGGTTCCATACGCGATTGGCATCCTGCGGCTCGAGTTACCGGAACATGGCTGGTGGAAGACGGATCCGGCGACGAAAAAACCACAGGAGAAGATTCCACGCCCTATGCCGCGCGTTCGGCTCTGGGATGGTGGGGCGTACGAGAACATGGGTCTGGAGGCTATCTACAAGCCCGCTGACGGCCTTCAGGGATGTGACTTCCTCATCTGCAGCGATGCCTCGGGTCCGTTGACTACGCCAAGGCCTTTTTCGATCACCGGGATGCTTCAGGGTAAGCTCAACTCGCCGCGGCTCTTCGACATTGCAAGCGATCAGATACGGGCACTGCGTTCCCGCATGCTGATGGGATCGATCTTGCGTGGAGAAGTGAAGGGCGTTCTGGTACGAATGGGCGTGTCCATGCGGCAGTTCGAGATGGATTCCACTGCACTCGCGGAACGGCTCACCGACGAGCAGGGCGCCGTCTCGCTGAACTACCCGACCAACTTGACCCGAATATCGGAAGACGACTTCGACCTTCTTTCACGCCATGGCGCGGAGGTTTGTGAAGCCACCTTGGTCACTTACATGCAGTGACCTTGCCCCCAAGTTTTATCCAGTTTCGAGTTTGCTCTTCGGCCCCTAAACGACAGCCACCGGTCCGATCATTACCATGTCGCACCGTATGGGCAGAAAGTCCGCTTTCGGCTCCATTTTAGTCATTAATTTCGGCATATAGGCGTTTCCAGCAACAGAATGCGGCACTGGCTTAAGTCGCATAATATAGCTTATGGAACAAAAAGGCCGCTTTCCCAGCGTGATTTCAATACCTTATCTACACTCCCAATCGATCCAGCGGAGGTCTAGTCATTGATTTAGTCGTCCGGCAAATGCGGCACGCGGCCGAGCTTGTCGATGACAGCTGACGTAACCTGGTGATGGGAACGCATCATCAACAGCGCCAGCCGGTAGTCGTGGCGGAGGTTGTCGGCTTTTTCGTCGAGCAGCGCTTCGGCTTCCAGCGTCGACAGTTTCTCGTATAGGGCCTGCGCGTGTTCGAGGCGACGCCTTTGTTCACGAATGACGTCCAGGGCGACCCGCTCGAGCGCGGACTCGTTCAAGCCGACCAAAATCGCTGCTAAGGAGTGGTTTGTCGAGAATGGTTCAAGGCTGAGATTGATTTGTTCTGGCACCAGCGACGATATCCCGTGGCTTGGTCCGCGGTGCGCCCCCGCAGAATAAAAGATCTCGACCCAAGCCGGGGGTTGGAAAACCGTCTTCGACGGTCCCTGCGACCTTTAGCACCGGGGCGCCTGGACATACGTCACAGGCCCCCGGCCGAAAGCCGAAGGATCTTGGTGCCGAAACGGCCGGCACCAATCCGCGAAGATGGGGTTTCCACGCCCCGAGGCGGCGCGTACCGCCTCGGGGAGAAGCATATTTGATCAGGTTAACGAACGCCAGACGCTAACCTGCGAGTTTTCGTTGGAATTATTCGGCAGTTGCCATAAGTCCGGTTGCTGACCGCAACGGCAGTGCAACATCGGTAAGAACCGGCTCGTGGTAATTTCCCGCGGTACCCAGCCGGGACCGCATCTCTTGGCTCATAACGAACAGGCCGGCATAGGTCATGGTCTTGCCGATTCGCGCTGGCGTCCCGAGTTGCTCAAAGCGGCAATCGATCGACCTGAAAATTCGGGCCATTCTGGCGTCGAAGACAGACACGATGTGCTCGATGCCTGCCTGCTGGGCAGTTTCGACCATGCCGCACAAGAGCTCCACGGTTGTCCGATTCACTGTGTGATTTGCTTCGGCTCGGTCCTTCACCTCCAAGATGCGCGGGTTAACTGCAAAGCGAGAGCTTTCCCAGATCAATGGGCTTTCGACCGCTCTGCCTGGCATCAGCACGGAAAACACATCCCGGAGCATGTTGGGGCCAGTGGTCGGCAAGAGCCGAACCGCTCCGCGCAACTGCCCGGTCCACTCATCGAGCGATAGGAGGTAGAGCGGATCCTCGGCGTCGAACCTGTCGATCTCGCGGCCGTTTTCGACGGTTACGTCCCAGCTGAGGCGGCCGGAAAAGACTTCCGCACGCATGCGGAACATTTCGTCGATCAGTTCGGGTTCCTTATCCTGCTCGACGCTTTCGATTGCAAATATCATGAAGGTGGTCTCCGTTCGTTTGTTGACGAGGGAGACACCAGCTATCGGCGATACTTCTGCCTGAATATCCGGCCGATCAGCGGGGTTTACAAGGGAGGTAGAAGTAGACCAGCTCTATGTGCGATCGAGACGGCATGGGTATTGCTGCTTGCGTTGAGCTTGTGCCGGGTGCTTTCCAGATAGCACCGCACAGTGTGTTGCGAGAGCCCCAGTATAGTAGCGCATTCCCAAGCGGTCTTGCCTTCCGCGATCCATTGCAGGCATTCGAGCTCGCGCGCGGAAAGATGCCGTTCCAGCGAGCTGTGCCCCTCCAGGCGCAGCACCTTGTCATGGAGATGTGTGGCCAAGACCTGAAAGTCGCGCAGGTAGAGGAGCTTATCATGCGCCCAGTCGCGATCAGCCCGGTCGCAGCTGATCGAAAATAGCCCGCGATCACCATGCCGTCCATGCACCGGAATCGAGAGGCCTTTCCTCCCAAGACCAAATTCGGCCGCCTCGCCAAACAAGGTTTTTACCCTCTCCTCGGTTCGGACAAATCCGTCCCAGTCTAGAGGGAGCAGACGCCGAAAACCGCTCTGGATGACCGGATCAATCTCCACGAAGCGGCGCTCTTTGTAGTGCTCTACCCATTCCGACGAGTACGTCACCGCAAGAAACGGATCGTTGTTCGATCGGCCAGACAGGCGTATCCCGAAATACGCTGCAGAATTGAGACCGTAGCCGGCGGCAAGTTCCTTCATGACTGTATCGAGGCTCTCGCGATCCGAAACATCGGCGATGTGTGAAAGTGTGGTGTTGAAGCTTGAGTAGACGATATCCGACATATTTGGCCTCTTCTGGATTGATTTCGCGCGTATTTGGTGTTTCCAGTCGATGCACGTCGGACCCACGCCGAGATTTGGACTGTTCATCCCACCAACCTCAAGGCAGTGGAACATTACTTCGAATCTAGCCGACTTCTGGGACCTTAGTCCTTTGGGATGCTGGCGTGATGGGGTCAATTGTTGGTGGGTCAACCCAACACGGAAGGATTGATCCGAATTCCGGCGAGATTGGGGACTGCCTGTACGGCGGAGTCGCGCGCCGCCTCCGCATACGCCGGCGATACCTCCGCTTGAGCCGGCACCGCTTCGCTAGTACGGGTTGACTCCGGTTTCTCCGCGTAGAAAACCTACTCTCCTTCGAACCACCCCGTGAAATAAGCCTTCACCGCCATCCCAAGCCCCGAGACCACGGCCTCCTCATGCCGTTCGCCAACGATCCGCAGTACCTTCCCGAACAGCTCGGTACCGAGCCGCAGGTTTTCGCAGGTATCGAAGAGTTCTAGGCCGATCTCCGACGGATCGGTAACGGCGAGCCCGGCAGGATATTGGGTGAGCCCTACCCTGACATTTGCCTTGCCGACCCATTGCCGGGTGGTCTCAACCGCCTCCTCGGCCGATTTCGGAGCCGGAACAAGGATCATCTTATCGCCCTGGAAAACGCGGATTGCGAGATGGTCCGGCGCGTTCATCGCGGCCACGAATAGCTGCACAATAGCGACCTCGAGGCGCGGATCGGCGCATTGCTGAATGAGGTCGACGTCGATCATCTCATAAGTCCCATCAGGTATTGAAGGCGATGACGAGCGGCAAACCGAACAGCGCCGCCCACGCCCGGGCGCTCGCTCTCTGGATCGGAACGATGTTGGTGTCGCCGGTCCACCAGCCATTGCCTGTCGCCACAATGACATCCGGCCCATAGAGCATGGACTGAAGGATCGGCCACACGATGAGCTGCTCATAGCAGATCAAGGGCGCGACTGACGCCCCGGCAAATCTGCCGGTTGGATTGTCGAAGAACTGCGCCGATGCGCCCCCGGATGCCCAAGGCCGCCACATCGAAACCGGCACCGGCATCCGCTCCCGATAGAGGACCCTCGCCCCCTCGCCTGTCAGCTCGATCATGACATTGTCGTAGCCGCTCTCGTTGATGACGACAGCGCCGCCGGCGACGACGACATCGAGGTCGGTGAGGTTTCGGGTCCAGAGGCGCTCAGTGGTCGGCGTCCATATCCCGAGGGCGCTTTCAGGCAGAACAACTGTGCTGGCCCCATTCTCCACGGCGCGTCTGACAAGCGCGATCGTCGTCATATGCTGAGCGTAGTCGGCATGTTCGCCCGCAACCTGGTAATTGAACGCCGTATCAATTCCGACCCATCCGTCCAGCGGTACGGGATTGCTCCAGGTCAACGCGGAGACCGAGAAGGCCACGCCCATTGCGACACCCGCCAGCGGCCAGGCGCGTGTGGTCATCGCAGAAAGGCCGGCGGCCGTGGCCACCAATCCTGCCCAGCCCCAACCGGGGCAGAGCACTCCGGCGGCCGTGATCGGACTGGCCCAGCCGACAATGCCGAACGGCGGCACGCTCATCAGCGCCCACGCCACCAGATATCCCAGCGGCCGATGCCATCCGGACTTCGGCGACCAAAGGATCGTATGCACCGCGACGAACAGCAGCGACGCGGCGCCCCAGAGACCGAGCCCCACCCAGATATCGCTCGCGTAGAAAATCGACACGCCGACCGGCAGACCGCGGGAAGCCGCCATGAAATAAGCCATCGAACCCAGGCCTGCGACCAGCCGCGTGGGGGCGAACGCCCAGAGTGCGGGGAAGAGGCACGCGACCGGGAGGAGAAGCACTTCGCCGCTCCATCCGATTGCACCGACCGCGGAGGCTGCGGCGACGAACATCGCCGCGGTGAACATGCTACGGCGTGAAGGTGAGAACGGGTTTCGCCAGCCCGAGAAGACCGGCGGTCGGTATCGGCCCAAAGTAGCGCGAGTCATAAGAACCTCTGAATGTCGAAAAAAGAAACAGCGTGTCTGGGGGCACGACGCCGCCAGGATCGGGCGTCAGCTCCCGGCCCGGTCCGTCACGCGGCTGGATCCCGGATTGCGGCAGAGCGAGACCGTCGATCGCGACGGATGTTCCGATTTCAATGGACTGCCCGGGGAGCGCCACGACGGTCTTGATCAAGGGGCTGAGCCAGCCGGGGCAGAGGCCGCGCCGCACATATCCGCGCTCACGTGCCTGACGAAACGCCTCGGTCAGCGGCGGGCAAATGAATATCCGATCCCCGACCCGGACATCGCGGTTCAGCGTTTCGATCCGCCAAAGTCCAAGCGGATAGCTCGGCGTCAGATTGATCCGAAAGCCGGCGCCATATCCCAAGCCGAACACCGCGAGAGGGATGCAGGCGAGAGCGGCAACGATGACGATCCGGCGCCATCGGCTCACGGCTTCAGCCCCTGGCTCTTGGTTTGCGTCTGGCGCATCGCCTCGGACTGTTTCAGGGCCTGCTGGGTGCGCTCGTGCGCGGCCAGCTGCTGGCCGGCCCGCATGGTGGGCCAAGCGGTGCTGAGCTTTTCCCGGTCGCCGGGCGACATGCCGTGGGCCGCCTTGTCGAAGGTCGCGCCCGACGGAGCCTTGGCCATATTTCCAAGCAATGTCCGCTCCCCGAACCGCTCCGAGACCGCCTTGTTGAAGGTGTCGAGTTCGGCCTTCACCATGCGGTCGGCCAGTGCAAATCCGAGCGCGGATGCCAGGTCGTTCCTATCGATGGCGTCCCGAACCTTTTCCATGGCGCGCGCCGCCGCCGGCGAAAGGGAGGGGATATCGATCGATGTCCGCTTGCGGTGACCTTCCTCTTCCAGCCTGTACTTGGCCGTCGCCCTCTCCCTCATGTCGAGATAGCGTTCGAGGTCCTTGCGCAGTGCCGGCACGTTGACTTCCGCCACGCGCCGCTCTTCGCGATCCGAACGGCTCGCCAGCAATCCTTCTCGACCCTTGAGCGCGCCGAAGCTCGCCGCATTCTGCTCGATCTCGCCAAGACGCTGACTGGCAACGTTCGGGTCTTCGAAAACGGCCTCCAAACGCATGGCCTTGAAGGCGGATTCGGGATCCGCATAAACGAGGCGAATGCGGTCGGAGAAATTGTCCCACTGCTTTTGCAGGGCGGGATCGGATTGCAGCTTTTCGTCGGCCGCATCGGTGACCGACATGGTGAAACTGGAAATGCCCTTGACCATCGGCTCGGCCTTTCTGACTGATTCCGGGGATTGGTGAAGCGGTCGATCGACAAGGCCGATGCGCCCGCCGGCGGCACGAAGCCGAAGGCCGAGATCGACCAGTGTTTGTTTCTGCCGGATCGTCCATTGAACCCGGTCGCGCATCAGCGTCCGCGCAACACGCACGAGATGTAGACCGCGATTGTTGGCGAAGCGAAGCGCCTGGGCATAGAAGCGGCCGCCCGCGTAATCGAGCGTGACTTCCTTGGCGTTCTTTCGGGAGAGGAGTTTCTCCAGACCGCCGGCGAGGTGGAAGGATCGGCTGCCATAATAGAGTGCCATGTCCTCCCGATGCCGGGTCATCGCGACATAGGTCAGATGCCGGTCGAGCGAGAGCGAAGCCAGCACTTTCACGCGATCGACCGTCGCGCCCTGCGACTTGTGGATGGTCGTGGCATAGCCGTGATCGAGGTTGCGATAGAAGCGCTGGTCGACAGTGACGCGGGTTGCGGCCTCCCCGTCCCCGATCGTCGCGACGATACGGCCGGGCGCGGCCTCGATGACCTTTGCGATCATGCCATTCTTGACGCCGAGCGAGCCTTCGTTCTTGAGGAAAACAATCTGATCGCCGGCGGCGAACTGTCTGGGTCCGTCCTCTGTCCGAAAGGCATACCCCTCTTCAATGATGCCGCGCTCGACGAGCTTCCCGCGCGCCATGGTGTTGAGCTGACGGACATCGCGGCGCAGATGCGCGAGGATCAAAGTCGACTTTGCCGGATCGTAATCCCGGTTCCAGTCGGCGATGAGGGTTTCGATCGCATCGGCTTTCAGCGTCTGCGCGATCAGCTTGCCTTTGGCGCGATATGCAGAGAGCGCTTCCTTGACCCGCCCACGGGCCAGATCGAGGGATGCCGCCCGCATCCATGGTTCATTCTGACGGTAGATGGTTTCGAGCTCGGCGTAGCCGGTGCGCTCGACGATCGCCCGGAAGGCAGCACCCGCCTCGATCGGCTGCAGCTGCTCGGCGTCACCGACAAGGATCAATTTCGCGCCCGACTTGGTAACCGCTTCAACGAAGGTCGCCATCTGCCGGGACGACACCATGCCCGCCTCGTCGAGAACGAAGACTGTCTTGTCATCGAGACGCCGGCGGCCCTGTTGCCAACCAAGCTCCCAGGAGGCGAGCGTACGCGACGGGATGCCGGCTTCCTTCTCCAGACCCTCGGCCGCCTTGCCCGCAAGCGCGCCACCTACGACGTTGTACCCGGCCAGTTCCCATGCTTCCCGGGCGGCCTTCATCATCGTCGTCTTGCCGGCCCCTGCCCGGCCGACGACGGTCGCGATCCGCTCCGCGCCCGCCACATGCTCGATGGCCGTCCGCTGCTCGTCCGATAGCCGCTCATGGCGGCCAAAGACGGCTTCCAGGACCTTCGCCCGGACCCCAAACCCGCTCTTTCCCGAAAGCCAGTCCGCGCGGCTGACCATCTCGGATTCGAGCCGGATCATCGCCCGTGTCGTCAGCCGCGCCGGGACACGCGCGCCTGTCGCGAAGTCAATGGTCTCATCGGCGAGCTTCAGGCATTCCGGGCTTTCCGCAATCCGCGCCAGGAGACGCTGGAAGCTTGCTGGATCGTCGATATAGCGGTGCAGGACCTTGGCGATGTCGCGCTGATCGAAGACGCTCTTCTCCGAGGTGAGAATGTCGAGCACCAGCCCGGGCCGGGCCTCGATCCGCGCGGTGTTCTTTTGCCGTTGTGCCTCATGCAGGGCAAGCCATTCGAGATCGATGGCGCTGGCATTGGTCTTGGCCTTGCGCTGCAGCGCCTTTGCCGCAACGCCAATATGGGTGGTCGGCTGGATGTCGATGCCGCGCTCGGCATAGGAGCGGCCATCGACGCGGATTTCCAAACCGGCAAGGGCAAGGTGATGGTTCTGAAGATCGAGCCATCTTTGCCGTTGCTCGAGGAATTCTGACTTCTCACCGGACCAGAGCTTGTACTGGATTTTCCCGGTTTTCATCCGGACCGGCTGTCCGTCCGGCCCGATCACCGCGACCTTCTTCGAACCGAACCCGTCCTCGGTCAGGGGGCGTAGTGTGGTCATCAGGTGGATGTGCGGATTGCGCGCGCCAATCCGGCTCTGATCGGGATCAGAGCCAAAGGTATTGGCGCCACTGAGAAAGTCATCGTCGTGGAAGACCCAGTCGGCAACCTGCCCGCGCGAAAGCACCTGCTCGGAGACGAACTGCCGGACCAGGGCGATGTTCTGGTCCCGGCTGAGCTCGACCGGCAAAGCAATGATGAATTCCTTGGCGAGCTGGGCGTCGCAGCGTTTCTCGAAGGCTTCCACCGTGTTCCAGAAAGCCTCGGCTGCGCCCGCCACGGACCGGTCGGCGATCATGTCGCGTGCCCATTTCGGGGCATCGGGCGGCAGCAGGAACTCCTCGTGGGTCAGGTTCTTCTTGTTAGAATAGTCGACCGTGCGCGCTTCCGCCTCGTGGCTCATCTTCGCGCAATGGCGATATGCGGCGGACAGCACCGCGCTGCGGCCATTTCCGCGCGAAATGAGCTGAGGTGTGAAATGCGTGATCGCCACGGGCCATCAGGCTCCTGAGAAACAAGTCCAACCTTGTTCCGAGAGGACGGCGGCCTACCCCATCAGGGGCGGCCGCTAGCCACGTCGCGTTCGCGACGTATTACTGCGCCCTTGGACGCATTCCTTCGGAACGCTGGGATGATCTCTCAAAGAGTCGGGTCTCTCGACCCGGCATTTCTGCCGGGATGCGCTGAACGCGCACCCGGGCGATTCTGCTCATGGCCTTCAGCCATTCGCGAGAACCGGGAGCAGACGGAATGAAAAAGTCCTCATCGAAGATCAAGGAAGACATCGCCAAGCTGCAGGAGCAGCTCAAGGCCGCAGAAGCACGCGAGGCCGAACGGATCGGACGGCTCGCGCTCAAGGCTGGTCTGGGAGAAATCGAGATCGACGACGCGAAGCTTGTCGAAGCCTTCGAGGATCTGGCGAAACGGTTTCGTGGCGGCGGCGGCGAGACCCGGAAATCTCCGCTCACACAAAACCCGGCTGGCGCGTCTTCGGGCGCGAATAACGAGGCTTGAGCGCATGCGACAGGCAAGCCGGTCCGACGCGCGCAAGAAGGACACGCGCGAGAAGATCCAGCTCGGCGGTCTGATCGTCAAAGCTGGTCTTCGCTACGAGAAGCGGGCGCTCCTGCTCGGACTGCTGATCGACGGCGTCAGCCGGATAACAGCGGACGAAGGGGAGCGGGAGCGGCTGACGGCGATCGGATCGGAGGCGTTTTCCAGTGACCCTGAATAAGCTCCTCCTCGTGATCGCTCCCGTCGGCCTGATGATCGCTATGTGTCTTGGGCTCACTGGCTCGGAAACCTGGCTGGCACGGTTCGGCAATTCGGCCGAGACGCAGCAAACGCTGGGGCGGATCGGCATTGCCCTGCCCTATCTGTCTGCCGCGGCCGTTGGGGTGACCTTTCTCTTCGCCGCGCGTGGCGCCATGGCGATCAAATCCGCCGGCTTTGGTGTTCTAGTGGGTGCGGTCTGCGTGATCGCCCTTGCGGTAATGCACGAAGTGTCGCGGCTCAGCGGTTTCGCGGACGCGGTTCCCGATGGACACCGGTTGATCGAATATGCCGATCCTTCGACGGGCATCGGGGCGATGGTCTGCTTCGTCGCCGGCATGTTCGCGCTTCGGGTTGCGCTGCGTGGCGATGCCGCTTTCGCAAGCATGAAGCCACGCCGTCTGACGGGCAAGCGTGCCATCCACGGTTCGGCGGACTGGATGACGCTCGGCGAGGCCAAACGGATGTTTGGCGGAGACGGCGGAATTGTCGTCGGCGAGGCCTATCGCGTCGACAAGGACAGCATCGCAAGCCACACGTTTCGGGCTGATGACAAACAGTCCTGGGGGGCCGGTGGCAATTCGCCGCTCCTCTGCTTCGACGCTTCGTTCGGATCGACCCACGGCCTGGTATTCGCCGGGTCGGGCGGTTTCAAGACAACATCGGTCACGATCCCCACAGCGCTCAAATGGGGCGGTGGGCTGGTGGCCCTCGACCCATCCAATGAAGTCGCACCCATGGTCATCGATCACCGGCGCAAGGCAGGCCGCGAGGTCTTCGTGCTGAGCCCGAAGGATGCCTCGGTCGGATTCAATGTCCTCGACTGGATCGGCCGCTATGGCGGCACGAAGGAAGAGGATGTCGTCGCCGTGGCGAGCTGGGTCGTCACCGATGTCGGCAGGCAGACATCCATGCGCGACGACTTCTTCCGCGCTTCCGCTCTGCAGCTCGTCACCGCGCTGATCGCCGATGTCTGCCTCTCGGGTCATACGGAAAAGGAACAGCAGACGCTGCGCCAGGTGCGCATGAACCTCTCCGAGCCGGAACCGAAACTGCGCGAGCGGCTGCAGTCAATTCACGACAATTCCAAATCCGAGTTCGTGCGGGAAAACGTCGCCGCCTTCGTCAACATGACCCCGGAAACCTTCTCCGGTGTCTATGCCAACGCCATCAAGGAAACCCATTGGCTGAGCTACCCGAACTATGCGGCCCTCGTGTCCGGGTCGAGCCTGTCGACCGACGATTTCGCGAACGGAAAGACGGATATCTTCGTCAATCTCGACCTGAAGACCCTCGAGGCCCATCCGGGCCTTGCCCGCACGATCATCGGCGCGTTGCTGAACGCGATCTACAATCGGAATGGAGAAACCAAGGGCCGAACGTTGTTCCTGCTCGATGAGGTGGCGCGCCTCGGCTACCTGCGTATTCTGGAAACCGCACGGGACGCCGGCCGCAAGTACGGCATCAGCCTGCTCTTGCTCTTTCAGTCGATCGGACAGATGCGCGAGACCTATGGCGGCCGCGACGCCACATCGAAATGGTTCGAGAGCGCCTCCTGGGTGTCTTTTGCGGCGATCAACGATCCGGAGACCGCCGAATACATCTCGCGGCGATGCGGCAATACCACCGTCGAGGTCGATCAGTTGAGCCGGACATCGCAGATGTCAGGATCGTCACGAACACGCTCGAAGCAGTTGGCGGGACGGCCGCTCATTCTTCCCGAAGAAGTGCTGTGCATGCGCGGTGACGAACAGATCGTGTTCACCTCGGGCAATCCGCCGCTCCGATGCGGGCGTGCGATCTGGTTCCGGCGGGATGACATGAAATCGGTCGTTGCGACGAACCGGTTTCACAAAGAACAATCCTCGGCAACGTAGTGATTGGAGGCGCCCGTCGCGAACAGCAAGTATTGGATCAACTTCTCTGCCGCTGAATTTAATACTCTGATCCCCTGCTTGTCAGAGATCGCAATCTGTCGAAAATGGATTGCAACTGGAGGGAACCATGTCGTTTCTCAAATGGCTGTTTGGCAAATCGAGCACGAGAGGTGGAGACGCTCGGCCGGGTGCAGAAGGCTGGGCGATTTCAGAGAACGGCAACCCGACGATGGTCGATGGGCAAATTCGCATCACCGTCTTTCCTCAGGACCGTGGTTGGAAGTTTTGTATTGCCGATGTCGATGACCGGAATGACCCATATTTCTCCGATGTCTATTCCAGTGAAGTAGCTGCGAAGGAGGAAGCGCTTGCGCATCTCCGAGGTGAGCCTACCGTCCATGAGCCGCATTCTGCATCCCGCACTGAAGATGGTCGCGATCAATGGGAGGCCCATATTCGTGCTCGATCAGTTCTAATTGAGGAAATACAGAAGCTTCTTTCGGAGAACCCCGAGCTTGGCATTACCGCCTTGCGCAAGCCGGAAGCCAAGGTGTCGAGCCACCTCAAACAGCTCAAATGGCAGATCGCCGAGTACCATCGTGCGGGCGTGTCGGTCTCCATGATTGCTCAGTCCGAGCGCCAAGAGGCTCTTCTTTCGGGACTCGCAGACAAGATCGGCGAACGGATAAAGGCAAAGCAGGCGCAGCGCCCAGCTCGCAAGCCGCCCGTCTCGGACAGCCAGTTGTCGTCCGATCTGGCTGGAAAGGTCGATGATGTCATCGGCTTGCTTGCGAAACAGGAGGTAATCGATGCCGAAGAGCAGGCGCGACTTCACCGGAACTCAATAAGAGCGACGACAGATAGAATGCTGGAGGAAGGGATCACCTATGGCCTAGCGTCAAATGGACCGGACTTCCTGAACCATGATGAAAGCTCGTTCCGCGCCTTCATGAAGACTGCAAACCAGGATCTTGGATGGCAGTGCGACACTATCTCCGATGCCTTCAGACGGTATCTTACCTCGGGGGAAATTCCGGCGCCGCACTATCCAATGAGGGTCGCTGTTTTGCTGCGCAAGGAAAAGGACTTCGAGCGGGAGAAGCGTTTTCTCGCAGCGTGCTGCAAGCACTTCCCATCAGAAAACGGAACCACCTATGCGAAGCTTGTTGAGCGGGCGAAGAAGACGGGTGCGATCCCGGGCTAGCATCAATTCCATGAATCGATCCGTATCCAACGATTCAAGAAACTCGTTGGACGTCGCTTCCACAGGAAGCGAGACTCTGGGCCATGAGCAATTCCGATCCCGTTCACCTCAGGCGCGTGGACCCTGCACAGAATATGCGACGATTCTACAGCCTTTCGATACAGCCAACGCTGTTCGGGGGCGCCTCTCTCATTCGCGATTGGGGGAGGATCGGCACGCGCGGTCAAACCATGATGGAGACATTCGACACGGCCGATGATGCCGATCTGGCATTCGACCGTCTGGAGCGAAGCAAGAGACGCCGCGGGTATCGCGATGCGTTCGGGGGGATCAAGCCGCATCAGTGAATGCGATCGATAAGCGCTGACATACAAAAAAGGCCCCGCCGTGCGGCGAGGCCCTTGTCTTCTAGGAGATCAGTCGCGGTTGGAATTCGGGCGCGACCAGATCAGCTGCATGCCCTCTTCGCCTTCCACCTCGACCAGGGTGGCGTAGATCGGAGCCGGGAAGCTCGGGTCGTCCAGCTTGACCGAGAGATAGTCGCGTTCGGTTCCCTTGGCCTGCTTCTGCCAGGCGGCGCCCAGTTCGACGGCGCCGGAGAAGATGCGGAACTGCGGGCCATTGTCGGAGGGGTTCTCGACACGCTCGAAGCGGGCCTTGACGTTGAGGGCGAGGGTCTTAATCTGACCGGTGAAGCCGTTCTTGGTGGTGGTGAAAGTGCCGATGTTTGCCATTGTCCTATTCCTTTTCGATGTTTCGGGCCGCGCCCATCGCGGCCTCGATGGCTGTCGAAGAGACCGGTAACGATCGGCGCGCATCCCGAAGGGACCGCAATGAAATGGAGGACGGCGGGACGGGGCTTTCTTGTCTCGCGAGGAATGGCGGCGCAGCCGCCAGGGGAAGAAAGTTCCGGTCCGCCGTTGCGACAAGCCGGGCGAGGCGAAGCCGCTTGCCGGTCAGACATGCCAAATCGAGACCGCGTTGGGCGAGCTCCGCGAGAGACGACGGCAAAAGGAATAGGCCATGACGTGGCGAACGCGCCTACGACCACCAGTTACAGACTCCCCATCGATAGATCGACCTCGGCTCAGTTCAAGGCGACCCATTTGCCGGATCGTGAATCCCAGTACTATTGGCCTGCCATCTGCCAATCTTCGGTGACCTAACGCGCGACCGGAAAAGAGAGAGCAGGCATCCGGTCGAGTGTAGCCTTCCGCCGAAAGCTGAGCGGCTGTTGCCAGGATCTTGCTCTGACCCCTCGTGTTGAAAATAGGCAGGCACCGCAGATACTCGGTCGTTCCGGACCATCGTCTTGATTGATGATGACGGAAACTCGCCGCCGAAGTGGCCTCACATCAAGCGCCGCACATCGCCCTTCCGCAGTCGTATTCGGGAGGCCGAGCATCAGGCCGCCTCCCTCCCTTCAACCACCTCGGCAGGCTGAAGACCGTGGAGATAAGTCACCGCGCGCTGCGCATGCGCCGCTGCCTGAAAAATTGCCCACTTGTCGTCTTTGAGCACATGTAACCACGAGTGCAGGTAGCTGGCGTGATCCGGCCGGGGTTCGAGTTCCGGCACGATGCCGAGATCGGCGCACAGGAAGCAGCTCCCAAGCTCGGCAATGAGTTTTTCGCGGGCACGTTCGGAGCGATCCTTGTGATAGCGCGAGAGATCGCGTCCAACGCGATGCGCTGGCGCCGTCCAGTGGGTGGCCTCATGGCTGAGAACGGCGACGTAGGATTCCGCATCCCGGAAGCTCTCGAATGGCGGCATCTGGATGTGGTCGCTGGCAGAGGCGAAGTAGGCCTTCGACCCGCCATGGCGGATCACCGCACCGGTGTTTTCGAAGAAGCGGTCGGCATGCTCGATCCGCGACACCGGGTCGATGATCCGGTCCTGCGGGTGATAATAGTGATCCGGCAGCCCATCGATCTGATCGCAATTGAAGACGGTGTAGGTTTTGAGAAACGGGATGTCCCGCTCAACCTCGTCGCCACGCGAATCCGTTTCGGTCTTGGTGAAGCGGCTGGCATAGACGACGGTCGCGCCAGTTTCGCCCTTGCGCACCTGTGCCCCGATCTGCCCGGCCTGCCGATAGGTCATCCAGAGTGGTGCTTCGAATCCTCGGGCGAGGCTCTCCGACCAGAGGAGGAGCACGTTGATGCCTGTGTAGGGCTCGCCGGTGTGCCGGAGCGGCCGGGTTATCCGGCCCTTGAGGCCGCCCGCGCTCCAGGGTTTCATCCAGGGTCGGACGCCGTTTTCCAGATCGGCAACGATCGTCTCGGTGATCCGCGCATAGATATCGATACGCGGGCTTTTCTCTTTCTTTTTCATTTTCAGACCTCCTGATTTTCAGGACCGCGCCGATCGCGGTCCGTCACGAGGTCCGCCAATGGCGGGGCTTAAGGCAGGAGCGGCACCCGAGCCCGGGCCCCGGTGCGCGTAGCGCAACGGGGTGGCGAAGGGCCGGAACGAAGAGGAGGACGGCGAAGCCGTTGCCGCTGCTGCCGGCTCCGCCTGGACCTTGCTCGGGACGGACCACGGGCGGGGCATCCGCGCAGCGGTAAGGCGGCGCCTGGCGCCGCCTTCGAGGAGTGAGAGGATTGGTGGTCAATGGACCGAGTGGCCGCCGGTGTAGGGGTCGTATTCGAAGAGGATGACGATCTCGGCGTCTCCGACTTCGTCGGCGGGAAGCACGCCGTATTCATCGTCGGACTTGAAGAGGACGATCGGGGTCATGAGGGTGCGGGCGAGGTTCCAGGCGTGTTTCTGGGCGAGGGAAAGATCGTGCTGCATCTGAGGGCTCCATCGTTGGAGCGGGCCAATCCCGCTCTTGATGGCTCCGTCAGTGTGCGGCTTAGCGGACGCGATCACCGCGCAGGCCAAAGCCAAGCGGCCGCCGCTTGCGAGCGGACCCTTTACGGGTTGATCGTGGAAGTCCGCGCCGCACCAGGAATGCCATCCCTAAAAGAGCGGGATTGGGCTGCGTCCGAGATAGCGTTCTGGCGATGTGCGGGTTGATTGGCCGGATCGAGGCTGGATAACCAGTACGGCGCTCTGCGCTGGTGCTAACAGGCCGACGTTCGTGCGGGAGACAAGGTCCTCAGGCGGGAAGGTTCGGTGCGGACGTCAGGTCCGTTTCACGGCCTTGATCGCTGACGTGCGGGCTGCCCGCTTGATTGTCGCGGCAATTTCGCGGAGGAACGCCGCGCTGACGGAACCGATTGGCTCGGTGGACACGAAATCATAGTCCTTGTCCATCTCAACGCGATTGAACTCGTTGAGAATGATCCAGCATGGCAGTGTCAGACCGATGCGCCGGCACTCGATTTCCGGAACACTCAAGCCGAGCTGGCCGCCGAGGGGCTGCTTGGACGTGAAGGGAAAAAGAAACACGGCCTCGGGATTGCCGGGCGTCTTGATGACGATGCAGACAGGGCGGGGCTTGCGGCCGGACTCCTCGCCCTTTTCGGCTTCGCGGTGCCACAAATAATGGAACTCGGCGACGTCACCCTGTTCAAGCATCGTCTCTTGCTGGTTCGAGGATGGCGTCTATGCCGGACATCAGTTCCTCACGGACATCGTCTGGCGCATCATGCAGTGAATATGCCTTGGTCGGGCTCGGTTCGCCGCGCAGGCGGTGATAGTCTCGAGCGGAGAGAACAAAGAGCTTCTCCTTGCCGTGCTTGGTGAGCACGACCGGTTCGACCATTGCCGTCTCAAGGATTTCACCCGAGGAGCGATTCATGTCAGAAAAGGTGTATTGCTTCATCTGGTGGCTCCAGCGTTTTACGTAAAATAGGTATTTTACGTTGTTTTGTCAATTCGAACCTAGCGAGCAGCATGGAAATGGGCGGAGCCGAAGAAGCCCCGCCCGAACGGCTCAGCCAAGAGCCGCCATCTGGAGTTCAGCCGCCTTGCGGTCGACGGTCTGGCCGGGATTTTCGACCTGGCGTTGGAAGGGCTTCCACGCTTCGCCGACGACTTCCTCATAGGCGATGACGACGCCCTCGGCCGCGCAGCGGAGCGCATGGGCCTGAATGCCCATATCGGCCGCGAACTCGCGCTTGCGTTGAGCATTGCTGTCGAACCCGACAGGTCCGTCGAGATCCTCGTCGCGCGCCTCGTTGGCCGACTTCGCGGTTGCGTCTCGGGCTTCTGAGACCGCCCTGGAGTAGAACTGGCCGGCGCCATGGGCGGAACCGACATATGAACCGACGATGCGTTGCAGATGGATCTGCATGGCCCGGTCGCCGAGGCCTTCGTTCAGGGATTCGGCCGTGTCGACGATGATCTTGTGATGGAGATCGCGGATGCCGTCGCTGTCGATGACGGGAAGGCCGAAACTCTCGGAGATAAGAGAGGCCTGGGCGCTGTCGGGGCAAGCGAGCCGGACCATTTCGAGGGAAGCGCCCTTGCGGAGCTGGACGATCTTGCCGGATTGACGGGAGGGACGAGCGTTGCTGGTCATGTGAGGTCCTTTCCTTCACGGTTTGACCGAAGGCTCGAGCCGGCCCCTGCCGGCCCTCCCTTCGGGCGCGGGCAAAAGAAACCGGCGGAAAGACGGGGGCTTCAGGGTCCGCACGGACCGGGACGAGCGAACCTGTCCTGCGGGCCAGCAGGGCTTATCAAGCCCTCGCGCAGTCCCGCGGGGCCGGTTTGGCGAGGATGGTGCGTGCGGCCGCACCGCGGCGCGTCAGCGGCCTTGAAGGCTCCGGCCGCCGGTTTACGACCGCGACCAGAACCGAAGGGAGGGCCTGCAGGGGTGGCATTCCACCGACGCCCAACGTGAAGGAAATGACCATGGCGCGCCGATGCGCCTTTGCCGTCAGCATGCCGGCTGCGCATCCGCTCCTTCGCGCAATCCAAGATTGGTACTCTTTGCCCTGACGGCGTCGATCGCAACTTCCTGCCGGGAAAGCTTTCGGGTGAGCGCCTCGATTTCGCCGCGCCTCTCGAAACTGATCTGGTCGACATATGCCCGAAAAAGGGCTTCATCCGAGCGTGTCCATCGCGATCCGCCGCGCGGATGCGATCTCGCCTTCGCCTTGGCGGTCGTGGTCATGCGTTCCGCCTTGGCGGAAATCTGCCGTTCGATCCGATCAAGGTGCGCCCTCGTCTGCCGGTGCGCTAATTCCATCCGACGCAGCAGTCTCGCTCGCTTGGCGGCCATCATGATGCGGCCCGTTTCGGCACGACTCGGGGCCATTGCGGGAATTGCGTGGCCCCGGGTCTGTAGTCGGACGGAATGGTAACCGGAGCCATGGACGCAGCCAGGTCTTCGCCGGCGACGGCCCAGTCGAGAATGCCGCCTGTAGCCGGCACAGGTGCCGCGGGCTGGTCGAGTTGTGCCCCTAGAGCGGCAATGATTTCTGCGCGCGGATTTGGGCCGTTCGTATCGACGATAAGGTGGATGGCAACGATAAAGGTGCTCATGAAGAGGGTCTCCCTTTTGGATGGACGAATTCGGGGGCGCGGATCGAGATGAGAACGGCGCGTTTCCATGCGTCGGCGCCGACTAGCCGAGCGCTGTGGCGCCTGTGATGGATGACGAGCCGGGGATGGGCGCCCTCGAGCCTGAAGCCGGCGCGCCAGCCAAAGGCTGAGGCGATAAGTTTCCAGGGGACCGGCATCACCGCCCCCATCCGACAAAGCTCGACGGACCTTCGTAGATTTCGTGCCGGTCGGGATCGACGACGAAACCGAAACGGCCGATCTCGTATTCGCCGGACGGAACGAGGAACCGGCGTTGGTCGGCCCCCCGGTCCCGGTGGCCGCCAAGGGTCGCGATGACCTCCACATGACGGCTGTGGTGCTCGGACTTGATGGCGGAGATCACAATCCAGTCGCCCGCGTGCCGCGCATGAAAGGCACGCCGATCCTTTTCATGAGACTGGCCGGGCGCGAGCACGGTTGCGAAGATCGCTTCCCAGGCATCCGGCCAGCTGTCTTTCACGGTCTGCTCGGCGCAACGCCGTTCGAAGCTCGTGAAGAGATGCGGAAAGGTGAGCGCGACGATCGCCCATTCCGCGTCTTCCTCGTACCAGCCGCCGGGCCGGCGAAGTCGCCGGTCGACCTTCGCATTGCGGTCGGTCGCAAGATGGAAACCGCCATGGCCAGCGGTCGAGTGGCAGACGACACCCTCGGCAAACACCGTCGCGCCCTGCGACGGTCCCCATGGCGTGTTTGCGTGGGAGCGGATTTCGTGCCGTCCGAGCGCCTGCCTCTCACGGATGTGCTCGGCCTGTTCGAGCACCTTGGCGCGGAACGCCTCTTGATCGGCGAGCACACCGCCATGCCCGTAGAAGTCCTTGCGGAGCAGCTCATCGAGCGGGCGGCGTATTCGCCACGCATGCCCAAGAAAATGCGTTCCGTCGCGACCGGGCAGCATGGCGAAAGCGGTGTCGCCGAACTGTGCAACCGGCAACCCTTCGGCACTGGTGGCGAAACGAACCTCCTGGGCCGGCGTCGGATCCGTTTTGTGTCGGGAAAGGCTCATGCCGCCCTCCCCTTGCCGCTCCCCGCGGGAACCTCGTCGGCCGTTACTTCGTGCAGCTGGGCATTGGGATAGCCGTGGCGCGACAGCCATTCGTCGGCCGCCTGCTGGTGTTGAGCGACATGGACCAGTTCGCCGGCGTCACCCGGACGATCGAGCACGAGGATCGAGCCTGCGGCGGGATGCTCGACAACCGAGAACGCGAGAGCGCTATCGATCGAGAAGGTCCTGAAGACCCGAAGTATGATGACGGCCTTGCTGCCGAAGTCCCCCTCGTGAAACGTGAAGCTGGCCGGGATGGTGGTCTGGCCAACGATGGTGGCGGCATGTTTCTTGACGAGCCGGCCCGTATTGTTGTGGCGCTCCCAGGCTTGGAGTTTGCGGCGGTGCCGTTCTGGCAGGCGCGGTGTGCCGTCGGAATAGCGGATGATCGCACCGAGCGGCGCGGTGTCGGAGATCAGTTGCGCGGACATGGGTGATGTCCTCCTGTTTTCGGGATTGGAAACGAAAGCGCCGCCGGACGATGCCGGCGGCGCGATGTGCGTTCGGAAGGGAGGACGCCGCTATTCGGCGGCTTCGCGGAAACCTTCTGAGACGGCATCCGGGTCGATGTCGCTCTCATCCGGCTCTTCGACGGAGCCATCGACGTCGGTGGCGTCTTCATCCTCGACGATCTCGTTGTGGGCCTTCCAGTCGGCGAGTTCGTTGGTATCTGGCGCGAACAGCGCCGACGCATGCACGAAGCGTTCTTGGCTGAAATGCTCGACAAGCGCCGCGCGGGTGTCGCGGACCTTGTTGCGCGGCAGCACCGAAGTGTCCGCGCATGCGCCTTCGAGGGCCTGCCGGGAGAGGCACAGAAGGAAGTCTTCGGTCCCCATGTTGGGCAGGAAGCTGTCGGCCCCGACGACGGCGCCGGCGATCCGCGAGACAATGCCGCTGTTCGACATGTTGCGGCGGCACGACAGCACCTCGATCAGCACCGAGCGGACCGCGACGCGGAGCGTGTCCTTGTCGAAAGTGAGATTGCCGGCTTCGTCCACGAGCATCGCGGCATGGGGTGCGATCTGGCTGCGGAACGAACCGCTATTGCCCGAGCCGGAATCGACGCGAACGTTCTGACCGGCGAAGGCGATGACGAGCAGCGCCATCAGCGTGTCGTCCTCGATCGGTGCGCGTTGAAGCGCTTCATGCAGCGCATCGGTGCGGAAGTCCCCGATCATGTCCTGCCCCTTCTGGGTGACATCGGGGCGCTGCGCCGGCGCGAGGGCGCGGCCCTCGCCACCCTTGCCTTTCGCCGACATTCCGTTCGCTGTTTGGGGCTCGGGCATCCGGTAGACGACCGACTGCACCTTGCCCTCGCGGTCGAGATACATCGCCGTGCAATCGGACTTCTTCGGCTTGCCGTAGACCCGCTCGGCCTTCTTCGGCAATTCCGGCTGACCCCAATTGTTGGACTCGGTGATCATGCCGTTCTTGGGCAGGTTGTTGGTCATCCACTCCTGCTGGGCGCCGAGGAAAGCCTCAACATCGGTCGTGTAGCGGCTGTCCTCGTCCGCGGGCGCGAAGAGGTCCTCGACCCAGGCGATCCCGTAGGCTTGCGCCAGCTCGTCGTCGAAGCTGGCGTCACGCGCATACATGCGGGTCTTGGAGAGGCCATTGGCGACCGACCACCACGACGTGGTTTCGTTCTTCTTGGACTTGTGGGCCTTCCAGACCTCCTTCTGTTCGGCAATCGAGGCGGCGGCAATGGTCCGGAGCTGCCGCTCATCCGGCATGTCGCCCTTCGCCATCTGGTCGAGCATGGCCGGAAGCACATTGGCCAGCAGCCGGAGCTTCTTGATCTGGCGCACCGAAAGCGACAGCGCCGCCGCGATCCCCTCTTCCGTCCAGCCGAGCGCGACCAGCCGCTCGATCGCGCGCCACTGGTCGACTGGATTGAGCGGTTCGCGGGCGATGTTCTCGACCATGGAACGCATGGCGCCGCCGTCGGCGGCGGGATCGGTGACGATGACTTCGATCTCCTCGAGCTCTGCCGCGATCGCGCCCCTGGTGCGGCGATGGCCGGCTTGGATGATGAAGCCGTTGCCGCCATCGGCTTCGGGAGAAACCACGGGCGGCTGGATGATACCGACGGCCTTGATGGTCGCGGCCAACAGCGCATCGCCCTGCGGCGTGGATTTGGACTTGCGGGCGTCGTCGGGATTGTCCTTGAGCGCGCGCGGGTCGATCTTGATGATATGCATGGGAAGCTCCTGGTTAGGGTTGAGGACCCGGCATGCCGCCGGCTCCCTTTCTCGTCTTCTTCTCGAAGACATCCCCGGGACCGCGGAGCGGGCGGACCGGTGCAACTGCGGCCGAGCGTCCCTGCCCGGCCGGACGAGCGGGGCTCACAAGCCCTGCGAAGGACGACGGGCCGGGATGGCGCAGGCGGCGGTTGAGCATGAGCGTCACCGGACCCGACCGGTCTGCGACCGGTCCCCTCCCGCTCTTTTCATTTCTCAGGCCGCCTCCATGGCTTCCTTCCCCTCCTTCAGGACTTCGTCCGCCAGATCGGCCTCGATGCCATCGAGCTGCCGGCGTTTGTCGGCCAGCTCGTCTTCAAAGCCGAATTCGCCACCCTGGCGGGACTGGTAGGAGGCCAGCCGGCGCTTGGCGTCGTCGAGCCGGAAGCGATACTGCGACCGCTCGTCCTCGAAACCGGCCAGCACATGCTCGATACGCGAGACCGCGCCGAGCGGCGTGACGGTCAGGGCGAGATCGATTTCGGTCTCCGCGCCGGTCCGTGCGAGCGCGACGTCATACTGGAATTCGTCGTTGCCGAAGCGTTGGCCGGAGAAGACGAGATCGAAACCACCGATTGTCGCGAGTGTCGTCTCGTCCTCCTGCCGCAGATGCACGAGGGTCATGACTTCCTTCATCAGCGCGCGGCCGGCGGGCTTGCGATCAGTGAAGGATTGTCCGGCAACGGTCATTGCGAAGGCATTGCCGGTAGTCGGAACCCGTCGTTTGATGTCTTCACCGATCTCCGCAATCCGGCGGGTGTCGTGCTCGATATCGCGTTCGGCGTTGCGGATCTGCCGACGAACGGCGAAGAGATCGTCGCGATGCGCCGCGCGTAAGCGTTCGAGCCGGGCAATGTCGGCTTCAAGTCCCGCCTTCTGCATCAGGCGCTGATCGCCGGAAGCGATCGCTTTGGCCATGGCGAACTGGTTGGCCTGGCCTTCGCCGAGATCCTCCAGCCGGCGAACGGACGTGTCGCCGGACAGCGCCGCGGTAATGAACCGGGCCTTGCGCTCGTTGTTCTGCCACATCTGCGCGTCCATCGAGCCTTCGGTGGCGTAGGCGAAGATGTCGATCTCGTCATGCTGATTGCCCTGCCGCTCGATGCGGCCCTCGCGCTGTTCGATCTGCGAGGGGAGCCAGGGAACGTCGAGGTGATGCAGCGCCTTGAGGCGAAGCTGCGCGTTGACACCAGTGCCCATGGTCTCGGACGACCCGATTAGGAAGCGGACCCTGCCGGCATTGACGTCAGCGAAGAGCCGATGTTTCGCCTCCGCCTTCTTGTAGTCCTGCATGAAGGCGATTTCCGAAGGCGGAACGCCGAGGCGGACGAGCTCGTCGCGAATCCAGCGATAGGCGGAAAAGCCGCGTGATTTCTCGACGCTGATCGTGCCGAGATCGGAGAAGATCATCTGTGCCGCGCCCGGCAGGTCAAAGGGTTTTCCTTCGCGGGTCAGGTAGGTATTGGCAGCCGTCTCGCGCCAGATGCGGAAGCTGTTCTCGATCAGCTTGTTGAGCTTGTTGTCCGATTCATTGTCATTGTCCGGATCGACCAGTCGCAGATCGATTGCCGCATGACGGCCATCGGTGATGACGGACAGGAGGATGTCGTCGCCGGGCTGGGCCGGCCCCTCGCGTTTCTCGATCGCCTTGATGCGGGCCTCGAGCACCTGCTGGTAGAGCTTGAAGTCATCCGTTGGTTTGGCGGTGACGATCTGGCGCCTGCCGGTCGCGAGGGCGGGGATGTTCACATATTGCTTCAGATCGCCCGGCAGCACGACATCGGCGAAGGAGCGGAACATGGCGATCAGCTCGGGCACATTGACGAAGGTCGCAAAGCGCGAGACGGGCTTGTATTTGCCGGAGGGCTGCAATTCGAGTTCGGTCGCCACGTCGCCGAAGGTCGAGGCCCAGGCATCGAACTCGTGCAGGCCCCGTTCTTTCAGCGCCTCCAGTCCGAGGAAGCGCTGGACAGAGAACATCTCGCCGAGCGTGTTGGTGATCGGCGTGCCGGAGGCGAGCACGAGCGCCCGACCGGGGTTTTTCGTCTCGATGAAGCGGGATTTGACATAGAGGTCCCAGGCGCGCTGCGAGCCGTTCGGATCGACGCCCTTGAGCGTCGACATGTTGGTGGCAAAGGAGAGTTTTCTGAACTCCTGCGCCTCGTCGGCGATGATCTGATCGACGCCTATCTCGGAGATGGTCAGGAGGTTGTCCTTGACCGAGCCGAGCGCCTCCAATCGGTCCCGCAATCCTTCCTTCAGCCGCTCCAGCCGCTTGCGCGACACCCGGTCGTCGCTTTCGACCCGGGTGAGCAGCTCCTCATAGAGCGTGAGCTCCTCCTCGATCATCTGCTTTTCGAATTCGGCGGGGACGGCGATAAACTTGAAGGCCGAATGGGTGATGATGATCGCGTCCCAGGCAGCAGTCGCCGCACGCGACAGGAAGCGGTGGCGCTTGTCTTTCGTGAAGTTGGTCTCGTCGGCAACAAGGATCCGTGCTGTCGGATAGAGCGCCAGGAACTCGCGCGCCGCCTGTGCGAGGCAATGGCCGGGCACGACGAGCATGGCTTTGGAGATCAGACCGAGCCGGCGTTGCTCCATGATGCTTGCTGCCATCGTCATCGTCTTGCCGGCGCCGACGGCGTGGGCAAGATAGGTCGAGCCTGATGAA
The DNA here is from genome assembly GCA_002707605.1 of Hoeflea sp. Taxonomy (GTDB): domain Bacteria; phylum Pseudomonadota; class Alphaproteobacteria; order Rhizobiales; family Rhizobiaceae; genus Pseudohoeflea. The sequence continues at coordinate 56,181 of PANK01000020.1, forward strand.
ATGATCCGCCAGATGCCACGCTTCTGGTGCCCATAAAGAACAAAGGCGCTGCAAGCGCCCGGTAGCTGAAGATGGTCCCCGTTGAAGGATCGGGGCGCGATATTGTTGAAGCGGTCGTTGTAGACCCGCGCCAGCCGGTCGGTCCGGTCCGGATCGGACCAGATCCAACTCTGGAAGGCGGTCTTGATCTTTGTGAGCTTTTCCTTGGCCGCCTCGGTGTCGACGACATTGAGAACCCGGCGCTCACTGTCGCCGTCCTTCACCGTATCGAAGATCTGCGGTATACGGCTGTTGAGGGCATCGGCGAGCAGTTCGCCAGCGTGTCGCCGCTTGGTGCCCCATTCCGACGTGCCCTCTGCCCGGTAGGCCAGCATGCGGGCATCGAACGTCCAAGAGGCGAGTTCCGGCATGTGACGAATGCGGATGTCGGTCCCCATCGTCTCCTTGACGAAGTCGACGACATCGGAAGCGGGGATCCAGGGGGCGCCAAGACGCGCGGTGATCTCGGACGGGCTGAGATCGGCCGGTTGGACCGCCTCCAGAGCCTCGACATTGCGCTTGTACGCAGGATCGATTTCGGCGGCAGCCTCGGCAATCGCCAGCTTGTCGCGCACGGGGCCTGAGAGATAGGCGTCGGATGTCTGCCATGACCCATCCGCCGGATCGCGGTAGATCGCGCTGCCCAACTCCTCGATGACAGTCTCTCGGTTCTCATGCAGCAGCTCCGCGATATGATCGATGTCGACATGGCCGCGCTCGTTCAGGACGACGGCAAGCGCGTCGGTGGCACTGGTGATCACGGGTGGCGACGGCGGGGCAATAACCCGCTCGGAAAAGATCGGGCCGGGCTTCGCCGTATCCGTGTCGAGATCGTAGGTCTCGATGGAGGCGACCAGCCAGCAGTCCGGATCGTCGAGGAAGGGCTGCAGGTTCGGGCGGCGATGCGTCTCGCGCGTCTCCCCCGTTGCCTCGTTCTCGGTGATCGACACCTTGGTGTGATTGATCGGCCCGAAATCCCGCACGAAGCTCGACCAAGCAATGCGCAGTTTGACTTGAAGGTCGCGCCATGGCTGATCGGTCTCCTGGGCCTTGAGGACCGCGCGCACCGCGTCGCGGACCGGGATCAGCTTCCTGACGATGTTGATCTGTTTCTCCGAAAACCCCTCGCCGGACCGGCCCTTGCGGACGGGAAGCGGAGCAGGCTTGCCGTCGAGCACCTGCATGAGGCCCTTTGATGCGTCGAAGACAAAACTGCCCTCGCGCACATGGGATTCCTTGGGGCTGGCGACGTTCGACAGGGTCGTCCCAAGCTCGAGATCGAAATCGATCTCGGCAGGCTCGCCGTCATAGAGGGCGGTCGGAAGCGATAGGATGGCGGCATCCAGGGCGGCCTCGAGATCGCCGTCACCGGCGAGGCAGGTGTAGGCTTCGCCGAATGGACCGGATGTGATGGCGTGGCGGCCGAGCACATGATCGGGGTGGCTGACGAACCAGCGATTGACCTGGACGGCCTCGCTGTCCTCACTGGCGGCAATGATCTCGGCCAGGTCTAGCCAGCTCGGGTCGCCTTGCGGCTCGCCGGGCTTCCGCTTGCGGAAGAACAAGATGTCGACAACGACGTCCGTGCCAGCATCGGCGCGAAAACTGCCTTCGGGCAGGCGGATCGCGGCGATAAGATCGGCCGACTTGGCGATGTGTTCGCGCGCCGTGGCGTTAGCCTTGTCCATGGTGCCAGACGAGGTGACGAAGGCGGCCAGCGCGCCGGGTTTCAGAAGATCGATCGACCGCGCGATGAAGTAATCATGCAGAAGCAGACCCATCGACCGATAGGCGCGATCGGACCTTACGGTCCTGTCGGAAAACGGCGGGTTGCCGATGGCGAGATCGAAATGCGCCGAAAGTTCGGTGTGCGCGAAATCACCATCGAGGATCCTGGCGACCGGCTGCAGGAGCCGGGCAATCCGCGCGGTCACGGGATCGAGCTCGATGCCAGTGACCAAGGACGCATCGCGGAGTGCCTCCGGCATGAGGACCGGAAAGAGACCCGTCCCGATCCCCGGTTCGACAACACGGCCGCCGCGCCAGCCGAGGCGCTCGAGCCCTTTCCAGATCGCCCGGATGATGAACTCGGGCGTAAAATGGGCATATTGCGTGCAGCGGGCGAGCGAGGCGTAATCGGCCTCGCTCACGGACGCCTGCAGCTCCTCACCCAGCTCATCCCATCCCTTGCGGAACCCCTCCTCTCCGGGCCGGGCGAAGACGGCATTCGCCAATTCGGAGGCGCCGAAGCCGGTGAACCGGATGAGCCGCTTCTGTTCTGCCGCTGTCGCCGGCCGATCCTCGGCCGCGATCGCCGCGGCCAGGGCGATGGCTTCGAGATTGTCGCGGGCGCGGGCCTTCCAGCCCTTGGCCAACGAACGGCTTCCGGAAAGATGGAAATTGCTGCCGCGATCGGGCGCTTCGGCCAGTTGTCGTTTCGCGGGCTGTCGGCTCTTGGACCGCTTGGCCGGTGCTGCCGGCAGCGGAACGTCCTTGTCGGGTTCGATCGCCGGACTTTCGGAAAAGGCTGTGACGCCGAAGCCAAGTCCGGAACTGAGCCCGCTGTGCGAACTGCCGAACATGTCGAGGGTGAATGGATCGTGGTCTGACATAGTGATGTCTCCTGTGAGGCGGGCGCACGAAGCCGCGCCGCCGGGCGAGTCGGCAGCGTCGGAGACGTGCAGAATTGGAAGTGCGATTAGCGGGTGATCAGCGAGAACGAGATGTCGTTTTCGGTGAGCTGGATGCCGAGATGGGTGATCCCGAAGCTGCGGTTGAAGCTCGGAACCAGCAGATCGGCATCGATGAACTCGATGCCGTCATCGCCGCCGAAATGCCGGCGCTTGTAGTCCCACCAGTCGGTATCGCCCTTCGGGTGGCATTCGGTCGAATAAACGACGAGCGGTTTCTGGCCCTCGGCAAGCTTGCCATTGGAGATGATGTAGACGCCCTCGTCGCCGACGAGCCAAAAGCCGGGCTTTTCGCCCTCTCCCGGACGGGTGCCGTAATAGGGATTGCGGAAGCCGCCATTGGCGGCGGCATCCTCTTCGCCGCGCGCGATGACCTTGCGCACTGAAAGAATCGGAAATGTGAACATGGCCCACCTCACGCTGCTTCAGGCAGCGGCAGGTGGCGCAGATGCACCGGCAGCTTCTCGGAGATCTGCTGATCGCTCAGGCTCTCGAGCAGTTCGAACCGTGTACCCGGCTTGGCGTAGACGATGACAGTGCGCTTGCCGCGATGCTCGGGCCGGAAGTCCGCGTCGGCATAGCCGCGATACTTGTCGTGGGTGGCGCTCCAGATGTGCTCGATGCGCTCGTCGCGGGTCATCGCCTTGACCGGCTGCCGTTCGCGCTCGACGATCGCATCGCGCACCTCATAGGGCGAACGCGGATCGGACAGATCGCAATAGGCGTGGAAATACCGCGTCACGCCATTGATGCTGAGCGTATAGAAGACACTGGTGATGCTGCCGGTCCGGAATTCGCGCATGGCGAACATTTCGCCGCGCATCCAGAGCGGCGGCAGGATTTCGAGCATATAGTCATGCTCGGTACGGGCGATTTCGAACCATTCCCCGGCGTAGAGGGCACTGTCGTCGGTCTGCCAGCGATCGGGTCGCTGCGCATGGCGGTCGAATAATCTGAACATCTGATGGCGGCCGGTGATTCCGAAATGGATCTTGCGGATGGGAGAGGTCATGGCGGGCTCCTTTGGGGCCTGTCACGGGCTGGAGCGCGGCGCACCCTGTCGGCATCACCATCTTCTTCAGCCCTTCCGGACCCCTTCCCGCGGCCGCCTCTCCGTCCGGCCGGGTCAAGGGCCGGCGTCAGCCGGGCGGAGCTTCACCCTTGAGGCGGCCGGCGGGCATGCGGCAGCCGTCCCTCTCTTCCTCCCTTCCATCCATATTGCTTCTTTTTGCCTTCAGATCCTCGTTCCAGTCCTCCAGCTCCGGCCGCAGCCGCAGGAACCCGCAACCGGCATCGGCGGCGAGCGCCTCGAGCCTCTCGGCAAAACTCTCCCCTTGCGCATTATTGTCGGTGGCCGCGACCAGGAGGGCGTCTGCCCGAACGGCGAGGTCGAGCAGGGCCTCGGAACTCGCCGGCGACCAACCGCCTCCGGTGCTCAAATAGCGCGTGTCGGGACGCTGGTCCTCGAGTGCGGCAAGGCTCATGGCGTCGATTGCCGCCTCGGCGACGCAAAGCCGCGGCCCTCCGGCAGGCCCGAACCGGAAAAGCACTTTCGCGCCACCGGTCGCAAAACCACGCCAATCCGGCCCGCGCTCTTCCCAGCCGGTCACGGCTCCCGCGCGATCGCGGTGCGCCGCCCACATGCTGCCCCGGGGGCCTTCGCGCAGGATATCCCGGGTGATGGCCGATCTCAGAATCGCTTCGGGAATGTCACGCTCGTCGCGCAGATAGCACCATGTGGCCGATCCGCGCCAAGGCTTGCGCCGCATGTCCCAGCGTTCGGGGATGGTAAGGTCGGGTACGCGCTCGCGCGATTGCCGCTTCCATTCCGGTTCTGACGGAACGAAGCCGACCAGATCGGCGACAACATAAAGCGCCGCCGCAAATGGCAGGCCATCAAGATGCTCTACGAGACGAAAGACGTCGCCCTTGGCGTCGGACAAGGGATCGAACCACCCCTGGCCGTCATGGATGACGACAATGATCTCGTCGCCCCGGCGGTATTTGACCGCGCGGCGGGTGCTTTCCTTGGGGTCGACGGCAAAGCCGGCAGTCTCGAGCACTGCACCGCAGGCGACCTTTCCCCTCAGCTCTTCCAGATCGGCTTTTTCCATTCTCTTTTTCCGCGTCCGACGCGGTCCTCTCTCCGGTTTCCGCTCCCTATTCTTTTCGGGGCGGCAACCCGAAGGCCGCGAAGAGCAAGGCAGGACAAGGGCGCTTCTGGCAAGCCGGCATTTGTGCCGGGTCGCGGTTTTCGGGGCCAGGAGCGGCGAAGCCTCCCTTGCCGGCCGCTGCGCGCAAGCGGCACCCAGCAACTTTCCGGTTCTCCTTGACCCTCCCGGTTGCCCCCGCGTCAGGGATGGCGGCACGGATGGGGGAAGGCCGCTTGCGGGCTTCAGCTCTGCCAAGAGCTCGGCCCGAAGGGCGATGCCAGACATTCGGCAAAAAGCGCTCAGCTTTGCTGGCGCACCAGGCGGCATCGTTCCGATCGCCCTCAATCAATCTCTCCCGTCAGTTCCTTCCGTCGGCCGATATTGACATCGATGTGTACGACATCCGGGCCGCAAGCATCAGCGGCCGGGAAGACGATCAAGGACATCCGGCGCGCTACACGCAAGCATCATTCAGCCGAGGACAAAATCCGTATTGTGCCGGAGGGCCTGCGTGGCGAGGACAGCATTGCCGCGATTTGCCGCCGTGAAGGGATCGCCGAGAGCCTGCATTATAACTGATCGAAGTAATTCCTCGAAGCGGGCAAGAAGGCTTGCAGGCGATACTGCCCGCTTCGGCGACCAGCGACGAAGTGAAGGCTCTGCGCCGTGAAAGCTTCCAAATCTGCTGAAGCGCAGTTTGCGTTCATTTGCAGTCAGCCTGATGAGCAGAACGGCGGTGAAGCCGATAGCAATCATAACGAAAAGAATTAAGGCGCAGGCGACACCCAATCACCTCCGGTTAAAGCCACGGCATGGTAGGTGTGGTGGCGAATTCACGCGGTGCGCTCAAACAGCCGCACCATGCGTTGCATTACGAAAGAGTATGATTGGAGTGAACCCCTTGGGCTGGACCACAAGACACAAAAAACTGATACATTTTGAGCCTGCCCCGAATGCTGGACCGCCTGCGGCGGGTTCTCTCGGGCTATTGAGCCTGCCCCGAATGCTGGACCGCCTGCGGCGGGTTCTCTCGGGCTA